>NZ_CP118982.1 GCF_029024965.1 Staphylococcus equorum
ATGTCAGAAAAAGAAATTTGGGAAAAAGTCCTAACCTTGGCTCAAGAGAAAGTAAGTTATCCTAGCTATCAAACTTTCCTTAAAGATACTAAGCTTTACTCATTGCAAAATGATGAAGCTATCGTTGTTATCGATGATCCATTTGTTGCCAATTGGTTAAAAACACATTATGTTGAAATTATTCAAACTGCATTATATGAGGCAATCGGTCATGAAATTATGCCAGTTTTCTATTCTGAAGATCAGTTAGAGAGTTTAAAGTCCGGTGAAAATCAACACACAAGTCAGGAGATGCCACAAAAGAAAAAGTATACACCAGGTGTAGATGAAGCTGTCATTGGCGGCGAACAATTCAATACACACAATACTTTTGATACTTTTGTGATCGGACCTGGCAATAGATTTCCTCATGCAGCAAGTCTTGCTGTTGCCGAAGCACCTGCTCAAGCCTATAACCCGCTCTTCATTTATGGTGGCGTTGGTTTAGGAAAAACGCATCTAATGCATGCAATTGGTCATTATGTATTGGAAAACAATCCTGATGCTAAAGTTATTTACACGTCTAGTGAAAAATTTACTAATGAATTTATTAAATCTATTCGTGATAATAAAACTGAGCGTTTTAGAGAAAAATACCGTAATATTGACGTTTTATTAATAGATGATATTCAATTCATCCAAAATAAAGAGCAAACGCAAGAAGAATTTTTCCATACTTTTAATGAATTACATCAAGCAAACAAACAAATTGTTATTTCGAGTGATAGACCGCCGAAAGAAATTGCTAAATTAGAAGATCGTTTGCGTTCTCGCTTTGAGTGGGGATTAATCGTTGATATTACGCCTCCTGATTACGAGACAAGAATGGCTATTTTGCAGAAAAAAATTGGAGAAGAAAATTTAAATATTCCAACTGAAGCATTAACTTATATTGCTAATCAAATCCAGTCTAATATTCGTGAACTTGAAGGTGCACTCACTCGTGTATTAGCATTTTCTAAACTTCAAGGCCAACCGATTACAACTGAATTAACTGCTGCAGCCTTAAAAGATATTATCCAAGCGCCAAAATCGAAAAAAATCACGATTCAGGACATTCAAAAGATAGTTGGACAATACTATAACGTAAGAATTGAAGATTTTAGTGCTAAAAAACGTACAAAATCCATTGCTTATCCGCGCCAAATTGCAATGTACCTATCACGTGAGCTAACTGATTTTTCATTACCTAAAATTGGTGAAGAGTTTGGTGGTCGTGATCATACTACGGTTATCCATGCACATGAAAAAATAGCTAAAGAAGTAAGTAGTGATTCAACTTTTAAACAAGAACTTGAAAACTTGGAAAAAGAAATTAGAAATCAATAAAAAAACTGTACTATAACAGATTAATTGTAGAAAAATGAGGAATAACGTAGTAACGATAAATTTTGGGGAATTGTGGATAATGTGTAAAAGTCATACACACTGTGCACAAGTTATCCACAGTCGTTAAATAATGTCATACCTGAATTCATATAAGTTATCCCGTAATCCACAAGCCCTACTACTATTACTACTGTTTTAAAACCTATATAATTTATATATAAACGACTGGAAGGAGTTTGAAAATTAGATGGAATTCACAATAAGAAGAGATTATTTTATTGCTCAATTAAATGACACATTAAAAGCCATCTCACCAAGAACTACATTACCAATATTAACTGGTATAAAAATTGAAGTTAAAAATAACGAAGTGATACTTACTGGTTCTGACTCAGAAATATCTATCGAAATCACTATACCTAAACAAGTTGATGGTGAAGACATTATAGAAGTTGCAGAAACTGGATCAGTCGTACTCCCTGGTCGTTTCTTCGTAGACATCATTAAAAAATTACCTGGTAAAGAAGTAAAACTTTCTACAAATGAACAATTTCAAACATTAATTACTTCAGGCCATTCTGAATTTAACTTAAGTGGTTTAGATCCAGATCAATATCCATTATTACCACAAGTTTCTCGCGATGATGCGATTCAATTATCTGTAAAAGTACTTAAAAACGTGATAGCACAGACGAATTTCGCAGTGTCCACCTCAGAAACACGCCCAGTACTCACTGGTGTTAACTGGCTTATACAAGATAGTGAATTAATATGCACAGCTACTGATTCGCATCGCTTGGCTGTAAGAAAAGTGGCATTAGAAGACGAGTCAGAAAATAAAAATGTCATCATTCCAGGTAAAGCATTATCAGAGTTAAATAAAATAATGACAGATAGTGAAGAAGAGATTGATATCTTCTTTGCATCAAACCAAGTACTGTTCAAAGTTGGCAATGTGAACTTTATTTCACGTTTATTAGAAGGGCACTATCCTGATACATCTCGTTTATTCCCAGAGAATTACGAAATTAAATTAGGCATTAATAACGGTGAATTCTATCATGCAATCGATCGTGCATCATTATTAGCACGTGAAGGTGGTAATAACGTTATTAAATTAAGTACTGGTAATGAATTAGTAGAATTATCTTCAACATCTCCTGAAATTGGTACTGTTAACGAAGACGTTAAAGCAAGTAACGTTGATGGTGGCAACTTGAAGATTTCATTCAACTCGAAATATATGATGGATGCATTGAAAGCAATTGATAATGACGAAGTCGAAATAGAATTCTTCGGCACAATGAAACCATTTATTTTAAAACCTAAAGACGATGATTCGGTAACACAATTAATTCTACCAATCAGAACATATTAGAAATTAATAACTTATCCCTAGACAATTTATTTTGTCTGGGGTTTTTTCTATTCATTTTTAAATTCGAAAGTAATTACTGGTCTATATGCGTGTATATAAATAAAGCAGGGGACATTTTTTAAGACAAGCTTAAATTTCAGAAGTATTTTAAGTGGTATATTTCATTTTTAAAGGCACTGAGAGATTAAATATAAGCATTTATAGTTAATTGTTAGGGTATTTTAATAGAATTTTAAAATGCGTCTAAAACACGCTTTAAATGTCATTTAAAATCTCAAATATTAAAAATGAAGATATAATTTCGAATTATATTTGAAAATTACGGATAGAGAATCATAAAATCGGATTAAAACTACTCGAAATTTGATATAATATTACATGTAAAACAACTACTATAACGGGCTTTGTAGATAATTATTAAAAAGAAGTGGAAATTAGTTATAAGAATACGCTTACACACTGTATTTTACATGAAATTTTTCGTGAAAAAAGGTATAATATATTAGTGAGCTTAAAAGAAACGGAGTGATTGATTTGGTTGAAGAGGTAATCGTTGATGGAGACATTACTTTAGGGCAATTTCTAAAGACAGAAGGTATTATCGAATCTGGTGGACAAGCAAAATGGTTCTTACAAGATTTTGATGTCTTGATAAATGACGAACGTGAAACACGTCGCGGTAAAAAGTTAAACCATCAAGATAGCATTGTCATACCAGAAATCGGTTCATTTGTTATTTTACATCAAGGTGAAGAATGAGATTAAAGACACTCCAGATAGAAAATTATCGTAACTATGATTCAGTTACCCTTGATTGTCATCCAGAGGTAAATATATTGATAGGTGAGAATGCACAAGGGAAGACAAACCTCCTTGAATCTATTTATACATTAGCGTTGGCTAAAAGTCATAGAACGTCCAATGACAAGGAACTTATACGTTTCGGTATGGACTATGCTAAAATAGAAGGTGAACTTAGTTATAGATACGGTGAAATGCCTTTAACGATGTTTATAACCAAAAAAGGTAAGCAAGTTAAAATTAATCACTTGGAACAAAGTAGACTGACTCAATATATTGGTCACTTGAACGTCGTATTGTTTGCGCCTGAAGATTTAAATATTGTCAAAGGATCACCACAAATTAGACGCAGATTTATAGATATGGAGCTTGGACAAATTTCTGCAGTATACTTAAATGATTTGTCTCAGTACCAGCGAATTTTAAAACAAAAAAATAATTATTTGAAGCAGCTGCAATATGGTCAAAAGACAGATAGCACAATGCTAGATGTCTTAAATCAACAATTTGCAGCGTATGCGCTCAAAATTACGCTCAGACGTGAACATTTTATTAAAGAACTTGAATCACTAGCTAAGCCTATCCATTCTGGGATAACGGACGAACGTGAGACATTGTCATTAAAATATTTGCCTAGTATAAAACTCAGCGATGAAGAGAAAAGTGAGACGGAACGCTTAGAAGAAGTCTTAACTTTGCTCAATGACAATATGGAACGCGAGAAAGATAGAGGCGTTTGTTTATACGGTCCTCACAGAGATGATTTAGGTTTCAATGTAAATGGTATGGATGCTCAGACGTATGGTTCTCAAGGCCAACAAAGGACTACTGCTTTATCGATAAAACTCGCAGAAATCGAGTTAATGAATATCGAAGTAGGAGAGTACCCTATCTTATTGCTAGATGATGTATTAAGTGAATTAGATGATTCACGTCAGTCGCATTTATTAAGCACAATTCAACATAAAGTGCAGACTTTTGTAACTACAACATCAGTCGACGGTATAGAGCATGAAATTATGAAGAACGCTAAACTTTATCGCATCAACCAAGGCGAAATTATAAAGTAATAGAAAGTGAAGGTGGAAGCATTGTCAGATGTGAACAACACGGAAGATTATGGTGCTGGTCAGATTCAAGTATTAGAAGGTCTAGAAGCGGTTCGTAAACGACCAGGTATGTATATAGGTTCAACTTCAGCAAGAGGTTTGCATCATCTTGTATGGGAGATTGTCGATAATAGTATCGATGAGGCACTTGCTGGATATGCCGACGAAGTTGAAATTGTTATAGAAAAAGATAATTGGATAAAAGTTACTGATAACGGACGAGGAATTCCAGTAGGTATTCAAGAAAAAATGGGACGTCCTGCTGTAGAAGTTATTTTGACAGTGCTTCATGCTGGCGGTAAATTCGGCGGCGGCGGATATAAAGTGTCTGGTGGACTACATGGTGTAGGTTCATCAGTAGTTAACGCCTTGTCTGAAGATTTAGAAGTGTACGTTTATAAAGATAACGAAATTTATCATCAGGCTTATAAAAAAGGGGTACCTCAATTTGATTTGAAAGTCATCGGGGAAACTGATAAGCCTACTGGTACAGTAATTCGTTTTAAAGCGGATCCTGAGATCTTCACTGAAACTACAGAATATAACTATGATACATTACAACAGCGTACAAGAGAGCTTGCTTTCTTAAATAAAGGTATTTCAATTACGTTAAAAGATGAACGTGAAGAAGAAGTAAGAGAAGACTCATATCACTATGAGGGTGGTATTAAATCTTACGTAGAAATGTTGAATGAAACGAAAGAACCACTTCATGATGAACCGATTTATGTGCATGAATCAAAAGATGACATTGAAGTTGAAATCGCATTACAATATAACAAAGGTTATGCAACTAACTTATTAACATATGCGAACAACATTCACACATACGAAGGCGGTACGCACGAAGAAGGATTCAAACGTGCGCTTTCTCGTGTGCTAAACAGCTATGGCCTAAACAGTAAAATAATCAAAGAAGATAAAGAGCGACTTTCAGGTGAGGATACACGTGAAGGTTTAACAGCGGTCGTTTCTATCAAACATAGTGATCCACAATTTGAGGGACAAACTAAGACGAAACTTGGTAACTCAGAAGTGCGTCAAGTCGTTGATAAACTATTTGCTGAATTGTTTGAAAGATTCTTATACGAAAATCCACAAGTCGGACGTATTGTCGTTGAGAAAAGTATTATGGCGTCACATGCACGTCTTGCAGCTAAAAAAGCACGTGAAGTTACACGCCGTAAATCTGCATTGGAAATCTCAAGTCTACCTGGTAAACTTGCAGACTGTTCTAGTAAAGATCCATCTCGAAGTGAAATCTTTATCGTCGAGGGTGACTCTGCCGGAGGGTCTACAAAATCAGGCCGTGATTCAGAGACACAGGCGATTTTACCATTACGTGGTAAGATTTTAAATGTTGAGAAAGCACGATTAGATAGAATACTAAATAACAATGAAATTCGTTCAATGATTACTGCTTTTGGTACAGGAATTGGCGGAGAATTTGATTTGAGTAAAGCACGTTATCACAAGATTGTCCTTATGACAGATGCCGATGTCGATGGCGCGCACATTAGAACATTGCTTTTAACATTCTTCTATCGCTTTATGAGACCGTTATTAGAAGCGGGATATGTGTATATTGCGCAGCCACCACTTTTCAAATTGACGCAAGGTAAACAAAAATATTACGTGTTTAACGAACGTGAATTAGATAAGCTTAAAGAAGAACTAGACCCAAGTCCAAAATGGTCGATTTCACGTTACAAAGGTCTCGGTGAAATGAATGCGGATCAATTGTGGGAAACTACAATGAATCCTGAACATAGAGCGTTACTACAAGTATCACTCGATGATGCTATAGAAGCAGACCAAGTATTTGAAATGTTGATGGGCGATGTTGTTGAGAATCGTAGACAGTTTATTGAAGATAACGCAGTCTATGCGAACTTAGATTTCTAATACAATGAACTGAATTTTTGAAGGAGGATATCTTGATGGCTGAACTACCTGAATCAAGAATTAATGAACGAAATATAACCAATGAAATGCGCGAATCGTTCTTAGATTATGCGATGAGCGTTATTGTCTCACGTGCTTTGCCAGACGTTAGAGATGGATTAAAACCAGTACATCGACGTATATTATACGGATTACATGAACAAGGTATGACACCTGACAAATCATATAAAAAATCTGCACGTATTGTTGGGGACGTAATGGGTAAATATCACCCACATGGTGACTCATCGATTTATGAAGCAATGGTAAGAATGGCACAGGACTTCAGCTATCGATATCCTTTAATTGATGGTCAAGGTAACTTTGGTTCAATGGACGGCGATGGTGCTGCTGCGATGCGTTATACAGAAGCACGTATGTCTAAAATTACGCTTGAAATGTTGAGAGACCTTAACAAAAATACAATTGATTTCATAGATAACTATGATGGTAATGAAAGAGAGCCGTCAGTCTTACCATCAAGGTTCCCGAACTTACTAGTTAACGGTGCTTCAGGTATCGCTGTTGGTATGGCTACTAATATTCCACCGCATAACTTAACAGAAGTTATTAACGGCGTATTAAGTTTAAGTTATAACCCTGACATCACAATTTCTGAATTAATGGAAGATGTCCAAGGTCCTGATTTCCCTACAGGTGCTTTAATTCTAGGTAAAAGTGGCATCCGTCGTGCATTTGAAACTGGACGTGGTTCGGTTATAATGCGTTCTCGTGCTGAAATAGAAGAGCGCGGTGGCGGACGTCAACGTATCGTAGTGACTGAAGTACCATACCAAGTCAATAAAGCGCGTATGATAGAAAAAATCGCTGAATTAGCTCGTGATAAAAAAATAGAAGGTATTACAGATTTACGTGATGAAACAAGTTTACGTACAGGTGTACGTGTCGTAATTGATGTTCGTAAAGACGCAAACGCAAGTGTTGTTCTAAATAACTTGTATAAACAAACACCGTTACAAACATCATTTGGTGTAAACATGATTGCATTGGTAAATGGTAGACCGAGACTTATCACGCTTAAAGAAGCATTGGTTGAATATTTAGATCACCAAAAAGTAGTTGTAAGAAGACGTACTGAATACAACTTGAAAAAAGCATTAGACCGTGCACATATTTTAGAAGGCTTAAGAATTGCACTGGATCATATTGATGAAATCATTAGAGTAATACGTGAATCAGATAACGACAAAATTGCGATGGCAAGCTTGCAAGAGCAATTTAAGTTATCTGAACGTCAAGCTCAAGCGATATTAGACATGCGTTTAAGACGTTTAACTGGTTTAGAACGCGATAAGATTGAATCAGAATACAATGATTTAATTGCTTATATCGAAGAGTTAAAAGCAATTCTTGCAGATGAAGAAAAGCTTTTACAAATCGTGCGTGATGAATTGATTGATGTTCGTGATCGTTTCGGTGACGAACGTAAAACTGAAATTCAACTTGGTGGACTTGATAATATTGAAGATGAAGACTTAATCCCTGAAGAACAAATTGTCATTACATTAAGTCATAATAACTATATTAAACGTCTACCTGTTTCAACATATAGATCACAACATCGTGGTGGCCGTGGTGTACAAGGTATGAATACACTCGAAGAAGACTTCGTTAGTCAACTCGTAACGTTAAGTACACATGATCACGTTTTATTCTTTACGAATAAAGGTCGTGTTTATAAACTTAAAGGTTACGAAGTACCAGAACTCTCACGTCAGTCTAAAGGTATTCCAGTAGTCAATGCCATAGAGTTAGATAGTGATGAATCTATCAGTACAATGATTGCCGTTAAAGATTTAGAAAGTGAAGAAGATTACCTTGTATTTGCAACATTAAAAGGTAGAGTTAAACGTTCTGCGTTAAGCAACTTCTCACGCATAAACAGAAACGGTAAGATTGCTATCAACTTTAAAGATGATGATGAACTGATTGCAGTACGTCTTACAGATGGTGAAACTGATATTCTTATCGGTACTGCGCATGCGTCATTAATTCGCTTCCACGAAACTGCATTACGTCCACTTGGTCGTACAGCGGCAGGTGTGAAAGGTATTACGCTTAGAGAAGGGGATAAAGTTGTCGGCTTAGATGTTACTAAAGCGGAACAGGATGATGAAATCCTAGTCGTTACTGAAAATGGTTACGGTAAACGTACACCTGTAGGAGATTACAGATTATCAAACCGTGGCGGTAAAGGTATTAAGACTGCTACGATTACTGAACGTAATGGTAATATTGTTTGTATAACATCAGTCACAGGAGAAGAAGACTTGATGGTTGTAACGAATTCTGGTGTTATTATTCGTATTGATGTAAATGACATTTCACAAAATGGTCGTGCAGCCCAAGGTGTGAGATTAATCAAATTAGATGATAATCAATTTGTATCTACGGTAGCTATAGTAAACGAGGAAGATGAAGAAGAAGTTGAAGCAATTGAAGAATCTGAAGCAAATGAAGCAAGTTTAACAAATGCTCAAACAACGGATTCTGAATCACAAGATGCGTCATCTAGTAATGAAGCAGTTGTAGAAGATAACACACCAGGAAATGGTATTCATACAGAAGTTGAAGATGACAACTCTGAAGAAGATGGCCGTAAAGAAGTAAGAGAAGACTTTATGGATCGTGTTAACGAAGATATCGATAATGCAGATAGCGATGACAACGAAGAAGAATAATCTTTGATTAAATATAAATACACATATAAAAAGACCTACCTCATTAAGGTAGGTCTTTTTTCGTTATAAATTAGCTTTCTAATGATTTCATGGCATGTGGGATTTCGCTTATAAGTCTTGATGGCGGGACGACATACATTTTCTCTGCTAACTGTTCACCAATGAAGCTATGTGCGTATGTTGCACTTGTGACAGCTTCCTGAGTGTCATCAAACTGCCCGACGAAACTCGTAATCATTCCAGCTAGGGTATCACCCATGCCTCCGGTTGCCATAGCAGGCGTGCCGATTGGTAATTTATAATCTTTGTCTTTGAAATAAATCTCCGTACCATGCATTTTTAGGACAATAGTTGCTCCAATACGATCTGCTGCTTCACGATTACGTTCATATGTTTGTTCCTCAATTGGAATACCACTTAAACGTTCCCATTCTTTTTGATGTGGTGTAAAAATGACATGACAAGCAGGTATTTCAGGTTTCAATTTACTGAAAATCGTTATAGCATCGCCATCTACGATTAGCGTTTGATGCGGTTGAATATTTTGTAATAAGAATGTGATTGCATTATTACCTTTGAAATCACAACCTAATCCAGGGCCGATTAAGATACAATCTGTGTTTTCAATCATTTTTGTTAACATTTTTGTATCATTAATATCAATGACCATTGCTTCAGGACAACGAGAATGTAGTGCAGCATGGTTCGTTGGGTGTGTAGCTACTGTTATTAGCCCACTGCCACTATAAACACATGCACGTGCTGCAAGCATGATTGCGCCACCTAAGTTTGCATTACCTCCAATTAAAAGGATTCTGCCATAATCACCTTTATGTGTATCATCTTCACGTCTAGGAATGTTTACCGATGATAAAGTTTCCATATTGAAACCTCCTTTTAAAATTTATGATAATTTAATGCTATTCATTTTTGAATAATATACGTAAAAAGTCAGAGTTTAAAATTACAAAAGTAATTATAAATTGGTTTTAAAATCTTCAATTATACGTGCAAAATATTGCTGTCTATTGAAGGGGTTTTGTTTTTAAATTTTTAAGCTGTTTTTTAATACAATAGAAAATAATAAACCTGCATTGCATTTAAGTCAATAGGTAACGTTGTTAAAAAATGATTAAGTTTTCTAAAATGAAGATGAATGCTACTTCACCCTATTAAAACAGTGATTTGATACCATGTTACGGATGTCTCAAAAGCTATTGTTCTGCTGAAAATGTAAGCGTATACTCGAATTAATCGAATTAAATTCATAAGTAGGGAGATGGAGAAATGACATTACAATTAAATGGAGAAATGCTTACAATTGAAGATATCAAGAAATTTTTATATGAGAAAGATACGGTGGAAGTGACTGAAGAAGCTTTTGAACGGGTAAAACAAAGCCGTCAAACAGTAGAGAATATTATAGCGAATAAAGAGACAGTCTATGGTATTACGACAGGATTTGGTTTGTTCAGTGATGTGCGTATTGATGAAGGGGAATATAATCAATTACAAGTTAACCTTATCCGTTCACATGCATGTGGTATGGGGGATCCATTTTCAGAAGAAGTGTCATTAGTGATGATGGTATTAAGATTAAATACCCTACTTAAAGGACATTCTGGAACTACAGTAGCTTTAGTCGAACAGCTCGTATACTTCATTAATAATAGAATTGTACCGGTAGTTCCTCAACAAGGCTCACTTGGTGCTTCTGGAGATTTAGCCCCGTTATCTCACTTAGCATTGGCCTTGATTGGTGAAGGTAACGTCTTTTACCAAGGTGAAGAGGTAGACAGTCGGTATGTCTTAAATAACTTGAAGCGTAAGCCACTAGAATTACAGGCAAAGGAAGGACTAGCACTAATCAACGGTACACAGGCGATGACTGCCCAGGGTGTAATCAACTATATAGAAGCAGAAAGTCTAGGCTATCAAGCAGAATGGATTGCTTCACTTACACATCAATCACTCAATGGTATTACAGATGCTTATAATGAAAAAGTACATAAAGCACGTAACTTCCAAGAACAAATTGATGTAGCTGCGCGTATGTTAGATTGGTTAGAAGGTTCTGAGTTAACTACGACACAAGGTGAAGTACGTGTGCAAGATGCTTATACGTTACGCTGTATCCCACAAATTCATGGAGCAAGTTTCCAAGTGTTCAATTATGTTAAAGAAAAACTAGAATTTGAAATGAATGCTGCAAATGATAATCCACTTATATTTGATGAAGATGATGAAACACTAGTGATATCCGGTGGTAATTTCCATGGACAACCGATTGCTTTTGCTTTAGATTTCTTAAAATTAGGGGTCAGCGAACTGGCTAATGTTTCAGAACGTAGACTAGAAAGACTTGTGAATCCACAATTGAATAATGGCTTACCTGCATTTTTAAGTCCACAACCAGGTTTACAAAGTGGCGCAATGATTATGCAATATGCGGCAGCAAGTTTAGTTTCAGAAAATAAGACACTTGCACATCCTGCCAGTGTTGATTCTATACCGTCGTCAGCGAACCAAGAAGATCATGTATCTATGGGAACGATTGCTTCTCGTCACGGTTATATGATGGTAGAGAATGCACGACGTGTCTTAGCGATAGAGACGATTATTGCATTACAAGCAGTAGAATATAAAGATATTGATAAGTTATCACCAAAAACGTATGAAAAATATCAAACGTTACGCCAAATCATACCATCTATCACAGAAGATAGACAATTTCATAAAGATATCGCAGCGGTATCGCAATATTTACACGATATTGCGTATATGAATGAGATATAATAGACGTCAGCACTGTCACTCTTGAAAAACATAAGGTTATTTGCTATATTTAAAACAAGTTAATAAGTTATTGTTCGTAGGCTAAGTAGTATTAATTGTTTGATTTCAGAGAACTTGTGGTTGGTGTGAACAAGTAATCAACGTTAGTGTGAATCTACCTACTATTAGAAGAACAACCGGCTTTGGCCGTTATTTATGGAGAGTGCAGTCTAATTAGGCTGTTAAATAGGGTGGCAACACGTAGACCACGTCCCTTGTAGAGGGGATGTGGTCTTTTTTGTGTTATTATCCAAACATTTTTAAAAATTGAAAGGATGAATGCGATATGTTAGACATTAAATTATTCCGTAACGAACCTGATTTAGTTAGAGAAAAAGTAACAAAGCGTGGTATGGATGCACAAGTAGTTGACGATATTTTAGCATTAGATGAAAAGCGTCGCCAATTAATTAGCCAAGCTGAAGAAATGAAAGCGCAACGTAACAAAGTAAGTGGAGAGATTGCTCAGAAGAAACGTAATAAAGAAAATGCAGACGATGTTATTGCTGAGATGCGTAAACTTGGAGATGAAATTAAAGTCTTAGATGATGATTTAAATCAAATAGATCATGATCTTAATGATAAACTGTCTCGTATTCCAAACATAATTCAAGATGATGTTCCTGTAGGCGCGTCAGATGAAGAAAACGTAGAACTTAAACGTTGGGGCACACCAAGAAACTTTGATTTTGAAGAAAAAGCACATTGGGATCTTGTAGAAGATTTAAATATGGCTAACTTTGAACGTGGTGCTAAGGTATCAGGTGCGAGATTTGTCTTCTTAACTGGTGAGGGTGCTCAATTAGAAAGAGCATTAATGAACTACATGGTAACGAAACATACAACACAACATGGTTATACAGAAATGATGGTACCACAGTTAGTAAATGCAGATTCAATGTATGGTACGGGTCAATTACCTAAATTTGAAGAAGATTTATTTAAAATTGAAAAAGAAGGGCTGTACACAATTCCAACAGCTGAAGTACCACTAACGAATTATTATCGTAATGAAATTATAGGTCCTGATGTCTTACCTGCTAAATTCACAGCACAATCAGCATGTTATCGTAGTGAAGCGGGTTCAGCTGGACGTGATACAAGAGGTCTGATTCGATTACATCAATTCGACAAAGTTGAAATGGTTCGTTTTGAAAAACCAGAAGATTCTTGGGATGCGCTTGAAGAAATGACAAATCATGCAGAAGCGATTTTAGAAGAACTTGTGCTACCTTATCGTCGTGTGAATCTGTGTACAGGTGACATTGGATTTGGAGCTAGCAAAACATATGATTTAGAAGTTTGGTTACCAAGCTATAATGATTATAAGGAAATTAGTTCATGTTCAAATATAACTGACTTCCAAGCGCGTCGTGCGAATATCCGTTTCAAACGTGATAAAAATGCTAAACCAGAATTAGTGCATACACTAAATGGTAGTGGGTTAGCAGTTGGACGTACATTTGCAGCAATCGTTGAAAACTATCAAAACGCAGATGGTTCTATTACAATACCAGATGCTTTAGTTCCGTTTATGGGCGGTAAAACAGAAATCCGTCCTGTAAAATAAAATTAAACAAGCATGGCTAAAAGAGCGTAGCAAAGGCATTTGCTACGCTCTTTATTTATATCGTGGTGGGGTAGGGGAGGGGTAAAAATAACGTAATTTATAAAATTATATAAGTGACCTCAATGGTTTTTTATACGGAAAACAACAGGTAAGTCTAAAATATTTCATAAAATTCTGACACATCAAAAACCTTTTTATAACAACACATTTAAACTGAGGGTTGTCTTCCGTCACACAAACAGAAGTATAAAGTCATTGAATGAAACTCCTGCTTTATATTAAACTTAATCTATTGTTTTTAAAAATTAAAAATGAAAGGAGTGAGGTAATGGAAGCACATGTAACTTTTAAGCAAGGTGTGAAAGAATGTGTTCCTACATTATTAGGGTACGCTGGGGTAGGGTTGTCTTTTGGAATTGTAGCTGTAGCCTCAGGATTTAGTTTGCTTGAAATTATCTTACTCTGTTTACTCGTGTATGCTGGTGCTGCACAATTCATTATTTGTGCACTAGTCATCGCCGGTACGCCGATTTCTGCGATTGTGTTAACAGCATTTATCGTTAATTCCAGAATGTTTTTACTGAGTATGACACTTGCACCGAGTTATCAATCATACGGTTTATTAAATCGAATAGGGCTTTCAACGCTCATTACAGATGAAACGTTTGGTGTAGCAATTACACCACACCTTAAAGGAGAAAAAATTAATGATCGTTGGTTACACGGTTTAAATATCACAGCTTATTTGTTTTGGACATTTGCATGTGTTATGGGCGCTATTTTTGGAAAATACATAAACAACCCAGAGACGTTAGGTTTAGATTTCGCTATTGCAGCGATGTTTATCTTTTTAGCTGTATCACAGTTTGAATCAGTTCAACGCTCTCGCATTAAGACGTATTTTGTATTGATTATTACTGTAATCGTGATGATGCTTCTTTTAAGTCTCTTTATGCCATCCTATATGGCAATTATACTTGCTTCTACGATAGCAGCTGGGCTTGGGGTGGTGATGGAACGATGACAACAACGACGCACATGCTTATCATTATTTTGCTTTGTGGTATTGTGACGTGGTTTACACGGATAATACCGTTTTTACTTATATCTAAAATTAAACTATCTGAAAGAGTTGTAAAATGGTTGTCGTTTATACCAATTACGCTATTTACTGCTTTAGTTATTGACGGTTTGATTGAACAACAAGATGGAATGATGGGGTATAGCATTAATGTGCCATTTTTAATTACGATGGTCCCTACAGTAGTGATTGCAGTTATCACACGTAGTTTAACTATTACAATCGTAGGTGGCATTATTATTATGGCTGCATTAAGATGGGTGTTTTAATTTATTTCATTGATGTAAATCGTTTTATCCGTTAGAATAACAATAATTAGAAAATTCCGACATTTTCCAAAAAATAAATTGATTGTAGGAACATCAATAGTAGTAATGTAGTGCAATACAATTAAAATTAAATCTTATTTCGAGAAGCTAAGGGATTTGGCCCAATGATGCTTCAGCAACCGGCTGAATAAAGTACGGTGCTAAAACCAACGATATAGTCGAATGATAAGTAATTTTCAACTTCTTACTTATTATAGTGAGGAGTTTTTTTACTAAGTAGGAGGTAAATCATGACGAATTATACGGTTGATACATTAGAATTAGGACCATTTACAACAGAGTCAGGAGAAACAATCTCAAACTTAAAATTACGTTACGAACATGTTGGATTGAAAGGTCAACCTCTTGTGGTCGTGTGTCATGCTTTGACAGGAAATCACTTAACGTATGGTACAAGTGAACAACCTGGATGGTGGAGAGGCATTATTGATGGTGGTTATATGCCAATTAACGATTATCAGTTTTTAACTTTTAATGTAATTGGTAGTCCATTTGGTTCTAGTTCAGCACTTACTGATGAAGACTTTCCAGAACAACTAACTTTGCGTGATATAGTGCGTGCAATTGAATTAGGTATTGAGCACTTAAGATTTGAACGTATTAATATACTCATAGGTGGCTCTTTAGGTGGCATGCAGGCAGTAGAGTTATTATATAACCGTAAATTTGATGTTGATAAAGCAGTTATACTTGCTGCTACACAGAGAACATCTTCATATAGCCGTGCATTTAATGAAATTGCGAGACAAGCGATTCATTTAGACCATGAGCAAGGTATGAGTATCGCAAGACAGCTCGGTTTCTTAACATACCGTTCGTCTAAAAGTTATGAACAACGCTTCTCGCCAGATCAAGTAGTTGCATATCAAAGGCACCAAGGTGATAAGTTTATGAAGCACTTTAGTTATTCATGTTATCTAACACTGCTTGACGTCTTAGACAGTCACGATGTGGATAGAGGCCGTGATGACGTGGACGAAGTGTTCAGTAAACTAGATACTAAGATGATGACGATGGGCTTTGCCGACGACTTACTTTATCCTGATGATCTTGTTTATGCAGTTGGGCAACGCTTTAAATATCATAAACATTTCTTTGTACCTGACAATGTAGGGCATGATGGATTTTTAGTTAATTTTAATGATTGGGCACCTAATTTATACCATTTCTTAAAGGTGTATAAAATCAAGCGTAAATGAGAGTGACTTTATTATAGAATATTAAATTTAGGACGACAGAGTAGAATCAGAATAATCAGGTGGGATATACAAGGTAGACTGACTGCTACTGTATGTCCTATTTTTTATGGGAAAATGCAAGGAAATACCTGTGATTTTATGTAGTAGTAAGGAGTGTTCCTGTATCAAATATCAACTGAAAGGGTGAATATTAGTTTATCTTCAAATAGTTGAATGTGTAGTGTATGTTTAACTTCTATAGAAATGAGTTGGCAATAATTGTATAAAAGTTTTAAAGAGGTTAAAATAAAAGTTATAGTCAAAAATAGTATGGGAGTGGCGAATTTGTTTTCAAAAATATATCCTAAGGCAACTATACTTAGTATAATCACGCTAGTCATAGTAGCTTTAGCTTTACATATATTACCACCGCTTGGGCTTGTATTGAGTTTGTTTGCGACAATTCCAGTCATTATTTTATGGCATAAGTCTGTAGAATCATTTGGTTTAACAGCAGTCGTAACAGTTGTATTAACAACTTTATTAGGTAATATATTCGTATTAAGTATCATGGTCCTCGTACTCTTAGTGAGTTTCGTTGTTGGCCAATTATTAAAAGAACGTACATCTAAAGAGCGTATACTTTATATTACAACTACATACGTGAGTATGATCTCGTTAATTGCATTTATGGCTTTACAAACATTTGATAAAATACCAACATCAACAACATTAATGAAACCTGTGAAAGATCAAATAAATTATTATATTTCTAATGCAGGTGTTGGTGCAGATTATAAACAAATGTTTGAAGAAATGTTCCGTCAATTATCAGTTCAGTTACCAAGTTATGTAATCATTGCAGTATTTATACTCATATTAATCAATTTACTAGTTACTTTTCCAATTTTACGTAAATTCAAAATTGCTACACCAATATTCAAACCATTATATGCGTGGCAAATGAAGCGTTCATTGCTATGGATGTATATGATTGTCCTACTTTGTGTTATGTTTACTGTCGAACCGAGTGCGTTCCAAAGTATCGTATTAAACTTCGAAATTGTGTTATCATTATGTATGTATATTCAGGGGTTAAGTGTGATTCACTTTTTTGGAAAGGCAAAATCAATGCCGCTCACACTTACTGTGATTTTAATGGCAATAGGGACAATTCTAATGCCACTTACACATATTGTAAGCCTCCTGGGTGTTGTAGATTTATGTATTAACTTAAAACGTATCATTAAAAAATGATTTGAGGTGGAAAAATGAATCGTCAATCCACTAAAAAAGCCTTGCTCTTGCCATTTATCATAATGGCACTCACGGCAATTGCGCTTGTTGTAATATGGTTCGTTTTCAACCAAATTATGGCAGGCATCGCTGCGATTGTCTTAGTGGTTATAATTATAGGGACAGTATTTTTGGTAAGACAAGCTTTACAAAAACTAGATAGCTATGTAGATGGTCTGAGTGGTCATATTTCTGAAGGTAGCAACATCGCAATTAAGAATTTACCTATTGGGATGATCATCTTAGACGAAAATGAAAACATAGAGTGGATGAACCATTTTATGTCGGAACGATTAGACCGTAATGTCATTTCCGACCCAGTAAACGAAGTATATCCTAATATCTTAAAACAATTAGAAAAAACACAAGAAATTGAAATTAAAGAAAATGAATATCACTATCGCGTTCGATATTCTGAAAAAGAACATGTTTTATACTTCTTTGATATTACAGAAGAAATTCAGACGGAAGCATTATATGAAGAATCCAAACCGATTATCATGACACTATTCTTAGATAACTATGATGAAATTACTCAAAATATGAACGATACACAAAGATCAGAAATTAACTCTATGGTTACACGTGTAATCAGTAGATGGGCGACAGAATATAACATTTATTTGAAACGTTATAGTTCTGATCAATTTGTGGCGTATTTAAATCAACGTATTTTAAAAGATATCGAAGAATCTAATTTTAGTATTTTAAGTCAACTCCGTGAAAAGAGTGTCGGTTATCGTGCCCAACTGACATTAAGTGTTGGTGTCGGTGAAGGCTCAGAAAATCTTATCGACCTGGGTGAACTTTCGCAGTCAGGCTTAGATTTAGCGCTCGGCCGTGGTGGTGACCAAGTAGCGATTAAGAGTATGAATGGTAATGTACGTTTCTATGGCGGTAAGACTGACCCAATGGAGAAACGTACACGTGTAAGAGCACGAGTGATTTCACATGCTTTAAAAGATATCTTGATGGAAGGCGACAAAGTAATTATTATGGGGCATACACGTCCTGATTTAGATGCAATCGGTGCAGCAATTGGTGTATCCCGCTTTGCAATGATGAATAATTTAGATGCCTACATTGTATTAAATGAATCAGATATCGATCCAACGTTACGTCGTGTTATGGATGCAGTGAATGAAAAACCAGAACTAAAAGATCGTTTCATTACTTCAGATGAAGCGTGGGATATTATGACATCTAAGACAACATTAGTCATCGTAGATACGCATAAACCAGAAATGGTTATTGATGAAAATATTTTAAATAAAGCAAACCGTAAAGTCGTGATTGATCATCATAGACGTGGTGAAAGCTTTATCTCTAGTCCATTGCTTATATATGGAACCTTACGCAAGTTCGACAGCTGAACTTGTCACAGAATTACTAGAGTATCAACCGACAGAACAACGTCTGACACGTTTAGAATCAACAGTTATGTTTGCTGGTATTATCGTAGATACCCGTAACTTTACATTGCGTACAGGCTCTAGAACATTTGATGCCGCAAGTTATTTACGTGCACATGGTGCCGATACGATATTGACACAGCATTTCTTGAAAGATGATCTTGATACGTATATCAATCGTACTGAGTTGATTCAAACGGTGAAACTGCAAGAGAATGGGGTAGCGATTGCCTATGGTTCTAACGACAAAATCTATCATCCTGTTACAGTTGCACAAGCTGCCGATGAACTGTTAAGTTTAGATGGTGTAGAGGCTTCATATGTAATAGCGAGACGAGAAGACAACCTCATAGGTATGTCTGCTCGCTCACTTGGTGCAGTTAATGTTCAATTAACGATGGAAGCACTTGGCGGTGGTGGTCATTTAACAAATGCAGCTACACAAATGAAAGATGTAACTGTCGATGAAGCAATCGAAAAATTACAACAAGCTATAACAGAACAAATGAGTAGGAGTGAAAATTCATGAAAGTAATATTCACACAAGATGTAAAAGGTAAAGGTAAAAAAGGCGAAGTTAAAGACGTACCAGTAGGTTATGCAAACAACTTCTTAATAAAGAAAAATTATGCGGTGGAAGCAACACCAGGTAACTTAAAACAATTAGAACAAAAAAATAAAGCAGCTGAAGCTGAGCGTCAACAACAAATTGAAGACGCTAAACAATTAAAAGAACAATTAAGTAATATTGAAGTCGAAGTATCTGCTAAAACAGGTGAAGGCGGCAAATTATTTGGTTCGGTAAGTACGAAACAAATCACGCAAGCATTACAAAAACAACATGACATCAAGATTGATAAGCGTAAAATGGACTTACCAAACGGTATCCATGCATTGGGTTACACAAACGTGCCAGTTAAATTAGACAAAGAAGTCGAAGGTACAATTCGTGTACACACAGTTGAACAATAATAACGGATTGAGATATGAGGTGTAATCGTAATGGATGGAATGTATGAACAAAATCAAATGCCACACAGTAATGAGGCTGAGCAGTCTGTCTTAGGTGCCATTATCATAGATCCAGAATTGATCAACACAACTCAGGAAGTATTACTTCCTGAGTCCTTTTATAGAGGCGCGCATCAACACATCTTTAGAGCCATGATGAACCTCAACGAAGACAACAAAGATATTGACGTGGTAACAATCATGGATCAATTGTCACAAGAAGGACGATTGAATGAAGCGGGCGGTCCACAATATCTAGCTGAATTATCTAGTAATGTGCCAACCACACGTAATATTCAGTACTATACAGAAATTGTATTTAAACACGCAACCAAGCGTAAATTAATACAAACAGCTGATAGTATTGCGAATGATGGTTACAATGATGAACTGGAACTAGATATAATACTGAACGACGCGGAACGTCGTATATTAGAATTATCATCCTCACGTGAAAGTGATGGATTCAAAGACATTAGAGACGTACTTGGTGAAGTATATGAGACGGCAGAATTATTAGATCAAAACAGTGGTCAGACACCAGGTATTCCTTCAGGGTATCGTGATTTAGACCAGATGACAGCAGGGTTTAACCGTAATGATTTGATTATTTTAGCTGCCCGTCCTTCTGTAGGTAAGACTGCCTTCGCACTTAATATTGCGCAGAAAGTAGCTACAAATGAAAGTAATTATTCAGTTGGTATCTTCTCGCTTGAGATGGGTGCTGACCAATTAGCGACACGTATGATTTGTAGTTCGGGCAATGTCGATTCCAACCGATTAAGAACAGGTGCAATGACTGAAGAAGACTGGAATCGTTTTACAATTGCAGTAGGTAAGTTATCACGTACGAAGATATTTATTGATGATACACCAGGTATCCGTATTACAGATATTCGTTCAAAATGTCGCCGCTTGAAACAAGAACACGGGCTAGACATGATAGTGATCGACTATCTACAATTAATTTCAGGTAGTGGTTCACGCTTTTCAGACAACAGACAACAAGAAGTTTCTGAGATTTCTCGTACATTAAAAGCCATTGCCAGAGAACTTGAATGTCCTGTAATCGCACTAAGTCAGCTATCACGTGGCGTTGAACAACGTCAGGACAAACGACCAATGATGAGTGATATACGTGAATCTGGTTCGATTGAGCAAGATGCTGATATCGTTGCCTTCCTATATCGTGATGATTATTACAATCAAGGCGAAGATGAAGAAGACGATGACGACACGAACTATGAACCACAAACGAATGATGATAATGGTGATATCGAAATTATTATTGCCAAACAACGTAACGGTCCTACAGGAACTGTGAAGCTACACTTTATGAAACAATATAATAAATTTACAGATATAGATTATGCCCATGCAGATATGATGGGTTAGAAAAAAAGATTAAAATTAATTTTTCCGTACAATAATACAAACTTATGTTTTATTGTACGGTTTTTGTTTGGATTTTATTCTTGAATCTTAATGTAAGTATGTGTCTTTTTTAAATGCAAAATACAATGAAAACATTGGTATTACTATGTTTACCGTATTTATTGCGGTGTTTGAATATCGATGAGAATTAGAAAAATGATGAAAAATCAATGTTCGATTTTTGTTTGCAATATCGTTGTGGTATTGGTAGAATACTCATTGGTTAATTGAGAAAAACTTGGAGGTGCTCATATGTCATCAATAGTAGTCGTTGGGACACAATGGGGAGACGAAGGTAAAGGTAAAATTACGGATTTTCTAGCAGAACAAGCAGATGTTATTGCACGTTTTTCAGGCGGTAATAATGCGGGCCACACAATTATATTTGGTGGAGAAACTTATAAATTGCACTTAGTACCATCTGGTATTTTTTATAAAGAAAAATTATCAGTGATTGGTAATGGTGTAGTCGTAGATCCAGTTGCACTATTAAAAGAATTAGATGCTTTAAATGAACGAGGTATTTCAACAGATAATTTACGTATTTCTAATCGTGCACAAGTTATTTTACCTTATCACTTAAAACAAGATGAATATGAAGAAGAACGCCGTGGAGATAATAAAATTGGCACAACGAAAAAAGGTATCGGCCCAGCTTATGTAGATAAAGCGCAACGTATCGGTATTCGTGTGGCAGATTTATTAGACAAAGAAACATTTGAACAATTACTAAAAAATAATATTGAATATAAAAATGATTACTTCAAAGGTATGTTTGGCAAACCATGTCCAACTTTTGATGAAATCTTTGAAACATATTACGCTGCAGGTCAACGTATCGCACCTTTCGTAGTAGACACAGCTAAAGTATTAGATGATGCGTTTGTAGCAGAAGAAAAAGTATTATTTGAAGGTGCTCAAGGCGTTATGTTAGACCTTGACCATGGTACATACCCATTTGTAACTTCAAGTAATCCAGTAGCAGGTAACGTTACTGTAGGTGGCGGTGTTGGTCCAACATTCGTATCTAAAGTAATTGGCGTATGTAAAGCATACACATCTCGTGTGGGTGATGGTCCATTCCCAACTGAACTATTCGATGAAGATGGTCACCACATTCGTGAAGTTGGCCGTGAATACGGTACAACAACTGGTCGTCCACGTCGTATTGGTTGGTTTGACTCAGTGGTATTACGTCATTCTCGTCGTGCAAGTGGTATCACAGACTTATCAATCAACTCTATTGATGTATTGACTGGTCTTAAAGAAGTGAAGATTTGTACAGCTTATGAATTAGATGGTGTAGAAATCACTGAATACCCAGCAAACTTGAAAGACTTAAACCGTTGTAAACCAATCTTTGAAACACTACCAGGTTGGACTGAAGATATTACGGGTTGTCGTTCATTAGAAGAATTACCTTTAAATGCACGTAGATATTTAGAACGCATTTCTGAGCTATGTGATGTGAAGATTTCAATCTTCTCAGTAGGCCCAGACCGTAATCAAACAAACTTATTAAAATCTTTATGGTAGGAAAATAATACCAAGTTAGGCTTCCAGTCTAATTATGAAAAAATACCTTGTAGAGTTCACCGTTAACGGTGCGTCTACAAGGTATTTTTATTTATATATAACTGTTATTTAATTGAATTGGCAAATTTTATTACGAAAAGCGAGTATTTGGTCTACTGCATATGCATAACCCGCTACATCGATAGATTGCACGTTTTTTACTTTTTCGATATGTCGTTGATAATACATTTGATTTTCTAACATTTCTGATACAGCACAGCTTAATTGTTCAGACGTAATGGCCTCATCAATGTGATGACCTACATTTAAGTCTGCTATCTGTTTGGCTACCATAGGTTGGTCTGCACTCTGTGGGAAGGCTAGCATTGGCACATTCATCATCATAGCCTCGTTTGTACTATTCATGCCCGCATGTGTTAAGAATAATGCTGTATGCTGTAATAACTCAGTTTGTGGTACATAATCTTTAATTATAAAGTTGTCAGGTACCTCATCGAAATCGTTCAGATGATTTGTTTCACCGATAGAAACGACGATCGATGCATTGATGTCTGCTAATGCTTTAAAACATTTATTGAAAAAAGCGATATTTTGATTAAAAATAGTTCCTAAAGAAATGTAAATGATTGGTCGTGTCTGATCAATGTCATCCATAAATCCAGAGGGTTGTGGTTGAATGACTGAAGGGCCAGTAAAGACACAATGCTGTGCATCAAACAGGTCATAATTCATTTGGAAACCTTTCATTACATAACATAAGTTGAAATCTCCAGGATTATTCATCACTTCAAAGCGAGAAGGCACCTCAACGTTATATGTAGATTCAATATGTTGTTTCAATTCATTAAATGTGTCATCGGCTTGTTTAATTTCATTGGTATCAACCATTGTTGTTAATTTTTCTGTAAATGCATCAAAACTTTGTTTGCTATGCGCAAATGATGCAATAGAAGATATTGAAGGGATATTTAATTTTTGTGCAAGGATATGGCCACAACTAAACATAGAATCATGAATCATATAATCATAATGCTCATCTTTCGTTTCTTCCAAAATTTGAGGCACGATGATATCCGCAGTTTTCAATAAACCGTTAATTACGTTATATAAGTGATGTTGGCCATAAGATCTAAAACGGTCGACTATAGCATCAGTAGGTAACGTGCGTACTTCTACACCTGTGTCAGCTAATTTATCTTTATATTTATCGCATATGTAATAAACGACGTTTTCACCGCGCTCAACGAGTTCCTTACATACTGCAATAGTTGGATTAAAATGTCCGGGTGATCCTGAGTTGATAAATAATACATTTGCCAAAGGTAAGCCTCCTAATTTATTTTATTACACAAGTTTAGCAAAAAGTTTTGAAAACAAAAAAGATTTTAAGTTTAATAGTTTTGTTTTAAAATAAAAATTATTGACACGATATTGAATGAATTTAAAGATTTCTGCATTTTCATTAGTGGCTTTATAGCAGTTTTTTCAAAATAAATCTTAAAACACTAACTTTATACAATTAATATAGAAAATTATACTAATAAAATTAAAAAAAGAGCTTGTCTTCCTTCTAGAGACTTGGTATAATTTAACTTGTGCTTAAGACAGGCTCCTTGGTCAAGCGGTTAAGACACCGCCCTTTCACGGCGGTAACACGGGTTCGAGTCCCGTAGGAGTCACCATTTTTAAGGTCTCGTAGTGTAGCGGTTAACACGCCTGCCTGTCACGCAGGAGATCGCGGGTTCGATTCCCGTCGAGACCGTATAATGCCCATCCAATAGGATGGGCATTTTTTGGGAGTGGGACAGAAATCTAATGTTTTTAGCAAGATTTCGTCGTCTCACCCCGGCAAAGCTGACTAGAGTTGAAAATAACTTGGATAAGTGCATTTTCAATTCAGTCAGCCACTGCCAGTATAATGATTGAGGTTGAGACATGTATATATGTCTCAGCTTTTTTAATTATCAATTGATTATACTAGTGTTATTACATATAAAAGTTATAAAATGAGCTTAATTTGAATTTGATAAAAAAATTGCTTATGATAAATGAGCATATGGTAGATTAATATCAATTTTCAGCATAAACATAATGAGATGTCGCGGTGATGATGAGTAGTTATTGGCATAGCATCATATTAAATCAATGTGAGGAGTGTAAGTATGGCAAATGATAAAAGTATAGAGGGATTGGATCTCATAGATTTAATTAGTGAACGTCACAGTGCGCTTAGACAAACCTTGGAATCCACAACTTCTGAGCAAATACAAGATGTTCACTTCAGCAGCTCAGAATGGTATTTGATTGATAAAATCAACTATGAGAAACCAACTTTTGCCGAACTTACTAGAAAAATTCATCTCACACGCCAAGCTATTCATAAAGCGATCAAACAATTAGAGCACAAAGGTGTCGTTCAAGTTGAAGCTGTGCCCAATAATAAAAAAGAAAAATGCGTAAACTTAACTACATTAGGTCTGCAGTGTTTTGAAGAGTATGTAGAACATAAATTACAACTCGTCGCGCACATAGAAACAATGATTGGTAGTACACAGTTAGAGCAACTTAAACAAGTACTCCAGCAAGATTGGCATTTAGAAGATATTGAAATAAATACTAAATAGATACTTAAGTATCAAGCAATAGAAGCAATTGTTTGATGCTTAATTTTTTTACAATTATTTTCGTCAACTAGGTTGACATTATTTTGAAAAATTTGGTACAGTAAGTAAGTTCATATTGAGCGGACGTTGTTTGTTGTCATCATGATTTAAATTATTTCCTAGGTGATACTAAACTGATGTTCAATTTATATAGACTAAAATGAAATGGAAATATAGGAATAAGTAGTAAAGCATGGAGATGAATTTAATAAAATGAGCGACAAAGCACGATTGCTTTACACTTGAATTTTTACTTCAAGGCAACACTCACTTTATTATCTCTTAATTATACTTATACTTCGTTTACCATAAAAAGGAGTATATCAAATGGCAACACAAGTAATAGTGAAAAATCCAAAAATGTATGCACTCGTATTAATGATTGGCGGATTTATGGGTCTGTTTAGTGAAACAGCATTAAATATGGCTTTAACAGATATCATGGCTGATTTTCAAGTTTCAGCAGCAACTGTACAATGGTTAACGACAGGTTATTTACTCGTCATGGCTTGTTTAGTTCCTGCATCTTCGTATTTAATCAAATGGTTTAATACAAAGTCTCTAGTTATTACAGGCATATTATTATCTTTATTAGGCGTCATCGTAGGCGCACTTGCACCTAACTTTGGCTTGTTATTGTTAGGACGTATTATACAAGCATTAGGTACAGGTATCTTGTTACCGATTATGGTGACCGTACTAATGTTAATATTCCCAATTGAAAAACGTGGTGCAGTCATGGGTATAATGGGACTTGTTATTACAGCAGGACCAGCACTCGGACCGACATTATCAGGTGTTATTATTTCAGCATCAAGTTGGCACTTCATCTTCTGGATTAGCGCAATTTTATATATTGTTGTATTATTGATGGCTTTTTCAAATGTTGAAAACGTTGGAGAAATTACGAAACCTAGAATAGATATTATATCGATTTTCTTATCGACGATTGGTTTTGCAGGACTAATATTCGCACTTAGCTCAATGGCAGAAGCGGCATTTACAGATGTCATCGTATGGTTGCCATTATTCATTGGCGTAATTGGCTTAGCAATCTTTATTGTGCGTCAGTTTAAAATCGACTCACCAATGCTTAACTTAAACGTATTTAAGTACCCAATGTTTATATTAGGTGCAGCAATTGTGTTCATAACGATCTTATGTATATTATCTACAGGTATTTTATTACCACTCTATTTAAAAGGCGCGCTATTATTTAGTTCTGTTGTTGCTGGTTTAATCTTATTACCAGGTAACGCAGTGAACTTAGTATTATCGCCAGTTATTGGATCACTATTTGACCGCTTCGGCGCGAGATACTTTGGTATTATAGGTTTCGTACTTATGTTTATCGCAGCAATCTCATTCGCGTTTATGATTTCAGCTTCTACTCCAGTATGGGCAATCATTCTTGCATTCATGGTGTTGTTCTGTGGTATATCCATGGTTATGATGCCAGCACAAACAAATGCGTTAAATCAGTTGCCACATCATCTATATGCAGATGGTTCAGCTACGATTACAACATTAATTCAAGTAGGTGGCTCAGCTGGTACTGCGATTGCCATTACAATTTATACTACAGCAATGAAGGCATTCGGTTCAGCTAACCCGAATGCTGCACAAGAAGTTGTACTTGCACACGGTATCCAATATACCTTCTTCTTTATAGTAGGTTTAACAATAATTGGATTTATACTGTCTCTATTTGTTAAAAAAACGAAAACAATTTAAAAATGATAAGTGATACATATAAATAAGCGACGCGTACATATAGAAATTAGAGGGAATGAATCATTCTCCGCTGTAACCTAAATACATGAACCGTTACTTCATATATGTATCACTTTTTTTGATTTTAGTAGGGAAGATGTATGCGTATTGCATGCTTCTTAAAAGGAAGGTTAAATGCAGACTGTATATGGGTTATAGGCAAGAAGTTCGATTGATACGCTGATATTGTTTACACTTGATGCATCTATGATTTATCGATAAGTACCCATTTAATACGAACAATGTTATAATTTTACAATATACAAATATAATTTTCTATTTAGAAAAATAGAAGTAATAGGTTATAAATGGTAAATTATATTAGAGAGAAAGACGTAAAATTTTTAAAAATGAACGTACTACAATTTAGAAATGAGGTTTATAAATATGGCTAGAAAAGTTGTTGTAGTCGATGATGAAAAACCAATTGCTGATATTTTAGAATTTAACTTAAAAAAAGAAGGTTACGAAGTATTTTGTGCCTACGATGGTGATGATGCAGTTGATTTAATATATGAAGAAGAACCCGACATCGTGTTATTAGACATTATGTTACCAGGGCGTGACGGCATGGAAGTATGTCGTGAAGTACGTAAGAAATTTGAAATGCCGATCATTATGCTTACAGCAAAAGACTCAGAAATTGATAAAGTATTAGGTCTTGAACTCGGTGCCGATGATTATGTAACGAAACCGTTTAGTACACGCGAATTAATCGCACGTGTGAAAGCAAACTTACGTCGTCATTATTCACAACCAGCACAAGAAGTGGACAACGCATCCAATGAAATTTCTATTAAAGACATCGTTATTTATCCAGATGCATACTCTATCAAAAAACGTGGCGGAGAAATTGACTTAACACACCGTGAATTCGAATTATTCCATTACTTATCTAAACATATGGGTCAAGTAATGACACGTGAACATTTATTGCAAACTGTTTGGGGTTATGACTATTTTGGTGACGTGCGTACAGTAGACGTAACAATTCGACGCTTACGTGAAAAAATCGAAGACGATCCATCTCATCCAGAATATATAGTAACTCGTCGTGGCGTTGGATATTTCCTCCAACAACATGACTAGGGGACGCTTATAAATGAAATGGCTTAAATATTTTCAGTCTTTACACACGAAACTTGTTATTGTCTATGTGTTGCTCATTGTAATCGGTATGCAAATTATCGGTTTATATTTTACCAATAGTCTAGAAAAAGAATTAACACAAACATTTAAAAATAATATTTCGCAATACGCGAAACAAATCGAAATTAATATAGAAAAAGTCTATGACGAAGACAATTCGGTTAATGCTCAAAAAGAAGTTCAAAACTTATTAAATGAGTATGCCAATAGACAAGAAATAGAAGAGATCCGCTTTATTGATAAAGACCAGATTATTATGGCTACTTCAAAGCAGTCTACGCGTAGTCTAATAAATCAAAAAGCGAACGATAACTCTATTCAAAAAGCCTTATCTTTAGGCGAAATTAATAGCCATACCGTGTTAAAAGATTACGGTAACGGGAAACAACGCGTGTGGGTATATAACTTACCAGTTAAAACATCAAACGACGGTACGATAGGTAACGTCTATATCGAAGCGGATATTAACGATGTATTTAAACAACTTAGTAGCATCAACCAAATCTTTATCGTTGGTACAGGGATTTCCTTATTAATTACTATTATCTTAGGATTCTTTATTGCACGAACAATTACGAAACCTATTACAGATATGCGTAACCAAGCTGCAGAGATGTCTAAAGGTAACTATACGCAACGCGTAAAAATATACGGTAACGATGAGATTGGTGAGCTGGCACTTGCCTTTAATAATCTATCGAAACGTGTACAAGAAGCACAAGCGAATACAGAAAGTGAGAAACGTCGCTTAGACTCAGTTATCACTCATATGAGTGATGGTATTATTGCGACCGATCGCCGTGGTCGCGTGCGTATTGTCAACGACATGGCATTGACGATGATGGGCTCACTAAAAGAAGATATTATTGGGGACTACATGTTAAATGTCCTTAAATTAGAAGAAGAATTCTCTTTAGATGAAATTCAAGAGAATAATGATAGCTTCTTATTAGATATTAATGAAAATGAAGGCATTATTGCACGTGTTAACTTTAGTACAATTGTCCAAGAAACTGGGTTTGTGACAGGTTACATTGCCGTACTACATGACGTTACAGAACAGCAACAAGTAGAACGCGAACGTCGTGAATTCGTAGCAAATGTTTCACATGAATTACGTACACCACTGACATCTATGAACAGCTACATTGAAGCGTTAGAAAGTGGCGCTTGGGAAGATAAAGAACTTGCGCCGCAATTCTTATCTGTAACACGTGAAGAAACAGAACGTATGATTCGTCTCGTAAATGATCTCTTACAATTATCTAAAATGGATAACGAATCCGATCAAATTACGAAAGAAATCATAGACTTTAATATGTTTATCAATAAAATTATTAACCGTCACGAAATGTCCGATAAAGAAACGACATTCGTCCGCGAAATTCCAAATAATACGATTTTTACAGAAATCGATCCAGACAAGATGACACAAGTGTTTGATAATGTTATTACCAATGCGATGAAGTATTCTCGTGGCGATAAACGTGTAGAGTTTCACGTGAAACAGAACGCGTTATACAATCGTATGACAATACGTGTGAAAGATAATGGCATTGGTATTCCAATTAATAAAGTGGATAAAATCTTTGACCGTTTCTACCGTGTGGATAAAGCACGTACACGTAAAATGGGTGGTACAGGCTTAGGCTTAGCCATTTCCAAAGAAATTGTTGAAGCACATAATGGTCGCATTTGGGCAAACAGTGTAGAAGGACAAGGAACATCAATATTCATTACACTGCCATGTGAAGTACTAGAAGATGGTGATTGGGATGCGGAGTAAAGAGTTAATCAAATCCATCATCCTTTACCTTTTAGTATTAATGAGTGTTGTGCTGACATACATGACGTGGAACTTCTCGCCAGACTTAGCGAACGTAGATCAACAAGATAGTAGTAATAAAGATGCGAAAGCAAATACGATAGGTAAACCACTTGATCAAGGCATGAGTAAAGTTGTTGCTCCATATCAAATTATTCACTCTAATGGTGATGACACAGAAGGTATGGAAGCGACACGTAGCAACGTCGAAGAGACCATCAGTCCCTTGAAAAATCAGCGCGTACTACATGCCGAACAAATGCATAGTAACCATAATTTGATTATTCCAGATTTAAGCGACGAATTTTTAGTACTGGATTTCAGCTATGATATGCCACTAGCAACCTATTTAGGCCAAGCATTGAACATCGATGCGAAAGTGCCGAATAACTTTAAATTCGACCGTTTATTAATTGATGACAATCAAGACGGCAAAGTTAAACTCTATGCTGTTAGTAAAGATCGTCATAATGTCGTACGTATGACGACGACGGCGAAGATCAGTTCATTTGCTAAACAAATGAAAGAACAACAGAAAAGTATGAAGCCATATACAGAGATTATTACGAATAAAGATACCATCGATAAGGCTACACATATTTTTGCACCGAAGGCACCTAAAGGTTTAAAATCATACCACACGATTTATAATCGCATTAGTGTCGATACGATGAATTCTATACTCTTCAATGACTCAGTAGTCGTACGTAGCACGAAAAGCGGGACAGCAACATACAACAACAACACGGGTGTCGCCAACTACAGTGAAGATAATGAAAAATATCGTTACACGAATCTCTCAGAAGATGAGGATCGTTCAACAAACATGCAAGATAGTATTCCAAGTACTTATGATTACATCAACAATCATGGTGGCTTTACAGATGATTACAGACTGTTCAGCACAGATAATAAAGGCGGCGAACTGACATATCAAATGTTCTTAAACGGCAGACCAACCTTCAATGATGACGACTTGAATAATATTAAAGTCTCGTGGAGCGACAAAGGCGTCTTCAGTTATGCACGTGCATTGTTAAAATCTAATGTCACGATAGACAGCGGTGAAGATGAAATAGATTTACCAGGTGCTGAAACAGTACGTTCAGAACTGGCAAACAATCCTGAAATCGACTTTGAAGAAGTAACAAACATGACGATTGGTTACAACATGGAACACAAAGATGACGGTAGCGACATCGAAATTCAACGTAATAGTGAATTCAAACCACAATGGTATGTAGAGTATAAAGGCGAATGGCATGCATACAACGATGGGGGGCTAGAATAAATGAACTGGAAACGCGCAAAAACATTATTTATTATCGTATTTATTCTAGTCAACATTAGCCTGATTATTATCTATGTGGATAAAGTGAATAAATCACAAATTAGTGATAGTGAAGATGAAAATGCAGTGAATTTTAAACAAGAAGAAATTAAAATTCCAGAGAACCTCCCAAGCGTGAATGGTTTGAAAATGCAGTTACTGACAGCAAGGTCTAATGATTTTTCATCTTATGCGAAGACACGTCCAAGTATCACCAGCGAGCATTCAGGCGCATTAGCCAAAGGTGATATTAGTGACCCAATTAACATCAGTAATGATCAATTCACCGACCTTAAATCGTATGTCAAAGGCAGCGTCTATAAAGGTGAAGATTACGAAATGAGCCATATTGATGATGAAAAAGTTACATTTGAACAGACATATAATGATTATCCAATTATGAATAATAGTAGAGCGAAATTAGAATTTAATGTAGAAGATGGCAAAGCTTCAAGTTATGAACAAACTGCTATGAAATCTATCGAGCCTTCAGAAGGTACGAATAATGATAAAAAGCAAGTGAACACAGCGCGAAGTGCCATCGAAGACCTTTACTATAATCGTTATCTCAAACGCAATGATGAAGTAACCAATGCACGACTAGGCTACTATACTGTTGTCAAAGAGCCGAATGTTCAAGTGCTTGAAGCCAATTGGGAAATCAAAGTAAAACACGGTGACAAGATTAAAACATATTATGTCGAAGCTGTAGCAGACAGTCCAAAAATTATTGAAGAATAATCTTGTGGATAACTGTGGATAAGTTGAGAATGAATTACGCACACCTTTTTAGTAAGGTGTGCTCATGCTGTTGACAAAGTCTCTGACTTTGTTGGCAGTTTTTTTATGCACGCTTTCCGCGGGCACTGCCTTAGCCTGTAGTCTTTGGCTAGTGCTGTTTCCTCAGGCGTATCGTTAAAAATTTTTATAAGTTACGTATAATTATTAAATCACTTTTTAGAAAGTGATTAATGTAATTTAAAAGATAGTTTAGTATTTAAATAAACAATTTGGACATGCTGAAAGCTAAAAGTATGTTAAAATTAAATACTGCTAATGAGAGTTATTAAAGAAGTATGAAATAGTTCGAAAGCTTATCATATACTTAGAATTTCGAAGATAGCTTAAGCCAATTTTTAGAAAAGAGCTCGTTTCATATTCTCAAAAACTTAGATAAATTACTTTATTATAATAAATAATTAGACAGAGGGCATGTTGATGGCACATAAACCGGAGACTTCCCCATAAGTAATAGAAGCAATAGATTAGAAAGGGTGAATCGCTTGATACGTATGAGCGCATTAGCGAGTGGCAGTACAGGGAACGCCACTTATGTGGAAAGTGATAAAGGTAGTATTCTTGTCGACGCAGGTTTGACAGGGAAAAAAATGGAAGAGCTATTTGGACAAATAGACAAACAAATTAAAGATTTAAACGGCATCTTAGTTACACATGAACATACTGATCATATTAAAGGTCTAGGTGTGTTAGCACGTAAATATGGTTTGCCAATTTATGCGAATGAGAAGACATGGACAGCCATTGAAAAGAAAGATAGTAAAATTCCAATGGATCAGAAATTCATTTTTAATCCATACGAAACGAAATCAATTGCTGGATTTGATATCGAATCGTTTAATGTTTCACATGATGCGATAAATCCACAATTCTACATTTTCCATAATAATTATAAGAAATTTACGATTTTAACAGATACAGGTTATGTTTCAGACCGTATGAAAGGCATGATTCAAGGTAGTGATGCCTTTATCTTCGAAAGTAATCACGATGTGGATATGTTACGCATGTGCGGTTATCCTTGGAAGACGAAACAACGTATATTGAGTGATATGGGACACGTTTCAAACGAAGATGCAGGTTTAGCAATGACAGACGTCATCACAGGCAGCACAAAACGCATTTACTTGTCTCACTTATCACAAGACAATAATATGAAAGACTTGGCACGCATGAGCGTTGGACAAGTCCTCAACGAACACGACATCGACACAGAAAAAGAAGTATTGCTATGCGATACGGATAAAGCCAAAGCAACACCGATATATACATTATAGAACATTTTAACTGGTTTGAAATTTAGATTTTCTTAATGCATTAGCTTCAAGCTAATGTAATCCATGGTCAACATTAAAGTGAAGGAACCGATATCTCAATAGGAGATATCGGTTTTTTATATTTTTCTAGCATATATATAAGATAAAATACATTTAATAGGATGATTTTTATAAGGAAATTTACTCAAAAAAAGAAGGAATATATGGGTATACAACCCTAGGTCTTAACTGAAAATAGCTATATGCAATTGACGGATAATTATAACAATTAATGAAATTACTATGTAGTAAGGATTCAGCAAAGATAGTATGAAGATAATGTAAACACTGTGAATAAGTATGTAAGACAACCTCGTACTTATCCACAGAATTATACATAGTTATCCAGAGATGTGCACAATTCACAGGTAAGTACCCACATTGTACACAGAGTTATCCACAAATAAACAGGTTATTCACTTACTTTTGTGTAGAAACCGTAAACATTATTAAAAAATAGTATGCATTCCTGTTATAATAAGAGGGAATAGTGTGAATAAGTGTATAACTTGTGGATAAGTCTAATAACTATCAACTACTACACAATTTTTGGAGGATAACTATGAAGATTACGATACTCACAGTAGGTAAACTAAAAGAGAAATACTGGAAACAAGCTATAGCAGAATATGAGAAGAGATTAGGAGCTTATTCTAAAATAGAAATCATCGAAGTAGCTGATGAAAAAGCACCCGAAAATATGAGTGACAAAGAGATAGAGCAAGTTAAAGAGAAAGAAGGTCAGCGCCTACTAGCAAAAGTAAAACCACAATCCACAGTGATTACTTTAGAGATTAAAGGAAACATGCTGACGTCAGAAGGATTAGCCAAAGAAATAGAAAGCCGCATGACACGCGGTCAAAGCGACTTTACATTTATTATTGGCGGATCAAACGGTCTACACAAAGAGGTTTTAGACCGCAGCAACTACGCCCTGTCATTCAGTAAAATGACTTTTCCACATCAAATGATGCGCGTCATCTTAATCGAGCAAGTCTACCGTGCGTTTAAGATAATGAGGGGAGAAGCATATCATAAATGATGCGGTTTTTGATAAGGTTCCCCTTATTAGTTATAACACTAAAAATTTAATTATTTTATAAATATCAGCTACTTAATATATATAAAATTCACATTGTCTAGTATATTTTTGATATATTAAAAGTAAACTTATTTTATGGGGGAGTATATGAAACTTGCTGAAATCAATCATAATAAATTTGAAATTGATGATGACAATAATGATGTGGTATTGAATTCTTTAAATATAGGATTAAAATCGTATTTTAGTAGTTATAAAAGTATAAGTGAAAATTTTAACGAAAGAACATATAAACATATTTATACCCGACGTTACTATGAGGAATTTTCAGAAACTATATTACATTTTCATCACTTTTTTGAATTAATATTAAAAGATTTATTAAGGAAAGAGGAAGAATTATTACCCTTAGATATAACGTGTGATTCATATAAGATAACGGAACTTATTAAGAAAATACCACTATCTAATGATGAGCGTATGGAATTTATTCAAGAAATAACTTCATCTAAGAAAAAAAGAAAAATTTTAACACTTTGACCTTTAATAAATTACTTAATAGAACTTGTAAAGTAATTGAATTAAAACCAGAAGTAAATTTCAAATTCATAAAAAAATTTCAAAATGAATTAAAAGAATTAAATAGTTTAAGAAATAAAATATGGCATCAAGGAAAAGTAATGCTTAAATATGAAGCGTTCGACTTTTTAATAGGACAATATATTTTACCCTTAGTAAAAGAATGCTTAGAAGTTTCAGAATATAAGGAAAAATATAGGAGCCATAAAATTTGGAGATTTAATAAAAACAGTTTAGAAATTAATCCTTTTGAAGATATAATTGAAGAATTTAAAAATGAATCTCCGGCGATTGATAAAATTGCTGTCTTAAAAGAACTTGGTAGAGCATCCTATTATAGTCATTATGGTAAAGGTTTTGGTAGCATTATAGATTCAAGAAATCAAAGTGCTAATCAACTAGCACAAGCTGAATTGGAAAACAATTTATCTACTAATGAAATTTTAAAATGTCCATGTTGTGCTGCAAATTCACTAGTAACTTATACTTATACAGAAATTACAGATATAGAAGAAGTTGAATATGAAGATGAAAATGGAAATCATCGAATTGAAGAATTTAAAGACTATTATGAGTATATAAACAAAGTTAAGTGCGCAAATTGTGGTTTTCAATTAAATGATAAAGGTATTAAAAATTTAAAAGAATATGAGTTTGATGTTGAAGATTACTGGAAAAATATAGATCATTATTAATAAAAGGGAGAGAAAAAATATGACAACTATCGGATTTGAAGAAAAGTTATGGCAAGCTGCAGATAAGTTACGCAAGATGTTCAATATGAATACGATGAATATATACCTGAATCATCTAAAAAATGGCCGTTAATAATGGATGATGATTTTATTTTATTAAACAAATAAATTTAAATTAATATAAAAATGAAATAGATAAAATTAAAAATAAAATTTCAAAGGAAGAAGATGTATTAATAAAAAAATCTTTGATGTTGACAATCTTTGTTTTGTCGGAAAGCTATGTCAGTTCGTTAATTATTTCTAACTTACCTGATAGGGATGAAAGCTTAATAGATAAAACATATGAAAAAATTATTAAACAATATATAAGTGATAACATACGCACAAGAAATGGGAGGAAAGGACTAGTAAAGGATTTTTTTGGTAAAATAATGATAGAAATCCCTCACACTAGGTTGAGAGATGCCCTTGCTCACGAGATAGATAAAGTTGAATTGAATGATAATCGTTTTAAATATAATAAAAGTAGACCCAATAAAAACGAAAACATTATAGAAATTGACATTGAGCAAATAATTAATGAGCTAGAACAATTTCACACAAATTTAGACTTTATTTATGACCTTTTACACTAATTTCATAGTTTAATGTGAACTGTTTTAATATAGATTCTTACTTATTGATTTATAATATGGGTAATAGAGAAATAATGTATTCGTTTCTTAAAATTGCAGATGATTATTTAGAAATTTAAAAGTTTATGACACGAAAATATGAGAAATTAAATAATTGAATTGTTTTGTATGGATGTAATTCATATGAAGTAAGAGTATGAGAATAAAAATTATTCAAGGAGAAATGTGAAGAATGTATTTATTATCACAAAATAACCTAGAAGAAATCGAACCAGTTACCTTTGGAGAAATGAATATACAAGAAAAAGATATAGAAGAGATGTTACGACAAAACATCGAGATAATTACAGATGAAGAAGAATCTTTGTTAATTATTGGAGACCAAATAAAAAATAAAGAAAATGCCAGAAGTGATTTAACTGCTTTAGATCAAAATGGAAATATAGTTCTTATTGAAATTAAAAGGGATTTAAAGGATATTAAACAAAGAGTAGAAGCCTTTGAAATTCAAGCTATTAGATATGCAGCTAGTTACGCAACAATTGAAACTATCTCTGATGCAGTGAACAAAATTTATGCCCCATATATAAATAAACATGAAGAAGAATTTTCAAAAGATTTAACTTATCTTAATAGCGATGAATTAGCCAAACGTAAAATAGTTCAATTTTTAGAAGTTAATAAAAGTTTAGATAATTTTAATAAATCTCAAAGGATTATATTGGTAGCTTCTGATTTTGATGTTCAAACTTTATCGGCAGTAGCTTGGCTAAGTGAGAACGGTGTTCAAATAGAATGTTACAAACTAATACCTTATGTATTCAATGGGTCTTTTATAATTAATGCTGAAAAAATATTACCGGTAACTAAAAATCAAGCACATTTTATAGACATAGAGGATAAACAAACTTTAAATAGCAGAAAACAAGCAAAAAATAGAAGTCTCCCAAGACTTAAAGAAATGATTATTTGGGGAGTAGTTCAACCTGGAGATATAATAACACCTAAAAATACAGATATAAAAGGTACAGTATTAGAAAATGGGCTAATTAAATATGGTCAAGAGGAAAAATCACTTAGCTTATTTGTAAAAGAAGCATTGGGATGGTCGAGTGTTAAACCCTATATTTTAGCCATACATGAACAAACTAATAAATCATTGTCACAATTAAGGATTGAATATATGGAAAAAAATAATATGATTTAACTCAAAATTAAGCACTTAACAATATTATGTTGAGTGCTTTTTATCAATATCACTAACAAGGGGAGAATCACAATCTTCTGGATTAATACAAACATTTGGTAAATTAGGTTACTTCTTAGTGTTCTTGCTATTTTTACCATCTGTATTTGATTCATTAAATATGCAGTCGGTGTCTAAACCTATTAAAGGCATGATGAGTAGTATACTTAACTTTGCACCTAAAATTATTGTTGCAGTTATTATACTAGTAATCGGTATTTTTATTGCAAAAGTCTTAGGTACTTTAGTAAAAAATATTTTATCAAGCCTAAATGTGAGCAAATTTAACCGTTATGTGAATTTTGGTGAAAACAAAGAAAGTATAGATATCCCAGTGGCAACAGGTTGGGTTATCACTGCGTTAATTGGTTTATTTTTCACTGTTCAAGCATTAAATACAGTGAACTTAACGGTATTAAATCAAATTGGCGCGGCTATTATCGGTTATTTACCATTAGTAATATCAGCAGCGATTATTTTAGGATTAGGTTTAATAGGTGGTAACTTAATTGCTAAATTAATTAACAAATCTACAGGAAATGGTATGTTAGCTGAAATTGTAAAATATTTAGTTATTATCGTTTCCGTATTTATGACTTTAGACCAATTAAACTTTGCGCAAAGCATTGTAAACGTAGCGTTCTTATTAATTTTAGGTGCCGTTGCAGTTGCTTTCGCAATCGCTTTTGGCATAGGTGGAAAATCATTTGCTGAAAAACAATTAAATAAATTCTCAGACAAAATTGACTCTGAAAAAGATAAAAGTTAAAAATACTGAGAAACTTTTAAAAGAGTATCAACTTTAAAAGGTTGATACTTTTTATTATGTTTCTTTTCAACTGATAAATTAACGAATAAGAGCTTTATTTGATTTATTTAAATCTTATAAAAACCTCATCGTTAAACGATAAGCAGAAGCGTATCATAAGTGATGAGGATATAATTTTATAAATTATAGGAGGTATAATATAATGTCAATTAAAAATATCAAAATAGCTAATAATTATTTACCCTATAAAGAACTGGATTTAAACTTTATAGATGGTAACGGTGTGTTAATTAGAGAGCTATTAATATTTGGTAGAAATGGCACTGGAAAATCAACTATTGCAAAAGCAATTGCAGATAATGAAAAAAATAAAAGTGATAATTCAACAGAAGTGAATATTGAATTTAATTCTTCAGATATTACTCAACCAAACTATTTTATATTTGATGAAAATTTTATGAGAGATAAAATTAGGTTTAGTGAAAATGATAATTTAGAAGCTATTGTAATGTTTGATGAACAAAAGGGTTTCGTTGATGATATTGAACTTTGTCAAAAAAATTTAGACAGGAATATAATAATTAATCAAAAATATGGTGGACTAATAGAAAGTTATAACCCAGGAAAAGCTTTGAATAAAGTTCTTCAAGTATTAAAAGGGGAAAATAATTGGGCTGAAAGAGCTAATAGAATTAATAGTAAATCAAAACAAAATAAGAGAGTAGATAAGGCAGTTTTAGATAGAATTCTAAAATATGAAAATAATGAAAAATTAGAAGACTTATTTAATGAATTAAATGAAAAAAGAGCATTGATTTTAACATTTAGTAATGAAGAAAAAAATGATAATATAAATTCTTTTGAGAATTTGAATATAGAATTAATTAAGGAAATAGAATGTACTTTAAAAGAAAAGCCAGCAATAGAATTTTCTGGAAATTTAGATAGTGATTTGGACATAATTTTTGAAGAATACGGTAACCAATATTTAAAGGATCTTAATAAATATTTTGAAACTGAACCTAATATATGTAAAACATGTTTTAGACCTTTAGATAAAGAATATATAGAAAACTTGAGAAGTAAATTAAAAAAAGCCTTTGAAAATGAAGTTATTGAAACACAAATCAAAAAAATTGAGGATATAATTGTAAAGCTACCTAAAGAATATAACCCTATAGAAATTAATAATATTAAAACTAAGGAATTAAATTATAGTATAAAAGAACTTAATAATGAATTAAATCAAATTGTTAAGATTCTTAAAGAAAAGGCAATGAATATAAATAAGGAATATAGTTATAATTTGAGCAAATACGACGAAATTACAGAAAAAATAAATAAATTAGTTAGTGATAAAAATAAAGAAATAAATAATTATAATAAAAAAATAGATGAGTTACATCTCCATATAGAAGAATATGAAAGTATAAACAATAAGATAGCATTTATAGAAATAAAAAAAGAATATGAAAACTATCAAGAAAAAAAACTTAAGAATGAAATGAATAACAAATTGCACTTAAAAAGTAATAAGTTGGTAGAAGAAAGAAAAAAAGTTATTGCCACTTTAAAAATACAACAAAAGCAAACACAAATTGCGTTAAAAAATATAAATAGAGAATTAGCATTAATATTTTTTGATAAAAATAGATTGGTTCTTGAAGGAATGGAGGGGCATTATAAAATATTAACTAGGAGTAAGAATATTCCTCTATCCAAATTATCTACAGGAGAGAAAAATGTATTAGCATTGGTGTACTTTTTCTCATTAATAAATAAAGAGAAAAAAACAAACCAATTTTTTAAAGAAAATAATTTTATTATGCTTGATGATCCTATTTCAAGTTTTGATTTTGAAAATAAAATTGGAATTTACAATTATATAAGAAAACAATTCAAGGATGTATACAGCAAAAATAAATATTCACAAATACTAATTACAACTCATGATATGGAAGTATATTATAATCTTGAAAAGGTTTTTCAAGATATTATTTTAGATAACGGTAAAAAGTTAACGAATAGAGTTAATAAATATGTTTTAACTGAAATAGGATTAGAGTCTGATAAAAAGGATAAATTGAATAATATATATAGTAATCAAGTGAAATTTATTTATGAATTTGCTAATGGAAATAAAGATGAAGCGGAAAACTATATTGGTAATACAATGAGGAGAGTGTGTGAAGCTTTCAGTACATTCAAGTATAGATGTGGTATAGATAATTTAAGAACTGATAAGATTGTAATTGAAACTATCGATTCTGAAGAATTAAAAATATTTTTTGAAAATTATCTTTTCCGACTTATACTTAATAATGAAAGTCACGAAAGTGATAGGAGTAAAGGGATTACTGATCAGAATATAATAGATTATTTAACATTAAATGAGAAAAAGAAAACAGCCAAACTAGTAATACTCTTTTTATACAAACTTGATAACATACATATAATTAAACAATTAGTAAGTAAAAACAATGAAATAGAACAGGTTAAAAATATAATTGATGATTGGGAAAAAGAAATTACTAACTTATTAATTTAAATAAACTTTAGGAGTGATAATTTTTGGGAGAGATTGTTGAGGCGATTTGGGGGCTTTTAAAATTAATCGTCTTTATTCCATATATATTAATTGTATTCGGGACGATGTTGTATGTTTATTTTTGCATATTTATATGGATAAGACGCCCATTGAAAAGAATTTGTGATCAATATTATGGTGGAGATAGTGACGATATTCCTAATATTGGCGGACCGTATATTGTATTTATGGCTGCACTTGGTATAAGTTTCGTAATAATAATGATACTTGCTCTTTTATTTGGAACAATATTCGGTAATTTCGGAGTATTTTTACTATTTATTTATGGAGTCTACCTAATAGCAATTAAATTAAAAAAAAGCTGTAAAACATAAAATAACAAATAATATTAAATTTATATGTTAAAATTCTAAGTAATAGTACTGAAAATATAACGGGGGAATATGATTGGGATATCAAAGTGAATATGGTTTAGAAGAAAATGTTATTAATCAACTACAAGATATTGGTTATGAGCGCGTGACATTGCGCAATGAAGAACAATTGATAGAGAATTTTAGACACATTTTAAATGAAAGAAATGCAGATAAATTAGAAGGCACACCTATATCAGATAGTGAATTCAAACGAATTATGATTGATATTAGTGATAAAAGTGTGTTCGAAAGTGCACTAATATTAAGGGATAAATACGTGCTAGAGCGTGATGATGAAACGAAGGTTTATCTTAGTTTAATGAATACTCAGAAATGGTGTCAAAACAAATTTCAAGTCACAAATCAAGTGAGTGTCCATGATACATATAAGAGCCGTTATGATGTAACAGTACTTATTAATGGGCTGCCGCTTATTCAAATTGAGTTAAAACGTAGTGGTGTTGCGATTACAGAAGCTTTTAATCAAATTGAACGCTATCGTCGACAAAATTATACAGGACTATTTAGATTCATACAAATGTTCATTGTGAGTAATAAAATGGAAACACGATATTACGCGAATAGTGATAAAAAAATTATGAAAAGCCATATGTTCTATTGGAGTGATGTGCAAAATGAGCGCATTAATGTGCTGAAAGATTTCATAGAATCTTTCTTAGAACCGTGCCATATTGCTAAAATGATTAGTCGATACATGATTATTAATGAAACAGATAAAATATTAATGGCATTGAGACCATACCAGGTCTATGCAGTAGAGGCTTTATTAAACCGTGCTATAGAAACAAATAACAATGGCTATATTTGGCATACGACTGGGAGCGGTAAAACCCTCACTTCGTTTAAAGCGAGTCAAATTTTAGCACAAGAGCCAGATATTAAAAAAGTTATATTTTTAGTCGACCGCAAAGACTTAGATAGCCAAACATTATCAGAGTTTAATAAGTTTGAGTCAGATTCTGTTGATACTACGTTTAATACTAAGAAATTACTAAAACAAATGGATGACCCTATGCGTAAACTGATTGTTACGACGATTCAAAAGATGGATAATGCGATTAAATCGGGTCACCCAGCGATGGAACGGTATAAAGAAGACAAAGTTGTTTTCATTATTGACGAGTGCCATCGAACACAATTTGGTTCAATGCATCGTATCATAAGACAACATTTTGGAAACGCCCAATACTTTGGTTTTACAGGAACACCAAGATTCGAAGAGAATGCGAGCCAAGATGGACGTGCGACAGCTGATATTTTTGGTGAATGTCTACATCACTATTTGATTAAAGATGCGATTAGAGATGGTAACGTGCTAGGATTTTCTGTTGAATATATGAATACGTTTGATCGTAGTGAAAAAATAACTGAAGATGCTTATGTTAATAAAATTAATGAATCTGAAATATGGACGGCAGACGAACGTGTTCAAAATGTGGCTGAGCATATTATTGCCAATCATAATAAAAAAACACGTGATCAGATGTACACGGGTATGTTAACTGTTCAAAGCATACCAATGGCAATTCAATATTATCGTATTTTCCAAAAATTGAAGGAACAGGGTGCACATAACTTTAATGTTACTACAATATTCAGCTATCAAGATAATGAAGTTATAGACGATTCGATGGATGAACAAACTAGAAAAGTTATATTAGAAAGTATTATTCAGACATATAATCAAACCTATGATACTAACTTCTCAACAGAAACATTCGATGGTTACTTTAATGATATTTCTAAACGTGTAAAACAAGGCTTACCAGATCAAAAACTAGATATTCTTATCGTTGTCGATATGTTCTTAACAGGCTTCGATAGTAAAAAATTAAATACGTTATATGTGGATCGTAATTTACAACATCATTCACTCATCCAGGCTTACTCACGCACTAATCGCGTTGAAGAACCAACGAAACCTTATGGAAATATCGTTGCTTATAGAAATTTAAAAGAAAAAACAGATGAAGCAATCGAGCTCTTCTCTAAAACTGATAACACAGACACAGTGTTGAGTTTGTCATTCCAAGAATATGTAACGAAATTTAAACAAGCGCTTATTGAACTTTTTGAATTAGCTGAAACACCGCAATCAGTAGATAAACTTGAAAGAGAAGAAGAGAAACGTGATTTTGTAATTGCATATCGTGAATTGGCGAAGCAAATGCAAAAATTAAAAACTTTTGAAGAGTTTTCGTTTGATAAGGAAACATTAGGTATTGACGAACAAACTTATGAAGACTATAAAGGAAAATATCTTGATATATATGATAAGATTCGTCCTGAGAACGAGACAGGAGAGACGACATCTATATTAGAAGATCTTGATTTTAATATTGAAATTCTGCGTAATGATTTAATTAACGTGGAATATATATTAGATTTACTTAACCAAATTGACTTAAGTGATGCAGATAAACAAGAAAGGGATATCAAGGAGATTCGTAAAATTCTCGATAAAGCAGATGATGATCAATTAAGATTAAAATCTGATTTGATTAGGACTTTCTTAGACAAAGTAGTACCAGACTTAAGCGAAGGTGATTCTATTGATGATGCTTATTATAACTATGAATCTAAAGTGAAAGTCGGAGAGTTAGAACAATTTTCTGAGGAAACAGATTATCCGTTAGAATTATTGAAATCGTTAGTTAAGGAATTTGAATTTAGTGGTCATTTAAATAATAACTTAATTGAAGAAGGCGTTTCGGGCGGTCTTTTAATACGTACTAAAAAAATAAAGCGTGTTAAATCATTTATTAAAGATATGGTTAAAAAATATAGTGTTTAATGTAAAACAAGTGTAGTTTTAAAAAACTACACTTGTTTTTATTTTGAAGTCATGCTATATTTGTTTTGTAGAAAAACATAACTACAGGAGGTTTGGTATGTTAAAAGATTATGTTAATTATCAAAGTGGCACATTAATACAGCGCTTAGAAGTTGATGAGAGCGACCTGGGGAATCGTTATATGGTATATGATCAAAATATGTTAGATATAGATTTAGGGTTAACCATAGATGATACATATCAACCTAGAGTCATCAAATTAAAAGATACATCAAGAGCAACCGTTGTACGTAAAGATGATATTGTCATAAGTATGATGACAGGTGAGTGTACCTTAGTGAGCGCAAGACACGACGGTTCAATTTTACCTTATAACTATACAAAAATAGAAGTTACTTCAGACTTATTGGAACCTGCTTATTTAGTCTATTGGTTTCAACTAGCACCAGAGGTACAATCACAATATAAGCAATATATGCAAGGTGGCTCAACAATAAAAAAACTAACCCATCAACAGTTAAAATCACTCTATATTACCTTACCTTCCATTGAACGACAACGGTTGATTGGGCAAATTGGTATTAAAGAAAAACAATTAAACGTATTAAAACAAAGACAAAGTCGATTAAAAAAGCAATTCTTATCTAACACTTTATTCAAGGAGGACAATTAAATGTCTATTACGGAAAAACAACGCCAACAACAAGCTGAATTACAAAAAAATCTATGGTCTATCGCTGATGACTTACGGGGCAATATGGATGCCAATGAGTTTAAAAACTATATTTTAGGTATGATTTTTTATCGTTTCTTAAGTGAAAAAATTGAAGAACAAGCACAAATACTCTTAGCTGAAGACAATATAGATTATGAAACAGCCATGGCAGATGAAGATTATAGACCTGTCTTAGAGCAAGAATTTATTTCACGTATCGGTTACGTAATTGAACCACAATATCTATTTAGTCACTTAGTTAAAAAAATTGAGAAACAAGTTTTTGAAATGGAAGACCTGAGTAATGCGATTAAAAACATAGAAAACTCTACACGGGGTCATGATAGTGAAGATGACTTTATTCACCTATTTGATGATTTAGACCTTAATTCTTCACGTTTGGGTAATTCTAATGCTGCACGTACAAAATTGATTTCAAAAGTAATGATGAAGATATCTACATTACCTTTTGTTCATAGTGATATGGAGATTGATATGTTAGGTGATGCTTACGAGTACTTAATTGGTCAATTCGCAGCAAGTTCAGGTAAAAAGGCAGGAGAATTCTATACACCACAACAAGTTTCAACGATTTTAGCTAAAATCGTAACAGCCAATAAAAAAGACCTTAAAAGTGTTTATGACCCTACATGTGGATCGGGATCATTATTACTTCGTGTTGGTCGTGAAGCCAATGTACGTCAATATTACGGTCAAGAGTACAATAGTACAACATACAACTTAGCACGTATGAACATGTTGTTACATGATGTCAATTATGCGAATTTTAAGATTGAAAATGGAGATACGATAGAAGATCCGGCCATTTCAGATGAACGTTTTGAGGCAGTCGTGGCGAATCCGCCTTATAGTGCGAAATGGAGCTCAGATCCACAATTCTTAGAAGATCCACGTTTTAGTAATTATGGTAAATTAGCTCCTAAATCAAAAGCAGATTTTGCATTTATTCAACATATGATCTATCACCTAGATGATAATGGCACAATGGCTGTCGTTTTACCGCATGGCGTGTTATTCCGTGGCGCAGCTGAAGGTGTTATTCGTCAGTATTTAATTAAAGAAAAAAATTATTTAGACGCAATTATTGGGTTACCGTCCAACTTATTCTTCGGTACATCGATACCAACAAGTATACTTGTCTTTAAAAAGTGTCGTGAAGATGATGAAAATGTGTTGTTTATTGATGCATCGCAATCATTTGAAAAAGGAAAAAATCAAAACCATTTAACAACCGAAGATGTAGAAAAAATTGTTGAAACGTATAAAAATCGAGAAACATTAGATAAATATAGTTATGCGGCAAGTTTAGAAGAAATTGCAGAAAATGATTATAACCTTAATATTCCAAGATATGTCGATACATTTGAAGAGGAAGAACCTATTGATTTAGAACAAGTTCAAAAAGACTTAAATCAAATTGATGATGAAATTGTAGAAGTGGAACAAGAAATTAATAGCTATCTCAAAGAATTAGGAGTGTTGAAACATGACTAGTGAAGTGAAAAGAGTGCCTGAACTAAGGTTTCCAGAGTTTAGTGGAGAATGGGAAGAAGACAAGTTAAGAGACCTGTTAGAAGATAATGTTATTTTAGAACAAAGTGATGGCAATCATGGGGAATTATATCCAAAAAGTTCAGAATTTACAGAAGACGGCATACCATACCTAGCTGCTAGTAATATAAGTAACAATAGTATTAGCTACCAAAATATTAAGTACTTGCCATTGGAGAGAGCTAAACAATTTAAAAAAGGAGTTGCTCGAGATGGAGATATATTATTGGCACATAATGCAACGGTTGGGCCTTCCACATTATTAATAACTGATTTTCCTTTTGTAATTTTGAGCACTACATTAACTTTATATAGAATTAATAAAGTTAAAATGGATAATCATTTTTTCTTAAATGAAATTCGATCAAATAATGTTCAAAATCAGTTAAAGAAATTGATGAAGCAAACTACACGAAATCAAGTACCAATACTTTTGCAGAGAACCATGCATATTTCTTACCCTAAAATTTTAGCAGAACAACACAAAATCGGTAGTTTTTTCAGCAAACTCGACCGACAAATCGAATTGGAAGAACAGAAATTAGAGAAGTTAGAAGAACAAAAAAAGGGATATATGCAAAAAGTTTTTTCACAAGAACTACGATTTAAAGATGAGAATGGGAATGAGTATCCGGAGTGGGAAGATAAGAAATTAGGAGATCTAATAAGTGAAATAAGTATTAAAACAAAAACAAATAATCAATATACTTTATTATCTTCAACTAAAAATGGTTTGGTTTCTCAAGAAGAGTATTTTAGAAAACAAATTGGAAGTAAAGATAATACAGGTTATAAGATTTTAAAGTTAAATCAAATGGTAATTAGTCCTCAAAATTTATGGCTAGGTAATATTAACTTTAATGAGCAATTTAATATTGGGATCGTCTCTCCTTCTTATAGGGTTTTCGAGTTAAATACTACGTTTTATTTACCTTTTGCTAAAAATATTCTGAGGTCAGCTAGGTATATTTATGAATATTCTCAAGCATCTGAGCAAGGAGCAAGTGTTGTTAGGAGAAACCTAAATATTGATTTATTCAATGATATAAAAATCAATTTACCTATTATAGAAGAACAAGAAAAGATAGGTAATTTCTTTAGTGAAATTGATAAGATTATTGAAAAACAAAGTCAAAAAATTGATGGGTTGAAGTCACGTAAGAAAGGATTTTTACAAAAAATGTTCATATAGGTTCTGATAACGACCTATTATGTAAACTTAAGTGTTCTCAAATAAAGCGAACTTGTTTAAAGTTAGGGGGATTCTATGGATGATATTAAGGTAAGTGATCTGAGATTATCAAATCGTTGTAAAAATCAATTAATAAAGAACGGTTATATTTATGCTTCTCAACTCAAAGGGGTAACTGATGAGGATTTAGAAAATATTAAAAATTTAGGAGCCAAATCTGTTCAAGAAATTAAAATATTTAGGGATAATATGATTTCTAGTTATGAAGTTGATATTAGTATTCCAATAGGTATGCCTATTGAATCTTTAAGGTCTGTTGAGATTGAAAAAGTGATTAATGATGAAAATATTTTAAGTGTTTTGAAAATAAATAATATAAAATTAATGGGTGTAATTCTTGATTTGAGTTACGAGGATATCAAGAAATTTAGAAACGTTGATGATGATCTTATAAATGAAATTCAAAGTGTTTGTAAGCGAGTAAGAGAAAAAATAAATCTAGTTGATAGAAATTTATTTAAATTAGTATGTAAAAATACTAATAAAAACATTAAGGAAATTATTCATGAGAATATTCCTGAAACTATTTCTAATTTAACGATAAAATACTTTTTTAAAAACAGATATATGAATGAAATTAATATTGAAGACCATGTTTTTTCTAGTAAAGAGAGGAAATTAGTGCTTACACACAGTCTGAATGAAATAGATACTTTGCTATCAACTTCACACCATAGCTTGCTAAATAATTCACGTATATCTAAAAAAACTTTGAATACTGTTCTTGAAAAACTTTTAAACCAAGTTGTTGTTCAAAACAATCATGAATTTTTTATAGGTGATATTGCAAGACTATATTTAAAAAAATCACCATATAGTTACTTATTAGTTATGAGAGAAAATCTATTAAGCAATGTTTTGGTGACTTTAAACAATACTATTGTCGAAGTGTTGAAAGATGAGCAGTTTTCAATTAATCATGAAATAGATTTGTTAATAGAAAACCAATTTATGGATAAAAGTATAAAAACTTTGAAATTTAATGAACTAGTTGCACAAGAGATAGTATATGCATATGTGAAAAAAAGCCCATCTGTATATAGTAAGAATGAAATATGTAATGAATTAAGTAAACATTTCATGAATTTAGATATTTACAAACATTTTGATGAGCTCATCGAATTAGATTTAATCGCAATTGATGAACTTGATAAAGTCTATTTTAAAAAACATTCAATATTATCATATGTAGTTGAGAATTATAATGAAAATATATTAGAAATGATGAAACTCAGACTAGAAGGTAAGACCTTAGAAGATATAGGTGATGCTACTGGTGTTACTAGGGAAAGAGTAAGACAAGTGGTTAAAAAGGTTATCGATAGTACGAATCAAACCTTTAAAGAAGATGAGAATGCATATTGGTTTAATAACTATGATTTAGATAATAAACAATATCAATGGTTGTTTAAAGACAACTTATACCACTACCTATCTAATAGATATGAAAAAGGAATCAAGTCATGGAAGGATATTCTTAATGATGATAAAGCTTCCATGCAATTAAAATTTATGATTCGAAATAAACTATTAAAAGGAAAAATTGAAATTGGCAATAAAATAATTCCTAAAAAGAGAACAAGTATTATTGATTATGTGTTAGAAGAGTTTGGAGAAGATGTATTACATATTGATGATTTATCAGAAATAATTAATTTATTTCTTGAAGAACTGGGCTTAGATAAAGAAGAATTTGAAATTAATATTAGATATTTAGAAAATAGATTAAGTGATACTTCAAATGCAGTAAGTCGTGGCAAGAAATATCATAGATATTATGAATATGATGCATACGATTGGGATTTATTTTATGAAGAAATTAACTTCGATGAATGGAAAAACCTTGAGATATCAACAGCAATATTGTTTAAGTATCACCCTTTGCTTATGGAAAACTTTGATATTAAACATGAGAATGAGCTGCATAATATCATCAGAAGAACAAGTGAAAAAAGAAGTGATTTAAATATAGAGTTGACTAGGATGCCTAATATATCAATTGGTAATGTTGATAGAGAACAACAAGTAAAAGATTTAATGTATGAACATGCGCCTCTTTATGTAGACGAATTTGTACAGTTATATTACGAAACATTTGGAGTTAAAGAACAAACAGTCAAAGCCAACTATCTAAAATATATAGATAAATATATTGTTGATGATTACATTAAAAGTAACTTTGATCCTGTTAATGAAGACCATATTAAATATGTCGAAAGTATTATTGATGGTAGAGACTTCATGTTTATAGAGGATTTAAAAGAAGCGTTAGAGCAGGACATTATAGACTTACAAATTATCTTGAAACATTTGAATTATAAAACATTCACATCATATATATTAAAAAGTGAATATGAGACAAGCGTCAATTACTATAACGAAAATTTTTATCATAATATGGATATTGTTGATTTATCAAATATAGATAAAAGAATATGGAATTTAAGTTCATTTGGGGCATGGTTATATGATAAGTATAAAACAATGGAATTATTGGAATTTTCATCTAAGAAGTACATTACAAGAAAGAAACTTAACGAGATAGGACTAACATCAGATATCTTAGTGGATTTTAGACTTAAGGTGTCAGAAAAATTAAATGATAAGCAAGTATGGTCGATTAATACCATAATTGATGTTATTGATAATGAAAAAATTGACTCGTTTGGCTTTGAACCTATATTCTATCGTTCTATTTTAAGAGGCTTAGAAAATATATATAGTAATAAAATAGGTGGAAACTATCTTCTGAAAAAAGACGAAGATTTTAGTGTCAGTGATTTAGTTGAAGAAGAAGTTACAAAATTAAAAATGATAGATATCTTTGATTTAACGGAAGTTATAAATGAAAAGTACGATATGAATTTCGAGTATTATAAATTAATTGAAGCAATTAGACGAACTAGTATGTATTATGATGAAATTATGGAAAAAGTTTATTTAGATTTAAATTACTATTATGAGGAGTTTGAATATTAATGACTAAAATAAAGACAGATGAATTAATTAAAACTGATTTGACGACTAGATTAACAGTGGATGGTATAACTGACACATATGATGTATATAAAATTAAACTAGATAAACTATATTACAATGACCAGAATGATAGAATTGCAACTTGGATTAGTAAATATAAAGCAGATAATCATTTAAAATCATTTGATTTAAGTAACCGTGAAGAGTACAACGAAATCATTGCTGATTTTATTAAAGAAAGTGATGAAAAAGCGTTTAAAAAAACAAAGAATAATATTAAAGCGTTAGGGCAGACTGAACCAGCAGTTATATTAAGCGACGGACGAGTCATTGATGGTAATCGTCGTTTTACATGTTTAAGAGATCTTGGTAAAGAAGATTCTAAATTCAATTATTTAGATGCTATTATTATAAGTAAAGACATACAAGATAGTAAGAAAGAAATTAAATTATTAGAGTTATATTTACAACATGGACGTGAAGAAAGAGTCGGATATAACCCTATAGATAGATTAGTTGGCGTATACAACGACGTTATAAAAAACAATTTAATTACAGTTGAAGAATATGCTAAAAACACCGAACAAACAACTAATGAAGTTAAAAAGATGATAGATCGTGCAAATCTAATGGTCGAGTTCTTAGAGTTCATTGATATGCCAGAACATTATTATTTAGCTCGTGACTGGGATTTAGATGGTCCATTAGGTGAAATAATGGCAGTGCTGAATAAAATAAAAACTGAAGAAGAGCGTGAAGATTTAAAAAATATTATTTTTACTAATATAGCAGCTAAGCCTAATACTGATATGACACGCTATATACGAAAAATTAAAAATCTAGTAAATACGCCACAATTCAGACCATTCATTGAAGATAACTTAGAATTATGCGAAAAGTTCTTAGAAAAATTTGATGGTGCAGAGGAAAAAACTGTTGAATTTATTAATAAAGAAGTTCGTGGTGATGAAGAACTAAGAGACGAACTTAGAAATACTTATGATAAATATCAAGAAAAAGTTAAAAAAAGAAACAGTATTAATGCACCAAAAAATCAAATAGAAAAAGCAATAGATGCTTTGCAAAATATTGATTTTGAGATGGTGTTGAGATTAAATGATGAGTCAGACTATCCACAATTCTTAAATTCTTTAGAAATGCTAGAAGAAGAAGTTAAGAACATTAAGAATGAGGTGTACGGTAATGTTTCAGGTTCAAATGAATCATAATGAACAGTTAACATTAGAAACAAATGAACAATTACTAGATAAAGTAATTAGTCATAGAATATATAAGCTACGTATCAAAAGACATGTAGAAAATTACACTGATTCAAAGATTATATTTAGAGGAAATATATACTATAAAGATATTCATAATGTAATTGAGCAAATAAAGAAATTGGCTGATAAATTAAATTTAAGTGTAAATATTGATGAAAATGTTATTCAATACATTAATAGAATTGACTCATATATTGATTATAAATATACAGTTGGCAATGATATTAAAAATGATGATTTAAGGTTTGATGAAAGATACCTTGAGTTCAAAGAAATAGTTAATCAAACATTAGAAAGACAATTGAGAACAAAACAAATGAAAGATGCTTTTTATTTAACTATGATGCAAAAATCGGGAAACTTTTCTGTGCCCGGATCTGGAAAAACATCTACAGTATATGGTATGTATGCCTATTTAAATACTACTAATAAAGTAAATAAAATTATAATGATTGGACCATTGAATGCATTTAGTTCTTGGGTAAACGAATATCAATCTTGTTTTGGTCACAGCAGAAAATTAACTTGTTTGAATATTAAAGATCTCAATACATCTAATGAAAAGAAAATGGCATTAAAATATGAAAGTGGTAATAAAGAGTTGATATTACTCAACTATGAAGTGCTTCATACTCTAGAAGATGAAATTAAGAACTTAATTACTGAAGATACTTTAGTTGTATTTGATGAAGTTCATCGTATTAAAAACCCTGTAGGTATGAGAGCAGGAGCTGCCTTAAGAATCACTGAAAATGCCAAATATATGGTAACGTTAACTGGTACGCCAATTCCTAATGGCTACAAAGATATTTATAATCTATTGAATTTATTATACCCATATGATTATAATCATTTCTTCAATTTTGAAATACCATTATTAAGTAATCCTAATGATTCAGAAGTCAAAATGATTAATGATAAGATACAGCCATTTTTTACAAGAACTACAAAAGATGAACTAGGCGTGCCACCTATAAACTCAGATCAAATTATTGATATAAAAGCCAGTCATGAAGAACAAGAATTATTCAAAATTATCTTATCAAAGTATAAGTCTAATCAATTAGCATTGTTTGCTAAAATTATGCAGTTAGAAAGTTCACCTTCACTTTTACTCGAGACATTAGATTTGAAAGAATTTGAAGATATGCTTGATTTAAGTGTTAATCACGAAGAATTTGTTGAGTATCAAGATTATTCGAAAGACATAGAAGGTTTAGTAGATCAAATTGATAGAACATCTAAAATGGAAGCACTACTGAAACTTGTTAATCAAATTGTAAGTGAATCTAAAACAGCAATAGTTTGGTGCATTTTCATTAAAACGATGTACAAATTAAAAAGTGATTTAAAACAAATGGGCATAAGAGTAGAAGTGATTTCAGGTTCAGTAAGCCAAGAAGAACGAACTGAAATTATCAATAAATTCAAAAATAAAGAAATAGATATACTCATTACCAATCCACATACTTTAGCAGAGTCCGTCTCACTACATCAAAGTTGTCATGATGCAATCTATTTTGAATACAGCTACAATTTAGTCCACTTGCTACAATCTAAGGATAGAATCCACAGGTTAGGGTTAGGGCAAGATGATTACACGCAATATTATTATTTTCAACAATATTATCCAATGGAACAAGGAAACTATTCTTTAGGTGAAAGAATATATAAAAGATTATCTGAAAAAGAACAATTAATGTTAGATGCTATTGATAAACATGAACTGGAAATATTACCTACTGAAGACGAAGATCTAGAATTTTTCTTTGCCCACGTAGTAGACAAATAAGGAGTGATATAAAATTTTTGTTTTATGGCTTTTATTTTTAATAATAGCAATACCTTTTGGTGGAACATTTTTATTTATGTATTTAATGGCTTTTTGGGCTGATATTCTTGAAAACGACGATAGCGTTTTTCTTCTTATTCTACCAATTCTATCTTTAATAATAATATTAGTGTTATTTGTTCTATTTATCTATTTATTTAAGTACATAATAATAGTACTCATTATAATAATAATCGTTATATATATTAAAAAATAAACGTTCGTTTTTGACACAAAACCTCTTAACTATAAATTAAGAGGTTTTTCTTGGATATTTAAGTCTATAAACTTGTGTTATAATCAATGTGTCAAAAATATCAAAAAATATGAGTTTTCAGATGATGACAGACGTGTTTATTTACGTCGAGAATTAGATTTCATTAGTAAGTACCCATAAAATGCTTAAAAGAGGTGGTATTCAAATGGCTAAAATTGGTTATGCACGTGTATCAACACAAGATCAAAGTCTTGATGGACAGATTGATACGCTTGAAGACTATGGTTGTGAACGTATCTTTAGCGAGAAAGCGAGTGGTCGCAAAACAAAAAGAACGGAACTTGATAAGTGTTTGGATTATTTACGTGAAGGAGATATTCTAGTTATCTATAAACTAGATCGCCTTGGACGTACAACAAAGCAATTAATTGAGTTATCTCAATGGTTGGATGAGAACAATATTGATTTACATATTATAGATATGAACGTATCGACCAAAGATGCAATGGGTAAAATGTTCTTTACCATGATGAGTGCATTTGCGGAACTTGAAGCTAACTTATTAAGTGAACGTACGAAAAAAGGGTTAGAAGCTGCAAGAGCAAGAGGACGAAAAGGCGGAAGACCTTCATTACCAAATCATAAGAAAAGAGAAATTAAATTCTTATATGATGAACAAAAACTTACTGGGGAAGAAATTGCGAAACAAACAGGGGTAAGCAGATCTACAGTTTATCGAGTATTAAAATAGCAACTGTTTTGAATGTGTTTATTACATAATGTGATATTAGTCCCTTCATTATTGGAGGTGATAGATACATCTAATAAACTTTCAGATAAAAATTTTCTTGTTATTTAAATTTAGCTAAGCTCTCTTATTATAAAAATAAATTTTTAATAAAATATGGTAAAATTGGATAAAATAATATTAGAGGTGAGTAATGCTATGAATTATTGGATTTTTCAAGGGAATCCTAAAAAATTTGAAGTTGATCAATCGATTTACCCAGATATAAAAGACATGGATGATTACATTTCTAAAAATTCAAGTGTTGATTGGAACATCAAGCAAAAGCATTTTATTGATGATTTACAGTCAGGTGATCAAGTGTTTATTTGGCGTTCAAACGCAGGTGAAAAAGATAATGGAGGGATTATTGCTTTAGGAGAAATTGAACATCTTTCTACAGATGATGATAACCCTTCAGCTAAAATTAAAATCCTTGAACATAAAATGACTAAGGAAGATGGTAAATTATCTATTTCTAGTTTGAAAATTGTACCTGAAACTAAAAATTTATTAATTTTAAAGGCGCCTCAATCAACAAATTATAAATTGAGTGATCAAGAATTTAATACACTACTATCTTTTTGGGAAATTCCACAAAGTTTAGAATCTAAAGTGAACCAAGATATTATCGATAGGTATCTTGAATTTTATAAAAAGCATCGAGATATATCCATGTCTGAAATTGAGTATTTAGAACAAAGTTATTTATATTTCAAAAAATTTCATCAACCTGGATATATAGATCAAATGCATTGGGAAGATTTTCAAGAAATGGGCAGCCATTTGAATGCTTTTCGCATGCCTCTCGCACGTTCAAGAGCTTTAGGTAAGCCCAATGCAGAAACTCAAAAATATAGAGACACTTTTAACTATTTAGTACATAGTGATGATTCTATAGAAATTAAAATGAATAACTTTCTTCATAATGAGAGTTACCGTCTCTTTGGTTTTGGAGACAATATATTAAGTGAAATTTTAGGGAATTTATTCCCAACAGAATTCTGTTTCTATAATCAGCGTGATAAAGTCGCAGTGCAAAATGTACTCCAACTAAAATTAGGCTTTCAAAGAGGAGATAAATATGCAGATAAATTTTTGAAATTTCAAAAAGCATTAAAAGCATATGACGTAGTAGACAAATATGAATCTATAGTGCAAAAACAAACTGACTTACCAATATATTACGAATTAGACCAATTTTTCAGTTTTTTATATGAAAACTATGAGAAAGAATCTAAAACAACAATTGAAGAGGATTACTGGGTTTTGACTTTAGAATCAAACAGAACTTGGGAAGAATATACTTCTCAAAACAAAATTTTTAACTCCTGGCCAGAACTTGGAGATTTAAATAAACTTCCTTCAAAAAGATCGATTAAAAAGAAACTTACGGAAGTTTTTGCTTTTACAGCCAATCCAACCAACGATACTTTAGCAAACTATCAATTTGCCTACGAAATGAAAGAAAATGATACTGTATTTCTTAAAGATAGCACTCATTCTATTGTAGGTGTAGCAACCATTATATCTGGTTATAGATACTCAAAAGAACTGGGTTCATATAGAGAAGTCGAATGGTTAGAACATGGAAACTGGAATTTTAAAAATTTAGGTATCAGTTTCAAATTTCTAACCAAAATCACACCATATGAAGAAGTAGTAAACACACTGATTGAGAGATGTATCACTCAAACTGATAACGACGATCTTGCAGTCAATGTAACTTCATCAGAAAATAGTTATACTTTGGAGAATAATTCGAGCGATTTATTTATGGAAATCGATGACATTGAAGATATTCTTGAATCATTAAACTATAAACAAAATATAATACTTCAAGGTCCACCAGGCGTAGGTAAAACATTTATAGCTAAAAAGTTAGCCTATTTCCATATGGGAAAAGTACAAGCTGAAAATATTGAAATGATTCAGTTTCATCAATCATACTCTTATGAAGAATTTATTCAAGGATATAAACCAGATAATCAAGGATCGTTTTCTCTTCAAGATGGTACATTTTATAACTTTTGCCAAAAAGCTAAACAAAATAAAAAGGATAATTATTATTTTATAATAGATGAAATCAACCGAGGAAATTTATCAAAAATATTTGGTGAAGTTATGATGTTAATGGAAAAGGACAAACGTGGCTCTAAAAATGCAATTAAACTAACATATAGCACTAATCAAAACGATAAATTTTATATTCCTGACAATGTGTTCATTATAGCAACAATGAATACGGCAGACCGCTCATTAGCTATGGTTGATTATGCCTTACGTCGTAGATTTTCATTTATTAACCTTAAACCTGGTCATAATACAGAGCCCTTTAAAGAATTCTTGCAAGGTAATGGCGTATCCAATGACTTTGTAGAAAAAATCATATTATTATTAAATGAAGTGAATCAGGCGATATTAGAAGATACTATAAACCTTGGTAAAGGGTTTGAAATTGGACATAGTTTCTTCACACCCACTGAATTTGTTCAGGATGAGAACACATGGTTCAACCGAATATTAAAACTAGAAATAGAACCATTGCTAAACGAATATTGGTTTGATGAGGAGGACAGAATTCATGACCTCACAAATAAATATAAGTAGAATACCCATTAAAAATATTTACTATATGCTTGTTTATTCTTGGGGCTATCCACAAGAACACAAATTGATAACTGTATCTCAAAGAGACGAAAAAGATTTAACTAATCTTTTGTGCTTTGTATTAATTTCTAAACTTAAATCATTAATTAAAAAAGGTATCTATAAAGAGTATAAAGAAGTTCAACAAGTCTCAGGTATCTTAAGAGGTAAGACTAACTTTACCGAATCAATCAAAAATTTCTCTTTTAAACAAGGAAAGATGCATATTGAGCCTGATGAATTAACGATTGATACTTTATACAATCAAATAATTAAAAGAATCATCATAACTTTACTTCAATATGAAACTTTAGAACCTAAATATAAAATTGAACTTAAACGTATTTTATCCTATTTCAATTTAGTTTCAGATATTAAAATCAAAGAACAAGATTTCAAACATTTTATTTACCATAAAAGCAACTATCATTATAAATTCATTATGTTGCTATGTCGTTTTATTTGGACGAAACTTTTATTACATGAATCCGAAAGTCATGATTATTTCAACGATTTCACACGAGATCATAAGGAACTTGCACGCTTGTTTGAAAAGTTCGTTAGAAACTTCTATGCGCTTGAACTTTCAAACTGTACAGTGCGGAGTGAAAAATTTCATTGGGCATCTAGTGGAACATTAGAATCAGCCTTACCTGAAATGAGAACTGATATATCTATTGAATCGCTAGACGAAAAAATAATTCTAGATACAAAATTTTATCACACTGCATTAAAGCAGTCATTTAACAAAGAAAGCATTAATAGTGAGCACGTATATCAAGTATTCTCTTACTTGATGAATGATTATAAATGTCGCAACTTAAAGCAAACTGGTATATTGTTGTACCCAGAAGTCAATAAAGAGATTTCATTTGATGGAACTATACATCAATTTAGCTTTAAAGTATGTACCGTGAATCTATACGGTGATTGGAAAAATATACATGATAGGTTGTTGAATATAATTACTTGATAGCAGTAATAAATGTGATATTTTCAATTAAAATAATAGACGGTTATCTTTCTTTTGCATCACGTTTGCACATAATCAAATATCAAAAATGATTTTTAAAAAGAAGAGATTAAAAAAATCATTAGTGAATAAACTTCTAATTCTTTATACCAAAACAGCTCCTTATAAATTTAAAAAACGTAAAATTCAACATAAAAAATTTGCGGTTTCCTTTATTGCTTTTGATATTTCATTTTTTCAAAAATAGCTTATTCTAATAGAATAAAACTTCAAAATTCTTTATTCTATTAGAATAAAAGGGTCTCTGAAGCTCTTTAAATAGGCTTTATCTATAGGATTAGGGTTCACATTAACAATGCCATTCGTAATTTATAGAATAAAAATTTTTTAATGCATTATTGTCTAATGTAAATGTGCTATAAACGCTGTTATAACAGTATTTATAGCGATATCAAATGACAAAGGAATGGTAAGGAAAATACATCAGCTATGCTGATTGACACGTCAGTGGCATTGTATTTCCTTATGCTCTTACAAGATTTCTATGCCATTTTCACTTTTCTATAACTTCATGTGATTTCTCAATATAAAACTAACAACAATTTTTAATTAAGTCTGTCCACAAGCAGTACTAATTATAGTAATATATTATTAAGTTATCATCATACAGTTGCTAAAATATTAGTTCAACTGACTACTTCACTTTTGAATTTAAAGTTTATAATACTAATGTGATTTTTCTATATAGGATCAAGATAGAAAATCGGTTTTAAAAACCAAAACTAAGGGGCTCATCAATTTGAATAATTTAGGAACTTTATATTTCTTATCAGGAAAAATGGGTGCAGGAAAAACAACAAAATCGAGAGAATTAAAAAAAGATAAAAACGCAGTACTATTATCAGAAGATGAATGGCTTGAAAGTTTATATCCAAAGAAAATTAAGACATTTGAAGATTATCAATTTTTTTCAAAACAAATACAACCACTAATAAAAAAACACATACAAAACATATTAAATGTAGGATCAAACGTAGTAATGGATTTTCCAGGGAACACTAAAAATCAAAGGCAATGGTTATTAAATATAGCAAATGAAATCAATGCGAAACATGAGCTTATATATCTAAATGTTAATAATCAAAAATGCTTAGAACAAATAAAACAAAGACAAAAAGAAGAACCAGAAAGAAAGGATTTTGACACAGAAGATACTTTTAATTATGTAACTAGTTTCTTCGAAGAACCTAAAGAATCAGAGGGAATAAAAATATTGGAAATTAAAAAATGATGAGATGGCTTGTGTTTTCTATAAAACTTATTCTATCAATTGCGATGTTTACCCTCATGTATTGGCAATTGGATAAAGGTTTGAATACGTGGTTTATTGTCGGTTATATCATTATCATATTTATGATTATGTTTTTGGATAACAAACTTAAAAAGAAAGAAAATGAGGGAGAGAACTTCTAATGCATTTATTTAAATATTTCATACTCATGCTAGTCGTATTTTTTATACTCGACAGCATACTTTTGGTTCTGTTGCAAAGTAAAAAATATAGCTAACCACTAATTTATCATGTCAGTGTTCGCTTAACTTGCTAGCATGATGCTAATTTCGTGGCATGGCGAAAATCCGTAGATCTGAAGAGACCTGCGGTTCTTTTTATATAGAGCGTAAATACATTCAATACCTTTTAAAGTATTCTTTGCTGTATTGATACTTTGATACCTTGTCTTTCTTACTTTAATATGACGGTGATCTTGCTCAATGAGGTTATTCAGATATTTCGATGTACAATGACAGTCAGGTTTAAGTTTAAAAGCTTTAATTACTTTAGCCATTGCTACCTTCGTTGAAGGTGCCTGATCTGTAATTACCTTTTGAGGTTTACCAAATTGTTTAATGAGACGTTTGATAAACGCATATGCTGAATGATTATCTCGTTGCTTACGCAACCAAATATCTAATGTATGTCCCTCTGCATCAATGGCACGATATAAATAACTCCATTTTCCTTTTATTTTGATGTACGTCTCATCAATACGCCATTTGTAATAAGCTTTTTTATGCTTTTTCTTCCAAATTTGATATAAAATTGGGGCATATTCTTGAACCCAACGGTAGACCGTTGAATGATGAACGTTTACACCACGTCCCCTTAATATTTCAGATATATCACGATAACTCAATGCATATCTTAGATAGTAGCCAACGGCTACAGTGATAACATCCTTGTTAAATTGTTTATATCTGAAATAGTTCATACAGAAGACTCCTTTTTGTTAAAATTATACTATAAATTCAACTTTGCAACAGAACCTAAAAAATTAATAAATTCTGTCTCTAATTCACTCAAACTTAGTGGAATATATAAAATTTTTCTGATTACAGGTGGAGGACTAGCAGCAAATTTTTATACAAAAAATGGATTTATAAAAACAAACGAAGGAATCATGATGGAACTCGAATTATGATTAAAATAAACGATATCAATTACGTGCAACATTGAGATTTGAAATAAATATCAACTTAAATACAAAAAAGGCTTAGCCACAATGGCTAAGCCTTTTGATATGGAGACGGCGGGAGTTCATTAAAACGATAATTAAAATATTTAAAATATGCTATAAGTATTGATATAACAACGTTTTGATTGCATTAGTGATTGTGCTTGAAATGTATAAATTGAGAAAATCGGTATTATTTGGGGTAACGACTTTTAATTTATACTCTTTTTAAATTTATACTTTTCGATTATTAATAAAAGGTGTAAACTGTAAAATAATTTTGTGATTTTTTTCAATATTTTTCATTATATCAAATGAAGTATTTAATCTGTTAAGTGACTCTTCATCAAAACCTTCTTGCTTAAAACCAACCTCTTTGTAAATATCATTATATGCAACTAACACATTTATTGTTTTGTGAAAATCTAATAGAGATTGGTACATATCTTCATATTTCTTTTCAAAATAATATAAATCACTATCAAAAAATAAATCATTTAAATTTTCTTTTAATTTTATCAAGTCATTATCATGACTTTCAAACAATTCTTTAATATCATCAATAATAAAGACTGGCTTAGAGTGAACTGCCTCGTGATAGAATGTATAATCTGGTCTTAATCTCACAACTATATCTTTAAAATTTGATAAATAAAGAATATATTTCTTTTTTATATGTTCTATTTTACCAGCTTTATCTTCATTTGATATTTCTAAAGCTTTATCACCTGCTATTTTAGCACCTAAATAAGCACCACCAAATGTGGCAAATAATCCTATAAATAATATTATAATTTCCAAAGTTTCATATATGTATTCTTTATCTACCAACTGCCCTATGACTAAACCAAATGATAGTATTGCAATCATACTCACAACAATTAGCACGATGGTTATTCTTAAGTTTTCTTCATGCATTTTCTTCACCTTTTTATCTTAATAATACAATATTCAGCGGAATAATGTATATACTTGACTTCACTCAAAGCGATTTCTAGACAAGTTAGCCTATAACTACCCACATAAAAGTATTTCGAGGCTTTCAAATCACAATGAGAGAAGGATAGTTCAGCACTTATTATGTGATCTGTAATTTAACTGATGAATTATCATAGATAATATTTATAACCATAGTGAGACGATTCAAATCCTAATTTTTCATAAAACTTATGTTTTTCTATTCTTTGTTTATCTGTTGTTAGTTGAATCAATACACATCCTTCAATTTTGACCATATGAATTACTTCTCTTATGATCTCTTTACCAATACCTTGACCTCTTAAATTATATTTAACTCTAACAGATTATATTTGGGCTCTTTTAATGCCACCTCTAGATAGACTTGGGATAATTATTAATTGACATCAGGCTACAATATCATCCTCTTTTTCAACTACTATAAAATTATTTCCTTCTTGTTTTTAAATATCTACCAGTGCTTGCCTATAATTATCGTCTAAAATTTCGTCTTTACTTTCTCTATTTTTACCTAAAAAGTCATCTTTAAATAAATTCACTTTTTAAATTAAATCTTGTTCTACTGCATTTATATATTGCATAAATTAATCCCATTTTAGAAGTTTAATACCTCAAATTGTACCATAAAAGACAGAAATGAGACGTCATCACCTGCTAATGCAATATGACATTATCCCTTTACAAAACAGAACACTTGTTCGTATAATGAAATTACTAATTATACTTGAGGTGTTTGAAATGAAAATCATTAACCCTGATATGCCAGAACCTTATAAATATGAAACTGACTATCGCAAAATACCTAAAAAGTATTTAAACAGTAACATTCCAGAAGGTCGCAAGATGATTAAGTGGGCACCATTTGCAACAATGCCACAACAATATGAAACGATTAACGGTTTTATCGAAGACCAAAGTAAGACAGATAAGCCTATCTTAGATGAATTGGCCTTACGTGATTTGAATGATGTGTTAACGCAGAAATTATTTTATGATCCACCAGCCACGATTAAGTATTGGGAAAATGGATATTACAAAACGATTGAATGTGAGATAAAGAAGTTTGATAGTGAAAAGAATAAATTAGAAATTATTAAAGATAAGGAGAAGATTAGAATGAATATGGATTGTATTGTAGAAATAATATAATTCAAATTATTATAGCGCTTTCCTATGCAATAATGTATAATACAATTACTAAATAAGGAGGGGATATTATGCCAGCAGCATTAACTAAAGTTTGTTCAAGATGTGGGGAAGAAAAAAGGTTGAATCAGTTTTATGAGAATAGAACTAAAAGTGACAAAAGAAATGGCATTTGTAAATCTTGTCAAAAAGAAGTAAATAATAGTTAATATTAGGGAAATAGAGAGTCTTAAAGACTCTCTATTATTTATAATTCGTCATATGCATCTTTTGCAGCCCTTCTTTTTATAGTACTGTTGCTTTCATCTAATATAATCTCTTTTAATTCATCAGCAGAATAATTAGAGTATCTTCTTTTGTACCTATCATATTCAGCTTCAGTTTTATTTTTCTTATCTTGGACAGAACTTACAGCTTTTTCAAATATTTCGTCTTTATTATTATAAAGGTTTACTGCACCTTCTTTTACTTTTCGTCCCAAAAACTTTCCGAATTTCGCACCAGTCTTACCTGCTGTTTTAGCTGCCACTTTACCTCTAACGATATTATCTATTTCAATAGTATTATTTGGGTCATCATTTTTTAAAAAATAATGATTAATGGTTGCTTTAGTTACACGATTTGTTAGTTCTAAATCTTTGATTTCCTTTTTTATACCTTCTAACAAATCATATTCCATAGCATCTTTTTCGCTAACATAATATTCATCAATAAATTTATCAGTAAAATCTTTCATATCATTTATTAATTTTTCTTTTTCAACTTGATCCATGCCTTTAGACTTTTTGTTGAATTCTTTACTTAATATTTCATCTAAATATTCTTCTTCTCTTTTTAATTTTTTTAATTCAATATCTTCTATTCTCATTTTTAATTTCCCCTTTTAATATTCTTACTTCCCTTGATGATACCGAATAACTATTGTGGATTCTCAGTTTCGTGCAAAATGTCTATTTTAAATATTGTATTTGGCTTCGTTATGACCACCCCTTATATTAAATTAATTAAATATTACACTAAAATTTAATTGAGTAAAAGATAGAACATAAAAGCGAACAAAAAATATCCCCATCACTATTGTGACAGGTTATTAGATAACGATATAAAATTTGATAACGTTAGTAAGAGAAATCAAATCTAACTATAGTTTATCATAAAAATAATCTAGATAGTATTGTAGTAATAGAGTAATATTATAATAATGGAAGTTCGAAATTTAAGGGGGATGGATTAAATGAATATTTTAAAAATTATAATGTCTTTATTAGTTATAGCTATTTTGATGATAGGATTATCTTTTGCTGCGTTTATGGTATATGAGAACACAATAGCAAAAAAGGATGATGTATCAACCAGTGTTAATGAACAACATCAAACTGTCGAAAACGATACTAGTATGAATAGTGAACAAATAGCAGAGGATAACAACGAAGTGTCAGAAGAAAAGCCCGAATATTTACCACACTTATCTGATAAAAATTATGCATTCAGACTTATGACACTAAATAGAGATGCATTACTTGAGGGAAGTAGAGAACAAAAAGAATATGATGGCACTATACAAACTGCACGCACGAACATAGCAAATGGTCTAGGTAAAGACTTTGATTATAAAATCGTTGAACAATATGAAGCAATAAATGCTGCAGGTGGTAATCAAGGTAAGGCTCAAGAATACATTAAAAACAATCCATATAAATAACCCACCAATTAAGGTAGGTTTTATTCATAGAAACCTAATTCTATTAATCTATTTTCTACTGCTTGTATATCTATATCTTTAGCCCTTGCAATATGGGTAGCTTTGCTAAAATATTTTAATTCTCTAATTAACAAAGGTGTCTCTATATTTATATACGAAGGTCTTGATAGTCCATATGCCCTCCAATTTAATAGAGGTGGTCTAAATTTTCTTTGGTGAGGTTCTCCTTGATTAGAAGTGATTCTAAAGAAATATACTTCTTCTTCTTCCCTTTCTAAAATAAAGATAGGTCTTTCTTTACTTTCACCTTTATTGTAAGGTTCATCGAAGAAAACGGTTCTGTTGCAAAGTAAAAAATATAGCTAACCACTAATTTATCATGTCAGTGTTCGCTTAACTTGCTAGCATGATGCTAATTTCGTGGCATGGCGAAAATCCGTAGATCTGAAGAGACCTGCGGTTCTTTTTATATAGAGTGTAAATACATTCAATACCTTTTAAAGTATTCTTTGCTGTATTGATACTTTGATACCTTGTCTTTCTTACTTTAATATGACGGTGATCTTGCTCAATGAGGTTATTCAGATATTTCGATGTACAATGACAGTCAGGTTTAAGTTTAAAAGCTTTAATTACTTTAGCCATTGCTACCTTCGTTGAAGGTGCCTGATCTGTAATTACCTTTTGAGGTTTACCAAATTGTTTAATGAGACGTTTGATAAACGCATATGCTGAATGATTATCTCGTTGCTTACGCAACCAAATATCTAATGTATGTCCCTCTGCATCAATGGCACGATATAAATAGCTCCATTTTCCTTTTATTTTGATGTACGTCTCATCAATACGCCATTTGTAATAAGCTTTTTTATGCTTTTTCTTCCAAATTCGATATAAAATTGGGGCATATTCTTGAACCCAACGGTAGACCGTTGAATGATGAACGTTTACACCACGTTCCCTTAATATTTCAGATATATCACGATAACTCAATGCATATCTTAGATAGTAGCCAACGGCTACAGTGATAACATCCTTGTTAAATTGTTTATATCTGAAATAGTTCATACAGAAGACTCCTTTTTGTTAAAATTATACTATAAATTCAACTTTGCAACAGAACCTTTAATAGTATATCAATTTAATGATTTTGCATTCCTAACCACTATGATGTTATAATGCAATTAACAAAGATGTCGTGCATGTATGCACCAAATCCCCTAACTATGCCAGTAGTTAGGGGATTTTTTGGTGTGACTAGTCGCCTATTTATCATTGCGTTTGCGTAGCCAGTTCGCAAATAAAGCAACGATGCAACCACTTGCTGCTGTGGTCATGATGTTTACAAAGATGTCGGTCATTGCGTATGCACCTCCTCTCTACGTCAAATTGACGCCAGAGATAGGCGACTCCACTATTATACCATCTGTTAATCTACAAGCATATGCACTTCCGATAAGTTGAATTATGTTGAATGGAAATCATACTACTCTATTAAAATCCTCTATTTCGTGTCTCAATTCTTACATTTAAAATTTCATGAAAACTTCTAATGCTCCAAATTCTACTGGCATCTTTTCAAAAAAATTACATAGTACTTGTATCAATTAAAAAAAGATATTTAACGTCTGAAGCTAAAAATCTCTTACAAGTATCATCAATTTGATTAGCTGAAATTAATTCGATTTATGGTTCAATTGAAACTCTTTGTTATTCATAAGAAACCTTAAAATATACCTGAGGTCAATGAAAATCCCTCTCATGAAATTATAACTGAATATCAAATTTGGTCGTTTAATAATGGAATAACGACACAATTCGTATTAATATTTATAGCCATTATGATTTTTTTCAGAATATTGTTAAAATAGGGAGAATGAACTTGATTACATAAGGATGAGACAAAATGGCGAATTTAGTTAATGATACTCTATCAGCATGGTTACTAGTAGAATCTTTACAACCTGGTGAAGTTAAATATGACAAGGGAAGCACTTTACCTAAAGGTAATTTTCAAAATAATGAACAACAAAAGCAATTACAAAGTTTTGAAGATTACTATGATATATGGAATGACGAACGATATAAAATTGCAGAGCAACCTCAAAAATACGGTAAAAGAATATTTCGCTTATATAGAAATTGCTTTTATTTTAAAGAAATTGATAAAGAAATTCAAAATATTTTTAACAATAATACAGAAATTTTTAACCCAAATGAAAAGCGTTGTTATGGTTATACATTCCAAACTGATGAGAATGGAAAAGTAGTAACGGATAGTCTACATATCCCTATGATTATGAGTGCACTTAAAGAAATCAGAAAAAATAAGAGTGCAAACATAGAACAAATATTTAATGACTCTAAACGTAAATTCCAGCAAAAATTTAATGAAATTATTGCAGATGAGCCGATTAACAAAGACAAAATTAAGCAATTGGATGAAACGTACCGTGACTTTTTTGCTGTACTTATTTCTGAAACAAATGGCATATTCAAACATTATTTTACGATTGAATATATTAAAAATAGTGAATCTCCAGACCCTGATTTTAATAGTTTCTTTATTGGCGATATAGAAAGAGCTCGTAAAGATCCTAATCAAACATTGAAAGCTTATATTGAAGGCATAGATGATTCGAAGCGTATTGAGGTAGATGAAAATAAAGAAGTGTTTGATGAGTTTTTACACCCGGAACATTTGCCAGACGGTCGTTGGCCATCACAAATTGAACATAAATTATCTTTAATGCAACAACTAGCTGTAAATCGTATAACAAGTGGTAATGAACATATTAATACGGTAAATGGTCCTCCAGGGACAGGGAAAACGACTTTATTAAAGGATATCTTTGCACACTTAGTTGTTGAGCGAGCTAAAGCCTTTGTAGTGTTAGATGATCCACGGGATGCTTTTGAAAATGTTAAAATACATGACACAGATGCTTATCCTATTAAAGTGTTAAAAGAGGAATTCACTAAATTTAAAATGGTAGTTGCATCAAGTAATAATGGTGCAGTAGAAAATATATCTAAAGATTTACCAAAAATGGAAGAAGTAGTTCGTAATCCTGAAGGCAAAGCATTTCCAGAATATGAATTAGATTATAATAAAGCGACTGATGAATTGAAAAGTTTTAGCACGATTGCATCTCGATTAATAGGAGAGCCAGCGTGGGGGTTATTTTCAGGCGTATTTGGAAAAAGTGACAATATCAATAAAGTAATGAATCAAATTCTTAATAGTGATTCAAAATCTGATAATCAGCAAACTTCATTAGTGAAGTTGTTGCAAAATGAGAAAACTAGTATTGGTTATAATCAATTAAAGCAAAAATGGAAAGTTTGTAAGAAAGACTTTAATGAAGAGCACAAAAAAGTGAAAGAATTAAAACAATTATCAGTTGAAGCATATGATAAATACAAAGAAAATGAACAATTATTAAATAAAGAAAAAGAATTAAAATCAGAAATGGAAATATTGAAAGAAAGTTTAAGTCAAAACCATAAAGATTTATCAAGCAAAAACGCTGAATTAGAGAATGTAAAAAATGATTTTCAATATTTAGAGCAACAAATTGAAACAATTGGTGAAATGATTCAAACATATAATCCAAATAATATATTTGAGAAAATGAAGTCATGGTTTGGACAAACTAATGATGAGAATCTAGATAAATGTAAAGAAGATAAAATAAAGTTATTAGAAGAAAAAAAGACTTACCATACAAAAATCAATGATTTACAAAAAGGCATAAAAGAGATAAGTAATAATAATAAAGATTTCGAGCAAAAGATAAAGAATAACGAAGAAAAAATAAATGACTGTAATATCAAGCTGACAGAGTATAATAAATACAAAGCTGATTCTAAAGTTACGTTTCCTGAAGCTGATTTTTGGGATGATGATAATTATGAGAAGCGTCAGGTAGAAAATTTGTGGAATTCTAATGAATTACAGTATCATCGTGGGTTATTATTTTTAAAAGCAATGGAACTACAAAAATTGATATTAATTGCCAATAATGGTCCAGTTTATTATGCTATGCAAGACTTTAAGGCTCGTAATTCATATCTTGATTCGGCACCAGTTCGTGTGACTAATGCATGGAATGTGATGCATCTTATTTTTCCTGTAGTAAGTACGACATTTGCAAGCTTCGCATCAATGTATAAAGGATTGCCTAAAGATTTTATTGACTACTTGTTTATAGACGAAGCAGGCCAAGCCCTCCCACAAGCAGCAGTCGGAGCATTATATCGTTCTAAGAGAGTGATTGCAGTTGGAGATCCTATTCAAATAGAGCCAGTAGTAACAATGGAAGATAATTTAATAGCTAATATTAGAAAAGGCTATCATATTCATGAACGTTTACTTTCAAAAGCATCTTCTGTTCAAACTGTAGCTGATTTTGCGAATAAATATGGATATTGGAAGACTCAGACGGATGATGAAGATAGTAAATACTGGATTGGAATTCCATTATGGGTACATAGAAGATGTTTAAAGCCAATGTTTACTATCGCCAATCAAATTGCCTATGATAATAAAATGGTCTTACCTGAAACTATTACCAATATAGGTAAAACTGGATGGTATGATATTAAAGGTAATTCGGTACAGAGACAATTCGTAAAAGAACAAGGAGATAAAGTCATAGCACTACTTAAAAATGATTGGAAACAAGCTATAGAAAATGGAGAGCATGAACCAAGCGTTTATGTCATCTCACCATTTACTGAAGTAAAAAAACAAATTCAATTATTAGCAAGAAAAGAATTGCTTCATACTGTAAGTGACGATTCTAAAAAAGTAAGTGAGTGGATCAAAAATTCAATTGGAACTGTCCATACATTTCAGGGTAAAGAAGCAAAGAAAGTTTATTTTGTAATAGGAACTGACAATAATCAAGATGGTGCAGTCAATTGGTCATGCGCAAAACCCAATCTATTAAACGTTGCTGTCACAAGGGCTAAAAAAGAATTTTATGTTATTGGTGATAAAGATCGGATTAAATCTAAACCATACTACAATGTTATTAACTTAGAATCTAATACAGAAGATCTCGATGAAACCATAGAAAGCCGTTCATGATATAAATAAAAGATTCAATTAGTTAAAAGTAATCTTTCTATATAGTTGAGCATAAGTCATAGTAATAAAAACACTTTCGTTGAATTCAAACGAAAGTGTTTTTTTATGAAGAGAGTTGCCCATTCAATAGAAAATAAAAATTATAATATAGTTGATGAACAACACAAATCGATATAAAATAAAATTGTAATTTTACTTCGTGTTAAAAGAGGGGGATAACATGTTAAGAAGCATGAGTAGATTATTTATAAAGGAACAAAAAAGTGAAGCTATTGATGAGGTTGCTGTCAGTCTTTCTAAGCGTTTGAGTATAGACTCAAAGGTTCTATATAAAGATATAATAAAGTTTTTCGAAAAGTTACATTCTAAGACTATGTATTCGGGAAAGTTGAAAAATGCGCAATAACTTTATCTTTACTGAATTTAATCGATTATTGATAAATGACATGATTATATATCTCATACCACTAATTGGTATAACGTCATGGCAATTCTCTGATTCTAAAATAGTGTTCCTCACGTCAACTTACTCAATAGGATTTATCATATTGAGTAAATTCTCAGGTTATCTTATTGATAGATTTTCTAGTGTGACAGTACCCATATTCACATATTTAGTCTATATCTTGTTTAATTTGATTTTTATTTTCACTGTACTGCGTAACATGAATGACTTTGCGATTGTATTTATTATTATTGTTGTAATGAGTTTATCTTCAAGTGTCTTAGAAATTAATACAAGCGTTTTTATTCCAGATTATTTTAATGAAGATTTAACTTCTATTAATAGTTTAGTTCAACTAGTTAGATCAGTTGTCAATTTTATATCTCCAATAATAACTTTTACGTTAACTAATAGTATAACTGTAGCTATGTTTATATTGCTGATTTTGCAGATACTAAACTTCTTAATTTATACTTACAAATTAAGAAGATTGGATGTAAATTCGTATAAACAAGATGTTAATCAGAATAGTGACAATATTAATTTCAATTCGTTAAAATATATTTTGAAAAATAGAAAACTCATTTTGATAATCATCGTTACAATGGGGATTAATTTTTCAATGACAATACTTACAAATACCATGGTTTTATACTTAGTAAGATATTTAGAGTTAAGTAATAAATTAGCAGGAATTATAATAGGATTGCTTTCATTTGGAGCTATAGTTGGCTCGGTACTTCCTAATATAATGATTAAAAAGTTTAGCTTTGAAAAATCAATAGGAGTAGTAAACCTCATTTTAAGTATTCCATTTTTATTACTTATTTCAAAATCATATTTATTTTTCTTAGGTGTATTTTTAGGATATCTCTGTAGAAGTTTCGGAAGTGTTTTAAGAACCATAGTTCAATATGAAATTGTTCCTGAAAACATAAGAGGTAAAGTAAATTCTACTATATATTTATTTACTTGGGGTACTATACCAATAGCTGGTTATTCAGCTTCATTATTATTGGAGACCATATCATTACATACACTGTATATGATGATAGCTTTGCTTTTCATACTAGCAAACGGTTTGTTTTTATTTAGTTATAACGAAAATAGTCATTTAAGAAGGAATGTTTGATTTTAAAATAAGCTTAGAATATGTAGAAAAATAATAAGATAATTTAATAAAAGGAGCATTGTTAATGATAAAAAAACTAACCATGCTAGACTCTGAATCAAAAGAAATAATTTCAAATATTTGGCTAAATTCGAATTTAGATGCGCATAGTTTTATAAATAGTGATTATTGGATTGGAAACCTAGATAGAGTAAAGAGGATGTTTCCTGATTCAACCATTTATGTGTACTACGTTGATAATCAAATAGTTGGGTTTGCAGGCTTATATGAAAATTATATTGCAGGGATTTTTATCAATGCTAACCATCGTAATAAAGGAATAGGAAAGCTGTTTCTGCAAAAATTAAAAACTGATTATAATATGCTAAAGTTATATGTATATGAGAAGAATGTTAGAGCTACTAAATTTTATCTGGAACATAATTTTGAAATTATATCTAAAGATTTTGAAGGTGAAACTCAAGAATATGAATATTTTATGGAATGGAATAAAAATAACTCAAATTAATTCTAAGTCTGCTCGAAGAAAAATAATAGTTAGCCAAAATTTATAAAAAGAAAGGTTTACTAGCTTATTCTAGTAAACCTCTCTTCTTCCTAATACTAGTTTAATATATTATTTTCATTCATAACGATTGCTATAAATTCATTCACATTATATATTTGGCCTTCATGTTCCCCATATTTTCGAACTGATAATGTATTATTACTTACTTCATCATTATCGATAACTATAGTATAGGGAACTTTTTTAATTTGAGCATTTCTAATTATATTAACCTGATTTAAATGTATTTTATTATTAACAGGTATGATATTAACCTGATTTGGCGCTAACCATAACGATAAATTGCGACCATAGTATTCAAGTAAAATATCTAAAAAGCAATCAATAGATTCATAAATTGCTCTATGAATAACTACAGGTCTTTCATTTTAATTAACTGCGTGTTCTAAAGTTGTAAATTTTACTTGTTAAAAATCCAACATGAACTGAAATAGTAAAACGTAATATTTAAATCTCGCCTTTTAAAAAAATTCATATTAGTTACGTTTTTTGAGTTGTTTTGAACAATTAGAGATTTATCATTTTTTAAATACTTGAAGAAAATAAATATTTAAGGAGAGTGAAAAAGTGGAACAAAACATAATTAACGTAATAGAAAGGCATAAAAGAGATATAGAAATTAATAATAGTCACTTAACAATTAAATTAAAATGCAATCCTAGTAGTAAGAACGGTAAGGAGTTATTTGAAGTTTTAAATTTTTTAATGCAAGAAAATTATACTCTGATTTTTGGTAGCCAAGAGTACGAGTGTGTTAAATGGCAAACATTTTATCCTTGTGGAAATTTTTTTGAGAGATTGATTAGTAAGTATTTTGAGAATGATATAGAAATGTATATGTTACCATTATCAAAAACAAATGTGGATATAAAAACAAATACTGTGGATATAAAAAAAGCAAATCAAGTTAATATATTTACAGAAAGTATAAATTCAATAAAAGCAAAGAAATTCATATATAAAGAAGAGTTGGATGATAATATTAATGCTGATTTATTGTTTGCTATTAACAACATAGAAAATTCTCTTAACCACTATATAGTGCCTAATTATAGTGACATGACTGTAGTGAAAAAGTTTGCTAAGTCATCCTCTAATATTGCAAGTTTTGCTGCAGATGTTATTACGATTCTAGCTGTATTTATTAAATAATCATTTAATAGAATGGTATGGAGAAAAAGTAGCGCATTCATTAGAAAAAAAGTAATAGAAATAAAAAATTCAAGGTTGCTCTACGAAACGTATTATGGAAGCCTTAAATATTAAATATAAAAGTCAAATAAATAGATGTTAGCAAAGGAAGGGAGTTAAAAAAACATAGATTTCATCAACAAGTTGGAAAACAAAATTTCAATGAGAAAAGAATTGAAGAATTAAGTAAAGAAGAAAAATTAAATGCCAATAATCTAAAATAAGCTTAGAAGATGTGGAAAAAACATTTAGGCATAAAAAACCCCATAATATTTAAAAATATTATGGGGAATTACTTTCATCCAATTTTAGGCGTTTTTAAAAATAGCTTAGCAAGAAATCAAACTATTTTGTGTGTAACTTTAAATGTAAAGTGTGTACTTTTTCTGCCAATGCTTGAACTGGACCATCGACATCAGCATTTTCAATAACGTGATGGATAGGTAAACTTTTTACTGGTGATTGTGGTGCACCTATCTCACTTAGCCACGTATTTAATTGTTCAGAAGAACTGGCATAAACGATTCTTCCAAGACCTACCCAACCATGCGCGGCGGCACACATCGGGCAGTGTTCCCCAGAAGTATAAACCGTTGCTGTCTTGCGCTCTTCTGGTGTTAAATGATTAGCAGCCCATTTCGCTATTTCAAATTCAGGGTGTCTAGTGTGATCACCACCACTAACATGGTTGTGATCTTCAAATAAAATGTTGCCATTAGAACTCACTAATATAGATCCAAATGGTTCGTCACCCTTATTCAATGCCTGTTCTGCTAATTCGACACATCTCTCTAAATAAGTCATATCAGATTCACTAACCATCTAATAACCTCCTTAGTCATTACAAATGAATATTATTCTTTCAAAAATATTACATAGTACTTGTATCAATTACAAAACGATATTTAACATCTGAAGCTAACACTCTCTCATAGGCATCATCAATTTGATCAGCTGAAATTAATTCGATTTGAGGTTCAATGTTATGTTTTGAACAGAAATCCAACATTTCCTGAGTTTCTCTTATACCACCAATAGCTGAACCAGCAAATGATCTACGATGACCAATTAAATTTGCTACATGTAATGATATAGGCTCTGCGGGTGCCCCAACATTAACGATTGTGCCATCTAGTGTTAATAATCTAAGGTAATCATCTAATTTCAGATTCGCACTTACTGTATTAATAATTAAATCAAATGAGCTTGCAAGTGTTTCAAACGTTGATTCATCACTTGTTGCATAATAATGTGAAGCACCTAATTTCAAACCATCTTCTTCTTTATTTAATGTTCTTGATAATACAGTTACTTCAGCACCCATAGCATGTGCAATTTGAACAGCCATGTGTCCAAGTCCGCCCATACCTATAACTGCTACCTTTTTATCTTCATTTGCATTCCAATGATTTAAAGGTGAATAAGTCGTAATGCCAGCACAAAGTAAAGGTGCAGCAGCATCTAAACCAATATTATCAGGAATACGTAATACAAAATCTTCATGCACTACGATATGTGTTGAGTATCCACCTTGTGTTGGTTCGCCATATCTGTCAGTACCTGCATATGTACCGACATTTCCTTTTAGACAGTATTGTTCTTCGCCATTTTGACAATGAACACACTCTCCACAAGAGTCTACCATGCAACCTACGCCGACACGGTCATCTATTTGATATTTACTGACTTCAGAACCGACTTCTTTAACAATTCCAGCGATTTCATGACCTGGCACTAATGGATAATTAACAGGTCCCCATTCTCCATGTGCAGTATGAATATCAGAATGGCATATGCCTGCATATTTAATTTCTATCAAAACATCATTTGTATCAAGATCACGTCTTTTAATTTCCGTAGCATAAAAATCAGAATCTGGACTATTTACAGCTCTAGCTTTAACATTTAACATATATAAATTCCTCCATTATTCGTACTTCAGAATATTTCTATTGATATTCTTCATTGTTCATAATAGACCTTAAAGTATACTTTAGGTCAATGAATATGACTTCGCATAAAATTATGACTGAACAAAAATAATATCTGGAGTAAATAATATATGCATTCATTTATAAAACAGTGAAATCATCGATAAGGTTGTTTCCAGTATTTTAAAACTAATTAATATTGATTCAAAAATTACCAAATAAAAAAAGAACGCGTCTTATAAAACGTGTTCTCCTTTTTTATAAATACTTTAATTTCACTACCTAACTCACTCTACATACCCTAGTTCATTAACCACTTTGACCATGTCATCATGAATGACTAAAGTTGCGTGGTTATCATAAGGTGTATGGTCTTTATTAATGATAACTAGGTTCTGTCCTTTAAAGTTCGAAATAAGTCCTGCTGCTGGTTGAACTACGAGTGATGAACCTAGGACGATTAAAGTATCGGCTTCTTTTATTTTATCTAGTGCATTATAAATCGTATTTTGATTTAATAATTCTCCATAAAGTACAATATCAGGTCTAATAGGACTTCCACACACTTCACATTCGCGTAAATGATGCTTCATCACATAATCTTTGAAATATGCCTTATGGCAGTCAATACAATAGAAATGATTTAACGTACCATGCAGTTCGTCTACATTAAGACTCCCCGCATCAGAATGTAGACCGTCGATGTTTTGAGTGATAACACCCAATGAACGTTTATCTTGTTCTAGTTGAGCAATCCATTGATGAACAAGGTTCGGTTGTTTATCAGCTAAAAGTAAACGTTTATGATAAAAATCAACAAATCCTACTGGGTCATCTTGAAGATAATCCGTACTTAATAAATATTCAGGCGCATAGCCATCTTTTGAAATTTCATCAAATAGCCCACCCATAGAACGAAAATCTGGGACACCACTTGCGACAGATACACCTGCCCCTGTAAAAAACGTGATTTTATTAGAATCATTAATGATGTTCTTGAATTGTTCAATCCTGTCATTCATGCATTTCACTCCATTAAAAATTTAAAAATCCTTCTCCTAACCTTTAAATTAATTTTAAATTTTAAAAAGTAATTTAGCAAACAAAACAGATACTTGAGCTCCTACATAGGACGGTAGATTATCTCTTGTTTAAGGGCATATTTACGCTCCATTTGAAATTATATTATTATTTTATTGAATTTCACATTTAAAAATTATACAAATTAATTCCAAAAAGTATGATATATTTCTAATAATTATATGGATAAATTTTAATAACTAAAGGCGGTTTGGGGCTTTGAAGAAACAAAAACTAAAGTTAAGCACATTGATTATTATTGTAGTATGTATTGTAGTGTTATTTTCACTACTTATTACGAGTGTATTGATTAGTAAGACAATTAAAGAAACTATACATCAAACAACTGAAGAGAAGGCTGAAGTAATTGGTAAGACCGTTGCTCAGTCTGAGATTGTTCAATCTACTTTGAAAAAAGGTGACAATGATAACAGCATACAAACTTATGTGTCTGAAATACAACAATCAACGGATGTGAGTTTTATTGTTGTGATGGATATGAAAGGGATACGAAAATCGCACCCCAATGAAAAACGCATTGGTAAGCATTTTAAAGGTGGCGATGAAACGAATGCACTGCACGGTAAAGAGAGTGCTTCGATTTCTAAAGGGACACTCGGTGAATCATTAAGGTCATTTACACCTGTTTATGCTGATGGTAAACAAGTTGGAGTAGTTGCCGTTGGTGTGCCGATGAAAAGTGTTTCTGAGGCACTTGCAGATGGCAATAAGCAGATTATCATTGGGTCAATTGTAGGACTGGTTGTCGGTGCCATTGGTGCATATTTACTGTCTAGATATATTAAGAAAATTTTACTGGGTTTAGAACCATCGAATATCGCTAAGATACTTGGAGAAAGGAACACGATGTTGCAATCTGTTCATGAAGGTATCGTTGCTGTTGATAAAGAAGGTAAGATTAATTTAGTGAATAAATCAGCGAGGGATATATTTAATAAGGCAGATTTAAAAGGCAATCCGATAGGCATGAAGATTGATGATTATATGGAGTCGACACAACTACCAAAAGTACTCGAGTTAGGTAAACCAGAATTGGACAAGGAACAAAATATTAATGGAGTGAAGATTTTGGTTAATAGAGTGCCACTGGTTGTAAATAATGAAATTGTTGGTGCAATTTCAACATTTAGAGACAAGACAGAGGTGAACAAACTTTCGGAACAGTTAGTAGGCGTGAAGACATATGCTGATACATTACGTGCGCAGTCACACGAGTTTAGTAATAGGTTGCACGTGATTTCTGGTCTGCTGCAAATGGAACATTATGATGATTTAAAACAGTATATACATGAGATTGTTGAATTGGGTAGCGAAGAGAATGGTAGTATTACGTCGAAGATTAAAGATCCTGTATTAGCTGGCTTCTTAATTGGCAAATTAAGTTTGGCGAGAGAACAAAATATTAAATTGTCTATTATCAGCCATACAAAGATTCCTGAACCAAAACACTCATATATTACTCATGAAATGATTACCATTATAGGTAATTTAATAGATAATAGTATAGATTCTTTAAGCGCATCCGCTGTTAGTGAGAAAACAATTGACGTAAATTTGAAATATATAAATAACGCATTAATTATAGATGTTGTAGATTCAGGCTTAGGTCTAAAAGGTGAATTAGCACATCAGATTTTTGAAAAGGGCTACTCTTCTAAAGGTGAGGATAGAGGCTATGGGCTACACCTTGTTCAACAAAGCGTAGAGAAACTTAACGGCGAAATAAATATAACCTCTAATGTAGAAGGCAATGTGACATTTTCAGTCGTTATAAATTATTCAGAAAAGGGGAGACTATAAATGTTAAATATCTTAATTGTTGAAGATGATCCAATGGTTGCACAAATAAATCAACAATTCGTTAAAAAAATAGATGACCAAACTTCAGTTGATATTGCCTCAAATGTTAAAGAAGCTATAAAACATATAGAAAATAAAGAAATTGATTTACTATTGCTGGATATATACATGCCTGAGGAAAATGGATTAACATTTCTTAAATATATAAGAGAGCAAGGTTATAAAATAGACGCAATTCTCATCACAGCAGCTACGGATGTCGAGGAGATTCAAACTGCATTTCGTTACGGCGCTGTAGATTATTTGATTAAGCCCTTCGACTTTGAGCGTTTTCAACAATCATTACTGAGGTATAAAAAAGGCCTCACATTCTTTAATAAAACAAGTAGTATTAATCAAACGGATATTGATGCTGAGTTTCTCAACAAGGAAGTTGTTGACCGTGATTCAGAGCTCAAATTACCAAAAGGTGTAACAGAAGCCACGTTACAAGTGATTATTGATAAAATGAAATCCTTTGAAGAAAATGAATTCTCTACAGATGATATCTCAAAGCGTGTTAATATTTCGAGAGTTTCTGTAAGAAAATATTTAAAGTTTTTAACGGATATAGAGGTTTTAGAGGAATCGTTAAATTATGGTATAGGGCGTCCCATTAATTTCTATAAGGTTAAAAAGGATAATCTTCAGTATTTAAAGGGTTATATAGAATTATAGTGAAATGTTACCGAATCAAAGGGGTGAAATTCCTTTTGATTCGGTTTTTTTAATTACAAAAAGATAATTAAAATTTCATAAACTATAAATTTATATTGTCTATGAATAGAATAGATTTATACGTAACAAGGGGGTTAATAATGAATACGAAAGCAAATTTGAAAGCGCTTACTAATGGTGGGATGCCAATAGAGAGCAGCTTTAAAAGTTTAGGAAAAAGGCTGATTAATATTAAAGTAGGTGTGTTGCCATTACCACTTTACTTAACACTAGCTGCAATTATATTAGCTGCATCCGTATATAATACATTACCTGCAGACATGATTGGTGGATTCGCAGTAATCATGATTTTGGGTATCTTGCTAGGAGATCTTGGTCAAAAATTGCCGATTTTAAAAGATATCGGTGGACCTGCTATTTTAGCATTACTTGTACCATCTGTTTTAGTGTTTTTAGATGTTATTAATACGTCTTCAATGGAAGCGGTTACAAGTCTAATGAAGACATCGAACTTTTTATATTTCTATATTTCTTGTTTAGTTGTTGGAAGTATTTTAGGTATGAATAGTAAAGTGTTAATTCAAGGATTCACACGTATGTTTGTGCCTTTACTAGTGGGAACTATTCTGGCAGTATCTGCTGGTTTATTAGTCGGCTTATTATTTGGTTATGATATTAAGCATACATTGTTTTATATTGTTGTACCTATTATTGGAGGAGGTATTGGTGAAGGTATTCTCCCATTATCCATTGCATACTCATCTATATTAGGAGGAAGTGCTGGATCGTTCGTTTCTCAAATGATTCCAGCAGCAGTAATTGGTAATATATTTGCGGTTGTCACTGCGGGAGTCATGATGCGCGTAGGTGAAAAACATACAAAGCTTTCAGGAAACGGAAAATTAATTAAATCTGAAAATATAAATGAAACAAATGATGATAAAGAAGAGAAAGAAAAAGTCATTGATTTCTCACTTATGGGCGCAGGTTTACTCATTGCTTGTAGTTTCTTTATTGTCGGTACACTTGGTCAAAAATTCATAGGTATACCGGGGCCAGTTATTATGATTCTATTTGCAACGATTATTAAATGTTTGAAAGTAATGCCACACAAAATGGAAGATGGCGCACATAATTTATATAAATTTGTATCTACAAGTTTAACTTGGCCATTAATGGTAGGTCTTGGAATGTTGTACATACCTTTAGAAGATGTCGTTAAGATTGTTACACCAGCATATGTTGTCATATGTGCATCAGTCGTATTAACCATGATTGTTTCTGGTTATTTTGTAGGTAAATTGATGAAAATGTATCCAGTAGATGCCGCTATCGTGACGGGATGTCATAGTGGTCTAGGCGGTACAGGAGATGTAGCTATATTATCAGCATCTAAACGTATGGCACTTATGCCATTTGCACAAGTTGCTACCAGAATAGGCGGCGTATCAACAGTAATCATGGCCACGTTTTTGTTAAAAATATTAAGTTAAATCATAATACTATATAAGGGGTAATAAATATGTCAGTAAGAAATGAAACTACAGATTCTATCAGTTTACACCATGAACGTTCAGGAAAAATAGAGATTACGAGTAAAGTAGAGGTTAATGATGAACAGGATTTGAGTGTCGTATATACGCCTGGTGTATCTGAAGTATGTAAGGCGATTACAGAAGATGAATCAAAAGTAAATTCGTTAACAGCGCGAGGTAATATGATTGCTGTAGTTACGGATGGTACGGCTGTACTTGGACTAGGTGATATTGGACCCAAAGCGGCTATACCAGTTATGGAAGGGAAAAGTATTTTATTTAAAAAACTGGCAAATGTAGATGCATTTCCGATTTCATTAAATACAAAAGATACTGAAGAAATTATATCTATTATAAAAGCGTTAGAGCCTAATTTTTCTGGAATTAATCTAGAAGATATATCCGCACCACGTTGTTTTGAAATTGAGAAGAGATTAATTGAAGAACTTGATATTCCAGTATTTCATGATGATCAACATGGAACGGCAATCGTTGTGCTTGCAGCATTAATCAATGCACTTAAATTTGTTCGAAAAGAGGACTATTCTTCAAAAATAATTATTAATGGTGCAGGCTCAGCAGGTATTGCGATTGCTAAGTTGTTATTAGAAGCGGGATATAATAATATTACGCTGGTCAGTCTAGAAGGTGTCTTAAATAAATCAGAAACATGGATGAACAGCGCTCAACAAGATATTGCAACATATACAAATCTTGAAAGATCTACAGGCACATTGGATGATGTCATTCAAAATGCAGATGTATTTATTGGTGTATCAGGTCCCAAAGCGTTAACAAAAGATCATGTACAGTCAATGAATGATAACCCAGTTGTTTTTGCATTAGCTAATCCTACCCCAGAAATATATCCAGAAGAAGCAATAGAAGCTGGAGCTACAATCATTGGAACAGGACGTTCAGACTACCCTAACCAAATCAATAATTTATTAGCGTTTCCTGGAATATTTAGAGGCGTATTAGATGCACAATCAAGTGACATTACTACAGAAATGAAAATAACAGCAGCTAAAGCAATTGCTGGTTCAATAAGAGAAGATCAGTTAGCAGCAGATTTCATCATTCCGAATGCGCTAGATAAAAACGTCACTCACCAAGTCGCCGAAGCGATTAAGCATAGTGCGAAAAAAGAAGGGGAAATATTAGTTTAGAATGAAAAAGGAAACAATAAATAAAACAGTTAACAGATTTATGATTTTACACAAAATAGAAATTGAGTAACCTGAAGCAGATGAATTCTAAATAAGTATTTAAAAAATCGAGAGGGACGTAAAATAGCAGTTATTGTAAATGATATGAGTGAAGTTAATATTGATAAAGATTTGGTTGCAGAAGGTGGCCGCTTATCGAGAACAGATGAAAAACTCGTTGAATTATCAAATGGCTGTATCTGTTGTACTTTGAGAGATGATTTATTAAAAGAAGTGGAACGTCTCGTGCATAAAGGAAATATAGATTATATTGTCATTGAATCTACAGGTATTTCAGAACCTGTCCCCGTTGCCCAAACATTTTCATACATAGATGACGAACTCGACATTGATTTAACGTCGATATGTCAGTTAGACACAATGGTGACAGTTGTAGACGCGAACCGATTCACCAATGATATTAACTCAGAAGATTTATTGGTCGATCGAGACCAAGGTGCTGATGTTACGGATGAACGCACGATTGCAGATCTACTAATCGACCAAGTTGAATTCTGTGATGTCCTGGTATTGAATAAAACAGATTTAGTTACTGACGAAGAATTACAGAAACTTGAAAATGTACTGAGACAGTTACAACCTGAAGCGAAATTAATTAAAACTGTGAATGCAGAGGTAGAATTAAACGAAATTTTAAATACGGGACGCTTTGATTTTGAAAAAGCGAGTGATTCTGCAGGATGGATTAAAGAATTAACTGAAGGTGGCCATGCGACACATACACCAGAAACTGAAGAATATGGTATTAGTTCTTTTGTTTATTCCAGAAGATTACCGTTTCACGCGAAACGTTTTAACACATGGTTGGAAAATATATCAGATAACATCGTTCGTTCCAAAGGTATCGTGTGGCTCGCGCAATATAATGAAGTCGCTTGTTTATTATCACAAGCTGGGTCATCTTGTAACATTAGTCCAGTGACTTACTGGGTAGCTGCGATGCCATTAGAACAACAAAGACAGATATTGCACGAAAGAACAGATGTGGCAGAAACATGGGATATTGAATATGGAGACCGAAACACACAATTTGTCATCATCGGTACAGATTTAAATACTGAAAAAATTGAACGTGAACTCGATGCATGTTTATTAAATCGTTATGAAATAGAGCAAGATTGGGGCAGTTTAGCAGACCCTTATCAATGGGAGATAAGTAAGCAACAATAAACTAAAAGAGGAAGCATTTGATTATAATGCTTCCTCTTTTAGTATTTAATTATTTTTGTGATAGGTGAATACTATTTATTTCTTTTTTGGTCTTTGTTTTCTACCAATCAATAGTAAGCAAGCGCCTAAAATTAATGACGCCCATAGTGGTAGTTGGCTTTGACTTTGACCTGTGTTTGGTAATTGTTGTGTTTCAGTTGAATGACTATGTTCATTTGTCGCGTTTTGTTTATCGAGATTAACGTCCTCTTTATCAAGTATAGTGTTTGTTGTACTTGTTTTATTAATGCTTGTATTATATTTAGTACCATTTTGGTTATGCGTTTCTGTAGCTAGATGATGTTTAGGTTGTTTTGATTGTGAAACTAATTTTTGATTTTTCATCGTATTATTATATTGGGCATCGACGGGTGCTGTAGAAAAATCAGCTGATTGAACTGTCGAGTTGCTATTTAACTGAGACGAGTCATTTCGAACATTTGATGGAGTTTCAGAAATTAACGCGTCAGGGTTCTCAATAGCTGCATTTTGACCGACAAGAGGATCTTCCGAATGATGTTCAATTTCAAGATTTTCGTCATTCGAATCAATAGTATCATTATCTTCACCATCGTTGACAGGCGGGTTGTCATTTTTAGTGTTGTCTTGGTCATTAGGATGAGCTTGTTCACTTCCACCAATCTCATCTAACTCAAATGTAGATGTAGTGCCTGACAATTCAAAAGATACGATTAACATTGCTTTACCTGTCGGGCTGTCTTCTGCAGATACAAAAGTAATACCTTCAGGTGAGACGTCTTTATTTTGTTCATCATAAAGGTATTGCGTGAATTCAGTAGCGGTAGGGTTCGTAATATTATATATCATCACGCCTCCTACACGTTCTAAGCCGACGAAGGCGTATGTTTGATTGCCGATAGTACCAACTTCTATAGACTCGACTTCAGGACCTTTATCGTCACTTCTACCATCTACTTCTAGTTCATTAAAGTCTTCATAATTAGCATTAAAGCGTTCTGGCAAAATATCTTTGATACGCTGTTCAATATCATTGCCACTGTCGTAAACCATAGATAGGTCAGAACCTTTTAATATTGAAAATGAACGACCACTGAACGTTACGAGCGCATTATATTTTCCATTTTCATCTCTAAATTTGTGAGAAGTTGTCACTTTTAATCTGCCCAATTGATCATCATCAAATAACCCATTAGCCACAAGTGCATCTAATTCTTCTTGCGTATAACCTTCATAGTATTTAGCGTCTAATTCAATATCATCTTTAATATCTTTGACACGGACTTCCTCTGAATAGCCTTCATAATCTTGTGAATCACCTTCATTGGCAATTAATAAATATGTTTCTCCATTATATTCGTATGAATCAATACCATCTGGTTGTAACATACCGAGTACTGGTACAGGGCGTAATTCTTTTTTACCATCTTTGTCTGAAGGGTCAATGGCATTTTCAGGTAAGGAATGATCTTTATAGGGTAATCCTTGGACTTGTACGAATTCACCATTTTCAATATCTAGTTTAGCAATAGCATTTGATTCTTGAATTGTCACATAAGCATATTTCCCGCTGTCATCTGTCACGATATACTCGGGCTCTAAATTTAGATAAGCTTCTGATTTATTAGGACCTAATTCACGAATAGATTCGTTCATATGCTCTTGTGTTAGTGGGGTAGTGCGAACGTGTGAGTTGTTTAATTCGGTTGGTACATCTGATGTGTCGATAATTGACACAGAACCTTCTGGGTTCACTTTGTAATCGTCAGAGGGTTCGCCTTCATTGGCCACAAGTAAACGCGTACCATCTTTAGTGAAAGTTACCATGTCGGGTAGACTGCCTACCGTCAAATCATTTAAGTATTTTCCTGTATCACTATAGAAGACAACGTGACCGGGTTTTGTTTTATCTTTGACTGGTGCAGAAAGAGCAATATAATTACCATTAGGATGAACAGCTACACTTGTAAGATCCCCTGCTTCAATACCAGCATCTTGTAGATAAATTCGATTTACGAGCTGAATTTCTTTGTTTTTAGTGTTTTTAATATCTAAAATGTCTAATGCTTCTTTATCACCATTTATCGAATAGGCATAACCATTTTTAGCGTTATATTTTACAATTTCTGTACCACCTTTATCAAAGCCGGCACCGCTATCATAACGGCCTGTGTGATTAATATTGAGTGATGTTGAATCTTTAGAAGCATTACGTGTATTTCTAATTGTTGGATTTTGTGCAGATGCCATTTGTAAGACTGCTTTTGGCTGTTTGTCTTGTTCCTGAGTATCATGTTGAATGGCTTTTAAAAGTGTTGCTCGTTCTTCATTGGTTAAAGTTTCTAATTTTTTAGTAGATGTGCTGTTGGATGAAATGGCATCACTGTTTTCATTATTATTGTTCAATGGTTCTGAAGCGAATTGCGATTCCGTTGATGCGTCTTCTATTTTATGCGGTGGTTTTATACTATCCTCTGTTTTGTTGACCGATTTGTTTGCTGGGTCATGTTGTTTCTGTGTTGTTGAGGTTGCATTATCTGCTGAAGTATTTGAATTTTTTGTGGATTTGTCTGGTTCATTTGGAGTGTTCGAATTATCTGTTGGTGCCTCTGATTCATTTAATGGTGTCTTTGAATGCTCTGTTGATGTCTTTGAATTCTTTGTTTGGTCTATAGATTGTTTGGATTCGTCGTTCTTTTGAACTTGTTCTTGTTTAGCTTCACTAGATGAAGATTTTGGTGATTGATCAGATTTTGAGTTTTCAACATTTGAATCTTTTTTCTTATCTTTTTCTTTAAGAAGCTCATGTTGTTGAGATTTTTGTGTATTCTGCTCTGCAAATTCATCTTTACTCGTATCATGTTCTGTTATTGATTCTTCTGATTCTTTAGTGTTGTTATCAATAGATTGTTCTTCAGTAGTATCACTTTCAGTTGGCTGTTCAGGTTTTAGTGTGTCTGAAGAATTATTTAATGAACTTTGTGTGTTTGGTGACTGATTTTCATTTTTTACGTCTTGTGTGTTGGTGTTGGTTGTTTCTTCTTTAGGTTCTTCTGTAGTTCCTTTATTTTGATTATGTATATTTGCTGCTTGATTGTTGTTCAAATTATGATTATCAGTAGGTGTTGATTTAGGTGATGGTGATTCTAATGTATGGTTCTGACTACTAGTTTGATCTTGAGCAGTTGTAGTTTCAGAACCATTTTTAACGTGACTATGTTCATCGGCGGAAGCTTGATTACTCATCCCAAGTAATAGACATGTCCCAATAGTAACTGAAGCAGTTCCCATCATACCTTTTCTAATAGAATAAATTGTGTTTCTTTTCGTATTGTTAAACATAAAATCCCCCTAGATAGATAAATACGTACTTATTAATTATCTCACTAGTATGTTTGTGTATTATTTTTTTAAAATAAAGAATTAGTAAATATGCTTTATCAAAAAATAAATAAAACTATTAATACATAGTGTTACCTATATGAATCAAGTAATTTAGAAAATATTTAATTCAATTACATTTGGGAATAGAGTAATCATATATATATTTTGATGTTGCTACGTTTCTTTTGGGTTTTATTGCGAGAGGTAGTTTTACTATAAAACAATAAATATTGTACACAGTTAATTTAATAATTTATACTGGGTAAATATTAGAAAGAGCGTCTAAAGTATTTTAATAAAGCATCACTGAAGGAGGTACACTATTGAAACAAGCTACAGAATTTGCGCAGTTATTAAGATCATTAGATGGACAGAAGTATGGTGCATATAAACGCTTGAAAGGTTTGTATCAATTTAAGCAGTTTCGTCTTGCGATTGATCATGCACAAGTGGATCCGTATGCGCCGCCTTCAAAAATGAGAATTATCATGAATCGTGAAACGGCAAATATTCCAGACAATCTGCTAGATTCTAAAAATAAAATTGTGGCAGTATCTGATTTTCTAGCTCGAGTGTTTAAAGAAAGTATAGAATCGTTGAAACATAACGATAAACACGCAAAAAGTGCTAGAAATATTTCTATCGATCGTTGTGGTCAAGAGATATTAGAGCGGACTGCTGTTGTGATCAATAAACAGGACATTGAAGTGAGGCTAGAAATTAGTTTGCCAGCAGCAGGTCGGAAAATTTTAGGAAAAGTCGCAGCAAATATATTAATCGACACGTTACCAGAAATTGTAGAGCATGCATTACTTTATAAAAATATTGATCAAGCTGCATTAAAGACACAAGTTACGTTAATGTTGGACCAAGCATTTATTCGTGAAGAACTTGAGCGCAGACAACTTGTATCATTTGTCGCGAATGGTTCCATATTGCCACGTAAAAGTGGTGTTTCAGATAAACAATTATCCGGTGCTGTAGCGTTTAATAGTCCGGAAAATGTAGAAGTTGAATTGTCTTTACCGAGTGGGAAAACCATCACTGGTATGGGTGTTCCGAAAGGGATTACTTTAATTGTTGGCGGAGGTTTCCATGGTAAGTCAACGATACTTGAAGCATTAGAACGTGGTGTCTATAATCATATTCCTAGTGACGGTAGAGAATACGTTATTACGTGTCATGATGCTATGAAAATACGTGCAGAAGATGGCCGTAATATAGAAAAAGTGAACATCAGTCCCTTTATAAATAATTTACCGGGAAATAAAAATACTCAGCAATTCTCGACTGAAAATGCTAGTGGCAGTACGTCGCAAGCAACGAACGTGATGGAAGCATTAGAGGCAAACACATCATTATTACTAATTGATGAGGACACATCTGCAACAAACTTCATGATTCGAGATAGCCGTATGCAACAACTGATTGCGCCTGAGAAAGAACCTATCACACCATTTGCGAGTAAGGTAACACCACTTTATGAAGAATATGGCGTTTCTACAATTTTAATTGTAGGTGGCTCGGGTGATTATTTTGAAGCGGCAGACCAAGTGTTGATGATGGATGAATATGTATTGAAAGATGTTACAGCACAAGCTCAATACATTGCGACGTCAAACGATAGTAATAAAAGCACGAATATAGATAAAAAATTCGGTGACATTCCTAAACGCATCCCGTTAAAGTCTAGTTTTTCTAAAAAAAGGAAAGAAAATCGTTTTAAAATTAAAGGACTGTATTCGATTTTATATGGTAAGGAACTTATTGATATTTCAGGTTTGGAACAATTGGTAGATAATAGTCAAACACAATGTTTAGCGGACATGATTGATTATTACCAGAAGCATCTATTAAATGAGCAGGATACTTTAACTCAAGCAGCTGACAAGCTTTATGATTTTATAGAGCACAATGGTTTAGACGCACTTACTCCATTTAATGGACACCCAGGAAATTTAGCTTTGCCAAGAAAGCAGGAATTCTGTGCAACGCTTAATCGTTATCGTGGGTTAAAAGTGAAAAGCACATAAGAAGACGACAAAGCGCTTAACCAAAAGTTATATATGTTTTTAAAGTATAAATAGTCTTTTAAAAGATTTTCTGAATTTATCCCATGCTTCTATATCAAGGTAGTATTTATTTTCAGTTTTTTTAATCACCTCTTTTTTTAATAAGTTTTTAAACGTTCTACTGTATTTAATATTTAAACTTTCGTAAGTCTTAGCAGATTGGGGTGAAGTGGCTTGTACTTCGATAAATTTCTTAGCGACTTTATTTTGCTTCCATATTAAAACTTCTGATCCGTTAGTCATATAATCCTCCTTTTTCAATTATTATATCATAATATAAAATAATAATTGTAATTATCACAATATAATTATTACTGTGTTTATAATTAAAACAATTAAATAGTAGGAAATGGCAGTGAGAGGATAACATTTGCTTAATAAAGTACTAATTATTATGAATTCGGGAGACTGATTAAAATAAGAACAACCCTCTTAACGTTTTGTATATAAAGGCGTTAAGAGGGTTGTTGACTTTCAATATTTATTATAAAAGTCCTGATGATACATAGTAGATAAATATGATTAAATTTAAAATAAATAATACGATTGCTGGCATTGCCTTCTTAATAGGATCGTTTCCTAAAAATACGAGAGATAACGCGCCTGCTAACATTGTCGCGCCAAGTAATATGCTAGCTAAGAAAGCGAACATGCCATAGAAAATGCCGATAAGCATTGCTAAACCACCAAGCAACTCAAATGTACCAGTGATTTGATTGAAAATGGGTGGATAACCAAGTCGCGAAAAATCAGCTTTCATGGCTCCGGATAATATTTTAGAACCTGTCATTATGAAAAATATGCCTAAAATAATTTGTAATATAATAATTATAATTTCCATCTAAAGCGCCTCGTTTCATTTATTCTTTGTCACGAGATATTAAGCCAGAAAGAATGAATGGAATCACACGATTGATATAGGTTTCAGCAGGGATATCGCTATAACTTTGACACCATTTTTCAGAAGCTCGATATATACTTGCACTTAGCATCGTTGCAGCTAAGTGTCGTGTATCGTCATCCTCGAAATTCACCTCTAGCAACAATTTATAAAGTACTCTTTCAACGTGTTCTTGTATAATGTTGCCGATTGTTTCAGGATAACTCCTATGACATCTTCTATTTAACGATAATTGAAACTCTGCGATTGTTTTAAAAATATTAGAAATGGTAGCCTCATCTAATTGACGTTGTTCATAATTTGCATAGTTCAAATTAATCAATAATTCTTCGGCAAGGACTTTATCTAGTAAATCGTAAATATCACTAAAGTGATAATAGAACGTAGCTCTATTAATAAGTGCTTCTTCCGTAATATCTTTTACAGTTATATTTTTAAAATCTTTTTCATCTGAAAGCTTAATAAATGCTTGCATAATTGACTTTCTGGTTTTAATAACTCGTAAGTCTGATTTTGATTTTAGCATTCGACTCCCTCATTTTCTCCCAACACTTTGTCATTAGTGTTGAATATCCAACATTAATATATCTTTGTTGGTACTTATTATCGCTATTAATACTTATTATAAAGCTATATTAGTTATATTTAAACTTTGGAGGTTATCTCAATGGAAAAAAACATGGTATGTGATATGTATTCTGGTATATGTAAACCAAGTGAGGAAAATGAAATTGAAACGATAAATTTTGATGTGAGCGCACCAAATTTAACTTTGTATTATGTAACAGATCCTATGTGTTCACACTGTTGGGCATTTGAACCAACTCTAAATAAATTACTTGTACAATATGGTCATTTATTTAATTTCCAAATGGTTATGGGGGGATTATTAGAAGAATGGGGAGACGGCCCGATAGATCCAGCGAATGGTATCTACAAGCCTGCAGATGTTACCCCACACTGGCAAGAAGTAGGGAATTATTCACGCATGCCTATTGATGGCACAATAATGGAAATAGATCCTGTTCAATCTTCATTTCCTGCATCTAGACTCTATAAAGCAATTCAGCGTGTAGATTCACCTGCGGCTGCAATTAAATTTACTAGATTAGTTAGAGAAGCTGTTTTTGTTTTTAATAAAAATATTTCAGATAAAGCAGTGCTTAAGCATATTGTTGAAGATTTATATAAAGGTGACAATACTATAGATGTTGACTCAATTTTAAACATCGCAGACAGCGACATAGGACAAAATCTACTTAAGGAAGATTTTAATTTAGTGAGTCAATTGGGCGTACGTGGATTCCCAACAATAGTAATCGTTAATAAAGATAACCAAGGAACAAAAATTGTAGGAGCTCGCTCATTAGAAACTTATATAGATGCATTAGAAAAATTAGATACTTCTACAACTATAGAGCCAAATCCATTGCCAAAATTCTCATTATATTTAAATGAACAATCAAGTTTATTTTCCAAAGAAATTGAAGTAATGTACGATATCGAAGAAAAGAATGTTCCAAATTTTATAGAGAAAGACTTGGACAAATCGAAATACACTATCTCGAATATACTTGGAGAAAGCTATTACGAAGCCAAATAAATTGAGTTGTTATTAATGAATTATAAAATTTAACAAGATGAAAACACTATGAAAAGTAGTGTTCTCATCTTTTTTATTTCCCGAGAAATAATTAAATAACAGAACAGACCCTTTTAAATTTAATAATAAAGAATGCTAGTTACATCGTTGTTACATTGAATATTTAGATGCTATAAACAGTAAATTATCTTTATATCGCCTGGTGTTTTATCATGTAATCAGCAGAGGATTTTTTTAATTGTGTGATGCTCATATACGTTTTAAATATAAAAGTATAAGCATGATATCAAATTAGAAAACCATCAATATTCAATAAGGTTTATAAAGGAGTACTAAATAAATGACAAAACATATACCATTAAGTGTCCTCGAACTTGTAGGCATTTCAGAAAATCAAACAGTCAAAGAAGCGCTTGAAGCATCTATGGATAATGCAGAGCTTGTAGATCATCTTGGATTCAAGAGACTTTGGTTTGCTGAGCATCATAATACAAAAAATCTTGCATCCAGTGCTACATCACAACTGATTGCGATGGCAGCAGCACGAACAAAAAATATTCGTGTCGGCTCGGGCGGGATTATGTTGCCAAATCATTCACCATTGCAGTTAGCTGAAAATTTCGGCACGACTGCACAACTTTATCCGGGGAGAATTGACCTTGGACTTGGAAGAGCGCCTGGCACTGATCAAAAGACATCACAGTTGATTACACGTTCTGATAGTGATGCACAGACTTTTGCAAATTCTATTTTTGACCTCATGGGCTGGTTCAGCGACGAAGGTCTCGGTAACAGTGTTCCTGTGACTTCCACAGTAGGTACAGGTACGAATATACCAATTTGGGTATTGGGCTCAAGTATAAATGGTGCATCTATTGCTGGACAGCTTGGCCTGCCGTATTCTATTGCGACACATTTTGCACCTGATGACTATAAACAAAAAATTGACATGTACCGTTCAACATTCAAGACGGATGCGCCAACTTCTCAGATTGATGAACCGTATGTCATGGCGGGGATTAATGTAGTTGTAGCACCAACAGATGAAGAAGCAGAAAAAATTTGGACAACGACGATTCAAATGATGAGAGATATGCATACTGGTCAGCAACGTAAGCTACAACCACCTGTAGATCCCGAAGAATTAGGGTCAGAAGAACAAAGAAAAATGATGGAATCAATGTTCAGTATCAAAGCGGTGGGTTCACCTGAAACAGTTCGTAATAAATTAGAAGCATTCACTGAAGAGACTGGAGCGGATGAACTTATCATTGCGACTTATGCGTATGACCCAGAAAAAAGAAAACAATCCATGGAACTACTCGCAGACCTGTGGTTCTAAAGCAGTGATGCTCAAGGAAGTTATTTTCATGGTTAATCAAAGTAAAAAACAAAAATCGTCTGATTAGATTTAAGATAATGAGAACTGCATGTCGTTTATGATATGCAGTTCTTTTATATATAAATAAAAAGTGAATAAAAATTATTTTAAAATTGAAATTAAGGATTTAATACATCTTTTTTAAAAGCTATTTGCTATATGCATCTTTAGTTTCGTATACTATTACTATCAAACTAAAGGGGAAATTATATGAACAATTCACAAAATCAAGTTATTCAAAGTTATAAAGAATTTTGGACGCGTTTTTTGGACATTAATGGCAGATCTACTCGTCCTGACTTTTGGCATCCTTTTTGGATTAACTTCGTAATATCTTCGCTTTTAGGAATAGTATCAGCAGGTTTACTAAGCAGTGTATTCGCAATTGCAATTATTATTCCTTCATTTACCGTAATGGCCAGACGTTTACATGATACAAATCGTACGATGGTTCTTGCAATAGTTTCTCATATCAGCGGTTTTATAGCGATGGTGGCAACTATTGTATTTATTGTCGGTGTTTTAGCAGTTGCAAGCTCCGGTAGTGGTGGCATGATTGGTGCTTCATTATTAGCTGGTGCATTTGGTGCCGTTGTTGCTGGAGTAATAGCACTATATACTTTATATGTATTAGTTATCACTGGTAATAAAGAACCTAATAATTATGGCTCAGGGGGAAGCTGTGAAATTGACCCTCAGGCTCATACTCATTAGTTAAATAAATTCATTAAAGACTGTAGATAAAGGCTCAAATGAGTTTTTACCTACAGTTTTATTTTGTGTTTCCTTTAAAGTAATGGTTCGATTTTAAAAATACTATCTCCAAAAATTAAATAGTGGTAAACTTATATCTTAAGTATTAAAACTGAGCATTTAATAAAGGAGTAGTTGAGTACTTTGAAACTAATAAAAAAAGCAATCATACCGGCAGCTGGTTTAGGTACAAGATTTTTACCAGCAACAAAAGCAATGCCGAAAGAAATGCTACCAATCTTAGATAAACCTACAATTCAGTATATAGTTGAAGAAGCTGCAAAAGCGGGCATCGAAGATATTATTATCGTAACAGGTAAACATAAACGTTCAATTGAAGATCATTTCGATAATCAAAAAGAATTAGAAATGATATTAGAGGACAAAGGTAAAACAGATTTACTAGAAAAAGTGCATTATTCTACAAGCCTTGCTAATATTTTTTACGTAAGACAAAAAGAACAAAAAGGTTTAGGTCATGCGATTTATTCAGCAAGACAATTTATTGGTAATGAACCATTCGCAGTTCTTTTAGGTGATGATATTGTAGAATCTGAAACGCCAGCAATTAAACAATTGATGAATGTATATGAAGAAACAGGCAAGTCAGTGATTGGCGTACAAGAAGTACCAGACTCAGAGACACATCGTTATGGTATTATTGATCCTTTAGAAAAATTAGGATTAAAATATAAAGTAAAGCAGTTTGTGGAAAAACCAAAACAAGGTACAGCACCATCAAACTTAGCAATCATGGGACGTTACGTTTTAACGCCAGAAATTTTTGATTATCTTAAAAGTCAAAAAGAGGGCGCAGGGAATGAAATTCAATTAACCGATGCTATTGAGAGAATGAATAGCGAAAGCCAAGTTTATGCATATGATTTCGAAGGTAACCGTTATGATGTCGGAGAAAAGCTGGGATTTGTCAAAACAACGATTGAATATGCATTAAAAGATAAGAACATGAAAGATGAATTAAAAGCATTTATAAACAACTTAAATTTATAAAAAATAAACGCAATTCACTTAACAATAGTGAGATTGCGTTTTTTATCTTAAATATAATCAGTTTATAATATCAACAAATTTTTCATTTGCTGTTAAATAATAGCCATCAGAAGTTTTTAATCTAGGTGTAAGTTTGTCAGTGAATGCAAGATCAACAATATCTAATGTCATTCCAGGTTTTAAAGTTTTAATTGGATCGTTGTTAAATGAAATAGTTTCGTACAATTTACATTTTTTAATAACTTCTACTGATTTTGGAATATGAGATACATAACCTTCAATCTTATTAAGATTTATTTCTGTTACAAACGCTTTATCCACTGTGATGTATAAATTATCATTGGTGATTAATAGAGGTGTTTGATCAGCACTTTTTCCAGTTGCTTTAATTTTTATAAGTTGCCCTTTTGCAATTGAGTCGAGGGGATCATTGAAATCAGTATTTTTATATCTGTTGATTTCTTGTTTCACAACAATATGGTCAGGCGCATGTACTAGATAATGATCCGTATTTAATGAAACAGCTTCTTTTTTATCTGAAATAAATTCAAGGTGAAAGTTCTGACGTTTTAATTTACTTTGGTCATTAAAATTTGGATAAGTTGCACGAACTAACACTTGGTCAAAGCCGTTATATTGAATTGAAATATTAAAATCAGTATCTTCAAATTTCAAATCGTCTGTTTTAATATAAATACAGTCATTTTCTACTATGAAATCCACTTTTTTACTGAAGCGGTCATCTTTAATTTTGACTAATTTTACTGCGTCAATAGCTATATTAGGTTGTTTATACAATTCTATGACTTCATAAAATGTATTATTGATTAGTCTTGTACCATTGTATATGGCAGTACATTTTGTTTTAAGTTCAACCAAATTCTTGAAACTTTCAGGATATTTAAAATAAACCATGTGATCTTTAATATATTTATAAGCATTTGCTTCATAAATCATATATTCAATATATGATACAAAATTCTTTTGATTATGGTGGTATGTATGATAAACATTTTTATACTTATCATTTATTAATAATTTTTCCATCTCGTAGCCCGCACCTGTGATTACAGACTCAACTTCATTGAATTGTTGATAAAAGAAATCCTTGTCATTAGAATTCAAGAATGTTTTTGTAACTAAGAAACGAGAAATAAAATCCATTTCTAAAATACGACATAAAATTTGCTCTTTAGCGTATTCAGGAAGTTCCATTTGAATAATTTCTTTAAGTACATCCAAATTAAACTGAGATTTTTCCATCATGTCAGTGGCTTTTATTAATGAAATATTATCAGCATAACGATTTACATGATAGACAGGTTCTGGTGACATAGAAGCACTTTGAGATTTACTGATTAATTCAGAATAAAACAGTTTATCTTCTCCATACTTTAAATTTTTGAACTTCATATTGTTATCAATAACAGTTGAGCGCTTGAACACTTTACCCCAAGGGCCAACAGCTCTAAATATATTATAAATTTCATAAGGTACCAGTCCATTCGCTTCTTTATAAGAAGCGAAGTTAGCTACTTTTCTTATTTCATTATTCATATGTTTGTAACATTGACCAAACCCAATATCTGAATTATGTGTTTGCATCTGACGAATTAATTTAGGAAAACCTTCTGCTTCTAACCAATCATCAGCGTCTAGTATAGTTAAATATTCTCCATTGGCTTCTTGCATACCAATGTTACGTGGGATTGCAGGGCCGCCTGAATTTTCATCTAATTGAATAGCTCGAATAAATTCATATTGTTCAGCATAACGATTTAATATTGCGTACGAACCATCTGTGGAAACATCATCCACAAAAATAGCTTCAATTTGCGACTTATCAATATTTAAATTAATTAAGGATTGAATACAATTTTCTAAAAAAGGTTCTTTGTTATATACTGTTACCACTATTGAAATTAATTTCTGAATTGTAATCTCCTACTTATTGCTTGTAACTAAAAGTATTTATCACCATTATATATTATTTTCATGTAATGTACATTCAAATATTAATAAAGATGATTAACTACGTATTTGAAGATACATAAAGTGACATTATATTTTTAATGTTTATAGCTCGACTTTTAGTGCCTTATATGTAGAAACGCATCAAACATGACGCTAAAAATAATTCACTTAGAATGTTACTCTATTCATTTAACAGGTTTGCTTATTCGTTTCTATGCCTCTTGTAATGTTATAGTTTAAGAAACTATAATAGCGAATGCGATTAAATATTCAAATGGTGATGTGAACATCTATTTAAAAGTAGAAGATGCTAAAGTTATCGTCATCATGGAAAATGATGCACCGAATTTAACTCAAGAAAATGTAGAACAAATATTTAATCGTTTTTATATGGCAGATCGTTCTCGTATAGGATATGGAAGCGGATTGGGCTTATCAATTGCACAAAGTTATATGAAGAAAATGGATGGTACAATATACGCAAAATTAGAGAATGAAAAAATATCCATTATATGTGAATGGGATAAACGAAGCGAGTAAAAACTATAAAACTGCTTATATATCATTTCATTGGTTGTAAGTTATACGCTATAAGTATTGGAGAAGGTTGCCTATGAATAATTTTAAAAAGATATTTACAAGTAGCACGAAAACGGCAAATAAGAAAGTAATCACCGTATATGTGATTTTGCGCTTAATTGTTATGTTCAGCCTTATTAATGAATTGATATTTATCCAAAGATGGGATGTGATTTTCACCCTTGTTTTGACGCTTGTACTCTTTACTATTCCACAATTAACTGAACGATTATTAAAAATTGAAATTCCTAATTTACTTGAATTTATAATTATACTGTTTATTTTTAGTTCTACGATTTTAGGTGAACTTGGAGATTTTTACAGTTATTTTAGACTATGGGACACAATGCTTCATTCAATTAATGGCTTTTTAGCTGCAGGTATCGGATTTTCACTAGTATTTTTACTTAATAAAAATGTACGAGGAATCAATTTAAATCCACTGTTTCTGGCAATCGTTACATTTTGTTTTTCTATGACAATCGGTGTGATGTGGGAGTTCTTTGAATATACTGTTGATCAGGGTATGGGTATGGACATGCAAAAAGATCGAGTAGTTCAAAAAGTGAATAGTGCAGCTTTGGCAAATGAGCACAATACTGTGCATCACATTGATAATATTGAGAAAACAATTATAGAGAGTAAAGACGAGTCGGGAAATCATGTAGAAAATGTGGTTGATGGTGGCTATCTTGATGTCGGCATACATGACACAATGAAAGATTTATTTGTGAACTTGCTGGGTGCAGCTACATTTAGTGTGCTAAGTTATTCATACGCGAAATACGACCGGAAAAAATATAAATTTGTGAAGAATTTTATTCTAAAAAGAGAAAAACCATAATTGTTCACTGTCGATATTATGAAGTTAACGACACCTGAAATTAAGCTCAAATAGTTAAACCTGAGGTCCTTTTTGTTCAATATAATCAATTTTATAATTTAACTATTTGAGTTTTTATCTACAGAGCTCCTTTTTGGTATTGAGTTTTAAGTAAAATAAGTAATATAGTTAATAAAATGAATGAGGGTAACCAAACAAGATCCAAATTCAACATGCCTAGATAAATACAAACAGAAAGAATGGGTAGGCCGAGTGAATTTCCCAGGGAATAAACACTTTTTACATTGTGACTTGCGTATTCTGTCACGATTATTTTTCTGAATATGATTCTTGCACCACCAAAAGATAGACCAAAGCATAGCATTAATAGCAGTTTTATTATTATTGTATCCTCGAAGTAATACCATAGAACAGATATTGATATACTTATAATTAAAAAGATATTCATCCATTTATAAGACATATACTTACTAAGTAAAATACCGATAAGTGCCATACCAACGCCTAAAGCACTATCTAATAATGCTACTTCGTGTATCTCTCGATTTTTATATACTGTAAATGTAGGTAACATAAAATTGATAGTTCCTAATATTGGCCACATAAGCATGCCAATGAGGTAATGAACTATTTTTACAGGTTCCTTTGAAGTATGTGCAGTTTTACAGGTAACATCATGTGTCATCAATTTTACTTTTTAAATGCCTAAGTGAAGTAAGAAGTAGACTATCCCGTATATTAAAAAAATCCAAAATAAAGCAATGAATTTCATAATTACTGCAATAAACAAAGGTCCTATCATTAAAGCGACTTGATTGACTGTCATTGAAAGAGAACTATATTTATTAATAAATTCTTCATTTTTATTCTCTTCTAATTCAGAAAACCACAATTCTAAACTTGTTTCTAATAGAAAAAATACAATCCATAAAGCAAAATTCAAAAGTATTAATAAAAGCGTGTTTTGGTAAATCATGGTGATAGCGATAACTATAAAAAATATTCCTAAAAAAGATAATTTTGTAAGGTTACTGCCTGAATAATTTTTGAAAAATAAATTGATTAAAAATGGAGTGAATATTGCAGGAACGAATGAGAGAATAGTTGAAATCGCTAAATCACTTGTAGATTCAGGACTGGCTAATTCCCAGTTAATCGCTAGAATTAATCCACCACAGATAAATCTATATAAAGCCGTAATGATTAAGTATTTATTCATTATAATCATCACTACTATCAAAAATTTTATTTGCTAAATCATTAGCTTTATTTATATGTTTATATATTTTAGTAGTTGGTAGCTCGGGCCAACCAAATTGCACTAAACCATCACGACTGCTCCAGTTTTCAGGATCACTTACGATATCACCGATATTTTTTAATAAACTGATACGCTTAATTTCGGTATCTTTTGATATATCTGGGAAATTGATATTTGCTATTTTTCCTTTTTGTGCCTTCATGAAAGCTATTGCTGATGTGCTGTTTGGTCTAAATGTGAATGGAGGTTTGAGTTTGTTGTTTATATACATTTCAATATGTAGTTGATAGGGGTTAATGCTGTAAGAAGATTCAACTAAATCCATAATAGCATCTCCGCCTGGTCTAGCTGCGGCTTCAATGACGTATAGATTGTTGTCTTTGATTTTTATTTCTATGTGAGCTACCCCACGATTAATTCCTAAAGATTTACATGCTTGTATTGCTAGTTTTTTAATATTTTCATCTTTATATCTGTGGCTAGGAACTAAGTGCCCCATTTCAGTAAACCAAGGTCTTGGAGATAAATATTTTTCTGTGACAGTGATTACTTCATAGAAGTTTTCACCACATAAAACTTCTACAGACACTTCCTCGTTGCTATCGATAAATGTTTCAATAAGAAACGTATTTTTAGAAACTTTGAAAGAATCAGCATAAGCAGCCATAACTTTTTGAGATTTCATATAAGCTTCCTTACATTCTGCTTCATTATGAGCTAAGTAAACGCCGCCACTACCGCCAAAATCTACAGGTTTTATAATAACGGGAAACTCAAATGTTTGTATCAATTCTTTCAATTGTTCAATAGTTTCAAAAAGTTTCGATTTTGGAGTAGGGATATCAGCTTTTTCAAATACTTCCTTCATTAGATGTTTATTTCTACAAGCTTCTACGACTTCATCATCAAGGTAAGGCAACCCGTAGTCTTTGTTTAACTTATTAGCTACTTTAAGTGTCCAATCATTTAAAGGAACTATAGATTTAGGTTCATAACCTTGTGTTTTATAATAGTCTATTTCATTTTTTATATCCTCATAACTTAAGGGGTCTGCATCAATACAAAAATCAAAATAAGCATTGTATTTATATTTCGAACCTTTTATTGCTGTCCATATCTGAAAATCTCTTATTGATTTCCCACCGGCATATGATCGTTCTCTAAGGAATTGATCAGCTCCTAATAACAGTAAATATTCTTCCATATTAGCCTCCTTAATTTTTATGCATATTTTATTACATAAAAATAATACCATATTAATGTAAATTTAAACAATTAGGAAAACGATTATTTTGTTATAGTATTGTGGTTTGTTTTATATAGTGTTGCTTTGTATTGATTAGAAGTTTGGAAAAACTTAGTGAGCTGATTGGTTAAGAAGTATCATGATCTAAGTTAGCGTAAAGATTTGAGGTTAATATATTAAAGGATTTTAAAGTTATAGTTTGGGGATGAAATCAAATTTCATATTTTTGATTTCATCCCCAGTCTTTTTCATTAAAATAAAGTTTTATTCTTCTTGCAGTTCATTGTATCCAAAGTCAATTTCAAAACCTAAATCTTGAATCATTTTATAGTCTAGTTGATTTGGCTGTCCTCCAGTAATTAAATAGTCTCCTACAAATATTGAATTTGCAGCCTTCAAAGCTAAAGGTTGTAGTGAACGTAAATTAACCTCTCTACCGCCAGCAATTCTAATTTCTTTAGATGGATTAACGAGTCTAAATAAAGCAATTAGTCTTAAACATTTCATAGGAGTTAATTCATCCATTTCTCCGAACTTTGTGCCTTGAATAGGATGTAAAAAATTAATAGGAATACTATCGGCATCAATTTCTTTTAAGGCGAATGCCATATCAATAATATCTTGATTTGATTCTCCCATACCACAAATGACACCAGAACATGGTGAAATATTGTTTGCTTTCATAATTTCTAAAGTATTGGTTCTATCCTTATAAGTATGTGTAGTTACAACTGTTTCATGGTAGTTTTCGCTTGTATTTATATTATGGTTATATCTATCGACACCAGCTGCCTTGAGTTTTTTAGCTTGCTCATCATTGGTTAATCCAAGACATGCACATACTTTCAACTGTGGGTGATTTGATTTTATTTCTTCTACAGTTCTACTTATATGGTCAATTTCTTTATTACTTGGACCTCTACCGCTCATAACGATACAATAAGTGCCTATATTGTTTTCATGCGCTACTTTGGCACCACTAACGATTTGTTCTTCTGGCACTAAACTATAGCGCTGCTTTTGTTTCATATCCCTAGATTGACCGCAATAACCACAATCTTCAGGACAGATACCACTTTTTGCATTTAAAATCATGTTTAATTTTACTTTTTTGCCGTAATAGTGTTTTCTTAATATGTAAGCCTCGTTTAATAAATCTAATGTGTCTACGTTAGAATCTTCATATACATTTAGCAACGTATCTTTAGTTAATATTTTCCCTTGTAAAATGTTTTCAGCTAATTTCATATTAATTCTCCTCATTTCATTAGGCTTTAATAGTTTCTCCTTTTTATAATAAGGCTATTTCTATACAAATGTAAACTAAAATAAATAAATGGTTTACATTAACTCCGTACTAGCTGAAAATTCTGATGAGGGGGGAACAAGGTTTTATATTCAACTTGCTTAAGGAAGTCTAATAAAATTTACAAAAACTTAAAATTTGATTTGATTCATCTAAGTAGTCACGATAAACTAAAGTCATTGTAAAAAATATATTTACGAGGGGATAGTGTAGTGTTTAATAGTAGCGAACAATTAATTTTAGGATTTACGATCATTATTTATTTTATTTTTCTATTGCTCATGTCTGTATACATACAACGAAAAATTAAAACTTATGATGACTATAATATGGCAAGTAGAACGGTAACATTATGGCCACTGATTTTAACATTTGTCAGCACTGGTGTAGGTGGCGCGACATTGTTAGGTTATATGGAGAATGGTTATACATTAGGTATGGGACAGCAGTGGATTCATATCACTATGATGGCCGCTGTTATCGTACTTGCATTCTTTTTATTAAAACGTATTAGATTATTAGGTGAAAAGCACAATATGGTAACAATCGGTGATTATACTGCGCTTCGTTATGGAGAATCAGCACGTATTCCAACTGTTATCAGTTTCTTATTTGCTTATTGTGCGATGACAGGTATGCAGTTTGTTGCAATTGCTTCTATTTTAAATTTAACAATAGGATTAAATATGACAGCGGGTATTATTATAGGATGTATCTTGCTGACTATAAAAACTTATCTCGGCGGTTTAAAAGCTGTGATTTGGCAAGATGTTGTTCAAGGGACGATGCTAACGATTGGTATCATAGTACTATTCTTTGTGGTTATATTCTACTCAGGTAATTGGAGCGAAATTAAAGCTAATGCGAGTAGCCAAAATCAAAATGATATGTTGAACTTCCTTAATATCACACCAAATGAAATCTTAATTTATCTGTTAACATTAGCTTTTTATCAATTTATCAGACAAGATGTGTGGCAACGTATTTGGGCAGCTAAAGACTTGAAAACTGCGAGAAATGGTTATGGCCTCTCGATGATTATTGCGGTAGCATTAGGTGCAATGACAGTATTTATTGGTGTCTATGCTAAGTTTGGTTTGAATTTGGACATAGCAGAAACCCCATTAGTTTATTATAATGTCATCCAAAACGTGTTCCCATTTCCATTAGTCCTTGTAATGATTATAATATTATTAGCAGCAGTCATATCTAGTGCGGATTCCTTCTTTATTGCAGGTTCTTCATCTATAGCTAACGATATTATAAAACCAAATGTGAAAAGTGATAATCAGAATAAAATGCTGTTATATAGTAAACTTTCAGTGTTAATCGTAGCTGTGATTTCGTTAGTATTGGCGCTTATGATCCCAGGATTAGTAGATCTTATGGTAACAGGTACTGCAATGTCAGTTTCAGGCTTACTTGCGCCAGTGATGTTCGGTCTATTTTGGAAAAAACCTACGAAGCTTGCAGGTAACATTGCAATGTGGAGTGGGCTTGGTTCAGCAGTAATATGGCAAATACTAGGTCATCCGTTTGGTCTACATCCAATCTTAATTGGGTTGCCACTATCAATAATTATGTTATTACTTGTAACATTCTTTGGTAAAAAAGATTACGCAACAGTTTAAGCAAACAGTTCACCAAAAACTTTATAAAAAATAACAAAATCTCACTCATCTTATTTGATGAGTGAGATTTTTATTATAAGCTAATTGTGTTTTTTATATCATATACTTTCATATTAGATTATATCTCAAGTTATTCTTCTGATATTTTAACCACTTGTTTACCAAAGTTTTCACCAGAAAATAATTTTCTAAATGCATTAGGCAATTGATCAAAACCTTCATCGATTGTTACTTGTGATTTTATTTTATCTTCAGCTACCCATTTGGCAAGTTGTTCGCTTGCTTCTTTAAAATGCTCTGCAAACTGTCCTACTACAAAACCTTGCATTAGGGCTTGGCTTTTAACTAGTGTTTCCTGAATTCTTGGTCCCATTTCAGTTTGCGTATTATTGTAAGTTGAGATTGCACCACAAACAGGTACACGTGCAAATGTATTTAAATGTTTGAAAACTTCATCTGATAATTTTCCACCGACGTTTTCGTAATATACATCAATACCATTTGGTACAGATGCGGCAAGTTGTGCTTCAAAATCATCGCCTTTATAATCAACAGCCGCATCAAAGCCTAATGTGTCTGTTAAATATTGTGTTTTTTCTTTTCCACCGGCAATGCCAACTACTTTTGCGCCTTTTATTTTAGCAATTTGTCCTACTACAGACCCTACAGCGCCGGAAGCAGCAGATACAACAACTGTTTCTCCTTCTTTTGGTTTACCTATTTCCAACAAACCAGTATATGCTGTCATACCTGGCATTCCTAAAATGCTTAAGTATAAATGTAGAGGAACTTCTGTGGAAGGTATTTTAGTCACTTGATTAGCATCAGTAGTGATTATTCTTTGCCAAGGTAAGACACCCGTAACATAATCTCCTTCTTCCAAGTATTCTACTTCGGATTTTATAACTTTCGCTAAAACATGCCCATCAATTGGTTTGCCGATTTCATAAGGTTTAACGTAACTTTTTGAATCATTCATTCTTCCGCGCATATAAGGATCCACAGAAATATAAATAGATTTTAATTGTACTTCACCTGTACTAGGTTCCGCTGTTTGGATTGCTTCGTATTTAAAAGTGTCATCTTTAGGTAATCCTTCTGGTCTTTCGTTTAATACAATTTGTTCATTTTGCATAATAATCCTCCGTTTTAATGTTTTTTAATTAGTGTTTAAACTGACTTGCTTAAATAAAATGATTTCTTGTAATAATGATTGCTTTTGAACTATAAAAATCAAATCTTTTTAATTGTTTTTCCTCCTCTTGCGTGGTTATATAATAAGATAACAGTTAAACCTTAGTTTAAGAGAAGGGATGTGCTTACATTGGAAAAAATTTATATTGATCAAGTAGCAAGCATATGTGATATAAGTAAAAGTAAATTAAGATTTTATGAAAAAAAGGAGATATTAAAATTTATAGAAAGAGACACTAATAATAAAAGGCTCTATAGTAAAGATGATATTGAAATGATAAAATTCATCAAATGTTTAAGTAATTTGAATATGAGTTTAAAAGAAATCAAAAAAAATACAGGTATGTTATATGATAATGAAATAGATATAAAAACAATATTAGAAGTACATTTAGGGGTTTTAAATAACCAAAAAGAAGTATTGAACAAAAGAATTGGAGTTATTGAAGGAGAGTTACTTCAAATCACTTAATTTATTACTCTCCAGTTAAAGTTGTGATATTAATATATGGAAAGTTCATTTGAAAAAGAGGTGTATTCATTTATGAGTATTGTTACAGTAATTTTAGTTTTATTAGTTGCTATTGAATTTATATATATAATGATATTACAAACGATTAAAACGACTTCCCTTAGAACTAGTAAAATATTCAATATTAAGCAGGAAGAATTAAAAAAGCCCAATTTAAAGGTTCTTATGAAAAACCAAGGTGTATACAATGGACTTCTTGGTGTGATGTTATTATATGCGCTGTTCTTTTCCCATAATCCTAGAGAATTAATTACTTGTATTTTAATTTATATCATTTTAGTTGCCGTATATGGGGCAATTACTAGTCAAAAATCTATAATTTTAAAACAAGGCGGGCTCCCTATAATCGCACTTATTTCATTGCTTTTTTAGTTTGGATTTAACTTATTGCCGTAATGATGAACTTTAAAATCCCCCCTACTGTTATACAAGTAGGGGGGGGATTTTATTATTCGTCGACATCTGCAACAACTGTTTGTTGGTAATCAATTAATATGACAGATCTAAGACCTGTACCTTGTTCTGATCCTTTTTCAACTGGACTTACATAATGACTTACATTAGGGTCGTAAACGCCGTAGGATTCTAAAGGGTTCTCCATTTCAAAAACTTCTATTATATTGTTTTCATCAGTATCTTCCGGATTATTCCCAGCAGCTTCCGGTACAGCGATAGCATTCGTTCCACCAACAATATTCTTTCTTTCAATTAAATGAGCAAAAGTAAACGGCTCTCCGTCTTGGTGTAAACAGTTCGGTGAGGAAACAGCTTTATCTCCGTCATTTTCTACATACAATTTAACGAAATGCACACCCACATGAATCGGTAAAATTTTATCCTCTTCGTTCCAAAACGTTTCATGATAGTTGGCTATTATAATATCGTTCAACAATTTATTACTTCTTATATTTTCATCAATAGAATGGAATTCTCTATATGAGCCAGAATGTTCTGGATTAAACTTCCCTTGAAAATACGCAGAATAATCAACGCCATTTCTTTCAATGGTAGGAAGCCAAAAAGCATCTTCTGTGCCAGGTAACACGATTGCTCTAGAGTATCTTCTATATCTATTAAGGTTAGGGGCATAATCATCTTCAGGTAGATCAGCAAAGTACGCTAATATTTCATTATAATCTTGTTCAATACCCTCATAATTTAAACTTTTCATTAAATCATATCTTGAATAACCATCTTTTTGTAATTTATTCATTATTCAATAGTATCCTTTCTGTTTTTAAATCTAATAATGTTTGAATGTCCGTACTAATTGCGTCCAATTATTCATGATTCTTATATATGTGACTTAATAATCTCTTTTATATTTTATACCATTGTAAGTAGCAAACACAAATATCGATAAATTTTGATTTTCTAAAAATGAACAAAAACATTTTATCGATTTAATCCGACTATTCTTATATCATTTACCATTTTGGTGTTGACGAAGTATATAATATTCGCTATATTTACTAGCATAGATATTATCTGAAAATTCTATATATTGAGAATTTTCATCTTAGGAAATGAGTAAAGTAATTCAAAAATATTAAATTAAATTTTAAAATTTCCTCAACAGTCACTATTAAGCACAACGAAACTACATTTAGGAGGAAAAACATATGCCGAAGAAGCAGATACATTTTAATGGATTTGTTCAAAACTCACCATCCCCACATTCATCTGGATTATGGAAACATGACAAAGACCAAGGTGCACATCATAATCAATTAGATTATTGGATAAATATTGCGCAAACTTTAGAGAAAGGTAAGTTTGATTCTATATTTATTGCAGACGTTTTAGGAACATATAGTGTTTATAATCAATCGAGTGATGCTGCAATTAAGCATGCAGTTCAACTGCCTGCGCACGATCCTATACCGATTATTTCTGCTATGGCTGCAGTGACAAAACATATTGGCTTTGCCCCAACAATCTCTACTACATATGCACAACCGTATAGTTTAGCTAGGCAATTATCTACATTAGATCATTTAACTAATGGTCGTTTAGGTTGGAATGTTGTCACTTCTTATTTAGAAAGTGAAGCGATTAACTTAGGATTGAAAGAACGATTACCAAAAGATTTAAGATACAACAGAGCAGATGAATTTCTCCAAGTCGTTTATAAACTTTGGGAGGACAGCTGGGAAGATGGGTCTGTAGTTAACGATAAAGACACGGATACGTACGCGGACCCTGATAAAGTGCATGAAATTAACCACGAAGGTGAATTCTTTAGCGTGCCAGGACCCCATATAGTTGAACCATCACCTCAAAGAACGCCTGTATTATTTCAAGCAGGTGCTTCAGAAAAAGGTAAAACGTTTGCGGCGAAACATGCAGAAGCAGTGTTCACGAAACATACCTCAGTAGAATCATTGAAACGCTATGTAGACGATATACATACTAGAGCTGAACAGCATGGCAGAAGTAAAGAAGATATTTTAGTATTCCCTATGGTACTCCCAATTATCGGAGAAACAGAAGAAGAAGCCTATCAAAAATATGAAGCATTAACAGAGCATATTAGCTATGAAGGTTCCGCATCATTATTAAGTGGACATACAGGCATTGATTTTTCAGAGTATGACCCAGATCAGTATATAGAAGATATTGAGACTGAAGCGATGCAAGGCAATCTTAATATGTATACCAAAGACCCACACCATAAATGGACACTCAGAGAAGCTGTGAAAAATCATGGTCTAGGCAATGGCACAGCTAAATTTATTGGAACGAAAGAGCAAGTCGCTGACAAGTTTGAAGCATGGGCAGTTGAAGGTGGGGCCGCTGGGTTTAATATCGCCCAAAGCTATTCACCTGGTACATTTGAAGAATTTGTCGATTATGTTATCCCTGAATTACAAAAAAGAGGTCTATATAGAACAGAATACGAAGGCACAACACTTCGTGAAAATATGTTCGGTAAAGATCAAAAAACAATAAAGGAAAATCATCCAGCAAAAAACAAGAGTGCAGCGAATACTCTTATATAAATTAATAATAAAGGAGTAAAGAACAATGGATGAAATTACTCTCTATACATGGATAGGCTTCATATTATTTATGATAGTCATGGTTATTGTCGGTTATATCAGTTCACGTAAGATGAAAAATATTGCTGATTTTGCCACTGGTGGCGGTAACATTGGGCCTAGAGTGCTTGGACTATCATTTGCAGCAACATACTTAAGTGCAGCCACCTTTTTAGGCTATCCCGGTTGGTCATATGAATGGGGTCTTAATAACTTATGGTTATTTCTAGCCATGTTTATTGGTGGACCTACGGGTGTCTTAATGGTGGCTAAAAAGGTAAGGAAATTGAATACAAATCAAAAATCTTTATCGCTTCCAGATTGGTTAGGAGATTTTTACGATAGTGATATAATGCGCGTAGGTACTGGCATTATCCTTCTTTTTAATATATTTTATATAGCCAGCCAGTTTGTTGCAGGCGCAAGGATTTTTGAATATTTACTCGGTATGTCTTACTTTAGCGGACTCGTCTTTATTGCGGTTATTGTTGTACTTTACGTATACGTTGGTGGCGCACTTGCAGATATCTATACCGATGCGATTCAAGTTGTAATTATGGCCATTGCAGGTCTTGCTGTATTTATCTCAGGAATTGTTATTTTTTGGAAAGGGAGTATAACAAGTACATTTGCTGGTATCGCAAATAATTTATCTAACCAAAATGAAAATTTAGTTAAGGTATTTAATCCAGAATCTGTACATTTCAACTCTTTTGCCATGGTTTTAGGTGCAATCGTTATACAGTGGGCGTTTGCTTCTGCACCACATTTATTCAATAAAATATTAGGTTTGAAAAATGAAAAAGATTTAGGAAAAATGATTAATACTTATATTATGGTCACGGGGCTATGTCTACTCGTGCTATTCGGTGGTATATTCGCTCGTGTCGCGCTTGGAGATAGTGTCGAAACGTCAGACTTAGCACTGCTTGACTATATCATTTGGGCATTTCCTGCAGTGATTGTAGCACTTTTCGGTGTGGTCATTTTAGCTGCAGCAATGTCGACAACAGATGGATTATTTGTATCTATTTCTACAGTATTTGCGAATGATATATTCTTGAAGTTCTTAGTTAAAAGAAAAATAATAAATATTAGTGATGAAAAAGCGAATAGAATTGCATTTCAAATAAGTAAAATCAGTGTGCCAATTGTAGGTTTATTATCATTTTTACTTGTTTTACAACCACCAAAGCATATGAGTGACATTATGTGGATTGGAATATCAGGCATCGCAGCGGGCACATTAGGTCCTATCTTACATGCCATATACGCTAAAAGGAAAGCACCAGCGAGAGCAGCAGAGTTATCTATGTTTGTAGGGCTAGGTTCATATTTAGTCATTTACTTCGGCGGTATTATTCCAAGTACTATGTCGGCAGGGGCAGTAGCAACATTTATCGGTATCGCAACAATTACAATTGCTGCATTTTTCATCAAGCCAAAAGATAATCAAAAATATAATGTAGAAGAAGGTAATAATTAATGTTTGTTAATGAGATGTTATCGATATGGTTATATGGTTTTCTAGGAATGTTTGTTGTAGTGTTTATTTCGTTAAAAGTCGGATATTCAAATAAAGATAAATAAATAATTTTAAAAGGAGCATTTACATGCCATTAATTAAATTAGACATGATCAAAGGTAGAGAAAAAGAGGAAATCAAAAGTATTTTAGATATCACATATAACGTGATGTTAGATGCGTTTCAAGCACCAAAAGGTGATAAATATTTAATTGTTAATCAACATGAGGACTATGAAATGGAAATATTAGATACAGGCTTAGGCATCGAAAGAACGGATGACGTGATTGTATTTACTATCGTTTCAAGACCGAGAACAAAAGAACAAAAAACGACATTCTACAAAAATTTAGTGAATACGTTACATGAAAAAGTAGGCATTCGTAAAGAAGATATTATGATTAGTTTAGTAGAAAATACCGATGAAAACTGGAGTTTCTTTAACGGTGAAGCACAATTTTTAACAGGTGATTTATAATCTAACTAAAGGACATATTATTTCGTTAGATGACAACACTTATATAAAGCATAAAAAATACACTTCCACTTTGTAGCGGAAGTGTATTTTTGTGTTTATCAAAAATTAGAATTTATCTTTTAAGTCTTTAGCTTTATCTGTTGCTTGGTCTTTCAATTCTTCTTTTTTCTCGTCGTCATTTTTAATTTCGTTGGCCTTATCTTTAGCTTTATCTGTTGCTTGATCTTTATACTCGTCAAACTTACTCATAAATAAACGCCTCCTTAAAATGTTATATTACTATGATTCCACATATCAAAGAAGTTAAACATATTTATTTTTAACTTTTTCCATAATAAAGAAAATATTTTAAAACCTAGACAAAACCTGTGCTATAAAGCATTAGATTTGTCTTTTAGTTTTATTATATAACCATAAAATCTAATGAGAAAACGTTTTCAAAAAACACATTTTTCAACCGTAAAAAGTATTAAAAATTAATCTTTATTAAGTTGAATTCTAATTAAAATATAAAAATAAACGTGAATAATACGAAAAAAATAATTTTTTTAATAAAGGAATAGTATTTTTTATGAATACAATGTAATATGTAATCATACCTAATATTAGAGGGGGAGTTTATGCAGTGAGAGAGAGACAGAGGTTTTCTATAAGGAAATTGGGAGTTGGCGTTGGATCTGTATTGATTGGTCTTACGATTTTTGCAACAAGTGGGAACGTTGCATCGGCTGATGAGAGACAAAATAAGGGAGATAGTTTTGAATCCGTCGTGTCAGATAAAAGTGTAGGCGAAATTGGGAGCCCTATACAAAATGATACAGAAAAGCCAAGTGAAGATGAAAAAGGTACGATTGAAACTGCTCAACAAGAAATTGAAAATGTGAAAGCTGAGAATACATCAGAAGTTTCACAAGAAAAGTCAGAATTATCAAACGAAAGTAAAGAAGAAGTAACACAAGAAGAGATAACAACATCAACAGAAGATGTGAAAAGTACGGAAGAAGTTTCACAAGAAACACCAAAAGCATTACCTGAAGATGAGAAAAACATAGATGAGGTAACACCAGAAGAGCAAGAACCAGTAACTGAAGATGTGAAAAGTACGGAAGAAATTTCACAAGAAAAATCAGAATTATCAAACAAAAGTAAAGAAGATGTATCAGAAGTAGCACAAGAAGAGCCAGTGACACCGACAGAAGATGGAAAAGATACAGAAGAAGTGACACAAGAAGATACGAAAGAATTACCAAAAGATGAAAAAGACACAGAAGAAATAATCGAAGAAGATACAGAAACGTCGCCTAAAGATGAAAAAGATACAGAAGAAGTACCTGAAGAAGATACGAAAACATCACCTGAAGATGAAAAAGACAAAGAAGAAGTGACACAAGAAGATACAAAAACATCACCTGAAGATGAAAAAGACACCGAAAAAATAACCGAAGAAGATACAGAAACAGCGCCTGAAGATGAAAAAGACACAGAAGAAATACCTGAAGAAGATACAGAAACGTCGCCTGAAGATGAAAAAGATACAGAAGAAGTGACACAAGAAGATACAGAAACGTTACCTGAAGACGAAAAAGACACAGAAGAAATAACACAAGAAGACTCGGAAATATCACCTGAAGATGAAAAAGAAATAATTGAACCGGCTGAAGAAGGATCAAAATCAGAAGATGAAGATATAGCAGAAACAAATGCGACACTTCAACGAAGAGCAGATGTAAATAATCAAGCTACTGAAGGTATACAAACCTATGCTGCGCTTGCAGATGTTACACTTTTGGATAATATGGAGCTAACAGCGACTCATAATAATGGTGTATTAAATCTACAATTAGAGGGGAGACCTTTAGTTGGTTTAGGCGTAGGAAATACGTATCCAACATTCCAATTGTCTCCACAATTCCGTGATTTAATGACAGATCCTAATTTTTTAAATGCTATAGAATTAGATTATGATTTACCAGGATTGCTTGGTGTATTAAGAAATACTGGAACTTTACAGGGCAACGAATTGACGATTGACCCTAATACGGGTGTAGTTTACGGGACAGTTGAAAATTTAGTGAATTTAGGTGTTGGTAGTAGAGTTACTTATAATTTGATGATTGATTTAAACCAATTGACAGAAAATGGTATGTTACCTGAATCTGATCTACCAGGAAGACAAGAATATAATTTTTCATCAGCTGCGGGTAGTGGTTTAATAAATGTTGATCTTCTCGCAAACAGCGGAAATGACACATCTATTGTTATAGAAAACGAAGAGGATTCAGAGTCCATTAGTGAAAGCGAATCATTGAGTACGTCAGAGTCACTCAGCGAAAGCGAATCATTAAGTGATTCCGAATCACTAAGTGAAAGTGAGTCATTGAGTGCCTCCGAGTCATTAAGCGAGAGTGAATCGTTAAGTACGTCAGAATCGCTAAGTGAAGTTGAAAGTGAATCACTAAGCGAAAGCGAGTCATTGAGCGCATCAGAGTCGCTAAGTGATAGCGAATCAATGAGTACATCGGAATCACTAAGCGAGAGCGAGTCATTGAGTGAGTCAGAGTCACTAAGCGATAGTGAATCATTGAGCACATCAGAATCACTAAGTGAAAGTGAGTCATTGAGTGCATCTGAGTCACTAAGCGAAGTAGAAAGTGAATCATTAAGCACGTCGGAATCACTAAGCGAAAGCGAGTCGTTGAGCACTTCTGAATCATTAAGCGAAAGCGAGTCATTGAGCACATCAGAATCACTCAGCGAAAGCGAGTCATTGAGCGCATCAGAGTCACTAAGTGAAAGTGAGTCGTTAAGCACATCAGAATCACTCAGCGAAAGCGAGTCATTGAGCACATCAGAGTCGTTAAGCGAGAGCGAATCGTTGAGCACTTCTGAATCATTAAGCGAAAGTGAGTCGTTAAGTACTTCTGAATCACTCAGCGAAAGCGAGTCATTGAGCGCATCAGAGTCACTAAGCGATAGTGAATCATTGAGCACATCAGAGTCACTAAGCGATAGTGAATCATTGAGTACATCAGAGTCACTAAGCGATAGTGAGTCGTTAAGCACATCAGAATCACTCAGCGAAAGCGAGTCATTGAGCACTTCTGAATCATTAAGCGAAAGTGAGTCGTTAAGTACTTCTGAATCATTAAGTGAAAGCGAGTCATTGAGCACATCAGAGTCGCTAAGCGAAAGTGAATCATTAAGCACGTCAGAATCACTAAGTGAAAGTGAATCATTAAGTACGTCAGAATCACTAAGTGAGAGTGAATCGTTAAGCACATCAGAGTCGTTAAGCGAAAGCGAATCGTTAAGTACGTCAGAATCACTCAGCGAAAGTGAATCATTAAGCACGTCGGAATCACTAAGCGAAAGTGAGTCGTTGAGTACATCAGAATCATTAAGTGAAAGTGAATCATTGAGTACATCAGAGTCATTAAGCGAGAGTGAATCACTAAGCACATCTGAATCACTAAGTGAAAGCGAATCATTGAGTACATCAGAGTCATTAAGCGAGAGTGAATCACTAAGCACATCTGAATCACTAAGTGAAAGCGAATCATTGAGCACATCCGAATCACTAAGCGAGAGTGAATCATTAAGTACGTCAGAATCACTCAGCGAAAGTGAATCATTAAGCACGTCGGAATCACTAAGTGAAAGTGAATCATTAAGCACATCTGAATCATTAAGTGAAAGTGAGTCGTTAAGTACATCAGAATCACTAAGCGAAAGTGAATCATTAAGTACGTCGGAATCACTCAGCGAAAGTGAGTCATTGAGTACATCGGAGTCACTAAGTGAAAGTGAGTCATTGAGTACATCGGAGTCATTAAGCGAGAGTGAATCATTAAGTACGTCAGAATCACTAAGCGAAAGTGAATCATTGAGTACATCGGAGTCATTAAGCGAAAGTGAGTCGTTGAGTACGTCGGAATCGATCAGCGAGAGCGAGTCATTGAGTACATCAGAATCATTAAGTGAAAGTGAATCATTGAGTACATCGGAGTCATTAAGCGAGAGTGAATCATTAAGTACGTCAGAATCACTAAGCGAAAGTGAATCATTAAGCACGTCAGAATCACTAAGTGAAAGTGAATCATTGAGTACATCGGAGTCATTAAGCGAAAGTGAGTCGTTGAGTACGTCGGAATCGATCAGCGAGAGCGAGTCATTGAGCACATCAGAATTACTAAGTGAAAGCGAATCGTTAAGTACTTCTGAATCACTCAGCGAGAGCGAGTCATTGAGTACGTCAGAATCACTAAGTGAGAGCGAGTCATTGAGTACGTCAGAATCACTAAGTGAGAGCGAGTCGTTAAGCACATCCGAATCACTCAGAGAAAGCGAGTCATTGAGTACATCGGAATCACTAAGCGAGAGTGAATCATTAAGTACATCGGAATCACTCAGCGAAAGTGAGTCATTGAGTACATCCGAATCACTCAGCGAAAGCGAGTCATTGAGCGCATCAGAGTCACTAAGCGATAGTGAATCATTGAGCACATCAGAGTCACTAAGCGATAGTGAATCATTGAGTACATCAGAGTCACTAAGCGATAGTGAGTCGTTAAGCACATCAGAGTCACTAAGTGAAAGCGAATCGTTGAGTACATCAGAGTCACTAAGCGATAGTGAGTCGTTAAGCACATCCGAATCACTAAGCGAAAGCGAGTCATTGAGCACATCTGAGTCGCTAAGTGATAGCGAATCAATGAGTACGTCTGAGTCACTAAGTGAAAGTGAATCATTAAGCACGTCAGAATCACTAAGTGAAGTAGAAAGTGAATCATTAAGTACATCCGAATCATTAAGTGAAAGCGAGTCGTTGAGTACGTCTGAGTCACTAAGCGAAAGCGAATCGTTGAGCACTTCTGAATCATTAAGCGAAAGTGAGTCGTTGAGCACTTCAGAATCACTAAGTGAAAGCGAGTCATTGAGTGAGTCAGAGTCACTAAGCGATAGTGAATCATTGAGCACATCAGAATCACTAAGTGAAAGTGAATCATTGAGTACATCTGAGTCACTAAGCGAAAGTGAATCATTAAGTACATCGGAATCACTAAGTGAGAGTGAATCGTTAAGCACGTCAGAGTCACTAAGCGAAGTAGAAAGTGAATCAATGAGTACTTCTGAGTCATTAAGCGAAAGTGAGTCATTGAGTGAGTCAGAGTCACTAAGTGAAAGTGAATCATTAAGCACGTCAGAGTCACTAAGTGAAAGTGAATCATTAAGTACGTCGGAATCACTAAGTGAAAGCGAATCGTTAAGCACATCTGACTCATTAAGTGAAAGTGAATCAATGAGTACATCAGAGTCATTAAGCGAGAGCGGATCAATGACTTCATCTGATCCAAATAATTCATTAGATTCTACAAACACAGTAGAAGCATCAAACAATTTATCAGGTTCTACAAACTCAGCAGAAGCAACGAACAATTCATCAAGTTCTATAGACACAGCAGAAGCATCAAACAATTCTTCAGATTCTACAAATACATTAAAATCAGCAAATGATTCAGGTTTTGAGAATGAAGCGAATCAAAATGATAAAGATAAAGACAAAGATTCAGAGTTACCAGATACAGGTGACGATACAACGAAGAATGGATTGTTAGCAGGTATTCTTGGACTAGGTGGTTTAGCACTACTGAGAAGACGTCGTAAAAAAGAAACTGATAATAATTAATAACATTTGATTTGAAAATCAATACAAAATACAGCTGAGGATATTCTCCTTGGCTTATTTTGTTATAATAAGTTAATAAATATTTCTATAGTTATAGGAAGTGTAATATATGAGTGAAAATATAAATGAAAAAGAAGAATTAGATGAAATAAATAAACAAATTGAAGAAGAATTAAATGAATATGATGCTGAAAAAGATCAACAAAAAGCAAAAAAAGAATTTCTGACACTTAAGTTCTTTGGCACGTCTATTATATTGACCTTTATGATTTTTAGCATAGTGAAATTGTTTGTTTGATAAGTAAAATTGTGATTTTAACTTTAGTTATTGAGGTGTAATACATGACGATATATAACATGAACTATGGCATTGGATGGGCAAGTAGTGGTGTAGAGTATGCGCAACTTTACAGAGCTCAAGCTTTAAGAGGAAGAGCGGAAACATTAAAGTTTGTGTTTTTAGAATTTATAAAAACTGAAAATATACAAACCTTAACAAAAAATTTAGGGTTTAATGATGATGAAGTGGTATGGTTATACCAATTTTTCACAGATATAAAAATAGCACCTTCAAGTGTTAAATTAGATGAGATTATTCAATCACTCAATGACGACATCACTAAAACAGAAGCTGAAGGAAAAATTAAAAAGTATTTTTTTAATAAAAGCAGTAACTATATCGTATGTCATTTGAAAGACGAAGATAGCGATATTGTTGATAGAGTCGAATATGTATCAAGAGGGAAGTTACTACGCAAAGATTATTATTCTTATGTACGTGTCTTTTCAGAGTATTACGCCCCCGAAGATAATATGGCTAAATTATATATGAGAGTCTTTTACAATGAAGACGGTTCTACAGCATATAATGAATATGTAAATGGTGATGATAGTATGTTTGTCTTTAAAGATAGAATACTATATTCCAAACAAAATTTTATTGCATATTTCATGGAAAAACTTCAGTTGTCGCATGAAGATATGATTTTATTAGATCGCTCAAAAGATATTGGTCAAGTTATGATAGAAAATAAAAATCAAGCTAAATTAGGTGTAGTGATTCATGCAGAACATTATAATGCATCGACAACGAACGACGATTATATACTTTGGAATAATCATTATGAATATGTATTCACTAATGCGCAGGAAATTGATTTCTTTATCACAGCAACGGAAATTCAAAATAAACTGCTGACAGAACAATTTGAAAAGTATAATCATATCATGCCTAAAATATATACAATACCTGTAGGCAATTTAACAACTTTAACACAACCTTTAAATAGAAAACCTTATTCTATTATTACTGCTTCAAGATTAGCAGCTGAAAAACGTGTAGATTGGTTAGTTAAAGCAGTCGCAATTGCGAAACAACAAAGACCTGAAATAACATTTGATATATATGGAGAAGGTGCTCAAAAGCAGACATTGCATAACCTTATTCGTGAAAATAATGCAGAAAGTTATATCACTTTACATGGCCATGTAAATTTAAATCAAGTATATAAGAATTATGAATTGTTTCTATCAGGATCAACGAGTGAAGGCTTTGGACTAACATTGATGGAAGCGATTGGTTCAGGATTAGGGCTTATTGGTTTTGATGTTAATTATGGAAATCCGACTTTTATTGAGGACAAAGAAAATGGCTATCTCATACCTATTAAATTAAATGTAGAGTCAGAGTCAGAAATAGTAGGAAAAATTGCTGAAGCTATAATTCGATTTTTTGAAAATGATACAAATGATTTCCATGAGGCATCTTATAAAGTTGCTGAACAATTTACACAAGATGCTGTAAAAATCCAATGGAATAATTTAATTGAAGAGGTGCTTTATGATTAATTTATTTGAAGCTTTCGATAAACAAACAATAGTCCTTTATAATTCATTTAAATTTTCTGGTATGAATAGACAAACAATCGTTATTGAAGCAGATGGCTTTCTTCCTGATGATGTTAAAACCCCATATGAATTTTTTGCAGAAAATGAAAATTTGCCAGTTAAACCATTATTTTTTAACCAAGTTAAAACACCGAAATTCTGGTTGATTGAAGGCAATAATAACGATGCTGTAATTAAAGATACAGGAGATATTAAAGCGAGAATTATTTATAAAAAGAATTATAAACATAGAATCGTAGAACGTATCGAGTGGTTAAATAAACAAGGACATACGCAGTATATTGATTATTATAATAAATACGGATACAGTTATGCACAAGTAGTATTGGATCCTAATACCCATAAAAGAATATTAAAACGTTACTATAACGCTAAAGGTGAAGTGTTTATGGTTGAGAATTTCATCACAAATGATGTTATTTTGAATTGGCAAGGCAAAGAATACTTCTTCCATTCGAAAATACAATTTGTTAATTTCTATATCCAAGTTGCAGGGTTAGAATCAGAACAATTTTTAATCAACTCATTTTCAGTACCAGCCGCAGTGATGAATGGTTTAAGCGAGCCTAGCAATGATTATTTTTATTGGCAAGGTGATATTACGAGCGATATTATTCGTCATATGGAAAATATACTATCTAAAGAACGTAGATCATTCAGTATTATTGTGCCGAGCGATGAAGCCTATGAACAACTTAAATCATCCATTAGTGATAAATGGAAAAATAGAATATATAAATCTGGATATGTATATAAATTCCTGAAGTCTAATAATCATTCTAACCAAGTGCTAACACTAACAAATTCTGACCAAATACCGCATTTAGAACAAATTGTACAAGCACATCCACATTTAGATTTTCATATTGCAGCTATGACTGAAATGTCTAAGATATTAATGAACTTGAATAAATATACCAATGCTAAATTATATCCAAATGCTAAAAAGACTGAATTTAAAGCACTTTATAAAAAATGCGATATCTATTTAGATATTAATAAAGGCAACGAAATATTAGATGCAGTTAGGGCAGCTTTTGACTACAAACTATTAATTTTAGGTTATGATGCCACTGCACACAATAAGGTAGTAACAGCACCAACTCATTTATTCGATGTAGAGCATCCTGATATGCTAATCAGTGCGTTAGAGGAAGTTACACAACACAATGACACATTCGATAATTACTTAGAATTACAATTACAACAAGCTAATGCTATCGATAAAACAACATTTATTGAATCAGTAAATTAATAAATCACACAATAATAAAAACTCCCAATGACTTTATAATTAAGTCATTGGGAGTTTTTGCTAGAGTTCTTGTTTATTAAATATTTTAATTGATGAAATGTATGAAACTATTAATAAAATAATACCTAAAAGTGCATAGGTACTAACTACGAGTAAATTACTTGTTAGGTTAGCTATACCTTCAATTGATCCAGATGAAGCGAGAATTGGCATAATAAATCCAAAGAATACTAGGAAAAATAAAGCTATTACTATAAAAGATGTTGTGATTAAAATAACATTTGAATTTTCTGGTCCAAATTTAAATGTTAAAGGGAACATTATAGCGTATGAACCAGCGCCACCTATACCTATTAACATAGATACTAACGTGAGATTTAAATTTTGTGTTATGAGTGCTAATGGTATAACACCGATGATAAGTCCTATTAAAATAAGAACACCGTAGAAGATGAAATAACTGTTTACATATGCACTTCTACCTTTAGGTAAAGTCGACACATAATACATCCATTTTGAATCCTTCTCATGTTTAATGTTATCAGTTACAGGTGAAATAAGAAAAATCATTGGTAAAAAACATGTCATGATAGGGTTCATAAATGTGAATAGTATACTAGCGACAATACCTACAATTAAGTAAGTAAAGAGTGATTTTTTTGATGAGTAATAACTGCTAAGTGTTAATCCCTTCATTATTTATCACCTCTCATAATTAATTTGGTTGCGTCATCAATATTTTGCAAAGGTCTCGCATTTGTTATTTGGCTGCGATTATTGATTAAAGTAGTCCTCGTGTTATTACGAGCCCTTGAAGCTACAATAAGATTAGTTGGAATATTGAAATCTTCTTCAGGTTGCTCAACAATGCCATAATTATCCAACAAATTTTGTTTATTTTCTTCAAAAATAACTTTGCCATCTCGCATAAATACTAGTTTAGTTGCAAGCTGTTCAATATCTTCTGAAATATGAGATGAAATTAAAATCCCATTATCTTCTTCTATGTAATCCTCTAACATTTCAATAACTTCTTCACGACTTGAGACATCCATACCGGCAGTAGCTTCATCAAGAATGAGAAGTTTACTTTCATGTGCTAACGATATTGTCAAAGCAGCTTTCATACGCATACCACGTGAAAAGGATTTGATTGCATTATTATTAGGTAACTCAAATTTATCGATTATTGAAAAGAATTTTTCGCTATTCCATGATTGATAAATATTAGAAAACACTTTATCAATTTCTTTGATTGTTAGTTTGTTTGGTACACGTAAATCATCAAATACAACACCAATATTTTCTTTATAGTTGGAATCACTTTCTGTTATAGTTTCATCGAAAAAAATGACTTCTCCACTGTCTTTAAAGCGATTTCCTACCAATGTATTAATCAGTGTAGATTTACCCGAACCATTTTTCCCAATTAAACCTACAACTTCTCTTGGTTTGATTGATAGTGAAATATCGGAAAGGTGAAAGTCAGATTTTGTGTAAGACTTATTTAAATTTTGAACTTTTAAAAGATGTTCCATAGATACACTCTCTTTCTATATATTATATTTATAAATAAAATTTACGGACTTTTAACATATAACCAAATGCATTATAAATAAAAAGAATAATAATAAGGAGCAATCCTAAAAGTTGGTTGATGCCAGTAATTAATGAGAATAAACCTAATATCATTCCACCAATAATCAATAAAGTAAGATTGATATGATAAATTTTGAACATAGAGACGAGTGTTATATGACGTTCGCCTTCGTCCATGATGTCTAGAATTTTCTCCGTATACTGAGCTTCACCTTGTTTTGGATAACGACTATCAAATTTCCTTACAAAGAAACCAATCATTAGAGAAGGAATAATTGTGATTAAATATGGAATAATAGGGTAAAAAATGTCCCCCTCAGAAGCATTTACCATCACTATAATAAGCATACAAATTAAACTAATTAGAATTTGAACATAATAAATGAAGCTCGTTCTCATAAACATCATATTTGCCTTCTCTTCATATTCATCAGCTTGTTGCCCCTCTATATCATGGTTCAATTTTGATTTGAATGTGAGTGCATTTTTTTGAACTTTATATAACACTAGCGTAAGGATTATATTAATGAGGGATGCAATGAGACAAACAATGATTGTAATTTCGTGGCTTGCGAAACTTATGTTTGAAAAATGACCGTTATTTTCAAATATGCCAAAGGATAGGCCAATAATACCACCAATGAGTCCTCCTACTAAAACAAGCAATAAATAGCGTCCTACTTTCATAAATCTTCCTCCTCAATTATGAAGATGTTTTCAACGGGTTCATTAAATATGCGAGCAATTTTAACAGCTGTCAGAATTGATGGCATAAAATCATTACGTTCTATTAAAGAAACAGTTTGTCTAGAAATTCCTGCGTTTTTAGCAAGTTGTGTTTGATTATAGCCATCACGTGCACGTAATTCTTTAAGTCGATTGCGCATTATTGATCAACTCCTTAGGGTTAATATATATTACTTTTGTCATTTTGACAACTATATTTGTCAAAATGACATGTATCGTGTATGTTATATGTGAGAAATTTATAATATGAAGAGGGGAGTCATTATTATGAAAAAAATTGATATTATAGGTAATGATTCGTTAATAAAGGCATTTTCTAAATATCAAATCGCCTTATGTATTGTTTTTGGTGGCGTGTTTTTTGTCATGGTAAAGATGTCTGATACTATTGATATTTTCGATTCAATGTTAGCTAATATATTTATTGGAATAGGGTTATTTATAGGGACATTTATCGTACATGAATTAATTCATGCTTTGTTTTTCAAATTATTTTCACCATTGAATAAGGTGAATTTTGGGATGGCTAACGGCATGATATATTGTGCAATACCAGGGGGAAGCTTTACGCCATTAACTTTTGCTATAAGTGCAATAGCACCATTTGTAATTATTACTTCAACTTTCATCATAACTTTTTGTATGGGAATTTTACCCAAAGTGTTCTTTTTATCATTTGCTACCATGCATACAATGTCATGTGTTGGAGACTTTTATTGGGTGATTAAAATGATACAAACGCCTAAGCATTCTAAGATTGAAACTACAGATAGTGGCATTGTTATCAGTTAAAACTTGGAAGTTACGAAAAATTATTTCGATATTCAGACGCACTAATTTCAAAATGCTTTGTAAAATTTTTAGAAAATAGTAAAGGATCCTTATATCCGACTTTACTTGAAACTTCACATATCATGTTATTCGTATGTATAAGTAATTGAGATGCATGATACATACGGATATATGTTAAGTATGCTTTGGGAGAACAATTTAAATTCTTCTTAAACAGCTTGAATAAATGACTGCGAGTGACATTAACATATTGCGCAACATCAACGACACTAATATTCTTGTGATAGTTTGAATTGATAAATTCGACTGCTTTTTGGATATCTTCGTTAACAATATCGACGTTAACTGAGAAATTTTTAGGAAACTGTTCTTGTAGCATATAAACTAATTGGTATATATGCTGCATGATTAAAATATCATGTGAGTTGCTAGACGCAATGGTTTTTGAAAGATTACAGATATTTTGGATCGTTTTTTTAATTTCAGAAGTGTCTTTACCTTTAATGACGTGATCATCAACGATATAACTGCGTGCTAAATAATCTAGAATCTGTTTACCGCTAATACCAACCCAATAATAAGTCCAAGGTTTTGAAAATGAAGGCTTATATTCAACTTCCATACCTTTTTCTAGTAAAAACATATCGCCTTTTTTTAAGTTAAAACTCTCCCCATTATATTTAAAAATACCTTCACCATGAGTCACGATATGTATGACAGATGTTTGGAAAACTGTATAATTATAACCTACGTTTGGTACACCGACTTCAATACCACATTCTACTAAATTAGCATCTATTAACTTTTTGCTAAATTTTTTCCATAAAACTTGCATAACACACCTCTCAATTCATTATATTGAACTTCTTTAGACTTATATAACCACATTATAATAACAAAATGCAACATTTTGCCATATAACATCATCATTATGCTATTCATTACACGCACTTTAAGTTGGTAAAATGACATTAACATATATGTAAACGCTTTAAAAATTGAAATTTTAGAGGTGGAGAAGATGGATAGATATTTAACTGGAAAGCAAAAATTAGCTTTTGGATTTGGTGCAATAGGGAAGGACGCCATATTTAATATTGTTGGGCTCTTCTTAATGTTTTATATCACAGATATTGTAGGTTTATCTCCTGCGTTTGTCGGAGTTATGCTTTTTGTTGCACGTATTTGGGACGCGATTAATGACCCGATTATGGGGATGATCGTTGATAATACGCGGAATAACTTTGGTAAGTTCAAGACTTGGCTCGTTATCGGTACGCTTGCTAATGCTATTGTTACAGTCTTGCTGTTTACGAATTTAGATTTATCTCAAACGTCTATGTATATTTATATATCGATTATGTATATTTCCTGGGGAATGACATATACGATGATGGATATTCCATACTGGTCTTGGTTACCGAACTTGACGCATAATCCTAGAGAACGTGAAGAGATTTCAGTTATACCTAGATTTTTCGCAAGTTTAGCTGCATTTATTGTAGGTACTTTTGGTTTGTTCTTTATACATAAATTAGGTGATGTCTTTGGTAGTGGCAGTGATTCAGTAGGAATTTTTGTCTTTGCCGTAATTTGTAGTATTGTTTTTATCTTTACGATAGGTGTAACAGTATTCAAAGTACCTGAAGATCATGAAATGGAAAAACAAATAGGTATTAAAGTTAATTTTAAAGATATTGGTCGTATTTTATTTAAAAACAAAGAGTTACTTGCCATCATGGGTGTTTTATTAACTTTTAATTTATGTCTACAAACGCTTAATGGTTCTATCATTTATTACTTTAAATATGTAGTGAATGCGGAACATTTATTTTCAATTTTTAATTCAATGATTCTGTGTGAAATGCTTGGTTTGCTACTTTTACCACGTTTTATTAAATGGGTTGGTAGAACTAGAGCGTTTAATACATCCATTACACTTATCATAACTGGTTTGGTTATTATTTTAATATCAGGCTTCGTGGCGCCACAGAGTACTATCTTAGTCATTATAGGTGCAGGTATGTTACGTGTTGGTTCAGGATTTATGATTGGTATAACAACAGTGTCGCTTGCAGATGTGATTGATTATGGTGAAGTGAAGTTTGGGCAACGTAATGAGAGTGTGATCACTTCCACAAATACGTTTTTAACTAAAGCTTCACAAGCAGTTGCCGCTTTAATTGTGGGGATTGGCTTATCTGTATTAGGTTATACGCCGAATGAGGCACAATCAGAGACCACGGTTAATGGTCTGCGTATCATGATTATTGTCGCACCGCTAGTTTTCGTTAGTCTAACAGCATTTTTATATCATAAAGCATTCCATTTAAAAGGTGACTTTTTAAATGATATTGAGAAAACACTCCGATATAAACGTCAGAGAGAACATAGAGAGAATATTAAATAGAGGGGATGTCATTTTATGTTAGAAAAGCAATTTCATGAAAATATGGAGGTTCAGCATGTGAACTTGATGCCAAGACGTGCATTTTATATACCTTATCAACGAGGGGAGGCTGACTACCGTTTAGAAACACGTTATAATACAAAAAATGTGACATTATTAAATGGTGATTGGCACTTTGAATATTTCAATTCTCTAGAAGCATGTTTAAATCAACCTCAACAGATTAAAAAGGATATATTGCCAGTACCGTCTGTATGGAATTTATATGGCTACGATCAAATACAGTACCTTAACACACAATATCCAATTTCATTTGATCCACCATATGTTCCGAAGTATAACCCATGCGGACGTTATACGCGTTCTTTTGAGTTAAGTTCATATGATATGCAGAGTGATTATCATTTGAATTTTGAAGGTGTCGCTAGCGCATTTTATGTATGGATAAATGATCAATTTGTAGGTTATAGTCAGATATCTCATTCTATTTCAGAATTTGATATTTCAAAATTTGTACGTGATGGAGAAAATACGATACAAGTTCTTGTATTAAAATATTCAGATGGCACATATTTTGAAGACCAAGATATGTTCAGACATTCAGGTATTTTTAGAGATGTTTATATTTTAAAACGAGCGCAATCACGTGTAGATGATTTTAAAATTGAAACACACTTAAATGATGATTTGAATAAGGCAACGATAGATGTGAACTTGGCACGTAAACAAGGATTAGACCAAGTTGAATTACACTTATATAATCCATATGGTGAATTAGTCAGCAGTACTCAAGCTTCAGAACAGTGTAGGTTTACAGTTAACAAACCACAATTATGGTCAGCAGAAAGCCCTGTACTTTATACGTTAGCAATTACTACTGCTCAAGAAGTGATTACCCAAAAAATTGGTATTCGAGAAGTTAAAATCAGAGATAATCAATTTTATATTAATGGACAATCTATTAAATTACGTGGCACCAATCATCATGATAGTGATCCTAAAACAGGCTATACGATAAATGAAACTCAATTTATGAGAGATTTAGAGCTTATGAAGCAAGGTAATTTTAACGCAATTCGTACAGCACATTATCCGAAATCGCCTTTATTCTATGAATTAACAGACCAATATGGCTTTTATGTGATGAGTGAAGCAGATTTAGAAACGCATGGTGTAGTTCGTTTATATGGTGAAGAGAACACTGAGCACTTTAATATCATTACGGATGACCCTAAATATCAAACTGCAATTATCGAGCGTATTGAAGCATCAATAATCCCTTTGAAAAACTATAGTTCGATTGTTTCATGGTCAATGGGTAATGAATCTGGATATGGCGTTAATATGGTTGAAGGCTTGGCACGAGCGAAAGAATTAGATGTTACACGACCACTTCATTATGAAGGCACATTACATCGTGATAAATCAAAAGACTATGATTTATCTAACGTTGAAATGATTAGTAGGATGTATCCATCTCCAGAAGAAATTGAAACGACATATTTGAAGAACCCGAATTTAGATAAACCCTTTATTTTGTGTGAATATGCGCATGCCATGGGGAATTCACCAGGCGATCTTCATGATTATCAAAAGCTTGTTGAGGCATACGATAGTTTTATTGGAGGGTTCGTATGGGAATGGTGTGACCACGGAATTCAGACAGGCGTGAAAGATGGTAAGCCAATATTTAGGTATGGTGGAGATTTCGGAGAACGTCTACATGATGGTAATTTCTGTGTGGACGGTATTGTTTCACCTGACCGTATACCTCACGAAGGATATTATGAATTTAAACATGAACATAGACCTTTAAAAGTAATAGCGCAAGATGAGTATCAACTGACATTACGTAATCAACTTGATTTCACACATATAGAAGATTATTTAAGTGTTGAAGCAACCGCTACTTATTTAAATGGAAAGCGTCAGACGTTTGAAGTTACTTTTACTAAATTCGCACCCCATACGACTCAAAATATTGATTTAAGTGATTATATTAATATAAATGAACTTAGTGATTTGATGTTACACTACAAATTGGAATGTACAGATAAGTTACGTCCGGCTCATTTTGAATTAGGATATGATCAAATCGTGTACCAACGCCAATCAATGACGTATCAGAATACGAAACCGTCATCAATAGCATATAAAGACGATATTCATACAATCCATGTTTCTATTGGTGATTGGATATACACTTTTAATAAAATAGATGCGAGTTTAAAAACAGTTGCGCATGAAGGTGTAATAGTTATGAATCAGAAAACAGAAAATAATCTATGGCGTGCACCAACAGATAATGACATCAATGCTAAGCAAGAATGGGCATACGCTGGATATAAAGATATTACTACGCGTGTGCATGATTACAGAATCGTTGAAAATAAGAGTGACGTCAGTCTTGTTTTTGATATTGCGTTGGTTAATGAAGCGGTTCCTCCTGTGCTTTCAGGTACACTTACGTGGACAATTCAAAACGATGGTACACTTACTGTGAATTATGATTTAGCGAAAGATACATTAGCGCCATTTCTACCACGTTTCGGTTTAGCCATGACATTACCAAGTAACTATGAGCAAGTCGAATATTATGGGAATGGTCCTTATAGCAGTTATCAAGATAAAGGTGTGGCAACATATTTAGATTATTTCGAAACGACAGTGACAGATAATGTAAGTAACGATATCAAACCTCAAGAATCAGGAAGTCATAATCAGACTACATTTGTTAAAGTTTCAAATGGTCGAAATGCTATGGTTTTAACAAGTGGAGACACATTCAGTTTTAATACAACGCATTATTCATTAAATCAGCTAACGCATACGTCACATAAAGACGAATTAGAAGTCGAAGATTATACGTATTTGCATATTGATTATGCTCAAAGTGGGATTGGCTCTAATAGTTGCGGTCCAGAATTAAATGAAGCTTATCGACTCAATGATACACAATTAAAATTTAATTTTAAATTGAATTTTGAGTAGCTAGTGTTTAAGGTGTTCACTCATATTAGTCAGCAATTCAGAAATTTATTTTATATTTGAAAAGGCCGTTATCACGAAATGTGGTAATGGCCTTTTTTGAATTAAATCTTCATGACAAATAGTGATTTAGCTATTTCCTTGGAAAATAATAAGATGACATAAAAATAAATCATGGTGTTATATTTCCAATACATGCTAAAATTAAAATTAATAATAATGCTAAAAATTTCTGTATTATAAAATATAAAAATAATTGAACTATAGAACACTACATTCATAATATAAAAGAAGGTGTGATTTTATTGGAACTTAGACATATGCAGTATTTTGTTGAAGTCGTAAAACAAAAAAGTATGACGAAAGCAGCAGCTAAACTTTTTATTACACAGCCAACAATTAGTAATACGATTAGATTACTAGAAAAAGAATTAGAAGTAACATTATTTAATAGATATAAAAACCAAATATACCTAACTGATGCAGGAGAGGCATTCTTTTTTCAATGTAAAGAAATGCTAAAAATGTATGAAAACATCCCTAATGAATTAAGTAATCTTTTAGAATTGAAAAGTGGACATTTAAAAATAGGCATCCCTACAATTATTAATATTCGAAGACTAATAAAACTCATCTCTCAGTTTCATGATTCTTATCCAAATGTAACATTTCAACTTTTTGAAAATGGAAGTAAAAAAATTGAAAATGATATATATTATGGTGATTTGGATATGGGGATTACTGTCTTACCGACGAATCATAAAATTTTCAGTACATTCACTTTTTTGGAAGAAAAATTAAAGCTTGTAGTTCATAAAGATCATCCATTATCTGATAAAGATACGATTGATATTGAAGATTTAGAGCATCAAGAATTTATTTTATTTAATTCTGATTTTTACTTAAACGATAAAATAAAAAATACGTGTAGAAACTATGGGTTTAATCCTAATATTATTTTTGAAACGACTCAGTGGAGCTTTATAGAAGAAATGTTAATAAATAATATGGGCATCTGTATATTACCTGAGGGGATACTTGATTTATTGGATAAAGATTTGAAAGCTATTAGTATTAACGAACCTTCAATGAAATGGGAACTTGCCATTATTTGGAGAAAAGATATCATAGTTGATTCATTAACTAAAAATTGGATTAAATTTATACAAGAAAACTACTTATTACACCATTAAACGCAAGGTCATTCACAAAATTTATGCCCTTATAAAAAAAGGATATTTTCTATTTATATGCTCCCGCTCTATAATTTATGACATAAACATTATAGAACGGGAGTTTTTCATGGAAAATTATAAATATCCGAGCGATAGTAAAATTGTCAGTACCGATCAAGTGTTAATTAATGACTTAAATAATTACAACACACTATTTGGTGGCGTATTGATGAAAAAAATCGATAATAATGCGACATTGTCTGCTAGAAGACATGCAAGAGTTAAAGAATGTGTCACAGCATCTACAGATAGTGTAGAATTTTTACATCCTATTACTCAATCTGATTCAGTTTGTATAGAATCTTCTGTAGTTTATACAGGAGAAAAATCTATGGAAATATTTTGTAAGGTTATTTCGGAAGATATGATTACAGCAGAAAGAAAAATTGCTGCTATCGCTTTTCTTACGTTTGTAGCCTTAGATGAAAACAAAAAATCAATTAAAGTACCTAAAATTACAGCGCAGACTCAAGATGAAAAAACATTGTATATGTATGGTGAAGAAAGAGCGAAAATGCGTAAAGCGAGAAGAGCACAAAGTAAAACATTAATTAAGTCTCTTAATTTATGTAAACCATGGGAATTGGAGAAGTGATAAAAATGGTTAATGAAATGGATGAACTCACACAATGCAAATTAGATTTAAAAACTTTGAGAGAAGAATCTCCTCAGTTATATGAGCAATTAGAATATATAGCAAGTTTAACAAGACAATTAAGTATTCACTATAAATATTTAGGATTACTTATGTTTTCAAATAATAATGAAGCTATTCAAAACAATAGACCTATCTTAATTAGGGATTCTGTTTTGGAGTTATATGAAAGAGAAGTTGAAAAAGTAAAACAAAATAATGAATTCAAATTTGTTAATGAAATGATATTAAAATTCCAATTTGTAGCTTACTCACAAATATTCCTTATCGTTTTAGGTGCAGAACCTAGTTTTGTATTTAATAACACGATTATTAAATAATACAGGGCTACTTCTATCTTGAAATGAGGCAGCAATAAATGAGCATATCAGAATGTAGATATTTATGTATCAAACAAGACAAATCCTTTGAAAAAGGTAAGCTATATTGGCTTTTCCCAACAGAGGTGTCTACACTTGATGAAAAATATTTTTACGTATCAAACGATGGACAACTTTTAACAGAAGCGTACAAAAGTAGTAACTTTATTAAAAGTGTCTCGAACTAATGTAATTTAGCATTTTTTAAATACGGTAGGAACTCAATCCACTGTTGTTTTAAAAAATTAGGATTTTGAACATGTCTAGTTATCTATTTTATAGTATGCATCCTCAATCATACTATTCCTTAGTTGGCCGGACTCTTCAAAATATGACAAGTATAGATGTATAAAAAAAGCAGTCACAAATTTAATGATTTGTGACTGCTTTTTATAATATCATTCTTTTTCAACATTTGATGCACAAGCAAAGCAATACAAGTGATTGTCATTATATTCACCATTCAAGAAACCATTTAAACAATAAATATCTTTTTGGCAGACAGAACATTTCCCTACTAATTCTCTCATTTTAAAAACCCCTTTGAAAATTCATGCATTCGTCTTAAGTTAATCATACTATAAATCAATAATATTTATACAGTTGAGATAAAGGGACTAAATATGTTTTGTATAATTGTATCGATTTTGGAACGTGCTGACGCCCAGGGAAATAGTATGAGGGAGAGACTACAGGCTCGAGCCATACCCCTAGGCAAGCATGCACTTTCAAAATCGTAAGATTTTAGTATAGAAAAAAGAACTAATACATAATTTAATGTATTAGTTCTTTGCATTTGAGAATATATGATCATATCAGAGTTTTTTTACAGTCAATAATAAATAGATAAAGAATGGGGCGCCGAATGCAGCAATGAACACACCAGCCGGAACTTCTTTTGGTAAAAACACCGTTCTTCCTATAAGATCCGCAATGACGATGGAAAGTGCGCCAAAGATCGCTGACATTAATAAGCGCTTTAAATAATTCCCTTTAATTAAAGCTTTAGCAATATGCGGTGAGATTAAACCAACAAAGCCAATGTTACCCACAAAACTAATCGCTGCACCAGCAAGTATCGTTGTAATCACCATTTGAATGAGTCGCGTTTGATTAACCTTTACGCCTAAACCTGTGGCAACATTATCATGCATAACGGATACTTTCATTCTCGGAAGCACGATAATCAACAATGGCAAAGTACACACTATAAATAACCCCAATATCAAACTGTTTTCAAATGTGGCACCAGATAAACTACCGACAAGCCAAGTATAGGCTTTAGACGCAGCAAGTTGTTTTGTAAGCACAAGCGTGCCATTAACGAGCGCCATAAATAACGTTTGAAGTGCGATACCAATAATAACTAATGTCGTTGGTTGGATATTGCCCTTTTTTTGAAAACTGATAAGAATCATCATGACCACAGCTGCACCAGTGAGCGAAAACGCCGGCAGCCAATGGACACTAATATCTCCTAAAAACGCAATAAATGCTACTGCACCAAATGTTGCGCCACCTGTTACACCTATAATATCTGGAGAGGCGATAGGATTTTTAAGTACATTTTGTAGAATCAAACCACTAACGCCAAGTGCTGCACCAGCTACAATAGCCAATATAATTCTTGGCAAGCGCAACACTTCGATTGTAAATTGATCAGGACTTGAAATAGGATCAATAATATAAGAAAGGATACTATTTAACGATATAAAAGTAGACCCCAGCATTAAACTCAAGATTGAAAAAACAATCAATATGAGAACGGCAATGACTAAGCGTTTAGTATCTTTTTTATGGACTGTCTCATTCATATGCGTTGAATTCCTTTCCTAATAATATAAATAAGTGTAATTGAGCCAATGACTGCTGTGATAACACCTATAGGAAGTTCGAGTGGTTTAATAATTGTCCTAGCTAAAATATCGGACAATGTCATTAATATAGCGCCACTAACCGCAGTGAAAGGTATTAAATATTTATAGTTAGCCGGCATTAACTTTTTACTAATATTCGGTACGATTAACCCGATAAACATAATAGATCCTGCAAGTGCGACCGAAATGCCGGCAAGCGCACTAATAGTTAATACCATAACCCTTTTTGTTAATTTGACCTTTTGACCAAGTGAAGAAGCAATTTCATCACTCGTCATTAAGATGTTGATATGTGACGACATCGCAAAGGCAATGAGCAGAAATATAATAATTATTGGAATCACCCAAGGCACTTCCCACACATTACGCATAGCAACAGAACCACTTAGCCAAAACAGAAAACTTTGTAAATTGCTTTGGTTCATAATTAAAATGCCCTGTGTAAATGCTCCGAATAATGCTGAAATCGCTGCGCCAGCCAATATCACACGTTTAGGTGAAAATTGCGCTTGTTTAAACATGCCAAGTGTAATGACAAGAACAGTTACAATAATTGCCCCAATAAATGAAATAGTTATGAGCGCTTCAAATGATTGCACTTTAAAAAATGTTAAGCCACAAATCACAAAGAACACGGCGCCTGAATTAACACCAAACAGCCCAGGTGAAGCAATTGGATTACGTGTTAATACTTGCATAAGCAAACCAGATACAGAGAACGCCGCGCCGGTAAGTAGAGCAATGATTGTTCGTGATGCGCGTGATTCGGCAAGTAGAATATGTATATCGTTATTGCTATTAAAGTGGAACAACGCTTGTACCAACTGTGAAAGTGATACAAGCGTGTTTCCAATTATTAAACTTAAAATCGTTACAACGATAAGGCATAAACCAGAAAGCATTAATTTATACCGCGGTTTAAGTAACATGAGGTAACTCCTTATTGATTAAGATTGTTTTTCAATATCTAATTTTTTGTATAAATCATCAATGAGTTCAAGAGATGAAGTATAACCACCAGCCATGTTCCATGTGATTTCATCTACATTTTTTGAAACTTCATCATTTTTTACTGCATTTAAGTTTTTCCATTGATTACTTGATGTCCAATCTGCTTCTGTCTTCTTAGTTAACTCTGCGTCTTTATCAGTAGTGTTAGACTTGAACATAAATATATGATCAGCATCCATAAGCGGAATGCTTTCTTTAGATGTTAATTGAATGATGTCTTTACCTTTATCAACTTGTTTTTGTTGTCCTTCTGGTCGTTTAAACCCTAAGTCATGTAAGATGTCTCCAGCGTATCCACTTGCATAAATACGTGCATGATCTGGTCTGAAGTTGATAACTGAAGCTGACATTGGCCATTGATCTCCATACTTAGCTTTTGCATCTTTTTTAAATTGTGCAACTTTATCATTATATTTCTTTAATAACTCATCAGCTTTGTCTTCTTTACCGAGTGCTTTACCCATCATTTTCGTTGTATCTTGAAATTTATACACTGTATCGTGCGTAATTGTTGGTGCGATTTTAGAAAGTTGTTCATATTGTTTTTCGTTTCTGACTTTAGAACCGATGATTAAATCTGGTTTTAACTTAGATATTTCTTCTAAGTTTGGTGAAGGTTCTTGACCTACTATTTTTGTATCTTTTAGGTCGTCTTTTATGTAATCATATTTAGGTTGTTGCGTCCAAGATTCTACAGCACCGACAGGCTTGACGCCTAATGCGACAGATACATCAGTCGCGCCTTGATATAATGTTACGACACGTTTTGGTTTTCCTTTAATTTCAGTGGTCCCCATAGCATGTTTAATCTTCGTTGTTTTACTATCTTCTTTTGACTCCGATGACTTTTCGGACTCCCCATTTCCACAAGCTGCTAACACCATAACCGCTACTATAACAGTAATGAATACTTTTGCTAAATGCTTCATTTCTCTAAAACCTCCAACTTGGATTGATAATCATTATCAATCCTAATATCTTATAAAGTAAACGATATGTCAACAAAAATTTTTAATTTTTTAAAAAATTAAATAAAGATTTGACATTTTTAGAAAGGATACCTAGAATACAGTTTATTGATAATGATAATCGTTATCAGTATCGTAATGTTATTAATAATCCATATTTTTTAGGAGGAATTTAAGTGAGACAAGAACCTAAGCATTGTCATGATTCTTTACTTTCATGTATAGGCAAAACGCCAATGATACAGCTCAAGCAACTGTTCCCGGAACATAATGTTTACGCAAAATTAGAATATATGAATCCAGGCGGCAGTATGAAAGATAGACCAGCTCAATACATCATTGAAGATGGTTTTAAAAAAGGAACAATTACTAAAGGTACACATTTAATTGAGAGTACTTCAGGAAATTTAGGTATTGCTCTAGCAATGATCGCTAAGATAAAAGGATTAACACTAACATGTGTGGTAGACCCGAAAATTTCAGAAACAAATTTAAAAATTATTAAAAGTTATGGTGCAAATATAGATATGGTAAACGAAGCGGATGAAAATGGTGGGTATTTAATGACACGTATTCAACGTGTTCGTGAATTACTTGATTCCACTGACAACGCATATTGGATTAATCAATATGCAAATGAATTAAATTGGAAAGCACATTATCATGGTGCTGGTGCAGAAATCGTAGAGCAAATAGAAACTCCAATTGATTATTTTATAGCGCCAGTGAGCACAACAGGTAGCATTATGGGCATGAGTAGAAAGATCAAAGAATATCACCCGAATGCACATATTATTGCGGTGGATGCGAAAGGGTCAGTTATTTTTGGTGAAACGCCTAAAGATAGAGAATTACCAGGTATTGGCGCGAGTAGAGTGCCTGAAATTTTAAATAAAGAAGAAATAGACCAAGTTGTTCATGTGGATGACTACCAATCAGCACTTGGATGTAAACGCTTAGTTGATTATGAAGGTATTTTTGCAGGAGGATCAACAGGTTCAATTATATCAGCGATTGAAAAAGTCATTGATTCAATTGCTAAAGATAAAACAATTGTGACGATTTTACCTGACAGAGGCGATCGTTATTTAGATTTAGTCTATTCAGATGAATGGTTTGATGAAGTGAAAAACAAAAAAGGAGCGCTAACACGATGAACAAAGACATGTTGTATTTAAATAGATCAGATATTGAACAAGCAGGAGGTAATCATTCAACAGTTTATGTAAATGCATTAACTGAAGCATTAAAAGCCCATGCGAATCAAGATTTTGTGCAACCATTAAAGCCATATTTACGCGCAAATGGTACAGAAGGACATATTGCGGATCGTATTATTGCCATGCCAAGTCATATTGGCGGTCAAGATCCAGTATCAGGTATTAAATGGATTGGTAGTAAACATGACAATCCTTCAGAACGTAAGATAGAGCGTGCAAGTGGTGTCATTATCTTGAATGATCCTGAAACAAACTATCCCATTGCAGTGATGGAAGCGAGCTTAATTAGTAGTATGAGAACGGCAGCTGTCTCAGTTATTGCTGCTCAGAAATTAGCGAAAAAAGGATTTGAAGCATTAACAATTATTGGCTGTGGTCTAATCGGTGATCGACAATTGCAAAGTATGCTAGAGCAATTTGATCATATTAAACAAGTATATGTTTTTGATCAATTTGAAAAAGCCAGCGCTAATTTTATTGAAAAATGGGCCGAAGCATGTCCAGACATTCACTTTGTTCAAGCGACAACAGCGAAAGAAGCAGTTGAAAATGGAGAGGTAGTCATTACTTGTACAGTTACGGACAAACCTTACATTGAATATGATTGGATTCAAAAAGGCACATTTATCAGCAATATTTCAATTATGGATATTAAAAAAGACGTCTTTACACAAGCAGATAAAGTCTTGGTAGACGATTGGTCACAAGCAAATCGCGAGAAAAAGACAATTAATCAACTTGTATTAGAAGGGCGCTTTAGTAGGGAAGCCTTACATGCTGAATTAGGAGAATTATTAACGGGTGCTAAACCAGGAAGAGAAAATGATGACGAAATTATTTTATTAAATCCAATGGGTATGGCAATCGAAGATATTTCAAGTGCTTATTATATTTATAAAGAAGCTAAGCAACAGCAAATCGGAACAATATTAAGTCTATATTAAGGAGTGTCGTACAGTGATAGAAGTCACAGCGAATCATCAACAAAATCATGCACACACTACTATTTTAAGAGATCTAGTGGATGGTCTATTATTTGAAGATGTCTTCGGTCTTCTGACAAAAAGTGAAGCATTGCAAATCGCTTCAGATACGATATTGAAATATGGCAATGAAGATAAGGTGCTCTATATACCTGTTTATCATAGTGGTTTAAATATTTATAGATTAAAAGGAACGACCGTCTTTGTAAAAGACAATGACGAACAACACGCGATCAATGCTTTAGGGTTATGGGATGCATTAGTTGAAATGAATGCACCATCGAGCCATGAATTGAATACAGTACGTTTTCGAGAAGGGCTAGAAGTTGCGATGGATCAGTTAACAGCGCAATTGGCAGGATTAACCTTATCAGAGCATCCCTTTATCAAATCAGAACAGTTTGCGAGTTTAAAGGATCGTCCATTTCATCCTTTAGCTAAAGAAAAACGTGGTTTAGGTAAATCAGATTATCAACAATATCAACCCGAATACTTTAAAACTTTTTCTTTAAAAACGGTCGCGATACATCGTGATTACATTTTAAAGAGTGAGTATTTAAACGAAAGCTTACTCAATGAAGCATTAGCAATCGAAGACGAGGATATATTACCACACACACTTGAGTCAGCAGACTTAGATTCAGAGTCGTATATGGTATTTCCTGTACATCCTTGGCAAATGACACATGTGATTCCCGAAATGTTTCAAGCAGAAATCGCAGCGCACATCATTGTGCCATTAGATTATGAGTTCGGCGAGTTTCTACCCTCATCATCTATGCGCTCGCTTATTGATATTCAACGTCCGTTTCAGCATATTAAAGTACCGTTTTCAATGCAGTCGTTAGGTGCACTGAGATTAACACCGACACGCTACTTATTAAATGGTGAAAAGGCAGAACAATTATTAAGTGAAATTATATCTCAAGACAGCACTTTAGAAAATAAGGTAGCGCTGTGTAATGAAAAGCAGTGGCTATCGTTTATTAATGCAGATAAAGATATATTCCAAGATCAAATAGGCCATCTGACAACACAGATTAGAAGTTATCCTAAGCAAGTGACAGCACCATCGTCACAACTCGTATCGATGGCTGCATTAGCGGCACATGATGCCACATTATATGAAGATATTCTTGGCATAGCCCAAGATCAAATGGAAAGTCAGCAATTAGAAGTGTTATTTGATGAGATAATAGATCAATTTCTTCATATTATGCTTAAATTTATGAAAAATGGTGTCTTACCAGAAGTACATGGACAAAATATTTTAATCTTATTTAAAGAAGGGCACGTGGATCAATTTATATTGAGAGATCACGATACAGTACGTATTAATCCACGGTGGATGCATGAAAATAACATTGATATTCCACAATATGCGATAAGCAAAAATTCTCCAAATACGTTAATTAATGAAGATATAGAAACATTCTTTACATATTTTCAAACATTAGCAGTATCAGTGAATTTATATGCAATTGTAGATATGCTACATCACGTCTTTGGATTGGATGAACTAATGTTAATGAATAAAATTAAATCATCACTTTCAAAGCATGTGCAGCAGATGGATTGTTCGGAAGTGGATAAAGCACAAGTGCAACATATTTTGTTCGAGAAGCAAACGTGGCCTTTTAAACGCGTACTCTTACCACTTTTACATCAACAAGAATCAGGTGGCGGTAGCATGCCATCCAGTATTGGGACAATACCAAACCCAATGATGCGTCATGAACAGTGAAGCGATTTGGTATAGGAACTTTCGCATTTTATGGCTGAGCCAGTTTATTTCGATAGCTGGACTGACCGTACTCGTTCCTTTGTTGCCAATCTATATTGCATCGCTCAAGGATTTATCTGTTACAGAAATTCAAATGTGGAGTGGGATTGCAATTGCAGCGCCCGCTATCACAACGATGATTTCATCACCGCTGTGGGGCAAACTTGGCGATAGAATCAGCCGAAAATGGATGGTACTCCGTGCATTATTAGGTTTAGCAGTTTGTTTATTATTGATGTCACTCTGTACGACGCCACTGCAGTTTGTGTTAGTCAGATTATTACAAGGTTTATTTGGCGGTGTCGTAGATGCTTCTAATGCATTTGCGACGAGTGAAGCACCTGAAAAAATGCGTGGTAAAGTACTTGGGAAATTGCAAAGTTCTATTAGTGCGGGCTCTCTTGTGGGACCACTTATCGGAGGCGTTGCAGCAAGTATTGTTGGATTTCAGTCGTTACTGTTAGTGATTGCTATTTTGACATTTATTGTCTGTGCAGTAGGTATTAAGTTACTTATAGAAACTACACATCAGCATAACAGTAGCGAACCAGAACCTATACGTTGTGGTGTAAGACAATCATTTAAATGTTTACTGTGTTCGCAAGTGACATGTCGTTTCATTATTGTTGGTATGCTTGCCAATCTTGCGATGTATGGCATGATGACTGCACTCGCCCCTTTAACAACTGGCGCCAACCAGACATTTTTAGATGATAAAGCGGCAGTAGGTCTTGTTCAATCTGCATTTTGGACTGCTTCTATTTTAAGTGCTCCATTATGGGGAAGCTTAAATGATAAAAACTACGTCAAATATGTCTATTTAATCACTGCACTCATTTGTGGCTTAAGTGTTATATTCCAAGGCCTGTCCACTACACTATGGATGTTAATCATTTTTAGAATGATACAAGGATTTACGTATAGTGCATTAATTCAAAGTGTGATGTATGTCGTTGTTAAGGCATGTCATCAAGATTTAAAAGGCACTTTCGTTGGTTCCACAAACAGTATGTTAGTTGTAGGACAAGTTGCAGGCAGTATGTTAGGCGCTGTGATTACAAGTAGCTATAACCATACGGTTACATTTATCGTGATGGGTGGCATATTTATAAGCAGTTGTGTTGTCTTATTATCATCTCAATTAAACGCTGTGAAAGATTATAAATTAACAATGAATGTATGGGAGTTGAATAATAAACGTGCAAAGTAATCAGAATATTGAAATAGCTGAACAAGCAGCTGTAGAACGTATATTGAATGTATATTTTAGAGAACAAAATTTGTACAATGCGCAGCCAGAGCAAAACATGTGGCACATCACGCTCGGGCCGTCTAAAACGTTAATAGGTAAATTTAATTATTGGTCAGTAATGGGTCATCACACATACCACCCAGTGATGTGTGCACAAGACAATGGCACGTCTTCACAGTTAGCACCAATGGAAGTGATTGAGCACGTGTTTGAGATGCTCGAACAACAAACAGGAGATGAAGATAAAACCGGATTAAAAGCAACACTACACAATATTTATAAAGATATTAACAATAGTGTAAAACGCACTGCACTCTATTTAACACGTGCGCAACAACAACAAACAGAAGATGAGTATATTATTTCGGAACAATCCCTTTATTTAGGTCATCCGTTTCATCCAACACCCAAAAGTTCTGTCGGATTTAGCGAAGAAGATTTATTGCATTATGCACCAGAGTGCCACGCACAATTTCAACTGTATTATATACAAGTTAATCGTTCTATCATGCTAGAACGATATGTGGAAGGTAGAGCTGCCACAGTAAATGAATTGGTATTACAGTTGGCACAGTTAGATTCTGATGACATAGACGACGGTTATACATTGTTACCCTTGCATCCATATCAAATAACCGTATTAAAAGATAACGCTAAGTTTAAACAATGGATGGATGACGGCTTAATTAAAGACATCGGTATCAGCGGACATTATGTCTATCCAACGTCTTCTGTTCGCACGATATTTTCAAAAGAGCTTAACATTTACCTGAAATTACCGATAAATGTCAAAATCACAAACTTCGTAAGAACGAATGATTATGAACAAGTAGAACGAACGATTGATGCTGCAAATGTCATCGCATCGATAAAAACAGACTATGAAACAAAGCATTTTAAACTGATGTTTGAAGAAGGTTATCGTGCATTGAAATATTCGTCTGAAGCAGGGGCTTTTGATTTATTAGCAAATACTGCAATGATCGTGCGTGAAGGTATTGAAGATTATTATTCGGAGAAACAAATTCACGTGTTAGCGAGTCTATTTGAAACGATGCCACATGAGCCGGACTCTATGTTAGGAGACTTGATTACTCAAAGCGGTTTGTCGGATGAGGAATGGTTAAGTGCATACTTAGACATCACCTTATATCCAATGCTTGAATTACTATCTGAAACTGGCATTAGTTTAGAAGCACATGTACAAAATACTTTAATTGAATTTAAAGACGGCCATCCGGAAGTATGTTACGTCAGAGATTTGGAAGGCGTATGTATAGCAGAAGATATCGCAAAGCGTGCGCAAATTATTCCCAATATAATACAAAGCGATAGTCCAGTTGTCTATAGTAATGAAGCAGCGTGGCATCGTTTTAAATACTACATTATTGTAAATCATTTAGGACATTTGGTCGCTACAATGGGCAAACGCGTTGGCAGTGAAACGACATTATGGCAAACGGTTCGCAATAAATTGTTGAATTGGTCTCAAGACGCCAGTACATCAGCACAAATGAAAGTCTATGTGGATGACCTATACGAAAGGCCAACATTTTCAGCAAAAGCAAACTTTATGAGCAAAATAAAAGATTGCGGCGATAACCCACTTTATACCAATATACCAAACCCAATGTTTATGGAAGAGGAGGTACGACAACATGATGCACAATATTGAACAACAAGTAAAGCAACGCATTATGAATCAACTTGTAACTTCTATTATATACGAGGATGTTGTGCAATATGAGGTGACACAACAAGGTGCTACTTCGATAGTTACCATTGAAGCTGAAGACGCAACGTATCGCGCTGAAGTGAGAGAATTAGACAGCTTTCAAAGGCTAGAACTTACGTCACCCGTATGGCGAATCACAGATGATGGCGATACAGCAGTAACGGTTGATTACGCTACAATGTTACGAGAAGTCATATATACATTTGATAAAAACAATGAAAAAGTTGAGGCGTTTATCAACGAATTACTACAAACGGAGCTGAAAGATACACAAGCCATGCGATATAAAGAGATGACTGCGGGTAGTGTTGAATTAACGTTCGATGCACTTGAATCTTATGCGATGGAAGGCCATCCTTATCACCCAAGTTATAAATCACGCCTTGGTTTTACGCCTGTAGATAATTTGCAATATGGCCCTGATTTCCAACCGACATTTACATTGAAATGGCTCGCAATTCCCAAACATTATATTGAACAAACTGTCTCTCGAAATATTGAATCGCAAGACTTACTTCAACAACAATTAGGTGATGAAGTTGTGCAGCAGTTTAAAGAAGTGCTACTAGCATTAGATAAATCATTAGCAGACTATGAGTGGTTACCTGTGCATCCTTGGCAATTTGATCACATTATTGCGAGTGAACTTGCTGAACAATGGATTAATGGTGAAATTATATTACTAGGCGAATCGGAAGAATACTATACACCGCAACAATCAATTCGTACATTATCACCTGTGGACACGTCTAAATATTATATTAAAGTGCCCTTAAGCATTACGAATACATCCACTAAACGTGTATTAGCGCCACATACGATTGAGAATGCAGCGCAAATTACAGATTGGTTAAAGCATATTCATGAACAAGATAGCTATCTAAATAAGGAATTAAAAACAGTATTCTTAGGTGAAATATTAGGTATGTCTTATATTAATGATAATTTAACTGAATCAAAGCGTGAAGCAATATATGGTGCAGTATCTGTCATATGGCGAGAGAACTTACACAGTTACTTAACTGAAACAGAAGATGCGATACCGTTTAATGCGATTTATAGTTTAGACCAACGACAAAATCCAATTATTCAGCAATGGATTGCACAATATGGTGTAGCAGCTTGGGTTAGACAATTTATCAAAGTTGCAGTACAACCGATTATTCATATGCTTTATTATCACGGTATTGCACTTGAATCACATGCGCAAAACATGATGCTTATTCATGAAGACGGTTGGCCAACACGTGTAGCAATTAAAGATTTTCATGATGGTGTGCGTTTTAAACGTGGATTACTAAGTACAGAGGCACAAAATCCTCAATTAAAAGACACACCAGAGGAACATAAGAAAATTAATCGTAATTCATTTATCGAAACAGAAGATGTGGAACTTGTTAGAGACTTTACTTTAGACGCATTTTTCTTTATTAATATTTCTGAAATTATTATGTTCTTTGAACGTCACTACAATTTGAGTGAACATAAACAATGGATGTATGTATACGATGAAATCAAGCAATATCGTCAAACCCATCCTGACTTACCTAATTATGAGCACTTTGATTTGTTTGAAAAAACGATACAAGTAGAAAAATTAACGACAATAAGATTATTAGAGGATACGGAAATAAGAATCCATCACGTAACTAACCCGTTAGGAGTGATTCATCATGATGACGTTATCCCTCAAAGATAAATTGGCACAAGACACTGAAGTCTATGGCATTTTCAATTCGATTCCGAATCCACTTGTTATTGAAATCATCGCAGCAAGTGGTTACGATTTTGTAATTATAGATACTGAACATGCTGCCATTAACGATGAAACGTTAGAACATTTAATTCGTGCAGCTGAAGCAGCGCAAATCACGCCAATTGTCAGGGTCACTCAAGTCATTGATCGAGATATTATCAAAGTGTTAGACATGGGCGCAAGAGGTATTATTATCCCTCATGTTAAAGATAAAGCGACCGTAGAACATATTGTGGAATTAAGTCGCTATTATCCTCAAGGTATGCGCAGTTTAAATGGTGGACGTATGGCCAAGTTTGGTGAAATTCCATTAACGGATTACATGACGAACGCAAACGACAAAATTATTGTCATGGCGATGATTGAAGATCAAGAGGGCATCAGTGCCATAGAAGACATTGTACAAGTTGAAGGTTTAGACATGATTATTGAAGGTGCTGCCGATTTATCGCAATCGTTTGGCATGCCATGGGAAACGAGCAGTGAAGTCGTACAATCAGCATTACGTTACATGCATGACGTGACAAGTGATTACAATAAACACTTTTGTGCCTTACCAAGAAATAAAGAACAACAAGATATATGGGCACAACGTGGTGTTAATACGTTTGTACTTGGAGACGACCGTGGCAAACTCTACCGTAACTTAAAATCAGAATTAACCTCATTTAAAGGAGGAGTCGAACGTGCCACAAATATTCGACAAAATTAAAGAGATAAAGCAAACTGGCGCACCTGTTTGTCATTATATATATGATTTAAACGCATTACGTCAACATATGCATAAAATCGTGTCGTCCTTACCAGAGAACTGTGAGATGTATTATGCGATGAAAGCGAATAGCGAAGATGACATTTTAGCAACGATGAGTGAATCCGTTGCTGGATTTGAAGTTGCATCTCAAGGTGAAATACAAAAAGGCTTAGCACATAAAAAAGCGAACCGTATTATTTTTGGTGGCCCAGGAAAAACAGACGAAGAATTAACATTTGCCATCGATCAAGGCATTCAACGCATTCACGTTGAAAGTATATACGAATTAAAAAGGTTAAATGCTATCCTAGATACCAAAAATAAACAGATGGATGTCTTATTACGTGTGAATTTATCAGGACCTTTTCCAAATGCGACGCTACACATGGCAGGACGCCCAACTCAATTTGGTATATCGGAAAATGAAGTCGAACAAGCAATTAAGCTTGCACTTGAACTACCGCATATCAAATTAGAAGGATTTCATTTTCATTCTATTTCAAATAACTTAGATGCAGCGTTACATTTAGATGTTATGCGACTCTATTTTCATAAAGCCAAAATATGGTCAGAAGCTTTTCAATTTCCACTGAAACATATCAATATCGGTGGAGGTATCGGAGTCAATTACGCAGATTTAAATCAACAATTCGAATGGCAGAAATTTGTGGAAGGCTTTCAAGACGTCATTAATGAAGAAGCGATGAATGACGTTACGTTGAACTTTGAGTGTGGCCGATACTTAGTTGCGCAAATCGGTTACTATGCGACTGAAGTCATTGATATCAAGCAAGTGCATAATGCGTATTACGCTATTTTAAAAGGGGGCACGCAACAATTCAGACTACCAGTGTCATGGCAACACAACCATCCTTTTGAAATATGTCATATTAACCATAACCCTTATCACTTTGAACGCATGGAAGTCGCAAATGAAAAGGTGACATTCGTCGGTCAACTCTGCACGCCGAAAGATGTTTTCTCAAAAGAAACACCAGTAAAATTTGTAAGAACTGGGGATGTCGTAATATTTAATTACGCTGGCGCTTATGGTTGGTCTATTTCTCACCATGATTTTTTAAGTCATCCACATCCGACATTTATCTATTTATCTGATCAATAAGGAGGACTACAATGGAACAAATGTATAAAGCATTAAAACTTGTACCAGTGGAACACATAGACTTACACGAAACATTTGAGCAAAAGCGTTTAGAAAAGACAAAGCAAAGTATTGAAGCGGAACAAATTATGAGACATCCAGTGTTAGTTACACAAACACAGTCAGGTAGATATATGGTTATTGACGGTGTGCATCGTTTCACGAGTCTCAAGGCACTTGGATGTCGCGTTGTACCAGTGCAAGATATTAATGAGACACAATATTCAATTAGTACATGGAACCATAAAGTGGCTATTGGTCAGTGGTGGGAAACTTTGCGACAAGATAACAGTTTGCCATGGACGACAGAAATTAAAAATACCACGCCATTTATTACAATGTGCAAAGGCTATAACGAACAATATTTATATGTAGAAGATTTAGGAGAACAGAAACTAGAAGCGTGGGCAAAGGTCGTTGCCAGTTATAGTCAAACCTATGATGTGGAACGTATAGCACAGAGTGATAATACTTGTGTATCTAACCAGCATATTTTGATGAAATATCAGCCGCTTGGTTTTCAAGAAATCGAAACAATCGTCAATAGAGGAGAAACTGTCCCAGCCGGTGTCACGCGGTTTAACATTTCTGGTCGCTGTCTTAACTTACAAGTGCCGTTAGCAATTTTAAAAGAACAGAGTGAGCTAAATAGAAATGTAAAATGGAATGAATTTTTAGAGGGAAAAATGGATAGTGTACGTTGTTACTCTGAAAAAGTATATTTAGTTGAGCAATGACGTCTTATTATAAAAAAGAACGAGTGATGCATGGCATCCTCGTTCCATTCTGTCGACAAAGTCTTATGATTTTGTCGATTTTTTGTGCCTATTTAGTTTTTTCATCTTTACGGGCTTGTTTTAAATCAATTTGAGCTAATAGTGGATCATGATCACTCGCACGACCTGACATATCAGTGAAATCACTGTTTACATGAATTGGATCTAATTCTGTATGGTTTTTCAAGTTATTTGAAACGAATATGTGATCAAGTGCTTGCGAATTACCTTGATAATTGTATGAATAACGTTCGTTTTCAGGTAAATCGTAAATCATATTGCTCATATTAAAGCTTTCAAATGTTTTTAGCGGTTTTGACCATTGGAAATCATTATAATCGCCAACGGATACGATATTTGCATTAGGATTGTCTTTTTGAACTTGTTCTACAAAACGTCCAACTGACTTCGCAATTTCAACACGCTGATTTTCACTTTCTAATACAGGTGGTTGTTGACTACCGAATAGCGGTGTATCACCATTTTTAGAGTTCCAATGATTCGCTAATACGATGACTTGTTCGCCATGGAATTTAAATTGAGCAGCCAATGGTTTTCTAGAATCATCAAAGGCAGGGTTATTTGGGTCGATGCGACCTGGATTTAATGTTAAGTCGCCATCTTTATATGAGACTGCTGTGTCCGCATCTCCAGATTCAATAGATTTATCAAATTGAACACGCTTAGGATTGTATAAGAAACCAACACGAATATTTGCATCAGGCTGTCCGCCGTCTTCATTCATTGAAGGATCTATATTTAAATATTTATATTTAGGACCACCAGCTTCTTCAATATCTTTAATTAAGCGCTCATAAGATTTATTAGCTTCTGGTCCACCTTCTTTTGGACCATCATTATCTTGTACTTCAGTCACGCCGATAATATCAGGATTTTTCATGTGTTCTGTGATACCATTCGCTATTTTATCCGCTTTATCCTCTGTTGTAGATGATGAATTGCTAGAGAAATTTTCTAAATTATAAGATGCAACATTGAGCTTTTGATTACTCGGTTCAATGGAAGTTGGTTGTGGCTCAGTATTACCCTCGACATGTGCTTGTTTCATGTCATCTAAATCTACATTTAGTTTGTAGTTTTGGAATCCATAATTCACATGACCAATAATTGGACCTTTAAATTTATCGCCTGTTGCTACATCAAAATCACGTGCTTTATTATTATCATACATTTTAAAAGGAATACGTTCACCATGCTGGTCATTTTCTGTTAAACGTACACCGCCATTGTCAGTTTCAGCAGGTTGGTCGTCTAAAACAGTGAAAAGGTCACCGTGTTCTTGTGGGCCAACACTTCGGACATCGCCAACTTCAACACGCATGCCCTCTAGCGATTCCCAGTAGTCAATTGCGTATTGCTCACGATCAAAGGTTTGAAAGTTATCGTTTGCAGAAATTTTGCTTGGTACTTTTTCAATCTCATACGGCTCGGGCAATTTTTGGTTACTTTCTTCAATAGATACATTGCCACCTTTATCGTCACGCGCATTAATTTGAGTTACTGGTAAGTCAGTTTCTTGTTTATCGCCATAACCGTCAATATAATATTCATCGACAGTGCCCGTAACATTAACTAAGTCACCTTTTTGGGCGTCGTAATTTTGATTACCCGTATAAATGATAAGCCCCTCAGATGTATTTGGGTTATTATCCTGTTTATCGTCAGGTGTTTCTATATGTAAGTACTTACCACCATTTAATTCATATTGATATGTAACAATGCCTTTTATGTTGTTTACTTTTTTGCCATCGTAAGGTGATTGATGACCTTCGCCTTGGATATCGTGAATCTCTATACTTTTTGTCGAACTATCTTTTGTATCTTTCGGACTCTGCTCTGCTGTCGTTGCGTGAAGTGTACTAGGTGCTATGACAGTAGTTGCTAATGCCATAGATGTGATAAATGACCAAGTTAATTTCTTCAAAACCATTCCCCTTTAAATTTCAAATTTAATTATATTGTAACAAAGCTAATTCAAAGGAATTGTTAAGATAGCGTAAATTAATATTAAGTTTGGTTGATGGTAAGGGGAAATAAAAGTGAATAATTTGGTTTTTTAAAATTTCTCCAAATAAAATTAAATAGTAATTTGAAATTTACAAAATCCATATAGCATTAACTTTAGATTAATATTACATTGCTAGAATAGTGAATGAAACATTAAAAATTCATATTGGGAGGTACGTGTGATGGCATATAAGTATCGTTCTATTGCTGTAAGTACTGTAATGAGTCTAGCTATAGTATTTACTACAGTTTCAGCACCAACAGCTGATGCAAGTGGTTCAGGTAGTGCAGGTAGTGCAACAGAAGGGGAAAAAAAAGGTGATATTGAATTACTGGATAAAAAACCTAAAGTAGCTGAGGTTCCAGAGAACAACAATCCTAACCGTGTAATTACAAATTTAAAGGGTGATACTAAAACAGAAATGGGTTTTAGTTGGTATACAACAGACAAGTTCAAAGATTCTAAAGTATGGGTTTCAGAATCTAAAGATTTTTCAGATGCAAAATCATTTGATGCAAAACCTAAAAAAGTAGACTCTAAGTATCTTGAAAGAGATAAAGATGGCAATATCATCTATAAAGATGTAGCCAAAGATGATGAAGGCGAACCTATTGAAAAAAATGGCAAACCTAAAGTGAATGGTTATTACACCGATGAAAATGCAGGTGGCCCTGAGTGGACGAGTGGCGACAAGCACGGTAAAACAGATTTAATCAAAGAAAAAGAATATACATACAAAGCACAAGCTAAAGATTTAAAACCGAATACACAATATTACTACAAAGTGGGTAGTGAAAGTGGGAAGAAAAGTGAAATAGGTAAGTTCAAAACTTCCGGTGATAAAGGCGATCCATTTAGCTTTGTACAATACACAGATACGCAAAATGCTTTTTGGAATGAGAACGTAAGAAATGAAGCAGCATTTGGTGCTGATACATTGAAAAACGCAATCCAAACAGCAGGAGATCCTAACTTCGCACTACATACAGGGGACTTTGTAGAAACTGCTGAAGTTGAAGATGAATGGAAAGACTTGTATAAACAATCTAGACCATCATTTATGTCGTTACCAGTTGCTGCAGCGCCAGGTAACCATGATGAGTATGCGTTAAATGAAGAAGATGAAAAATTATTGAATAAATTCAATGAACACATGAACGTACCAAAAGAAAATGACGCAGTAAATGGCGGTTCGTACTATTCATTTGATTATAATGGGGCACACATGGTAGTAGCGAATACAAACGACAATAAGAAATCAAAAGACAATCCAGATGAAAAAGCCATCGGTGATGAACAGATGGAATGGATTAAGAAAGATATTAAACAGGCGCGAGACAATGGGGCAAAATGGGTTGTTTTAAACTTACACAAACCAATGTATTCTAAATCATATCATGCACTTTCAGATGAAGATGTGAAGAAAGTAAGAGACGAATTAACAAAAGAAATTGATGATCTTGACGTTGACTTAGTATTACAAGGACATGACCATGTGTTATCACGTACACATCCTTTAGAACACACATCTACGAAAAATAGTTTTGTGAACGCGAAGAAAGAAGATACTGAACAATTCGTTGGCGAAGATGGCGTGAAATATTATGACGATCCAGAAGGTTCAGTTTATGTGTTACCTAACACTGGTGGTACGAAAGAATATGATAGTATTTATGACCGTTCATTAGAGCACATTAAAAAGGTTAGACCAGAATTAAGCTGGTTAACTCAGAAAGATTTAGATCATTACAACAGTCTATTCAAACTAGGCGAGCAGCCACAAGAAACAGACGCATTTGAAGATAAACATGAAAATAACAGAGATTCATCAGCTCAAAACTTCTCAGTATATGAAGTTGAAGGCGATCAATTGAAAGTTAAAATTTATCAACTACGCGGTGACATCAGTAAAGGTGAACAACGTAGCGTAGAATTAGTAGATGAATTTGGTATTCAAAAAGATTAAATATAATTAAAACTGATACCTAAGCTGTAATTTATTTTATAACTTAGGTATATCGGTTTTCCTTTGAAAAAGGAGACTTTGTTTTATGAAACAATATATTAAAGTATTATCAATGGTATCTATTTGTACAGCGTTACTTATGGGTTGTAGTAATGAAGAAAATGAGACAAATAATCATTCTGGAAAAGAAGCAGTAGCGCAAGAGTCCAGTGAAAACGAAACATCAAATAAAACTCAAATTTCTGATGAAGAGCAGAAGAAAATAAAAGAAGAAATGATAGATTGGTTAGCTGAAGATAAAAAAGAAGACGGTAAGGCAGTCTCCAATCGTTATTTTAGTACAAGTAGTATTTCTGATGGTGATTGGTATGCGGGTACGGAAAAAGGAGAAATACAAATCAATAATACAGGCAAACCTGGACCTGAAGCATTCGATTTGCATGCTGTAACTGGTGCCGTTGCCTATACACCTAAAGATGGTGAATCAGGCTTTGATAAAGAAGCGGAAGACCTTTCTAATGTAGAAGGTTATAAGGAAGTTGCAGACTTAAGTAAGCCAGTGACAAAATACATTTTCACTGAAGAGGGCAAGGTCTACGAATACCAATTTGAAGGTAAAGATGATGTGACTTTAGCATCAGGATTTGCACCAAAAGATCATACTGGTAAAGACCCGAACCTACGCCCAGACCAACAATTTAAAGAAACCGAAAACAAAGCGTTGAGTAAGTTTTATAAAGAATTGGTTGAAGAATATAAATAAGAGTATATTGGAAAATCATATAGTTAATTTTAGCAGCAAATAGTAAATTACCATTTTTTTAATTTGGTGTTATTTATATTTGCTGCTTTTATTTTTTTAGTTAACAAAAGTGAAATTAAAATAACAAGGGATGTGTTTTAATTCTTAAATTCTTAAATGTATAATTTTTGTTTTAAATGTTAAAAGATAGTGGTTTCATAATTATAAAATTAAGAAAAATAAGTTTTAGAATTAAAAGTCTGAAAATTCCCATTATAAATGGTATATTAAAATTAGAAGTATACAATATTAAAGATATAAATTAGTTTGATTACGATGAATAAAAGTATATGGCTGTTAGTGTTTACCAAAGCGAAAATAAAATACACATAGCGCACTCGATAAAATCAGAATGTACAAAATATATAGTACATTCTGATTTGTTATATTGTATAATACATTTTATATAAATATAATTCAAAGAGGTGCACCGTTTTAATGATTAGAATATTGATTCCATGTTTTAATGAAGCGTTTGTAATTAAACAAACTTATGATAAATTAACAGAAATTATGCAACACGATAGTTATATTAACGGTTATACATATGAATTACTTTTCGTGGATGATGGAAGTAGAGACCAAACATTAACAATAATTCAACAATTATCTGAATTAGATAGTAGAGTGAAATATATTTCGTTTTCACGTAATTTTGGTAAAGAGTCAGCGATGTATGCAGGTTTGAAAGCAAGTACGGAAGCTGAGGCGTTGATAATCATAGACGGAGATTTACAGCACCCGCCTTCATTGATTCCGCAAATGATTGTAGATTTTAGAAATGGCGAAGATCAAGTGGTGGCTAAAAGGGATAGAACTGGAGAACGTTGGTTACGTAAGCATCTGTCTAAAATGTATTATTTAATGATTAATAAAATGGTAGATGTTACCTTAGAGGATGGCATAGGAGATTTCAGGTTATTGAGTCAGCGTGCCGTTAAAGAGGTTGTTAAATTAGGAGAATACAATCGATTTTCAAAAGGATTATTTGCATGGATTGGCTTTGAGCCTAAAGTCATTGAATATCAAAATGTACAACGTGAAGAAGGAGAGTCTAAATGGTCATTTAGTTCATTGTTAAATTATGGTATAGATGGACTGATTTCCTTTAATAATAGACCGTTACGTATTATTATTTATTTGGGATTATTCAGTTGTTTGATGAGCTTTCTCTATATTGCATTCAATTTAATTTATACACTGAGTTATGGTGTGTCTACGGCTGGTTATTTCACTACTATTTTTGCGATATTATTTCTAGGCGGCGTGCAGCTGACTTCTCTAGGTATTATTGGCGAATATATAGGTAGAATTTATTATGAAGTGAAACAGAGACCGTTATTTATTATACATAAGACGAATTTAAATAAACATGAGGTAAATTAATATGAAATCACTAAATTTGGACAAGATGTATCTGACACTTACAGCACTATTTTTATTTTACTATTTTATGGCGTTCTTTTTACCATTAACCCATGATGATTGGGATTGGTATAGTCAGTATGGCGTACAAATGTGGCAGGAAAAATATGCGAATTTAAATGGGCGTTATTTGGGTAATATTTTAGAAACTGTAGCAGTTCGTTTGGATTGGTTTAGGTGGATATCTTACGCGTTGATTAGCATGGCTATGATATATATTATTGTTCGTTTTACTCATAATACGAAACAGCCACTATATTATTTAATAGCTTTCATATTTATGGTTACGATACCAAGTGAGATATACAAACAAACTTATGGATGGTTTGCAGGTTTTTATAATTATGTCCCAGCAACATTGTGTGTGGTGTACATTTTATGGTTTATTGTTACAGTTTTATTCGAACGAAGAGGGCTTACACCTGTAACTAATATTGTCTTTTATATTATTTGCTTTATTGGGCAATTTTTTATGGAAAATACCACACTCTTTAATAGTATGATTTTGGTGTTAGCCATAGGTTTGAATTTATTACTTTATCGACAAATTAATCCTAAATTTATAGTTGGTTTATTATTATCTGTGGCTGGTACATTGATTATGTTTTTAAACCCTAATTATCGTAAAATATTTTTTGAAGGCAGCAGTTACCAGAATATATCGAGTGAAACAGGATTAGTCGATAAAATATTCCACACGATAACTACGACAATTCCAGATTGGGTCTTTTTCAATCAAATTGTGATTTTATCTATGATTATTGCTGTGGTGCTAGTTATGCTATATCGCAGTACTGTGCTGCATAGCTTATCCAAGGTGAAAATAGGGCTGACTGTTACAGGATTATTGATATTGCCTATTTATTACTTTTTCATATATAAAAAATTCGAATTACAAAATTTCCATTCAATCACTATAGCAAATCTGCTTAATACTTTGATTTGTATTATATTTTTAGGTGGAATGATTTATGCAATACATTTAGTGATCGGGCAAAAGGAAGTACGTTATACATTATATTTACTCCTAGCCTCAACTATACTTGTAAGTGCACCTTTAGTCATTGTATCACCACTCGGTCCAAGGAATTTTTATACTGTATATGTAATCTATAGCATCATTTTATTGATTTTACTTGTTCAACTCAACGTCATGCATGCGTTGTGGCGTAATATAATTGTGGGAATTGCAATTATATTTGGTGTTGTTTATTTGAGTGGTTTTTGTTATATTCACTATCAAAATGAAACGCGAATCGCGAATTTGAAACAAGAAGTAAAAGAGCATCCAGATAAGGATTTCTATACGATGGAGAAACTGCCATTTGAACATTATTTACATCATGCAACGCCAACCAGCGAGAAATATCAAACACTATTCAATAAATATGAAGGTTTACCAGCAGATACAAAAGTTAAGTATGTGCCTTTTGGTAGCGAAGAAAAGAAGAGTGATTGATGAAATCATGCGTTAATTATTATGAATTATTACTAGTGTTCGAATTACTCGAAACACATAAAAGCTCCGGGATAGTAAATTTACTAACTACCCCGGAGTTTTTATTTAAATATTTGTGAAGTAATTTATTAATCATCGCCATCTTCATAATCATCATAATCGTCGCCGTCGTCATCACTGTCATCGTCACCGTCATCATCATCTGAATAAATACGTTGTTTTTGATTTGTAGGCGGTGGTTGTGTAGGTTGGGTTTCAGTTGATGCTGCATCATTATTTTTATTGAACCAAGCCACTGAGGATACTTTACCTGTAACATGATTGATAATGATATTAGCACCTTTTTGACTACTTATATCTTGAGTCACCAAATAGTATTTAATACCTTTATCTTCTTTTAAAGTAATAGATTTAAAGGTACCGCCGACATGTTCTTTTGCTATATCTTTGGCTGATGCTTCACTGATTTTTTTATCTTCCTCTTTCTGTTCCTTTTTGGGTTCAGGTTTCTTTGGTTTTAAATCCTTTGTTTGTTTTATATTAGAAATTGTTTTCTTTTCTCTATCTACTTTAATGTGATATATACCTTCACTTGATTTTAATTTTACTAAAAATTCATTTTTATTATCAGTGAGCTTGATAGATTCAATATCACCATTGTAACGTTTCTTGACCATTGCTTTTGCATCTGTCTCTGCCATAAGTTGCTGATTCGCTTTTAAAAATATAATTACACATAGGGCGACAGATAATCCAATACATGTCATTATTAAAATTAATTTAACGAGCAGTTTCATTTTTTGACTCCTTTAGGCACAGTTAAAATAAAGGATGATCCTTTATTTACTTCGCTTTTTACATCAATCACTATATTTTGTTGTGTGGCAATTTCTTGCGCAATGGACAACCCTAAACCTGAACCGCCAGTGCTACGTGACCGTGCTTTATCTACACGATAAAAGCGAGTGAAAATATGAGGCAAGTCAGATTCTGGAATACCTATACCGTCATCCATAATTTCAATGTTGAATGAATCTTTATTATCAGAAATTCTGACAATAATAAGTGATTCACCATATTTGTGCGCATTATCTAAAAATATGTGTATTAATTGCTTGAATAAAGAAATATTTAGCCAAGCTTCATAAGATTCACAAGCTACTTCTACTTTTATATCTTGTTTATATACATGCTTTAAACGATGTGTGATTTCTTCAATTAATTCCACTATATTTTCATATTCAAGACTACTTTCCGTCTTATTTTTAGTTATTTGAGCATAATATAATAATTGTTCTGTTAAATATTTCATTTTTTTGGCTTCATCACCAATAGCATGGATACTTTCATCTAATGTTTTTTGATCTTTCTTTCCAAATCGCTGCAACATTTGACTATAAGAGTTTATAACTGTAATTGGTGTTTTTAATTCATGTGACGCATTCATAATAAATGCTTGTTGTCTCTCGTCGTGTTCTTTCAATTTGTTCATCATGTCATTAAAGGAAGTAGATAATTCCTGCAATTCATACGAATCATTTTGTTGTACTTCTACAGGTAAATAATCTTTGGTTTCTTGTGTTTCTTTGATGTGCTTACTTAATTTCAAAATCGGTTGCGTGATAATATTGGTGATTACTCTATTCAAGTAAAAAATAACTATTAGTAATAATATAACTGAGCCGATTAAAATCCATTTTAAAATTTGAAAGGATTCATACTTAAAGTCTACATTTTCATAAAGCTGTAAATTGACGACTTCACCATGTTCCCAAACGATAGGCAAGGAAATCATTGCAAAATGATGACCTTTATAAGCAACGGTTTTTTTATATTGCTTACTTTGAAAGGGTTGTTGGATATTATTATAATCTACATTAGTCGTGAAATTCACTTTGGCTTTATCGTTCTTATCAATAACGCTGATGTAGCCATCAGAAAGTATGTAACTGTTATTCATAATTTCTTGATTCGTTCTATTATCCGATTTTTTAATTTCTTCTATAATATTAATACTACGTGCTTCAAGTTGATTTAGCTCAGAAGCTATTGAAAAATGTTTGAAAATAACATACACAAAGATGTTCACACAAATAATCAAAATTACGGTCATCACGGTGATATACAACTGGATTCTAGTTCCTAATCTCATATAAATTAATCCTTAATCATATAACCATACCCACGGACACTATCGATAATGGATGGTTTGTTTTTGTCTAACTTTTTACGTAAGTGACGTACATACACATCGACTACGTTAGTATCGCCTTGGTAATCAAATTGCCATACGTGTTTGATTATTTGCTCACGCTCTAAAGCCTGATTTTTATTTTCCAGGAAATAAACAAGCATTTCATATTCTTTTGGCGTAGTACTCACTATAGTATCGTCCATATAGACTTCACGTGACTTTGTATCTACAGAAATATGTCTATGTACGAGAATGTCATCATCTTCTTCTGTGTCAGCATGTAGCATTTTTAAATGCGCACGGATTCTAGCTAATAATTCTTCTATTTCGAAAGGCTTAGTAACATAATCATTTGCGCCAGAATCAAGGCCGCCGACTTTATCCATTAATGCGTCACGAGCGGTTAACATGATGACCTTTATTGAATTATCTTTCGTTCTAATACGTCTTAACACTTCCAAACCATTTAATTCTGGCAACATAACATCAAGCAAGATGAGATCAAAGGAATTATCTTGAAATGCTTGTATTCCTTGCTTGCCTGTATATGCTAAAGTCACATCGTATTCTGCAAACTCTAGTTCTAATTGCAATACACGTGCAATTTTTTCATCATCTTCCACAATTAAAATCTTTTCCATTATTCAATACACCTACTTTAGTTTTAAACCTATAAATTGCCAATAAAATAAATACATTAAGACCATAAATACTACATAAATAGGGAGTAACCACATATTTAATTTTAAAAGTTGTGAAGTATTAAATGGTCGATCATCTAACTCATAAAATATTAATAATGCTTTTGAACTTACTGGTAATGTTAAGCAATAGTTTATGCCAATTAATGTTATAAATACAACTGACATAGGATTTAATTCAAAGGTTTTTGCGAAAATAAGTACCGTTGGAACAAGTACCACAGCTCTTGTTGTATGGCTTGTAATGAGTAAATGTGAACCTGCACTAATGATGCTTAGTATAATCACAAATACAATTGCAGGCATTACTGGTAATCCGTTAAGTAATGATAAAATTTGGTCTTGTATGTACTTAACGACACCGTATTTAATTAGTAATTCTCCAAGCGCAGTTGCACTAGCTACGAAAAATATTAAACTCCATGACACTTCTGATAAAGCTTTTTTCCAAGTTATGAGTCCTAATTGAGGAATCAACATGCAAAAAGCCATTAAAATTGTTACAAAAGCAATATCAAGTCCATGTAAACTTTCAGTAACCCACAGTACAATAGTTATGCCAATTAAAATAATTGCTTTACGTTCCTTTGACGAAAGTGGTGTTTGTTCAACGTCAACTTCAATATCGACAGGTTCTTTATCTGAAACTTCCTTCATAGGTTGTTGTTTAATAGGACTGTACATTAATATGACAGCAGCAATCAAACTAATTAGTAAACCAAAGGGTAAGCCCCATAACACGAAATCAATATAAGAAATCGATTTATCTGTTTGACCTTCTAAAATACCTATACCTATTAAATGACTTCCCGCACCAATTAAGGTCGTATTCGTCATAGTTAAAATAAGTATAGGTATCATTAAACCATACATCGTGGCACGCTTTGGAAACTGTGTTTTTATCGCTTGATAAATAGGTAACATTGCTGCTGCACGACTTGAAGTTGAAGGTATAAAGAAAGTCATGAGTTGAATCGTTGCCAAAATGAATAAACTTGCACGCTTTTCAGTATGGCATTTTCGGCTAAACCAATTGACGAGCCTTGTTAATAAACCACTTTCTTCTATGACACTACTGATGATAAATGCGCCAATCATTAACCAAACGATATGTTGATTTAATGATTCAAATAATATTGAATCTGGAACACCCAGCAACACTGCACCGATCAAACATAGCATCCCAGCTAATCCTGCAGGTAAATTTGAAAATATAAATAATATAAGAGCTAAAATAAAAATCATTATACTTACTTTGCCTAAGTAACTTAAATCTAATACCAAAAAGATATAAAAACTTAAACAAAGAAAAGATATCCAAATCCATAGATGTGAAAATGAAACATTAGCTAGCATCTGTAACGACTTCCTTCAGTTTTTGCTTTTGTTGTTCCCTTGCTTTAAAAAGGTTCATACCAATCATAATATAACGAATCGCACTTTCTACACTGCCCTCTAGCCATTTATCTGCGTCGTTGATTGCATTTTCTAAAGTAGCTGGTTCAGGTATAATACTAGAAAATGCATCAATACCACTTTGATAATTTATTTTTGCGCCTTTACCAATCGTTCCTGCAAAAGCTATTACAGGTTTATTGTGATTTTTAGCAATACGTGCAACTTCAGCAGGCACTTTTCCATTCGGTGTTTGATAGTCAATACAACCTTCTGCAGTGATGACAATATCCGTTGATTCAAGATTGCTTTCGATTTGAATATAATTTTTAATTAAATCAAACCTTGGATGCAATGTTGCATTAGCGAAAGCGATGAGACCGGCTCCAAGACCACCTGATGCCCCTGTACCTTCTGCATAACGTAAATCTTTATTTGTATGTTGCTTAATTAAAGCAGCTAAATGATATAAATTATTTGATAAATGTTCTACGTCCTCTTGTGACGCCCCTTTTTGAGGACCAAATACTCGTGCAACGCCTTTATCACCACATAATATATTAGACCAATTTACAGCAACATCAATTGGTGTTGTTGATACTCGGCTGTCTATATTGCTTAAATCTAAGTCATGAATTTTATCAATATCAACGCCACCATCAATGTAAACTGCCTCGCCATGCTTATTATAAAATTTAACGCCAATAGCTTGAGCCATACCTACGCCACCATCAGATGTACCAGAATCGCCACAACCTATAATTATTCTATCTACACCGTAATCAAGTGCTTTAATAATCATTTGACCTACGCCATAAGTTGTTGTGTATAATGGGTTTCTTTGTGTCTTAGGGACATGTCTTAACCCTGCAATTGCAGCCATTTCAATCACAGCTACAGTTTCTTTCCCTTCTTTAAATACGCCAAAGTAAGATTGGATGCGTTGTCCGACAGGGCCAGTGACATGAGTCATTATTTTATAACCATTTCTAATTTTAATAATAGATTCTACGAAACCTTCGCCACCATCAACCATAGGTATAACGTTCACTTCATAATTTGAATTGACACGTTTAATACCTTTTTCAATTGCATAACCAACTTCTTCTGCACTTAAACTTTCCTTAAAACCTGATGGAATAACTGTAAATTTCATAATCTTCATCTCCCCGTATATAGTCTTAATTAATTGATACTCTTAGACTATGGTATGGGGGTTTACAATTGCTTAAAGAATTATTAAAAAATGATTAAAAAATTTAATAAAACATGATACCCAGTGCTAATCCTAAAATTACAATTAGCCATGACGGTGCTTTACAGTATGCTAGTAATACAAATAATATGGCAGCAAATGCGAAATCCATATGTGAATTGACGGATGATGTAAAAATAGGATCATACAGTGCTGCAATTAGAATACCAACTACACCAGCACTGACCGCTTTTAACATTGCTTTAGCATAACGATTCGACTGCACGTGTTCCCAAAATGGTAAAACGCCAATTAATAGTAAAAAGGCAGGTAAAAAAATAGCGATTGTTGCGACAATGCCACCTGGAATGCCAGACATAACGGTACCGATATATGCTGCAAAGGTAAATAATGGACCCGGCACTGCCTGTGTTAATGCGTACCCTGTTAAAAAGTCGTTCGCACTGATCATATCTGTTGCGACAAATGCTTGTTCTAATAATGGTAGAACAACATGGCCGCCACCGAAAACAAGTGCACCTGAGCGATAAAAATGATCAATCATACTCACCCATGAATTGGTTGTGAAGAAATTAATAATAGGTAAAATTAATAAAAAACTGAAAAAGAGTGTAAGTGCAATAACACCAACCAGTTTAGGAATATTGAATATCTTTATTGATGGTTTACTTTCATCATTTTCTTTAAAGAGTATTAATCCAGCAAGCGCCACGATAATCAATGCACCCAATTGTGACATAGGGTGAATCACTGTGACTGCCATAACTAAGGTAAATAGTGCAAGAAGCTTTGTTTTCACATCAGGCAAAAGTTTCTTGCCCATGCCAATAATGGCATTAAGCACGATGGCAACTGCAACTAATTTCAAGCCATGCGTCCAACCTAAATCACTGCTGTAAGCAAGGAGCAGCGTCGCACAAAGCATTAATACAATGACTGAAGGCAATGTAAAACCAATAAATGAAATAACACCACCAAGTAAACCTGCCTTCGTTATGCCGATACCAAAACCGACTTGGCTACTTGCAGGACCAGGTAAAAACTGACATAACGCGACTAAATTTGTATATTGCTGTTCTGTGAGCCACTTCCTACGTTTAACGTATTCATCATAGAAGTAACCGAGATGTGCTGTTGGACCACCAAAAGATGTACAACCTAATCTTAGCGCGACCAAAAAGACTTCAAGATATTTCATTAGCATAACCTCCCAATTTATAAATTATACTTCGCCAACAAGTTCTTTTAATTTTTGTTGGCTTTTGGCTAACATTTCTTTACCAAATGAAGTGATGGTATAGTTCTTGCGTTGTTTACCTGCAACCACATTTTTCTCACTAACAAGTAATCCTTCGTCTTCCATACTATGTAAGAGGGGATACAACGTACCAGCGCTCATTGTATAACCGTGTTCTTGAAGTTCCTCAATCATCCAACTACCATAGATAGGATGTTCACTTGCATGATGCAAGATGTGAATATAAATAAACCCTAAAAACATACGTCTTTCTAATTTTGATTCCACATACATTCATCCTCTCTAATTAATATATCGAAAAGCGATATCGCATTTCGATTTCAATGTAACATTTATACTTTTGTCTGAGGTTGAATTTACATAAAATTTAAGAAATTATCATATTTTGTAATATTGCTTATAGCTCATTTTTCTTAATTAAAAAACAGTTTATTTAGTGAGAATTAGAAAATGTTTTTAAGATTTAAATTATAAAAATATTGTAAATATTCACTTAATTAATGTACACTGTATAATGTATACATTAAAAAGGGGTGTGAATATGAAATTTAAATTAGATTATGAAGAAATAGATTTAACTTTTGATAATGCTTATTGCATTGGATATTCAGGAAGAAATGTTGAAAAGACAAAGGAGCATATAGCTGAATTAAAAGAACTAGGCGTGCCTGAACCTAATTCAGTTCCTGAAATATATCATTTAGATCCGCTACTTTTTAGACAAAATAAGTCTATTTCAATTATTGGTGATCAATCTAGTGGAGAAGCTGAAATTGTTATTATCTTTGATAATGATAAGCGCTATGTGACGCTTGGTAGTGATCACACTGATCGTGAACTAGAAACTGTGAGTATTCATAAGTCTAAACAATTATGTGCAAAGCCAATCGCCAGCACTATATGGGATTTTACTGAGGTAGAAGAACACTGGGATGAATTAGAGCTAAGGTCATTCGTATTCGTAGATGGGGACTGGCAATTATATCAAGACGATAAAGTAAGCAGTATTTTACCTTATAAAGATTTAATAACTTCTTTAAATCAAGATGACGCAAATTTAAAAAATGCTGTTGTTTATTGTGGTACTGTGCCATTGGTTAGTGGATTTAAATATCCGAATGCTTTTAAAGCTGAGTTAGTAAATCCATCTAATAACAAATATATTACATTAGAATATGAGGTGAAAAAACTATGATCAACGTCCAATTATTTCAATTTAATGTTGCCTTAGGTGATTTCGAAAAAAATAAAAATAAAATCATGCAATTATTTAGTGAGGAGTTGTTAAAAACTACAAGTATTGTTGTTTTACCAGAAATGTGGAATAACGGTTACGATTTAGAAAATTTAAATGAAAAAGCTGACGATAATCTGAAAGTAACCATAAACTTTATTTCAAATTTAGCTAAAGAATATAAAGTGAGCATAGTTGCAGGGTCTGTTTCGAATAAAAAACAAGATGAAGTTTATAATACGTTAGTTGTTTTTAATGAGAATGGCGAACTCATTTACAATTACGATAAGATTCATTTGGTTCCAATGTTAGACGAGCCAAAGTTCATGGTTGGAGGACATTTTTTACCACAACCTTTTCAATTGATGGATACAGATATGGGGGGCATTATTTGTTACGATTTAAGATTTCCTGAGTCAACACGTCAATTAGCAGTAAATGGCGCTAAAGTGATTTTTGTCGTTGCAGAATGGCCAGATTCAAGGTTATATCATTGGAAGCACTTAAATATTGCTAGAGCAATTGAGAATGCGGTATATGTTATAGCTTGTAATTCATCTGGAAGTGATGGCAAAACGACATATGCAGGACATTCTATGATTGTTGATCCAAGGGGAAACGTTATTCAAGAAGCTGGAGAAAGTGAAAGTACAATTTTTACTGAAATAGATGTGGAGCTCGTTCATGAAATACGTGAAAGTATACCCGTATTTAAAAATAGAAGAATAGATTTATATTCTTAATGGGCCTTTAAGGGGATGACATTTTATGAAAAGATTTTTTTCATTTTCTTTATTAATAGTTTTAATATTAAGCGGCTGTCAAAGTGGTGAGGATAAAACTAAAGATGAGGAAGTAAAAACAATACGTCTGGCACATACTGGTTCAGATACACACCAATATAATATAGCTTCCCAAAAATTCAAAGAATTAGTTGAAAAGAAATCTCAAGGTGAGTTAAAAGTTAATGTCTATGGAAATGGAAGCTTGGGTAATGAAGACGAGTTAGTAGATCAAACGATGACTGGCTCAATTCAAATGTCTACTGTAGCAGCTGATAGTAGCTTGTCAAACACAATACCAGAAATGAACTTATTTGGTATACCGTATTTATTTGAAAATAAACAAGATGTGTATTCTAAACTCGATGGCAAACCAGGAAAAGATTTATTGAAATTAGCACAATCTAAAGATATGCAAGGTCTTGGGTATTGGGAAGTAGGATTTAGGCATTTTACGAATAATAAAAGAGAGATAAAGCATCCTGAAGATATGAAAAATCTAAAGCTAAGAGTACAATCTGCGAAGGTATGGAATGAACATTTAAAATCTTTAGACGCAATACCTACGCCGATTAGTTTTAGTGAATTATATTCTGCATTAGATCAGGGCGTTGTAGATGGCCAAGAAAACCCATTACCAACAATTGCATCTCAAAAATTATACGAAGTACAAAAATATATTTCTTTAACCAATCATACTTACACACCTGCAGTTATCCTCATGAATCAAGATTATTATAAGAACCTTTCTGAGCAGGAGAAGAAAATAGTGAATGAAAGTGTTGAAGAATCAACGAAATATCAACGTAAATATATTGCAGACCAAGAACAAAAAATAAAGAAACAACTAAAAAATGAGGGCATGGTTATTACTGAAGTAAATCGGGATGAGTTTAAAAAGAATACGAATGATGTACATTCAGAAATCAATGATCAAGTACCTAAATCCATAATTCGTCAATTTAGCGAATAAGGGGGATAAATATGAATAAATTAAATATAATAGAGAAGAAATTTATAACCATTCTTACTCACCTAATGACAGTTTTTATGATTTTATCGATCTTGACTATATTCTTGCAGCTCCTTACACGTTTTGTTTTTAAAACTTCAATTTTTTGGTCACAAGAACTTTTAATGTTGTTTTTTGTGTACAGTATTTTATTTGGAGCAGTGGTATTAATGTATAAGCAAGAGCATTTACAAGTTGATTTATTTGAAAAGTTACCTAAAAAGTTAGAAAAAGCGCTAGATTATTTTGTGAAAAGTGTAATCACCTTCGTACTATTAATAATTTTTTATTATAGTATTTTACAAGTGAATTTAAGTATAAGTGCGGGGCAAGTTATGACTTCTATGCCAATTGGTAGATGGATTATGTATATACCAATGCCAATATGTTTCATATTGATGATTTATTTTACTTGGAAGCCGGGTGATAAATCATGATATTATTTCTAATTATATTGTTATTTGTACTTATAATTATCAGAATGCCCATTGCGTTTTCTTTAATGACTGTATCTATTATAGGAATTGGATGGACTGGTGTAGAATTTTTAGAAATTATACCGAGGAAAATGTATTTTGGCATAAATAATTTCTCACTTTTAGCTATACCTCTATTTGTATTAGCTGGAGAAATAATGTCAAAAGGTGGTATGTCTAAAAGAATTGTTGAATTCTCTAAACTACTAATTGGTCCATTGCCTGGTGGTTTAGCAATGGTTGTAATAATTTCGAGCGTATTTTTTGCTGCGTTAACAGGTACAGCAATAGCTGCAGCAGCAGCAATAGGTGGCATGTTGTTACCATTAATGAAAAAAGAAGGATATGATGAAGGTTTTTCTGCATCATTAGTTGCTTCGGCTGCGACAGTGGGACCAATTATACCACCTAGTATTATATTTATTTTATTTGGTGTTATGGCAAACCAATCTATAAGTGATTTATTTATTGGAGGAGTTGTACCCGGTATTTTAATGGGTGTTGGGTTGATGATTTATAGTTACTTTGTAGGTAAAAAAGAAGGGTATAAATCTATGGATAGTTTTCCACCATTAAAAGATATACTCTTAGGTTTTAAAGATGCAGTTTTGGCGTTATTGATGCCAGCAATTATTATAGGAGGTATTGTTAGTGGATTATTTACTGCTACAGAATCTGGTGTAATTGCAGTTTTATATGCGATAATAATAAGTAGTGTTGTATATAGAGAATTAAACTTCAAAAAAATGTATGAAGCATTAATTAGTAGTACAAAGACTTCCGTTGGTATCATATTTTTAATAGGAAGTGCAGCAATATTTATTTGGTTTGTTTCCTTTAATAATGTTCCAGAACAACTACAATCTATGTTAGGTGTTTTTGCAGATAATCCAATTTTACTATTACTTGTAATAAATATTGTATTATTAATAGCGGGTACATTTATAGATACGATAAGTGCAGTTACTATTTTTACGCCAATCTTCTTACCGCTAATTATGGCAACAAATATAGATCCTATTCATTTCGGCGTGGTAATGGCTGTGAACCTATCAATAGGAATGATAACGCCACCAGTAGGAGTTTGTTTATTTGTAGTATCATCTATAAGTAAAGTGCACATCAAAAAAATTATCAAATCAGTTACACCACAATTAGCTATTTTACTTGTAATATTAATAATTATTACGTACGTACCATGGTTAATTACTTATCCGGTTTCGTTATTTAAATAAATTCTCTAGGAGGTTCAAGGATGTATGATTCTTTAAAAAAAGTTAATAGAAATTCAATAAAACAAGAAATATATGATCAAGTTAAGCGTTCATTATTTAATAATGAATTACCACTTGATCAATTTATTACTGAAGTTGAATTATCTAATTTACTAGACGTCTCTCGTACACCGGTTAGGGAAGCAATAAATGAATTAGTGTTAGAACAACTTATGATTTTTAAACCAAGAAAAGGTTATAAAGTAAATACATTTACTAACCATGAAATTGATCAAATTTTCTTATTGAGAGAATCACTGGAGATTGCTTGTGTGCCTTTTATTGTACAAATAATAGATGAAGATCATATCCATGATTTAAAAGCTATTATTGAAAAACAAATAAAAGCAGCTCAAAATGATGATTATTATACATTTATGTTATTAGACAAAAGTTTCCATACCTACTTAATGGAAATTATTCAGTTTGAGTTATTTTTAAAAAGCTATAATGTGCAACATGACCTATCCATTCTTATTGGTACTCAAGGATTAAAAAGCCAAGGAAGAATGATAGAAGTTATTGATGAACATAATGAAATAATTAAGGCACTATCATACAAAAATGAGGAAGCTATCGTAAACATGATGAAATCTCATTTAGAGAAATCTATGACTGCGTTTAAAGTGAAATAGTTGTAGTTTATATAGCAAATATTTCCTATATATAAGTTTAAACAATGAATGATAATAAATAATTGAAGATACTATATTATTATGGAAGTGGCACTAATTTGGGCTGACTCCTGCGGGAAAGGCACTGGCCGAAGACTACAGGCTGAGGCCGTGCCCGCGGAAAGCATGCACAAAAAAGTGCCAACAAAGTCGAAGACTTTGTCTATACCATGAAAAACGGCAAACTAAATATGTTTGCCGTTTTTTTATGTTGTTATGAAAATAAGTTAATAGAAATATATAAAATTAAATCGTCGAGATTTCAACGTAGCCTTAATTTAAATATAAAGTGTCACCCTCTCTATGATTAACTACGTGAATGTTTGTAGTGACTCATGAATATTAAGATTAAATTGATAAGTCCTACGGTGAGACCACCTATCAGCGCATACAATCCAAGAGGTACGAGAAACCAAGGCTCATGCAGTATGCCGTCTTGTGAAACGTAAGAGGGGATGGCTAAGAAAAGTATCGCACAGGTGATACCAATCAAAATTAAAATCATACTTACAATACTTAGACGTATGCGTTTGATGCTTTTTCCATCATTAACGAGTTTATCTTTAATAACGTCATCGCCTAAGATTAAATCATCGAGTGACAAGTGGAACGTTTTAGCGATATGCACAATTATTTCTATATCTGGTAAATATCTATTATTTTCCCAAGCTGATACTGTTTGTCTCGATACATTAAGTTGTTCGGAAAGTTGCTCTTGTGTGAGTTGATGTTCTTTTCTAATCGATTTAATTTGATTTCCAAAATCCATACGATCTTTCCTCCAATCTCTATATATCTATATAGTTAGATTCTTCGTAAAAGCTGATGTTATGAGATTGCTAGCAACACTTTACACCTCCCGCAAGACATACTGTCACTCAAAACAGCTATGTCTTGTGATGCTTTCTTTTATAAATACATTCTATATTTGATAATAAAAACTTGAAAGAAGGCAGTTAATTGTCTAATAAATTTAGGAGGTTATATACAGATTATGAGTAAAAAATATTTTTTTCAAGTATTTTTTGCATGATTTTCGGAATTTTAATGGGAGGTCTATTTATTGTTTTACCTAGTCATGTCGATCAAGATGGCATCTTACGTGAGCCATGGTTTTTAGTGGAATTTGGTTTCTTATTTGTGGCATTAGGGATATTATTAATGATCGTAACTGTCGTAAAATATTTATACCATCGTTTTGTACAGCATAAACAATAACGTTTTAAGAGACTAGAGCATAAATAAAGCATCTCATGTTGATAATTTAAATATCTAGTAATCTTTATAGAGCGTGAAAAGAAATCAAATGACAAATTTTGGTTTATTTTCTCGCTTTTTTTAAAAACAAAAATAAGATAATTTACTAAAAAAGTAAAATTAATGTATAATAACATGTAAGCGCTTACTAATTTATTTGAATCATACTAAATCAAGCTTTTAAAAGGAGAATGTAAATGAAGGACAAAGTGATGATGATAACGGGCGGTAGTAGTGGCATGGGCAAAGCAATGGCGAAACGATTTGCTGAAGAAGGTGCCAAAGTAGTCATAACAGGTCGCTCATTAGAACGACTTGAAGTTGCTAAAGCGGAAATTGAACAATATGAAGGTCAGGTGCTATGTATAGACATGGATGTACGTGATCCAGAGCGTGTGCAGTATACAGTAGATGAGACTGTAAAAACATTTGGACAGATAGATGGCCTTGTGAACAATGCAGCGGGTAATTTTATTTGCCCTGCAGAAGATTTGTCGATTAATGCGTGGAATTCAGTTGTAGATATTGTATTAAATGGTACTTGGTATTGTACACAAGCAGTAGGTAAAGAATGGATTAAAAATGGTCAAAAAGGTCGTATTTTGAATATGGTTGCGACGTATGCTTGGAGATCTGGTCCAGGTGTTATTCACTCTGCAAGTGCGAAAGCTGGCGTCCTTGCTATGACGAGAACACTTGCCGTGGAATGGGGTTCTAAATATGGAATTACAGTGAATGCCATTGCACCGGGGCCAATTGAAAATACAGGTGGGGCAGGAAAATTAAGTCTATCTGAAGAAGCACGTCAACAGACACTAGATAGTGTACCAGTTGGTAGAATGGGTCAACCTGAAGAAATTGCAGGTTTGGCTAAATTCTTGTTTTCAGACGATGCGGACTATATCAATGGCGCTTGCATGACCATGGATGGCGGGCAATGGCTCAATCAGAATGCATTTTAAACAATTCTCAATTTATATAAAAGACAAATCGGACGATTCATATCGTTTGATTTGTTTTTTTAATTCAACGCTATCGCTAATATATAATAAAAGTAACGGATTCAATTACAATTTATAAAACAAATTAACCTTATTCAATTGAAATAAATGACTATTTCTACTATGATATATACTTGTGTTAAAAAAATAACGAAAAATTATATCTACGAAACTTTTTGGTTAATAACTGAAAAGTTTCTTTTTATGTCGTGCTTCCTAGGCGATCAATATAAATGAAATAAAACAGTAGGAATGAGTGATTTTCAAATAAAAGGAATGAGGTGTTATTGGGATGTTGTACAAAATCCATTTTAAAAATATATGTTTCTGTATTTTAGGAACATTTCTTATAGGTATAGGCATTAATGTGTTTGTAATTCCTGCTAATTTTGGGGAGGGTGGTACGGTAGGTATTTCGCTAAATCTAAAATATACACTAGGCTTATCACCGGCAATTACCTCTCTAATTATAAATATGATATTAATTGCGGTAGGTTGGAAATATTTAAGTAAAACGACAGCAGTTTACACATTGATTACAGTAATTTCGAGTTCAATATTTTTAGGACTAACTGAATCATTTAATATGCAGATTGAATCTGATTTTATAAGCACAGTGTTTGGCGGCTTACTACTTGGTGTCGGTACTGGACTTGTAATCTCAGCGCGAAGTACATTAGGTGGCACATCTGTTATTGCTAAAATTATAAATAAGTATACTGAAATCAAAACTTCTCAAGCGTTGTTTATGTTTGATTCAATCATTGTGTTATCTTTCTTATTCATCCTTCCTGTGCAAAATGTTTTATATACAATTGTTATGCTTTTTATCGTTGAGAAAAGTATGTCATTTGTAATAGAAGGTTTTAATCCTAAAAAGCAATTACAATTATTTCAAATTATAATAATGAAATTAGTAAGGGGATTAATAAAGAAACAGGTAGAGGTTCAACATTATTGAATGGAGTCGGTGGCTATGAACGAAAAGAGACGAATGTGCTTTATGTTGTCGTGCCGCAAAACCAATTATCAAGAATTAAGAAAATCGTTAATGCTCACGACGAAAATGCTTTTCTTGTTATTCATGATGTAAGAGATGTCTTAGGCAATGGCTTTATGAAAGTACAGTAACGTAAAATATGTGTAGATATAAATACACATCAAAAAAGTCCTAATACTGTCATCAGTGTTAGGACTTTTTATTAATAATTATGGCAATGTTAGATTTTAATTATGGGTGGAAGATTACTTTATCAAAATGTTTCTTTTTATTAACTAATGCTTCAAATGTTTCAGGACCTTTTGCTAAATCTAAGCGATCTGAAATCATCGGATCCACTTGAATCTCTCCTGTAGACATGTAATGAAGGGACGCATGCCATTCTTCGCCTGGAAATGGGGCGGATAAGCCGTTCCAAGATCCAATAACATTAAGTTCATTGCGTAATATTTTTTCAAAATGAACACGATCCATTTCAATATCGGAGTAAGGTATGCCTAGCAGTAAGACTTCCCCGCCCTTAGCCGGTAACGTTAAGACTTGTCCAATCGTAAATGGTGAGCCTGCTGATTCAACAGCGACATCTATGTTATGAGGAATAGTAGCGATAACGTCATCTAAATTTTCTGCTTTAGAATTAATCGTATAATCTGCGCCAAGCGTCTTAGCAATTGCTAATTTATCTGGGTCGATATCAATAGCAATCGTCTTAGCGGCACCAAATATTTTAGCCCATTGAATGGCTAGCAAACCGATACTGCCACATCCTATAACAGCTACAGTCGCCCCAGGTTTCATACTTGTTCTATAAAAACCATGTGCTACTACTGCAGAAGGTTCGACCATAGCAGCTGTATCAAAGTCTACATTAGTTGGCAATTTTAAGACGTTATTTGCAGGTAGTTTAACGAATTCTGCAAAACAGCCAGGTTCATAAGAGCCAATAACATATAAATGTTCACATCTAGAGTATTCACCTTTTTCACATTGTTCACAGGCGTGACAAGCGATAGCTGGGCAACCCGTGACTGCATCGCCAACTGCCACATGATTAACGTTATTGCCTATACTTTCTACAACTCCTGAAAATTCATGACCAAATGTCATGCCTTCACGATAAGGGCCTAGCTTCTTATAGCGAGAATTGTCTGAACCGCATATACCAGTTGCAATCACTTTAATAATGACATCGTTACTGTCTTCAATTTCAGGCGGTTTTGTTTCTTCGTATCTTAAATCTTCAATGTCGTATAGGTTCAAAGCTTTCAAAGTATTTCACCTCTTATCTTCTGAATATTAATTTTGTTCAGAAGTAACTTTTTTCTTTTTAAAAAATTTTGCGCCGAAGTAACCAAGAAAAACGACTATATTACAATAAAGTAAGTTATTCATATATAAATCTGTAATACCTCTCAATGGCCCAAGCATGAAATCTAACATATGTTCTACCATAATAATTATCTCCTTATATCATTTAATTGCTAAATGATGGTTATTTGAAACAAGTTAATCGATAGGGCGAAGGAGTACTTTGATGCCTTCTCCACCTTTGATATGGTTGTAGCCTTCTTCCCATTGCGTAATATCAAGTTCATTTGTGACTAACGCTTCAGCATTAACATCACCACTGCTTAATAGTTGTAAAGAAGGTTCCCAGTCGGCTGGTTTTTGACTTCTCGTACCGACCACTCGTATTTCTTTTTGTATGATTTTCTCTAAATCAAAAGAAATTTCTGGATCTTTAAAGATACCAACTTGGACATATTGTCCTTTTTTACGTAAGATATCTAAACCTTGTTTGGCAGCGGGTACTGCACCAGAACATTCTAAAACTACATTTGCACCATAACCATTCGTAATACTGTTTACATAGTCTTTTAAATCAGTATTTTGAATATTGACGACATGATCTAATTTAAGTTCTGTTGCCTTATCTAATCTTGTTTGATCATTATCTAATCCAGTGATTACGACTTCTGCACCTTTACTTTTAACGACTTGCGCGACAAGTAATCCAATAGGTCCAGGCCCCATAACGACTACGACATCGTCAGGCTGTATTTCAATTTTAGAAACGGCATGGTGGGCACAAGCTAATGGCTCCGTCATAGATGCTGCTTTATATGAAACATTATCAGGAATACGGTGGACACTAGCTGCACGTGCAACTAAATATTGCGTAAAGCCACCGTTTTGTTGTGTGCCTAAACCTTTACGATGATTACATAAATTATAATCACCACTTTGACAATATTCACATTCACCACAAATGTAATATGTTGTTTCAGAAGTGACGCGATCACCAATTTTAAAATCGGTGACATTAGCGCCTGTCTCTACAACCTCTCCTGAAAATTCATGGCCAAGTGTCACTGGAAAGTTCACTTTATAATGACCTTCATACGTGTGCACATCCGTGCCACAAATGCCTGCATAATGGACCTTTATTTTTACTTCATCTGCGTTCGGTGAAGGTATCTCTCTATCTAAGACTTCTAGATTCCCGAATCCTGGTTCAGTTTTAACGAGTGCTTTCATGTAATGTCAGCTCCTATTTGTTAATTAAATAAACTAAAGAATTTGAAGATAATGTAATTTAAGATGTTACCACCTTGGTCAAGACTTGAAATTTGAGATGAACCAGATGGCATATTTACGTTTGTGCCTTCTGCCATGCTTGTGAATATCGGTGCAACATCTGTTGCGATATATAAAGAGATGGCAATCATGATTGTGCCGACAATAACCGAGTGTATGATATTACCTCGTGCAGCACCTACGATAAATGCGACGATAAATGGAATTGTTGCTAAGTCACCAAATGGTAAGACTTGGTTACCAGGTAAAATAACTGCTAGTAATACTGTGATCGGAACTAAAATTAAAGCTGTTGAGATAACTGCTGGGTGGCCTAATGCAACCGCAGCGTCTAAACCAATATAGATTTCACGATCTCCAAAACGTTTGTTTAACCAAGTACGTGCAGATTCGGAAACAGGCATTAAACCTTCCATCAAAATCTTAACCATACGAGGCATTAACACCATAACGGCAGCCATTGACATACCAAGGTTGATAACATCGCCAGCGTTGTAACCAGCTAATAAACCAATGATTAAACCAAGTACTAAACCGACGAATATGGATTCACCAAATGCACCAAAACGTTTTTGAATCGTTTCTGGGTCTGCATGTAATTTGTTGATACCAGGCACTTTTTGTAAACCTTTAACTAAGAAAATACCTGGCGCATATGAAATTGTACTACCTGTGGCGATCGATACCCCAGGTAAATCGTAGAACTCACTCATCATTGGTGCAGTCCAGTCAGCTACTTTCAGACAGACGATTTGGAATATTGCTGCAGCCACTAATGATTGCCAAATGCTATCAGATACGGCGTAAACCATGGCACCCATAAATGTATAATGCCAGAAGTTCCAAATATCTACGTTCATTGTTCGGGTAGTCTTTGTCAGTAACATGACAATGTTAATCACAATACCTAAAGGAATAATAAATGCTGCGATAACAGATGCCCATGCAATAGATGATGTTGCTGGCCAACCCACATCAATAACATTTAAGCTTACCCCTAGGTTCTTAACCATAGCTTGAGCAGCGGGTCCCAAGTTGTTTACAAGTAAATCAATAACTAAGAAAATCCCAACGAATGCGACACCAATCGTCAAACCAGATCTAAATGCTGCGCCGACTTTTTGCCTAAAGAATAATCCTAGTAAAAATATAACGATTGGAAGGATTACTGTTGCCCCTAAATCTAGAAAAGCTTGAATAAAATCTACAAATCCACTCATCCCTTACACCATCCTCTTTAATATAAAGTGATGTTGGTATAAATTAAGACGCCATTTTGATAAAACCATGAACTTCTTTTTTGATATTTATCCCAACGATTGATTCGGTATTTTAAATTAAATGACTCATTATTCTTGTAATGCGTCTAAGATTTCTTTTTTAGTATCTTCAACGCCAATTCCAGTTAAGAAATTACGTGCGTTAATGACAGGGAAGTCGTATTCTTTTTGCGTCATTGCAGTTGTAACTAATAAATCTGCTGAATCTGCGTAAACACCAACTTCTGAAATTTTAATTTGTTTTAAATCTACTTTGATATTGTGCTCTTTTGCCATTTCTTCGATTGCACTGTTTACTACCGTTGAAGTTGCGATACCTGCGCCACATGCTACTAATACTTGTTTCATAATAATTTCCTCCTAATTTGAGAACTTAATATTTAAATTCTCTTCCTGTTATATTTTTTATTAATAAATTGAATGATTATGCGTCTGCTAATTCTTGCTCAATAACTTCTACGACTTGATTGCTATCTGTTGCATTGGCAATGGTTTCAAGTATTTGATCATTTTGGAAAATACCCATCAATTTTTGAAGTAATGATAACTGTGCATCCTCTTTATCCATTGCGAGCATAAAGATTAATTTTACATCGGTTGTTTCTTCAACTTCGCCCATGATGACGAAGGGCACTGTTTCTTTAAGGACAGCCACACCGATTGATTTTGAATTCACGTGCTGAATATCTGTGTGTGGGATAGCTACAGAACAATAAACTGTAGGTAACCCTGTAGCAAATGATTGTTCTCTTTCGATGACTGCATCTTTGTATGATGCTTTTACGTAACCATTGTCATGCATTAAATCAGCTAATTGACTTAATACGTCTTCTTTTGTTGTGGCCTCTAAACCAATGACAACATTCGAGGCATCAACTGTTAAACCTTCCATATGACGCAACCCCTTTGCTTTAGTCTATTTTTGAAAATTGTTTAATCGTTTCAAATATTTGGGACTTTGAATCTGTTTGTATAATGCTTTGCATACTTTCATTGTCTTGTGCTAAATCTCGCAACTGTAATAGAGGTCTTAAATGTTTGAATTTATCTGTTGCTGCGATAACCACAAAGACCTGTACTTTCAGACCTGTACTTAGCGTTAATGGTTCATCTAATACCAACATACTCATAGACGTACGGTTTACGTTTTGTTCGTTTTCAGCATGTGGTATGGCGATGTGTTGATTGATAACCATATAAGTATCGTCAAAAGATTGAATCATTGAATCGATGTAATTTGCATCTATATACTTTTGACTAGAAAGTGCTTCAGCTGTTAGCCGAATTGCTTCTTCCAAATTTGAAACATGAGATGCAAATTGAATATGGTGTATCGGTAATAAATCTTGTAAATTCAAATGACCATTTAACGAAATTGAAGACGATTTGATTGAAGCATATGCATGAATATCATCAAATTGGTTTTTAATTTCATTAAGTAAAGCATCTTCGTTATGAATATCAGCATGTTCACGTATCATGGCTAACATCTTTTCAGCGTGTATGTCTGTCTCGAAACTATTGTTGGGTTGACCGAATACGTGCTGACGAAGGTCGTGTTTTTCTTTGGCAGTTAATATAGATTTCGTGATATATAATCTTTTGTGTGTCATCACGTGCATTGGTGAAAAGACAATATCAAAGTCTAGCGTATACTGATTAAATTCACGTAGTGATAATGCATCTAAAAATATGAATTCTGGAAACACACTACGCAATTCTTGTAACATCAATTGAGAAATTGATGTACCTTGTGTACAAACCACAACAGCTTTTACTTTTTTGTCGATGTCTTCATCTTGTCTTCTTAGAATACCGCCAATGAGTATGGTTAGATATGCGAGTTCATTATCAGGTAATGGTTGGTTAAAGAACTTTTCCATAGGTTTAGAAGAGAGTTTAACAAGATGAAATAATTCTTTGTAATCATCTTTCAGATTATTCTGTAAACTATCGACATCAGATAACTCGTATCTAATTCTGTAAAAGGCAGGCTTCATATGAAATAACAATTGGTTGACCAATGTTTCACGATCTTCAAAAGTGATAAAAGTGATTTTCTCAAATTGATCAAGCATACTTTGTAGTGCAGTTTTTAATTCTGGTAAAACTTTCACATCATCTAATTCCGACCATTGCACACTTGTTGATAAGAGTTGCAATGTTATAAATAATTTCTCTTGCCGAGGTATATCAGGATAGTTTGAAGTTAGTATTTCAGTTGCTTGATACTCCTCAGTGTCGGAAAGGTCATTGTATCCAATTGAAAAAGGTGAGACGATCTTATCGTGCTGAATTCTTCTCATAATGAAATAGAGTTTGTAGCGTAATGTCTCAGTACTTTGATCAATAAAATTATTCTCTAAATATTGTTCGATTTTGTTGATTTGAAAATCGATGATTTGAAGTTTCTCTTCTTGCAACGCTAAACTTGCTAAAATATCATCTTTTGAAATATTTAAAGTGAATACTTTATCAATTAAGCGTGTTAAAAGTCTTCTAATTTCAAACTCATTACCGACTAAATAATAACCCTCCTGCCGTGAATATTTCAGAGTGACATCATATGGTTCTAGTAATAATTTTAATTTTTTCAAATCATTTAACACTGTGTTCTTACTTACTTTTAAATCGATTCCAAAGTGATTTAATGACAATGTTTCATCTTCTCTAAACAACATCAGTAAAATGAGATGCGCGCGTTGGTAAGCAGTATATACTTGCTCATCTTCCTGTGGAATAGGTTCAATTGATACATTAAGAAAATTTTTGATTATATCATCAACGATGAAAAATCCTTGGCTTGTGCGTTCAATCGTTGGGCAATCTTGTTCAGTTAACCATTCATTGATTTTTTGGATTCGATAGCCAAGTTGTCTACGAGACATGTTGAACATTACTTCTAAGTCTTTGCCTTTAATTTTCGGATTTTTAATCATTTCGGTAATGATATTAAAGTTTTCTGCTTGTATTTTGAATCCCTCCCTTGTTGTTGACTCTAATTTAGCACAGCTCATCAAAGAGTTGTACACTCATTAGACACAAATGCATTTCCGTTTTATGTACATCATTGTGATTAGCATGAGAAAAAGCACTTACCATCGCATTTGGAATGATAAGTGCTTATCGTATAATATGTTTATTATTTTAATAATTTCATTCTTAATTCATTGATTATAAGATACGAAAGTTAAAAAGAGAAATTATATTACCTTTACTGAATGATTTTCTATAATAGAGACTACGCAATAATGATGAAAAATTACTATAAATTTTTAAATTATTTCATTTTACATTGACATATAATCGTCAAAATTTCATAATAGTAGTTATATATATAAGAAATCTAAATATTCGCAAAACTATGTTTGGAATGATGACTATCAACGAAGTGAAAAATTTATGTAAAACGCATACAAGTTTAACACCGCAGGCTATACAACATATCGTAGAAGTATCTGATCATTTACAAATGATTGCTGATTTAAATAGGGCGAATGTGTTTATTGATTGTCCTACTAAAAAAGATGGAGAAGTTATAGTAGTAGCGGAGGCCATACCTACAAATGACGAAGGTTTATACCAAGGTTCAGTCATTGGTGAAAATGTGTATGAAAAATTTGAACCCGCTGTATTCCAAGTGTTGGAAGGAGATGAATTTGCACAACATCGTGCAATCACTCAAGAAGGTAAAGTTGTAGAACAAAGTGTTACACCAATTAAATTGGAAGATGTCATTGTTGGAACGCTGATTATGGAAATAGATGTAAGCAACAAAGTAATGGAAGAAAAACGTTTAAGAGCTTTGACGCAGGCGACAACAACATTAAGTGATATCGTCTCGCAAAATAGTGAGAACCCAATTTTTGTACCGGATATGATTGAAGAAAGTTTATTTGATTTAGATAACGCATTAGATATTCGCTACTATAATTTAGCCGGTGAGACAATGGTTAGAGATTTAGTAGACGTCAATTGTGAAGCGGGATTGAATTTCGTAACGCTGTTCCCGAGCATTAAAGACATGCTTACAGATGGTCGTGTTATCACAATTGAAGAACGCGAGCTTAAAGGACACTACTTTCAAGTGAAATGTATTCAGTTACTTGAAGAAGGCGTAATGACAGGTCATTTAATACTATTGAAAGATATTACAGATTTGAAAGAAAAGGAACGCGAACTCATTTCTAAATCTGTAGCAATTAGAGAAGTACATCACCGTGTGAAGAATAATTTACAAACCGTTGCCAGTTTACTGCGTTTACAGATGAGACGCGGATTGCCAAATGGTAGTGAAAAATATTTCCAAGAAAGTTTAAATCGTATTCTAAGTATCGCTTCTGTATATGAAGTCATTCTAGATGAATCATCGACAGATACGGTGAATATCGATAAATTGATTAAAAAGATAGGTAATATGGTCGTTTATAACGAATCATCGAATAAAACCTTACATATCACATATCAGACAGATGAACATATTAATTTAGTATCTAATATTGCAGTCTCTGTAGCATTGATTGCGAATGAATTAATTACGAATTGTTTAACACATGCTTTCAACAATCAGACTGAGGGTATCATAAGTGTAGTGTTAGCTTACGATACAGAATCTGATACCGTAAAGCTTGAAGTTCAAGATACAGGTGAAGAAGAGAGTGCCTTTCAACCATCATTTGGTTTGAAAATTGTCACTACTATAGCAGAAAATGATTTAGAAGGTACATTTAACATTGACCGTAATTCAATTGGAACAATAGGTAAAGTTGAGTTTCAACACAAAGGGGTGGATTGAAATGAAATCTATTATGGTAGTTGAAGATGAAGCAATTGTCCGAATGGATATAGTAGAAATGCTTGGGGAAGCAAACTACAATGTCGTCGCAGAAGTAGGTAATGGAGAAAAAGCAATTGAAGCCGCAGATCAATTTCGGCCAGATTTGATCGTCATGGATATTAAAATGCCAAAGTTGAATGGTTTAAAAGCCAGTAAAATTATTGGTAAGAAACATGATATTCCGATACTTATCCTGACAGCATATAGTCATTGTGAGTACGTTGAAGAAGCTAAGCAACAAAATATCGTAAGTTATATCGTTAAACCTATATCTGAGTCACAATTGCTGCCAGCTATTGAAATTGCAATGTCGCAATCAGATAGTATGGGTAAACTCAAGCAAGAAGTGAGTGATACACGTTTGCAAATGGAGCATCGGAAACGTATAGAAAAGGCAAAAGGCTTACTAATGAAGCAACTTGATTTAACGGAAGAAGCAGCTTATCAAAAGCTTAGGAGAAACAGTATGGATAACCAAATAGCTATTGAAAAAGAAGCTTCAGCAATCATTAAACAATTGGGGTAATAGCATTACAATACAAGTGAATATAATCAAGCAAAGGTGCTTATTTGAATTAATCAAATAGGCACCTTTTTGTTTTTTTATAGCTCATAAAATGGGGGGAACTATCATGGAACATATTGGTACAGTGATTATTTACATTATTATGGTATGTGCAGTGTTAGGTGCTTTTGGTGCAATTCGGAATGCGAATGAAGGTATAGGGAAGGAATTTATGGAAGGAATTTATACCATTGGACCTATCTTTGCTAACTCAGCAGGTATTATGGCTTCTATTCCATTCATATCGCAGTTTATAGAAAAATTCTTTGGACCACTTTTTGATAAAATTGGTGCGGATCCCGCTATAGCTGCAACATCAATACTCGCGACAGATATGGGGGGATATCAACTCGCAGATGTATTAAAGGATAGTTATGAAGGTTGGATTATGGCAATGATTGTTGGCTTCATGGCTGGTGCCACAATCGTCTTCACAATCCCGCTTGGTCTCCCGATGTTGGATAAACGAGATCATAAATACATGGCTTTAGGTATTCTATCAGGTTTGTTGGCCATTCCTTTTGGCGTATTTATTTCCACGGTAATTATTTTATTCAGTCATACAAAAATACGTACAGTGATTGATACAACGAGTGCAGCAACACATGTGTTCCAAATTAGCTTGTCTACTGTGTTTATCAACTTATTACCGTTAATTATTTTTGTAGTAGTAACAGCCATAGGGCTGTATTTCTTCTCAGATATTATGATTAAAATATTTATTGTCTTTGGTAAAATACTAGATTCTTGTATTAAATTGGTCTTTGTATTTTCAGTAGTAGAAATATTTACAGGATTATTTACAACAGTTTTTGGTGTTTGGGGATTTGATCCAATTATGGCGGATAGTGAAGATAACTTTAGGGCACTAGAGAACGCAGGGAATATTGCTATCATGTTATCGGGTGCATTTCCAATGGTTTATTTAATACGTAAGTACTTCTCTAAAGGTCTGCATAGTGTTGGGAGTAAAGTAGGACTCAGTGAAGTAGGTAGTGCTGGGTTTATCGCTACGATTGCTAATATTCTAGCAATGCTTAAGTTAGTAAAAGATATGCCACCTAAAGATAAAGTGTTAAATATCGCATTCGGTGTCTGTGGTGCATTCTTATTAGGTGACCATTTATCATATACGGCGAATTTCCAGCCGACGCTCATACCAGCTGTATTAATTGGTAAATTGAGTGCGGGTGTTATAGCCATATGTTTTGCTTATATTCTATGTATACCGAAAGCGAGAAAATTGGAAGAAATTGATAGACGTTCCGGCATCATTGGAGAACATGAATATTTAGATAAATAAACATAAAAACAGGGTGGGCAAATTCATGCCAACCCTGTTTTTATGTGTTGAAGTACACATAGGATAAATATGCTTACAAGATTATTAAACTAAATACTCACATACTATAGAAGAAACACGTTATGAAATTTATTTAGAACACAGTAAAAGGAAGCGGGAATATGAAATCAAAGTGTAGAATTTGATTTCGTATTCCTACTTCCTTAAAAGCTGACTCGATATCTGATAACTACTGTGAATACGCTACTTATAGAGATGTATTAGAAATAGTTTGCAGTGATACCGCCGTCTACATTCATGTTTGCACCGTTTGTCCAATCCGACTCATCTGATGCTAAGTATAATGCAGCGTTCACAATATCTTCTGGTTTGCCAAATCTTCCAGTAGGTTGTCTATTTAATCTCGCATTTTTAGCTTCTTCATCTGCAACTAACCATTCCATTAATAATGGTGTTTCAATCGGACCAGGGCTGATTGCATTTGTGCGAATGCCTTTAGGACGAAATTGAATTGCTAATGATTTCGTTAAAGATACGACTGCTCCTTTTGAAGCGGTGTACGCATCTTGAGGCACTGAACAACCCATTTCAGCAACAAATGAAGCTATATTAATGATAGATCCAGAATTGTTTTTCTCCATTTCAGGAATCACATATTTCGTCATAAAGAAAATGCCTTTAACATTTATATTCATGACTAAGTCCCATACGTCTTCGCTTGTATTGACGACAGAATTATCTGCTTCTGGCATGACGCCAGCATTATTATAAAGCACATCAATTTTTCCATAAGTTTCAACTGTATCAGCAACCGCACTTTTAACATTGGCTTCATTAGCTATATCTACTTTGAAAAAAGAAGCTTCTCCGCCGTTATCTGTGATTGCCTTCACAGTCTCTTGACCGGCTTGTTCATCTCTCTCGAATACTGCGATTTTACCGCCTTCATTTGCAAACATTTGTGCGGCTACTTTACCCATGCCACCGCCAGCACCTGTGATAATACATACTTTGTCTTGTAATCTCATAATCGTTTTCCTCCTCAGTAATATATTTAACTTTGTTCGAAGTAACGCGAACGTTCCCAAGTTGTTACGAAAGAATCGAAGTCATTCTGCTCTGATTGTGCAGCTTCTAAATAGTGATTCGCAACATCTTCACCAAGGACTTTTGTTACCACATCACTATTTTTCCAAGTTAAGATTGCTTCATGTAACGACGATGGAATACGATCGATATTATCTTGTTCATAAGCGTTACCAACGAGTTCTTCAGTAAGTTCGATTTTATTTTCGATACCATATAAACCTGCGCCAATTAAAGCGGAGTAAGCTAAGTATGGATTCATATCTGCACCTGAAATACGTGATTCAAAGCGTAATGCGTTTTGTTCACCTACAACACGATAGCCAGCAGAACGGTTGTCTTGGCTCCATGCAATACTTACCGGTGCCCATGAGTTAGGCGCAAAACGTTTATAAGAGTTCACGTATGGCGCAAACATTAATGAAAAATCTCTCGTAAATTTAATGATGCCAGCTAAGAAATGTTTCATCGTTTCAGATTTTGGTTCTGCTGCATCATCACCTGCATAGAAAGCATTCGTTTTCGTGCCTTTTTTCATCATACTCAAATGAATATGACCACTTGATCCTGTCCATGCTTCGTAAGGTTTAGCCATGAATGTTACAGATTTATCGTTTTGGATACAGATTTCTTTCATACCATGTTTGAACATAATATGTTGATCAGCAGCATCTAAGGCGTCTGAATATTTTAAGTTGATTTCGTGTTGCCCTTTATACGCTTCACCTTTTGAAGATTCGATAGTAATGCCCATTAAGTGCATTTGATTTCTTATTTCTTGATAAATCGGCTCATTCTTACTACCTTGTAATAAGTTATAATCTTCATTTAAGTGACCGGCAGCTTCTAAATTGTCGTATCCTTGTTTCGAAATATCTTCAAATGAATTATTGAATAAATAGAATTCAAGTTCACTTGCCATATGTGGTGACAAGCCTTGTGCTTCTGCTTTATCAATTTGTTGTTTTAGAATGTTACGTGGCGCAATCGCAATCGGTTCACTACCATCTACGGTATATACATCACAAAAGACCATTGCAGTGTGTTCTAACCACGGTACAACTTTTAACGTATTCAAGTCAGGTACGGCTAAGTAATCACCGTAACCTTTGTCCCAGTTCATAAATTCAAAATTATCGTTTGTATCCATTTCAAAGTTTGTACCTAACAAGTAGTTACAGAAATGTGTACCATCAGATATATCATTTTCTAAAATGAAATCACCCGTGATTCGTTTCCCCATCAAACGACCTTGCATGTCACAAAAACCCATGATAAGTGTATCGATATCATCAGATTTAACTAATTCAAGTAATTGTTCCTTTGTAATATCGCCAGTTACTTTTTTGCCTTTAATATTGTTATTCATATATGACAACCCCTTATTAGTTTATTTAAGTAAAGATAATGAAATATATTTCAATTCTAAGAACCCATCTAATCCAAAGTGACTGCCTTCACGACCCATTCCACTTTCTTTAATACCGCCAAATGGTGCTTGAGGGACACTTAATTGAGTACCATTGACACCAATCATGCCAAATTCTAGTTTTTCACTGATTTTATAAACTGTATTGATATTATTAGAAAAGAAGTAAGCGGCTAAACCATATGGTGAAGCATTTGCAATATCAATCGCTTCATCTTCATCTTCGAATGTAATAATCGGTGCGACAGGCCCAAATATTTCTTCCTGTGCTATAGCCATTGTTCGTTCAACTCCTGTTATGACAGTAGGTTGATAGAAAAGGGTAGATGTAGAAATGTCAGCTTTAGCTCCACCAGTTTCAACTTGAGCACCTTGTTTTTTAGCATCTGCGACTAAGTATTCAACTTTATCAATCGCTTTTTGATTAATCAGAGGTCCTACTTGCGTATCCTCTTGATCACCTGGACCGACTTTAATTGTTTTTACACGGTCAATAATCTTTTGTGTCATCTCTGCTTTAACATCTTTGTGTACAAGTACAACATTGATGCCATTACACATTTGACCGCTGTTTTCGAACTTGTTATCAACGATAGCGTCTGCAGCGTTATCCAAATCGGCATCCGGTAATACAATTGCTGGTGCATTGCCCCCGAGTTCGAGTGAGATGCGTTTGACTTGATCAGAAGCTTTGCTCATTAATTTCTTGCCAATTGGTGTTGAACCTGTGAATGACATTTTTCTCACACGCTTGTCCTCAAATAGTTTGTCTGAAATGAGTGAAGAACTACCAGTAACAATATTTGCGACCCCTTTATCAATGCCAGTTGCCATTAATTCGTCGAAAATCGCAATTGCAATTCTTGGAGTTTCGCTTGATGGTTTGACGATGACAGTACAACCAGCAGCTAATGCAGGTGCAACTTTTCGTGCAACCATTGCGCCAGGAAAATTCCATGGTGTAATCAAACCACAAACGCCTACAGGTTGTTTTGTGACTGAGATACGTTGATTATCTGATGAAGGTGGAATGACCTCACCATAAATACGTTTGCCTTCTTCAGCAAACCAACGAATGAATTTAGCACAAACACCAACTTCACCAAAAGCTTCTGCGTATGTTTTGCCTTGTTCTTCACTCATAATCGTTGCGAGTGATTCTTGTTTATTTAATAAATTGACTGCCCATTGTTCTAAATAACCTTGTCTTGTTTCAGCAGTATAGTTCGACCATGTTTCAAAAGCAGTGGACGCACTTTCAATTGCTTGTTGTACGATATCTTCAGTTACACTTGGTACTTTGCCAATTGACTTTCCGTTTGCTGGGTTAACTATGGCGATGGTCTTGTCTGTTTCAACTTTTTCACCGTTTACCCAGTTATAATTTAAATTACGCGTCATATAATCTCCCCTTAGTATGCAAAAAGACGCCTATATACTCAATTTTTGTTAATTGAGATATAAGCGCCTTTGCTTAGTTGTTATTCACTTGGAAAAACTGAAAATAAAATTTTGAAACCCTTTTCAATTTCGAGTTAACCAAATATTACTAAATTTTTTAAATGTTGTCAATATTCAGATAATGTACTATACTTTGCACAAATAAGCGTAGGGGGTAGATTGAATGGGCAAAACGTTGGATTTATTACAAAAATTAATTACTTTTGATAGTTCTAATCAAGAAGTTGCAAATGAAACCATTGATTATTGTAAACAGTGGTTAGAAGAACAGGGGCTCAAATCTGAAATTATAACGAACAATGATTATAAGATGCTTATTTGTAATGTAGGCGAAGGTAGTAAGCGACTTATTCTAAATGGGCATGTTGATGTGGTGAGTGGGAAAGAAGCACAATTTGACCCTGAAATTAAAGATGGCAAAATTTATGGACGCGGTTCTGCTGATATGAAAGCAGGTGTCGCTTCATTTATGGTTGCAATGACTGAACTTCAAGATGTTGATTTAGGTGATGCCAGCGTTCAACTTCAATTAGTTACAGATGAGGAAATTGGTGGTCATAATTGTTCTGCGTATTTAACAGAGCAAGGTTATTTAGGTGATTTTGTGATTTGTGCTGAACCAACTCAAATTGGAATTGGCTATCAATCTAAAGGAATTTTACAATTTGATATTCAATTAAATGGTAAATCGGCACATGGTAGTAGACCTTGGGAAGGTGACAATGCCATTATAAAAGCCTATGAAGTATACGAAAAAATAATTGACTTGCCGTTTGCGAAACAATCTACAGATATTTTTGATGGCCCCTCCATCAATCTTGCTAAAATTTCTGGTGGTGAGGTTTATAACAAAGTACCAGATGTATGTACGCTTTCAGTTGATATTCGTTATTTACCTAACCAGGATAAAGATGACATTCTAGAACAAATTAAAGGTGTTACAGATGATGAAATAGCTGTGCATATGTCAGGTCCGAGTGTGAAAAATGAAATAGATAATCCTTATATTCAACATCTTGTAAAAGAAATTAAATCTGTAACTGGCAATCAAGAAGCCAATATTTTTGGACAGCATGGCTTTGCTGATACAAGATATTTTTCTAGATTTGATGTGCCTGCAATTGAATGTGGACCTTCTGGTGATGCGTGGCATGGCGATGGTGAATACGCCGTAGTAGACTCATTAGACCAATATAAAGATATCATTGTAGGTTTTGGAAAAACGTTTAATTAGAAATTAAAATTAAAGCGAACGCCCAATTTAATCATTGTGCGTTCGCTTTTTTGATAACTAAAAGTGACTAAATTAAACCAATCCATTGCCAGTAAGTGAAACTAAATAACACGATAAGTAAGTAACCGATAACAGTGATTGGAATACCTGTTTTTAAGAAATCTTTAACGGTAAATGTTTCGGTACCATATGCTAGCATAGATTGTGGCGAACTAACAGGAAGTAAGAAGCCAAAGCTAATTACAAATTGCTGTATGAGCACAAAGGCCATAGACTGTTCTCCTAAATCTAATGTGGTCGTGAGTGAAATGAATACTGGAATCAATGCAGAAGCCAAACTTGTGGCACTCGCAAAACCTAAATGAATCAATATATTAAACAAAGCAATTAAAGCAATCGTCATCACTAATGGATAATGTTCGAGACCGATAAGCCCAAAGGTTTGATCACTTAACCATTGCGCAGCAGTTGTTTTTAATAACACGTTACCTAACGAAATACCCACACCAAATACAATAATCGTTCCCCATGGAATACGCGACTCAGCTTCTTTCCATGTCATAATACCAATTTTAGGGGTTAACATGATTGCTAGCGCTAATAAAATAATAGAAGATGAATCAATCGGATGTAGCACTTTTTCTGTAGACCAAAGTAAAAGTAATGCAATTGAAATAGCGATGAGACGCCATTCTTTAGCAGTGACAGGGCCCATTTCATGTAATTGTTGTTTAATCAGTTGTTTGCCTCCAGATATTTCATTTACTTCTGGTGGCATTACTTTTAGCATAATGAAATAAAGTGCAATAGACATCAAGATAGACCATGGACCAGCATACAGGAACCATTGTCCCCATGAGATATCTATGCCTAATTGATCATTAATAAAATTGATAGCAACGATATTTTGAGCGGCTGCCGTCTTAATACCTACATTCCAAATAGATACAGCCTGCACCGCCGTAATGATAAGTAAAGCAGCAAGTTTACTATTTTTAGAAATGCCAAAAGCAGTAACCATACCTAACAAAATAGGAATAACTGCGCCAGCACGTGCAGTTGCTGAAGGTACAAAGAAAGCTAGAAAGATGGCAACAATAATCGTCCCGATAACGATGCGATTAGTCTTATTGCCTACCATAGAAAGAACGATAAGTGCGAGACGCTTATGTAGATTTGTAATTTGCATTGCGGTAGCTAAAAACAGTGCTGCAGCTACCAGTGCAATGGCAGTAGATGAAAATCCACTAAAAGCGAGTTTCAATGCGTTGGTCGTCCCGAATAAGCTACTACCTTCTAAAACTTTACCGCTTGCTTGTGGATTGCCTAGAGACTCCGTTAAATTTTGTACGGGACTAAATCCTAAGAGCAAGATAATCAAACCGACAATCATCGCTGCTGATACAGGGTAAGTGACTGCTTCAGTTACCCATAAGATAACGGCGAATAGTAAGATAGCTAATGCACTTTTAGCCATGAAAGGTAAGGTGTCTGGCGTTGGTAATAGCATGATAATCACAAGCGCAAGCACACTGATGATTAGCCAAAGCGGTTTAAATGTGGTGTTTTTATTCTTTGCTGAATGTTGTTTCATCTTTAAAATGCTCCTTTTCTTAATTTTTCAATTTTATAATATCAAATCAGTAAAATGTGCTCACTATAATATTAAAAAGTTCATAAAAATGCCTTTAGTTAAGTAAGAAATATAAATAAAAGGATGAGAACCTACATTATAATGACTGAAAAATTGTGTGCATTTTATAAAATGTTTAATTTTAAAGAAACAGAGAATAATAATGATGTAGAGATAATGTGCGTGAATTTAAATAAATGATAATAAGGTGATTAAATGGATGCAAGATTTCCAATAGGAGAATTAGAAGTTCCAGATAATGTAACATTAGATGATATACAAAAATGGGCGAAAGAAATAGAAGGTTATACTGAACGCTTAAGAGAGACTGTAGACTCGCTAGATGATGAAGCGTTGAATGCAAAGTATCGTGCAGGGAGTTGGACAGTACGTCAACTTGTACATCATATTGCTGACTCTCAATTAAATATGTATCAGCGTTTGAAGTTAGCACTCACGGATAACAATCCGACCGTACCAGCATTTATTCAAGATGAATGGGTGATGTTGCCGGATAACGACTTACCTATCGAAAGCTCGATTAAGATGCTAGAAGGCATGAACGAGCGTATCGTAGCAATTGCTAACAATTTAAATGAAGATCAATTAGCACAAACATTTACGTTAAAAGATAGTGGCGAGATAACGGTAGCTAAAAAGATAGCAAAATTATCTTGGCATGAAGAACATCACTTAGCACATATTAAAATAGCATTATCTAAATAGTAGAATTGAGAAGGCCGTTCAAATTATGAGAATTTGAACGGCTTTTTAATTTGGTATGTAGTTGACTTAGTTGATTTATAGAAAATGGGTGTAAAATAACTCTTGAAAAAAGTCTGAGTATGATTTCTAATAAATTGCAAACTGAAAAATAAAGTGGAATTGTACACAATTGACAAACAAATTACATAAATATTACGTGTTTATATTTTATAATAATCTGTTTATAGACGTTTATGAAAGCTTTTAGTAACTTTTTCGCCATTATTAGTAACTTTTTCACTGTAATTTAGATGTAAAGAACGTGCGTATATTTTAATTTGACTGTAACCTACAAACATTTTATGGATGTTATAGTATTATTTGTGAGTTGGTTGAAGCAGTAAATTAATTTTTAATTAAATAATTGAAATTCAGCCATATAAAATAAAAAATTAAAATTATCTTTTTGGGAGGATTTATTAATAATGAAAAAAACAGTAATCGCATCAACTTTAGCACTTGGATTAGGCGTAACAGGAGCAGCAGGTAATTCAGCTGACGCTTCAGAGCAAAACGTAGATAAAGCACAATTAGCACAATTAGCGCAATCAAATCCAGAGCAATTAAATGAAGCACCTGTTCAAGAAGGTTCATATGACATCGACTTTAATTATAATGGTACAGAATATAGTTTCGAATCAGACGGTACAAACTTTAGCTGGAGCTTTGGTGGAGGATCAGATGAAGGTTCAACTGAAGCACCTGCTCAACAAGAAGCACCAGCTGAACAAGCAGCTGAGCCAGCACAACAATCAGCACCAGCTGAACAAGCTGCAGAACCAGCTCAACAAGAGGCACCAAAAACTGAAGCAACTCAACAACCACAACAAGAATCTACTTCAAAAGAATCAAGCTCAAGTGAAGCTTCAAGTGGTTCATCAGTAAATGTTAACTCTCATTTACAAGCAATCGCTCAACGTGAATCAGGCGGCGATCTTAAAGCTGTTAACCCATCATCAGGTGCAGCAGGTAAATATCAATTCTTACAAAGCACTTGGGATTCAGTAGCTCCAGCAGCTTACCAAGGTGTATCTCCAACAGAAGCACCTGAATCTGTACAAGATGCTGCAGCAGTTAAACTATACAATGAAGTTGGCGCTTCACAATGGGTTACTGCATAATTTAAACAGTAATTAATCATTTTAAATAAACGATTCAAAACCTGCTTCTATAATATAGAGGCAGGTTTTTTGATTTAATAAATAATTTGAGATAAATAAAACAAGGGAGTGGGACAGAAATCTAATTTTTCTAATAAAATTTCGTCGTCCCACCCCGGCACAGCTGACTAGAAAATGGAATACAAGAGCTTTAGCTCTTGCATAAGAACTACTTGTCTTCATAAATGAAGTAGTAGTTCTTTAAATGCTTGATATAAGCGTATTTTCAATTCAGTCAGCCACTGCCAATATAAAAAACTGAGGCTAAGACATGTGATATGTCCCAGCCTATTGTTTTTGTTATTAAAATATTTCCGAGGAAATGCAATTTTAGTATGGAGACGATACAAGTATTACAAATAATGTGACCAGATACCGTCGCTTGGAATTGATTCTACAGATATAATTTCATCTTTAGTCGGATGTTTTACGCTAAGATGCGATGCCCATAAAGCAATTTGTTGACCAGGTTTATTAATATGTTGTCCATATTTTTGGTCTCCATACAATGGTAAGTTTTGATTCGCAAATTGCACTCTAATTTGATGTGAACGTCCAGTTCGCAATTGTACTTCGACTAAACTTTTCTTTTCAGCATTACGAATTATTTTGTAGTCTAAGATCGCTTGTTTTGCTTCTTTTCTTCTTGAATCTACCACATATACGATATTTTTATTACGATCTTTCCAGAGATAATCTTTAAGTTCACCTTGTTTTTTTGCAGGTGTGCCATGAACAACTGCTAAATAAGTTCTATCAAAATTTTGCTTTCTTAGTTCATTTGATAAACGAGATGCAGCTTTGGATGTTTTAGCAAATACCATAGCACCACCGACTGGTCTATCAAGACGATGTACTAAGCCAAGATAAACTTTTCCTGGTTTATTATATTTTTCTTTAATGTAATCTTTTAACATAGACAATAAATCTTCATCTTTTGAGTCATCAGCCTGTACTGGTATATTGATAGGTTTTTCGACCATAAGTAAATGATTATCCTCATAAAGGACATTGATAAACATTGAACTCCTCCAAATCGATATAATACTTTACATAGTTAGTACGCAATATTAAAAAATAATTAAAATTATATCAACATAGTATATTATCATATCGTAGAATAAATTCAATATCATAAATATATTCTAGAAATAAAAAATAATGTGTTTAAAATAACGTGAAATAAAAATAAATCGAAGTAAAAAAGTAAGTGTATACTATTGGTGTAAAGGTACATCATTGTCACACTAATTACATAGAGATTACATAGAGGTAAAGCAAGTATTCTATTTATGAACTATCGTGAGAGTATTTTGGTTGAATTTTCTGGAAATTATTAAGATATTTAGTGTAATGGGAGTGTAAAAAGTCGATTGTTTTTTTAACTTCACTGTAACCCACGAGCTATTTATAGATGTTACAGTAGGTCTTGTAAATTAATTGAGGAAAGTAAATCGTCTTAGCGATGATTGAAATTACGAATTAATTTTAAAACTATAAAATGAAAATTATCTCTTAGGAGGATTATTAATAATGAAAAAAACAGTAATTGCATCAACTTTAGCAGTAGGATTAGGCGTAACAGGAGCAGCAGCAGGAAATTCAGCTGACGCTTCAGAACAAGGTATCGACAAAGCAGACTTAGCGCAACAAGCTCAATCAAACTCTGAACAATTAAATCAAGCACCTATACAAGAGGGTTCATATAATCATAACTTTACTCAAGATGGCGTAAATTATAACTTCCAATCAGATGGTACAAACTTTACTTGGAGCTATGGTGAAGGTTCAAATGGTTCATCAGAACAAGCTTCAACTAATAGTGGTCAACAACAAGCTCAACCACAACAAGAACAAGCTCAAAAAGCAACTGCTGAGCAACCAACTGAACAATCAGCTCCACAAACTGAAGAAACTCAACAACCACAACAAGAAGCTGCTTCAACTCAATCTTCAGAAAGTTCAAATGAATCAAGCTCAAGTGAAGCTTCAAGTGGTTCATCAGTAGAAGTTAATTCTCATTTACAAGCAATCGCTGAACGTGAATCAGGTGGCGACCTTAAAGCTGTTAACCCTTCATCAGGTGCAGCAGGTAAATACCAATTCTTACAAAGCACTTGGAATTCAGTAGCACCTGAAGAATACCAAGGTCAATCACCAACTGAAGCTCCAGAATCAGTACAAGACCAAGCAGCAATGGATCTTTACGAATCTGAAGGTGCTTCACAATGGGTTACTGCATAATATAAGCAGTAATGTCTAATTAAAATTAAATATAGTTAAGTGAATAAACTAATCCCTGTTTCTACTATGTAGAGACAGGGGTTTTTATATGTAAATAAATTTATTTTGAAAATTGATTAACTAATGGGTGTAAGGGAATAATATGATATTATGAAAAAACTTTTAGCACATTTAATCGTAGCATTGACGTTAGCAATTATATTATTTTTGACTACTTTATTTTTCGATTTATTTAAATCGATGCACTTAACAGCATTATTACTGAATATAGATTTTTTAATAGATGACAATGCTTCAAATATTGTTATGGAATTTTTAATTCATGTAGGCATTACAATTTTACTTTATGCTTTACTCTATTTTATTTATAAAAAGTTAGGGGATTATTATTATATCGCGTTAATTTGTGTCATGTTTTCATTTTTAGCACTGTATCCATTGCTGATTTATATGGCAATTAACCCTGTTTTTCAATTCCAATTCATGGGGTATATCTGTTGGATTATTGCACATATTCTATTTTTAGTTTGTACGCATAAAGGGATTAAGTTTATGGAGAGAAGGTTTTAAAATTCATAATTTTGTTGAAAACTTAATACAGTAAAAGTGAAAAGTCGCTTTATAATTATTATGTAACGACGTTAATTACTCTTAAGGAGGGGTTTTTAATTAAAAATGCAGAATTAGTATTATTTGACTTAGATAATACTTTATTTCCTTTCAATGATTTATGGTTAATTGCGAATAAACAAATTTTCAACGATTCTGGATATGCAGAAGATATTGCATATAATGAATTCCTCAAAATTTACACTTATTATGATAAAAAATTTTGGTTGAAACATAGTCGAGGAGAGATAACTTTAGATGAACTCAGGCAACTACGATTAATAGAAAGTTTAAAATATTTTAAGAAAAATATTACCACAAAAGAAGCACATGAATATTTCTTAGCTTTTTTTGACATTATTATTCAACATATTAAACCAAATATAACATTAAATAATCACCTTAATGAATTGAAAAAATGGGTCAATATAGGTATATTAACTAACGGGAAAAATTCAGAACAAACAACTAAGATAGCACGTTTAGAATTAAAAAAGATATTTGAAAATAATATTTTTATATCTGAAGATATTGGAAGTGAAAAGCCTGATGGTGCTGCTTTCTTAAAGGTAACTCATATGCTAAATATCAAACCTGAGGATACAATATATGTAGGGGATTCTTGGGAAAATGATGTTTCTGGTTCACTTAATGTAGGCATGAAACCAATTTGGTTTAACGGTGATAAAAAAAGAAATGACGAAAATATAGAAGTTACTAATAGTAGTATTGAAAAGTTAGTAAAAAACTTGATAACACGAGTAAAACGATAAATAAAAAAACTGTTATGCATCATGCATAACAGTTTTTATATTATTGGCTTACAAGATTTTTGAAGTTTTCTAAGCGTGCGGCTTTTTCTTCTTCGCTAATGTCATGTTTTTTTACATAACGATTATTTTCGTGAGTTGCACATTCGTGTGTACAAGCACCTAAATAACGTTCTTCATTTTCTTCAGAAACAAGAATTTGTTTGTTACATTCTGGATTGCTGCAATTGATATAACGTTCGCATGGTGTACCATCGAACCATTCTTTACCCACAACTGTTTTGTCTACTTGGTTGACTTCTACACTAATACGTTCATCAAAGACGTACATTTTACCGTCCCATAATTCACCTTTTACTTCCGGATCTTTACCATAAGTAGCAATGCCACCTTCAAGTTGACCTACATCCTCAAAGCCCTCTTTTAATAAGTAACCAGAGAATTTTTCACAACGGATGCCGCCAGTACAATAAGTGACAATCTTTTTGTCCATGAATTGCTCTTTATTTTCTTTGATCCACTCAGGTAGGTCTCTAAATCTCGTGATATCAGGACGAACTGAGCCGCGGAAATGACCTAAATCGTATTCGTAATCATTTCTTGCATCAATGACTACAGTATCATCAGCCAATAAAGCTTCTCTAAATTCTTTTGGTGATAAGTAATTTCCTGTTAATTCTCTTGGGTCAACGTCATCTTCTAAATCTAGAGCAACGATTTCTTCTCTTGGACGTACGTGCATTTTTTTGAAAGCATGTCCTTCAGCTTCATCAACTTTAAAAGTAATCCCTTTAAATCTTTCATCTGATTTCAATTGTTCCATATATTTATCAGTAGCTTCGACTGTCCCAGATACAGTACCATTGATACCTTCTGTAGATACTAAAATACGGCCCTTAAGTTCTAAATCCTTACAAAATTCTAAATGCTCCGTAGCGAAAGTTTCGGGGTCATCAAGTGTTGTATATTTATAATACAATAATACTCTATAATCCATAATTCGATTCTCCTCTAATCTATTCTTTTCATTATTATTAATATAAAATTTATGGTTGAAGTGGTTGGTTGTATTGAAGCAACGTAATGCTTCATTTATAATTTACTTACTCATTATTTCGAGTAAAAGAACAAAATTCTCCTTATTGCATTATAACAAAAAAGGGATAATATTCAATTTATTAATTTAAATTAGTGCAATATTTTCATTATATATGAAAAGTACATTTGAAGAAATAGAAAAATAAAAATGCTCTTCTCAAAGCCGTCACTTTAATAGTGAAAACCATGAAAAGAGCATAGGTATATAGCATTCATTTTATACTTCTTAAAATTTAGAAACAGCTATGATGAACTTATTTCTTTTTATTTGTGCAAACAAGTGCAGTCACTAAGCCAATTGTACTTATAGCAAAAATAATGTTCATAATTGCTAAAGTTTCGATGATTACGACGTCTTTGCCTAATCTTTCAAAGGCATTTTGCTGCATTTCCTTTTCAGAGCTTAAATCGCTTTGTGATCTTGAAGGTTTTTCTTCGATATCTTCTAACATTCTTTCTTCAACTTTAGGCATGTAATTCCTCCTTGTATACTACTTTAATATTTTCCCTTTTGACAAAAAATCAATCATACACCTTTGAAAACGCTAAACTATAAGTAATTGCAAATGAACGTGGTTATTACTATACTGAATTGATAATTGTTAGTTGAAAAGGGAGAGATGTAAATGGAAACGGTATACTTGGCAGGCGGATGTCTATGGGGTGTACAAGCCTTTGTTAAAACTTTACCTGGTGTAGTAGACACAGAAGGTGGCAGGGCAAACGGTATTACAGATACACTCGATGGAGAATATGATGGATATGTAGAAGTCATTAAGACAACATTTGATCCAGCAAAAGTGACAGTTACAGACTTAATGGGATATCTATTTGAAATTATTGATCCTTATAGCGTAAACAAGCAAGGTGAAGATGTTGGCTTGAGATATAGAACAGGATTATACAGTGAAGATGCCAAGCATTTAAAAGAGGCACAAGCATTTATAGATGCAATTGAAGACCATCATCTGATTGCAACAGAAGTATTACCACTGACAAATTACGTGAAAAGTGCAGAAGAAAATCAAGATAGATTAACAAGATTCCCTGATGATTACTGTCATCTTCCTAAAGCACTCGTAAATAAATATAAATAAATAAATAAACAAGGCGGCTCTCAGATTAGTGAGAGCCGCCTTTGCTTATGAGCAGTGATTATGAACTATCTCATGATGTATAAAATAAGTAGTTTATCTTTAAGCCTTTAACACATCTTGTTCTAATGGAATTGATTTTTGAGCGCCTTCAACTTGGACTGTAAGCGAAGCTGCTTTATTTGCGTAAGTAATACTTTCTTCTATATTAAAGTCTGTCATATTGAGACGACTTGCAAATGCACCGATAAAAGTGTCACCTGCTGCTGTTGTATCAATCGCTTTTACTTTAAACGAAGGTATTAAACCAGCAGAATTTGCTGTCGCGTAATAAGTACCTTGCTCGCCAAGTGTGATAATAACAACTTTCATTCCTAAAGATAAAAAGTATTCGGCGTTTTGATGCATTGACGCACGATCTGTAACTGCGATACCACTTAATAATTCTGCTTCTGTTTCGTTTGGCACAATAATGTCAGTTAAAGTAAGTAAATCTTTAGATAATTCACTTGCAGGAGCTGGATTTAAAATAGTAGTGACATTGTTTTCACGTGCGATTTTAAAAGCGCTAATAATCGCAGGAACAGGCACTTCAAGTTGAGCAATAATATAATCTGCTTCTGCAATTGCGTCAGCTGCTTTATTTACATCTGTATCATTTAATTCCATATTTGCGCCACCATAAACTAAAATTGTATTTTGTCCATTGGCATCAATTGTTATAAATGCTTGGCCTGTTTGGGCAGTATCTGTTGTCATGATGTAGTCTGTATTCATATGCGCTTCTTCAAAATCTTCTAACATGAAATCTGCGTCTCCTTCAGTTCCAATCTTAGAAATAAAAGTTGTTTGGGCATTTGAGCGTGCAGTTGCAAGTGCTTGATTTGCGCCTTTACCGCCACCATAAATTTTTTGAGCATTTTGAAGATGTAATGTTTCTCCCGGTTTAACAAAACGGTCTACGTTTAAAATTTTATCTACATTGGTAGAACCAATAATTACAACTTTATTTGTCATAGTATATTCTCCTTTTTTCTTTAAAATGTCACGTTAGATTCAAGTGCAATATTTGAAAATGGTGTCGTTTCCCCTGTGCGAATATTAGCTTTTGTTAGTGAATGATTTAAATTTTGTTTCATTTCTTCATGTGGAATAAATGAAATTTCTACATTGTCACCTATCAATGATTTAATTTGTTTAAGTTGTTCAGCGTTTTGTGTTTTGATTTCTTCTGCAAGAAATATTTTTTGAACTTCAACTTCTGATAAAACGTTCTCTAAAACATCAATAAAGCGTGGTAGATCTTTAGTAATCGCTAAATCAATACGACGTTCGTCATTTGGAATTGGCATACCCGCATCATTAATTGTTATTAAATCAAAATGACCCAATGTTGCAATTGCATGTGATACATGACTATTTAAAACCTTTGTTTTTTTCATAATTAAATCTCCCATCCTATAGTTTATTTAATAAATACTGTAACTGCTGCTGCTATTAATATGATTACAAGTCCAATAATAGTAACGATAAGTTCTTTTGGTGTTTTTCTCTGATTCAAGAAATAAATACCTGTTAACGTAGCTAATACTACTGATGTTTGTGACAGTATGAATCCTGTCGCTAATCCATTCATATCTGACTGTGCAGAAATTAAGTATGTTAATGCACCAAATGCAAAGAACAATCCTGAAATAATTTGTTTCCAGCTGACTTTTTCTAAGAAAGCATTGCCTTGTTTCATATTCATAAATGCATAAATTACTGCAGCAAGCACCATACCCATTGCTTGTGGTAAGAATGCTTCCATACCACTGATATTAGTTGCTTGAGGTGCTGCAGAGTAGGCCCAATAACCTATTTCACCTATAAGTAGTAAAATAACTGCATTTCTTAATTTCTTACTATATTGTTGTTCTGATTTTTCACTCCAAACGGTCATATATGCACCAATTAGCACAACAAGTAGGGCAGTGAAGCCGATAATTTTATTTGTTAATCCTGGCCAATCTCCTAATGCAAAGACACCCCATAGTGATGCACCTAATAGTTGAAATGCAGTTGTGATTGGCATAGCTCTGGAAGAACCGACTAGACCAAATGCTTTAAAAGTAATAATTTGTCCAAAGCCCCAACCAACACCTGATATTAATGAAAATATAAGGTTCATTCCTGTTGGAAAATCGATACCTTGAATGAATGCGAAACCTAATGCGAAAATCAACGTTCCTACTGTTGCACCAAATATTTGGTTAACTGGTCGTCCACCAAACTTCGATGCGATGGTAGGAAATAGTCCCCAACCCAGTAATGGTCCAAGACCAATTAAAATTGCTATAATATCCATAAGACACCTCTATATATATATTTATGTAGTGATTATTTTTAGGTAAAACGATTTAGTAAAACGTTTTACTAAGTCATAATAACATCAATTTCTATATTTGTACACGCTTTCATTTTTTACAAAAAAATATAAGACCTAGAAGATAAGCTGAAAATTGATAACTGCTAACTCGAGTCAAGCAATCAATGACATATCTTTAAGTCTTATATTATGTGTGTTTTATTTTTAAAAATGTTGCGTTGTTTCTCTGATAACTAACTCATTATGTAATGCAACGTTATGTAAAGTTGCATCATTTTGATTCAGCTTATGAGTGATTAAAGCTAATGCAGCCTCGCCTATTTCTTTAATAGGTTGTGCAACTGTGGTGAGGGAAGGGACAAGATATTTTGCAATGTCTATATTATCAAAGCCAATAACTGAAATATCGTTTGGTACGTGAAATCCTTTATCAGCGAGGCCACGCATAATACCAATAGCCATCTCATCATTTGTTGCAAAAATAGCACTTGATTTGGACTTTATAATATCATCAATGACTGCAAATCCACCTTCTTTATTTAAAGGGGTTTCGATAATTATAGGAGATGGTATCTCATGCATTTCACAATATTTGATGAAACCATCTGTTCTTGCTTTCATATTACTCGTTAAATTATAAGGTTGAATGATTGAAATGTGCGTGTGGCCGTAATCAATAAGATGTGCGGCTGCCAGTTCACCACCATTGCGTTCATTTGTTTTTACGATATCAGTAAATCCATGGTCATCACTTTGATCTAGTACGATATAGGGTATATTATGATTTAATAAATATTGATTTAAACGAGACGGGTTCTTAATCATCTGCGCAATAATCAGACCATCCATGCCTCGTTCGACAAGATGCATAATCCCTTCTTCGATTTTATCTTCCTTTGTTGTTAAGAAGAATAAATCGACATCATCTGGTTTGTGATCGTCCATAGTTTGCATCATCGTGGAAAAGAATGGATTAGTTAAATTTGGTAATAGCACACCGATTAATTTTGTTTGGCTACCACGTAATTGTTGCGCATTTTTATTAGGGAAGTAGCCTAATCGCTCTTTAGCAGCAATGACTTTGTTTACTGTTTCCTCTGAAAAACGGTTGCTTTTTTTATTTAAAATTTGCGAAACCGTAGTCAAAGACACGTCTGCTTCTTTAGCTACATCTTTGATAGAAACTTTTTTCATCCAAGTTCACTCCTTATACAATCTATCCATTTAATATAATAAGTAATATTTTTATTAATTATAGCGTACCATGTACAAAGTAAAATGTATCCATTTCTTATTAATAAAATGAAAACGTTTTATATTTTGGGGGTGAGTTTTTTTAAAAGTGAAGAAAAGATAGGAGTGACGCAGTTCATGTAGTAAAATATTTTTACAGACAAGTGGGAATAAAGGTGGCTAATCTCATTGAAAATGGGGTGATGCCTATGATTTTGGTCTCTACTCCAAGAAAGGATAGAAAATGACTGATTATGAAATCTTGATGGTTGTGTTAACAATCATTGGACCCATATTAGTTTGTAATAGCCAAAAAAAATAACCTTCCAACTTTGGAGAAGTTAAGGTTATTTTAACCAAAAAGTCACCGTGTTTTAACGGGTCTGTGAGGGAGGTATGTTAGCGCATATCTCCTTCTTAATTTTAATATAACAACGGTTAATTCATAAGTCAAAAGATTTTATTATATTTTTAAAAGCGTACATAGAGACGTTATAAGACTTCAATAAAATGATTCATTTAGGGATAGTTAAATTTTTCAAAAAGTGATGCAGTTCATGTAGTAAAATATTTTTACAGACAAGTTGGAATAAAGGTGGTTAATCTCATTGAAAATGGGGTGATGCCTATGATTTTGGTCTCTACTCCAAGAAAGGATAGAAAATGACTGATTATGAAATCTTAATGGTTGTGTTAACAATCATTGGACTCATATTAGTTTGTAATAGTCAAAAAAATAACGTTCCAACTTTAGGCAGATAAATGTTGAAACGTTATTTTCACTTTGTCTAGCCACCGTCTTTTTAACGGGTCTGTGAGGGAGGTATGTTAGCGCATACCTCCTTCTTAATTTTAATATAACAACGGTTAATTCATAAGTCAAAAGATTTTATTATATTTTTAAAAGCGTACATAGAGACGTTATAAGACTTCAATAAAATGATTCATTTAGGGATAGTTAAATTTTTCAAAAAGTGAAGATAAGGTAGGAGTGATGCAGTTCATGTAGTAAAATATTTTTACAGACAAGTTGGAATAAAGGTGGCTAATCTCATTGAAAATGGGGTGATGCCTATGATTTTGGTCTCTACTCCAAGAAAGGATAGAAAATGACTGATTATGAAATCTTAATGGTTGTGTTAACAATCATTGGACTCATTTTAGTTTGTAATAGCCAAAAAAATAACGTTCCAACTTTAGGCTAATAAGTGTTGGAACGTTGTTTTCAAATCAAAAAGCCACCGTATTTTAACGGGTCTGTGAGGGAGGTATGTTAGCGCATATCTCCTTCTTAATTTTAATATAACAACAGTCAATTCATAAGTCAAAAGATTTTAATGAGTGACGTTTCAATGGCTTAACAGTAGTCTTTCAAGAGGGAAGGCAGTACAAAGAACGACGTTTAAACTAAGTACGTAATTACTTTATATTATATGATGAATTCAACGTATAAATTCAATTTTTCTTAAAATTTGATTCATTGAATAAATATGACGTATGCTATAATATGCGGTATTAAGACAAATTGGTGAGACTAGGAGATTTTCAATTATGAATAAGCCGAAATATCAAATTGTAGCGGACGAAATTAAAGAAAAAATAATTAACAAAAGCTATCAAGTTGGAATGCTCTTACCTACAGAAAAGCAATTTCAGGATAGATATAATTTAAGTCGCTATACAATCAGACAAGCAATGGATTTATTAGTCAAAGAAGGATACATTAAAAAGAAAAAAGGTTCTGGATCATATGTGAGTTACAATTATTTAAATACAAATCAGAACAATGAAACTAAAAAAATAGGCGTAATCGTGACTTACTTATCGGATTATATTTTCCCGAGTATTATTCGAGGTATTGAGAATGTATTAAAAAAGAATGGCTATTCTTTAATATTAGCAAGTACGAATAACAATCATGAGGAAGAACGTAAATGTTTAGAGATGATGCTGAATCAAGGTGTGACGGGACTTATTATAGAACCTACTAAGAGTAATGTCTATAACCCGAATTTGTCCTATTATTCATTATTCAAACAGCGAGATATTCCGATTTTAATGATTAATGCTAAGTATGATGAGTTGAATTTGCCTTATATAGCAATTGATGATGTGAAATCTGGCTATTTAGCAACAAAATATTTAGTAGATCAAGGACATGAAAATATTGCTTTAATTACTAAAATAGACGATAACCAAGGTAAATTAAGAATGAAAGGTTATTTTAATGCTTTTGAAAGTAATCATATTCTTTTTAAAGGCGAACATATTTATACATTTGATACCGAAAGTAAGCCACAAGTCATCGAACAAATTGTTCAGCATATTTATGAGAAAAAGATTAATATCACTGGCTTAGTTTGTTATAACGATGAAATTGCTTACGAGATTATCCAAAGATTAAAACAGCGAAATGTGCAGATACCAAGCGATTTATCTGTGGTTGGCGAAGATAATTCAGTGCTAAGTAAATTGAGTGAGATGGATTTGACTACAACGTCACATCCTCAAGAATTACTTGGTAGAAAAGCAGCAGAATGGATGATTAACGCGATAAATACAGATAAAAAACAAACGTCACAACTTATAGATACATATATTATCGAACGAAATTCTGTAAAAAAATTATAAAAGACAGGCTCAAATCAATCAAGCTATTGGTTTGAGCTTTTTTATAACTCAAAACATGTACGGACATAAAATAATAAATATTGACATGTACGGACAAATATTATAAGGTATATTTGAAAACGGTTTCAATAGGAGTGTTGGAAATGGATGGTTTGAAGAAAGCATTAAGTAGTGAAGATATATCGATTGGTATTGAACTTGGTTCTACAAGAATTAAAACCGTAGCAATTGATAAGCATTTAAATACAGTTGCATCTGGACATTTTGAATGGGAAAACCAATTCGTAGATGGATATTGGACATATTCCATTAATGATATCTGGGTCGGTTTACAGAAAAGTTATAGTGCAATGACAACAAAAATGAAAGAAAAACATAATTTAACATTAAAACAAGTGAAGTCGATTGGTATCAGCGGTATGATGCATGGTTATCTAGCGTTTGATCATAATGAAGATTTACTTGTACCATTTAGAACTTGGAGAAATGGTAATACAGCAAAGGCAGCTACGTTACTTAGCGAAGCGTTTCAATTTAATATTCCAGAACGTTGGAGTATTGCGCATGTATATCAAGCCATATTAGATAAAGAAGCCCATGTGAATCAAATTGAATATTTAACAACGTTAGCTGGATACGTACATTGGTACTTAACTGGTGAAAAAGTTGTCGGTATTGGCGAGGCTTCAGGCATGTTCCCTATAGATGTTAACAACAAAGCTTATAGATCAGATTTATTAAATACAGCTAATGACTTATTTAAAGGAAAAGGATTTGAAAAGTCAGTAGCAACTATATTACCTGAAATTAAATTGGCTGGTGAAAGTGGCGGTCGTCTTACAAGCGAAGGTGCAACATTATTAGATCCTTCAGGTAATCTCGAAGCTGGTAGCGTTATGTGTCCGCCAGAAGGCGATGCTGGTACTGGTATGGTAGCAACGAACACAGTAGCGCAGAATACAGGTAATATATCAGCCGGTACTAGTGCATTTGCAATGGTTGTATTATCTGATGCATTAAAAGGTATGTACCCAGAAATTGATGTAGTAACAACGCCCGATGGTAGTGAAGTAGCAATGATTCACACCAATAACTGTACTTCTGATATTAATGATTGGATGAACATATTTGGCGAAGTATTAAGCGTCATGAGTGTTGATTTTTCATCGGATAAGTTGTACGGACAGATATTCGAGCGTTCATTGGAAAGTGATGACAACATTGGTGGCTTACTTTCATACAACTATGTTTCAGGAGAAAATATCACAGATGTAGAGACAGGTTATCCATTATTTGTACGTGAACCAAACTATAATTTCAATTTAGCTAATTTTATGAAAATGCATTTATATAGTGCATTCAGTACTTTGAAAATTGGAATGGATTTATTGAAAGATAATGAATCGATTAACATAGATAAATTGATAGCACATGGCGGTATTTTTAAAACCAAAGGTGTCGCACAGCAAGTATTATCATCAGCACTTGAAAATAAGATTACCGTAATGGATACGGCAAGTGAAGGTGGCGCATGGGGTGTCAGTGTTTTAGCTTACTATACCGCACAAGAATCTCAACAACCTTTAGCTACATTTTTAAATGAAGTTGTATTTTTAAACACAGAAGAAGTAACTACAGAACCAGTAGAACAAGAAGTGATTAACTTTAATAATTATGTAGAAAAAGTTAAAAAAGGTTTACCTATAGAACAATCGATAGCTAAATATTTAGGAGGCAAATAACATGTTAGAAACGTTAAAAGCTGAAGTTTTTAAGGCAAATTTAGAATTGCCAAACCGAGGATTGATTAAATACACATGGGGTAATGTGAGTGCCTTTGATGCAGAATCGCAATTATTTGTTATCAAGCCGAGTGGCGTAGATTACGATGTCATGAAACCAGAAGATATGGTGGTTTGTAATTTAGATTGTGAAGTGGTTGAAGGAGATTTAAAACCTTCTTCAGATATGCCAACGCATGCTGTCCTTTATAAAGAATTTGGTGATATTGGCAGTGTCGTACATACGCATTCACCATGGGCAACAACGTGGGCGCAATCAGGATTGAACGTGCCAGCTATGGGAACAACACATGCAGATACATTCTACGGCGAAATTCCGTGTGCTAGATTTTTAACGACTGAAGAAATCAATAAAGATTATGAGTATGAAACAGGCAATGTCATTGTTGAAACATTTAAAGAAAAAGGTATCAACCCACATGAAGTACCTGCAGTATTATTGCATGGTCACGCACCATTTATTTGGGGAGATAATTGTGAAAAAGCTGTGATGAACGCAGTAGTGTTAGAAGAAGTATGTAAGATGAATATCTTCACAAGACAATTAAATCCATTCGCAGAAACATTACCTAAAGCAGTACTTGATAAACACTTTGAAAGAAAACACGGCGCAAATGCCTATTACGGACAAAACTAAGGAGGAAACAAAATGGCTACAACAAAAAAATTCTGGTTTGTGATTGGATCACAAGAACTTTATGGTGATGATGCACTCGCACAAGTTAAACAAAATGCACAAAATATTACGGACGAATTAAACGCGCAGGCACAATTACCGTTTGAAATAGAATTACAAACGAAATTAGCAATTTCTGCAGATGTTATTACAGATATTATGAAAGAAGCGAATTATCGTGATGATATTTTAGGTGTGATTACATGGATGCATACATTTTCACCAGCGAAAATGTGGATTAGAGGTACTAAATTATTACAAAAACCATTATTACATTTAGCAACTCAATACAACAATGATATTTCATGGGAAAACATTGATATGGATTATATGAATTTACATCAATCAGCGCATGGTGATAGAGAATACGGTTATATTAACCGCCGTCTTAATAAGAAAAATGAAATTATTTTTGGACATTGGAAAGATGAAAATGTACAAAAGCAATTAAGAGAATGGATGGTTGTAGCCAATGCTTATAATGAAAGCTTCAACTTAAAAGTTGCAAGATTTGGTGACAACATGCGTAATGTAGCTGTTACTGAAGGGGATAAAATCGAAGCACAAATCCAATACGGTTGGACTGTAGATTATTTTGGTATAGGTGATTTAGTAGAATATGTGAATCAAGTAACAGATTCAGAAGTAGATCAATTATTTAAATCATATGAAGATTTATATGACTTTGAATACAGAGCGTACAGTAAAGACGCATTTAATGCTTCTGTTAAAGAACAAATAAAATATGAAATTGCGATTAAACGCTTTTTAGATGAGGGTGGATATACTGCTTTCACTTCTAACTTTGAAGATTTACATGGCATGAAACAATTACCAGGTTTAGCAGTACAAAGACTTAATGAACAAGGTTACGGATTTGCAGGTGAAGGTGATTGGAAGACTGCTGCTTTAGACCGCTTACTTAAAATTGCTGCAGAAAATGAAGCAACAGGGTTCATGGAAGATTATACGTACGACTTAAGAAGTCACCAATCACATATACTAGGCGCACATATGTTGGAAGTTGATCCAACATTAGCAGACACGAAACCTAAAATCGTTGTAAATCCCCTAGGTATAGGTGGTAAAGAAGATCCAGCAAGATTAGTATTCGATGGAAAAGCTGGCGACGGCGTAGTGGTCACAATGATGGATCTTGGCACACACTTCAAGTTTATTGTGAATGAAATTACTGCTAAACAATTAGATGAACCTGCACCTAACTTACCAGTAGCTAGAGTGTTATGGGATGTTAAACCATCATTAGAACAAGGCGTGAAACGTTGGATTGAAGAAGGCGGCGGTCATCACACAGTACTGTCACTTAAATTGAATACATCGCAAATAGAAATATTATTAAACATGTTTGATTCAGAATATACATTAATAAATTAAATTACAGTAGATTTGTCGTTAATCAAATAACGTAATGTAAGGCATATTTTGTTTTAAAAAAGGGTGAATGGGATGAAAATAAACAGTAAAGTTTCGAATCGCTTTATCTATTTCTTCGGCGCTTTTGGTGGGATACTTTTTGGTTATGACATAGGTGTTATGACCGGAGCGTTACCATTTTTAAGAGAAGACTGGAATATTAATAGTGGATTTATAATTGGGTTAATTACCTCGTCAGTAATGCTAGGCGCAATATTTGGTGGTATTTTAGCAGGTAAATTATCTGATACGCTTGGTAGAAGGAAAATGATTTTAATTTCTGCAATCATTTTCGTAATTGGTTCTGTTTTGTCAGGCATCGCACCACATGATGGTAGTTATTTCTTAATTATATCAAGGGTAATTCTTGGATTAGCAGTTGGTGCTGCATCAGCATTAGTACCAGCTTACATGTCAGAAATGGCTCCAGCTAAGTACCGTGGTCAATTGTCTGGTATGAATCAAACAATGATTGTATCTGGGATGTTATTATCATACATCGTAGACTATTTCTTAAGAGGTTTACCTGTTGAAATGGGTTGGAGATTAATGTTAGGTGCAGCAGCAGTTCCAGCAGTCATTTTATTCTGGGGCGTATTAAAATTACCAGAGTCTCCAAGATTTTTAATTAAAAATAATAAATTTAAAGAAGCTAAAATAGTCTTAAGCAACCTTAGAAATAACCAAAACGTAGATAAAGAATTTGAAGAAATAAACAAGACTATTCAAATAGAAAGTAAGAATAAAGTAAACCAATCATTAGCAACGTTATTTAGTGGCAAATATAAATATTTAGTTATCGCTGGATTGGGTGTAGCTGCGTTCCAACAATTCCAAGGGGCAAATGCAATATTCTATTATATTCCATTAATTGTTGAACAAGCTACAGGTAGCTCAGCAAGTACAGCTTTAATGTGGCCAATTATTCAAGGTGTGATTTTAGTATTAGGATCATTACTCTTCATTTGGATAGCAGATAAATTTAACAGAAGAACATTACTTATGTTAGGTGGTACTGTGATGGGATTATCATTCATATTACCAGCAATCATTAATTTGATATTACCAAATGCGAATCCAATGCTCATTGTTGTATTTTTAAGTATTTATGTAGCGTTCTATTCATTTACATGGGCGCCGTTAACATGGGTTATCGTTGGAGAAATATTCCCATTAGCAATTAGAGGATTTGCTTCAGGTGCAGCATCTTCATTAAATTGGATTGGTTCTTTCTTAGTTGGATTACTATTCCCAATTATGACAGTGTATTTCCCACAACAAATCGTATTTGCGATATTCGGCATCATTTGTATACTCGGCGTACTGTTTGTGAAAAAATTCGTTCCAGAATCTAGAGGACGTACACTAGAAGAAATCGAAGCAATCGGTGCTTCACATGCCTCAAACAATGAAAAAGCACAAGCACAAACTGAAAAAGTATAATTAAGATATTACTTTGAGACTGGAACATATATTTATGTCCTAGTCTTTTTTATTTTCAAAAACTACAAATGTTTAGAAGTTAAATTTAAGACCCTCTCTAAAAATATCACACGTGATTTTAGAGAAGGTCCTTTTTTGTGAGGAAAATGACTTTATTTTAAGAAACCTAAAACAAAGTCTACACCGCTAGCTAATGCACTCGCAATGCCTTGTACCCATAGTTACCCAATCATGAGCGATACCTGCTTGGATGGCATTATTTAGTGCTTCTATGATTGCTGACATATAAAACACCCCTTTCCAAGTATTTAAAATTAAAACAAAGTTTTAATTTATAAACTACAATATAAAATATTTCCCTGTCAATTTGCTTGAAAATGCCTAACTAGCGGATTTTTATGCTTAAGTGTAATATTACTTATTTAATTGGAATTGTAAGAATTGGATATTTTTTAGTGCTAAATTGATTTTACAAATGAGAGGTATATACTCGTTTTATAAACAATAATTTACATGGGAGAGGGAACTCTATGGCTGACCTTGTAGCAAAGTTAACAAACGCAATAAAATATTATGATCAAAAGAAAGTCTTAGATGGCATTAATATAGAATTAACTGAGGGAGAAATATTAGGGTTGATTGGTCCTAGTGGTTCAGGAAAAACTACGACAATAAAATGTTTAATGGGTATGGAAAGTTTAGATGAAGGACAGGCTCAAATATTCAATAAACAAATACCTAATCGCAAAGTATTGAATGAAATAGGCTATATGGGTCAAAGTGATGCTTTGTATGAGTCATTAACAGCACGAGAAAATTTAGTGTTTTTTGGGAACTTGATGGGGTTAAAAGGTAAGAAATTAGAAGAAGCAATTGCTGAAAATACAAAAATAGTGAATTTAGAACATGAATTAGGAAAGATAGTTTCTCATTTTTCAGGTGGTATGAAACGTAGACTTTCTTTGGCTATAACACTGTTAGCTAACCCCAGCCTTATTATTTTAGATGAGCCTACGGTTGGTATTGATCCTAAGCTTAGAAAAGATGTTTGGAAGCAATTGAATGAATTAGCAAATAAGGGAAAATCGGTGATTGTTACAACACATGTTATGGGAGAAGCGGAACGTTGTGATTATATAGGCTTAATTGTTGAAGGAAAATTATTTACGATTGGAACACCTCAAGAATTAAAAGATAAATTCGAAGCTGATTCTATAGAAGAAGTGTTTATAAAAGCAGAAGCGGAGGTGAAATAATGAGATTTAAGGCGATTTTTATCAGAGTTATTAAAGAATTATTACGAGATAAAAGAACGTTAGCTTTAATGTTATTTGCACCTATTTTGGTTTTAACATTGATGTATTTTATATTTGATACTAATAATGAAACAAATATAAAAATGGGGGTGAATGCCTCAGTATCAGATGAAATTGTGAACGCTTTGCCTTCAGATAAAGTAGATATTGAAAAATATGATGCGCCTAGCTCAATTAAAGATACAATTGTGGATTCAGATTTGGATGCATATATTGAACAAAAAGGGCCTAATCTAGAAGTTACTTATAAAAATGAAGATCCAAGTCTTACAGGGTCAACGAAGCAATTGTTAGCGAGTGCAATCCAAAAAAATAAGATGCAAGATATGACTAACATTGTTGAAAAGATACCGGACAACATGAAACAAGGCAATGGACAACAGGCAGAGGCATTGAGCATAGATAGTCATTATCTTTATGGTGATGCTGACAGCACATTTTTTGATAAAATATTTCCAATTCTCATAGGTTTCTTTGTCTTTTTCTTTGTATTCTTAGTTTCTGGTATAGCACTTTTAAGAGAACGTACGAGAGGGACTTTAGAACGTGTACTTGCAACATCTGTTAAAAGAAGTGAAATTGTCTTTGGTTATTTAGCAGGTTATGGTTTGTTTGCGATATTACAAACATTAATTATTGTATTTTATTCGATATACTTACTGAAAGTTGAAGTTGTAGGAAGTATCTGGTGGGTATTATTAATTAATATACTTATTGCATTAGCTGCTTTAGCTATTGGTTTGTTTGTTTCAACTTTTGCAAATTCAGAATTTCAAATGGTTCAATTTATACCGTTAGTTGTTATACCTCAAGTCTTTTTCTCTGGACTTATCCCCTTAGATAGCATTGCCAATTGGGTCAGTGCTATTGGCTATGTATTTCCGTTAAGATATGCCGGTGATGCGCTGACCAATGTAATGATTAAGGGACAGGGATTTGAATTTATTTGGTTCGATATTGTTATACTGTTGCTATTCATTTTGATATTTACAATACTAAATATCATTGGTCTTAAACGTTACAGAAAAGTATAAAGAATAAATTTGAATTTTTACACACATTAAAATATAAAACTAAAAAACACTTTCGCGTAAATTTATTTAAATATGAATCCAGCGAAAGTGTTTTTATTAATTTCTATAATTTAGTCTGTTTCGTAAAAATATATAATTGTTTTTAAGTTTAACGATAGTGGAAATATCTATACATTAACTTCGAATTTTACTGTGCTGAGTTATTACTTTGAACTTCTTCCACATTATTAGAAACTTGTTTATCTTTGTCTTTAATCCAAACTTTTTCTAATTCTTCTAGTGTTTTACCTTTTGTTTCTGGAATGAATTTCCATACGAACAAGCCAGATAAAATACTCATCAGTGCGTAAAATCCATAAGTCATTGTACCGCTAATATCCATCATAGATGGGTAAGTAGAAGTAATTGTAAAGTTTGCTAACCATTGTACTGCGACAGCTATAGCCATCGCGCCACTTCTAATTCTGTTAGGGAATATTTCTGATAATAACACCCAGATAATTGGTCCCCAACTCATCATAAATGATGCAGTATATATAACTAAGAATATTAATGTTGTAATGCCAAACGCACCATTAGCAGCGAGTGTACTCATTCCGATCATTCCAATTGCCATACCAGTAGAACCGATAATTAATAAAGGCTTACGACCAAATTTATCGACGTATAATATAGCGATAACGGTGAATATTACGTTTACTAATCCCATCACAACAGTTTGTATCATTGAGGTATTCTCACCTGCACCTAAATTTTCAAAAATACGAGGTGCATAATACAATGCCACGTTGATACCGATGAATTGTTGGAAAATAGATAATAAAATACCGATAATAATCACAGTTTTACCAAAACTAAATAATGGTGCTTTTACATCTGTTAGTTTATTTTTAGTTGATAAGATATCGTTTAAAACGTTCTGTGCATGATTTTTAGAAGAGTATATTCTATTTAATACTGTAAGTGCTTCAGTGTTTCTATTATTTAAAGATAAATACCTTGGTGTTTCAGGTACTAAAAATAATAAAAAGAAAAATGCAATTGCTGGTATTGCTTCAGTCATAAACATATAACGCCATCCGATTAGTTCAATCCAGCTTTGAGATTGACCGAAAGTGATACCATAGTTTACAAAATAAACGACTAACATACCAAATATAATAGCGAATTGGTTCCATGAAACAAGTCTCCCTCTTATAGAAGAAGGTGCAATTTCACTAATATACATTGGAGATATTGCAGAGGCTAATCCCACGCCAATTCCACCGATGACACGATATAGATTAAATGTTATCAGTAAAGCAAGACTGGATTCACCTGGTTCAAAAAATAAAAACTCCGGATAGCCTGATAAAAGCGCAGAAACTATAAATAAAATAGCAGCTATTTGTAATGATTTTTTACGACCGAGACGACTTGAGAAACTTGAAGATAACAAGCCACCAATAATACAGCCGATTAAGGCACTAGAAACTGTAATGCCATGGATAAAGCTACCGTAATCTTTAGTTAAATATTTCTGGAGAGATTGTTCAGCACCAGAAATAACTGCAGTGTCATAGCCGAATAACAACCCACCAAGCGTTGCGATTAAAGCTATTTTAAAGATAAACTTCTTATTATTATAAGTTGACATATATCCATCCCCTTGATAAATCACTTAAATTTACTTAGTTTTTGAGTTACTGGTTGTGTAGCGTCATAGATTGTTTTATAAATATCAAATAAGTTGTGGTATGATTTACTATTTTCTTCAATAGGAGATACTTTTTGATCATATGTAATCCATGATTGACTCATTTCATTGAAAGTATCAAACCACGCTTCACCCATGGCTGCTAACATCGCTGCCCCATAAGCTGGACCTTGTTCTTCAGTTCTTGTGGTGATAGCTGCATCGAAAACATCTGCTTGGATTTGGAGCCATTCATGATTTTTTGCGCCGCCCCCGATAGAAACAATTTCCTTAATGTTAATACCGTTGTTTTTCATGATTTGAATGCTTTCATTTATAGAATATGTGATACCTTCGATAACAGAACGTTTCATATCGAGTTGTGTGGTATTCGCATCCAAACCGATAAAGCTGCCTCTAACTGCCGCGTCATTATGTGGTGTACGTTCACCGAGTAAATAAGGTGTGTACATTAATCCATTCGACCCAACATCAGAATCAGAAATCGTTTTTAAGAATGCAGCAAAATCTGCATCAGGGTCTAGTAGTTGTTTTAACCATTCCAGACTATAACCAGCGGATAAAGTAACTCCCATAATGTATTTTTGATCAGGCACACAGTGATTAAAGTAATGCACATTGCCATCATTTTCATAGTCAGTATTATTTTCAATGGAGAGTGCTACGCCAGAAGTACCAATACTTACCAATTGCTTTTGTTCATCTGTGATACCAGAGCCTAAAGCGCCACATGCGTTATCTGCGCCCCCTTGATAAACATTGATATCCCAATCGATGTTTAAAGCTTTTTTCACGTTGTCAGTTAATTGACCACTTTTTTCATGAGAAGCAATGATATCTGGACAAATAGATGTGTCAATATCTAAACTATTTAGTAGTTCAGTAGACCAATTTTCTTCTTTCACGCTAAACATAATTGTACCTGCAGCGTCTGAAGGTTCTGTAAAAATGTTGCCAGTTAATTTATAAACAATGTAATCCTTTGGCAACATGAATTTATGAATTTTGTTGTAATTATCAATTTCATTATTTTTAAGCCACATTAGTTTAGGTAATGTAAATCCTTCTAACACAGTGTTTTGTGTGAATTTCAGTAGTGCGTCGAGACCTAATTTATTTTTGATTTCATCAACTTCATTAGATGTGCGTGTGTCATTCCATAAAATAGCAGGTCTAATGACTGCACCTGCTTGATCAATAACCACTAGGCCGTGCATTTGACCTGAAAAACTAATGCCAGTAATTTCTTTTTGTGCATATTTGTTTAATAAATGTTTTAAACTCTCAATTGTTGCGTCATACCAGATATCTGGATTCATTTCACTGTATCCAGATTTAGGATGCAGCGTATGATAAGAGACGCTGTATGAATCTACAACGTCTCCATTTTTATTAACAACAATAGACTTTAAGGAACTTGTACCAATATCTATACCGATTACATAAGTCATTTTTATCAGTCTCCATTATTAATGTTTAAAATATATTGATTCATTTGAGCTTTAATTACTTCTAAACGATCAGAAGTATTATCAATCTCCTTAATGTTGAAAGCATATTCCTCTAATTCTTTAAATGAAGTATTACCTTCAACTATTTTTTTACCAATACCTTCAGCAAAAGATTTATATTTTTCATCTACAATATTTTCAAAGAAATTATCTTCAATCATTTTGTGTGCTACTTTTAAACCAAGTGCAAATGTATCCATACCAGCGATATGCGTTAAAATTAAATCTTCTTGTTTGAATGAAGTTCTTCTTGGCTTAGCATCGAAGTTCAAACCACCTGGATTTAATCCACCATTTTTTAAGATTTCGTACATTGCTAATGTTGTATCATAGACGTCAGTAGGGAATTCGTCTGTGTCCCAACCTAATAGTGGGTGACCTTGGTTTGCATCTACTGAACCTAATAAATCATTATCACGTGCATATCTTAATTCATGTTGGAAAGTGTGACCAGCTAATGTTGCATGGTTTGCTTCAATATTGAATTTGAATGTTTTATCTAAGTCATATTTTTGTAAGAAAGCATGTGAAGTCGCAACATCAGTATCATATTGGTGTGTTGTAGGTTCTTTTGGTTTAGGTTCAATTAAGAATTGTCCTGTATAACCAATTTCTTCTGCATAGCTTTTAGCCAATTTTAAGAAATTAGCTAAGTTGTCTAACTCTAATTTCATGTCTGTGTTTAGTAAACTTTCATAACCTTCACGTCCGCCCCAGAAAACAAAGTTTTCAGCGCCTAATTTTTTTGCGATTTCTAATGATTTCTTAACTTTTGCAGCGGCATATGCGAAAACTTCAGCGTTAGAAGAAGTTGCTGCACCATGTACGAAACGTTCGTGTGTAAAGTTGTTTGTCGTATTCCAAAGTAATTTTTTACCAGTTTGATCCATTTTTTCTTTAATAAGGTCTACAATGATATCTAAATTTTCATTAGATTCTTTTAATGTTGCACCTTCTGGAGCGATATCTATATCGTGGAAACAGAAATAATCAATACGTGTTTTTTCCATAAATTCGAAAATTGCATCAACTCTTGCTTTAGCTTTATCCATGTCACTTAAGTTATCCCAATCACGTTCAGCTGTACCAACACCGAATGGGTCAGATAAGTCAGCTGTAAATGTATGCCAATAAGCCACACCAAATCTTAGGTGTTCTGCCATTGTTTTGTCGCCTACTTTTTCTTCGGGATTATAATATTTAAAACTAAAAACATTATTTGATTTAGGTCCTTCGTAATTTACTTTATCAATATTGAAATATGTCATGATAATCCTCCTATAACTAGTTGGTTAGTTTATTAAACAAACTAACTTTAGAGATAATATAGCACGGAAAATTATTTTTGTAAACGCTTTCTAAAATATTTCAAAAATAACCCTTCTACAAAAATGTAAAAGGGTGTGCTTGTTTAGTTAGATTTTAATTGAATATCATCAATGTTTAATAATTTCTGCATAATTGCGATTGAGCCACCTAATAAGGTTGCGTGTTTCACATTCGTAGTAAGATTGAGTTGTACGGAATGAGTCGAATATTGATGTAGCTGTGTTTTAATCGAATCTAAAATAATAGGTAATTCATTGATTAATGTGCAGTTAACATAAATCATATCCGGATTAAATTGCGTATTTAAATTGTGAACTAATACTGCAATTTTAGTTGTAAAATATTCAATTTCTTGAATAACAATATCATTATGTTGATGATAAAGTTCGATAAGTTCTGAAAGTGATATATTTTGTTCAAATTTATTACTAATACTTTGAATTAATGCTTCTTGAGAGCAAATATTTTCAATTGTGTTGTATGTTTCACCATTTTGAAGAACGAGCGTTTTACCGATTTCGCCAGCTTCACCATTAGAGCCACGATATAATTTTTTATCGATGATTAAACCTGCACCAATGCCTTTGTGAATACTTAGAGCAATTAAATTTCTCATTTCTGAATTACTATGGATGCTTCTTTCATAAATTGCAGATAAGTTTGCTTCGTTTTCAATAATTACTGGAACTTGAGTCAGTGATCTTAACTCATCTGTAATGGAAATGCCTTCACTTTCATGGAAGGGAAGGTGAATAATAGTTTGATTGTGATCTACAATACCGTGAATTGAGACAGACATGCCCAACAAGCCATAGGAAGTATCATAGCTTTCAGAAGTAGGTATATTTGTTTTTAATATAGCCAAGATGCTACTCACTTTTTTGTCAGGTAAGTTATATGATTCATGTTTTAACACGGTACCATCAAAATAATTGTACATTAATTCTACAGAGCTATATGTTAAATCCATAGAAATATAATAGCCATAATGTTTGTTGATTTTTAGGAGGATTGGTTTGCGTCCTCCGCTTTTCGTACTATTACCTTCGCCCACTTCAATGACTAAGGATTTCTTTTTCAAAGCATTTAATATATTAGAAATAGTGGCTTTATTGATTTCTAAATTCTTAGATATCTGAGTGCGTGAAATATTATGATTATTGAAGATTTGTTTTAATACACGTCTTTCATTCATACTGATTTTTAAATTATTTTCCATTTTTTAATTACCTCTTATAAGTTTAAACAGGGTTTAAATGCGATTTTTGTCTAATATTACAACAGTGTAACACATTACACCAAAGTTATAGATTATAGATAAAGTTATGTTAGCAAGTAATATTAGTGATACAAGTCTTATATTATATATTATAGTAGACAGATTAAAAAAATGGTAATTATGAAGATAAAACATAAAAATAATCTAAACATTTTTATGTTTAGATTATTTTAGAGTGTCGACAAAACCTCCGACTTTGTTGGCAATTATTATATACAAGATTTCCGCGGGCATATCCTGTAGTATCCAGCTAGCACTTTATTAACTAGTTATGAGACAGCCCAAATCATTGCCATTCTTAAAAACAGATTATAATCAATTATCCATTTTGATGTTTTAAGTTAATATTCTAAGCGTTTGAACATTTTTAAACCTGCGAGATAACATACGATAGAGTAAACGAGTGTTATTAAAATAATAATTACTAGTTTAGTAAAGAATTCACTGATATTATTTGCTTCTTCATAACTGTTAGGAAAGAAATATTTAAATCCATGAATGAGTGGGGCAGCAGACATTATCATTAATAATATGACCACACCAAGTATGTTAAAACCTGTTGAGAGTTTCATAGATAACATAATTCCAAAGAAAATAGCTATTAATGTAATACCATAGATACCTATAATGCCTAAAATATCACTGTAGTTAATACTTGCAGAAGATGATAAAAAATCTCCCGAAGCATAATTGAATTTAATAATATATGTAAAATATAAAACTTGAGAAGCAATGAACAATAGAATGAAATAAATAACATACATAGATAATAAAGCAGCTATTTTAGAGTTATAGAGATATGTACGGCTAATATCTTTATAAAAAATTAAACGACCAGATTCATACTCTTCATAAAAAAGAAAACTAATAAAATAAGTAACTAAAATTAATGGTACAGCAAATTGAGATTGAGCAGCTAAAACACCATAATAGAAATCTAGTCCGGTGAGTCCATTTGTTTCTCCATTTATTTGCATAAAATTAGTAGGGAGGATTAGTGTAATTAAATATAAAAACGGATAAAGCGCAATTAAGTAAAAAATTAAAGCTGAATTGCGAGTGGATATATTACAAAATATATGTTTAGTAAGCATTTTCTCACTGCCTTTCAAATTCATCATAATGGTGATATAAATTATCTTGTTCATTGACTGTATTTACTAATGTGTAATGATTAACTACATATTTCATAATATCGTTATACTCCGCAGAATCGATTTCAATAGAAATTTCATTCATAGAAATATTTTTTATTGTTGTAAATAGGTCTAATAATTCTTGTCTATGCTCAGGATGAATTTGTTCCTTAACTACAATTTTTAAAGCTTGGTCTTTGTTGTAATCAATATGATGAAGTTTTCCATTTTTTATAATAACGAATTTATCACAAACCTCGGATAATTCGTTTAACTGGTGACTTGAAATAAGAAGCGCAATGTTTCTTTCTTCCACCCATGTTCTCAAAGCGCTAATGAGCGTTTTAACACCGTCAGGATCGAGACCAACAAAAGGTTCATCCATAATTGCTAATTCAGGTTCATCTAGTAAACACATCGCCAAAGATAATCTTTGTTTCATACCAAAGGAAAAGTCTTTCACTTTTTTATTTTTAGTATGTGCCAGTCCAACAAGTTCTAGAACATTATCGATATTATCAAGATATTTTTCCTTATTATTTACTTTTAAGTAGTAAATCAAATTTTTTTTAGCGGAAAAGTGTTTGAAATAAACTGTATCAATCATAATGCCTACGTTTTTCATAACGTTATTATTTTTAAAAATATCTATACCGTTTAAAGTGATAGATCCTGAAGTTGGTTTTTTAGACTTAGCAATAATTTTCATTAATGTAGTCTTACCAGCGCCATTTTTACCGATTAATCCAATAATATCACCTTTATTAATCGTTAAAGAAACACCATCAAGCACATTGAAGTCAGAATTTTTAAAGCGTTTATAAAGATTATCTATTTTTAACATTATGTTCTCCTTTAAAAAATATTTTTAAGATTAAATAAGTTAAACAAAAGTATATTAAAAATGAAAAGATAAATTGAGGGATGGTAAGTAAATTTTGATTTATTTCTATATAAAAATCGTTCTTCTCAGTTGTAAAATCATCACTAATTTCTTTGAATTTTGGATTAGACATTATAGAGTTTGACACAATGTAATAATATAAAATATTGAACAGAGCCATTATAAATAAAGATACTAAGTTATATGTATTCTTGCTAAAAATAATAGAAAGAATATTTGATAGTAATGGAAAAATAAGTAATCCCAAAATCATAAATATTAATCCTAAATTGACATTTATTAAAGACATTATAAAAGAGAATACAAGATTTAATATAAATGAAAAAATGATATTAGATTTGTTGAATACTCTTTTCATAAAAACAAACTCCTTTTAAGAAAACTTGTAAATCAAAATATTATACAACCAATGGAAAGCGATGGCATCTTGTAATTTATATTTATCTGCGAGCCAATACATAATTAAGCTGCTTGGGAATTTTGTACATAAATTAACTATGAGATCGCCATTAATATGTAAGATTAAGGAAAATAAAAAAGAACCTATTATAAAACTTGATGATTTGTTAAAGACGCTTAATAAGAGTATTAGTAAAATATGTCTAAATAGAAATTCTTCACAAATAGCTACAATAAAATACTCAGTTGTTGCTGCCTTTCCAATTAAAAATAAAGAAAAAGGCAAAATAATAATAAATATAAAAATTAAACGTTTATAATTAAAAATTTGTAAGTACCAAATACGTAAATGCTTTTTAAATAAATACATTACAAGTAAAGTGGGTAATCCAATGAATGAAATGATAAAAATAAGCATAAAAATTATATAGTATATAAGAGCGGAAGAATTATCTAGAATAGATACTGAAAGCATAAGCATTATATTTAAACTCACACCAGAGACAACTATAAGTAATGTTGCAATTACAATTGCTTCTATTTTCTTCATAAATATTGACCTTTCTTAGATATTAAGAAGAAGGTGTGTACTAACACACCTTCAATAACAAAGATTAAAAATACCATTTTTTGCCTTTTCTACCGAACTTGAAAATCCACAAATTCACTTCATTTAGACTAAATAAATCTAATAAAGATTTCATATGCAAAACCTCCATTCTGTTATTTGATTTTAATATAATGCGTTTTCATAAATCGGTCAATATAATAAAATCAGAAAATTATGAACATTTTATGTATGATATATCACATTAAATTCATTATTTTTTAAATATGTTAAAATTCATAATATAAAGATAAAACAAAAATAGTATTTTTAGAAGTTGAATTTTATGATTGACAAGTTATTTTCAAGAGCGTATTATATAAAAATGTACATGGGGTGTACTGTATAAATAAAAACACTCCACATATTTAAAAAATAGATAAATTTAAGGATTAATACTCTCCATAACGCAATGTTTATAGCGTTTGGGATTATTTTCAAACTAATAGTACATGGGGTGTACAATTTTAAAAAGAAAGGTAGATAGTAAATGTTTAATGAATTTAAATTTATATTCAGAAATAAAATGTTGATCGTATCTCTTATAGCCATAGCACTTATCCCTCTAATTTATGTGGCACTATTTGTAGGCTCAATTTGGGACCCATATGATAAGACAGATCAATTGGAAATATCTATTGTAAATCAAGACGAATCAGCCAAATTAAATGGTGAAAAAATAACAATTGGCGATGATTTAGTAGATGAATTAAAAGATAATGAGGATTTTAAATTCCAAGCAGTTTCCGAGAAAAAAGCTGCACATGAATTGGAAAAAGGTAATAGTGTGGGAACAATTATTGTACCTAAAGACGCATCTAAAAATGCAACGACATTACTAGATGAAAATCCTAAAAAAATTAATTTAGAAACGCAAGTTAATCCGGGATCAAGTTACACGGGTAGTCAAACTGCTCAGAAAGCAATTGATACAGTAACAGACACAATTAAAGATGATATTCGTGAAAATTACTTAACTGAAATATTTGCGAGTACGAAAAAATCAGAAGATGGTTATCAAGATACATCTGACGCACTAGGCGAAATGTCTAATGCAGAGTCACAATTAATTGATGGTAATCAGCAAGTCAGTGATGGCTTGCAACAATTAGTCCCAGCCGTAGGACAACCTGCACAGCAATTATTATCAGGTAATGACCAAGTTACTGATGGTTTAAATCAATTACAGGAAAATAATGACCAATTAAAAGCTAAGTTAGATGAAGCAATCACGAGTCAGCAAGATGTTTCACTTGAAGATGACAATGAAAAAGCATTAAATAATGTAACGAAAATAAATGAAAATAATCCTACTGAGGCTGACAATTATGGCGAAACAATTGTACCTTATATGGCGAGTGTAAGTTTATTTGTTGGAGCAGTGTCATTTAGTGCGATTTATCCATTGAGAAAAACATTAAACAAAGGCGTTTCCTCAACTAAACAAGCTCTTGGTAAGCTATTACTTTATCTTCTGCAAGGTAGTTTATCAGCATTGTTTATGAGTAGTTGGGTTATATTTGCATTCAATATGTCGATTGACAACGTAGGCCAGTTCCTATTAGTGAGCTTCTTATGGGCTATTGCTGCAATAACGATTACGTCATTCTTAGCATTATTCTTGGATAGAATTGGATTATTCTTATCCATGTTATTACTCATATTACAATTGAGTTCAAGTGAAGGTATGTTCCCAATTGAACTTTCAGCCAGTTTCTTTAGATGGATTCATCCATTTTCTCCAATGTCCTATGCGATTCAAGGATATAGAGAAGCAATCTTTACCAATGCCGGACACTTTGACTTTAGTTTCATTGTAATACTATTAAGTGCTATTATTATTGGAATGATATTATTACAATTCTTAGTGCTATTATGGTTTAACAAGAGAGAAAAAGTTCCGTTTTCAGTGGAATTTAAATAAAGCTAAAGCAATATAGGGGTGAAAAGTATGGAAAATGAAAACATCAATCAAACGATAGAAGAAGCCATTACCAAATTTCAGTTTGTTATGTTGCATTTAAATAAAGAAATTGTAGAAATGATAAAGGAAACAGGTTTAGGTAATTTTCTATCAAGAGAACAAATTGAAGCAATGAGAATAATACAAACTGAAGGTAAAGTGACGATTAATGCACTTGCAATGTTGCAAAATATATTTAAAACGGCAGCTTCTAAACGTATCGTTAAATTAGAAGAAATGGGCTACGTTGAAAGAGCCTATACAGATAATAAACGTATTAAATTAGTTAAACTCAGTACAGAAGGGGAGACTTTTTTAAAAAAGGCAAATTCAGTTATGATTGAAGCTGTTAAAGAACGTATAGGTGACAAATTTACAACAGATGAAGTACATGAGTTTGTAGACCAATTGTCGCGTCTTAATGACGCATTTAAAGCACATAAAAACTGACAAAAAAGACTCGCATACAATGCGAGCCTTTTTTGTTATTATATTATTTATTATTTCAAACATATTTTGTTTATAATGAATAGACTTAAATATTAACAATTAGTATAATTAGCATTGTAATTGAAGCGAATAAATAGAAATAGGAGGCGCACGATTATGATAAAAAGAACAACTGAACGCGTACTCACATGGATAGGTATTGCATTGCAATTAATTGGTGTAGTTCTTATCGCAGTTTTCATACCAATGATAGGTAACAATGAGGTGAAAGAAACAGTCATTCAACAAATGATGGCAGATGATCCAAGCTTCTCATATGAAGATGGTACAAATATCTTCGGTATGTTGAGTAGTTTATTAACAGCAGGCTTGGTTTTATCTATAGTAATTTTGATCATTGCAATCATTGGAGCTATTTTAATAAATAAAAAAGCTAAAGCAGCCGGAATCTTACTTATTCTAGTAGGTGTCATTTCATTCTTAGGAAACTGGATAAATGCGATATTATGGATTGTTGCAGGTGTTATGTTATTAGTGAGAAAACCAAAACAACCGATTCATGGTGAAGGTGAAATGTATAATGACAATAAACAAGACGCAGTGAATGAGTCATATGAAAGATCTAATTCTAATCAAGATCAAGATTTAAAAGACTTTGATGATTTAGATGGAAAAACGAAACAAGATTATAATGATCCATATAAATACTAATTAAACTCGATAATTAAATGGATCAAAAACAAACTAGGTTTCCAGATGATTGGAAATCTAGTTTTTCAAATTATAAATAAAATAGACATATTATAGTCATATTCACATTCATAAAACCGTAAAAAATATGTTATATTTTAATAAAGAGCTATTCAATTAAATTAATTGTTATCAGGCTATTTTCTGATATTAAAATGGGGTGAAAAATATGATGATGGTAATTGGAATGCTATTACCTATTTTGGTAGTTGGATTTATAGTGATGTCAGTGTTAGAAGAGAAAAAAAGAAACCGCAAGAAATAAAAAATTAAGTATTTGAAAGGAACACTAAACTTAGAATACTTAATTACAAAATAGAGCTAATTTCCGCATGAAATTGGCATTTTACCCAAAGGTTAGCCTTACCTCTTAGTGAAGGAAGACTAGCAGAAGTCTAATTCTCGACTCAGTATGTGGAATTCATAGTGGTTTGGATATATATTTTTTCAGACGACCAAATTAAAAAGAGTCTAGATTTCAGAATCTTAAAAATGAAATTCCATACATAAAATATTTATAAAAAACGGATTGTTTCACGTTAAACAATCCGTTTTTTATTTCATATGTAAATATAAAGATGAAAAATATTTTATTAGTCAGACAAACAGTAAATTAATTAATATTCTGCTATCATAAACTATAATAATTAATTTATATAAGTCTAATTCATATATGATTTTGAACAAAGGGGGAATATAATGAGTGAGATGTTGTATATTTTACAAACTGTACTTTTACCTATTTTTATCATGATTTTTTTAGGGTTTATTTTACAAAAGAAATTCACATTAGATTTAAAGACGCTAGCTAAATTAAATATATATGTATTTGTACCAGGGTTTATATTTGTGAAGTTTTATAAAACAGATTTCGCTATAAAGCTTTTATTTTACATAGTCATTTTCTTTATTTTGTATATGGTCGTCCTATATATAATTGGTAAGCTGTTGTCTACTATTCGTAAAACAGATAAAGGGGAAGCAACAACGTTGACGAATAGCATTCTGTTTTTCAATTCAGGCAACTATGGCGTTCCAGTTAATGATTTAGTGTTTAAAGGCGATCCATTAGCTATGTCTGTGCAAGTTATTGTATTGTCATTACAAAATATATTCACTTTTTCATACGGAATTTTTGCGATTCAGTCGTTGCAAATAGGGAAATTACAGGCGCTACTTGGATATTTTAAAATGCCAGTTTTATACGCTTTGGTGTTAGCTATTATTTTAAATTATAATAATGTGCCAATACCAGAATTTATTTGGACGCCAGCAAATTACGTGGCGGATGCAATGATTGCTGTTGCATTATTATTGCTAGGGGCTCAAATTGCGAATATTAAATTCAGCTTTAAATGGTCAATTTCTTATATTTATATATTTGTGAGACTAGTTATTGGTCCACTTATTGCTTTAGTGATTATTAAATTACTTGGTTTAGAAGGCGTGATTGCACAAACGTTATTTATCGCTTCTGCTATGCCAACATCGGTAAATAGTTCAGTTATTGCGCAAGAATATGATAACCACCCAGAACTTGCTGCGCAATTGGTCTTCTTATCAACACTACTAAGTGCAGTAACAGTAGTCATCGTCATCTATTTTTCTAGAATTCTATTTTAAATATCTAGACAACCTAGTGGAGCGGGAATATGAAATCATAATTTGATTTTATATTCCCGCTCTCTTTTTTAGAATTTTGATTTATTTATCGGACGTGTTATAAATAGGTCGTATATCACATATTACGAAATAAAAATTTAAAATCTATTTATAAAGGACCGATTAAATTGACTGATGCAGTGTTAGGTATTGATATTGGAACAAGCTCTGTTAAAGTAATAGCAGTAAATAGACATGGTAAAGTTTTACAGAGTGCAAGCGAATCTCTAGACATCATACAGCCACAAAATGGGTTTAATGAACAACATCCAGAAGCGTGGTTTAAAGCAACTAAACGATGTATTAAGCGATTAATGGTGACAGATGAAGTTAAGCATATGCATATTAGCGGACTATCACTTTCAGGACAAATGCATAGTTTAGTAATATTGGACGATAATGGCGAACCACTACGAAATGCAATTCTTTGGAACGATACAAGGACTACACCTCAATGTGAAGTTATTAGAGAAAAACTAGGTGATTATGTGTTAGATAATCCTGTATTAGAAGGTTTTACCCTTACGAAATTATTATGGATAAAGGAAAATGAACCTGAACATTGGCGCAATACGAAAGTGTTTTTATTACCTAAGGATTATGTTCGATTCAAATTAACTGGCAAGTTAAATATGGAATATTCAGATGCCTCAAGTACATTATTATTTGATCATAAGTGCAAAGCTTGGGATGAAAATATTGGTGAACAATTTGATATTCATAATATTTACCCTAAACTTGTAGCTTCACATAAATTAGTTGGTTATATGGACGAGAAGATAGCAACAAAACTCGGACTAAATGGGCAAGTGGCTGTTATTGCAGGTGGTGGTGATAATGCATGTGGAGCGCTTGGTGCGGGAATGATTAAAACCAATGAAACACTTTGTAGTATTGGCACTTCAGGCGTGGTCTTATCATGTGAAAGTGAAAAACATACGGAGTATCGCCGGAATATGCATTATTTTAATCATGCTTTAGAAGATATGGCTTATGTTATGGGCGTGACACTTGCTGCTGGTGACAGTTTGCAGTGGCTACGCCGAAATATATTAGGATATTTAAGCTATGATGAAATCATTACCATGGCGAGTCAATCACAGGTTGGCAGTAATGGATTATTATTCACACCATATCTATCGGGAGAACGCACGCCACATGGGGATTCCAACATCAGAGGGAGCTTTATAGGTTTAAGTGGCTTACATAGTAGTGGTGACATGGCACGGGCAGTTATTGAAGGTATAACCTTTTCTTTATTCGAGTCGATAAAATATTTACGCGATTGTGGTAAAGATATTCAACATATCGTGTCTATCGGTGGCGGGGCAAAAAGCGACTTTTGGTTGCAATTACAAGCCGATATATTTAATGCTGAAATTAGTAAATTGAAGTATGAAGAAGGGCCTTGTATGGGTGCGGCAATCTTGGCTGTATGTGGTCTAGGATGGTATGAAAGTATCGAAGCGGCTACAAAGCAATTTATACGTTATGAAAAATCTTTTAAACCAGATAGTGAGAAACACAAACAATATATGCAATATTTTGCTTTATATAAAAGTGTATATCGACAAACTCAAAGTCTTACAGCTAGTTTACTAGAAATATCTAAAAGTAAAAAATAGTTACTAGTTGAATTATTTAAAAATAAGTAATAGTATCTACTTTAACACTTAAAAACAACTTAAATTATAATACCACTTGAAATAATCAATGGAATAGGTTAAGTTGTATGTAATAATTCTTCAACACATATTTAATAATTATTATAAAAATTAAATAGCTTAAATAACCACTGGAAGTGCCTTGCATAAGGCTGAGACCGAAGTAGTAACTTGGGAATTCCTTGAACCTGATCCAGTTTGTACTGGCGTAGGAAAGTGGCGTTATAAACATGCGAATTCGTTAATCCAACGTCATTTTTCTTACCAGAAAAATGACGTTTTTTTATTTGGGGTGAAAACATTGTTTATAGCAATTACACAGTATAAGTATTTAAATGCAGTAGAAATTAAGCAGTATATCAAAATAGAGCAGTTTATAGACTATTTAATTATCAGAACACCAATGGAGACGGCTGAATTGATTGATTGGGTTCATTTGCTTAATCAATCCGGCTTTCCTAAAAGTAAAATAATTATTCATGACAATTTAACTGTATTAACACGATGCAAGTTACGTGCGATTCATTTTAAAGAAAAAGATGAGCGCATAGCGGACTTTAAATATAATCATCCAGACATCCAAGTTAGTATGTCTACACACGACACAAAACATATAGCGCAAGCAGAAGCATTACAGTTAGCATTTGTCTTATATGGACATATTTTTAAAACCAATTCCAAACCGAATCAACATCCAAGGACAGAAAATGAAATAAATAAAGCGTTAAAATTCAATATCCCAATTATCGCTTTAGGCGGTATCAATACACAAACTTTAAAAGAGCTACCTAATGGATTCAAAGGCATTGCAGGGATTTCCATTTTTGCGCAACAAAACGTAAATGAAATCAAACAGCTGAAGGAGGCTTGGCAGACGTATGTATGATGTCATAATCATTGGCTCTGGTGTAATGGGCATGTCAATCGCGAGAGAATTAAGTAAATCAGATATCAAAATTGCTGTGATAGATCGTGATATACCAGGGAAACATGCTTCATTTAAAGCTGGAGGCATGCTTGGTGCTCAAAATGAATTTACTGAAGACAGTGATTTGTTTCATATAGCACGAGAGTCTCAAGTTATGTTCGAGCCACTGAGGGATAGTTTGCTAGATGAAGTAGGCTTAGATATTGAATATCTGGATAGTGGTTTAATTAAACTCGCAAGCAGTATTGATGATAATGCAAGTGTTGAAAAGCAATACAAATTTCTGCAGCAATACAACCGAGATGTGGAATTATTGCCTGCAAAGTCACTGAAAGAAAGAACGAATGGCAACGTAATATCAGACAATTTATCCGCGATGTATATACCGAATGATAATCAAATCAATGCCAATAAATACACGAAAGCGTTATTAAAATCATTAGAACAACGGGGCATTCACCGTATTTACAACACAGAAGTTAGTGACATAACACCATTAAATCCAGGATATCGTGTGGTAACGGATACAGATGTGTTAACTGCGGAAAAGGTAGTGGTCGCTGGAGGAGCTTGGAGTGGAAAATTATTGAGCCACCACATGCCAAACAGTAGTGTTACAGGAGTTAAGGGTGAAGTGTTACTTGTAGAGCATCCAAATCTGTCTTTAGAAACAACGCTATTTACTACAAATGGTTGTTACGTTGTTCCAAAAATGAAAAATCGTTATTTAATTGGAGCCACAAGTTATTTTGATGATTATTCAGTAGGTGTTTCTCAATTAGGGAAAAAATGGTTGTTACAACAGGCTACGATGCATATTCCTAACTTAAGAGATGGTAAATTAATCAATCAATGGTCAGGCATTAGACCTTATACCTCAGGTGAAAAACCCATTATGGATGAAGTAGCTAAACATTTATTTATCATTTCAGGACATTATCGCAATGGCATTTTACTATCACCTTACGTTGGAAAATGGATGGGCGATTGGATTCAGTATGATCGTAAGCCGGAACAATTTGCAGATTTTATAATTGAAAGGGGTAAGACCAATGAAGTGCATTATAAACGGTGACAACTTTACTTTTGATAGGGCATTAAGTATTCAGGAAGTGATTCAAGAACTAGATTTGGATGAAACGCGTATGATTGTGGAACATAATGAACAATTAATTCAGAGAGAACAATTTTCAAAGCATAAGGTTACGGATGACGATCGTTTGGAATTATTAGAATTTGTAGGAGGCGGATAACATGTTCAAGATAGGCGAATTTAAGTTAAATTCAAGATTATTATTAGGAACAGGGAAATTTGATAGTGAAGCGATACAAACTGAAGCAATCGAGGCGTCAGGGACAGAGGTTTTGACCTTTGCAGTACGTCGAATGAATTTATATGATAAAAAGTTACCCAATCCATTAGCGAAAGTAGACTTATCTAAATTCATTACTTTTCCTAATACTGCCGGGGCCAAATCAGCAGAAGAAGCAGTCCGCATAGCTGAAATCGCAAATCATGCAGGTGTCTGTGACATGATAAAAGTAGAAGTTATAGGAGACGATGAAACGTTATTACCCGACCCGTTAGAAACGTATAAAGCTTGTGAAATCTTGTTAGATAAAGGTTATACAGTTTGTCCTTATATTTCTAATGATGTGGTATTAGCAAAACGATTAGAAGATTTAGGTGTGCATGCAATTATGCCACTCGCATCACCGATAGGCACGGGAAGAGGTATTAATAATCCTTTGAATTTACGTTATATAATCGAAAAAGTAAATGTTCCTGTCATAGTTGATGCGGGTATTGGTTCTCCTAAAGATGCCTGTCATGCAATGGAACTCGGAGCAGATGGTATCCTACTTAATACGGCAATATCTAGCGCACAAAATCCAGTGAAAATGGCGGAAGCGATGAAATTAGGTATTCATGCAGGTAGGTTGAGTTATGAAGCGGGAAGAATACCAGTGAAATACACAGCACAAGCTTCAAGCCCTACTGAAGGTATAGGGTTCCTATGACACAACGCTATGATCGTCAAATGCGTTATGAACCATTTGGTAAATATGGACAAGCGCAATTGCAACAGACACATGTCATGATTATGGGCGCAGGTGCGCTTGGAAGCCAATGTGCAGAGTTGTTAACTCGAATGGGTGTTGGTCAGCTCACTATTATCGATATGGATATTGTAGAAGAATCCAATTTACACAGACAGGCTACTTATGTTGAAGCAGATGCCACGCAAATGCTGCCTAAAGTAGAAGCGTTAAAAGTACATCTTGGACAAATTAATAGTGAAGTTCAAGTACAGGCGTTATATCAAGAGATTACAAATACAAATATAGAAGCATTACTCTGTCAACATCAACCTGATATCGTACTGGATGGAATGGATCATTTTGCGATTAGGTATTTGATTAATGAAGTTTGTCATAAATTAGGTGTGCCATGGATTTATGGAGCAGCTGTAGGCAGTAAGGGTACAGTATATGCCATTGATTATCATGGGCCATGCTTAAAATGTATGCTTGGTACAACGCCATCTACAGGGGAAAGTTGCGCAATAAATGGTGTACTTCCTCCAGTGATTCATCAAGTGGCAAGCATGGAAGTATCAGAGTTATTAAGGTGGCTGTCTGGAAAAGGTTTTTCTAGAAAGTTAACAACGATGGACTGCTATACGATGCAGTATAAAACACTTAATATAGATACATTAAAAAACAATAACTGCCCTATCTGTAACGAAGGAAATTATGAATATCTCAACATGGCTCAACAAAATTCTATTGAAAAACAGTGCGGTAATGTATTTCTATTGAGATTTACTCCTCAAATATTTAAATATACAGATTTACTACCAGTGAAAGTCATGAAAAGTAATTATTTCGCTAAAATGATATCTTATCGAGATTATGAAATAACGCTATTTAAAGACGGCAGAATGAACGTGTATGGTATTGAAAATGAAGACCAAGCTGTAGCATTATATGAAGAATTTCTAAAATGCTTAAAGTGATAAATGAGTTAATACATTTATTGCAAAAACAAACTAAAGTTCATGAAATGTTTAAAAATATATGACAAATTCGTTAACGTAGATGTTCATATTTGAATCACTATATATAGTGTTATAAATTAAAATAAAACACAATATATAGTAAAGAGGGATAATGTGAATAAACTTGAAACGAATTTAAAAAATCTTATTACTAAAGATCCTACAGTAGTTAATGAAAATGCCAATAAAGATAGTTCTACGTTTTCAACAATGAGAGATTTAACGGCGGGAGTAGTTTCTAAATCATATGCATTGGACTATTTACTGCCAAAGCATGTGGCTGAAGCGCATAAACAGGGAGATATTCATTTTCATGATTTAGATTATCATCCTTTTCAACCATTAACGAATTGTTGCTTAATCGATGCTGAAATTATGCTAGAAGACGGTTTTCAAATAGGTAACGCAACAGTGACTTCACCGAAATCGATTCAAACAGCATCTGCGCAGTTAGTACAGATTATTGCGAATGTATCGAGTAGTCAGTATGGCGGTTGCACAATTGATAGAGTCGATGAATTGTTAAGTAAGTACGCTCTATTTAATGAGCAAAAACACCGCAAAGTTGCAGAAAAATTTGTGAATGCAGCGGATATTGATACATTTGTGGATAATCAAGTGACACAAGATATAGGCGATGCTATTGAGAGTTTAGAGTATGAAATTAATACTTTATATACATCTAATGGACAGACGCCATTTGTAACACTGGGATTTGGACTCGGTATAGATAAATATAGCCGTAAAATTCAGCAAGCAATTTTTCACACGCGTATTAAAGGATTAGGTAAAGACCGCATTACCGCAATTTTTCCTAAATTAGTATTTTCCATCAAAAAGGGTGTGAATTTCAGTGAATCAGATCCCAATTATGATATTAAACAACTTGCGCTAGAATGTTCTACAAAGCGTATGTACCCAGATATTTTAAATTATGATAAAACTGTGGAATTGCTAGGCGATTTCAAAGCACCGATGGGATGTCGTTCATTTTTACCTGCATGGAAAAATGAAGCAGGTGAATATGAAAATAATGGTAGATGTAATCTTGGGGTAGTGACACTCAATGTACCACGCATTGCATTAGAATCTGATGGAGATATAGAACTATTTTGGAAATTATTCCATGAACGCATGAATATCATGCATGATGCGTTAGTGTATCGTTTAGAGCGAATAGCAGAAGCAACACCTGATAATGCTCCTATTTTATATAAAAATGGCGCATTTAAACATCGTTTAACAGACAATGATAGTGTGATGGACCTATTTAAAGGTAAACGTGCAACATTGTCTATGGGGTATATCGGTTTATATGAAGCGGCTACAGTATTCTTTGGTCCGAATTGGGAAAGTAAGTCCAAAGGCAAAGCATTTACGTTAGCTATTTTAAAAGCCATGAAAGTTTATCAACTACGTTGGACTGAAAAATACGATGTGTGGTTCAGCATATATAGTACACCAAGTGAATCTTTAACAGATAGATTTTGCAGATTAGATCGAGAAAAATTTGGTGACGTTGCTGACATTACAGATAAAGGCTACTACCAAAATTCATTCCATTATGATGTACGTAAAGACGTTACACCATTTAAGAAAATAGATTTTGAAAAAGATTATCCTGTATATGCGAGCGGTGGGTATATTCACTATTGCGAGTATCCAAAGCTCAATCATAATTTGAAAGCTTTGGAAGCGGTTTGGGATTATTCCTATGACAAGGTGAGCTATCTAGGGACGAATATCCCTATCGATCATTGTCGTAAATGTGATTTTAAAGGAGATTTCAAAACAACAGCTAAAGGTTATCGATGTCCTGAATGTGGTAATGATGACCCAACAACCGTAGATGTCGTTAAACGAACTTGCGGTTATTTAGGCAATCCTGTACAACGGCCGACAATTGAAGGTCGTCATAAAGAAATGTGTGCACGTGTTAAACACTTGAAAGATACAACATTATGAAGATCTTAGAAATCACAAAGGGACAAGGTTATATTGCCAAAATAGAAGCGCAGAGCTTTGTTGATGGCGAAGGGGTTAGATGCAGTATGTACGTTTCTGGTTGTCCTTTTGCTTGTAAAAATTGTTATAACAAAGCTGCTCAAAATTTTAGATACGGAGAACGTTTTAACGAAACTATTTTAGAAGAAATTATGGATTATTGTGAACCTGATTATATTTCAGGTTTAAGCATTTTAGGTGGCGAACCTTTTTGCAATTTAGATATTACTTTAAAATGTGCCCAAGTATTGAGGCAACGTTTTGGTAATTCCAAATCGTTATGGGTATGGACAGGATTTTTATATGAATATTTAGTTCAAGATACTGCTGAGAGAAGGGCATTACTTGAGCTCATCGATGTATTAGTAGATGGGCCTTTTATCAATCATTTGTTTCAACCTAACTTACCTTATAAAGGTTCATTAAATCAACGCATTATTGATGTACCAATTTCATTGAGCACAGGTAAACGATGTGAATATATTACGACTTAAAAAGAACTTAATTTTTTATATTCTAACTCGGTTACGCAAGCGAATTAGTATTAATATAGTAAGAAGTTTCCTAATATAGAGGGGAACAAGGAACAAGAAACTGAATTTAATCATTATAGATAGAGATTAAGCATAGCGTAAAGGAGTAGATTATGAATGTGTACAGGATTTTCATTCTTATCAAAGAGTAACCAGGCGATCTTAGGACGTACGATGGATTTTGTCTATCATTTGGACGGACAACCCGCAGTACAGCCGCGTCATTTTTATTGGGAATCACGTGTTGGATATAAAGGTGAGACGCTGTATGGTTTTATCGGAGCAGGCAGCGATATGGCAGGCTTTGTATTTGGAGACGGCGTGAATGAACACGGCGTGGGTGCTTCCGTACAATACTTTAGAGGTTATGCATCGTATGCTTCTGAAGTACGAGAAGGCTTTATAAATATTAGCCAAAACGAAATTATTACATGGATACTTGGCTATAATAAAAATATTGACGATTTAATCGAAAATGCTAAATCAGTTAATGTGGTAGCACATGTAGTAAACGAAATTGCAGAAGTACCGCCATTGCATTATCACGTTTCTGATGATACAGGTAGATCTGTCGAACTTACATTCCAAGGTGGCCGTATCGTCATAAATGAAAATCCAATCGGCGTATTAACGAATAACCCAGATTTAAACTGGCATTACGAAAACCTAAGAAATTATACAAATATTACACCACAGAAACCAAAGGAAAGTACATTTATGGGGCAACCACTAAAATCCTTAGGAAATGAAGGTGGCACTTATGGTTTACCGGGTGGCTATACAGCACCAGAGCGATTTGTGCGCACCGCATTTTTGAAAAATCATCTTATAAATAGTGACAAACCTGAGTATGATGTGTTGGATGCATTCAAATTATTAGATGGCATTAGTATTCCTAAAGGCGCTGTACTTGATGAAAATGGAGAATTGCATTATACCCTTTACCAAACAGTGTTCAATTTAACAACACGCACAATGTATGTTAAATGGTACGATACAAACCAAATGACTGAATTGCAATTAACTGAAGACCTCATCACAAAAAAAGATATTACTGTTTTTGAAACAGCTAAAGGTTTAGCTACCAATAAATTGAATTAATAACATATTGATTATAATGATGAAAGATTAAAAAAGCGGAGAGACGATGATATTTATCGTTTCTCCGTATTTGTATTAAATCAACTATTTTATAATTAATGATTAATGATTAATGTACTTAAGTTTAATTTGTGAAATTTATATACTAAAAGTCATATTGATCATTTTCTTCTTCTATTATTTGTGAATACACTTTGGAGACGCGTAATGTTGAAGTAGCTAATTCCTCTATTCTGAATAAGATATCATCATTTACAATCGTACCTTGTGAGAAATCACGTTCTTCGATAAATACATAAGTTTGAATAATGTGTGCCTTCATATAACCTAATATTGGTTTTAATTGTGTTTCAGGAATTAAATAATGCTTAGGCGAACCGGCCGTGGCTATGATTCCGATAACTTTATCTCTAAAAGCGTTAACAGGAAGTAAATCAAATACGTTTTTTAAAGTGCCAGGAATTGAAGCTTGGAATATAGGGAAACCAATAAAAATAATATCAGCTTGCATTAAGGCAGTAGTGAATTCTAAAGTATCCCCTGAATAATCTAAATAATTGCGACCATCACTAAATGACAAATTTAAATTTTTTAAATCAAAAAATTGAATTTCATGTTCTTCATGTTGATGAGAAATTGCTTCGTTTAAATATGTCATGGCTGTACTTGTCTTAGAACCGACAGTTGAGCCGGATAGAATTACGATTTTCATGTTAAGTCACCTACTTTTTCAAATGTTTTTTGACTCCAGGTATAATTTCATTACCGATAAGTTCGATATTTTTCATGATTTTATCGAAAGGTACACCACCAAAATCAATTTGCGCCATAAATCTTTGGTGATTATATAACTCATGTTGGTAAAGTATTTTTTCAATAATTTGCTGTGGACTTCCTACCATTAGGGCATCTCTATAATCAGGTGTATTTGCAAATTGTTGTTTTGGATAACCAGTTCCTCTTATAAATGACATGCCTACATTAATATGAGGATAAAATTCACGTAAAGCAGCTTGTGTTGTATCAGCAGTATAGAATAAACTTGCTGTAGAAACAGGTAATGCTTCAGCGGAATTGTCAAAGCCATATTCTTTGGCAGTTAAACGGTATTCGTCTATAGAATTTTTAAATGTCATTGCTGGACCACCTAAAGTTGTAATCATCATCGGAATACCTTGACGACCAGCCTTGATTGCACTAGCAGCAGGACCACCAACTGCTCTCCAAATTGGTAACACATTATCTATAGGCCTTGGAAAAATTTCCATGTTATTTAAGTCAGGTCTGAACTTACCAGACCAAGTAATTTTATTTGCTTTATTAAGTTCTAACAGTAAATTTAATTTCTCTTCATAAAGTTCGTCGTAGTTATTTAAATCTAAACCAAATAAATCGAATATACCAGTGCGTGATGCTCTTCCCGCTACAATTTCTGTGCGACCCTGAGAAATAAGGTCTAGTGTTGCAAAGTCTTCAAAGACTCTAACTGGATCAGCTGCACTAATAATAGAGGATGAACTAGATATTTTAATCGTATTTGTTGCTTGTGCGATTGCACCTAAAATAACAGTGTGCGCCTGTGTAGTAAAATGTTCTTGATGGCTTTCACCAACGCCGAAAACGTTGATACCTGCTTGTTCGGCTAATTGACTCGCTTCAATTAATTCTTGTATACGTTTTTCAGAACTTACTTTTTCACCTTTATGAGGATTAAGTAAGTGGTCTCCAAGTGAATAAAGACCAAATTCTAATGGGGTATTTTCATTCATTTTTAATTTAGCCATAGCGTATCATCCTTTATAAATCATGTAGTTTAGACTCTATTTCTGTTCTTTGATTTTCCATAAAATCTGGCAAATTGAGTTCTTTACCTAGGTTTTCAATCTCTGTATCAACCGTAAATCCAGGTGAATCAGTTGCAAATTCATACATAATACTATTATGTCGATAATAAAGAGATTTGAAAAAGTAGCGATCTATAATGCCACTATTATTTCCTGGGTTATGATCAATTGTGTTTAATACGGACTCTAAATTTGAATCTTTTGGCGTGTTCACGGCGATATGATGTACATATCCTTGACCAGGACGCGCACGCTCTCCTTGTTGTTCAATAACTACGAAATCAGTATACAAACCTTCTTGATCTAATGTCATAACAGTTTCGTCAGTGTCTTGACGAGGTGCATAATTTAGTTCGTTTTTTAAAAAATCGATTGTTGGTTGAGCTTCACGTACTCTAAGCTCAACAGGTCCCATACCTAATATTTGATGTTGTACAGGAACATCCGCATAAGGATTTTTTCTCCACGTTGTGGGGATTTTATAATCATCGTTAACGAGCAATACGATTTCTAGATTATCGACATCTTTAAATAATAGTGCTGGCTGATTTAGATATGTTATATCAGTTGTCGTAATATTAGCTTCTGTGAGACGCGACTTGAAATAAGATAGTGCAGCTTCATTTGGGACGAGTAATGATAAACGATGGATAGAATTTGTACCAGGACGGTTCTTACCTACATGTGGAATTTCAAAAAAACTTAGTAATGTACCGACAGAGCCAATTTCATCACCGAAAAACAAGTGATACATAGTTGGATTATCTTGGTTCACGGATTTTTCTACCAAGCGTAATCCTAATAGTTGAGTGTAGAAGTCTTTGTTTATTTGAGCATCTTTTGTATACATTGAAATGTGATGATGACCGACAATGTTCATATGTGTACCCCCGTATTATGATAATTTCTAGTTTTAATACTCATTACCTATTTAAAAGAAAATAAACCGATGTAGTATAAAAAGTATACTAGTTATCTATAATATATGTCGAAAATGGAAAAAAAGCAATAACTGTGAACTAATATAATTTATACATAGTTTTCATTTAAATTATATTAGTTCTATAATTAGTCGAAATAAAAATAGGCATAGATACATTGAATTACTATGTATCTATGCCTATTTGATGTTATTCAGTTTTTTTAAAATCTAAATAATAGAGACTGAATTCTAAATCATTTTTTAGGTGTGTTTCTAATAATTCAACAGCTAAATCTATGTCTCTCTTAAAAAGTGCCGCAACAATTTCCTTGTGTTCTTCGATTAATCCAGGGCGACGTTGATTAATGACAGTTTGACTAAATAAATAGATAAAACTTTTGTATTTTTGATACGTATCGAGTATAAATTGATTATTTGTAGCTGCAATAATCTTTTGATGGAACTTGTCATTCGTTTCAATAATTTGATCTTCAGATTCTTTATCGATATTTATTTCGGCATACTTATTTAATTCTTCTAAATCTTCTTTTGTGTATACTACCGCTGCTTTTCTTAATGCATAGGTTTCTAATAAAATACGCATTTCAAAAATTTGTCTATATTCTTCACTTGTTGGCATGAAAATATAAGAGTTTTTAATAAAATATTCTAATTCTAGTTGTTTCAAAGCCTCGCGTATAGGTGTTCTGCTTACATCATACTTCTTAGCAAGTTTAGCTTCTGTAATCTTTTCATCTTTTTTCAATTCACCAGAAATAATATCATTTCTAATCTTTTGATAAACAGTTAATTCATTAGTGTTCAATTTCTTCACCTCATTATCATAAGTGTACTATAAATAATTCTTTGTATAAATGTATACATTTTAACTGTTTTAGTATACAATAATGTTTGTAAACGTTTTCAGGAGGGTGTAATTTATGAAAATAGGATTTATTGGTCTCGGTATAATGGGAAAACCAATGGTTAAGAATTACTTGAAAGAGAATGTGACGGTTCTCGTTAATGATTTGAATAAAGAAGCAGAAGCAGAAGCTATTAATGAGGGGGCACAAGCAGTATCTGTAAAACAAATGGCTCAAGAAGTAGATCACATTATTACTTCATTACCTAATGGTGAAATTGTAAAAGCAGTTTTATACAGCGGAAAAGATGCAATTTTAAATCAGTCAGATATTAGTGTTCAGACAGTCGTTGATACAAGTTCGTTAACGCCAAATGAGTCGTTAGAGATAAGTAAAGTTTTGAAAGAAAAGCAAATTAAATATATAGATGCACCTGTAAGTGGCGGTGAGCCATTAGCAATTACTGGTGAACTCTCAGTCATGATTGGTTGTGATGAATCAGATTTAGAAATCGTTCAGAGCGTTCTAAAACCTATTGCAAAATCTGTGATAAGAGTCGGTGATGTCGGTGCAGGAAGTGTTGTTAAACTGGCTAATCAGATTATAGTAAATACAAATATTGCAGCACTTTCTGAAGCAGTTGTACTTGCGAAAAAATTTGATATTGACTTAGAAAGCATGCATGAAGCAATTAAAGATGGCCTTGCAGGTTCAAATGTTATGGAAGCAAAATTTCCTAAGATGATTGAAGAAGATTATCAACCTGGTGGCACACTTAATATAAACCTGAAAGATATGAAGAATGTAAGTTCGACAGCAGATACAGTTGGACTAACACTACCTTTAGCAAATCAAGTCAAAGAAATATATAAATCAGAAGTAGCCCAAGGGAATGGTACAAATGATCATTCTGGTATTATAAAATATTTTGAAAAAATTAATAATATATAGATGAGGTGAGAAAGTGCTAACTGAAGATTTAATTAATCAAACAAACAATGACGAGATTCATAAGCAATTGGATGACTTTAAATATAAAATCATAGTTTTGGATGATGATCCAACTGGTACACAAACAGTTAAAGACTTACCTGTGTATACAGATTGGTCGGAAGATTTAATTGAAGATGGATTTAACCAAGAGAATCATATGTTTTATATATTAACTAATTCTAGAGCATTGAATGAACAAGAAACGACAAAATTGCATCAGGAAATTAGTCGAAATATAGAATTGGTTTCTCGACGTTTAGACTACCCTTTTATTGTAATTAGTAGGGGCGATTCCACTCTAAGAGGTCACTTTTATTTAGAACCTAAGGTCTTAAGTGATGCCTCAGAAAAAGCATTTGATGCGGTGTTTTATTTACCTGAATTTTTTGAAGGTGAGAGGTATACATATAACGGCGTCCATTATCTTAAAGAAGATGGGAAATACACTCCTGTTTCTGAAAGTGAATTTGCAAATGATACTACATTTGGTTTTGAATCCCAAACGATGGCAGATTTTATAGAAGAGAAGAGTTTTGGTGACGTTAAAGCTGAAAATGTATACCATATTACGTTATCTCAAATAAGAGAAAGAAATAAAGAAAGTATATTACAAACATTTCACGCAGTATCAAACTTTGATGCAGTCGTGGTAGATGCATTAAATGATGAAGATATGGATTATTTTGTATCTTGTTTAACAGCATTTTTAGCGAATGATGATAAGAAATTTATGTTTAGAACAGCTGCATCGTTTGTGAAATCGATGTGTCAGACTCCAGGTGAAATCATTAATCTAAATCAGTTTAGTAATAATAACCATGGCGGTTTGATTATCGTTGGATCACATGTGAAAAAAACATCATCACAATTACACCATTTACTAAACAACACTCATATCACACCAATTGAATTTGATGTTAAATCAGTTACTAAGGCAGATTTAAACGTATATATAGACGAAAGAATTCAAGAAGTAGAAGCATTAATTAAAAATAGTAAAGATGTGGTTGTTTATACTTCTAGAGATGTTATTAAGACTGAAGATTTAACAAATAATTTAGGGATTTCTACAAATATTTCAAATGCTTTGGTAGAAATTGTAAGGGGCTTAAGCATAAAACCAAAGTTTATTATTGCCAAAGGCGGAATCACTTCTAGTGATGTTGCCACTAAAGGATTGGAAATTAAAAAAGCACAAGTAATTGGGCAAATAACGCAAGGCGTACCTGTGTGGCTGACTGGTGAAGAAGCAAAGTATTCTAATATGCCTTATGTTATTTTCCCGGGAAATATTGGTAGTACTAATACGTTAACAAATGTATACAAAATGAACAGTAGTATAAAAGAGAATTAGAAGGTAGGGAGATAAAATGATGGGAGAAATGTGGCCATTAATTGCTGTAGTAATAGGGGTACTTATATTATTAATGTTAATTATTTGGCTTAAATTAAATACATTTATTGCATTAATCATTACTTCAATGGTAACAGGTATCTTGCTAGGTATGCCTTTAGACACGATTGTCACTACTATTGAAAAAGGGATGGGCGATACTTTAGGACATATTGCAATTATCTTTGGTCTCGGGTCCATTTTAGGAAAACTGTTATCTGACGGTGGTGGAGCAACACGTATTGCAGACACACTTATAAACGTTTTTGGCGAAAAATATGTGACCTGGGCTATGATTATTGCTTCATTTATTATTGGTATTTCGTTATTTTTAGAGGTAGCGTTTGTATTATTAATTCCATTAGTATTTACATTAGCAAAAAGAATGGAAATATCGAATTTAAAAGTCGGCTTACCAATGGCAACATCAATTGCTATAACACATGGATTTTTACCACCTCATCCAGGTCCTGTAGCGATTTCCGAAGCTGTTAATGCAAATATTGGTTATGTGCTAATGTATGGAATCATTATTGGAATTCCGTTAGCGATTATTGTTGGCGGAACATTTCCTTTAATTGCACATAAACTGACACCAGAAGCTTTTAAAAGAGAAGGTAATCAAGCAGCAGTTGGAGAAATGAAGGAATACGATCAAGATCAATTACCTAGTTTTGGTATTAGTCTACTAACAGCACTTGCTCCAGTTATATTGATGTTATTGGCGACAGTGGTACAACTCATTACGGGTAATGATGATGGTAACGCCAAAGGATTTGAAGGTTTTATTTACTTTATTGGTACTTCTGTAACTGCAATGCTTATCGCTGTGTTGTTTGCGATATATACAATGGGAATTAGACGTAAACAAACAATGAAGGAAATTATGGACACTGTTGCTAACGCAATTACACCAATTGCTATGTTAATACTTATCATTGGTGGTGGAGGAACATTCAAGCAAATATTGATCGATGGCGGTGTTGGTGACACTATATCAGAAATATTTAAAGGCACAGAAATGTCACCGATTATTCTTGCGTGGTTGGCCGCTGCTTTATTACGTACAGCATTAGGCTCTACAACAGTAGCAGCGATTTCTTCAGTAGGAATTGTATTACCATTATTGCAAACAGCAGATGTGAATATTTCCTTAGTAGTATTAGCAATTGGGGCAGGAAGTATTTTCTGTTCTCATGTTAATGACGCAGGTTTCTGGATGTTCAAAGAATACTTTGGTTTAACTATGAAAGAAACATTTTTAACATGGACGCTATTAGAGTCTATCTTATCTGTGGTAGGTCTTATCTTAATATTAATCACAAATTTAATTATATGATATTAATTGTTAACCAAAATAAAAAATCCCTTCATAAACAATCACTTGAATGTGATTGCTATGAAGGGATTTTATTATGATTTGTTGTCCTGAGTCAGCGTAAGCATACCATCTTCCATGTGATATACGCTATCACAATACTCTGTTAGTCGCTCATCATGCGTAACGACGATACAAGTTTTGTTTTGTTCCATCGTTTGTTCTTTCAAAATTTTCATTACTTCCATTGCATTATTCGTGTCTAATGAAGCGGTTGGTTCATCAGCTAGAATAATTGATGGTTTTGTATAAAGTGCTTTAGCAATCGCAACGCGTTGCTTTTGTCCACCAGATATTTCACTTGGAAGTTTATTCTCAAGCACCGCAATATCTAGTTGCTTAACAAGTTGATTATAACTTGCTTCATCTAGCACATCTTTTTTCTGTTTTTGTAGTAACTTAAATTGCTGTTTTACATTTAGAAATGGTACAAGATTCGTAGCTTGAAGAATAAAACCAATTTCTTGCATCCTCGTTTTTGCTAATTCTTTTAACGACAGTTGAGAAACGTGTTTATCATTGATGATAATTTCACCAGATGTAGGTGTTTGTAATGCGCCGGCCATTGTTAGAAACGTACTTTTTCCAGAACCAGAGGGTCCGATAATGGCAATTAGTTCATTTTTATTAAATTTTAAAGATGTAGGTTTTACAGCTTCAATTGTTTGATTCCCGTCTTTAAAGCTTTTAGTGACGTTTTTAAATTCTAGCATTTATTATACACTCCTATTTATCCTATTGCCTTGAGTGGATCTACTTTTCTAATCGTCAATATCGAGAAGAGGCTACCTAATAGAGAAACTATGATAAGGACGACGCCGTATACTAATAATGTAGTAACATCAAATTTAACCGGGACTACACTTGGTAAAAAGGCGCCGGTCAGTAAAGTTAGCGCCAGTCCAATTAATGTACCAATCATTGCAATGATGAATGTTTGTGATAATACAACTTTTGCTAAATATCCATTTGTGAAACCTTGTGCCTTTAATACACCGAATAAATTTGTTTTTTGTAACGTAATGACATATAAAAAAATGCCAATCACTGTTGCAGAAATAATAAATAAGAACGTGATCATAAAGTTTAAAGTTAAGTTTTGAGCTTGATAACCTGGTAAATTTTCAACGAAACTTTCAATTTCTATAGCTTCTAAATCACTATTTAAATCTTGCTTATTCCAATTTTTATCTTTGACCACGACCGCATTGGTTGTATCTTTATCCAATGAAGGGTTAATTTTTTGTATTGTACTATTATTAGAAAATAGGACTGGCGAGGCATTGTATTTAGCACTTTCACTAAAGCCTACAATTTCCAATTTTTCATCTGATTGTGATAACGATAATTTATCTCCTATTTTAAACCCTTTATCTTTTAAAGTTTCATCCGCCACTACTTCATTGTCAGATTTTACTTTTTTGCCTTCTATCATATCAGGTACTAGGAAAGAATCAGAAGTGACACCAAATAGTAAGGCATTTTCTTCTGCATTACCATTAGAAGCGATAACACCAGTCTGTTTTAAAGTCGTTTGTTTATCATATGTATTTCTGACATCATCTTTATTGAACGAAGACTGTTCTACAGTTTCATTTGCATCTTTATTTAATACAATAGCATCGGCTTGCCATTTATCGATGCCTTCTCTATTCATATTCATCAGACCGCTTGCTAAGCCGGATAAAAGGAAAAGTAGGTAACTGATCATAATTAAGACACCGATAATCAAGCTGAATTTCAACTTGTTACGCTTAATTTCATTCCATGCTAAAAACATAAATTACCTCCTATGTGTTAATTGCGATTATATTTATATAAATTAAAAAATTCATTTTCAACTTACTTGTTTTATAAAGCTTACTTCTATCATAACCTATTAAAAAATAAGATGTATTCATTTTCTATGTAAAAAAGACAGTGTATCTTGAATCGTAGATTATTTAATGAAAGACAAAACACTTGTATAAGCATTGCTTATACAAGTGCTTTGAAAATTAATCTTCAAAATTAATAGTTTGTGGTTCATCTAATGTTTTATCATTCATTATCTTAATAGATTGTGGCTGAGCTTTAACTACGCATAATTCTGGGTCAGTTTTGTTATCGAAAAACGATTTGTCTTGATTTTGCCATAACCAATCAATTGTTTCTTGGTCTTGAGCAATTGATAATGTGGCATCAATTTCTAGAAAACTACGATTATTTGTGTCATCGTAACCAATTAAAATATGTGCACGTGGATTTGACTCAATTTCGTCAATTTTTATTGAGTTAACATTTGTTTTTGTATAAAGCGTGTTACCGTCATTATAAAAAATCATATATCTACTGTTAGGCACATTATTATATGCGGTAGATAGCACTCCGACACGTGATGTATTAAGTATTTCATTAATCTTGTTAGTTAAATTAGTATTATCCATATATAAATCACCTCTGTTTGCTTTATTCCCTAATAATGATATTTAAAAACTAAATTCCGAAAAAACTAATGAAGTTCAATTAGATAATAATTATTCTAAAATCATCATAAATGCTAAAACTACAAGACATGCAGACATACTAACTTTATAGATAAATTCATATTTTAATAGAAGTTTTTTAAAGCAAAGTCCCATAACTGCCCAGGCAACTGCACCTGAAACACCTATAAGTGCAATGATAATTGTATAACTGAGTGTAGCAAGAAAACTTATATTTTGAGTAGTTACATAGGTCACGATTGCAGTAAGTACATAAACGATTGTTTTAGGATTCATATATTGAAGAAGCAAACCATCTCTCATACGATACGTATTGCTTTGTTGAGCGTCTTTAGCATTGTGTTTAAATACAGAATAAGCAAGATACAATAAGTAAATAAATCCCACTATTTTAATTACAAATATAAAACTCGAAAAGTAAGCAGCCATATACTCACTAAATAATAAGCAAAGCATGGAAAGTGTTAAAAAACCTAATCCAATACCAATTAAGAATTTCGCAGTGCCTTTAAGACCTAATTTTAAAGCGCCATCTAATGCTAATAAGTTATTTGGTCCAGGTGTATAACTCATAAAAAAAGTATAAAAAACAAATGATATAAACAAATTGCATTCTCCCTTCATTATCCTGTATTATGGAAATATAAATATAAAACTTCCGCTCAATAGGATATTTCCTTTTAAAAGGATTTTATATCCATTAAACAGGAAAGTCAATGTAAAAGGGGCATAATAATGGAATTTCATAAAATAGTAGCTAAGAATATTTACTTATATAGAAAGAAAAATAAGATTAGCTTGGACAAATTATCAAAGCTCACAGGGGTGAGCACATCTTCATTGAATGAAATTGAAAAAGGTAATACGATTCCTTCAATAAATACCGTTTGGAAAATTAGTAATGGTTTAAAATTATCGTTTAGTAGTTTAATGAATGAGGCAGAGTCAGATTATACACAGTTAAAAAAAGAAGATGTTGTACCTGTTACTGAAGATGAGGGGAAATATCGTGTTTATCCATATTTTCCATTTGAAAAGAGTAAGTCCTTTGAATTCTTTTACGTTGAGCTTGATCCAGGAGCAACATTAGATGCCGAACCCCATTTATCCGGTTCAGAGGAATCAATTATTGTAATTGATGGACAATTAGAAATGCATTTAGAACATGAAACGCTTCATTTAGGCGAAGGCGATGCTTTGAGGTTCAGATCAGACATCTCTCATAGTTATGTTAATAATGGAGAAAATATGACCCTAATATCTATGGTTATTGACTATCAATAAATTAAAACCCATGTTTCTCTACATAGTAGAGGGCATGGGTTTTGTTATAAAATAATATAACTGTGTGTAAAAGATTTATTATTCTTTTTTATGAAAATTGTCTTTATTTTTTTCTCTGTTAAACCAAAAATATGCATTAGGAGCATCTTGTTGCGTGGGTTTATAAACAGCTAAGCTGCCAGAGCCTTTCGATTTTTTCTGATTTTCAAAATCTTTTAAAGCACGAAAGGCGGGCTTACATAAAATCCATATAGCTATAATATTTAGCCATGCCATCATACCAACACCTACATCGCCCATTGCCCACGCAGCATCAGCGGTCTTGATTGTGCCATATGCAGTGGCAAAAATAAGTAGGAAACGGGTCAATGTAATATAAAAATTTGATTTTTTAGCACTCAAATTTCTAGTAAGATACGCAATATTTGTTTCGGTAATATACGAATAAGCTAATATGGTAGTAAATGCAAAGAAAAATAATGCAACTGCTATAAAATAAGAGCCGAATCCAGCGAAATTTGGGTCAAATTGGTAGCTATCGCCTTGAAATGCTTTATCGATACCAGATTGTACATACATGGCAGTCCCAGAGAAATCTTTAGAGCCATCTGCATTTAATACATAAACACCATTATCTTCAATTAAATTAGGCTGTCCTTGTGCATTCTCTGTGCCATCTGTTGTATTATAAGTTCCTGAAATTAAAATAATTAGTGCGGTAGCTGTACAGACGAAAATAGTATCTATATAAGCTGAGAAAGCTTGTACAAGCCCTTGTTTTGCTGGGTGAGATACTTCTGCCGCTGAAGCTGCATGGGGTCCTGTCCCTTGACCTGCTTCATTTGAATATAATCCTCGTTTTACACCAATTTCAATCATTGCCCCAATAATTCCACCGAAAGTAGATTGTAACCCTAGTGCAGATTTAAAAATAAGTGCGAATAATGCAGGAACTCCTCAATATTTAAAAAAATTACAATAACAGCTAATAAAATGTAAGCTATAGCCATAAAAGGGACAATTGCTGTTGCCATACTGGCAATGCGTTTAATTCCACCAAAAATGATAAGCGATAGTAATATTACTAGAAAAATTGTGACTGCCCATTTTGGAATGCTAAAAGCACTATGTAATGAAGTTGCAATTGCATTGGACTGTACGCCTGGCATTAAAAGTCCGATTGAAATAATAGTCACTATAGCAAATATTAACGCAAATATTTTTCCGAACTTTCCTCCAATACCATTTTCAATGTAATAAGCAGGGCCGCCTCTGTATTCCCCATTTTCCTTTTGTTTATATATTTGACCCAATGTAGACTCTACAAATGCAATGCTTGCACCTAGTAAAGCTGTCACCCACATCCAGAAGACTGCACCGGGGCCGCCAATAAATATGGCAGCTGACACACCAACGATATTCCCAGTGCCAACTCTGCCAGCTAGTGATAATGAAATAGCTTGAAAACTAGAAATACCTTGTGGAGATTTTTCACCTTTGAATAATAAACGTAACATTTCTTTAAATTGTCTCACTTGTGCGAAGCGAGTAATAAGTGAAAATATCAATCCTGTTATTAATAAACCAAAAACTAACGGAGGACTCCATATAATTTTATCTAAGAAATCAATGAATTCTGTAATCAAATTAATTCTCCTAACATAAAATGAATTTTTATACTGATTTATGTAAGCGCTCGCTCGTAATTGTACACGTCTGAAATCTGTGAGCAAGAGTGTCAATTAATTCATTAACATTTTAATGAATTAAAATATAGAATTAATTTTTAATAATTTTATATATGGAGTAAAATAAAAACACACAAAAAATCTGTTCAAGTTTCTATTATTGAGACTTGAACAGATTTTTGGTTATGCTATTTTCTTTTTTCTGCAGTGGCGTTAATTCTTTTATTTAATAACACAAAGAATAAGATGAATGCGATAGAAATAAAGATGTGACCTAAACCAGCAATGCCCGCGATTGCAGGACTTACACTGAATCCTTTGATAGTAGCAATACTGTTCACAAATTGCATCGCTACAGTTACTAATACGCCTAAGTGGAAAATATAAAAGAAACTATTAAATAATTTACTATTACGAGTCAATTTAAGTTGATGTTCGATAACCATGAAAATCAAGAACATAATTGTACCTAAAACTAATAAATGTGTGTGCGTTACATTTAATTGCGAATAACCGCTAAAATTTTCTCCTTTTGACATTTCTCTATAGAACAAACCACTAAGTAATCCTAATAAAGTATAAAAGGCAGAGCTGAACATTAATTTTTTCATTTTTTCTTCCTCCAAATTGTTAATAACTGCAATATAAAGTAATTTTATGAACTGTTTATGAACAGCATAAAAATAAATTACCGTTTATAACAATATGAAAGAAACGCACGATAACGAATGAAATATAAATTTTAATATTAGCATATCAAGTAGAGCGTATTTAAAAAATAGCACCTTATTATTTTTGTTGTGCCAATAACAGCGAATAAATAGTATCCAGTACTGGCGTATCCACTTGATGTAATTTTGCTTTTCTAAATAAAAAGCCTTGGATTCCTTCTATTTCTAATGGGTTATCTGAGATGATATCGTAATACATACTTGTGCCCATTTGATTGGGATAACCTTCGTAAATCGTCATAATACCATCGATAATGTCATCACCAAAATAGATATTTTCAGCTTGTGCAATGGCTACACCTTCAACTAATAATTGCTTACAAAGGTGTTTCATTCCTGGGACTTGAAGTACTTCGGCAGTGCGACGACTTAATGCTGTGACACTATTAATAGCTAAATTAACAAGTAGTTTATACCAAATGGCATAATCAATATCGTTTGTGAGTTCAATTTCTAAAGAAGAGCCAGCTACAATATCTTGGAATGCACGCGTTTCTGGAGAATCTTCTAAAATGATTTTGTGATCACGATAATGCGTTACTGTAGAACCAGATTTTCGTCCGCTAATATAAACAACACCTTGAAATACGTGAGGGTGTTCAAAGCGTGACAACTGACCGTGACCATTTTGAGCAAGTATAATAGTTGTTTGCTCATGGATTAAATGTTTCATTTCTCTTAATACATCATCAAGTTGAGGTATTTTAACCGCAATAATTAAAACATCAACTTGGCTTTGATCAGTTGTTAATGGCGTTACCTGTAAAGTATGTGCATGTCCAGTATTATTATTGGCAAAGTAGGTGAGTGTTTGATGTTGTCGACCGAGTAAGCGTAAATCAGGATGTATGGTTAAAAGGTCAATTGCAATCGTGCTACCTACTGCGCCAGGTCCAATTAATGCAATTTTGTTCATGTTTTTAATTTCCTTTTCTAAGTAGATTGGTTAGTATATGGATAACAATACAAATATAACAAACTGCGGAGATGATTTTAATTGAAAACATTAAATCAGTTATTAGATATGAAACAGAGTAACGATAAAATATCAATGGTGACAGCTTATGATTATCCTAGTGCGAAGCAAGCTGAAGCAGCACAAATAGATACAATATTAGTTGGTGATTCATTAGGAATGACCGTCTTAGGCTATTATAGTACAGTACAAGTGACGGTAGACGATATGATTCACCATGCAAAAGCAGTACGACGAGGTGCGCCAAGCACGTTTGTAATTGTAGATGTGCCTTTTGGTGCGGTGGGTATAAACGAGCAGTCGGATTTAGAAACAGCTGTAAAATTATATCAGCAGACTCAAGCGAATGCGATTAAAGCTGAAGGTGCACATTTAACTCAATATATTGAAAGTTGTAGCAATGTGGGTATTCCAGTTGTTTCACATCTTGGGTTAACACCCCAAAGTGTTGGTATAACTGGGTATAAAATGCAGGCAAATACTAAAGAAGCAGCACAACAACTTATAGATGATGCTTATAATGTACAACAAGCAGGTGCTGTTATGTTAGTGCTAGAAGCAATTCCAAGCGATTTAGCTGCTAAAATCACTAAAAATTTAGATATACCAGTTATTGGAATTGGAGCTGGTAAAAGCACAGATGGTCAAGTATTGGTGTATCATGATTTACTAAATTATGAAGTCAACCATCAAGCAAAATTTGTGAAACAATATGGTGATTTTTCAAAAGGTGTTCAAGCATTATCTCTATATAATACAGAAGTTAAGTCACAACAATTTCCAAGTGATGCGCACACTTACAAAAAGCAGGTCATGAACGAGGTGTCTGAATGACTGAGTTAATTACTACTATAGAAGAAATGACTGAAATGTCTAAGCAATGGATAAAATCAAATAAATCAGTGGGCTTTGTACCTACGATGGGCGCTTTACACGAGGGCCATTTGAAAATGATGTCACAATCTATTACTGAAAATGACGTGACAGTGATTAGTGTTTTTGTAAATCCACTACAATTTGGACCTGATGAAGATTTAGATGCGTATCCTCGAGACATTGAAAGTGACACAATTAAAGCCTCATCAGTAGGCGTAGATTATATTTTTTATCCGAGTGAAAAAGAAATGTATCCGGAACAACCTACAATTGAAGTAAAGGCTGGACGTCTAGCATCAGTATTAGAAGGCGCACAACGTCCGGGGCATTTTGACGGCGTAGTGACAGTAGTAAATAAACTGTTCAATATTATACAACCAGAACGTGCTTATTTTGGAAAAAAGGATGCACAGCAATTAGCTATAGTGGAAAAAATGGTTGAAGACTTTAATCATGCAATTGATATTGTAGGCGTAGACATCGTTCGTGAAGCGGATGGTCTAGCTAAGAGTTCACGTAATATTTATTTAACGTCAGAAGAAAGAGCAGAAGCGCCTCACCTTTATAAAAGTTTGCAGTTAGCACAATCATTATATAATCAAGGTGAACGAAGCAGTTTGAAAATTATTGAAGCTACGCGTGATTATATACAACAACATACGAGTGGGGATATAGAAACAGTGGCAATTTATAGCTATCCTCAACTTGTCGAACAACATGAAATTACAGATAAAATTTTTATATCGCTAGCAGTCAAATTTAGTCAGGCACGTTTAATAGATAATATTATTATCGGTGATTAATTTGTCGTAATGTATTTACATGATTAGTGAACAATTCAGTTAGATACAACATTCTCTCAATATACAATTTACATTTTCTTAGTGTTGATTTATCATATGTAGAGAGAGATATTTATCGAGAAAACAATTATATGATAATTAAATAGTTTTAAGGGTATAAATACAGTAGTAAAAATAATGTATGCGTTATCTCAAGAACTAAACAACTTTGTTTTATCTTATATAATTAATTAAAAAGTGATTATGAGAGGTGGTAAAAAAATGAGTGAATCTAACTCAAAAGATGTCATTTTAATTGGTGCTGGTGTTTTAAGTACAACATTCGGTACGATGTTAAAAGATCTTGCACCAGAATGGAATATTAAACTTTTTGAAAGACTCGAAAAACCTGCAATTGAAAGTTCTAACGAACGCCACAATGCTGGTACTGGACATGCCGCATTATGTGAATTGAACTACACAGTTGAACAAAAAGATGGTTCAATCGATATAGAAAAAGCGAAAGAAATTAATGAACAATTTGAGATTTCAAAACAATTTTGGTCTCACTTAGTAAAAAGTAATCAAATTCAAGACCCACAAGAATTTATACGCCCATTACCGCATATTAGTTTTGTGCAAGGCGATAAAAATGTGAATTTCTTGAAGAGACGTTATGAAGCACTTGCGCCTTTATCAATGTTTAAAGGTATAGAATATACAGAAGATCATAAAAAACTACAAGAGTGGATGCCATTAATGATGGAAGGCCGCGACCCAGAAGAAGTAGTTGCAGCTAGTAAAATTGACGAAGGTACAGATGTTAACTTCGGTGAACTTACAAGAAAAATGGCTAAAAACTTAAACGAACATGAAAATGCAGAACTTTTCTACAAACATGAAGTTCAAGACTTCAGCCGTCGTAAAGATGGTAAATGGGAAGTTAAAATTAAAGACCTTAAGACTAATAAAGTAGAACATCACATCACTGATTATCTATTTATTGGTGCAGGTGGTGCTGCAATTCCAATGCTACAAAAAACTGGTATTCCAGAAAGTAAACATTTAGGTGGATTCCCAATTACAGGAGAATTCTTAGTATGTAATAATCCTGATGTTGTAGCTAAGCACGAAGTTAAAGCTTATGGTAAAGAACCTGAAGGTACACCGCCAATGACGGTACCTCACTTAGACAGACGTTATATTCAAGATGAAAACTCATTACTATTTGGACCATTCGCAGCGATTGGCCCTAAATTCTTGAAAAATGGTTCTAATTTAGATTTATTTAAATCAATCAATCCTAGCAATATAATCACTATGTTAGCTGCAGCGGCGAAAAACTTCCCGTTAATTAAATATTCTATTCAAGAAGTATTAGCTAAAAAAGAAGATCGAATGAAAGAATTACGTCGATTTGTTCCTGATGCTAAGGATGAAGATTGGGATATTATGCAAGCTGGTAAACGTGTTCAAGTTATCAAAGATACGAAAGAACACGGTAGAGGATTTATTCAATTCGGTACAGAAGTTGTAAATTCAAAAGACCATTCTGTAATTGCATTATTAGGTGAATCTCCAGGTGCTTCTACTTCGGTTTCAGTTGCATTAGAAGTAATCGAGAAAAACTTCCCAGATTATATGGCTGAATGGGAACCTAAGTTGAAAGAAATCATTCCATCTTATGGTAAATCATTAATTGAAGATTACGCATTATTAAAAGAAATACGACAAGCAAATAATGCTGAACTTGGTTTGAATAATTTATAATAAGTAACAAATTTACCCTTGGAGCAGTTTGGCTTCAAGGGTTTTTTATGTTTGATAATAATTTTGAAAACGAATTACAATCACTGACTATCTGTAAGTAAGACACTATCTACAAACCTTCAGCACAATCCTACTAGTGAAATTCCCTTGAATTTTAAAGTCGGAAAATAAAATTTTTCGCTTACATTTGTTTTGAAGAATACTCTCGTGTATTTTACATATAACTATATGAAACAACTAAAATTCACTATTATCTTATTTTTATTCATTGAAATATATCATTTTATATGTCCTGTACTATAATAACTTTAAAATAGTTCTTGTGTTTTAAAATATGGTTGAGTAATATTGAGTTGTACAAATTTATTTTGAGGTGGAAATATTATGAAAAACAAACAAGGGTTTTTACCTAATAAAATGAACAAATATTCTATTAGGAAATTTACAGTTGGGACGGCGTCACTTTTAATTGGAGCTACATTAGTATTCGGCGTAGGAAGCGAAGCACAAGCAGCTGAATTAGATGAGATTAAGACTAATGATAGTGGAAGTAACAAAGGGGAAGCATTAGATATAAGTGAAATAAAAACTATTGAAACAGAAACGCAAGATGTTGAGAAAGAACCAATTTCTAATGCAAATGACGTTAAAGATACAGAGGGTAAAGAAGAAAATTCTGATATAGACACATCAAAAGTAGAAAGTGAAAATACAGAAAAGGTTCTTGAATCGCAAAATGTTGTAGAGACAACAAAAGAAAATACAAATATTGAACATTCAACAGACAACAAAAATCAGGAAATTAATGAAAAAGCTACTTCAGAAAATAATGTAATTGAAGAAGAAACACCTACTAATGAAAAAGTAGAAAGTGAAAATACAGAAACTCCTAACATAAATGAAAATACGGATACATTAAAAATTGAAGAAAAAACAAATGATGAAATAAATACAAGCGAACCGAAAACAACTGATGAAAATAAGCATGAAATGACTGAACAGAAAACAAAAATTGAAGAGGATTCTCAGCAACCAACAGAGTCAATTAATGAAAAAGTGCAAACAGAACAAGAAATAACTTTAGATCAAACAGAAATGGAAAATGGCGACAATGTAAATGATGAAATTACACCTACTGATCAATCTACAGCCGACTCAGCATTGATACAACAATTATCAACTACTACGGATAAAGAAGCAGAAGTTAAAACTTTCTTAAATAGTGAGTTGTCAGAAGAAGAAACAAAATCAATTATAGATCAAACAAATATTAACTTTGAAGAAGCGTCTAATGAGTAAATTAAGAATGAAATCTTAAAAGCATTAGCGATTCAATTAGCTAATGAGCAAGATGCGAATACAATTTTAGCTACACCTAAAAGAACAATGCTACGCACTATGGCAGCACCAACAGCAATAGCAACAGCTGATGCGACAAATGAGCAAGTGGATAAATCACTGGGTTACGTAGACAACTATACATTTGCGAGTTTAATATTTGATCCTAAAACATTATCTTCACAAGGTGCTTTAGACAGCAAGGAAATAGATTTTAATATTGATAGCTATATGTCAGGTTCAAACTCTGGTGATAGATATAAGATTGATTTGAAGTTAGATCCAATTATTGCTAAGCACGTTACTAAAATATCAGTAAATCCTGCCAACCGTAGTAATCCAGTAGAATTTGTACGTTTAACTGACGACCAAGGTAATTTAACCAATACGTGGGAAGTCAATTTTATCAGAGCTAATAATGGGCTATTTGGTGGTGCTGAAATATTAAGTCAATATTCAGCTGAAAACGGTAAGATTTATTTAGATGATACAGTTAGAAATATAATTAATGAGGCTGGAGATTTAAGTAACAATAAATTAAATTACCAAATGTTTGTGAGAGATTCTAGTGAAAATAAAATTGTACGTACTACCGAAAGTAGTGGATATTTCTTAACAAATGCTGACTCAGATTTAATACAGCTGCAAAATAAGATATCCACTGCAAATAGTAAATCATTTACATCAAGTAGTGGCTCTGCGGTGTTTAATTCAGATATCGGTAATAATGGTGGCATTATAATAGACCAACAAGTTATGAAAGATGGCATTTTTAGTTACAATACTGCTGGAAATAAACAATGGTCATACAATTATCAAATTGATAAGGACTTATTACCTTACATTGAGAGTGCAGAATTACACACGTATGATTACGCTGGTTTAGCTGGGTTTGATAAAACTTATTATGCTTCTAATAAAGTAGCAGATTTAACACTAGACACAATAGGTAATGGTAAAATCACAAGTGAAAATTTGAATGACCTTATATCATTCAATAATAGCTTGCCAGAAACTGTAGGTATGAGAATAGTTTTGAAATTAAACCAAAGCGTGAATAATATTTTAACTAAAGAAGCATTGTATGATTCTGCAGGTAACTTAATTAGTGAAACAACTAAGCAAAAAGAAGATTTCACATTTGCAGGATATTTAACTGATAACGGTGGAATGCTTATCAATAATACAATGGGCACTTCAACATTAGCATTACAAGATTATGATAAAGATGGTCTGTTAGATAGGTATGAGCGTCAAGTATCATTGAGTAATGCTGAAGTTTTAGATACTGATGCTGATGGGAAAAATGATGGTGATGAAGTAGTCAATTACAAAACATCTCCACTGGTAGGTTTACCAGTAGTTGCAGATATTAACATGGCAGATACTATAGTAAGTGGATCAGTCCCATTAAAAGAAGGAGCAGTTTCACAAACTGCAAAAGTGATTAATGCGGATAATCAGATCATTGGCAGTGCAACTGTAAACAGCGATGGATCATTTGCTATTGTTATACCTAGCTCGCCCGCAGGAGAATATACAATTGCGATTGATTCACCAAATTATGCTAATGATGAAGTAAGTAAATTTAATATTATAGATAATACTATAGTCCCCACACCAACGATTGATCCAGTAGATGATAATGATACAGTCATTGTTGTTCATGGTGCTACAGGGTCAACAGTAACTGTTACTGACAACCACAACAATGTAATAGGAACAGTGAAAATAGCAAATGACACTACTTCAGGTAGTATTACATTATCTAATCCACTAGAAGCAGGTACAGTGTTGACTTCAACTGCTAGTGAAAATGGTAAGATAAGTGATTCATCTAAAACAATAACGGTTACAGATGCAACCGCACCTGACGCTCCAATAATTAATACTGTTACGAGCGAGGATACACAGGTGAGTGGGACGGCAGAACCAGGAACTTCAGTTAGAATTAATTTTCCTGGTGGAGGATACACTGCGATAACTGCAGATAGTAATGGTAATTATATTATTGATATACCAGATGGTGTAATACTTGAAGGTGGCGAATCAATCACAGCGACGTCTAAAGACGATGCGGGTAATATATCTGAAACAGCAACAACAATCGTTACTGATATCACTGCACCCGAGACACCAACGGTGGAAGAAGTAACGAGTGAAGATACACAAGTTAGTGGCACAGCCGAACCAAATTCAGAAATAACTGTAACATTCCCAGATGGCACAACAGCAACAGGTACAACAGATGAAGAAGGTAACTATACAATAGATATTCCATCAAACATTGATTTAGTAGGCGGAGAAGAAGTTACCGCGATTTCAAAAGATAATGCAGGTAACATATCTGAAGAGGCGACAACAACAGTAACTGATATCACAGCGCCAGAAGCACCAACGGTGAAAGAGTTAACAAGTGAAGATACACAAGTCAGTGGCACAGCTGAACCAAATTCAGAAGTAACTGTAACATTCCCAGACGACACAACAGTAACAGGCACAACAGATGAAGAGGGTAACTATACAATAGATATTCCGGAAAATGTTGAGCTAGAAGGCGGAGAAGAAGTAAAAGTTGTAGCTACAGATAAAGATGGCAATGTATCTGAAGAAGGATCAACAACAGTAACTGATGTGACAGCACCAGAAGCACCAACGGTGAAAGAAGTAACAAGTGAAGATACACAAGTTAGTGGCACAGCTGAACCAAATTCAGAAGTAACCGTAACATTCCCAGACGGCACAACAGTAACAGGCACAACAGATGAAGATGGTAACTATACAATAGATATTCCGGAAAATGTTGAGCTAGAAGGCGGAGAAGAAGTAAAAGTTGTAGCTACAGATAAAGATGGCAATGTATCTGAAGAAGGATCAACAACAGTAACTGATATCACAGCGCCCGAGACACCAACGGTGGAAGAAGTAACGAGTGAAGATACACAAGTTAGTGGCACAGCCGAACCAAATTCAGAAGTAACCGTAACATTCCCAGATGGAACAACAGCAACGGGTACAACAGATGAAGAGGGTAACTATACAATAGATATTCCAGAAAATGTTGAGCTAGAAGGCGGAGAAGAAGTTACCGCGACTTCAAAAGATAATGCAGGTAACATATCTGAAGAGGCGACAACAACAGTAACTGATGTGACAGCACCAGAAGCACCAACGGTGGAAGAGTTAACAAGTGAAGATACACAAGTAAGTGGAACAGGAGAACCCGGCTCAACAATAACAGTTAAGTTCCCAGATGGAAGTGTGGTAACGGGTGTAGCTGATGATAAAGGAAACTACGCAATCGATTTACCAATTGATAAAAAATTAAAAGGTAACGAAGAACTTGTAGTGACATCAACAGATGCATCAGGCAATGTATCAGCAAAAACAAAAGTAACTGTAACAGATGTGACAGCACCAAACGCACCAGCGGTGAATGAAGTTACGAGTGAAAGTACGCAGGTAACAGGAACAGGTGAACCAGGTTCAACAATTACGGTTAAGTTCCCAGATGGAAGTGTGGTAACAAGTACAGCCGATAATCAAGGAAACTACGCAATCGATTTACCAATTGATAAAAAATTAAATGGTAACGAAGAACTTGTAGTGACATCAACAGATGGAGCAGGCAATGTGTCAGCAGAAACAAGAGTAACTGTTAAAGATACAACAGCTCCGGATGCCCCAACAGTGAATGAGGTAACAAGTGAAGGTACACAAGTAACAGGAACAGGTGAACCAGGTTCAACAATCACAGTTAAATTCCCAGATGGAAGTCTGGTAACGGTTGTAGCTGATGATAAAGGAAACTACGCAATCGATTTACCAATTGATAAAAAATTAAAAGGTAACGAAGAACTTGTAGTGACATCAACAGATGCATCAGGCAATGTATCAGCAAAAACAAAAGTAACTGTAACAGATGTGACAGCACCAAACGCACCAGCGGTGAATGAAGTTACGAGTGAAAGTACGCAGGTAACAGGAACAGGTGAACCAGGTTCAACAATTACGGTTAAGTTCCCAGATGGAAGTGTGGTAACAAGTACAGCCGATAATCAAGGAAACTACGCAATCGATTTACCAATTGATAAAAAATTAAATGGTAACGAAGAACTTGTAGTGACATCAACAGATGGAGCAGGCAATGTGTCAGCAGAAACAAGAGTAACTGTTAAAGATACAACAGCTCCGGATGCCCCAACAGTGAATGAGGTAACAAGTGAAGGTACACAAGTAACAGGAACAGGTGAACCAGGTTCAACAATCACAGTTAAATTCCCAGATGGAAGTCTGGTAACGGTTGTAGCTGATGATAAAGGAAACTACGCAATCGATTTACCAATTGATAAAAAATTAAAAGGTAACGAAGAACTTGTAGTGACATCAACAGATGGAGCAGGTAATGTGTCGCGAGAAGCAAAAGTGAAAGTTAAAGATACGACAGCCCCAGCAGCCCCAACGGTAAATGAAGTTACAAGTGAAAGTACACAGGTAACAGGAACAGGTAACAGGAACAGGTGAACCAGGATCAACAATCATAGTTAAATTCCCAGATGGAAGTGTCATAATAGGTACAGTAGATAACCAAGGAAATTACGTGATTGATTTACCGGTTGATAAGAAATTAGATGGAAATGAAGAATTGGTTATCACATCAACAGATTCATCAGGTAATGTGTCACGAGAAACAAAAGTGACAGTTAAAGATGCGACAGCACCAGCAGCACCAACAGTGAATAAAGTTACGAGTGGAGATACGAAAGTAACAGGAACAGGTGAACCAGGATCAACAATTATAGTTAAATTCCCAAATGGAACTATCGTAACTGGAAGGGCTGATAATCAAGGAAACTACGTAATTAATATCCCTTCTATAATAGATTTAAACCCTGGAGATACTATACAAGTCTCATCAATTGATAAGTCAGGAAATATGTCTGGAACAACAACAATTATTGTGAATAATAGTAGTGTTTCAATAACAAAACAAGCGAATGATCATGATAAATCTAGCAATAATTTTGATTTAAATAGTCAATTAGGATTGAATGGAATTGAAGGGGAAGATGGAAAAGAACACACAAATTTAAATAGTAACATCAAACATTCCGATGATTCAGTTAATCATAAATCAGGGACAGATGTAGCTTCCAAAGGCGATGTTATACAAACTAATGATGAAAAAGGTACTATTTCAAATATGAATAATGATAAAAATAATCTAGATAAAGGAAATAATAAACATGTAGATAAATTACCTACTACTGGTGAAAATGAGAACCAAAATAAAGGATTATTCAGTTCATTATTAGCTATGATTGGTGCATTTATATTAATTGGAAGACGTCGTAAAAATACAGAAGAACATTAATAAGTATTAATATTATAAAGATAAAATATCATTAAAGTATTACAAAATAAAGAAGACGGAATGCTCTTTAAATAGAGCTTCCGTCTTCTTTTGTATATAACTTATTGATGATGTGCCATTTCTAAAAATATAGCTTAGGCGTATAATGGAGTAATTAGTAAAGAAAGGTGTGGAGAAATGCAAAAAGCTTATCGGCAACTTATATTAGGTATGATTTGTTTGTTTATAGTTATGGCAATTGGACGTTTTGCATACACACCTATTATGCCGTTTATGCAACAAACGGGACATATGGATAACCAGAGTGCAGGATTACTTGCAACTATTAATTACTTAGGTTATTTAATTGGAGCAATTATTCCTATATGGATAGTTGTGTTTAGCAAGGTTACAGATTTGAAAGTTTATTTACTAATCAATATAGTTTCAACAATATTGATGGGATTATTTGATAATTTTACATTATGGATAATTTTCCGTTTAATCGCAGGGATAACGAGCGGAACGGTTTTTGTTTTAGCCTCAAATGTGGCGCTCGAAGCATTGAGAGCAGCGAACAAGGGTCGTATCTCAGGTATGCTTTATAGTGGTGTGGGTCTAGGCATTTTCACAAGTAGTATATTCATATTTTTATTCACTACAGAAAATAATTGGAAGATAACGTGGATTTTACTGGGCGTTTTTGCTTTAGTTATGGGAAGTTTTGTGTTTTTTGGTATGCGCCAAAATTCAAATGTTGAAAATGAAACACAAACCTTAAATGAAAAGGAAGATAAACCGAAAGTTAAGTTGAATAAAAAATTTATTTGGGGATTTTCAATAGCGTATTTTTGTGAAGGTGCGGGTTACATAATTACAGGTACATTTTTAGTAGCAATCGTTAAATCCATACCTGAATTTGCAGATTATGCAGCGTTAAGTTGGATGTTTGTAGGATTAGGAGCTATTCCATCGACGATTTTATGGTCTATGATGGCTGAAAAATTAGGGTACAGTAAAGCAACTAATTTAGCATTTATTTTACAAATTATTGCCGTAATATTGCCTGTTTTTTCAGAAAGTATAACGAGTTTAGTGATAAGTTCTATTTTATTTGGTGCTACGTTTCTTGGTTTAACGACATTGTTTATGTCTAAAGCACAAACGTTAATGTTTCAAAGTAATAGTAAAATAAATTTAGTTGCTTCATTAACGGTTATTTATAGTTTGGGACAAATGATTGCACCAGCACTTTCTGGTGTATTGATCGGTGAATCTGGAAATTATAATGCAGCACTGATTTTCGCGTCAATTATACTTTGCGTGGGACTATTAAGCAGTATGTATAGTTATAGAGTCACAAATTAAATGATATATTCAAAAGAGAAAATGGATTTAAATAAATAAAAAGTTAGAGGAGTTATATACACGTGTAGAAGTACTCTATTCAGGTTTTTTAACAGTCATAATACTTTTGTGTAAATTGACTTTTTGTGGTAATATCGTCATGGATAAAAATTCGAGATAATAATAGATAAGAAGGTTTAAATATATATGAAAGAAAACTTTTGGCGTGAATTACCACGTCCATTTTTTGTTTTGGCACCAATGGAAGATGTTACAGATGTTGTTTTTCGTCACGTTGTCAGTGAAGCAGGCAGACCTGACGTTTTCTTCACGGAGTTTACAAATACAGAAAGCTTTTGCCACCCTGAAGGTGTACACAGTGTACGCGGACGCTTAACATTTACTGAAGATGAACAGCCTATTGTCGCTCACATTTGGGGAGATAAGCCAGAGCATTTCCGTGAAATGAGTATCGGTATGGCAGAAATGGGCTTTAAAGGCATCGATTTAAATATGGGTTGTCCTGTGCCGAATGTTGCAACAAAAGGTAAAGGTTCAGGACTAATTCAGCGTCCTGAAACTGCAGCTGAAATTATTCAAGCAGCTAAAGCAGGAGGTCTTCCCGTAAGTGTTAAGACTCGACTCGGTTATTCTGATATCGATGAGTGGAGAGATTGGCTGACACACGTATTCGAACAGGATATTGCGAACCTATCGATTCATCTTCGTACGCGTAAAGAAATGAGTAAAGTGGATGCGCACTGGGAATTGATTGGAGAAATTAAAAAGGTTCGTGATGCAATCGCACCGGACACATTATTAACGATTAATGGAGATATTCCGGATAGAAAAACAGGACTCGAACTGGCAGAGAAGTATGGCATTGATGGTGTAATGATTGGACGTGGAATTTTCCAAAATCCGTATGCATTTGAAAAAGAACCAAAAGAGCATACGAGTGAAGAGCTATTAGGTTTGTTAAGATTACATCTTGATCTATTCGATAAATATACAAAAGAAGAACCCCGTCAGTTTAAACCATTGCGCAGATTCTTTAAAGTCTATGTACGTGGCATCAAAGGTGCAGGTGAACTGAGACATCAGCTGATGAGTACGAGTACAACAGATGAAGTCCGGACACTGCTTGATGAATTTGAAGCACAAATGACACCTATACAATAACATTAATATAATTGGATAAAAACACTGAAGAAGTAAAAGAAACGGCTTATAAATCTTAAATTTAAGATTTGTAAGCTGTTTTCTGTTTGATTGTTAATGAAATAATAAATGCAATAATCATGAAAGCTGTGATCATAAATACAACACCTGGCCATTGTATCAGCCCATAGAAGATACCTGCTAATGTACCGCCAATAGATGACCCCATGTAATAAAATAATAGATATAAACTAGATGCTTGCGCTTTATGATGTTCAGCACGACTTGCAACTACGCCACTTGCTATCGCGTGACCACTGAAAAATGCATAAACACTGAATGCCAATCCGAGTATTTTAAAAGCTAAAAAAGGTAAAAGTGTAATCCAAATACCAACGATTAATAGTAATATGCTGAATTTTAAAGCGTTTAATGTGCCTAATTTATTACGTAATTTTGCATTTAATATAGAAGATATCATACCAATTAAGAATAATAAGTAAACAAAGCTAATAATACTGTCATGCAATTGATAAGGTTTAGCTGCCAACACAAAGCCAATATAGTTAAAAGCAGCGATGTTACAGCCTAATAATAGAAAGCCAATCATAAATGGTTTTAGTAAACGAATATTTTTCAAATGTTGACTATAGCTCAATACTAATGCTTTAACAGAAAAGTGTTGTTTCTCAAAATGTCGAGATGCTGGTAGTAAGAAAGCAAATAATATTGCTGCAATAACACTAATAACTGCAATAGAGAATAAGCCGACTTGATACCCATAAATACTTGAAATAAATCCAGTGAATATTCTACCAAACGCACCACCAAAGGCGTTGCCACTAATATAAATACCCATTGCCTCGGGTAAACTATGTGCAGAAATTTCTTCTCCGATATATGCCATGGCGATAGAGGGTAAGCCTGCTAAACAAATGCCTTGTATAAGTCTAACAATTAAGAAGGTGTTGAAATCTGTAATGAACGGTTGCACTAGCGCTAATAATGACACCGAAATTACAGAAAAAATCATAATAGGTTTGCGTCCAATTACTTCCGATATTGCACCGAAAAATAACATAGCAAAAGCTAATGTCAGGGTTGCTGCCGACAATGCCAAACTTGCAACAGTTTCGCTCACATTAAATGATTGTGTGAAGTGGGGTATTAATGGTTGAACGCTATATAGAATTGAAAAAATAGTAAATCCTGAAATGAAAAGTGCAACGATAATTTTAATATATGCTTTTGAACCTCTATTTACATAGTTATTTTTCAAATCTTCCATTATATGACCCCTTTATTCTTAATATATCTATAGTATCACTTAACAGATAATATAAAAAATACATTATTTATTTTAAAAGATCTAATAATATGAGGACTTAGATTATTGAGAAGTGACTGTATTTTTTAGAAGCTTTAGATAGAATTTTCAAAAAAATTACAGGTATCTCAAATCAATTACTAAGAAATTAAAAAACAGTTTCTGCTATTCTCTTTATATAATTTCTTTGCTATTGTTAGCTAAGGAAAAATTTTGGGAGGATTTATTAATTATGAAAAAAATCGTTACAGCAACAATTGCTACATTGTCATTGGGAGCAGTGGGCATAGCACAGTCAGACGCAGAAGCATCAGAGAATAATCAATCAGGTACGCAATATTCAAGTAACCAATCTACAAATGGTATATTTGAATATGGTTATATTGATGAAGATAATAATGGGAATTATCACCATACATTAGATGGAAACTGGGATCAATCAATGTTTGATCAACAACAATATTATTTCTATTTAATTGATGAAGAAGGAAATTACCATTATTACTATTTCCCTATGAATAATCAGGGCACAAACTCAACAAATACGAATGCAACAAGTGCATATAATGATAACAACTATAGTGCTGATAAAAGTCATGAAGCTGTTCAACAGAGTGGCTACGATGTAAATGAAGCACCAGCGCAATCACAAGAAGCACCACAAAGTTCTAATAATGAAGTTTCTGCTCAAACTTCATCACAAGAACAAAGCACAGCAGCTAACGACAACGCATCTTATACACAAAATAATACATCATCAAACGAAAACTATGAAAATAGTTATACGCGCAATGACGGTAATGGTGTTGAAGATGTAAAACAAAATGCAACATCAAATAATGTAGAGAACACAACAAATGCACCTGCTACAGAATCAACAAACACAAATAGTTCTAATGAAGGACAAGCTACACAACAAGAAGCGGCACCTTCATCAGAAGCTTCAAACAACAATGCATCATCAAACAACAATAACAATGCGAGCACATCAGAAGCTTCAAATAACAATGCATCATCAAACAACAATAACAATGCGAGCACATCAGAAGCTTCAAATAACAATGCATCATCAAACAACAATAACAATGCGAGCACATCAGAAGCTTCAAATAACAATGCATCATCAAACAACAATAACAATGCGAGCACATCAGAAGCTTCAAATAACAATACATCATCAAACAATAATAACAGCACAAGTTCATCAAATTGGTTAACAAGTAATAGTCAAATGCAACCATATGGTCAATATCATGGTGGCGGGGCACATTACGGTGTGGACTATGCAATGGATGAAAACACACCAGTGTATTCATTAGCAGATGGTACTGTTGTTCAAAGTGGTTGGAGTAATTATGGTGGCGGAAACCAAGTTACAATCCAAGAACAAAACAGTGACAACTATCAATGGTATATGCACATGAATTCATTAAACGTTCAAAAAGGTGACCAAGTTAAAGAAGGACAACAAATCGGTGAGTCAGGTAGCACTGGTAACTCTACTGCACCACATTTACACTTCCAACGCATGGAAGGCGGAATTGGTAACGGTTATTCAGTAGACCCAACTTCATACGTAAACTCAAAAGCATAAATTAAAATGATAAAATAAAACGTTCTTGAAATTCTGTTATAGAATTCAAGGACGTTTTTTTATAGTAATATGCAGAATTAACAAAGAATATTTGAAATATCTTTAATACCATATCATACTTACATTAAATTTAAATTGAAGAGGATGATGGTATGTTTACTGTTTATGGACATAGAGGTTTACCAAGTAAAGCACCAGAAAATACGCTCGCGTCTTATAAAGAAGCTGGGAATACGCCTGGATTAAAATGGATAGAATTAGATGTAGCGATTACTAAAGATGAACAGTTGATTTTAATCCATGATGATTTTTTAGATCGAACAACGAATATGGTAGGAGAAGTGACACAATTAAATTATTCCGACATCAAAGATACATCAGCAGGTAGCTGGTTTGGCACAGAATTTGAAGCAGAAAAACTACCTACGTTTGATGAGGTTATTGAATTGGCAAATGCCTATAACATGAACTTAAACATTGAATTGAAGGGCGTTACAGGTCCGAATGGCACAGTATTATCAGAAAGTATGATTAAACAAGTTGCAGATAAACTAAAAAGATTAGATTCGGAGTTAAATGTATTGATATCAAGTTTTAATTTGGTTTTAGTGAAATTAGCAGAGCAGTTTATACCTGATTATGAGAGAGCTGTAATATTTAAATCAGCAGCTTTTGGTGATGATTGGAGAACGTTATTAGATTATTGTGGTTCGAAAATAGTGAATATAGAAGATGCGAAATTGACAGAAGCACGTGTTAAAAAAATTAAAAATGCTGGCTATGTATTAAACGTTTGGACAGTAAATAAGCAATTACGTGCAAATCAATTAGCAAATTGGGGCGTTGATGGTATTTTTACAGACAAAGCAGATGAAATGATTCATTTAGAAAGATTGTAAAATTGTATTTCTGGAGGGGGTTAGGAAAGCAAATTCCGAATTTTGATTTTCTTCTGCTCTTTTTTAATATGATTTAAAATCAGAGGTCCTTTGTCTTAATTATACATTAAATAATAATATTATTATAGACTACTTCTTTATTGTTTATCAGTTTATACTGGTGAATAGCTTAGATGAAGAAGGAGTGTTGAACAATGGTAGAACAAAAAGAAGTGTTGGATCAAGGACCATTTTTTCATGGGACAAAGGCTGAATTACAAATAGGTGATTTACTACAAACACAGAGAATTTCTAATTATCAAAACCGTAAAATGAACCATATTTATTTTACTGGCGCTTTAGACACAGCTAAGTGGGGGGCAGAACTTTCGGCTACATTAGCTGACGAACCGGCACAAGAATATATTTATATTATTGAACCCATTGGGGCATTTGAAAATGATCCTAATGTCACAGATAAAAAATTTCCTGGTAACCCAACTCGCTCATATCGCTCGAAGGAACCTTTGAGAATTGTAGCAAAATTAGCTACATGGGAACGACACTCGAATCATGATATTGAACAAATGTTAAAAGGGTTAGCACAATTACGTAAAGATGGATTAGACATTATTGAAGATTAATATACAATTGTAATGAAAATAATGTAAAGCAGTCTATAATTAATAACAGTGGGCTGCTTGTTTATATAAAAAAAGATTATTCCCAGTGAGGTATTATCTGTCACATATTAGTGTTAAAATTCATTTGATAAATGAGAAGAATCATATCGGCTTTCAAAGCAATATAAACAGATGTAACGCTTGGAATTCGATAAAATAGTATAGTTATAATGTATGTAATATTCAAATATAAATAAAAAGGATTAATAAATGATATGTTTCGAAAATTTATAAGTGTAATACCGACTGCTATTTGTGGCTTAGCATTGGGTATTTCAGCATTAAGTAATCTTTTGTACATTATGGATAGGAATGTTTTAGCTACAATATTTTTAATTATTAGTGTTATTGTAGTTGGATTATTTATACTAAAATGTATACAATTTCCTAGCATTGTATTGAAAGAATTATCTGACCGTAATATATGTGCGACTTTTCCCACGTTTACAATGACGTTTCTGACATTACTCTATATCTTATACCACCAACTGAATATTACCTGGGAAATCATAATTTGGTTGTGGTGGTTCGTTGTGATACTGCAGTTTGTTATTATTGGGTTATTTATTTATTACCATATTTATTTACATGAAAATGAACGTATCGTTCCGAGTACCAGTTGGTTTGTTACATTTGTGGGAATTGGCGTTATTTCAGAAACTGCTGAAGATTTTTCACCATTCTTTGGGGAATTGATCGTGTATATTGCGACGCTATGCTTTTTAGTATTAATATGTGTCGTACTGTTTAAAAAGACATGGCGATTATATAACGAAAATCAATTTCCTATGACAATCATCATAGCAGCACCAGCTTCACTTTGTTTAAACGGTTATTTATTAAGTGTAGTACATACACAAATGTTTTACATTATAACGATGTTGATTATCTCTCAACTCATATTTATATACTCATTAACATTTATACCGAAATTATATAAATTGAATTTTAGATTTTCATTCTCAGCATTAACCTTCCCGTGGGTGACAACAGCGACATCACTCTATAACTTACTTGAAATTGAATCTTTACCTCATAAAGTACAAAGTGTATTGTATTTTGTAATGATATTTGAAGTGATATTTGCAATCGTGACTGTGATTTACGTGATTTTAGGATATGCTTCATTTCTAAAGAAACGTACAATTGAAATAAAATAACCTAAATTAAAGAATGAACCTATCATCTAGTCAGCATAGTGGGAGTGGGTATACGAAATTAAATTTTGATTTCGTATACCCACTCCTTTTTAACTGCAATGAATTGAGTCGTTTTAACTGACGGATTTGCTCGCTTCAAATAGAGCATCTAGATGACTTGTAGTTAGTGCTGTATTTTGATTGAGTACTTTAACATCGTTATAAAGTGCTTCAAGCTCTTTAAAAGAACCTTGTGTTTGATTGATGAGGCCAATGTTCATAACTGTTTTTAATACTATATTGGATAATCCTTTGAAATTTTTAAATATAATAAACTGTGCTTTTGGTTTTATAGTATGGCCTTTGTGTTCTAACAATTGATGTAGTTCAGTAAAAGCAGCTATCGTTTCTTTGGTTAACGTCTGCGCGTTAGTGTTTTGGTTTTGTTTTAGAATAAATAGCATGTTTAAAGGTAAGACTAAAGCAGCGTGTGACATCAACCAATCTTCAAAGTTCTGTTCATAAGTTAGTTTGATTTTCGCATTTTTAAATATTGAATTTAGTTTGTCTGAGAATGTAATTTCTCCATGCATGTTTCCTACTTTGAGCTCTCCAGCATTAAATCTTAAAATATTAGTATGGCTTGCTTCTCTTGAACCACCAGTCATTAAAAAGCCGAAAGTGATATGCTTAAGGTGATTACTCTGTTGCGTCAATGTGCTTTGTAGTAATTTAGGATTCATGTTATTTCCAATGAAAATAATGTTTTCACTTTTGTTTTGAGCTAATGTTGGTACGACATTGTAAAAATCTGAATATTTCATAGTTACAAAAATAACATCATAAATATCATGTTCTGAAAGTGTACTTATCGTTGTTATATGTTCATTTGTCGTTTTTCTTTGCAATGAATGCTGAAGTTTCAAACCTTTTTGATTCAAGTGCTCTAAAGTTTTTCCACGTGCAAACATTGTAATGTCATTATCTTTGGTATTTAGTGCGTGAGCTAAAAATTGTCCCTGTACACCTGCACCATATATTAAAATTTTCATATCATTATCACTCCAATTTAGTTATTGAACAATTGTTTAATAGCTTGAAGTTATCATCAATAAGATTTAAACTCAATGAACAATACAACCTTGTTGATGTTTAATGAACAAATATTAAAAAATGTTGATATTAAAAGGAGTTAAAATGGATAAACGAAAAGAAAAATCCCAAAAACTTATTATTCGTAGCTTTGTTGAACTGATTAGAGAAAAAGACTTTGATAAAATATCAATGAATGATATTGCTCAACATGCCAATATAAATAGAGGTACCATTTATTTGAATTTTATAGATAAGTACGACATTTTAGACCATGCAATTGATTATATTTTGGGCGCAGCAGTGGATAAATGCAATATTTATCTTGCAGAATCAGGAGATAATAAAGAAACGTTGCGTGAAGTCATGTACGTGATTGACGATAAGTACGATATTTTGAAAACTTTGGTTAAAAAGTCAGATCTTAATATGCTTAAGCAAACATTATCAAAGAAAATGCGCGACACCATAAATAAACAAAACAGTGAAATTACTGCCCAGTTTTTATCTTCTGCTGTAGTAGGCGTTATTATATGGTGGATTGAAGAATCAAAACCGTGTGATATAGATACTTTAGTAGGAGAACTTTCTGTATTATTGGAGCCACATTTAAAGCACTTGTAACAATCAACTGAACTGTAATAAAGATATTAATTAATAACCCCCGCCGATGCGCTAAAAATTACAAAAAAGGAATGTGAATAATGGAAAGTAATAATAATGATTATGAGAATTTGTTATTTTATTTTGCTTACAAAACGTTTATAAATACAGCAGATGAAATTATTGAAGCATATGGCTTAAATAGACAACATCATAGGTTCTTATTTTTTATCGAAAAAGTACCTGGAATTACAATAAAAGATTTATTGAAAAGTTTAGAGATTTCTAAACAAGGCAGTCATGCAACGTTGAAAAAATTAAAAGATGAGGCATATATCACTGAACAACCAACCGAAACGGATAAACGTATTAAAGCCTTGTACCCCACAGAAAAAGGAACCAAATTAGTAAAAGAACTTAATAAGGCACAAAATGATTTATTTCAAGATATACAGAAAAAAGTTGGCAATGATTGGTATGCCATAATGGAAGAATTTGCTTCTTATCGTACAGGATTTCAAGAAGTAAAATATTTAAAAGACGAGAATAAGAAAGATTAAATGATTAAACAACTTTATACTATTTAAAATTAAGGATTTTCTAACTATAGCGGAATTAACTTGCTGAATTACTATTATGAAATAAAAGGAAGGATGATTGTATGGTTAAGATAGCAATTGCAGGGGCAGGAGCAATGGGTGGTCGTGTTGGGACGCAAATTGCCGAAGCAGGATATGATGTAACTTTAATAGATTATTGGACAGAACATATTACAAATATTCAGCAACATGGCTTGAATATACAAACCGAAAAAGATACATATCATATTAATATCAAAGCGCAGTTGCCAGAACAAATCGATGAACAATATGATTTGATTATCATTTTAACAAAAGCGATGGATTCAGAAGCAATGATTGAGGCGTTGAATGAAGCTAATGCGATTAAAGAAACAACGGCGGTATTAACAATGATGAATGGCTTAGGACATGAAGAACGTTTTGCCAAAATCATACCGAAATCACAAATATTTTTAGCAGTAACGATGTGGACAGCAGGTTTAAGAGGGCCTGGACAAATACTGTTAGAAGGTACAGGAACAATAGAACTGCAGCGCGCAGACGGTGGGGAAGACTATCGTACAGAAGCGATTAATACAATTTTTAATAATGCAAAATTAAATTCTACAATCAGTGATAATGTCTTTGAATCTATATGGTCAAAAGCTACATTGAACAGTGTACTGAATCCATTATGCACGATCTTAGATAAAACAATAAACCAATTTTCACTATATGAACAAGCACGACAAATGGTTATTCCTATTATTGAAGAAATCGTGGCTGTGGCTCATGCACGAGGACTAGAACTCAATTTTGAAAATTTAATTAACAAAATTGAAGCTGCTTATCCAATTGAATCACAAGGTTTACATTATCCATCAATGCATCAAGATTTATATAAAGGGCGGCTAACAGAAATAGATTATTTAAATGGACAAATTGTTACATACGGTAAAGCCTGTGGTGTGGCGACACCACATAATGAAATGCTGACACATATGATTCATCAATTAGAATTAACATATAAAAAATAGTAAAAAATAAAGTCAACATCGTTGACCTTTCATCTCTATTAAGTTAAGTTTGTAGTGTAATAGAGATGGATAAAAAAGGGGAAATGATGAATGAAAAAACGTATAGGACAATATTTAATGGACTGCATCAGCGCTGTAGGCGTCGATAAAGTATTCGGTGTGCCAGGTGACTTTAATCTGACTTTTCTAGATGATATTATTAGTCGCGATGATATGGACTGGGTTGGTAACACAAATGAATTAAATGCTAGTTATGCGGCTGATGGCTATGCGCGCTTAAAAGGGATAAGTGCAATGGTAACAACATTTGGTGTAGGAGAACTCAGTGCTGTTAACGGTATTGCTGGTGCATATGCTGAACGTGTGCCGGTTATTCAAATTACCGGTGCGCCTACAAGAGCAGTAGAAAATGCAGGGAAGTATGTGCATCATTCCTTAGGAGAAGGAAATTTTGATGACTACAGAAAAATGTATGAACCGATTACGACGACACAAGCGTATCTTACGCCTGAAAATGCCCAGTCAGAAATTCCTAGAGTAATTGAAGCTGCATTAACTGAAAAACGCCCAGTGCATATACATTTACCAATTGACGTAGCAAGCGTAGAAATTGAAGTAGACCAACCGTTTGAAGTGCCACAACATCAGGGGATGGATGTTGCTAAATATGTGAATATGATCAAAGAAAAGTTACAAAGTGCGGATAAACCAGTCATAATCACAGGCCATGAGATTAATAGTTTCGATTTACATGAAAAGCTTGAACAATTTGTGAATCAAACGCAAATTCCTGTAGCACAATTATCATTAGGCAAAGGTTCGTTTAATGAAGAAAACCCATATTACATGGGTATTTATGATGGCTCTTTAGCAGAAGAAGATATTAGAAATTACGTGGATCAAAGTGATGCAATTTTAAATATTGGAGCGAAATTAACAGATTCTGCAACTGCAGGATATTCGTATCAATTTGATATTGATGATGTCGTTATGATTAATCATCGTCACTTTAAAATGAATGAAACGAAAGATATGGAAGTATCACTTATCGATTTATTGGATGGCTTAAATACAATTAATTACGTTAATGGCGCAACGTTCCCTCAATTTCAACGTCCTAAAGAAAATCAATACGATTTGAATGGAGATCCTTTATCTCAAGCAACTTATTTCAAAATGATGCAAGATTTTATTAAGCAAGACGACGTGATATTAGCTGAACAAGGCACATCATTCTTTGGTGCTTATGATTTAGCGTTATACAGTAACAATAAATTTATAGGACAGCCATTATGGGGGTCAATTGGTTATACTTTACCAGCGACACTGGGTACGCAGATGGCGAACACACAGCGTAGAAATTTATTATTAATTGGAGACGGTTCCTTACAATTAACAGTACAAGAAATGTCTTCGATGATCAGAGCGCAAATCAAGCCGATTATTTTTGTTATCAATAATGATGGTTATACAGTAGAACGTAAAATTCATGGAGAAAATGCGTCATACAACGATATTAAAATGTGGGATTATAAATTATTACCAACAGTCTTCGGTGGAAAAGATGAAGTCATTGTGCACGATGTGACAACGAGTGAAACACTACAAAATACATTCCTCGAAATCGAGGCACAACCAGACATGATGCATCTAGTTGAAGTGAAGATGGCAGTACATGACGCACCACATAAATTAAATGCAATTGGCCAAGCATTTGCCAAACAAAATGGTTAAATTCACATAAAATGTAACAAGGAAGCATTGGACATGATAAGGTCCAATGCTTTTTACATATTTTGAGATATTAATTCGTTTTTACAAAGCAAATACGCGATATAAAAAAGACAAACTAAGCTGTTTTATCTGCTCAGTTTGTCAGTATTTTAAATTAATCTTTTTCTATTGCTTCATAATCTACTTGATCATAGTTTGTTTCAAGTTTACGTAACTCGTCACGGGTTTCTTTTTTTAACCCTTCGCCGTAGTCCATCATTTTAACGATATCTTTAAACGCCGCGTACGGGATTGCGAGTTCATCAATATCGTCGATGGTTACATGTAAATCAATATCCTCTGGACGGTCTTCTTGTAATTTTAAGACAAAATCTGGTTCCGTCACAAATGGAGACGACATCCCCACCATATCTGCATGTTGTAAAGCATCAAGCGCACTTTCAGGTGAATTAATACCGCCACTAGCGATGACAGGAATTCTACCATCAAGGTAATCATGGACGACAGCATTGACATATTTTCCTGTGTGCTTGCCGTCAGAACGGACTTTGTTTTGATAAATTTGACGTCCCCAACTTGCGATTGCTAAATATTGTATATTCGCTGTATCTAATACCCAATCCAGATGTTCGTTGAATTCGTCTATTGTATAACCCACATCACTCCCTCGTGTTTCCTCAGGTGTAGCGCGATAGCCTAAAATAAATTGTGGTGGTGCTTCTTTATCAATGACTTTTTGTACAGCAGCTAGTATTTCCAACCCGATACGAGCACGATTATCTAAACTTTGATTTCCGTATTGATCTGTACGTTGATTAGAAAAAGTAGAGAAAAATGTTTGTATAAGTAAGCGTTGGGCAGCTGAAACTTCTACACCATCAAAACCAGCTTGTATAGCACGAGAAGTTGCCTCCGCATATTGATGCGTTACAGAGGTGATTTTATCTATAGACATAGCTAGAACGTCATGTTGAATAGGAGAATTTAAGGACATAGCGCTTGGGCCATAAACTTGGCCATAATTTAAGATGGCTTGATTTGAAAATCTTCCTGCGTGAGTCAGTTGTAAAATGGCTTTATTGCCATTTTTTTTCATTGCAGTTGCTAATTTTTTTAAACCAGGTATACAACTGTCATCAGTGATACTAAAACCATATTCAAATAATTGACCATAAGGTTCAATATAGGCTGCACCTGTTACTTGTAAGGGCGCAGCGTGTGCCCGGCGTTGTGCATAGCGTAAGTCTTGCTCAGTAATATGTCCGTCTTGTGTTGAGGAATTCGTAGTCATAGGTGATAGCACAAAACGGTTATTGAAGACGACGCCATTGGGTAATGTTAATGGTTCGAATAATGCTTGATAATGAGTTTTCATAACTATAACCTCGATCTTCGTTGTAATATGTAATTTTAAATTAACACTAATAGGATATCGTGGTCAATTAAATAAAAAATATGGTAATTTTTTCAAGCAAAATGTAACAAAAATTTTCTATATCAGTTATCCTAGAGGGTGAGGGTAATTTAAAAAAGGGAAACATGTTTTGCAGATACGTGTCTAAAGTTTTGTACATGAATTTTAGCATAACTGAGATACGATATACACTCAAACGAAAGTGCTTACATTATAAGTACGACAAAGTATATAAGGTCAGTATTGGTGGAGGTGGTAACCAACGTGGTTCAATTGAATATTTTAGATTACGCTGTTATTGATGAAGGCAAGTCAGCACAAGATGCCTTACAGGATACAGTACGCTTAGCGCAATTAGCAGACAAACTTGGTTATAAGCGCTTTTGGATGACGGAACATCATAATGTACCGGCGTTTGCATGTAGTAGTCCAGAATTATTGATGATGCAATTACTGGCAAAGACGAAGCAAATCCGACTCGGTTCGGGTGGAGTGATGTTACCGCATTATAGTCCGTTTAAAGTGGCTGAAAATTTTCGATTATTAGAAGCATTTTACCCTAGGCGTGTAGACTTAGGTATCGGTAATAATTCAGGTACACCCAGTGTAAAACAAGCTATGAATGAAACGAAAACACATTTCTTAGACTACGAGCAGTCTATTACCGATGTGCGACATTATCTAACTGAGCGTGAACCAGAGCAACGTTTTAAACAAGTATTTGCACAACCTCGTGTTACTACTGTGCCTCAAATGTGGCTATTAAGTACGAGTGTACCGTCTGCACAAATGGCAGGACGTCAAGGCATGGGATATACACTGGGAACTTTTTTATTACCTAATGAAAAAGCAATTAAAAAAGCTGAAAGCAGTGTACAAGCTTATAGAGAAGCCTTTAAACCTACGGCATTAAATATGAAACCTACTGTTATGCTCACTACATTTGTTGCAGTTGCTGATACAGCATCAGAAGCAGATGCACTAGCTCAATCATTAGACGTTTGGCTACTAGGAAAACAACAATTTGCCGAATTTGAGCGTCTACCTTCTATCGAAACAGCACAATCATATTCACGTTCTGAAAGAGATGAACGTTTGATTACTCAAAGCCGAGCTCGTATAATTGTAGGTACAAAAGAAAGTGCAAAAAAACAAATAGACACAATGATTCAAACATTTAATGCTGACGAAGTGATGGTTGTACCTTTGATACCAGACATAGCGCAACGCTGTCGTACAATCGAATTACTCGCGCAAATATATTTATAACAAATTGATGAAAGGAAGATATTTTATGAAAAAATTAGCAAATTATTTATGGGTAGAAAAAGTTGGAGAGCAGTACGTATATAGTATGACACCTGAATTGCAAGATGATGTAGGAACAGTAGGTTATGTTGAATTTATGGGTGGCGACGACATTAAAGTCGATGACGAAATTGTTAGTATTGAAGCTTCTAAAACAGTATTAGACGTTCAATCACCATTAGCAGGTAAAATTGTTGCACGTAATACAAAAGCTGAAGATGAACCAACGCTTTTAAATTCTGAAAAAGCTGAAGAAAATTGGTTAGTTAAATTAGAAAATGTTGACGAAGCAGCATTTAATGCACTTCCTGAGGCATAAATTATGCAACAAACAGAACGTTTGGCGTATTTAATTGAGTATTTGTGGCAAGAAACACATGATGGCGCCATTGCAGACTTACCTGATAAGGAAGCAGAACGTTTCGAAACGTTTCGAGGGTTAGTAAATGTAAGGCCAGCAACACCGATTGAAGCTGATTTTATTGAGGTACAAGATGCATTTTTGAAAAATTACAATGCGCAACAAGTTACGTCGTTAACATCATTAACCCCATATCTCAATGACGATATATATTTATGGCAAGGTGATATCACGCAGCTTGAGGTAGACGCTATTGTAAATGCGGCTAACAGTAAGCTGTTAGGCTGTTTTGAGCCGAATCATAACTGTATTGATAATATCATTCATACTAAAGCAGGCGTCCAGTTGCGTTTAGCTTGTGCAGATTTAATAGATAAACAAGGTAGATGTGAAGGTGTTGGTAAAGCAAAAATCACCCCTGCTTATAACTTGCCTGCTCAATATGTCATTCATACAGTAGGACCACAAATTCGTAAGACACCGGTGTCACAAATGAACCGTGATTTACTTGCGCGCTCGTATCGAAGCTGTCTCGAACTTGCGGACCAGCAAAACTTATCAAGTATTGCTTTTTGTTGTATTTCAACAGGCGTATTTGGTTTCCCTCAAGATGAGGCTAGACAGATAGCAATTTCGACTGTAATGCAATATAAAAGAGAACATGATTCTGATATCACAGTGGTTTTCAATGTGTTTACAGATAAAGATGCTGCATTGTATAAGGAAGGACTGAAACATTATGACTGAATCAACTTGGGATGTCTTAAATACTAGTTATAATCGACAATCCGATATATTAGCAGATGCTTTAAATGAAGCGGACGCAGTTGTGGTTGGGATAGGTGCCGGTATGTCAGCGTCAGATGGTTTTACGTATATAGGTGAACGTTTCACACAAAATTTCCCGGATTTTATTAAAAAATACGGTTTCTTTGATATGCTACAAGCAAGCCTTCATACATTCGAAAGTTGGCAAGAATATTGGGCTTTTCAAAGTCGATTTGTTGCGCTGAATTATTTAGACCAACCTGTAGGAGCATCTTACACTGCGCTTAATCAAATTTTAAGTAATAAAGATTATCATATCATCACGACGAATGCAGATAATGCATTTGCGGTAGCTGATTTTGATTTGGATAAAGTTTTTCATATTCAAGGAGAGTATATCTTGTGGCAATGTAGTCAACATTGTCATGCGCAGACTTACCGTGATGATGCTGCAATACGTCAAATGATTGTAGAACAAGAGAATATGGAAGTACCACGAGAACTCTTGCCGCATTGTCCTGAATGTGATGCGCCCATGGAAATCAATAAACGAAAAGCACAAGTTGGTATGGTAGAGGATGCTGATTTTCATGCGCAGTTATCTCGCTATAATCAGTTCCTTGATGCACATAAAGAAGATAAAGTATTATATCTAGAAATAGGTATTGGCTATACGACACCACAATATGTGAAACAACCTTTTCAACGCATGACACGACATAATCCAAATGCTTTATTTATGACAATGAATAAGAAAGCATATCGTATTCCAGAAAATATTCGAGATAGAACAATACATCTAACCGAAGATATTTCAACACTCATAACTGAAGCCAACAAAAAATTAACTATATAGGAGAACAATATGTATTTAATTGAACCTATTCGCAATGGCGAATATATAACAGACGGTGCAGTTGCATTAGCGATGCAAATTCACGTTAGCCAAAATATATTTTTAAATGAGGATATCTTATTCCCGTATATCTGTGATCCAAAAGTGGAGATAGGTCGTTTTCAAAATACTGCGGTAGAAATTAACCAAGATTATTTAGATGAACATGGTATTCAAGTTGTTCGCCGTGATACAGGTGGTGGCGCAGTTTATGTAGACAGTGGTGCAGTGAATATGTGTTGTATTTTAGAAAAAGACGATACAATTTATGGTAATTTTAAACGCTTTTACGAACCAGGTATACATGCTTTACATCAACTGGGTGCAACAGAAGTTGTGCAAAGTGGACGTAATGATTTAGCCATTCACGATAAAAAAGTATCTGGTGCAGCAATGACTTTGATTAAGGGACGTATCTATGGTGGCTATTCTTTATTATTGGATGTAGATTATGAACCTATGGTTAAAGTATTGAAGCCGAATCGTAAAAAAATAGAATCCAAAGGTATTAAATCCGTAAGATCACGTGTAGGCAATATTCGTGAATATTTGGCACCGGAATATCAAAATGTAACGATCCATGAATTTAAAGATCTGATGGTTAAAGAGATTTTAGACATTGATGATATGAATGACGCAAAGCGTTACGAATTAACTGATGCTGATTGGGAAGCCGTTGATGAAATGTTAGCGTCAAAATATAAAAATTGGGAATGGAATTTTGGTGGTTCCCCACGCTATGAATATAATAGAGACGCGAGATTAGCGGCAGGCACGATTGATATCTCTCTTTCGGTAGAAAAAGGACGTATTTCAGCATGTCGTATTTATGGAGATTTTTTTGGACAAGGCGACATTAAAGACGTTGAAGAACAACTCAAAGGCGTACGTGTAGTCAAAGAGGATTTATTAAAAGCTTTAAGTGAAATAGACATTACATATTATTTCGGTAAAGCTACTGCAGAAGAATTAGTAGATGTAATATTAAGTTAATAAAAATTGATAATTAAGGCTGAGACATAAATTCATGTCTCAGCCTTAATTGTTACATTCACTTTCGTCACAACAATATTCAATGGTTTATAAATAGGTTGGTTATGTTTTCTTTGATTTGAAAAATACCTTAAGGGTAGAAGATGAAGAGACTCGAAATATAATCAGCTTTTACTTAAGGAGGTTGTAGCATGGATAAGCAACATATTAAAGAGGCTTTAAATAAGCATTCAGAAATAATTATCGAAACTATAGAACATGACCGCATTACTGTAAAGAAAATTGAAGATAATGACGATGAACAGTATTTACATGTATTGGAGCCTAAAGACCAAAAAGTAGAAATTGCTAAAATTACAGATTTTCAAGAAAATAACTTTAATCAATTATAATAAATATGTATAAAAGACCAATGTACCCCGCATCCTAATTAAAAGAATACGGGGTACATTGGTTTAGCTAAATAATTTAATTTTAGAGTACATTAGCTGCGCGTTGATCTGTAACAATGAGTAGTACATTACCTTGATCCATAAGTTCTTCGTAATCTTGCGCATCACTTTCAGAAACGCCAAGAATTTGTAACTTATCTCTTAGTTGGTCACCTTGGTTTTGTTCATCTTCGCCAACATCAGAACGATTGTAATCAATACCTGAGACCTCTGTATTTTTCACGATGCGTTCTGTATGATCTGCATCATGAGATAGAACATAAATATCTTTTGCATTAATTTTTTGATCTTTTAATGTGTTGATATTAATTTCAATGTCTTCATCATTTGAATAAGCTTTAACAATTGGTGTCATATACATACTCCTTTAACAATTGAATTATTTTATAATGCCACTATTTGTTTGTTCATTTTCATCAACCGTTTTAAGACGTGCGTAACGATCATGTGCGATATAAAATTTAGTGTGTTTAAGAGAAAAGTCATATAATTCTTCTCTTTTAATACCTTCAGGCATTTCAAATTCTGTTACGACTTTTTCTTCACTTTGATTTTCTACTTTTACGACTTGTTCAGGTTCAACATCTAATGTTTCTTTAGGATAAACCAAAGCAATTGTTGTTTTACTTTCTTTAACATCTTCTAAATTTTCTATTTTAAAAGCTTCGCTAATATAGTTTGCTACTCTTTTTTCGCGTTTACGTTTTCTTTTATTAACTGCAGCTTCTTTTTTATAATTTTTTCGGAAAATGAAATAAATAATTAAAACAATTACTATAAATATTAAAAAATAAAATATGGACACAAAAATGCCTCCTTTATTTAAAGAATATAAAAAATGATTTCATGTTATACCTTTATATTAATTGTATACCACTAGTGAGATTTTCAAAACAAAATACGAATTGTATCAAGACTGTGGATTTTGAATTACATGATGAATTCAAATATAATGATATATTGAATGGGTTTTAAAATAGCTATTAACAATTTAATATTGTACCAAGTGATAACGTAGCATAATTTAGATTAAGTGAGAAGGAGAGACCAACATGAAATTAGGTATCGTAGGCGCGGGCAAGATCGTCAAAGAAGCATTACCAGTGATGGAAGAAATTTCAGACATTGAGTTTCATAGTATTATTTCAACAGGAAGAAATCCAGAAAATGTAGAAAGTTTACAGAAACAGTTTAATATTAAAACAATTTTTACGGATTATAATGAGTTCCTTCAAGATGAAGGTATAGAAACGATTTATTTAGCTGTACCAAATCATCTGCATTTTGATTATGCACGCAAAGCAATTGAGCAACAGAAACATGTAATATGTGAAAAACCATTTACTTTAACTAAAGAAGAATTAACAACATTAAAAGCATTGGCTGAAGCGAACAACGTTATTATTATCGAAGCTATTACTAACCTGTATTTGAGTAATTATGATGTGTTAAAACAATCAGTGAGTGAAATAGGTACATGTAAAATAGCCCAATTTAATTATTCACAGTACTCTTCAAGATATGATAATTTTAAAAAAGGCATTATTCAACCTGCTTTCGATCCTGAGAAGGGCGGAGGTGCACTCATGGATATCAATGTATACAATATCCATTTAGCAGTTGGACTCTTCGGGATGCCTAAAGGTGTTACTTATTTTGCTAACGTTAAAAATGATATTGATACATCTGGTATCTTAAATCTTGATTATGATGAAATGAAAGTTGTTTGTATTGGTGCAAAAGACTCTAGTTCTGACAATCAGTCTTACATTCAAGGTGAAAATGCAACAATTCATATTAAAGGTCCAACAAATGAATTAAAAGCGTTTGATCTTACATTTAATGACGGTGGTACACAATCATATCAAGTTAACCAACAAAAACATCGTATGTATGAGGAATTTGTGAAGATGGTTCAGATTATTAATGATAAAAATTTCGATTTAGCAGAAGAAAAATTAGAGCATAGTATTCAAGTTATAGAAGTATTAGAACTTGCATTAGATAGTGCAAATATTAAAGTGGGTCCTTCATTAAAATAATTAAGCAATAAAAAATCCAGTACTTCACTTAAGTGTGAGTGCTGGATTTTATGTTGTCGATAGATTTTTAATTTTGGAGCAGTCTTTTGTGTGTGTTTTCCGAGGGTACAGCCTCAGCCTGTAGTCTTTAGCTCGTGATAGACTATTTTAATCTTCTATTTTAATGTGGTTATGAACTTCGTGCTGAATTTCATTGTATACAGTTGAGAAAGTTTTGCCAGATTGGATTGCTGCATTTTTTACATCTTCAAATTCTGGTTTCGCTTTGATAATTTTATTATCCATCATGCCTATTTTTACTAATATAGCACCATACTTTGTGTGAATTGTTTGAAACTGGCGATGGAGAATTTTGCGATTGACTGCATAACTTCTTACACCTAAAGAGCTTGTATTTTTAAGTATATAATTCTCAAAGTATTGTGCGTCATCAAATTTACTAATCACTGTAAGTTGTGTTGCGGGTCTACTTTTCTTCATCGTAATTGGAGTGAAGTAAGCATCTAGCGCACCGTCATCCAGTACTTGTTCGATAAAGAAACCGAGCATCTCTGGTGTCATATCATCAATCTGACACTCTATCACTTGGACTTGTGTTGGTGTGTTGTCTTTTACTGTATATTCAATTGTTCGTAAAATATTGGGGAAATCGAAATCTTTCGTACCACAACCATAACCGATTTGCTCCATGGTTACTGCAGGTAAAGGACCGATTTCCGAAACTAATGCTTTAATAAAACCAGCGCCAGTTGGTGTTGTCAATTCACTGTTAACATCAAAGGACGCAAGCGGGATACCTTTGAGTATTTCAGCAGTCGCTGGTGCAGGTACTGGATAGACACCGTGTGCGATATTGATTTTACCGTTACCAGTTGGGATAGGCGAGGCATAGAGTTCATCAATAGCTAAATCTTCTAGTGCAAGACATCCGCCAATAATATCAATGATAGAGTCCATAGCGCCAACTTCATGAAAGTGAACATCTTCAACAGACATACCGTGAATTTTAGCTTCTGCGTGTGCAATCACGTCAAATACCCGGAGGCTTCTTTCTTTCACTCTGCTTGGTAAGCTACTCTCTTTAATCATCTTAAAGATATCTGATGCTTTTCTATGATGGTGTGCTTCTTCGAAATCAATTTTAAGTGACATAGCTTGAATGCCTTGTTTGTTTTGAGTTGAGAAGTTAAGTTTGAAATGATTGAGCGGTAATGTTTTTAATTGTGTTTCAATAAAGGTGACATCTGCACCCAAATCTACAAGCGAAGACAATAGCATATCTCCAGCAATACCAGCATGACAATCAAGATAAATCGCTTTGGACATAATGTTTCACTCCGTTCTAAGCATTTTCAATCATATTTATAATCATTGCGGCATTATAGCCACCACCAAATCCATTATCGATGTTGAGTACGCTCGAGCCAGGTGCGCAAGAATTAACCATAGATAAGAGTGTGGTAACGCCATCTAAATTGGCGCCGTAACCAACACTCGTAGGTATTGAAAAGACTGGATGATCCACTAAGCCGGCAACGACGCTAGACAATGCACCTTCCATACCAGCAATAACTACGGACACCTTGCTTTGACGAATGTTTTCGATATGTGCAAAAAGCCGATGGATGCCAGAAACACCTACGTCATAAAAGCGTTGTACTGAAATACCCATAACTTCAGCTGTAATAGCCGCTTCTTCAGCTACAGGTAGGTCAGATGTACCCGCACAAATAATTGCTGCAAAATGTTCAGTTTTGTTAATTGTATTAACGGGTGTACAAACGATACGTGCTGTCTCATGGTATTCAAGTTGTGGATACTTAGCAATGACATTCTCTGCTTTAATTTGATCGATTCTAGTAATTAAGATGACTTCATTATGCTTTATTAAAGTGTGTACGATTTCGTCTAATTGGGTTACAGTTTTCCCTTCACCAAATATAACTTCAGGAAAGCCTTGTCGTTTTGTTCTGTGTAAATCAATTTTTGCGAAACCTAATTCATCATAATGACTTAATTTATCTTTGGCTTCTGTAATGGAAAGCTCGTTCTCTTTAACTGCTAGAAGTAATGACTCTATTGTGTCTTGGTTTTCAGTCATAGTTTCGCCACCTTTATTTTGTTAAATCTCATCTTGTGTATTGATGACTTCATTCATGCTGCCTGTACGATAACCTTCTAAATCAATGGTTACATAATCAAAACCAAGTTCTTTCAAGCGAAGTGTAATTTTATTTTTATATTGAATCACTACTGGGATATCTGTGTCGTCTACTTCTATTCTTGCGATATTATTATGATAGCGTACTCTGACATGATTAATGTTTAAGCTTAAAATGAATTTTTCAGCTTCATTTACTTTGTTAACCTTTGTGAAATTTAAAGGTTCACCATAAGGGATTCGAGAAGCCAAGCTACACAAAGCAGGCTTATTCCATACAGGGAGATCATTGGATTTACTTAACGCTCTAATTTCAGATTTATATAATTCAATTTCTTGTAGCACACTTCTAACACCGAATTCAGTTCTTGCTTTGAGTCCAGGTCTGAAGTCATCTAAATCATCCATAATCATGCCGTCGATGACATAGTCAAAGTTGTAGTTTACTCTCAAGTCTTCAAGTTTTGAATATAATAAACGTTTACTGTAATACCAACTACTTGGTGTGTTTTCAACTATATTTGGATCTTTTAATTCTTCAATTTCAGTTTCTATCACATTGGCATTTAGTGATTCACCTAGATGCAGGGCTTGATCAAATTCTTCATTTCTAAATAACTCGGATTTTACAATAACTGCTTTTACATTATCAGTGCCGAGTACATCGATGGCTTTCTTTAATACAAAGCTGCTATCTACACCACCTGAAAACGCGACGATTACACGATTCATATCTTTTAATACACGTTCTAATTGTTGTTCTTTAGTTAATACTTTAGTTAACATAATGATTCCTCCTAAATTATGATTCTACGTATGGAATAGTAAGTGGTCCGAGTGGCATAACACCTATCGTCATATCTTTTCCATATTTATCTTCTAATGCTTTAAGTGTCTCATTTATATTATGCACTGGATGTAACATGGCATCTTTGGTTTGTTGGTCACTGAGTTTAGAATATAAATAAACATCAGCGAAAGTTTGAATCACGGCTTGTTTTTGTACTTGCCATTGGTCAAGCATCGCGAAGTTAGGATCACTGATCATGTCGACAAGCCCTTGAGGGGAGTCAGCCATTTTTAGTATCTCTGCATAATTACCATGATTAGGATAGCCATCGCTACATTCAGATAACATAATAATGGTGCCACCTTCTTTAACTACTTTATGTGCTGCACTCATGCCTTTAACTGTTTGATATAAGTTTTGATCTAAAGGATAGCCGGAGTTAGAAGCAATCACGACATCAAAACGCTCATCACACTTGAACATAGCATGTGCTTTGGCATATTCACACCCTTTATCATGTGCTTCATATAATTCACCAGCAAATACTTCGGTAATCGCTTTCTCTTTATTCAACGTGACGTTGAGCATAAAGTCTGGTTTACACATTGCATTGATTTCCCGGGTCATATTTTGAACAGGATTATCTTGCATATTGCCCCAAGTTGAACGTATATCGCCAATCATTTTAGCGTTATGGAAGGTCATAATTGTTTCTATGCCAGCAATACCAGGCATAATACCTTTAGGCCCACCAGAGAAGCCAGCGAAGAAGTGAGGTTCGATAAAACCGGTGACAATTTTAAAGTCAGATTCAACATAATCTTTGTTCAGGTATACATCACAACCATATTGACTATGGCCTACTTTTTTAAGCGTATCCTTATCATTACAATGATTATGTACAATTTTCACTTTGCTCACTATGTCTTCACCAAGCATTTGTACAAGTTCTTCTCGTGTTTGATCGCGATGTGTACCTGTACCATTGATAATCACAAAGTTTTCTAAAGGTACGTGGGCTAATGTTTCTATCAGTAATGGTACGAGAATGTGATTGGGTGTCGGTCGTGTGATGTCACTAATAACAATAGATACAGTTTGGTTAGCACTCACCATGTCTTGCAATGGTTCTGAGCCAATTGGATTATTTATGGCTGTACGTATTGCTGTTACATGATCTTCAAGTGGATCAATGTTTTTGGGTTCAATTAGAACGCTTTGCTCCGGCAAGTCAACTTCAACATTTGATTTGCCGTATAATATTGTAGTCTTCAAAGTTAATCCTCCTTTTTATTTAAAGCGCTTTCATAATTAGCCGTATTTGTGGCTTGTTTTAACTTAGGAAATGCTTTGTGATCGTTTTTAAAATGTTCCTGAGTGCCATCAATGCCTTTGCGCTTCTGGTATTTATCTACCATGATAACAGCAATTGGACATAAAATCGCCGTAGTAATAGCAGAAACTGAAATTTGAGCTGTCGCGATAGGTGCTACTTTTTCTATCATAGCAAATTCACTTTGACTCAAATTACCACTAGCTAAAGCAGTTGAAGCGGCTGCGACAACTGCAGCAGGTGTAGAAACGGCGTTACCTGCAGTAGACGATTCTGAAATAGGACCGATGACACTTTTCTCTTTAAATAGTTTAAAGGCAATTACACCTGTCACAGCTGTACAGACAAATGTAAGCAATGCTAATGTGAGGCCACCAGATAATACTGAGAAATTAAAGAATTCAGCTAAATTCATTCCTGCTCCTAATGAAAAGGCAAAGAAGGGAATGAGTAATGATTCTCCTGGTCGTAAAAATTCTGCGATTTTAGGATCTAAGTTACCTAAGAGCATACCTATTGCGAGCGGTAATAACACAGAAACGAAAGAAATGACTGGAAAATTCGTACCGATAAATCCTAAAGATATTAATGTAAGTAAAGGACCATCATTAATAGCTAATATAGATAAACCACCGATATCAGAGCGGTTGCCATATGCACTTGTTAGCGCAGCATACATTCCGCTGTTACTATTGGTCATTGCTGCAATAATTGCTATTGTAGATAAACCGAATAACCCTGTCCATGGATCAAATATAGCGCCAAGTAATAGACCAACACCTAAACCCGAAAAATATTTCGTTGATGTTAATATCATACCTTTTTTCAATGCCTTGCCACCAATTTTTAAATTCATTTGACTTCCTACACAAAAGATAAATAAGGCTATTAAAACGAGCGCACTATCTTTAAATAAATCCTGAGAAAATCCCCCAATTTGCAACATTTCATAATGACCTTCTTCAGTCTTTGGAGCGCCTAAAAATTTCAAACCATTCGTAATAAAATTCAAATGCAATTGATCAATCGTGTTGATTGCAGCGCCTAATAATAACGGAACAACCATCAAGCCACCAGGTACTTTTTCAATCGTATCTTTAATTCTCATAACGAAACATCCCCTTAATTATGCTAGTGGTTATGGAAAAATGTTCTTATGATGTTCTTAGTCGTTTTTTTTATTAATTTTTCCGAATTTGCTAACGTCTCTGCGAGTGACAATGGACCATCGGTTAAACTAAAAGCACTTACCACACCAACCTCATCAAATTGGTCTATATCTACTTCGATAGAGCCTCCGATAAAGATGACAGGGACATCAAATTGTTTCGCACATTTTGCGATGCCCATAGGTGTCTTACCATAAAAAGTTTGAAAATCAATTTTGCCTTCTCCAGTAATAACTAGATCTGCATTTGGTAAAAGCTGTTCTAATTGCGTATGTTTTATTACTACTTGAATACCATCTTCAAAATGACTAGGTAAAAATGCTTTGAAAGCACCTCCTAGTCCGCCAGCTGCACCAGCCCCTGGCAAATCATGAAGCCTCATATTCGTACTTCTTTCTACAAGATTTGCCCAATGCGTGAGATTGTCATCAAGTTGTTTAATATTATCTTCTGTGGCACCTTTTTGTTTACCAAAAACATGTGAAGCGCCGTCAGGACCTATTAAAGGATTTTGAACATCCGTCGCAATAATAAATTCACAATGTTTAATTCTAGTGTCGAAATGACTTAAGTCTATTTGCTTAATATGTTGCAAAGCACCTCCTCCAAAGGCGATATCTTTGCCGTTTTCATCTAATAGTTTGGCGCCTATAGCTTGTAACATACCTGCACCAGCATCATTTGTTGCAGAGCCGCCAATAGCTAAAATAAATTTTTTGTAACCTTTTTCTAAAGCGTCATAAATTAATTCGCCTGTGCCATAAGTCGTTGTTGTCATAGCATTTAAAGTGTCATCAGTTAAATGTTTTAGCCCAGAAGCTTCTGCCATTTCAATTACGCATGTGTCGTCACCGAGCACACCATATTGAGCAGTTACATGATTTCCAAGAGGACCTGTTACTGAAGCAGTATGAAAGCTTCCGTTTGTGGCATTCACTAGTGCTTCCATCGTACCTTCGCCGCCATCACCAACGGGTAAAGCATGTATGTCAGCTTGTGGATATACTTCTGTAATGCTGTCTGCCATATATTTTGAGACTTGGGTTGCTGTCATACTCCCTTTAAATGAATCCGGTGCTAAAATGATTTTCACTTGTGAATCCTCCTTTGTAAACGCTTACTTTTGTTTATTATTTCATTGTATCGATTTTATTTTATTGAAAATAGAGTTAAACTATACAAATATAAATCTATAATTTTGTATAAAAACGATAAGTGGTGAAAATATGAATATACTCACAGAGGAAATGGCAACATTAATTGTAGAAGAAACAGCTAAAAGAACACAGAGCAATATTAATATCATGAATTTTAACGGAGAAATCATAGCATCATTTGATAAAAAACGTGTAGGCACAATTCATGAAGGTGCACGTAAAGTATTAGAACGAGAAGAAACAGTTATATTATCAAAGGAAGATAGTGCGACATTAGAAGGAACACAACCAGGCGTAAATTTACCGATTATTTTTCAAGATAACATCGTCGGTGTGATTGGTATAACAGGTGATCCTGAAAAACTCACCCATGTATTAGATTTAGTGAAAATGTCTACGGAATTATTGCTATACCAAAATTATTTTACATACGAATTAGAGGGGAATATACGTAGTCAGGAGTTATTTATAGAAGAATTGCTGAAAAGTGAACCGTCAAAATCATTTATTCAACATTTGAGTAATCAACTTAATACTAATCTATTAACATTCGGCAAATGCATTATCATCAATATTGAAAAACAAATATTCTCTAAGAACAGCACCGTGCGTACATTAGCAAGTAAGATTGACCCTAGTTCTTTTGTCATTGCGTTTACGAATCATAACCGTATCGTAATTCTTGCTACTGATGAAGACCGATGTGCATTAGATGTGAAAATAAATCGAATTCATCAAATGTTTAAAGACTTACAATTAGAAGTGCATATGACCTCAAGTCTTATATTTACAAATTTAAATGATTTTAAAAAAGCGTATGAAGAATGTGAGCTCGTATTTATGTTAAATGAGCAATCAGCACCACTTGTATCATTTGAAGAGGTAGAAGAAAAAACACTGTTATATCAAATCGACAGCGAAATTAGAGAACGATTCAAAAAAAGAATAATAGGGGATTTAGATGAGCAAAGTATTGCAACATTGAAAATATTTTTTCATAACAATTTGAATATCTCGCAAACAGCAAAGCACTTATACATTCATAGAAATACACTGTTATATAGGTTAGAAAAATGTAAAACAGTTACAGGATTGAACCCTAAAAAGTATTCTGAGGCATTGAAATTACAAATTGCAATGTGGTGTTAAGGCGAGAATAGATAGGTGTGATTTGAAAAGCAAATGATTATAAAATTTAGAATTTTGATATTTATCATGATTGAATTTTCAAATTGTAATGGGTGTAAAATATTAGAACTTCAATTTTTAGAAAATTATTAAAAACCACTTTACAAATTACACGAACGACAATATAATAAAATTAAGTTATTGCTAAATAATTCTATAAAATAAATAATGAAAATCTTTATAGATGCAAAACGTTTTGTTTTCAGTTTGAAATTTTGTTTTGGAAATGGCGCCATTATTGAGTTGTTAAGTAATAACTCACATCAATGTGTCATTGGTGTATTTCAAGATGAAGGAGCGTGAACAAGATATAGCCGAAATAAAAGTTATTGTTTAGAAAAGTATTTTGCAAAGCACGAAGCTATAAAATAAGTATTACACTACAGAGGAAGTAGCACCTTATTTTCAACTTAAAAGTTGAGCATATTCAAAACTAATAATTTCCACCTTTGTTACTCGCGACATAATTCAATTGCAAGTATACCTCTTTATCACTTTATCAAATGATTATATATTAAATATTCACCTACTTTAAAGCAGACATTTGGTCTGTAACATGTCATTTTGAATGATTGTAAATGCCACAAGTTATAAATGTTAGATTGTTTATATAGCACAAATCTATCTATTTAACTCACTTAATCTTTTAACATTTATCAATAAATAGAACCAGTTTATATCAAATGAAAATATTAAATAGATTAACTGTGCGTTTTATGATTGATAGAAATATAACATTTCATTGATGGTGATATGAAAGCTACCTATGAAGCAGGTTCCTTATATTGTAAGCATCATAGTTGCATAGTAAATTAAATGATATCTTACATTCAAATATGACGATAAACTGGTGAACATAAGAAGTTCCAAGCAATACATTAATAATGATTGCTTGGGCTTTTTTGTGTTTAAAGCAGCTACCATTTGTTTGAATCAGATGAATTTGTAATAAAGAAAAAATAAATATATTTTCCAAATTTTCAAATATTATAGTTGTTTTTTGCTTTTTAATATGACATACTCAATAACAATTAGTATAACGTATTTCAAAATAGGGGTGATTTAGTATGACAAAATATATTTATGCATTTGACGAAGGTCAAAAATCAATGAAAGATTTACTAGGTGGCAAAGGGGCCAATTTGGCTGAAATGAAACGCTTAGGGTTACCTGTTCCAGATGGTTTCACGCTTACAACTGAAGCGTGTATTGAATACTTGAAACATGGTTCTAAAGTGCCTGAAGCATTATCAGAACAATTGAATAGTCAATTAGCAGCATTTTCTCAACGTACAGAAAAATCATTTTCATCTGAGGAACAATTATTACTTGTTTCAGTACGTAGTGGAGCGAAAATATCTATGCCTGGTATGATGGATACAATTTTGAACTTAGGGCTAAATGATGATAATGTGAAAAAATTAGCAGCGAAAACAAATGATGCTCGTTTTGCTTATGACTGTTACCGTAGATTGTTACAAATGTTTGGTGAGGTCGTATATGGCATACCAATGAATGCATTTGATACATATTTTAATGCTTATAAAACGCAACATGAATATCAAAATGATGCTGATATTCCGGCAGAAGGGTTACAAGAAATTTGTGAACATTTTAAAGGTGTCTATTTAGATGAAGTATACAAACCATTTCCACAAGAACCATTTGATCAACTAACAGAAGCAATTGAAGCAGTATTCAAATCGTGGGATAACGATCGTGCTCGAGTCTACCGAGAATTAAATGAAATTCCACATGATATAGGTACTGCAGTTAATATTCAAGAAATGGTATTTGGCAATAGTGGCGAACGCAGTGGCACAGGTGTTGCGTTTACACGTAATCCTGTCACTGGAGAAGCGAAATTATTTGGTGAATATTTATTAAATGCACAAGGTGAAGATGTCGTAGCTGGTATACGTACACCTAAAGATATAGAATCATTAAAAGATCAAATGCCACATGTGCATCAACAATTTGTAGATGTATCGCAACGTTTAGAGACACATTATAAAGATATGCAAGATATAGAATTTACGATTGAGAATGAACAGCTCTATATTTTACAAACGCGTAATGGCAAACGTACAGCGAATGCAGCGATTCACATTGCAGTAGATTTAGTTGAAGAAGGTGTAATTACAAAAGAAGAAGCTGTGATGAATGTCGAAGTAAAATCGATTGATCAATTATTGCATCCTAATTTTGATAAAACAGCGCTAGATCATGCTTCAGTTATTTCTAAATTAGGCTTGCCAGCCAGTCCAGGTGCAGCGAGTGGAAAAATTGTCTTTTCAGCAGAAACAGCTAAAATACAATTTGAACAAGGTGAAAGTGTTATTTTAATGCGCCCTGAAACGTCACCTGAAGATATTGAAGGTATGGTCGCAAGTGAAGCAATTGTAACGACGCATGGCGGAATGACTTCTCACGCAGCAGTTGTAGCACGTGGTATGGGTAAATGCTGTGTTACAGGTTGTTCAGATTTAGAAATTAATGTTGTCGATAAAGTTGTAAATTATCCTGGTGGCACATTGCACGAAGGCGATATGATATCTGTTGATGGCGCTCAAGGGGACATCTATGTTGGAGAAGTTGAAACAATGAAAGCAGAAAGAAGTGAAGCTTTCGAACAGTTTATGGAATGGTCAGACGGTGTAGCAAAATTAGACGTACGTATGAATGCAGAAACGCCTCAAGATATCCAAGGTGGCTATCAATTTGGCGCAAAAGGCATTGGGCTTGTACGTACAGAGCATATGTTCTTTGGACCTGAACGTCTCGTTGAAATGCGTCGTTTCATTCTGTCAGATACACAAGATAAACGTATCGCAGCTTTAAATGAAATTAAACAATATCAAACAGCAGATTTTGAAGAAATATTAAAACTATCTGGAGAACGTCCGACAATTATTCGTTTATTAGATCCACCACTACATGAATTTTTACCAAAATCAACAGAAGAAAAATCATCTGTTGCTGGACAATTAAATGTACCAGTAAAAACATTAGAACAATATATAGAAAATTTAAACGAAGTGAATCCAATGCTTGGTCATAGAGGTTGTCGTTTAGCTATTACTTATCCTGAACTATATGTCATGCAAGTAGAAGCGATTATGGAAAGTGCATTAAGATTAAAAGTACAAGGTATTGATTGCCAACCAGAAATCATGATACCGCTTGTTTCAACTGTTGCAGAATTCACGACATTAAAGACACAAATCACTGAACGTATTGAAGTATTGCAGCAAGAAGCGGGAGAATCTGTAAATTACCTCATAGGTACAATGATTGAAACACCACGTGCTTGTCTAATTGTAGGAGATTTAGCAAAAGAATGTGATTTCTTTAGCTTTGGTACGAATGATTTAACACAGTTAACATTTGGTTTTTCACGTGACGATGCTGGGAAATTTATTGGTGCGTATTCTGAACAAGGCATCATAGATATTGATCCTTTCCAAACGTTAGATGTAGAAGGGGTAGGACAATTAGTTAAAGTAGCAACGGAACAAGCGAAAGCTGCCAATCCAACGCTTAAAATAGGGGTTTGTGGTGAACTTGGCGGTGACCATAAATCAATACAATACTTTAATAATTTAGATATCGATTATGTCTCATGCTCTCCGTATAGAGTGCCAGGCGCATTGCTTTCTACTGCGCAAAGTGAAGTTGAAGGTGGTCGATTACGTGTTTAATGATACACAAACACCACAACTCACTTTGTTCGTGGTATCAGATTCAATTGGTGAAACTGCACAACGTATGATTCACGCCACGTTAACTCAGTTTCCAGAAGTATCACAAATAGAGATTAAGAAGTTTCCATTTATTAAAAGTGAATCAGAATTAATTAATGTTTTGAAACGAGCAAAAGAACGAGGGGCAGTCGTTGTTACGACGTTAGTGAACCCAGAATTTAATATAGTAGGTCAAAAGTACGCACAAAATGAACAAATCCCTTATGTCGACTATATGTCAGATTTAATAGGGATTATTCAGCAGCTTACCAATTGTTCACCTATTCTTGAAAGTGGCGCTTTACGCAAATTAGATGAAAACTATTTTAAAAGAATTGAAGCAATGGAATACTCAGTGAAATATGATGATGGTAAGCATTTTACTGATATTGGCGAAGCGGATGCGCTCATCGTTGGAGTTTCTAGAACATCAAAGACACCTTTGAGTATGTATTTAGCGAATAAGGGTTATAAAGTAGCAAACATTCCTTTAGTACCAGAAGTTGATATACCAGATGAAGTCTTTAAATATAAGAAGTTGAAAGTATTTGGTTTAACTGCTAGTCCTAATTACATTTTGAATATTCGTAATGAACGTGTAAAAGTTTTAGGATTACATGGGCCTACAAATTACAATAGTATTGAACGTATCAGACAGGAGTTAGTATATGCTGAGGAAATTTTTGAAAAATTAAACGCGACTGTGATTAATACGGAATATAAATCTATCGAAGAATCTGCATTTTATATTGAAAAATTCTTGTAATAACATCTATTATTTTAGATTTTATAATCATGTTTCACAGCGAATGAAATATTTAAGACGTCGGTCAGTGTCTGTTTAAAAAGGTGGAGACTAGTTATGTGTGAGAGTGGGTACTGTTAAAGTGATATAAAATTTTTAATAAGGAGTGTCACTATGCTTAAAATAGTAATACCTTACTTGTTTTTTAACGGTACGTGTAAAGAAGCACTAGGTTTTTATAGTGAAATATTAAGTGGGACGACCAAAGGAATCATGACTTATGGCGAAGCGAATGAATCAGTTGCTGATGACCCGAATAGAATTATTCATAGTCAACTCGAGGTAGATGGTCAAATATTTATGCTGTCTGATATTCCGAAAGATGATGATACTATGTTACAAGATCGCAATGTCTATATTGTGTTAGAGTTTGAAAATAAAGCAGATATAGAGGAAGTTTATAACCGTCTCAAAGAGGGTGGAGAGGTACAGATGGAACTAGCAGATATGTTCTGGGGTGCTAAGTACGCTAAACTGGTAGATAAATATGATATTGGTTGGGATTTAAGTTATACTTTTCCGACATAGTATAAAACCACGTGCTCAATTATTTATGAGTACGTGGTTCTTTATATTTATTTATCCATTTAGGCACGCGTAACCTTTCTGCGACCAAGGGTATAAACAAACAAGCCGGCTATAATGGCGCATCCAATAGAAATGAATAAGTTAGTCAGTATATCAGATTTCTCAGGAAGCATACTATGTATAATAAAAGGGAGAATATATTGATTAAAGTTTGCAATCAAGAACATCATTCCAGCAAAAATATAACTCCCATTACGCACTTTCTTCATCTCTTTTTTCAATGATTCTTCTGAATAAGCCTCTACTACATCTATTTTTTTGCTTCTAATAGCGATGATCATAATTAGAGATAATATCATAATTAAAGCAAAACCTAAAATACCTAAGATAGGTATACGGTGTAAGTAAAATTCTATCCATATATCTGCTACAGAAATAATCATGATGCCCCAAAATAGCCACACAAAATATTTAGCGTATTCATGAAGTAATTGCTGTCTTTCATATTCATCAGTAAACCTGAAGTTAGGAATTAAACGAAGTAACTTGTTATTTTCCATTATACGTCTCCTTTTGATCAATAAGTTTTACACGTGAATCTTTAGCAATTGTAAATACTGCAATAACTATTACAGGGAAAAATGTGTTTAAGTCAGTTAGACGTTCCATATTCAATGCGTTTCCTGCAAGCATTGGAGCAATGACTGAGTTAACAAGTAGTATATAAATGATTGCTACAATAAGAAATATAATTCTCTTATTACGTGAATTTTTTAATGTTTGATGATACGTTTCTTTATCAGTAACTTCTATTGTAAGGGCATCTGCTGCAAAATGACTCATAGACATCCTGCATGCCAATATAATTATCAATATGATACCGCCTATACTAAAAGGTGAAATAAATGAACGCTCAATATCAAAAAATATAGATAAGTAAAGTAAAGATAAGAATATGTATAGTGAAATAATTGAAAGTTTAGCAAGTAATTTGTCAATTTCATGTCTTTGATATTCATCGGGATAGTTCGTTGTTCCTGCAAATCTTTGATAAAGCCATTTATCTTTATTATTCATGATTATCATCCTCCCAAAATAAGTCATTTAAGGTGACATCTAATGCTTTAGCAATCTTTATACATAAATTAAGCGAGGGATTATATTTATCGTTTTCAATCATATTAATGGTTTGACGAGATACTTCTACTGAACGCGCAAGTGTGAGCTGTGACATGTTTTTAGCAGTACGAAAGTTTTTAACTTTATTCATAATAGATTTATTACCCTTCTTTAGTGTCAAATATATATTACATGTACAATATATATGACATGAGAGTATGTGTCAAATATACACGACACTATAAGCTATTTTAGCTTATGAAAGATTCATGACGAAATGCCTAAGGAATCAACAAGACTCTAAAATATCTTGAATACAAAATGAGCCATTAGATTTCTGTTAGGAGACTAATGGCTCATAATATTATGAGGATTAAATTGAATGTTCTATTGATAATGAATCGTTGCGGTAAATACAACAGGTTCATCAGTTAGATTAAAGTAACGATGAGGCACGTCACTATTGAAGCGGAAAGCTTGATTACTATTGATCGTATACATTGTTGTATCGACTGCTATTTTTAACTGGCCTTTGTTAACAATAATATATTCTTCAGACCCAGTATGATGAGGTTCAGAAAGCATCTTGCCTCCTGCTTGTATCTCCATTTTAAACATTTCAAATTTTTTATTATCGTCGTAAGGAAAATAAGGATAAATCGCTATTTGTTCATCAATGATAGGGATGATATCTGATTCATCAATAAAGTCTACGCTATCATTATTCATCGCTGTTAATTGAGACAATGATAAATGTAATCCATTTGCGATTTTCCATAACGTTGTAATCGTTGGATTAGAAGTGCCTTTTTCAATTTGGCTCAGCATGTTTTTACTCACACCTGTTGCTATTGCAACTTTATCTAAACTGAGGTTGTGTTTTTTTCGGTAGTCAGATAAATTTCTGGCTACTATATTCTGAATATTATACAAGTGAATCCTCCTATTTACAATATAACGTACATATCGTACCATATATTGTGTTGTTTTAAAATAAAGCGAGCAAGGCGGTACAATATGGAAAAGTATAGAAAAATAAAACCATTTAATTGGTTATTGTTTATAGGAATCTTATTGATAGGCGCTAACTTAAGAGCACCGATCACCTCAATTGGTGTTGCGTTACCTGACATTAAGACAGATTTAGCGATGTCTAATAGTGCAGTCAGTGTTATAACAGTTGTGCCATTATTGGCATTCTCTGTGATTTCATTATTTGCTGCTCGAACAAGTAATAAAATGGGATTAGAAAAAACAATTTTCTTAGCACTTTGTTTAATCTTTATTGGTGTTCTTGTCAGATCAATTACGGACATTTCATGGTTATACATAGGAACAGTGCTAATAGGTATCGGTATCGGATTTGGTAATGTACTAGCACCAGCAATGATTAAGGCGAAATTTCCACTACATATCGGTATTATGACGGGATATTATACCGTTGTGATGAATGTGTTTGGTGGCTTATCCTCATATGGGACAGCGCCCTTAGTAAAGGCATTTAATTATAATATCGCTATAAGTGTTATAGGAATTATCACACTTATAACAATTATTATATGGTCATTTCAATTAAAAGGAACACAAGAAACCGCCACAGCTTTACCTCGGAAAAGTGTGAATGTGTGGAAATCTCCATTAGCATGGCAAATTACGATACTTATGGGAGGACAATCACTTATATTTTATTCGTTGATTAATTGGCTGCCTGCTTATTTATCTCATAGTGGTATGACTATTAATGAGGCAGGCGCATATTTATCTATTATGCAGATTGCTATTATTCCATTTACCTTCATTACACCTATATTTGCGACTAAAATGAAATCGCAATTCTTCTTAACCTTTATTACAGGTATATGTTTTATTGTGGGTGTGACAATTATGCTAATTGCGCCAAATCTAGCAATCATTTCTACTATCTTAATCGGCGTTGCGGGTGGTCTTGCGTTTGGCTTAGTGAATACGTTCTTTAGTTTAAGAACGGAACATATTCAAACATCAGCAAAGCTTTCAGGAATGGCTCAAGCAGTAGGTTATCTTGTTGCAGCAGTAGGTCCGTTATTATTTGGTATCTTGCATGATATGACAGGTAAATGGACCGCTTCACTAAGTATTTTATTAATTACTGCGATTGTTATAACGTTATTTGGCTCACAAGCGGGACGTAAACGTACTATAGAACAATCAAGCACAATCAAAACAAAATAAATAGTTTGAAAATAAGCTGTCATATATTTTTATAAATTAAATGAAATGTATTTAAAATGGTAAAAATACTCACAATAGAATATAATTGAAATGATTATATCGATTGAAATATTATTCATTGAACGTTATTATTTATGACATTCAATTTATATGTGAATAAAATGGAAGTTTTGATGCAATATTTAATTTTTAAATAACAGATTTCATAAAAGAGAAGTAGTGAGGTGATTTTATGCAATTGATGTTTGATACAGGTATAAGTCCGATATATAGAATCGTGTTAGCTTTCTTTTTTCTAATGAACATCGTGCTCGCTTTACTTATTGTATTTTTAGATAGGGATAGAAGAGATGCGACCTCAACTTGGGCATGGTTATTCTTATTATTCGTTATGCCGATTTTAGGTTTTATTGTGTATATATTCTTCGGACGTGCAGTTAGAAAAAAACGTGAACGCGGATTTGAGCATAATCAAATTGAAGATGGGTTGAAAAGGTTACGGTCACAACTTCAAGATGATACAAACAAAATTAGTGATTCAAAAAATCCTATTGTAAGAAAACATGCTGATATTGCTAATACGTTATTAACGAAAGAACAATCTTTTTTAAGTAATAACAATAATATCGATATTTACACAGATGGTCATGATTTGTATGATCAAATGAAGCAAGATTTACGCAATGCTAAGCGCTATATTCATATGGAATATTACGTTTTAAAATTAGACGGCTTAGGTAGTGAAATTATTGAAATATTAGAAGAAAAAGCTGCAGAAGGTCTAGAGGTTAAACTACTCTATGATGCCGTAGGTTCTAAATCGGTACATAATTCTAATTTTAAAAAGTTTCAGTCAGAGGGCGGACAAGTCGAGGCATTTTTCAAATCTAAAATACCTTTTATAAACTTTAGAGTAAATAACCGAAATCACCGTAAAATTGTAATTATTGATGGACTGACAGGTTATGTAGGTGGTTTTAATATAGGTGACGAATATTTAGGTTTAGACGAGAAGTTTGGCTATTGGAGAGATACACACTTAAGAGTGAGAGGCGACGGTGTCGATGCACTACAATTGAGTTTCATACATGATTGGAACTCGCAAGCTAAACGTGAACAGCTAGAATATAATAAAAGATATTTCCCGAACAATGCCTATCAAGGTGGCAACGTGTCTATGCAACTGGCTGCCAGTGCACCAAGTGATAATTGGCATCAAATTGAATTTGGATATATGAAGATGATTATGAATGCTAAAAAGTCCATCTATATGCACAGTCCTTATTTTATTCCGGATAAAGGGTTTATTAATGCCCTGCGTATTGCTGCGAAATCTGGTGTCGATGTTCGTTTGATTATACCGTGTAAACCTGATCATATATTTGTATATTGGGCGACAATTACAAGCGTAGCTCAGCTGATTAAAGACGGTGTGAAAGTCTACACATATGAGAATGGATTTATCCATTCTAAAATGATTATGATTGATGATGAAGTATCAAGCGTGGGTACTGCAAATATGGATGTTCGTAGTTTTGAATTAAACTTTGAAATTAATGCATTTATGTATGACACGCAAATCGCGGAACAATTAAAAGAAGCATTCTTTGAAGACCTTAAAGTTTCAAAAGAACTCACAGAAGAACGTTACGAACAGCGTTCACATTGGATTAAGTTTAAACAATCTATTGCTAAATTAGCATCTCCAATTTTATAATATTTGATTCTAATGTCTGATAATTCTTGACGTGAAATCAATACCAACAGCGATAGTTAACCTCATGGTGGCTACCGTTGTTTTTTAAATCAAAATAGAAAAAACAATTTTATTAGTATAGTAGACTTAACCATGTGTATCATAAACAAATTGTAATATAGCGAAGGGGTGTAGTTATGCAACAAGACACAGAACAATATATCTATAGACAGTTATATAACCGCTTAAAAGATGATATACTCGCATTCAAATATGAAAGTCATGAAAAAATCCCTTCAAAAAGAGATATGGCAAAGCATCTTAATGTGAGTGTGAACAGTGTGAAATCAGCTTACGAACAGCTATTAGCTGAAGGTTACATTTATACAAAGGAACGAAAAGGTTATTTTATAGAACCGTTAGATAAATTAATCGTCGATCCTGACGCACAAATTTCATTAGAGGGCCACGAACATACAACTCGAACTACATTTGATTACTCTTTTTCCCATATGAGTACAGATATATCAGAATTTCCAGTCGACACATGGGCAAAGTTAACAAAGCGTGTATTTCAAGATTATGATTATTATTTGTCGACTATTCCACACGTTAAGGGCCCAATAGAACTAAGACAATCTATTGCAAAACTTGTGTCATATCAAAGAGGGATACAATGTCATCCTGAACAAATCGTTATAGGATCAGGAACGAATACTTTATTGATGCAGTTAATTCAATTATTGGAAAGAAACGTAACGATTGCTGTAGAAAATCCTGGTTATTCACGTTTTAGAACATTACTAAATCAAACGAATACATCAACCACAGCAATAGAATTAGATCATAAAGGTATATCTATAGATCAGCTCAAACAAGTGCAACCTAATGCTGTTATTGTAACACCATCTCACCAGTTTCCTATGGGCACCATTATGCCTGTCTCAAGACGAATCGATTTATTAAACTGGGCAAGCCAAACACATAGCTATGTTATAGAAGATGACTACGATAGTGAGTTTAAGTATGAAACAGACAATATACCGTCATTGTTTAGTTTTGATAAAAATGACAGCGTGATTTACTTGGGTACTTTTTCCAAAACATTAATGCCAGGTTTACGTATGAGTTATATGATTTTACCATCAAAATTGATTAAGCAGTTTGAATTACAAAATGATAATATGATACCAGATTTTTCTATGTTAAATGCATTAACACTCAATTTAATGATTAAAGAAGGTCATTACGAAAAATATATTAAAAAAATGCATCAACTATATGGAAAAAGAAGGTCTCTATTAATCGAACATTTAGAAAATGTTTTTAAAGATGACATTCAAATAAAAGATACACGCGCAGGTTTACACTTCATCATAGAAGTAGTTTCTCCTTATACATATACAGAAATTGAAACACGCGCAAAAGCACAAAAATTAGAACTTTATACTATTAAACGCTTTTCTGTAAAAACATTTCAAAAGAATGAGGCGGTTAAAATTTTAATTATTGGCTTCTCAAAAATTGAACAATCACAGATACCTGAAGCTGTAAAGCGTTTGAAACAAGTGCTTTCTGAATAAACTGGTACCATTAGTTTGCTTAAACTGGGTCTTTACATAATACCAATAATGACTTAAATTTTTAGACAACCATAAATCTTTTTTAATAAGCATGAGGAGGTTTTTTAATGTCAGGTCAATTTGAGCATTTTAAAGAAAAAAGAGAAAAGTATGTAGCACGTGGTGTTGGTAATGGAAATTTGCATGTTGCAGATAAAGCGCAAGGAGCAACAATTACTGACGTAGATGGTCATACATTTATTGATTTTGCTGGTGCTATTGGTACGCTTAATGTCGGTCATACGCACCCAGAAATTACCAAACATTTAAAAGAAAAGCTAGATAAATTCATTCATCCCGGCTTTAATGTCATGATGTATGAAAGTTACCTTAACCTAGCACAGAAATTAACAGAGATTACGCCAGGTGAATTTGCTAAAAAAGCTATTTTACTAAACTCTGGTGCTGAAGCAGTAGAAAATGCAGTGAAAATTGCTCGGAAATATACAGGTAGACAAGCCGTTGTATCATTTGTACGTGGTTTTCATGGTCGTACAAATTTAACAATGTCTATGACAAGCAAAGTGAAACCTTATAAATATGGATTCGGTCCATTTGCGCCTGAAGTTTATCAAGCACCATATCCTAATATTTCTGAAAAATCTGAAGAATTAACGGAAGATGCATATGTAGATCAAGTGATTCATAAATTACATGACTTCTTCATTGAAACTGTAGATCCAAGTGACGTTGCATGTATTGTAATGGAACCCGTACAAGGTGAAGGTGGATTTATTATTCCTGATCAAAAGTTTGTTGATACAGTAAAACAAATTTGTGAAGATAATGGTATCGTTTTTGTAGTAGATGAAATACAAACGGGTTTTGCTAGAACAGGTAGAACCTTTGCAATTGAACATTTTGGTATTGAACCAGACTTAATCACAGTTTCTAAATCACTTGCTGCGGGATTTCCTTTAAGTGGTGTAGTAGGTAAAGCAGAAATCATTGATAGTGCAGCGCCAGGAGAATTAGGAGGTACGTATGCAGGTAATCCATTAGCTTGTGAAGCTGCGTTAAAAGTAATTGATATTATAGAGCAAGAGCAATTAAATGATAAAGCAGAACAGCTTGGCCATGATATTGAAGTATATTTGCAAGAACTCAGTCAGTCACACAAGCATATCGCACAGATTCGTCGTCTAGGGGCTATGGTAGCTTTTGAAGTTGTAGATGCTGAAACAGGTTTACCTGATAAAGCACTGACAGGTAAAATCACACAAACAGCAAATGACAAAGGCTTATTGTTATTATCTGCAGGAATTAAAGGCAATGTTATACGCTTCTTACCTCCATTAGTAATAACTGATGAAGAACTTAACCAAGGCTTAAACATTTTAACGCATGTATTTGATGAAGTGACTTCAAATTATAGCGTTTCTTAAAAAATGAAGTTCATTTTCAAAATATTAAAAGGTATAAGTTAATGGTAGACATAGAGTATAAAACGTTTTTTAAGGAGTGAAGGATATGGAACAGTTAGAAGTATATAATCCAGCAACGAATGAAGTAGTTGAACGTTTAGATTACACGACGCATGAGGAGATTGATGCACAGATAAACCGTGCTCATCAAGCTTTTCAAGAATGGAAAGTTGTAGATGCACATGAACGTGCTAGTAAATTAAACCAATGGGCTACACTTATAGATGAACACCAAGATGAACTTGCACGTCTGATTACCCTTGAAGGTGGTAAACCTTTAGCTGAAGCTCAAGGGGAAGTAGCTTATGCGAATTCTTATGTGAAATGGTATGCAGAAGAAGCGAAACGTGTCTATGGACGTACAATTCCGGCCCATACACCTTCTAAGAAAATGGTTATAGATAAATTTCCAGTTGGTGTGGTTGGAGCAATTACACCTTGGAATTTTCCAGCAGCAATGATTACGCGTAAAATGGCACCAGCTTTAGCAGCAGGATGTACAATCATTTGTAAGCCAGCAGTGAAGACACCTTTAACTACAATCAAATTAGTAGAACTTGCACATGAAGCGGGTATTCCGAAAGATGCGATATCTTATATTATTGCATCAGGTAAAGATGCGGGTGATATATTTACTGGACATGGCCAAATTAATAAAATAACGTTTACTGGATCGACAGCCGTTGGTAAAACATTAATTGAACAATCAGCACAAACAGTTAAAAATGTAACGATGGAACTTGGAGGTCTTGCACCGTTTATTGTACATAATGATGTAGATATTGAAGCAGCCGTTGATGGGACGATTGCTTCTAAGTTCAGAAATGCTGGACAAACATGCATATGTGCAAACCGTATCTTTGTACATAAAGATATAGCGGAACAATATACAGCAAGACTAACTGAAAAAGTACATGCACTCACAGTAGGTGATGGTTTAGAGGAAGAAGTTAAAATAGGTCCTCTAATAGATCACAATGCTGTCGAGAAAGTGTTAACACATATTACGGATGCACAAGACAAAGGTGGCAAGTTATCTCGTAGTTTAGAAGAGATCCAAGCATTAGGTGGCAATTTCTTAAAACCAGTAGTAATTTCTAATGTAGATTTGAACATGAAAGTGATGCATGAAGAAACATTTGGACCTGTGGCACCAATCATGACCTATGATGATTTAGATGAAGTGATAGACATTGCAAATGATACTGAATTTGGGTTAGCTTCATATTTCTTCACAAATAATTATCGTACTGGATTGAAATTATTTAATGAATTAGAGTACGGCGTCATTGGATGGAACGACGGTGGCCCTTCTGCAGCACACGCACCTTTTGGTGGTTTGAAAGAAAGTGGTTATGGTCGAGAAGGCGGTACAGAAGGAATTGAACCATATTTAGAAACTAAATATCTATCAATAGAAACTTAGCAGATAATTTTGATTTTCAACAATTACAATATGAAATGATTTAAACGTAAACAAAGTGCGGAAATAAAGTGATTGCAAGGTTGGAAATATCGTAATTAATTAGATGTTATTTCAGCCTTAATATATCACTTTTTGAAATTTGATGAATGATATGGGGTATGTTCAATGAAATCAGAATTTAATAAATCAATGAGTATTGTTGATGTCTTGTTTCTTGCTATCGGCGCCATGCTTGGATGGGGATGGGTCGTATTATCAGGAGAATGGGTTTCAACAGCAGGTTTTGTAGGAAGTATTATTGCATTTTTAATAGGTGGATTTTTAGTTATTGTGATAGGACTTACATATGCAGAGTTAGCTGCAGCTATTCCTGAAACAGGAGGCGGATTTGTTTTTGTGAAAAAAGCATTTTCTTCGGGGATTGCTTTTATATCCGGCTGGTCGGTACTTTTTGGCTATGTCTCTGTAATAACATTCGAAGCGGTTGCTTTGCCAACTGTGATAGATTATGTAATTCCGTTTCAGCATCAAGGGTTATTGTGGAATATCGCAGGATGGGATGTTTATCTGACATGGGTACTCATCGGTTCTGTAGGAAGTATCATCTTAACGTCACTTAATTACTTCGGCGTTAAGCCAGCAGCGATTATACAAACAGTGTTTACAATATTTATCGTTGGAGTAGGATTACTACTTGTGTTTGGTGCAGGGTTTAATGGTAACTTTAATAATTTACAACCATTTGAAAATGGTGTTGGTGGTACAATGTCTGTCTTAATGATGATTCCTTTCTTATTTGTGGGATTTGACGTCATACCGCAAATAGCTGAAGAAGTAAAAGCACCAGCTAAAAAAATTGGTGGTATTTTAATTTTTTCTATTATTGCGTCAGTCATATTTTATTTATTGATTGTTTTTGGTGTATCCACAGGACTATCTCCACAAGCATTGACGACAAGTAGCTTAGCTACAGCTGATGCGATGGTCAATTTATTCGGTCATAGTGGTTTCGGTATCTTGCTAGTACTTGGTGGTGTCGCCGGTATTATTACGAGTTGGAATGCTTTCATTATTGGTGGTAGCAGAATATTATATGCCATGGCCAAAAATAAGATGATTCCTCAATGGTTTGCTTATATACATCCCAAGTTTAAAACACCTACACACGGTATTTTATTCTTAGGTGTACTTGCATTTGTTGCACCATTATTAGGTAGACCTGCACTTCAGTGGATTGTTAATGCAGGGGGTATAGGTGTTGTATTAGGTTACTTACTCGTGGCTATTTCATTCCTTAAGTTACGTAAAACACAGCCAGAGTTAGAACGCCCTTATCGTATTAAGAATGGTAAAGCAGTCGGTATAATTGCAATTGTATTAAGTGTGTTATTCTTAATCATATACTTGCCTGGCATGCCATCATCATTGGCTTGGCCATCAGAATGGTTGATTGTCTTAGTTTGGTATTTCATTGCATTTGTACTCTATTTTACACAAAAGAGAAATGTTGTGAGTAGTGAGCAAGTACCAATACAAGAAGATAGGTAATATTATTTTAATATAGGATAAATACAAAAAGCAGCCCGAATTTTATATTCGGGCTGCTTTTTGTGCACGCTTTTCCACATATGAGTCAGATTCAATTATCACTATTTAAAAATTAGTTAGCGATATGGATAAGTTGATCTCCAGGTTTAATCCATTGCTTATTTAAACATAGTTTATATAATGAAAAACTAATAGCTGCAGGTAAGAGGATGTGGAATACAAGGATTAACATCCAAACTTGTAGTGAGCCACCCATCGTATTAATAGTCATAATTTGACCGATGAATCCACTTGTTCCCATACCGGCACCAGCAGCATTATTCGTCATAGGGAACAATGTTGTCATGATAGGTGCAACAATTGCACTCGCAAGTGTTGGAGGTAAGAGTATCATAGGGTGCTTAATAATATTTGGAACTTGTAACATGCTTGTACCAATTCCAACGGATAATATACCGCCCCAGCCATTGTCTTTAAAGCCATTGACTGCAAATCCAACCATTTGAGCTGCGCAACCAATTGTCGCCGCTCCGGCAGCTAATCCACTTAAATCAAGCATAAGTGCAAGTGCAGCACTAGAAATAGGCGCCGTTAAAGCTAAACCGAAGATGACAGCTACGAGAATCCCCATTATGAATGGTTGTTGCTCAGTAGCAGCGTTGATGATTTTGCCTAAGCCAGTCATAAATTGATTGAGCGCTGGACCAAAGCTTTTTGCAATGAAACCACCAATAATAATTGTTAGTAAGGGCGTTATAATAATATCGATTTTTGTTTTTCCTGCATATAATCTACTCAGTTCAACTACGATTAAAGTAGCAATATATGCCCCCACAGGACCACCTTCAAAAGTGGTATACCCCAATGTTCCTACAATGACACAAGAAAAAACAACGAGTGGTTTTGCACCTAATCCATATGCAATTGCAACACCTATCGCTGCACCTGTCACAGACATGGCAACCTTACCTATTTCAGTTAAAAATGTTAAGTCTAATTGAGGTAGTAATGTTTGACTACCTATTGTATCCAAAATTAACCCGATAATTAACGATCCGAATAATCCTAAAGCCATAAAACTGAGTGCTTCTATGACCCACCTATGTAAATAATTCTTCATTTTTGTCCCCTTAATCTTTAAATAAAGTTATTTTATAAATTAAATTTAGTATATAGATATTTTTCAATGATGGCTAGTATATTTTAAGAATTAGTTTATAGTCAATATATCGCAAAATTAAATAGTTGAGATTATAAAAATTTAATTAGGTTATATAGTATAAATACAAGATGTTTCAACGGTTAGGGGGATTAGAATGTCGGAAATATATACGATAGGTCACGCGAATCATTCGGAACAGCAATTTATAGATATGCTTCAACAATTTAATATAGAGGTCATTGTGGATGTACGTGCGTATAGAGGGAGTAAACGCAATCCTCAATTTAATGAAGAGAATATGAGAAAATGGCTCACTGAAGCAAACATTGAATATCAATATAATACGTTGTTAGGTGGTAGAAGAAAAGCCTCTGAAAGTGTAGGTAGAACAATAAATGAAGCATGGAATAATGAGTCTTTCCATAATTACGCTGATTATACTTTGACGAAAGACTTTCAAGAAGGAATCAATGCATTAGAAGTGTTAGGGGATTCAAAACGTGTAGCATACATGTGTTCAGAACCTCATCCAGCGCGATGTCATAGATTAATTGTGAGTAATTGGCTAACTGCTCACAAATGGTCTGTACATCATATTATGCTTGATAACGAACAACAAATTATTCAGCAACAGCATGAATTAGGACAATGGGGTGCTTTGCCGATTATAGAAGATGATGGATACATTGTTTATCCTGAAATTGATGAAGGTAATTAGGATGTTATTGCTGATTACATACCATAGGAACTTCATGAACTTATAATCTCAAATCACCTCACATTCTAGTAGGACGCATACAAAAAATATGTGTTTTAGGTGTTTGTTGTTACGAAAAAAGTACCTCTATGTACAAATAAAAAAACCTAATCATGAAAAAAGCAGTTTTCTACATTTTGAGTAGAAAACTGCTTTTATTAGTTTACTGAGGTATTCAAATCTCAAGAGCTCTGATTTTCCTGGGAAATAAATAATGTGTAGGAATTATTTATTTAGGCTTTATTGACTGAAGCGTCATAAATAGATTCGATTGTTTCACCTAAGATTTTATCAAATTCTTCATCTGATTGATTTACATTTAAATCATTAATAAGTGCACGTGAGAAGCTAGCAATTAAATCTTTGTTTTGTTTAAGGACTTCGTTTGCATGTTCTCTACTGTATCCACCTGATAGTGCAACAACACGTACAACATTAGCATGGTCAATAAGTGTTTGGTATTGGTTAGCTTTTGTAGGGATAGATAGTTTTAACATCACAAGTTGATCATCGTTTAATTTGTTTAGTTCTTCTAAGATTGAGTCAGCTAAATATGCTTCAATTTCTGCTTTATTTTCAGCATTAATATTAACTTCTGGTTCAATGATTGGAACTAATCCAGCAGAGATAATTTGTTTAGCAACATCAAATTGTTGTTTTACCACTAAATCAATACCATCTTTGTTTAGTTCTAAAATATTAGAACGCATTTTCGTACCAAAAATTTTGTGTTCATTGGCACGACTTAATAAAGCATCTAAATCTGGCATAGGTTTCATTAATTGAACGCCATCTTTTTGTTCGTCTAAACCTTTATCAACTTTTAAGAAGGGAACAACGCCTTTATCTGCTAAGTAATCTCCAGTATGTTTACCGTCTACTTCGCGATCCATCGTTTGTTCGAAAAGAATTGCACCAATAATTTTATCAGCACTGAATGAAGGTGATGATACAATACGTGTACGCATGTCATGAACGAGTTTGAACATTTCATCTTCGCTATCGTATTGATCTTCAGTAACGCCGTAATCTTTAAGCGCTTTTGGTGTACTACCACCACTTTGATCTAATGCAGCAATGAAACCTTTACCATTTTTCACTTTATCAAATTGTTCTTTATTCATTCTTACCACTCCTTTTACTGTATTCTCTTTTAGTATGATAAAAATTGAAGCATAACGCAAGTTCAAGGCACTTAAGATACTAAAATATAATAAATATTCTATCTAATATAAAAAAATGTACATTAAACTAGGTCATAGGTTTAGAGACTGATATTAAAAATATAGGTGTTGGATTATAAAAAGCATCTTGTTCTTTATATACTCGAGCATAAACACCAGTATCAAGATGAATGTTTTGATATCCTAACTGTTTTAAGATGTTTATGTCATATCGTGGTCTTGATTGATGATTAATAGGTATGCTTTGTTTGATGATTTCGCTTTCCTGCAACATCTCATCTCCCAGTGTGTTATGTGCGTGATCTGTTGAGATATCCCCGTAATTAATAAAGGAATCTTTGCCATAGTTACCATCTATATTAATAAGATGACCATTTGGTTTTAACACACGTAACCACTCTTTGTAAGTAGCTTGTGTGTTAGGCATTAACCATGTCACATTTCGAGCGATAACGACATCAAAAGTTTCATTTTCATAATTTAGATGTTCTGCATCCATGACTTTAAATTGTATATTTTGATTTAATTGTTGTGCATTCTGTTTTGCAGATTGAATCATATCAGGAGCAAGATCAATACCTGATACTTCAGCGCCTTGTTGTGCACATATGATTGCTAGAAAACCAGCACCTGTACCTATGTCTAAGACTTTTAAACCATCTCTTAATCGAGTAATTGCTTCTATCTCTTTCAACCAAGCTGTTGCATGACTACTTTCTAATTCGGCCTGTTTATCTTTACTAAAAGACTCGGCACGTTTATCCCAATAATTTACAATTTGTTTTTTATCCATTTTCAAACCCTCTTTATTCAAGACTTTATTATTCCTTCTATATTATAGAATACTTTCAATTAAAAGTAAGATAATTAAAATACATATTGAAATTGATTATCATTATCATTAGAATGGTTTATATATAGATAAATATGCATAAATATAGACTTTGAATGCTATTGGAAGTATTTAATCAATTTTTATGGATGCATATAGGTCTAGTACTTATAAATTACACTAGGCTATTTTGACTTAGTTTAGAAAATAGATATGAACAGGAGATCAGCAATGAATAGAAAATATAGTATCCTATCTGGGATTGTATTATCAGCTACATTACTTACTGCATGCAGTTCAAACAATACAGCGAGTAATTCAGAAGATAAAGAATTAACGAAAGAGGAAAAACTTGTTACCGATCAAACAAACCGTGAAGTGAAGATTAAAAAAGATCCGGATAGTATTGTAGTAGGGGGCATAATGCCTTATTTTTCTGCTTGGTTTGTAGGGACGAATTCTACTAAAGAAATAAAAGGATTACATCCAAATGCCTACAATGCTGCAGAAAATTCAATGCTAGCTAAAATATCTCCTGATATTAAAAAAACATCTACTGAATTTGTTAAAAACGGTGATATAAATATAGAAGAATTATCTAAAATCAATCCAGATGTCTACTTTGAACTTGCATCTGAAAAGAAAACCTTAGATAAAGTTGCAGAAAGTGGTATACCTACAATTGGTCTTGATACTGTAAATGATGAAGATGATGATCCATTGACTACATTTAACAGTTGGTTAGAAATAACTTCAGAAATCAAAGGTGGTAAAACAAGTGAGAGAACTGATAATTTTATGCAAGAGGGTGAAAAATCTCAAAAAATGATTGATGAAAGCTTAAAAGACACAAAAAAATCAAAGAAACCCAAAGTTTTATTTCTACATCAGCACTCAGATAATTCTATCGTTGTAGCTGGATCAAATTTCCATAGTGAAAAATGGATTAAAGCAACTGGCGGAGTTGATATAGTTGGAGAAGATGGCGTAGAAGGACAAAAAGAAGTCAATATGGAACAAATTTATAAATGGAATCCGGATAAAATCTATATTACTAATTTCACTGAAACACAACCAGAAGATTTGATTGAAAATAAAACGGATGGTCAAGATTGGAGCCAAGTGAAGGCAGTGAAAGACAAAGAAGTTTATAAGGTACCTTTAGGTATTTATCGTTGGTTCCCACCAAATGGCGATGCTCCATTAATGTTGAAATGGATGGCACAACATAACCATCCTGATAAATTTAAATATAATATGAAAGATGAGATTAAATCATATTATCAAAAATTTTACGATTATGAATTATCGGACAAAGATGTAGAGTTAATTTTACATCCATCATCTGATGCTGCAAAATATTAATATTCGATAACAATAATTGGTATATAGGAAGATGAAATTAAAATTAAAAAATAGATTATGAGTGTCGACAAAGTCTCGGATTTTGTCGACACTTTTTTGTACGCGATTCACTATACCTTTTTAGTTTTGAATGCCATTAATTTAAACTCGAAGTCATTTTAATATGACGTAATTTAAAGACATTTATATTTATAATTATTTTATGCTTTTCACTAATATTAACAAAAACCAAGCAATGTAAAAATTAAACGATTTTTTTGTGAAAAATCACCAAATACATAAATAAAATAAAAAAATAAAATAGAATATATATTCATATTATGTGTATAAAAATACAGTTAGTTAAGTTTGTAAGATTCATTAATTTCGTTAAGTTTAAACTTAACACTGTGATTGTAGCAATTTTCATATTCAAATTAATTGGTGTTTTTATATAATTATTCATCTTTTACAAATAACTCGTTTGAATGTAATTTGCATTATTATTTAAAATTCGTTAGGCTCATGTTTGTGAATAATTAAATAGTTCTTGCTAATTCATTAAATTTATTAGCGGTAATTTTACATACAAATTTACTATGAGGGGTGTTCAACAATTGAAAAAGAATAAAGTAATGGATTGGACGACCTTTATAGGGTCTTCCGTAATTTTATTAATTGCAGTAATTCCTATGATGGTTTTTCCAAAGGCCAGTCAAGATATTATTACGAAAATGAATGAAGCTGTGGTAAGTACAATTGGTTCAGTATATTTATTTATTGGATTGGCAATTTTAATATTTGTTTTGTACATTGCATTTGGAAAATATGGAAATGTGACATTAGGTAAATCTACAGATAAACCTGAATTCAATAATTTTAGTTGGGCAGCAATGCTGTTCTGTGCTGGTATTGCTTCAGATATTTTATATTGGGGCGTTATTGAATGGGCCTTTTACTATCAAGACCCGCCACACGGTGGTAAAGGAATGACGGATAGTGCTTTAAACTACGCTACAATGTATGGCATGTTCCACTGGGGTCCTATCGCTTGGGCAACATTCGTACTGCCAGCGTTATGTATTGGTTATCTTATATTCGTGAAGAAAAAACCAGTGTTTAAAATCAGCCAAACGTTACGACCTATCTTAAAAAGTCAGACAGATGGTTTTATTGGACAAGTTACTGATATTATATTTATCTTCGGTTTACTTGGAGGCGCTGCAACATCACTCGCACTTGGCGTACCGATGATTACAGCAGGTATAGAAAGATTAACCGGTTTAGACGGAGATAGTATGGTCATGCGTGGTGCGATTCTATTTATCATAACTGCACTTTTTGCATACAGTTCTTATTCTGGATTGAAAAAAGGTATAAAAGTATTAAGTGACGGGAACGTTATTTTGTCATTTGTTTTACTCGGATTTGTACTGATTGTTGGTCCAACTGTGTTTATTATGGAAACAACAATAACAGGTATGGGTAATATGGTAAAAAACTTCTTCCAAATGGCGACATGGATAGAACCATTCGGAGGTATCGGTGGACGTAAGGAAACGAACTTCCCACAAGATTGGACAATATTCTATTGGTCATGGTGGATTGTATATGCACCGTTTATAGGGTTGTTTATTGCTCGAATTTCTAAAGGGCGAACTATGAAAGAAGTCGTTCTAGGTACGATAATATACGGTACTTTAGGCTGTATGTTGTTCTTTGGTATTTTCGGTAACTATGCAGTTTACTTACAAATAACTGGAGCGTTTGATGTTGTTCAGAATTTAAACACACATGGTACAGAAGCAACTATAATTGAAGTGTTGCATCAATTACCATTCCCTAATTTAGTTATTATTTTATTCTTGATTTCTGCGGTACTGTTCTTAGCAACGACTTTTGATTCTGGATCTTATATTTTAGCAGCAGCATCTCAGAAAAAAGTGGTTGGAGAACCTTTAAAAGCAAACCGTTTATATTGGGCATTCGCATTATGTTTATTACCATTTGCATTAATGCTAGTTGGTGGTGAGCGATCATTGGAAGTGTTAAAAACAGCTTCCTTACTTGCTAGTGTGCCAGTACTCATTGTCTTCGTCATGATGATGATTTCCTTCTTACGGACATTAAATGAGGATCGACTCAAACTTGAGCGTCGTGCGGATAAATATAAAGAAGTAGAAAGACGCTCACTGAGAATTACACAAGTGAGAGAAAAGAAAAATGACGACAACTTATAGATAAAAACATATAAAAAAGCAGTGGAGTATCTATGACATTAGATTGCTTCACTGCTTTTTTGGTAGTGGAGATGGAAATGTATTGTGACGTATCAGGAATTTTAAATACGTATTTCACACTGATTTTTCAATGAATATATTGAACTTAATAATGAAGATGTATCTGAAAATAAAAAATGACAGCTAGATTTCTAAGAAAGAATCTAACTGCCATTTTTATAGTTGTAAAACTTCTCTTGAAGCATTGAAATAAGTGTTATTTCTTATTTTCGGGAATTGGGAAGTATTTAAATATTTCTCCACTTTCGATTGCTTGGCCTAAATTATCTAACCAATCATAGTAGGGTAATGTATCGATTAATTGTGCTTTGACTTCGCTAGCTTCTGTCTTAGTCGCTGCATCAGCATTTTTGTCGTTGATGACCTTATCAAGTATAGCTACTGAATCATAAACAGCCTCAGAGTTAATTACAATTTCTCTTTTCCATTTGCGGGTAAAGAAGTTACTAAAGAAATTGAAAAAGTCTTTTTCAGCAATGAAATGTTGTTTTCTACTGCCGCGTGTAAACTGTTGTTTGACAAGATCGAATTCTTGGAGCCTTTTTACTCCAGCACTCATGCTAGGTTTGCTCATTTGTAGTTGTTCACGCATTTCATCTAATGTCATGCTGTCTTCAAAGAGCATAGTACCAAATAAATTACCTACACTTCTGTTAATCCCGTATAAGTCCATCGTTTCACCAATTGCATTGATAACGATGTCTTTTGCTTCATCCAATTGCTTATCAGGGTTGTTTGAATGTACCACGATGTACACCTCCGATAATTTTTTATACGAATTTAAGATATTGATGATTAAGTAATGCAAAATAATTACATTTTTATAATTATACAAATCCCTAATCAGCTTATAACTAAACTCGTTTGACACCCTTTCAATTACTATGCTAACATAAAGCTTGTAAAATTCGTTAAATAAAAATTTAACAAACTTAACGGAGGTAATTTTCATGGAACTTTTAAATCAATTATCTCGTCGTCAATATATTGATGGTGAGTGGGTAAATAGCTCGAACGAAGAAACAAGAAAAATTATTAATCCATATAACCAAGAAGTCATTTTTGAAGTCGCAGAAGGTACTTCGGAAGATAGTGAACGTGCCATTTTAGCTGCGAGAAATGCATTTGAAGGTAGCGAATGGTCTCAAGAAACAAGTGAATCTAGAGGCAAAAAAGTTGGCGCAATTGCTGACTTAATCGTTGAACACCGTGAAGAATTAGCAAGACTTGAAACATTAGATACAGGTAAAACATTAGAAGAATCTTATGCGGACATGGACGACATTGCGAATGTATTTAATTATTTTGCTGGTTTAGCAGATAAAGATGGTGGCGAAATAATAGATTCACCAATCCCTAATACTGAAAGTAAAGTGATAAAAGAACCAGTAGGCGTTGTCACACAAATCACACCTTGGAACTATCCTTTACTACAAGCTTCATGGAAGATTGCTCCAGCATTAGTTACAGGCTGTACGCTTGTTATGAAGCCGAGTGAAATCACACCGCTAACAACAATTCGTGTATTTGAATTGATGGCGGAAGTGGGGTTCCCTAAAGGTGTAATTAACTTAGTCTTAGGTAAAGGTTCAGAAGTAGGAGAGCCGTTATCATCGCATAAAGAAGTAGACTTAGTATCTTTCACAGGTGGTATTCAAACAGGAAAACATATTATGAAACAAGCTGCTAATCACGTAACGAATGTTGCATTAGAGCTTGGTGGTAAAAATCCTAATATTATTTTCGATGATGCTGATTTTGATCTTGCAGTCGATCAAGCTTTGAATGGTGGGTTTTTCCATGCAGGACAAGTATGTTCTGCTGGGGCAAGAATCTTAGTACACAACGATATCAAAGATAAATTTGAAGCAGCATTAATTGAAAGAATTAAAAATATTAAATTAGGTGATGGATTTAATCCAGAAACCGAAATGGGTCCAGTTATTTCAGCTGAGCACAGAGAAAAAATCGAAAAATATATGGAAGTTGCAAAATCGGAAAACGCAACAATTGCGATTGGCGGTAAAAGACCAGAACGTGAAGACTTACAAGATGGTTTCTTTTTTGAACCAACTGTCATTACAGATTGTGATACTTCAATGCGTATTGTACAAGAAGAAGTGTTTGGTCCAGTTGTAACAATTGAAGGCTTTTCAACAGAAGCAGAAGCAATCGAACTAGCAAATGATTCAATTTATGGTTTAGCAGGTGGCGTATTCACTTCAGATATCGGTAAAGCTGAACGTGTTGTTAATAAATTGAAAATGGGTACGGTTTGGATTAATGACTTCCATCCATACTTTGCACAAGCACCATGGGGCGGTTATAAACAATCAGGCATTGGTAGAGAACTTGGTAAAGAAGGTTTAGCAGAATATCAAGTTGAGAAACATATTCTACGTAATACGAACCCAGAGCCAGTAAATTGGTTTGGTAAACAATAGGTAATTTACACACAAATACAAAATATTAATAATTAAAAATTTAGGAGGTTTTATCAAAAATGAAAAAATCGTATGATTATATCATTATTGGTGGTGGCAGTGCCGGTTCGGTACTTGGTGGCCGTTTAAGTGAAGATGCATCTAAAGATGTACTTGTATTAGAAGCTGGACGTAGTGACTATTCTTGGGATTTATTAATTCAAATGCCAGCAGCATTAATGTATCCAGCAGGGAATAAACTATATGACTGGATTTATGAAACAAATGCAGAACCACATATGGGTGGACGTAAAGTTGGACATGCGCGTGGTAAAGTATTAGGTGGTTCAAGTTCCATTAACGGTATGATTTACCAACGTGGTAACCCAATGGATTATGAAAAATGGGCACAACCAAAAGGCATGGAATCATGGGATTATGCGCATTGTTTACCATACTTTAAACGTTTGGAAACAACATTTGGTTCTACTAAAGATGATCAGTATCGTGGTCACCACGGTCCAATTAAATTAAGACGTGGACCTGCTAAAAACCCGTTATTCCAAGCGTTTTTCAATGCTGGTGTTGACGCTGGTTATAATAAAACACCAGACGTTAATGGTTTCCGTCAAGAAGGATTTGGTCCTTTTGATAGCCAAGTGCATAACGGTAGACGTGTTTCAGCATCAAGAGCTTACTTACATCCAGCTATGAAACGTAAAAACTTAGATGTTCAAACACGTGCGTTTGTAACTAAATTAAATTTTGAAGGTAATAAAGTAACTGGTGTAACATTCAAGAAGAATGGTAAAGAACATACAGTGAATGCGAAAGAAGTTATTTTATCTGGTGGCGCAATTAACTCTCCACAATTATTACAATTATCTGGTATTGGTGATACAGAACACCTACGTTCAGTTGGTGTTGAACCTCGTCTACATTTACCAGGTGTTGGGGAAAACTTTGAAGACCATTTAGAAGTATACGTGCAACATGCATGTAAACAACCCGTTTCAATGCAACCTAGCCTTAACAAATTGAAAATGCCATTCATTGGCTTACAATGGATTTTAGGTCGTAAAGGTGCAGCAGCATCTAACCACTTCGAAGGTGGCGGATTTGTACGTTCAAATGATGATGTAGATTATCCAAACTTAATGTTCCACTTCTTGCCAATCGCGGTAAGATACGATGGTACGAAAGCACCACATGCTCATGGTTACCAAGTACACGTAGGACCAATGTATTCTAACTCTCGTGGTTACTTGAAGATTAAGTCTAAAGATCCATTTGAAAAACCAGATTTCGTATTTAATTACTTATCTACAGAAGAAGATAAACGTGAATGGGTTGAAGCAATCAAAGTAGCTAGAAACATCTTGTCTCAAAAATCATTAGATCCATTTAATGGTGGAGAAATTTCTCCAGGACCTGAAGTACAAACAGATGAAGAAATCATTGAATGGGTAAAACGTGACGGCGAAACTGCATTACACCCATCATGTAGCTGTAGAATGGGACCAGCATCAGACGAAATGTCAGTTGTTGATCCTGAAACATTCAAAGTACATGGTATGGAAAACTTACGTGTTGTAGATGCATCTGTAATGCCACGTACTACAAACGGAAATATCCACTCACCTGTATTAATGATGGCAGAAAAAGCATCAGACATTATCCGTGGTAAAAAACCTATGGAACCAGAATATATCGATTTCTATCGTCATGGTGTACATGACAAAGATGCAGGAACAGTAAAATAAAAGAAATGAACAAATATATAATTTGAAATAACAACTGGTGAAGTCATAAATTCAATGATTTTCACCAGTTTCTTATTATTTGTAGGTGTTAAAGTGATACTATTTTAGAGTTGGAAATGGCAAAGTGAACAATTGCTACAATAGTAAAAAAGACTTTGATATTGATTAAATAGAAGTAGAGCGATTGTTAAAAAGGTTAATATAAAAACGATTAACTTTCCAAGTGCTTCGATTTAGGAAAGGAGTATTATGGCTTATTTATATTTAGTGATTGCTATTATTACTGAAGTAACAGGAACCGTTTCACTCAAGGCTTCTGAAGGCTTTAGTAAATTATACCCAAGTTTATCAGCAACTGTCTCATTTATTATTTGCTTTTATTTTTTTAGTTTAGCTATGAAATATCTACCATTAGGCTTAAGTTATGCCACTTGGGCTGGTTTGGGATTAATATTGAGTACAGTACTCGCAGTTGTTTTATTTAATGAAAATCTAAATCTCACAGGTATTATAGCAATCGTGTTTATACTCATAGGTATTGTATTGTTGAATACGATAGGTGTTTCAAAATAAGGAAGTATAGATTTGAATAACATCCTAGATAAGTATAGATATTTTCACTGTCACCAAAAATGTATGATTTTTGGGTTGGCAGTTTTTTTATGTTTTTCATAAATTTATAATGTGCATAATATATAAATTTTTATTTGAAGTTGTAATATGTGTTTTTATGATGGGAATAAGGCTATTATAAATATAAGTTGATATAACAAATTTAAAGATGTGGGGTGTGGCAGGATGGAAAATATTAAAGTACAAATGATGAGAACCCAGTTAGACGACATACCACAGTATGATGTGCCTAAAGGTTTTGTCATTAGGAAATTCCGTAAAGGCGATGAAAAATTATGGGCTTATATAGAAACGCTAGCAGGTGAGTTTACAACTGAGGAAATGGCATTAGAGAGGTTTAATAAAGAATTTGGGAATCATGTAACAGAGATGGAACAACGTTGTATCTTCATTGAAAATGAACAGCGAGAAGTTGTGGGTACGACAACTGCGTGGTATGGCTATTTAGGTGATGATACTCAAATGATGGGGAGGATTCATTGGGTGGGTATTATACCACCATATCAAGGAAAAAAGTTATCTAAACCATTACTTAGTGCAGCCATGAATATTTTAGCGTTATATCATGATAAAGCTTATTTAACTTCACAAACGATTAGTTATAAAGCCATCAATATGTATCTTGAGTTTGGTTTTAAACCTGTACAATTAGATGATAATTATCACAAAGCTTGGCAGTTATTAGCTCAAAAATTAAATGAAAATAGGGGCGGAAATAAGCAATCAAAATTTGAAATTTGATTGCTTATTTCCGCCCCACAAGGCTAATTTAAAATGGAATACAAGAGCTGAAACATTTATCTAAGAACTACTTGTCTTGTCGACCAGTAATTAAATCAGAAATTGCTTTAGACGATTTACCATCTTCTAATGAACAAAAATCATTATAGAAAGTGTCGATTTTATCTTTGTAATCTACTTTTACTTGGTCTAAATTTTTCAAATCATCAGCTAATTTATAAGCATCTTGATAAATTGGACCTGGTAAATCTTTATGATAATCAAGATAGAAACCACGTAAATCTTGACCATATTTATCTAAATCATAAGCGAAAAAGAATTGCGGTCTTTTTAGTACGCCGTAATCAAACATGACTGATGAATAATCCGTGATTAAACAATCTGAAATTAAGTATAATTCAGAGATGTCACTGTAATTTGAAACATCAATTGCAAACTCTTCATACCCCCTTAAATCAAGAGCATTAGAAATTAAGTAATGCATTCTTAATAAAATTACATATTCATCACCTAATTGCTCATGTAAGTTATCTAAGTCAATTTTCAAATCAAACAAGTATTTACCTTTTTTAACAAATTCGTCATCTCTCCATGTAGGAGCATACATAATTACTTTCTTATCTTCGGGTAAATTTAAATTTTCTTTGATTTCTTGAAGATATGCTTCGTCTTGTGAGCGATTAACTAAAACGTCATTTCTAGGATAACCAATTTCGAGAATTTGTTCTGGACTCATCCAGAACGCTGTTTCAAATATTTTTGATGAATAAGCATTTGGTGAAACGAGATAATCCCAACGATTTGTTTCTTCTCTGAAATTGCGTTTATAACGATCTGTTGTTGTTCCAGGCATACGAATGACCTTCATATCGTTTGCTAAGCGTTTTAATGGTGTACCATGCCAAGTTTGGATATAGACTTGGTTAGGTTTTTTATTTAGAAACAGTGGGAGCCTAGCATTTGATACCCAGTATTTTGCTCTAGAATAAGCATCGTAGTATGCTTTAGAATTCTTTCTAACTTTTTTTGCAGGCCCTGGTATTTGTACGCTGTTAGGCTTTTTTAATACCCATATAAATTCATAATTTGGATGATGTTTCATCATATATTCATAAACATATTTAGGACTATCGCTGTAATTTTTACCACCAAAAGCTTCAAATACGATTGTTTTTGGATTTACTTTATCTTCAGAATCAGTTAATTGATAAAGCGCACGATGTTTATTTTTTCTACGTAAAACAACATTTTTAGCTAATCTAGCTTTATTTCTAAACTGATTAATTTTAAATGCTGATTTTCTCTTATTAAACATAAGCATGAGCGCTTCTGCGATAAATAAAGGTTTTTCATTTTTGAAAATTGTAGGAAATAGTTTTCTCGTTACGCTTGGTAATAACTCACTATTTTGTTCGTATCTTTCAGGTGTTTTTCTTAATGAAGGTTCAAACGAATATTTAAATAAACTTTTCATTTTATTTTTTATGAAACGCTTGTTTTCCTTTAAAGGCGCACGTTGAATAGAATCTGAAAAACTATAAACATAATCATTGAAGACAATACCGAAATCTTGCTTAGATAATCTTGGTTTTAAGAATGGGTCGTAAACTTCGCCTTTGATATAAAATGGGAAGCGACTCACACGTACAAAACCATTTGAATATTTTATAAAATCTAATATGAATGACCAGTCAATAAAGACATCTAATCCTTCATTGAACTGTAGATTATGCCCACGTGCGATAGCGGTTTTAAAGACAATATTACACGCTGAATTTTTGCGTAAAAATTGATTTGATTTAGTTTTTGTATCTAAATATTCCACACGCACTAAGTCTTGGTCTATATATTGTGGTATATCCAGTGTAAATGAATGTATTGGTGAAATAAGTGCATCAAATTGATTTATTTTTTTCATATAAAATGCAAGTGCATAAGAAGCTAAATAATCATCTGAATCAATGAATATAAAATATGGTGCATCTACTTCTTGCATGGCAATATTTCTTGCATGTGCATGACCTGTATTTTGTTGTAAATCAATTTCTTTTATTGGTATATCCCAATTTGCAATACTTTGTGTTGCAATTGTTTTTGAATTATCAGTTGAACCATCATTAACTAAAATTAACTCGAAATCTTGAAATCTTTGTTTTTTAAGACTAGTTAAACAACTTTCTATATAGTCTTCTGAGTTGTAATAAGTCACTATGACAGATATGGACTTCATTATTTATTCCCTCTTTTTTTAAAATTTTCTCTTTATATTTTGATATAAGGTAGAATATATCGAACTTTTTATAATATTTTCGGCTATTGATTATAGCTTTGTAAGTTATTTAAATGCTCTATTAAGAAACAATGGTAATCAATCATCAGATGATCTGTTGATTGTAAAGCATCCATTGTATCATGTACAGTATTCACTATAAAAAATAGGTCTTTGTATATTGCAAAAACCTTCTTGATAATATAGTGAAGTCGCCTGTAATTAATGGTATATAGATAAAGTCACTATCCTATTTTACTATAAAAATTCAATATATACAGTAGTTAAGAAGAATTATATGGATATTAAATTTTTTGAATAATAAAATTTTTATTTTGCAAAGCCTTGAAATTAAATTATTTTGATTTAGGGTATTGTCAAAGTAATAAAAATTATTTGAATTGTAAAGTGATATAACAATGATTGTAAGTATTTACAAAGCAAGTGTGTTGCAGAAAGGGTGCGTAATGATGACAATTAGAAAAGCAAACCAAGAAGAGTTGAAAATAATCAATGAAACGGTACCGACCGTGTTTAAAGAAGCAATAACAGCAGAGTTTGACTTATCAGATCATGCGATGAGATCAGCGTCAAAACAATTAATAAATGAAGGTGCTGAGTATTATGTATTAATAGAAGAAGGACACATGAAAGGTTTCGTGCTTATAGATGACAAAACAGATTATTTTATTCAAGAAGAGTATGGTTTTATATATGAGTTGTATGTATTTGATGAATATAGAAGGCACGGGGTCGCTGAAGAATTAATACAATTTGTCGGCGAGTATTTTAAAGCGAAAAATATCAAAGAAGTAAGGCTGAATGTTTTTGCGAATAATTTTGCTAAAAAATTATACGAAAAAATGGGTTTCTGTGATAGAAATATAACAATGTCTATGCAAATAACAGATTAGAGTAATTTACGATTTTGCACTCGTGAAGTTTAAGTGGATGAATTGCATTTAATTAAAAAGAGTATAATAGATTTTTTGGAAAAGTGTATCCTTATATTAAGTTTTTGATGAAGTATTGTTAATGATTATTTAAGTTCTCGTTGGTATTCATTTCATTCTCAAACAGATGATTTGTAACTTGAAATAAATTGAGTATAATTTGTTTTTGTTAAAAATAGTTAAGGAGAAATGAATAATGATTAATAACGACTTTGAAGATATAGTAATGAATAGAAAATCTGTAAAACTTTTTGATGAGCAAGTCAAAATATCAACCTCAGAGATGGATGAAATGATTCAAAAAGCAACAAAGGCACCATCATCAGTCAATATGCAACCATGGCGCTTTTTAGTTGTAGAGAGTGAAGAAGGTAAAGATAAATTACGCCCGCTTATACGCTTTAATACACGTCAAAATGATTCTTCGTCCGCAATGGTAGTTATCTTTGGGGATATGCAAAGTCATGAATACGGTGAGGAAATCTATAATAACGCTGTCAAGCAAGGATTAATGCCCGAAGATGTGAAAGATGAATTACTTGGGAAAGTATTACCTTTCTATAGAAGTTTAGAAAAAACTGAAATGAACGATATTATAAAAATTGATAGTAGTCTAGCTGCTATGCAATTCATGTTAGTTGCCAGAGCTTATGGTTATGATACGAATCCAATAGGTGGATTTGAAAGTGATCAAATAGCCGCAGCCTTTGATATCGATTCAGAACGTTATGAACCTGTTATGATTATAGCAATAGGAAAAGCAAAAAATCCTGCTCATGGTTCATATCGTTTACCAGCAGAAACAATTACTAAGCACGTATAATATTATAAGCTGAATCCAATTGGGGCTGAGACATAAATATCCCATTCTCAAATTAAAAGCAGCAATCTATTAGTTTCTAATGGATTGCTGCTTTTCTATGTTAAAATATTCCGATTTTGAAAGCGCATGCTTGCCTGGGGTATGGGAGTGGGACAGAAATCTAATTTTTCTAATAAGATTTCGTCGTCCCACCCCGGCAAAGATGACTAGAAGTGAAACAAGCTTAATATTATACGCGCTTTCACTTCAGTCATCTACTGCCAATATAGCAATAGAGTTGAGATATTATTTGTTTTACAGACTCATACTATTCCCCTAGGCGTCAGAGCTTTATAAAATCGGTACAATTATATAAATTTATAAAAAAATTAGCCACTTTCGTATAATAAAGTTACTCTAACATAACTTTAAAACGAGGTGTCTTATGTATAAAACTTATAATATGACTCAGTTAACACTACCAATGGAAACTGAAATTTTGATTCCTAACAATGATATCGCACATGCAGTTAATCAAATTGTTGAAACAATTCTAGAAACAGAATTCTACGAATTCAATCACTATGAAGAACTCATACAAACAGAGATTTTACCTAAGCTCTTATTATATTGTTAAGGAAGTTTGAGTATATTGTAAATCCTCTATAATATTTTGAGATATTTAATTATAATAGAATTAATATATGTAAAGTGAAACTTATTTGAAATGGTCAAAGGGGGGAAGCTATGTGGAAATATAGAATAATGATGACAATGTTATTTACTGTTTTTATATTTTTTAGTGGATTATGCTTGCATGACCAAAAGCAATTAGTAGATAAAGTTTCATTTTATGCAGTTGGAGATAATTTAATTCATCCAGTAGTTTATCAGGATGCGTTACAAGTTGATGGTAATTTCGACTTTAAACCTATGTATGAATACTTAGAAAAAGATATTGAATCTGCAGATATTTCTTATATAAATCAAGAATCACCAATTGGTGGAGATGAAAAAGGATTTTCAGGCTTCAAACAATTTAATACGCCGACGGATATAGCGGATGATATCGTTGATGTGGGATTTGACATTGTTAACGGTTCGAATAACCATACGCTTGATCAAGGAACCGATGGATTGCGGAATGAGATAAATTTATGGAAACAATTTGACGATATCTTATATACTGGCGCGTTTAATTCACAAAAAGCGAGAGATCATATACCTGTTGTTGAGAGAAATGGAATCAAAGTTGCAATATTAAGTTATACATATGGCACAAATGATATTTCTCCTGAAAAACCGTATCATATCAATTATTTTGATGAAGCTCAGATTAAAGAAGATGTAGCGAAAGCTAAAACACAAAGTGATGCGGTTATTGTGTCGGCACATTGGGGAAGTGAAGGCAAACATGAACCAACGCGTAAACAGAATAAATATGCTGAAGTATTTGCAAATGCAGGCGTAGATGTTGTAATTGGGACACATCCTCACGTCATTCAACCTATAGAATGGGTAAAAGGAAAAGACAATCATAAGACGCTAATAGCTTATTCCCTGGGAAATTTTTTGAATGGGCAAAGTACAGGTGATGAAAGTAATGTATTAGGAGGTAATATTCGTTTTAATATTGAGAAATTGCCCAAGGGCGTAACGATTAAAAATGTTAAATGGCAGTCTTTAATTACGCATTATGAAATAGCCAATCCACTTGATGACAACACACGACATAGTTTTAAAATGTATCCACTTAAAAGATACGATGATAAGTTAGCAAAACGCCACGCACTAAGCTATGATGACGAAAATGATGTTACGAAAGAACGTTTAGAAACAATTACTAAAGATGTCATCGATAAACAATATTTAACTCCGGATAGTTATTAATATAGGTCTGTTAAAATATTTTAATGATTAGAGGGATCTTCCAAAAAATTGGAAATCCCTTTTTTTATGAGTAAAACTATTATTTACTTTTTAGTGTATGACTTTTTTAGCTAAATAAGTGATGTATTTGAAGAAAGCGTCATGTTCAACGTGATCTACTAGTGAAATAGGTCTACCATTCACATCGTCAATATACGTTTGTCCTTGGCTAGCTCCTTCAGTATGTACAGACACATTCACACTGTGTTGTTGAACAAGTTCAGGCATGCCAACGTAAGCTGTTGTTAATACGTCCCATAAGAAGTAAGTGGAATTCGTTTGGAAGTGTGTTAATGGTGGGACAGCAGCATAGCTTACACCTAAGAAGTCTACACCAGGATAATGACGTTCGTTTGCCCATGCTTGTCTAACATCCCATGTCATAGGTACTTGATTCGTGCTTTCTAAAGCTACCATTTCTATTTTGATATTCGTATCAAATACAATTTGCACAGCTTCGGGATCCCAAAAAGCATTCCATTCAGCTGTTCCATCATGTTCAGGTTCTTCAACGTTACCTTTATCTAAAAATGTACCCCCCATCCATACAAGGCAATCGATATTCTGAACAATAGTAGGCTCTACTGTGATAGCTTTGGCTAAATCTGTTAAGGGACCTGTAAAAAGTAAAGTGACTTTTTGGGACGGAGCTTGTAATTTAACTATAATATCTTGGTAGGCAGGTTGCTTTAATAATAAAGAGTGTTGGTTTGATGGTTCATTTAAAATAGGTAACGCATCCATAAAAAATGCGTGCATACGCCAATCTTTTGGAAAAGGATGTTTACCGCGCTCTTTTGAAGCGGCAACATGTATTGGTTGGTCAGAGAAGCGGTTAATTATTTTTTGAGATGCACTTACTGCTGGTTCGATATAACTATCTGCACCAATTGCGCTTACACCAATAAGCTCTATATCATCCATTTGTATTAATAGAAATAATGAAATGAGATCATCTACACCACCATCATGGTTAAAGTAAATTTGTTTCATAATTTGAATGCCTCCATATGTTCATTTTATGAGGCTATTATACCAAAGAAAACAATATGTAGCGTTCTGAAAAATTAATTTAAGAATGATTTTTGGGGTGTAAAAAGTATTTATATAACATAATGTGATTTAAAATAAACTGTTTTTGTTTAATTGAATTAATTTTAAAATCCATAAAGTCCAATGTTATGGGAATTATAATGAATATAGAGATTAAAGTAGGTCACTGTATCGCTTTGATATATAAGTAATTATGCATTTTAAATGTAAAATACAAGGAACATTAAATCTAAATTGTTTAAAAATTTGTACACAGGTTATGTTATGTTATATTGATAGACAAAAATTAAGGGGTGTTTTTTTTGTGAAGTTTAAAAAAGAAAAAGTTAATAGGGTAGATTCCGATCAAGCTAAAAAAAGTGTAGTTGCCACAGGTATTGGTAACGCAATTGAGTGGTTTGACTTCGGGTTATATGCGCAATTAGCGGTAGTTATAAGTGCCAATTTCTTTGGTAATTTACCGCAAGAGATGCAAATTGTATCTACATTTGCTGTATTTGCTTTTGCATTTATAGTACGACCGATTGGTGGTATCTTCTTCAGTCATATAGGGGACAAATATGGACGGAAAGTTGTATTATCATCAACAATATTACTTATGGCAGCTTCAACATTGATGCTTGGGTTACTACCAACGCAAGATCAAATCGGTATATGGGCGCCAATTCTATTACTTGTAGTACGTATGATTCAGTCATTTTCAACTGGTGGAGAGTACGCTGGTGCGATGACCTACATAGCAGAATCATCGCCAGATAAAGCACGTGGTAAGTTAGGTAGTGGATTAGAAATTGGTACACTCGCAGGTAGTATTATGGCGGCGGCCCTAGCTGGTTTGATGTATGCATTGTTAAGCGATCAACAAATGGCAGACTGGGGTTGGAGAATTCCATTTATCCTTGCTGCGCCATTAGGTATCGTAGGTATCTTCTTGCGTACAGGATTAGACGAAAGTCCTGCTTATGAATCGACATTAGAAGAACAAGAAGAATTAGAATATTCTTATTTAGATATATTTAAATATTATTGGAAAGATATCATCGTTTGTTTCGCAGGTGTCGCATTCTTAAATGTGGCTAATTACATGGTGTTATCCTTTATGCCATCGTACTTAAACTCAACCATTAACTTAGGGGGCACTATGAGTTCTATACTGAGTACGGTCACGATGTTAGTGATGATACCAGCTGTATTTTTCTTTGGTTGGTATAGTGATAAAGTTGGTAATAAGAATACAATTTTATTTGGTTTAATTGGCTTTAGTTTATTCTCTGTGCTTGCCTTCTGGCTCATGAGTATTCCAATGATACCAGTTGTTATCTTAGGATTATTTATCATCGCACTATTCATGTCAACATTTGAAGGCGTAATGCCATCGGTGTTACCAAGTATGTTCCATACAAAAGTGAGATTACGTACCTTGTCACTTGTTTATAATATTGGTGCTGCAATATTTGGTGGTTTAACACCGTTTATTTTATCAATGTTAGTACAAACGACAGGTCAAGAAATTTCACCTTCATATTATTTGATGTTTATTAACGTCATCGGACTTATCATTTTCTTAACAATGTTTAAATCAACATCAAACAAATCATTGAGAGGAAATTATCCAAACGTTGAAAATCAAGAAGAATATGAAGACGTAATTCAAAATCCTAAAGATGCACTTTGGTGGGAAGATGAAGTTAAAAAAGATTAATAAGGTGAATTATAAGAATTAAATAATTTCGAAAAGACGCAGTGCTTATTTATGAGCATTGCGTCTTTTTATATGATGAATCTTTAAAAGTGAGTTGTAATAATTTGTGCAATCGTCAATTAAGCACAATACATTGCACTTAATTAAATAATATCATCGGTATAAAAAGTATAAATATATAATTTAAAAAGATGCAAAAACTTATAAAAATTATCAAATTAATTAATTAATATTATAAGTTTTGTGATATTATAAAAGAAATAAAAGTTTATGGGAGGTTGGACGATATGTCAAAGACAGTGAAGATTGTCATAGCAGTCGTTATTGGGTTGTTACTCGTTGTTGGGATAGGCGGTGCAGCTGCTTATTATTTCATGAAAAATTCACCGAAGAACACATATTTATTAAGTGAGCAAGAAACCGCTAAGCAAATGCAAGAATACGCTAAAGACCGTTTTGAAAATGAATTTAAATTTCAAGACAAAATGAAAGATGAGTCATATTTAATTAGTTTAGATGCAAGTGCAGATGTACCAGAGAAATTACTTAAATCATCTGATATACCAAAATCTGCAGTAGATGCTTCTAAAATAGGATTTAAAATGGGACATGATCCTGAGAACGAAAAGTCAGTATTAGCATTAAACCCTACTGTAGCCGATAATGAAATTGGGGAATTTCAATGGGCAGCAGATGAGGATAATCAATACTACTCAGCACCAATTTTAGATGATGTTTACAAAGCTAAAAATGATGAACTCGTAGATGTTTATGAAAAATTAACGGGTGAAACAGTAAGTAGTTCATCAAGCAGTTCATCAAGCGATTTTTCAAGTAGCTCATCAAGTATGAACAGCAATAATTCAGCAATCACGAATGATACATTGAATTTAAATTCTCTATTATCTGGGACACAAATTTCACAAGAAAAAGTTGAAGAAATTAGTGAACGCTATAGTGAATTAATTATCGATAAACTTGATGATGATAATTTTGAAAAAGAAGACGATAAGATCGATGTTGATGGCGAAGAGAAAGATACGAATAAAGTAACAATGGATATTAGCAAAGCTGAAACGAAATCAATTTTGACAGCAGTTCTAGAAAAAGCTAAAGAAGATAAAGATATTAAAGGCATTGCAGAAGATCAATTTAATGCTGAAGAATATGATGATTCAATTGATGAGGCTTTAGAAGAAGTGAAAGATGCTGATAAAGATGAATTCCCAAGTATTAAATCTGTAATATGGGAAGATGACAATCAAATTCTTAAACGTGATTTAACATTGAAAGATAACAGCGGTGCTGAAATTAAATTAGAGGGTACAAGTCTAATCGATGATGACAAGTTAGTTATGGATTATAACGTATCTGCTGATGAGGCTAAGATTTCGCTTAAAGGTGAGTCAACAAAAGAAGATGATAAGTATGACGATAAATATACTTTAGGTTTTGATGATGGTATTAAAGAATCAGATATCAAAGTTACAAATAAAGAAACAGTGGACGGTAACAAACGTACTGATAAAGGTGATATCGAAATCAGTGCAAACTACGATGAAACTACAATTGAATATGAAAATAAATTAGAGACTGATGTGAAGAATAATTCACAAAAACAAGATCTTGACATTACTACTGAAGTTCAATATGAACCTGTTACAGTTAACATAAAAGGCGAAACTAAACTTAAAGAAGACATTAAGTTTGATAAAGCTGGTGCGAAAGATTTAAATACAATGTCTAACAGTGATTTCAGTAAATTACAAAAAGAAATTTCTGATAATGCTGAAGACATCTTGAAAGATGTTGTGAAAGATCTTGAAGATAAATAAGCATTATAAAAATTTAAACTAAAATATTAATGAAAGGAGTGGTTAAATGAGAACATTACAATTGTTTCGCATTTACCACTCCTTTTTATTGAAAAAATGGCATTTGTTTTTATATTTGGTGTTAATTATCATTGGTTTGTTTTCAGTCTTACTTGTCATACAACAATTTAACCAAGATGATTCCAAATTTAGAATTGGTGTTGTGGATCGCGATCAATCGACAGAAACTGCATTAATACTTAAATCGATGGGCAATGGCACAAACTTAGGCAAAGACATTAGTATCAAACGCTATAATAAACAAGAAGCACACCAATTGTTAAAAGCTCGGAAGTTAGAAGGATACTATGTGTTTGAAAAAGGGATGACTAAGTCATTTTATAAAAATGGTAACTTGCCTATTTCGGTTTATACATATGATAAACAATCGACTAAAAGTTTAGTCATTAATCAATTAACAGATTCAGTGTACAATCGTCTCATGTTGTCTATGGGTGGGGGACTTGCTTATACATCACTTGCAGAGGACGCTGGAAAAGAAGACACGATGCTTTTATTAACAGACTTATTGTTTACAGGGTTAAACCGTACAGGCGGTTTTGATTATCAACCTGTACAAATCTATGATACTGCGAGTTATTATGTGATAACTGGCTATTTAGCGTCTATTTTTATCTTCGCTTTATCGTTATTTTCAATTTTAAAAATGAATCAAGTAACAGCATTAAAATCTAGGTTAAGCATGTATCATTTTTCATTTGAGAAACTAACACTTATTCGAAGTTTATTTACATTATTTTATACGAGTATTTGGGCTGTAGTTGGCTTATTTTGGATGCTCAATGTATTGCCGAATGATTTTGAAAGCTACAATTGGTCTACTCTAGTAATTCAACTTATATATTATATCTTGATGCTGATAATCTGGCTGACGATTATTGATTTAATATCATTTAAATGGATGAATTATATTTTGAAAAGTATATTAAGTCTTGTGATTTTGCTGCTATCAGGCTTAATCATACCTACCATATATTTTAAGCATTTATTCAATGGTATTTTTACGACTCAACCATTTAGTTTTGTAACAAATCAAATGTTGGAAATCATATTAAATAATTACATTTTAGAAACGCCGCTTATGTTTTATATTAGCTTGCTATTATCATTTGTTGTACTAATATTTGTCATTGTCAGGAGGTATCGTAGATGATTCAACCTTACCTTTTTATCGTAGTCGTAAAACAGTGGAAACAATACGTGTTACTGACGATATTATTATTATTTACACTATTGGCAGTGTGGGGTGTGTACAAGACACTCAATCAATCATTTCAAATACCAGTTGCAGTCCAAGATCAAGAACGCTCGTCGTCATCTAAAAAATTGATTGAAGGTATAGATAATAATGAATTTGTGAAAATTGAGCATGTTCCGCTTGATGAAGCATATATTGAGGAACGCGTTACTAGAAAAGAAGCGGTAGTGAGTTTACAAATACCAGAAAATTATAGTGACAAGTTGCATAGTAATAATTTAAAAAATGCACTAACCCTATATGGCAGAGATGACTTTATAGGTGATATTACGTTAGAAATGATTAGTCGTTCGTTGTATGAACAGCAAATACCTAATATAGTGAAGTCGCATTTAGAAGATAACGGTCGAGATTATTCGTTAAATACAGTTAATAAAAAATTAAATCAAGAAACACCAGAATCAAAGATAGCGCATTATGTTATTAATCATAGTTCTAATACTTCAATATCATTAAGTATTGTCTTTGCGATTTTATTATGTGTTAGCAGTGTTCAAATTGTGTTACATCAAAGATTGAAACAAAATGGAGCACTGGCAAGGTTATTTATGTTCCGCTATAGTCGACTTAAATTGTTTGGAACATATGCTATTGCACATACCATTATATTAATGATTTTTTTAAGTCTGACAACAATCGTATTTCAACAAAATTTATCATTGATATTTTATGTGAAATCGCTATTGGTTATTTTAATTTATGAATTGGGCGTAGCTTGGCTATTATTTAAAGTAAATACATTAAGTCATAGACTATTTATGACCCTTATATATGCACTAGTGATGAGTTTAATTTATATCTTCATACAATTATAGGAGTGATGAGATGATAAAATTACAAAATATTAAAAAACAATACCGTCGTAAAAGCATCTTTGAATCGCTAGATATGACATTTGAAGATAAACAGTTAACTATTTTACTTGGTGAAAATGGGGCTGGAAAATCCACACTGCTAAGAATGATTTCAGGATTAGAGGATGCGGATCGAGGCAATATTACTTACTTTGGTGACCAAGTTGCAAAAAAGCAACTTCAAGATATGATTGGATATGTGCCTCAAGATATTGCATTATTTGAACACATGTCAGTAAATGAAAATATCAATTGCTTTAAGGCATTATGTAAAAATCCTATAACAGAGGACACAATAGACCAGTATGCATCCCAACTTCATTTAGCAGATAGAACAGTTGCTGTGTCGAAACTATCAGGTGGCACGAAAAGAAAAGTGAATGTATTAATAGGGCTTTTAAGTAATCCGCAAATATTAATATTAGATGAACCAACTGTAGGTATAGATTTGAAATCAAGATATGATATTCATAGCTTGCTCAATAAAATGAAAGCACAATGTCTGATTATATTAACGACACATCATTTAGACGAAGTAGAAGCGTTAGCAGATCGTATTAAAGTAATCGGCACAGACCCATTCTATAGAGATGTCCTGAAAGATAAGCAATGGCACTTTGATACGTATAATTAACAAAATTAAAAAGCCTATCCGTTATTGTTATAAAAAGCCTATACAGTGACGGGTATGCTTTTATTTTTATATTAATTAGTTGGATATCTTTTGAGAAATTAAAGTAAAAGCAATTTTTAAAATAACAACGTTGTTATTTTAAATTAAATCTATTATAATTAGAAGTTGTGAATTCGCTTTCATAAGTTATTAAGGGATGGGAGGACATGAAATTGTCATTTTTAAGCGAACATCTACCACTCATTTCACTCGTAATAGGGGTTGCCTTACTATTATTCTTAAATATTAAGCTCAAAATCAATAGTATTCTAGCGCTCATTTTTTCAGCAATAGTGGTTGGTTTTATAAACGGGATGAAACCTGTTGCAATATTAGAAACAATTAAAGAAGGATTAGGATCAACGTTAGGAAGTCTAGCGCTTATTATTGGATTTGGTGCAGTACTTGGTAAATTAATGGTGGATTCAGGTGCAGCACAACGTATTGCATCGACACTTATAAATAAATTTGGTGCTAAACATGTGCAGTGGGCATTAATTATTGTAGGTGCTGTATTTGGTATTTCTGTGTTTTATGAAGTGGCATTTATGATTTTAGCACCATTAGTAATTAGTATTGCAGTGGAAGCAAAAACACCATTTATGAAGTTAGCGATTACTATGGTTGCTGCCACGACACTATCGCATAGTATATTTCCACCTCAAGCAGGACCAACTGCCCTTGTAGATGCTTACAACGCAGATATGGGTATGGTTTATATATTAGGAATTATTGTCTTTATACCTAGTGTGTTCATGGCAGGTATTGTACTACCTAAGTTTATGAAAAATATGGATTATCCAGTACCTCCGTTATTAAAAAAGAACAAGGTTTTTTCAGAAAGTGAAATGCCAAGTTTTGGAATGAGTTTATTTATACCACTTATTCCTGCAATTTTAATTTCGATTTCAACAATTCTAAGTTTATTTATTACTGAGGATACATTATTACATGAAACTGTAACATTTTTAGGAAGTGCAGAAATCAGTCTTATTATTGCTATTTTAACTGCTATTGTCATCTTCGGTCTTAGAAAAGGTAAAAATATGGATGATATGATGAAGACATTTGAAAGCGGCTTGAAAGGTGTTGCAACGATTATATTCATCGTCGGTGCAGGTGGTGCATTTAAAGAAGTAATACTAGAAGCTAATGTTGGGAACTATATAGCAGATATTATGAAAGATACTAATATTTCACCACTTATCATGGCTTGGCTCATTACAGCGTTAATTCGTATTGCTACTGGACAAGGTGTAGTTTCAGCGATTACTGCAGCAGGCATTGTAGGGCCACTGATACCTACGTTTAATGTAAGTCCTGTGCTTATGGTCCTCGCTACTGCAGTAGGTAGTAATACCATTACACACGTAAATGATGCTTCATTCTGGCTATTTAAAGAATACTTTAATATTTCCATAAAGGATACCTTTAAAACATGGGGTGTCTTATTATTGACAACATCAATTACTGGATTAATTGTTGTCCTAATACTAGATTTATTTATGTAATGACCTTACTAAAAGCATAATTATATATTTGAGTAACATCATAAAAAGCAGTATCTAAATGGATTAAACACAATTCCTTGTAGATACTACTTCATTTGTGTATAAATACATTAAAAAAGTAAAATAAGGGTAAATTTGTGATTTGAAAGGCTGTAAAATGGCTACAAGTGTTGGTATCAAAAGGTTTGGAGGCAATTGCGTGTAAATTTGATATTTACTGTGAATATACTTTTAATGAATAAATGAGTAACATGGTAAAATGACACGCTATGGACTTTATCTATAGGACTGAAGGCGAATGAATTGTGCCACATCTTTATACATTAAGTATGGTTAATATGTATAAAGATACATTTATATACAGTTATTGTCGATTTAAAAGTTGGTTTGACTTGAGTTTTTATATGCGTATAATAATTCCGTATACAAGAGTTTGTATAAAAAATGCATTCAACTTGTTTTGAACGTAAAATAGATTAGCAAAAACGCAAATAAAATGGCAGCACTTTATGAATTATTTATACTTTGTAAGCGTTGCTTTCTTATTGTTAAAAAGTATCGTGAAAAATTGTATTAACGAGATTCATGCCCCGTATGATTTCATATCTAATTATTATAAATTTGATACAGCATGCTACGGCGTAGTATCTGTTTTAAATTTACTAAGCAAATCAATAAAGATAAAAGTTCAAATTTGAGCACAAACCAAAATTCTATAATAGCAAATGAAAATCTTAGATGGTGATAATTAATATTAAGCAAACTAAGTGGAAAGGAAACTTAGTTTGCCATTTTTATGAAAATAGTAGGGCGGTTACTGCCATAAAATAATTACATAACAGTTTTTTTAAAAGCCATCTGCACTAAATAATACAACCTATATACATTTAACAGAGTGTCATCACAGTATTTATAGAAATGTTAATTATATAAAAAACTCGTAAAAAGGCTTTAAGGCAATTGTTTATTTAATTATTATTTAAATTAATCTTTGACTAATTGTAAAATTACGTGTATGATTTATGGATATTAATTCAAAATTTAGAATATTTATAGAAAAGGGATGAGGGTTTCGATGAATGATTTATTTGCACTAACAGATCAATACAGTTCGAACAATTATAGCCCGCTTAAACTGGCTTTAACGAAAGGTCTCGGTGCTAAAGTTTGGGATGTTGAAGATAATAGCTACATTGATTGTATTTCAGGTTTTTCAGTCGTCAATCAAGGGCATTGTCATCCGAAAATTATAAAAGCATTTCAAGAGCAAAGTGAAAAAATAACTATGGTATCACGTGCATTATATAGCGATAATTTGGGCAAATGGGAAGAGAAAATATGTTCACTTGCCAATAAAGAAAAAGTATTACCTATGAATACAGGTACAGAAGCCATTGAAACGGCAATTAAGATCGCACGAAAATGGGGATCTGATGTTAAAGGTATAGCGGAAAACCAAGGCGAAATTATTGCAATGAATGGTAATTTCCATGGTCGTACACTAGGTGCCTTATCGTTATCGTCGCAAGAAAGTTATAAAAAAGGTTTTGGACCTTTGCTAGATAATATGCAATATATGGATTTCGGAGATATCACTCGCTTGAAATCACTCATTAACGAAAATACAACCGCAATTGTACTTGAACCAATACAAGGTGAAGGCGGCGTCAACGTACCGCCAGATTATTTCATCCAAGAAGTTCGAAACTTATGTGATGAACACAACGTTCTATTTATTGCAGATGAAATACAAGTTGGTCTTGGTAGAACAGGTAAGATGTTTGCAATGGAATGGGAAGGTGTAGAACCAGACATTTACTTATTAGGTAAGTCGCTTGGTGGCGGTCTTTATCCGATTTCAGCAGTGTTAGCTAACGATGACGTGATGAAAGTACTTACACCTGGTACACATGGTTCAACATTTGGAGGTAATCCACTTGCATGTGCAGTATCAATCGCAGCATTAGATGTGTTAATTGACGAAAACTTAATCGAACGTTCTGCTGAACAAGGACAAAAATTACTTAACCATTTACAGCTGATAGACAGCAACATCATAAAAGATGTGAGAGGCAGAGGATTATTTATCGGTATTGAATTAACTGAAGCAGCACAATCTTATTGTCAACAGATGATAGAACAAGGTGTGCTATGTAAAGAAACACAAGGGAATATTATTAGACTTGCACCACCACTTGTTATTGAAGATGAGGAAATTGATAAAGTTATAAAAGTAATAACAGAAGTTTTAGAAAAAAAGTAAAGCATAACACTTAAAAAAGTTTGAATATTCAGAAAGGAATGAACGTTATGATAGAAGTTGGGATAGTAGGAGGCAGTGGTTATGGTGCAGTGGAGTTAATTCGATTATTACAACACCATCCAAATGTAACAATTAAATATATCTTTTCACATTCTAAAGCGGATGAACCAATAAAAGATACATTTCCTCACTTAACTCATTTAACGCATCACTACGAAGCTTTAGACACTGAAACAGTTGACTGTGATGTGATGTTCTTTGCTACACCTTCAAATGTAAGTAAACATGTAGCGCCAGATTTGGTAAAGAAAAATATAAAAGTCATCGATTTATCAGGTGACTTCAGATTAACTAATAGAGATGTCTACCAACAATTTTATGGTGAAGCAGCTGCGACACAACAACAATTAAATGATGCAAACTATAGTATTGCAGAATGGTCTGAAATAGATCAAACGAATACACAACTAGTAGCTAATCCAGGTTGTTTCCCTACTGCGACATTATTAGCGTTACATCCGTTAATAGATCAAAAACTAATTCAACAAGATTCAATTATTATAGATGCCAAAACAGGCGTTTCAGGAGCTGGAAGGTCACTTGCACAACACGTGCATTACGCTGAAATGAATGAAAACTTAAGTGCTTATGCGATTGGTAAGCATAAACATAAGCCTGAAATAGAACAATATGTCTCGCATTTAGCAAATGAAGATATCAAAGTAGTATTTACCCCGCATTTAGTACCAATGACACGTGGCATACTCTCTACGATATATGTGAAATTAAACAAACAAACTACTAGCGAAGATTTACATGCAACTTTCAAGCAATATTATGATAGTAAACCATTTGTACGCATTAGAGATTTAGGTAATTATCCTAAAACTAAAGAAGTATACGGTAGTAATTATTGTGATATCGGCATGTATGTTGACGAAGAAAGTCAAACAGCAGTGATTGTTTCTGTTATTGATAACTTAGTCAAAGGTGCAAGTGGTCAAGCAATACAAAATTTAAACTTAATGTATGGATTGAACGAAGCAACAGGATTAACACAATTACCTGTATATCCGTAATATAAAAAGAAAGGTGAGATGGGATGAAAGATATTGAAACGTTAGATACACTCAATCAATTGAAGATAGATTTACAAGGGGATGTAAGTTCTCCATTAGGTTTTATAGCTGGAGGCATGCACGTTGGATTAAGAAGAAAGAAAAAAGACTTTGGATGGATATACTCTACGACAGCAGCTGCTGCAGCAGGAACTTATACACTGAATCGTTTTAAAGCAGCACCGTTAAAAGTAACTGAAGAAACGATTAAAAATAATCAATCATTACAAGCCATTGTAGTGAATTCAGCAAATGCTAATTCATGTACTGGTGAAAAAGGTATACAAGATGCCAAAGACACGCAAGCATGGGTAGCAGAGCATTTAAATTTATCCAAAGAAAGCGTGGGTGTCGCGTCTACAGGTGTTATAGGATCGTTTTTACCTATGGATAAGATACAACACGGCACACAAAACGTTTTAAAAGAACAATATAATCAAAGTGAGTTTTTCAATCAAGCTATTTTAACGACGGACACATTTACTAAACATTTATCTGTGCAAGTTGAAATTGATGGTATAACTGTAACAATTGGAGGAACAGCTAAAGGTTCGGGTATGATTCATCCGAATATGGCAACAATGCTGTCATTTATTACTACAGATGCCAAAATTGATGCGGATACGCTAGACAATTGTTTAAAACAAACGATTGATAACTCTTTTAATATGATTACAGTTGATGGAGATTCTAGTACAAATGATATGGTTCTTGGCTTGGCAAATGGACAGGCGAACCATAATAAACTCGATACGTTACATCCAGATTGGGAAAAATTTGAATATGCGTTAAATTTCGTGAGCCAGTATCTTGCTAAATCTATAGCTAAAGATGGTGAAGGAGCGACGAAATTAGTTACGGCTAAAGTTAAAGGCGCAAATGATGTTGCAGAAGCAAGAAAAATTGCTAAAAGTATTGTATCATCAAGTCTCGTTAAAACAGCAATTCATGGTGAAGATGCCAACTTTGGAAGAATCGTTACAGCGATGGGCTATGCTTCTGAAGACATAGAACCAAGTCAGACGAATGTTTCTTTATGTAATGTGCCTGTCGTTGAAGATGGCATGTCAGTTGAATTTGATGAGTTACATTTAAAAAAACAATTAGAAGCGGATAATATTTACATTGAAGCATCAGTTGGTAATGGTGAAGGCGCAGCGTCAGCATATGGTTGTGACCTTTCATATGAATATGTACGTATCAATGCTTCATATAGAACCTAAGGAGTGTGACAGATGAGTTATATTGTAATTAAAATAGGTGGCAGCACTCTGACAAATCTACACGATTCAACAATAGAAGACATTGCATTTTTAAGACAACAAGGATTTAAACCCATCATTGTACATGGCGGTGGACCTTTTATTAATGAAGCTTTGGAGCAACAAGACGTGTCTACACAATTTAAAGATGGCTTAAGAGTGACAACGCGAGAAGTACTTTCAGTAACAAGTCAGACATTAATTGGATCAGTCAATCCAAGTCTCGTTAGCAAAATTAATAAATCAGATATTCAAAGTGTTGGTATCAATGGCATAGATGCAAAATTATTTGATGTCATCCCATTAGACGATAAATATGGTTATGTCGGTGAACCTACAGATGTCGATACTTCTGTACTTGCTTCATTAACAGAACAATTTGTACCAGTCATTGCATCTATAGGTCAACATAGAAGCACAGGACAATTGTATAACATTAATGCAGATACATTAGCATATAAAATCGCACAATTTTTACAGGCTCCAATTTATCTATTAAGTGATATTCCTGGTGTCATCATTGATGAAAAAGTGCAAGCTACACTGAATGCTGAACGTATCAATCTCTATATCGATCAAGCGTCAATTTACGGCGGTATGATTCCTAAAGTTCAAGATGCGGTTCAAGCGATTGAATCAGGTTGTGAAAAAGTAGTCATTGCGGCAGGTAATGAATCACATATTATTAAAAAATTACAAAGCGGTCAAAACGTTGGTACAACCATCCAGCGTTAGTACGACCAACAATATATTTAAAAAAGGCTAACTATTTATTAACAATAAATAGTTAGCCTTTTTTAGCTTGGGAGTCACCACAACCACTGCTATTTTCAAAATACAAGTTCAACCATTCATTACAATGCTATATAACCGCCTACTATCCTTATTTTGCCTAAATAAACCAAATACATCTATGAGTCTCAAATATCATCTCAAAAGACCTCTATATCTCTTAAGATGATAATGACATATTTATTCTCATCAATTATAAAATATAATCTAACATAATAATTATTTTTATTATCAATTCTCACACCAAAGCAATCGTAATCAAATGAATAATAAATTTCCTTTAAGTTATAATAATTTAAAATGAAATTGTGGAACAATTAAAAAATATTAAAATTATTTGTAAAACTTCTAAGATATGTGGCTCTAGGTTTCAAAGGTTTAAATCATACTAAATATATCGGAATTATTAAATAATAGGTTGAATATTCAGAAAGTTCCATCTATAATGATTTTTAAATCTTTATAGGAGGCATACACATGACAACTGAAATTTTAAAAGGTGAAAAAGGAAACTTTAATCTTCAAGATTATGAATATACATATAATAACTTTGATTGGGAAGAAGCGGAAAAAGCATTTTCTTGGTATGAAACAGGAAAAGTAAATATGGCATATGAATGTATAGACCGTCACGTAGACAACGGTAAAGGGCAAAAAATAGCCTTGAATTATAAAGACAGCGCACAAGAAGCATCTTTTACTTTCGAAGATTTAAAGCTAGCTTCAAATAAAGTAGCGAATCTATTGAAGACAGAAGCTAACGTAGAAAAAGGCGATAGAGTGTTTGTGTATATGCCTAGAATGCCAGAACTTTATTTTTCATTTTTAGGTATTTTAAAAACTGGAGCAATATGTGGCCCATTATTCGAAGCATTTATGGATCAAGCAGTAGAAGAACGTTTAAGCAATGCAGACGCTAAAGTCTTAGTTACAACGGAAGATTTATTACCTCGTGTACCTTACTCAAAATTACCAGACTTAGAAACAATTATAGTTGTGGGTAACAATGTATCGCCAGAACATATTGATTTTCATACAGCGTTCAAGCATGCGAGTGATAGCTTCGACATTGAATGGCTAAATCGTGAAGATCCACTTGTATTGCATTACACATCTGGTTCAACTGGCCAACCTAAAGGCGTCTTACATGCACAGGATGCGATGATTGTGCATTACATTACAGGGAAATATGTATTAGATTTACAAGAAGATGATATTTATTGGTGTACTGGAGATCCAGCATGGGTGACAGGATCGTCCTACGGCATATTCAGCCCTTGGCTTCACGGCGTAACGAATTGTGTCATAGGTGGAAGATTCTCACCAGAATTATGGTATGAAATGATAGAAAAATATAAAGTCACATTATGGTATACCGCACCTACAGCCTTACGTATGTTGATGAGTAAAGGCGAAACATTCACTAAGCAATATGATTTATCAACGTTAAGAAGTATTTTGTCAGTCGGTGAACCATTAAATCCAGAAGTGATTCGTTGGGGCAATGAAGTATATGGCAGACGTATACTAGATACTTGGTGGATGACAGAAACCGGTGGATTAATGATTGTGAATTATCCAAGTCAGACAATTAAATTGGGTTCTATGGGTAAACCATTACCAGGTATTACTGCAAGTATTGTCGATGACGAAGGCAATGAACTACCTCCCAATACTTTAGGTAATTTAGCGTTAAAAGCAGGATGGCCTTCCATGATGAGAAAAATATGGAAAAATGAAGAAAAATTCAATTCATATTTTGTGAATGGTTGGTATATTTCTGGAGATTCAGCATATCGTGATGAAGACAATTACTTTTTCTTCAAAAGTAGAGTAGATGATGTGATTATGACATCAGGCGAAAGAGTAGGCCCGTTTGAAGTTGAGTCTAAACTTGTAGAACATCCAGCGATTGCTGAGGCAGGTGTTATTGGTATCCCTGATGACGTAAGGGGTGAAATAATCAAAGCGTATGTCACATTGCGTGAAGGCGTAGAGAAAACAGATGAACTCAAAGTTGAAATAAAACAATTTGTTAAGACCAGTTTAGCTGCACATGCTGCACCAAGAGAAATTGATTTTATGGATAAATTACCGAAAACAAGTTTTGGTAAAATTATGCGTCGTGTCTTAAAAGCTTGGGAATTAGATTTACCAGCTGGAGATTTGAGTACGATTGAAAAATAATTTTTAAATAATATCCGATTAATTATATCTAATTAATATAAAAATATTTTACAAGATAAATGAAAATGGAAACATGAAATATAAGTACAGGTATCACTTAAACTCATAGGAGGTAATAACAATGGGAAAAAAACAAATACATTTCAATGGCTTTATTCAGAACTCACCAGCACCACACGCAATTGGACTTTGGAAACATGACAAACATGAAGGTGCGCAACATGGCACAATAGATTATTGGGTGAAGCTTGCAAAGCTTTTTGAAAAAGGCAAGTTCGATTCATTATTTATCGCTGATGTATTAGGAACATATAGTGAATATGGCAATGATTATAAAACAGCTGTACAACATGCCGTTCAAGTCCCAGATCATGATCCTTTATTAGTGATTTCTGCTATGGCGCAAGCAACAGCACATGTAGGGTTTGCACCAACTGTATCTACAACTTATTTTCAGCCGTATGATATTGCGAGAAAATTTTCTACATTAGATCATTTAACACATGGTCGTATTGGTTGGAACGTTGTGACATCTTACCTAGGAAGTGAAGCGGAAAATTTAGGGTTAACAGAACGTATGCCTAAAGAAACAAGATACGATCGTGCAGATGAATTTTTAGATGTAACGTATAAATTGTGGGAAAGCAGTTGGGAAGATGATGCAGTTGTAAAAGATAAAGCTACCAACACGTATGCAGATCCTGATAAAGTACATTTAATTAATCACAAAGGTCGTTTCTTTAATGTACCTGGACCACATATTGTAGAGCCATCTCCACAACGTACACCAGTATTATTCCAAGCAGGTGCTTCAGATAAAGGTCGTAACTTTGCAGGTAAACATGCAGAAGCAATCTTTGTCGTGAATCATTCACTTCAAGGTTTGGCTAATGATGTAAATGACATTCGTTCTAGAGCAACACAACAAGGCAGAAATAAAGAAGACTTAAAGGTATTTACTATGATTGTTCCCGTTATTGGTGATACGGTAGAAGAAGCAGAACAATTACATCAAGAGTTAATCCAACATATCACTTATGAAGGAACTGCTGCTTTATTAAGTGGACACACAGGCATAGACTTTTCTCAATTTGATCCTGATCAATATTTAGAAGATATTGAAACAGACGCAATTCAAAGCTTGTTAGATATTTATGCGAAAGATCCGACACATAAATGGACACTGAAAGAGGCTATTAAACATCATGGCTTAGGTATTGGCTCAGTTCGCTTTGTCGGTACACCTACGCAAATTGCTGATGAAATAGAGCATTGGGTTGAAGTTGCTGATGTAGATGGATTTAATATTGCCTATGGAACGATACCAAATTCATATGAAGATTTCATAGAAAAAGTCGTTCCAATATTACAAGCACGTGGCGTTTATCGTAAAGATTATGATGAAGAAAATACAACACTTAGAGAAAATTTATTCGGTAAAGGTGAAAAGTATTTAAGATCAACGCATCCAGGATCACAATATAAACCGCAATTAAATGAGCAATATAGTTATAGTACAGCAGAAATTTAAATTTGATAGAGACAAAGCGCACAACAATAACATGTTTGGTTTTAACAATTGAGGACCTGTCATGTGTCTGAAAATGTATAAGCAGTTTGAATAAATAAAGGGGGACATTAAAGATGGCAAGTGTAGCAATCATTGCAGGTGGAAATAAATTACAATCTCGTTTAACAGGTATTGTTGAGTATGCTGAAAAATATCTAGAAGGTGAAGGTATTGATACAGATGTTGTACACGTTCATCAATTAGACGCAGAAGCGTTGATTACAGCGGATTTTTCTAATGCGTCTATTAATGAAACACATCAGAAAATAGAAAGCGCAGATGGTATTATTATCATATCTCCTGTATTTAAAGCAGCTTATTCAGGTATTGTTAAAACGTATTTAGATTTATTACCAAGAGGTGCTTTCACAGGTAAGACAGTATTGCCGTTAGCATTAGGCGGAACCTTTGCACATGTATTAGCAATTCAATATAGCTTAGATCCAGTGATTAAAGAATTAGGTGCAGATACAATTCACAAAGGTAGATTTATATTAGATAAACACATCACTTCTAATGAAGACGGCACTTATGATTATGATCAAGAAGCAAAAGATGGATTAGATAAAACGTTAAAAAAGTTTGTCAGTGACAAATCACAGGTAAGGGAATAATATTTTGAATATAAAAAGGATGGGAGTGTGACATCAATACATGTCTTGCTCCCATCCTTTTTTATGTATAAATTTATAAAGATACTAAAGACCATTGATGTTTGTCGTCGTAAGTTAATTTGAAGTCTTGTGTTTCAATAGCTATCGGAAATGCAGTAGATGCTTTATCAGAAAAAATCCATTTTTTATTTTCTGGTGTCAATAAAATATAACACTCATCGTCTGAATCACACATGAAATTTAAACCTTCTGGAGAAAATGAGCGTGCTTCATGTGTTGTAAGATGATGATTGATTAAAGCTTGATACACATCGTCTAGCTCATTACATACAAATCCGACTTCACTAATTCTTGAAAATTCAGGATCATCCGTCATATTAGATACCCTTGCAATGAGTTCGACAATATTACCTGAAGGATCATTAAAATAAAGTGAATGTGCAACAAAGGATTCAAAATAAGTTGTGTGTTGACCATCTTCCATTAATAAAAATAAAATATTTTGATAGTGTTGTTTCATATCATAAAAATGATTGTAAGGAATATCTATTGCAAAGTGGTAAAACGGTTGATTGATTTCTTCAGATTTTTGAAAATGTAATTGAGTTTCCCCAATTTGAACAATAAAAGAATCTTGATCAATAACTTGAACAGGACATTCTAATGTTTCTTCGTAAAACTGCAAAGTTTCTTCCAAGTCAGATGTTAATAATGTAACATTTTTAAATTTCATTTGTAGATCCCCATCCAATCCCATTGTTTAGTTTGGCAAATAAATTTAATTAATAAGTTAATTGTACTTTATCAAAATATTAAGGAGTATGATAATATAACGAAGTTATAAAGTAAAAATACACTTTAATCTATTGGATATCCTAGGTGTTTTGCAGCATTAAAAAAGAACATATAAAAAAAGACTAAATGCTAATCAAAGCACTTAGTCTTTTTTATTTATTAATTTCTAATTAAATTAGAAGAAAAATAGTGTGAAGATATACGCACTAATACCTGCAAGTGCACAATATAATAGTGCTGGTCCGAGCGTTTTTCTAATAACACTACCTTCTTTACCTGGCATATCGACAACAGCACAAACTGCAACAACGTTATGAACACAAATCATATTACCTGCAGCGGCACCAATAATTTGTGCGGCTAATACAGTGAATGGTTCAGCACCAATTGCGTTTGCGATGTTCATTTGAATTGGTGAGAATGTAAGTGTTGAAACAGTAGCGCTTCCTGTAATAAAGGAACCTAAGGCACCTAAGAATGGAGCGACAAATAACCAAATTGGACCTAAGTATTGGGACATAGCATTAGCTATGTACTCAGGCATACTAATTAAGTCATTGGCATTAATACCAGAGTTAATGAAGACGTGAACCATTGCTAGTGTCGCAATAAGCGTAATACCTGTAATTTTAATTGTACTCAATGATTCCTTACTAGCTTTAGTTAGGTCTTTAAACGGTTTTTTCTGAATGAGTATCGCAAATATTGCGGATAGTATTAAGATGGTTCCGGGTGAATATAACACTTCCCAATCTGATGAGATCTCTTCAAAATTCATTATATTAGTCCAAGTTAAATCTAAAACACTTGTTGTGAAATCTTTAATAAATGGTACCGTTCTTGTAAGTAGTAATAAGACAACTACCATTAAATACGGTGCCCAAGCTGTTAGCAAACTCATTGAGTGTTCAGACTCATTAGTTTCATATGAATCATCTAAGCCATCTTTCCACTCAGTCTTAGGCAATAACCAACCTTTACTTGCAGTTATAACTGCTACTATTAGACCAGTTAATGAACCTAAAATTGCAACGAACTCTGCGCCAAATAAGAATGCATAAGCAAATGCTGAACCTGCATAAAAAATACCAATTAAAGCGAGCCACGGTAACATTTCAAGTATAGATTTTAATTTGTTTTTCTTACCAAAGAAAACAACTAAAGTAATGATTACAATAATTGGAATGAAAACACCACTTAATAAATCTAATGTAGTAATACGTTCAGCGGTAGATTGGAAGAATGCACTGTCAGCATCTTTCAATGTACTCAACCCTACAAGGACAGGCGTACCAACCGCACCAAATGATACGGCCACACTATCTGCGATTAATGCAGATACTACAGCAATCATTGGTCTGAAACCTAAAGCTACCATTAATGGTGCTGTAACCATTGCAGGTGTACCAAAACCAGACGCACCTTCAATAAGTGATCCGAATAAGAAAGCGACGATAATCACTTGGACACGCATATCTCCAGATATTTTCTGGAAGCCTGAATTAATACGATTTACAGCCCCAGTTTGTCGTAAAGTATTAAGTAATACAAGCGCACCGAATAAGATATATAGAATCGTAAACGTTTTGTGCGTACCTTGTAATAATGAGGCAATTACGACATTACCTTTCATCCCCCAAACAAATATTCCCAATAACGTAACAACAATTGCACTGATTATCATACCTTTTAAAGCTGACATGCGAAGCAGCACTAAAAAGATAAACGGTACAATTACAGCACTTAAAGCAATTAATAACAGCATATATTTTAACCCCTAACTTACAAATTAATATCATCTAGTCATATGATGATTAAATCATGATTATTGTAAACGTTTTCAGTATAAAAATCAATCATCTGTAATTAATATATAACTTAAATAATTTATTAAACATATCAAAAAAATAGCTGTATTTATTTAATAGAGTACTATAGAAGGTGTAATAATACAAAAAGTATCTATTATTAATTATAAAACGAAAGAAAACGAAAGAAAACGAAAATAAATTTGCATTATTAGAAAAAATACAATAATATAAAGGCAATATATGAAAGCGTTTTCTAATCAATGGATCATGGAAGAATATAATTGAAATTTATTTTTTATTACTCAAGTTTTTAGTATGTTTTGTAATTGTATAAGTAGTCATAAGTTATCAATTTAATTACATAGGGGTGTGTTAAATATGAATAAAAAATTAACGAAAATGGGAATGCCACCAACATTATTATGGGGGTACATTGGCGTATTAATATTTATGATGGGGGATGGATTAGAACTTGCATGGATTAGTCCTTATCTTCATGATCATGGCTTATCCGTTCAACAAACTGCAATTTTAACGACTTGTTATGGTGTGACGATTGCAATTGGATCTTGGTTCTCTGGTGTTTTGGTCGAAATTATCGGACCGCGTAAAGTTATGTTATTAGGCACAGGTTTATATATTGTTGGTCATATTATATTTGTAGGATTTGCGATACCTACGATAAATTATGAATTAATGATTCCATCGTATGCTATTCGAGGATTTGGTTATCCATTGTTTGCTTATTCATTTTTAGTGTGGGTGGCTTACCGTTCACCTCAAAAACGATTAGGTGCCGCAGTAGGTTGGTTCTGGTTTGTATTTACAGGTGGTTTAAGTGTGCTTGGTTCATTCTATTCTTCATTTGCAATTCAATGGTTTGGTCATGTGTTCACTTTATGGACAGCCATTATATGGGTACTTATCGGAACATTTTTAGCTGTATTTGTAAACAGAGATCAATTTGAAATAGAAGATAAAGGGCATGGTGTTAAAGAACATGTAAAAGAAATGGGCGCTGGAATTACGATATTAAAAAGAGAGCCACGTGTTGCAGTGGCATGTATCGTAAGAATAATTAATCAAGCGGCACAATATGCATTTCCATTGTTCTTACCAATATATTTATCATCCAAAGGTATTGCAACGACGACTTGGCTCAATATTTGGGGAACAATTTTTATCGCAAATATTATATTTAATTTAATATTCGGTGCGTTGAGTGACAAAATTGGTTGGAAGAATACAATCTCATACATCGGTGGTGTTGGTTGTGCTGTATTTACATTAGGATTATATTTTGTACCAGAATTATTTACAGGTAATGTATTTGTCGTTGGTACTGTAGGATTTTTATGGGGTATGTGTTTAGCAGGATTTGTTCCAATTTCTGCGCTTGTACCTTCTCTTGTAGGTGATGGCGATAAAGGACCAGCGATGGCTATATTAAACTTAGGCGCAGGGCTATGTGTATTTGCTGGACCTGGGTTAGTAGCATTATTCTACGATAGTATTGGTGTAAAAGGAATGATGTACTTAATCTTTGGATTATATGTGGCAAGTGCAATTATGGCACGTTTCTTAAAAACACCTGAAGAACGTGCAAAACTTAGTAAGAAAGAAGCAACATAAGCGAAAAAAAGCATGTATTTAAAAAATAAATATTTATCGTTATTGGAGTCCCATTCTAGTTTGGAAATTAGAATGGGACTCTCTTATTTTAAAAAGCTAATTATGCAATCGTTTTGAAATGGTGTGGAAATGAAAGAATAATTTTCTTGGAACTCTCCAGAAATAATTTGAGCAACAATCTGTTTGATTACAGCCACAATTTCATTTAACAGAATCGATCACCTCCGTCAGTTAAGTAGTTCAGGGACATTGTAGTATAAAAAGTAGTGTAATATGCATTCGTGCATAACTCAAAAAATAAATTTCACAAGTGTGATTCATTAAAAAACACATTGCATAAATGCTTTGAAAAACTGCATAAATGTTAAAAACATTAGTTTAAATTAGTGCTGTTTATCAAATGATGTAAGATAATATTTTGAGCTTTAATTCAATAATATACATAATAAAGTATATTTATACTTGTTTTATCTGTTAATTACGTATATTATGTATATAAATCTTATAAAAATATTGGAGTGATGAAAATGGGGTTGAACACAACAGCTTTAAATAAGTTACAAGTTTTTAAAGGGGAACACTTTTTGAAAACATGCGATTTTTCAGCAGAAGAATTGAATACATTGATAGATTTTACTGGAGAGTTAAAGGAAAAGAAAAAACGTGGGATCCCTCATCCTTATTTAAAAGGAAAGAATTTAGCGTTACTCTTTGAAAAACCCTCTACAAGAACACGTTCGGCATTTAGTGTTGCCGCGTATGATTTGGGCGCATACCCAGAGTATTTCGGCCAAGGAGATATTCATTTAGGTGTGAAAGAATCTACAGCTGATACTGCAAAAGTATTAGGACGTATGTATGATGGTATTGAATTTAGAGGTTATCATCAAAAAGATATAGAATCTTTAGCTAAAAATGCCAATGTACCAGTTTGGAATGGCTTGACGAATGAGTGGCATCCAACGCAAATGATTGCGGATTTCTTTACATTAAAAGAAAATTGGGGAACTTTAGAAGGCAAAACATTAACTTATGTAGGTGATGCTAGAAATAATGTAGCACATGATTTACTTATTACTGGAGCAATATTAGGTGTTAACGTACATATTGCTGCACCTAAATCTTTACAACCTGATGAAGCAATTCAAAAGTTAGCTAAGGATTATGCTGCACAATCTCAGAGTGAAATTTTAATTACGGATGACGTGAATCAAGCGATTTATCAAACAGATGCTATTTATACAGATGTATGGTTATCAATGGGTGAAGATCAATCTGTTTTGGAAACACGTATTAATGAGTTATTACCTTATCAAGTCAATGAATCGATGCTACTGAATACAATGAATCCTGAGGCAATCGTCTTACATTGTTTGCCAGCATTTCATGATTTAAATACTGAAGTAGGACAACAGATTTATGAAAAATATGGCTTGTCTGAAATGGAAATTACGGATGACGTATTTCAAGGTGAGCACGCTGTGATATTTGATCAAGCTGAAAATAGATTACATTCTATAAAAGCGATTATGTCAGTGACACTAGGCGATATATTTTAAGCGAAGTAATAGCTGTAAGGGGTGGGAATACGAAATCAAATTTTAAATTTTGATTTCTATCCCTCCCCATTTTTTTGCACACCATACGAAGTCACAGGTTATAGTCTTCAGCCACTATTATTTACCGAAAATATTTGCTCAAAACACTGCCGAGAAACTTTTAATATGACAATGTAGATTGTAAAGTGCCTTTGATAGGTCAAAAAGATTACTTAATATATAAAGAAAACTGTTGTTTAAGTGAACTAAACGGGATTTATAATGAAGGGCTTACATAAAAAGCGTTATATCTTTTTGAAAATGTTTTTCATAATGATGAATTGTAGTGATTATCATTTTCTTTGCTTGTATATTTATGGTAATTAGGAGGTTAATCAATTATGAGTAAGCTATTTGAGAAAGCACAACAATTCGGGAAGTCCTTTATGTTACCTATAGCGATTTTACCAGCAGCTGGTTTATTGTTAGGTATTGGTGGGGCATTAAGTAATCCAAATACAATCAAAGCATATCCTTTATTGGATATTGAACTATTACAAAATATATTTATATTAATGTCATCTGCAGGTAATATTGTCTTCCAAAATTTACCTGTTATTTTTGCAGTGGGTGTTGCGATTGGCTTAGCCAAAAGTGATAAAGGGACAGCAGGTTTAGCTGCGATGTTAGGGTTCCTCATTATGAATGCTTCAATGAATGGTTTATTAATTATTACTGATACATTAGCAGACGGTAATTTAGCTAAAGAAGGACAAAGTACAGTCCTTGGAATACAAACAGTGGAAACAGGCGTATTTGGTGGTATTATAACTGGTGTCATGACAGCGCTTTTACATAATAAGTTCCATAAAATATCCTTGCCAGCCTATTTAGGCTTCTTTGGAGGTTCGCGTTTTGTTCCTATTATCACAGCATTAGGTTCTATTCTATTAGGTGTCGTGATGTTCTTTATTTGGCCAACTGTTCAAGGATGGATATTTGGTGTTGGAGGCCTCGTAGATAAAACAGGAGTTATTGGTACATTTTTCTTTGGTTTTATTTTAAGGCTTTTAGGACCATTTGGTTTACATCATATTTTTTACTTACCATTTTGGCAGACAGCACTGGGTGGTACTTTAGAAGTGAAAGGACAAATTGTACAAGGTACACAAAACATCTTTTTTGCTCAATTGGGTGATCCTGATGTTACTAAATATTATTCAGGTGTATCAAGATATATGTCTGGTAGATTTATTACCATGATGTTTGGTTTATGTGGTGCAGCATTGGCAATCTATCATACTGCAAAGCCAGAACGTAAAAAAGTCGTTGGCGGATTAATGTTATCTGCAGCGTTAACATCATTTTTAACAGGAATTACAGAACCATTAGAATTAAGTTTCTTATTTGTAGCACCGGTCCTTTATGTCATACATGCTTTTTTAGATGGTTTAGCGTTTATGTTCGCAGACATATTTAATATTACAATTGGTCAAACATTTAGTGGTGGTTTCATTGATTATCTATTATTTGGTATATTGCAGGGCAACGCTAAGACGAATTTCTTATGGGTAATTCCAATAGGTATCGTTTGGTTTATACTTTATTATATAATATTCAGATTTTGCATCACGAAATTTAATTTCAAAACACCTGGGCGTGAAGAAGGTTAAGCGGCTGAAACTGTAGAAGCAACTGATCGTGCTAAAACGATTATTCAAGGTCTTGGTGGTAAAGAGAATATTGATGTCGTTGATTGTTGCGCAACAAGATTAAGAGTGACCTTAAAGACTAATCAAGATGTTGATAGAAAAGTATTAGAGTCGACCGAGGCAAGAGGCGTGATTCAGAAGGGTAACGGCGTTCAAATTGTTTATGGCCCCCATGTAACTACGATTAAAAATGAAGTAGAAGAACTATTAGATAGTCGACAGTCATAAACAGGCGTATAATGGTATTGTATGCATGATTCATTTTATATTAATTTGATTAAAAACAGATAATTATGTAATATAGGATATTAAATGTTAATTATGAAAATATATAGTGATATTAGAAAGAATGGGGTAGAAATATGAACGTTATAAATTTGAAAGATCGCACAACGGCGAGTCAATATGTTGCTATAGAACTTTTAAAACAAATAAAGTCGCAACCTAATGCTGTGTTAGGTCTTGCTACGGGAAGTACAATGATTGATATTTATAAATACTTATCGGAATTAATTAATGTTAATCACACAAAATTAAATGATGTGGTGACATTTAATTTAGATGAGTATATTGGGTTAGCGGCAGATCACGAACAAAGTTACCATGCTTATATGAAAGAGAATTTATTCAATCATAATAGCACTTGGAATGAAGACAACATCTATTTACCTAAAGGTGATGCAGAAGATGTAGAAAAAGAATGTATAGCTTATGAGCAATGTATACAAGATGCAGGGCCAGCAGACATTCAAATTTTAGGTATCGGTGAAAACGGACATATTGGTTTTAATGAGCCATTTTCATCATTTGAAAGTGAAACACGCGTAGTAGATTTAACGGATTCAACAATCAAAGCCAACAGTCAACACTTCGATAATATTGAAGATGTACCTAAACAAGCTATTTCAATGGGCTTAGCATCTATCATGAATGCGAAGCGTATCATTCTGATAGCGTTTGGAAGTAATAAACAAGAAGCAATCCAACAATTACTGGATGGTAAAGTGTCAGAATCACTTCCTGCTTCAATCTTGCACCAACATCCGAATGTAGAAGTTATCGTCGATGACTCAGCTTTAAATTAAATAAATATACAGAAGACGATACAAGTTTGTATTGGTTTAGAATGTCGACAAAGTTACCGACTTTGTTGGCATTTTTTTGTGCGTTTTTCGCTGGCGCAACCTCATCCTGTAGTCGTCGGGTTATTCAGAAATTGGCCTAAAGCGCTGCCATTTTCAAGAAATATTAAATAATGAGATAAATGAACAAAAATAGATTCAAAACCAAACACCATTACAGCGTTTGGTTTTGAATCTAGCTGAATCTAATTCATTTAACGTGTCTATTTTTATTTAATAAATATAGTTTATATAAATATTTTCTGATTGGAATTATAAAATCGCCAATATATTCTTCTACGTGTGCATTAAAGCCTTTTTTAAATTGTTGTACGCCATAATCTTCAGAAGTTTCACTGAGGTCTCCAGTAATGCCATAAAAATTATATCTTGGAATAGCATTATTTATGGCAAATGTAATCATATCCCATTGCAAACGATAAGATCCCATAAATTGGTTGTATTTAGGATTAGAACCACTAGATAGGTAATAAACTTCATCTTTCGTGTATATATAAAATGCAGCAGCTAAATTTAAGATATTTCCTTCTGTTGAGATTAATTCAATCGTCTCATTAATTTTTCTTTCATAACTATTTTGTTGTTGTGTTAACTGGTACAATTTCGTTTTTGTTTTTTTAGAATTAGTGTTTTCTTGTAATTTATTCTCTAAATCTTTAATTTCTAAAAGAAGATTAGCATTTTTCTTTTGCAATTGTTGTTTATAATTTTCTAAATTGATATACGCGAGTTTTAACATGGAGTGATTGGCATAAATTTTTTGCATTTCCTCAAAATAAGCTTTATCCCTAAATTTAAAATTATGCTTTTCTTCTGCCATTTGAAATAGTTCAAAGAATACATTAGTTTCTGAAATATCCAGTGTTTTTACTTCTACACCTATTTCAAAAGTTTTCTTAATGTTACGACGTGTCTGATAATCCATTTCTTTTAATATGGTACTCTCATTTTTATTTTTTAAGTTTAAAACAGATAACCACCTAATTTGGCTAGTGGTAGAGTAACCGATACTATAACCTTGATGAGCATAACCTAATTTTGATAATGCATTTTTAAGCTTTTCATTATCATAGTGCTCAATTATTTTTCCATCAGCATCTCTAATATTTTCTAAAATATATGGATCTATTAAAGCGAATAATGCTTTTTGAGCTTTTAAATATACTTTTAAATTTTCAAAAAAGAATTTAGTTAATATTGGATTACTATAATCTAAAACCGGACCTCTATGAGAGTAAAAGTATTTAAAAAATCTTAATGCCCTAGCTTCTGTTAATAGACAAGCTGCTATCACTTTCTTATCTTCTTTAACACCTACTAAATGTACATCCTTCTTCTTATTATTTCTATAATGAAAATGAGAAGTAGACTGGGTATAATGCACAAAGTTTTGATTAATAAAATCAGTGAATTCTTTTTCTGTTAATTCTACGAAGTTCATCTTTTCACCTATTTCTTAAATGATAAGAAACCTGGATAAGTAGTCCAGGTCTCCAGGATCTAGTGGATTTATAAACATTATGAGTTTATTACAATAAAATTCTAACATGTAATATTACAATTATATACACTTGCATATAAAAGTTACGAAAATCGTTACAATTAAAAATAAATGAAAGTGGAGTAGAGTGATAAAAAAAGGAGGATTGAAGATGTTCGAATAACGTGGATAACAACACATAATTAAAATTATTTTCAAAAGAAGTAAGAAAGATATATTTAAATAAAAACAGCCCACGTATACAACGTAGGCTGTTATAAAACAATATTAATATCCAGAATTGACTTCTTCACCGTCTTCATCATATTCTGTGACATAACCATCATCATCTATAGTATATGATCCAGCTAAATTACCGTCTTTATCGGTAAATGAAAATCCCCAACCATCATCTGTTTCTTCAGGTTCTTTATAAGTATAAGTATCAGTGTCTAAACTTTCGCCTTCATATGATTCGACTTTGTCTATAACATTATCACGTGTGACTTCCTCATCATCTGAACTGGATGGGTCTTCGTCTTCTTCAGATTGAGTTTCTTTTTCAAATACTTTGTCTTCATGATCGCTAATAGCTTCATCATCAAAGGTTAAAGTCACATCAACTTCTTCCTCACCGTTTTCAGGGCTTGAAACATTCTCTACATTTGATGTGAATTGTTTACCTTCAACTTCAGTTGTAGCATATACTTCTACTTTTTCATCAGGAGAGTATGGACCAAATGTTTCGCTAGCGTATTCATTAAAGTCTTGTTGTTTCTCACCATTGATATAAAGCTTTAGTGAATCTGAATCGATATATGCTGAGTCAGTACTTACAGTGAAGCGCTTTTGTTTGAATTGAGGTTCAGCATCGTTACTTTCAGACATATCGATATGAACGACGCCATCAAACTTTTTACCATCTACTTTTTGAGTAGCTTTTAAATCGTATATTCCAATAGGGAAGTCATCAAGTGTTTTTGTCTTACCTTGTTTTAGTTTCACTTGTTTCGTATCGTCGTTATGTTTGTAAGATAACGTACTATCTTCTTCAGGAAGAATGGTGACAGACTCTTCATTTACATTAAAATTATAGTTTTTAAATATCCCCCATTTTTTACCATCTTGAGAGATGTTTATGAGTTCATTATCGCCAACTGTAACAGAAGAACCGCCCATTGTATTATCTTCCATATCTTCCGCAGCGCTTTGGATTTCATTACCAACACGTTCAGGGCTATCTGTTTCATTAATATATTTATAGACAGCTTTGGCTTCGTCTTTAGATAGAGACTCGCCGTTTGCTTTTAAATTATGAGCTAAGTCACTCGGCTTATTTTTCTTTAAATCATTTGAAATGGCTTCAGCTTGTTTTGTCGGTGAAAGTTGACTTTCAATTATTTTATAAGCTGTAAATAATGCAATAATGATAACTACAATGACAACAATTGTAATATAAAATGGTAATTTTGATTTTTTATTTTGATTATCGTTCTTATTTGTACTTCGTTGTTGATAAACAGGGGTGCCACACTGTGTACATACTTTTTGGTTTGGTTTGATTTCGGCTCCACAATTACTACAGTATTTCATTAATTAACTCTCTCCTTAATAATCTGTATTAAAATATGAATCTAAAAAACTTAAAGAATTTGAAACTGTACCTTCAATAAAGATGCGAAGGATGACACCTAAAATAAGAATATAAATTAAAATAGCATAAACCACGGGCATGCGAAGTGGATGCTTATGACTATGCTTTGTTGTGAGATAAATTGGTGATACTAATGTAAATAGCATAGAAATTAAAACAAGCATTGATCCAAAACTTGGTACATTAATGGCTAAAAATAATAAACCTGATAAGAATGCAATTACAGAAAATGTATTAACTAATACAAAATCTGAAAGTGCTTTATGTACACTGATTTTAATGTTTAGCAGTTTAATCAATAATAATGTAATACCAAAAATTATTGAAATAGCTATGAGTATGTAAAAGGTAATGTTAAAAACGATATTAGCCTTACTTGTTGCAAAAAATGCTACCTCTGCTGGTATAACTAAAGATAATAAAATAAGTGTAATTATAAATCCTGCAATAATGAGACTGAAAAGTGTTTTAAATGTAAATTGATGTTTACTTATAACTTCATCATCTGTCCTAGAAAATGAGTTGGAGAAAAATAATTTGGCCTCATTAAAAATATCAACAGAATGTTTAGTATTATTTTTGTTTGATTGCCTTGGTTGTTTTGGCTGATAAGATGTCTGAGATGATTCCTGATTCTGTGATACATCAGACTGAGATGTATGTTGATTAGTAGTTGGGTTGTCAGTAGATGATTGATCTTGAAGTGTTAATTTGGCGCCACACTCACCACAAAATAAATCTGTGTTTGTAACTGTCTCCCCGCAATTTGGGCAATGCATAAAAATCCCCCTTGTAATATGTTTATTAAAATAGAATATCACAGTTATATCTAATGCGCACCGCTTTTTAATAAAATATAAAAATTCATATTTTAAAAAGTTATTTTTGTTTAATTTTTGTGAGTTATAATTTTTTTAATAGTTAATACTTGTTGTAAGAAGTATTAGAAATCAAAAAAGAGGGAGGGAGATAAATAATCTCCTACTCCCTCTTTTATTGAACTATTATATTTGGCTTCATTTATACTTCTGACCAAATTAAATGTTGGTGGATGGCAAGGGCACAGGCACCTTTTGCACCATTAATAGGCTGATACGACTTCATTTGAAAATCAATTTCACCTAACCCCCCGTATAAGTTTTGGTAACTCAAGTATTCTTTTAAAATGACATTCGTAATATCATTGTTAAATAATGGGCCATGCAAATAAATTTTATTGGTATCAACTAACATGGTTAAATTGTTGAGCGTAATTGCAACTGCACGCATGGCATCTTTAATAATTTGTACAATGCCGCTATCGCCTAAACGATACGCTTCTATAACAGTATCTAAAGTTATATCATTTGAGTCTGCTACTAAACTTGTCAGATAGGTACTTTGAGCACTTCTATAAATGACTTTAGCTTTATTTATAATATTCATGCCACCTAAATAGTTTTGTAAGCATCCTCTACGACCACATTCACAACGTTCGCCCTCTGGATGGATAATAGTATGTCCAACTTCCCCTACAGAAAAGTTAGAAACGCCATATAAATTGCCACGATACATACTAGATGAAAAAATGCCTTTTACAGCATGGAAGAAGATGAAATTTTCGCCATGATTTTCTGATGTAAGTAAATGTTCATATAGGCTCATACAATGTACATTATTTTCTAAAAATACAGGCAAGCTAATACGAGAAAGTAAATCTTCCAAATCAAAACCAGACCAATCACTATTTGAAGCAATTTGTTGAGATGTTTCATCAAAGTGACCTGGTAAAGCAATGCCAACTGCCTGAATATCGTAAGCTGCATGTTGTTTTAAGAAATGATTAAGTTCTTCGAAGATAAAGTTTGGTGTGATTTTTTTTAGAAATTGAGTTGCAGTAATATCGATTATATTTTGATCAACGATATTCCCAAGATTATCAGTTAAGCATAACGTTACAAAATCTCTGGCTAATTCAATACCAACATAGTAATTATATTTATTACAAATTGTAAGTAATATTTTTTTGCGTCCAGATGTTTTTTTAGTGTTAATACCATAGTTATCAACTTCAATATCCGTAGATTTAATGAGATTATTTTGTATTAAATCTGCGGTTACTGCAGTTGTTGTTGCGGGTGTAATATCTGTGTTTTTTGCTATATCAACCCTTGATATAGGACCGCGTACATATATTTCATTTAAAATTTGACCCCGTATCATCCGCTGTTTATTTGTCATGTTTGCTTTCATTTTTATCACCATAATTTCTTAATACTCTTATTATTATATTAAAAATAAAAAGTTGCAACTATATTGACACATAATTTATTATAAATTATAATTAATCAAAACATTGAAAGCGTTTTCAAAATCGAATCTACGATGGGGTGTTGATGTGAGTAAATTTAATGATGCATTAGAAAAACATTTGTTGCCAGTCGCTTCTAAATTGGGATCTAATAAAATTTTGATTTCAATGAGGGATGGGATTATCGTTGCAATGCCTTTGATTATTATTGGTTCATTATTTTTAGTAATCAGTGGTATTGCGATACCAGGCTGGATAGAGTGGCTAGAAGCACAGGGAATTCAACCATATTTAATGAAAGCAGTGAATGGGACATTCGGGTTAATGGGGTTAGTTGCAAGTTTCGGTGTCGCACATAGTATTGCCCGGCAATACAATACAGATGGGGTTTCAGCCGGTATTATTGCGATGTCAGCGTTTTTAGTTGTCACACCAAATGTAATGACTGGAGATAAGGTGCCTGAAGAGGCAATACCTCAAATATATATGGGAAGTCAGGGCTTATTTGTAGCACTGATTATTGGTATTATTTCAGGGTTAATTTTTCAGTGGTTTATCAATAGAAACATTAGAATCAAAATGCCAGATCAAGTTCCACCAGCAGTAGCACAAAGTTTTAGTGCATTAATACCTGGGGCAGCTATTATCATATTATGGCTTGCTGTATATATCGCATTGGATAATTTACCTTTTGGCAACATCCATGAATTGATTGTTAATACATTAGGTGTGCCGTTAAGTCTGATGGGTGGTAGCTTGATCGGTACCATTATCTTAGTTGGTCTTAATAGTGCATTTTGGTTTGTCGGTATCCATGGTGCAAACGTAGTAAATGCAGTTATGCAACCTATTTGGTTGAAAAATATTGATGAAAACCGTCTAGCATATCAAGCCAATCCACACGGAGACTTACCGCACATCATAACGCAGCCATTCATTGATAACTTTGTATTTATGGGTGGCGGTGGCTCAACAATAGGACTAGTGATCGTAATTGCGATATTAGCTTTTAAAAAGCGTTCTAGTAAAATCACAAAAACGATGGCACCACTTACACTGATGCCAGGTATATTTAATATTAATGAACCGACATTGTTTGGTTTACCTGTTGTACTTAATGTGAGATTAATTATTCCATTTGTATTAGCACCAATGATTAATGCGACGATAACTTATTTCGCAATGTCGAGTGGTCTCGTACACCTTACAAATGGTACAGCGATGCCATGGACGATACCACCTATCATCAGTGGATTTTTAGCAACAGGACATTATAGTGGTTCATTGGTTCAAATTGTCTGTATAATTATCGATATTTTACTCTATTACCCATTTTATAGAGCGATGGAGAAATATAATTTATATTTAGAAGACAAGGAAGCGAACGGAATAAAAGAAACGGAAGAATCAAAATAAAGGAGTAGATGATATGGTTAAGAGATTATTAAGTGCGAATGCTTCAGAAATAGTGAAAATGACGGCTGAAGAATTAAAACAAAGTATTAAAGCAAGTGATGGTCGCGTAGTGTTAGCAGAGAATGTTGTTACGCGCACACCAGTCATACCAGACATAACAAATGCAGAACTATCACGTGCATTCGGAGCAGATTTGATTTTATTGAATGGATTAGATGCGTTCAATCCTAAAGTAGAAAATATAGATGAGAACAAACACGTCATCAAAGAATTGAGACGTCTTGTTGCAAGACCTATAGGCGTCAATTTAGAACCAGTAGATGACCAAGCGAGCATGGCAGAAGAAAAATTAAATATTGCTAAAGGACGTCAAGCAAGTCCGAAAACAGTAAAGGCTTTAGAAAAATTAGGCATAAACTTTATTTGCATGACAGGGAACCCAGGTACTGGCGTATCTAATGAAAAGATTGTTGGTGCAATTGCTGAGACAAGAGCAAATTTTTCAGGATTGATTATAGCAGGAAAAATGCACAGCGCAGGTGTAGATGAACCTGTAATTACAAAAGCATATGTTGAAAAATTTATTGATGCAGGTGCTGATATTATTTTAGTACCATCTATCGGAACAGTGCCAGGGTTTGATGAAGCACAACTAAAAGACATAGTGAAAGCAGTCCATCATCATAGTGGTTTAGTTATGTCAGCAATAGGGACAAGTCAAGAGAGTTCTGACGCCAGTACAATTAGGGATTTTGCTATTCGAAATAAAATATGCGGTGTGGATATTCAACATATTGGTGACGCAGGCTATGGTGGTTTAGCTCCTGTAGAAAATATTTTTGAATTAAGTAAAGCGATACGTGGACAACGTCACACATTATCAATGATAGCGAGATCAATTAACAGATAGGGTATGGTATTAATAAATGGAGGGATTTATATGGCAGAAAAAACAATAATGCTCGTATGTGCAGCAGGAATGAGTACAAGTATGTTAGTTCAGAAAATGCAAAAAGAAGCTGAAAAACAAGAGTTAGACCGTGAAATATTTGCAGTTTCAACGACAGAAGCAGATCAGAAAATTGAAGATGCTCAAGTAGATGTTTTGTTGTTAGGACCACAAGTGCGTTTTAAAAAAGATGAATATACTAAAAAAGGTGCGGAAAAAAACATACCCGTAGAAGTGATTGAAATGACGGATTACGGTACGATGAATGGTGCAAACGTATTAAGTGCTGCTGAACGTTTAATGAGCGAATAGGGGTGGGATGATGACTGAAGAAGAGAAAAATTTAGAATTTGCAATGTCGCTCATTACGTATAGCGGTGATGCTAAAAGTAGTGCGATGGAAGCCATATTTGCAGCTAAAAAAAGTGCATTTGATGAAGCGGAAGCAAAACTAAAACAAGCTGAAGATGCATTACTTGAAGCGCATCATGTTCAAACAAACATGTTAACGAAGGAAGCACAAGGTGAACATATCAATTTGACGCTGTTAACAGTGCATAGTCAAGATCATTTAATGACAGCTATCACTTTTAAAGATCTTGCACAGGAAATGATAGATTTGTATAAAGAAGTAAAAAATAATAAATAATTGTATGATTTGTTATGGTATTGAATCAATGTCAGCAAAAGATGTAAAAGTTTAGTTACTTTTACATCTTTTTTGTTTTGAAAAATAAACAAAGATGTATCAAATTAGGTCTATGCATTTTATAATTTAAAAATAGTATTTTTTATTTAGGTGTGCAACTTTTCGTATTGTGAGACGAAATAGATTACACATCCACACGTACAAGAAAGCGATTACAATATAACTGTAAGGAGGTTGCTGATGTGTTAAGCAAGAGACAACATCATATATTAACGTACTTACTTGAACGTGAAGCCTTTGTTCAAATTCATAATTTAGCAACACAGTTCAATGTATCTGAAAGAACAATTCAATATGATCTTGAATATATTGAAACTAAGGAAGATAAATTAGATTTAACGATACATCGGAATAAATATGATGGGATAAAGATTACAACAACAGCTCCTCAGTTGGCAACATTAGAGCCAAAATATACAGGAACATCGATGCATTATTCAAAGAAAGAACGCATATTATATATCACTTTGAAGTTGTTTGAATCGATTGAACCCACATCATCCCAAGTATTAGCAACTTTAGTTTCAGTAACACGTCGTACGATTGTTGAAGATTTGAAAAATGTTCAATCTTGGTTAGAAGAAAACGATTTGCTTCTTGAGTACAAGAAAAATAAAGGGTTTGTGATACAGGGTGAGGAAAATGCTTATCGTAAAGCCTATGCCACACGTGTACATGAATATTTTCAAACGCATACACATCATATGGGACATCAACTTTTTTCGAATAAAGAGTTAGAACAAATTCGTTTAACAGTCACTTCTATCTTATTAGATGCGAAATATCAGTTAGTTCAAAGTGCAATTGACGGATTGATTTATCACATTTTGATTGCGCTACATCGTACAAATGAACATTTCGCCTTCGACATACCTGATAAAGAGTATGAAAAGCTCTCTAAAACAGAGCAATTTCATATTGCGCTTAAAATTAAAGGAAAATTAGAAGATATTTTTCAGATTGAATTTCCAAAAAGTGAGGCAGCTTTTATTACTTTGCATTTATTAGGTGCTAAAACGTCAGAAGTGAATGAACTCAATCAACAAATAGACGATTTAGAGGTATTAACAGAACAATTGATTGAACGTATGAGTGGAGAGTTAGGATTAGATTTAATGTCTGATAGCAAATTAGCAAATGGTTTAATCGTACATTTGAGACCTGCAATTCATCGATTGAAGTTTGATATGACGCATGCGAACCCTTTAAATAAGGAGATTCATGCGCAGTATGACCATATTATAGAGGGAATCAAAAGACATGTATGGGGCATTGAAGAAAATTACCAAATCGACTTTACTGATGATGAATTATCATACATCACACTGCATTTTGCTTCTGCGATTGAACGGATTTCAGCAGTGACAACAAATGCCATTAAAGTCGTATTACTTTGTGGATCAGGTATAGGAACTTCTCAATTATTAAAAAGTAGGATGGATCATATTTATCCGGAATTAGAAATTGTAGATGCTTATTCTATATATGAAATAGATGAAGTAATGCTAAAACATGAAGGTATTGATTATATCATTTCTACTGTCCCTTTTGAACAAGCGAGCGTACCAGTAATTAGGGTTTCACCATTTTTAAATAAAGAAGATCGAAAGCAATTAAATGAAATTATCAACCATTCAAGAGAACGATATGTAAATGATGTCAAAGGGTTAGGACCAACGTTACAAGAAGTATTACCACAATCTCGAATATTGACACAACAGCCAACACTTTTAAGAAATGATGCAATTCGACAATGTGTATCATCGCTTGTAAATGACCAAATCGTAGATGAGGCCTATGCAGCTGACATTATTGAACAATTAGATGCATTTGGACCTTATATGGTAATTAGTCCTCATATTGCATTGATTCATGCTAACCATAAACATGTTAAACAACCTGTAGGCTTTAGTTTAGTTCATTTTAAAACGGGTGTGACCTTTAATCATCAGCAATACGATCCAGTGCATATCATTATTACATTAGCTACGGAGCAACCGCAGATACATTTAAATGCTTTGCGACAATTTAGCGAGCTAATCATGGACGAATCAACGAGAGCAACACTGTTTTCTGGAAATATAGCAGATATCATGTCATGTATTCGTGATGTAAGTCAACATTAATAAGGGGGATATAAATGAGTCTGGAAATTTTATCATCAGATAAAGTACTGATACGAGATCGAGTAGATGATTGGAAACATGCAATTCGTGTAGCATCTAAACCTCTGCTAGAACAAGGGTACTTTAAACAACAATACATTGAAAAGATGATTTATAGCGTAGAAGAATTAGGACCCTATATTGTAATAGCACCTGAAATCGCAATAGCGCATGCTAGACCGAGTGATGATGTCAAAAAAATAGGATTAAGTTTATTGAAATTGAATCACCATATTAACTTTTCTGAAAATGGACATCATGCTTCTCTCGTGTTTGTATTAAGCGCTGTTGATAACGAAGGCCATTTAGAAATATTAAGGAATTTAGCAACCATCTTAGGGGATTCGAACACAGTTAATAAATTATTAGTAGCAACAGACATTGATGAAATAATAAATATATTTAAAGGAGAATGATGAAAATGAAAATTTTAGTTGTATGTGGTCACGGTTTAGGAAGTAGCTTTATGGTGGAAATGAATGCACAGGAAGCTTTGAAAAATTTAAATGCACCATCAGACATTAAAGTAGAACACAGTGATGTTATGTCTGCGAGTCCTGATATGGCAGATTTATTTATTTGCGGTAGAGATTTAGAAGAAAATACAAAGCACTTAGGGGACGTTATTGTTTTAGATAACATTCTAGATAAGGAAGAGTTACAAAATAAATTGAATGAGAAATTAAGTGATTTGAACATTTTATAAATTATAAGTAAGGGGGCAACGTTATGAAACCTATACTAGATTTTATCGTTGATATTTTGAGTCAACCTGCTATATTAGTTGCTTTAATCGCTTTGATAGGTCTAATTATGCAGAAAAAATCTGCCACTGACATCACGTCCGGTACGATTAAAACAATACTTGGATTTTTAGTGTTAAGCGCAGGGGCGAATGTTGTAACACAATCATTAGAACCATTTGGAAAAATATTCCAACACGCTTTTGGCGTGCAAGGTGTTGTACCTAATAATGAAGCAATTATTTCAATTGCTTTAGAACAATATGGCACAACAGCAGCATTAATTATGGTATTTGGGATGATTGTTAATATCATTATCGCACGTATTACGAATTTGAAATATATCTTTTTAACAGGTCATCATACATTTTATATGGCAGCCTTTTTAGCTATATTACTGTCAGTAGGTAATATCACTGGGACATTGACAGTAATCACGGGATCTATTATTTTAGGATTAATTATGGCCATATTACCAGCGTTAGCGCAACCAACGATGAAGAAAATAACTGGGACTAACCAAGTCGCTCTAGGTCACTTTGGTACGATCAGTTATTGGGCAGCTGGAGAGGTTGGAAAGTTATTTAAAGGGAAATCTAAATCAACTGAAGAAATTAATTTTCCTAAAGGCTTAAGCTTTTTAAGAGAAAGTACAATCAGTATTTCACTCACAATGACATTACTTTATTTTGTGGCAGCATTATTTGCGGGGCCAACCTTCGTACATACAGAAATTAGTGACGGCCAAAACTTTATTGTATTTTCACTGATTCAAGGGGTTACTTTTGCAGCTGGTGTGTTTATCATATTAACAGGTGTACGCCTAATATTAGCTGAAATCGTGCCAGCGTTTAAAGGTATTTCTGAAAAATTAGTACCTAATACAAAACCAGCATTAGACTGTCCTATAGTCTTCCCTTATGCACAAAATGCTGTATTAATTGGCTTTTTTGTCAGCTTTATTGTTGGGGTCTTGGGCATGTTCGTCTTATTCTTATTTGGTGGCGTAGTTATACTTCCAGGCGTAGTAGCTCACTTCTTCTTAGGGGCAACTGCTGGCGTTTTTGGTAACGCACGTGGAGGTATTAGAGGTGCAATAGCAGGTTCAGCATTAAATGGCTTGTTAATTACATTCTTACCACTACTGTTCTTGCCATTCTTAGGAGAACTTGGTGGCGCAGCAACGACATTCTCAGATACAGATTTCTTAGTCGTAGGTATTGTCTTTGGTAATATTGCTAAATACCTTGGACTTATCGGTATCGCCGTCTTAGTCTTAATCCTAGCAGCGGTAGCAATATTATTACAAAAACGTACGAATCAAAAAGAAGCAGAAGAACAGTAAAATTAAATAATTAAAATAAAACAGGTGAGCATCTTATAACTAAAGGATGCTCACCTGTTTTTAATATCAATTTAGTGTGAAGTTTTGCTGAAAATGAACAGAGTTAATGTGTTAACTCAAAACTTTCTGCTATTAAATCTTTAATATGATTTATAGAGTTAATTTCATTTAAATTGATGCTTATCCAATTGGATTTATCCATGTGATAGGCTTTGTAAAACCCTTCTTTTTTTCTTAAAGGACCAATAAATTCTTGTCTGACTTTCAAATTCAATACATCTATTTCATCAGTGCCATTTAATCCTATTTTGTCTTGAGAAATATTCATCACTAAAGCAAACCATTTTTTGCTATCTTTATGTCTTAAAGCTGCAAAGTTCGAATAAGTTTGCCAAGGATAATCTGGTTTTACATCATACTTACGATTCACATAATTAAAAACTTCTTCTCTATCTAACATTATTTCACCTTCTTATTAATTATCTTCCCGTATTATTTTAATTTAATCTCTAGCGATATGTTAATGAATAAGCTACATAATTGTACGGAATTTTGCTTTTTTAAATAAATATTTTCTTTCATATAAAAAACTTCATTTTATATGGTACACTATTGTTATTAAAACTTATTATGTCAGGGGAGAGTCATAAGTGCTTTATACAATTACATCAACATTACCACCAGTTCATGGCGGAAGAACGAAAGCGTTGTTAAATAGAATTCAATTAATGCATAACGATTTAAATGAAACAAACACAATATTAACAACAAATTATAATCCTAACTATTATGAAGTTATTAAATCATTTGTGGAAAATAATAAATTAAATGCTCAAATCAGAGTAGAAAATATTTATGATTGGCTATCTGATTTTAAGTTATTATATAATCCACACTCTAATAGTGACACAATAGAATATCAGGAAGTTGAACGAGATATTGAAGGATTAAGAAGTGAAATAAGAAAAAACAATAGGGATATTGTCCGTTATTATGACGGTGATACATATTTTTTATATAGAAAGTTTAGACCAGGAAGTAATATTTTAGAATTCGAAGACTTTATGACTCCTTATTGTAAAAAAAGAGTTGAGAGACATCAGTACAATAATTTTGGTCATTTACATAAGAAAATTTATTTTTCTACTAAAAATTATGGGAAAATTGCCGAAAAGTTCTATGATAGAGAGGGTAATAAATATTGTGAAAAGTTTTTTGCTGATGATGAGAACACAACACTATTATTAATTCAATTATATAAAGAGGGAAAACATTTTAAAGCATTTGAAAATGAAAAACAGCTTTTTCAATATTATTTCCAAAATCGTTTTAAAGATGGAGATATTGTCTTTAATGATGCCAGACTTTTAGATATACCATTATTAAAACAAACAAATCACACTAAAAATGTATTGGTATTTCATAGCTCGCATATAGATGGAAATAATGTGAAAAAAGCATATAAATACGCGCTTACGCATTCTGACTGTGTTACTAAATATTTAGTGTTAACGAACCATCAAAAAATAGATATACAAAATTTATACTCTATTGAAGATGAACGTTTTGCTGTAATACCCCACTTTATTGAAGTTGCAGAGCCTTCTCGTGAACCATCAAACTTTAAAGATCAATTTATCTATATTGGCAGGTTTGGCGTAGGAAAACAATTGGACCATCTTATTAAAGCATATAAGTTATTTCGTGAAGCAGGTTACACGAGCAAACTCGTATTATATGGTAAGGATGAAGCGGGACAATTAAAAATGCTTAAAAACCAAATAGAGGAATATGATTTAAATGAGTATGTTGAAATTAATGACTATACATCTAATCCATTAGCTGAATTTAAAGCTTCGAGAGCATCGCTATTAACGAGTAGCTTTGAAGGATTTGGTTTAACAATTATGGAAAGCATTGCAGTTGGATGCCCTGCCATTTCATATGATGTTCAATATGGTCCGAGAGAAATTATTGAACATGGTAAAAATGGATATCTTATTGAACCTAATAATATTCTAGAATTTGCAAATGGTATGATGAAAATTGTAGATAAACCACTTAACAATGTAAAAAATAATGAAAGATTAAAACATCAAACAGCAATTAATAATTACGCTGAACTATTGAAACAACTTCAAGAAAAAATTACAATATGAATAAGGCATTAAAAAATCTCAACCAGCATTGGTTGAGATTTTTTTAATTATTAAGTTATTTAACTTCGTTCGGTACGTCTTTCGGCACGTCTTTAACTTGATACGTTTTTTTATATTCTTCACTTGCATGTTGCATGGGTATTAAATAAAGTGCTAAGGCAGCTATTAAACCTGGAATAGCAAAAGCGATAAAGTACATAGGCATAGGTAATGCAAATGTGAGTAAAAAGCCACCCATTAGCGGTCCAATCATTCCGCCGACTCTCCCAATACCAGAAGCTGTACCTAGCGCTGTGGATCTAATATAGGCTGGGAAATATTGCGATACGAAAGCTTGAACGAGATTTTGTGAACCTATGGTAGCAGCGCCAGCGATTGCAATTAAAATATAAATAACAAATATATTAACATCTTTACCTAAAGACAATAGAGATAAAGAAATAGCGCCAGCAATGTATAATGGCACAAGTAGTTTTTTGGAACCAAATTTGTCACATAGTTTTCCGATTATAAGTGTTCCTACGATTGCTCCAACTTGTAATACGATTAAAAACATTAAACTAGAATTTAATTCATATCCTGCTCGCATCATTAAATTTGGTAACCATGTATTTAAACCAAAAATCATTAATAAACAGCAAAAGAAAGTTAACCAAAATAAGACTGTACTGAGCGCCCTGTTTTCTTTAAATAAGTCCATTAAAGGCACTTTAGTAGTAGAAACTTCGATATCTTTTATCGTATCGTTCATTGATATGTTAAGTTTTGGATCAATTTTTCTTAATGTATTTACTGCTTCTTTTTTCCTATTAGTACGATTTAAATAACTAAACGTCTCAGGTAATTGCTTAAGTAAAAACGGTAGTGCAAATATAGGTAAAATTGCCACCCAAAAGATTGAGCGCCAACCTCCGATAGGCATTAATGTTAACCCTAACACTGGTGCAAGAATACCACCAATTGAGTAGCCACATAACACTATTGAAACGACAAGGTTTTTCATTTATTTCAAGACAAAAAAGATGGCCAATGTTTGATCGTAAGCCGATTGATAAATGGTCAGAAGGTAACTTTACATTAATTGGTGACGCCGCACACCCAATGTTACAATATCTTGCTCAAGGTGCATGCCAAGCTTTAGAAGATGCATCATTCATGGCTGATATGTTAGAAAAACATGAAACGAATTATGAAAAGGCATTTACAGAATTTGAAGAAGAGCGTAAACCACGCACGACATTTGTACAAGAAAATGCACGTGTATGGGGCGAAATCATACATGGTAAAAATAAAGTAAATAATCTATTAAGAAACGCAATTTTGAAAGCGCGTACAGAACATGATTATCAATATGTAGACCAATATCATGGTGGGCATTTTCAAAGTGAAGAAGTAAGTCATTAAAAGAATTCATAAATTGAGCTATAAAGCATCTATATTGTAGATGCTTTATAGCTCTTTTTAATTCTCATGAAATTTAAAATGTTTATTCTTTGTAATAAACAAATTGACTCGTTGTCGCGAGTAAATTTCCGTCATAACTCCATATTTCTCCAGTTTGGTCAAAGAAGCCATCATAGAATTTAAGTGCACGTGTATGGCCTAAGACTTCTCGATTACCATTCATTTTAAGTGTTTCTGAATCAGCATGAAAATAAATAGTAAGCGAAACTGTTCCAATAGGTACCATTTTTTCACGACGTACCCAAATACGTGGAAAGAAAGCATCACATATTGAAGTAAGTGAGAGAAAATCAAGGTTTCTCTTTGGATTGTCTTGTATCCATTGAAGTGTCGTAGAATCATGAGCATTGTTAGATTGTGTTTGTGATAATGCGAGTGGTGCCCCTTTGATAATTCGTATATCATAATTCTGTAACCAAGGTGGTGCACCCTCTATTGATGGAAGCGCAACATTTTCAGCAGCTGGTACATTAGGGAACGCTATCTCGGTAGTAGACCAAGTATCTCGTCGTTGAGCAGTAACAGCCGTTCCAGTAATAACAGTTTTAGCATTTTGAGAAAGCACAATATACCAATGCTGAGTGGATCGATTTGTTCGAGTAGGTGTTGCTTTAATATTAAAATCGCCATCAGCTACAGGTGCTGCGTAGTTAATAGTTAACGCAGCTGGTTCTCCTAATCGTTCTGGATGTTCTAAGACAGCACGAAGCAACGTAGATGCAATAACGCCACCAAACGGTCCAATCATATTGGCATACTTTTCGGACGTATGGCCTTTATAAACACCCGGCGTTTCTTCAGTTAGTTGTGTAGCTTTATCAAATGGATGATTCTGTCCCATAGTAAATCCCCCCAAATATTACAATTAATTATCGTTTATACATACATAGTATAACCTGTTTTAGTTGGTTTAAGCATTGATTTTAAGCAATACCTAAAATGATAAAGGCTGAGGTTATATTTCAAAATTGTTTTTAATACTGAATATTTTATTACTATCTTAATATGACTTTTAAAATATTAACATCCGATTCTGAAAAGTATAAAAAAAATAAATTATTGTTTAATTATTCTTAATTATCTGATAATATAAAATTAGTTTGTAAACGTTTTCAATTAAGGGGGATTAAGATGAAAAGATGGGGGATATTAATTATCATTTTTTCAGTTGTACTAGCAAGTTGTGGTAAAGAAAATAATTCGAGTGCATCGGATAAACAATTTCCCAATGAAACGATAGAAATCGTTGCGCCAGCTTCTCCAGGAGGCGGTTGGGATACTACAGCACGTGCGATACAAAAAATTATGATTGATGAAGACTTAACTAAACAAAATGTTAATGTGATTAATAAACCTGGAGGTGGCGGAGAAGTAGGCTGGCAATATTTAAAATCACGTTCGCCGAATACGATTTCTATCAACTCAAGTTTATTATTATCTAACAAGGAATTGGGATTAAGTGATTTAGGTACAGATGACTTTACACCTATTGCAATTTTAGCAACAGAGTGGATTAGTTTAACAGCATCTAATCAATCTAATTTAAGTTCTGGTAAAGAAGTGATGGAAAAGCTAAAAAAAGATCCAGAATCCTTAACCATAGGTGTTGCACCAGGTTTAGGTAACAATGACCACTTAGCTTTTGTACAGGCAGCTAAGGAATATGGCGTCGATGTAGATAAAATCGATTTCCTTGTATATAAAAGTGGAGGAGATTTGCAAACCGCTTTATTAGGTGGACATGTAGATGTTGCTTCTACTGCTGTCTCTGAAGTAAAAGAACAACACCAAACTGGAAAATTAAAAATGTTAGCAGTAACATCTGATAAACCGGTTGAAGGCATCGAAGATGTTCCTACTTGGGAAGAACAAGGTGTTGATGTCGTCTTTCCACATTGGCGTGGCGTCATGGGGCCGAAAGATATGACACCAGAACAAATTGCCTATTGGGATGAAACAATGCAAGATGTAGTGAAATCAGATAGATGGCAAAAAATAAGAAAGAACAACGACTGGGAGAATTATTATAAAGATAGCGAAGAAAGTGAGAAATTTTTAAAAGAACAACGTAAGAAATATAAAAAACTAGTCGAAGATTCAGGTCTGAAATAAGGGGGAGTATAAATGTCACGACTTGTCTTTCCAGTATTATTAATATTATTTGGTCTTATTTATTTAGTATTAACTATAAATATACCTAAATCGAACATTGGCGATCCTAATAGTCCGATGTATTTTCCAATGTTAGTCGGTTTATTGCTTTTGATAATGAGTATTATTTATTTCTTTCAAGAATTCAAAAAACGTCATGAAGGTTTTACAGCTTTTTCACAATTACTAGAGAGGAAAACATTTATACGTATCGTCTTAACAATTGTTTTAACAGTAATATACGCTTTAATATTCGAACGTCTTGGCTTTTTAATTTCAACAATTATATTCTTAGGTGCCATTATGTTCTTAATTAACGGATATAAAAGATGGTTACAGAATATTTTAGTTACGGTGATTTTTTCTGGCATTGCATGGTACACATTCGCACAATTATTGAATGTCAGTTTACCTTAAGGAGGGTGATTTAAATGGGGATTGATGCAGGTAGTTTTTTAGAAGGATTATCAACTGCGTTTCATCCGATGAACCTTTTATGGGTCCTTATCGGTGGTTTTCTAGGTACTGTAGTAGGTATGTTACCTGGATTAGGACCTGCGACTGCGGTTGCAGTGCTCATACCTGTGACATTTGGTATGGAACCCGTAAGCGCATTGATTTTAATGGTTTCAATTTATTATGGTGCCATGTATGGTGGCTCGAGAAGTTCGATTTTATTAAATACACCAGGTGATGGCTCAGCCATTGCAGCTACATTCGATGGTTATCCAATGACCAAAAATGGAGAGGCGGGTAAAGCACTAACAATCTCAGCAATTGCTTCGTTAATTGGAGGTATTACTGCGGTGTTTGGTTTTATCATTTTAGCTAAGCCATTGTCTGCCTTTGCTTTAAAATTTGGCCCACAAGAATATTTTTTACTATTCTTATTTACGCTTTCAGCTATTGTAACTTTATCGTCAGGGAAGATGGTCAAGGGTTTCATTGCGACAAGTATTGGTTTAATCATTAGTACAGTAGGGGTAGATTTACAAACAAGTATTTATCGTTTCACATTTGATTTACCTCATTTAAGTGAAGGTATCAACTTCTTAGTCGTTATCATTGGGGTATATGCCGTAGCAGAAGTATTATATAATTATTTACATTTAGATGCATTGAAACCACCTAAAGCTGATGTAGGATCAATGAAATTATCTAAGGAAGATATAAAGAACACAAGAGGCGCTATGCTTCGCCAAAGTCCTATTGGTTTCTTAATCGGTGTATTACCAGGAGCCGGCGGCTCTATTGCGGCAATGTTAAGCTATTCAACCGAAAAACAAATATCTAAAAATGGCAAGAATTTCGGTAAAGGTCAAATAGAAGGCGTAGCTGCGCCAGAAGCTTCTAATAATGCTGCTTCCGTAGGTGCTTTAATCCCGTTATTAACGATGGGCGTACCAGGATCAGGAACAACAGCTGTAATTTTAGGTGCAGTCGTTATGCTAGGTTTACAACCAGGGCCTTTGTTATTTGCAAATGAGCCTGAAACGATATGGACACTCGTTAATAGCATGTTTATTGGTAATATATTCTTAGTCATTTTGAACATTGCTTTAATAGGATTACTGTTAAAAATATTACGAACACCACCCAAAGTGTTATATCCTATTATTTTAGTGTTGGCGTTTATCGGTACATATACATTAGGGTATAGTATCACTGATTTCTATATTCTAATTATTTTTGGTATTATCGGCTTAGTTATGAAATTATTAGATTTCCCGGCTGCGCCTTTAATTTTGGCAGCAATCGTAGGTTCAGATATGGAGCAGAATTTTCGTAAAAGCTTAATAGTGAGTAATAACAATGTAGCAGATATCTTTTTGGCATCCCCAATTAGTCTCGTGTTAACATTGATGACTATTCTAGCGCTGTTCTATCCACTGATTATAAAAGGATTTAAAAGAATGAAAGTGAAAAAATAACATAATAAATCTACTCATTATGTTATGTCATGAGAGGTTTCAAAACGTAGATAAACCAAGTGCTATAAAAGCATTTGGTTTATTTTTTATAGATGTTTTTCCTTGAGATAATCTTTGTTTATCAATTTCTTTACTAAATTTACAAGGAAATGGAAGAATTCTTTTTCGCTAATTCATTTATATATTTGTTGTCCTATATTTTAGTTCCTTCAATGAATCAAGGCAGTGATTTGTGCCGACTCCGGCGGGAAAAGTACTAGCCGAATACTATAGGATGAGTCATGCCTGCTGTAAGTGTGTACTAAAAAGTGCCGACAAAGTTGAAGACTTTGTCGGCACTATGCAACTGCTCATTAAGTTCTATAAACAAAGATTTTAAATAGTTATTATTGAAGCATTTCCTTATATACTTTTTGGTTTTGATAAACAGTAGTTAGCAGAGGTGCATTTAATTGGTATGATGCTGCTAAATTTAATAAATAACCTTGTAAATGATCTGCTTCAATATTTAATCCTTTTTCCATATCTCGTTGCATAGAAGTCTTGAAGTGATAGGATAATTTCGGCAGTGATTTCATATATTGATCGACGATATTATCCGAAATCGGCGCATTATGTGTACGCATAATTGAAGCGATTTCATTGTATAGTGACTCAATAAAATCAACGCCTCCCACGCTATCACGAATTGGTCCAATTGGTGCATGCATGAGTGTAGTAAGACTTGATAGTACAGTGATCATTAAATATTTATGCCACATACCTTGCTGGATATTTGAACTTAAAATAAATTCAGCTTTGGTATTTGAAAAAGCTTGAGCAATTTGTTCAGCACGTTCACTTTGATCACCATTTAATTCACCAAAAAAGAGTTTGTCAAAAGGACTTGTATGAACGATTTCACCAACGGGGTTTAAAGTCGTTTCAATAACGCAATAACCACCCATAATTTTATTTTCACCGAAAGTTGATTGTAACTTTGGTAGATGTGCGATTCCATTAAGTAATGGAATAATCACTGTATTACCGTTAACAAATGGTGTTAAATCTTCAAGCGCATGTTCTAAATGATAAGACTTAGAAGACAAGAGCACTATATCGAATGGTTTCACACGGTCTTTTCTTGTAATAAGTTGAGGGTTAAAGTGATAGTCACCCTTTTCGCTATGAATAGATAGACCATTACGCTCTAGATATGATTTTCTTTTTGAACGTACTAGAAATGTAACGTTTTGACCACCTTCAGCTAAGCGACCACCAAAGTAGCCCCCGATACCACCTGCTCCTAAGACTAAAATTCTCATTATTATGCAACTCCTCGTGTTATGTATTATTTCTAACTTGTTAATATATATATACCACTTCATAAAATTATTACGCATATATATATATATATTTTATATTATTATTGTAGATGTATATATTAAATTAAGGTGTTATTTTTTCTTTAGCTTCTCAAATTATAAAGTTAACTATCAGAATGATTATTGTTTCACATGGAACGAAGTGGAAATATTTATGAAAACAAATGATTTAGAATTTTCTAAAAACTTATTGACTAATCATGAGTGCGATGCTAGGATTAAAACAATCAAATACATATGATTTACTCTTATCTAGAGTGGTGGAGGGATGTGCCCTATGAAGCCCAGCAACCGTCGTTTTTGAAATGGTGCTAATTCACAGAAAGTAATTTTACTTTCAAAGATGAGGGAAGGTGGATACTTTCTCTTGAAAACCAAGAGAAAGTATTTTTTTATACATAGCTTTAGTCGTAAATTAAAACAAATTATAAGGAGAGATTTGATGAAAAGGGTTACAAGTTTAGTTTCGTTATTAGTATTAGCAGTTATATTAGCAGCGTGCGGAAATTCAAAGGGTGAAGGTGAGGATAAAAAAATCACGATAGCAACGTCTCCTGCACCACATGGCGAAGTGCTAAAACACGCTAAAAAAGCAATGAAAGAAGAAGGTTATGAATTAGAAATTAAGACAGTGAATGACTATAAAGTGCCTAATAAATTATTAGATAAAGGCGATGTAGATGCAAACTTTTTCCAACACGTGCCTTATCTAAAAGCTGAAAAAGAAGATCATAACTATAATATTGAAGAAGTAGGAAAAGTCTTAACTACGCCAATGGGTGTGTACAGTAAAAAATATAAAGATATTAATGATATCCCTAAAGGCTCAACAATTTATGTATCGAACAATCCTGCTGAAGAAGGACGCTTCTTATCATTTTTTGTTGATAAAGGTTTAATTAAAATTAAAAAAGGTGTAAATATTGAAGATGCAAAATTTGAAGATATTGTAGAAAATAAAAAGGATTTAAAATTCAATAACAAACAAGGTGCTGAATTTTTACCAAAAACATATAACAGCAAAGAAGGCGCGGCAGTTATTATGAATTCCAACTATGCTATCGATAATGGACTAACACCACATAAAGATTCGATTGCAGTTGAGGATAAATCATCACCATTTGCAAATATAGTCGCCGTTCAAAAAGGCCATAAAGATGATAAAAAATATCAAACGTTAATTAAAGTACTACAATCAAAAGATACACAAGACTTTATTAAAAAAGAATACGGTCAAGACGTCATTCCTTATGAAAAATAGGTTGTCATAGATAACACAATAAATTGGTTACATTTTATATAGTAATTAAAAGTACCATATATTAATATTCTATAAATAAGGCGGGGATAAAATGTCCAAAATAGGAATCATTGGGCTTGGTAAAGTAGGAAGCCAAGTACTTACAGACGTCCAAAATTTAAATTTATTCTCAGATATTGTATTAATTGATACAGATACAGAAAGAGCAAGTGGTGAAGCACTGGATCATTTGCACACGCAAGGTTTACCTAATTCAACCCACATCAATATTCGCGAGGGCAATTACGAGGATTTAACCGATGCCTCATTCATTGTAATTACAGCAAGTGTGCCAACAGATCCTAATGAGGGTGACCGGGTATTGCTTGCGAAAGGTAATCGAATTATGATTGAAGGAGTCATGAAACAAATTAATCGAGTGACACAAGATGCGATTGTTATTTTAGTTTCCAATCCAGTAGATACAATTACTTATATGAGCAATGCATCTCAGTACCCTTCACATAAAATAATTGGTACTGGTACATCTTTGGAAACATCTCGATTTAAAACATTGATTGCGTCATATTACCAAGTTGACCCTAAGAATGTTGAAGCGTTTGTGATTGGAGAACACGGGCAACATGCAGTTCCTGTATGGAGTAAAGTTAGAATTTATGGCATGACATTAGATGAATTTCAACAATTGACGGATACTCCACCTATCGATAAAACGCGCATAACTTCAGAAATAGATCAGGTATCTATGGATGTGTTTTATAAAAAAGGATGGACAAATGTAGCGATATCGAAAGTAGTTAATTATTTAATACAAGCAATTGCATTAAACCAGCAGAGCATCATGCCGTTAACTTCAATAAGTAATGAATATGGTTTGAATGAGAGTGCCTTTAGCCTACCTACATTAGTGGGACGTGAAGGTATTAAACAGAGGTTTGAAATTCAACTTAGTCCAACAGAAATTGCGCAACTCAAAGAGGCGCATCGATATATAAAACAAACAATTAGTAAAGTAACAAATTAATAATTGAGAGATAGTAACGAATGAAAAATTCAGTTGCTATCTCTTTTTTTATTTAAAATAAGCATTTATAGCAGAAATTAAGGTGATGTTAAATAAACAGTGAACTCCTTGCTTATATAATGAGTTATAGCTACAATGTATTTGATATTATAGGTAACGCTTACTAATAAGGTGTGTAAGAATGTGGAAAGTGCGGTGCAGAAATGCAAGAAAGACATGCTAAACTTATTCGTTTAATATTAAATAATAGTAATGATTATTTAAGTGCAAACGAAATAGCGAACTACTTGAATGTTTCCAACAGAACTGTACGAAGTGATATTAAATATATTAATAGTGAGTTAGTGAAAGAACTCATTGTTAGTGTAAAGGGTCGAGGTTATAAAATGAACCGTACCTTATATAGCGTGGAACAATTAGCAGAAATCGTTACAGCATATACGAATAAAGAAAGTGAAATACTGTTGAAAATAGGGTACCAATTGCTAATGCATCAACAACCCATGACTGTTGATCAATTGGAAAATGACTTTGGCTTAACAAGATCAGAAGTAAATGACTATTTAAAGAGAATACAATCATGGTGTACCTCATTTGATATTAATGTAAATATTTCTAAGAAAAAAGGTATTACAGTTAATGGTAACGAAATGAATATAAGAAATGCGATTCTCCATTTAAATCAGCTCTCTACAAAACACCAGACTGTAGAGCAATTCATTCTAAATGAAATACCGGAAGCACATATCCAAATGATATTTCAAATTATTAAAAATAACTTAAGTGATTACCAAATACAAACTTCCGATATTCGAATTCGACAATTGCTCATACATCTTATTATTATCTTTAAAAGAAACAATGACAATGACGCTTCGTGGGTTGTAGATGAAGAATCACAAATTATAGCACAGCATTGCATAGACGAAATAAATCGTAAATTAGCATATGGTCTAAGTGATGAAACTGCTAAATTGTTTTCATTTTTTATTAGTTACTATTTTAATAAATACGATTTAGGCTTAGAAAAAGTGTTCGTTAAAAGTTATATCGATAGAATGATATATCAAATGGAAAAAAGTGTTGGAGTGAATTTTACTAAAGATAAAGCATTACGTGACAATGTTTATTCACATTTTAGTAGAACCTACTTACGTATTGCTAAAAATGTCTATATTAACAATCCATTAACTGAAGATATAAAAAAACATTATCCTTTTGTTTTTAACACATTATATGAAACAGTAAATCATTTGTCTAAAGACGCAAAAATAAATCTAGTAGAAGATGAAATTGCATTTTTGGCATTACATTTTCAATCATCAATAGATCGTAATGAAAAAAATCGTTTTAATATCGTAATTACTTGCTACTATGGTTTGGGTATTTCAAGTTTATTGGAAGCTAAAATAGCAAATTTAGATGATAGGATACACGTGATAGATACATTGAAATTAGAAAATGTGTCACAGTATGATTTTTCAGGTGTCGATGCTTTGATTACGACGCATTTTATAGATAAATTTCAGGTGCCAGATACATTACAAGTAATGGAGGTTTCTCCATTATTTTCCAATGAAGATGCTAATAAAATTCAATCATTTATACGCCATAAGCAAAATCCTGTGCTAAATCAGGATGAATTAGCAGCCATTCAATTTGATGTGCACTCAGACAAGCAAGAGCTAACAGAAGCATCCTATGTGTTTGAACAGGCGCAAATTATTTTTGGTGACAACCACTCAGTTAGCGAAAAATATATCCAAAGTTCTTTGGAAAGAGAAAAATTTTCTTCTACTTTTATAGGAAATGGGATTAGTATTCCTCACGGCGATCCTGAAAAGGTACTGAAATCACACGTGGTGATTTTTAAAAACATGCAGGGTTTTGGCTGGAAACAAAATCGAGCGAAATTAGTCTTTTTCTTAGCAATAGCAGAACAAGATATTCCAGCTATGAAAAAGATTATTCATACGATAGCCAATTTAACTGAAAATGATGTAGATCAGTTGTTAGTGCTTGAAGATCAAATTTTAAGGGATAAAGTAATTCAGTTAGTGAAAGAATAATTGCCACTACTAACGGCAATTATTCTTTTTTATTTATTCATGAATGCGTTTACAATTAAAAGTAAGGAGGATGAACGTTATGAAAATATTAGCGATAACATCGTGTCCAAATGGGATAGCACACACGTATATGGCTCAAGAGAAACTAGAGCAAGCAGGTAAAGAAATGGGTATAGACATTAAAGTAGAGACGCAGGGAGGCGTTGGTGCTGAAAATGTTTTGACATCGAAAGAAATTAGAGAAGCGGATGGGATTATTATTGCCGCAGATCGCCAAGTAGATTTATCTCGATTTGATGGGAAATTATTAATCAATGAAAGTGTTCGAGAAGGTATTCATAAACCACAAGAACTCATTCAACGTATTATCGATAAAGATGCACACATACATCATGAAGCTAATGCGACAGGTGCTTCTAATCAAGATGATGAGGAGCAAAAAAGTGGCATGCAAATGATATACCAACATTTGATGAATGGTGTTTCATTTATGGTTCCATTTATCGTTGTTGGTGGACTATTGATGGCAATTGCATTGACTTTAGGAGGCAAAGCCACACCTGAAGGGTTAGTAATACCGGAAGATTCATTTTGGAAATCAATTGAAAATATCGGTAATTTAGCATTTAGCTTTATGGTTCCTATCTTGGCAGGTTATATTGCTGTAAGCATTGCAGATAAACCGGGGCTTGTGCCAGGGATGATTGGTGGTGCGATAGCTGCTGATGGTAGTTTTTATGGTAGTGACGCAGGTGCAGGTTTTTTAGGCGGTATCGTAGCAGGTTTCATAGCAGGTTATATTGCAAAATGGATAAAAAATATTAAAATACCAAAAGCAATGGCTCCAATTATGCCGATTATCATTATACCGATAATATCTTCACTTATCGTAGGGCTCATTTTTATTTTCTTAATTGGCGCACCGATTGCTAGTATTTTTGAAGGCTTAACGACATGGTTGAAAGGGATGCAAGGAACAAATATCGTAATTTTAGCGTTGATTATTGGCGCAATGATTGCTTTTGATATGGGTGGACCAGTAAATAAAGTAGCATTTCTATTTGGTTCAGCATTGATTGCTGAAGGAAATTATGCAGTTATGGGTATGGTTGCTGTTGCAGTATGTACACCACCTATTGGTCTAGGTCTTGCAACATTTATCAACAAACGCAAGTTTAATAAAGGTGAAGTAGAAATGGGTAAAGCTTCATTTACAATGGGATTATTTGGTATAACGGAAGGTGCGATTCCTTTTGCTGCTCAAGATCCCTTACGTATTATACCTTCTAATATGATAGGTGCTATGATTGCAGCGGCAATTGCAGCAATTGGTGGCGTAGGTGACAGAGTAGCACACGGTGGACCTATCGTAGTTGTGCTTGGTGGTATTGACCAAGTGCTCTGGTTCTTTATAGCAGTGATTGTAGGTAGTGTTGTGACAATGTTCTCAGTGTTAACACTAAGAAGAAAAACACCAGCAATAGCTGGAGATGCAGCGCATTCAGAAGCAGGAATGACAGAACAAAGTCAGAATGATTCAGAAGTAACTGCGCAAAATAGCGCTGAAGAAAAAGAAGATAAACAATCAACAACAGATGATGAGATTGAAGTATTTCAGCAAGAGGTAATTGAAATATCAGAGAAGAAATTGACAAGAGACGAAGCAATTGAACATCTTGTAGATCAATTAGATAAATATGATTACATTACAGATACGGAAAAACTGAAAGCAGACGTCTTAAAACGAGAAATGGAGTCGACAACGGCTATAGGCATGAATGTGGCAATACCTCATGCCAAGTCAGATGCAGTGAAAAAACCAATCGTAGCAGTTATGAATAATAAGCAAGGCGTGAATTGGGATAGCTTAGATGGCACATTGCCAAAAATTGTTTTCTTAATTGCAGTACCAAGTGATAGTAATGATACGCACTTGAAATTGTTACAGCGTTTATCTAGAGCGCTAATGGATGATAATATCCGTCAGAGTTTAATCGATGCAACACATATAGAACAAATATACGATATACTAAAAGAAATATAATTGGAGGTATGAGCATATGCCATTATTCTTACAACCTGTTTTTCAAGAACGTATCTGGGGTGGTACGGCTTTAAAATCATTCAATTATGATATTCCTAATGAATATACGGGTGAATGTTGGGGGATATCAGCACATCCTAATGGACCGAATATAATTGAGAATGGTAAACATAAAGGTAAAACATTAGAAGCAGTATGGAATGAAGATAAAGCATTATTTGGTGAAACTGGTGATACTAAATTCCCTTTATTAACGAAAATATTAGATGCAAACGATAAATTATCAATTCAAGTCCATCCAAATGATGAATACGCACAAAAATATGAAGGTGAATATGGCAAAACAGAGTGTTGGTATATTCTAGATGCACAAGAAGATGCAGAGATTATTTATGATGTGAACGCTAAAAATCAGGATGAATTAAACGAAATGATTGATCGACAACAATTTGATACACTTTTTAAAACAGTAAAAGTACAAGCAGGAGATTTCTTCTATGTACCAGCTGGAACAGTACACGCAATAGGAAAAGGTATTATGATTTTAGAAACGCAACAATCTTCGGATACGACATATAGAATATACGATTATGATCGTGTAGATAAAGATGGAAATAAACGTGATTTGCACTTAGAACAGAGTAAAGCTGTAATTCATCTTTCAGAAGATTCACCTAACACGACGCCAATACATGAAAATATCCAAGGGCAGCAGTACACACAATTTGTGTCTAATGATTTTTTCACAGTTGAACGTTGGGTGATCGCTGGTAACTTAAATTATAGAAAACCGCATGACTACTGTCTTGTTTCAATTGTTGAAGGTAGCGGACAAATTACTGTAGATGGAAGCGACTATAGTTTAAACAAAGGTACGCACTTTATACTGACAACAGAAGATACAGAGATAAAATTTAATGGTGACATGACGATGATTGTCAGTCATGTATAAATAAGGAGAGGCAAGATGAATTTGATTTGTCACAAGGCAAATTAGTTTTGTCTGTGCCTCTTTTTATACATAATTAAGATAAACTAATAAATGATGGAGTTGGTGCCTGATGTTGAAAATTTGTGTTGATATTGGAGGAACTAAAACGATTGTGGGCCTTATCAATGAAGACTTAGAAATCGTAGCGAGTCAAAAATTTAAAACGGATAAAGATGTGCCCGAAAAGGAATTTGAAGAAATTATAAACCTGGCGAATGACTATGTAGAGAATTTCGAAAATGTCGATAAAACTTCGTTAAATATTGCGATGCCAGGTCCTTGTGATTATAATCAAGGCTTATTTTTAAATCCTCCCAATTTGCAAAAATATAATGGATTTAATGCGGGTACTTATATAACACAGAATAGTGAATTTAAGCCACGATTTGTTAATGATACGGATGCTGCAATTTTAGCAGAACATCAGTATATAAAAGCACAAACTGAGGATTTCATTTATTTAACGATTAGCACAGGCGTTGGCATGGCTTATATGAAACAGGGACAATTAATCTCTGGCATTGACGGGAACTTTGGTGAGATTGGCCATACAGTAATTAAAAGCGATAGTAGTTACCAATGTCCTGTCTGTAAGCAATATGGCTGTGTTGAAAATGAGATTTCTGGATTAGCGATTAGCAGAAAAGCGAGTGGGATTCTAAAAAGAGAAGTGAGTACAAAAGAAGCCATTGAAATGTATGTTCAAGGTAAAGACAAAACAATAACTCATATGATTGAGGAAGTTTTAAACTTAACTCAACAACTGTGTACAAATTTATTTAGTGTATTTAATATTTATCATATTGTATTAGGCGGCGGCGTGACGCAAAGTCCATTGCCTTATAAAGAAAGTATAGAAACCTATGTAAAAGAACATCATTTAGTACGAAATAGTCCCATTAGTATTAAAGTAAGTGATTTAGAAGCTAATGTATTAACGGGTTTATATTTTGTGAATGAATCATAATAAAAGACTACACATATATTGTATTACTATCAAATAACGTTTTTATAAACCTCTTTGAAATGTATAACAATAGTGTGTAGTCTTTTTAAAGTTTATTTCTTTTAATAGCTAAGTATTTTCGTATGTTCAAAGTTTTAGATAATTGATCTGAAATCAACAAACCTAAAGCAATCGCACCTGCTATCAAAATAGCACGAATAAATGTGTTAGTTGCGTCAGTAAAATTAAGCGTAACGAGCTGTTGTGTCGCACTGAAAGCAATGCTTCCTGGAACAAGTGGAATAATACCAGGAATCATAAACAATACAACAGGCGCTTTATATATTCGACTCATAGTATGGCTGATTAAACCTAGTGTTAAACTACCTAATAAACTTGTGTATATTGTATCCATTTGTCCATGCTCGCTTAAAATAAAATGGACGATATAACCCATGGCTCCAGCAAATCCGGCGGGAAGAAATACCTTTTTATGCGAATCGTAAATCACGTTGAAGAAATAAGAGGCGCTGAAACTGCATAAGAATGTAATTAAAATAGTCATGAAGAATCCCCCTTAAAATAGTGAATACGCAATTGCTATGCCTGAACCAATCGCAAAAGCAATAACTAATGCTTCCAAAAATTTTGCTGTAAACATAAGCATGTGACGTCCAAATAAATCTTGTATTGCGGTTGTTATTAACACGCCAGGAACAATTGGCATAACTGAAGCAAGCATGGCAGGTCCAAACATATTATCAACATTGAATAATTTAGACCCAAATATAACAATTGTTCCTATTACAAAAGAAGCTACAAATTCAGGTATAAACATAGTCAGTGACTTACTATGCATATACTCTACGATTAAAAATCCTGTAGCACCAGCTATGATTGCGGTAAGTGCATCTGGCCATGTACCATTTTGTAAATATAAAAAGCTCAATGAGATAATGCCGGCTGCTATACCTTTCTTCCACAATGGAATAGTTACTGATGTACGTTCTATATTTTTTAAAAGGTCATAAGCTTCTTCTATAGACAATTGATTACTCGTGAGTTTTCGTGAAATTGCGTTAACTTGAAATATTTTCAATAAGTTGGTGATATTTTTATTAATACGTAAAATGCGCGTATCGTGTTCCTCACTAAGTGAAAAATTGATAAACACATTTATGACATATCCTTGGCTATTGTAATAGCCCATACAAATTGCTATGCGACGCATAGTATCTTCAACACGCGATACTTCAGCGCCAGAAGATAAAAGTATTTTACCGGTAAGTAATATGACATTCATGGTTATTTGATCTTTTTGATTATCCAAACATGCACCTCCAACTTATTGAACAATTAGTGTTATTATCCCAATATTAATTAACAAACACAAAGGTAAATACCTTTATTAATAGAATATAGGAGTTGAAATATAAAATTTACACACGCAGGAGTCTTCGGTTTGTGTGACGGAATAATAGCGCGCAGTCTAAAAAACGCCCAAACAAATAAAGGTTGGGCGTTTTTGACGTGCTATATTTTCAGAGTGTGAACTTGGTTCTTAGCGTCACTAAGGAAACTTTTAACATTAGTTTCCAAGTGACGCTTTAAAACCTTTATCAAGATCTGAAATGATGTCTTCTACTTTTTCTGTTCCAACTGATAATCTTACAAGTTCTGGTAGTACACCTGAAGCTTTTTGTTCTTCTGATGACAATTGTAAGTGTGTTGTACTTGCAGGATGAATGATTAATGATTTAGAATCACCAACGTTTGCTACGTGTGAGAATAAATCTAATCCTTCAACGAAATTAGCAATATCGTCTACTGAACCATCAACGCCAAATGTAAGTATAGCGCCTTGTCCATCTGGTAGATATTTTTGAGCTAATTCATTGTAAGCATTGTTTTCTAAACCAGGATAGTTTACCCATGTTACATTTGGATGTTTTTCTAAATATTGTGCGATGCGTAAAGCATTTTCTGAATGACGTTCCATACGTAGATGTAATGTTTCTAAACCAATTAAGAACTCATGAACATTGAAAGGTGATACAGATGCACCTAAATCACGTAATAATTGAACACGTGCTTTAGTGATAAACGCAGCTTCTCCTACATCCTTCGCATAAGAGACACCATGATAACTAGGGTCTGGTTCTACTAAGCCAGGGAATTTACCGTTATCCCAATTAAATTTACCACTATCAACAATGACACCGCCGATTGAAGTACCATGGCCACCAATAAATTTAGTGGCTGAATGAACAATTATGTCAGCACCATGCTCAAACGGACGTAATAAATAAGGCGTTGGGAATGTATTGTCAACAATTAATGGAACGCCATTATCATGTGCAATATCTGCAACAGCTTCTATATCTAGAACATCAATACGAGGGTTGCCGATTGTTTCTGCATAAACAACTTTCGTTTTATCTGTAATAGCATTTTTAAAGTTTTCAGGATTGCTAGGATCTACAAAATGGACTTTAATACCTAATTTTTTGAATGTCACTTTTAATAAATTATATGTACCACCGTATAAGTTTGAAGAAGCAACAATTTCATCACCTGTTTCAACGATGTTTAATAATGCGAGATGTATTGCAGCTTGTCCTGAAGCAGTAGCTAAAGCGCCAACGCCCCCTTCTAGAGCCGTGATGCGTTCTTCAAAGACATTTTGTGTTGGGTTCATAATTCTCGTGTAAATATTACCGTCTTCTTGTAGCGAAAATAATTTTTGTGCATGGTCTGTACTATCAAATACATAACTCGTTGTTTGATGGATAGGTACTGCGCGTGATTTTGAATCATCCACTTGTTGACCGCCATGAATTGATAATGTGTCTAAATGCCATGAATTCTGACTCATAATGTAAATCCTCCTATAAATTTGAATTTTCTGATAACTAATACTATACAAGAGCTATATAGTGAATTCAAGTATTCTTATTAAAAAAGTAAGGATTTATTTTAAGTGTTTTACAATATTTTAATTATAAAATTTGCAAAAAGGGCTGAAACTATTTATAATTCATATCAGTATAGTAGGGAATAAACAAAATATTAAAAACACCTGTGTGTGGAGGACTATGATGATTGCATATGATTTAATCGGCAATACACCTATGGTATTATTAAAATCTTTTAGTAATGAGGATGTTCAAATTTATACTAAATTAGAACAATTCAATCCTGGCGGTAGTATTAAAGATAGACTTGGGAAGTATTTAATTGAAAAAGCTTTAGAGAACAACTTAATACAAAAAGGTGGAACTGTAGTAGAGGCATCAGCAGGCAATACGGGTATTGGCGTAGCTATTGCAGCCAACCATCATAATATAAATGCAGTTATTTTTGCACCTGAAGGTTTTGCAGAAGAAAAAATAGCTATTATTAAAGCCTTAGGTGCTGAAGTTAGAAGAACTGAGCAAGCACTAGGCATGCAAGGTGCTCAAGAAGCAGCAAAGCAATTTGAATCGCAAACAGGCGCACTTTATTTAAATCAATTTGAATCTGCTAACAACCCGAAAGCATATTTAGAAACGTTGGGCAAAGAAATTACAGAAGCATTGCCAGAAATAGATTATTTTGTGGCTGGTATAGGTTCAGGAGGTACATTTACAGGTGTTGCAGAACACTTAACTTCATTAAATGTAGAGAATGTCATAGTTGAGCCGGAAGGTTCTATATTAAGTGGAGGAGCTCAACATCCCCATGATATTGAAGGTATCGGTTCTGAAAAGTGGCCTCAGTTTTTACCTGAATCCTTAGTTTCTGATATTGTTAAGGTATCTGATAAAGATGCTTTTGAAAATGTAGCATTATTGGCAAAACGAGAAGGCTTACTTGTAGGAAGTTCCTCTGGCGCAGTCTTACAAGGTGCATTAGAAGTAAAAAAACACATCAATAGTGGCGTTATTGTAACGATTTTTCCTGATGGTAGTGATCGATACATGTCACAAAAAATCTTTAATTATGAGGAGAATCATTAATGAATAAAAAAACACAATTAATTCACGGCGGATCTACTACAGACCCATATACAGGTGCAGTAACTACACCAATTTATCAAACAAGTACATTTATGCAAGATGACATCGGTGATATGAGACAGGGATATGAATATTCTCGTTCAGCTAATCCAACACGTAGTTCATTAGAAGGCTTAATTGCTAATTTAGAACATGGTCAATATGGTTATGCATTTGGTTCAGGTATGGCAGCAATATCAGCAGTGATTATGTTATTAGATGAAGGCGATCATTTATTGATAAATTCTGACGTTTATGGTGGCACTTATAGAGCGCTAACAAAAGTGTTTTCACGTTTTGGAATAAAAGCAGATTTCATAGATACAACGCATATAGATGAAGTGGAACAATATATTAAACCAGAAACAAAAATGTTATATATTGAGACACCTTCAAATCCATTATTACGAGTAACAGATATTAAAAAATCAGCTGAAATTGCACAAAAACATAATTTGATATCAGTTGTTGATAATACATTTATGACGCCATATTTCCAAAACCCATTAACATTGGGTATTGATATCGTATTGCATTCAGCTACAAAATACATTGGTGGTCATAGTGATGTCGTTTCAGGCCTAGTTGCTACAAATGATGAGAACCTAGCTGAGCGTATTGGATTTATTCAAAATTCAACAGGCGGCGTGTTGGGACCACAAGATAGTTATTTATTAATTCGTGGTATTAAAACATTAGGGCTAAGAATGGAACAAGTACAACGTAATGCACTTTCAATTATTGAAATGTTGCAACAACATCAAAATGTTAAACAAGTATTCCATCCAAGCATCGCTGAACATTTAAATCATGATATCCACGAAGCACAATCAGAAGGACATACTGGTGTTGTTGCTTTTGAAGTTGAGGATATAGAAAGTGCCAAAGCAATTATCCGTGAATCGCAATATTTCACATTAGCTGAAAGTTTAGGCGCAGTAGAAAGTTTAATTTCTGTACCAGCATTAATGACACATGCTTCTATTCCTAAAGACATTCGTGCCAAAGAAGGTATTGCAGATGGGCTAATTCGTCTCTCAGTTGGCATTGAAGACACTGAAGATTTAGTGGAAGATTTAAAAAAAGCGTTAGATCACCTAAAATAATTAATTATAAAAAAGAACCTCCAATCATTTGGAGGTTCTTTTTTATAAGAAACTGTTCTGTTGTGATATCTATGTAGTACTTTTTGTAGCCTTTGTATGTCATATTGGATAATGGCTTATTAGGACTTAAGTTCAGTTTTAAGATAAGGCTTCTATGTATCACAGAGTTATTTTCTAGGAATACCAATCACATGACCTAATTGTTTTGGAATGTCGAAGGGTTGTTGGCTATCAAAATATGTTTTGATCTTATCATAAACAGGTTCAGGGAAATTCATGCTACGTCTTGTATGGTGACTTACGCCCATCATAATGACTTCATAAGTAGCCGTACGTTCGTCTTGCTCATTATACATCGTTAAAAACAAATGCACTCTCTTGGCATCATAGTCATGTATATGAAACTTGATATAAAATTGATCATCTAGTAATAATTCATTTAAAAAAGAAATATGTGCTTCAATGCTAAATATCGTGATCTCTTGATCGGGACGATATGAAATTGATAAATCTACAGATTCAAAGAAACCAACAACTGCATCACTGAAAATTGAATAATATTGTGCGTCATGCATATGATTATTACGGTCAATCCAAGATGGTTGTACGGTATTTCTATATATGTATTCATCTACCATGAGACCACTCCTATAATTATTTTTTAATATTGGACTACATAATTGTATCAGTTTTATAGTGAAAAGTTTAAAAATTTGTTTTCTCTATAATGATATTATTATTAGTTGAAAAGTGCGTATTATATAATGTAAATACCATCAAGGATAAGTATTTTCAGCGGTTTGAAAATTAAAGCTAAGTGAGTTACTATGAATATGTAATCGTTTACATTATTGTGAAAGGCAATACGGATTTTCTATGTATAGACGTGTATAAAGGGGTTTGGAATGTAATGCGTTCTATTTCACAATGATGATTTTACGTTTTAAACAAAAAATATTACTACGTACAAAGGGGATTACTATGAAGAAAGTATTTTTAATAGGTAGTGCCTTAATTGGTATAATTGTGGGTGCTGGATTTGCTTCAGGACAAGAAATCCTACAATATTTTACTAGTTTCGGTAAGTTGGGTATATTTGCAGCAATTGTTTCAACAATGTTATTTTCATATATTGGTATGGTACTTGTATGGCTAGGTAGTAAGTTTAAAGCTCAGAGTCATAATGATGTAATACATAAATTAACTGGCGGTACATTGTTTGGTAAAGTGCTTGCATGGGTGATAGATATTGTACTCATCATCGCTTTATTTGGATTTGGTGTCGTAATGCTTGCTGGTGGTGGTTCGAACTTTGAACAACAGTTTGGTATACCAGCAGTACTTGGAACATTATTAATGGTTCTCTTAGTATTTTTATTCGGTATGTTACGTGTAGATAATGTTGTTAAAGTTATCGGTAATATTACACCGTTATTGATTATAGCGATTCTCGTTGTTGCGGTTTATTGCTTGTTTACTATGTCAGGTACGTTTACTGAACTCACTGACATAGCTAAAGAACATACGTCAGCGGTGCCGAATTGGTTTATTTCAGGCGTTAATTACGTTTCATTAAATATCAGTTTAGGAGCAACTATGGCAATTGTTATGGGTGGTAGTGAGAAGAATCCTAAGGTAGCTGCATGGGGTGGCTTCTTCGGAGGATTTGTTTTAGGCATAATGATTATGATAAGTCATTTTGCGATACTTTCTAAAATTGAAACGGTAGGGGATTTACCAATGCCGATGTTAGGGCTTGTAAATGATATATCTCCAATTTTAGGTGTTCTTATGTCTATCATTATCTATTTAATGATATTTAATACGTGTTTAGGTATGTTCTATTCACTTGCTACACGTTTTACTACTCCTGAAACAATACAGTTTAAAATATTTTATATCGTAGCTATTTTAATTGGCTTTGCAGTAAGTTTTGCAGGATTTACAGACTTAATGTCATTCTTTTATCCATTCATTGGATATTTAGGATTAGTATTAATTGTGGTATTAATTTATGCACCATTTAAAGTTAAACGATTAGAGAAAAAAGGAGATTTACCATAGTATAATAGAAATAAAATCAATATGATTATTTATATAGGCTTTGTTTTACAAATTTGAATATTAAGATAGAATGAATAGGCATAGAACTAAGAAAAACAGATTGTATTGTGAGAGGAGTACTATTATGGTATTTGTTGCATTAATATTATTTATTTTATCTTTAGTCTTACTTATTTATTCTATCGCATTATTAATGGGCAAGGATGGTTCGTTATTTAGTTTGTTTACGGATGGAGAAAAAACTTTAACTAAAGGACAAAAGTTATTAATCTATATCGTTACGATTGTTTTATTAGTGATAAGTTTAGTTTGGTTACTTAATCTAATTTAAAAGTTGTGTCTTTAGTTTGAAAAATAATTTATATGTTTAAAAGGACTAATCCATTTAATACGGATTAGTCCTTTTATTTTGAGAATGGCATTTATGTCCAACCTCGAGAATAACTAATATTTTCTTAAAAAATCAACGTCAAGATCGAAGATTTCTTTAACAACATAAGTTTGTAATGTTGTTAAAATCTTTTCGATTACTTGTGTTTTGTTAGATAAAATACGAATGCTAAAACCATGTGTTGGTAACTGTGTAATACCAAAACGACAATCATATACTTGTTGCAAGTGTTTAATTTGATCGAATACGTTATCTATAAATTTTTGGTTAACATCTGGGTGGATAAAATAGCAAGAACCCAAGTGGCTATAATGCTCCATGTAACCAATATCATCGACTTTATTTTTAGTTGGATCAAGTAACATATTATCAAATACAACGAGATCATCGTCTACATAAATTTCATTTAATAAATGCATATATGTGTAGCTAAAGGCTTTACCTTCTTTAGAATATCCTGGTGTTAAAATATCTGTATAAAATAAAGATGCTGTTGAACTCAAGTTAAATGTATTATGTTGGTAGAATTTGGCATTTTCAAAAGCGATAATTGGATCGCCTACATATTCCGCATAAGCGTTATCTTTAATATTGAAATTTTGATATTGTTCCACATGATCATTCAACGTTTTATAAATCTTTGTTGCACCTTGGGAAGTTAATATCACTTTTGCATCAGTGTCTACATTAAAGTTCATGTTATAGCGATCGCCATCTAAATAACCGCCACCTACATTCACAATATAAAATGTAGGAATATCAGAGGCGTTTAAGTAGACTGGACGCATTACTTTTAATGCTCTTTCAAAAAAGATATCACGCGCAACAGATTTTTTTCCGTTATTAAAAACAGTTAGATCTAATTGGCCAGTCCATTGTGGATTTGACTCAGACATTAAGCTAATCCTTTAAGAAATACATCTTGTTCAATCCACTCAAGTACATTGTCTAAGCCTTCATCGGTTTTAAGATTTGTAAAAGTGAATGGGCGGTTACCACGGAATGCTTTTGTATCTTCTGCCATGCGTTCTAATGATGCATTAACATAAGGCGCTAAATCAGTCTTATTGATTACAAAGTAGTCAGATTTAATCATACCTTGTCCACCTTTACGTGGAATTTTTTCGCCTTGTGCAACATCAATAATATAAATTGAAAAATCAACGAGTTCCGGGCTGAAAGTTGCCGCTAAGTTATCGCCACCAGATTCAATGAAAATAAGTTCTATATCTTCATTGCGTTCTTTTAGTTCATCAATTGCTGCAAAGTTCATTGACGCATCTTCACGAATTGCTGTGTGTGGGCATCCACCCGTTTCAACACCGATAATTCTATCTTCAGGTAATACACCTGAGTTAACTAATATTTTTTCATCTTCTTTTGTATATATATCATTAGTGATAACACCAATGCTCAAGTCTTTTGCTAAACGTTTAACAATTTTCTCGATAAGCTGGGTTTTCCCTGCACCCACAGGGCCACCGATACCTATTTTAACTGTCTCTGTCATAAAAATTGTCCTCCTAAGATATAAAAATTCTTACATTGACGTTCTCGTGTTCCATTTGATTGATTTCTAATCCTGGTGCAGTAATACCTAGTTGGGATTCATCCAATGTCATGATATAGTCTCTTGTCTCTTTCATAAGTGGAATCATATGATGTACAATACGTTGACCAGCAGTTTGTCCCAAAGGAATTGCGCGTAGCGCATTTTGAGTTAAACTGGACACGTTTTGATATAAATAATAATCAATAATTGTTTCGATATCGACTCCTAAATGATGTCCGAGCATCGTAAAACAAATGGCAGGATGCAACTTGGCTTTTTTCTCTTTTAGTTGCGCATTGTACCAGTCAATCCAGTCACTATCATAAAGTTCAGAAGCGAGTTTGACCATGCGGTTACCCATTTGTTTTGAACCTTGGCGTGTTTCTTTAGGTAAGTTTTGTACGAAAAGAATTTTATCTAATCGCAATATAGATTCTGAATCATTTTGATTAAGCGCATCGTAGACTAGTCGCATTGCTAAGCCATCTGCGTATGTCAATTGTTCGTTTAAGAATAACGCGAGCCATTGTTGAAAGCTTGCTTCGTCATGTACTGTGTCACGTTGAATATAAGTTTCAAGACCAAAGGAATGACTAAATGCACCTGTCGGGAATTGAGAATCACAAAATTGAAACAGACGTAGGTGTGCATGATCAGTCATGTGAATGACCTATATGTCTAAATGCTTTATTTACTTTACGATCTTCATGCTCGTATGGAATCCCTAAATCTTTTAATAATGATTCTACCAAGTAGTCGTATTGTACAAGCATTTCAGTTTCTGTAAATTGTGCTGGCAAATGTCTGTTTCCAAGTTGATGCGCGATATCTCCCATTTCTTGAAGTGTACGTGGTTTAATAACGAGTAAATCTTCAGAATTCACATCTACGATAATCATATTGGTATCGTCTTTATATAAAATGTCGCCATATTGTAAATCAATAGGTTGTTTTAAACGAATCCCTATTTCATTACCATGGTCTGTCGTTACACGTTGAATACGTTTAACTAAATCAGAGTTTTCCAAGTATACTTTTTCTGTATGTTTACCTTTTTCACTATCAGCAATGTTAGCGATATTTCCTACAATTTCTTCGATGATCATTTTTTACCTCCTAGAATAAGAAATAGCGTTGAGTTAACGGTAATTCAGTAGCTGGTTCACTTGTGATTTTTTCACCGTCTACGAATACTTCATATGTTTGTGGATCAACATCTATTTTTGGTGTTGCATTGTTGTTTTTCATATCTACTTTACTTAACTTACGGATATTACGAACAGGTCTTACTTTACGTTTTAAGCCGAGTACTTTATCAATATCATTTTCGTATGCTGTTGAAGAAACAAAAGTCATTGAAGTACTTTGCATATTGCCGCCTAATTGTCCGTACATTTTACGGTATTTCAAGGGTTCAGAAGTAGGGATAGAACCGTTAGCATCACCATTAATGGCTGTATTAATGAGTCCACCTTTAAGGATAACGTCTGGTTTTACGCCAAAGAAAGCAGGTTCCCACATGATAATATCGGCGAGTTTGCCTTCTTCAATAGAGCCAACATAATCTGAAATACCATGTGTAATGGCAGGGTTAATCGTATATTTAGCGATATAACGTTTGATACGGTTATTGTCATTATGTTTACTGTCACCTTCTAATGCACCACGTTGTTCTTTCATACGGTGTGCAACTTGCCAAGTACGTGTAATAACTTCACCGACACGTCCCATAGCTTGAGAATCAGAACTTACCATACTAAATACGCCAATATCATGTAATACATCCTCTGCTGCAATTGTTTCTTTACGAATACGTGAATCAGCAAATGCGATGTCTTCAGGGATTGCAGCGTTTAAGTGGTGGGTAATCATAACCATATCTAAATGTTCGTCTACAGTATTTACTGTGTATGGAAGTGTTGGATTTGTAGAAGAAGGTAAAATGTTTGGATAGGCAGCAGATTTAATTAAATCTGGCGCGTGGCCACCACCAGCACCTTCTGTATGATACATGTGTAATACGCGGTTTTTAACTGCGGCCATTGTTTCTTCCATGAAGCCAGCTTCATTTAATGTATCGGCGTGTAGTGCGATTTGAACATCATAGTCATCTGCGACTTGCAAAGCGTGGTCTAATGCTGAAGGTGTCGCACCCCAGTCTTCATGTACTTTTAAGCCAATCGCACCAGCATGTACTTGTTCTACTAAGGCAGTGTGATTGACTGCTTGACCTTTACCAGTGAACCCAATATTTAATGGCAATGATTCTGCCGCTTCTAACATGCGGTGTAGATGCCATGGTCCTGGAGTAACTGTAGTTGCTTTTGCACCTTCAGATGCACCAGTGCCGCCACCAATATGCGTAGTTATACCACTTTCAAGCGCAACTTGTGACTGTTCAGGGTTAATAAAGTGAACGTGTGTATCAATACCACCTGCAGTTACGATTTTACCTTCTGCAGAAATAATATCAGTCGTAGCACCAATAATAATATCTACATTATCCATAATATCAGGATTACCTGCTTTTCCGACTGCCATAATATAGCCATTTTTAATACCAATATCAGCTTTAATAATTTTATCGTAGTCGATAATCATTGCATTTGTCATAACTAAATCTGCAACCTGTTTATCATCACGTGTTACATTAGGATTTTGAGCCATGCCGTCTCTGATAGATTTACCACCACCAAATGTCGCCTCATCGCCATACGTAGCGTAATCTTTTTCTACTCTTGCAAATAAATTTGTATCTCCAAGTCTTACAGAGTCACCAACAGTTGGCCCATAAAGACTTGTATATTGTGATTGCGTCATTTTAAAACTCATGCTTTATACCCACTTTCTTTATTAGCATTTTCGTTTTCTTGATTTTCTTGTTCAACGATTTCTGTAGCTGAAGTGTCTGCTTCATCTCTATAGACACGAGACTCATCAATTGCTCCATTTACAGCACCGTGAAAACCATAAATTTTTCGTTTGCCAGAAAATTCAACGAGTTGAACTTCTTTCTCATCACCCGGTTCAAAACGAACGGCTGCACCAGCAGGAATATCGAGTCGTTTACCATAGGCTTTTTCATGGTCAAAGTCTAGCGCTGGATTCGCCTCAAAAAAGTGATAATGTGAGCCGACTTGTATTGGTCGATCTCCAGTATTTTTCACATTAAGTATTGTGGATTTATGACCTTTATTTACTTCTATTTCTGTACGTTTAACTATAATTTCACCAGGTTTCATAATATAAATCCTCCTTTATACGATTGGGTGATGTACGGTAATCAATTTAGTTCCGTCAGGGAAAGTCGCTTCAATTTCCATTTCTGTTAGCATATCGGCAATACCTTCCATTACATCATCTTCACTTAATATTTGTTTCCCATAACTCATCAGTTCTGCTACAGATTTTCCATCTCTAGCACCTTCAAGTAGTTCAAAACTAATTATAGCTACTGCCTCTGGATAATTTAATTTTAAACCGCGTTGTTGACGTCTGCGTGCTAAATCTGCTGCTACAACTAGCATCAACTTATCTTGTTCACGTTGTGTAAAATGCACGAGCTTCACTACCTTTCAATTATTTATATCGTGTCCGTTAATTATGTCCGCTATATAATGATATTCCGAATAGTATTTAACTACAAGAATAACCCCTTGTGAGCGTGAAAAATAAAAAAAAAGAATTTTATTACAGGCGATATGTATCTCTTTAAATTTAGTGGATATTAATATATTATTATTTAAGTCAAAGTATATAGAAATCAGGTGACGTTGTGGACGCTATTCGGATAATATTGAAGAATATTGCGCAAGTATTATTATTGAACAATTCGTGGACAGGATTGTTTGTTTTAGTAGGTATTTTTGTAGGTAATTGGAAAGTGGGGCTAATGGCTTTGAGTGCAAGTGTCATTTCCCTATTGCTTGCAAAACGCACGAATTATTCAGAAGAGGAAATCAACACGGGATTGGCCGGGTTCAATCCTGTACTTACTGCCATTGCATTAACATTATTCTTAGTACCAGAATGGTATAGTGTGGTTATTGTATTAGTTGCAATTATTATAACAATGCCTATTGGTTCGGCATTTAGAGAGTTTTTTAAACCATTTGGTGTGCCAATGTTAACAATGCCATATGTATTTGTAAGTTGGATTGTATTACTCATGTCATTCCAATTTAAATTTGTGAACGCAGATGTTAATATTTTGCCGAATACAGTTCAGGAAATTAAATTTTCTGGTCATAGTATCGACTTTATAAGTGCATTTTTGACGGGTTTCAGTGAAATATTTTTACTTAAAAATATGATTGCAGGTATATTAATTCTTATTGGTATTTTTATTGCTTCCAGAAAAGCTGGTACATTTGCAATTATTGCAAATATTATAGGTTTTGCAGCAGTCACGGTACTTGGTGGTAATCACGACCAAATTAATGATGGTCTGTTTGGCTATAATGTCATACTTACAGTGTTAGCTTTAGGTGTCGCATTTAGTACTATAATTCCGCGTTATATAAGTATTGTGTTAGGCATTCTGCTAACTGTCATATTACATGCAGGCATGACTACATTATTAACACCATTTGGTTTGCCGGTATTTACATTGCCATTTATTATTGCTACGTGGATTATGCTATTTGCGGGTAATCAAATGAAAGAACAACAAATAGAGTGATATAACATGAAAACTTAAATTAATCTGGTTGAAAGTGTAGTTAACTCTATTGTTATAAGTTTTAAAATATAAATTTCTAATTGATTTTAAGAATGGTTTTTTAGAAAGAAGGAAAATAAATGAAAAGATTAGTGGTATTGTTTGCAACCGCAGCAATTACTTTAGCAGGATGTAGTGGATCTGGAAGTCAATCTAAAGGAAACACTTTGGACATTGAGTTACCTTTAAAAACAACTTCAATCGCCCCTTATGAAACAGATGTACCAGTGAAAATTGGCGCAGCAGAATCTTTGTTTAAAGCCTCCGCTGAAGGAAAAGTTCAAAAATTATTAGTTGAATCATATAATCAAAAGTCACCAACTCAACTCGATCTAAAAATAAAAGATGATATTAAATTCCAAAATGGTAAAAAAGTGACTGGTAAAGCAGTGAAATCTAGTTTGGAAGAAAGTATTGAGAAAAGTGACTTGGTAAAAGGATCTCTTCCTATTAAGGACATTCAAGTAGACGGACAAAATGTTACGATTATGACAAAAGAAGCATATCCTGAATTAGTTTCAGAGCTTGCCAGTCCATTTTCAGCAATCTATGATACGGAAGCAAAGGGCGATGTAAATAAAACCCCTGTTGGAACTGGACCATATCAAATTAAAGATTATAAGCAATCTCAAAAAATTAAATTAGATCAGAATAAAGACTACTGGCAAGGTAAACCGAAACTAGATCATATTAATGTTACTTATCAAGAAGATGGTAACGCACGTACGAGTGATTTAGACTCTGGGAAAGCAGATGTCATTACAGATGTACCTGTGGAAAAAGTAAAAACACTAAAAGAGAGTGATGAAACAAAAGTATCAAGTGTCTCAGGATTTAGAACAGGCTTACTCTTATATAACCATACAAGCGATAAGATGACGCAACCTGTACGCGAAGCACTCGATAAAGTAATAGATCGTGAAAGTATTGCGAAAAATGTGTCTAAAGGTCATGCTGAACCTGCGACTGGACCTTTCAATACAAAATTAGATTTTATAGAGAATCGACAAGTGCAGAAACAAGATATAGATAAAGCGAAGCAAATAATGGAAGAAGAAGGCTATACAAAAGAACATCCATTACAATTAACAGTTTCAACATATAATGGACGTCCAGAACTTCCGAAAATTGCACAAGTCATCCAATCAGATGCTAAAAAAGCCAATATTGATATTAAATTACGTAATGTGGATGATATCCAAGGTTACCTAAAAGATAAAAGTCAGTGGGATGCATCACTTTATAGCTTTGGTACGATTCCAAGAGGAGACACTGGTTATTTCTTCAACCAAGCGTATAAACCACAAGGTGCGATTAACGCAGGTGATTATGATAATGACAAAGTGACTGCTTTAATAAATCAATTTAATAAAACAGTAGATACAAAAGAACGTCATCGTTTAACGAATGAAATTATTGATATAACTAGCAATGACTTAGCAAATAGCTATATTTCATATAATGATAATATCGTCGGTATGAGTAAAGATGTAGAAAACTTAAAAGCAACTCCTGAAGGCGTCTATCTCATCGATTATAAAGTGGATAAAAAACAATGATATTAAAAAATATACTTTCTAGAATTGGACAAATGATCATTGTATTGTTTGTCCTTTCTACTATCACTTTTATATTAATGAAACTTACGCCGGGAGACCCAGTCGACAAAATTTTACATTTAGATGTAGCTAACGTTTCAAGTGAACAAATTGAAGCTACCAAACAAAAATTAGGTTTAGACCAACCCGTAGTCATCCAATACATTCAATGGTTAGGACAAATTGTGAAGTTGAATTTTGGTACGAGTTATCAAACAGGCGAGCCTGTAATCAATGAATTAATTTATTATACGCCACCTACAGCATTCATTGCTATTTTGACTATCATTATCGTTTTTATTGTAGCAGTGCCATTAGGTATTATTGCAGCGAAATACTATCATACTTGGATTGATACATTGATCCGCACAGTGACATCTTTTACTGTTAGTATACCTTCATTCTTTTTAGGAACTTTATTGATTTATGTATTCGCACAAAAACTCAACTTACTTCCATCATCTGGATTAGATTCGTTAGCAGGCTACGTATTACCTGTGATAGCACTGAGCATAGGTATGAGTGCCTATTATGTCAGATTAATGCGTTCTAATTTAGTAGAACTGTACCAATCTAAAGAAGTAGAAGCGGCTCGACTCAGAGGGATGTCTGAACGTTATATTTTATGGAAAGACTTGTTTAAGCCTGCTATTATACCGGTCGTTACAGTCTTGGGTATGTCTATAGGCAGTCTTATTGGCGGCACAGTCGTTATTGAAAACTTATTTAGTATACCAGGTATTGGTCATTTCCTAGTCGATAGTATTAGAGCAAGGGATTATCCTGTTGTGCAAGGTGCAGTTCTTATGATCGGTTTCCTTGTCGTTCTTGCTAACACAATCAGTGACTTATTGTTATTATGGCTAGATCCAAAACGTCGATACAATAAAAATCGTAAAAAGACTAAAGTAGCGCGTCAGGATGGTGAGATGTAATGAAACATATTAATAAACACAATCTCATTTTCTATGGTTTTTCTTTCTATCTCATCGTCATTATAATAGCACAATTTTTTGTTTCAACTAATAGTGCGTTAGAAGTGCATTTAGGTAATGCTTTGGAAACGCCAAGTCTGACTCATTGGTTAGGGACAGATGATTATGGTAGAGATTTATTATCACGAGTTATCGTTGGGGCAAGGTATACTTTAATCATTAGTTTGATTACATTATTCGTTACGGTAATTATTGGTGTTCCACTTGGTCTTTTAGCCGGTTACAAAAAGGGAATCGTCGATACAGTGATTATGCGTTTAATTGACATTGGACTAAGCATTCCAGAATTTGTATTGATGATTGCATTTGCCAGCTTTTTTAAACCGAGTATTTGGAATTTAGTCATCGCCATTACAATAATTAAATGGATGACATATACAAGACTTACACGTTCTGTAATAAGCAGTGAAATGATGAAACCCTATATACAAATGGCTAAGTTATTTAATGTGCCAACGCGTACAATTATTTGGAAACATTTTTTACCACAAGTTACGCCATCTATTATTGTGCTGATGACTGTTGATTTTGGTAAAATCATTCTTTATATTTCATCACTATCCTTTTTAGGGCTAGGCGCACAACCACCTTCACCTGAATGGGGAGCAATGCTTAATGCTGGACGTGACTATATTAGCTCATATCCATTACTGTTAATTGTTCCAGCAACTTTAATTACACTAACAATTTTATTATTTAATTTAGCTGGTGATGCCTTACGAGATAAATTATTAAAAGGGAAGCGTGATTTGGATGACTAATATACTCGAGATATCCAATCTATCAATCAAAGATAATTCAGGTACTAAGCTCATTCATAATATCAACTTAGGACTTAAGCAAAGTAAAGTGAATGTCCTAGTTGGTGAAAGTGGTTCGGGTAAAAGTTTAACTGCCAAAGCACTCGTTCAACGTGTACCACGTACATTAGATATAGAATTTGATGGATTACGTTACAAAAACCAAAGTGTCAGAGATATGCATACTTTATTAGGCAAAGATATCGGTTTTATTTCTCAAGACTATACACACAGCTTTAATGATCATACAAAACTGGGTAAACAACTTATGGCTGTTTACAGAATGCACTATAAAGTTAAGAAAGCAGTGGCAAAGCAGTTTGTCATCAAAGCATTACAATGGGTAGATTTAGTACCTGACCAAGTCATGGACCGCTACTGCTTTAGCTTGTCTGGAGGACAACTTGCTAGGGTACAAATTGCGAGTGTTCTGATGTTAAATCCAGAAGTCATTATCGCTGATGAACCAACCTCATCATTAGATGCGATAACGGGTTATAATGTAATGAACTTAATTAAACATTTAGCGGAAGTGCATCAAGTAACTTTATTAATTATCACACATAATTTATCACACGTTTTAGATTTTAGTGACTGGATTCATGTGATACGTCACGGAGAAATGATAGATTCTAATCATGTTCAAGCTTTTAAAAATCACAATGTAAAACCCTATAGCCTGGAGTTATTTAATTCCCGTAGTCAGCTAAGAAGGGAGAATGCTTATGATTGAATTAACAGGAATAAATTTTAAATATGATCAAGATCCTATTTTAACTAATATTAACCTGACTATAAAAGCGGATGAAATTATTGGTATCGTAGGTGAAAGTGGTTCCGGAAAAACAACTTTAGCGCATCTTATGCTAGGTTTACTTCAACCGACCGAAGGACAAATCATCACACATGGATTAACATTATTACCTATATTTCAGCATGCATATGATAGTTTTAATCCGAAATTTAATATGGGGAAATCCTTAGCAGAACCTATACAGTATTATAAAGGTACGGTTATGAGTGATGTACATCGAAGAATGAAAGTAATGATGACATATATGGACCTAGATACTAAGTTGTTGGATAGGTTACCTGATGAATTAAGTGGTGGCCAATTACAGCGATTTAATACAATCCGTACACTTATGTTGGAACCAGATATGCTTCTATGTGACGAAATCACAGCCAGCTTAGATGTTATTGCAGAACAAAAAATGATAGAAGTGCTGAAAGATTATCATCACAGAACACAAAAAGGCATGTTGATGATTTCTCATGATATTGCCTTTTTAAATCATTTGGTTGAAAGAGTTATTGTAATGAAAAATGGCATCATTGTAGACGATTTTAATGTAGAGAATTTATTTAGTAATCAACGACATGAATATACAAAACAGTTACTTTCTATATATTAAGAAAGTGGCTGTTTATTTATATAACATCTACAATCATTTAGAATTTCAAATAGTAATTCTTTATATATTATTGTGTTTAATACAACTTCCTGTATAATTTAAAATACGATAAAAAAAGGGGACATAAAACAATGAAGAAACTATTATTACCTTTGTTAGTGTTGGTGCTTGTACTTGCAGCGTGTAGCAATGGCTCAGAAGACAAGTCGTCTAAAAAAGATAGCGAAAAAACAACTTACAAACAAGACTCAGGAGATAAAGTGAAAATACCTAAAAATCCTAAGCGTATTGTCGTTTTAGGGGCAACATATGCAGGTGGTTTAAAACAACTTGATGCGAATATTGTAGGAGTTGCGAATATCGTTGATGACAGTAAAGTATTAAAAGAAAAATTTAAAGATGTGGAGAAGGTAGATGCTGAAAATGTAGAAAGCGTCGCGAAACTCAAACCAGATTTAATCATTACTTATAATACAGATAAAAACTTGAAAAAAATGAAAAAAATAGCACCAACTGTTGCCTTTGATTATGCAAAACATGATTATAAAGAACAGCACCTAGAGCTAGGGAAAATTGTTGGCAAAGAAGATAAAGCAAAAAAATGGGTTGAAGACTGGGAGCAAAAAACAAAAGATGATGGTAAAGAAATCAAAGATGCCATTGGAGCAGATACAACAGTGTCTATCATCAAAGATTTTGATAAAAAAATCTATGCGCTAGGTAAAACATATGGTCACGGTAGTGAGATTTTATACGACTCATTTGGGTTGAAAATGCCAGAGACAGTAGAAAAAGCAACAAAAGAAAATGATTTAGCTGATATCTCAGAAGAAGAGCTTCCTAAAATGGCTGGCGATTATGTTGTGACTCCTGTAGCAAAAGGGTCTGACTTATCATTTGAAAATAAAGAAATTTGGAAAAATACTGAAGCGGTACAAAACAATCATACATTTAAAGTAGACGAAGGCATTTATTGGTTGAATGATCCGTATTCATTAGAATATGAACGTAAAGATTTAAAAGAGAAATTATTAAATAGCAATTCATAGTGAGCTGAACATACTGCGAGGACTTTTTATTTATAAAGCCTTCCAGTATGTTTTTTTATTAAAAAGTAAGTGACTACCGCTATCATGATGAATCTATTCAAATGTGTATTGAAAATAAATAATCAAGATGTTACAGTAAATGCAATATATAAAGACAAGGAGGATTAAAATGACAGCTTCTATGAGACTTCGCTAGAACCTTTTTGAATCATAAACACAATAAATTCAAAAAGGTACAGTTCACGCCACATTCTCATAGGGTGAAGTATGTCATTTTTTCCTAATAAGAAGATAATGTATTAAGAGAGTACTATCACGTAAAGATAGTGGATATCATTAATATATTATGTGAGTGAGATAGGAGAAACCTGTCTTATTTTTTTGCGTGCACTTCCTTTTATTAATAAGGAGTGTATATCAATGATGGAATATACAATTAAATTTAATCAAATAGCACACAATTTAACAGATTTTCGTTCTATAGAAATCGAAGCGCTACATGCTTATCAATTTGAAAAAATTGCATTAATCGGAGCAAATGGTACAGGTAAAACAACAATATTAAATATGATAAACCAAACTATTAAACCTGATTTAGGTACAATTGAAGTCAATGGTGAAATGCAATATTTTAAACAACTTAGTATGGATATAGATAGTGATTTTAACCAATTAAAAGGTGATGTGTTAAGTCAACTTAATCTACCAATGCATACGACAGATAAAATGAGTGGTGGAGAAAAAGCAAAGTATAAGTTAGCTAATATTATATCAAATTATAGTCCCATTTTATTATTGGATGAGCCAACAAATCATTTGGATAAAAATGGAATTGACTATTTAGCTGATACTTTAAAATATTACTATGGGACATTAATAATGGTTACGCATAATAGAGCGCTTATAGATGACATTGTAGATACAATTTGGGAAATACAAAATGATGGCACAATAAGGGTATTTAAAGGGAATTATAGTCAATATCATGCTCAATTAGAGCAAGAATATATTGAACATAGTCGTCAGTATCAACAATATCAAAGTGAGAAAGCTAGACTAACCAAAGCCAGTGAAGAAAAGCATAAACAAGCACAAAAATATGGGAAAGCAACATCTAAACAAAAGAACAAAAGTATTAAACCAGACAGATATAGTGCTTCTAAACAAAAAGATACAGTCGAGAAAGCAGCACAGAAACAGGCGAAACATATAGAAAAGCGATTAGAACAAATCGAAGAAATTGAACGACCTAAACAGCAATATGATTTTCAATTTCCTCAAAGTAAAGTTTATGAAGTGCATAATAATTATCCAATTATTGCTCAAAACTTCACATTAACACGCGAAGGTATCCCGCTCCTTAACGATACACGATTTCAAATTCCATATGGTTGTAACATTGCAATTATTGGTGATAATGGAGTAGGTAAAACTTCTTTGTTTGAAGCGATATATCATCAAGAAAAAGGTATTGATTGTTCACCAAAAGTGCGTATGGCCTATTATCGTCAACTTAGTTATGAAGCAATGCGAGATGTTTCACTTTTACAATTTTTAATGGAAGAAACAGATACGCAAGAACACTTTGCTCGAGCTATATTAAATAACTTAGGATTAAATGAGGCGCTTGAGCGTTCCTGTAAAGTTCTAAGTGGTGGTGAAAGAACAAAATTATCTTTAGCTGTGTTATTTTCTACTAAAGCTAATATGTTAATCTTAGATGAACCCACTAATTTTTTAGATATAAAAACATTAGAAGCATTGGAATTATTTATGAATGCTTATCCGGGTATCATTTTATTCACTTCTCATGATGCAAAGTTCGTTGAAAATGTTGCAGATAAAAAATGGGAATTAACAAAACAATCAATCTATGATGTAACGTAAAGCTATAAAATAAACAGCAGAATAAATATAGATGGTAGAGAAGTATTGGGGGATGTTATATGGAACAACAGCAAAAAATAAATAATTGGATTGAAATGACAAAATATGTACACTACACAGAATCATTAATAGAAAAAACGTTAAAACAACAATATCATTTAAGTTTAAAAGAATTTTATGTACTATACGAAATTTTTACAGCAACAGGAAAAAAATATAAAATGAATGATTTAATTAAAATAGTAGATTTGAGTCAAAGTGCAATGTCGCGTTTAATCGTTAGGATAGAAAGAATGGATTGTCCGCTCGTTTTTAGACAAGAATGTGTTGAAGATCAACGCGCTATGTATATCTATCTAACTGAAGAAGGATTAACAATGACTAAAAAGGCGTTGAACACATATGAACAATTGATTGAAAAGATTGACCTATCGCATATTCGTAAGCTCACTCATATTAACGATGATTAATTCATTTAATTTTAGTTTTATAGTATAACCTAGGAAATAATCACAATGTAAGTGGATAACGGTTCTATAGTTTAAAGTAGGTGATTAACGCCCCCTATAGAGTGAGATATGATATGGTGAGTAAAAATAGAGGGCGTGTTAAAATGGATATACAATCGGCATGGCTAAATTTACCAGTAAAAGACCTTAAAGCAAGTGAAGCATTTTTTAGTGAAATTGGCTTTAAAATTCAACAAAATGATGCTGTTTTGGATAAAATGAGAGGAATTCAAACGATCGATAATAAAATTATTATGCTTATTGAACGTAGCCAATTTAAAAAAGCATCTCAGCTTTCTAATATAGGCTCAAATGAAGCATTAGTTTCTATTTCTGTATCTCAGTCTCAAGATGTTGATGCATTATTAAATAAAGTTAAAGAAGCGGGTGGTAAAGTATTGCAGAGCGGTACGATGTTAGAAGGGTTTTATGGTGGTTTGTTTAGTGACATAGATGGCCATTTATTTAATATTATTGTGATGTAAAGTAAGTAGTAACATATATTGTTAGGGTTGATAACGAATTTGGAAGGATGTATACCGATGATAAAAGCAATTGCAGTAGATAAAGATGGAACGTTATTTAAATCCAATCATACCTTTGATGAAATATATTTTGAAAAAATATTTGAAGGAATAACAAAACGTAATATCAAATTTATTGTAGCAAGTGGTAATCAATATGCCCAATTACGATCATATTTCCCAGGCAAGGAAGCACAAATTACGTATGTAGCAGAAAATGGCGCCGTTACTTATGTTGATGATACATTAGTGTCTTCTTCACATTTTGATCAACAACTTACCTTTGATATTCTGCAGACAATTATGGTGGATTATAATATCTCTGATGTTATAGTAAGTGGGATTAAATCAGCATATGTTAAAAGTGATTGTAGCGATGAATTTATGAATTTTATTACTAACTATTACTACGATATTGAAAAAGTTGAAAACTTTAGTGATATCAAAGATGACCAGTTTGTTAAAGTGGCAATGAGAATCAAAGATGACAATATCGTAAATCAAGTGAAAACTGGTTTGGAAAGTGAATATGCACATGAAATACGAGCCGTGACAAGTGGTGCTGAGAGTGTGGATCTTATTTTACCTGGAGTGAATAAAGGTGTAGCGATTCAAGCACTTTTAAACCAGTGGGGCATAGAGCAAGACGAATTATTAGCTTTTGGAGATGCTAATAATGACTTAGAAATGCTAGCATTGACCACACATAGTTATGCTATGGCGAAATGTAGCCCAGAACTTGAAAAAATAGCTCAACACCGCGCACCATCTAATGATGAATCTGGTGTATTACAAGTAATTGAGAGATACTTAAAGCAACAGGATTAAGTATCAATATAAGTCGAAAATAATTGCATAGCAATTTAAATAAAATAAAGGAAGCTTCCAAGATTTAGATGGAGGCTTCCTTATTTATATGCCTATTATTTTATAATTAATACAGGAAGATTCGCGCTGTTGGCAATTTTATGAGTGACATTCCCAAGAACATTTTTAATGTCTGGTTTTGCACGTTTATTACTCATGACGATAATGTCATATTTATTTTCTTCAACTTCTTGCAGAATAGATTGCTTGATGTATCCTGTACTAAATCTCACGCGAACATTTAAACCGAGATTTTCTAATTTTTGAACAAATGGATCTAGTTTTTTGCCTTTTTCGTTCGCTAATTCTTCAAAATGTTTACCATCATAGCGTACTGAGGTTTGTAAGTCACCTTCAGAAATAACATTGAAAATTGTAATTTCAGCGTCATCTACGCCAGCAGTTAAGTTTTGTAGTTCTTGCGGAACGTTATCGAATGTGTTGCCAAAGTCATAAGCTAATAGTATTTTCTTGTACATAATAGCGCCTCCTTTATTATTTACATACCCTAATAAAGATAATGTAATATGATTTTAAATTAAACAATTACTGAATTTTATACGTCTAACCCTATAATATCATTTATATGCTCATAACCTTCTGTTTTAAGGTATTTTGCCAAGTTTTTATTTAATTTTTTAGTTAGTCCTGGTCCTTCAAATACTAAAGCACTATAAAGTTGTACGAGCGAAGCGCCATGACGCATCATTGTAATGACGTCACTGGTATTAAATATACCCCCAGTACCAATAATTAAGAACTGACCATTTGTTTGTTTATAGGCATAAGAAATGAGTTCTAGATTACGTTCAAATAGCGGTCTACCACTTAAACCACCAGTTTCATGCTGATTGTCAGAATGTAACTGTTCACGTTTCTGAGTGGTATTAGCTAAAATAATGCCATCAAAAGTTTCAACGATAGGGTCCAACATACGACCTAAACTATCTAAATCAAGATCTGAAGTCAGCTTGATAAAAATAGGCACGTTGACATTGTGACTGTCTTTATATGATTGAATTGCGGAACAAAGTTGTGAGAATTCATCTTTATCATGGAAGCTTTGTAAATTTTTAGTGTTAGGTGAGCTAATATTCACAGTAAAAAAAGTTACATCATTTCTAAATGTATCGATTACTTTTATATAATCTTGATAACGTGATTCATAAGCAGTAAATTTATTCACACCCACATTCAAACCTATAGGTACTTGATAGCTATATTTACGTAGGTTACTAAGTGCCTTATTCATACCTAAATTGTTGAAGCCCATACGGTTAATTAAAGCGTTATCCTCAACTAATCGGTACATACGTGGTTTTGGGTTACCAGGCTGTGGTTTAGGTGTAACACCTCCGAGTTCTATAGCACCAAACCCTGCTTTCTCTAAAGCTTTAGGAACTTCACAAGATTTATCGAAGCCTGCTGCAAGACCAATAGGATTGTCAAAATGAATACCATGAATTTCTTGATGTAGGACTGTATGCTCATAATGAAATAACTGTTCGATGACTGGTAATAATTTAGAATGTTTTTGTACGAATTTCAGTGCGTCAATAGTCATGCCATGTGCTTTTTCGGGATCATATTGAAATAAAATAGGTTTGATTAGTTTATACATGAGATTATCACTCCGTTAATCGAATTTTATATGTATTTAAGCCAAAAGTTAATTTATATTGTTGGCTATATTGAAAATGATGTCTTTAATAGACTAGCATTTTACTGTATATATGCCTAGAGTAAATCAAGATAATTTTAAGAAGTGTCACATAAAAAGTATGACAATAAGCATTATTGATTAAGATATGTTGAAAATGGTAATAATTAAGTAGCAATATTATAGCTTAATAGTTTTGGAGGGGTACAAATGAAACAAGAATGGCAAGCACAACTTCCATTAAATCATATAGAATCTATATCTCCAGTTGGTGGTGGAGATGTGAATGAAGCATTTCAAGTAACAACACCAGATGAAACTTATTTTTTACTCGTGCAACGTAATCGTAATGAAGATTTCTTTGCAGCAGAAATTGCAGGTTTAAACCTTTTTGAACAAGCGCAAATTACTGCGCCAAAAGTGATTGGAAGCGGAAAAATTAATGAAGATGCTTATTTACTCTTAACATTTTTAGATGAAGGCACAACTGGTAGCCAAAGAGAATTAGGACAGCTTGTTGCGAAAATGCATAGCCAACAACAATCATCAGGAAAATTTGGGTTTGATTTACCATATGAAGGTGGAGATATTTCATTTGATAATAGCTGGACAGATTCATGGATAACATTATTTGTGGAACGTCGTCTGGATCATTTAAAAGATGAATTATTGCGGTTGAAATTATGGACAGATAACGATGCTCAAACATATAAAAGTGTACGTAAGGTCATTATAGATGCACTGAATAAGCATACGAGTAAACCTTCCTTATTGCATGGAGACTTATGGGGAGGCAATTATATGTTTTTAGAAAATGGTTCGCCTGCACTATTTGATCCGGCACCATTATATGGTGATAGAGAATTTGATTTAGGTATTACTACCGTGTTTGGTGGTTTTACACAATCATTTTATGATGAATATAATAAGCATTATCCATTGAGCGATGGTGCGGAGAAACGCTTAGAATTTTATAGACTTTATTTATTAATGGTACACTTAGTCAAATTTGGAAATATGTATGCGAGCAGTGTTGATCGTTCAATGCAACAAATTTTAAACGATTGATATAAGTAATTGCACTTTGTGAACCTCAGAAATGTTAAACGGCTGTGCGCTTTGATATGAAAGTGCACAGCCGTTTTTGTGAATATTTATTATAAAGTTATCAATTTAATTTAAATCTAAAGTATTCATGTTTTCACGTAATTCATAGACTTTATCTGGCGTAATGTCTTCACCTAAAGGATCAACGACTTTCAAAGTTGAAAATGTGTTAACAACTTGTCCACGAATCATTTGTAAATATTCTTGTCTTAACACATGTTGTTCTTGTTTTTCTTCAATGCTCAATGTTTCAACTTTTTCTTTATTTGCTAGTATATTAATTCTATCTAATAGTGTCATAATTTTTTTCCTCCTGTAATTCATGAGGTGGAAAGTGTGGAATAATATAATTTCCAACCTCTGTTAATATATTTTTATAAGTTCTTTCATTTTCAACTAAGTGGAGCATAATATGATTCGTACCTATACGCTCATATGATTTTAATATTTTTATTAAAGTATTTCTACCTAAGCGATAACCATCTTTAATCGGTTTAACCAACTCATTTGGATTCACAGACAAATCGATAACAAGTGGATGCATAAAAGGTTTGAATACATCATTTTGATGCCAATCTAGTAATAATTTCTTTTGCTGCTGAAAATCTTGTGGGTAAAACATCCAGCCATCCATGTGTTTCTTTAGCCAAGACATATTTTGTTTTGAATAACCAGTAGCAAACATTGGAATATGCTTGTGTTTTGGTAATATTTGTAAACCGGCATCCTCATATAATTCAAATATAGAATTTGATATTTGCGGTGAATGTGTTTTCCATAAATCATTTATAGAAGTTATCGCTGTTTGAAATTGTTCAGTTAAATGGTTTGTATTTACTTTAAAAGCTGGAAATTCGAATGATCGATCTCCTGTAGCAACGCCTAATAATAATCGCTCATTTGAAATCAAGTCAAGAGAAGTAGCAGCTTTCGCTATATGAATTGGATGACGTAATGTAGCAACAATACTAGATGTTCCGAGAGCGATTTTTGATGTCTTGGCGCTGAGATAAGTTAAAAATACAAACGGATCGTAGTTTGTCGTTACATTTCCTAAATGTGGGCTATAAAGCGGACTGTCCCGTACAAAAAGGCTCGTAAATCCAAGTGTTTCAGCGTATTGCGCTAAATCAACTTGATGTTCCAACGACAATGCGATGTGTTCAGATTTATCAAAAGGTAACGTTAAGCCTAACGTCAAATGATCCTGTTGAAAAGTCCGTTTGAAACCATTGTGTTTTTGAATTGTTGTCACGTCTATCCCTCCTAACTTTAATTAAGCAACAAGCATTATCTAACTAACACCTGTTGTTTAAATGTATTGTATTACTTTACGAAATATAAAGCAAACAACATGTTTATTTATTTATCGTTTAAACAACATAAAAAGAAATGTGTTGTTTTGAAAATGATACTATTTTAGAAGATAGGGTATAACCTAAGAATATACTATTAAAAAAACTTATAAATTAAGGTGATATATTTTCAAAAACTAATATTATGATTTGATTATTTTTGGAAAATTCTTTAAATTTTAATAGTATAATATATTTTAATGGAGGGTTATTTATGTTTATAAGAAAAATGATAGGTAGTATAGCTTTTTCTTTAGTTATGTTATCTGCAATTGCACCATTTAGTAGTTCTGCAGCTACGGATACTCAAAATAACGATACAACGAATCAGCAAACACAAACACAACAAAATGATAATACGACCAATAGTCAGTCATCAGAAGTTATGCCAAAGGTCATATTACCTGATGAAGACAGAACACAAATTGAAAATACCACTACAGGTCATTATCAATCAGTAGGCTACATTAATATGGGAGCCAATATAGCGACAGGCGTAGTCATCGATGAAAATACTGTATTAACAAATAAACATGTTGCTAATCTTTCAAACGGTGATATGACATTTGCACCTGCAGCTAAAAATGAAGGTTCATTTCCGTATGGTGAGTTTACTGAAAAAGATGTCCAAGCTTACCCTGGTCAAGAAGACTTAGTACTTGTACATTTTAATACTAACGATAAAGGGCAGTCCGTAGGTGATGTCGTACAACCCGCAACAATCGAAGATGCATCAAGTGTTAGTAAAGGTGATCCTGTGACAGTAACTGGCTATCCGGGTGATAAATCGTTAGCTACAATGTGGGAAAGTAAGGGAGAAGTATTAACAAATAGCGGCACGCAACTTACATACGGTGCGAGTACATTTGGCGGTAACTCTGGTTCTGCAATCTTTAATGCGAATAATGAAGTAGTAGGATTACATTACGGTGGCGTAGAAGGTGAAAGTAATAATGGCGTCGCATTAACTGGTGATGTATTAGACTTTATTAATGAAAACAAAAAATAGTTTCTTGAAAAATTTTAAGCCTCTAGAACAAATAAGCATTGCTTTAGAGGCTTTTTTGTATGATTTATTTTAATACGTGACTCATAAACAAAGGAAGTGCTTTTTCGATATAGTTAAGTGCAGAAGTGTTGCTCGTATGAAACCAATGTTTAGCTGTGCCATATAGCCCCCACGATAAAAAGCGAGCACTTGTAGCTAAGGCTTCTCTATCTTCAGTTGGATGTTTTTGTACGATTAACGTTAAGAAAATATCTTCCAGTTCTTCTTTTACTCTCTTTTCAACTACTTCACCATATGCAGCACTATTTAATTTACATTCATTATGTGTTTCTTCAATATAACTCGTAATTGTGATAAACGTTTTGCATAATGTTTCTTCATTAAGTTCGGAAGCAAGGGTTAAGTTATCGTTTAAATTTTTAAGAATGGTTTCTGACAATGTATAGTCCATAATGTCATATTTATCATAAAAGTGAGCATAGAATGTAGCACGGTTTACAGTTGCGCGTTCAGTTATATCCTTCACTGTAATGGTTTGTAACTTCTTTTCTTTAGCAATGTCGCGAAAGGCATCCATCAATAATTTTTTTGTTCTGGTAATTCGTGGATCAACATGTGTTGTGGTCATTGACTTCACACCTCCTTAAATAAGTTGCAAATAAGATAATTTATACAAATTATCTGGCTTTAGTTCATGAATGTCAATATGCTTGATTTGTAATGAGTAAAAATAAATATAAAACGGCGTGCTTTAACATGAATTACATTGTTTCATAATTGGTTTATTACTATGGTTTTCGGTTTGAATATTGATTAGTTAATATTGTTACTACCATATTAAAAAGTAGTATGATAGAAATGTGGCAAGATTTCGAATTGGAGGATTAGAATACAGTAAGGTTTACGTAGAAGATTCTTGTTATAGCGAATTTTTGAATGAACTTTCAGTATTAGCTATTGTTTTAGTTTTGAGATTTGAAATGAGCAACATATCTAAAATATTTTGATTGGAGTGAAGCATATGACTAAAAAGATTATTATGGATTGTGATCCAGGACATGATGACGCAATTGCTTTAATTTTAGCTGGTGCAAAAAATAGCTCACTTGATGTCTTAGCAGTAACTACAGTGGCAGGTAATCAATCTGTTGAAAAAAATACAAAGAACGCATTGAATGTGCTCGAAGTTATGGGAAGAGGAGATATCAATGTCTCAGTTGGTGCAACACGTCCGTTAATTAAGCCAGCTTCATTTGCCTCCCAAATTCATGGAAATACTGGTTTGGATGGTCCGAAGTTACCTGAAGTGCCATCTCTTAAACCCACACCAGATCATGCTGCTGACGTCATTATTAAAACATTAAAGCAGAGTGAAGAACCAGTTACCATTGTTGCTACAGGACCGTTAACTAACATAGCAACTGCATTAATTAAAGATCCAAGCATTACGCAATATATCGATTCTATAACAATTATGGGCGGGGGCACATTTGGTAATTGGACGCCTAACGCGGAATTCAATATTTGGGTAGATGCTGAAGCGGCGAAACGAATCTTTGATAGTGGAGTGACAATTAATGTATTTGGGCTAGATGTCACACACCAAGTATTGGCAACGGATGAAGTCATTAATCGATTTAAGCGTATCGACAATCAAATTGCTAAATTTGTCGTTGAACTTTTAGAGTTTTTCAAATCAACATATAAAACACATTTTAATATGGATGGTGGGCCAATACATGATGCTTGTACAATTTTGTATTTATTACAGCCAGACTTATTTACGATGCAACATACACACATAGATATTGAACACCAAAGTCCGCTTACATATGGGACGATGGCAGTCGATTTAAATGATATTACGCATAAAGAAAAAAATGCTTATTTCGCTACTGCAGTGGATGTAGAAAGCGTATGGAAACTAATGGAAAATATGCTTGGAAGTTATAGTGCTTAAAATAATATATAGCTTTAGGGTCGTTGAAGCATAATCTGAAATAAGTTGAATGAAAAAGTCATTGTATAAACAATATACGATGACTTTTTTGTGACATCAAACTAAAGTATGAGCCGTTTTCAAGCTGTATGATTAGCGTATCAAAACTATAAAAAGTATACTAATATATCACAACTTAAATATAATAAAGGTGATTTGAATAGTGAAAAATACGATAAAAACAATTGTTTTACTTATTATTATTATAGTTCCGTTAACACTACTCATTATTAACATCGACGACATTCAAGACAGTATGAATAAAACTTTTACAGAAGAAAGCAGTAACGAGACTGATGAAGATAATGGTAACTCATTTAGCATGTTATTTGATGGAAGTAGAGAAACAGAAACATTTGGTGAATATGAGAGAAGTAATTTTGATGGTAAACATTATGGTATAGATTATCATTTACCTGAAGATACGCCTATAAAAGCTGCTTCAGACGGTACGGTAACACGCATATTTAATAACGAATTAGGTGGGAAAGTCTTACAAATTTCGGAAGCAAATGGTCAGTATCATCAATGGTATATGCATTTAAATGATTATAAGGTTGAAGTAGGTGACAAAGTGCAAGCTGGCGATGTCGTTGCACTTTCAGGCAATACTGGCGAACAAACCACAGGCGCTCATCTTCATTTCCAAAGAATGAATGGTGGCGTAGGTAATACGTATGCCGAAGATCCTAAATCATTTATAGAAAAACTGCCTGATGGCGAAAAAAGTTTATATAAAAAATAATAAAAAGTTTTGGTAATATGTTGCTAAAGCTCAGAACGTAGACAAATCAAATGCTGTAAAGGCATTTGATTTTTTTTAGATGTTTTTCCTTGAGACAATCTTTGTTCATTAATTTCAATGGCCAATTATGATTGGAAATGTAGGGAATATCTTTTCTCTAATTTAGTTATATATTCAATTTTATTTTCGTTTGTCTTTACATAATTTCAACCAATGATCGATTATATTATTATTTTAAAAAATGGCAGTGATTTGGACCGAATCCTGCGGGTAAAGCACTAGCTGAAGACTACAGGCTGAGGCTGTGCCCGCGGAAAGTGTGCACAAAAAATGCCAACAAAGTCGTAGGCTTTGTCGACATTATGAAGCTTTGCAGTTGGCAAAGCTTTCAGTATACACATTAGTCATTGATGTCATGTATGGAATCGTAAGCTAAATAATCTTGATGTATGGCTTCCCATAAATAGAACGTACCAATAGATGCACAATGCTTCCAACGTTCAGAACATAAAGCAAGCTGTGCTTTTCGTTGCGCTTTAGTTGTACCGTACAACCATTGCGCTGACCTTTGCAGACCAACATCATGAACAGGGACAACATCTGGACGCTGTAATGTAAATAATAAAAAAACTTCGGCAGTCCATTGCCCAATACCTTTCACTTCAGTTAACGTACGAATAACTTCATCGTTGCTTAACTTGTGTAAATTTTCTAAATCTAGTTTTCCATGTTGTATATGTGTTACTAAATTATGAATATAACTAATTTTAGATTTAGATAAACCAAGGGATTTCATTTGCGTATCTTCAATTTTTGACAGTTTATCAACTGTCCATTCATCATTGATAGCATCTGTTAGCTGTTCAAAAATAGATGCGGCCACTTTTACCGTGATTTGTTGTCCTATTATAGAGCGAATTAAAGATTTTAATGGGTTAGGACGAATATTGATTTGAAGATTGCCGACTTTTTTAATCAGTAATGCTAATGTTGCATCTTTTTTAATTAATTGTTGAACACAGTCATCTTGTACATGAATATTCCATGAGGTCAATTCTAACACCACCTTATTTTAGCAGGTCTTGCAGTACGACAGCTTGGTTATGCTCTTCATCTTTAGCTGCAAATAATAAAGTAATATCTTTTTTAGTATTAGATTTGATTTCTTTAAGTTCGTTAAATGCTTCTTGTTGATTGTCATTTTCACGTAATTCTTTTTCATATTTTTCTTTGAAAGCAGCATACAATTTAGGATCATGATCGAACCATTTTCTTAACTCAGATGTAGGCGCAAGTTCTTTTAACCAATAATCTAAATTTGCATCCTCTTTAGATACACCTCTTGGCCAAACGCGGTCTACAAGTATACGCACACCATCTTTTTGTTCTTTATCATAAATTCTTTGAATGTGAATAGTCATAGCATTCATCCTTTCTAAAAAAACTATTACAATACTTAATTACCTATAATGAATATAGAAAAACATAATTACTTTAATTATAGAAGAAAGAGAAAGGGTATATAGATATAAAGAGAGAAATAGGAGTGAGTTCAATGACAAATTTCGATAATGTGCAACCACCTCAACAATTCAAATATCGAGATAACGATGTATGTATAAAAAACTATTATGAATTTACATGTAACAATCGTATTTATTTCACTGAAAAATTTCACAAAGATTTAGAGAATCATTTATACAAATTCAACATTGAAATTTTATCTGCAATTGATGATTATGGTCTAGCAATGGATTTTAATGAAGTTGATAAGTTATATAAAAAAGAAATTGAACCTTATTTAGACGGAAAATTAGTCAACGAAACATTGCCGGATATGAATACAACAGCTGAAAATATCGCTTTTTGGATTTGGGAACAATTTGATCGCTTATTACCAGAAAATAATAAACTGCAAAAACTAGAATTTTTTGAAACTGAAACACAAGGACTCGTAATAACTTCTGAATTAATGGAAAAATAAAAGTTATTATGGAAGAAACTAAAAACCATTAGAAACCAACTAAATATATAATTAATAGCCGATAGATTACTTAATCGTTATCTGTGGGCTTTTTAGTTGTTGTTTTACTAGATTATTTTAAAAAATTAAATATGAAATAAATATTCTGAAAATTAAGATAATGTGATATATTAGTAATTATTACAACTTAGGAGGAACTGCTATGATGAAAGTCAGTCCGAAACAATTTATAAATAATGTATTATCAGGTGTAGCAATAGCGATTGTTGCAGGTCTGATTCCAAATGCAATTTTAGGTGAATTATTTAAATTGCTTTCACCAAAGTATCCAATATTCGAAACAATGTTACAAGTTGTCGAAAGTATACAATTTACAGTACCACTTCTTGTAGGAGCATTGATTGCAATGCGCTTCAATCTAACGCCATTAGCTACAGCAGTAGTTGCAAGTTCGGCATTTGTTGGTAGTGGGGTTGCACAATTCAAAGATGGTGTATGGATGCTTGTAGGCGTTGGGGATTTAATCAATACAATGATTACTGCAGCAATTGCAGTGTTTTTTATATTAATAGTAGGAGAACGTTTCGGTAGTTTAACGCTAATTATTTTACCAACAATTGTTGGAGGCTTGGCTGCATTAATAGGCGTACTCATACTGCCATACATACAAATGATTACTACAGGTATAGGTAATTTAGTAAATTCATTTACAGAATTACAACCTATATTAATGTCTATGCTTATTGCACTTGCATTTAGTTTCATAATTATTTCACCGATATCGACCGTGGCTACAGCCCTAGCCATAGGTATAAGTGGTCTAGCAGCTGGTTCTGCTTCGCTTGGCATCGTAGCATGTGAAGGTGTACTTGTTGCAGGCACAATGAAAATGAATAGACCAGGCGTACCGATAACGATTTTCTTAGGTGGCGTTAAAATGATGATACCGAATATGGTAAGACATCCTATTATTTTATTACCGATTTTTACAAACGCACTTATCACAGGGTTTGTAGGTGGGCTTATTGGCATAGAAGGTACTAAAGAATCAGCCGGATTTGGTATTATCGGGCTTGTAGGGCCAATTAGTGCCTTTAAATTTATGGAAGACTCGATATTAATGAATTTATTATTAGTATTTATCACGTTCTTTGTAGTTCCATTTATTATGGGGTACTTAATTAATCTTTTCTATATGAAGGTATTAAAACTGTATGATAGTAACATTTATAAATTCTTAGCATAAAATGTTATATGTTTTGGATATGAAATGAGTAACGATTTGTAATAAACTAACAGTTAAATTGATTTTTTGAAAATACAGTTAGATAATCTAAAAGGCCACATAACAGTGGTCTTTTTTTATTTTGACAAAAATCAGTGCAAGTTTCGCGCAAAATTATAATTTTTATGTTGAATTTGAATTTTACAGTTGGGTAACAGTAGATGGTTTTGTAATATTTCAGACTATATAAAAAATTAGTATGAAAATTGACGTGAAGCGCAATATAATAACATTTAGAGATATATGAAAAGTATATTTTATTTGTTTAGAGCGTTACAAAACAAAACGGTTATATTTCAATATTACAAAGAGAAGCTGTATCTGTAACGTTTTGTTATCTAAGTGTAATATAATTGAACGAAATTTATGGTATATTATTTGTGGCGAAAAAATAACACATAAAAATTAATTGCTTGAAGTACATAAGATAATTTAATTAACGAAAATATAATTTTACTTAAAAAGATTTAAATGGAGGATTTTTTAATTATGAAGAAGACAATTTTAGCATCATCATTAGCAGTAGCATTAGGTGTAACAGGATACGCAGCAACAGCAGACAACAATCAAGCTCACGCTTCAGAAGAAAGCATCGACAAAGCGCATTTAGCTGAATTAGCACAAAGTAATGCTGCAGAATTAAATGAAAAACCATTACACGCTGGTGCATACAACTATGATTTCGTATTAGGCGGTTATGAATATACATTCACTTCAGACGGTCAATCATGGTCATGGGAATATGATGTAGCAGGTGCTCAAACTGCATCTTCTAACGTTTCTACAAACACAACTCAAGACGTTAGCACACAAGCAACTACTAATACTAACGAAAAATCAGCAAGCGAAGTAAGTACGCAACAACAATCAAATAATGTTGACGTAAAACCAGTTGCAGCTCCTAAAGCTTCAACTACTACAAAAGTTGAAACTACACAAACAAGTGCAACTACTAAAACTTACGAAACTGCAAAATCTTCAGCTGCTTCAACTGGTGGATCAGTTAAAGCTCAATTCTTAGCTGCTGGTGGTACAGAAGCTATGTGGAATACTATCGTATTACCTGAATCAAGTGGTAATCCAAATGCTGTTAACCAATTAGGTTACAGAGGTTTAGGACAAACTAAAGAAGCTTGGGGTACTGGTTCAGTAGCTACACAAACAAAAGGTATGATTAACTATGCTGAACAACGTTATGGTTCAATTGATGAAGCACTTTCATTCCGTTCTCAAAATAACTGGTGGTAGGTTTCAAAGCATTAAATCATAAAATTTATTGATATAGATTAGAGAGTGACTCACAAGAGTCACTCTCTTTTTTATACTTTGCAGTTTATTGACAAGCGTGAATATTCTGATAAAATTAAAGCTAATTAAATAAATGAAAACTTATCCAGAGAAGTTGAGGGATTTGGCCCTATGAGACTTCAGCAGCAGACTTATGTCGTAAGTACTGTGCTACTTCCAACAAGTGACATGACTTGATAGATAGGTGACATGTGAAAACTATATGCCACTTCATTGGGTATATAGTTTTTTTATATAGGAGGACTTTTTAATGTCAATTTCAGATAGATTAGCACAAATTCCTGATAGTTACTTTGGTAAAACAATGGGGCAAAAGGTTGAACATGGGCCTTTACCATTAATCAATATGGCAGTCGGTATCCCTGATGGCGAAACGCCAAAAGGTATTATTAATTGTTTCGCTGATGCGATACGTCTTCCTGAGAATCAGAAGTATGTAGCATTTCATGGTAAAGATAGCTTGAAACAAGCAATTGTAGATTTTTATGAAAGGCAGTACCAAGTAGAATTAGATATAGAAGATGAAGTTTGTATTTTATATGGAACGAAGAATGGTTTAGTAGCGCTTCCAACATGTATCGTTAATCCTGGAGAAAATGTATTGCTACCGGATCCTGGTTATACAGACTATTTGGCAGGGGTGATGTTGGCTGATGCACAACCTGAGCGATTGGTACTTAAACCACCATATTATTTACCTGAATGGGATAAAGTAGATAAAAAAGTGCTAGCTAATACACGTCTAGTTTATTTAACTTATCCTAATAATCCAACTGGCTCAGTGGCTACAAAGGCTGTATTTGATGAAGCTGTTGCAAAATTTAAAAATACGAAAACTAAAATTGTTCATGATTTTGCATATAGTGCATTTGGTTTTGATGGTAAGAATCCCAGTATGTTGCAATCTGAAGGTGCGAAAGATTTGGGAGTAGAAATTTTTTCCTTATCTAAAGGTTACAACATGTCAGGATTTAGAGTGGGATTTGCAGTAGGGAATAAAGATATAATACAAGCCTTAAAGAAATACCAATCACATACACACGCTGGTATGTTTGGTGCGTTACAAGATGCAGCTACTTATGCATTGAATCATTATGATGATTTTTTAGAAGAACAAAATGAAACTTTTAAAAAACGTAGAAATCAATTTGAAGCAAAACTTAATGAAGTGGATATACCATTTGAACCGATGAAAGGTGGCATTTTCTTGTGGTTGAAAACACCGCCCGAATACGATGGTGAAACGTTTGTTGACTATTTATTACAAGAGCAATCTATTCTTGTTGCACCTGGCATACCTTTTGGTGAACATGGGCGTAACTATGTACGTATTTCATTGGCACTTGATGATCAAGCATTGTTGGAAGCAGCAGAACGTATTCAATCGCTTAAATATCTTTATCAATAATAAAATAGGAGTGAATTTAGATGACAAAAATCAAACTTTTTGGCGTGCGTGAAGAAGATATTCCCTACATAGAAGCATGGGCAACAAAATACAAAGTAGAGGTTGATTTAGATAAAGATTTACTTACTTTAGACACAGTAGATCGAGTAGAAGGATTTGATGGTTTATCTTTATCACAGCAAATTCCATTAGATGAAACAGTATATAAAAAATTACATGATTTTGGCATTAAACAAATTGCACAACGTAGTGCAGGTTTTGATAGTTATGATTTGGATTTAGCTCAAAAATATAACTTGATTATTTCAAATGTACCTTCGTATTCGCCACATTCAATTGCAGAGTATACAGTTTCTCAAGCACTTAATTTAATTCGTAATTATAATGATATTCAACAAAAAACAGCAACTTATGATTTCAGATGGCAACCAGCGATATTATCACGTTCTATCAGAGATTTAAAAGTCGCTGTAATCGGTACGGGACGCATTGGTTCTATTGTAGGAAAAATTTTTGCTCGAGGGTTTGACGCGGAAGTTGTGGCATATGATATTGAACCGAATGAACAATGCCAAACATATTTAACTTATAAAGATAGTGTGACTGAAGTTGTAAAAGATGCAGACATTGTCACTGTACATATTCCAGGTAGTAAAGAAAATGACTATTTATTTGACGAAGATTTATTCAAAGCATTTAAGAAGGGCGCTGTGTTTATCAACTGTGCGCGTGGTTCTATTGTAAAGACAAGTGCACTTATAGAAGCTTTGGATAATGGAACGTTAAAAGGTGCAGCGCTTGATACTTATGAGGGTGAGAAAGGATTGATTCCTAGTGATCAAAGAGGCACTGAACTTAAAGATGATATTTTAACTCAATTAATTGAACGACAAGATGTTATACTGTCTCCTCATATTGCATTTTATACAGATGCAGCAGTTGAAAATTTAATTGTGGATGCACTAAATGCAACATTAGAAGTATTGAACACTGGTGATACAGCCCTCCGTGTTAATACATTATAAAGGGTTTTTAACTCAGTATTAAAATTAATATAAACAATAAAAAAAAGTGGGCGCATCAGAGATGAGGCGTCCACTATATTTGTGTGCTATTCATTTATTTTACATCATAACCTTGGTCTTCAATTGCTTCTTTCATATGAGACATTTCGACTTTGCTGTCATCATAATCTACTTTAACGTTATTTTCTTCAAGGTTAACATCTGCTGTTGTAACACCATCAAGGTTAGTAAGTGCTGACTCTACTGCTTGTTTACAGTGATCACAACTCATGCCTTCTACTTTAATTGTTTCTGCAGTCATACAAATCACCTCCTTAAAATAATGAATGTCTCTATCATGATTATTTCAAAAATGAATTATAATTTCATGCGTTTAAGTCTCAATGCATTAGTGACGACACTCACAGAGCTTAACGCCATTGCAGCGCCGGCAACCCATGGTGCGAGTAACCCTAATGCGGCAATCGGTATACCAGCTACATTGTAACCAAATGCCCAAAATAAGTTTTGACGAATATTGCGTATTGTTGATTTACTAGCTTTCATGGCTTTCGGAATTAATAATAAATCGCCGCCAAGAATTGTAACGTCAGCAGCTTCGATAGCAACTTCTGTACCGCTACCAATTGCTATACCAATGTCTGCTTGTACAAGTGCTGGCGCATCATTGACACCATCACCAACCATGGCTACTGTCTTGCCTTGATCTTGTAGCTCTACAATTTTTGAGGCTTTTTCTTCAGGTAATACCTCGGCGATTACTGTGTCGATGCCTACCTGCTTTGCAATAGCTTGTGCAGTACGTTCGTTATCTCCAGTGAGCATCACGACTTCAATATCTAAATCATGAAGTTGCTGAATTGCTTCACTTGTTGAAGCTTTAACAGTGTCTGCAACAGCGATTGTTCCTTTTAATTCGCTATCTATGGCAATCATCATCGCTGTTTTTCCATCTTGTTCAAAACGTGATAATTGTGTTTCAGCACTGTTTATTGCAATGTTTTCTTCTATCATAAATTTGCGATTACCAACACATAATGATTTACCATCAATTGTCGCTTTTATACCGTGACCTGGTATCGCTTCGAAATGTGCTACTTCTAAAAATGGAATGTGATTCTTTTTAGCGTAGTTCACAATAGATTCAGCTAAAGGATGTTCAGAACCTTTTTCTGCACTTGCGAGTAGTTGTAACACTTTATCATCACCATCAAAATCAGTGACTACGGGTTTACCATTTGTAATTGTACCTGTCTTATCTAATACAACAGTATTGACTTGGTGTGTACGTTCAATATGTTCGCCACCTTTAAAAAGAATACCGTTTTCGGCAGCTTTTCCAGTACCTACCATAATAGAAGTAGGCGTAGCTAACCCAAGTGCACAAGGGCAGGCGATGACGAGTACTGCGATTGCAGCAACTAATGCTGGTTCGAATTGTCCTGTTTGTACGAGTGTAATCCATACAATAAATGTGAGTAAAGCAATGCCAACTACAATCGGTACAAAATAGCCAGAAATAATATCAGCAAGACGTTGAATAGGTGCTTTAGATCCTTGTGCTTCTTCTACAACTTTAATAATTGAAGCGAGCGCTGTGTCTTTGCCAACTTTAGTTGCTTCTACTGTAATAGACCCATTTTTATTCATTGTGGAACCGATGACGTTATCATTTTGAACTTTCTCAATTGGTATAGATTCACCAGTTAACATAGATTCGTCTATAGAAGTGGTTCCTTTAATGACTTTACCGTCTACAGGTATTTTCTCACCAGGTTTAATGATAAGGTGATCGCCTTGGACAACCTCGTTTAATGGAATCATAAGTTCTTCTTGATTACGTAACACGCGTGCTTCTTTTGCTTGAAGGTTGAGCAATTCACTTAAAGCATTTGTAGTTTGTGTTTTTGCGCGCGTTTCTAAATACTTTCCAAAAAGAATCAATGTGATTAGTACTGCACTCGTTTCAAAATATAGATGCGGTGTATAATTTGTAAGGTTTAGCCATTTTATCATTTCGTATAAACTATAGAAGTATGCGGCACTTGTACCTAAGGCGACAAGCACATCCATGTTGGCAGAACCATTGCGTAAATTTTTATAGGCACCTACATAAAATTGCCAACCGATTATAAACTGAACAGGTGTTGCTAATGCAAATTGAAACCATGGATTCATAAAGATATGAGGAATTTGCATACCGAAAAGGTGTACAAACATTGTAAGCAATAAGGGTGCTGCTAAAATTGCTGAAATAATAAGTTTATTGCGTTTGTGTTTTAACTCTTGTTCTTTTTGCGAACTTTTCTCACTGGCTGCTTGTTTTGGTTTTGCATCATAACCTATTTTTTGAATTTTTTTAATCAAATCATCAATAGAAGTCATTTCTGGATTATAAGCAATCGTTGCATTTTCAGTAGTTAAATTGACATTAGCATGTTCAACACCAGCGTCACGGTTTAATACTTTTTCAATCCTATTCGAACATGCGGCACAAGTCATGCCTATAACATCGAGTTCTGCTTTTTCAGTTAAGACGCCATAACCTGTTTTTTCAATGGAGTGCGTAAGGTCATCAATCGTTGTCGATTCAGGATTGTAAGCAACCGTTGCTTTTTCAGTTGTAACGTTTACAGTGGCATCTACATCATTAATTTTATTTAAGTTTTTCTCTATACGATTTGCACACGCGGCACAAGTCATACCGGTGATACCTAAAGTCGTTTTTTTCTTTTCAGCCATGAAGTGAACCTCCTTTCATACATGTAACTAAATATTGGTGACAGAGTCGTTTTTTAATTTCTATATTTTTAATATACCCCCACTAGGTATAAAAGTCAATTTTTACGTTTGAAAAAAGAGATTGAAATAAGGGTGTAGTTTTAAAAACTTACCGATATTTCAATCTCATAGATTCATATTTTATAAAAGATGTTGTTTGTTTACTTTACTTAATTCTGAAACAATTTTACGACTGTCTTTATTGAGGTGTTGTACATAAATTGTGTTTTTTTTCTTATGATAGTTTTCTATTAAAGTATCAATCGCATTCACTGCGGAATCGTCCCATAAGTGAGCTTGACTAAAATCTAAGTAAATTATTTTATTGCGTAATTCCAAATCAAGTTGATTCATCATAGAATCTATAGAGACAAAGAAAATTTGGCCTTTGATTTTGTAGTGAATTGTCTCATCGACTTCTTCGTAATCTACAGTAACATTTGAAATTTTTGTAGCAAAACAAAGGGCACTTACAATGACACCAACGATAACACCTAAGGCAAGATTACTCGTGAATAGTACAATAGCTACAGTGAGTACCATGACTAACGCATCAGTTCGTGGTGCTTTTTTCATAAATTGGAATGAATGCCAATCAAACGTTCCTACAGATACCATAATCATGATACCAGCTAATATAGGCATAGGAATTTGAACGACCCAATCCCCAAACACGATAATTAAAACAATCAAAAATACACCAGCTGTAAAAGTAGAAAGACGTGTTGTTGCACCAGAGCGTACATTAATTACGGATTGACCAATCATAGCACAGCCACCCATAGCACCAAAGAACCCTGTAATAAAGTTGGCAATACCTTGTCCACGTGATTCTCTATTTTTACTACTATACGTATCAGTTGCTTGGTCTACGATACGTGCAGTCAATAAACTTTCTACAAGTCCAACAATCGCCATAGATAAAGAATAAGGCAAAATAATTTGTAATGTTTCTAAGTTAAATGGCACATCAGGAATGAAAAATTGTGGCAATGAACGTGTGATTTGACCTAAATCACCAACAGTTTCGACTTTTGCGCCAGTCGCTAAGTAGACAATAGTAAGTACAACAATTGCGATAAGTGGCGCGGGAATTTTGTTGAATACGCGTGGCAATAAGTAAATAATTAGTAGTGTAGTAATAACAAATAAATATGTAGGTATTGATATACCAAATATATGCTTGATTTGTGTCATGAAAATAAGAATGGCTAAAGCGTTGACGAAACCAATCATGACAGAGTTTGGGATGAACTTCATTAAACGTCCTACCTTTAACACACCAAATATAATTTGTATAATACCCATTAAAATTGTTGCTGCCAGTAAATATTGAACGCCATGGTCCTTTACTAATGGCACAATGACTAAGGCAACAGAACCTGTAGCTGCTGAAATCATTGCTGGTCTACCACCAACGAAAGAAATAACAACTGCTATAATAAATGAAGAGTATAGACCGACCATAGGATCTACACCGGCAATGATAGAGAATGAGAGGGCTTCAGGAATGAGTGCAAGCGCCACAAGGATACCAGCTACGATATTGGTGCCCGGAGCAGTGAGCCATTCTCGTTTAAGTTTATTTAACATCTTCTTGTACTCCTTATTTAAAATTCAATTAGACTATTATATCATATGACAGAAGTGTAGATTTAGAAAAATAGAAGCAACTAAATTTCATATAAGTGACAAAGTTGTCATTTAAAAATAGCTTTTTGTTAGTTATATCAAACGAAAAGAAAAAATTAATTAGCTATGATAGTTATATAGAGAAAAAGATGACGAGGAGTGAACAAACATGTCGATATTAAAAGTAGAAGGACTAACAAAAAAGTACGGTAACAGACATCAGCAACAAGAAGTATTAAAGGGGATAGATTTTTCAATTGAAAAGGGTGAATTTGTTACCATAATGGGGCCTTCAGGTTCTGGTAAAACAACACTTTTAAACGTCTTAAGTTCTATTGATTATATAACGAGTGGCACAGTTGAAATTAACGGTAACAAAATAAATAACATGAGTAACAAGGCGTTAGCAGATTTTCGTAAAAAAGAGATAGGTTTTATTTTTCAAAACTATAGTGTATTACACACATTAACGGTAAAAGAAAATATCATGCTTCCTTTATCAATTCAAAAAATGTCTAAAACAGAAAAAGAAAATAATTATAATGAAGTAACAAAAGCGCTAGGTATTCATGAACTGGGTCATAAATATCCTAATGAAATTTCTGGAGGGCAACAACAACGTACTGCAGCAGCACGCGCTTCGGTACATAAACCTGCTATTATTTTTGCTGATGAACCTACTGGCGCATTAGATTCAAAAAGTGCACAAGATCTTCTAAACAGGCTTGAAGATTTGAATGAAAGCATAGATGCAACGATTGTAATGGTGACACATGATCCAGTGGCAGCAAGTTATTCTAATCGTGTCATTATGTTGAAAGATGGCAGCGTCCATTCTGAAATTTACCAAGGTGATGACTCGAATCAAGCGTTTTACAAAAATATCATTCATATGCAAACTGCTTTGGGTGGTGTAGCAAATGAGTTTTAATCAGATCGTAATTAAGAACTTCAGACAAAACATACGGCATTATGCGATGTATATATTTTCATTGATTGTCAGTATTGTATTATATTTTAGTTTCGTAACATTAAAGTATACAGAGAGTATAAACAATGTAAATTCAATGTCTATTATTAGAAAGGGTTCTGAAGTAGGATCATATTTCTTATTTGCGATTATACTCGTATTTCTAATGTACGCAAATCAATTATTTATAAAACGACGGACACGTGAATTTGCTTTATATCAATTAATAGGTTTAACTCGAAAAAATATTATGCGCATATTATTAATTGAACAAGCTGCAATGTTTTTAATAACAGGGTTTATGGGCATAATTATTGGTGTCTTTGGTTCGAAAATTCTCTTAATGATTGTACTCAAGGTATTAACTATAGACACGAGTGTATCATTAACGTTCCAATTTCCTGCTGTTATACAAACAATTTTATTAATTATCGTGTCTTTCCTATTGATTATGGCACAAAGCTTCATCTTTTTACGTAAGCGCAGTATATTATCATTGATGAATGATAGTACAAAATCTGAAGCAACCCAATCTAAGATGACCGTTATTGAAGTTATCTCAGGCATTTTAGGCATAGCCATGATTGCTTTTGGCTATTATATGTCTACTGAACTGTTTGGCAAATTCGCCGAGCAATTAATGTACGCGCCATTCGCCATTTTATTTTTAACTATTATAGGTGCATATCTATTCTTTAGAAGTTCAGTGTCGCTGATTTTTAAAACATTGAAGCGTTCAAAAAATGGTAATGTTTCTATAACAGATGTTGTATTTACGTCTTCAATCATGCACAGAATGAAGAAAAATGCATTGTCACTCACAATAATAGCGACGATATCTGCTGTTACTGTAACCGTACTGTGCTTTGGTGCAATCAGTAAGTCAACGATTGACGATACAGTGAAGCAATCCTCACCACAAGATTTTAATTTCTTGGAAAATAAGCAAGCCCAACAATTTGAAGATAAATTGAAACAAAAGGATATAGGTTATAACAAAGTATATAAAGAAGTTACTGAATTAAAAGTAACTAAAGAGAATTTTTATGATTACAGTAGTAATTTTGGTGAAACTGATAAAATGTTTATAACAAGTAATAAATATTTTAATGATAAGGATATTACGGATCATAAAGCGAAAATGATAAATATGGCTTCATCCGCAAGTATAATGAAATTCAATTTAAATACAAAAATTCAATTTGATACTAAACCAGTGGACACATTTAAAGTGATTGATGCTAAAAAAGAAGTGAATTTTAAAAACGATGTCAGCTTTGCTTCACCTGTATTACTCATAAGTGAACAGCAATATAATCACTTGAAACCACAAGGTGAGGAAACACGTACTCAATATGGTTATGATTTAAAAAATCAAAATAATTGGGAAGAAGCTAATAAAATGGCCCATTCGGTTCATTCTGATATCTACCCTCAAAAATTAGTACGTCAAGAATTGAATGACTCTGCGGGTATATTATTATTTGTTACATCATTCTTAGGGCTAGCATTTTTAGTTGCGTCAGGTTGTATTATTTATATTAAACAGATGGATGAAACAGAAGATGAGATACCAAGTTTCCGTATATTACGCAAAATTGGATACACACATAGTGATATGCTCAAAGGGTTAGGGCTTAAAGTAATGTTTAATTTTGGACTGCCACTAGTAGTGTCATTATTACATGCATATTTTGCAGCTAAAGCATTTATGTTAATCCTCAGTACTACAAATATGTTACCTGTCTATATTGTTATGGGTGCATATTCAATTGTTTATTGCATATTTGCAGTTATGTCATTTATCCATTCAAGTAGAATCATTAAACATTCTATCTAAATCCAATTAATAATCTTAAAGCTCAGTCAACACACTATAGCGGCACTGTTATAGTGTGTTGTCAATGTATTCATTTTATATTGCTCAAAACTAATTAAAAATTCAAAATGTTTGTATGTGTTCTGAAGTGGTATCTAGCAAGTAATAGGCGTAAAAATGGAGGTATACAAATGAACTTAACTGAATTTCATAAACAAATTAAAGGTTATACACAAGATAGACAACCAGGAATTGAAAAAGATATGAATCCACAGCCACTTTCAGAAATGAAAGATTATAAAAGTGGTGGAAAATTGAAAGGGAAAGTTGCTTTGATTACCGGCGGAGATTCAGGTATTGGGCGTTCAGTGGCAACACTATATGCTAAAGAAGGCGCAGATGTCGCGATTGGATATTATGATGAACATGAAGATGCTGAAGCGGTAGTAAATCGTTTGGAATCTTTAGGTGTAAAAGCAAAAGCCTATGCACATGATTTGAAAGATGTTGCATCATCACAAGATTTAATTGAAAAAGTCGTAAATGATTTTGGTGGACTCAATATATTAGTTAATAATGGTGGCGTTCAATTTCCAAAAGATAATTTTGAAGATATCACACCAGAACAAGTAAAAGAAACATTCGAAACGAATATTTTTGGAATGATGTTTTTATCTCAAGCTGCAGTACCACACTTAAGTGATGGCGATGCGATTGTTAATACCACGAGTGTGACAGCTTATAGAGGTTCGGGACATCTTATAGATTATTCAGCAACAAAAGGAGCGATTGTTGCATTCACACGCTCATTAGCAACTACGTTGATTGGGAAAGGTATTCGTGTCAATGCAGTGGCACCTGGACCAATTTATACACCGTTAATTCCAGCAACATTCACAGAAGACAAAGTTGAAAATCAAGGTTCTGATACACCAATGGAACGTAGAGGGCAACCAGCTGAGCTGGCACCATCTTATGTATTTTTAGCAACGTACGCAGATAGTTCGTATATTACAGGCCAAGTTATCCACGTCAATGGTGGAGATTATATGACATCATAAATTTATAGATGAGTATTAAGAAAAATAAAGCAGCGAGACTCCTATTGAAAAGGGTCTTGCTGCTTTTGTCTATCTTTAAAATGAATCGAGATTGTTGAAGAACTAACAATTTAAATCTTCCATGTTTACTACAACATTGCACTTTTTAGCAACGTCAGTGTCATGTGTTGCTATTATGATAATTTTATTGTCATTTAAACATGCTAATAACTTATCTAGGATTTTTTCTCCATTTGTTCTATCTAATGATCCTGTTGGTTCATCGGCTAGTATAATATTAGGGTTTTTTAACAATAATCTGTTTAAAGCGATGCGTTGTTGTTCTCCACCGCTTAATGTTGATATTTTACGCTTTAAATCAACATTTACATTTAATTCTGTTAATAATATATTTTTACGTTTTCGTTTTTCTGCCTTCGACTGTTTTTGGAACGCTAGTCCAATGTCTAAATTTTCATCAACTGACAAATTGTCTATTAATCCATAGTTTTGAAATAGATAACCTAATTGTGTTTTATAGAAATGGTTATCAGCAATTAATTTTTTTCCATTAAGATATATATTACCTGAATCTATTTTTTCAAATCCAGCAATACTATTTAATAATGTAGATTTACCGGAACCGCTATACCCCATTAATGCATACGAGTTACCATTTTTAAATGAGTAATTTAAATTTTTAAATATAGTATTTCCTTCTTTTGTAATCGTTAATCCTTGTATTTTTATCATTATCATCACCTGATATTTTTGGGGAGTTCTTGTTTCTCAATATAGTGTATTTCTTTCACATATGTACCTTTATGAATGATTTCTACAAACTTTTTACTTGGATCATAACCACCGAATGTTAATTTATAGTTCAGTTTTTCCCCATTCTTGGAATACGCTGTGACATCGTTATATTGCTGTGTGTGTTGTTTAACTATGGCATACGATTTTTCTTCTTGTAGAAAGGGATTAAATCTATCAAAGTTATCATTTGTTAAAAATGTAGTAACAGCAAGTAGTATGATAACAGTAATAACGATAATTAATTTTTTACTCATTATTCTAGCTCCTTTAAGTTAATTAAGTTATTTTTTTCTAACTTATTTATATATATACTTTGTATTAAAATTTGAATAATTATAATAAAGATAAATAAAAGGAGGATTGCACTATTCTTCATAACTGTTATAGATATAACGCCAACTAAAATGACTAATCCATTACTCAATAGTAAGTATTTACTATTATTTTTAATTAAATTGAAACCATGTATTTTTCTTATCATTAAAAATTTCATATTTTTTTCAAAGTATTGTTGGATATCAAAAATTATTGTTAAAACCAATGTGATAAAAGACAAAAGTATTGAAATAGATACAATAAGGATTTTAAGATTAAGATCTTCAAAATCCTTCAATACTATGTCTTTATAATTTGTAACACCACTTACAACATCTTCTAATCCATATTCCTTCAAATATTTATTGGTATTTTCATAATCTTTAAACAAGTAACTACCTTGTGTGACCGATGAATAATAAAAGTTATTTCCTAGGTCTGTTGTATCTATTAATACAACTAGAGGATTTTTACTAAAGTTATTTTTTAAACTAGATCTGGTATCAAAAGTATATATTTCAAAGTTGTCATTTGTTTGTTTCATGTTAATTTCTTTAATTTGATTATCATTATCCCGTTGAAAGTTAATCCAATCTTTGAAATCTTTTTTAATTGCTTGTTGAAAGATATGCGCTTTAGGTGGTAATAATAAGTCTATTGTATTTTTAGAATCGGACAGTTCAAATTGTGTTTTAAATGCACTATTATAAAAATCTATGAAATTGCTATTTAAAAAAATAACGTTACCATTTTCAGGCGTGTAATTCGTAGGTTGGGGATGATATAAATTATTGTGTCTAATAAGTAATGATTCACGTTGTGCTTCAGTATTTGAGATTAATTTATGAAATTTTTTGGATATATCATTTTCTTCTGAATGAGTGTACTTAAGTGGTGCAACTTCAATGACGTAATAATCATCTAACTTTGTCCAGTATTTTTCAGTTTCTTTAATCTTTTTCAATTCATGATATGAACTTAAATTTTGTACTAACAAAATTACTAAGACAAATAGAATAATTATCTTGAACGATACAGTTATCATTCGTAATAAAGTGTAGGGTTTTTTGCCTTTGATAATTAATGGTATATCTGTTTTTATAAATAGTGTATAAGAGCAAAGTGAAATTAGAAAAAGTATACTGAATAAAATGATTACACCTAAGAAAACACGCACTATAAAAATAAAATTATTGTCTGAAATGTCCAATACTAGTGACAAAATTATTATAGAAATTAAAAAGACACTTAATAAGGAAGTGTAGTATAAACATTTCTTAAGCATATCTTCAGATATTATTTTTGAAATTGAATAACCATGTAATTTTTTAATACCATATTCTTTAAATTTTATATTGGCTATTTGTAAAAAATAAAAAACATGAAGTATTAATATTGAAGTCATAGGGAATAGGAGCCCCTTATCATTTATGACAGATAAAAATAAAACGAATTTATTTAAACTAACTATTTCTGATTCTACACCTTTTTTCTGTAGTAGTTGTTTAATATTATGAGAATCAAATGAATCTCCCATTACAAAATAATTCCCTCGGACATCTTTACTCAGAAGGGTGTCGTAGTTGATATATTTATACCTAATATGATTTTGAAATTTTGGTTTTTCTTCGTTAAACGAGTATATATATTTGTCTGTATTTTGATTTGTATTTGAGATAGATTTATAGATTGTGATATTTTCTTTTTGGGAAATCGATTCAATTGTTTCATAAATTTCTTGCTTATTGTGACTATAATCCCAAGCAGAAATGTTTAATATGGTATGACTACCAGGTAATAATTCTTGCTCTTCTCTTAATGTGAACACTAGGACTAATATAGTAATGATGCCAAGCGTTATGATATCTAAGGTTAATTTTATTATTTTCATACAGTACCTCATCAATTAAGGAAATGAATACAAATTGTATTCATTTCCCAGCTATTATTAGTAAACGTTGTAATATGTTCTATTTACGAAGAATGATTTTGGGGCAGATGCTCTAGCTTGGATACCTGCTCTCGTTTTCCACTATAGGATTTATATTTACCCACTGCTGTAGAGCCATGTGCTTTATAATTATTACTGTAATATGACCAAACATATTTGCTTCCTACTCCATAATTCCAAATTCCACCTTGAGCATAGATAGTTGCTGCATTTGCTATTGTTCCAGAGCCTAATACTATTGCTAAATACAATAAAACACTTATAATAGTCTTTTTCATTTGCATAGCCTCCTTTGGTATTAATTTATATTATTATATAATTTTCATTAAAATATCTCATTATGATTTTTTTCACTTACCCTTTAAAAATTTATATTTTTTCATAAAAAAGAGCATCTCCTTTAAATATTAGGAGATGCTCGTAATTTATTTGTCTGAAGGTTGTCTTGGCAAACCTATTTGTTGAAATCTATGTTAATAAGGTACGACAATTACAGTATCGATACGAAATTGAGACAAGGTTGACACCTAGCATATCAGATGACGTTTATTCTGTAATTATCTAGAAGAAAGTTGATAAACTTTAAAAGAAATCAGAAGGGATAAGATCATCGAATTGTAAGTGCTTTAATGAATCGAAATTCACACTTTCTATACTTTGAAGTAGTTCACCATTTTTAGCTTGGTTATAATAATTAACTGCTTCTGCTTGCACGTCATGGTCCTGGAATGTTTTAACTACGCCTAATATCAGTAATACTGCAATAGCCCCTTTAATGATTGTCTTCATAATAAATGACTCCTTCTATAAGTTTATACTCTTATTCTATACCGTTTTGTACTTTGTGACATGCGTCCCTAGTATCGAAATTATATCATACCTTAGTTGTATCCTAACGATACAAACTATTAAGAACTTTCTTTTTATAAACCAAATACAATAGGTAACCATAAATATACGAATAGTGATATTACCACAATTGCACACATGTTTAAAATAAATCCAGCTTTAACCATATCTTGCATTTCTAATTCATCAGAACTAAATACCGCAGCATTTGGTGGTGTTGAAATTGGCAACATAAATGCACACGTTGAGGATACTGCGACAATTCCCATAATAATAAATGGATCTTGGCTAATTGCTGCGGCTAAACCAATACTGATTGGCATTAACATATTGGAAACTGCCGTATTAGACATCACTTCTGTTAAGAATAAAATAGACGTCGATAATACGATAACGACAAGGATTAATGGTAGTGGTTCGACGAAACCTAGCATGCCACCAAACCATTTTGTCAGTCCTGAATCTTCAAATGCAGCAGCTAAGGATAAGCCACCGCCGAATAATAGCAATATACCCCATGGTAGTCTACTCATATCATTCCATACGAGTAATGCACCGTTAGAAGATTTTGCAGGAATAAGGAAGAGCAATACAGCACCTAACATTGCGATAACTGTATCTGATAAATTTAAAGAAGCAGGCAAGAGACCGCCACCAATCCACAAGATACTAACGAAAAGGAAGACAATACCTGTTAACTTTTCTTCTAAACTCATCGGACCTAAATCATGTAAAGCTTTCTTTGCAAAATCTGAAGATATTTTATCGGAGTCTTCAATTTTAAATAACCATTTTGTCATTAACAAGTATAAAATGATTAACAAAATAATTGTCAACGGTAAGGCAAATAACATCCATTGTGCAAAGGACACTTCTCTATTTAAACTAGAAGAAGCGATGGCTGCGAAAACCGCATTTGGTACTGAACCAATAAGCGTTGCTAAGCCACCGATAGATGCTGAATAAGCGACAGTTAATAATAATGCTTTCCCGAATTTGTGGGCTGATTCTGGTTTGAGGAATTGTGCATCTTTAATTTCTTTTATTAATGCTAATGCAATTGGCAACATCATAAGTGCGGTTGCTGCATTTGAAATCCACATTGAAATAAATGCAGTTGCAATCATCGTACCTAAAATAATACGATTACTATTTGAACCCATCAAAGAAATGATGGTCATAGCAATGCGTTTATGTAAATTCCATTTTTCAATGGCCAGTGCGATAATAAAGCCGCCCATATACATAAAGACGATTGGATCAGCATAAGCACTCGCAGCTACTTGTTCATTTGTCCCGCCACTCAAAGGTAGTAATATCAATGGAATGAGTGACGTAGCAGGTATAGGAATTGCTTCTGTAATCCACCATGTAGCCACAAAAAGTGTGACTGCAAGAACAGCACGTGGTTCATCCGCTAAACCTGTAATACTGGGTATAAAATAAAAAATGATGAAGAGTGATGGCCCTAAGATTAAACCGATTTTTTCTTTCATTTGCAAAAATCCCCCCTTGTTATTGTCTATAGTTGCAAGAATATCAATTTAAAAAGAGCAAAACAATGTATTTTTCAGAAAATTATAAAAATTAATGAAAAATACTGGTAAACTGTATTTAATATCTTAGAATAAAAATTTATTACAAAGGGGGAATGTTCATGGTATTAGGTGCACTTATAGCTAAAGATGACACGTGGATGTTATGGGCAATTATTATAGTTTGGGCAACAATAAGTTTATTCCTAGAACAGCGATACAAGTGGGCAAGTACAATTTCGGGAGCTATTATAGCGCTAGTGGGGGCAATGCTCTTATCAAACTTTAAAGTGATACCAACGAGTTCACCGGTGTATGATACGGTATGGGATTTTATCGTGCCACTTTCTATTCCATTATTATTATTTAGTTCAAACATTTTAAAGATATGGAAAGAAAGTAGACGATTATTATTCATTTTTATGATTGCTTCGGTAGGGACAATGATAGGTACAGTGGTCGCATTTCTTACTTTAAATCAATGGATACCTTACCTGTCTAAAATAGGCGCCATGATGACTGGAAGCTATATTGGTGGTGGCGTGAATTTTGCAGCTTTAAGTTCTAAATTCCAAACACCTGGAGACATGGTTTCTTCGACAGTAGTTGCTGATAACAGTGTTATGGCACTGTATTTTATATTACTTATAGCCATTCCATCAATGCCTTGGATAAAAAAAAAATTTTACTACTAATTATAAAGCCGAAACGACACCTGAGACACAACAGTCATTTTGGCAACCAAAAAAAATTCAATTATTAGATATTGCATTTTCAATGGCAAGTGCCATTGCACTTGTAGCGATTAGTTTCAAAATAGCAGAATTGATACAACTATGGGTACCTAAAAGTAATCTCATATTAACAATCATTGTATCTTTCTTTGGTGATTCTTATTTATTGTTAACAACACTGACATTAATAGTTGTTGCTATCTGGGGAGATTTCTTTGAGAAGTTAGCAGGTGCATCAGAAATTGGCACTTTCCTTATTTATATATTCTTTGTAGTCATTGGCACGCCGGCTTCATTTGCTACAATTATTACAACTGCACCGTTGTTATTTGTTTTTGTCATTATTATTTTGATTTTCAATTTAGGTTTAAGTCTTATTTTAGGTAAGCTCTTTAAATTTAAAATTGAAGAAATATTGTTAGCAAGTAATGCAACTGCGGGAGGGCCTACTACTGCAGCAGCATTAGCTATTGGAAAAGGCTGGTCAGGTTTAGTGGGCCCGATACTTATTATTGGTACATTAGGTTATGTAATAGGAAATTATGCTGGAACAATGATGTATCAATTATTTATTCATCTAGGATAAATTGTAAAAGGTGTTAGAATATGTATGTATATTTGACGGAACTTAATGATGGAGGGATATATGTATGAACGAAAAAGAAAAGATGTTAGCAGGTGAATGGTATGATGCTAACTTTGATGAAGCTTTGGATGTTGAAAGGAATAAAGCGAAAGATCTTTGCTTTGAATTAAACCACACAAAGCCGAGCAATTCAGAAAAACGCAATGCAATTTTAACTGACTTACTCAATGATAAGCCAGATAATTTAGAAATATTAAGCCCATTCCAAGTAGATTATGGCTACAATGTTTTTTTAGGAAATAATGTATTTGTAAATCATGATTGTTATTTTATGGATGGCGGAAAGATTTTTATTGGAGATAATGTTTTTATAGGTCCGAAATGTGGACTTTATACAGCTGTTCATCCTCTTCAATATCAACAGAGAAATATAGGGTTAGAACAAGCATTACCTATTAACATAGGAAATAACGTGTGGTTAGGTGCTAACGTTATTGTGTTGCCGGGTGTTCAAATCGGTGATGGAGCAGTCATTGGGGCAGGTAGTGTTGTGGCGAAGGATATTCCGGAAAATGTACTAGCAGTCGGAACACCAGCTAAACCTATAAATAAAATAGATAATTAATAAATATTTAACAGAAAAAGCGGTGGTAACATTCATTACGTAATGGATATTACCACCATTTTTTTATTGTACATAGTGTAAATAATCATGAAATATAAAAATAATCTACAATAGTCATTATCATTAAATCGTGTAATATTAAAAAACAAATTAAAACAATGTAGAAAAATATTCCGCGGAGCTTAAATTTAAAATAATAAAATTGTTCGGAATATAATAGTGAAATGTGTTAAGATATAAAAATGTGAGTGAAAAGGTAAGTAATATAATTGTAGATGAATATATATAAGATAGATGAATCTGATTTTTAGAAAGGAATCGATAAATTTGCTTATAGTTAGAATTGAAACAATTATGTCCACACAAAAACATAACTACTTCAAGAAAAGGAAAGAGGCATTTCAAAGATGGATATATTAATTGGAACTTTGTTTTTAGTTGTAGTGTTAGCATTATTTACACTGTTTACATATCGAGCACCTATGGGTATGCGTGCGATGGGTGCTTTAGCAAATGCTGCAATTGCAACATTCTTAGTTGAAGCATTTCATAAATACGTAGGTGGCGACCTATTAGGTATTAAATTTTTAGGTGAACTGGGCGATGCTGCTGGAGGTCTTGGTGGTGTAGCTGCAGCTGGACTTGTAGCATTAGCTATTGGTGTTTCACCTGTATATGCTTTAGTTATAGCTGCCTCATGTGGAGGACTAGATTTAATACCTGGTTTCGTCGCTGGCTATGTTGTTGGTTATTTAATGAAATACGCGGAAAGAAAAGTACCAGATGGTATAGATTTGATCGTAGGTATTTTAATTATTGCACCTTTAGCAAGATTAGTTGCGACGGGTATTACCCCGTTAGTTAACAATTCACTATTAAAAATAGGTGACATCATTCAAAGTTCTACAGAAATAAACCCAATTATTATGGGGATTATTCTTGGTGGTGTTATTACAGTAGTAGGAACAGCGCCATTAAGCTCTATGGCTTTAACGGCATTACTTGGTCTAACTGGTATGCCAATGGCAATTGCTGCTATGGTTTCTTTCTCTTCTTCATTTATTAATGGCACAATGTTTAATAAATTGAAATTAGGCGATCGTAAATCTAGAATTGCTGTTTGTATTGAACCATTATCTCAAGCAGATATTGTGTCGGCAAATCCTGTTCCAATATATACTGCGAATTTTATAGGTGGTGCATTAGCGGGAGCGGTTATCGCTTCATCTGGAATGATAAATGATGCAACTGGTACGGCAACCCCACTAGCTGGTTTCTTAGTCATGTTTGGATTTAATGATCCATTGAAAATTTTCATTTATGGCGCAATTATCGCTGTTATTGGTCTAATTGTAGGCTATGTATGTTCTAAACTTTTCAAAAATTATCCAATTGTAACGCAAGAGGATATAGAATCCCGTTAAAACATACGTTGTAATGCGTTGTAGTATAAAATCTTGAATAAAAAAGGAGGTTTAGATTTTTCAAATGAAATCTAAACCTCCTTTTATTTTTTGAGATATTTGAAACAGTAATAGATAACTAGTTATTAATCACCAATTTGACTATTAAGTATATCTGTAATAAACATATGTCCTGGTGCGTGGGTAATCATTAATTCTGGCTTGGCATCTAGAGCGATAGATTGTGGGGTCACACCACATCCCCAAAAGACAGGAACTTCATTTTCCTTTATTGTGGCAGGTTCTCCAAAATCAGGTCTTGTAATATTATCAATACCTATTTTAGATGGATCACCAATATGTAGCGGTGTCCCATGCATATTTTTAAAGTGTGTAGTAATTTCAGTTGCTTTAATGGCTTGCTGCATTGTCATCGGGCGCATACTTACTGTGATATTACCTGCAAATTCGCCACTTGGTTCTGCGGGTATATCAGTGATGAACATAGGTACATTGTGATCTTCTTCAATATGTCGAATCGGAATGTCGGCTTCTAATAAGGCATGTTCAAAGGTAAAACTACAACCGATTAAAAAGCTGACCATATCACCATTAAATAGATGCGAGACATTTGTTGGTGATTCAACGAGCTCGCCATAACGATAGACACGATATTCTGCCACCTCTGTGCTAATATCTGCTTGTTTACCGTAGAAAGGAAAGGTAGTAGAACCTTTTTCGGATACATCTAAAAGTGGACATGTTTTAGGATTTCTAAAACAAAACCTTAAAAAATCATATGCGTAGCTTGAAGGTAGAATAACGACATTGGCTTGTACGTATCCTTTAGCCATACCACTGGTAGGATCAGTAAGTTCTCCATTACTAATCATTTCTCTTAGTTTATGTGGCTGTATATTATCTAAATTCATAAAACCATCCCCTTAATTTAAAACTTATCGTTAGTTTAGCAAAAATAAGTCATAACAGTTAAATATATGTATATTACAAGTTTATAAAAATGCCCCTCCATTAGCTAGAGAATAGGAGGGGTGAATCATTTTATTTGTCGTTATTATTTTCGTCTTTTTTATTATTTCTATATTGTTTGTTTAATTCAGCTTCTTTTTCATCATGAGTTGTGCTTTGCTTATCATTTGCTGAATCGTCTTTTGAATCATTAGTATCATCATCTTCACGTTGCTCAAGTGGAATTGAATAATCTTTATCATCATCTATATGTGTCATTTTAAAATGTTTCGTTGGTTCTCTACGCAATGCACGCATTAATGACACAATCATTAATAGCAAGATAATAGAGAACGGAAGCCCTGTGACAACAGAAGCGGTTTGTAAACTTGTTAAGCCACCAGCAATTGTCATAGATACTGAAATTGCACCAATTAAAATACCCCAAATGATTTTGTGCTTCGTCTTAGGATTTGCTATGCCACCTGTTGCCATGCCTGAGACAATATGTGTTGTTGAATCAGCACTTGTGACAATAAATATAAATATCAGTGCAATTGCTAAAGCACTCGTAATGTCAGCAAGAGGGAATTTAGATAACAATTCAAATAACGCTACGGTGTAGTCTTGATCAACAACGTTAGCAATATTATCATTCTCTTTGAGTGCAATTTTAACTGCTGTACCCCCAAAACCAGCAATCCAAGTAAATGAAATTAGCGGTGGAATAATGAGTACGCCAACGATGAATTCTCTTATCGTACGTCCACGTGAAACCCGCGCAACGAAACCACCTATAAATGGAGACCATGAAATCACCCATGCCCAATAAAAGACTGTCCATTGTTGAATCCAGCCATTGTCTCCGGTATATGGACTAATACGTAAACTATATTCAATAAAATGACGTAAATAATCACCAATTGCTAAAGTGTAAGATTCGAAAATGAATTTTAAATCACCAAAAATGAACATAAAGATAAGAAGCAAGGCACCTAATCCTATATTAATATTACTTAGCCATTTGACACCTCTATTTAAACCAGTTGCTGCAGAAGTTAAGAAAATAGCTACCATTAATACAGTAATTGTGATTTTAGTAATATTATTATTAGGTATATTAAAGACATGTTCTAACCCACCGCTAATTTGCATAATACCTAATCCAATTGAAGTTGCGATACCCATCACTGTCGCAATAATAGCTAAAATATCGATGATGTTTCTGTAAGGGCGCTTATATGCTTCGCCAAATACAGGCTCCATCGCTGTTGAAATTAGCCCGTCACGATTTTTTCTGAATTGGAAATAAGCGACAGTAAGACCGGCAATTGCAAATATAGACCATTGTGAAATACCCCAGTGGAAAAATGTATAGCCCATTGCGACTCTTGCAGATTCTGCCGACTCATCTGCGACTGTGCCTGGGAAGGGAGAATGTAAATAATGACTTAATGGTTCAGCCACACCCCAAAAGACAATCCCTACACCTAAGCCTGCTGAAAATAGCATTCCAATCCAAGAATGCATAGAAAACTCAGGCTCTTCATCATCTCTACCTAATTTAAAGCGTCCATAACGAGATACAGCTAACGCGATTAAAAAGATATCTAAAATAAAAATAATAACTAAGAATAACCATCCGAAAGAATTTGATATGTAGTCATAAACTTGTTGTGCGTATGTTCCAAACCCCTTTGGGAAAATACCAGCAACTAAAGTGATGAGTAAAATGATAGCTACTGAAATAATGTAGACCAAATTACGATTTTTTGTTTTTCTCTTATGCTTATTATTCATAACGCTATTTAATCATTCCTTTGTTTATTTAGATTATAATTACATACCCTTATTATTATTTTGTTACTCATTGGACTAAATTCGTTTGTTTTAAGTATTTAAATACAATAGAATAGATTGAGCAATCATATTATTGCATAACGTTATTTGTGAGGGGTATAGCATTAACAAAGCTAGAAGTAAATTCCTGAGGAGGAAAATTATGAAAAGAACTGTGGAAAAAATATTAACCTGGGTAGGCATTATCCTACAGTTTATCTTAATATTTTTAATGGCTATCGTTACGCCATTTTTAAATGATGCGAGCGTAAAAGATTCACTCATACAATCAATGAACAATAGTCAAGAATTTAATCAGGTATCAAATCAAATGACACCATCTCAATTATTAGATATGGCGAGTAGCTTGTTTATTGTAGCTTTAGGAGCAGTTATCGTATGTACAATTATCGCAATTATATTTGCGTTATTAATTAATAAAATTCCTAAAGTGTCGGGTGTTGTACTGATATTAATTGCAATTGTTACAGTATTTACATTTAATTGGATTACTGCATTATTGTGGTTAGTAGCTGGTATTTTACTATTAGTAAGAAAAGCGCATAAACCGAGCTATGAAGGTGTTACGAATTCAAATAATAGAAGCAATACAGACAATCATTATCAAGAGCGAAATACTGAATTAAAAGATGAAGCACCAGAACATCAAACTGATGATAGAGACTTTACAAAGCAAGAGAAACTAAGTGATGACAAAGACGAAGCGGTATCGACTTCTGATGAACACACGTATCAACGTCGCCAAGATCGTAAAGATAAATAAAATCGAAGTATTTCATGATGAACGTAAAATGATAAATGGTGATACTATGAAATAATAAGATAAAGAAAGAGGACTAGCTGATTGTAAAAAACAGCTAGTCCTCTTTTAATTATTGTATTTGATATATAATTTGTTAATTTACTAATCCATCTTGCCGTGTTTATAACTTTCATACACTTTGTCGTAATTGATGTGTCCAATACCACCTACCATAAATTTTCCGAGTTTGAATAAGTTGAATACATATGCTAGACAAACTGATATTGTGACTGTGAGAATGAAAGTGAAAGCAATGTTTCTTAATGAACTATCCGCTCTCAATAAGCCTAAATCATGCACAAAGAAGTAATGAACTAAATATATACAGAATGAGTAGTTACTTATGAATAATACGAATTTTGGAACATATTTGACATAGGATGAGAATAAGAAAAACAGCAAGATCACCATTGTGACATAAAATGGTATATCAAAGCGTTTAGATTCTACCCAAGTACTAACACCAAATAAATAGTTACTAATTAATATACCTGCTGACAAGATTGCGCCAAAAATAATAAGCCAAGTATATTTTTTAATATTCTTCATGAGGGACTCATAGTATATGCCTGTATAAAAACCAAGTAAGAAATAACTAATCCAACCTAAAAAGAGCATCCAACCTTCTCTTCCCCAAAACAATCCTAAAATTGGATTTTCTGATGGGGGTACAAATTCTCTAAATGCCCAATACAATGTGGCGAATATTGTTGCACCAATAATTACAGGAATAGGTTTCCATTTAATTATGTATTTAGCAAAGAGAATGTGTAATATATAGAATTGGAAAATAATTACAATAAAGTATGTCACAGCGCCACCATGGAACATCGTGTTTGAAACATGCCCAAAGTAATCATCTAATGTCTCAGGTTCAAAATAGAAATATGAGATAGCTAGATTAACAACAATATATGGGATACCTAAATAAATCAATTTGTTTTTAAAGAAACCAGGTTTTGTTTTAACGTGATAATTTTTCGCTAATAAAAATTCTGAAATGAATACAAATAATGGCGTACTAAACATTAGCAATAATTGAAAAATTCTAATAGCAGTGCCATGGCCCACAAAATCCATTTTGGAAAATGTAGTTGTAATCGCATGAATGAGAACAATACTTAAACAAGCTATAGTACGCATCCAAAAAATAACAGACGTATATGTTTTCATAAATAGCTTAACCTCTCGATTGTTCTTTTTTTGAAAATAAATATTGTTATGATTATATTCAAGTTTAAATAATAACATACGTAATGAGAATTCAGTGTAAATATTAAGATAAATTTTATTAAATTAGCATTTACTATTTATATGATATTAACAATAAATATCAATGAATATAATAGCAAATTTTAGGGAATAATGCGAAATAGGTGAGATACGATTTAATTAAAAAAAGTGATTGTAAGCGATTGCATTTGTGGTGTGATACATATACAATAAAATCAAGAGTGGAATAATTCCATTCGTGTTTTCTATTTACAAACTGACATGGGGGTAGAAAAATGGTAGTTAATTATCAGAATGAACCAGGTATCGATTTTACAGACAGTAAAAATGTAGAATCATTTAAAGAGGCTTTAAAGAAAGTTAAAGGTGAATTAAATCAAAAAATTCCTTTAGTAATTAATGGGGAAGAAATATTCACAAAAGATACGTATCAATCTATCAACCCTGCCAATACTACTGAAGTTATTGCAGAAGTTTCAAAAGCAACTCAAGCAGATGTAGATAAAGCATTTGAGTCTGCAAACGAAGCTTATAAATCATGGAAGAAATGGTCACACAAAGATCGTGCTGAATTTTTACTTAGAGTATCGGCAATTATTAGACGTCGTAAAGAAGAAATCTCAGCGGTGATGGTTTACGAAGCAGGTAAACCATGGGATGAAGCTGTAGGTGACGCAGCAGAAGGTATTGATTTCATTGAATACTATGCGAGATCAATGATGGAATTAGCAGACGGTAAACCAACATTGGATAGAGAAGGAGAACATAATAAATACTTCTATAAACCAATTGGTACTGGTGTTACAATTCCACCATGGAACTTCCCGTTTGCAATCATGGCTGGTACGACATTAGCGCCAGTAGTTGCAGGGAACACAGTACTTTTAAAACCAGCAGAAGATACACCATTAACTGCATATAAATTAATTGAAATTTTAGAAGAAGCTGGATTACCAAAAGGTGTTGTTAACTTTGTACCAGGGGATCCAAAAGAAATCGGTGACTATCTTGTAGATAGCGTACACACGCATTTTGTAACTTTCACAGGTTCACTTGCTACAGGTACTCGAATTTTTGAAAGAGCTGCAAAAGTACAAAAAGGACAAAAGTTCTTAAAACGTGTTATTGCTGAAATGGGTGGTAAAGATGCAATCGTAGTTGATAAAGATATCGACACTGATTTAGCAGCAGAATCTATTGTAAGTTCTGCATTTGGTTTCTCAGGACAGAAATGTTCAGCGTGTTCTCGTGCAATCGTACACAAAGATGTATATGATGAAGTATTGAAAAAAACAGTTGAATTAACTAAGAATTTAACATTGGGCAATACTGAGAATAACACGAACATGGGACCAGTTATTAATAAAAAACAATTTGATAAAATTAAAAATTATATTGAAATTGGTAGCAAAGAAGGTAAATTAGAGTTCGGTGGTGGTACGGATGGTACTACTGGATACTTTATTGAACCTACAATCATCTCAGACTTAAAATCAAGAGACCAAATCATGCAAGAAGAAATCTTTGGTCCGGTGGTTGGCTTTGTTAAAGGCAACGACTTTGAAGAACTATTAGACATTGCTAACGATACAGATTATGGTTTAACAGGTGCTGTAATTACTAATAATCGTGAAAACTGGATTCATGCAGTTGAAGAATACGATGTAGGTAACTTATACCTTAACCGTGGATGTACTGCAGCAGTTGTTGGCTATCACCCGTTCGGTGGTTTCAAAATGTCAGGTACTGACGCTAAGACAGGTAGCCCAGACTATCTATTAAACTTCTTAGAACAAAAAGTCGCTTCAGAAATGTTCTAATTAAAATTATAAAATAATTTAAAAGCCTCTCATTGCTTTGCAGTGAGAGGTTTTTTGGCGTGAATTTATTGTTTTACGTCTTTACTTTGATATTAATCATTTTATGAAAGATTTCATCTATTTCGTGTGCCGGGCGTTTAATATTGTGGTCGCGCATCCACTCCATAAAGCCAAATAAACTTGCGCCATATACATAAAAAATCAGTTCGATTGGAACACTCGGATCTACAGAAATACGTGACATATTATCTTTAATGTCATTTTGTAATACACGGATGAAATAATTTGTAATCGTTCGTTCAAAATCTTTGTCTTCTATTTGCTTTTCTTTAACTTTGTTAAGTTCATCGATATCTGTTATTGTTTTTTCCATAATAGTAAATGGATTGTTAATGCGTTCTTTAAAATCAATTGAAAAATAATCTTTCATTAAATAGGTAATTAAATAAATAAGTAAATCATATTTATCATAAAAATGTTTATAAAATGTTGTTCGATGTACCAAAGCTTCGTTGCAAATTTGGTTTACGGTAATTGTTGAAAAAGGATGTTTTTCCAAGAGATCATAAAAACTTTTAGACAGCGCGCGTTTTGTTTTAATAACACGGAGATCTTTTTCATTCATTCTACACTTCTCCCTTTTTGTAGTTTAAATAGACATATTGGCATAATTAGTTCTTTTTATAATACGACTTAGCTTGTAAAATGTTAATATAAATAATCTACACTATATGTATAAACTATAACGTTGATTAAATTAGGAGGCAATAGTTTGGCAAAGTTTTTGTATAAATTAGGTTCGTTTATTGCAAAACATAAATGGTGGAGTGTTGTTGCATGGGTCGTTTTACTCGCAGCAATTATTATACCACTTACAATAAGTTCACCTAAATTTGATAATGACATCACTATGAATGGTTTAGAATCACTCGATACAAATGAAAAAATAGAAGATGAATTTAACCAGGATAGTGAAAAAGCACAAATAAGAATTGTATTTAAGAGCGATTCTGAAGATGGCATAGTTAAGGAAGATATGACTAAAGATATCAAAGGCACATTGAATGACATTAAAGACAATGATGATGATATTAAGAATGTTTCAGATCCTTATGATAATAAACAAATAAGTAAAGATAAGACAACTGCTTTTGCGGATGTCAATTATGATGTGTCTGCTACAGCTTTAAAAGCAGATTCTAAAGATAATGTAAAAGATGAAGTTGAAAAATTAGAAGATAAACATAATGTACAAGCTGAATTAATGGGTTCAGGAATGGAGTCTACTGAAATTGGCGGTGCTTCAGAAATAATAGGTATTATCGTAGCATTCGTTGTATTATTAATTACGTTTGGCTCATTTATTGCGGCAGGTATGCCAATTATCAGTGCATTACTTGGCTTGGGTACAGGCGTAGGGATTATTTCATTACTTACTTACGCGTTCGATATTCCAAACGTTACATTGACGTTAGCCGTTATGATTGGACTTGCAGTAGGTATAGATTACGCACTGTTTATACTATTTAGATATCGTCAAATAGTGAAGACAGAACCAGATCATATTAAAGCTATCGGTTTAGCTGTAGGTACAGCTGGTAGTGCTGTTATCTTTGCTGGTGTAACTGTAATTATTGCAGTTTGTGGGCTAGCCCTCGTTGGCATAGACTTCTTAGCAGTCATGGGTTATGCGTCAGCTATTAGTGTATTAGTAGCGGTAATTAGTGCTTTAACATTATTACCTGCAATCATCAGCATTTTCCATAAGAGCATTAAGCCTAAACAAAGTAAATCAGAATTTGAAGGCGATGTTGATACAGCTTGGTCAAAATTTGTTGTAGGCAAACCTTTAGCAGCAGTCTTAATTGGACTTATTATTTTAGTAGTAGCAGCAATCCCAATTAGTGATATGCGTTTAGGTATTCCAGATGATGGTATGAAATCGGAAGATACGACACAGAAAAAAGCATATGATATTATTTCAGACAAATTTGGCGAAGGTTATAATGGCCAAATTGCTATGCTTGTGAATGTTAAAGATAAGAAAGATGATCCTCAAGCATTACAAAAAGATTTACAAGATCTGACAAAAGATATTAATGGTATGGATAACGTGGATATGGCGACGCCTCCTCAACTAAGTGATAGTAAAGACTATGCCTTAGTTGCTGTAATTCCTGAAAAAGGACCTAACGCACAATCTACAAATGATTTAGTCCATGATTTAAGAGATTATAATGACGATGCACAAGATAAATATGATTTCAAAACAGAAGTGTCTGGTCAAAGTGTAATCAACATTGATATGTCTCAAAAATTAAATGAAGCAATTCCATTATTTGCGAGTGTTATCGTAGCTTTAGCATTTATTCTATTAATGGTAGTATTCCGTTCAATTATTATTCCATTGAAGGCAGTACTAGGATTCGTATTATCATTAGTAGCAACACTTGGCTTTACGACATTAATCATGCAAGAAGGATTCATGTCTGGTCTGTTTGGTGTTGATACGACAGGCCCATTACTCGCATTCTTACCAGTAATAACAATCGGTTTATTATTTGGTCTCGCAATGGATTATGAAGTGTTCTTAATGTCACGTATCCATGAAGAATACAGTAAGACACGTAACAACGAACATTCTATTAAAGTGGGTATTAAAGAAAGTGGCCCGGTTGTGGTTGCTGCAGCATTAATTATGTTCAGTGTGTTCATCGCTTTTGTCTTCCAAGATGATGTGATGATAAAATCAATGGGTATAGCACTTGGTTTCGGTGTATTATTCGATGCATTTGTCGTTCGTTTACTATTGATACCTGCACTGACACAGTTGTTTGGTAAAGCATCATGGTATATGCCAGCATGGTTAAATAGAATTTTACCAAGTGTGGATATTGAAGGACATGAATTACAAAGTATGATGCCTACTCAGAAAGTGAGTACTTCAAAAGAAAGTTATGATCGTACATTCAATATTCACCAACAATCAACGACAACAGCTAAAAATAGTAATGCAATTTCAGTTGATAGAAAAACTAAAATGCTATATGACGAGATTGCGCAACAAACAGCGCAAACAGATTTCTTATATCAAGCATTAGCAGACTATCAAGCAGGTAAAAAACAACCGCATTATTACAGCGATAATAATAACGCTAATAATGTAGATAACAGTACAGAACGTAATACAACATCAAGTACAGAAAACAAAGATGAAGATGTTATGTCACTGTTAGCGCAACAAAGTAAAAATATTAACAAACTGAATGAATTAATCGAGAAAACGATTAATAAAAAATAAGTCTAAATATATTAGGATTCTTAATTATATTGAGAATCAATTACTGCCAACAAAATTTCAGATTTTGTTGGCAGTTTTTTTGTCCAAAAATCAACAAAATAGTATAGATTATAGCCAAATTTATAATTTTTATTAAAATATTGAATTATAAAGAGGTGAATCATGAAAACTTTTTATCAAGTAGAATTTAATGAACCAAACAAGCTAACAGTCAGCATAAATGATGGATTACGTCTTGTGTTAGTGCTGAGAAGTAGATTGATAGTATGGAAATATAATGAAAAATATGAATACCAGAAAGGTGATATTTTTATTGTTAATCATCGTGAGCAATTTCGTTTCATAGAAAATAAAGATACACTCTATATTTCTATTCATTTAACTGAAAGTTACTTAAAGCAATATATAGATGATTATAATAATAAAATTTTAATTTTAGAAAAAGGGTGTTTGCAAGAAGTTATTTATAAACAAATCGTAAATGCTATTGCAATGATAGGCGTTGTGAATATTAGAAAGGGGGAGTATTATCGTTTGTATATAGAACAGCAGTTAATAAATTTAATGTTTATAATTGTACGATTCTTACCGACAAAAATGAACGAATCATATAAAACAATGTTAAATGACTATCGAGTAGAATTTGTATGTAACTATATTCAAAGTAATTACACTAATGATATCTCGTTAACTAAAGTAGCCAAAAAGGTAGCACTTAGCACTACGTATTTATCAAAAATTTTCACACAGCAAATGGGAATGGGATTCAATCAATATCTGATTCACATAAGACTTGAGCATTGTAAGGAAGATTTGATTTATACAGATAACACAATTACGCAAATTGCTTTGAAAAATGGTTTTAGCAATTCTAACATGTTACTGAAACATTTTAAGAAAGATACACAAATGACGCCTACACAATATAGGGGGGAATATAAAGATATACATTTGAGTGAAAATCAATATGAAGAAAATGAAAATATTGCATATCAAATTTATTTGCACTATTTATCAGATTATATCAATCAACCTGTCGATAGTGCTATCCAATCAACTGAAGCAGAAAAAGTCATTGATGTTACTTTAAAAGACTCAAAACAAACACTTTTGCATTATCAACATGTAATACAAATAGGAAATTTAGACGTATTACTCATTCAAAGATATCGAAAACAATTACTAGAAGTGAAAAAGTGTATAGGATTAAATCATGTACTGATTAAAGATCCGATTAGAGAAGGTTTTATTAAGGATAAAATTATCGAAAGTGATGAAGTTATACCGAATGTACACCGTTATATGAAGATAGATGAATGCTTGAATTTTTTACTCATGTATCACATTGGTTTAGGCATAGAGATAAATCCACCGAAAGCAATCTCGAAGTTCAAAGGTTATTATAAAGAATTGGTATATGTATTGGAACATATTTATAACACAGTTCCAGATAGTCATTTATTTAATCTAGTACTTTACATAAATTGTATAGATGAACAGAACTCTCAAACAATAATCACATTATTTAAACAGTATTTTAAAAATATCAAAATTGTACTGAACTTTAATATTGAAAATCAAGCAGAAGTACACATAGCTAAACGCATTTTAGAGGATCATAAGCAACATATTGATAGTATTGCATTCTGTGCAAATCAAAATGACATAATTAATTTTCAATCTATCGAGAGTGACCAATTTAATTTAGCTAAGAAACACATCACGCTCAAATTAAAGAAAATTATGGAATGGTTAGATGTAAAAAATCGAAAAATTTCCTTTACATTATTGAATTGGAATACATTGACAGGCGATACAAATCTGACAAATGGAGAATATTTTAGAGCAGGCATTATTTTTGAACAACTTATAGAAATGAATGGCCATATTAATATGATTGGATACTGGTTGAATTTTGAGATACATCAGAAATATAGTCAGAAAGATATAAAAAAAGAATTAAATGGTATTGATTTATACCATCAATTTGATGGTAAAAGACCTGCTTTTTTTACAAGTATGTTTTTTAAAAAATTATTAAAAAACATCTTGTATAGAAATGGAAATTGTATTGCTTTAGGTAATACCGAACATTTTCAAATTGTGCTCTGGGATGCAGAACATTATAACCCTTATTTTACTTTGAATGATTCCTCTAATGACTTAAATCATAAAGAATATCAAATAAATATTTTTGATTTATTACCTGGGACATACAAAATTAAGCATCTAACATTAGATAAAAATCATGGTGCGTTATATAAAATATGGCAACAATATAATACGCAACATGGCATGGATGAAGAAACGATTAATTATGTTAATCGAGTATCTTTTCCCAAACTGGATGTAAGTGAAGTAGATATAATCGATACAATAACATATCACTTAAAATTACTTACAAATGCAATTCAAATTATTGAATTTAGAAGATATTTTGATAAAAAATATAGCTAAAAAGCAACTAGAGGTTGGACAACGGAAGCTCATTTAAAAAGTAGAGTGTCTGTCCTATTCTCTAGTTTTTATTTCGAGTAAGTATCATTAATCCTATATTTAAACGTGAGAATAATTATTGATGACAAAAATCAATATGTACATTTTTGTCATAGAAGTAATATAAATCGAATGCGTTATAAATAAGATATAAAAACAACAAATACGCTATATTGAGATCTAAAATTACGCGCTACAATATTTTTTATAAAGGATAGCGAGCGTTATTGATTGAGGATGTTAAGAGAAAAACATTTTACAATTAGGCTTATCTTTCCTGTTTGTCATTTGAAAATTTAATTTAGGAGGATAAAGAATGACTCAAAAAGGAAATGTACAGACATATAAAGGAGATAATAAATTAATATTAGGAATTGTATTAGGGGTCGTCACCTTTTGGTTGTTTGCACAATCACTATTAAATGTAGTACCGACTTTGCAGCAATCTTTTAACAGTAATATAGGAACAGTGAGTATTGCGGTGAGTATTACTGCGCTTTTCTCAGGAATGTTTGTGGTAGGTGCAGGTAGTCTCGCTGATAAAGTTGGACGCGTAAAAATAACTTATATTGGTTTGTGGCTTAGTATTATTGGTTCATTATTGATTATCGTGAGTAACTTATCTATCTTACTTATTGTAGGTAGAGTGATTCAAGGGTTGTCTGCTGCAGCAATTATGCCGTCAACATTAGCCATAATGAAAGCTTATTTTGATGGGAAAGATAGACAACGTGCTTTAAGTAATTGGTCTATCGGTTCATGGGGAGGTTCAGGTTTAGCATCTTTATTTGGCGGAATGGTATCGACATTTGTAGGATGGAGATGGATATTTATCTTGTCTATCATCATCGCCTTAGTTTCGATGTTATTAATAAAAGGCACACCTGAAACAAAATCAGTTAGCAAAACTAAGGTAGGATTTGATTACACAGGATTACTATTATTTGTTGTTATGATGTTAAGTATTAATGTGGTGATCACACAAAGTGCATCATTGGGTATTTTTTCACCAATCATTATAGGTTTAATAATAATATTTATAGTTTCGACAATAAGTTTTATTAAAATGGAAAATAAAAAACAAAATCCATTAATCGATTTCAAACTTTTTAATAATAAAGCATATACAGGTGCCACACTTTCTAATTTTTTATTAAATGGTGTAGCAGGTGCACTGTTAGTAGCTAACACATTTGTGCAGCAAGGTTTAGGCTTTAATGCATTCCAAACTGGTTTATTATCTATTACTTATTTGGTAACAGTATTATTAATGATTAGAGTAGGAGAAAAGATTCTACAAAAAGTAGGCGCTAAAAAGCCGATGATGCTCGGCACATTTTTTAATATGATTGGTATAATTTTAATCTCGCTTATATTTTTACCAAGCACAATTTATGTAGTCGTTTGTATCATTGGATATTTACTTTATGGTTTGGGACTCGGTTTCTATGCTACACCTTCAACTGATATGGCTATTTCAAATTCACCTGAAGATAAAGTAGGTGTGGCTTCTGGTATTTATAAAATGGCTTCATCACTCGGTGGTGCATTTGGTATCGCGTTATCAGGCGCACTTTATGGTATCGTGGCAAGTACTACTAATGTCCAAACTGGCGCATTAATAGGATTATTACTCAATGTGTTGATGGCATTATTATCGTTAATTATCATATTGATTACTGTCCCATCATTTAAAAAGGCATAACATTTACGTTATTCAACAAAATGCTCTAACACATAAATTACACTCAAAAAGTATATAATGTAAATAAGTTGAATATATTTAATATAGGAGGAACTGTTATGGTGAAACAATTAATAGATATATTGAAAGAGAAAGAAAATCGAATGATTGAGATACGTCGCTATCTTCATCAATATCCTGAGCTATCTTTCCACGAAGAAGAAACGCCTAAGTATATTGAAGATTTTTATAAAGATAAAGATTGTGAAGTAGAAACGAATGTAGGTCCTAATGGTTTGAAGGTGACAATCGATAGTGGGAAACCTGGTAAGACAATTGCAATACGTGCTGATTTTGATGCACTACCAATTCAAGAGGATACTGGGTTAGAATTTGCTTCAAAAAATGAAGGCGTGATGCATGCTTGTGGTCATGACGCACATACAGCATATATGCTAATTCTTGCTGAAACACTTATCGAATTGAAAGATCAATTTAAAGGTAAAGTTGTTGTTATTCATCAGCCTGCTGAAGAAGTACCTCCAGGCGGTGCACAAGCGATGATTAAAGATGGTGTCTTAGATGGTGTCGACCATGTATTAGGTGTCCATGTGATGAGTCATATGCCATCTGGTAATGTATATTATCGTGAAGGTAATGTACAAACGGGTAGAGATTTCTTTAAACTTAAAGTGAATGGCCAAGGAGGACACGGTTCATCACCACATACGGCAAATGATAGTATTGTAGCTGGTGCATATTTTGTTAATGCTTTACAAACAATAGTTTCAAGACGTTTGAATCCTTTTGAAACTGGCGTTGTAACAATTGGTTCATTTGACGGTAAAGGACAATTTAATGTAATCAAAGATAGTATTGAAGTAGAGGGCGATGTACGTGCCTTGACTGATGAAACCAAACAAACGATTAAAAAAGAGGTTAAACGTTTAACAGATGGCTTAGAAGCAATGTTTGGTGTGACATGTGAATTAGAATATAATGTCGATTATCCTGCATTGTACAATGATCCAGAGTTTACGAATTTTGTTGTAGAATCTATTGAAAGTGCTGATACAGATGCAATTAAAGGTATAGAAAGATGTGAAGCACAACCACCTTCTGAAGATTTTGCATATTATGCTAAAGCTATACCGAGCACATTTATTTATGCAGGTGCTGCACCTGACAATGGTGACATTCATCCACATCATCATCCTAAATTTGATATCAGTGAAAAATCATTACGCGTAGCAGCTGAAGCAGTAGGCGTTACCGTATTCAATTATTTAAAATAAAGTATTAAAACATAAAATAAAGGTTGTAGCTTATTATACTGGGCTACAACCTTTATTTTTGTGTGCATAATTTTCTTCCCATTTTTCATGTAGTTTATGCAGGCGCATTAAAGTGTATATATAGAATAATAAAATAATGAAAAAGGATGATTGAAATGAATGCAGATAAAAAACTAAGTGAATTGCTTGAAGATTATAATAAGCCGTTAAAAAAATTATTCAAATATGATAAGTCAAAGGCACTTACATTTGATAAAGAAACTAGAAGTGAAGTTCAAGAACAAAAAGGTGTTTTTGTTATCTTTAAAAATAAAAAACCATTATATGTAGGACAAGCAGGTGGGTTTATGACTGGATACAAACTTACTCAAAAAGATTTAAATGATAAGCTCGCACAATTCAATGTGAAATCAGATGCTGGCACAGCAAAATTTAGAAAAGCCTATGTAGCGCAACAAAATTTAGATGAATCAGAATTAAAAAATATTAAAGCAGAAGAACATAATTTGAAATTCCAATATATTAAAGTTAAAGGTAACCCTGCACTAATTAATATCTTAGAAATACTTGCTTTAGAATATGCGAAAGAAAATGATATTGAGTTATATAATTTTCTATAAAATCACCTGAGTTAATGGAGGTGAATAGGAAGAGGGTTGATTGCTATGAATATAAGAAATTTTAATATTCGTTTTCAACACTGTGATATTAAAGTGAAATTACCTAAAGGATACTTTAAGCGTAAAGCTGGTCCATATCCTTTAGTTATCGTTCAAGATGGTGATGACTTATTTAAGGATATTGAACGAGAAGTCATATTTGTAGGATTAGTGCAGAATGATAATGACAAAATTTATGCGGCTTGGCAAGATAAAGTCGAAGATGAATCATTTTATAGTGCAGTGGATGATTATCTCTTATGGATTTCTGATCAATTGTTACCTTATTTAAAAAAATGTTTCAATGTATCTGAACAGCGCTTGGATATAAGTATTGCTGGGGCGTCACTAGGTGGATTAGTTGCGCTCTATGCGTTATTCAAGAAACCAGATACATTTGGCACATATATACTGATTTCACCTTCAATATGGTATCCAGGCTTTCTAACATTTATGAAACAGCAACCTATTATTAAAGAAGAAGAACATGTTTATTGGTATATTGGCACGCTTGAAGATGAACAACATCCAGAGATCAATACCAATATCTTAGCTCAAACTGAACAAGGCGTAGACATTCTAAATGAGCTCTTAATTTCTGAACAAATAACATTTCATTTCGTTACAAATAATAAAGAATTACACCAGCAAATTTATTTCAAAAAATACTTTAATAAAGCGGTAAAAAAATTATTTTAGTTAATTTGCTCACGTAAAAAATGACAAATTATAGCCATTATTTATCAGAAAATTCGAAATAATAGCATGTAAATTCTGACCTTTATGCTTAATTAATGATAAAATTTAAAGTGTAAGAATTTTTAAAAGAAATAATCGTACACTTATTTGTGTAATATTCTCATTTATAATTTGCGAAGAGAAGTGTCTTTTAAATTCTAACTTTATATTATTAACAAACATAGGGGATGCTTTTATGGTAGAAAAAATGAAACAAATTTCAGGGGGTAAATTGTTGACGGGTATTGTATTATCAATATTAACTTATTGGTTATTTGCCCAGTCATTTTTGAATATTGGGCCTCAAATCCAGTCAACTTTTGGTGCTAGTCCAGGTATAGTCAATATTTCTATAAGTTTAACGTTCTTTGGTACCTCAGGGTATATCGTTGTAGCGTTAATTGCATCAGTCTTTTTTGGTGGCGGTACAGGTCTCTTTGCAACACCGGCATTGAGTACTGCAGTTTCAACTACACCTCCAGAAAAAGTGGGCGTCGCTTCCGGTATATTTAAAATGGGCTCAACACTTGGTGGCGCATTTGGTATTGCAATTATGACTTCTATTTACACAGCGATCATGCAAAGTGGACAAAGCTTACATACAGCGGCAACAGCAGGCTTTATCGTTGGTGCTTGTATTGTTGGTTGTGGTGTTCTAGCGAGTGCATTAATCATACCGACACGTAAAATAAATAGTTAAATATTAAAATTAAAGACCATTGTAACGTTATCGTTGCAGTGGTATTTATTACGTTGAATTATAAAGTATACTATTGGTCATACATTTCTAATTTTTTATATTTATGTGCCAAATGTAAATCATGTGACAATGCTATAAGCGGTCTAACTGTCATCTGTATACTGCCGATTACAAATAATACTGTACCTATAGTGACAGTATTATCACTGAAAAATAAAAAACTACCTATTAAGAATATGATGACAAGAACAACATCGTTTAATTGGTATAGTGCTTTATAAATCAGTGTAAGACGTTCAGATCTTTGAGGTGTATTAAAATTTAAATCAGTACTTTTGTTAATAGAATTTTGTTGCTTTGATTTAGACATAGAAAAGGCCTCCCATACATATCTTGAGTTGTCTTACTCATTCCCTTAATGGTTTACATAAAACCGAGAAAGATTTATGATAAAACAAATTCAGAAGGACAGAAAGAGGGGAGCATCATGCATTATAAAAGATACTATCAAGCACCTATCGGACGCGTTGCAATAACATCTGACGGAGAGCATATCACTGGATTGTGGCTACCCAACCAAACCGATTTCGAATTAAAATATGACCATAAGTTAGTAGAAACAGAACAACCTATCTTTGATAAAGTAGAACGTTGGTTAGACGCATATTTCTCGGGAAATATTCCGGAAATTGATTTTCCTTTAAAAGCGTCTGGCACGGAATTTCGTGAACAAGTCTGGGCAGCACTTTTAGAAATACCCTACGGCGAAACAGCAACGTATGGTGAAATAGCACAAATAATAGGGAAAAAAAGAGGTAAAGCTCAAATGTCGTCACAAGCGGTGGGTGGCGCAGTAGGCAGCAATCCAATTTCAATTATCATTCCATGCCATAGAGTTGTTGGTAAAGATGGTAGTTTAACCGGTTATGGTGGTGGCATTGATACCAAAATTGAGTTACTTAAATTAGAAAAAATGGATATGGATGCATTTTATAGACCTAAGCATAGTACAAAGCCTTGAAGCAGTAAGGTTGATCAATGAATTAAAATGTTCAAAAAAGTTACTTAAATACGCTTGCAAGTTGTAAAAAAACTCTAACTAAGTTGATAATTTAACTCAGTATGGTATTCTATTACACGTCTTTGCTAAAAATTTAAGGGATGGTGAGAATTTTGCCAAAAGAGAAAAAACAATTTTCAAGTGTATTTATATATTCAGCTGCCATCATAGGATTACTTGTTTTGGTTGGCGCAATTTTCCCTCAACAATTTGGGAGTATTACAGGTAGTGTGTCTACTTGGGTTTCAGATACATTCGGTTGGTATTATATGTTGTTATATACTGTAATACTAGGCTTTTGCATATTTCTAGCATTTAGCCCAATCGGTAAATTAAAGCTAGGTAAACCTTCGGATAAACCAGAATTTCGTACGGTGTCATGGTTAGCGATGTTATTTAGTGCAGGTATGGGTATAGGTTTAGTATTCTACGGAGCATCAGAGCCTATTTCGCATTATTTAGCACCGCCAACAGCAGATGCTGAAACAAAAGCAGCCATGTCAGAAGCGTTTCAATCTTCATTTCTAGACTATGGTGTTCATCCATGGGCGATGTACGGTGTTGTTGCTTTGGCACTAGCATATTCACAGTTCCGTAAAGGTGAAAATGGTTTGATTTCAAGAACGCTACGCCCAGTTTTAGGCGATAGAGTAGAAGGTCCTATTGGCACGGTTGTAGATGTGCTAGCAGTCTTTGCAACAGTAATTGGTGTTGCAGTTTCTTTAGGCGTAGGGGCCATTCAAATTAACGCTGGGCTTAATTATTTATTTGGTATACCAGCTAATTCATTGGTTCAAGGTATAATTATAGCAGTAGTTACTGTATTGTTTTTATATAGTGCATGGAGTGGTTTAAGCAAAGGTATTCAATATTTAAGTAATTTGAATATGGTGTTAGCTGCTTTACTACTCGTAATTGTTTTTATTGTGGGACCAACGCTACTTATCTTAAATATGATGACAAGCGGCACAGGAGACTATTTGAATTCAATTTTATTTAATACTTTAGACGTTGCTCCGTTAAATGAACAAAAGTCGGACTGGTTACAAACATGGACAATCTATTATTGGGGCTGGTGGATGAGCTGGAGTCCATTTGTTGGTATATTCATCGCTAGGATTTCAAAAGGACGTAGTATAAGAGAATTTGTTGTTGCAGTGTTAGGTGTTCCAACAGTGGTTAGTATCATTTGGTTTAGTGCCTTTGGTACAACAGGTATCACAGTTGGACAAGAACACGGTGAATTATTTAAATTACCACCTGAGACACAATTATTTGGAATCTTTAATGAATTACCATTTGGATTTATTCTTTCAATGATTGCATTAGCACTTATTGCATCATTCTTTATTACTTCGGCAGACTCAGCGACCTATGTCTTAGGTATGCAGACTGCACACGGTACGTTAAACCCTACTGCTTTTGTTAAAGTTGTTTGGGGATTAGCATTAGCAGGTATTGCATATGTCTTATTATTAGCTGGCGGAGATACTGGTTTAGACGCCTTACAATCTGCTGCTATCATATCAGCACTACCGTTTAGTTTTGTAGTGATATTAATGATGATTGCTTTATATAAAGATGCAAACAAAGAACGGAAATATCTAGGTTTGACTTTACAACCTAATAAAGAACGATACGAAGCATATACACGTAAGATTGAACAAGAACAAGCAGAAAAATAATTACGTTATAACATGAGACGTACATAAAACAGAGGAGATACAGTCGTAAATTGACAAATATCTCCTCTGTTTTAGTTTGTTGAGTAAAAAGAAAAGAGGCTGAGACATAATGACATGTCTTAGCCTCATTTTTTATATTGGCAGTGGCTGACTGAATTGAAAATGCGCTTATATCAAGCTTTTTTCAATTCTAGTCAGCTGTGCCGGGGTGGGACGACGAAATTTTATTAGAAAAATTAGATTTCTGTCCCACTCCCTTTTTATATACATAAATTTATTAAATTCAGTAAAGACTTCCTAGCACATGATTTAAATGCATAAGCTAAATATGGTAATTTAAATTATGCATCTTAATCATGATACGATTAAGTGATTTCAGATTTAATTTAAGGTATTATAATTACGGATATGATCATTAATACTTTCAAGATAGAAAATATTTTTTGGTTCATCAGCTAATTCAGTTTCGTGATCGAATTCTAAATTATCAAAACGTTTAAAGAATGATTCATACGTTTCAACTGAAATTTCAGTACGATTGTTTAAAAGGTCTTTATGTCCTTGAATATCAAGTGCATCTCGGTAGCCTTTTACAATTTTACCGCTAAAGAACTCGCCTACAGAACCTGAACCGTAACTGAAGAGTCCGATTGTATCATCGCCAGAAAGGTCATGCGTTTCTAATAATGAAATCAAACTTAAGTATAAAGATCCAGTGTAGATGTTACCTACATAACGATTATAATATGTAGCATCTTCATAACCAGAAGTTAAGCGTGCTTTTGTTTGTTCATCAACAGAATCTGTTAAAATTGAGTCAAGTGCTTTTTTACCCATTTTAGTAAATGGTACGTGGAAACATAATGATTTAAAATTATCTAATGTTTTATTGTAGCGACGAGCATATTCATTCCAGCTTTCTTGGAACGAGTGAATGTAAGCGTCTTTTGACAATGCGCCATCAACGAGAGGATAAGGTTGTCCACTTGGACGCCAAAAATCATAGACATCTTCAGTGAATGCAACTGCGTCATCATTTAATTCAAGAATTCGTGGGTTTTGTGATATTATCATAGCAACTGCACCTGCACCTTGTGTAGGTTCGCCACCAGAGTTTAAACCGTAACGTGCAGTATCGCTAGCGATAACTAATACTTTTTCATCTGGACGTTGTGCTAAATAATCTTTAGCTAATTGAATTGCTGGTGTTGCAGCATAGCAAGCTTCTTTCATTTCAATACAACGTGCAAATGGTTGAATGCCAAGCAAGTTATGTATTTGTACTGCTGAAGCTTTCGCAGAATCAATTGCAGATTCTGTTGCAACGATAACCATACTGATTTGTTTTTTATCTTCATCAGTAACGATGTCTTTTGCGGCATTTGCGCCCATTGTAACAATATCTTGGCTTACTGGACTAACTGCCATTTCATTTTGGCCAATGCCAAGTAGAAATTTATTTGGGTCAACTTGGCGTGATTCTGCCAGTTTAGCCATGTCTACATAAAATCTTGGAACGTAAAAATTAATTTGATCAATACCAATTGTCATAAAGCGTATCGACACCTTTCTATATATAAATAAGCACCTGTATCATACCAAATCACGCTTATAAAATACAATGATTTAAAAACTGTAAATAAAGGAGATTGAAAATGAATAAAATAGCAATCGTAAGTGCAAAACGTACACCAATTGGAAGATTTAAAGGGAAATTAAGTAATTATTCAGCAGTTGAACTTGGAAAGAAAACATTAAAAGCAGCAATAGAAGCAATTAAATTAGACCCAAATACAATAGATCAAGTCATTTATGGCAATGTGTTACAAAGTGGAAGCGGACAAAACCCAGCGCGTCAAATTAGTATCAATGCAGGTGTACCGAATACGACGCCAGCTATGACGATTAATGAAGTTTGTGGTTCAGGATTAAAATCAATTATTCTCGGTAAACAAGCAATCCAATTGGGAGAAGCGAAAGTAGTTGCAGTTGGTGGCGTAGAAAGTATGACGAACGCACCACAACTTATTTTGAAAGAAGGAGAATCACCTGTTCAAAGCTTTATGCATGACGGTTTAACAGATGCTTTTTCAAATGTGCCAATGGGCATCACAGCAGAAAAAATTGCTGAAAAATACGATGTGACACGCGAGCAACAAGATAAATTTGCAAATGATTCTCATCAAAAAGCACATCAAGCGACTGAAGCGGGCAAATTTGATAATGAAATTGTACCTTTAAAAGACGTAAATGGCGAATGGATGACAAGTGATGAAGGTATACGTGGCAATACGAGTATAGAAAAGCTTGCAACTTTAAAAACAATTTTTAAGGAAAATGGCACAGTTACTGGTGGTAATGCATCTAGTATTAATGATGGTGGTTCAACTATTATCTTAATGGACGCAGCTTATGCAAAAGAACAAGGCTATGAAATTTTAGCGCTTCTAGGAGAACACGCTGAAATAGGTTGTGACCCTGATTATATGGGATATGCACCATATCATGCAGTTACGAAATTATTAGATAAGACAGGTAAACATATTGATGACATAGATGTAGTTGAAATGACTGAAGCATTTGCATCACAAAGTATCCCTGTTCGAGATAATTTAGGCATAGCTGAAGAGAAACTCAATTTATATGGTGGTGCGATTGCGCTAGGTCACCCAATCGGTGCAACTGGTACACGCTTAGTAACGACACTTGTGAATGTATTGTCACAAGAGGATAAACAAAGTGGTATCGCTACGGCTTGTATTGGCGGCGGCTTAGGTATAGCACTAGAAATTGAAAAGGGGCATAAATAATGGAAGCATTAGATAAGTCATTTCGTCATTTATCTCGTGAAGAGAAATTAGAGCAACTTGTTCAAAAAGGCTGGTTGAGCAATGAAAATAAAGCGGTATTGCTAAATAACCCGCTTATTCCTGAAGAGATTGCGAATAGTTTGATTGAAAATGTAATTGGTCAAGGTTCTTTACCTGTAGGATTACTACCTGAAATTATTGTTGATCAAAAACCATTTGTCGTGCCAATGATGGTAGAAGAACCTTCAGTTGTTGCAGCTGCAAGCTATGGTGCTAAACTTGTCAATCAAACTGGTGGTTTCAAAGTGGTATCTAGTGAACGTTTAATGATTGGCCAAATTGTATTTGATGGCGTAAATGATACACAGGCACTTGCACAAAAAATTAATCAGTTGGAATCACAAATTAAACAAATTGCTGATGAAGTATATCCTTCAATTTTAGAAAGAGACGGGGGCTACCGCCGCATAGAAATTGATACGTTTTCAGCGGAAGGCTTATTGTCATTAAAAGTATTTGTAGATACAAAAGATGCTATGGGTGCGAACATGCTGAATACAATTTTAGAAGGTATTACAGCTTATTTGAAAAATGAATTAGACAATATTGATATTTTAATGAGTATTTTATCTAACCATGCGACAGCGTCTGTAGTTAAAGTACAAGGTGAAATAGAAGTTTCTGCTTTATCCAAAGATGGCCGCAATGGACAAGAAGTAGCGAAACGTATGGAACGTGCTTCTGTATTAGCACAAGTAGATATTCACCGTGCAGCGACACATAATAAAGGTGTAATGAATGGTATCCACGCTGTTGTCTTAGCAACAGGTAATGACACACGTGGTGTTGAAGCAACCGCACATGCATATGCAAGTAAAGATGGACAGTATCGTGGCTTAGCAACATGGCATTATGATGAGCAACGTCAGACATTAGTTGGGACGATTGAAGTTCCTATGACATTAGCGACAGTCGGTGGCGGTACAAAAGTGTTACCAATTGCTAAAACAGCGCTAGATTTAATGAAAGTAGATTCCGCTGAACAACTTGGACATGTAGTTGCTGCTGTTGGCTTGGCACAAAACTTTGCTGCTTGTCGAGCATTAGTATCAGAAGGTATCCAAAAAGGACATATGAGCTTACAGTATAAATCGTTAGCCATTGTTGTGGGTGCAGAAGGTAAAGAAATCGCACAAATCGCAGATATGTTGAAAGATGAGCCAAGAGCCAATACAGCTACAGCACAACAATTGCTAGATCAATTAAGAGAGAACAAATAGAATTAGTATATATAAAGTACCTTCAATGTGAAAGGTATAATTGAATCATAGGTGGATGTATTAGGGGAGTGAGACACGATAATGTCCACTCCCCTTTAGCGTGCTTAGTTTGAAGAGAAATAAATATCTCTGGTTAAATTGTTAAAACGCTATTTCTATTATCCAATGCTATGGTTATGATTTTATTTTAAGAAAATACTATCATATACTTGTTATATAAGAAAAAGTAGAAAAGGGGTATGAATAATGGAAAACAACAACATTCCGGCATTATCATATAAAGGGAATGCAAGTACAGCTGTGCCAATACTTTCACATGAAGCGGATATCCAAACGGTTACGGCAGAACAATGGCTAAAAATCTCTGATGAAGGTTTACAACTTGAAGGGCTATGCTTTGATAAAGATGGGAATCTACTTTTATGTGAAGTATTTGGAGGTACAATCTTTCACGTAGACCTGCCAGAGAAAAAAGTGACAACACTATTTCAATCACAAAAACAAAATCCAGCAGCAGTTAAAATACATAAAGATGGAAGACTTTTTGTTTGTTATTTGGGGGATTTTGAAAGCTCAGGAGGTATCTTTGCAGTAAATTCAGAAGGTGAACAAGAAGTTCCAATTGTTTCAGATATTGATACTGAATATTGTGTTGACGATTTAGTATTTGATAGTAAAGGTGGATTTTATTTTACAGATTTCCGTGGTTATTCTACAAATCCTAAAGGTGGCGTTTACTATGTGTCACCAGATTATAAAACGATCACACCTGTCATTCAGAATCTTGCTGTGGCCAATGGTGTGGCCTTAAGTACTGATGAAAAAACATTGTGGGTTACAGAGACAAATGCAAATCGATTACATCGCATAGATTTATTGGATGATGGTGTTACGATTGCGCCATTTGGAGCCTCTATTCCTTATCACTTCACAGGACATGAAGGTCCAGACTCTTGTTGCATTGATAGCGATGACAACCTTTATGTTGCAATGTATGGTCAAGGAAGAGTACTTGTTTTTAATAAAAAAGGTTATCCAATAGGTCAAATCTTGATACCAGGGCGTGACCAAGGGCATATGTTGAGATCAACGCATCCTGCCTTTATTCCTGGTACAGATCAATTAATTATTAGTGCGAACGATATAGAAATGGGTGGGGACTCTTGGTTATTTACTGCTAAAGGTTTTGCCAAGGGACATCAGAGTTACCAATTTTATTAAATTTAATTGAATAAACAGATATAGAAAAAATGTAACTTCGACTCGGAGTTACATTTTTTCTATATTAATGTTTTTAATACATAGTCATTCCCTTTAATAAAGATTGGAGGAATATGATGTGACTTGTTGTTTTAAAAAAGCGAGTTGTAAAAAATAGTGGCCTATCTGTATAAAAAAAGTGGTTTGAATGATGTAAAATAACTACAAATGTGATAATAACTACCTTTAAATAATAAATACGCTGTTGAAAGCGCATAAAAAGTTAAGTATGATATAAAATAACAAAGGGGAGGTGCCTACTATTTTTAATAAGAAATCTAAAAATAATGGCGAAAAGATTAGAACAAAGAAAGAATTAGGACTTACATCTGCTTTAATTACTTTAATCATTATGATAACTTCAATGTTATTAACGGTAGCGGTGCTTGAGAAAGAGCCTCATATACCATTAATGATTGGTACGGCAGTTGCGATTATTATAACCATGTTACATGGATACGCATTTAGCGAAGTAGAGGAAATGATGTATAAGGGGATTCGACATGCATTACCGGCTATAGTAATCATTATTCTCGTAGGTTTAGTAATTGGTTCATGGATAGGTAGTGGTGTAGTAGCTACTATGATTTATTACGGACTGCAATTAATCGACCCAAGATACTTTTTAGTCGTAGTAATTGTGCTATGTGGTATTGTGGCATTAGCTATAGGTAGTAGTTGGTCTACAATGGCGACAGTAGGTGTAGCATCTATGGGTATTGGCCTGAGCATGGGTATTTCGCCAGGTATGGTTGCAGGCGCAGTCATCTGTGGATCTTACTTTGGTGATAAAATGAGTCCATTATCTGATACGACAAATTTAGCTTCTGGTTTGTCTGGTGTTAATTTATTTGAACATATTCAACACATGTTTTTTACAACGATACCAGCTTTGGTGATATCACTAGTTGCATTTTTCTTTATAGGTATACGTTTTGGTGATAAAAACTTTGACACCAAAAATATAGATGAAATACTGACTACGATGCAAGATAGTTTTGTGATTACACCGTGGTTGCTCATAGTACCATTGGCAGTCATCGCACTTGTAGTAGTCAAAGTACCAGCAATACCAGCGATTTGCGTAGGTATTATATTAGGGTTCTTCGCGCAACTGTTTATACAAGGTGACTCGATTGTAGATGGATTAACAGCATTACAAACAGGTTACACGATTGAATCTGGTAATGAACTCGTTGATGAATTATTTAACCGTGGTGGATTAGAATCAATGTTCTATACGATTTCACTTACACTTGTCGCAATGACATTTGGCGGTGTGCTTGAATATTCAGGCATGTTAACTGCATTAATTTCGGTTATTTTAAAATTTGCTAAATCTACTGGATCATTAATTGCATCTGTTATAGTGTCATGTATTGGTACAAACTTTACATGTTCGGAACAATACATATCAATTATTGTCCCATCCAGAATGTACGCAGGGGCATTTAAAAAGAAAAATTTACATGCTAAAAACTTATCCAGAGCTTTAGAAGATGGCGGTACGTTAACGTCTGTGTTTGTACCATGGAATACTTGTGGTGTATTTATTGCTTCGACATTAGGTGTGTCTGTTATAGAATATGCGCCTTATGCAATTTTAAATTATACAGTACCAGTCATATCTATTATATTTGGGTATATTGGTTTTAAAATTATAGGATTAAGTAAAGAAGAAATTGAACAAAATAGAAAAGAAGAAGAAGAGGCGAACCTAACATAATGCAGCAATTTGATTTAAAAGCAGTCAACACGTTGATTTGTAACAGTTGTATTTAATTCAAGGTTAGTAAGCTAAACAATATAATATGAATTAAGTGTATAAACATATATTTCTGATTAATTAAAATTGTCCGAATATATTGAAAAATAAATGCGCTCCAAAGTTGAATTTAGTTTCAATTTTTTAGGAGTGCATTTTTCACGTTGATTTGTTCGTTTGTGATAGTTATTTAAAAATAACAATGGTCTGTGTATTAATGTTTTTGTAATGAGTTGATATTGAAAAATTAAAATTTAAACGTATACTTGAAAGTATTAATTATGTTTCAAGTAGAGGAGTACGTGCATGGATATTAAACAGATGAAGTACTTTGTTGAAGTTGTAAATCAAAATAGTATGACAAATGCTTCCAAATCTTTATATATTGCTCAGCCAACGATTAGTAAAGCGATAAAAGATTTAGAAAAAGAATTGAACATGACACTTTTCGACCGCAGTAAACGACAACTTGCATTGACTGATGCTGGTAGGGTGTTTTATCAGAAAAGCAAAGAAATTTTAACGCTCTATAATGATTTGCCTAGAGAGGTTAATAGTCTACTTGGTTTAGAAACAGGTCATATCAGTATAGGTTTGTCTGCAGTGATGAACATGAATAAGTTTATTCATATACTTGGTGAGTTTCATCAAAAATACCCAAATGTTACATACAATTTAGTGGAAAATGGTGGGAAGATGATTGAGACTCAGTTAATTAAAGATGAGATTGATATTGGTATTACCACAATTCCAGTGGATCAGTCCATTTTTCACTCTGTGTTATTATATGAGGAAGAATTGAGACTCGTATTGAATAAAGAGCATAGATTAGCGAATTATGAACAAATAAACATGAGTATGTTAAAAGAAGAGGACTTTATACTATTTAATGAAGATTTCTATTTAAATGACAAAATTATTGAAGCGGCTAAAAATTCAGGATTTGTGCCAAATACAATTTCTAAAATTTCTCAGTGGAACTTTATTGAAAATTTATTAAGCGCACATCTTGGTGTGAGTATCTTACCAGAGAATATTGTGAATTTACTTGATGGTAATTTTAAAAGTATAAAAATTGATGACCCAGCAATGCGTTGGGAGTTAGGCGTTATATGGAAAAAGGAAAAATATTTAAGTCATGCGACTAAAAAGTGGATTGAATTTATGAAACAAAGGTTATAAAAATACCTATATAGGTTGGTTATGACTTTAGTCAGTCTTATGAGAGCAGGAAGAAATCAAGTTTTGATTTCTTTCTGCTCTCTTTTTTGTTTGCAACAGCATAAATAATCAAATGTAAAGTCATGTAAGTGCCGAAATAGCAGGGGCTGTTGAATGAAAAGCATGAGTATTTAAAGTTTCATTATTATTGTTTAATATAATGAAATATAATGTATTCAATCGCTTACATGAAAAAAAGTAATAGGTGTCATTGATAATCAATATTTTTATTATATTACGTACGGGCTTATACTAGTATATGTAATCAATAAAACACCAAATAAAAATGACGATAAAGGGATGATAAAAATGCAGATGTCACTAAAGGTAGTTAGAGTTTTATTTCAAATATTAATGATTATGGCTATTACGTATGCTGGAAATGTCTTGCAAAGTGTTCTGCACATTCCAATTGCAGGAAGCATCGTAGGCTTAATCTTATTTTTTCTCTTACTACAATTTAAAATTATCCCATCACAATGGGTTAGTAAAGGTTCGAATTTTTTCTTAACAACTATGGTATTTTTCTTTGTACCTTCCGTTGTAGGGGTCATGGATGTCGTATCTGAGATTAATTTAAATTTCATTTTATTCTTCGCAATGATTATTTTAGGAACTTGCTGTGTTGCTTTAATTTCAGGGTTTATAGCGGAGAAAATGGTTAGAACTACGGAATATGGGAATGGAGAAGATTAGATGACACTTTTAAATGCTTTGATAATGATTGTCTTAACAATTGTTATGTATGCTGGAGCTAAAAAATTACAGCAAAAATTTAAAAACCCGTTTTTAAATCCAGCACTCATATCTTCTATTGGTATTATTACGATCTTGCTTCTATTTAATGTAGATTATCAAGGTTATATGGTTGGCGGTCAATGGATTAATTATCTATTAAACTGTACGGTGGTTTGTTTAGCTTTTCCGTTATATCAGAACCGTCATAAAATATTAAAACATGCCAATATCATATTCAGTAGTGTCTTCTCAGCAGTGATATTAAACTTTGTGTTTATATTTTGCTTATTGAAAATATTAGGTTATTCAAGAGAAATTATTATGACGATGTTACCACGCTCTATGACTGCCGCAGTTGGTATAGAAGTTTCAAATCAACTGGGCGGGGTAGATACGATTACTGTTATGTTTATCGTCGCGACAGGGTTAATTGGTAGTATATTAGGGTCTTATTTATTAAAAGTGGGAAGATTTAAGACCGCTATTGCAAAAGGTTTAACGTACGGTAATGCATCTCATGCATTCGGTACGGCACAAGCATTTGAAATAGATGGTGAGTCGGGGGCTTTTAGTTCTATCGGTATGATTTTAACAGCCGTTTTAAGTTCTATTGTATTACCGATACTCGTCCTCTTATTATATTAAGTTTTAAAACGAACTAGATATTTTACTGCAAACAACATCAGAAGAATCAACGATTTAAAATGATTGAAATTTGAAAGGAGCTATTTTAAAAATGGCAAAAATTAAAGCAAATGAAGCATTAGTAAAAGCGTTGCAAGCATGGGATATTGATCATTTATATGGTATTCCAGGAGATTCTATAGATGCAGTCGTAGATAGTTTAAGAACAGTTAGAAATAATATTAAATTTGTTAATGTTAGACACGAAGAAGTTGCAAGTCTAACTGCTTCAAGTTATACGAAAGTGACTGGCAAAATTGGAGTAGCTTTAAGTATTGGTGGACCTGGTGTAATTCACTTACTTAACGGTATGTATGATGCGAAAATGGACAATGTACCTCAACTTATTTTAGCTGGTCAAACAGATAGTACAGCTTTAGGTACGAAAGCATTCCAAGAAACAGATATTAGCAAATTAGTTGATGACGTGTCAGTCTATAACCGTCAAATATCTGAAAATGACAAAGATATATTTGGTATTGTCAATGAAGCGATTCGTACTGCATATGAGAAAAAAGGTGTAGCCGTATTAATCTTACCGAATAACTTATTAACAAATAAAGTTAAAGATACAACAAATACAAAAGTGGACACTGCACCACCAGCACGTGTAACACCAAAACCACGTAGTATTAAAAAAGCAACTAAGCTTATCAATAAAAGTAAACGTCCGGTAGTACTTGTCGGTATGGGTGCTAAGCATGCCAAAGATGAACTACTTCAATTTATTGAAGCGGTGAAAATACCTTCAATTATCACGCTACCTGCGAAAGGTTTATTAGCGGATGCGCATCCTTATAATATTGGTAATCTAGGTAAAATCGGAACGAAAACATCTTACCAAACAATACAAGATGCCGACCTATTAATCATGATAGGTACGAATTATCCTTATGTGGATTATTTACCTAAGAAAAATATTAAAGCAATTCAAATTGATAACAATGCTGAAAATATTGGCCACCGTTTTGATGTGAATGTGGGTATTGTTGGTGACAGTAAATTATCATTGCTACAATTAACAGATTCAGTAAAACATGTATCAGAACGTGATTTCTTAACGAAAACATTAGAAAGAAAAGCAACTTGGGATGCATGGATGGCAAAAGATTTAGAAGATAACAGTAAACCCATTAGACCAGAACGTCTAATGGATGCAATTAACCAAGTAAGAACAGACGATGCAATCTTTTCTATTGATGTAGGTACATCAACAGTATGGTCAACACGTTATTTAAATTTAACAGTTAACAATAAATTTATTGTATCTAGTTGGTTAGGTACAATGGGTTGTGCATTGCCAGGTGCCATTGCTGCTAAAACAGCATACCCTAATCGTCAAGTTGTCGGTATTGCTGGTGATGGTGCATTCCAAATGGTAATGCAAGACTTTGCAACAGCAGTACAATATGACTTACCAATGACGTTCTTTGTGTTAAATAATCAACAACTTTCATTTATTAAATACGAACAACAAGCAGCTGGTGAATTAGAATATGCAATTAATTTCACTGATATTGATTACGCAAAATTTGCTGAAAGTTGTGGTGGCGTTGGTTACACATTAACTGACCCAAATAGAATTGACGAAGTAGTTGAAGATGCAATGTCGCAAGACCGTCCAACAATTGTCAACGTGTACGTTGATGAAACTGCAGCACCATTACCAGGCAAGATTGTGATGGATGAAGCAATGAATTATGGTAAATGGGCATTTAGATCAATTACTGAAGATGGAAAATTAGACCTAGAGGAGTTACCTCCAATGTCAACGGCGGTAAAACGTTTCTTCTAAACTTATATTTTAATTTAAAGCTACCAAACTATTTTATGCTTGGTAGCTTTCAGAGTGTCGACAAAGTCTCCGACTTTGTTGGCACTTTTTTTGTGCACGCTTTCCGCGGGCACAGCCTCAGCCTGTAGTCTTCGGCTAGTGCTTTTCCCGCAGGAGTCGGCACAAATTACTGCCATTTTTTACTTAGTATGTTACATAAAATTTTAGCGTTACATATCCTTATACATTAAAGTGGACACTTGAATGACTATTGAGTTAAATGTATAATGATATTCAAATATATACTTTAATGAGAGGTTGGAGGATATGAATAAAAATGAAACGTGTGAAGTTTTCTGTTATGACGAAAAAAAGGTTAATAAAGTACAGCATGATTTACAAAATATAGATATTTCCGGTGTTTCTCAACTTTTGAAAGCAATCGCAGACGAAAATAGAGCTAAAATTACTTATGCTTTATGTCAGGAAGAAGAATTATGTGTATGCGATATCTCAAATATCATTGGTGTGACGATCGCAAATGCCTCTCATCATCTTCGTACGCTTAATAAACAAGGGATACTCAAGTTTAGAAAAGAAGGGAAAATGGCTTTCTATTCGCTGGATGATGAACATATCAAGCAGATTATGATGATGGAATTAACGCATAGGAAAGAAGTGAGCGCTAATGTCTGAGCAGCAAGACAAAGTAACAAATAAAGAAAGTAGTACATATCGAGTACAGGGTTTTTCATGTGCCAATTGCGCAGGGAAGTTTGAAAATAATGTTAAAAAACTGCCTAATGTACACGATGCAAGTGTTAATTTTGGTGCCTCTCAAATCTCTGTGCAGGGTGAAGCAAGTATTGAAGAATTGGAAAAAGCCGGTGCATTTGAAAATTTAAAAGTAATACCAAAAACAACAACACGTACAACTTCGGATTCAAAAGATGAACAAAAAGAAAACATTCCGTTTTATAAGAAACATAGTATATTAATCTATTCGGCATTATTTATGTCGCTGGGTTTTATTTCTATGTTTATTAATGGAAATGAAAATATTATAACGGCGCTTTTATTTATTACATCAATGATTGTCGGCGGCGCTTCCATGATAACAACTGGTCTCAAGAATTTGATTCAATTAGAGTTCGATATGAGAACATTGATGACAATTGCTGTTATAGGTGGTGTCATTATCGGTGAATGGGCAGAGGTATCAGTTGTGGTGATTCTATTTTCGATTAGCGAATCATTAGAGCGATTCTCCATGGATCGAGCCAGAGCATCGATTACTTCATTGATGGATGTTGCCCCGAATAAGGCTTTAATCAAACGTGATAACCAAGAAATGACTGTACATGTTGATGATATTGTCGTTGGGGATGTTATGATTGTAAAACCAGGTCAAAAAATTGCGATGGACGGTATTATAATTGATGGCTACTCATCAATTAATCAAGCAGCAATCACTGGTGAATCTGTCCCAGTTGAAAAGTATAAAGATGATGATGTGTATGCAGGCACACTAAATGAAGAAGGATTTCTAGAAGTAAAAATTACAAAACGAGTTGAAGATACCACAATATCCAAAATTATACATCTCGTGGAGGAAGCACAAGCAGAACGTGCACCGTCACAAGCATTTGTAGATAAATTTGCAAAATACTATACACCTGTGATCATAATGATTGCGGCAATGGTTGCTTTATTGCCACCACTATTCTTTGAAGCAAGTTGGGATAAATGGGTATATCAAGGGCTTGCAGTTCTTGTGGTTGGATGCCCGTGTGCCCTTGTTATTTCTACACCAATAGCCATAGTATCGGCAATAGGTAATGCTGCGAAGAAAGGTGTACTTGTCAAAGGTGGTATTTACTTAGAAGAAATCGGAGCACTGAAAGCAATTGCATTTGATAAAACAGGCACTTTGACTAGAGGCGTTCCAGTCGTGACTGATTTCAAAGTTATCAATAATCGAGTGGATGAACGTGAAATAATGTCCATTATTACTGCATTAGAATATCGATCCCAACATCCATTGGCTTCTGCAATTATGAGTAAAGCGAATGCTGAACACATATCTTATTCAGATCTTATTGTAGAAGATTTTTCTTCTATTACAGGTAAAGGTATAAAAGGTAGAATAGATGGTCGTATGACTTACGTTGGGAATTCAAAAATGTTTTCAGAGTTATTAACTGCAAATAACTCTGAAAATAAACTTAGAAATTTAATTTCTTCTCTTCAAGAGCAAGGTAAAACAGTGATGCTAGCAGGAACGGATAAAGGTGTTGAAGCCATAATTGCTGTTGCTGATGAAGTGCGAGAAACGAGCCAACAAGCACTGCACAAACTACATCAGGTAAGTATTGAAAACACTGTCATGTTAACAGGTGATAACCAGAATACTGCGGGGGCGATTGGTAATCAAGTTGGTGTTACAGATATAAAAGCAGAACTTCTACCTGAAGATAAACTTAAAGTGATTAAACAATTAAAATCCAAATATAAACGCGTGGCTATGGTTGGAGATGGTGTCAATGATGCGCCAGCTTTAGCAGCTTCGACAGTCGGTGTCGCTATGGGCGGAGCAAGCACGGATGTAGCACTTGAGACGGCAGATGTAGTATTGATGGGAGATGATTTGAATAAGCTGCCATTTACGATTAAACTGAGCCGTAAAACGCTGAATATCATAAAAGCGAATATTACTTTTGCAATAATAATAAAAATTATTGCATTGCTTTTAGTTATTCCAGGATGGTTAACACTTTGGATCGCGATACTTTCAGATATGGGTGCAACGCTACTTGTGGCATTGAATGGTATGAGACTAATGCGAGTTAAAGAAGATGAGTAACATTTAAATAGATAATTTTTTCGTCAAACAATAAAAGCGAGTATTATCGAACAGTTTCGAGAAAGCACAATTCTTGGCTGAAACGTCCTTCTTCCAGAATATAAGTTAAAAGTTTAATTTCTCAAAATTGATATTGAGAGATTAAGCTTTTTTGTATACAATTACAGCGTAAAATATGAATAGAAGTGAGTACACTGTTCTCTGTTACTAGTCTATATATTAGGAGCTTTGTATAAAAAATTAACATGAGTGCTTATTTCGCATAAAATAGGCTATATAAGTATATAAATAGCAAATAGCGACGAATGCAAGTTTGAGAGAAGAAAGGAAGAACGTGATGTTTAAATCATTTTTTAAATCAAATCGTTTTAAAACACCACATACATATGCATTATTATTAATAATAATTGCTTTTTCAAGCTTACTTACATACATAATTCCGGCGGGGGAGTTTGCACGTGAGAAAAAAGATGGACAAACTCTAGTTGTTTCAGGATCTTATCAAGAAGTAGAACAGCATGGTGTATCATTTTTCGATATATTTCGTGCGATACCTGAAGGATTAATTAGTGGTGGAGAAATTGTATTTTACATCTTTTTAGTAGGTGGCGCCTTCGGTATCGTACATAAGACGGGTGCATTTGAAAATGGTGTCAATAAAGCGATGCAAGCATTAGGAACGTATAAAGGGCTTATGATTCCTTTAACAATGACTATCTTTTCTATTCTAGGATTTTCTATTGGACTAGCAGAAGAAACGATTATTTTCGTGCCAATTGGTATCATTATTGCCCGAACATTAGGCTATGATGCGCTTACAGGTGCTGCTATGGTAATACTTGGGGCAGCTAGTGGATTTATAGGTGGTATGCTCAATCCATTTACAGTCGGTGTAGCGCAATCTGTAGCTGAATTACCCATGTTTTCAGGTTGGGGGCTACGGACAATCATCTATCTGTTTATTTTAAGCGCCGCGATAATGACAGTAATGCTTTATGCTCGAAAAGTTAAGAAGGATAAAACTAAAAGTCTTGTTTATGAATTGGAAGAAGCAGAAAGTAATCTAGAAACCCAAATGTCCACACCACGCTTTACAAAAAGACAGGCAATAGGTTTAGGTTTAATCGTTGCAGCGATTGTATTAAACGTATATGGTATTTTTACTTATGGTTGGTCATTTAATGAAATGAGTGCGAACTTTTTACTAGCAGGTTTATTAGCAGGTTTCATTGGTGGTCTAGGGATGAATGGCACTTTCGATGCAATGATTGAAGGTATGAAAGATATACTATTTGGAGCAATGATTGTCGGCTTTGCTAAAGGTATTATTGTGATTTTAGAGAATGGTCAAGTCATCGATACAATTGTATATGGCATGACAACTTTATTAGCAGATATACCTTCTTCAATGGTAATCATAGCAATGTTTATATTACAATTTTGCTTGAATTTCTTTATACCATCAGGTTCAGGCCAAGCATTAACAACAATGCCCTTAATGGTACCTATATCTGACTTATTAAATATTAATAGACAAGTTACTGTGCTTGCCTTCCAATATGGAGATGCGATTAGTAATGTTTTATTCCCAACGTCGGCAATACTCATGGGCGCGTTAGCTGTTGGGAAAATTACTTACACACAATGGCTGAAATTTGCGTGGAAATTAATCGTGATATGGGTAGTGATTTGTAGTATCGGGATGTCTATTGCATTAATAATCGGCTACTGATTGCACATCATAGTGAAAAGAAGTTATAACATTTTGAAAAATAGAATGCGAATGGATATTGTATAAATTTTTGAAATAGTATATACTAAATTAAAACAAATCGTCATATTGCGTGTTACTGGTTAGGCAGGCATGAGCAAACAAAGCGACTATCAGGAATAGTCTGTTTGCTCATGCCTTTTTGTGTGCGTTTTGGCGAAAAAGATAGAGAAGGGATGTTTTTGTGTATGTTTAAAAAGTTTTTTGGACAATTGCAACGTATTGGTAAAGCGTTAATGTTACCAGTCGCAATTTTACCAGCTGCTGGTTTATTACTAGCAATTGGGACAGCAATTCAAGGGGAGTCCTTACAACAATACCTTCCATTTATACAAAATGGAGGAATTCAAAGTATCGGTGAGATGATGGCTGGCGCAGGTGGTATTATATTCGATAACTTGCCAATCATATTTGCGATGGGTGTTGCAATCGGGTTAGCTGGTGGTGACGGCGTTGCAGCTATTGCTGCGTTTGTCGGCTATATCATTATGAATAAAACGATGGGCGCATTTTTACATGTGTCACCAGATAATGTAAATGATGCAGCGAGTGGTTATGCGAGTGTATTAGGTATACCAACATTACAAACAGGGGTGTTTGGCGGTATTATCATTGGGGCGCTTGCTGCTTGGTGTTATAACAAATTCTTTAATATTTCATTACCATCATATTTAGGGTTCTTTGCTGGTAAACGTTTTGTGCCAATTATGATGGCACTGACTTCTTTTGTATTAGCATTCCCGATGGCTTTAATATGGCCAACAATTCAAACAGGATTAAATGGATTTAGTGAAGGGTTACTTGATGCCAATACAGGTTTATCTGTATTCTTATTCGGTTTTATCAAACGTTTATTAATACCGTTTGGTTTACATCACATTTTCCACGCACCGTTTTGGTTTGAATTTGGTTCATGGACAAACGCAGCAGGAGATATTATTCGTGGTGACCAACGTATCTTTATAGAACAAATTCGTGAAGGAAGTCATTTAACAGCTGGTAAATTTATGCAGGGTGAATTCCCGGTAATGATGTTTGGCTTACCTGCAGCAGCTTTGGCTATTTATCATACAGCGAAACCTGGAAGTAAGAAAGTTGTGGCTGGTTTGATGGGTTCTGCAGCTTTAACTTCGTTCTTAACAGGGATTACGGAACCATTAGAATTCTCATTCTTATTCGTAGCGCCATTATTATTCTTTATTCATGCAATACTGGATGGTTTAGCGTTCTTAACTATGTATCTATTAGACGTGCATTTAGGATATACATTCTCAGGTGGTTTTATAGACTTTGTATTATTAGGCGTGTTACCGAACCAAACAAATTGGTGGCTTGTGATTCCAGTAGGACTGGTATACGCAGTAATTTACTACTTTGTATTCCGATTCTTAATCACAAAATTCAATTATAAAACGCCTGGTCGTGAAGACAAGCAAGTTGAAGCTTCTACAGCAACAGCGAGTGAATTACCATTTGAAGTATTAGATGCAATGGGTGGCCAAGAGAATATTAAACATCTTGATGCTTGTATCACACGCCTACGTGTTGAAGTGAAAGAGAAGAGTAAGGTCGATGTTGCTGGATTGAAAGAATTGGGTGCTTCTGGCGTGCTTGAAGTAGGTAATAATATGCAAGCAATATTCGGTCCTAAATCCGATCAAATCAAGCATGATATGGCTATGATTATGAAAGGTGAAATTACAAAACCAACTGAAACAACAGTACCAGTTGAAGACGATAATAAAGTTACACATATGGATGATTTGGATGAAGTGGAAATTTACTCACCAGGTAAAGGTCAAATCATACCTTTATCAGAAGTACCTGACCAAGTGTTCGCTCAAAAAATGATGGGTGATGGTGTAGGATTTGTTCCTGAAGATGGAGAGATTGTGGCACCATTTGACGGTACAGTAAAAACAATATTCCCTACAAAACATGCGATTGGTATAGAGTCAGATGAAGGTATAGAATTACTTATTCATATTGGTATTGATACTGTTAAATTAGATGGTTCTGGCTTTGAAAGTATGGTGAGTACAGGAGACACAATTAAAAAAGGTCAAAAGCTAATGCAAGTTGATTTAGACTATATTAAAGCAAATGCACCTAGTATTGTGACACCATTGATATTAACAAACTTAGAAAATCGTACACTTGAAATAACTGATGTATCAGAAGTGAAATCACAACAATTGATTATGACAGTTAAACAAGACTAAATAATCATATTATATAGCATCTCAAACAGTTCGAATTGATAAGAATTCGAACTGTTTTTTATTTTACAAAATAAAATGTTGAAATATTCTGAAATTATAAATATCATAGGAGTTATGATTATATTAAAAATGAGGGTGAAATTATGAACTATAGACCATCAATGCAAGTGATGCCCAAAGTAACACTTGTGCCACCAGAGTCAAATATGGCTGAAGCATTATATCAAACAATTAAAGAAAATTTTTCACACTTAGAACCATTTCTAGAATTTATTACAGAAGATGTCACAGTACAAGACGAAAGTGCATATTTGACAATGATGATTCAACAACATGCAGACAATACAGGTCGTTTATTTCTTATTTATTATGAAGATGATCTTATAGGTACCATAGATTTACATAAAATAGATACGAAGAATCGCAAAGCAGAAATTGGTTATTGGATTGCTGAAGATTATACAGGTAAGCAAATTACAACGACGTGCGTGAAGTATATGTGCCATTATGCATTTGAAACGTTAAGCTTAAATAAATTGACTATTTTAGCCGATGTTCGAAATATACCAAGCAATAAAGTTGCTGAAAAAGTTGGCTTTTCTTTTGTTGCTACAGATTATCAAGATGTATTCGATGGAGAAATATTTAGAGATATGAACCGTTATATATTATTAAAAGAACAGTTCCACTAGAATAAATTGAACACTTTAACTGCAATTGAAAGGGGGATGGATATGGATATCACAAGAGGGATAAACCATATTGGATTGACGGTACCAGATATTGAAGTTGCAACTACATTTTTCAAAGAAGCTTTGGATGGCAAGATAGCCTATGATAGTCAAACCAAAGCTGATGATTCGCGATCAGGTTCATTTGTAGAACATGTCTTAGATATAGAACAAGGAGCAAAAATTATAAAAAAACGCATGATGGTGTTTCATAATGGACCTAATATAGAAATGTTTGAATTCAAAGATGCTACTCAGCAAAGTCCGGCATCATTACAAGATATTGGTTTTACACATATTTCATTTTACGTAGATGATTTTGAAACAACTTTTAATCGAGTGAAACAAGCAGGAGGCGAACCGATTTCGGCACCACACAGTAATACAAAATATGAAGATACAGCAAATAATAAAACCGTATATATACGCACGCCATGGGGGAGTTTAATTGAATTACAGACCATCCCTAATGGTTATTATTATCCAAATGACAGTGAAGCTGAAGTGTTTATACCTAAAAAATAAATATTATACTTTAATTAAGGGGAATCGATGATGCTACAAAGAAAATTAAATATCGCGAATTTAAAGACACCTATTCATAAATTAGAAACACTAAGTCAGTCATTAGGTAAAGACATCTATATTAAAAGAGATGACTATACAGGAACCGAAATTTCAGGCAATAAGGTAAGGAAATTAGAATATACAATACAGTATGTATTAGATAACGGTTATGATACAGTCATTACAACTGGAGCAATCACATCTAATCATGCGCGTGCAACTGCTGCTGTCTGCGCGCAATACAATATAGAATGCCATTTAATATTGAGAGGAACTAAGAAGTACTATGAAGGGAATTTGTTTTTGTCAACGATGTTAGGCGCTCATATACATTTTATAGAACCTAGCGCTTCAAGAGAAGAAACGATGGAAATATGGTATAGAGAATTAGAAGAAGCTGGCAAAACGCCATTTAAAATACCTGCTGGCGCATCTGACTGGATAGGCGCTCATGGTTATATTAATACTTATGAAGAAATATTAAACCAAGAAATCACGATGGGTGTTCAGTTTGATTCTATTAATTTAGCGGTAGGTTCTGGTGGGACATATGCTGGACTTTGGTTTGGCAAAACGAGTAATAATTTAGCGACTCAAATCATTGGATATGCTGTAAACAAAAATGCTGAAACCTTTAAAAATAAAGTGATTGAGATTATTAAAGATTTAGACAAGGACACGCCCTCGTTTGAATCGATTTTAATCAACGACGAATATATTGGTTTAGGATATGGTCAAGCAACGGATGAAGAACTTCAGTTTTATATCGACATTGCGCAACAAGAGGGAATAATATTAGATCCCACATATACTGGAAAAGCTTTTCGAGGTCTTGTTGAGGAAATAAAACAAGGTCATTATAATGATCAGCAATCCATTTTATTTATTCATACAGGTGGCTTACAAGGTTATACGCAAGAGATAAGAACGCGTATCGAACAATTACTGTTAAAAAACACCAAGTCACTATAATAGTCGTATGCTATATTTTAAAATATAATATGTTCAATTGCTAAAAGGATAGTAGCTATTTTAGAATATTGGGTTATTGTATTTTCGAAGCAAATACGTTGATTATTCATCTGAAAATGTTTCATAATGAGATACAATTTGTGTGACGAGGATGGTGTTTAAAAATGACGCGAACATTGACTACGATAGAATCATTTCACGCGTTTGTTAACAATCATAAATTGGCGGTTATACATGTAATGAGAGACAATTGTAGCGTTTGTCATGCAGTGTTACCACAAATAGAAGGACTTGTAGGTGAATATCCTAATGTGTCACTAGGGGTTATAAACCAAAGTAATTTAGAAGCTATCGCTGGTGAACTATCGATATTTACTGTGCCAGTAGATTTAATATATTTAGATGGAAAAGAAATGCACAGACAAGGTCGCTTTATTGATATGCAACGATTTGAACATCAGTTGAATTTGATGTATCAAAGTATAGATTAATGCATTGTAGCGTACAATTATATAAATTAATACAAAAATAAGACACCTCGTTTTAAAGTTACTCTAACATAACTTTAAAACGAGGTGTCTTATGTATAAAAATTATAATATGACTCAGTTAACACTACCAATGGAGACTGAAATTTTGATTCCTAACAATGATATCGCACATGCAGTTAATCAAATTGTTGAAACAATCCCAGAAACAGAATTCTACGAATTCAATCACTTAAATAGTGCATCACCTTATCACCCTAAAATGATATTGAAAGTAATTCTTTATGCTATACACAATCTATATTTTCTGGACGAAGAATTGAAGCTACACTTTCAGATAGTATTCGTATGATGTGGTTATCTCAAAATCAAAAGCCATCATATAGAACAAAAACGCATTGATAATGAGTCCATCTTTGTGTTGTTGATACTTGTAATAACACAAAATAATTAAATTGTTTAAAATAAAAATGTGAGTAATTAGATAAAAAGTTTCATATTTTTTATGAATAATGTATGATAAAGAATATTAATAGTACAATAGGGGGATGTATATGCGAATAGAAAGAATCTGTCCTGATGAAGCAGAGGAACTATATACTTGTATGAAGAAAATCGACCAAGAAACGCAATATATGTTGTATTTGCCAGATGAACGTAGCTTTGATAAAGAAGTATTTATTGATGATATTAAGCGTAATTTTTATATTGGTGTTAAAACAGAGGACAATGAAATCTTAGGATATCTTTCTGTACATATTAGTACATTATTTAAGGTGAAACATATTGGTTATATTATGACAGGACTCGTTAATAATAAGCAACAGCAAGGTTTATCAACAAAAATGTTTGATGAAACAATTAGGTGGGCAAAGCGCAAGGGGTTAAGACGCTTAGAATTAAATGTGATCACATCGAATACACCTGCTATAAATTTTTACGAAAAATTAGGATTTAAAATCGAAGGTATTAAGCGTGAATCAATTTATATGGATGAACATTACTATGATGAACTCTATATGGCAATGATATTGGATTAGGATTTTATTCCTAATGCTACGCGCATGTTGTAGATGTCAGGCGAAAAGACAAGGTAAGGTTGAGAAATCAACGATATATACATAAAATTAAAATATTGAATATAAATAATTGCTTTTACTAAAAATATGAACTTCTTTATTATAAAATATATATCAGACGAATTGAGGAGGTTATATATTTTGTTTAAAAAAATTATAGGATTAACGAGTGTTGGCGTAATAACTTCCTACTTTTATGCTAAGGTAAAAGAAAAACGTAGCTATAAAAGCTTTTTATATGAAGCAACAATAAGAGCTACACAAATGAAAAAGCCATTTGAAAGTGTAGAAAATGCGAGGAAAATGTTGAAAGTTGTGATGAGAGATACAGAAGGGCCACACAAAGGCACGGATTATAGCTTTCGAAACGATGTTCGAACTACAACCATACAAAATGCAACGACGTATATAGTGAATGATAAAGCAGATAGCCAGCAGCGAGTTGTACTGTATTTACATGGAGGTGCGTGGGTCCAAGACCCTATCAAAAAGCACTTTGAGTATATAGATATACTTGCAGATGAATTGGACGCGAAGGTCATTATGCCTGTATATCCCAAAGTACCACATGCAACTTACAAAGAAACGTTTGGATTGCTTACTGAAATCTATATAAATATAATTGCTCAAGTAGAACATCCACAACAAGTGATTATCATGGGTGATTCTGCAGGCGGTCAAATTGCATTATCATTTGCGCAATATATCAAAACATTAGAATTAGAACAGCCAAGTCACATTGTATTGATTTCTCCCGTTTTAGATGTGACCTTATCTAATCCTGAAGCACCTGCGTATGAAAAAATAGATCCTATGTTGGCTATTAAAGGTACACAGTGTTTCATAGAATTGTGGACAGGTGATACACCATTAACAGATTGGCGGGTTTCTCCAATCAATGGTTCATTAGATGGCTTAGGACATATTACGATTTCAATAGGTACAAAAGAAACGTTATATCCAGATGCAGTGAAATTATCGAACTTATTAAATGAAAAAAATATCGAACATGATTTCTTACCAGGTTATAATTTATTCCATATTCATCCAATCTTTCCAATTCCGGAAAGACGACAATTTTTAGAACAACTAAAGCAAATTATCAATAATCATTAAGAATAATTTATCTTTTAATCTAAAAATCTTTATAAATTAATCTATATAAATAAAAGGGCTTTCCATTTTTTGGAAAGCCCTTTTAGAGTGCCATAAAGTTTGGGGTTTTGTTGGCAGTTTTTTGTGTGCACATTCCGCTGTCACAGCATTAGTTCGTAGTCTTCGGCTAGTGCTTTATTAACTAGTCAGGAGTCGGCGCAAAGCACTATAATTAGTAAAAAGAAAAAAATAATCAAACTATTCATTGTTATTGTCTGAATTCATATATAAAATATTGTTTCTTAAGTCATTTTAGGAAATGATACGGATTAGCAGTATCATTTATTTATTTTTTAAATAAGTTGGGAAAAATTCTGTGAATAAATCAATAAATGCTAAATATACATCTTTTTCTACATATTCATCTACTTGATGCGCTTGGCTGACTAAACCAGGGCCATACATAATAAATGAAAAGTCTTTATCTTTATCTACAAGTAGGTCGGAAGCATCGGTTACACCTGGTGAAGCTTCTAAAGGTAAATCAGTATTTAAATATTTTGTACCCATTTCGTGAGCTAATTCTGCTAGTTTATTTTGACCAGTTGTATAAACAGGGGGTCTAGACATGTAAGTGTCGATTTCAATATCTGTTTGATCAGTTTCAACTTGTTTTAAAATCTCATTAAAATAAGAAATGAATTGTTCGTTATCATGTTCTGGAATAGTACGGATATTAAATTCTGACTCAGCGTGTTCTGGAATAGAGTTCACTTGGTTACCGCCATTAAAGATAGTAGCATTCATAATGACATTACCTAAAAGGGTATTGCTTTTGTTGAACTTTTCAAAACCTTCATCTGCTTTATAAACAAATTTCACAAGTGGCGAAATAGCATTAAACCCGAGGTGTGGCATGGAACTATGCGAAGCCTTACCTTTTGAAGTAACACGAATGTCCATTGAACCTTTATGCGCATAAACAATTCTATCTTGAGATGGTTCGGCAATAACGAGCGCTTCTACATCTTTCATATAGCCATGCTCTTGGAAAGCTTTTGCGCCTTCACCGACGATTTCTTCGCCTGCAGTTGCGAGCAAACGAATTTTACCATGGTCTAATAATTCTTGTTCTTTGATATCAATCAAGCTGATGACCAATGCAGCAAGTCCTGATTTCATATCTGCAGAACCACGTCCATAAAATTTATTATCTACTTCAGTTAATTTGAATGGATCATATGTCCATTTATTTTTATCGCCTTCTGAAACGACATCCATATGCCCAGAAATACCTAGAACTGGTCCATCTTTACCAATCTCTGCTATTAAATTTGCGCGCGTATCGTTGATTTTAATTATTTTGGAGTCGATACCATGTTTAGATAATAAATCTTTAAGATATTCACAAACTTCAACTTCATGATCATTTACAGATTTAATACTTACTAAATCTTCTAGTATTTGAACTTTTTCTGCTTCTGAAAATTTACTCATCTTAATAAAACCCCTTTTCATAAAATAATAACTATCAATTTAATTATATCTGAAGATTCAGACTAATAAAATTTTAAAGTATCGAAATAGGAGATGAATAATAAAGGCGAATTTTATTTGAGTTTTTAGTTATATTTTGAGCACATATCGTATATTTAACAAAAAAATCATACAGGACTCTTAGAAAAAGTGCGATCTAGGGACCCTGTATGAGTATTAACATTGTGTGATAAAGCTTCTGTTTTTAATGGTTTAGTAAGACTAGATTGTAATTCATCAGGTACGCTATTACTTTCAGTTGTTGTCTTTTCAGGTGAAGATTCATTATTGTATTCTACATTTTCAATGTTTGTAGGATTGGCAGTATCTAATACTGCACCCTTCATATCATTACCTTGAATACTTCCAACTAAAATCAAAATGAGATAGCTACAAGTGATAAGAAATACAACAACAAGATATATAGAAACTACTAATTTAACAGATTTACTCATAAACTGCCTCCTAGATAGATTTATTGCTCCCTACACATATAAGATAACATTTGAATTTTAATAGCATGTTAAGAAGTAGTAAATATTATATATTTGTTTATGGCAAAAAATCCCCCATTACTAAATTAAATTAAATTTTTTAGAAAAAAGTATTTATTTTTTCTAAAAATAAAAATGCCATTATATAAGGGTTTATAAAGATAAAAGATGAATATTACATGTTTTGTAAATTTGAATTTACGAATAATTAATCTATACTTCAAACAATTTATATTAAATCAATAACTACATGGTAGGATAACCGTATTGATAGGTAGGAATTGTTTAAATGTTGTGAATGCTATTTTTAGTTGATACATCTTCACTATGTATTAATAACATGATTAACCTGCTTTGATATTTACATAAAATTAAATACGCTGCTGAAAAGAGGGATAAAATTTGCTACTCATCATCATATGCGTAGGTCTAATTCTTTGGCTAGGTATTGTTGAGAAAAAACAACATTCCTACAGATTAGAAAAAGTACCGATACGCATAAATATAAATGGTATAAGAGGTAAATCTACTATAACTAGATTGATTTACAGTACACTACGTGAGGATGACTACCGAGTTATAGGTAAAACTACAGGAACAGATGCACGTATGTTGTATTGGTTTACACCAAGAGAGTATCCAGTTTATAGGAAGCCTCAAGGAGCAAATATCGGCGAACAACGTGATATTATTCGCAAAGTTGTAAAACAAAAAGCCAACGCCTTAGTAAATGAATGTATGGCAGTTAATCCAGATTATCAAATTACATTCCAAAAAGACTTAGTGAAAGCAAATATTGGTGTGATTGTAAATGTGATGGAAGATCATATGGATGTGTTAGGACCGACGTTAGATGAAGTTGCCGAAGCATTTACAGCGACCATTCCATACAAAGGACATCTTGTAGTAATGAAAGATGACTACACTAAATTTTTTGCTAAAGTTGCTAAAAAACGTAAAACAAAATTAATCGTTGTTGATAAAGAAGAGGTGCCCGAATCCTATCTAAGAAAGTTCGGTTACATTGTATTCCCAGATAATGTTGCAATTGCTATGGGTGTTGCCGAAGCAATGGGTATAGATCGAGATACAGCCTTGCGTGGCATGTTAAATGCACCCCCTGATGTTGGAGCGGTTGAAGTTAAATACTTTAACGCTAATAATTCAACTAACGTTTATGTTAATGCATTTGCTGCAAATGAACCGAAATCTTCAAAAGCAATATTAGACAAAGTTGAAACTTATAATTATCCTTATAAAAAAATTGTACTTATATTAAATTGTCGTTCCGACAGAATCGACAGAACGAGACAATTTTGTGAAGATTTTTTAAAGGATGTCGAATTCGATACATTAATTTGTACAGGTAAAAGTACTCAAATGGTCAACGATGTAATGGAAGGCCAGCCGAATAAGAAGTATTTAAACTTCGAAGGTAAAGATATAAAAGAAGTTGAGCGCGCATTATATAAAGAGTCTCAAAATGCCTTGATTTTCTGTGTTGGTAACATTCACGGGCCAGGTAAAGAAATAGCGCAATATATAGAAGGGATCAAATAATATGATAGGTTCAGAGTTATATTTTTCATTATTTGTGGGCATTGTACTAAGTCTAATCTTTGCCGAAAAATTTGGTATTAGTCCAGCTGGATTAGTAGTACCAGGATATTTAGCGCTGATTTTTGATCAGCCGATTATGTTACTATCTGTACTCATTATTAGTTGCATTACATATTTCATTGTTAATCATGGTGTAAGCAAAATCGTAATTTTATATGGTCGTAGAAAATTTGCGGCAATGATACTTACTGGTATGGTATTAAAGTTTGTATTTGACATCATTTATCCCTTAACTCCATTTGAAATGGTGGAAATGTCAGGGATTGGCGTTGTTATTCCAGGTATCATAGCAAATACAATTCAAAAACAAGGTGTCATTATTACTTTATCTACATGTATGTTATTAACATGTATTACTTATGTCATCTTATTCTTTTATAGCTTTATCAATTAGTAAGGAGCATAAATATGAAGCAATCTAAACGATTTACTATAGAGGAACGGGTATTAAAATGGACGAAACGTCACAAAAAACGCAACTCTATATACACCGGCATTATTTTAATAGGGGCAATTGCACTTTTAATATTCACTATGTCATCACAAGAAGTTGAACCAGTTCAAGCTATGAAGAAAGCCAAAGATGATATAAGGATGACTTATTTAGGTAATATAGAAATGAATAAGCACATAAGGAAAAACAATATTAACGATACCTTTAGTCCGATAGAAAGTGTTTTAAATGCAAGTGATTACTCAACAGCAAGCTTAAAACTCACCAATTTTTCAGAAGATAGAAAAGCAAATATTAATAAGAATTTAGAGAATGTCATGTTTTTAAGGGGGTTAAATATTAAAAGTTTAAATATTATTAACCAGGTCACCGATAATATAACAGCGAGAGAGTTTAGTAGAGCGGTAGAAGGGCAGGCTGGTTATAATTACTTAACTGGAAATGGTTCGAATCCTATTAATAGTAAAACAGTACAACAAACAGTTAAAGGTAAAAAAATTGCCAATGTTTCGTTTACAGATGTTGAGTCTGATTACACTGACTCCTTGAAGAATACAACTTCGGTAAGTTTAGAACCGGATATTTATATTCCATTAATCAAAAAGTTAAAAGAGGAAAATGATTACGTTGTAGTCAATGTCGACTGGGGAATAACGGATGAACGTGCTGTTACAACGCGACAAAAGAAATATGCACATTCACTTGTTGATGCTGGTGCAGATGTAATTATTGGTCACAACTCAGTGATTCAACAGATTGAAAAATATAAAGGTACTAGTATTTTTTATAGTCTTGGTAACGTAACGTCTGAGGATTTTTTATCTAAGAATAAACAAGGCTTGGCTGTTCAACAAAATTGGAATGGTAAGGATTCAGAATTTATGGTAACACCAATTAAATCACAGGGCGGAAAAATAACAGAATCCAATCCTAACAAAGTGGAAGAAATTAAATTATTGAACAATATTGAAAGTAAAAGTGTGGATCTAAAAAAAGAGAATGGAGGTTACGTATATGAACATTAAAACACAATGGGTGGGTATTACAGTAGTTTCAATAGTGTTAGTCATCTTTTTATTAATTGTATTTGCTCAAGCGAATGAAGGTTTAGATCAATATGAACAAAATGAACTTAAAACATCGCATCACCAATATTTGTCTAAAGGAGCTTAAGTATGAGTATTTATAATAAAAAAACGCTCATCGCAATCTTACTCCTTACTATAATTATTTCTTTTATCTTTTTTATAGCAACCAAAGAAGATAATTATAATAAAGATGAATTATATGAAAATAAGATTGCAGATCATGATCAGAACCCATCAGATGAAAATTACGGTGTTGCTTCGAATAATCCAATAGCAAGCCGTGTTGGGGAGAAAATTATTAAAGACGGAGGCAATGCTGTTGATGCTTCCATGGGTGTTTCATATGCATTAGCAATAACCGAGCCTCACTCATCTGGTTTAGGCGGTGGAGGCGCGATGTTAGCCTATGATGGCAAACCGAATGTTGCGCCAAAGCAATGGCAATACAAAGATATTTCATCGTTTAAATATGATGAGAAAGACGAAATAGGTACACCAGGCTTTGTACGTGGGATACATGATGCACATAAAGAAGTGGGTAAAATGGATGAAGAGAAAATTTTAAACTATGTGATTCCATTAGCAGAAGAAGGTTTTGAAGTTGATTCAGAATTAGAACGCAGTTTAAAATTATACGGTTCTGATGTTGATAGGGACTCACCATTCTTTGAAGGTGATAAAACCAAAAGAGAAGGTGAAGTAGTTAAACAGCCAGAATTAGCTAAAACAATCAAAGGAATTAGAGATCATGGACCAGACTATTTCTATGATAAAGTGGGCGAAAGTGTTTCTGATCAAGTAGATGAAGAAATAACTGAAAAAGATTTTAATAGTTATAAAACCACGAAAAAAGAACCGGTTAGCACAGATTATTTAAATACTAAAGTTTATTCTGCATCTAATCCATTGGGTGGCACACTGATGCTTCAAGGTTTAGAAATAGATGAAGCAACAAACAATCAAGTGCCGCAAAATACCCAGTCTGCGCCAGAAAATGAGCAAATAGACCCAAATAATCAAACTACCCCTAATAACCGTTTAGATTATATTACTGGTATTTTAAAATCGAGAGCACTTATGTATCGAAATAGAGATATAGTCAATGGACAAGATGAAGATTACGATGAATACTTATCTCAAGATTATTTATTAGGCAAACTAAATGAAGTGAACTTTGAAAGTAATTTCAATACAAATAATGTAGATAATACAAGTACAACACACTTTGTTGTAGTTGATAAAGAGGGCAAAGTAACAAGTACTACTAATACATTATCAAGTTTCTTTGGTTCAGGTGATTTTATGAAGGAAGGTTTCTATATGAACAACTCCTTATCAAACTTTTCTTCTGATCCTTTAAGCCCTAACCATGGAGGGAAACATAAAACACCTAGATCATATACAGCTCCAAGTATAGTCGTGGGTCCTGATTATTATATGGGTATTGGGACGCCAGGAGGTAATAAGATTCCTACCACAACCAACGAAGTGCTGATAGATTACTTAAAAGGTAATGGCACGCTTCAAGAGTCAATAGATAAGCCACGCTTTTACAATGATGGTGGTACAGTGTTTTATGAAAATGCTATGAGTAAGGCAGATGTTTCTATTTTCAAAAGTTTAGGTTTTAAAGTAGAAGAAAAACGAAATGATCCTAACTTTGGTAGTGTTCAAGCAGCACTTTACAATAAAAATGATAAGACTGTAGAAATAGGACACGATGTTGGTAATAGATAAATAAGGCACAAGCTAAATGAGTTAGTTTAGTGAAAAAAACAAATTTGATGGCAAAAAATGAAAAGGTAGATTTCCTTAAATAGGAAATCTGCTTTTTTGCCATATCATTTTAAATAAGTTTAGGATATTAGTCGGAAATAAATTTTATAAAGTTCTGTAATATTTATTATAAAAGTAAAGATATGGTTTGAAATTAGAAAAAAACTATATTAACTGGTACGGGGATGGATATAAGTAGAAAAAGACTATAATAGTTGGTAATATAATGTTTATATAATACATTTTATGAGTACAGTGTAAAAATGGACTTATAAAACAGATTTATATAGCTAAGTTATTTAATAATAAAATTTGAAAAATAAAATAAAAACTGAAAAAGCAACAACTACATAGGAGGGAAATATATGATATATGCTGGTATTTTGGCTGGAGGTATTGGATCAAGAATGGGAAATGTTCCATTACCAAAACAATTTTTAGATTTAGATGGGAAACCTATTCTTATTCATACAGTAGAGAAATTCTTATTAACAAGTGAATTCGATAAAATCTATATTGCTACACCTCAAAAATGGATTTCTCATACAAAAGATACTTTACGTAAACATAATATTAATGATGACAGAATTAAAGTTGTTCAAGGCGGCGAGGACCGTAATGAAACGATTATGAGTATTATAGAAGCAGCAGAAGCTGAAAATGGTATTACTGATGAAGATGTTATTGTTACACATGATGCAGTTAGACCGTTTTTAACACACCGTATTATTAAAGAAAACATAGCAAGTGTTTTGAAATATGGTGCTGTAGATACTGTAATAACAGCTACTGACACAATCATCACATCAGAAGATGGTGAATCCATAAAGTCTATACCAGTTAGAAGTGAAATGTATCAAGGTCAAACGCCTCAATCTTTTAATATTAATTTGTTAAGAAATAGTTATAATGAGCTTTCGAGTGACGATAAGAAAATTATGACAGATGCCTGTAAGATACTAGTTGTAGCAAACAAATCTGTAAGACTAGTTATGGGAGAATTATACAATATAAAAATAACGACACCTTATGATCTTAAAGTTGCTAACTCAATCATAAAAGGTGGGATGTCGAGTGATTAATCAAGTATATCAACTCGTTGCTCCGAGACAATTTGAAGTAACATATAATAATGAAGACATTAAAAGCGATAAAGTTATTATAAGACCACTGTATTTGTCAATTTGTGCAGCAGATCAAAGATATTATACAGGTAGTAGAAATGAAAAAGTGCTGAAAAACAAGCTGCCAATGTCATTGATTCATGAAGGTGTTGGTGAAGTTGTTTACGATAATAAAGGTGTGTTTGAGATTGGTACGAGAGTTATCATGGTGCCTAATACACCAGTAGAAAAAGATAATGTCATAGCTGAAAATTATTTGCCAAGCAGTAAATTTAGATCTAGTGGTTTTGATGGATTTATGCAAGATTATGTATTTATGGATTACGATAGAGTCGTTGAAATAGATGATAGCATCGAAGATTTAAGTACAATTGCTTACTCTGAACTAGTTAGCGTAGCTTGGCATGCAATTCAACGTTTTGAACGTAAATCAATTTCATATAAAAATAGTTTTGGTGTATGGGGAGATGGGAATTTAGGTTATATAACAGCTATTTTACTTCATAAACTATATCCAAACGCTAAAATTTATGTTTTTGGTAAAACGGATTACAAGTTAAGTCATTTTTCATTTGTAGAACATATATATCACATTCATGAAGTTCCGGAAAATGTTTCATTTGACCATGGTTTCGAATGTGTAGGCGGTAAAGGAAGCCAGTCAGCGGTGAATCAGATTATTGATTTGATTTCTCCAGAAGGGACAATTAGTTTGTTAGGCGTAAGTGAATATCCAATAGAAGTAAATACACGTCTTGTATTAGAAAAAGGTATAACGATGTTTGGTAGTAGTAGAAGTGGTGCACAAGATTTCAGAGATGTTGCTCAATTTTATAAAGACAATCCTGATGTCGTTGAAAAATTAGCACTTCTAAAAGGTAATGAATTTGATATTAAAACAATTAATGATGCGGTAAAAGCATTTGAAACAGATTTATCAACATCATGGGGCAAGACTGTGCTTAAATGGACAATGTAAAGAACGTGAATATATAAATATAAATAACTGAAAATTTGAATTTATCTTTATTTTAAATTAGTTATTAATATCGATTCTATGGTTATAAAACTAATTAATTGAACAAGAGAGGGTTTTTAAAATTGAGCAAATCTAAAATAATAATTGATGACATCTATTGGGAGCGAATTCAATTATTTATTGAAGGTCACGTTAACGATATTGAGCTTAACAAGAAAAATTTTGTTTTGCGAAATTTGACTGAAACTAAAGAATTAGCAGCAAATGATGTGAAAATTGAAGGAAACAAGTTTAAAGCACGCTTTAATGTGGCGATTTTAGATGATGGAAACTATCTTCCATCTGGTGAATATCTCATTGTCTATAAAGACGATTATGATTATATTGCACATATCAATGAAACATTACTGAATCCTGATAGTTATGAATTAGATGATACACAACTAGAAGAATATGCAGCAGAAGAAACACAAAATGGAAAAAATAATTATCTTTTGACGCATTATGAGTTCGTATTTAAAAAAGGTGGCAATTCTAAGAAAACAGAATATATTGTTCAGCCAATGATTTCAAGCGAAGTAAATGAATTTGTATTAAATATTGATTTTAAAGCGCCTTTACCAAAAGTAAATCCAGTTAAGAAAAAAATAATAGATTTGCGTTTGAAATACAATAGATACTCTTTTAATGTGCGTAATTTTGTATTTCAATCTATATTTAAAGTAACTAAATTTTTCCACTTAAAAAAAGGCAATACAGTATTATTCACTTCTGATTCAAGAGAATATATGTCAGGTAACTTTGAGTATGTATATAATGAAATGTTACGTCAAAATTTAGATGAAAAGTATAAAATTCATGCCTTGTTTAAATCGAATATTTCTGCAAGAAGAAATTTCATAGATAAGTTTAAGTTTCCGTTTTTATTAGGTAAAGCAGATTATATTTTCGTAGATGATTTTCATCCACTATTATATACAGTGAAGTTTAGAAAAAGCCAAGAAATTATACAGGTTTGGCATGCAGTAGGTGCCTTTAAAACAGTTGGATATAGCCGTACTGGTAAAAAAGGTGGGCCGTTCTTTAATTCCGTCAACCATAGAAATTATACAAAAGCCTTTGTCTCATCTGAAACAGATATTCCTTTTTATGGGGAAGCGTTTGGCATTAAAGAACAGAATATTATACCAACAGGCGTGCCTAGAACAGACATTCTTTTCGATGAAAATTATGAAAGAGAAATTGTAGCTGAAATGGAGCAAGATTTACCTATCATTAAAGGTAAAAAAGTTATTCTATTTGCACCAACATTTAGAGGCAGTGGCCACCACACAGCACATTACCCATTCTTTAAAATAGACTTTGAGAGATTTGCACGTTATTGTCGTGAAAATAATGCAGTTGTGCTGTTCAAAATGCATCCATTTGTGAAAAACAGATTAAATATACCTAGAGAATATGAACAATATTTCGTAGATGTATCAGATTTTAGAGAAGTTAATGACATTCTATTTGTTACAGATATATTGATCAGTGATTATTCTTCTCTTGTATATGAATTTGCAGTATTTAAACGTCCAATGCTCTTTTATGCATTTGACCTTGAAGACTACATTACTTCGCGTGATTTTTATGAACCTTATGAAACTTTTGTTCCAGGTAAAATTATCGAATCATTTGAAGATTTAATTACGGCATTAGATAATAGCGATTACGAAGTAGAAAAAGTATCACCTTTCTTAGACAAACATTTTAAATATCAAGACGGGCGCTCAAGTGAACGTTTAGTAAGAAATGTATTTGGAAGTTAACTTATAGTACAACTAAAATAATAAGATCAATATAGTGAGTTAAGTACAATGATAAATAGACTGATGGTAAGATATAGCGCATATTTTATTTGCTATTAAACTAAGTATATTGCATTGTATCTTAGCTCACTTTTTATGAGGTGAAATAAAGTGAAATTTTCAATTATAGTACCAAGCTATAACTCGGAAAAATATATTGAAGAGTTATTAAACAGTCTAAAAAATCAAAAGTACGATAAAAAGGATTTTGAAGTGATAGTTGTTGACGATTGTTCAACAGATGACACACTAAAAATTGTAGAGCCATATAAAGATAAGATGAATTTAATTGTGAAAAAGCTTGATACTAATTCAGGTGGCCCAGGTAAGCCAAGAAATACAGCACTACAAATTGCTCAAGGAGAATATGTATTTTTTGTAGACTCTGATGATTATATTAATAACGATACGTTAAAAGATGTGTCTAAATTTGTAGATAACAATAATGCAGATGTGGTATTAGTAAGAATGGAAGGTGTAAATGGTCGTGGTGTTCCAAGGTCTATGTTTAAAGAAACAAGTGACTCTGTGACACTGGAAAATTCGAGGATTATATATACACTAGGTCCTACTAAGTTCTATAGAACATCGTTATTACGCAATAATAATATTGATTTTCCAGAAGATTTGCGTAGCGCTGAAGATCAACTATTTACAATGAAAGCTTATCTCAATGCGGATAAAATAGCTGTACTAGCTGATAAATCTTATTACTATGCTGCAAAACGTGAAGGCGAACATATGAGTTCAGCCTACGTTTCACCAGAAGATTTTTACAAGGTCATGTCATTGATAACTGAAGCAATATTAGACAGTCCTTTAGATAATAAACATAAGGTGCTAGGTTATTTTATAGATCGTCATTTCTCCTTCTCAAGAACTAATAATTTTTCTCTGAAAATAGCCGATGATAAAAAAGAAGTATGGATGGATGCATTAGGTGACTTTATTCAAAAAGTACCTTCAGAAGTAGATGAATTAGTAAACGATTCCTTGAAACCATTGTTGTATTACGCACGTCTAAAAGATATGAAACATTACCAAATGGTTGAAGAAAGTTATAAAAATGGTCGCTTTTATAACTATAATGCACACCAAGGAGAATTGGAAATACAATTTGGTGAAAATGAGCCGTTTTTCAAATTCAAACAATTGATTAAACCTGATTTAAGAATGTCGCATTTTAAATTTAATGATAAAGGATTTGAAATAGAGCTAGAATTCTTAAAATCAATCATTAATCCTAATCATGTTGCGACAATGATTCAATTAAAGCTTGTTTCTCGAAACAAAAAAGAACTGATTTATGTACCGTTAGCAATTAACGATCAATCTCGCTTTAAATTTAGTGCGTCGATGAATGATATAATCCCATACTTGGTGAAAGAAAAAGTTTGGGATGCCTTTTTAGAGATGAGAGTAGATAATATGATTGTTGAAAAACGTATTGGTAGTAAACGTGCAAAATACCCTTATGAAGTAGAGACAAGTACAATTGCAGAAAGTAATAATAAATATTATCGCTTTACGCCATACTTCACGAAAGATTTTGATAATCTGTCATTCTATGTAACTAATAATAAACTTTATGACATGTTAGAAGTTACTTCTAAAGATAGTAAAACAATACAATTACGTAGCTTAAAATTCAATTACTTATTATCAGAAGGGATGACAGCACTTATGTTGCCTAAACGCTTCACTTATGGTTATTTAAACAGTTTAAACACAAACGATAAGATGACATATGATTTAACTGTGCATGAGAAAGTGAAAGCAAGCGAACTTAAAAAGAACTTTAGAATTGAAACGCCGCATTTAATCTTAAAGTATTAATGATATATTAGTCTATCTTTAAAGACGTTTAAGCTTAAACTCAAAATTTAATAGATGACTGTTAGAATTCTACGGAAATCTAACAGTCATTTTTTTTACAATATAATTATTTTATGGGAATCATGAAATACAAAAGTGAAGAATTAGAAACTGTTAATACCATAGGTTCTTTATGAGCATGCATATTTAATTTTGCTAATGGATAGTTGGTATTATTTATTTGTTTCAGTATTGCAGGATTAATATATTTCTGGTTGAGCTTGTGAGGTACCAATTGTGAAACCATACCATGGTCACGGTTAAGTAGACGCGTAAATACAGGGAAATCGTTGGAGAAATTATGGTTAATATTGACCTCTACGTATTTATGAGTCTGATTGCTTTGATTATTAAACAATAAAAAATGATAATGGTTTTTTGTTTTAGCTATTATTCCATAAGAAAGCAATGCAACTTGATTATTGAGAAAAGGCTTTAATAAACTATAAACATGAACGATAGGCATTACGCTTTGATGGTGATTGATAAGCATAAAGTGCTCTTTATCATCTGTATAATAGGCATAGCCAAAGCCAGCGATGTATTGATTTAGTTCAATCAATAATTCAGACAATAATATATGGGTAGCATCAGTCTCATTATTGAAATAAGCTTTTAATGCATTGTGGGTTATTTTAGCGAAAATTAATTTTTTTGAATGTTTTATCCCCATTTTATGAAGGAACAGCGCTATATTTTGTTTTAAAGTATTTTCTGATTTAGAATAAGTTGATTTTTTTGAAATTAAGTTTCCAAATGTAATCAAGTCATGGTTAATGTAAAAATAATCTACTTGTAATGCATTAATTTTCTTAATGATGTGAGTGAGGTTATGACCATATTCAATAAAAGAATCTATAACGATTCCTGTTTTTAACAAAGGAAATTGGTGATTTAATCTTTTGATGAGGCATTGCATATCTTTAATAGAACTGATTTCAAGTTCAAATAATAGAGTTATTTGCTCTAAGCAATTTTTAGTATTAAGCGTTTCTTTCAATACTTTAAGTACATGATAATCAAATGTTTGCATTAAATTTAAAGTTGTAATTTTAAATGTTAAATCATATCCTTGAGTAATTAAATATTTAATTGTTTCAAATAACTGTTGAGTATCTAAATCATTTAAGTACACAAAGTCTGTATTTTTAATTAAAAAGTTTACTTTAGAGAAGTTGGAATAAATATTATTTTGTATAGCATTGTAATTAAATTTTAATAAGTCTTGTAAATTATCTATCCGAATAACCATAAAAGTATCATGGAAGCGTTGATTAAAAGATAGGTCAGCTAGATTTAAAGTATATGGTATTTCTGTTTGATTGCGAGAATAATAATGAATATCCGAAAAATATTTGGATAAATTAGGTTCGTTGATTGCTATTTGATAAGGATCGTTGAAATACCCTTTTCTAAATTGATAAATATACCTTTTAGGAGGTACACCAATATAATGTTTGAAATGTTTTGAATAAGTACTCACATTCATGAACTTATATTTTGTTGCTACATCGTGAATCGCTTTACTATCCTGTATTAAATCAAAGACTGATAAAGCAATTTTCAATGAACTTATATATTGTTTGAAATTCATAGTTAATATTTTTGAGAATAAAATAGAGATATAGGATTGTGAAATGAAAAATGTTTTGGATACTTGCTTAGTAGTTAAAGTGTCATAGATATTTTTATGGATATATTGTGTTAGGCGATAAACTAGTGGGTGCTTTGTGTATAGAGGTGGTAAATAATTATATTGTAATGTCACTTTTGCTTCTTTTAGTAAAAACTCGATTATATTAGAAATATAGTAATTCATTACATTTTTGTCTTGAGCATTATTTTGGAGCTTTTGTAAAATTAAATTTTTGAATTGCTCTACATAACGTATTTGATTAAAGTCAAAAAATGAATGCGATAAACATGCATCTTTTTCAATAAATAAAGGTAATGGGATATCTAGTTCAAGAAGATCTTGAACATCAATCATTTGATATAAATCAGCATTGTTAATTATAACGCCATTTTCTATCGTCATAATTGAGCCATTCAAATTAATTTTACATGGCTTACCTAACGGAAGAAGTATAATAACCTTATTTATACAGCGTGTTAATTCAGTTGTGTAATGACTTCTAATAGATAAAGAACTTATCACAAATATCACCTTTGCCTAAATATAAACCGATTGCTTTATAGTAATAACGTTATTGTACAACTGTGACATGAAAAAATGTTCGAATATCAAACAAGATTAATAAATGGATATCTTAAAGAAATAATTAGTCGTTCAGACAAATGATTTCTTAATGGAGAATTGGAATTCATTAAATTTATTGGGCTTTAAATTAATAAATAAGATACTTCATTTAGAACGTGAAAATTTGAGGTTAGTTACAAATAAATGGATTTGTATATAATTTTTAAACATAAGCTAAATATATGCAATAAACATAAAAATGATGATACAAATACTTCTGTTTTAAATTAAAGTGAGAGAAAGTAGTAAATAATGAAAAAGAAGGAGTTTGTTGCACTTAAAAATAAGGATGACGTGCTAACCTTATGATTTATTTAGAAGGATAATAAAGGGAACAGTGAACAATACAAGAAGATCTAAAACCACAGCCTGAAAGTGATTTTAGATCTCTTGCAATGGGCCATATTGAAGTATATGCTCATTTGCTGAGAATCATGTTGATACGCTTTATTAAAACGGGTGCATAAAGTTTAATTCTGGGAATGGAATATAACTATGATAATAAACGGCACGATGATGGGCCTTTATATAAAACGCAAACACATTCTCTATAAATATTATATAACTAACAATGTAGTCTTACAATATAAAATGCATAAATAATAAAAACTTGCACAATGCAAAGTAGGTTTGTTAAAATGGCTTAACTTTCTTGAAATTAACATAAGTTAGCACTTAATAATGAGAGAGAAATAATTTTTAGTAGAATCATTTTTGGTTAGCATATAAGTCTATAGATTTGAAAATTAAAATTGAACAGGTAATAAATAAAAACAAAGTAAATAAGCCATTAAATAAAGTATTTCTGAAGATTTGAAAGATGGTTATAGAGCTAAGTTTTTCCAAAAATATGGAGCCAGTTGTTTGGATTTCAAACAAATCAAGGGAGAACAGTATTAACGTGATAAAGACCATGTAGATTAAAGCTATAACAAAAAGATTTAATATATCAGACAAAAGTATTTTTTTCATAGTCACCAAGCTCCTCTCTTATTTCTCTATAACCGATTAAACAAAAAGTAATAGTAATATGTATAAATTTACCAAAACTTTATAAAAGTGATAAGCAGTCAAGTTATAGCGAACAATATAAATGTTGCATAAGAAAAAGCAAGAATTTAATAAATTAAGTTTAAATCTTAGGTCAAAACTGTTTAACATGCCAATATTGTGCTAAAGAGTAAGTAGTTTAGTTTTATCAAGAAGGGGAGGTTCAATATGTATAAAGCTATTATCTTTGATGTGTATGGAACAATCTTTGATATGTCATCCTTAGAAAATGATATGACTCAATTTGATGATGAATTAGCAGCATCAATTTCAAAACTATGGCGAAAAACGCAATTAAACCATATGTTTTTAAGACAAATTATGCAGCGCTATATTCCATTTGATGATTTAACTAAAGATGCTTTACGCTATGTACTGGATGAACATAAAATTCAGTATAATAGGGACGACATAAATCAATTATTTGATGCCTTTTTAGATTTAAATTATTTTAATGAAATTCCACGTGTACTTTCTAGTTTGAATGGAAAAGGTTTCGATATTGGTATACTTTCTAATGGCAATGATAGTATGTTAATGCCGTTAGTCGACAATTCAAAAATCAGTGACTATATAAATACTGTGATTAGTGTAGATGAGATTAAGCAATATAAGCCAAGTCCTGCGAGCTATGCGTTAATATTAGAATATTATAAAATGACTAGAGAAGATATTTTGTTTGTGTCTTCAAACTCTTGGGATGTAACGGGAGCAGCTAATTTTGGTTTTGATACCGTATGGGTAAACCGTAAAGGAGAACAATATGATGATAATGGACAGTCGCCGACCATTACAGTGAATAATTTAAATGAAATGGCAAAGTGGTTAGAAATGAATAAATAAATATAATAAAACAGCCCTAAATTTTAGGGCTGTTCAGAGTGTCGACAAAGTTCACGACTTTGTCGACATATTTTTATGCAGGCAAAAAATGTCTGTAGTCTTTAGCTTATGCCTTTTTAACTAGTCAGGAGTCGGCCTAAATTACTGTAACTTTTCAATCAAAATCGATATGTTAAATTTCGTATATGACGTTGTCGAAGACAAATATTTGAAGTGTATAGTCTTATTTCAATGGTATAGTACTTAAATCTAATTGATAAAAGGCTAAATCAAGCCACTTATCAAATTTATAACCTACCTTATGTATGGTACCTGAATGCGTAAAGTTAAATTTTTTATGTAAATAAATACTATAATCATTTGTAGCATCAATACCAGCAACTAATGTTTTATAGCCATTGCTGTGTGCCTGTTCAATGATTTCTGAGAGTAATTGAGAAGCAATACCTTTACCTCTATGGTGTTTATTAACGTAAATAGAATGTTCAATTGAGTATTGATAGGCAGGCCAATCTCGAAATGAACCATAAGTAGCAAAACCGATTGCTTCTCCTTGCTCTTCATATACGATGATAGGTTCATTATTGTCGGCCTTTTTTTCGAACCAAGCTTCTCGTGATTCTAGGGTTTGGGGATTATATGTATAAACTGCTGTAGTATTGAGTATAGCATCGTTATAGATGTCTAATATATTAGGTAAGTCGGATTGAACTGCGTTACGTATCATAATATATCATCCTTTCAGTGAGTTTTTGTGAAAATAATTCATAAGTGTAGTTAGAAAATCATTTATTTATATTTAACACCTAATATGATGAATACGCAATTTATTGTTATGAAAGTTAACATCTTAGATTATATAATAGACAATACCTTAAGAAAAGAATGTATAGCCTATTATGCGTTGTGCTATACTTATGTAGAATTCTATAATAATTAAAGCTAATAAAGGAGTTATAAAGCATGAAAAAATGGGGGAGCCGACTCATTTCACTTATTGGAGTATTGCTTATATTGGCAGCTATTTATATCTTTGCCAAGCCACATATTGATAATTATTTTACTGAGAAAGAGAACGAGGAAAAAGTTGAAACTTTCGATAAACAACATAACAAGAACCAACAAAAGCATGTTGAAATACCAAATGATAAATCAGAAATGGCAGGCTATATATCCGTGCCAGATGCAGATATAAAAACACCAGTTTATCCTGGACCAGCGACACCAGCTCAACTTGAAAGAGGTGTGAGTTTTGCTGAAGCAGATGAGTCATTAGAAGATCAAAACATTGCAATTGCTGGTCATACGTTCACAGGTTCATCGACCTATCAATTTTCTAACTTGCCAAAAGCAAAAAAAGGAAGCAGTGTCTATTTTAAAACTGGTAATGAGGAAAAAACATATAAAATCACTAAAATATTTGACGTGAAGCCTGAAGATGTTGAAGTTCTAGAAGAACAACAATTAGATAAACAGCAATTAACTTTAATTACTTGTGATAACTATAATGAACAAACAGGTGAGTGGGAAGACCGTAAAATATTTGTAGCTGAAGCGACTTAAATGATATTAGTAATTGAAAAAAGACCGTATCGAGACGATTGTATTAAACTACTGTGATTGAACAAGAGTGTAGTTTAACGGCAAGCATGAGCTTGTAATAATCGCTTGATAACGGTCTTTTATATTATTGATCGATAACGTCGATAAAACGTTTTGTTATTTCTTTTGGACGCGTAATTGCTCCGCCAACGACAGTACAATGCACACCGAGTTCAGTAACTGCTTTGAACATTTCAGGGGTGATGACATTACCTTCAGCAATAACTTTAGCATTAACATTTGCTAAAACATCTTTAAGAAATTGGAAATTATTTTCATATAAAATATGTCCTTTAGTATAAGAGGTATAGCCACGTAATGTAGTGCCTACATAATCGAAACCTAATTCGTCCGCGTATTGCGCTTCTTCAAGCGTTGAAATATCAGCCATAATCTCAACATTTGGTGCTGCTTGTCGTATATATGAAACAAGTTCTTGTAATGATTCTTTAGGACGTTGTTGTTTTGTAGCATCTAAGGCAATTACTTCACATTTACTTTCAATTAATTCATCAATTTCTTGACTTGTTGCTGTAATGAAAACGTCTGAATTATCGTAATCACGTTTAACGATACCAATGATTGGTAGGTTAACTTCTTTTTTGATAGCAATGATATCTTCTTTAGAATTTGCTCTAATGCCAACTGCGCCACCTTCGTATGCAGCTAGAGCCATTTTTGACATGATAAATGATGAGTGTAAAGGCTCATCAGGTAAAGCTTGGCATGAAACAATTAATCCTTGTGGTAACATAATATTACACTCCATAACTTTAGTAGATTTAATATAAAAATTAATTTGTATCGACTTAGTAATTTTAATATAACATCAAGAAAATAACAATCAATAGTTTTCATTGTTATGAAAAACATTTTCATATATACTTTAATTATTATTTATTTTGAAAGGGTGAATTTTATGAAATTTGAAAATCGTATTCAACGTTATCATCATTTATTTACAAAAACTGATAAACAAATTGTTGATTACATTCAAAATAATGATTTTGATGATACATTTTCCACAATTAATTCGCTAGCGTATGCTATTAAAACATCACCAGCGACCATTACACGCTTTAGTAATAAATTGAATTATGACAACTTTCAAGATTTGAAATTTAATTTACAACAAGAAATGACGGACAGAGTTATTGAGAACAGCCCCCTGATTCAACGTATCCATAAGTATCATCAAGATATTATTCAACAAACAGGAGAGTTTATATCTGATGAAAAAATTCAGAGTTTTGTAAATCAAATTAATCGTAGCCGTCAAATTATTTATGCTGGGCTCGGTAGTTCAGGTTTATCTGCAACTGAATTTTACTATCGCATGATGCGTATGGGACTGAAGGGGAGCGTTTCTACAGATGCGCATCAAATGAAAATATTTGCGTCATTATTAACAGCTTCGGATACTTTTGTAGCTATTTCAAATAGCGGTGAGACTACAGAGTTAATTGCTGCTGCAGAAATTGCACATGAACGAGGTGCTTATGTGGTAGTCATTACAAATTATGAAGGAAGTCTTTTAACGCAATGCGCAGATTTAGTATTAATTACAACGGATCAATCTAGAATTAATGATACACAATTTATTAATACACAAATAGCGACGCTTTTCTTAATAGATATTGTCAGTTATTTATTGTTAGATGATAAATATATGAATAATGTTTATCAACAAACTAAAAAAGTGATTTTAAATGAATGATAACAACAGATAACCTGCGAAATGGAGTGCGTGACTTTTCTCATATTTACTGAATGACATATAGTTGTTCAAATTAAAGAAACGCAGGATTTCACAGGTTATTTTTAAAATTTAGAAATTGCACCAAACAGTGAAGCATGATTTTGTGTACGTGTAGTTTGTATGGCTGCATGACCATATTGTGGAGGTAAGAACCTTTCTATTTTTGGTGTGATATATTTGAGTAATTGCTGATCTTGGGAAGATATACCACCACCGATAAGAATTAAACCAGGATCATAGATGATTTGAATTTGTGCAATACCTTCGGCAACAGCTTGACTCCATTGATTAAGAATAGATAGTGCCAACGTGTCCCCTTGCTCAGCTAATTCAAATAGTTTAGGTACATCCTCTTCATAGGGAAACGCACGAGATAACATTAAAGATTTTAGTGCTGAAGTTGAGGCGCGTTGTTCAAATGTCTTATTCTCTTCCGCGTTATATAATAAATAACCTATTTCATTTGCTCTATTACGTTCTCCATTGTATAACTGTAACGTATCGTTATAAAAAGCGCCGCCAATCCCAGTACCTAGTGTAAGACAAAATATATTATCCACTTCATATTGGTGAAGACTAAGTTCACCGAGTAAGGCGGCATTCACATCATTAAAGACTTGAACTTGTGCATTCAGTGGTGCTAGTAAATGGTGAAAATTTGTGCCATTATAATTAGGTATTGTTGGTCCAGTGTAGACAACGATGCCATTTTCTTCATCAACAACACCAGCACTAGATATGCCTACTTGTAAGGGATTAAGATTGTATTCTTTTTGAAAACGTTCAACTAATGCGTATACAGTATCAACGATAAGATGATTAATATTGTCCGGTGTAGAAACTTTGTGATAATCTATAAAACTTAAATCTTCGTCTAAAACAGCCGCCTTAATTGCTGTTCCTCCGATATCAATTGCGACTTTATAATTTTCCATATGCCATGCCTCCTGTAACATCTTCTTATTATATGTATCATCTTTGTATTTAAATGTGTAGTTATAACTACATCTGAAAATTATTTTCATAAAATATCATAATAAATGATGAAACTTTTCAAAAAGCTATTGCCACTATTTATGGTAGCGTTTACAATTTGAGATGTAAATAGAAATCTATGGAAGATGATATATAGATCATAAAAGGTTATATACATTTTTTATAATAATAACTTAAGAAAAATAGATGGAGGGTTATCACATGGAAGAGAACTTAAAAGGTTTATATGCAGCGTTGTTAGTACCGTTTGATGAACAAGGTCAAGTGAAAGAAGAAGGATTAAAACAGATTGCTAAAAATGCAATTGAAACAGAAGGTTTAGACGGATTATATGTAAATGGTAGTTCTGGAGAAAACTTTTTAATAAATAAAGAACAGAAAAAACAAATCTTCAAACTTGCTAAAGAAGCAGTAAATGATGACGTGAAGATGATTGCACAAGTCGGTTCTTTAGATTTAAATGAAGCGATTGAATTGGGGAAATATGCTACAGAATTGGGCTATGATGCAATTTCAGCAGTTACGCCATTTTACTATCCTTTCTCATTTGAAGAAATTAAGGATTATTATTTTGAATTAATTGAAGCAACTCAAAACAATCTCATTATATATGCTATTCCTGATTTAACAGGTGTGAATATATCAATAGAGCAATTTGGCGAACTTTTTGAACATGAAAAAGTAATCGGTGTGAAATACACTGCACCAAACTTCTTCTTGCTCGAGCGTATACGTAAAGCATATCCAAACAAATTAATTCTTTCTGGCTTTGATGAAATGTTAGTCCAAGCTGCAATATCTGGGGTAGATGGCGCAATTGGCTCAACTTATAATGTGAATGGTAAGCGCGCTAGACAAATTTTTGAAAAAGCTCAAAATGGTGAAATTGATGAAGCTTATCAAATTCAACACGATACAAATGACATTATTGAAAATGTATTATCCATGGGTATCTATTCAACATTAAAAGAAATTCTAGCAACGCGTGGTATTGATGGTGGCCAACCTAAGCGCCCATTCAAACCATTTGATGAAAGTAATAGAAGTAAATTGGAAACATTAATCAAAAACTATAATTTATAAAACATCACACAAGGGGATGAAGTAAATGCAACAGGTAGGTTTTGGTACATGGAACTGGGTAGCAGTTATCGCTTATTTATTGATTATGTTATTAATTGGTGCATACTTTACCAAACGCGCAAGTCAAAATACAGATAGCTTCTTCACAGCAAGTGGACGTTTGCCGTCTTGGGCAGTAGGTTTTTCTATTTATGCAACCACTTTAAGTGCGATCACGTTTATGTCTACGCCAGAAAAAGCATTTCTAACTGACTGGTCTTATATTGCTGGTAATATTGCAATTGTAGCTATTATTCCACTGTTAATTTATTTTTATGTACCGTTTTTCAAAAAGTTAAATGTTACTTCTGCATACGAGTATTTAGAAGCACGATTTGGGCCGAGTGTCCGTGTCATAGGTTCATTACTGTTTGTGTTATTTCATATAGGTAGAGTTGCAATTGTAATTTATTTACCTACATTGGCAATCACAGCAGTATCTGATATGAATCCTTATGTGGTTGCGAGTCTCGTTGGGATACTTTGTATCTTATATACCTTCTTAGGGGGCTTTGAAGGTGTAGTATGGAGTGACTTTATTCAAGGGGTCATCTTATTAGGCGGTGCCGCAGCAATTATCATACTAGGTGTATCACACTTACAAGATGGTATGGGCACACTTATATCAGATGCAATGGAAAATAAGAAAATTATTAGTGTAGATAACTGGAAATTAAATTCGGCAGCTGCAGCAATTCCTATTATTTTCTTAGGTAATATATTTAATAATTTACATCAATATACTGCGAGTCAAGACGTGGTACAACGTTACCAAGCGTCAGATTCAATGAAAGAAACGAAAAAAGCATTGTGGATGAATGGTGCTTTAGCGTTAATTTCTGCACCATTATTTTATGGTATGGGTACAATGCTTTATTCATTCTATAGCCATGAAAGTACTTTACCAGAAGGCTTTAATACGTCATCAATCGTACCGTATTTTATACTTACTGAAATGCCGCCGTTTGTTGCTGGAATATTAATTGCTGCTATTTTTGCAGCCGCACAGTCAACGATTTCATCAAGCTTAAATTCAATTTCTGCTTGTTTATCTGTTGATATTAAACATAGATTTTTCGGCAAAGGTGAAGAAAAAAGCGAAGTCGCTTTTGCAAGATGGATGATTATTTTAGCTGGTTTATTTGGTTTTGGAATGTCGCTCTATCTTATTGCAGCAGATTCCAATGATTTATGGGATTTATTCTTATTAGTTACAGGCCTTGTAGGCGTACCATTAGCAGGTGTATTTGCAGTTGGTATATTTACAAAACGTACAAATACATTTGGCGTAATTGTAGGACTAATTTTGGGAATCATTATTGCTTATATCTTTAATGGCGTAGGTGGAGGAAACTCACCATTCTTTGTTTCAATTATTTCATTTGTAGTTGCTTTTATCTTCTCTTATATTGTGAGTATTATTGTCCCAGATGAGAAGAAAGATATTAAAGGCTTAACGATTTATGACATTAAAGAAAAATCTAATTATATTTCTAAAGTGCATGTTAAAAAACATAAAAGTTAAGCAGCATCATACAACTACTTAACTTAATTAAAATAACTGTTAAAGACATAATATAGCTTGAAATAAAAGCAAAAATCAGTACGTTGGAAGTATATAGACTGTCGAAAAAGTATTAAATTTTTCGGCAATTTTTGTATTTATTTTCCATTATTTAAGCTATAGGAAAAAATATAAAATTAAATTACTTAAAAATGATTTTTTTAATAAGATAGTGAGCGTTTAATATTAATAATTAAATTACAATATATGATGAATTTACTTTGAATCACACTGTATAGTCGATATAATGTAAAGATATACATAAATAGGAAGATTTGAGGGGATATTATGATAAAAGCAATTGCGGTTGATATGGATGGAACATTTTTAGATTCCAAAAAAGGTTATGATGAAAAAAGATTTGAACAAATTTTTCAACAGCTCAAAGCACATGACATTAAGTTTATTGCAGCAAGTGGTAACCAATATGCTAAATTAAAATCTATTTTCGGACAACGTGATATGTTGTTTGTAGCTGAAAATGGTGCAGTTATATATGAAGGGGATACTTTATATGACTATGAAGCATTTGATAGAAGCTTTTATCAAAAAGTAATTGACTATTTAAACATTGAGCGTGGCATTGATAATCTGATTGTTTGTGGATTACGTAGTGCCTATATACTAAAAGATAATACAGAAGCGTTTAAAAAAGAAGCGCATTTTTATTATCGTCAATTAAAAGAAATTGAGTCATTTCAAGATTTACCAGATGATGAATATGTGAAAATAGCATTGAATATTGATAGAAAATCACACCCAACACTAGATGAAGACTTAAGTGAAAACTTTACTGAAGATTTAAAGCTTGTATCAAGTGGTCGAGACAGTATCGATCTTATTATACCTGGAATGACTAAAGGCCAGGCATTGCATCGTTTATTAAAGAAATGGGAATTAAGTCCTGATAGCTTGATGGCATTTGGTGACGCCAATAATGACTTAGATATGTTAGAGCTTGCAACACATAGTTATGTTATGAAAAATAGTGAAGATAAAACATTATTTGAAGTAGCAAATCACATTGCACCTACGAATGATGAACAAGGCGTGTTAACTGTAATTGAAGAAAAAGTATTAAGCGCACTGAATTAAATATATAGGAAAGCGGGACAGAAATCTTTAACTTTGCTGTATTTATGTGCCTTACGCTTAAACTGTCGACAAAATCGTAACTTTGTTGGCAGTTTTTTGTTTCTTTTTTACAGATATAATTTAGATAGTGCTATATAAACTTCATACTCGCTTGCCTAGGATACAGTCTTAATCGCTTATATTAGCCGTCGCAATTATATAAACATATTATTTCAATAAGAATTAGAAAGTAGCTATACTGATATATATATAATTGATTTGAAAGGTAGGTTACTCAGGTTATGACACAAATGCAACAAACGATCTTAGATGCGTTTAATTTTAGACATGCAACGAAACGTTTTGACGCAAGTAAAAAAATAGAAGACAGTGATTTTAATACTATTTTAGAGGCGGGCAGACTTTCACCAAGCTCACTCGGATTAGAGCCATGGAAATTTGTTGTGATTCAAAATAGTGAGATTAGAAGCAAATTGAAAGAAATCAGTTGGGGTGCAAAAGGCCAGCTAGATACAGCAAGTCATTTTGTCTTAATCTTAGCACGCAAAAATGTTACAGCGAAATCACCATTCGTTCAACATATGATACGTGATATTAAAAAGTATAGTGAAGAAAGTATTCCAGCAACAGAAGAAAAATTCGAAAATTTCCAAACGAGTTTTCATATTAATGACACTGAACAAACATTGTTAGAATGGGCTAAGAAACAAACATATATTGCACTTGGAAATATGATGACGAGTGCAGCATTGTTAAACATTGATTCTTGTCCTATAGAAGGTTTTGATTTGGATGCAGTCACTCAATTCTTAGCTGAAGAAGGTATTGCAGATACAGAACACTTTGCACCTTCCGTAATGGCAGCTTTTGGTTATAGAGAAACAGAATCTAAAGACAAAGTACGCCAGCCTCAAGCAGATGTTGTAGAATGGTTATAATAAATATTTGAATTTGTATAATAAACAAAACCTCCAAACTACCTACTTTTTGTAGAAGCTTTGGAGGTTTCTTTATATACTTTATTCGAAAAGTTACCAGTAGTTATTTATTTTTATCAGCCACAAGTGAAGCGTCGCTGTGTATTGCAATCTCAAAACCTTCTGGTCCGATAAATTGTTCAGAAGTTGCACTAGGTTTGTATATATCAACATGTGATAAACCAAAACTTGTGTCGTTATCTTGACGTACCGTGTTGGATTGCCATACGTTTGCTGCGATATGGTGGTGGTATTGATTGGTAGACATAAATAGCGCTTGTGGGTAATCGGAAATATGTTCTAATCCCAATTGATCAATATAATAATGACGCGCTTGTTCTAAGTCTGCAGTTTTTAAATGTAAATGTCCTATTTTGGCATCGTCAGGCATACCTTGCCAACCTGTTTCTGTACGTTGTGCAACAAGGTCATTAACATCGACTTGCAGTGTATCCATTTTTACTTTATTGCCGTTCCATGACCATTCGTTTTTTGAGCGGTCATCGTAGATTTCAATCCCGTTGCCTTCAGGATCTGAAAGGTATAACGCTTCACTGACAAGGTGGTCACCTCCACCAACTTGAACGCCTAAACTTGATGCGTGATATAAGAAGTTAGCTAAATCTATTCTAGATGGTAATAGTAGGGCGATATGGAATAGACCCGCTTCTTTCATAGAAGGGCGACGTCCATCAGTGATTTCGTGTAAAGTTAAAGTGTGACCATGGTTGCCTATATTAAATATGACGTCCTTTTGAGTTTCAGTATTGACGGTTAAACCTAAAATTTGTTTATAAAATTTAATCATTGTTGATAGGTTTTCAACATTTAAAGTGATATTCGTTACTTGGATTGATGTATTATCGTGAAAAGTCATAATAAAGCTCCTTATCATTACTTGTATTTATTATTGTTACAAGTTTGAGTTTAGAGTATCTTACTTTATAAGTCAACACAATTTGCTCGAATGTACAAATAGAATTTCAAAGCGATTTATAGTTTGAATTTCAGCATGTGGTATATTAAGGTTAAATGAAAAAAGTTAACGGATAGGAGTTTTGAAAATGGCACATTATTATTTTAAAGAAAATTTTTTCAGTTCTTCCAAATCAGCAATTGATGTGTTTAATGATAAGGATGAAGCGGTATTTAAGTTACAATTATTTTATACTTCATCAACACAAGAGGCTTTTGCAATGTTTGGCAATAGCAAACAAAACTTTGAGATCACAGATGGCAAAGATACGTATCGTATTCTTCAGGAAAAAACTATAAGTGGGGCGTTTAAAACACCATTTAAAACAGTATGGCAAGTAGAAAAAAACGACAATCCAATAGGTGTTTTTCGTTCGAAAATAGGCTTTAAACCTACGTTGCTTTTTGAGGGTAATAAAGGTGATACATTAAAATTTCAATCAGGACTTTTTTCTAGAAGTGTAAAAGTGACAGATGGACATAATGAATTAATGCAAACAAAGTCTGAGCGCTTTAAATTAGCGTCACGTCATGACGTATATATTGAAGGTGAAACGTATCACCCAGCAATGTTAATTATGTTGTTCCAAGTGTTTTACGAATTTCAAGAACAACAGCGAAAAAACTCAAACTAAAATGTATTATATTTTATGCCGGCAGTGATTTTCATTGCCGGTATTTTTATATGTCTTTTAGTGACTTGTAGTGTAAAAATATTGATATATTTACCTATGTAAACTTGTGGTAAACTATAGAGAAAGTGTAATTAACATGATTTTGGAGGTGAGGATTTGAAAGTATTTTGGAAATTAGGATGGTTTTTTAAACAACAAAAAAAGAGTTATATTGTTGGTTTATTTACGTTGCTATTAATCGCATTAATTGAAATCGTACCACCTCAAATCATAGGTAAGACAATAGACCAAATGACGACAAATAAGCTAACACCCAAATTATTAACAATCTACCTTATTATCCTAACTATTGTAGCGATATTAACGTATGTTTTAAGATATGTATGGAGATTATCCATTTTTGGAACGAGTCAAAAGCTAGGGCAGACTTTGAGAACCTATTTGTATGAAAAATACACGGCTATGAGCGCGATATTTTTCCAAAACAGACGTACAGGCGATTTAATGGCGCATGCAACTAACGATATAAGAGCAGTACAAAATGCTGCAGGTGCGGGTATTCTAATGATTGCTGATTCGTTAATTAGTGGAGGTACCGTTGTAATTACTATGGCTACGACGGTAAGTTGGCAACTAACATTAATTGCGCTTATTCCCTTACCTTTTATGGTGTTATTAACGAGTTACTATGGATCACTTTTAAGCAAAGGATTTAAAAAAGCACAAGCTGCGTTTAGTAAATTGAATGATAAAACGCAGGAAAGTGTTGCAGGTATTAAAGTGACTAAAACATTTGGTTATGAATCAAGTGACCAAGCAGATTTTAAAGCACTCAGTGATGATGTTGTAGCTAAAAATTTAAAAGTATCGAAAATAGATGCTTTATTTGATCCTACGATAACTTTGGTAATTGGTACTAGCTATTTTTTAGCGATTGCATTTGGTGCACAAATGGTATTTCAAAATGAGATTACGCTAGGACAACTTATTACTTTTACTACATATTTAGGCATGCTCGTATGGCCATTATTAGCGCTAGGTTTATTTTTTAATATTGTGCAGAGAGCCAAAGCGTCTTATGAGCGTATTGATGAAATTGAAAACTTACCGAACGATATAGAAACCACTTATAAAATCGATGGTCCTCCAACGGGTAACATTATATTTAATATAGAACAGTTTAATTTCACGGGTAATGATGAACAAGGACTATATGATATGCATTTTTCAGTTAAGCAGGGATCGACACTTGGAATTGTAGGACGTACAGGTTCTGGGAAAAGTGCATTAATACGTTTGCTATTGAGAGAATTTGATACTAAAAGACCGCAAGATATCACTTACGGTGGCCATCCAATACGTGATTATAATGTGAAGCATTTAAGAGCTCAGTTTGGCTATGTGCCACAAGAACATTTTTTATTCTCCACAACGATACGTAATAATATTGCATTTAGTAATGAGGAGATTGATGATGACAGTATTTATGAAGCGAGTCGCTTAAGTCATATTCATGACGATATTATGGCTTTCCCCAATAGTTATCATACTGTAGTTGGTGAACGGGGTGTTTCTTTATCTGGTGGTCAAAAGCAACGTGTGTCAATCGCACGAGCATTGTTAGTAGACCCAGAAGTTCTTATCTTGGATGATTCATTGTCAGCTGTGGATGCGCAAACGGAAGAAGCTATTTTAGCTAATTTAGAAAGTGTGAGAAATGGTAAAACCAATATCATTACTGCACATCGCATGAGCGCTGTAAAACATGCAGACTTCATCATTGTATTGGATGAAGGGACAATCGTTGAAAGTGGTACTCATAACTCACTCATAGAGAAAAAAGGTTGGTATTATGAAACGTATCAAGCCCAAGCTTTACAAGATAAGTTATCACGTAACTTAGATCATCTTACGAAAGGGGGCGATGAAAATGACTGAACGTACTAACTTAACTGCAAAGGACCAAGGAAGTGCATTAATTCGGTTGTTTAAATATACGTTACCCTATAAAGGTACGATTACATTAGCCTTTATCATGCTTATTTTATCCACTGTGGCAAGTATGATGACACCGTATATGGTCAAGATATTTATTGATGATTATTTAACGCCACGCCATTTTCCAAAAGATACGATGATTTGGTTGATTGTTATATTTTTAGGTATACAAATTATAGGTGCTATCACCCTTTATTTTAGTCAGTATATGTTCCAATATTTAGCTTTTAAGGTAATTCAACAATTACGTATTGACGCTTTTAATAAATTAGGTAAATTAGGAATGAAGTATTTCGATAAAGTTCCTGGAGGCAGTATTGTATCAAGATTGACGAATGATACAGAAACAATCGTGGATATGATCATTGGTGTTTTTTCAACTTTTATCATGGCATTTTTTATGATGATTGCAAGTTACATTATGATGTTTATTTTGGACGTAAAATTAGCATTAATTGCACTTGTGTTTTTACCTATTATTTTTATAATATTAGCGACGTATAGAAAATATTCTGCCTTTCTTTTTACTAAAACGAGACAAAGATTATCTGATTTGAATTCTAAATTAGCAGAATCAATTGAAGGTATGAGAATTATTCAAGCGTTTAATCAAGAGCAACGATTAAATAAAGAATTTAACAAGATTAATGATGAACATTATGACTATATGCTGAAAACAGTAAAACTTGATAGTTTATTATTACGTCCTGCTATCAGTTCTATATCTGTTTTTGCAGTGGTCATGATTCTTGGTTATTTTGGTGTTATTAGTTTTACTACTGGCATCACGGCGGGTGTTGTATTTGCGTTTGTACAATATATGGAACGTTTCTTTGAACCTATTAATCAAGTGAGTCAGAATTTAAATATCTTACAACAAGCACTTGTATCAGCTAGCAGAGTATTTGCACTTATTGATGATGACACTTATGAACCACAACAGCATGAAACCAATACACACAAAATTGAGGATGGGAAAATTGCATTTAAACATGTCAGTTTTAGTTATGATGGTGAAACAGATGTACTGAAAGATATCACTTTTACTGCCAATCCTGGTGAGATGGTAGCATTGGTTGGCCATACGGGTTCTGGAAAGAGTTCCATCGTTAACTTGTTTATGCGTTTTTATGAATTTAACCGAGGTGACATTGAAGTCGATGGCAATTCACTTAAGACTATACCTAAAGCTGAATTAAAAGAGAAAATAGGTTTAGTTTTACAAGATGCATTTATATTTTACGGTACAATCGCCTCTAATATTAAGTTATATCATCCTACGATGACGTTTGAACAAGTGAAGGCTGCAGCAGCATTTGTACATGCTAATCATTTTATTGAGAAATTGCCTGAGCAATATAATCATAAAGTAATAGAAAAAGGGAGTGCTTTTTCAAGCGGTGAAAGACAATTAATTGCATTCGCGAGAACAATTGCTACGAATCCCAAAGTATTAATTTTAGATGAAGCAACTGCAAATATAGATTCAGCAACAGAAGAGCAAATACAAAAATCATTAAATGAAATGCGAAAAGGTCGCACAACTTTAGCAATTGCACATAGATTATCCACAATACAAGATGCGGATCAAATCCTTGTATTAAATCGTGGGGAAATCGTAGAAAGAGGGACCCATGATCAATTGATTGCGCAACATGGTATATATCATAATATGTATTTACTACAAAATGGATAAAAGAGGGCGGGCGTATGAAATCAAATTTGATTCCATACGCCCGGCCTACAAGGATGACTGAAAAAAGAATACAAGAACTAAAGCTCTTGCGTAAGAACTAGTCATCTCCATAAATGAGGAAGTAGTTCTTTAAGAACTTGAAACAAATTAAGTTAAATTTCAGCTAGCTATTGTGAAATATCTAATTTAAAATTTTAAAGCTTAACCTACGTAAACATCTTGATAATCTGAATTCTTTTCAATTACTGCTTCAGCAAAAGGACAAGATGCAGTTACTTTTAAATTATTCTCACGTGCATAATCTACAACAGATTTAACTAATTTTGAACCAATACCTTGTCCACCAAACTCTTCTGGAACACCAGTGTGATCGATATCAATTTGATTATCACCTTGTTGTTTAAAAGTAATTTGCGCTTGTGGGTTATTTTCATCATCACCAATGTAAAATTTATTCGTACCTTGTTTAATATCAGCCATTTTATCACTCCTATTATAAATGTATTACTTACTAAATATCACGTTTTGCCAAATGTTAAACAATTTACAGTATGAATTAACATAGAAGTGATGAAGTTAAGTAAGGAAATATATAATGATTAAGCGAAAACCATTGAAAAATATGTGAAATAAGTTTATAGTTTTAACGGAACAATTTCGATTTGGAGGGGCAATTTTTTGAAAAAAAGTATACTGTTGATACTGACATGTGTATGCGCTGTGTTACTCAGTGCATGCGGGGATATTAATAAAGAAGAAAAACAAGACGTCAGTTCTAAAAATAAACTTAAAATATATACGACTGCATTTGCATTCAAAAGTTTTACCGAACAAATCGGTGGTAAATATGTTGAAGCAGAATCTATTTACCCGCCCGGTGCTGATATGCACTCATTTGAGCCTACGCAAAAAGAAATGATTAATATTGCCAAAGGTGATTTATTTGTTTATTCCAGTGAAGCTATGGATCCAGTCGCAAAAACAATTACACGTTCTATCAATAATGATAATTTAAAATTGCCCTTAGCAAGAAATTTGAGTGAAGACGATTTTAATGCTAATCATAAACATGAGGAAACAGCGCACGAACACGAGGAAGCAGAGCATAGCCATGAACATGAAGACGAACACGAAGGTCATGAACATGGCAAGAATGACCCTCATGTGTGGCTTGATCCAGAAATGAACAAAATATTTGCGAAAGAAATCAGAGATGATTTAACGAAAAAAGATCCTAAACACCAAGATTATTATGACAAAAATTATCAAAAAATAGTTAAAGATATTGAAGATATTGATGAGCAAATGAAAGCAATTACTAAAGATACGAAACGTGATAAAGTAGTTATTTCGCATGATTCTATCGGTTATTTAGCTAACAGATATGGTTTTGAACAAGTGGGTGTTAGCGGTATGAATAATGAAGAACCAAGTCAAAGAGATTTGATGGATATTGTTAAAAACATTAAAGCAACAGGACAACCTTACGTTTTATATGAACAAAATATTTCTTCTAAAGTAACGGATGTCATTCAGAAAGAATCTGATACGACACCATTAGGTTTCCATAATATGGCAACCTTGTCCAAATCCGAAGCGGATAAAGAAAACATATCATATCAATCATTGATGAAAGAAAACATAAAATCATTGGATAAAGCTTTGAACGATTAAAAAGCCAAAGTCAAAAAGCCACGAAAGAATGCTGTTTTAGCACATTTCTTCGTGGCTTTTTACTGTTATTATTCAAGTCTGTGACTGATATGTCTAGTCGTATCTTATATAAGATACAGTGGTATTATAATATTCATCAAGTCCATGAATGCCATCAGCGCCACCTATACCAGATTCTCTCCAACCGGCATGGAAACCATTTACAACTTCTTCAGCTTCACAGTTAGCATAAACTTCGCCAAATTTAAGTCGCTCTGTAGCAGTCATTATTTCTTTTAAATCTTCAGAAAAGATAAATGACGATAATCCGGCATTAGTATCGTTTGCTTGTTCAATAGCATCTTCAAATTCATTATATGTCACAATCGGTATGACAGGACCAAAAATTTCTTCTTTAAATGCACTATCTTGAGGATTAACTTTATCTAAAATAGTTGGTTCATAAAAATAGCCGGCGCCATCAACTTTATGTCCGCCTGTAATTAAGTCAGCACCATTTTTCACAGCATCTTGTACTTTGTCATCAATGCTATCAAGCTGTTGTTGATTAATAATAGCACCATAGTCCGTGTCTTTATTGAATGGATCACCAACTTTAAGTTGTTCCATCTTACCTTTTAATTTATTGATAAATGTATCGTGAATCGCTTCGTGTACAAAAATACGTTCTGGACATGTACACACTTGACCAGCATTGTTTACTCTTGCTGTAACGATATAGTCAACAGCTTTATCTAAATTAGCGTTTGAAGTGACGAGCGCAGGTGCATTACCACCAAGCTCTAAATTAACCTTTTTAACTGTACTAGCACTTTCAGCGTATACAGATTTACCTGCACGCATACTACCAGTAAGAGAGATTAATTGAATGTCCGGATGTTGTGCCAATTGAGTGCCAACTGTTTCGCCTTTACCTGGTAGAATTTGTACAAGACCAGCAGGTATTGTAGATTCACGAATAAGTTCTGCAAGTTTAAGTGTAATTAAAGAAGTTGCTTCACTTGGCTTAATCACTACCGAACAGCCAGTAACGATAGCTGGTATGACTTTTCTCATTAATACCATAATTGGCGCGTTCCAAGGAACGATGCCAGCAGTAACACCAACAGGTTTTTTCGTAAGTAAAATAGTTTCGTTTTCATGACTATTTTGTAAAACTTCACCTTTGTTACTCATGCTTAAACTAGTCATATAATCGATGAACTGAATCGCTTTATCAATTTCACCCTTAGCTGAAGCAAGTGTTTTACCTTGTTCTTTAACGTATAGTTCTGCCAATGTATCTTTATTCTGTTCTAATAATGGAATTAATAATTTTACATGATCAGCACGCGTAGGTTCAGGTACTTTTTCCCATTCTAACTGGGCGTGTTTTGATTTTTCTACTGCATCATTAACTTCGGATTCTGTTGCGAATGAAATTGTATCTATTATTTCTTCCGTAGCAGGGTTGATTACGTCTGCTGTGTCAGTTGATTTACTTTCGATAAATTCATTATTAATAAATAATTTGTTCAATTATGACACCTCCATATACTTCCTTCTACCACTGAATGTTTTTTGAAAACGAGAATGAGAGAAATAATATTATTTTGTATAATAATTAATGAGATATTTTAATTTGATTTTGAAGTGAAAATAAGCGATGAAAATGACTTTTAGTCTCAACAAAGACCATAAAATAGATGTTTTATTTATTTTGGTATATTTTTTATACTTATATGTTGACTATGTTATTGAGAGGTGTTATATTTATCTCGAATTCGAAACAAATTGAAAGTTGGTGACGTAATGGACCGTACAAAAGAATCATTAAATACATTCATTGGATTAAACCGAACGGTAGACTATTTGGAACAAATTGTTAGGACAGACGTTCAACGTTATGGCTTAAATCTTACAGAATTTGAAGTAATGGAATTATTGTATAACAAAGGTGATCAACCGATACAACGTATTGGACAGAGAGTATTAATTGCTAGCAGTAGCATCACATATGTTGTAGATAAATTAGAAGAAAAAGGTTTTGTAATCAGAATACGTAATGAACAAGATAAACGTGTTACCAATGCTTCGCTTACCGATCAAGGACATGCATTGATGGATGATATATTTCCAGAACATGCAGCAACGTTAACATCAACATTCTCGGTACTTACCGATGAAGAAATGACCACATTAAAACAAGCTTTGAAAAAAATAAGTGCTCAATCCACAGAAGTGTAGTAGCACTTTTAAAATTTAGTAAAAATTACTTCGAAATCGAGATAAATTATAAAATAAGGAGTTTTATTATGACAAACAATCAATTATTAGGTATCCACCACGTAACTGCGATCACTGACGATGCAGAAAGAAACTATAAATTTTTCACAGAAGTATTAGGTATGAGACTTGTTAAAAAAACAGTAAACCAAGATGACATATATACGTATCACACATTTTTTGCAGATGATGTAGGTTCACCAGGAACAGATATGACATTTTTCGATTTTCCTAATGTGCCAAAAGGTACTGGAGGAACAAATTCAATTTCACGTTCATCGTTTAGAGTTCCAAATGATGCAGCGCTTGAATATTATGAACAACGTTTTAATGACTTTGAAATAAAACATGATGGCATACAAACGTTATTTGGCACAAAAGTTTTACCATTTGAAGAAGTGGATGGTCAAAGATACCAACTTGTATCAGATGAACATAATACAGGTGTTGCACCGGGTACACCATGGAAAAATGGTCCTGTACCAACAGACAAAGCTATTTATGGATTGGGGCCAATTGAAATTACAGTTAGCTATTTTGAAGATTTTATCAAAATATTAGAACAAGTCTTTGGTATGAAAGTGAAACATGAAGAAGAAAATGTTGCTTTATTAGAGGTCGGCGAAGGTGGCAATGGCGGTCAAGTAATTTTAAGAAAAGATGCTGAAGGACCAGCATCGCGTCAAGGCTACGGTGAAGTACATCATGTGTCATTTAGATTAAAAGATCATGAAGCAATTGAGCAATGGATGGAAAAATATAAAGAATTAGGTATAGGTAATTCTGGCTTAGTAGATAGATTTTATTTTGAAGCTTTATATGCACGTATTGGTCATATATTAATTGAAGTATCTACAGATGGCCCAGGTTTTATGGGTGACGAACCATATGAAACACTTGGAGAAAGTCTAGCACTGCCACCATTTTTAGAAGAGCAACGTGAATATATTGAATCAGAAGTCAAACCATTTAACACAAAACGATAAAGTACTCGGGTTTAAAAAAAGTGCAAAGGTAAATAATTAGGGAGGGAACAATTATGGAAGCAATTCAACACATTCATCATATTTCAGCAATTGTAGGTAATCCAGAAGAAAACATTCAGTTTTATAGAGATATATTAAATTTAAAATTAATTAAAAAAACAGTGAATTTCGATGACCCGTCTACGTATCATTTATATTTCTCGAATGGCAACGTCGATAATGGAACGATATTAACGTTTTTCAATTGGCCAAATGCGCATAAAGGTCGTATTGGTGCAGGCCAAGTTGAAAGAATTGCGTTTAGAATTCCAAAAGATGCTATTGCAGCTTGGGAACAACATTTACTAGAAAATGATATAAATGTAGAAAGAACACAGTTATTCGATAAAGAAACTTTAGAGTTTGATGATATACATGGTTTGGCATTGGCACTTGTTGAAGGAGAAAAAAATGCAGATAATGACAAAGACATTATTGGTTTTCATGGTGTAACGATGTTGTCGATGGATCCAATAGCGACTGCACGTACCTTAACAAATGATATGGGATTGTCGCAAGTAAGTGAAAACGATGATTATATCCATATTGAAACAGCTGGTGATTGGCAACATCACGTCATGGTTCAGAAAGTCGCACCGGAAGAACATGTACGTTGGGGTGTTAGCGTTGTACATCACATTGCTTGGTCTGTACCTACAGATAAAGACCATCGTGGTTGGCAAGTAAAAATGACAGGAAAAGGTTACCACGTAACAGATGTTAAAGACCGTAATTATTTTAATGCAGTTTACATGAAAGAACATGGTGGTATTATTTTTGAATTTGCGACAGAGGGGCCAGGGTTTACCGTTGATGAACGGTTTGAGGAACTTGGTACACATTTGATGTTACCACCTCAATATGAAGAAAAAAGAGAAGAACTTTTACGCCATTTACCACCAATTAAAATATAATGATGTATGATAATAGAAATTTTACACAGTAGCAAGTTTAATGAATATAATACACAATTAAAGGAGATGTCGATATATGGAACACATTTTTAAAGAAGGCGAAGCAAACGCACCTACATTTATTTTATTACATGGTACAGGCGGGGATGAAAACGACTTGTTACCATTAGGTGAAGTATTGAATTCTAAATATAATGTATTAAGCGTTAGAGGAGAGGTTTCTGAAAATGGTATGAACCGTTACTTCAAACGTTTAGGAGAAGGAAAATACGATATCGAAGATTTAGAATATAGAACAGAGCGCTTAATTACATTTTTAAAAGAAGCGGCTGATAAATATAACTTTGATTTAGCACAAGCCATACCGGTAGGATTTTCAAATGGCTCAAATATAGCGATTAGCATGATGTTACATGATGATATTACATTTAAAAAAGCATTGTTATATGCACCACTTTATCCTGTAGATTTAGTGAACAATAAAGATTTAAGTGATGTAGATGTATTACTTTCTATGGGAGAAAACGATCCAATCGTTACTGTAGAAGCTAGTAAGAACGTAATTGATATTTTTGAGAGTCGTGGAGCAAATGTGACGCAAGTTTGGGTGAATAGTCACGAACTGACGCAAGCAGGTATTCAAGCAGGTCAAACAGTATTAAATCAATAATATATAATAATGAAAAATGTGAAACATTAAAACAATAGCAAGAAATAGAAGACATAAACTTCATGTGTGTAATAGAGCGCATGCAGTTTATGTCTTGTTTTTTAATTTATAGATCATAATAACTAGATTTAAAATAGATAAAAAATAAGAGTCACTCTCAAAATAGAGTGACTCAGTGCGGTGGCAAAATATTCAATTTTGTCTGTATCCTATAAAACTGATTTTCTTTCGGAATATAGATAATCAATTATGTGTTATTCGGGTTTGTTTTTAAGTATACCTTTAATAAATATTGGAATTAATAGAATGAAACCGAAAATACCCATGATAGGGAATACTTTGCCTATCAATTCGATAAAACCAATAAAAGTTGTAGCAAAAGTAATAATTGCCATTATGGTAATTAAAATGTAATACGATTTACTATAAGGCTCAGTAAAGCGTGAAGCGAACGCATACATTAATCCTACGACTGTGTTATAAATAACTAAAATCATAACGATAGCCATAAATACACCAATAAAAGGGGAAATATTATTGGCTAGTAATAATGATGGGAGTGCAACGCCTGTAATTTGGGCAAATTCTGTAACCATACCGAGATTGAGCATTAATAATAGGAAGGTAATGATAATACCACCAAAAATACCGCCCCAAATAGTTGATTTCTCAAATTTTAAACGACCTCCCATTACTGAAAGGAAGCTAAAAGCAGCAGCAATTTGTAAACTTCCGTAATTGATGGCATCGAACCACCACCAGTTATCTGTGCGGCCTTCACTATTTGCATAGCTGTTAGCAGCCTCAAAATTAAATTGGCCAGTTGAAAAATAATATATGGCAATAATCGTTACAATTAAGACTAAGAATGGGGTAACCATGCCTAATACAGTAATTAAGCGATCAAATTTTAAAAATAGTGTTAATAAAATAACTAAGATTAATAAAAATGAACTAAGACCATAGGGAATATCAAAACTTTCATTAATTGTAGATACGCCACCTGCAGTCATAATCATTGCTAATGCAAATAAAAATAATGTTAATATGACATCAAATATCGTTGCAATAGTACGAGGTAAGTAAAATTTGATCGGTTCTGTATGGCTATGTGAACGCAGACGATAACCTGTGTTCAGTACAAAAACCCCGCCAACAGTAATAATCAAGCCAGTAATAAAAACGCCATACACACTAAAATTACCGTTACTTGTAAAAAATTGGAAAATTTCTTGCCCTGTAGCAAAGCCAGCACCTACTACAACACCGACAAATGCAAAAGCAACAATAATAATTTCTTTTAATTTATTCATATTGTTTGGAATCCTTTCATGACAATTCATTATCCGAATTAAGTTATGTTATATAAAAAGCATCACAATAGTTAATTCTACCTTAAAAAGGAAGAGAAATAAACACGAAAGTTTATTTGGTGTAGACATATGTATATCAGGAGAGTACTTAATGAGGTGTTTCGGAATAACACTACGATTAAAGTGAAATATGTGTGGGTATATAGTGAAGGTCATTTTAGTGCGTTAAACTTAAAATTTTGATAGTATGTTTTTCTGTTAATGAATTTTTGAAAGAAAGTATACAAAAATTGTTTGATATTAAAAATAGAGAGAGGGAGTTATGTGACTTTACTAAACTTACCATTAATGTTGCTCATCGTTATATTTTTAGCGCTCGGCATTTTCAGCCAGTGGTTTGCTACCAGAATTAAATGGCCATCGATTGTAGTCATGGCTATCGTAGGGTTACTCGTAGGGCCTATATTTGGTCTGATTAACCCTCAAGAAAGTTTAGGACAAGAAGTGTTCAGTCCGTTAGTATCATTAGCTGTAGCTATTATCTTATTCGAAGGAAGTAGTAATTTAGACTTTCGTGAATTAAAAGGTATTTCTAAGGCAGTGATGCGTATCATTACTATAGGAGCTACGATTGCTTGGATCTTAGGTTCAATTGCCTTACATTATGTATTAGGATTCTCATGGGCAATTTCACTCGTCTTAGGCGGTTTATTTTTAATAACGGGGCCTACCGTAATTCAACCATTATTAAAACAAGCTAAAGTTCGAAAAAGTGTAGATTCAATATTAAGATGGGAAAGTATCATACTTGATCCTATTGGACCTATGTTAGCGCTCGGTGCTTTTTATGTGTTTCAAATATTTGAGCAGGGCTTTGAATTGCAAATTATATTGAGTTTCGTCTTACGCTTCTTAGTAGCTGTGGTCATCGGTTTTGGTGCATCATACTTATTTATGTGGCTGATTAAACGTGATTTAATCCCTCAAAATCTCATGCCACCGATTCAATTAGTCTTTATTTTATTAATATTTGCTATTTGTGATGAAATTTTACCAGAATCTGGATTACTTGCAGTTACAATTTTCGGTTTAATGATGGCACGTATGAAACGTCACGATTTAATATTCAAAGAATCTGATCATTTTATTGAGAACACGTCATCAATCATGATCTCGACGGTATTTATTTTAATTACATCTTCTTTAACATTAGAAGTGTTAAAAAGTGTCATGTCATGGAAATTATTTATTTTCTGTGCAATCATGATTATTTTAATTAGACCGATTTCAATCATACTGGCTACGATAAATACAGAAATTTCAAAACGTGAACGCGCGATGGTATCTATGATGGCGCCGCGTGGTATTGTCGTACTTACTGTTGCTCAGTTTTTTGGTGGCTTATTTGTAGAGAAAGGTACACCAATGGCTGAATTCATCACGCCAGTTACTTTTGGATTAGTGTTTATTACCGTAGTAATTTATGGTTTTAGTTTCTTACCATTGAGTAAAGTTATGAGGCTTTCAAGTACAGAACCACCAGGTGTAATCATTGTAGGAGAAAGTGAATTTGCTTTTCATCTCGGCGCAAAATTGAGAGAACATAATATTCCAGTTATGGCATTTAATTTATTTAAAAATACGTCTCAACGCTCACATGATTTAGATTTTGAAATTTTTGAAGGCAATTTACTGTCTAGTAATGATCGTATTTATGCAGATATGACGCGTTACAACAAATGTTTACTCATGACGCAATCATTTGTATTTAACAGTCTAGCATTTAATGAATTAGTCCCAGAATTTGGTTTGAAAAATGTAGATATGATGCCCGTGTCGTTTAGTGATGAACATGCACGAAGTAATGTGGACGGGCCAATCAAAAATCATATCCTTTTTGATTGGAATTTTACATCACGTTGGTTTAACCGTTTTATTAAAGATCACAATATTATAGAAATACCAGTATCTTGTAAAGGTGAGTTAACTAAAAATGATATGATACTTTATCATATTAGTGATGGTAAAGTCGTAACATTCAAGCGTGGTAATAATAATCCTGTAGAATCAGAAAAAGGGATGATTGGTTATTTGAAAGACGCTTATTTACATCAGAATATATAGAAAAAATCCATTTGCGCAATAATTTATTGTTAGCAAATGGATTTTTTATGCGTTTATTGAGTTGTTTTAATTTACGAAGCGGTCATGCATTAATTCTTTTAAGATATCGATTTTTTCTTGGATAGTTTGACCTGAATTCGTATCACGTATTTTTTTACGTTGTAATTCTTTATCTACGACGCGACGAATCGAAAGTTCATCAGCACCGTTAAGCAGAACATGCTCTTTCGAATTAAAATGTTTATGAGCTACAAGCTGCATACCGAATGAGTTATAAAGTAAGGTATAGCCTGCGATACCAGTCGTTGATTGGTAGGCTTTTGAGAAGCCGCCGTCGATTACGATCATTTTACCTTCTGCTTTAATTGGATTCTCGCCATCAATTTCTTTCACAGGGGTATGTCCGTTGATAATATGGCCTTGTTCAGGATCTAGTCCAAAGTCTTTTAGCATTTTTTTACACATATCTACATCTTCACGTAAATAATAATATGGGTTTTTAGCTTCTTTATGTGCTGATTTATCACTAATAAAGTAACGTTCGAAAGTTGTCATTGCTCGTTTACCAAATAGTGAAGAATATTTACCAGTCCATAAATACCACACGAGATCAGTTGCTAAGTCATCTTCAATTTCTTTATTATCGAATGCTTTTCTGACGTGAGTTTCAAAGTAGTCTAATAGATTTCGACCATAGCGTTTTTCACCGTCTATCGTCATAGATTCCATTTCACCGTTTTCATCTACAGGAATGCAACCATGGATAAGTAAATTACCGTTATAAGGCAAATAGAGCTTACCTTTTTGCATTAAGAAAGTCATATGACGTTTTAATTTTTCTGATTGTTGAACAGATAATAATAAATTGTTCATCACTTCTTCTTCTTCTTCAAGTAATTTATTAGGATCTTCAGGATCAATTGTTTGGAAACAAGTGTTTTCTAACGTGTAAGTCTTGCCGTACAATGTTGCTTCATTTTTTGCATAGTCGATATTTTCTAGCACTAAACGTTCTTCCATTTCGAATGCTGGACGACGTTTAATAATAGGCGCTTCTAATTTAAACTGTAAGATTGCGACAGCTTGATGTATTTTCGTAATTTGTTCTAATTCTGCTTGGGTTAAATCCTGAGTATTTTTAGGTTGAAATGCCTTATTATTACCATCATAGTATTTCTCAGCAAGTGTTAATAATGGACGTAAATTAATACCATAGGCATCTTCAACAATATCTAAATTATTGTAACGTGCACAAATGCGCAGTAAATTGGCTAAACAAACCTTAGAACCAGCATATGCTCCAATCCATAAAACGTCATGATTGCCCCATTGAATATCTACTGAGGGATAATCAATAAGTGTTTCTAAAATTTTATCTGGTTCTGGTCCACGATCATAAATATCACCCACAACATGTAAATGATTAACTACTAAATGTTGGATGGTAAATGATAGACCGATGATTAAATCATCAGATTGTTCAAGCTTTATGATTTGATTGATTAATGTTTCGTAATAGGAATGTTTGTTATTGTATTTATTACTTTTATACAGTAATTCTTCAATAATAAAGACATAGTTTTTAGGCAGCGATTTACGTAATTTTGTTCGTGTATATTTTGATGAGGCATATGTAATCAATTTAATTAAACGATTAATTGTAGTTACATACCACTCATCTAATTCAGCTTTAGAAGTAAAATTATTTTTTATTAATTTTATTTTTTCTTCTGGGTAGTATACGAGTGAGGAAAATTCATTAATTTCTTTACGTGTTAAAGTATCTTGGAAAATGTCATTGATTTTTGACAGTACATTTCCAGAGCCATTACGTAACACGTGTTGGAAAGCATGGAACTCACCATGTAAATCACTGACGAAGTGTTCTGTACCTTTTGGAAGTTCTAAAATAGATTCCAAATTAATGATTTCTGTAGCCAATTCTTCTTTTGAGTGGAATTGTTCTGAAAGTAAATCTAAATATCTGTCCTTTACGCTTTTATCCGTTGTTTTACACATGATTTATGTCACTCCAGTTGTATAGTTTTTGTAATGTTTTGTATTACAGCTATGTAAAACGCTTTCATTATATAGTTTTTATTGTAGCATTAATTTTGATTATTATGTCTATTTCTTATTATATTATTAACTGTAAATAAATTCTAAAAAATGGCTTAATAATGTATAAAAGATAGAAAATGTATACATAAGCTTATAAATAAAAAAGTTCGATTATTACAAAAAATAATGTAAAATAACATGTTACTCAAATACATTAAAAACGATATTTATATAAAAGTTGTGGGAAACATACATTTTTGTGAATTGTAAAAAGAGATTAAAAGCACCAAAAGAGAATTATTACACTTTTAATTTTAAGCGTTAAAACCGCTTATATATCAGTGTTCAAAGTGCCGTAAAGCCTTTTTATTAAAAAATATAAGAAAAAACTTTCTGATAAGTGGTTTAAAATCTCTCTGATTTTTGTATAATGAATGCATGTGACAAAATCATAAAAAAAGGGAGTTTGTTCAATGTTTACATTGGGAGCATCATTACAGAGTCAAGTAGACCCGAACTGGCAAACTTATATTATGCTAATTGTTTATTTCATTGTTTTACTAGGCATAGGTTACTATGGCTTTAAACAATCGACAGGCAATGTCAGTGAATATATGTTGGGCGGCAGAAATATTGGTCCATATGTAACAGCACTATCCGCAGGTGCATCCGACATGAGTGGTTGGATGATTATGGGACTACCTGGGGAAGTTTATACAACTGGGCTATCAGCAGCGTGGTTAGCGATTGGTCTAACTATAGGGGCATACATAAACTATATTGTTGTAGCACCGCGTCTCCGTGTATATACAGAGAAAGCTGGGGATGCCATTACGCTACCAGATTTCTTTAAAAATAGACTAGATGATAAATCTAACTCTATTAAAATAATTGCCGGGGCAATTATTGTTGTATTCTTTACGTTATATACTCATTCTGGAATGGTTTCAGGTGGGGTATTATTTGAAAGTGCATTTGGTGTAAATTATCACTTAGGTATGGTAATCGTAGCAATTATTGTTATTGCATATACATTCTTTGGTGGTTATTTAGCAGTATCATTAACAGACTTTTTCCAAGGGGTCGTTATGATTATCGCTATGGTTATGGTACCGATTGTTGCTATGATGCAGTTAAGTGGACTTGATACAATATCACAAGCAGCAGAAATAAAACCTACGAATTTGGATTTATTTAAAGGTACAACAGCAATAGGTATTATTTCATTCTTTGCTTGGGGCCTAGGTTATTTTGGTCAGCCGCATATCATTGTACGTTTTATGTCTATCAAATCAATTAAACAAATACCAACAGCAAGACGTTTTGGTATCGGTTGGATGGCAGTCAGCTTACTAGGTGCAGTAGGGGTTGGTCTTACAGGTATCACATTTATTAATAGTGGTGGCGCAGACATACAAGATCCAGAAACACTATTTATTTTAATGGGACAAATTTTATTCCATCCGCTTGTTGGTGGGTTCTTACTTGCTGCTATTTTAGCCGCGATTATGAGTACAATTTCTTCACAATTGTTAGTGACATCAAGTTCATTAACAGAAGATTTTTATAAATTATTCCGTGGTGAGAAAGCAGCCAAAGAACATCAAAAAGAATTTGTTTTGGTGGGACGTTTATCAGTAATCGTTGTAGCACTTATATCGCTTTGGATTGCTTGGACACCAAACGACACGATTTTAGGTCTTGTAGGTAATGCATGGGCAGGTTTTGGTGCAGCATTTGGACCACTTGTTCTATTGTCATTATATTGGAAAGGCTTAAGTCGTACTGGTGCAGTAAGTGGTATGTTAGCAGGGGCAATTGTAGTAATTATATGGATTGCATTTGTTAAACCACTTGGTGAAATTAATGATTTCTTTAATTTATATGAAATCATACCAGGCTTCTTAACAAGTTTAATTGTAACGGTTGTAGTAAGTAAATTTACTAAAAAACCTGACATCGATGTTGAAGGGGATTTAGCAGATGTACGTCAAACTGTTAAAAGCGTTGGCAAGAAAAAGTAAAACATAATTTAAATAAGGGGTTTAAATTATGTAGTCAAAATTAAACAAATAAGCTAGATGAAGTTTTATATTAAACTATAAAGTCACTCATTTAGTTTAAAACGGGAGAAATTATATATAATAAAAGACTAACTTCAAAGGGGGAGTTAGTCTTTTTTTGATATATTTGGTTTCAAAATTTGGAGTATTTCGATTTATTACTGAATGATACTTTTTTTAACAATTGATATTAAGCATGCAATGTTTGCGATATTTAGTTTGCGGTAATTTATAAAGATAATGATTTCCTAGGAGGAGAAAAAGATGATTACTGTAAATGCGATAATGAAAATTGATCCGTCAAAGCGTGATCAGTATTTAGCGTTAGTAGAACCGCTTGTACTAGCAGCTAACAAAGAAGACGGCGCATTGTATTATGCACATTTTGAACGAACGGATGAGCCTAATACATTTGCTTTTATCGAACAATATGAAAATGAAGAAGCTTTAGAAGTACACAATGGCACAGAACACTTTCAACACTTTTTCAAAGAAGTTACGCAATATTTGATTACAAAACCTGATATTAAGGTTTCTCAAACTAAATAAAATACCATTTCAAAAATAAGAGTCTAAACTTACACAATCTCGTGAGTTTAGACTTTTTATGCCTTTTAATATGGTCGATTAAGACACTAAGCTGTTGCAGTGTAATATAATAGTGTATAATTTCATGTTGGAAGCAATTATAATAAAAATACCCCTATTTTAAAAAGTAAGTAATACGTTTTAGTAAGGAGAGAAGAAATAATGTTATATCAACACGGAACTTTAGGGACGTTGATGGCAGGTTTATTAGAAGGCACTGCTACGATTAACGAAATTTTAGAACATGGTGATTTAGGTATAGGAACATTAACTGGTTCTGATGGTGAAGTTATTATATTAGATGGTAACGCATATCATGCCAATGAATATGGTGAGTTCAAACAATTAGAAGGTAATGAAATGACACCATTCTCTACAGTTACCCCTTTCAAAGTAGATAAGCAATTTGATGTTCGCTATATCACAGACTCTGAAGCTTTGTTAAATGAAATACAACGTCAAGCAGCGAGTAATAATATATTTATAGCTGTCAAAATCACCGGTAAATTTGAAATGATTCATGTCAGAATGATGCCGAAACAAGAGAGACCTTATACTAAATTAATAGAATCGGCTAAAAAACAACCTGAATATACGCAAGAACAAGTGCATGGTACGATTGTAGGATTTTATTCTCCACAATTATTTCATGGCGTAGCTGCAGGAGGATTTCATTTACATTTTGTTGATAAAAATAAAACGTTTGGTGGCCATGTCTTAGACTTTGAATTTAATAGTGGCTCAGTAGAAATTAGTAATATAGAAACACTTGAACAACACTTTCCTGTGAATAATGATGAATTTTTAGAAACAGATATCGATTATTCAAGCGTTCATGAAGATATTAAAGAAGCAGAATAAATCATTTGGGCGATATAAAAAGATTTTTTACATCATACTAACAATGAAATGATTTATAATAAATTGTCTATGATATTATCCAATCAAATACGACAAAATATTTTTCAAAAAGTGTTAAAATAGTAAAGTGATGTTTTTAGTTGGACATATGTAATTTTTACGATAATAAACAATATTGTATTAAATATTGAATTGTTAGTAAGCTGAGATAAATAGACTACATGTGTTTACGACCTAATAAGACTGGGATATAAATACAACATACTATGTCGTAAATGTAAATTTGAGATTACACAGTAGCTGTCTGATATCTAATTGTACTTATATCAAACTTTTAAGATATTTAGTCAGCCTTGTGGGGGTTGGAATACGAAATCAAATTTCACATTTTTGATTTCTCTCCTTCTCCCATTTTTATTTGTGCTTTTTAAAGACTTTAATTTGTAGAGCACACACGTATTAAACTAATGAAAAATAAAATATTAAAGGAGATGAACACCAACATTGGTTAAATATTTAAAGTCACTTGTTCGATTTAATTCCATGAAAATCGATGTTGCTAAAGGTTTAAGACAAGCTATATTAATGTTTATCCCACTCATTATTGGTTATTTAATGGGTCATCTTTCTACAGGATTATTAATATCTACTGGTACTTTAGCACATATATATGTATTTGGTGGGTCATCTAAATCAAAACTGCGTATCGTATTTTTCTCATCGATAGGGTTATCTATTGCAATGATATTAGGTACGCTCACAGTAAGCCAACCACTTATCTTTGGTGTATTGCTACTTATTGTTACGGTCATTCCGTATTATATATTTAGTTCATTGAATATACCTGGACCTTCATCGACGTTCTTTATTGTTGCTTTCAGTTTACCTTTCAACTTACCTGTAGCTCCAGAAGAAGCTTTATATAGAGGGCTCGCTATGTTTGTTGGGGGATTATTAGCAACATTAATTGTTACTATACTTATAGTTATTTCTAAAGAATCTGCAGAGTCAAAAGCCATCAAAAATGACTATAATATCATTAAACAACTTATTTATAATTTTGATGATCCGAAGGCATTTGCTAAAGCATCACAATTCGCAGTGACTGCTTTTCGAAATTCAGATACTCAACTGATTACTTCTAGTACTGCGAAATCTAAAGAATCGCCCGAATTTCAGCGTTTGCTATTACTTCATAATACAGCGCAAGGTATTCATTCAGAATTATTAGAGCTGAATGAAAAGAACATGCGTCCTTTACCTAAAGAAATCAAAGAAATGGCAGATTTTGTAATAAAACTTGTATACTCTGAAGGTAATTTTAAAAAACAATGGACAAAAGCAGTGGAAATTGATGACCAATATCAAAATCTAGTTGATAATATATTCAAAGTAGATGCAATCATGAATGCAGGTAATGAACGTGTAGAACATGAAATTGATATTCGTGTTCCTATTTATGGACACCGTATGTTAACAAATTTAACTTTGGATTCCTTTGTGTTTAGAAATACATTACGCTATACAGTTATTATGGCTATTTCAATTTTTATTGCACTTATGTTTGGCTTTGAAAAAGCATATTGGATCCCTTTAAGTACACATACAGTACTATTAGGTTCAACAACGTTACATAGTTTTGAGCGTGCTGGATCTAGGGGTGTTGGTACAATTATAGGTGTGCTTGTATTATCTCTAATTTTATTATCGACGCCACCGTTACCAATTGCGATTATCTTGTTAGCTGCAGCAGCAGGTGTGACAGAGGTATTTGTGGGTGCTAACTATTCATTCGCTGTTATTTTTATAACGATTCAAGTGATCTTGTTGAATGGTATAGCAGCGAATCACTTAACAATTTTAATTGCATTACCACGTGTGATTGATGTAATTGTGGGTATCGCAATTGCTGTTATTTGTTTATTGGTAATAGGCAGAAAGACAGCGTCATCCATGTTACCAGCAACACTAGCGGACGTAGCAAGAGACGAGGCAGTATTATTCCATTACTTGTTTGCAAGTAGTAAATATTCATCACGAGAACAAGACAAACAAGAAATGCTTCAGTTAAGCGTGAAACTTAATAACATGAAGCAAGTATATAACAGCGCAAATGGTGAACTGTTTAGTAATAAGATGGTCATACAGTATTATTATCCGAGTATTTATGCTCTAGAAGAAATTAGCTTTATGCTTACAAGAGCTTTGAGTAATGAAGAAAGGTATCATATAGATGATGAAACAATGGGTGAATACTTACTTATTTTTGAAAATATAGCAAAACATTTTGAAAGAGGTTCGCATATTAAAGTTCAAGAAATACCCGAACTACCTCAGTATATGCACATTAAAACATCATTGATGAGCATTCAAAATAATTGTATGAACGCAAGACAAAAAGTAAATTTAGCACAAGTTTAAAAAGCAAGCCAACCTTTATGATGAATGAAATAACTGGTTGGCTTGCTTTGTTTTTTATTTGTTTTAAGGTGTCAAACAAGTTTTCAAGTATGAAAGGAAGTCTGAGGTTTGTCTGAGGTAAGACTGTCCCTAGTGATCTTGTTTATTTTTAGCTTCTTGTTCTGCTTTCTTTTCTTCTTCCTGTTTCTTCTCTTCAATATCTTTCTTAGCTTCAGTTCTTTTCTGTTCTTGTTGTTTTTCTTGGTCTTCCATTTTTTTATAACGTTCTTTTTGTCTAAAACCATAAGTACTTTCTAATATGAGTTCTTCATTGTTTAAACCAGCACCAATTGCACCGGCAACTGTTGATATAGAAGTAGCAAACCAAGCAAGATTTATATAAGTGATTAAATTTGCGGAGCCACCCATTTGTAAAGTTTGACCTAAATAGCCTGAAGGCAAGACTACAAGAGTAGCAATTAAGAATAAAAAGAACAATATTATATAATAAATGATAAGTGAAACAGTTAACGTTAGCACTGTCGTCAAATTATATAACATCGTAACTCTTTTATTTCTACTTTCTTTTTTCGATTCCCATAAATGGTGCGCTACAATAATCCAAAACATCATGCCCAAAATGGCGACTACCATCATGAGTAACATGCGCCAAGATGAATAAACATAACTTAAATCCCACATCGTAGTAAAAACGATACCAAAAGCACCAGTAGTGAATGCGATGGCTACGACATTACTCAAGCTACTGAGCATGTTTAATGGGTTGTTTGCAAATGTCATACCACTGATTAAACGAAAAGAACCTTTTGTATTAGATGAAACAAAATAGTGTGTATGTTTGGAATTTGTGTCTTCTAAATATGCTGTGCGTGATTTTAAAGTTGAAAGTGGAAATTGTGATTTTAATTTCTCTTGACTTCCTTTATCGTTGTAATCATTTTTTTGTAAATCCTGTGAATGATCCATATTCACAGTTTCAATAATTCCAACTATAGATTTTTGTATACGTTTTTGAACTGGTCGCCATCCATAGGAAGGTACGGAAATTAAACTGGCACCATTACTTTTATTAATATCAAAAGCGATAACATTATTATCTTTAATAATAGGGAGGTCAGTCAGTCCTATAGTGTATTGCCAATTATTATTATTTTGGTAGTTAGCAATTTTTTCGAATATTTCTTTGGAAGTTTCTGCAGAACCAGTAAGGGGATCAACAACTGTATTGATTTTCCATTCAATATCTTTAGCGAAATAATTCGCTAATATGTCTGGCAAGTTATTTTCAAGATTGTGAGCGATTTTTTCCGTTATACCTGGTGCCGCTACTAATCCGATTTCAATCGTCCTATTTGTCATTGGAATCCTCCTCACTGTGTGATAGTTTTTTGCCATTATTGTAATCTGACGCTTGATTAGTACTATTAGTGTTATCGTCGTCTTGTTCTAGTTCTTTATATCTATAATATTGTCTGAATGAATATGTTACACGTTTGATTTTTTCAGCATTTTCAACTGTTGAACCCATGGCACCAGCTAAAATACCCAACGAAGTGATAAACCAAATAAGGTTAATATAGTTGACAAAAGTTGGTTGTTTTTCATTCAAAGAAGTCCAGCTAGAAAAGATCTCTGGTGGTACAAATAATAATGTACTTATTGTGAGTAATATAAATAATGCAGCAAAATTAAAAATGGTGATAGCGAATAATGTAGTCAATGTCGTGAAATTGTAAATGAAACGATAGGATTGTTGTGTTTTTGGATTTGGGCGTTCCCATAAATTATATGAATATATTAACCATCCGACCATGCCGCTTATAGATAATAACATGAGTAGAATAAAGCGCCAGTATTCATAATCTAAGCTCAAATCCCATGGTGTTGAGAAGATTGCGATATATGTTCCAGTTGCAAAGGATACTGAAATAATTTTTTTGAAATCTAAAATAGCAGACCAAGGTTCATTAGAAAAAGTCATGCCTAAGATTAAATGAAACCAACCTAAAAATGATGTTTTAGAAACAATACGCTTTCTATTATCTTGTTTGTTATCTTCATTTGGTATAACTTCATTGAATTTTGTTAATTTAAAATACTTTGATTTCAAAAGGCTTTTATCTGAACCTGAAGTAAAAAAATATTTAACAATAAATGTAATAAAATGACGTAGCTTGTGTTTTAAATTCACAGCACCTAATGCTGGCACAGATATTAATGCTGTTTTGTCATCTAGATTTATATCACAAATCACAGTTTTATTATTAGATAGGCTTGGTAAATCAGTGATACAAATTGTGTAGTCCCAATTCTTTTGTTTTTTTATATTTGATGCGATATCTAGTGCTTTATCCGTATGTTCAGCTGTCCCAACCATGGAAGCGACATGTGTTTCAAAATCCCAATTTGTTTTATCATCTACATGGTTATGGATATCATCGGCTAGATAATCGGAAATTTTATTAATAAGTTTGTGTGGCATGTCAGGTGAAGGAATTAAACCTATCGCTATATTTGTCATTATATCCCTCCTTTTTAAATAGTGTGTGAAATGATTAGATTCATACTTTAATTCCCGTTCATTAAGAAAATTAATCATTGCTATCTATTTTGAGTTTTTAATTGAAAGTGTATATTGCTTTGTTTGTAACTTTTCAGCAGTGGTAAACAACAATTAAGACGAAGAATTATAACGTAGGAGGTTAAAGTTAATGCCTTGGACAATGGATGATTACCCACAAAGTTGGAAAAACATGGAAAAATTAGAACTTAAAAAAGCAATAGATATTGGAAATGCGATGCTTAAAGATGGTTATAAGGAAGATAGAGCAATACCTATTGCAACTAAACAAGCTGAATCTTGGTATAAAGACGCTTCTAAAAAAGAATTAGACGAATTGAAAAACAAGAAAATAACTAAACATGAAAAAGATGATTCAGCGAACCCTGAATTAAATAATAAAGATGTTCACGTTTATTATGAAGATAATAAATGGAAGATTAAAACGGACGGTGCTAAGCAAGCTTCTGATAGTTTTGATAAGAAAGAGGATGCGATGAAACGTGCACGTAATATTGCTGATAACAGATCGACAGAAGTGAGAGAACATAAGAAAGATGAATAGCAATCAAATATTCAATTGTCCCATGAAATAATAGAACATAGAGTATGAGATTTCGGGACATAGATACTAATCGCCGAAGTACTATTCCGTTAACTTGATGGACTAGTACTTTTTTTATAAACATATTTTAGTTTGAAAAAACAACGATTTTTTAAAAGTGTACTTTATCATATTTGAAGTATCTTTTTATTTAGATAATAAATAAAAATCAGCTATAATGTAGTCTAAGTAGATTTCTTGGGAGGAAAGAAATATGTACATTGAACGTAAACCATCACTAAATATAGACGATTTGAAGGAAGAATTTGAAGAGAGTATAAAGCATATCAATAATCAAGAAGATGCATTTGATATGGTAATAGGTTTCGTTGCTTTGGAACAATTATATTCTTCAGCACTTAAAGAAATTAGTACAAAATTAGATATTTTAGATGATAATTTTCAACAAATGTATAAACATAATCCAATCCATCATATGGAGCGTCGTGTTAAAGAAATGCGAAGTTTAATTAAAAAGTTAAATCGTAAAGGATTAGAGATAAGCACAGAGTCAGCTAGAGAAAATATATTAGACATTGCAGGTATTAGAGTGATTTGTAACTATATAGATGATATTTATGTGATAGAAGAGTTATTACTTAAACAAGAAGATGTGAAGCTCTTGAAACGTAAAGACTATATTGGAAATCCTAAAGATAATGGATATCGTAGCTTACATATCGTTGTGGCAATTCCAGTATTTTTAGCTAATACAGTAGAAACTGTGCCTGTAGAAATTCAAATCAGAACAATTGGTATGGATATGTGGGCAAGCTTAGAGCATAAAATACGTTATAAAAACACGGAAAATACTGAGAACTATAGAAATGCATTAAAGCAATGTGCAAACGAAATCACAATGGTTGAAAGTAAAATGCAAAATATACATTCTGAAGTATTCGATAATTAAGTAAAACTACATTAAAGTTGAAGCTCTAATTTGTTGTTGCTGAGGAATGGATGTCGTGAGCTTCAACCGTCATAATGCTTCAAATTTTTATGAAAGTAAAATAAATATAATAACCGATATGATAGGTTCAAGACCTGTCATGTCGGTTTTTTTAGTTGAAAATAGATAAAAACACCCTTTGCAAGCGTTTGCAAATAGTGAAGTTGTGTATTACTATACTTGTATACAAGTATATCGTATTGATAAAAAGAGGTGATATCATCATGAATTATAAGTATCCAGAACAATGGCTAGAGGGTGTCTCGAAAGGTGAAATGATTGCTGCAGAGATTCGTTTAAGAATTGTTGAGGGCACAATAACGCCAGATACGTTATTGACGGAGAATCAAATTGCTAAAGAATTTAATGTTAGTCGATCACCAGTCAGGGATGCATTTAAATTATTAAAGCAAGATCAATTGATACATTTAGAAAGAATGGGCGCAGAAGTATTGCCTTTTGATGATACAGAGAAAAAAGAACTTTATGATTTAAGAATAATGTTGGAATCATTTGCGTTTAGTAGAATCAAAACTTTGAATAATGAACAGATTGTTAAAGAATTACGTAAACAATTAGAAATGATGAAAGTGGCAGTTAAATTTGAAGATGCAGAAGCATTTACTGAACATGATATGAAATTTCATGAAGTTACGATACTCGCTTCAAAGCACCAATACTTAAAAACTTTTTGGAATAACTTAAGACCGGTAATGGAAGCACTGATATTATTGTCAATGCGTAAACGCATGAGCGAGAATCCAGAAGATTTTGAGCGTATTCATCGTAATCATGAAGTGTTTATAGAAGCGATTGCGAAGCAAGATGCTGCAAAACTTAGAGAAGCATTCCATCTCAACTTTGATGATGTTGGCGAGGATGTTGACAGTTTCTGGTTAAATTAGTGTTTTAACCCGGTAAAAGAAGTAGGAGGAAAAATCATGAAATACATGATAGGTGTCGATATAGGCACAACGAGTACGAAGTCAGTACTCTACGACGAAAAAGGTCAATTTATAATGAAACACAATATCGGTTATCCATTGCATACACCGAATGTGGAAACTTCTGAAGAAAACCCAGATGAGTTATTTGATGCAGTGTTAATGACAGTTAAATATGTAATGAGAGAAGCTAATATTGCTAAAGAAGATCTTAAATTAATCTCATTTAGTGCTCAGATGCACAGTTTAATAGCAATGGATGCGAGTAACCAACGACTAACTGAAAATTTAACCTGGGCAGATAATCGCGCAAGCCAATACGCTGAACAGATTAAAAATGAACATAATGGTAATGAAATATATCAAAGAACCGGCACACCAATCCATCCTATGTCCCCGTTGGCTAAAATATTTTGGATGAAGCATGAACAACAAGAAATATACAACCAAACTGCTACATTTGCTGATATTAAGACATATATTTTCTATCAATTATTTGAGCAATTTGTTATAGATCAATCTATGGCATCATCTACTGGGATGCTTAACTTAGAAACATTAGCTTGGGACAAAGAAGCGCTAGAACTGCTAGGTATTGAAGAGACACAATTACCAGAGGTTGTACCAACAACACATATTTTAAAAGGTATGAAACGTCGCTATGCAACATTGATGGGCATAGATGAAAATACACCAATTGTGGTTGGTGCAAGTGATGGTGTACTTTCCAATTTAGGTGTGAATGCATTTAAAAAAGGTGAAGTTGCGGTGACGATAGGAACATCGGGAGCAATTAGAACGGTGATAGATAAACCACGTACAGATTATAAAGGGCGTATTTTCTGCTATGTGTTAACTGAAGATCATTATGTTATAGGTGGTCCTGTAAACAATGGTGGTGTCGTATTACGTTGGCTTCGTGATGAATTATTAGCCAGCGAAGTAGAGACTGCAAAACGTTTAGGCGTCGATCCATATGACGTGTTAACTAAAATTGCTAATCGAGTTAAACCAGGTGCAGAAGGATTGATTTTCCATCCATATCTCGCTGGTGAACGTGCCCCATTATGGAACGCAGATGCCAGAGGTTCATTCTTTGGATTAACACTAACGCATAAAAAAGAACATATGATTCGTGCTGCTTTAGAGGGTGTTCTTTACAATCTTTACACCGTATATCTTGCGCTAATCGAAGTAATGGATGAAACACCTTCGACAATTAAAGCAACAGGTGGTTTTGCGAAAAGTGAAGTGTGGCGCCAAATGATGGCAGATATTTTTGATACGAATTTAATTGTACCTGAAAGTTATGAAAGCTCTTGCTTAGGTGCATGTGTATTAGGAATGAAAGCACTTGGCGAAATTGATGATTTTTCTATTATCGAAGAGATGGTCGGTACTACAAACGAACATAAGCCGAACCAAGATAATGTGAAGGTGTATCAACAACTCATTTCTATATTTATCAACTTAAGTCGTTCATTAGAGGATCGCTACACAGAAATTGCAACATTCCAACGTGAACATATGACGGATGACAAACCATAGTAAGGCGATATAGAAAGAGCCTTTAAAGAGAAAAGTGACAAGTAAACAAGCGACACTCACGTTACGAAGAACTTGTCACATACTCTTTAAAATTTTAATTATGAAAGAAAGCGTTACCACGATTGATTAGATACATGTCTGTAAAGTTCTAATTCAATCTTTAATTTGAAAGGGGAGAACGATGATGTTTGAAACAATTTGGCCATTGATTACGGTGGTAATAGGAATTATCGTATTATTATCACTTATTATTTTCTTAAAGTTAAACACATTTATTTCATTAATTATCACATCAATTGTGACTGCAATTTTACTAGGTATGCCTTTAGATAAAATCATTGAAACAGTAGAAAATGGTATGGGAAGTACACTAGGACATATTGCATTGATCTTCGGATTAGGTGCTATATTAGGGAAACTACTCTCTGATGGTGGGGGTGCGACACGTATTGCCGACACGCTTATCGATAAGTTCGGATCTAAACATGTACAATGGGCAATGCTTGTAGCTGCGTTTATTGTAGGTATTGCCTTATTCTTTGAAGTAGGTTTAGTATTATTGATTCCTTTAGTATTTACGATTGCTAAACGTGCAAATGTTTCACAGTTAAAATTAGGTTTTCCAATGGTTGTGGCTTTATCTGTAACGCACGGATTTTTACCGCCACATCCAGGACCAGTAGTTATAGCTAAAGAATTAGACGCAAACTTAGGCCACGTATTACTTTACGGTATGATTATTGCAATTCCAGTTACAATTATAGCTGGACCATTGTTTAATAAAATTGCACAAAAAATTGCACCAACGGCTTATACACGTGAGGGCGATATATCAGCCTTAGGTGCACAAAAAGAATTTTCAGAAGAAGAAATGCCGGGATTCGGAGTCAGTTTATTAACTGCGATTTCTCCTGTTATTTTGATGTTGCTATCAACAATTGTACAATTGATTACAGGCCATGAAGAAGCTACAAATGGCTTTGAATCATTTATTTACTTTATTGGTACTGCAGCTACGGCAATGCTTATAGCTGTACTGTTTGCAATCTTTACTATGGGTATTAAACAAGGACGTAAAAACTCAGAAATTATGGATTCAGTATCTAATGCGATTTATCCAATTGGGATGATGATCTTAATTATTGGTGGTGGCGGTACTTTCAAAGAAGTATTAATTGAAGGTGGCGTTGGAGGTACTATTGCTACATTGTTTGAAGGTACAGAAATGTCTCCGATATTCTTAGCATGGCTTGTTGCTGCAGTACTTCGTATTGCTTTAGGGTCATCAACAGTTGCAGCAATCTCATCTACAGGTATCGTCTTACCATTGTTACAAGTATCAGATGTTAACGTTGCACTCGTTGTGCTTGCAATAGGTGCGGGTAGTGTTATTTTATCTCACGTTAATGATGCAGGATTCTGGATGTTCAAAGAATATTTCGGTTTGACTGTTAAAGAGACTTTCTTAACGTGGTCATTACTTGAAACTGTGATTTCAGTATCTGGTTTAATCTTCATACTTATACTTAATATGTTTGTCTAAAATAGAAAGCCAATCTGCCAACAAAGTTTAACGACTTTGTTGGCATTTTTTTGTGCACGTTTTCCGCGGGCACAGTCTCTAATCTTCGGTTAGTACTTTCTTAACGAGTCAGGAGTCGGCCCAAATAATTGCTACTTTAAACTAAAATAATCTTATGATTGAACTCATATAATAGCAAAAACATATAAAAATATAACTGAAAAAGCGAAAAAAGATTAACTTAATTTCTATTAGAATTAAATAATGAAATTGATGAACAAAGATAATCTCAATAAAGGACTCTTTAATAGCTAAGAGGATTTTTATTTAATTTATTATGAATTTTTAAATTTTTGTTGTGATTTTACGTTACTTAAATATAGATGTCGTTGAGAAGAACAACATCCAATTGCTTTAAAATGATAAAATAGAATCAATATCAAATTTCTAGCGGTATCAAAACGTCTATTTCAACCTTTTTGAGTGATTGAAAAGTGAGTTATTGATGTTACACAAATATACGAGTATTGAAATTATACACAACTCATTTATAGTAAGTAAAATAGGGGGCTTAATTATGAAAAGAATATTACTGATCGCAAGCGCATTTATTGGAGTCATTGTAGGAGCTGGATTTGCATCAGGGCAAGAAGTACTTCAATACTTTACGAGCTTTGGCATTATGGGGACATTTGGCGCTATCATTACTACAGCATTATTTGCTTATGTGGGTATGATGCTTGTTTGGTTAGGAAGTAAATCTAAGACAGATTCTCATAAAGAAGTTATACATAATATCACAGGAAAATCTATATTCGGTAAAATTTTAGGATGGATTATTGATTTAGTCATTATCTTTACACTCTTTGGTGTAGGTGTCGTTATGATTGCAGGAGCTGGATCAAACCTTAATCAACAATTCGGATTGCCTTCAATTGTAGGTACGATTCTTATGACAATACTTATTTTACTTGCAGGTATGATGAAAGTAGAGGGTGTTGTTAAAGTAATTGGGAATATAACTCCATTTTTAATTATATTCATTATAATAATTTCAGTTTATAGTTTTATGACAACAGATGTACCATTCTCACAACTTAATACAATTTCGGATGCGAAACCTTCAACATTACCGAACTGGTTTATAGCAGGTGTAAACTATGCATCATTTAATACAGCAGTTGGTGCTTCTATGGCAATTGTTATGGGTGGTTCTGAGAAAAATACAAAAGTTGCAGCATTAGGTGGTTTATTCGGTGGACTTGCATTAGGCGTTATGATTGTACTAAGTCATTTAGCTATCTTTACACAAATCGATATTGTTGGCGAAATGGAGATGCCAATGTTAGGTATCGTGAATCATATTTCACCTATACTTGGTGTCGTTATGGCTTTTGTCATTTTCGGTATGATTTTCAATACTGGTTTAGGTATGTTCTATGCATTTGCAACACGCTTTACGGTGGTAGATACGAAACGTTTTAAACTTTTCTTTACAGTTACAGTCATCATTGGTTTGTGTTTGAGTTTCGTAGGTTTTACAGATTTAGTAGCAATTTTCTATCCATTAATAGGTTATTTAGGACTTGTACTTATATTTGTATTATTCTATGCACCATTTAAACTCAAATTTGGTAAGAAAAATTCAAATGAGTAAACGTGTGAAGATACCGTAAATAGCTGTTTATCCAATTTGAATTAATATTTTGAATTAATTTTTTTGATAATAAAAAACGAACTGATTATAGAATTGTTTGATAAGTTCAAAGAAATTTAATATAAATTTCACACCCCATTCCTTATATTTTTAGATATAATAAAAATATAAGGAATGGGGTGTTTTTTTATGAATGAGGAAACGCTAGAGATTTTACAGATGCATGCGCTACAATTATTGGGAATTCGGCTAGAAGGATATGATATGAGTGATATGAATGGGGTGATTAATCATATCAAGACGCCGTTTACAAATACTGCACGCAAGCAGTTCAATAATGAGTTGAAACATTTTATCGTACAAATGCATAGCAATAAAATTTATCATTATACGAATCGTTTTGGTGTAAACTTTTTAATTTTCAAATTTAAAAAGTATAAGCAAATTTATATTGTTGGTCCATATATGGAGAAGCGACCAAATGAACGTCGTTGTAATGAGTTACTCCAAAGCTTAGATATTAAAATATCGAAACTTTCTATATTGAAGCAATATTTACTGACGATACCTTTGTGTCACCAAGTTAAAGCACAAAAAATGTGTCGCTTGGCAATTCGTTTTTTGAAAAAAAGAAATAGCATTTATGAAACTGTGAAAATTGATTTTAGTTTTCATTCGAATACAGAAGAGTTAGCAGAATCCAAAGCGCAAATGGATTATACATTAAAAGAAATAGAGTATCGTTATAATATGGAGAATCAGCTACTTACTGCAGTTGAAAATGGCAATGCTAATGAAGCTTTATCAATTCTAAATGCAATGAATTTATCAGTTGCAGGCTTACGACGTGTAAGGGATGATATTTCAAATGAACAATACAAAGCATATTTGATAAATACGTTATGCCGTAAAGCCGGAGAAAAAGCGGGTGTAAGTTTGATTCATATTGACGAAATATCTGCAAAGTATGCGGCATTAATAGATCAAACAATGGACATAGAAACTTTAGATGAAATCACCCATTCAATTGTTAAAGCATATACAGATAGTGCGATGAAAGTAAAAGCGAATGCCTATAGTCCAAAAGTAAGTAAGGTAATTCAATACATTGAAAGAAACTTAGATAGTGCATTGTCATTAAATGAGCTCGCCTCATATGTTGGTTTGGCACCAAGTTACTTGTCCAAAATATTTAATAAGGAAATTCATAAATCTATCTCACAATACATCATTGAATCAAGAGTGAAAAAGGGACGTGACCTTATTGCGAGAACTAAAATGACCGTCGCTGAAGTGGCAAATTATGTTGGATTTAAAGAGCAAAGTTACTTTACACAGTGTTTTAAAAAACAATACGGAACAACACCATTAAGTTATTGAACAAAACATAAAGAGTTTTATTAGGATAATGAAGTATAGAAAATTAGAAAAAGCATTAATTGTTTCATTTTCAGTGAATATATTATTAAAAATATTAATAAAATGATAATTATGATGTAAAACCATTGTTTAACATACAAGTTTACACACTTATATTTAAAAAATGAATTGTAGGCAAACCAAAAGAAATAGCTGAGTTCGTATGTCAATAAAAGCTGTAGTTATAGAGTTTGTGAATCACCTACGCTTACGATGTATTAATTAAGTGAAATCCATTTTATAACAACGTTGTTATTTTAATGTTGACTGTTCTGTAATTAAAAATATAATAAAGTTAAGATTCCTATAAATAAGGGTGAGCGATATGTCATTAACGATTTCAAAAGTAATTTAATTTATGGGAATAAAAAATTTTAACGATATAAGAAAACGCTTACATAATTATGTGTCTTATTATCGATTGATTGTAACAATCACTAATACATACTAAGAAACGATTAAAACAGCAAAGCGCAGTCAGGAACGTTTCTATAGTGGAAAGAGGTTATCAGCATGGTTACAGCAAAATTAAAACCGGCAAATAGTAAGTTAAAGAGTTTTAAAGAAATTCAATCACCAAGATTAAAATTCAAAGAAAAACTTGCATATGGATTTGGAGATTTAGGTAATGGCTTAATGTTTGATATGGGACAAATTTACTTACTGTTATTCTATACAGATATTTTGGGCATACCGTCAGTAGTTGGGGGAGCTGTGTTTCTTGTTGCGAAATTCTTTGATGCCTTTGTAGATACTGGAGTGGGGACTTTAGTAGATAATCAAAGGAACTTTGCTAAACGTGGCAAGTTTAAGCCTTTTATTTTGTACGGTACGATACCGCTCGCCTTACTTACAGTTTTAACCTTTATGTCACCAGATATTAGTCAAACGGGGAAAATAATATGGGCATTTGGAACTTACTTATTATTTAACGCAGCATATTCATTTGTGAATATCCCATATGGCTCATTATCAGCATCTATGACAATTAATGCAGATGATCGTACGCAACTATCAGTGTTTCGTAACTTAGGTTCACAGGGGGCTATGTTTATTTCTGGGATTGTAGTTATCCCATTAGTTAGTCTATTCCCTAGTCATGCATTGGGTTATCCAGTTGTAGTAGGTATACTTGCTGTCGCTGGTGTGACATTCCATCTATTGTGTTACAAAGGTGTTAAAGAACGCCATACAGTAGAAAGACCGAAAGAAAAAGGTATTGGTCGTAAAGCGTTTTTAAATTTATTTAAAAATAGACCATTTATCATTTTAGCATTATATACTTTATTAACGATTACAGCATTATTCTTACAACAGTCCTCGCAACTATATTACTTCCAATATGTGCTGGGTGAAGCTAATTTAGTGGGCGTTGTGAGTACATTAAACGTTATTATATTAGTACCCGCATTGTTCTTAACTACATTTTTAAGTAAAAGAGTAGGTAAGAAAATGACAGCAGTTATCGGTGTATCTGGTTTCGTTGTATTCCAATTTATTAACTTCATGTTCTTCTCCGATAACGTGTTATTATTCTTAATCGTTAATACGATTGCACAATTATTCTTAGTTATTCCTAATACTGTGACTTGGGCATTTATTGCAGACGTTGTAGAATATGGCCAATGGCAATCAGGTATTAGATCAGAAGGTATTATTTATTCAAGTTACAGTTTCACTAGAAAAATATCACAAGGTTTAGCTGGTTTCCTACCAGGTTTAGCTTTAACGCTCATTGGTTATGTACCACAAGCAGCTCAATCAGCTGAAACAATAGCAGGATTAAAAGTATTGTTCTTTATTGTACCTGCTTCACTTTGTTTAATCGCAGTGATATTGTTCTTCTTTGCATATCCATTAACTGACCATAGACATAAACAAATTGTTAAAGAATTAGCACTTAGAGAAGAATTATAATTCATTTTTAGATAATTGAACTGTTTTAGAGGGGGTTAAATCATGTTATATCCAGTGATAAATAAATATAGAAGTATCATTGATTTAAATGGCATCTGGGACTTTAAGATAGAGGGCGTAGATGATCAAATTGATGTGACACGACCATTAGATACGGATTTAGTTATTGCAGTGCCAGGATCATATAACGACCAAGGTGTTACTTCTGATATTCGTAATCACGTTGGTAATGTATGGTATGAAAGAACGTTTACAATACCTAACGTGTTAAGAAACAAGCGTGTTGTATTAAGATTTGGTTCTGCAACACATAAAGCAACAGTATATATCGATGGTAAAGAAGTAACATCACATCAAGGTGGCTTCTTACCATTTGAAGTTGACTTCGATTCGGAATTTGGTTCTGGTCAGCATCGTTTAACAGTTTGTGTGAATAATATTTTAGATGAAACCACTTTGCCAGTTGGTGAGTACAGTGAAACGATTAATAATGATGGTAAAATAATTAAGAAAAATTCACCAAACTTCGACTTCTTTAATTATGCAGGTTTACATAGACCTGTGAAAATATATACGACACCTAAAGTATTTATAGAAGATATTGAAATTGTGCCAGAAGTATTAGAAAACAGTGCTAAGGTACAATATAAAGTCACTACGAATGAAGCAGTGCCTACAATAGTTGTTAAGCTACGAGATGAAAAGGATAATATCGTAGCTGAAACATCAGGCGTAGAAGGTATCATAGAAGTAGATAATCCTCATCTATGGCAACCATTAAATGCCTATTTATATCATTTAGAAGTCACACTGTTAGATAATGACCAAGTTATTGATACGTATGCAGAGCGTTTCGGTATTCGTTCTGTAGAAGTCAGAGAAGGACAATTTTTAATTAATGGAGAACCATTTTACTTTAAAGGCTTTGGTAAACATGAGGATGCTTATTATAGTGGACGTGGTATGAATGAAGTTACAAACGTATTAGACTTTAATCTGATGAAATGGATTGGTGCTAATTCATTTAGAACATCACATTATCCATATTCAGAAGAAATGATGCGCTTAGCAGATGAACAAGGTATCGTCATCATAGACGAAACGACTGCGGTAGGTGTGCACCTAAACTTTAGCGCTATTTTATCTGGTACTACGACACGAGATACGTTTAAGGAAATAGGTACTAAAGAAGCGCATGAAGCGGTAATTAAAGATCTGATTGAGCGTGATAAGAACTATGCATGTGTAGTGATGTGGTCTGTCGCCAACGAACCGGCTTCTACTGAAAAAGGCGCTAAAGCGTACTTTGAACCTTTAGTAAACTTAGCTAGAGCATGTGATCCACAACAACGTCCGGTAACGATTGTGACAATTCTCACTTCACAACCAGATACATGTGAGGTACAAGATTTAGTAGATGTGCTGTGCTTAAATCGATATTACGGTTGGTATACACAGCCCGGCGATTTAGAAGCAGCAAAAGAAGCATTGAGAACAGAGTTAGATGGTTGGAGCGAGAAACAACCAGGCAAGCCAATTATGTTTACGGAATACGGTGCAGATACAATAGCGGGGATGCACGCAATTAATGACGAATTATTTACGGAAGAATATCAAATTCGTTATTATGAAGCCAATCATGAAGTTATAGATAACTATCCTCAATTTATAGGTGAACAAACATGGAACTTTGCTGACTTCGAAACATCTAGTGGAATTATTAGAGTCCAAGGAAATAAAAAGGGTATCTTCACTCGTGAGAGAAGACCGAAAGCAGTCGCACATTATTTTAAAAAACGTTGGGATAATATTCCTGATTTTGGATATAAACAATAACACACATGATTTATAATAAAGTTTAAACATTGAACCCTCTACGATGGATGATGGCATTTGTAGGGGGTTTATTTTGTATACATTTATAAATATCATGAAACTTTTTGCTAACTAATTTATGTAATAAGTGATTATTGTGAAAGCATTCCAATATGAAAACTACTTCATTTGATATCTTTTAACTATTAATATAATTAATATTATAAACACTATCACTTTTTAAGTTATATCCTATGTTGTTTGAAAAGTGGTAGTAGTTTAGGGCGACTCCTGACGAGTTAATAAAACACTAGCCGAGGACTACTAGTTGAGGCTGGTTCGTTGTAAAGCATGATTGAAAATGCAAATAAAGGTAACGACTGTAACGACAAATATAAAAAGGGTTTTCCATAAGTGGAAAATCCCTTTTAGTCGTTGATAAGTATTTATGTTCTTAAAATGTTTCAACAATCTAATATAGAAAACTTACTTAATATTATAATTTTGCTTGCCATTTATCTGTCCAAACTAAGTCGTTATGAGTACCTTTGAATTCACTCTCACCCATGATTTTATCTACTGTTTGTTTGATTGTTTCTGGGTTTGAATGGTAGGCATTGATATAAGCTTTGACCATTGTCGCATCGTGCAAATGAGTTGTGAAGTTTAAAGAAACGAATACTGTTGGGACTTCATGCACATACCAAGGAATTTCATTACTCATGGCAGTGCCCCATTTAATACGGTAATTATTTTCAGCTGCGTAACCAATAATATTAGCAAAGACAAGTGCTGCATCTACTTTTTCACGATACTCTAACGTTTTACCTTTAACTCGTGTAGAACCATCATTCAATGTCACATGGAAACCACGTGATTCTAATTCTTGAATAATATCTTCTTCTACATTGTTTGCAGATTTATAGATCCCATCTTTTTCACCTTCTATAATATATAACTGAATATTCTTATGCGTTTCAGGTCGAATCGGTAATTGATCTAAAGTGTTTTTAACTAAAGTGATACCTAAGTCAGCAGCTTCAGTACGCATTGCTAAATGCTCATCACAACCAATAATAGCTAAATCTTCTTGTGGGCGGATTAGTGTACCCTCTGCTTGTTGTTTATGCAAATTCATTTGAGCTTTAAGTCCTAAAATACGACGTACAGCATCATTTAAACGCTCCTCAGTGATAACACCATTTCTATAACCATTTAACATAAATTGATAATCTTCTTCTAAATCATTGAAGAATAAGAACATATCACAGCCGGCAGCTATAGATTGTGGCACATAGTCTTCACGACGCATTGCAGCGGTCATACCTAACATATGGCTGGCATCAGTAACAACTAATCCATTAAAGTTTAAGTCTTCTTTTAATAAGCCTGTAATTAATTCGGGTGCAAGTGTAGCAGGTAAGATATCTTTATCTTCAAGCGCTGGATTTAATTTTTTAGAATAAGCGGGTTGTGCAATATGACCTGCCATAATCATTTGAACACCACGATCGATATGATGCTGATAAACTTTTCCGAAACTATCATCCCATTCTTGTGTTGAGAGTTCATTTACACCAAGTACGAGATGTTGGTCACGTTCTTCAGTACCATCTCCTGGGAAGTGTTTGATACAAGTAATCATGTCACGTTCAGAGTTAAATCCATCTATAAAAGCGCTAGAATATTTTATAACTGTTTCTGCATTTGTACCATAAGCACGTGTGTTCACTATTGTATTTCGCCAATTTTGCAAAATGTCTACACATGGATCGAAATTAATATGTACGCCTAAAGCAGAAGATTCACGTGCTGATACGAGGCCAGCATTATAAGCTACTTTTGTGTCCTGTGCTGCTTCACATTGAGCAGCACTTGCGATGTAGGTACCATCTTTACAAGCGCCGTTACCACCTGAATCACAGTTTGCGGCTACTAAGACTGGAACTTTTGCGTGTTTTTGTAAATCATTGAGTAAATTTTGTACATCTTCTTTATTCCCGCCCTCATAACGTGCGCCACCAATGTGGAAACGTTCTAAGACTTCTTTATTTGTTAAGTCAGCATCATGAAACTTCTTACCGCCTTCTAAAGAAAATAAATTAAAAAAGAGTTGTCCAATTTTTTCTTCGTCTGTCAAACTGCCAAGTGTACGCTCTACCCATGAAATTTGTTCGTCATCTAAATTATAAGGTGTTGCTTTTAAATTTACTTTTGCCATAAATTTAGTTCTCTCCTTGGAAATTATTATAAAATATAGTAGTTAAGGATGATTGAATGTCTTGATTGAATCGACCTTCTTTAAATAATTTTAAATATTTATTATCAAAATCTAACCATGATTGATTTTCATGTCCTGCTAAAATAGGATAAAAATAAATATCATGCGATTTTGCAGCATCCATGTCACCCATAGCATCACCTAACATGATGATGTCTTCGGTATTGTAATATTGTTTCAATTGTTCTAAACAGTATTCTTTAGTACCAGCTTCTTGAGCAAACATGCCACTCAAATAGGGTGTAAGGTGATATGTTTCCCATTCATAAGCAACTGCGGATAAATTTGCGGAAGATACGATTGCAATATCTGCAAACGTTGAGGCATTTTTCAACGTACGTTGGACATGGTCGAAAGGACCAATACTAGGTAAATTCTTGATGTGGTCATTTACACTGTGCGACCATGCCAGTGCTTTTTGTAAGCCTAACTTTTCAGGAGAGGCTTGTATTGCTTGTTCTAGAGCCGGATTGGAAAAAGATGCAGTGGTTTGAACCCAATGCTTTATATCTTCATAACCTTCAATGTTTAATCCCTTTGCTACAAGTTCGCTTAACATTTTTTCGAGGCCTTTAAAACGATTGATCCCTCTTGTTATTTCATACAAATTAAAAGCATTCCAACGCTGTAACACAGCTTCTTTGATATCATCAAGTTGCCATTCATTTACAAGCGCAGGGCCAAAAGCGCGTTCGTGTTTAATTGTCATTGAATCAATGGCACAACCATCTGAATCAACACAAATCAATTTTTTAAATTTAGGTTGATATTGTGATAAAGTTTCGATCATATTAAATGCTCCTTTCAAAAATAATTTTTATTTATAGCTATCTAAACATTATGAATAAATAGTTAAAGTATTGTTAGTCTAAGCGTAGAGAATTTTATAAAGCGCTTACATTACACTATTAAAATTATCACGCTCAAAGCAAAAATACCATATTATTTCACGGAATAATGTGATAACTTTCACAAAATGTTTAGTTTAAGGAGGAATTTTAACAAAAAGGTTATTCTTTTAATAAAAAATATGTTTGTGAAAGAACGTAATGAGGAACTCATAGCTTATGTATTTCTATAAAAATAATAATATAAGAATACTTTCAACAACATAAAAATAAAGAAATCACTTCAATTAATTTGAGAAGTCAATTAATAAACGATTTTAATAAATAGAAAAAGCTTAAAAGTGATGATTTTGTGAAAATAATCACAAAATGCTTTCAAATCAAGTTACTATCTATTATGATGAAAGTGTAGAAGATAGAAAAGCTTAGCGAAAGTAAAAATACGGAGTGATTATAATGAGAAAAGTAATTGAGGAAGTTATTTTTTCAAATGAAAGTAGTTATGATATTTACACTCATACCGGTGTAAACCAAGGTATTATCAATGATATTAAAGATGGATACAGAAGTATTGATTATATAGCTTACGTTGATGCAGAGAAATTATACAATTATGGACTTGCAAAAAAAGTAGCTAGCTAATGATTTATACACTGTGTGCATCGAGTGATTATGGCGTTGAGTAATACCTCTCGTTATAACTGTGCAATAATGAAAGGTATTAGCCAGCTTCTAACATGGTTTTCTCCACAGTATCAACTTTCATGATTTACCGTTCGTCCGTTAGAAGCTTAAAAAGAGGCTGGGACATATCACATGTCTTAGCCTCAGTTTTTTATATTGGCAGTGGCTGACTGAATTGAAAATGCGCTGCTTATATCAAGCTTTTTTCAATTCTAGTCAGCTGTGCCGGGGTGGGACGACGAAATTTTATTAGAAAAATTAGATTTCTGTCCCACTCCCTTTTGTATTGTATATAAAATGCATACTCAAACGTTATCTTAGTATGAAGGAATCAAATATAGGACTTAAAATTATGTTTAATTTCATTGTAATCATAAACTAAATTATACAAGCACATACGAATATGGTCTTCGGTAGTGTAAGGTATACGTAAATGGTCGTTTTGTTCTATAAATTTATGAAATTCACGTTCTAATTGTTTACGCTGTGGTATGTTCATATTAATCCATTCTTCTTTATCAAATAATGATTCAAATCGAAAATCAAAGCTTGTTTTACCAATCGTTTCACGTAACTTAGCTAAGCGTTCTTCAAAATTCATGAGCCATCCTCCTTTAAGCATCGAACATATTGCTACTTATATTTATTATATACACCTACTTTATAATGAAATATGTATTCTGACAAGATAACCCAAATTCAATTATTTATTTATCCTTATAACTGCATGATACAATGTGAAAATATAAGGAAAGATTTACCTACATTATAAAGAGAGGAAGTTATAAATGGTTGAATTAAAAAATAAAGTTGCAATTGTTACAGGAGCAAGTAGTGGGATTGGTGCAAGTATTGCGCAAGTACTTTCAAGTCATGAAGTGAAAGTGGTATTGTCAGGGCGTAATGAATCACGTTTAAATGATACTGCCCAACGTATTCAAAAAGCAGGCAATGCAGACGTTGAGACATTAGCAGTGGATATTACAGACAAACAAGATGTTGAGCGCTTAGTCCAAACGGCGAAAGACATATATGGTCGTGTAGATATATTAATCAATAGTGCTGGTCAAATGCTGTCTTCAGCAATTACAGATGGTGATGTAGAGGCGTGGGATGCAATGATTGATGTGAATGTTAAAGGAACACTTTATGGCATAAATGCAGTGCTACCAACATTTTTAAATCAATCAAGTGGTCATATTATAAATATAGCTTCTATCTCTGGATTTGAAGTAACGAAAAAAAGTACATTATATAGTGCGTCAAAAGCAGCTGTACATGCGATAACACAAGGCTTAGAAAAAGAATTGGCTAAGACAGGCGTTAGGGCAACGAGTATTTCACCAGGAATGGTTGATACACCTTTAAGTGGAGCAACGGATTGGGGAGAACGTAAAAAATTAGACCCTGAAGATATTGCAGAAGCAGCTATATATGCATTACAACAACCAAGTCATGTCAATGTGAACGAAGTAACTGTACGACCAGTTTAGAAGAATATAAGTGTAGACCCGTAACTTCAAGCAGAGCTAAGGGTCTATAATGATAGTTGTAGCGATAGACTGAAAGGCGTGATTAAATGGACTTTAGATATTTAAGTGAAGCTGATGTATCACAGTATCGATTACTAAGACTCAGTTCACTCCAGACAGACCCTAATGGCTTTGCTTCTACATATGATAGAGAGATTGAATTTTCGATTGAGAAATTCAAAGTGAGGTTAGAAAATAGTGCTACTCATTTTACTGTAGGGGCTTTTGATGAAGAAACACTGGTTTGTATTGCGACGTTTTATAGTGAGACTTTAGAAAAAATAAAGCATAAAGGTAATTTAGTTTCGGTATATTGTCACCCACGATATAGACGACAAGGTATAGCTGAGCAACTAATCCAACAAATCGTTGATTATGTGGTTGAACAAAATACAATAAAAACAATCAATTTATGCGTGCTTAGTGAAAATAAACGTGCAATTAGTTTATATGAAAAGTTAGGATTTAAACGTTATGGAACTGAGCCGAAAGCACTATACGATGGAACTGTTTACTATGATGAGGACCTAATGTGTTTAGAACTTTAAGCTGATTATAAACATTGTGATTAGTAAGTCAGCATTGGGAGAAAATAATGGAACAGTATAACAAAACAGGATTACAACAAAGTAGGACACAAATACGCTCGCTTTTAACAAAATGTTAAAAATCGCTGACGCAATTAGAACAAAAGGAAATCCAAATAGTCGAACGACATTATTAAAAAATAGAATTCAAGCATTAGAAATTGCGTTAACATTGATAGATGAACAATTATAATTGCAAAAATTAGCTAATAAACGCCTCGTACATAAATGATTATGTGCAAGGCGTATTTTTAAGGACTTTAATAAACACACTAAGTTATAACCATTCAATAATTTCAATTCGGTTGCCGAATGGATCATAAATATAAAAACGATCTGCACCTTCGAGTTCATCCCCATATATAATTTCAATTGCTTTAGATTCAAGTGATTTTCTTACGTCAGTAGCGTTATGAACGAGAAAAGCAGGGTGTGCTTTTTTAGCCGGTGAAAAGTCATCTTCAACACCAACATGTAGTTGTTGGTGACCGACTTGAAACCATACGCCACCATTTAAGGCTAAGTTAGCAGGTTTGGTAATTTCTTTGAATCCAAGTGTTTCTGAATAAAATTCGCGAGCTTCTGATTCACGATTGGCCGGGGCAGCAACTTGTACATGATCAATTCCTAAAAAGTAATTTTCCATTTCAGTCATCTCCCTAATATAATTTTATAATATCAAAAGATAATTAAAAGAGCAGTAATTTTATTTATCTTATTAAATAAAGTATATATTTATTTCTTGTAAAAGTATAATTAAATTGCAATTGATAATCAATTTCAATTATAATGAAGGTATTATACAATGGGAGAGGTTATTAATTTGAAAAAAATACTATGTTTAATGTTATGTTTTATAATATTTTTAGCGGCATGTAGTAGTGGCAATGAATCTAATAAATCAGATGCAAAAGATGATAAGGATACGAAATCTTATACTACTGAGGATGGTAGTAAAGTTAAAATACCTAAAAATCCGAAGAGAGTCTTAGTTTTAACAGCAAATTACGGGAACTTAAAAAAACTAGGTGTTAAACCTGTTGGTATTACGAATGTATATCCAGACTCTAAGTATTTAGACATGGGGGAAGTTAAGAAAATTAATCCAGAAAATGTAGAAGCTGTTGCTAAGTTGAAACCAGATTTGATTATTACATATAAAGAAAATAAAAATAATAAAAAATTATCTAAAATAGCGCCAACAGTACCTATAAAAGTACAAAATATGGACTATAAAGATACTCATATTGAAATTGGTAAGTTAGTAAACAAAGAAAGCAAAGCTAAGAAACAAGCTGATGAACTATCTAAAAAGTTAGCAAAAGATGGTGAAGAAATTAAAAAAGCCATTGGGGAAGATAAAACTTTTTCAATTATGGATATTCAAGCAAAAGATATTTATCAATTTGGACCTAGATTTGGACGAGGCAGTGAAGCAATTTACGAAGGGTTTAAACTAAAAGAAGATCCCGAAGCTAAGGAAGCAATGCCAAAAGAAAAATTCATGAAAGTACCTAAAGAAAAATTCAATGACTATTCAGGTGATTACTTACTCTTACCAACAAAAGATGGTGGGAAAGTGAACAATGAATTTGTTACATCGAACATATGGCATAATAATGAAGCTGTACAAAATGGCAATGTGATCTATTATTCAATGGATGAAGCCATTTATGCTGATTTGATCTCAGTAGAAAAACAAGCAGAATTTTTCAAAAAAGAACTTTTGAAAAACAGATAAAATATAAAGTAAAAGAGAGCGGAAATCAAATTTTGATTTTCGCTCTCTTTTTTATGATTTAAAATCGACTGATAGCAATCATCTTGCTATGTTAGCAAAATTAAAAAGGATTCACATCGTAGTAAAGCAATTGTTAATTTTACCAATTGTCTATATCATTACGTTCGCCTTTGAAGTTATTTGAGGTCTGATGACGTTGTGCTAACACAGCTTCGATGTCTTCAAATTTAATATCTAAAGCATGTAATAATACGAATAGATGATACATTAAATCTGCAGTTTCATTTGTCACTTCATTACGGTCAGACTTCATCGCGCCAATAACAACTTCAAATGATTCTTCTCCAAATTTTTTGGTGATTTTTTCAAGACCTTCATTTAACAAATATTGTGTATATGAGTTCTCTTTATTAGATTGTGCACTTGAAGTTACAGTTTGTTCTAATTGTTGGATATTAAAAGGAACGTCGGTATTAAAGCAACTTTGGCTCCCAGTATGACAAGTTGGACCATTTGGCACAACATCGATGAGTAGTGTATCTTGATCGCAGTCTAAATGAATGTTTTTAACTACTTGCGTGTGGCCAGAAGACTCGCCTTTGGTCCACAAACGTTCTTTAGAGCGAGAATAGAAGCAAACAATGCCATCTGCTAATGTTTTGTTATATGCTGCTTCGTTCATATAGCCAAGCATGAGCACTTGTTTTGTATCAACATCTTGCAAAATTGCTGGTAAGAGTCCTTTACTAAAATCAGGTTGTTGTGTCATCTAATGGGAATACCTCCTTGTGCCATTGTTTGTTTTATTTCATCTACAGTGGTTTCTTTATCGTGTAATATACTTGCTGCGAGGCCTGCAGAGACATCTGTTTGTTTAAATAAATCAACAAAGTGATCTGGTTTTCCGCCACCACCTGAAGCGATGACAGGAATATTTACAAGTTGTTCAATATCATGTAAATGTTTCACATCAAAGCCTTGTTTCATACCATCGTGAGTCATGCTTGTGATGAGTAGTTCACCTGCGCCTAATGCTTCTACTTCTTGGACCCAATCATATACACGTTTATCAGTACGTTGTTTACCACCGTGAGTATAGCAATAGTAGTCTTTCAGTTCGTCATCATAATTGCTATCAATAGCGATACAAATGCACTGACTTCCAAATTTTTCACTTGCTTGTTTAATGAACTCTGGATTTTTAAGTGCGCTTGAATTCAGTGAAACTTTGTCTGCACCATGATTAAGTAGTTGTGATATATCATCTAAAGTAGCAATACCGCCGCCAACCGTAAGTGGAATAAATAATTTTCCGGCAGTTTCCTCAATGACATCAAGTACGAGATCGTGACCAGCTTCAGTTCGAGAAATATCTAAAAAGACGAGTTCATCTGCACCTTGGTCATTGTAATAAAGCGCATAGTCTACTGGATTACCAATATCGCGTAACCCTTTAAATTGAATCCCTTTAACTACGCGACCATCTTTTACATCTAAACAGGGGATAATTCTCTTTTTAATCATGATAATCCCTCCCAAAAATCAGCATTGTGCGCTGCTTTACCGACGATTGCAGCATAGACGCCTAGTGATTCTAACTGTGTTAAGTCTTGTTGGTTTCGTATACCACCTGAAGCGATAATTTGTTTATCAGACGCTGCTACTAATTGTCCTGTTATTTCAAAGTTAGGTCCTTCCAATCGACCATCTTTAGAAATATCTGTATAAATAATACCACCAAGTGGGAAGCGTTCAATTTCGTTAACTAAATCAAATAAATCTAGTTGAGCGTCTTGTTCCCAACCATTGATTTTTACATCACGACGATAAGCATCAACAGAAATGTATATACGATTTGGATACTGATTTGCCATTTGCTCTAACCATGCTAAATCCTGAATCCCTTTGGTACCTACAATACAATAATCAATACCGTCATTGAAATAGGCTTCTATTGTGTCGATACTTCTAATACCGCCACCAACTTCCATTGATTTGTCAGTAAGTTGTCGTAACTCTTTTATATAATTTCTTTCAATAGATGATTGTTGTTTTGCGCCGATTAAATCGACAATGTGAATACGATCAACACACTTAAACTGGTTATAAAATTTGATGCTTTCTTCAGCGCTACGTGGCATTTTTTCTTCTGAATCATATTTACCTTCAGTTAGTCGTACACTTGTAGCATTGATTAAATCAATTGCTGGCCAGAGTTTAATCATAATAAGAAACCGCCTTTCAATGCTTGGTTGAGTATTGTTAATCCATCGGCTCCACTTTTTTCTGGGTGAAATTGAATGCCGATATAGTGTTTATATTGAACAATTGCTGGAATTGGATCACCGTATTCAGCGAAAGCAACGACATGTTCAGACATTTCAGCTTGATATGAATGTACGAAATATACATCTTGTGCCAATTGAGGGTGGTTGCTAATTAAATTATTCCAGCCTAAATGAGGTACAGGATAGTGTGTTTCGATTGGAACAATATTTCCCGGGAAAAGTTTTAAACCTTCGACATTTCCTTCTGCACTCCAATCGTATAAGAGTTGCATACCAAGACAGATACCTATAATCGGTTTATCTGTAATTGACTGTAGCACTGATGCTAAGCCACGTGTTTGTATCGCTTGCATTGCGTCTTTAAAATGACCCACACCAGGTAATATGATGATATCTGCACCTTCTATTTCACTTTGCTTATCTGTTAGTATCGTTTTATAGCCTAAATGTTCGACTGCACGTTGTACATTTTTAATATTTCCTAGACCGTAGTCTATGATAGCAATCATTCAATCACACCCTTAGAAGAGGGAATGCCTTCTGAATCGTTACTTGCTAAAGCTTCTTTTAGTGCACGTGCAAATGATTTGAATATGCCTTCAATCTCATGGTGCGTATTACCGCCACGTAATAAATCGATATGTGTTGTTAATCGTGCATTAATCACTAATGCACGAAAGAATTCATCTACAAGTTCCGTATCAAAAGTACCTACTTTTTCTTTACTAAAGTCTGCATTAAATGATAAATACGGACGGCCGCTGATATCTACAACTGAGCGTGCAAGTGTTTCATCCATAGGAATATAACTTACGCCATAGCGTTGAAAGCTTTTGCGTTCTTTAACTAATTCTAATAATAATTGACCAAGTACGATACCAATATCTTCAGTCACATGGTGATCATCGACTTCCGTATCACCATTCGCTTCTACTGTAATTGACAATTTGCTGTGAAAAGTAAAGAGGGTAAGCATATGATCTAGAAAACCCACACCCGTATCAATTTTGCTTGTACGTTGATCATCTGCAAGTGAAATACTTAATTGTGTTTCGGCAGTGTTACGTGTTTTTTGATAAATCATATTGAGACCTCCAATTTTTAATGATTGCTGCTAATTCATCTAACTGTTCATCTGTAGCTATAGAATAACGAACATAATCAGCCATTTCGTTTTCGTCATAGACTCTAGGTAGGAAACCGTGCGCTTTAATAAATGCGCCCAAACTTTGTGCTGCAGTTCCTTTTGTTAAAACAAAGTTCGTCGAGGAAGGAAATACGACCATGATATCTGATACTAAGTCATCAAACATATTGCGTAATTTTATAGCAAGTTGTCTTTGATGATTTATAAAATTGTTCAGCATTTCTGTATGTTCAAACATATATAAAGCAATATGCAATGTAATTGTGTTTAATGGGTAAGGGTGTTCAATCCTTTTAATTTCTTGTATTGTTTCGGGCGTACTAATAAGCATGCCTAATCTTAAGCCAGCGATGCCAAATGCTTTTGAAAGTGTACGCATTTGTAAAATGTGGGGCTGCATTTCTATTTGGTAAGTATTACCAAAATCTAAATAAGCCTCATCTATGATGAAATAACCACCTAATGTTTTCATTTTATCTCCAATTGCTTTTAAGAACGTCAGGCTATATTGCTTGCCTGACGGATTGTGCGGATTACTCATGATAAAGAACGCTGGCTGAACTTCATCTATACGTTGCAAAATACGTTCCAAATCGAATGATAAATCTGGTTCAGCATTTACAAATTCAATTGGGCGATCAACTTGATAAGCATAGGCTTGATACATGAAAAAATCTGGGTTCAATGTAAGTGCTGGGCCTTCTGGCATAATCAGCATTAATTTTTGAATTAATTCATCAGAACCATTACCTGCAATAATTTGCTCAGCTGAAAGATTATAATAATTTGCGTAAGCTGCTTTAAAACATTCATACTCGTCATCTGGATAGAAATTAAATGTTGCTTCTTGAATAATTGTTGCCAATTGTGAATCAGATAATGGACGAAGTGGACTTTCATTTTTGTTGATTCTAATCATTACGTGGCTCCTTTGGTGATCTGATTTCTATAGATTGTTCATGGTTAAAAAGTTGTTCTGTATGAGCGAGCTTACGTGCAGAACCTTCAATTTTTTCAAATGTAGATTCAGATAAATCAATCACAGAATGACGTGTTAAAAAGTCATTAACGGATAGACCATTGGTAAATCTCGCAGTTTGATTGGTCGGTAAGACATGACTCGGTCCCGCTACATAATCACCGATAACTTCTGGAGAATAATGTCCTAAGAATAGTGCGCCCACATAACGCACATGATTTAGATAATCGCGTGGTGAAGCTGTTTGAATTGATGCGTGTTCTGGGGCGATTTGATTCATTAAATCACATGCTTCATTAAAATTATCTACTGAAATTAAAAAATGATTGTTTGTTAAGCTTGCTTCAACGATAGGCTGACGTTCTATTTGGCTTAAAGTTTGTTGGATGCGTTGTTCGAGTTGTTGTAATAACGCTTTATTTTCACTAATCACAAACGTTCTCGCAAGTTCATCATGTTCTGCTTGAGCAAATACATCGTAAGTTACAGCATCTAAATCAGCCGTCTCATCTATGATTAAGGCGATTTCACTTGGACCAGCAATTTGATCAATACCTACTTGACCGAAGAGGTATTTTTTTGCGTAGGCAACATACTGATTGCCGGGACCTACAATTTTATCTACTTTTGGAATTGTTTCTGTACCATAAGCAAGCGCTGCGATACTTTGTGCGCCACCAACCTGGAATACTCTATCAACACCTGCAATATAGCAAGCTGCTAAAACAATATCAGGTAGTCCTTGGGCTTGCGGTGGTGTGACAACAAAAATATTTTTAACGCCAGCTACCTTAGCTAATGTGACAGTCATTAACACAGTAGAAGGGTAGCTTGCTTTACCGCCCGGTACATATACACCGACACGTTCTAATGGATGATACATTTCATAACATTCATTTGAACCTTGTTGTGCTGTAGATTTAATAGAAGTTTGATAAGTTTTGATACGTGAGTGACTTTGCTGAAGCGCATCACGTAATGTATCGTCAATGCGATTATAAGCCGTTTCTAAAGCTTCATAAGGAATTTCAAGTTCTGATGTCTCTACGTGATCAAGTTGTTGGTTATAAGCTTTTAAAGCTTGGTCACCTTGAAGCTTTACATTGTCACAAATATCCTTAACTAGAGGATATAACCCTTCATTTAATGCGGATTGATTTAAATAGTCCTTTAAAAATGTAGCTTTATTTATAATCAATGAGAGACACCTCCAATATTTGTATAAAATCGTCTATTTCGGCTGATTTTTTAAAATAAGATTGTTTATTTGTAATTAATTTGGCATTAATGTTTTTAATTGTATCTTTTTCAACTAGGCCATTCGATTTTAAAGTGGTACCTGTTTGGACGATATCTACAATACCATCGACCATATCGACTAAACATGCCAATTCGATAGAACCAGATAGTTTTACTAATTCTACGTCTAATCCTTGAGCTTCAAAATATTTTCTAGCTGTTTTAGTATAAGAGGTAGCTACCTTCGTAAAAGTTGTTGTATCTGGTTTAGCTGCTAATGCAAAGTGACAAGCACCAAAAGGCAAATCAAGTAAATTATTGATTGTGTAATTACCTTCTTCTAAAATGTCACTACCTACGATGCCTACATCTGCAACGCCCTGTTCGACATAAATAGGTACATCGCTCCCTTTAACTAAAACAAATTGGATTTCTCCTACAGAGATGAGTAACTGACGCTCTCTCTGTTCCAATGCGCGTACAAGTTCTTGTTCATTTACTTCATTCAAATAAGCAATGAAGCTTTTTAGTAATCTTCCTTTCGCTAAAGCTACAGTAAGCATGATGTTCTCTCCCTTTTTAATTAAAGTATAAAACCAAGTCCAAAGCCTTCTAATTCACCTTTGTAAAAACCACCTGTAAGTTGTTGTGATTTATTATTTTTAAGATGACATCTCATAAAGGCACCTTTGTAATAAGAACGTGGTGGTTGTGGCGTGATATCTAAGTGAATATTAGTAATATCTTGAGATTTAAACCATTGTTCCCATCGGCGTAATGCCTGTATTGTTCGATGATCATGTGGAAATAGCTGACTTAATAAATCAAGTTGTTCTGTGGTCTTGGTAGTGAGTAGTTGAACAACGGGATGCGCTATACCTAATTGAGATGTAAGTTCTGAAATATTACGTTCCTGTATGAGTTTCAATACATCTTCGGTTTGTTCTTTAGGCGATAAAAGTAAATCTATCAGTTGATAATGTCCTAAAATCACAAAATCAATATCATCATTTAATGTTGTTTTGATGTAGTCATAAAAGGTGATGAAGTCGTTTTGCATGTCTGTAATTGTTGGATTGTAATGTTCGATACCTAGTTGAGTATAAACTTCATTATCACGAACAATAGGGCCAGTGTAGGCAACACTTTGATATTGTGGTGGATAATTACTGTAATAACGTAATAATTGATCGGTAAAATCATTGCGTAATGCAAAGATATGATGGTCATGTTGCCAGAAACTGCGCTCAGTCATTTGTTGCAAATCGTCTGTTGTAAGGGTTTGCCATGACAGTGATTCGATAAAACTGAAATCTACGAGTTTGAATTCAGCTTGCTGAAAATGTTTTAAAAAGGCTAATTCAAATTCTTTGTTGTTAATAAGTGTCGTTGTATTCATAATATGACCATCCTTTGTCTTTTTTACTTTGTTACTCTACCGAACTAAAGTGGATTGATAAAGAATACTTTAACATAGTTATTTTTTAAATTCAATAAATATTCTGAAAATAGATATTTGATTTAACTTAGATAACTAAAAGTTTCTTATTAAAGAAGTGGGAGAAAATGATTAAAAAAGAGCGAGACAGAAATCAAAAATTGAAATTAGATTTCTGTCTCACTCCCAGATAGGCTGACTAAAGATGAGCCAACTACTGACAATTCAACATACTAAGTTAAACTGTGACCGTAAGTCACATATTTCATCATTTCGTCTTTTGGCACCATATTTCCACCAGTAGCCCACACGATATGGTTGGCATTTTCTATATGAATTCCTTTATTTTTAGCGTGTTTTGTAGCTTCAGTAAGGCCAGCAAAACCTGAAGCGGCAGATGGTTCGATAAAGATATCTTCTTTCTCACTTAACATATATAAGTAGCGATACATTTGTTTATCATCAACTGTAAATGCGCCATATAAAAGTGTGTTCATTATTTGACCGACTAAACGGGAAGGGCGTGATACAGCAAGCCCATCTGCATCAGTACGTCCGTCTAATCCAATATCAGTCACTGAAATCTCATCGTGCAATTGCGTCATCATTCCTAGTAACATACAAGGTGCATGTGTCGGTTCGGCAAAAATACAATAAACGTGTTCACCAAAGACTTTTTTCAATCCAAAAGCAACACCACCAGGGCCACCACCAACGCCACATGGTAAATAGACGAAAAGTGGGTGGTCAGCATCTACTTGAATATTTTGACTATCTAATTGTGTTCTTAGGCGTAATGCAGCTACAGTATAACCTAAGAATAAATCAGCAGAACCTTCATCATCAACAAAGTGACAAGATGCATCATGTTCTGCACTTTTTCTACCCTCAGCAACAGCAAATTGGTAGTCAGATTGATGTTCTACAACCTCTACACCACGAGCACGTAATAAATCTTTTTTCCATTGACGAGCATCACTAGACATATGTACAGTAACGCTGAAACCAAGTTTGGCACTCATGATACCTATGCTTAAACCTAAGTTGCCAGTTGAGCCAACTGAAACATTATATTTACTGAATAATTCTTTATAATGTGGTTCATCTAGAATACGATAATCATCTGTCCATTCGAGACTACCATGTTTCATTGCTATCGTTTCAGCCAGCTTAAGAACTTCATAAATACCACCTCGAGCTTTGATAGAACCTGAGATAGCAAGATGGCTATCGCATTTCAACCATAACTTCCCGTTAGCTCCATGTTGTTCTGTTTGAGAAAGGTGGTTGTGCATAAAGGGGATGGGCTTCAATGGTGATTCAATTAATCCGTGATCTTTCTCCGTTTCAGGAAATACTTTGCGTATATAACTACTAAATCGTTCGAGACGTAATGCTGCGTCTTCGATATCTTCTATTGAAAAAGGGAGCGCTTCAACTTGATGAAACTTGGGGTTTTCCCAAAAGATAGGTTTATATTGTTGCATATCATTAATTAAAGGGAAATTTTGTTTTAATTTTTCTAATTCAAGCATAAAAATCCTCCTATAATACGAAATCTTTCATTTATTAATTATAGCAAAAATAGTGTGTTAAAATGCGAATGATACGAATGATATCATTTGATGGGTCGTTTTAAAAAATATCAAATCAATTATCAACTAGAGTGTCAATAGGAGCGATAATAATGAAAGTGTTTATATTTGGTGCGAATTGTTATTTTGGTAAACAATTAATTAAGAAATTACAAAACCATCATGAAGTTTATACAAATAATAATATTGTACATTTGAATAGCGTTTTTGTGGCAACAAATGTATTCCAAACTTATGAATTGCAACGTACTTTAAAACAAATGCATCATATTATATATATAACGAATAAAGCAGCACTTCCCAATGGATATTTACAAGGACATTCGCATAGTATGCATATGTGGGCTATTGAAAATATATTACACGCCTTACCTTCATGTAGTGACAAGAAGCTCCACATATTGAACGTGGAAAAAAAGTATAACAATCATTTTAAAAATATATTTAATTCGCAAAACGTCAAAGTAATTGATATGTCAGTTTCTAAAGTTATAAATAGAATAGGTAAATGTTCGAGACAAATGCAAGATAAATATAAAAAAGTCTATTCATTTCAACATATGTTACTTACAAAAGAAATCAATGCCATACAACTTGTTGACATGTATGAACAATATTTAAAAGAATGTAGTTTAGGATGGATTAGAATTAAGCAAACAGAGAAACGCTTTGAAATTAGCTTGAAGTTTTTACCATATCCATTAATAAAAATGGAAAAAGCATACAGCTCACCAACCAATTTTATTTTAAAAGTAACAGACGGTTTACTAGTAAGTAGCAATGGAGGAAAAGATGGAATGCTCGAATTTAGAACATCAGCATCGAGTTATAGATGCGTGATTGGTTTAAATCATTATGAACCCGCATTACCTTGGCTAGTATATTTAGTTTCACAAGCTCCGATACACAAGTGGGTGATGTCTAAACTTTATAATTATGTATGGAAGCATTATTAATATATAATGGCAAGCGCTATTGTATAACAAAAACATAATAAATAGCGCTGGATGCTCACTTTTAAACGGAGCATTCAGCGCTATATTTAATGTAATGGATTATTTTTTGAAAGTGCGACGTATTTTAGAGAACCAACCTTGAGGTGAATTGGCTGATACAACATGAGGTTGTGGTTGCGATACTTCATCTTGAAGTTGTTGACCATAATTCACTGCTTCCTTCATTAAATAAGCTTGAGAGTTTAATGGTGACAAGTTATTTTCAATGTAATGATAACGTCCATGTGAATCTTGAAAACGTCCTTTTTGATTATCAGATAACTGAAGGTTCATATAATCTAATAAACGTTTGGCAATGGCTTTGTCTTCAACAGGAAATAAGATTTCTACACGCTTAATCATGTTACGTGTCATGGCATCTGCAGAAGATAAGTAGATTTTTTCATCTCCATTATTGTGGAAATAGTAAATACGTGAATGTTCTAAAAAGCGCCCCACGATACTTACGACTTCTATATTTTCACTAATACCCGGGATACCTGGTTTCAGACAGCAAATACCACGAATAATAAGTTGAACTTTAACACCAGCACAAGAGGCTTCAAATAATTTAAGAATAATATCTTTATCTGTTAAAGAGTTCATCTTCATTATAATCTTGCCGTTACCATGTTCATGATGTGTTTGAATTTCATTGTCTATACGAGCTAAGAAGACATCTCTAATATCAAATGGTGCAACAATAAGTTTATTATAAACAGGTTTGACTGAATAACCACTAAGATAATTGAAAAAGTTTAGTGCGTCTTCAGCAATTGCATCGTTTGTAGTAATTAGCCCCATGTCCGTATATAATTTAGCGGTTTTATCATTATAGTTTCCAGTGCCTAGATGAATAAAGGAAGTGAGTTTATTATTGATACGTTTGACTACAAGCGCAATTTTACTATGCGTTTTTAAATGAGTCATACCATATATAACGTGACAGCCAGCGTCTTCTAACATTCTTGCCCAATGCACATTATTTTCTTCATCAAAACGTGCTTTTAACTCAACAAGGACAGTAACTTGTTTCCCATTCTCAGCAGCGGTTTTCAAGCTATTAATAATAGGGGAATCTTTACTGACACGATAAAGCGTTTGTTTAATAGCAATTGTATCTGGATCTTCAGCGGCTTCACGTATGAAGTCGACAATGGGTTCAAACGATTCGAAAGGGTGATGGAAGAATATATCTTTTTTCAAGGATAAATCAAACACATTATGGTTACCTAAAGACTGTGGTGTCTGTGGCACATACTTTTTGTATTTTAAGTGCTTCAATTTATTAGATAAGTGATCAACTAAGTTAGACAGCATCGTTAAATCTAACGGACCGTCTACAAAATAAACCTCATCATCATGTACTTCTACTTGGTTCATAATCCACACAATGTCTTCATGCGTGGCGAATCGTCCATCCACTTCTAAGCGTACAGCAGTACCACGTTTACGTTCCTTTAAAAACCTTTCAATTTCAATGAGAAGGTCTTCCGCACCGTCTTCATGTATAGTTAAATCAGCATTTCTAGTAATTCTAAACGTAAAAGTGTTTAGTACTTCATATCCGCTAAATAATTCATTAATAAAATGCGTAATGATGTCCTCTACCATAATAATGAATTGCGTATCGCCTTTATTTAATGAATAAAACCTAGGTATTAAAGAAGGTATTTGGACAATTGCAGAATTAATCGCATCTTCAGTATCTATATCAACAAAGATATTCAGGCTTTTATTATTTAATTTTGGGAAAGGGTGATAAGCATCTATCCCTAATGGAGTTAATGTTGGTAAGATACCAGTTTTGAATTCTGTTTCTAATTGAGATAATAACGATTCAGGTAATTCATCCGGTTGAACAATTTCAACTTTATGTTGACGTAAATCTTCTACCAATTCATTATAACGCTTATATTGTAAGTCGACATTTTGTTTATTTTTGATATTGATTTGATTAAGTTGTTGTTTTGGTGTTAATTGGGCTTTATTTTCGGGTTTGTCATAACCCATTTTGACTTGGTCTTGTAAACCAGCTACGCGGACCATAAAGAACTCATCTAAATTCGAACTAAATATCGAAACAAAATTAAGTTGCTCAAGCAATGGATTGTTTTTATCATTGGCTTCTTGTAATACGCGATAGTTAAAATCTAACCAACTGAGTTCTCTATTATTGTAGTATTGTGGTAAGTTCAAATCTTTTGCTCCCAAATTTCTATGCATAACTCTAATTACACCTCGTTGTAGTCTGAATATTGTATTTTGCTACGTATAACTTATCATATAAATTTTAAGATTTTGTAAAGATGATAGATAGGTCATCTTTTAAGATTTTTTCAATATGCTTTTTCTGCCTCAAGGATTGATATTCTTCAGCGATAGGCTCACCGTTGTAGTATACAAATAAAGTGTAACCATCATCATTTTGTTGTAATTCTACTTGCTCTACAGAACTCGTATGAGACACATTAAGTGCATTGACAAATTTGATAATGCCCCCTAGAGATTGGATGTTATCCAATTCTTTGCCACGCAACCATTTGGTTTCATGACTAAAGAATTTTAATAATGACTTATTTTTAAAACTAGCAAGTAAAGCGAGCTTCACTCTATCTTCATGGGGAAAACCATCAATCATTGAATTCGCGATAATATAATAGGTGTGCGGTGAGCTTGAATCAGCATCAATAAATCTTCCTAAGTAGTACAAATAAGACCCTTCAGCAAATAGTTCGTATTCTTTTTGAGTTACTTCTAATTTTTTAAAGCCTATTAATTGTTCTAATAATGTTTGTGCTAGCTTCACACGTTGTTTAGCACTTGTTTCCTCAATGCGATATTCGTTAGCTAAATGGTATAGAGCATCTTTACGAATATTCTCTTTTTTAAATTCTTCAGGGTGACGTTCAGAAATTAATTTCATCGCATAACCTTCACGTAGCCCTTTGCGAGAAAATGTGAATTGATTCGCATTAATTCTATTAAATAATGACTTGAAGACAGCTACAGCGGGCAGGATAATGTCTACACGATCTCTACTTAGACCATCTATATCTTTTAAATCGTCATATGAACTTTTTTTAATGATTGAGTACACTTCATCAATATTTTCTTCAGTCATTGCATAGTTGTGAACGCCACCAATAGGGTATGAGTGCTCAGATTGATGAATGCGTGCGACATTACGTGCGGAACCCCCGATACCAACTAAGGTGATTTCTTGATTTTTTAACCAAGAAAGTTGTTCAAATTGTTTAGTTAAAAACTTTTCCATGTTTTTGACTGCTGATTTATCATTATGGTTTTTGCCCTCAAAGAAGCGATGGGATAATGTAACAACACCAAATGGAAAACTATGTGATTCTATTAGTTTTTTATCTTTAAAGAGTGTGACTTCTGTAGAACCACCACCAATATCGACAGACACGCCGTCATTAACATCAGTAGTATGTGTGATAGCATAAAAACCATAAAATGCTTCTTCTTGCTCTGAAATAATTTTAATATTGATTTTAAGTGCTTCTTTGATATGTTTAATAATCTGCTCTTGGTTGGTAGATTGTCTAATGGCTGCGGTTGCTACCGGATGCAATTCATCTATATTAAACTTGTCAGCAACCTTTTTAAAACTGCGCAATGCTTTAGTTAATACTTCAATACCGTCATCCGTCATAGCCAAATCTTCAGTTAAATATTGGCTTAATCTTGCAGGTGTTTTGATATTTAATATTTCATTTAATCCTGTTTTATGATCAAATTCAAAAATAACGAGTCGAATGGTATTTGAACCAATATCTATTAATCCTATACGTTCCATAATTTCCTCCTAAGTAAATGAGGTTATTTTACTTTACTTGTACTTTATTTACCCTTTTCTTACTTTTATATTACAACAATTAGAAAAAAATGTGTTCTAAAATATTTAATATTACTTAATAAAAGTATAACTACACGATGATTATTTCAGAGGTTAATATAATTGAAAGTAAAGAGACAGACACGGAAATATTTCCTTCTTGTCTGTCTCTTTTTTAATAATTTATTTTACATGTAAGGGGCTACCTGGACCAAGCGGCCAACCTAATAGATACCAAGCAATCATGAATAATGGCCACACGATACTTAATATAATTGTATAGGGCATTAGACTAGATAATAATGAACCTAATTTCATATCATTATCATATTTTTGTGCATAAGATAATAGCAATGGTAAGTAGGGCATCATAGGCGTTATTGGATTACTAATAGAATCACCAATTCTATACAACATTTGAGTCAATGCTGGATGGAAACCTACAATGATAAGCATTGGGATAAAAATAGGTGCTAAAATACCCCATTTGGCAGATGCACTACCAATTAATAAATTAATCAGTGCACTTAATAAGATAATACCTAGGATAAGTACAACGCCATTCTGACCTTGAAGTATTGAAGCGCCTTTAACAGCAACGATAATGCCCAGGTTACTCCATTCTAAAAAGGCAAGTAACTGCGCTGCAAAAAACACAATGACGATAAATGAACCCATAGATGACATTGAATCAGCTAACATTTTTCCTAGGTCTTTAGAATTTTTAAATTCTTTTACCATAATGCCATACACTAAACCAGGAACTAAAAATAATACTAAAATAATTAGACCGACACCGTTAATGATAGGTGCATCATTCAATAAACTACCTGTGTTGGCATTCCTCAGAAAACTGTGTTGCGGTATAGCTAAAATGATAAGCAATACAATTAATACAAAAAAACTGATATTTGCCCAAAACACGGCACGGTTTTCTTGAGGTGTGAGCTTTGAATTAGAATCATCTGCTTGAATAGCTGAATTAGAATCATCATATTTACCTAATCTAGGAATGACAAAACGCATAGTAACCCAATATACGGAAGGCAATAAGACGAGCACACTTGCTGCAATAAAGTACCAGTTCATTGCTACGTTGACATGCACACTATCAGAAACAATGCTTGTAGCTGGTTTTGTAAATGCATAAAGTAATGCGTCTGACATACCAATCATGACATTTGCAGAGAATCCTCCAAGTGCAGACGCGTAAGCCATTGCTAAACCCGCAATAGGGTGGTAGCCCAATTTAATAAAGACCATCGCTGCTAATGGTGGTAACACAATCGGCGCTGCATCACCCGCAGCATTGCCTATAATACCTATAATAATAATGACTGGCACAATGAAATTCTTTGGTGCTTTATGTACAACTTGAATCATTAATTTATCGAAGTAACCTGTTTTTTCTGCTACCCCAATACCAAGCATGACTGCAAGAACAAGACCTAATGCTGGAAATTCTGAAAAGTTTTTTATGGCGTCATTCAGAATCATCGACAGTCCATCTTTACTTAAAATACTTTTGATTGCAATCGTATCGCCTGTGCCCGGATGTTTTACGGAAATCTGAAATAATGATACAACCCAAGTAAGTATTGCGAGTCCTACACACATTAAGAAAAATAAAATGCTAGGATCGGGTAATCTGTTTCCAACTTTTTCTACAATATTCAAAAATCTATTTATTAGCGTTGGCTTACCTTTAGTATTCGAAATCATCATAACGACCTCCCTAATAAGTTATCGGTAGTATAACAAATTAAGAATAAAAATAGAATAAATATTCTGAAAACTTTATAATTTTCAAAGTTTAAATATATATAACATATATGAACGTTCGTGTGTTTGTTTAAAAATTCGTTTAAAAAGTATAAAAAAGGAGGGGATAGAAAATCAAATTTGATTTCTGTCCCGCTCCCTTATCCGTATAGCTAGTATATTTGAATCCGTACTATGTTTGTTTTAACTTTACATTTGAATACTGTATCTCAGTTAACTCCTAGATTACCAAATGATTTGGTCAACCACATCGTCATTAAGAGATTTAATAATTTCTGTAACTAAGGCTACTGAATTTTTGTAATCATCTGTGTGTAACACAGAAACATTGGAATGCATGTAACGTAATGCGACCCCAATAGCAACAGTTGGTGTCCCTTCATTCGCTACATGAATACTTCCGGCATCAGTGCCACCGCCAGCAGTAGTGTCTAATTGAATCGTAATATTATGTTTTTTAGCCACTGCTTTAATATGCTTCATAAATCCAACATGACCGATATTAGATCCATCCATTAAAATAACGACAGGACCATTACCAATTGCTGTATCACTTACTTGACCAGACATTCCTGGTGTATCATATGCGACAGCAACGTCTACAGCTATAGCTAAGTCAGGTTTGATTTTGTTAGCTGCTACTTTAGCTCCGCGAAGACCAACTTCTTCTTGAACATTGGCACCTGAGACAAGATTGATGTCAATAGTCTCATTCTTAAGGTTTTGTAATACATCCACTGCAAGGGCACAACCATAACGGTTATCAAAAGCTTTTGCAGTTAAATATTTGTTATTCGCTAATGCTTCGAATTCACTATATGGTGTTATCATATTGCCTAATTCGATACCGAATTGTTGTGCTTCTTTTTTGCTTTTAACGCCAATATCAATAAACATTTCTTTCATATCAACATTTTTTTTACGTTCTTCCGGTGACAATACATGTGGCGGTTTAGAACCGATAATACCTCTGATTTTTTTACCATCATCTGTAGTTACTGTTACTTTTTGAGAGAGCATGACTTGATTCCACCAGCCACCAATAGGGGTGAATTTTAGGAAGCCGTCTTTATCTATTTTAGTCACCATAAAGCCGATTTCATCTAAGTGACCAGCAACCATTAATGTTTTATTACTTGTAGTAGCAGTCTTTTTACCAAAAACCCCGCCTAGATTATCTTCTATGATTTCATCGCTTACTTGTGTTAAATATTCGTGCATTAAAGATTTAACTGCCATTTCGTGGCCTGCAATACCATCAACATCTGTTAGTGATTTTAATAACTTCACTGAATTGTTCATATAATGCCTCCCATTAAAATTGATAACTTTATTTTAACATGAATTATGCAATTACATAGCATTTTGACTATGAGGGAGAATAAGTAGTGAGGAACGTCGCTAATTGGTTTGAAAAATAAAATTCCTATTAAATTACTCAGACTAAAAGTGTGCATAAAAAGAATAAGCATGTTTCAATATAAATATAGACAAAGTGGAGGGATTTTATATGACAGAAGTTAAACATCTTACATTAGGGTCACCAAATGCGCCTGTTAAAGTGGAATCATTTATAAATTTGGCTTGTCCATATTGTAAAAATTATTTTAAAGCCGCAGATCAATCATTAAAACCACTGATAGATCAAGGTAAAGTACAACATGTAATTAAGCACTTTGATAAAACGAAGAATGGATTATTAAAAGGTACGGTTGCAAATATTCATTTAGATTATCAAAATACTGACGAAACACTAGAAATTATACGTAAATTGTATGATACTCAAAAAGAATGGACAGTTGATTTTGCTACTATAGAAGAGAAAATGCAGAAACAGTTTAACTTATCACCTCAGAAAGAAGCTGATGAACGCTCTATAGCGATTACTGAAGAAGCGGTTAGTCGAGGAATTAAAGGCATACCAACAGTATTTATAAATGATAAGAAATTTGAGTTCAATCCATTAGAAGATGAGCAAAGCACTATAGAAACAAAACTAACGCAACAAATAAATGAAGCAAATAAATAATAAAAAGCTCTATTACTTTGAAAAGCAGTTTAATTACTTTTAAGTAATAGAGCTCTATTTATGTCATCGATGTTGATCAATTAATTTCAGTTTATAATCGCGTATTGATTGAACACCGCCATCTTTATTTTTAATAATGAGGTGGTCTTTAGATATTTTTGTAGGTGACTCCACACCGACTGCAGCAGCTATATTAAATAATCCTTCGTGTAAACTTGTTACAAAATTAGTGACACGATATTTTTTCTCATCGACAATTAGTCCTCTTTCGAGTTTAGGATCCGTAGTAGCTACGCCTACTGGACAAGTATTCATGTGACATTGTTGACTCATGATACAGCCGACACTAATCATCATGCCACGTGCCACGTTCACTAAGTCTGCGCCAAGTGCTAAAGCAATTGCGATTTTATCTGGCGTGATAAGCTTTCCAGATGCGAAGATTTTAACACGGTCACGTATGCCATGCTTTTCAAGCATTGAAGTTACAATAGGCAAAGCCGTAAATAAAGGTAAACCAACACCATCTTGCAATTCTTGGAAGGTTGCACCAGTACCGCCCTCACCCCCATCAACGGTGATGAAGCTAGGATATTGATTTGTCTCAACCATAGTTTGTACAAGTTTTTCTACTTCTGAAACTTTGCTTACAACAATTTTAAAGCCAACCGGTTTTTGAGCTTGTTGCTTGAGCTGAGTTACCCAATTAAGTAAAGATTCTGGACTGTTAATGCTATCAAAGCGGTTAGGCGAATTAATTGTTTTCCATGGTTCAACCTTACGTATATTTGCAATTTCTTCAGTTACTTTATTACCTTGCATATGCCCACCACGTGTTTTGGCACCTTGTGCGAGTTTTATTTCAAAGGCTCTAATCTTATCTCTATGTGCTAACTCGAGAAAAGCATCTATATCAAATACGCCTGCTTTATCACGTACTCCGAATAATCCCGGTCCAATTTGAAAGATGAGATCCACATCTCCAGAAAGATGGTGTTCTGATAATCCACCTTCGCCCGTATTCATCCAAGTACCTGCTTGACCAAGTCCTTGAGACAATGCATTGATTGCATTACTACCTAATGCACCATAGCTCATACCAGATTGACCAACTAAGCGCTTAGGTTTGAATGGGTGCTTAAGTTCTGCACCTAAAGTGACACGATTTTCTTCTGATATATAGTAAGGATTAAGTTCAGTTTGAATTTTATGTTCATCACGATTGAACAGACGTTCATTATCAATTTCATAGATAAAAGAAGAAATCATAGGTGACTGATCAATGTGTAATTCTGATGTTTGTAAAGGAAACATTGTATTTTGTATATAAAAGCCATCTTTATAATCTTCTTGTGTACCAAAACTCGTCATTCTAGAATTATATTTTCCAGCTAATACGATGTTAGTAAAATCATTTCTGGAAAATGGTTTACCTTTCGTATCCGCTAAAAATAAATATTGACGGAGTTCAGGACCAATTTTTTCTCCAAAATAGCGAACACGTGCAAGTAATGGGTAATTACGTAATACACTATGTTGCTTTTGATGCTTATCTTTAAATAGTAAAAATCCCCCAATAATTAATACACTTAATAAAATTAGCACTATGATGATATTTACGATGAATTGTAATATTGTCAAAATTGCCATGTAACATCCCTCCCCATTTACATATATACTACAACAAAATGCGCATTTTACAATATGATACCTACTATAAAGTAGGGCTGACCAATATACTAGAGCTGGGAATAGCTGACGAATAAATATATTATAAAATGTATATAAGTAATTTAAATCATGGTATATTCATTGTATACAACGATAAGGAAGGTGTCATATGGCTAAACAGTCAACTCATGAGATAAAAAAAGAACACAATGAAAAAAACATATGGAACAATGACAAGATTGTAAAAAGAGATTTTTGGCTATTCCCTCTATATATTGTTGCTAATAATATAGTTCCTATTATTTTCTTTGTTTTAATATATGGAATATATTCTATTATTGATATAAAAAATGAATCGTTTGTTACTGATGAAAATATATTAATCATGAGCGCAGTCATTGCAGAAATAATCATTCTATATAGCTTTTATGCAATGCATAAAAAAGATAAAATGCTATCGATTGCAATGGATAGGTTTAAAAAAGTACCTCGATATCTATTGATGATTATGGCTGCATATCTATTAATTTTAATTTTAAATTCAACATACGCTTGGTTAATGGAATTTTTGCCTAAGTCATTACAATATAATGAAACACAAAATCAAATATTCTTAGAGGAAATGTTCGCTGATAACAGGATGTTACCATTTTTATTTATTGATATTGTGATTTTAACGCCTATTATTGAAGAACTATTATTTAGGCATTTAATCATCCATGAACTAGGTAAAAAAATTACATATGGTTTTGCTACAGTCCTTTCAATTGTATTGTTTGCAGGTGTTCATGTGATTGGTGCCACATCTCCATTTGAGATAGGCTCCTATATTATTATTGCCCTGGCGATTGCTTTTGTTTATTTAAAGAGTGGTATGAATTTAGCGCTGGCTATAACGTTGCATGCTGTAAATAATTTAATTTCATTCATAGCTATTGTTTTTATGAAATAAAAATAAGTAAATGAAATTTGTTGAATGACATATTAATTATTAGGTGAACGTCTGATCCCAACGCATTGCATGAAAAGGCTATTAAAATAATTGATTTAGGGAATAAATAAGATGAAATGATTTATAATTTAAGGAGGGCAGATGATGTTAGAAGTTAAAAATGTTTCTTACAAAATAGGCAATAGATACATCATCGATAATATCAATTTGAAAATAGAAAAGGGAGATACAATTGCTATTATAGGACCTTCTGGAAGCGGTAAAAGTACATTGTTGCGGTTGCTTAATAATTTAATTAGTCCAACGCAGGGTGACATATATTTTAATGGCAAAGCTTATGAACAAATTAAACCTGAATCATTACGTATGGACATTAGTTATTTATTACAAGAAAGTGATTTGTTTGATCTTACAATAGGCGATAATATGGCATTTCCTGCTGTAGTTCGAGAGGACAAATTTGATCGTAAAAGAGCTAAGAAGTTATTAAAAGCTGTTGGTTTAGGTCACTATAATTTTAATACAAGTGTAGAGCATCTATCAGGTGGAGAAAGACAACGTATTACAATTGCTAGACAATTAATGTATAAACCTCAAATACTATTATTAGATGAAGCAACAAGTGCATTGGATACGCAAAATAGTGAGAAAGTAGAAGACCTCATTTTCAAGCTTGCTGATGAAGGTGTTGCAATTTTATGGATTACACATAGTACGAATCAGAGTATTAGACATTTTCAAAAAAGAATTCGAATTGTTGATGGCAAAATAGACAAACAGGAGGATTTATAATGAGTACAACAGCTTTAGTGTTAACAGGGTTACTCCTAATCTTTCCCATGATTGTCTCTTATAAAGAAAAATTACATATTATTAAAGATTTACTCGTGGCAACAACACGAGCTGTCGTTCAACTTGTTATTTTAGGGTATCTTTTGCACTTTATATTTGATGTTAACCAAAAATGGTTACTCTTACTATTTGTATTTATTATCATTATTAATGCTTCCTGGAATACAATCAGTAGAGCATCACCAGTGATGCATCATGTGTTTTGGATATCTTTTGCAGCAATATTTATTGGTGTTGCATTACCATTAGCAGGCGTCATCATAACAGGTGCTATTCAATTCAAGCCTAATGAAGTCATTCCGATTGCAGGTATGCTTGGAAGTAATGGACTAATTGCTATTAATTTGGCTTATCAGAATTTAGATAGAGAATTTGTTAAAGAGATGAGTAGAATTGAAGCTAAATTAGCGCTAGGTGCTACACCGAAACTTTCTTCAAAAACGACAATACGAGAAAGTGTAAAGACAGCAATCGTCCCAACAATAGATTCTGTTAAAACATATGGTATTGTATCTATACCTGGTATGATGACAGGGTTAATTATTGGTGGTGTTGACCCATTAGAAGCTGTGAAATTTCAATTGATGGTTGTATTTATTCATACAACAGCAACAATCATGTCAGCACTAATTGCTACATACTTAAGCTACAAACAATTTTTTAATCATCGCAATCAATTGATAGGACGTCACTTGCATGTTGAACAACGCTAATTTTTATAGAAGAAACTCAGTCAGGGAGCATCTAAAATAAGATGTTCCCTTTATTCATTGTTGTTTTTAACTTTATGAGCTAATTAATGAATATTGCGGTACTTTGTGAATTGTTAAATGTTATTAATACGTTAGAGGTGGCACCAAGTAAATATATTCAAACCTGTTGACGAATGGTTTATAATATAGTGGTTATGTAAAAATTGCAACGAAATAAAAGAAAGGAGTGAAACGTATGTCAGCTATGCGAATTGCAACATTTATTTTGAGCATATTTATTGTAGGTATGGTTGAAATGATGGTTGCTGGGATTATGAATTTAATGAGTAATGATTTAGGTGTTTCTGAAGCAATTATTGGTCAGTTAGTAACTTTATATGCAATTACCTTTGCTATTGCAGGACCGATTTTGGTTAAAGTTACAAATCGTTTTTCACCAAGACCAGTTTTATTATGGGCATTAGTAATGTTTATGTTAGGGAACGTAATTATTGCAGTTGCCCCTGATTTTACTATTTTAGTATTTGGACGCATTTTATCTTCAGCAGCTGCAGCTTTAATTGTAGTGAAGATACTAGCATTAACAGCTTTATTAACGGCGCCTCAACATCGTGGGAAAATGATAGGTATCGTTTATTCAGGTTTTAGTGGTGCTAACGTATTCGGTGTGCCTATTGGAACAATTATTGGTGACTTAGTTGGTTGGAGATTTACGTTTCTATTTATAGTAGTTGTAAGTATACTTGTTGGTATTCTTATGTACTTTTATGTACCTGATCCAGAGTTTAAAGCATCTACAACAAGCACAAGTAGTCAAAAACGTGGCAGTAGTTATTCTAAAATCTTAAGACCTGCAGAAATCACAAAATATTTAGGGATTACATTCCTATTATTAGTAGCGAATTCCGTTACATTTATCTACATTAATCCGTTAATGTTGTCCAGTGGTCATGATTTATCATTTGTCTCTATAGCTTTATTAATCAATGGTATTGCAGGTGTAATAGGAACTTCGATGGGTGGAGTACTATCAGATAAATTAACAAGTAAGCGCTGGTTAACGATTGCAACTTCAATATTTATTCTTATGATGTTAGTATTGAATGTTTTCTTACCAGGTACTGGCTTGCTATTAATGGTTATCTTTATTTGGAACATTATGCAATGGAGTACAAATCCGGCAGTTCAGAGTGGTATCATTGAACACGTTGACGGGGATACAAGTCAAGTGATGAGTTGGAATATGTCGAGCTTAAATGCCGGTATTGGCATCGGTGGTATCATAGGTGGTTTAGTTGTTTCGAAAATAGATGTTTTAGCTGTAACTTACTTTAGTGCTACCATTGCTCTAGTGGCACTTATATTGGTTATAAGTTTAAAAAAAGTAGCAAAATATAATAAAGCGTAAGTAACTTTAATTCAGAGTATCAAAAATAGCTGATTGGCTCACAAAAATTAGTGATAAATAAGCTTTTGTTATATGTAAATTAATATTTTATTTTAAGCAGAAAACAGAGTTTTGGGAAGTCAAACAGTAATGAGGACGGACACATGTCGATTGAAAAATTGATGTCATGTGCCCGTCCTCATTTTTATTAAATTATAGATTATTAGAAAAGTTGATTTGTTTTTCGGGGATTTGCTTAGAATTTAGTTGTATTTCACTAATGTTTAAATGCGCTTTTTTATTTGAGAAATGAGCAATAAATGCTGAGATAATAATATATATAAAGGTGCCTATGATATAACCTAATTTTAAATCTGAAATTAGCAAATAAGATTGGCATAGCAAGACTATAATTGCACTTATAGCAATTGTCACTAGGATAGGATAAGGCACTTTAAATGGGGAGTGTTTATATGCTTCAGGATATTTTTTTGGCAATTGTGTCACAGCTAAGGCTGGAAATGCAAATACAATTAGAGAAATGCCTGTACCAAGTTGTGCAACAACATCTAAAGACATACCTGTAATAATAGGCAATGCACCAATAATGTAAAAGATAAGTAATAGCCAATGAGGTGTACCAAACCGTTTGTTTACGCTACCTAAATATTTAGGTAAATAACCATCGTGAATTGCCACTAATAAACTTTTTGTTACCCAAGTAAAAGTCGAATTAAGTGTTGTTGCTAAAGCAAACATCGCGCCACCAACCATAAAGAAGATAAATACCGGGGTTGGTAATACTTCTTTTGCGACACTCGTTAAAGGTCTACCTGCTACTTCTGGAATAGGTAATACACCTACTGCAATTGAGGCAATAAATGCGTATAATAATCCGACAAATATAGTAGCAACAATAATAACAATGGGAATGTCCCTTTTAGGGTTTTTCATTTCTCCACCAAGTTCAGCAACTACTTGAGCACCACCAGTCGCAAAAGAAACAAGGCCTACAGCAGTAAAGAAGCCGGTGAAACCATCTGGGAGCATAGATTTCGTATTAAATACACCAAAGTTAACATGTGGAACACCAAATATGATAAAGCAAGACAAAGCCACTATTAAAGTGACTACCATAATATTTCCAATAATAGAGGCAGATTTAATACCAACGATATTTACGATAAATAAAATAGTTAATAATGAGAAGGCGACAGTCCTAACCGGTACTCCAGGGAAAAGACCTTCTAAATATTGTGCGAATGATAATGCATATAATGACAACGTGATCTGTAAAAAGATAAATAATAATAACCAAAAAATGCCTGTCTTTGGAGACAATAAACGACTAGTGTATTGATACATTCCGCCAGTAGTAGGTAATGTCGAACCTAATATTGCGATAGGGAGCATCGTAAGTAAGGTGATGATGGCAGATAAAATAAATGCAGGTGTTATGCCACTACCAGTCATCTGTATACCAATTCCAGTAAGTGACATGACCCCAGCACCTATGATTTGCCCGATAGCTATACCCAAGACGTCAGTTAAACCTAGTACTTTTTTTAAATTTGTTGCTTGTTGCATTAAAATCACCTCATATTCTATGTAATAGTCTAAATAATAAAAAAATCATACCATAACAACCATTCAATTCATATTATATCAATCGGAAAACTTAACATAAATATTAAAAAGATTAAATCTAGATAAAATTAATCATTTCATAGTAGAATAAATATAAATAAATTAATTATAAAGAGGTGTAATTTTTATGACTAATGAACACGATGATCATATTAAAGTAAATGCATTTATTGATAGATTAAAACAATGGCAAGATGAATTTAAAATAATGCGTGAAATTATTCGAGAAACTGAATTAGTGGAAGATTATAAATGGATGCACCCTTGTTACACGTTAGAGAATAAAAATGTTGTGATTATTCAAGATTTTAAACATTATTGTGCTTTGCTTTTTGAAAAAGGATCTATCATGGAAGACCCATATCAATCACTTATTCAACAAACGAAAAATGTTCAAGCTGCAAGACAGTTGCGCTTTGAAAGCCTAGAAGAAGTTGAAAACCGAAGAGATGAAATTAAATGGTATGTTGAAGAAGCAATAAGAATTGAAAAATCAGGCAAGCAAGTGCCAATGAAAAAAACAGCAGACTATGAAATGCCAGAAGAACTACAAATAAAATTAAATGACAGCCCTCAACTTGAAGAAGCATTTTATAATTTAACACCCGGTAGACAGAGACAGTACATGTTCCATATCGGACAAGCTAAAAGAGCGACAACACGTGAAAAACGTGTTGAAAAATATGTGGATCATATTTTAGAAGGTAAGGGTATAGATGATAAATAATATAGACTTGAAGTTGATATTAAAATAACAGAATAAGTCTAGAAAAATAGCAACATAATTTAAGTAAGTTGAAAAAAGTGTAGAATGATTTTTAAGAGTTATTCATATTTAATATAAATAAAATAAAACGTGTATTTAGTTCATATCGCTTGTTTAACGGTCATTATTTTAATTAATAATAAAAAGATACAGTTGCAACTTTAACAATTATCGTTTATAGTTTGCTCGAATATAAAAAGTGTTATGAGATATCAACTCGTAACGTACTTTTAGAGAGAAGGTGTATTAATGCCAAGAGTTTCTAAACGGATACAATTACTAGAGGCAGCTGCATCTATCGTTAATGAACAAGGCAGTGAATATTTAACTTTGGATGCTGTTGCTAAGAAAGCAGGCGTAAGTAAAGGTGGCTTGTTGTATCATTTCAAAAACAAATTTGCATTAATTCAAGGACTTGTCGATCATGCAGACGAAATTTATCGAATTAACGTTGATAAACATGTGCAAAGTGATGACCAACAACAAGGTAAATGGATACGCGCATTTATAGATGCTACACGCGAATACAGTTCGGAAAATGCATCTATCACTTCAGGAATGTTAGCTGCACAAGGTATAAATAGTAATTTATTATTACCTTTACAAGACACATATAAAGAATGGCAATTTAATATTGAAAATGATGGATTAGACAAAGTTGATGCGACAATTATTCGAATGGCAGTCGATGGGCTATGGCTGTCTGAAATATTTGGTTTAGATGCCATAGATGATTCGATGCGAGCTGAAGTTTTAGAAAGACTAACAACTTATACTAAAAATGAAAAAATCGATTAAAAAGGGTCGATAAAAATAGAAATTATAAAAAAATAATTAAATGAAAATTTCATGTAAAGCACTGATAATATAGGGATAATCAATGATTAAAAATTGATTAGTCCCTTTTTTTATATTTTATAAGGTTGAAACTAAACCGTCTGGTTGGTACACTAATCGATGTATTAAAAACTCTGTTGGAGGTTTATATTAATGAAGAAAGTTATGCTAACAGCAGCTATAACAGGTGCTGGAGATACTACAGAAAAAAATAAAAATGTTCCTGTAACACCACAAGAGATTGCTGATTCAGCGATAAAATGTGCAAAAGCAGGAGCGACTGTGGCACATATACATGCTAGAGACCCAGAAACAGGTGGCATTAGTCATAACGTTGAATTTTTTAAAGAAGCTGTGAGATTAATTAGAGAAGCAGACGAAGATATTGTTATAAATATTACTTCTGGTGGAGGAGGAGACTTCATCCCGAATCTAGAAGATCCATATACTGGTGCAAAAGGAACAGACATGCAAACACCAAAAGAAAGACACGAACCTGTAGGCGCATTATTACCAGAAATGTGTACCCTAGACTGTGGTAGTGTCAATATGGGTGACACGCTTTATTTAAGTCCAGCAGGTTGGTTAAGAGAACAAGCACAACTTGTTAAAGAAGCTGGGGTGAAACCTGAGTTAGAGTGTTTTGACAGTGGTCATATATCATTTGCTAAGCAACTTATAAATGAAGGTTTAATCGAAGGAGAACCAATGTTCCAATTCTGTCTTGGCATTCCTTGGGGAGCAGAAAATGACGCCGAAACAATAGAATACTTTAAGACACGTATACCTGAAAATGCACACTGGTCAGCATTTGGCATTGGCAGAATGCAATTTCCAACAGTAGAAGAAGCGGCTAAACGTGGAGGCAATGTACGTGTGGGATTAGAAGATAATTTATATTTGGAAAAAGGTGTCAAAGCCACTAATGAACAACTCGTTGAAAAGGCTGTAGAAATATTAAAAGGTTTAGATATAGAACCAATGACGCCAGCTGAAGCGCGTGAAAAATATCAACTTAGAGATCCACAAGGAGGGGCAAAATGAAATTCGCAGTTGTAGGTACAGGCGTTATTGGTAGTGGATGGATTACAAGAATGTTAGCACATGGTCATGAAGTAATCGCTACTGATCCAAGTGAAGGCGCATATGAAAGAATGTTGAAACAAGTAAAACAAAATTGGCCATTTGCCCAAGAACTTGGCTTAGCAGAAGGTGCTTCATTAGAAAATCTTACATTTACACCTTATTTAGAAGAAGCTGTTAAAGAAGCAGATCATATACAAGAAAATGTGCCTGAAATTGAATCATTAAAAGAGCAAGTACTGACTGAAATAGACTTTTATGCACGACCTGATGCAACAATAGGTTCAAGCACTTCAGGTATTAAACCTTCAGAGTTACAGCGAAACTTACAACATCCAGAGCGTTTAGTTGTAGCTCATCCATTCCATCCGGTATATATTTTACCACTTGTAGAAATTGTTCCAGGACAATTAACTGCGGAAGCAACGACAGTAAAAGCTGAACAAGCTTATGAAGGTATCGGCATGGACGTACTGCATGTAAGACATGAAATAGAAGGTCATATTGCTGATAGATTAATGGAAGCACTTTGGAGAGAAGCATTGCATATTGTAAATGATGGCATAGCTACTACAGAAGAAGTAGATAAAGCATTCACGCATGCAGCAGGATTGCGTTACGCACAATACGGACCGTTCATGACTTTCCATTTGGCAGGTGGAGAAGGTGGGATGCGCCACATGTTAAAACAATTTGGCCCAGCTTTGAAAAAACCATGGACTAAATTAGTAGCACCAGAATTAACGAAAGATTTATATGAAGAAGTCGTTAATGGATGTGAAGCATCATCACAAGGCCAAACAATGTCAGAGCTTGATCAGAAACGCAACGAATTCTTAATCAAAGTAAAAAAATTAGCAGAAGAATATTGGCCAGAAGATACACCATCAATGAAAAAAGCCACAAGCCCTTCGGTGTATTAATATGATACATTCACAGTTTGAATATACGACTAAAGTGAAAGATATTTGGGTAGACCACAATGGTCATATGAATGATGCTGAATATAATCGTGTTTTTAGTGATGCGACAGATGCTTGGCTTGCCTATCTAGGACTAGATAAAGAGACGATAGCACAAAGCCAATACACAGTGTTTACTTTAGAAAATCATGTAATGTATTTAAAAGAAATTAAAGTAGATGAGTTAATCTCGGTTAATGTTGAGCTATATGATTATGATGCGAAACGTTTACATGTGTTTATGACGTTAAGAGATGCAAATCAATCTCGTTGTGCAACTTATGAAGTAATGCTCATGGGAATGAATACAGCTATAGATAAGCCCGAAGTATTTCCAGAAATGATAAAAAAAGCGATTGAAGATTTAGCTACTATAAATACGATTGAAAATAAGCCTCAAGAGCTTGGTCATCTTATTGGCATTAAGCATAAATAGTATAATTGAAATCAATTTGAAACGATTGATTAACAATGTTTATTGAATGTTTAAAGTAACAAAACTCATAAGTATAAATTGTTTATTTTTATTAATTAAGGTATCTTATTGTATAGGGTAACAAAATCAAATTTTAATTTATTATATAATTGATTTGTTTTTTAACAACCAAAACGAATAAATTAGGGCTATTTGTAGCTATGTTGTTACTTATTTTAGAATTTGTATAACATCCACAGATAGTCCTAAATTTATTATGAAATATTTTTAATTTAAAATATGTACATAGAAAGGAATTGAACCATGTTAAGTATTAAAAACTTATCAAAAGTCTACGGCGGTGGGAAGAAAGCTGTAGATAATATATCATTAGATATTGAATCTGGTGAATTTATTGCGTTTATAGGAACAAGTGGTAGTGGTAAAACTACTGCTTTAAGAATGATCAACAGAATGATAGAAGCTACTGAGGGACAAATAACAATTAATGGCAAAGATGTCCGCAAAATGAATCCAGTAGAATTACGTAGAAAAATTGGTTATGTAATTCAACAAATAGGACTCATGCCTCATATGACAATCAGAGAAAATATCGTTTTAGTACCGAAATTATTAAAATGGTCTCAAGAAAAGAAAGAACGTAAAGCGAAAGAATTAATTAAACTCGTAGATTTACCAGAAGAGTTTTTAGATAGATATCCATCTCAATTATCTGGGGGACAGCAACAACGTATTGGGGTAGTGCGTGCATTAGCTGCTGAACAAGATGTCATCTTAATGGATGAACCATTTGGTGCATTAGACCCGATTACAAGAGATACATTACAAGATTTAGTGAAAGAATTACAACAAAAATTAGGTAAAACATTTGTTTTTGTTACGCATGATATGGATGAAGCGATTAAGCTAGCAGACAAAATTTGTATTATGTCTGAAGGACAAGTTATACAATTTGATACACCAGATAATATTTTACGTCATCCTGCAAACGATTTCGTACGTGATTTTATTGGCCAAAATAGATTAATTCAAGATCGTCCAAATATGCGTACAGTTAAAGATGCAATGATTAAACCAGTAACTGTACACGCAGATCGTTCACTGAACGAAGTAGTTAAAGTCATGAGAGAACGTCGTGTAGATACTATTTTTGTGGTAGGTAATAACAATAGATTACTAGGTTACTTAGATATTGAAGACATTAACCAAGGATTACGTTCAAACAAAGAGCTTATCGATACGATGCAACGTGATATTTATAGAGTAAGAATAGACAGTAAATTGCAAGATTCAGTACGTACAATTTTAAAACGAAATGTAAGAAACGTTCCGGTAGTGGATAAAGATGGTGAAACATTAATTGGATTAGTTACGAGAGCAAACCTAGTGGATATTGTTTATGACAGTATTTGGGGCGAAATAGACGAAGATGAAAATGCGGATCAAAATGCAATAGTAGAGCCCGAAAATGTAGGAGCTGATAAATAATGAAAGTTTTCATAGAGCAATATGGTGGGCAACTGATATCAAAAACAGCTGAACACTTTTATATCTCAATGATCGCATTGTTAATCGCTATCGTAGTGGCTGTTCCATTAGGTATTATCTTATCCAAAATGAAAAGAACTTCAAATATCGTACTCACAATTGCTGGTGTACTTCAAACAATACCAACACTTGCGGTATTAGCTATCATGATACCAATATTTGGCGTGGGGAAATTACCTGCAATTGTAGCATTATTTATCTATGTACTTTTACCAATATTGAATAATACTGTGTTAGGCGTCAAAAACATCGACACTAATATTAAAGAAGCTGGCACAAGTATGGGAATGACCAAGTTACAACTTATGAAAGATATTGAATTACCGTTAGCTTTACCACTTATATTAGGTGGTATTCGATTATCATCTGTATATGTAATCAGTTGGGCGACGCTAGCAAGTTATGTTGGTGCAGGCGGCTTAGGTGACTTTGTATTTAACGGTTTAAATTTATATGATCCATTGATGATTGTAAGTGCAGCTATACTTGTAACAATTTTAGCTTTAGTTGTAGATGTATTACTTTCATTAGTCGAAAAATGGGCTGTTCCAAAAGGCTTAAAAGTATCCAGATAATAAAAGGAGGACATTATGAAGAAGTTTAAACAGTATAGTATCGTGCTTGTACTGTGTCTGACGGTGTTATCTGGATGTAGTTTACCTGGTTTAAGTGGTAGCAGCTCAGATAATGAAGTTAAAATTACAGCACTTGCAACGAGTGAATCACAAATTATGTCTCATATGTTGAGACTTTTAATAGAACATGCTACAGATGGTCAGATTAAACCATCATTAATTAACAATTTAGGTTCAAGTACCATTCAACATAATGCTTTAGTGAATGGTGATGCAAATATGTCAGGGGCAAGATATAATGGCACAGATTTAACAGGTGCTTTAAAAGAAGATCCAATAAAAGATCCTGAAAAAGCGATGGAAGCGACTCAAGATGGGTTCCAAAAGAAATTTGATCAAACATTCTTTGATTCATATGGTTTTGCGAACACATACGCATTTATGGTTACTAAAGAAACAGCTGAGAAATATAATTTAGAAACTGTTTCAGATTTAGAAAAACATAGTGATGAGTTAAGACTTGGCGTGGACAGTTCGTGGTTACATCGTGAAGGTGACGGTTATCCAGGATTTACGAAAGAATATGGGTTTGACTTTGATACAGTACGTCCAATGCAAATCGGACTTGTATATGATGCCTTAAATTCAAAAAACTTAGAAGTAGCAGTTGGTTATTCAACGGATGGACGTATTGAGGGGTACGATTTAAAAGTACTTGAAGACGATAGACGCTTTTTCCCACCATACGATTCGAGTGCAGTAGCAACGAATAGTTTATTAGAAAAACATCCAAAATTAAAACCAATTATTAATAAGTTGAAGGGCAAAATATCAACAGAAGAAATGCAAAAGCTTAATTATCAAGCAGATGGTGAAGGTCAAGAACCAGCTGTTGTAGCTGAAAAATTCTTGAAAGCACACAACTATTTTGAAGACGATAAGAAAGGTGGTCAAAACTAATGGAAGGTAATTTATTACAGCAATTAGTCGAATATTATTCAGTCAACTTTGGCTACCTATGGGATTTATTCATTAAGCATTTATTAATGTCAGTATATGGCGTTTTATTTGCAGCAATTGTAGGTATTCCATTGGGGATTATCATTGCTAGATATAAAAAATTATCATGGACGATTATTACAATTGCCAATATTATACAGACTGTACCAGTTATTGCGATGTTAGCAATTTTAATGTTAGTGATGGGCTTAGGTCCAAATACAGTTGTTTTAACAGTGTTCTTATACGCATTATTACCTATAATTAAAAATACTTTTACAGGTATTATTGGCGTTGATGCAAACATTAAAGATGCTGGTAAAGGTATGGGTATGACACGAAACCAAGTGTTACGTTTAATTGAGTTACCGTTGTCTTTATCTGTAATTTTAGGTGGTTTAAGAATCGCACTTGTTGTAGCAATTGGTGTTGTAGCAGTTGGGTCATTTATTGGAGCACCAACTTTAGGTGACATTATTATTCGTGGTACAAACGCAACAGATGGCACAACGTTTATTCTTGCAGGTGCAATTCCAATTGCATTAATCGCAATTCTAATTGACGTTGGATTGAGATTTTTAGAAAAACGTTTAGATCCTTCTAACAAAACACAGAAAAAAGAAAAGCATAAGCCACAAAGTGTTAATTAATAAAGGGTAGTGATTAAAGTTGGCAATTTTATCAATTAATTATAATTCTAAAACAATAGGTATGCATCATCATTTTATGGTGATTTTACCGGAAGATAAAAGTTATTTTAATAAAGCAGCACAACCGAAACCATTGAAAACTTTATTATTACTACATGGTCTTTCAAGTGATGAAACTTCTTATATGCGTTACACAAGTATTGAACGTTATGCTAATACGCATCAATTAGCTGTCATTATGCCAAATGCGGACCATAGTGGATATAGTAACATGGTTTATGGCCATAACTATTTTGATTATGTATTAGAAGTGTTAGATTATGCGCATCAAATTTTACCATTATCTGATAAAAGAGAAGATAATTTTATTGCTGGGCATTCTATGGGTGGCTATGGCACCATTAAATATGCTTTATCACAAGGACATCGTTTTGCTAAAGCTTGTCCGTTATCAGCAGTGTTTAATGGTCAACATCTTATGGATTTTGATTGGTATGATTTCTCAGGTGAAGCTATAGCAGGAACAAGTAAAAGAGTTAAAGGTACTGACTTAGATCCATATCATTTAGTCGATCAAGCAGTAGACCAAAATAAAGCTATTCCGGAGTTACTCATCATGTGTGGCACAGAAGATGAATTGCATGAAGATAATCAACAATTTATCAAGTACTTAGATGAAAAAGCAGTTCCATATCAATTTGAGGATGGACCTGGCGAACATGATTATGCTTATTGGGATCAAAGTATTAAACGTGCAATCGAATGGTTTGTTAAAGCATAGTAACAGAAAAATAGCGAACAACTGTATTTACACAGTTGTTCGCTATTTTAGTATGTAGACAAAGTCTCAGACTTTGTCTAATTTTTTGTGCACGTTTTTCGCGGGTACACCTCATCCTGTAGTTTCCAGCTAATGCTTTATTAACTAGTCAGAAGTCGCCCCAATAACTGCTATTACTTAAAAATAAAAATATCAACAAGTAATTTCCTATTATATAACAGTTATTACTGTTTTTGAATTGAGCTATTAAACTGAAGCATTGCTGCTTTTGAATTCTTCTTGTAGTTTACCTAAATGTCTTAATGTTGGCGTTAGCGCTGCAAAGAAAAAGCCTTCTTTTAATTTACGTGCTTGAGGTGCACGAGGTGAATATGCTCTAGAACCCCCGTTAACCATAGATGCTTGATTGACTTCAAGTAGTAAATAACCGGCTTCTTTTTTCAAATCAATCAAGTCACCAAATTGATTGTGTAAATCATGTGTATCTAATAAATTGTAAAATTGATTTTTTATATTGTTATAACGTGCTTCAAAATCTTGAACATCATATTCTAAATATTTGTTAATGCCATTTTGTGCATTAGAGAATTTATGAATTAAATCAAGTGATGAACGTACTGAACCTAATGCAATCGGTATTTGTAACGCTACAAATTGTGGACGTATCTTAGATGCGAATGTTTTTGCATCGTGTGTAATAATATGTGCTTCAGGTATGTGCACATCATTCATTTCAATTGAAAATGTTGCTGAACCATTTACACCTAAGAAGGTAGACATTTCATTTATATTAACGCCTTCTTGATTGGCTTGAACGATAAACATTACAAGTTCATCTGATGTTTCAGATTTAGAAATAGCACCAAAATAATGCTCTGAAGCAATGTTACTAATCGCAGGTAATCTACCATTCACAATAAATTGCTCATCCTTATAGTGATGTGACAAGTTGAATGATTCTAAATCATTAAATGATTTCATCGGATTTGATAATCCAGTAGCACCTAAAATTTCACCTGATAGTAATTGGTGTTGTAAGTCTTTATTTAAATGCGGTTGTTCTGCATTTTGTAAATAGGTAGAAAATGCCAGTTGGCACCATAAACAGAAGCCCGTTGTCAGACAAGATTTTGATACTTCTTCGATGACTTCTGAATTTGCTTTGACATCATCTTCTTTAAAATAACCTTCTTTAAATAAAGTTTGAATGAAGGTTTTAGGATAATGTGAACCGTCATCAATTTCTACTAAATAGGGATCTAATTCGTTTTCAATGTGTGTTTTTAAACTCATAAATATACTCTCCTTTATTCACCAAAACGTGTTAATATCATTTTCTCTAAATAACTAATGAGGCGATCAATTAAAAATCCGAATACCCCAATAAAGAATATGGCAGATAAAACATCTTCTAAATTCAACATATTCCGTGAATCAACAATTAAGAATCCAAGTCCAGATTGTGCACCAATCATTTCTCCAGAAACTAAGAATATCCAACTTGTTCCAACTGCCATATGTATACCGCCCATAATATGTTTAAATGCACCAGGGAAGAGGATGTTTCGGTATAATGACCAACCCTTTAAATTTAAATTAGATGCAATCTTCAAGTATTGTGGTTCCACATTTCGAATCCCTTTGATTGTATTAAAAACAATTGGGAAAAATGCTGCAATAAATATAATTGCCATCGCCGGTAAACTTCCTATACCAAACCATAAAACGACGAACGGCGACCATGCAATAGGGGAGACTGGTCTAATTAATTGAAATAGCGGTTCTATTGCATCAAATAATGCATTACTGCGTCCTAATAAAAAGCCAACAGGAACCCCTACGATAACTGCAAATCCAAAGCCTACAATAAAGCGAAATAAACTAATACCTAAGTGTGAGAATATTTCCCCGGTAATAATGAACTGCCAAATACTTTCTGCTACTAGTAAGGGTCCCGGTAAAAGAATGGGCTGGTAATCTCCAATCCATATTACGCATTGCCATATAAATAGGAAAATGATGAAAGTAATGATTGGTAATGTCCATTTTTTGACTAAATTAGCTGTCATTTCATTTATCCCTCCTTATATAGCGTAGGATCAACAAAATCTTTATAAGCAGGTGCTTTAAAAAGATTATGATCATTTACTAAATCTGTAATTTTACTGTAACCATCTTTTTTAATTGTTAAATCGCCATATGATGTCCATTCTGCTGATTGTTCTAGAACTTTTCTATCTTGCTTAAAGTTTTTTGCCATGACATCAACACTTTTTTCTTTGTTGTTCATTTTATAACCAGCTTGTTTATAATCTGACATGAATGCTTTGGCAACTGTATGATGTTGATCAATAAGATCACTTCTGAGTACGAGTGCACAACAATAAGCATCTGGAACGATATCACTACCATGCTTTATAGTATCGCCTTTACCTAATTTTTCTCCCAGTGCCCCGAATGGTTCCGCGACAGAATAACCCGAGATTCGCTTTTCGCTTAACGCTGCAGGCATTTCTGCTGGAGCCATTTCATGATAACTAAAAGTGTTAGATTTTAAGTTCATTTGCTTTCGCATTTCTTCTAGTAATAAATAATGTGTTGAATAACGATGTGGGATAGCAAAACTGTATTCTCCGTGATTGTGAAAATCAGAAGCTTCTTTACCTTTTTGTCCCATAATCACATTGCCCTCGTGATGACCTAAGGCGACTGCTTTAATATCTGAGCCTTTTTGTTTTGATTTCATTGCAAGTTCAATCAGTGTAGATGCACCATCGATTTTACCGCTGTTCAATGCATCCATAAGGTCTGGCCAATTATTAAAACGTATGAGTTCAAGTTTGTAACCAGATTTTTTAGACTTTTGTTGAATTTCTTCTGTCATCATCAAATTTGCTGAATGTGTTACTGAAAGATAGCCTATTTTTATAGTTTGTTTTTTATTGTCACTATTTTGACTATCTTGATTTTTATTTGGGCTACAACCAGAAAGAATAAGTAGGAGTATTAAAGTAAAAGCAATATATTTTTTCAATTTTTAACACTCCTTATAAATAATATTCTGGCTCTGCCATATGATGATTTAACGCAAATTTTTCCATAATATCATTTCTAACTTTTAGTAAATGACTATCATTGCGGTTACGAGGATGAGATTGTTTTATACTATATTGATTGATAATTTCACACCCCTCACCGAGTAGCACGATATTATCTGAAAGATAAATCGCTTCATCAATATCATGCGTAACTAAAATGATCGTTGCTTTTGTGCGCTCTTTTAAACGTACAAGCTGATCTTGTAATTTATAACGTGTAAAAGCATCTAAAGCGCCTAAAGGTTCATCCATGAGAATGACATTTGGTTGGTGTACTTGTGCTCTACAAAGCGCAACACGTTGTTTCATACCACCGGATAATTCTTCTGGGAATAATTTTCCTTTATGATTTAAATCTACGGTTTTTAACTGTTTATTAATGTCTTCATTGCTTATGTATTGAGACAAACCAATACGTATGTTGTCGTTAATATTTTTCCAAGGAAGTAAGTTGTGGTGTTGAAATATCATTAAACAATCAGGTGATGGTGTTTGTTTAATTTTTCCATCAATATTTACTGTCCCTGAAGTTGGTGTTAAAAAACCACCAATAATATTTAATAACGTCGATTTACCACAACCACTTTTACCTATAAAAGTTACGATGTTACTTTTTTCTATATTTAATTCAAAATCATTAATGACTTGGTTATCGCCAAATTGATGTTGAACGTGGTCAATGTGAATCATTACAACACCTCGATTAATCTTATCGTTTTAGTATGGTTTATCCTTACACTAAAGGGCTATGCATACACATAGCCCGTGAAGTGATTGGTTTTAATTTTTTATTTTGAAAAAAGTGCATAAGAACTACTAATCTCAATTTCATTGAGAAGCAAAATTAAGGATTACAATAGCTTTAGCATAAGAAAATCTAGTGATTAAAAATCACTTTTAGAATAAAGGATTACAATAGCTAAAGCAATTGCATAAGAACTACTAATCTCAATTTCATTGAGAAAGTAGTTCTTTATATTTTCTCGATATCATCGATAGGTGTATCTACAGCTTTACGTGCACGGCGAACAGCATCTTCGTCTGGTGCATCGTATAAACAGATACATTTTGACATATCTTCACAAACGTAAGTACGTTGGAATTGTACTTCAGGCACTTCTTCATAATGTACTGAGTTTTTCTTTTTACGTGCTAAATATTGATCCATAGAAACGCCTTCTGGAATATTCCAAGTTACTAGGTAATCTACATGTGCATCACCTTTTTTAACGTCTTCTAATTCTTTACCAACTAAACGTACTTCTTTAACAAGATTTATATTAATTGAAGCATCTTCTAAAAATTGTTTCGCTTCAGTATCATCATTAGCTTCAACGATAAAGTATCCGTGTATAAGGTCTTCTGTCGCCTGTACTTCGATAAGCGTTGGTACTTCAGCAGTTGTTAAATCAGCTGCTTTCTTTTCTAATTCGCTTTTTGTTGAGGCAAAAGCTAAGTCATTTGCTTCTAGTAAATATAATGTCATAAATATTAACCTCCAAGATTGATAATACATGAATAATACAACAATCCTTATCAGATTACAAGGATATAATGACATGTAATTTTAATTTTCTGAAAACTGTTAATTAATTTATAGAATATTATAGTTAGGAACATTCAATTGTAACTAAGTGTCGATTGAGAAACTATTAAATACGTTAAAATATCGTTTTTATAATTAAATCTATTGCTATTGAATTTCAATACATATTATACTTGAGAAAACGCTTACAAACGGAGGGGATAAAGTGACGAAATTGCTATGGCAATCATACGAAAATCGATTGAATTTATTAAAGAGATTAGTGAATCATCCAACAGTGACGAATTCTGAAGGGGAACTAACATTTCCAAACTTCGTAAAGCAGCTATTGTTACAACTTACATACTTTCAAGAACATAAAAAGCATATTCAATTGACACAAACTGAAGATGATAAGGAAGCTGTTGTTGCCTTTTATCAAGCAAATACTTCGGCAAAAACAATTGTGTTAATTAGTCATTATGACACTGTTGGTGTAGAAGATTATGGTAATTTTCATTGCAATGCGTTTAATCCAGATGAATTAAAATCATTATTTTCCCAAAATCATCATTATTTAAATGCAGAAGCAATTGAAGACTTAAACAATGACACCTATTTATTTGGCCGAGGCACAATGGATATGAAAGCAGGGCTCATGTTGCATCTTTCATTAATTGAATTGGCTAGTGTTGAAGCATGGGACATTAATTTAATTTTAGTTACAGTGCCAGATGAAGAAGTCAACTCTTCGGGGATGCGCAAAGCAGTAGAAGCAATTGCCCAGCTAAAGCAACAATATCATTTAGATATACAACTTCATTTAAATAGTGAACCTACTTTTCAACAAGCTGGTGCTGATGAAAAGCATTATATATATTCAGGGTCAATTGGAAAAATTATGCCTGGTGTATTATGTTATGGCAAAGAAACGCATGTAGGTAATCCATTAGATGGTTTGAGTTCTAACTTTATGATGAGTTATATTACTCAAGAGATTGAATACAACAATGCATTTAGAGAAGTTTTTGAAAATGATGCAACGCCCGTTCCAGTATCTCTGCATATGAGAGATTATAAATTGGCGTACGATGTCCAAACACCATTCAGAACAATAGGATTGTTTAATGTTTTTCTTTTTAAAAATAAACCAGCTGATGTGTTTAGACAGTTTATCGATTCAGTAATACACGCTACAGAACGTTGTGAAAGTGATTGGCTCTCTATATTAGAAGAGCAAGAGAAAGAATTTGATACGAAAATTAATGTGCTCACATATGAGCAATTAAAGCGATATGCCATTAAACAACATGGAGAAGCATATATAACTATGCAAATCGATAAGGCGATCCAAGAGACAGACGAGTTACATTTACAAAGTGTCAACGTTGCTGATACGTTAATGCAAACTTGTAAAGATATTGCACCAGCAGTAGTGACATTTTTTGCAACACCATATTATCCTGCTGTTAATTCGTCTTACGATAAGCGCATTGAGTCAACGGTTGAATTAGTGCGTCGAACGTTACGCGATCAATTTCAACGTCAAAGTGAACGTGTTCACTATTTTAATGGTATTAGTGATAGTAGTTATTTGAACTTTGATGGAGATATGGAACAAATTGCTGCCTATGAAAAAAATACGCCTAATTTTAATAAAACATATCAACTACCATTTGAAGTTATTCAAGCTATTAGCGCACCGATATTATTATGTGGACCGATAGGTAAAGACGCACATAAAGTCAGTGAACGTTTGCATAAAAAAAGTGCATTTGAAGAATTACCTGTTGTTTTAGAACAAATTATTAATTCTTATATTGAGTCAGCAAAAGAACAAGAATAACTTGTAATCTTTTCTTAAATAAATTTTTATAATCTAATGCTTGTTAGTGTATAGGTTAGTGCGATATATTAGTGAATATATTCATTGCACAGGTAATTCCATAAGAAGAAAATGGAGTGGTAACAATATGATAGAGGCGTATAAAAGTTTTTGGAAGAGATATGCTGACTTTAAAGGGAAATCAGATAGACTAGAGTTCTGGACACCAGTATTGGTTCATATCATTGGCATCTTTATCGTAGCGTTAATCGGCGCAATTAGCTTTATAACAGGGGCTTTTATTGTCGCAGCGATTTTATCTGCACTTATTGGTATATTTGCTTTAGCAATCATGGTACCTATGGTTTCAGTGACGTTAAGAAGATTTTATGATGCAGGTAGAAAAAGGGTTACTGCACTCATTTTAATTATTTTATCGATTTTTGTTAATATCTTGTTTGATATTATACAAATCAATAGCGTTGCAATATTTTTAAATGTTGTGTCAATAATTTGTACGATTATATTGATTGTTGAGACGCTATTACCTTCACGTGAAGTTCCTGAGTCAGAATTGAAATGGTTATAAAAATAAATCTTATGGGTAAGTTAAACTAAATAACAGTTATTCTTGAAGTGCAACTTTTTCTAGTTAGCTTTGTGAGAGCGGGAGTATGAAATCAAAATTGGATTTCATACTCCCGCTCTTTTTCGTAGATTTTCATAAAAGCGAGTTATCAACATAATTTTTCTGAAAATTCATTGTATTTAGGAATAATAAATTTATACTATAGTAAAAAGGAGGGATTTTATGGAATGGTTAAAATTAATAGGAATTTTGATTATCATATTAGGATTTGTCTTTAAAGTTGATACTATTGCAGTAATTTTAATTGCCGCAGTAGTTACTGGAATTGTATCAGGATTAGATATTTATGAAATTCTAGATACATTGGGCAAGGCGTTTGTAGATAATAGGTTGGTGACGTTGTTCATTTTAACTTTACCGATGGTTGGATTAATAGAGCGGTTTGGATTGAAAAAACAAGCTTCTAATTTAATAGGAAAGGTGCAGCGTGTAACGAGTGGACGATTGATGACAATTTATTTAGTTATTAGAGAGCTAGCAGGTGTGGCGTCGATTCGTATAGGAGGACATCCACAATTTGTTAGGCCACTGATTAATCCGATGCTACAAGGTGCATTAAAAACACGTTATAACTTAAAAGATGAAGAAGTCGATGCAACAGATATTGAGAAGATAAAAGCACAAGCTTCTGCAATGGAAAATTATGGTAATTTCTTTGGACAAAATTTATTTGTTGGCGCAGCAGGTGTATTACTAATGGTTGGAACGTTTCAGTCATTAGGCATTAAAGTAGATGCAGTCGATCTTGTTCTCGCATCATTACCAATTGCAATTATCGTTTTCATTATTGTGTGGATTAATAACATAAGGTTTGATAAGTATTTAGAGAAAAAGTATGGCACGAAGCAGGTGAACAAAAATGAGTGAAAATACATTAAATAATATTTTAGAGCTCTTTTACATATTAATAGGTTTACAATTACTTTATACAGCATATCGTGTATTAAAAGCTTCGTCACATCAGAAGAAGTATGGTACAGCACTATTTTGGATTTTGCTAGCAACAACTTTTATCATAGGTCCTTATATACCAAATGTAATAAACGGTATATTTATTTTAGTAATGGGTGGATTAACATTATTTAAGCAAGTAATAATCAAAAATATCATTGATGTTGATGAAACAACAGGAGATAAAGGTGCAAAAAAATATGGTAATAAATTATTTATTCCAGCTATTATACTAGCTGTGGCTGCAATTGCAGTATCAAATTGGACGCCCTTAGGTGGCGCAATTGGTTTAGGTGTATCCTCTGTTTTAGGGTTATTAGCAGCTTATGTTGTAATTAAACCTAATGGCAAATATGTACTCTATGATAGTGATAGATTAACACAACAGATTGGCACTGTAGGTATATTACCTCAGTTTTTAGCAGCTTTAGGTGTGCTATTTACTGTCAGTGGTGTTGGAGATGTTATTTCTAAAGGGCTATCTTCATTTTTATCGGAAGGCAATCATTTATTAGGAGCGACAGCATATGTATTGGGCATGGTATTATTTACGATGCTAATGGGCAACGCTTTTGCAGCATTTACGGTTATCACGGCAAGTATTGGTATTCCATTTGTTATAGCTCAAGGTGGAGACCCTGTTATATCTGGTGCTTTAGCAATGACAGGTGGATTTTGTGGAACGTTGTTAACACCTATGGCAGCAAACTTTAATACATTGCCAGTAGCATTATTAGAAATGAAAGATGAATTTGGCGTTATTAAAGCACAAGCACCTATCGCGTTTATATTAATTTTTGTACACATTGGTTTAATGTATTTTTGGGCTTTTTAAATCATAATTATTGAGCGTTAGTGAATTAAAAATAAAGGAGGCTATTAAATGATGAATATATTAATAACGGGTTTCGATCCGTTTGGTGGAGAAGCAATTAATCCTGCTTTAGAAGCTGTAAAACTTTTGCCAGATGAAATTGATGGTCATAAGATAGATAAATTAGAAATACCAACTGTATTTCATAAAAGTAAAGAGGTCGTAGAAGAACAATTAAATCAAAAAGAATATGATATTGTTTTAGCAATTGGACAAGCAGGTGGTAGGTTTGAATTAACACCGGAACGTGTCGGAATCAATATAGATGATGCTCGTATTCCAGATAATGAAGGCAATCAACCAATTGATGAAGTCATACAAACAACAGGAGCAGCTGCTTACTTTTCTAATCTACCGGTTAAACGTATGACTGAGGGAATAAAATCACAAGGTGTACCTGCACGTTTATCCAATACAGCTGGCACATTTGTATGTAATCATATTTTATATCAACTTGGTTACTTAGAGGCGACACAGTTTCCAAATATTAAATTTGGTTTTATCCATGTTCCATTCATACCTGAACAAGTTACAGATAAGGTAGAAAAGCCATCGATGTCTCTAGAGACAATCGCTAAAGGTTTGAAAGTAGCGCTTGAAGTGGTCATTGAATCAGATAAAGATATCAAAGTAGCGTTAGGAGAAACACACTAAAACTTACATCATAATAAACAAAGCGTACATCTACATTATGTAGGAGGTACGCTTTGTTTATTATGTTTAATTATTGCTCGTGTTCAGTTCTTGTGAAGTTCATTCTTATTTCATTATATGTTTTACCGAGATAAGTAGGTTTTTTTTCAGGCGTTCGTTTAAAGCCTACCTGTTCATAGAAATTGATGGCATTGTCATTTTCTTCTACAACCCATAACATTACATTATCTGGATAAGATAACTCTAATGCACGCTGTGTTAGCGCAAAGCCAATCATATGACGTTGATATTCTTCTAATAGATATAAAGCGAAGATTTCGCTCCAATCATCTGAAGACGTTGATGTTTGTGTCTTGCCATAGGAAATAAAACCTACAACTTCGTTATTAACAATAGCAACTAATGTTGGTACATCATGTAAGGAGGACTGCTTGATAAACTTTTCTTTATCAAGTTTTTCTAAGTAATCATTCTTAGCTATGTCATCGTAAGTTTCCAGCCAACTTTCATAATGAACTATCGCTTTACCGTGCTTATCTTCTTCGGACAAGGCTCTAATTGTAAACTCCATAGAATGTCCTCCTTTATATACTAAATTGATATTATTATAGCATCATTTATTTTTAAAAAGAAATATTTACACTTTCAATAGTAATGTAGAATAAATATATTACGTGATGACGTTGTGTTAATGATTTATATTTATTTTATTAATTAGAACAATTCAAAATTATGCGGATTACTTAATGAACTATAAGAGAGTATGTAATAATGATACTGTTATGAAGTAGAGGAATGTGATGAAAATGAAAATAGGTATGATTTCAGATTTGCATGTAGATAGACATAAGACACTGAAACCTGAAGATTATCAACAAGTATTAATTAAAGTTATAAATCAGCGAGGTATAGAAATGTTGCTAATTGCAGGAGATATCTCCAATAATTATAACTTAACACAGCAATTTATTGAGCGGCTTGAAAGCACAACACAAATAAAAGTATTATTTATTCCGGGAAATCACGATTTTTGGTCTACAGATACAGGTGCCACATCAGCTGAGATTTTAGATTTTTATATGGCGATGGAATCGTGCTTAATTGGAAAACCTTATGACATAAATGATGAATGGGCCATTGTTGGGAACACAGGCTGGTATGATTATACGTATGCGGATCCTAAATTTTCAATTGAAAGAATTGCTCGTAGAAAGTATTACGGTGCAACATGGCAAGATAAAGTGAAAATTGATTGGCCTATGGAAGATAGAAAACTATCTCGCATTGCAGCCAAACAAACGGCAAAGGATATTGAAAAAGTTAAACACAAAAAAGTGATACTTATGACACATATCGTAACGCATCCAAAATTTGCAGTGCCGATGCCACATCGTATATTTGATTATTTTAATGCGTTTATAGGAACATCAGATTTTGATACTCTATATCAACAATACGATATTCGCTATAGCATTATGGGGCATGTTCATTTTAGAAATGCATTTGAAGAACGCGGTATCACATACATTTGTCCATGTTTAGGTTATCAAAGAGAATGGCGTTCAGCTGATATAGAACAGGAAATCAATCATGCATTATATAGTATTTCAATTTTTTAGTAACCTTGTAGGGGCGAGAATATGAAAGCAAATTAAATTTATATGTCGTCCTATCTATTTTTATTTTGTCAACATTATGATGGTTGAATATAAAAACTCATGCGACCAGGTGCGTTATAACTATGTTCTAATTTAGCTTTTTTGATTTTAATAATTTGAAATTGATTGGGTATGATTGCAGGAACAAGTATTATTTTACCTAAATGTGACCATAGTGGATCAATATAGTAATAATGATGTTCATCATAACCGATGAGTACAGTGACATGAATATTGGACACTAACTGAGTGGGATGGTTATCTAATTTAAATGTACGTTTCTCAGGACGCTGACCTAGCACAGTGTGATAAATTACGACTGGTTGGTCTTGATCAATAATGCTACATAGGTCATTTAAAGATTGTCCAGTACTGTCATTGATATGTGCATCGTATTGTTTTAAATGAGGAACTAAAGCAGTCGGGAATATTGTTTGGTGATGCCCCCGTTTAATCCATAGATGATTGCCCACATAGCCTTTATAAGGGTTATTTGCATGTCTAGGCCAATGTTTCATAATTTGTGTAGCTGGAATAGCGTGTTCATTAAATTGTAGTATCATGGCAGCGGATACGCCTTCACATCCCATAACCATTGGAATAGGAAAAAGCTGACTAATTGGTTTTACAGATAAAATTTTTCGACTCATACTATGGCTCCTTGCTTGATTTGTAAAAATGGAATTGTTTTGAAATTTATTTTATTATATAACCATTATTTGAAGATGCATATTAAGATGACTGAATATCCATATAATAGTTCACGATAGAAATCGTATATGTATTTTGGTTATAATAACAAAAAGGGGTGGATGTGTATGGAATACAGATTAGAGACGCTATCACGGACTTCAGTCTTAGGTGTGAAAAAGGAGTATGGGACTGGTCAAAAAGCGCAAGAAGATATATTTAATTTCTGGATGGATTTTGATGATAAAGGGAAGAAACAGGAATTAATGCCACTAGGTAATAATCAATTGCAAGGGCTATTGGCTGTTTATAAGCCTCATGCTAATGGTGAAGTCCATTGCCTCATTGGTGTTACCAATGATACAGATGAAGCGCAATGGCAGCGAACAGAATTATCTGAGGGTAGATACATTGTCTTTGATGCTAAGGGGCCAGTACCTGAGTCTATTAAAAAAGGTATGGAAAAGATAAATAGACATATTTTACCTACATTAGATTATGAATTTCGCGATGCGCCATTTTTTGAGTTGTATAAAGAGGGACCAATTAGATCAGAAGAATATATTACAGAAATATGGCTTCCTATCGTTTAGATAAATCATAGTAACAAAAAATAAAAGGGAGCCTCCAAAAATTTGGGAGCTCCCTTTAATAATAGGATTGGTATCCCACTTGTTTTATATAGATTATTTGTTCAATACACTTCTTCTGGTAGTGAATTTTAAGCCAAGTTCTAATGAAATAATTAGCACCGTAGTAATAACTAAAATCGTTAAATATGGCATGACACTATATCCGCCTTGTAAACCAACTAACGGTGATATCACACCACCTAGAATAAATTGGAAAAGACCGAGTAAACTAGAGGCGTTGCCACTACCACCTGTACGAGATTCCATTGCTAATGTGAAGCTTAGCGGACCAATCCCTGTTACTGGGCAAACATTTAAGAAGAATGCGATGACTAAAACCCAGGTTGGTAAGTGTAATATGAGTGTGATACAAATTAATACGACGCCTGCAATTTGTATCATTGTTAGTGCAATCAGTAATACATAACGATTGATATAGCTAACTAAAATAGCAGTGAGCTGACTCATGATAATTAATCCAATACCATTAATTGCAAATAGCACACTAAATTGTTGGGGGGTCATATCATAAATTTTTTGTGTAATAAAAGGGGCTGCAGATGAAAAACTGAATAACATCACATACGTCAATCCTTGCAGCAACATAGGAAAAACAAAAGCTGGTTTTTTCAACAAATAACCAAAGTCTTTAAAAATAGTGCCGAAGTTAAGTTTTGAAAGATCAGCTGTTCTTGTTTCTTCCATTTTGAAAAGGGCAAAAAAGAATATGATCATACTAACAATTGTTAAAATAAAGAAAATAGCTTGCCAGTTTGAGACACTTAAGGCATAACCACCGATCAGTGGAGCGATAATAGTAATAATCCCATTCACGACAAGAAGTGAAGCTAGACCTTTGGCTAAGGCTTTACCTTTATGTAAATCTCCTATAGAGGCCTTAGCGATGACGATGGCTCCGCCACCAGTCAAACCTTGTATCAAACGAATTGTTAATAAAGTAGACATAGAAGTTGCGAATACTGCAATAAATGAAGCTATTGCATATAATATGATAATGATCAAAGCAATCTTTTTACGTCCATATGCATCTGACAAAGGCCCAAAGATAAATTGTCCTATTGCGAGTCCTATCATAGCGAAAGACAGTGTGAGTTGCGCTTGAGAAGCGGTTGTATTAAAATCACTTTGTACACTTGGTAATGATGGAACGTACATATCTATTGTTAAAGGACCAAAAGTAGTCATAATACCCAACACAATAATAACAATTAGTGGTATTTGGCGATTTGAAGTTTTGTCCATGTTAAGTACTCCTTTAAATTTCTCTCTTATGCATTATTACATACAAGTTTAATTATTCTGTAACTAAATAATTATCCCATATGAATTTAGAAATGCAATGATAATTTACATACTAAAAAACAAATAGAACGTGCGAAATAATTATAAATATGAATCAAAGGAGTAAGCAGATGAATTTAAATAAAACCCACTATGAAATTATAAAGTTCATCATTGTTGGTGGCATTAATACATTAAATTACTACATCGTTTACCTTATCTTATTAAAATTAATAGATTTAAATTACTTAGTCAGTCATGTAAGCGGGTTTATGGTTAGTTTTATAATTTCATATTATTTAAACTGCCATTTTGTATATAAAGTAAAACCTACATGGCGTAAATTTATTCAATTTCCGTTAACACAGGTTGTAAATATGGGTATGCAGACATTGCTATTGTATATATTCGTACAGTGGTTTCATATTTCTTCAGTAATAGCCCCGTTTGCAGGATTAATTATAACGATACCTATTACTTTTGTTTTATCAAAATATATACTGAAAGACTGATTTTTTTAAGACTTAAAAGTAAAGTTAGAATAGTGATGACTTTTGTTTTTGTACAATTTAACAACTTTATTTAGGAAAGGCTAAAAAAATAATTAGATTTTTTATATTAAATAATTTTTGAATAAAAATTGTTGTAAATATGCTTGGGATAGGTCATAATAAATGTTCTATATTAATTAAGGTGGACAACAGATATGACACAAAGTGAAAATTTGAAAACAGCGCAAAAAGGCGCTTATTTAAGTTTAATTGTATATATCGTTCTTTCAATTGCCAAATTTATTATTGGCTCTATGTACGATTCAGCAGCAGTTAGAGCAGATAGTTTAAACAATATGACTGATATTGTAGTTTCGTTAGCGGTTATTATAGGACTGAAAATTTCTATTAAGCCTGCGGATAAAAACCATCCTTATGGACACTTAAAATCAGAGAATATTTCAACGTTACTCGTTTCGTTTATTATCATGTTTGTAGGTATACAAGTTGTTATAGAAAGTGTTCCTGAAATTTTTTCTAAAGATCACCATGCACCTAATGTAATTACGATATATGTCAGTGTTATAAGTGGCATTATTATGTTGATAGTATTTTATATTAATCAAAAGTTAGCTAGACGAACGAATAGTAGTTCGCTAAATTCAGCGGCAAAGGATAATTTATCAGATGCGTTAGTTAGTATTGGAACAGCTGTAGGTTTAATTTTTACACAATTTGGTTTGCCAATTCTTGATACAGTATTAGCAACGATTTTAGGTTTACTTATTATCTACACTGGTTTTAGAATATTTAAAGAATCAATTTTTACTTTAAGTGATGGGTTTAATGAACAAGAATTAGAAGCTTACAAAAATTATGTTTTAGAAATAGAAGATGTGATTGATGTGCAAAATATTAAAGGACGATATCATGGCAGTAGTATTTTTGTAGATGTAACTATTGTCGTAGAATCGGATTTATCTTTAGAAGATGCGCACAATATCTGTGACAAAGTAGAACAACATATGCATGAAAAAGGTATTTCTTCAGTTTATGTACATCCCGAACCAGCATCTATACAATAATTAAAAATAAATAATATTCAAACTAAATATATTTGTAATTGATTTCTGACTGTCGACAATTGTTGGCAGTTTTTTTGTTCCGACTTTTTAACATATGTAAATTCTATAATTACTTGCTTAAGACACGGTCCGAGCCTTTACGCTGGAAAATATAGTTATTTGATAAATAATTGAGTTAATAACATAAAAAGAGACCTGAAAGTAATTTCAGGTCTACAAATTATTTATGTGTTAAAACAAACTATTCTCACACGTAGTGCTTGAATGGTTGGCATTAATTACCACCAGCCATTAGCTAGACGGAAATCGATAGCTGCTTCTATTGAACCGTAACGCTCCTCAGCGTAGTTAATCATACCTTTAGTTTGTTCTTCAACTGTGCCAGTGCCCCAAGCTTCTTTAGTTTGTCCTAAACCTTTGTAGCCCAATTCGTTTACTGCTTCAGGGTCACCGCTTGATTCAGGCATTACAATATTATCCCATAGCGCTTTAGTGCCGCCTGCTTCTATAAATTCACTGTATACGTCATTGTTAGTTTGTTGTGTTGATGTCTCAGCTGCGTCTGCTGTTGATACACTTGAACTCACTCCTAAACCAGTTGCTGCAATAGTAATCGATGCGAAAGATGCTAATAATAATTTTTTCATTTTTAAAATCCTCCTAATTGATTTACCTGTATACAATATGAAATATCACAGGTTATGTTTTTACATTTAAGTATTAAAAATTTAATAAATAATAGTTATTTACTGTTTTCTTATTTCAACGTTTATAACTGTAACATCAAAAAATGGTGAGTAGGTTACAGAAAAATAAAAAGAAAGTATCTTTTATGAATAAATGAATACAATCATTTCAAAATAAAGTGTAAATTGTTATAATTTTAATATAGAAATGCGATAATAAGTGCAGGAATAGGTGAGTGGTCAGCTTTGCAACTATAAACAATAAGTATTATTGCTGTAACATTCCTGTAAATATCGTATAAAACCATATTTTACTTAATGGAAAGAAGGAAATATTATGCCAAAACTAATTTTATGTAGACATGGGCAAAGCATATGGAATGCTAAATACTTATTTACAGGATGGGCAGATGTAGACTTATCTGAACAGGGTAGAAATGAAGCAATCACCTCTGGTAAAAAAATAAAAGATCAAGGTATAGAAATTGATATTGTTTACACGTCTCTGTTAAAAAGAGCTATTAAAACGACATATCATTTGTTAAATGAATCTGATCAGTTATTTATACCAATTATAAAATCTTGGAGATTAAATGAACGTCATTATGGCGGATTGCAAGGTTTAAATAAAAATGATGCTCGTGAAGAATTTGGTGAAGACCAAGTTCATATTTGGAGACGATCATATGATACGCCACCACCAAAGCAAAATGAAGAACAACGAAATAGTTATTTAAATGATAGAAAATATGAACTTTTAGATAGAAGAGTTATGCCAGAATCTGAAAGCTTAAAAGATACCTTGGTTAGAGTGATACCATATTGGAATGATCAAATTTCTCAACAGTTATTAGATGATAAAACAGTATTAGTTTCTGCTCATGGTAATTCTTTACGAGCACTAATCAAATATTTAGAGGATATATCTGACGAAGCTATTGTTAATTATGAAATAAAAACAGGCGCACCTCTTATTTATGAATTAACAGATGATTTAAAAGTGACGAATAAATATTATTTATGATGAAAGCTAAGTAATAAACTAGATAAAATATATAACAGCCCTGAATTTATAAAATTCAGGGCTGTTATATATTATAATTTCGTGCTTGCTTACCTAGAACACATCATGCGAGTCTGGTTTTAATAACTTATCTTAGGAGTAAAAATTAAACGTTCTTTTTTCTAAAGACTAAAACTACTAATGCTAAGAAAACTACAATATATGCAATATTACCAATAAGTAATTCGTGTAATTCTAATTTTGTCATTTTTTTGTATATATCATTATCGAGAATTTGGACACTTAGATTTAACATATTAATAGGACTCCATTTAAGCCATTCCCATTGCTCAATTGCCATAAATAAAATGCCAGCGAGTATCGAAGTAGCAAAATAGAAAACTATACCGACAGCGATTGAGACGCCTGGACTTTTAAGTATACAAGAAAGTAACAACGTTAAACTTAAAATGAGCCACATACCTACATAAGTTGCTAATGATGTTAATAATAAACTTTGTAATGGAGATAATTGTTCTCCTGAGTGTTTTAAAATATCGATGTCAGAGAAAAATGTAAGGTTAAGTAGCAAACTAATTAGAATACAAAGTACAAATACAATTAGAGAGTAGATAAACAAGGCAATAAATTTACTTAAAATAATACTTGTTCTTGTGTAATTTCTATAAAGTAAATTTTTAATTGTACCGTAATGGAATTCCATAGTAATAATTGTACTTGCTTGAATTATCATCAAAAAGATAATCCAAGAAAATCCACTATAACCTTGTTCAAGTAGCAACTTTGACTCAATTACATTCGAATAGTTTTTGCTTAAAATAGCTAAACCAATCATGATGATAAAAATAATGATTGGTATAATAATTGATGATTTCTTTTTAAAAATTTTATATAATTCTTGTTTTATCAATGTTCCCATTATTTTTTCTCCTCCTTATGATCGATAATATTAAGCAATACATTTTCCAAATCACTTTCATTCGAATTATTGAGTTCTTCCATTGTCGTTTCTTTAACGATAGCCCCATTATCAATAATTAAAATCGAGTCAGTCACTTTAACGAGTTCACCTAACATATGACTTGATATAAGAAACGAAACACCTTGTGCTTTGAGACTTAAAATAGTTTCCCTTACATTTCTCACTGCTTTTGGATCTAATCCGTTCATAGGCTCATCTAGGATAACGAGTTGAGGTTGATTTAGAAGGGAAAGTGCAATACCTAATTTCTGTTTCATTCCTAAAGAATATGCTTTAGCTTTTTTATGTATGAATTGAGACATTTCTAAATTTTTTATAATTTGTTCCATGTTTTCTTTTTCTTTATCTTCATTAATTAAATTCATGTTTTCGTAACCGGTAAGGAAAGGATACACTCCAGGGTTTTCAATTAAAGCGCCAATGTGGTTATTATTCATAGGCCCATGTAATTTAAGTGAACCGGATTGATAATTAGAAAGTCCTAAAATCACTTTCATTAACGTTGTTTTCCCAGCTCCATTAGCACCGACTAAACCTACGACCTCGCCCTGCTTAAGAGTGAATGAAATGTCTTTTAAAATTTTTTGCTTCTTAATCCGTTTGTTAATATTTTCTATAGTTAAAAGCTGCATAAAATTCTCCTTCCAAATAAAATTATTGGTGTACAACACTATTTTACCAAAAAAGTAAAGGCAATAATATACTTTAATTATAATATTTTTAAGTATATTATTGTCTTGATGAAAAGTAAGAGACTGAGACATATCTCATGTCTCAGTCTCGATTTTTCTAGTTGGCAGTGCTGGGGTGAGACGACGAAATTTTGTTAGAAAAATTAGATTTCTGTCCGTCTTCTTATGCATCATTATCACACAGTTATATGAGAATTAATTTATGTAGAAAATCCGCATAATTTAATAGAAATTGACAAACACCATTCTGGAGGGAATTTAAGCTGTCACTATAATTTAAAATTAACGTATTTAAGTAGAAATATTATTTATTACGTTTGTGTTGCTGAATAATCTTGCGCGCACGTTTTCGTGTCTTTATATTAGGACTATTTAAGTTACGACGTGCTGTTTGTACATCTAATTTCATAAAATATGACCTCCTTTATCTATGTGTATTATGAAGTATCATAAATATTTTGTAAATAGTAATTATTACGATTTAAAGATAGGGGTTGTGCATAAAAAAATAATTACGACGATTTGCAATGTTTTTAAGTTTATTTAATGTGATGTCGTTGAAATATATGTATAATGCATAAATGCAGCTATTTTATGGTTGATAGACTAATAGGAAAACAGGAGACAGAATATGAATCAAAAAGCCAAAATATTAATGATATTAATGATGTTGCTTGGCGGTTTCTTTGGACTTTTAAATGAAACGTTATTAACAACAGCATTACCAAGTATAATGAAAGATTTTCAAATAGATTACACACAAGTGCAATGGCTCACAACAGCCTTTCTATTGACTAATGGCGTAGTTGTCCCATTATCAGCGATGGTGATTCAACGATTTTCAACTAGGAAAGTATTTTTAACAGCAATATTTATATTTTTTATAGGTACTATAATTGCAGGATTTAGCTCTAATTTTTCAATTTTATTAGGGGGAAGAATTGTTCAAGCATTAGGATCTGGAATTATGTTACCGCTGATGATGACTACAATATTAGACATCTTTGAACCTCATGAGCGTGGTAAGTATATGGGGACATTTGGTTTAGTAATTGGTTTAGCACCAGCCATAGGGCCAACGTTATCAGGTGTACTTGTTGAATACTTTGATTGGCGTTCACTTTTCTTTGTTGTTGCACCAATCGCAGCATTAACATTCATCGGAGCACTTAAGTTTGTGAAAAACGTGGGTACGAATAGAAAAGTACCAGTTGACGTATTATCCATCATATTATCCATACTAGGATTTGGTGGTTTACTCTATGGTACAAGTTCGATTTCACGTGATGGTTGGAATGATCCAGTAGTTTTAACAACTGTAATAGGCGGACTTATCTTAGTAACAGCTTTCATTATCCGCCAAACAAAATTAAAAACGCCATTACTAGATTTTTCAGTATTCAAAAACAGTCAATTTGCTGTAGGTATTATAATTATGGCATTTACAATGATATCAATGATTGGATCTGAAACAATATTACCAATGTTCGTGCAAAATATAATGAAAGACTCAGCGCTTCAATCTGGGCTTATATTATTACCTGGTGCAATTGTAATGGGTATAATGTCAGTAGCTTCAGGATTTTTATATGAGAAGTATGGTGCTAAAATATTAGCATTAATTGGCATGTCCATTGTTGTAATAACGACTTCTTATTTTGTAATAATGGACGAACAGACTTCACCAGCAATTCTTGCAACGGTATATGCAATTCGCATGATAGGTATTGCATTAGGATTGATGCCATTAATGACACATACAATGAACCAGTTATCACGTGAGATGAATGCACATGGTTCATCAATGACGAATACAGTGCAACAAATTTCAGCTTCTATTGGTACAGCTGGCTTGATTACTGTGATGACCCAAGTTTCTAAAAATTTCACGCCTGATATGAGTAATTATAAAGGTATTGGAAAACAAGAGATGGCAGCTCAAATACAACATGAAGCTTTATTAAGTGGGTATCATGGCGCATTTTGGTTTGCAGTTATTATTTCTATTATCAGTTTACTCAGTGTGTTTATGCTGAAAAGTCAACGCAAGATACGAGCAGAACAAAAAGAATTATAATAGATTAATGTTACGAAGCACTATAGACAACACTGTAATTACATTTGTAATTGTGATATTTTTAAACATAAATAACCACATAAATAACCACATAAATACAAGAATGGAGTGTATGTATCATAGAACATTCGATGAAATTAAATAATGAGCCATTTCATCTAGTTAAAAATGGGACAAAAACAATCGAAGTAAGATTAAATGATGAAAAAAGACAAGAAGTACAAAATGGAGATACTATTATTTTTACAAATCTCGAGACGGATGAACAAGTCAATGTAGTCGTCACAGAAACGGTGGGTTTCCCTTCATTTCAAGCTTTGATTAATCATTATACAAATAAAGAAATTGGTGCTAAAGAGGAAGAACAGCTTTCTCAAAAATTAGCAGCCATATATCAAATATATTCGCAAACTGACGAATTAGATTATGGTGCATTAGCAATTAAAATGCATTTAGTAGATTAACAATAAATTCGGCCTGACATAAATTGTCGAGCCGAATTTTTATTCGTAAAAATAAAATATTTAAAAAGAATGAATTTAAAATCACCCTAGAACATTTAAGTTGTTCATTGTATGATAATATTTATGGAAGAAGTATATTTTAAAGGTGATTCATGAGTAGTTAAACTGGATTTAGGAGTGTGCCAAATAATGAAAAAGTTATTGATCATGATCGCTATATCGACGATTATTGTAGCAGGCTGTAGTAGTGGGAAGTATGCCGATAAAATAGATAAAGCAGTAAATAAACAACAAACATATCAAGAGAACTTATCTGAAAAACAAAAAGGTGACCTTGAAGAAAAATTCGACAAAAAGAATGCAAATATATACGTTTATGAAAAGGGTAAATATGTCATGCTTGCTTATAAGCCTTTTAAAGAAGACGAAGAAGTACATTATTATACTTATAAATTTGAAGACGATAAAGCAAAACATTTAAAAGATTTTAATTCGAAAGCATATACACACAAACATGAACCTGATTATAAAGAAGAAAATATGGATATTAAAGAATAATTTTATTTAGCGATATCTAAAATTGAGGTGTTTTTGAAAGCATATGAAAAAATTATGGCTATGTTTAGGTTTGATAGCTACTATGTTATTAATAACTGCTTGCTCAAGTGATGAGGATGCACATAAAGATGACAAGCAAAATGCCAATGGGAAAATTAAAATTATAGAATATGGTGATTTTAAATGCTCCTATTGTAAAAAAGTAGAAAGTAATATTATGCCTAAACTTAAAAAAGATTATATAGATAAAGATAAAGTGGATTATGAATTTGTCAATATGGCTTTTCTTGGTGATGATTCGATTATTGGATCGAGAGCTGGTCATGCAGTACAGCAAATTGCACCGAAGCAATATTTAGATTTTCAAAAATTAATGTTTGAACAACAAGGCGATGCTGAAAAAGAATGGATAACTGAGTCACTGGTTGATAAACAAATTGATAAATTAAGTATCGACAATAAACAAAAAGAAAAAATTAAAAAAGATTATAAAACTGAAGATAGTAAATCATGGAAAGCAGCTCAGAAAGATAAAAAACAAGCTGAAGATAAAAATATTGATACTGCACCTACAGTTTATATAGGTGGAGAAAAAGTGGAAGATCCGTATGATTACGACAATTATAAAAAATTAATAGAGAAAAACGAGTAACTAATAGCTCTAAAGTACAAAAATTGTAATAACAATGTACTTTAGGCTTTTCTTTTACACGAAAATAAATCGTAATCATTATTATTTAGTATTGCGTTTTGGCCGAAGGGAGTTTATAATTTTAAATCGTAAGCATTACTATTTATAGGAGGATGTAGAATGAAAAAAACACTATACATAATATCTTTGGTCATTACATTTGCAATTGTCATAGCAGGATGTGGCAAAGCTGATACGAATGAAAAAGGAAGTGAAGGTGACAAAAATAAAATAAAAATTAATACAACAGTTTTTCCGCTACAATCATTTGCTAAAGAAATTGGAGGAGAACATGTTTCAGTAGAATCAATTTATCCAGCAGGCACAGACTTACATAGCTATGAACCAACTCAAAAAGACATAATTAATGCGAGTAAATCAGATTTGTTCTTATATACAGGGGACAACCTAGATCCTGTTGCTAAAAAAGTGGCATCAACGATAAAAGATGAAGATAAAAAATTATCGCTAGAAGATAAATTAGACAAATCTCAACTACTTACAGATCAACATAGTCACGAAGAAGAAGGGCATGAGCACGAGGGACATCATCATGGAGGATATGATCCGCATGTTTGGTTAGATCTTAAATTCAATCAAACTTTTGCTAAAGAAATCAAAGATGAATTAATTAAAAAAGATCCAAAACACAAAAAAGATTATGAAGAAAATTATAAAAAACTAGATAAAGAACTGAAAAAAATAGATGACAAAATGAAAGATGTTACAAAAGATAAACAAGGTAATGCTGTGTTTATTTCTCACGAATCAATGGGTTATTTATCTGAAAGATATGGTTTTGTACAAAAAGGTGTTCAAAACATGAATGCAGAAGACCCATCTCAAAAAGCTTTAACAGAAATAGTTAATGAAATTAATGATTCAGGAGCAAAATATATTTTATATGAAGATAATGTTTCAAATAAAGTTACAGATACAATTCGTAAAGAAACAAAGGCTAAGCCATTAAAATTTTATAATATGGAATCACTTAATAAAGAACAACAACAGGATGAGGATTTAAACTATCAATCCCTTATGAATAAAAATATAAAAAACATTGATAAAGCTTTAAGTAACGATATCAAAGTAAATGATGATAAACAGCAAGGCAAACATGAAAAAGCAATTTCAGAAGGTTACTTTAAAGATAATCAAGTTAAAGATAGACCATTAGCGGATTATAAAGGTGATTGGCAATCAGTATATCCATATTTGAAAGATGGATCATTAGATGATGTGATGAAGCATAAAGCTGAAGAAGATGATTCAATGACAGCAAAAGAATATAAAGCGTATTACGAAAAAGGTTATAAAACAGACATAGATAATATCAATATCACAAGTGACTCAATTACGTTTGAGAAGAACGGCAAAAAAGCGTCAGGTAAATATAAGTATGATGGCAAAGATATTTTGAAATATGAAAAAGGTAATAGAGGTGTAAGATATACATTTAAATTAGAGGGTAATGGAGATAAAGATTTACCTAAGTATGTCCAATTTAGTGACCATAATATTGCACCTAAGAAAGCACATCACTATCATATATTTATAGGTAATGATAAAGAAAAAGTGATGAAAGAATTAGATAATTGGCCGACATATTATCCTAAAGCGTTAAGTAGTAAAGAAATTAAAGCAGAGATGCTAGCGCATTAATATTGAAATTTACTGTAAGTCAAATTACTTTTTAAATTTAAATTGAATAAAAAAGTGAATTGAGGGAATGAAATTAAAAGTAGATGAAAAGTGCAAACTTTTTACTTGATATAATAAATATATCTGGTATACTAAATGTATCAAATAAACTAATAATACTTTGGAGGTATGTTTTTTATGACAACATTTAATTTTGATCCAGCACATTCAGTAGTAGAATTTTCAGTGAAGCACTTAATGATTTCTAACGTTAAAGGTAAATTTAAAGATTTCGATGTAAATTTAGAAGGCGACATTAATGATTTAAAATCTCTTAAAGGTACAGCTGTAATTAAAGCTGACTCAATTGATACAAACGTAGCAGACCGTGATGGTCATTTACGTAGTGGAGATTTCTTTGATTCTGAAAATTATCCAGATGTAAAATTTGAAATTACTTCAGTAGATGAAAAATCAGTAACGGGTAATTTAACAATTAAAGATGTAACTGAAGAAGAAACTTTTGATGCTTCTTATGAAGGTTCAAGTAAAAATCCATTAAATGGTGCAACAACTGCAGGCTTCATTGTAAATGGTACAATCAATCGCGAAAAATACGGCATGTCATTTAACCAAAAACTGGAAACAGGCGGCGTAATGGTTGGTAAAGATGTGAAATTCCAAGCTAGTATAGAATTTGCTTTAGAAGACTAAGAAACATAAACGTCTAAAATTTAAGCCTTATTAAAAAAATAGCTACTAGATAACCTAATATAGGTTCTAGTAGCTATTTTTATATAGATTAATGACTCTTTTCTTTTTTCTCACGCCAATATTTAAAGAATATATAAATACTAACACTCCAGAGAAGAATTATAGTACCGATACTAGTAATCAGTACGAAATTATAGTCTGTATGATCTCCACCAGTAAATATTTTTCCAATAAGGTCTGGGAGACATAAGATTAATATTAAAAAAGCAAAATATTTTTGTTTTATTACAAAACAAGTAATCGTTGTTATTAATAAAAGCATTAGTCCCATTGTAAAGTTAGTAGTTTGATTGGGTGACCAAAAAACAAATAATGGATTGTTACGTAACACGAATTCACACAGTAAGTAAATTCCGAAAATAACAGGTGCAATAACGAAAGCAGCAACATATGTTTTCTTACTATCGCCCCATCTCATAATTACTTTTTTTACTACAAACAATACCAATACAAAAGAACCAATAAAGATGAACAAAATATAGAGTATTAAAGATAAACTTAACTGGAATGAATTATCCAGCATTCTTGGAACAGTTGTCATTACAATCATAAATGAAATAATGTAAAGTATGTATTTATGAATACCTTTAGTTAAACTCAATTCTTTAGAAAAGTTATCAGCATAATCTTTAATAGGCGTGTTTAGTAAATTATTGATATTATCATTGTTTTCTTCAGCGATTATAATATGATCACGTAATTCTTCTTCAATCGCATTAACTTCATCTTCGTTCTTGCCACGAAATAATAATTCGATTCTTAATTTAAGTAAAAAATCTTCAGCTTTTTTAGTCAACAACGTCAACACTCCTCATTAAATTATTCATCCCATTATTTAAGTAGTTCCACTTACTTTTAAAATTTGCTAATTCTTTTTTACCGTCTTCAGTTAATAAATAATACTTACGTTTTGGTCCGCCAGTATCCGATTTTTTTGTTATTGTAGTGACATAACCATTTTTATTTAGTCGTAATAATACTGGATATATACTGCCATCGCTAATTTCAGGGAATTGTTGAGATTTTAATTTATCTAGAATTTCATAACCATATGTTTCACCTTGAGAAATCAGTCCCAATATGGCCCCATCTAATAATCCTTTCATCATTTGATTTGAAATTGACATATCATCCCTCTTTTCACTATCTTATAATATAAGGTAGTTTAAATTGTAAGATTTGTCAACTATCTTACGATAAAAGTTAGTGAGTTATAATTAATGCTTATTGATAAATAATGAAACGATGAAATGGGTATAGTGATACTAAGATAGGGGGAGATAACATGTCAACAGAATTGCCGAAAATTGGAAGACCTGCAACACAAGCACTTAATAATATAGGGATAACAACTTTGGAAAAAGTATCACAGTATGAGCGTACAGCGCTATTAGGCATTCATGGTATTGGACCTAAAGCGATTGAAATTCTTCATGAAGCGTTAATAGATATCAACTTGAATTTTAATAATGAAACCGAGTCAGACTTACCATTTAAATTAACGGGAGATTTAAATTGTGATAATGCACCTAAAAGAAAAGTAATGTTAGATTTTTTAATAGGCTCAATATTAGTAGATAAAGCACAATTATTTGAAGCTGTCACAGAAGATTTTATATGGGAGGTTCCTGGCGCTTTTGAATTACATGGTTTTGAAGCGTTTTATGATGAAATTAACGAACATAAATTCGACATTGCTTCATTGGAAGTAACGCATAATATTTCACATGGCAAATTAGGCGCAGTTCATGGCACTCAAATTGCTCAAAATGGAGATTCAGTTTATTTTGCAGACTTCTTTGAATTTGAAAGCCATAGCAAAAATGCTAAAGTAAAAAAGATAACATCATATGTAATTATGAATGAAGGAGAATCGTAAATGACAGTTCAAGTTAAGGAAAATAAAATAATTTTTACGAGAGATTTTAACACAACTGCACAAAATATATTTAAAGCTTATACTGACCGTGCTTTATTTGAACAATGGTTTCATCCACAAGGTGCAAAGACTGAGGTATTTCAATTTAATGTTCAGACTGGTGGACATGCATTTTTTGCTATACGTGCGCCTCAAGGTACAAGCTATACTGTGACTAATTATAATGAAGTGAAGGAACCTATACTCATTGATTACTATGATTACTTTGCAGACAAAGATGGTAATATTGATGAAAAAATGGCAGGTATGCATAACATCATTCATATAGAAGAAAAGAGTGACGGTTTAACTACGATTAAATCTATAGCAGAATTGCCAGATCCTAAAGCAGCACAACAATTGTTGGACATGGGTGTAGAAGAAGGTATGAATAGTACTTTTGATAATTTAGAGACACTTTTAACAAAATTATAAGAATAGTCAATAAGATGTTGAAAATCACCTGTTTATTCTAAGCCTCTTTTCGATATAATAGTATATGAAAAGAGGTGAGTGTATTGAATAAACGTTATGTTAAAGTACTTGGACTATATTCAGTGAGTACGCTAGTACCGGCGTTATTTTTAAATGAAAAAAGTTTAAGTCATACTACATTTAAATGGTTTATACGTACATTAACAGGATATGGCATCTTTGCTTATGGCTTACATGTGTTAAGTAAGTATAAAAATTAATATTTTATATAAAAAGAGAGTGGGAGAACGAAATCTAATTGTTTCAATAAGATTTCGTTCTTCCACTCTTTTTTGTCGACAGTTCTATTTGTGCACATAGATAAATCAATATCTTTCATACTGTTGAACTTAGGCTTGTGTCTCAGATGAGAAACAATCAAGCGTTATTTATTTAAAAGCGATCAATGACACTTTTAATTGTATAGGCGTTAAGTTTATTTATAATCGTTTCGTCAACATCACTATATATTTCATCAAGTGCAGGCGTTATATTTTTCCCAACAGGACAATCTGTGTTAGTGTGACCATGAATTTTGGCGAAATGGGTTGTGTCAGCAAAAATAAGCTTATATAAATCACCGAGTTTAATATCATGGGATGAACAAGATAAACTGTAACCGGCGATACCTTGGCTACTTTGTATAAAATTACCGTCTCTTAAATAACGACATAATTTTCTCACTAAGGTGGCGTTACTATTAATACTGTCAGCGATATATTGACTTGAAACAGGTTCATTTTTTATAGCTAACAGAGAGAGAATATGGATTGAAACAGAGAATTGTGTATTCAAGTATAGGCCTCCTTTAGGTTTTGCTTGTGTTTGTTTTTAGTACAAGTAAAGTTTACGTTATTTTAAGCTAATGCGCAATATATTAAATTTCAAAATTAAAAAACTTATTTTTTGACTATTAAATATCAAATGAAACTAATATAATAACATCATTGGTATAGATAAATCATCATTTTTTTAAAATAAAAAAGGGGGCATATTTCTTGGTAGATAATAATAAATCCATTAAGGACACTTACATGTCGAGAGAAACGATTGATAATATTAATAATCAAGTACAAATGAAGGAAGTTTTGTTTGATAAGACACCTTGTCGTTATGCGCTTAAATCAATTATGTCAGGATTCTTACTAGCAATCGTTACTGTATTTATGCTAGCTATAAAAACACAATTTGCAGGTGCAAATGAAGGTTTAATAAATTTAATGGGAGCTATTTCATTTAGTTTAGCCTTAGTTTTAATTGTACTGTCACATTCAGAATTATTAACGAGTAACTTTATGTTTTTAACAGTTGGTTGGTATTATAAAGTTATCGGTATGAATAAAGCGTTGGGTATTATGATGGTATGTTTTCTATTTAATATAATAGGTGGATTTTTCTTATTTGCTTTAATGAAATTCACGCCAATCATAACTTCAGACATGGTTGCAAGCTTAACGAAACTTGTGAATGGTAAGACGGTAGATGCCACATGGTATGGCATTTTAGGTAAAGCCATATTTTGTAATTTCTTTATTAATATTGGTATTTATTTATCAATTCAATTTAAAGACGGTCTAACTAAAGCATTTTTCATTGCTAGTGGAGTCATCGTCTTTGTATTTATGGGTTATGAGCACGTTGTATTTAATGCCGGGCTATACGCAGGTATGGTGTTTTATGATTTTGATGGAATCGCATGGTTACACGTATTAAAAAATATTGTGTTCGCCTTTATAGGTAATTATATTGGTGGAGGTATTTTCGTTGGTCTAGTTTATGCGTATTTAAATGGTAAACGAAATAGCTTACATAATTAATGGTATTCAAAATAGTAACAAGCATAATCATAATTTTTTTGTGATTGTGCTTTTTTTAGTTTTTAAAACATAATAATTGACTCAATAATTAAGAAGCCATATTGTATTGATATGATTGTAAATGGTTTATGATTTTTTTAGGGATGTTATCCATGAATGAATAAGCTATAAATGAGAAGGAGTGACAAAATGTCTGAATATAATATAAGAGTTGCTGTGGAATCTGACGCGGAGGCATTACAAAAATTGATGTATGAATCTTTTACTCCGTTAAGGGAATTAGGTATAGATTGGCCATCAGTTAATGCGAATGTTGAATTAGTTAAAAAGAATATTAAAACAAGTACGATGTTTGTACTAGAAGATGATCATGAAATAATTTCAACGCTTACGGTGCGTTATCCTTGGGAAGGAAAACGTCGTATCTCAATATATCCATTTGTTTGGTGGTTCGCTACGAAGCCGTCATATGATGGTAAAGGTATTGGAAGTAAATTGTTAAAATATGTTGAGGAGACTTATTTAAGAGACACGCTTAAAGCACCAGCAGTGACGCTTGGTACATCTGCACGTTTACACCCTTGGCTACTAGATATTTATAAAAAACGTGGTTATGAAATATACGGTGAGCACGAGAGTAACGATGGAGATTTGGGAGTTATCATGAGAAAAGTACTAATACCGGAAAGTTTTGACGAAGAAGTACTAGGTACGCCACCATTCTAATAAATTGAATAAATGCATAGGGAATCCCATTAGTGATTGAATAAGGGGATTCCCTATTTTTAAACTTTCATGTGATTTAATTCACAAAAGCAACTGAATTTATATTACAATGCAAGTGTAAAGAAAAGGGGGGATCATATGACTGATTTTATACTTGTTGTTCATGGCATGAATAAAGGGAAACAAAATGAATTACTTCATCATTTTTTGGAGCAATTGGTAAGTCGTAACGTACGTGATTATCATATTGCTTTCTTAGAAAGTAAAAATCAAAGTCTTGAACAAGTACTAGACACACGTATTCAACAGGGTACTAAAAGTTTTAATATCATTCCACTTTTACTTTTTCCAGCAAAGCATTATTTAGAAGATATTCCTATGATTTTAAAACTTTATGAGAATAAATATCCACATATTAAATATAAAATTGCTGAGCCACTTGGCACACATAAATTAATGACAACGCTAGTTAAACAGAAAATTTTATATAAAGTTAAAAGTCATCCTAAAATACAGCACATTATTTTAATGGCTCATGGCAGCGAACGTTATCGTCATCCTGATATTGCTTTATGGCAGTTAACTCAAGACTGTGACGTGTTTGAAATACCTATTTCTATGATGACATTATATGGTGACTACAATTATCGCTTTAACTTACTGCACTATTTAAAAAATAATACAGACATATTGATTGTACCCATATTTTTCTATGACGGCTTTTTGGTAAACAAAGCAAAACATCATATAGCACAAATGAATGATGGTTGTAATATACATTATACAGCAGCTATTAATTTTGACCCTTTGCTCTCAACGATGATTACAGAAAGAATTAAACAATTAGAGGTGTTTGAATGTGTATCCAATTCAACTCAACTTGTCAGATAAGCGTGTTGTAGTGATTGGCGCAGGTAAAGTTGCGTACAGAAAAGTACAACAGCTTATTAAGGAAGACATACAGTCGCTAGTTATTATAAGCAAAAAATTTTTACCGGAATTTTTTGAAATTGAATATCCTAAAATGAAGTTGTTTACGAAGTGCTATGACAGCGAAGATATTAAATATGCGGATATTATTTTTGCTGCAACAGATGACGAAGATGTTAATCATCTAATTAAGCAAGATGCTAAGCGTTATCAACTTGTTAACCATATAGGTGATAAAGCGCAATCTGATTTTTACAACATGTGCGAAATAAAATACAAAGACATAAGTATTCATTTTAGATCAAATGGTACAAATCGTAGCGGAGTGAAACAACTATCAAAAGCGGTACAAGCATTTTTAAATGAAGAGTATGAGGAGGAAGACAATGTCTAAAAAGCAGTTAGTAATGATTGGTAATGGCATGGCGGGCATACGCACGATTGAAGAAATATTAGAACGTGATGCACAGCAATATAACATAACGATTATAGGTAAGGAACCATATCCAAATTACAATCGAATTATGTTATCAAATATATTGCAGAAAAAGATGACAGTGGATGAGACCATTATGAATCCATTTGAGTGGTATAAAGACAATGATATTCAGCTTATTACAAATGATCCAGTAGTAGAGGTTAATCGAGAACTTAAACAAGTGATTACAGCTGATGGCCTTAGATGTAATTATGATATTTGTATATTTGCTACTGGTTCGAGTGCCTTTGTATTACCTATACCAGGTGCATCTTTATCGAGTGTAATAGGTTGGAGAACGATTGAAGACACTGAGCGTATGATTGAAATTGCTAAAACAAAGCAGCGTGCTATCGTAATCGGCGGTGGTTTGCTGGGATTAGAATGTGCACGTGGATTAATGGATCAAGGTATGGAAGTTACTGTGGTACATCTTGCTGAATGGCTTATGGAAATGCAATTAGATAAAAAGGCTGCAGATATGTTGAAAGCAGATTTAGAAGCACAAGGAATGCACTTTAAATTGCAGGCAAGTACACAAGAAATACTTGGACAAGAAGATGTTACCGGTGTTTTGTTAGCGGATGGTACAACATTAGCAGCAGATTTAGTGGTCATGGCAGTTGGTATTCGACCGTATACACAAGTTGCGCAGTCAAGTGGCTTAAAAGTGAATAGAGGCATTGTCGTTAATGATTATATGCAAACGAGTGATGAAGCTATTTTTGCAGTTGGTGAATGTGCAGAACACAATGGTAAAGTATATGGATTAGTTGCGCCATTATATGAGCAGGGTAAAGTATTGGCAGACCATTTAACCGGTCGAGAAACAGAAGGCTATAGAGGTTCCACAACATTTACTTCTTTAAAAGTTTCGGGTTGTGATTTATATAGTGCTGGTCAAATTAAAGAAGATATAGATATCCAAGGTGTAGAGGTTTTTGACAGTGTTAATAAACATTATAAGAAAGTGTTTCTAAAAGATGAAAGTATTGTCGGAGCAGTCTTATATGGAGATATTGATGATGGTCCAAGATTTTTTAATATGATGAAAAAACAAGAACCATTAGAGGATTACACGATGGTTTCACTTATGCATAAAGGCGGAGAAACGAGTGAAATAAGTATTGCCGACATGTCAGATGATGAGACAGTTTGTGGATGCAATGGTGTCAGCAAAGGAAAGATTGTGAGTGCAATTAATGAGCATGGTCTTACTAGTGTAGAAGCAGTCACAAAAGAAACAAAAGCTGGCAATTCATGTGGTAAGTGTAAAGGGCAAATTGGTCAGATTTTAGAGTATACATTAGGTGATGATTTTGTTGCTTCTAAACCATCTGGTATATGTGCATGTACTGAGCTCACGCGTGATCAAATTGTTACTCAGATAAGAGCAAAAGGATTGAAAACGTCTAAGGAAGTACGCTATGCACTCAATTTTAATGATAAGTCGGGTTGTCCAAAGTGTAGACCAGCTATTAATTATTATTTGAATATGGTTTATCCATTTGAGCATAATGATGAAATTGAGTCACGTTTTGCAAATGAACGCTATCATGCCAACATTCAAAATGACGGTACATTTTCTGTGATTCCCCAAATGCGCGGTGGTGTTACGAATGCAGATCAGTTAATTCGGTTAGGAGAAGTTGCTAAAAAATAGGATGTGCCATTAGTGAAAGTGACAGGTTCTCAACGTATAGGGTTGTATGGTGTTAAAAAAGAATTACTACCACAAATATGGTCAGATTTAGGTATGCGTTCAGCTTCAGCATATGCGAAAAAGACACGCTCAGTTAAAAGTTGTGTAGGTAAGGAATTTTGCCGATTTGGTACGCAATATACTACGCAATTAGGTATTCGTTTAGAAAAGACATTCGAACACATCGACACGCCACATAAGTTTAAAATGGGTGTCTCTGGTTGTCCAAGAAGCTGTGTAGAATCTGGTGTTAAAGACTTTGGTGTTATCAGCGTTGAAAATGGCTTTCAAATTTATATTGGGGGCAATGGCGGTACGGACGTAACAAAGGGTTTACATTTAACTACCGTTGAAACAGAAGATGAGGTCATTAAATTATGTGGTGCGATGATGCAATATTACAGAGAGACTGGTATTTATGCAGAACGTACTGCACCGTGGATACAGCGATTAGGTTTTGAAAAAGTTAAAGCAGTTTTATTAAATCAAGAAAGACAAGACGATTTGTTCAATCGTATTTTGGAAGCGAAAAAAGCTATAGAAGCTGAACCATGGTCACACATTATAAATAATGAAGTAGCACAAAAAATATTTGAAGTGGAGAAAGTTTAATTATGAAAGCATTAGAAAAAATAAAAGTAGCAACGGTCGATGAGCTTGTTCCTTTAGTTGGCAAAAAGGTAATCATAAACGATATCGAAATTGGTTTATTTTTAACAGAATCAGGTGAAATACACGCAGTTCATAATGTATGTCCTCATAAACAGGGACCACTTTCAGAAGGTACGGTAAGCGGTGAATTTGTATATTGTCCTTTGCATGATCAAAAAATAGATTTGAAAACGGGACTCGTTCAGTCACCAGATACTGGATGTGTGGATGTTTACGATGTAGAAATTCATAATGGAGCTGTATATATATGCCATTAAACACTTATGGCAAGGTATATCTCGTAGGTGCTGGACCTGGGCAGCCTGAATTATTAACAAGAAAGGCCGAGCGTCTTATTCGAAGTGCAGATATCATTTTGTATGACAGATTAGTCAATCCGTTCATTTTACAATTAGTAAGACCAGAAATTGAAATAATAAATGTGGGTAAGGAAGCATACCGTAAGCATATTCAACAAAAAGTTATAAATGAAAAATTAATTTCAGCTGCAAAGCACCATAAATGTGTTGTTAGATTAAAGGGTGGGGATCCTGCAATTTTTGGTAGAGTCCATGAAGAGGTTGTTACATTGTCACAAGCCGGTATTGATTTTGAAGTTGTACCAGGTATTACAACAGCGAGTGCTGCTGTGGCCTCAGTAGGTTTAGGATTAACAATTCGTAATGTCGCCCAAAGTGTCACTTTTACGACAGGGCATCTGAATAAAAATAGTCAGCAGCAAGTTGATGTTACAGCACTTATAAACGGGGGGACGTTAGCTATTTATATGGGTGTGAAGCGGTTGAGTGAAATTATGAATGATATATATCAGACTATACAAGTAGATTATCCAGTATTGCTCATATTTAATGTTTCTTCTTTTAATGAAAAACACATCATAGGTACGGTAACTACAATTGCGGAGCAGGTTTCTGATGATTTAGAACAAATATCACCTGGCATAGTGATTGTAGGTGATATGGCAGCTTATGAAAATATTAAAAGCACCTTGAAAAAATGTACTAGTAAGAAACATTTAATTTCTGGACCCCGTTTACAGGCAATTGAGCAAGCATTTGATATCTATGAAAACGGTGGATGGTGCTTAATTAACCCTGATGAAAAGCATGAACTTCATCACAGCCAACAGTTGTTTATAGAACAACAATTAATGCAGCATTTTGATGAGAAAATTCACTCTAAGGATATAAAATAAGATGATTTCAGAAGATAATTGATAACCCCAAAGTATAAAAAAGATGATTTCTATTGTAGTGAATAGAGATCATCTTTTTTATATTTATAGGACATTAAATTACTTTTGCTCATGAGTGTGTACTTAAAAACTAAGGGTATTTCCACCGCTTATTAGGTGATTCCCTAATATTTGAAATTTGTGAAAAAATGTACAATTTAGTTAAGCAGTGAATGAAGTGAACCATAGAATCCTACTTTAAAAATTTTACTGGCAATGATCTGAGAGGGTGTTTTCAATGAAAAAATTTGGATTAAGCTTTTTTAAGCCGACAGAAAAATTTAATGGTGACTGGTCGGTCTTAGAAAGTAAGAGTCGGGAATGGGAGAAAATGTATAGAGAAAGATGGAGTCATGACAAAGTAGTTAGAACGACTCATGGTGTGAATTGCACAGGTTCTTGCTCATGGAAAGTATTTGTTAAAAATGGTGTGATTACATGGGAAAATCAACAAACAGACTATCCAAGTTGTGGGCCTGATATGCCTGAATTTGAACCTAGAGGTTGCCCACGTGGTGCTTCATTTTCTTGGTATGAATATAGTCCTTTAAGAATTCGGTATCCATATATCCGTAAAAAGTTGTGGGAACTTTGGGTAGAAGCCCTAGAAACTCATGATAATAATACGATAGAAGCTTGGGCATCTATCGTAGAAGATGAGGAAAAAGCAAAATTATATAAACAAGCACGAGGCAAAGGTGGATTAGTGAGAACGAATTGGAAAGACGTAGGGAAACTCATATCTGCTCAAATTATTTATACTATCAAAAAATTTGGTCCAGATAGAATAGCTGGTTTTACCCCGATACCTGCTATGTCTATGTTGAGTTATGCTTCTGGTGCACGATTTGTGAGTTTACTTGGTGGAGAAATGCTGAGTTTTTATGATTGGTATGCAGATTTACCACCTGCTTCACCTCAAATTTGGGGTGAACAAACCGACGTGCCTGAATCAAGTGATTGGTATAACGCATCTTACATTATGATGTGGGGTTCTAATGTACCGATGACTCGTACCCCAGACGCACACTTTATGACTGAAGTTCGATATAAAGGAACGAAAGTGGTGTCAATTGCACCTGATTATGCAGAGAATGTGAAATTTGCAGACAATTGGTTAGCACCACATCCTGGTTCTGATGCAGCACTTGCCCAAGCGATGACGCATGTCATACTGCAAGAACATTACGTTAATCAACCCAATGCGCATTTTATAAATTATTCAAAACAATATACGGATATGCCATTTATTATCATGTTAGATAAAGATGAAAATGGTTTTAAAGCAGGTCGTTTCTTAAGAGCAAATGACTTAGGCGAAACAGTAGAGCATAGTGAATGGAAGCCTGTCATTTTTGATAAAATCACCCAGAACTTAACGGTTCCAAATGGCACAATGGGACAACGTTGGGAAAAAGATAAACAATGGAATTTAAAATTAGAAAATGAAGACGGTAGTAAAATTGACCCGGCACTGAGTCTTGCAGAAGATCATTTTGAATTAGAAAAAATACAATTTCCATATTTCAATAATGAGGGCAATGGTATTTTTGAACGACCAATTGCGGTTAAAAAAATTACTCTAGCAAATGGAAAAGAACAATATATAACGACAGTTTATGATTTAATGACAAGTCAATATGGCATAAAAAGATTTAATCATGAATTAGAAGCGAAGGACTATAAAGATGCAAATTCATATTATACACCTGCATGGCAAGAAAAAGTGACAGGTGTGAAACAAGATGTGGTTACGCAAGTGGCACGTGAATTTGCGCAAAATGCAATTGATACAAAGGGTAAATCGATGATCATTATGGGTGCAGGTATTAACCATTGGTTTAACTCAGATACGATATACCGTTCTATCTTGAATTTAGTATTACTATGTGGCTGTCAGGGTGTGAATGGTGGCGGATGGGCGCATTATGTTGGCCAAGAAAAATGTAGACCCATTGAAGGGTGGAATACACTTGCATTCGCCAAAGATTGGCAAGGACCACCAAGATTACAAAATGGCACGAGTTGGTTCTATTTTGCGACAGATCAGTGGAAATATGAAGAATCTAATGTGGATAGTATAAAATCCCCATTAGCTGAGAATATTAAGCACCAACATCCAGCAGATTATAATGTGCTAGCAGCCAGATTAGGTTGGTTGCCTTCGTATCCACAATTTAATAAAAATAGTTTGTCATTTGGTGAAGCAGCAAGAGAGGCAAATGAATTTAATAATGAAGCGATTTTAAAACGTGCAGTAGATTCTGTGAAATCGAGAGATACAGAGTTTGCGATTGAAGATCCTGATTTGAAAAAGAATCATCCTAAAACGTTATTCCTCTGGCGTTCTAATTTAATATCTAGTTCTGCGAAAGGGCAAGAGTATTTTATGAAACATTTACTCGGTGCAAAGTCTGGACTATTGGCAGAACCGAATGAAGAAGTGAAACCAGAAGAGATTCAATGGAGAGATGACACTGAAGGCAAGTTAGATTTACTTGTGTCACTAGATTTTAGAATGACTTCGACACCACTTTACTCAGACATTGTCTTGCCAGCTGCGACATGGTATGAGAAGCATGACTTATCATCTACGGATATGCATCCTTTTGTACATCCATTTAATCCGGCGATTGATCCTTTATGGGAATCACGTTCAGATTGGGATATTTTCAAATCGTTAAGTAAAGAAGTGTCAGAAAATGCGAAAAAACACCTTACAGGCGTATACAAAGATGTCGTAACTACACCTTTAGCTCATGATACGCAACAAGAAATATCGAATGTGAACGGTATTGTAAAAGACTGGACTAAAGGTGAAGTAGAAGCTATTCCTGGTAAGACAATGCCAAGCTTCACAGTTGTTGATAGAGATTATACAAAAATATTTGATAAATATGTCACACTCGGGCCTTTATTAGAAAAAGCTAAAGTGGGTGCTCATGGTGTGAGTTTTACAGTGTCAGAACAATATGAAGAGCTGAAACATATGGTCGGTACTTGGAATGATGACAAAGAAGATTCAGTGAGAAACGGTAGACCTAGAATAGATACTGCAAGACGTGCAGCAGATGCTGTATTGAATTTATCTTCAGCTACAAATGGCAAATTATCACAAAAATCTTATGAAGATTTAGAACAACAAACAGGCATGCCATTAAAAGATATTTCTAGTGAACGTGCATCAGAAAAAATAACGTTTTTAAATATGACGGCCCAACCAAGAGAAGTTATTCCAACTGCAGTGTTTCCTGGTTCAAATAAAAATGGACAGCGTTATTCACCTTTTACAACAAATATTGAACGTTTAGTACCATTTAGAACATTAACAGGACGTCAAAGTTATTATATTGATCATGAAATATTCCAACAATTTGGAGAAAACTTACCTGTCTATAAACCAACTTTACCGCCAATGGTATTTGGGACAAGGGATAAGCATGTCTCGATGGATGATCAAACACTCGTATTACGCTACTTAACCCCACATGGTAAATGGAATATCCATTCTACTTATCAAGACAACCAACATATGTTGACACTGTTTAGAGGTGGTCCAACGGTTTGGATTTCAAAAGAGGATGCAAAAGCACATGATATTGCAGACAATCAATGGTTAGAAGTTTACAACAGAAACGGAGTAGTAACTGCTCGAGCAGTTGTGTCACACCGTATGCCAAGAGGAACGATGTTTATGTATCACGCTCAAGATAAGCATATTGAAACTCCAGGTTCTGAAATTACAGAAACAAGAGGTGGTTCTCATAATGCACCAACACGAATACATTTAAAGCCAACACAACTTGTAGGTGGTTATGCACAAATCAGTTATCACTTTAATTATTATGGTCCTATTGGAAATCAAAGAGATGTTTATGTAGCTGTTAGAAAACTGAAGGAGGTTGACTGGCTTGAAGATTAAAGCACAGATCGCAATGGTATTAAACTTAGATAAATGTATAGGTTGTCATACTTGTAGTGTCACTTGTAAGAGTACATGGACAAACCGACCCGGAGCTGAATATATGTGGTTTAACAATGTAGAAACTAAGCCAGGTATTGGCTACCCCAAAAGATGGGAAGACCAAGAACAGTATAAAGGTGGATGGTACTTAAATAAAAAAGGAAAACTAGAACTTAAATCTGGTAGTAAATGGTCAAAAATAGCATTAGGGAAAATATTTTATAATCCTGATATGCCAGTGATTAAAGATTACTATGAGCCGTGGACTTATAATTATGAACACCTTACGACAGCTAAAGCAGGTAATCATTCGCCAGTCGCTAAAGCACATTCTCTAATATCAGGTGAGAAATTAGATTTGAATTGGGGACCTAACTGGGAAGATGATTTAGCAGGGGGGCACGTTACTGGACCAGAAGACCCTAATATTCAACGTATTGAAGAAGATATTAAATTTAAATTCGATGAAACCTTTATGATGTATCTACCAAGATTATGCGAGCATTGTTTGAACCCGAGTTGTGTTGCTTCATGTCCTTCTGGTGCAATGTATAAACGAGACGAAGATGGTATTGTGCTAGTCGATCAAGAGGCTTGTCGTGGTTGGAGATATTGTATGACAGGTTGCCCATATAAAAAAGTTTATTTTAACTGGAAAACCAATAAAGCAGAGAAGTGTACATTTTGTTTCCCACGTATTGAAGCAGGCACGCCTACAGTATGTTCTGAAACGTGTACTGGTCGTATGAGATATTTAGGTGTTTTACTATACGATGCCGACAGAGTTGAAGAAGCGGCTAGTGCAGAAAAAGAACAAGATTTATATGAAAAACAACTCGATTTATTCTTAAATCCATATGATGAATCAGTGATTGAACAAGCACAAAAAGATGGTGTTTCAATGGAATGGATTGAGGCAGCTCAAAATTCACCAGTTTACAAACTCGCTATTGAATATAAACTTGCGTTTCCATTGCATCCTGAATATCGCACTATGCCAATGGTTTGGTATTGTCCACCATTGAGTCCAATTATGAGTTATTTTGAAGGACAAACGGCAACAGATGCAAATAGAAATCCTGATATGATATTCCCAGCAATTGAAGAAATGAGATTACCAATTCAATATTTAGCAAATTTATTTACTGCTGGAGATACAGAATCAATTAAAATAGCGTTACAACGTATGGCAATTATGAGAAGTTATATGCGTGCAGAAGTGACAAACAAACCATTTGATACTGATAAATTATCAAGACTTGGATTAACTGAACGCCAAACAAAAGATATGTATCGTTTGTTAGCTATAGCGAAATATGAGGATCGCTTTGTAATTCCAACATCTCATAAAGAAGACTATATAGATACGTATCGTGCTCAAGGTAGCCAAGGTTATGGTGGAGAATACTTCGGTTCTAATTGTGAAGGATGTGGTGTTCCTGTGGGTACAGCATCTGAAAAATCAGGACAAGAGATATACAACGAAAATTTCTATGGAGGGATTTTCCGTGATTAATCTAACGCAGTATTATTATTATCAAGAAACTTTTGGTTACTTAGCTCAACAGTTGGAATTTCCTGAAAAATTGACATTTCATCCGAAAACATTTGAAGAAGTTATTGATTTGGGACATCCAGCGTTTGATGATTTATTAATTTATCGTGAAAAGTTGCATGAACTCAGCCTGTTAGAAATTAAACAATTGTATTCAGACACATTTGATTTTAATAAAAAGGCACCACTTTATATGACTTATAATAAATTTGATACACAAAAGGAACGTGGACAGTTACTCGCTAAATTAAAAGTATTATATGAGATGTTTGGATTGGAAATGGCAGCCAATGAATTGCCAGATTATTTACCTTTAATGCTAGAGTTTTTATATGTCGCACAATGGCAAAATGATTCACGCGCACAAGGAAATATTGAATTTATCATCATGATTATTGAAGATGGTACTTATGCGATGGCACAACAATTAAAAGAAAAAGATAGCCCATATTATTACTTAATCAAAGGATTAAGAGCTACTTTGAAAGCGTGCATCGAACCTGTATCAGAGGTGAAGACAAATGTTTAATCAATTTCTATGGGTGATTGTACCTTATCTTTGCGTAGCTATTTTTTTAATTGGGCACATCGCACGATATAAATTTGATAAATTTTCATGGACTGCTAAATCTAGTGAATTTATTGAAAAGAAACAATTGAAATGGGGCAGTCTCATGTTCCATTTAGGCATAATTCCCGTAGCTATGGGGCATTTTGTAGGCTTAGTTATACCTGCATCTTGGTTATCAGCAGTCGGTGTTAATGATCACTTGTATCATATAGGAGCAGTGTATATTGGGAGTATATTTGGTATAATAACTATGATAGGTATGTTGTTGCTAACCGCACGCCGTGTAACTAAAAAGAACATTAGAAAATTGAGTTCTGCCTCAGATATTATTGTGAATTTTTTACTTCTAATTATTGTTTTTATGGGCTGCTATGCTACTTTAGTAACAAATGCAACGATACCAACATTTGATTATAGAGAGACAATTTCAATATGGTTTAGACAACTATTTATGTTTTCACCTGATGCTACATTAATGACGCATGTACCACTCGCGTTTAAGATGCATATACTTCTAGGATTTGTGATTATGGCTTTTTGGCCGTTTACTAGATTAGTTCATGTGTGGAGTGTACCACTAACTTATGTGAGCCGTAGTTACATTATTTATCGAAAGCATAAAGTGTGAATGGAGGCGAAAGATTGAGCCTATTATCTTTTAATGAACAAGTGAATTATCAAGCCGTTTTAGACACGCTACGTATTGAAGAAGGTTTTGATTTTGCAGGATTGGCATTTTACAAAGATGAAAACCAATTGTCACCGATAAAATGGAATTATGTATCTGGAAGTACCAATTCTCGCTATAAACTTATTGTGCTTAGAATAGGTAAAGGGATTGCAGGAAATGTGATGAAAACAGGTAAGCGAATGGTGATAGAAGATATCAATCAATTTCTCTTACCGAGCGAAAAACACAAATATCCAATAATATTATGTGAACGGCTAACAGCAGTGATGGCAATACCATTATGGTATGAAAATTACGTTTATGGTGTGCTATTATTAGGTCAAAGAAATAATAGACCACTACCTCAAACATGTCACTCTATTTCAATCGTAAATAAATTGGGTGTTTTTAATGAAGAAGACTAGGTGATTTTATGAAAACGAATCAAGTGGAAAATATAGACCAATTGTTAGTTCAATATTTTAATAATACAACTGAAAAAATAGTATTTGTTGATAAATATGGTCAAGTGATAGCGATGAATAAAGCAGCGCATGATATTATTTCACCGGATAATGACTACCAAGAAATGACTAATACGATATGTAGTCGCTGTGATGGGTATACAAATGAATATGATTTACAATCATGTACAAATTGCTTTTTAGAAGCTGATTCAGTTGGAAATACAAGTTTTCAAGTATTTATGAAAACGACGCGTGGTAAAGTTGAACCTTTTACAGCGACATATCAAACTATTGATGAAACAAAAGATATTAAAGCATTTACATTACAAAATGTTTCACCTCAAATAGAGCGTCATGACAAGATGTATCAGCGAAAAATGATGCAAAAAACGATATCTGCACAAGAAAATGAAAGAAAAAGAATATCACGTGAATTGCATGACAGTCTCGTACAAGAAATGTTAAACATCGATGTGGAATTACGGCTGCTGAAATACCATAGAGAAATGCAAACTTTGGTAGATAATTCTAAGCGAATAGAAGGATTAATGTCCAAATTGATAGATGATATTCGTAATTTATCTGTTGAATTGCGGCCGTCATCCTTGGATGATCTAGGTTTAGATGCAGCATTTAAAACCTATTTCAAACAAGTTGAAGCCAATTATGGCATACGCATAGAATATCACTCTAATCTAGCTTCACATCGCTTTGATAGTGAGATTGAAACAGTCGTATATCGTGTTGTTCAAGAGGCATTGTTTAACGCAATAAAATATGCTGGTGTAGATACTGTTGATATTGATTTGCATGTAAACGACTATAAATTAATTGCAGAAATTATAGATAGAGGCAAAGGCTTTATTAAAACAGATCAACCACAAGGTACCGGGTTAGGACTTTATGGTATGAATGAACGCGCAGAACTCGTTAATGCAGAAGTAAGTATAGATACACAGATTGATAGAGGTACTATCGTTACATTAGAAGTTCCAATATAAGGGAATAAGGAGAAATTAATTTTGAGAATAGTGATAGCAGATGATCATGCTGTTGTGCGCACAGGATTTTCTATGATTTTAAACTATCAAGAAGATATGGAAGTCGTTGGGACGGCAGCTGATGGTGTAGAAGCGTACCAGAAAGTAATGGAATACAAGCCAGATGTTTTAATTATGGACTTAAGCATGCCACCGGGTGAATCAGGGCTTATTGCAACAAGTAAGATATCTGAGAGTTTTCCAGAAACAAAGATATTGATATTAACGATGTTTGACGATGAGGAATATTTATTTCATGTATTAAGGAATGGCGCAAAAGGCTACATTTTAAAAAATGCTCCAGATGAACAGCTTTTATTGGCTATAAGAACCGTTTACCAAGGTGAAACTTACGTAGATATGAAACTCACAACATCGCTAGTAAACGAATTCGTTAACAATTCGTTTCAAGATACTCAAGCGAGTAATGATCCATTTAAAATTTTATCTAAAAGAGAAATCGAGATTTTGCCTTTAATTGCAAAGGGATATGGCAATAAAGACATCGCTCAAAAGTTATTCGTCTCTGTCAAAACGGTGGAAGCACATAAAACACATATCATGCAAAAACTAGACTTAAAAACAAAACCTGAATTAGTTGAATATGCAATGAAGAAAAAACTAGTCGACTTTTAAATCAGATAGATTCATCAATATAGTGTTAGCGCGAAAAATGATTGTTCTATTCAGTCATTTTTTCGTGCTAACTTTTTTTATAAAAGATTTTTTTACTGTGCTGTGAAACCAAAATATAAAGTAATAATAATGGTTGATGAATATAGGGGAAACCACACATTAACTTAAGGGATAATCCTTATGTTAATTTTTTCACAATAAACATAAAATGAAAGTGTAGCTAGTATTTTGTAAACAAAAAGCAATTTTCAATTCGCTTATATTACACCAGTTTTAACTTTCATAAATATTAAATAATATCCATATTTTTTAATTATAGAGTAACTGCGAAATACTGGCTATTTAATCATTGAAATTAAATAGATGAAAATGAAGGTGAAATGAATGAACAAAGCAAGTGGTGGTTTCCAACTTAGCTTACAAACGCTAAGTCTTGTAGTTGGATTTATGGCATGGAGTATTATATCTCCATTAATGCCTTTTATCTCCCAAGATATTAATATCACGGGGAATCAACTTTCAATTATTTTAGCAATACCCGTTATATTGGGTTCTATTTTAAGAGTGCCATTTGGATATTTAACTAATATTATTGGTGCTAAATGGGTGTTTTTCTGTAGCTTTATTATTCTATTATTTCCTATTTACTTTTTAAGCCAAGCCCAAACGCCGGGCATGTTAATGGCTTCTGGTTTCTTCTTAGGTGTTGGGGGCGCAATTTTCTCAGTCGGTGTCACATCAATTCCTAAATATTTTCCTAAAGAAAGAGTAGGACTTGCTAATGGAATATATGGTATGGGGAACATTGGTACTGCAATTTCTTCATTTTTAGCTCCAGTTATTGCAGGTATGATTGGATGGCAAACGACAGTTAGAGGCTATTTGATTGTTATTGTCTTATTTGCAATTTTAATGTTTCTTCTGGGTGATGCGAATGAGAAAAAAATAAAGGTGCCACTAGTTAAGCAGTCTAAAAAATTAATGAAAGATCTTAAGCTTTATTATTTATCATTATGGTATTTTATTACATTTGGTGCTTTTGTAGCGTTTGGATTATTTTTACCGAATTTTTTAGTTCAAAACTTTGGTATAAGTGAAGTAGATGCTGGTATTAGATCTGGTATCTTTATCGCGTTAGCCACTTTTTTAAGGCCATTAGGTGGGATTTTAGGAGATAAATTTAATGCAGTTATTTTATTAATGATAGATTTTGTATTTATGATTATAGGTGCAATTATTTTAGGGTTTTCAAGTCATATATTATTGTTTACAATCGGTTGTTTACTTATTAGTATATGTGCAGGTACTGGTAATGGTCTCGTGTTCAAACTCGTTCCATTCTATTTTGCTAAAGAATCAGGAGCAGCGAATGGTATTGTTTCAATGATGGGCGGACTTGGTGGTTTCTTCCCTCCAATTGTCATATCTTATGTCACAATGATGACTGGTACAAGCCATTTAGCATTTATATTTTTAGCATTCTTTGGTGTTTTTGGCATCATTACCATGCTACATATCGTAAAAAAAGACAATTTGAGACTGATTTCTTAAATATAGAAAAAAATAAGAAAACAAATAGCGCTACATTACCATAAATTGGAAATGTAGCGCTATTTATTATCTATGAATATTTAGTCTATTTTGATGTTTGATTTTGGTTGTTCTTTTTGCTCTTTTTTAGGCAACGTTACAGTGAGTAGGCCATTTTCATAAGAAGCTTTGATACTACTATCATCAACATTTTCAAATGGGAATTGGCGGCTCAAATCACTATGGTTACGTTCTTGGTGTACTGCACGTTTAGTGTCGTTTTCATCTTGAACTTCGACAATTTGTTTACCTTCAATCGTTAGCAAATTATTTTCAAATTCTAAACTAATATTTTCTTTTTTAATACCTGGAAGTTCAGCTTCAACGATATAGGCGTTGTCTAATTCTTTAATATCTGATTTAATACTCTCATTGCCAGGAAATTGTTCGAAAATTTGTTTTCCAAAATCTCTGAATAAATCACCTGGATTTACATCGATAAACGGATTGTTAAAATTTTTATTTTCAAAAGTCATGCTACATCTCTCCTCAGCGTAGTTTAATTATTATATTTAATCGAATGGAATTGAAGTTTAAGTTATAAAAAGTATAAAATTAAGGTAAACACTTAGTTTACCTTACAAATACATTATAATAAAATAGTCAAAGAAAATCAAAGTCAAACTATTAATCATTGTATTCACATTATTTTAGCATGAAAGTTGAAACATTTTAAAATGAAACGTTAAGATGTAGAGAATGCTTTATAACAAGCGTTGGATAGATAAGTTTCAGGAGTAAAGTAAGTAAGTGGGTATTGTAGTAAGTAGGATTAAAAAGAGGTGAGTCGAAGATAAAAATGTTATGTATGTATTACATTGTCCCATTTAACCTCAACAAACCCCATATGATTTAAATATCTTTCGAGAAATGTTTATTTACAAATTTTTGCAATGTATCTTTTAAGTCTATAGCTTCATCTATGTCCATATCGAATTCACTAAAAACTTTTTTTGAAACTTTTGAAAGCGGTTCTTGCACGTTTGTCCCTTTATCAGTAAGTGCAATTTGTAAGTTACGTTCGTCATCAATCTCACGAGTTCTTGTTACATAACCTTTTTTCTCAAGTTTTTTTAACAAAGGTGTAAGTGTTCCAGAATCTAAAAAGACACGCTCACCAAGTGTCTTAATATTAATTTTTTCGTCCACCTTAATTGCGAGTAAGACAATATAACCTGTATATGTTAAATCATACTCTTTTAAATGAGAAGTATACTTCTTAATTATTTCTTTAGAAGAAACATAAAATAGAAAGCATAGTTGCTGTTCTAGGTAGCTGTCCTTTTCCTCCATTTAATCACCCCTTTTGAAATTTAACCATATTATGAACACCATTCATTGTCAAGGAACGGTTGCGCACCTTTAGATATAGCTTTTTATACTATTTTTTAACTATTATCTTATTAAATAAGTAAAAATTTAATACTATAACATTCCGTACGTCTTAATTACTTGAATTCATATAAAGATTATAGGCTTTAAATCAATTCGACTAAACTTGAAATAGAATTTATGTATTAAATGATATTAAGAAATGTTAACTTGATGTTTGGGTTGCTCTGAAATATAAGGAGATTTTGTTACAAAACAGTTATAACGCTTTATAATTGTATTATAATCAGTCATACTATTACTATTATCAATTTGAATGAGCGACTATTAATGATTTGAGTAAGATATAACTTACATATTAAGTTAATGACTTACTTTACTATAGAAAGATATCGCGTTAACCAGAGGAGATTATAAATGAAGACATTTTTTAAAATTATGGGTGTATTACTTGTAGCGCTTATAATTTCAATTGTATTATTCTTTGCCATGAGAACATACCAAGGGCATAAACACTTAGAATTGGTTGATCATTATATGGAAGATCAAAATTTGACAGAGAAAATTAAATCTGAAGAAACACTGTACAGTGCTAAAAAAGGTTTGTTTTATAAAGAAGTTAAATTTAAAGATGATCCAAAACATACTTATGTAGTTCAACCAATCAGCATGACTACAGGAATTGTAGTCCAAGGTTTTGATCCGGAGACAAATAAAGATATCAAAGGTGCCAAACATAATGCATTTAAAAAAGATTATAAAATTAAAGACTAACTAAGAAAATAAAAACGTAGACAAGGGAGTGGGACAGAAATCTAATTTTTCTAATAAAATTTCGTCGTCCCACCCCGGCACAGCTGACTAGAATTGAAAAAAGCTTGGTATAAGCGCATTTTCAATTCAGTCAGCCACTGCCAATATAAAAAAAAGAGGCTAAGACATGTCATTATGTCTCAGCCTCTTTTTTAGTTAGTTTCTTTGAAATAATATTTGTTCGTTAATTTCATTAATACTTCTTTTTTACAGAGACTATATAGATTAAAAAAAGAGCAGTAAATCTCTATTCAAGAAAATTTAACTGCTCTTATATATGTGAGTAAAGAAGTTAAGCACTTACATAATCCTGTGGATTACATGCCTTTCATTTCACCCATGTCATGAATTTTCATCATTAAGCCATGTGGCATATCGTCATGATCGATAACTTCCATTTCACTATAAGTATCGTCACCTTCAGCTTTTACTAATTTAACAAAATCTCCGCTCTTAGGTGAAAATCCAGATTCAGAAGGTAATTTCACATCTTTTTCTATCTTTTTATCTTTCTCGCTGATTACTTTTTCAGCTGTTGTACTGTTTTCCATATAACCATAGTAAGTCTCTTTTGGACCACTAGACATCATCATAATGACTAAAACAATAGCAACAATTAACATTACTGAACTAATAACAATTGCAAACATTTTTTTGTTTTTCAAAGTTGAAATCTCCTTTATATCCGTTTCTTCTTTTATATCTGAAATGCTAAAATAATGCAATTATAAAGTGGGTAATTTTATTAGAGTTATAATAAATAGTACTATTTTAGACTTATTTATAAGATAAGCTACATTAAGTGTAACATTGATTGCTATTTAGAATGGTGAGATACGTATATACTTTAGCTCGTCATAATGAAGTTCAAACTCTAGGGGATTAGCTGTTCGTATAAATTGTTTTATCTCGGCTTTTGGCGTATTTGCTTGTTCTATATGACGTAAAAGTGTGCGTTCGATATACGTTTCATTTAATAAAGGTGGTAGGGCGTAATCAATAAAACCATGTCTCTGTTAAGTGTTTGTATAAATAGCATTGCCTTAGTAGGTAATACATGAGGTCTTAGGACAAATTTATGTACTTCTTGTGGCGAAAAGCGATGTTTCAATGAATTAAATAATAAGATGTGTATATATTGAAAATCCTTAAAAACGATATAATTTTCATGAATTGATAAAGGTTTACCAATAAAAGGTTTCACAATTTGATATAGATATATTAAAGGCTCACATATTCCGTGACGATTCATTAATGCAATATCCATATTATCTTTAGGCATTAATTCGTAACCTACACCACTTCCGCGATTGAGCATAATTAATATATGGCACATTAAGTCGGCAGTTTCTAAGGGAGTATTTTCTTTATATAATTTAAAACACTTTTTGGTGAGTTTGGTATATACAAATTTAGAGGTGTGAATTTGAGATGCGTCAATGAGTTGATTATAATAGTCAAAATAGCTCATTGAGTGATTAAACATATTACTTTTCTTATTAAGCAATGATTTGACCTCTTTTTGTTCAATATCAATAAAATAAAAATCAAAATTGAATCTATGTAATATATCAAATGCACTTTTTAAGGAATGTGTTTGTTTGATTACACCTTCTACTGTTATAGCTAGTTTTATACGTATATTTAAATTTTTTACTTTAATATATAAACGGTTAATTTCTTTTAATGACAAATGTTCAGCATCGAAAAGCATTATAAAATTAGAGTTAGATTGTTGATAATGGTGCTCATTTTTATATTTTAAATACTGTAAGATGATATCTTGAATAAATTTAAATTGATGGCTAGATTTAACCCTAATTGCGATACCTACATTATTTGAAAATAATGAATCAATGAAGTCAATCAAGCCAGTGAAATTCAACTTTTCTAAAGCGAGCTTACTAACATTGTTAATCATTAAATAGGATTCGGATAAATCAGTGAAATTGAGGTTAGTGTTTAAAGTTGATTGAACGATATCCATCAGATCATCAATGTGAATAAAAAGCGTCGGTGTTTTTGCAATATCTTTATAGGTTAATTGATCCAATTCGATGTTGACCTGATTAGATGGCAATGGCTTTTCTACTGAAATAGATTCGAAATAGGGGATATAATTACTAACGTCTTCGTTAATTAGCTTAACAGGGATACGCTGTAATACCATGAACTTTTTCCTGTATTCATTAGGTGTCATATTCAAGTGGTTTTTAAATTGATGTGTATAATTTGGATAATGGTTAAATCCCATATTTTCTGAAATGGCATGGATTGTCTCCTTACTATGAACTAATTCTGCTAAGGAGGCGGCTATCTTTAAACTAGTAATATAATGTTTAAAACTTATGCCTAAGTATTTCTTGAACAAAATAGAGATATACGGTGCCGATATATAAAAAGAATTAGAAATATCTTTTGAAAAAATAGGCTGAGTGACGTGAGCTTTAATAAATACAGTGATTTCATTTAACAAGTTACTTTCAGATTGAATAGAAGGTACATAAATAAAATCTTGTTTAATTTTAGCTTCTTTATTTAAAATGGTAATAATTTCAATGATATTTGAAGATTTCGTATCATTTAAGCGACTTAATTGCTCAATCATAGTTAATGTTAAATACTTGATATATTCACTAGAATTTATCAATTTGAAATTATAATAACAATGAAAGAATGATTGATCTATTTCCGCAAATTGCTGTACAGGTATTATTAATTCAACAAGTTGTTCAGCATTCGTTATTTGATATAAATCGCTATGATTGATAACGATAAGATTGCTGCCAACAGATTCATGTTTCCCATTGATCACGACGTCAAGTTGGTTATTTAAAGAAAATAACAAGATTACTCGGTCGATACAACGTCGTGTGTATGTACTTAAATATTCATGAATACATAGTGTTGTACTTTCCATCATAAAAGCAACTCCTAATAGAAAAATGATTTGTTGAACAAATTACATTATATAATAAAATGTTGTGAACAGTAATACTTTAAATATAAATATTTTTGAATATAATGTTGTTATAAAGATGTAAAAATTAAATTTAGAACAATGTAAAGTGAGGTACGTATAAATTTTTGCTATACAATAACGAATTTTTAATTCATATACGTATTATTTAGAGGAGGTTATTCATTATGAATCATATTTATTCCAATTTTTATACCACAAATAATAAAATAACTGATTTAAAACCTTATATATTAGGCATTGTTCTTCATGATGATGCTGAGAATTATGCTGCCAAAGATTATATAGATTGGTTAAATAATAGAATCGAAAAAAATGAACTTGAAAAAGGATGGGCAAGTGTTTATGTAGATCAGGATACTTGCTATTGGTTTCACCCAACAGAATATGTTGAATGGCATTGTGGTAACATCTATGCTAATACACATTTTATAGGTGTAGAACGATGCCAATCTAAAAGAGATGGTGTGCTTACAGATCAAGAATTTATGAAAAATGAAGAAGTTAGTTTTTGGGTTGCTGCACTATTATTGAAAAAATACAATTTACCAGTGAACAGAAATACCGTTAGAATACACAAAGAATTTTTTGAAACTGAATGCCCAGACAGAGCATGGAAGATTCATCTTGAAGATGCACAGACAAATTCAGAATCTATACTAAAACTAAAAGATTATTTTATAAGTAGAATTCAAGGCTATTATAATAAAGTTGTTGATTCTGAACTCGAAAATATGGGCTGAACATCATTTAGTAAGTGGTATATATATCGTAGAATAAGCGGTGTAAAAGTTCATTTAGCTATTGCGTAATTTATTGGAACCGGTTACAATAAAAATATTCATATTTATGGAACCGGTTCTATTTAAATGGGAGGTATAGAGATGAACTATAAAAAATCTGCTACAGAAATACTACAAGCAATCGGTGGAGAAGAAAATATAGATGCGATGGCACATTGTGCCACACGATTACGTCTTGTTCTTAAGGATGAAAGCTTAGTAGATGAAAAAGAATTATCCGAAATGGATGTTGTGAAGGGAACATTTTCTACTGGTGGCCAATATCAAATTATTATAGGTTCCGGTACTGTGAATAAGGTGTTTGCAGAGTTAGAAAGCATAACAGGTAAAGAAGCTGCTACGACATCAGAAGTAAAAGCAGAAGGTAATAAAAACATGAATCCATTCCAGAGATTTGTGAAAATGTTATCTGATATATTTGTACCAATTATCCCTGCAATCGTAGCAGGTGGTTTATTAATGGGAATTAATAATATTCTAACAGCACCAGGTATTTTCTATGATAAACAGTCGTTAATAGAAGTACATAATCAATTCAAAGGTCTGGCAGAAATGATTAACATTTTTGCGAATGCACCGTTTACGCTACTGCCAATTTTAATTGGATTTAGCGCTGCTAAACGCTTTGGAGGAAACGCCTTTCTTGGAGCAGCCTTAGGGATGATTCTTGTGCATCCAGAGTTAATGAGCGCCTATGATTATCCCAAAGCTTTAGAAGAAGGGAAAGAAATACCTTCTTGGAATGTGCTTGGTTTAGAAATAAATCAGGTAGGTTATCAAGGGCAAGTATTGCCAATGTTAGTAGCTGCTTATATTTTAGCTAATTTAGAAAAAGGTTTACGTAAAGTAGTACCAGCTGTATTAGATAATTTATTAACACCGCTACTTTCAATTTTAGTTACTGCATTTTTAACATTTTTATTTGTTGGACCCATCACACGCACGTTAGGCTATTGGTTATCTGATGGACTAACGTGGTTATATGAATTTGGTGGTGCAATTGGCGGACTTATTTTTGGTTTGCTATATGCGCCAATTGTAATTACAGGTATGCACCACAGTTTTATTGCAATTGAAACACAATTGATTGCAGATAGTGTGTCTACAGGTGGTTCATTTATTTTCCCAATAGCGACGATGTCTAATATAGCACAAGGTGCAGCAGCTTTAGCCGCTTTCTTTATTATAAAAGAGAACAAGAAATTAAAAGGTGTAGCATCTGCTGCGGGCATCTCAGCACTTTTAGGTATTACGGAACCTGCAATGTTTGGAGTGAATCTAAAATTAAGGTATCCATTCATTGGAGCGATTGTAGGTTCAGGTATTGGTTCAGCTTATATCTCATTCTTTAAAGTTAAAGCAATTGCTTTAGGTACTGCAGGACTTCCAGGTTTTATATCTATTAGCGGTCAGAATAATGGTTGGTTACATTATGGTATTGCGATGCTCATTACCTTTATCGTAGCCTTTGCGGTTACGTACACTTTATCTTTTAGAAATAAATATAAAAATGAAGCAGGATAATTATATAAATTCTAGTGAGATTTAGACTTTTGCTATAACGCATAAAAACAAACCCAACGTTAATTACGACGTGGGTTTGTTTTTATGTTAAATATCAATTTTTAGGATGCCTTCAAAGCTTTTGTTTACGCCATAAAAATGCGCCAACAATCGTCACGATGACTAATGAAATAGCAATAACAATGAGCCATGATACATAGCTGTGATCATCTATAGGTAAGGGTACATTCATACCAAAAAAACTAAATACTAATGTAGGTAAGGTTAAGAAAACAGTAAACAACGTTAATGTCTTCATCGTATTGTTCATTTCATTAGAAAGCAATGAAGCATAAGAGGTTGTAATACTCTCTAAAATGTCTGTATATAATTTTGTGGTTTCTAAGGCTTGGTTATTCTCGATAACCAAATCTTCCAACAAATCTTCATCTTCATCGAAACGCTTAATTGCAGGTAGTCGAAATAATTTTTTGATAATGGCTTCATTGCCTTTAAGTGCCGCAAGAAAATATACTAAACTTTTTTCTACTTCCATTAAATTATAAAGTTGTTTATTCGTGACATTATTTTTTAAATCACGTTCGATGCGTAATCTTGTTTTATTAAGTAATCTAAGATTTCTATTATAGTGATTGGAAATCGTCAGTAATATATTAAGTGCAAAGCGACTATGAAAATGTAAATTAATATTTTGACGACTAAAGTTCTCAAGAAATTCATTTTCAGTATTACAAACAGTTATTATTTTTTTATTGCCAATGATGATACCTAAAGGAATAGTAATAAAAGAAAGTACTTTTAAATTTGTATCATTTACAACTGGTATATCGAGAATAATCAGTGAATAACTTGTGTCTTCATCATATTCTACACGAGCACTTTCTTCAGCATCTAATGGATCTCTAACAAAATCCTCTGGGATACCGTATAAATTTATTAAGGAATCAATTTCTTCCCAATTTGGATCAACTACATTTATCCAAGAAGCGGATTGATCTAATGGAGATTCAACAATCTCATGTGTTTGTGAGTGTTTATATGCACTAATCATAATAATAGTTCCTTTCTCTAAAATTCTTTTAAATATTGACGGAGAAATACAAAGATGACAAGTTTACTTTGTATGATCAGTATGCTGGTGCTCATTTGCCATAAGACGTAAAGGACCATTAAAGATAATTTTAAACAAATAATCAACTACTGTATCTGGATCCATTCTATCTTCATCTTGTACCCAATGTTTTATAAACGAAACTGTGGCCCCATTTACATAACTATGAAAATAATCAATAGGAATATCAGAAACAGTATTACTAAAAGGTATGCTTTTTTTCATATTATTTAGCATTAAATCAGAAATTTTTTCTTCTATTTTACTTTTTCTATCAAGTTTAAAAATCACTTTATAAAATTCAATATTGTCATATAAATAAGTAATGATATTCTTTAAAACTTCCTCTGAAAATGCTTTGGCAAATGCTTCAATACTTACATCATGCATGATGACTTTTTCGAATACAATTCTATCGGCTAACCTTGATATAAATTCATCTTCCATATCAGAAAGTAAAATGTATTTATCTTCATAGTGTAAATAAAAAGTACCACGGTTCACATCGGCTAATTGGGTAATATTTTGTATCGTAATTTTTTCTAACTCTTTTTCTTCAAGCAATTGTATAAAAGCATTTTTAATCGCTGATTTAGTTTTACGTACACGTCGATCTTCTGGCATAGTAGTCACCTCATTTTAGTTAATTAACAATATGTAATAATATGTTGATAAAAAGACAATATGATTGTTATTGCATATTGAATATTCTATTAACCTCATTATAATAAACAAAGTAGTGAATAAGCAACATGATGTTCAATAAGGAGGTAAATGGTATGAATATATTTAAAAGTAAATTACTTTGGATTGCGCCAATAGCGATATTAATCATACTTGCAATTTTTTCAATTGGTTTTTATCCAGCGTATAATCCTCAACCTAAAGAGATGCCAATCGCAATTGTGAATCATGATGAAGGGACATCTATTCAAAGTAAAGATATAAATATAGGTAAAAATTTAGAAGATAAATTGAAAGATAGTAACTCTGACGAAATAAAATGGATCAATGTAGATAGTGAAAAAGAAGCACGTAAAGGATTAGATGAACAAAAATATTTTGGTGCTGCAATTTTCGAAGAAGATTTTTCAAAAAATGCGATGAGTAAAACTCAAAAGATAGTAATGGATACTAAGAAACAAGAAATGGAAGATAAAGTGAAATCAGGTGAAATACCTGCTGCTCAAGCCAAACAAATGCAACAGAAAATGGCTCAAGAAAGTAGTAACCAAAATATAACAGTAAAGCAAGCTCAATTTAAAACACTTACGAATAGTGGGGCGAATATGCAGGCTTCACAAATGTCATCTAATATGCTGAAAGGTATTGGGGATAATCTTAACAAACAAATTTCCAAACAGAGTTTAGATACATTAGACCAACAGAATGTGCAAATAGATGCGAGCGATATCAAAGATATTACAACGCCTGTAAATGTAATAAATAAAAAGGTGAATGAAGTGAAGGACCACCAAGCTAGTGGTAACGCGCCGTTCTTAATGTTTATGCCAGTCTGGATAAGCTCAATTGTAGCTTCATTACTACTATTCTTTGCATTTAGAACGAGTAATAATATTGAAATTTCGCAACGTATTATCGCTTCAATAGGACAAATGATTGTAGGGGTGATTACAGCATTTGTTGGTGGATTTGGGTATGTTTATTTCATGTCAGGTGTGTTAGGTTTTGACTTCCCTGATATAAATAAAATAGCAATTTATATATCCATTTCTATTCTAGGATTTATGGGTTTAATCTTAGGTGTAATGACGTGGCTAGGTATGAAATCAATTCCTATTTTCTTTATAGCAATGTTCTTTAGTATGCAACTCGTAACATCGCCAAAACAAATGTTACCGAAATTTTATCAAGACTATATAGTGGATTGGAACCCATTTACGCACTATGCTGAATATTTAAGAGAATTACTCTATATGCATCAGTCATTAGAAATGAACTCAACGATGTGGATGTTTGTAGGATTTATAATTTTCGGCATAATTTCATCGATATTAGCAGCAATGATTAGAAAGCATAGTGGGAAACGATCAGAATTACCATCTTAAATCAAGTAATTAACAGTATATAACAATCATTTAGTGAAAAATTTCTATATAAGCATTAAGTTCAAATTAAAACCGTCTTCTCAAAATTTGGGGAGACGGTTTTAATACATATACCTCAATAAAAACGTAAATAAAGAGAATTAATTCTTTTGAGTATATTTATATGATTAAATTCATTAAAAAGACATAATTATTTTACACATAAAATCAATAAAATAAATAGGAAAACACTGATAGCAAAGCATTTGTTAGGTGGTCTGATATATCGTTGAAATATGATTGCAAAAGCATTTAGAAATTGGTCTATAATTTTAATAAAAAATTAACACTAAATTTACAAATATGCGTTATAATTCACATAGTTTACAAATAATTTAAAGAGGTGTGACAATGGATTCATCTGTTATGGAGACAATTTTCACTTTTATCGGTGGATTAGGTATATTTTTATACGGAATTAAGCAAATGGGCGACGGCTTACAGGCCTCAGCAGGAGACCGTCTTAGAAGTATATTAAATAAATTTACGAGCAACCCACTTATGGGCGTACTTGCAGGTGCGATAGTTACGATTTTGATTCAAAGTAGTTCTGGTACAACGGTAATTACCATTGGACTTGTAAGTGCAGGATTTATGACAATGCGTCAAGCCATTGGTGTTGTAATGGGAGCGAATATAGGTACTACAGTTACAGCATTTATTATAGGTATTGATCTTGGTGCATACTCGCTACCAATATTAGCTATTGGTGCATTTTTAATATTCTTTGTTCAAAAGCGTAAAGTTAAAAATATTGGTATGATTTTATTTGGTTTTGGTTCGTTATTCTACGGATTAGAATTAATGAGCAGTGCCGTAAAACCACTAGCTAATTTAGATGGTTTCCATCAATTCATGCTAGACATGTCAACTAACCCAATTTTTGGTGTTGCAGCAGGTACGATTTTAACAGTTATTGTTCAAAGTTCAAGCGCCACAATTGGTATACTACAAGGATTCTATGCGAATGACTTAGTTAGTTTAAATGGTGCGTTACCTATATTGTTAGGTGACAATATTGGTACAACAATCACGGCAATACTCGCAAGTTTAGCTGGCTCACTTGCTTCAAAACGTGTAGCAGCAGTACATGTTATGTTTAACGTAATAGGTGCGGCAATATTCTTAGCGATTTTACCTATTTATCAATGGGTTGTTGAATGGATGCAAGGAGTAATGCACTTAAATCCAGAAATGACGATTGCCTTTGCACACGGTACATTTAATGTTACAAATACATTGATTCAATTACCATTTATATTTGTTCTAGCTTGGATCGTAACAAAACTTATTCCTGGTGAAGATATAACAGAAAAATATAAACCTAGACATCTAGATAAAAATTTAATTAATAGAGCTCCAAGTATTGCTTTACAAGAAGCACAAGATGAAATCCAAAACATTGGACGAATGACATACTCATTATTAGAGAATGTTAGTGAATACAATGAAAAAAATGAGAAAAAAGTACTTCAAAAACATGCGGCTGTTCAAAATATGCATGACAATGTAAAAGAATATTTAACGAAAATATCTGAGAAGAAAATATCCAAAAAAGATGCAGAAAGAATGTCTGTGTTATTTGACGTAAACCGTACGATGTTAAAAGTAGCTGGATTATCTGAAGCGTATATATTAGATTTGAAACAGTTACACAATGAACCAGTACAAATCTCTGATAAAGCTGCACAAAGTATCGATAAACTTTATTCACACGTGAATATGTCATTCGATAAATCAGTTGAAATGTTTAGCGTATATGACAAAGTTAAAAAAGATGAAATTGTTAATTTAAGTAACGATTCATATACACTTGAACATGATTTAAGAAAAAAACATATTAAGCGTTTAAGTTCAGGTGAATGTTCACCAGAAGGTGGTCTGTTATATCTAGATATGATTGCTATACTAGAACGTATTGGCTATCATTCGAGAAATGTATCAGAAGCAATGATTGATATTGACGAACTTTCAAGTGAAGAAGAAACAGAACATACTGTGGGCTGGACTTACTAAAGTATAATTAAATATAAAATTAAAAGTTGAGAAAGTTTGTTGTAAAACAGACTTTCTCAACTTTTTTGTATTGTTGAAAATTAACCAATATCGCTGTATTTGGAATAATAAATCACATGTATCAAATCATTTTATTTTTAATCCTTAGTAAAGAGATAGGGATACTTGACAAAAAGTCATAGAAGGCATAATATTACATATAATAAATTTTTCAGAAAACTGATATGGGGGGACAGCGTGTGACAGCTATTAGCATTCTTGATCAAAGTCCAATAGATAAAAATGAAACAGTAAACGACGGTATAGCTCGTACAGTTGAATTGGCACAACTAGCAGATAAATTAAATTATACAAGGTACTTTGTTGCTGAACATCACAATATAGAAGAAGTTGCAGGTACGAGTCCGGAGATACTTGTAACACATATATTGAATCACACAAAAAATATACGTGTAGGCTCTGGTGGCGTAATGTTGCAACATTATAGTCCATTCAAAGTTATAGAGCAATTTCATTTCATTAGTCATTTAGCACCTGGAAGAGTCGATTTAGGTATAGGTAAAGCACCGGGAGGCTTTCCTTTAGCGACACAAGCGTTGCAAACAGAATTAAAGTCACCACAAACAAGTTTCAATGATAAATTTCATTTATTAAATCAATTTAATAATGGGGATTTTTCTGCAAACGAAGATTATGGACAATTAAAAACAACGATACGTAATAATGAAATCTCCACACCACAAATTTATCTACTAGGTGGTAGTGAAAGTTCTGCTCAATTTGCTGCTACAGAAAAAGTTGGATTTATATATGCATTTTTCATAAATTCAAATATTGAAACATTACAACAAGCCCTTAAAGATTATAAGTAACAATTTCCTGAAGGCAGAGTCATTGTAGGGGTAGCTGCCGTTGTATCGGAGAATAAAGAAGAACAGGCATTAGTTAAAGAAGGTAGTACAAATTATGCTTTACATTTCGATGATGGTAGAAAAATCACTGTTAATACAAAGGAACAAGTAGAAACATTTAAAAAACAAAGTGACGAAGACTTTGAAGTTGAAGAAAAGCAAATAGATGTTTTTAATGGTTCCGCGGATGAAATTAAGCAACAGCTAAATCAATTAAATCGTGACGGCAATATAGATGAATTTATGCTACATATGCCAGTTCAAAATCATAAATTAAGAATTAAAACAGTAGACCAATTAGCTATTACGAATAACAAAGAAAAGCAGAAAGAAGGGGTATTATGAGTCAAAATAAAATCGATTTTGGAATCATGTTAAACGGTCCTGGTGGTCATATGCATGCTTGGAAATCTAAAGATGTACCGAGCGATGCCAGTACAAATTTTGAATTCCAACTTGATGTTGCTAAAAAAGCTGAACAGGCAGGATTCAGTTTTGTATTTGTGGCAGATGGATTATTTATTCATGAGAAATCTATTCCACATTTTTTAGATAGACATGAGCCGTTAACATTTTTAGCTGCGCTTGCGCCGGTAACTCAGCGTATTGGTTTAGTTGGTACTATTTCAACATCATATAGTGAACCTTTTACTGTTGCACGACAACTCGCAACAATCGATAAAATCAGTCATGGGCGTGCAGGTTGGAATATAGTAACTTCGCCACTTGCTGGTAGTGCCGATAACTATAGTAAAGGAGATCATCCTGAACATGATGTTAGGTATGATATTGCTGAGGAACATCTGCAAGTCGTTCAAGGGTTATGGGACTCTTACGAAGATGATGCCTTTACATTTGATGTTGAGACTGGCTCATATTTAGATAAGGAAAAAATGCATACGTTAGATTATAAAGGACAATATTTTCAAGTTAAGGGTCCATTAAATGCTAGTCGTTCTAAACAAGGCCAACCTGTTATATTTCAAGCAGGTGCATCTCCTAAAGGACAAGCATATGCAGCTCAATATGCTGATGCAGTATTTACTTTAGGTGAATCACTAGATACCGCTAAAAGTAATTACGACAGTATTAAATCACAAGCCAAAAAATTTGGACGCGATCCACAAAACATTAAAGTATATCCTATATTATCCCCAGTTATTGGTAAGTCGAACGATGAGGTAGAAGCACGCTTTGATGAAATAAAATCATTGGCGACAATTGACGAAGCTTTAGATTACTTAGGTAGATATTATGATCATCATGATTTCAGCCAATATGATCTCGATGCACCGTTTCCAGATTTAGGTGAAGTGGGTCAAAATAGTTTCCGTGCTACTGCAGATTCTATTGCGGCACGCGCAAAACAAAATAATTTAACATTGAGAGATGTCGCTTTGGAAGAAACAGCCCGTCGCTCTCCTTTCACTGGTACTTATGAAGAAGTAGCAAATTTAATCATTGAATGGTTTGAACATGGCGCAGCAGATGGATTTATCTTCGGCCCCCATATTAATGGACCTGTATATGATGAGTTTTTAAATTATGTATTACCTATCTTAGAAGAAAAAGGTTATTACGATAAAGCATATCAGGGGGATACATTACGAGATCATATAGGTATTCCTTTTAAAGAAAATAGATATAGTAGGAAAGAAGTAACACACTAATACTCAGTAAACAATACAGTGGATAGACGCCTCTATTTTAAAACGTTGCGTCTGTTTTTTAAATATAAGGAGTGAAGTTCATGTCAGAATCAAGTACAACATCATATCAACATGTAAAACATAGTAACGTCAACACTGCGCCAGAGCAAACTGAAACAAAAGTGAAAAGAAAATTCCAATTACCTCATGTGCTATTAATGATGCTTATTATGATGATGTTTGCTTGTTTATTGACGTATGTCATTCCTGCTGGGCAATTTGATACAAGTAAAGATGGATCAATGATACAAGGGACGTATCATGCAATTTCACAAAACCCAGTGAATCCATTTTATGCTATTACACTCATACTTAATGGGGGGATTCAATCAGCCCAAACGATTACACTATTACTATTTATAGGTGGTGCAATGGGTGGTATATTACAATTAGACTCTGTGACAAAATTAACGAATTATATGATTTTTCGTTTCGAACATGCTGGTGCATTGCCATTAATTATCGGGTTATTTTCCTTGATGGCGTTTATCGGTTTCTTCGTTGGTGGAGATCAAATGATCGTGTTCGTAACGCTTGGAGTCATACTCGTAAATCGTTTGAAATTAGACCCTATTATGGCACTAGCCATTACATTTTTACCTTTGTATATGGCTTTTTCAATTTCACCTTCAGGTATGGCTAAAATTGGACAAATTGTTTATCCTGAAGTAGCACTTTATTCTGGTTATGGTGGAAGAGCTATAATGTATGCAGTATTTTTAATTATCACTCTGTTATATGTGATTTGGTACGCAAGAAGAGTCATTAAAGATCCTAATAAGAGTATGATGCCGACACAAAAGTGGCTGTTTAATCATAAAGAAAAAAGTAATGATGATATGGCAATTGAAGATAGACAAGTAAATTGGAGAGATATCATCGTAGCTATATTAGTCATTGTGACACCGATTATATTAGCCTTAGGTAATGGCATGTTAAACTGGACAGAAAAATACGGCAATGGTGTATTTATTACTGTTTTTGGTATTAGTTTTGTTTTAGCCTATTTAATAAAACAAAAAGGGACAACTGCAATGGTTGATGGATTTTTGGAAGGTGCTAAACCGATGTTAGTCGTAGCATTTGCAATTATCATGGCAAATACAATTAGTGTGATTTTAGAAAAAGGTAAGATATTGAGCACAATTGTAAACAGTCTTACTACACAACTTGATGGTTCATCGTCTGGCATGGTAGCTGTTATCGTATTTATTGTCGCAGGTATATTTAATTTACTAGTACCATCTGGTTCAGGGTTAATGAGCGTGATGATTCCTATTTTACAACCTGTGACTAATGCGTTAGGTGTTAATGATCAAATGTTATTAACGTCCTTATCGTTTGGTGGAGGGTTAGGTAACTTAATTACACCAACTTTAGGTGCAACAGTAGGTGCTATCGCGATTGCCAAAGCAAACTTTGGCTCGTGGTTTAAATTTATGGTACCACTATTTCTAATTTGGATTGTCGTTGGCTCGGTTATACTTTACATCTTTACTGCTGTAGGTTGGAGTGGCGGCGTTTAAAAATAACAAAAATATAAGGAACAATGATGTACTGTGATATTTTAAAAGTCATATTTAACTTTTAAAATAACAGTTTTCATCATTGTTCCTTTTTTATTTAGTGTGCAATTGTGAGCGTGAAAGGGACGTCATGTGTCCATTTTTGAGTTGGTGGTTCATCTGTTATAACTTCGGTGATATCACTGATTTTTGCAAAGGAAAGTGTAGAAGAAATATCGAATTTACTTTTATCAATAAGTGCAATTACATTTTCACTTTCTCGCACCATTTGTTTTTTTAATTGAACTTCAGGTAGTGAGAAGTCTGTTAATCCATTATCAAGTGTAAAGCCATTTGCGGATAAAAAGAAATAATCAATATGATACATTTCTAATATTTGTGAATCTATATTACCAGTAATAGCATTTGAGTCTTGCGAAACAAATCCTCCAACTACTAGAACAGTTAAATGTGGGTTCTCTTTTAAAAGTACCGCATTTTCTAAACCGTTTGTAATAATTGTAAGTTCCATCGTAGTTTCTGCTAATAATTTTGCTAATTCATATGTTGTAGAGCTTGCATCAATCATAATGCACTGTTGTGGTTCAATCTTTTTTAATGCATATTTACTAATTTTATACTTTTCACTATGTTTTTGTGTCAGACGATAAGAAAAGTTTAATTTAGATGTCATATTTTCAGTTACTTTTGCACCACCGTGTGTTCGAGTGACTTTGTTTTCACCTTCTAAACGTCTAAGATCACTCCTAACAGTTGCTTCTGTCACACTTAAATAATCTGAAAGCTGTTTAACAGTCGCACGTTTATGTGATTTTATATAAGTATATATATGCTCTCTTCGTTCATCCGCGTACATTTTCATATGAATCATATCCTCCTTCGTATCATTAACTATTTTAACATAAATCGTACACAAGCAAATAAAAACAGATCAAAACGAAAAGAAACGAAAAAATATTTGAAAGAAACGAAAATATATATTAGAATTGTAATTGTAAATGAAAACGCTTTCTAAAAAAGTGGAGGAGCTGTTAATAATGACAAAGAAAAATTATCCGGAAAAAATGAATGCTGTTGTAGCTTATGCACCTGGAGAATATAAATATGAAACTGTAGATACGCCAACAATTGATAATCCTAAGGAAATTGTCGTTAAAGTAGAAGCTTGCGGCATTTGCGCAGGCGATATCAAAGCATATGATGGGGCACCTAGCTTTTGGGGTGATGAAACACAGCCGTCATATATCAAGGCACCGATGATACCTGGACATGAATTTATCGCACGCATTGTAGAAAAAGGAGATGAAGTTACAGATTTTGAAATTGGTGATCGTGTAATTTCTGAACAAATTGTACCTTGTTGGGATTGTAGATTTTGTAATCATGGTCAGTATTGGATGTGTGAAAAACATGATTTATATGGCTTCCAAAACAATGTAAACGGCGGTATGGCAGAATATATGAAATTTACGAAAGAAGCAATTAATTATAAAGTGCCAGAAGATATGCCGATTGAAAAAGCGATTTTAATTGAACCTTACGCATGTAGTCTACACGCTGTACAACGTGCGAATGTTAAACTCGGTGATTTCGTTGTGTTATCTGGTGCAGGAACTTTAGGACTAGGCATGGTGGGCGCTGCTAAAAAATCAGGTGCTGAAACGTTAGTAGTGCTAGATATGAAAGATGATCGTTTAGAATTAGCGAAAAAATTTGGCGCTGATATTGTTATGAATCCATCAAAAGTAGATGTCGTCAAAGAAATCAAAGCACTGACTGAAGGGTATGGTTGTGATACTTACATCGAAGCCACCGGTCATCCTAAATCAGTAGAGCAAGGTTTGAGTGCAATCAGAAAATTAGGCCGTTTTGTAGAATTTTCAGTATTTGCTGATCCCGTTACAGTGGATTGGAGTATTATATCAGACCGTAAAGAATTAGACTTGATGGGTAGCCATTTAGGACCTTATTGTTATCCGCTTGTTATCGATGGTATAGCAAAAGGAGATTTCCCAACAGACGGCGTTGTGACGCATCAATTATCACTTAAAGATTTTGAGGAAGGTTTTGAACTAATGAAAAAAGGTGATCAATCATTAAAAATTGTTCTGGTACCTTAACAGCCAAGTTCAAATATAGAGCATCGTAAAAAGGAGAGAATTGAAATGAAAAAGATGATTAATAACCCCGATAATGTCATTGAAGAGTTAATGACTGGTTATGTGATTGCCTACCCTGACTATATTAGACGTTCAAAACTTCACCAAAGGGCGTTAATTGGAAAAAAACGCAATACTAATCGAAAAGTAAGTGTATTAATAGGTGGTGGCTCAGGACATGAACCAGCGTTCCTAGGTTATGTAGGGAAAGGCATGGCAGACGGTGTCGCTGTCGGTAATATATTTGCTTCTCCATCTCCTATTCCAATACAAGCTGTAACTAAAGAAATAAGTGAAGGTCACGGTGTGTTATACATTTATGGTAATTACGCGGGAGATTTGATGAACTTTGAAATGGCTAGTGAAATGACTGAAATAGAAGATGATATCAAAACTGCAGTGGTCATAGGTAATGATGATGTTGCGTCTTCAAAAGATATTGATGATCGTAGAGGGATAGCTGGAGAGTTGTTAGTGTATAAGGCAGCAGGCGCAGCAGCTGATTTTGGTTATGACTTAGAAGAGGTAAGACGTATTGCCCAATTAGCTAATGATTGTACCCGTTCAATGGGTATTGGTTTAAGCCCGTGCTACTTACCTCAAACTGGAAAACCAAGTTTTGATTTAGAAGCGAATGAAATGGAAATTGGTTTAGGCCATCATGGTGAGCCTGGTATTGAAAAAACAACAATTCGCACAGCAAAAGAAACAGTTCATGTGATTATGCAAAATATTTTAAAAGAAGGACTATACAGCGCCAATGATGAAGTGATTGTATTGGTTAATGGCTTAGGTGCAACCTCTCAAATGGAACTGTACATCATAAATAAAGAGGTAGATGAAATTTTAAAAGAACAAAACATTAAAACATATAAATCTTATGTAGGTAATTTTATAACTTCAATGGAAATGGGCGGCTTTTCGGTGAGTTTAATGAAATTAGATGAAACGTTGAAAACTTGTATGGATCATCCAGTAGATTGCCCAAACTTTAAAGAAGTGTAGGAGGAAGTAGTTATGGCGTTGACGAGTCAATCATTTAAACAATATATCTTAGCGTTAACAACTTTATTTGAAGAACAACAAGATATCCTTTGTGAATTGGATAGAAAAATTGGTGATGGTGACCATGGTGTAACGATGAATATTGGTTATCAAGCTGTACAAAAAACGATAATTAATGAATTGCAAACACAAAATGATATCGCAAAAATTAGCGTTGCAGTCGGTAAAAGCTTTTTAGATGCAGTTGGTTCTTCAGTGGGTCCACTCTATGCTTCTGGTTATCTTAAGGCGGCTGTTGCAGTAAAAAACAAAACTGAATTAGATGATGTAGCATTATATCAATTTTGGATTGCTTTTAGTAAAGGTATTAAAGATAGAGGTAAAGCTGAAATCGGAGATAAGACAATGATAGATACGCTTGACCCGTTTTATAAATCTTTAGAAACCTCACTAAATAAGGATGAACCATTTGGGGACGCTTTTAATAAAGCACTGGTGAAAGCGAAGTCTGGAATGGATAGCACGAAAGAGATTATTTCTAATAAAGGACGTTCTAAAAGACTAGGTTATCGTGCCCAAGGACATGTTGATCCAGGCGCGACATCTTCGTATCTTATGTTAGAAACTTTTAAATCATTTATTTAATTACTGTAGCTAAATCTATAAGGAGGAATTAGAATGAAAATAGCAATTGGTGCAGACCATAATGGTTATGAATTAAAAGAAGCGGTTAAAGTTCATGTCGAACAATTAGGACATGAGGTAGAAGATTTTGGTTGTCATCAATGTGCAGAAACTGACTATCCAGATGTAGCTGCTGAAGTAGGTAAAAGCATTCAACAAGGACAAAACGAAAGAGGCATCTTAATTTGTGGTACGGGGATTGGCGTAGCAATCACCGCTAATAAACTCAAAGGCATTCGTGCAGCGCTTGCACATGATTATTACTCTGCAGAACGTGCACAATTAAGTAATAACGCACAAATTTTGGCAATGGGCGCTCAAATTGTTGGTATAGAAGTCGCTAAAAAGAATGTTGAAGCTTATCTCAATGTAACTTGGGAAGGCGGTTCACAGCGTAAAGTGGATAAAATAGACCAAGTTGAAAATAATGAAAACAACTAAAATATAATTTGAAATCAATTCATATATTAAAAAAGCTCATTCCCAATCACAACAATTTGGGAATGAGCTTTTTATTGTTTAGAGAGGAAATGAGTGATATTTATTTTGTAAAAATAAAAGCATCATACTTTAAAAGATAGCATTGTACAAATCAATAACATGTAATAAATTGATTGCAAGTATATAACATGAATTAAAATAATTAATGTAAATGATATGTCTGAAAAATGACAATTAATAATTAATATTGTGAATAAACTTTGAATTTAATATGATGAGAAGTACAAGACATAAGTAGGGGGATTTGTCGTGCAACTGTCTATAAGATTTCCTAAAGCGACGATGTCTATATTTTTCATCACTATAATCATAGTGTTTATGGCATTAACGCAACAAGTGTCAGCACATGCTACACTTGAAAAAGTAACGCCAAACGCGAACAGCGTTGTAAATGAACAACCAGGAGAAATTGAACTACAATTTAATGAACCAGTACACGCACAATATTCGAGTGTGCAAATTTTTGATGATACTGGAAGCGAAATTGCTGAAGTGAAACCGAGTACAACGGGTTCTTCACAGACATTATCATTTACTGTGGATGAGTTAGAAAAAGGAACACATAATGTAAAATGGCAAACAATGTCAGCAGATGGTCACGAGATAAGCGATACGTTTGAATTTTCAATTGGTAAAGAAACTGCTAATGGAATTGATACGACACCACCATTTTACGAAAAAGCAGATTTTTGGTTTGGAGCATTACGCTTTATAACTGAAGGACTCATTATTACATTATCAGGCCTATTTCTAGTAAATCAATTGGCAAGTAGAAAAGGGTTATTAACATTTCAGTCTAATCAATATATTAAACCTATTGTATGGATGCTTATGATGCTATCAGTAATGACTGCTTTAGTTTATATGATGACACTTTCTTCAGATGTTGTTTCTGATGTATTATCATTACAAACAGCAGCACTAATACAAGTGCCATTTGTCTTAACGATGGTGGCCATTATAGTATTGTTAGGGCTATTTACATTGAAACACATGTCAGAGAGTTGGTATGTATTCATAACAATATTAATGCTAATCACATTGAGTATGTCTGGACACGCATGGTCTCAAAGCGTGTCTATTTGGTCGATTTTAATTAGAACAGTACATATAGGCGGGATGTCACTTTGGTTAGGTGCATTGATTTATTTACTCCTTGTCATACGTGCGAAATCAAATCAGAGTAGCCATGCTATCAGAGCATTTTTATTGAAATTAAATACGATTGCAGTAGCACTTATTATAATTTCTGGCGTATTGATGTCTATAGACCAAACAAATATATTAGCTATTTGGACTAATATACAAACATGGAGTGCATTGCTCATCGTTAAAGTGGTATTAACGCTCATCATGATGACACTAGGATTTTATCAAACGACACGAGCGTTAGGAAAACAACATCGCGCAAATAAAGTAACATTGTATATTGAATTAATTATGGGAATTATATTGATACTAGTTGGTGTAATTATGAGTCAAATCAATATTCCAGGATAAAGGGAGATAAAAATTATGTTTAAACAAATTATGGCAGCAATCGTCGCATGTATCATTGCAGTGGGCTTTTCTAAAAGTGCAGATGCTCACGTAACGCTAAATCCAGATACGAGTGAACCGGGTTCATATGAAAAGTATGATGTCAGAGTTCCAGTCGAAAAAGATGCAAATACGACTAAAATTGAATTAAAAGTACCGAAAGAACTTACAGTAGTTGGTGTTGAACCTAATGATCAATTTGATCATAAATTAACTAAAGATGATGATGGTAATATTACGAAAATTACTTGGACGGCAAAAGATAAAGGCATTGGCCCAAATGAATTCATCGATTTACCAATCCAAGTGGCGAACCCTGAAAAAGAAGGCGAATTTAAATGGGATGCTTATCAAACATACGATGATGGTGAAACTGTTAAATGGACAGGAGATGAAGATGCAGAAAAACCAGCACCTATTACTAAAGTAGCTAAGGGGAACGAAGATACTGCTGGAAGCAGTCAATCTAGTAATGGCCCAATAGCACTATGGATTGTATCTATTGTTGCAATCATTTTGTCGTTAGTAGCAATCTTTAAAAAGACAACTAAATAAAATAGGTGTATAAAGTTATTTAATAAAATAAATAAAAAGACAAGTCATCTTAAAAATATGACTTGTCTTTTTAATGAGTAAGTTTGTTGAATTGTCACTGTAATTTTTTTAAAAATATCCTATAATAGCTATAAGGAGGAGTCTCGATGCGCAGAATATTGTATGCTTTTTTAGTCTATACAATCTTAGGTTTACTAAGTGGGTTTTATTATCGTGAATTAACATTAGCGTATGATTTTACTGGTGAAACGCAACTTGTAGTTGTACACACACATACGTTGATATTAGGCATGTTTATGCATCTTATTTTATTACCTGTAACAAAAGTCTTTAATTTAAGTAGTTATTATCTATTTAATTGGTTCTACATTATATTTAACCTAGGTGTATTAACAACAATAGGGATGATGTTTACTAAAGGGACATATCAAGTCATAGGTAAAACAGTACCAGAATCATTTGCAGGATTTGCTGGTATCGGACATACAATTTTAACAGCAGGATTTATTTTATTATTCTTCTTGTTAAAAGGTGCAATTATCAAAGATCCTAAAAATGAAAAATAAATTGTAATGCTACATTAAGTATGATCATAAATTTAAAAAGAATCTGGGAGATAAGTACATGTCCCAGATTCTTTTATTATATTAGCAGTGGCTGACTGAATTGAAAAAGCACTTCAGCTTTTATACGTCATTTCTAATCAGCTTTGCCGGGGTGGTTCCACTCCTTTATTTTCTAGATGAGAAACTTCGTTAATAAAGTATAATCTAAGAAAAATGACTGTATCGTTATATCCATTTTAAGTATACAAATTAATGTAAAATGTACTGGAAATAACAGCGTTTCCATTGATAATCGTTATCATTTCAAGCATAATAGTATCAAGAGAAAAGATAGATTTTGGGAGGATTCATTATGAATGACGTTATAATTATTGGTGGTGGACCAGCAGGGTTGTATGCAAGTTTCTATGCGGGTTTACGAGGTATGAGTGTTAGAATTATTGATATACAAGATAAACTTGGTGGGAAAATGCATGTTTACCCTGAAAAAATTATATGGGACATTGGCGGTTTAGCGCCTAAACCATGTGGCGAAGTAATTAAAGATACGGTTACACAAGGTTTACATTTTAATCCTGAAGTCAATTTGGAAGAACGTGTCTTAGACATTAGAAAAATAGCGGAACAACATTTTGAAATTGAAACGGATAAGCATAATATTTATGACGCCAAATCTGTCATCATTGCAATAGGCGGTGGTATTATTAATCCTAAGCAATTAGATATCAAAGATGCAGAGCGCTATAAACTAACGAATTTACATTATGTAGTACAATCATTGAAAAAGTTTAAAAATAAAAACGTATTGATTTCAGGCGCTGGGAATTCTGCATTAGATTGGGCAAATGATTTAAGTGGTTATGCCAAAAGTGTCACACTTATTTATCGTAAAGCAGATATTAAAGGCTATGAGGCAATGAAAGATGTGTTGGATAAATTAGAAGTTGAAAAATTACCTAACACACATATTCATCAACTTATTGGTGATTCTACACAAACTAAAATTGAACAGGTTATTTTAGAAAATACAGAAACGAAAGAACAAATTGCTAAAACATTTGATGAAGTAATTATTAGTCATGGCTTTGATCATGAAAACACATTACTAGAAGAATCTTCAACACAAGTTGATATGTTTAACGAATATAGTATTAAAGGTTTTGGCAATACATCTACGAGTATTGAAGGGCTGTATGCATGTGGTGATATTATCTATCACGAGGCAAAAGCACATCTTATTGCTAGTGCATTTAGTGATGCAGCTAATGCCGCAAACTTAGCTAAATTATATGTCGAGCCTAAAGCCACACCTGAGGGTTATGTATCTAGTCACAATGATGTGTTTAAAGAATCAAATAAAGTGGTTATGAAAAAATATCTATAAAACAAAAGTAAGCTAAGAAGCTATGTGATATGGTAAATGTTACATAGTCTTTTTTTAGGAGTTGTTCGTAAATGATAGAAATAAAGCATAAAGCCCCAGCAGTTTCAGAGTATCGAAATTTACGCAAAATAGCAGGATTGAGTGAGAAATCACAAAAAGCAGCAGCAAAAGGTTTAACTAATGCTTGTTTTGATGTATCAATTTATGATAATCAATTGCTTATTGGCATGGGGAGGGTAATTGGCGATGGTGGGACAGCGTTTCAAATTATTGATATAGCTGTTAATCCTAATTATCAAGGGCAAGGCTATGGCAAGTTGATTATGACAAATATTATGGCGTACATTTCTGCTGAAGCTGAACAAGGCACATATGTCAGTTTAATTGCTGACTATCCAGCAGATCAGCTATATGCACAATACGGTTTTATAAAGACAGAACCGCATTCGGCAGGGATGTATCGAAAATATTAAAATATAATAAAGTTGGCTCAGCTAATAACATAAAAACACTTTCATTGAATACATTTTAATATGTATTCAATGAAAGTGTTTTTCTATGAAAAGAGTCACTTATTCAATAATTTTTAATATATTTATTTCTTTTGCCTTAATATGATGAATAATTTTTTATTTGAAAAATGGTAGTGATTTGCTCCTACTCCTGACTAGCTAATAAAGCAATAACCGATACAGGATGAAGTTGTGCACACAAAAAACGCGAACAAAAAAGCTGACGACAAAATCGTGAGATTTTGTCGTCAGCTATGAGGTGAAACTGAGGTCAGTGTTTTTATATAATGAAATTATTTTGTTTCATTTATATTTGCTTCGTTTGCATTTGTTCTAGTACGTAATTCCGCTTCAATTTCTTCTAAGCTACGTCCACGAGTTTCTGGTAAGTATTTAATAACAAAGATTAAAGCTACAATACCAACAGCTGCGAATATTAAGAATACTTGTTCTACTGGTAATACTTCAGTCAAGAGTGGGAAGAATTGTGCAACTAATAAACTACCAATTGACAATACTAATGCTGCCAGACCCGTTGCTGCACCACGTGCACGCATTGGGAATAATTCTGGTAACATAACCCATAGTACTGGTCCCCAAGTGAAACCAAAGAATATAATAAATAGAGTTAAACAAGCAACAATAATCCAAGCTGATGATTGAATTCCCATTGACCATATTAAGATAGCCATGATTAATAATGAAGCAACCATACCGATATTACCGATAATTAATAGACGTTTACGGTCAATTTTATCAATAATATTAATAGCGACAATTGTAACTAACACGTTCACTGCACCGATGCCGACTGTACCTAAAATAGAAGTAGCATCTCCTAATCCAGCTTTACTAAAAATAGTAGGTGCATAGTAAATGATTGCGTTAATACCTATGATTTGTTGCAGTAAGGCAAACACACAACCAATTAACAGAGTAGGTCTTAACCAAGCTGATTTTAAGACATTCCAAGTGCTGTCTGAAACCTTGTTGATTTCTTTCATATCAGCAATTTCTTTATCTATTTCATTATGTTTAAATGTTAATTTCATAACGTCTCGAGCAGCTTTTTCGCTTCGATGTTCAAGTAACCATCTTGGACTTTCAGGCATAAATGCTACACCGATAAGCAAGATGATAGAAGGTACAATAGCAAGACCTAACATCCATCTCCAGCCTTCAATTGGTGTGAAAGCGTAGTTGATTAAATATGATGATAAAATACCAATTGTAATCATTAATTGGTTTAATGAACTTAATGATCCACGTTGTTCTGTTGGTGCCATTTCAGATAAGTATACTGGAACGATTGCGGTAGAACCACCAACGGCTAACCCAATAACTAGACGACCAAGTACTAAGATTTGCATTGATGGTGCTAATGCTAGTATTAATGCTCCGACAATGTAAATGATTGCTATGATAAACACAACACGTCTACGTCCAAGTCTGTCGGACATTGGTCCACTCGCTCCCGAACCAACAATTGCCCCAACGAGCATAGATGAAACGACTAAACCTTCTGTAAAACTATTTAAAGGAATATCATCTTTTATAAATAATAAAGCACCAGATATGACTCCCATGTCATAACCGTAGAGTAATCCACCTAAGGCACCAAGGAAAAAGATGAGTTTCTTATTTATTTTCATTCCCAAACCCTCCTGATTTAATTCGATAGATATAAGTATACGCTTTCACATATTGGTTGTAAATATTAAAGTATAAGATTTTTATTAATTCATATGTGTTTATATCAAATGGAATATTTTCTATATGTGAATAAAAATGAATTTATATTTAAAATGCAAAAACCCCTACTTCAAAATATGAATTGAAGTAGGGGTAAGGAATTATTGTTTTACTATGCTTCGAAATCGATTACGATACGGCCAGAATTGTTATGTTCAAGGACTTTTTTAATACTATCTTCGATATTGCTAAATTTGATTACTTGTTTAATTTCGTGTAAATGATCTGGTTTTAAGTCTCTAGCTAATCGACGCCAGATATGTTTACGTTGTTTCATTTCAGTATAAACTGAATCAATACCTATAATACTAGTACCTCTTAATATGAAAGGAAATACTGAACTATCAAATTTATGACCACCAGTCATACCGATTACTGCGATACTTCCATTATAATCTATTTGTTTGATAATCTGAGATAAGCTTTCGCCACCTACAGGATCAATTGCTCCTTGCCAAGTACGTTTGCCAAGGAGTTTATTATCAGTTTCGCTAATACGAGGTATAACTTCTTTTGCACCGAGTGATTTAAGTTTTTCTTCAACATCTGATTTACCTGTGCTCGCTACAACATCAAAGCCAATAGAATCTAACATCATAACAGCAAGTGTTCCAACACCACCTGTAGCACCACGTACAAGTACGTCATCTTTTTCAACTGAAAGTCCGTTACGCTCTAATTTCTCTATTGCTAATCCTGCTGTATAACCAGCTGTTCCGTAAATCATAGCCTCTTCCAGTGTTAAATCTTTAGGTAATGGCACGATCCATTCTTCTTTGACACGAGCATATTCACTAAATCCACCATAATGACTGCTCCCTAAATCGTAACCTGTTACGATTACTTCTTCGCCAGGTTCGAATGCATGCGTATCAGAATGTTCTATTACACCTGCTAAATCAATACCTGGAACCATTGGATAAGTATTAACAACTTTTGAATTTTCAACCGTTGCTAATGCATCTTTATAATTGATACCTGAGTACTTAACCTTAATCAGCACTTCACCTTCTGGAAGGTCATCTATAGTTATATCTTTAAATTGATTTGTTACTTTGCCGTCCTGTTCGTCGACCACAAAAGCTTTAAATGATTCAGTCATTGCCTTAGGGCACTCCCTTATGTATATATTTATGCACAATTAAAAAACTAGAATCAACTTTATCACGTAATTGCAAATTACACAATAAGGCTAGACATAAGGTTTTAGAAGTAAGCGCTTCAAAGTCAAAAACATTTGGTTTTGTTACAAGATGAGAATTATTGTAAATATACTCTTGCGAAAATGGCGGAATTATGAAAAATTTATAGTAAAATTATCCTTATTTTAGTATAATAAATAACAAATATTAATAGAAATAGAGGTGGAATCATGACCCACTGTATTGAACATGTTAAACAATCTGAAGTTAACATGTTGAGAGATTTGTGTATGACAACGTTTAGAACAACATTTGAGGAGGGAGAATATTCTGATGAAGATTTCAAACATTACTTTAATGAAGCATATGCTGTCGAACAACTAAAAAAAGAGTTACTAAATAAAAATTCATTCACTTACTTTTATAAAGAGAATAATAAAGTTATTGGCTATTTTAAATTGAATATTAATGAGGCTCAAACGGAAGCTATGGGTAATGAATATCTTGAACTACAACGTATTTATTTTTTACCTCAAGCGCAAGGTAGTGGTAAAGGTAAAAGTGTCTTTGATTTTGCAGTGGCTAAAGCAAAAGATCTGAACAAATCAAAACTTTGGTTAGGTGTATGGGAGCATAATACGCAAGCTTATCGATTTTATCAAAAACAAGGGCTTGCAGTGACTGGAGAACATCAATTTTATACAGGTTCTATTATCGATACGGATTTAATTATGGAGAAATATTTATAAATAGCATGAATTGGATCAAATAAATTAATGAATAATTAAGTAACAATTTAAATATCGTAAATTAAGTTAACTTATTAAGCTGATAATAATGTAAATTAAAGTTTTGAAATTTTTAGTTCTCATTAAATTTATATTTTCTTTCAAAAGAATTTTGACAAAAGATGTTTATTTTTAAATTTATAGTGAATAACATACTAATTCTCATCTAACTTATTGGCAAATTAATACATATGGCTAAACTATTAAGTTATGAGTATTAAAACATAAGGAGGTTTTCTATATGAAAAAATTATTAGCAGGGGCGCTGACACTATCTTTAGCTTTAGCTGCTTGTTCAAATGGTGGCGATGACGAAAGTAATAACAAAGACGATAGTTCAGATGACAAAAAATCTAGCGAAGACCAATCAAAAGATTCTAAGAATGATGACAAGAAGAGCAATGATAGCTCTGACAAAGATTCAGACAGTAAATCTGGTGACAGTAATTCAAGCGATGATGATAGTTCTGATAGCAACAGTAATAGTGACTCAGATAGTAATAGTTCATCAAGCGACAGTGAAAATGCTTCAGATAGCAATGATTCAAATTCAAATGATAGTAATGGCGCTAACAGTTCTAATAGTGGCGATAGTGCTAATAGTTCAAGTGATGCAAATTCTAATAGCAATGCAACTAACAGTGGTAGTAACGCTAATGGTTCTGCAGATAGTGCAAATGCAAACGGAGCAAATGGTAATGCGAATGCAAACAATGATGCATCAAACAATGATGCATCAAACAATGCGAATACAAATAATGCGAATACAAACAATGCGAATACAAACAATGGAAACAATGGTACAGCAAATTCAGGGACATCAGAATATGTACCACCGTACCAAGGACAAAATGCGGTTCCAGTTTCACAAAATATTTCGTCAGGAACTGTTGATAATCAAGCCGCATTACAGAATTTACCTAACTTCCAAAACTCATTAAATAATGCAATGGCAGAAGTTAACTCAATTAATGGTCAATCTAATCCTTATAATGATTATGCCATTGAAGGAAGCGAAGGTAATTATAGTTATATCTTTAGTTTCCAAAATCAAGCTGAACCAGGAACATACGCAATTGCTACAGTAGATCAACAAGGAACTGTACGAGTTGTAGATCCAGCTTATCATCAATAATAAATTGAAGTAGTAATCATACACACAAAAAATAGGCTAGGAGCTCTCATTACTGTAATGAGGTTTCCTAGCCTTTTTATTATATGATTAACGATATTTCTATATTAGTTATATGTTTTATTACACTTTTTAATAATATGAGACAGTGTTTCAAAAGCATGATTATCTTTATTGATAAAGGGATTGGAATGAATCTCTGTCATTTGATGACTAATTAAATCATTTAACAAAGCCTTAGCATCACTATATCTAACAGTAGCTAATGAATGCATAACTTCATCATAAACTCCACGTTCAGCAATATATTTAGCGTGATTTGGTGTGTACTGACACACAGTTTTATTAATTGTTAATGCATCAAAAATAATAGAAGAATAGTCTGTGAGTACAATGTCTGAAACTAATAATAAGTCTTGAACTTCTATATGTGGCGGTGCAAGAATTGCATTTTCAGGAATATAAGAAGCTTGATCTTCAATATGTCCTTTAAATATAACATTATATTTATTGAGTAATCCGTCACTAATAGGTAATAGATCTGAATCATCTTGGTGAGATTTCCATGTTGGCGCATAAAGTAAAGTTTCTTTTTCAGGGTCTAACTTCAATTCTCGTTTAATAAAAGAAATATAATGGTGATCCGTTTGTTTATCTAGCAAATATCTGATTCTAGGATAACCACAGTTTAAAATATGTGTTTGTTGTTGTGGAAAAGCAGATTTGAAATATTCAATAATGGATTCACTATCGCATACAAAATAATCTTGTTGTAACCACTTATTGTATTTACGTGCTCGGTAATTGTAAATATTTAGATTTTGTGATGGTTCATTACTATCTAAAAACAGTTTTTTAATAGGTGTACCGTGCCAAAGCTGAATAATAGTTCCATTAGGTTTTAGTGTATCAGGAATATTACTTTCTAATATCACTACACATGCGCTTTCTATAAGATCTTTTGCTTTTGGATCATCTGGCTTGATGAAGTTTGGACCATTGACATCATCGGTTATAAAATATATCGGTAATTTTGAAAAATGTTTAGCAAAATGATTGAACAAGTAACGAGAGTTACCTCTAAAACCATAATCAAAGCCTAAGAATACAATATGATTTTTAACTTTTGATGGATTTTTTTCATATATATAGCTTTTCTCTCGATGCTTTTTAACTGACTGGCGTTGCACAATATTGAAAAGCCAATGGGGCATTTTGAAACCTGTAGCATTCAACCATTTATCAGTAAAACGCATTTGTTCAGGCGCCAATGTTTCTTTCGTTTTAAATGGAAGCCCATGTTTATGTTCATATGCCAATTTATTTAAATTAAATTTTGTCGTATTCAATGGTGTCAGTTGGTGTATATCCTTCCATATCTTGCTACTTGTAGTAAATGACTGACTGAAATCAAAAATGACATGACTGTCAGTAACAACATCATCTTGCAATAGTGATATTAAAGCTAAATCAAATAAATTTTGTATATTAAATTCATCTAAAATACGCTGCGTTGTTTCTATATGGAAAATGATGTTTGGATAGTGATTAATATTTTCTACCCAGTCATTAAATGAAATCTCTAATTTACCAAAATAACGACAATCATTTATGTATTGTTGGTTAACCGTATAGTCAGATACAATCGTGCAAGGCTTCAAATTAACTGCCTCAATCATATTTTGGTGTATTTTTATACTGTTGTTAATTACAACAAAATGTGTATAATCTTCTAGTGTTGCTTTTTTTAGTTGAGTTTCTAAATGTTGCCACTCAACTAATTCAATTTGTTTTATCATTAATATCCCTCTACTTAATCATTATTGTTACTATTTTACCACGGAGTGCACTTGAGATAAATGAATCCCTTGCAGAGCAGGTTTTAAAATTTTAAACTTCGTGTTACGCTAGAAAAAAATAATGAAAGTTTTAAAAAGTATATTGTATTTAATACAGAAAATGTTATAATTTCATTGTGAAAAAAATCACAATAACGAACTATGTCAATATAAATTTAAATAGAAAGAAGTAGTGAAGCAAATGTTTGTAGAAACTTTTAACCCCTTTAACAATGTATTAGTCTCATCTATCATTGCAGCGATTCCTATTATTTTATTCTTGTTATGCTTAACTGTATTTAGAATGAAAGGGATATATGCGTCAATTACTACTGTAGTCGTTACATTAATCATTGCAATATTGTGTTTTAAACTACCAGTAAGTATTGCTTCTGGTGCAGTTGTCGAAGGATTTTTCCAAGGTATCATACCTATTGGTTATATTGTTATCATGGCAGTATTATTATATAAAGTTACAACTGAAACAGGGCAGTTCCAAACTATCCAAGATAGTATATCTAGTATTTCACAAGACCAACGTATCCAATTATTACTTATTGGTTTTGCGTTTAATGGATTCTTAGAAGGTGCTGCAGGTTTTGGTGTACCAATTGCAATATGTGCTCTTTTACTTACTCAACTTGGTTTCGCTCCATTACAAGCAGCGATGCTATGTTTAATTGCAAATGCTACAGCAGGGGCGTTTGGTGCGATTGGTTTACCTATCACTGTAATTAACACTTTAGGATTACCAGAAGATATTACAGGTATGGCAGTATCACAAATGTCTACGCTCACTTTATTCATTATGAATATGGCAGTACCATTCCTATTAATATGGATTATTGATGGTTTCAAAGGTATTAAAGAAACATTGCCAGCCATCTTAATTGTAAGTATTACTTATACAGTATTACAGGCTGTAATTACATTATTTGTTGGACCTGAATTAGCAGATATTATTCCACCATTAGGTGCAATGTTGGCATTAGCTTTATTTTCTAAAAAATTCCAACCAAAACATATCTTTAGAATTAATAAAGAAGAAAAACCACAAGAAATTGACCAACATAAAGCGAAAGAAATTGTTTATGCATGGAGCCCGTTTTTCATTTTAACAGTATTTGTAATGATATGGAGTGCACCAAACTTCAAAGCACTGTTTGAGCCAGGTGGCGCATTAGAAGCGTTCGTCTTTAACATCACATTGCCGGGTACTTATAGTGAGATTGCAAATAAAGCAATTAGTCTTCCATTAAACATAATTGGTCAAACAGGTACAGCCATTCTTTTAGTAATAATTATTACTATTTTAATGTCTAAACGTGTTGGTTTTGCTGATGGTGGTCGACTATTTAAACTTTCATTTAAAGAACTTTGGTTACCAATTATCACAATATGTTTTATCTTAGTAATTTCAAAACTTATGACGTATGCAGGATTAAGTAACGTAATTGGTGAAGGTATTGCAAAAACAGGCGCTATATTCCCATTACTATCTCCAATTTTAGGTTGGATTGGTGTCTTTTTAACTGGATCAGTGACAAATAATAATACGTTGTTTGCGCCGATTCAAGCAGCTGTTGCAAATAATATAGGAGCAAGTGGCGCATTACTCGTTTCTGCCAATACTGTTGGTGGTGTAGCAGCGAAACTTATATCTCCACAATCTATTGCAATCGCAACTGCATCTGTACAACAAGTTGGTAAAGAATCTCAATTGTTGAAAATGACATTACGCTATAGTATTGCGATGCTCGTCTTCATATGTATTTGGACATTTATCTTGAATTTCTTTATCTAGAAATAAATAATATTTAGCTGTCGACAGAGTTCAGACTTTGTTGGCAGTTTTTTTGTTTTACGTAGATAGCGCTAATTTATATAAATCTATAATTATTTGCCAAATCAAAGTTTTATCTTGTAGTCTTCGATGAAAGATTGACCCGAATCACGATAGATATTTAAATATAAAAAAGATGTTGGAGTATAAATTGATATGCTCCAACATCTTTTTTATTTTGAATTCAGCATATTTGAAAACTGTTGATAAACAGCCTCAGGTGAATAAGTAGCTACGGTCTTGAAACCATTTTCTATAAGGACTTGTTCTTTGAATTCTTGATTGATTAGTCTACGCAGTTTATTCGACAATTCAGTCACGTTCTTATGATCTATTAAATAACCATTCACGTTATTTTTAATAATAGAATCGGGCCCAGCGTTCCCACTAAAGCTTACTACAATATTACTTTGGTTCATGGCTTCTAAGATAACCATGCCGAAACCTTCGTTACGTGAAGGAACAACTGTAATTTCACTAATTGCCAATTGTTCATTTAATTGTTGCGTTGAACCTTGTAGTAAAACAATATCTGATAAGTCATATCGATCAATAAGTTGTTGTAATGCATCTCTTTCTTGTCCTTCTCCAAAGATGTGTACTTTATAGCCAAATTTTCTGACGATATGCTGAATGGGATTAATACTATCAATGAGTATGTCGAATCCTTTTTCATATTCTAAACGGCCAGCTGCAGTAATTATTTTTTCTTTTGTTTTATTAAGTCTAGGTTCATCTAAAATATTTGGAACAACATAAACAGGTGTTTGAATATAAGATTGATATTTAATTTTATCTACAGTAGTAAGTGTAGTCACTTTATCTAAAGTGGTATATGCATCAATGATTTCTTGTTGAAATGCTTCAGGATGGGCTTCAAAATTCATATGCTCCATGCCAATAGTTTCAATGTTGTTTTGTGCATATTTTGCAATCAATATATTAAAACTGGCTCTAGTCCCGATTAAAACGTCTGTATCAATTTTACGGATGGATTTAATCATCTTTTTCTCTATATAACGTGAAAACTGGTTTAAACCTGGTTCATTTTTTGAAAGTACTTTAGGTTTAGAAAATGAAGTGTATTTATTAATACGGTTAAAAAGTAAATTTTTGAAATTTTTAGGGTGCAACTGATAATTGATTAAAGGTTTTATAACGATAGAATCATGGAGTTCGAAATAAGGTTTTAAATCACCTTTAAATATAGAAATGATTTCGACTTTATGACCTTTTTTAGCCAGTGTATTAGCTAATTGTGAAATAGATTTTACAGTACCTCCCATGGCATAGATATTATGCATGAAAAAAGTGATTGATTTCATCGGAAAACCTCCAAATGTTTCTTAACTTAAATTAGAATTCATTATATCATGAAATGTATAATGTGTTTTTATTAGTAGTATCAAACTTATTTCAGTATTTAAAAAGCATTTTAACGTCTTTTTAGAAGATATAATAGATCTTTTAACTAACAGTTTGGTTAACACATATTAACAAAATTTGTGTAGAATTACTGAAAGCCCTTTTTTCATAGGGCGATTACGTATATAATTAGAGAAGTATAAAGATATATTTCGTTATTTTTACATTTTAATCAATAATAACGGCAAGGTTTTTTATTTTTTAGTTATAGAAAACGCTTCATCCACTTTTCTAAAAGGATAAAGATAACGTTTCTATAAACATATATAAAAGGGGGACTGTGTTTGTTATGAGCACAAAACATAGCAAAACAGATGTCATCTTAATCGGTGGCGGTATCATGAGTGCAACATTAGGAACTATATTAAAAGAACTCGCACCAGAGAAAGAGATTAAGATGTATGAAAGGTTATCTACGCCAGCAGAAGAAAGTTCTAATGGTTGGAACAATGCGGGTACGGGTCACTCTGCATTATGTGAGTTGAATTATACAAAAGAAAATAAAGATGGTTCAATAGATATAAATAAGGCTGTAAAAATTAATGAACAATACCAAGTTACTAAACAATTTTGGAATTACTTAGTTAAACAAGGTCAACTTACGCAACCTGAAGCATTTATTAAGCCAGTACCTCACATGAGTTTTGTACAAGGTGTCCGTAATGTAGATTTCTTAAAAAGACGTGTAGACAGATTAAACAAAAATATTCTATTCAGTAATATGGAAATTACTGATAATAAAGATAAAATAGCTGATTGGGTACCATTGATGATGGAAGGTCGTACATCTCATGTACCAGTGGCAATGAGTTATGATAAAACTGGTACAGATGTTAACTTCGGTGCATTAACTAAAAAGTTATTTGAAAACTTAGAAGAAAAGCAAGTTGAATTAAATTATGAACATGAAGTACAAGATCTTAAACAACGTGAAGACGGTGTTTGGGAGATGAAAGTTAAAGATTTACAAACAGATATCGTGACATTTGTTGAAAGTGATTTCGTGTTCATCGGTGCTGGTGGTGCAAGTTTACAATTGCTACAAAAAACAGGTATTAAAGAATCGAAACATGTTGGTGGGTTCCCTGTAAGTGGCTTGTTCTTAGTATGTAAAGATGAATCAATTACAACGCAACATCTTGCTAAAGTATATGGAAAAGCTTCAGTAGGAGCACCACCAATGTCAGTACCACATTTAGACACACGTTACATAGATGGCAAACGTACAATATTATTTGGTCCATTTGCTGGATTTTCACCTAAATTCATGAAAACTGGTTCAAATATGGACTTAATTAAGTCTGTGAAACCAAACAACTTAATTACAATGCTGTCTGCAGGAATTAAAGAAATGAGTTTAACAAAATATTTAATTTCACAACTTACCCTTTCAAATGAAGAGCGTATGGAAGACTTACGTCAATTTGTTCCTAATGCTAAGAGTGAAGATTGGGAAATTGTTGTAGCTGGTCAACGTGTGCAAGTTATCAAAGATACAGAAAATGGTAAAGGAACATTGCAATTTGGTACCGAAGTTATAACTTCTGAAGACGGTTCATTGTCTGCATTGTTAGGTGCGTCGCCTGGTGCTTCTACAGCAGTAGATATCATGCTTGATATGCTTAAACGCTGCTATGGTGAAGAATTTAAACAATGGGAAGACAAAGTGAAAACAATGGTGCCTTCATATGGCATGAAACTATCAGATAATGAAGCACTTTATACGAAATTGAATGAAGAAATTACGAAAAATTTAAAAATAAATTAATATTGCTTTGGCATTGATATGATAATAAGCAATGAAAATAAGCGCACGGTTAATCTAGTATCATACTAGGCTAACCGTGCGCTTTTAATCTAACTTTTACGGATTTCGATAGAGAATGTAGTGCCCTTATTTTTTTCGCTTACTATGGATATCGTACCACCATGTAGTTCAAAAATGGCCTTAGCAATAGCAAGGCCTAAGCCATTACTATTGTCATGATTACTTGCTTTATAAAAACGTTCGAACAAACGAGATTGAGTTTCTTCAGTCATACCCTGACCATCGTCTGTAATTGTACACTTAATAGAATCTAAATCCTGCTTAAGTATAATATCTATTGTGCCGCCTTGAACTGAATATTTAATGGCATTTGTAATGAGGTTTTGGAATGCTTGATGTAATAAGCGTTCGTTACCAACCATTTTAATATTTTCTAAATCTGACATGATGATTAAATCTTTTTCATTGGCAGAAAATTGTTCATGGCGAATAATTTGTTTTAAAAGTTGATTAAGTGCAATGTGATCTTTAAATTCAAGATGTGCACCATTATCAATTTCGGATAACAATAAAAGTTCTTTTGTTAATTCGCTAAGTTGTGTAGTGATTTGGTAAATATCATCAATATAGCGCAGACGTTCCTGATCGCTCTTAGCAAATTTGAGCTGATCAAGTAGATGATGAACATGTGTCAATGGTGTTTTGATTTCATGAGAAACGTTCTGAACGAAATGTTGTCTCATATCATCTAATTGTTTTAATGAAAGTCTCATCTTATCAAATCGATATTGTAACGTGCCTAATTCATCTTTACGTGTGATTTTAATTGCTGTATCAAAATTGCCTTGCATAAGACGTTCTGTCGCGTTTTTCAATTGTTGAATGGGTTTGATTAATGTATAAGTTGAAGAAATAACTAGGATGATAGAGATAATGAGTAATAACGATATTAGTATCGCTAAGAATATTCTAAATTCACTAAATGTTTTACCGATATCAGGTCTCATGAAGACGGCATAGTTTTGACCTTCGGATTCAAAAGCAATACCTACTGTATTTTGAGTAGTATTTTCAAAAAAACCAGTAATAATAGGCGTGTAAGGTAAATTTTTAATACCATGATAATCTTTACCGTTTAATACACTTTGAACATCTTGTTGTGCTATATTATCTTTTCTGAATGCTTCACCATAGTATGTTCTTTTTCCATTTTCTGAAATAGTCATAATTTGGTAATTCATTTCACCTAAATGTTTGAAAAATGGTGGATGACTATCAATTTTTGATTCTTTTTGATATTCCATCGAATCTTTTAAAGTACGCATAATTTTTGCGTCATTATTTTCTTTCAAAAAATTATGATAAATAATATTTGTACATAAAAAACTGACTACTGCACTGAAGAGCATAACAACAATAGTATACACTGCAATGCGTGTATAGAGTGATTTAAACATGATCATCCACCTTATAACCCAATCCACGCACTGTATGAATTGTTACTGATGCTTCCAATTTTTCAAGCCTTTTTCTAAGGCGTTTAATATGAACATCGACAGTACGCTCATCACCTTCATAATCAAATCCCCATATTTTTTCTATTAAATCATCACGATTAAAAACTTGTCTTGGATGAGAAGCAAGGATAAATAGCAATTGGAATTCTTTATTAGGCAAATTCATTGTTTTAGAATCTGTCTGTAATTCTAAATACGCTTGATTAAGCGTCAGGTTGCCAATAGTAATTTCACTATTAGCATTAATGTTATAGCGCTTCAGCACAGCTTTAATTCTGAAAATGAGCTCTTTTACTTCGAAAGGTTTCGTGACATAGTCATCTGTGCCTGTTAAATAGGCTTGTTCTTTATCACTTAGCGCATCGCGCGCAGTTAACATGATAACTGGCATATCGTAATCTTCTTTTAAAATTTTACAGAGCTCAAAACCGCTCATGCCACCCATCATAATATCTACAATGGCAATGTCTACTAGATTTGATTCTAGATAGGACAGTGCGTCTTCAGCGCTTGATTGCGTAATTGTTTCTAATCCTTCACGACGAATATAATTAGAAACATACTCTAATATTTTTTTGTCATCATCGACAATAAGACAAGTTGTCATGGGCAATGTCTCCTTCTTCATTTTATTGTCATTATAAACGTTACTCATAGACTTCACAAATAACAAAAGTTTTTAAAAAATGAACATAAGTTCATATTGAGTTCACATAAGGAGGATAAACTCTAGATATAAGTTTTGGAGAAGGAGTGGAAATGATGAAATTAGCATGGCAGGAGATAAAATATTATAAATTCCGTTATATTTTAATTATGTTAATCATTTTATTACTAGGTATTATGGTTCTATTTATTAGCGGATTAGCACAGGGGTTAGCAAGAGAAAATATATCGATGTTAGACAATATGAAAACTGAAAAATATGTTTTACAGGACAATAAGCAACCACAAATTGAGAAATCAATTATCAAACCAGAACAACAAAAGAAAATAGAAGATATCACAAACCAAGAACCATTAAAATTAGCGTCACAAACATTAAAAATTGATAAAACCGAAGAAGATGTTGTGATGATTAATACAGTGAATAATGACAAGCCTGAATTGGCAGAAGGTAGTTATCCAACAAAAGATAATGAATTTGCAATTAATAGTAAGCTCACTGCAGAAGGTATAAACGTTGGTGACATGGTTGAAGTTAAAGATGGTAAAGAATTAAGAGTATCAGGTGTTATCAACGATACGATGCATTCACATAGCTCAGTCGTGATGATGAGTGATAGTGGCTTCGACAATTTGAACAAACAAGTGAGTACAGTTTATCCTGTTAAAGACTTAACAAGTAAACAACAAGATGAAATAAATAAAATCTCAGATGTCAAAGTATTTACACAAGATGATATTACAAGTGAAATACCAAGTTATCAAGCAGAGCAAGCGCCATTAAATATGATGATTGTAAGTTTATTCGTGATTTCAGCGATCGTACTTAGCGCATTCTTCTATGTTATGACGATTCAAAAAATACCAGAAATCGGTATCTTAAAAGCAATTGGCATCAAAACAAAACATTTATTAAGTGCATTATTAATTCAAATATTAATTACTACTATGATCGGTGTGTTAATTTCTGTAGGATTTGTGAGTGGTTTATCATTAATTATGCCCGTATCCATGCCATTCCATGTAACACTATCTAATCTATTATTAGTTGTAGGCGTATTTATTGTAGTGGCAATTATAGGTGCAGTATTATCGTTCATTAAACTGTTTAAAGTAGACCCTATTGAAGCAATTGGAGGTGGAGAATAATGAGTTTACAAGTAAAAGATATTAAAAAAACATTTGGTAAAGGTCCATCAGAAACGCCTGTATTAAAAGGAATAAACTTTGAAGTAAATGATGGAGAATTCGTAATATTAAATGGTGCATCAGGCTCAGGTAAGACAACATTACTTACTATTTTAGGTGGATTACTCTCACAAAATAGTGGTGACATTTTGTATAATGGTTCTCCATTATATGCAGGAGATAAAAAAGCATCAGAATTAAGATTGAATGAAATTGGATTTATATTCCAATCTTCACATTTAGTGCCTTATTTAAAAGTGAAAGCACAATTAACGACAATAGGTAAAGAAGCTGGGATGTCTAAAAATGATGCGAATCAAAGAGCGGAAATGTTATTAAAACAAATAGGATTAGAACACCGTTTAAATGTATTTCCACATATGTTATCTGGTGGGGAGAAACAACGTGTAGCGATTATGAGAGCATTGATGAACAATCCTAAAATTATACTTGCGGATGAACCTACAGCAAGTTTAGATGCAGAACGTGCAACTGAAGTTATTCACATGATTAAAAATCAAATACAAAGTAAAAAAATGATAGGTATAATGATTACCCATGACAAACGATTATTTCAGTATGCAGACAGAGTAATTGAATTAGATAATGGTGTAATAGTGAATTCATAACCCATAAAAGTCTAATTCCTTTTGAAGCGCTTGGGAGATAAAAATAATAAATAACCTTTTTAGAACGGGGAGAAGGGAATGGGACAGAAATTTATTTTTTTTCAATGAAATTTCGTTGTATGAGCCATCCCGACACAGCTGACTGTTAAATGGGATATAAGAGCCGAAGCGCTTTTTAAATTCAGTCAGCCACTGCCAATAAAAATAAGAGGCTGAGACATGTGATATGTCCCAACCTCTTATTTTTTGCGTTCTTATTCTTCTTATGTTTAGTACTATTAATAAATACTTAATACTATGTCACGTTGATCTATTTGCTAAATTGATATTTTAAATCGATTTAAAACTGGTTGTTTTTAACATTATATGTCTAAGAAGTAGGGATGTGCCACAATGCAAAAATACAAGCAAAAAATAATGTAGCAAAGTAAACTGTAAGCAATAACTTGTATTGATACATTAATGCTAAAAAGTCCCTAATTAAGGCAACTTCAAAAAAGTGATAAGGTGTATGACTTCCTACGCCTTTTAATTTAAGGTCTAACTTTTGGCCGAAGCGGACTGCACGCATAATATGAAATTGACTTGTGACACAGACAATCTTAGGTTTTGTATTGAATGACTGCTGTATTAGTGCTTTTGTAAATTTAATGTTTTCATATGTACTCGTAGATGCATCTTCCATTAAAATTTGAGCTGGGTTCACGCCACGATCAACTAAGTAACGAAACATGGCCAAAGCTTCAGATATAGGTTCATCCGGACCTTGTCCACCACTTACGATAAATTGGGCATTTGGTTGTTGATTATACAATCCTAATGCTCGATCTAATCTATTAGCTAACATAGGCGTGACATGTTCATTAAAAATACCCGCACCTAAGATGAGTATCGTATCAAACTTTGCTATATATTTCTGATTTAAATAACAAGAAGCGCAAGATACATAACAAATAAAAGTGAAAATCGCGCTAAAGGCAATCGCTGATAACCATAGGAATACAACATTAAATCCAAAAGGTAGCAAGCTAATGTATGCACAAGCAAGTGTGAAAACAATAACTTTAAAGGATAAGCGATAAAGTCGTTTTAAAAATAGCGCGCTCATACGATACTGCAGTATATGTTTGTGTTTTATATGTACTAATAAGAAACCAATAATCATTACAACAATGATGTCTATAGGGATTTGATGAGAACCAATACGTAAGATAATTACAATATAACCTAATATTACCTGGGAAATAAAAATATTAATATTTGCAAAATATTTAAAATTAAAATACATACTTAAGAAAATAAGTACTATCAGTAAACTACAAAGTAGTGCCAGAATATTCATGTTTCACCCCAGTGTTTTATAGTATATTAAATGTAGTTGAATCCATTAAAATATGCAAATGGATAAAGCCTTAGTATTAATATTAAGCAACATACAATATCCGTAAATGGAAGCATTGTATATTTTAACTTTTATAGACGTTAAAATATTGATACTATTAATATAACAAATTACAAAATGATATTACATACAGTGGAGATTAAAGAGGTGCAACCAATGGTGAAAAATTTAAGTAGTCATATAGAATTCATGGGAGAATTTATAGATGATGTAAATACATTATTAGCTAAATTATTAAAGGCATTAAGAGAAGAATACAATGTATCAAAAGAACAGGCAAACGTTATATTAATGCTTGAAAATGGAAAAGCGATGACTTTAACAGAAATTACAGAACGACAAGGTGTAAATAAAGCTGCCGTCAGCCGAAGAATAAAAAAATTAATTCAAGCTGAGGTTGTACAATGGGATAAATCTGAAGACACAGGAGATCAACGATTAAAATATATTAAATTAACTGAGAAGGGCAAACAGTTTAATAGAAAAAGTAAGTCTATTATAAATGACATAGTCAGTGATATACTGCATGATCTATCAGATGATGAAATTGAACAAGCGCGTTATGTATTAGAGATCATTGATCAAAGGTTGAAGAACTTTAATATTAAACATCATTCGTAACATTAATCAATATAAGTATGATAGGACATATTTAAAAATACATCGAGATATAATTAGATAAAGATGAGTCTTATTAAGTGGCTGTTAGCACCCAAGCTAGGGTGACTAGTAGTCTCTTTTAACTTATAAAACATTTAGATATTAATTTTGAAGGTACATTGTTATGAACAATAGACGATTCAGTAAAAGAACAAAGCATTGGACTAAATGCGTATATCAATTTTTAAGCAAGGCACATATAATAAATATTATAGCTTTAAAATATACTATTAGTATACTTCGATTATGCATGGGTATAGTGATTAATGGAGTATTAATCTGCCATATAGTTTCATCCTATAATGTGTTAAAATAGCGGGATAGTGTAAAAAACAAGGGTAATCGTAAAGAGGTGATAAAATGCAAAAATGTCCGAAGTGTGGAGAAAACATAAGAAATGGGCAGAGAAGGTGTAGTCATTGCGGGTATCGTGCAAAGCAAGGCGATTCAGAAAAAATGACACGCTCTACAAAAACAAATAAAAACACAACCAATATTAACGTACGTAAAGTTATTCCTTGGGGTATTGCATTCTTTATCCTTATCTTACTTATCATTGTTTTTTTCTTGGTAAGAAACTTTAATTCACCTGAAGCGCAATCAGAGATTATAATAAATGCAGTAGATAATAACGATACGCAAAAACTTTCAACTCTTTTGAGTACTCAAAATAACAGTGTTGATGAAAATGAAGCTGATGCTTATATTAAATACATAAAAAATGAAGTTGGAATGGATAACTTTGTGAAAGATGTAAATAGTAAAATTGCGAAATTGAACCAAAATGATACTAAGAATTCAGATTTTGTCACAGCCAAAAATGGAGAAAAAGTTCTGAGAATCAGTAAAAATGGGACTCGCTATTTAATATTTGATAATATGAGCTTTACTGCACCAACTAAAGAAGCGATTGTAAAACCTAAACAAGAAACAACGTATAAATTTAAGGCAGATGATAAGCAAAAAACTGTAGTAGCTGAGAAAAATAAGCCAACTTCTTTAGGTAAATTTATTCCAGGCGATTATACACTTGAAGCTAAGAAAGAAATGTCGAACGGTCAATTCAATGGTCACCTCAAATTCAATTTTAATGACAGTAACAATGAATCAGTTGATGTTACTGAAGACTTTAACGAAGCATATGTACAAGTTGAATTAAATGGTGCATCTGAAATAGATACAGATTCAGTTAAAGTTAAAATCAATGACAAAACTTATGATTACGCAAAAGCTAAAGAATTTGGCCCATATCCTAAAACAAAAGATATAACGGTATCTGCTGAAGGACAAGCTAAGAAGAAAACATTTAAATCAGCAGAAACAACAGTGAAAACAGATAACCTCAAAGATAAAACACAAGTCACTTTAAACTTTGATGATGATGAAATCGAGAAGTATGTTGAGAAAAAAGAAAAAGAAGAAAATAGTTTTAGAAATAAGGTGTCTCGTTTTTTCGGTGATTACACTGCGGCAATGATTAGTGCACGCAGTCAAAGTGATTTTAATTTAGTATCATCCTATTTAAAGAAAGATAGTGAAAAATATAAGGATACTAAAAAAGACGTTAAATCTAATGAACTATTCTATCTTCAGCAGCCACAGATTACTGATATTGTAAAAGAAGGTAATACATTCTATGTTACAGGCCAAACATTAAAAGAAGATGGCCAATATGGTGAAGTAGAATATCAACTTGAAGGTAATGACAAAGCGAATGATTTAAAAGTAGTGAAGTATTCAGAGCAAAGTTAAATATTTAAAAAATTAATGCAAAGCGTATTTTTAGTCAACTTTGTGGGAGCGGTGATAAGAAATCAAATTTCAAATTTTGATTTCTTATCATCGCTCCCTTTGTCTTTTACATATCAATTTAACTACATCTATTTAAAATTGCGTTAGCAAAGGCTATAATAATAGCAATGAACTTTTTCTTATAATGATATGAGATGAAGTGTTAATAAGTAGCTAAAAATGCTAGGGCTTCAGCATTGAGGAGAATAGAAATGTCCAATTATCAAGAGCAACATAAGAATTCCTTACTGTTTGTTATTATCTTAGGCGCGTTAACTGCGATAGGCGCATTATCTATTGATATGTTCTTGCCAGGCTTGCCACAGATACAATCAGATTTCAATACAACAACATCTAATTCACAACTAACTTTATCTTTGTTTATGATTGGTTTAGCATTAGGTAATTTATTTGTAGGTCCGATATCAGATTCTATAGGACGAAAGACACCATTAATCGTAGCTATGGCATTATTTACATTGGCAAGTATAGGTATTATTTTTGTGGATAATATTTGGTTGATGATCGCCTTAAGATTTGTACAGGGATTTTGTGGTGGAGCAGGGGCAGTGATTTCTAGAGCGATATCAAGTGATCTGTATACCGGAAAACAATTAACTAAATTTTTAGCGTTACTCATGTTAGTAAACGGTGTTGCACCAGTATTAGCACCGGCATTAGGCGGTGTCATTCTATCATTTTCTACGTGGCGTATGGTCTTTGTTATATTAACTATATTTGGTCTGCTAATGTTATTTGGAACGATATTTAATATTAAAGAGTCATTGTCAACTGAGCAGCGAGATAGCCCCCATCTCGTTAGTATCTTCAAAGGTTTCAAACAGTTATTAGCTACACCTCGATTTGTATTACCTATGCTTATACAAGGTGTGACATTCGTTATATTGTTTAGTTATATTTCTGCATCTCCTTTTATTGCACAACGTATTTATGACATGTCTGCTCAGCAATTTAGCCTTATGTTTGCATCTGTAGGTATAAGTCTCATTGTTTCTAGTCAATTGACAGGTAAGTTAGTGGATTATATTGATAGACAAGTTCTTTTGCGTGTATTAACAATCATTCAATTAGTGGGTGTTGTATGGATAAGCGTTATTTTATACATGCATCTATCTATCTGGCTATTGTTTATAGGTTTTATTGTTCTAGTGGCTCCTGTTACAGGAGTAGCGACATTAGGTTTCTCGATTGCAATGGATGAGAACACAGTCGGCAATGGTAGTGCATCTAGCTTATTAGGGTTAGTGCAATTCTTAATAGGTGGGCTTGTGTCACCACTAGTTGGCGTGATGGGGGAAGATAGTTATATCCCCTATGTCACGATTATATTAATAGTAGGATTATTGTTGATTACACTTCAAATAATAAATTATTATGTATTTAAACGTGTAGCTCCAAAATAGTGAAATTGGATAAAAGGAAAATGAGAAACGGCTGTTAGATTCCTTAGTGGATATCTAGCAGCCGTTTTTATTTTCTATATTATAAAAACATTGTAATGCGAAAATGATTACAGTATTAACGCCCTAATTTAATGGCATTTGCAAGTAAAATTTGTGCCATTTCATTTGGTGATTCAATACAGTCTTCACGTACCCAGTAATAGATAATACCAAGTTGCCCACCGATAGCATACGTAACAAACTGTTTTTTATTTGTTACGGTCGTATAATCATCTAACAATTTTGTATAATTGAGTTTGGTTTCTTTAACATAATCGCTAAATAAGTCACGATTTGGGTGTGTAACAAATATTGCGTGAAAGAAGCCATAATGACGATGGATATAGCACAAAATAATTTTAAAAAATTTATATAATTTCTCATAGTTGATTTCTGTGTGTTCAAAGCTATTGTATAAAACATCTAATAATTTTATATACTTTTTTAAGTGATAAGTTTGAATTGTAGATAAAAGGTCATATTTATCCACAAAATAGTCATAGAATGTCGTTCTATTGACCCCACTATAAGCGCAAATCATTTTAATAGTAATATGTTCAAATGGATGTTCTTCTAATAGGATAATCATATTTCGAATGATTTTATTTTTAGCTTTCTGTCTCATTTTATCTCCTTCAAAAAACATATAATTACTTACCCGACACATTTAGTAGAAGTGTCGGTGTTTTTTTATTTAGCATGACTCTATAATATATAAGGTGAATTTTAAAAGCAAATAGGAGGAAAGTGTAATGAAGAAAATGGTGTTAATTAATGTCATTACCATTGTAGTTCTTGTAATAATAGGAGTAGTTGGCTTCCACTTTTATAATCAAGCTACAGGGTTCGTCAGTACAGATAATGCCAAAGTTGATGGTGAGCAAATTAAAGTTTCAGCTCCAGCAGCAGGCGAAATTAAATCTTTTGACGTTAAAAATAATGAGAAATTAAGTAAAGGCGATAAAGTTGCAGAGATTGCAACAAAAGGTGAAGACGGCCAATCACAAAAAATGGATATTAAAATGCCTCAAGACGGCACAATTGTAAAAACTGATGGTATGGAAGGTTCAATGGCGCAAGCTGGATCGCCAATTGCCTATGCTTATAATTTAGATGATTCATACATTACTGCAAATGTTGATGAAAAAGACATTGCAGATGTTGAAGAAGGTAAAGATGTAAATATAACACTAGACGGTGAAGACGCTGAACTTAAAGGTAAAGTAGAAGAGGTTGGTAAAGCAACAGCGTCAAGTTTTTCTATGATGCCTTCAACAAACAGTGATGGTAACTATACTAAAGTTTCTCAAGTAGTACCTGTAAAAATCTCACTAGATTCAAAACCATCTAATAATGTTGTTCCAGGAATGAACGCTGAAGTTAAAATCCATAAAAACTAAGGAGGGCTTGAAATGACAATGGCCTTCATTATTATTTACGTAGTCATAGCGCTCATTCTTGTCGGATTATTGAATCTATTTATAACGAAAAGAAATAAAAAGAAATCAATGCGACAAATGGAACATGTTAAGCATGAAAACAACACATCAAATGAAAATTATCAATCTAAATTTAATATAAGAAACAATGAAAAATCTAGCGAAACAACGAAACAATCTGCAACAACACGTCATACAAGTGAAAACGTTACATCAGAATCTGATGTGCTTGATGATGAAAATGAAACTTTTAATACAGAAACCGAAGAAGTACAACAACAAACTGATTCAAATCATGAAACTATAAATCCAAATTCAGAAGAAGCCCAAGTCAATGAACAACTAAAAGCCAAACATAATTCATTTATGTTTGGTAAAGGTGCTACACAAGCCAAAGTTTTAGTGGCAATGATTTTTGGTATGTTTATTGCAATCTTAAATCAAACGTTATTGAATGTGGCTTTACCAGAAATCAATATTGATTTTAATATTTCTGCAAATACCGGACAGTGGTTAATGACAGGATTTATGTTGGTCAACGGTATTTTAATTCCTATCAGTGCGTTTTTATTTAATAAATATTCTTATCGTAAACTCTTTTTAGTTGCGATGGCATTATTTACATTAGGCTCTTTAGTCTGTGGTATATCAGGTTCGTTTGGAATGATGATGGTAGGACGCGTATTGCAAGCCATTGGAGCTGGTGTATTAATGCCGTTAGGTACAAATGTATTTATGACGATTTTCCCACCAGAAAAACGTGGAGCGGCAATGGGAACATTAGGTATAGCAATGATCTTAGCACCAGCGATTGGTCCAACATTATCTGGATATATCGTTGAAAATTACCAATGGAATGTTATGTTCTATGGTATGTTTATCATCGGACTGGTAGCATTAATTATTGGTTATATATGGTTTAGAGTATATCAAGTTACAACAAACCCTAAAGCAGATGTCCCAGGTATTATCTTTAGTACCATTGGTTTTGGTGCGCTATTGTATGGCTTCAGTGAAGCAGGGAATAATACATGGACTTCACCTATCGTGTTAATTTCATTAATGCTAGGTGTTATCTTTATTATTGCCTTTGTTATTAGAGAACTTACAATGCGTGTACCAATGTTGAATATGGAAGTATTAAAGTATTCTGGTTTCACATTAACAACTATAATCAATATGATTGTTACGATGAGTTTATACGGTGGTATGATTCTATTGCCTTTGTATTTACAAAACTTAAAAGGGTTTAGTCCTATGGATTCAGGGATACTATTATTACCTGGTGCATTAATTATGGGACTAATGGGTCCTATTGCAGGTAAATTATTAGATACAATTGGTATTAAACCGTTAGCCCTTATAGGCACAGGAATCATGACTTATGCAACTTGGGAATTGTCGAAACTGAATACGAATACAACGTATACTCACTTAATGATAGTTTATATGATTCGTTCATTTGGTATGAGTTTTATCATGATGCCGATTATGACTGCAGGCATGAATTCCTTGCCACAACGGTTGATTTCCCATGGTAATGCCTTATCAAATACATTAAGACAACTTGCAGGTTCTATAGGTACAGCTTTATTAGTGACTGTAATGTCAACACAAACAACTGAACATATCGCTGCTTATTCACAAGATTTGGATAAAACGAATCCATTTATTAAAGATCGTTTACAAGAAATGGCACAAACAATGGGCGGCGAACAATTAGCGACATCACAATTGTTAGAATTTGTTCAGAAAATTGCTTCCATTAACGGTGTAAATAGCGCGTTTTTAGTTGCGACAGGTTTAAGTGCACTTGCATTTATATTAAGTCTTTTCTTAAAAGGGAAAGAACATTATTTATCAAAAGAAAATTAAAGTAACTATAAAATTTAAAAATGAGATATAAGTAGCTATTCTCAAAAAATAAAAGAACCAATCCATTGTCTAATGGATTGGTTCTTTCTATTTTAAAATTTAGTTGTGTTAGCTTAATGAATGAACAGTTATGCTTTCATTATTAAGCACGTATACGAGGTTTACGATTTCTGAAAAGCATACTAATAATAATCAATGCAATACTACATCCTAAAAGGATGAGCGCATTATGAATTGCATCAGCCTCAGTCAAAATATCAATAGGCTTAACGGAAACATAATATTGATTTATTGAATCAGCGATACGTCTAGCAATATTTTTAATTAAGTAAGAAAAACCAAATGTAATAACTAACATAATGGCAATAACAAACATATTGACAATTTTTAATGAAGTTCTATTAAAAATGATTGTAAAAATAGTTAAAACTAAACTAAAAATACAAGCAATAAAAAATACATAAAATACTAATATCAAACGATCGACACTTGTTTGTAAGTTGTCAATGTTTTCAACGTTGATATTTAAGTTAGAGAAGCTATTGATCGTTTCTTGAAAGTTTGTAAGTTGGTGGAAGTTAATTGTTTCTTTAACAAACACTAGATTGAAAATAGGTTCCTTAAACATACTATAGCCTGTAATAGCTACTAATATTAATACGAGAAGTTGGATAAGTATGTTTACCCAAGAAAGTTTCTTTTTACCATATCGAGATCCTCTTTGCATAGGCTCGCTCGTTAGTGTGTGCTCAAAATCGGCAAACTGTTTGTTTTTTTCGGCCATAAGGTGCTCCTTTCGCTAAACTAATATTAGCATCTGCTTATTTTATGACTTTTGTTTTGTTATAATGCTAAATAACTGATACATTTTAATTATCGATAGAATGTATTTAATATTCAATAGCATTTAAAATAGGGGTTTTATGTTACTTACATTATATTATATCTTCGTTTTTATGTCATTGTATTAATTTTACCATAACATTAATTTTAAATACTAAATTATATTAAAAAATTCTGATAAAATGCACATTAAATATAGAGATTGGGTTGATTATGAATGAAATCAAGACTGACAACAAAATTTATCAACAAGTATTTATTACCACATAGATCAATTTTATTTGAAGGTGAGCAAGATTTTGAACGTTTTTTAGACACAAGGTTAAAAATGAATGAAAAAAAGCATAAACAACCAGAAACATTAAATGTGAAATCCGATTTGGATAAGCAAACTATAGGGGACATGCAACTTTTTAGATTTTGTTTTAGGCATAGTCGCAAGAAAAAAATACTATATATACATGGTGGCTACAATGTATTGCAACCCTCAGCATTTCATTGGAGATTAATGGATAAGCTCGCATTGAGTACATTACATGAAATTGTTATGCCAATTTATCCTAAAGCACCTGAGTATTATATTGATGACACATACAGTGCTATTTTTGAAGTGTATAATCAATTATTATCCGAAGTGAGTAGTGATGAAATCATCATTATGGGCGATGGGACAGGTGGTGCACTAGCATTAAGCTTTATGCAGCAATTGCAAGATAAGCAACAACCGTTGCCAAATAAGGTTTATTTACTATCTCCGCTTCTAGATGCACATCTACAAAACGAAGCAATTACAGAAGAGTTAGAAAAGAAAGATGTCATTCTAAATAAATATGGTATTCAAAAAATTATGCGTTATTGGTCAAAAGATTTATCACTAGATGAATCTAAAGTTTCACCTATCAATGGTAATTTAACTAATTTACCACCGATATTTATGTTTGGTGGTACTCGTGAGATTTATCAACCAGATATGAAAAAATTAGTTTATATTTTAGAAGAGCGTCAACAACCAATTCATTATTATGAATACAAAAACATGGTTCATGCGTTCGAACTATTGCCTATTAGAGAGTCTCATAAAGTTGTTAAACAAATTGTTAATACAATTGACGTATAATGAACAATAAAGATATTTACTTTAAGTAAAAGCCAACTTATAAACTCAAAGTATAAATAGAAAAAAATAAGACAGTTCCAATTTGCACATAAATTGGAACTGTTTTATTGCGTTTAACTATTTATAAGTGTATTAATCGTATCGATAATTAGTTTTTGACCCATTAGATTATAATGAGTTGCTAAAAATAATTCGAATTCATCTTGAGGTTCAATCATTGAAGCAAAGTTAGAAGCAGATGTTTCAAATTCTTCTGAAGTAATAAGCACGTAATTATTATAATGTTCAATGAATATACGATCATCTGTATATGTTTTTAAAAGTGTATCAATCGCGTCGATTGCTTTCTTTTGACCTTGGAGATAGCTTATATCTAAACCACGCTTGATGAGTTTACTATCAGGGCCATTAATAACGAGACTTTTATTTTGATTGAGTTCACTAAGTTCAAATTTAGTATTATCGAATAAATCATATAGCTGTAATTGTACGACTTCTCTTATATTTTGTGACATGAATATACATCTCCTTACTGTGAAATGTTGATACGATGACCTAATTGTTTAGGCCAATCGATGCGTTCTTGATTATCATAATAACTTACAATTTGATCTAAAAAATGTTGAGGGAATGGGGCGGATTTTTTAGTTGCTCTGCTAATCCCTAACATCATAGCTTCATTTGTAGCTACAGTCGTCCCATCTTGTTTCTTCATTATTGAGAAGAAATGTACTCTTTTAACGTCGTAATTATATATATATACACTGATGTAGAATTGGTCATTTTCAATTAATTCCGATAAATAAGCAGTCTGTTCTTCAACAGTGAAGATTGTAAAATTTAATGCTTTTCGTTCTTGAAGTGATAAACCATGCTGATAATTAAATTGGTTTATTGCATCACTAAAAACCATATTGTAGTTGGCATCATGTACGTGACCGTTATGATCTATCATTTCTTTGGCAACAGTTTGTACTACTGTAAAAGGCTTTTTCATGTAAACAGCTCCTTGGTTGTTAAAAACAAAAGTAATAGTTAAATTTTAACATGTAAATGTATTTACTAAAGAAAAATAACTAAAACTTACTAAACCATACATACAGTGTATTTCATGGTAAAATAAAAGAAATGATTTGAGGAGGGAAATTATGAGTGTGACAATAAAATATCAGACTTCTAAAGAATCTTTATCCCAAGTTAATCACTTTAAAGAAATTCCTGAATCAGCTACTTTTATTTGGTGTGATTTTAATAATCCATCTGACGAAGAAAACGAGATGCTACAATCATACTTTAATTTTAATCAACTTGAAATCGATGATACAATAAATGGGACTCCAAGGGCTAAATATAAAATTTATAACACGTATCAGTATATAGCGTTTCATAGCGTTGATTCGCAATATACTGGAGACAAGGTTCTGAATCTGTACATTAAAGACAATATGTTAATTACATATCACCATAAACATTTTGAGGTATTACAAGAAGTAGAGCAGTATATCTCAAGCCATTATGAATCGGATTTAGATGCCTCAGATGTGATACTTTATATTTTAGACAAAGTTGTAGATACTTATTTTGAATTAATTTATGATATCGAAAATAAAGTCTATGAGTTAGAAGATAGAGAAACACATGGTAGCTCAACTAAAGAAATAATGGATGATGTATTTAAAATACGTTCGAAAATCATAAAATTAAAGCGTATTATATATCCGATGAGAGAATTAGTAGATAATATGAAAGAAAGCAGTCAATTACTTGTAGATGACAAGAATCATATGTATATTCAACATATAGACGATCACATGATTAAACAAGAAAATATAATAAACTTATCACAAGAAATGACTGAAGAAATAAGGGATAATTATTCGTCATATTCATACTATAAGATGAATAGCATTATGCAAATACTTACTTTAGTATCTGTTGTATTCCTTCCTTTAACATTAATTACAGGTATATATGGAATGAATTTTTCAAATATGCCAGAACTTCAATGGCATTACGGTTATTACATTGTACTTGCAATCATGTTAGCAATTAGTATAGGTAGTATTTTTTATTTTAAAAAAGAGAAATGGTTTTAATATTATATTTGAAAATATAGGTAATGTTTTAAATAATAGAGTGAGCATAATAAGGATTGAAAGTAGGGCATAAGATGAGTGATAATAAAAGAGAACAAAGAAAGAATGAGCACGTAGAAATTGCAATGGCACAACAAGATGCTACAATTTCAGATTTTGATGAAATAAGGTTTGTCCATCATTCAATTCCGAATATCGATGTGGATGATGTTAATATACAAAGTGAATTAAAGGACTTTACACTTAAGCAACCATTATATATTAATGCAATGACAGGTGGCAGTGAATGGACGAAAGAGATCAATGAGAAACTGGCGATCATTGCACGTGAAACTGGAATGGCAATGGCTGTAGGATCTACACATGCTGCTTTACGTAATAGTAAAATGATTTCATCATTTAGTATAGTAAGAGAAACAAATCCTGATGGTATTATATTCAGTAATGTTGGTGCAGATGTACCTGTAGATAAAGCAGTTGAATCAGTGAAATTACTTGATGCACAAGCGCTACAAGTTCATGTAAATGCACCTCAAGAACTTGTCATGCCAGAAGGGAATAGAACTTTCTCTACATGGATGGAAAATCTTGCGCAAATTGTAGCACATGTGGATGTACCAGTGATTGTTAAAGAAGTTGGTTTTGGTATGAGCAAAGAAACAATTAAACAATTGCATGAGATTGGGATCCGATACGTTGATGTAAGTGGACGTGGCGGTACAAACTTTGTAGATATTGAAAATGAAAGACGTACATATAAAGATATGGATTATCTTGGTTTATGGGGGCAAACGACTGTTGAATCACTATTAGAAAGTACTGCACACCAACAAGATATGGATATATTAGCAAGTGGTGGTGTGAGAACGCCATTAGATGCAGTGAAATGTCTTGCATTAGGCGCTAGTGCTGTTGGTATGTCACGACCATTTTTAAACCAAGTCGAGCACCATGGTATTACAGAGGCAATTAATTATGCTGAACAATTCACAGATCACATGAAGAAAATTATGACAATGCTTGATACACCAACAATTAAAGATTTAAAACAATCACAAATGATCTTTAGCCCTAAGCTAGAATCATGGATAGAACAAAGAGGGTTAGATATTAGATAACAAAAAAGATGGCTGAGACATAAATACTTGTCTCAACCATCTTTTTATTTAACTGAAAATGTTTATATTTCAGTTTGATTCAAATGTCATTTTTACTTTAACCAAAGATGTTAATGAATGTTGTAACGATTGGTACACCAAGTAAATCTATTAAGAATGCTCCGACTATCGGAACGACAAGATAAGCTTTAGGTGAAGCACCGTATTTTTTAGTAATAACATCTAAGTTAGCCATTGCGTTAGGTGTAGCACCTAAACCATGTCCGATGAAACCACCAATCATAACTGCGGCATCATAGTTTTTACCTAGTCCTCTGAAGACGACGAAGACTGAGAATAATACGATAAATGCGACTTGTACTAATACAATAACGATTAATGGAATCGCTAATTGATAAATTTCAGTAAGTTGAATACTCATTAAGGCAATAGATAAGAATAGGCTAAGAGAAACATCACTGATACTATCGACAATCTTCATATCAATAAGATTTAAATTATTATATTCTGATATATTACGTATAATAACTGCGACAAACATAGCACCCACATAAACAGGAACATTAATGTTTGTTATGTCCGAGAATGTATTACCTAAATAAGAACCAATGGCCATACAAATGGCTACAATTGAAAATTGTAATAGGAAAATTGTTGTCGATGTCATGCGATTTCTTAAATATGCGTTAGATTTTACATTACTGTAATCTTTTGTTGTTTCTTCTGCGTGTTCTGGTTTTAAATTATATTTATTTATTAAAAATTTAACTACAGGACCACCAATTAATCCACCAGCAACAAGACCTAATGTTGCGGCTGCTAGAGCGGCTGTTAATGCTGAATCAATACCCATGTTTTGCACGGTTTGACCATATGCTGCAGCATTCCCGTGTCCACCTTCCATTGACATTGAACCAGCTGTTAGTCCAAGTAATGGTGGAATATTTAAAACTTTTGCTAAGGATACTCCAATAATGTTTTGGAATACGGCAAGAACCCCACAAAAGATAAAATATAATATTAACACTTTTCCGCCTAAGCGTAGTAGTTTTAATGATGCTCCTAGTCCAATTGTTGTAAAGAAAGCAAGCATAAAGAAGTTCTGAAAGAATTCAGAATCTAATTTTATTGTTATAATGTTCGTTGATTGTAAGATAGCAACAAGTACTGAGAATAACAAACCACCAATTACTGGTGCAGGAATACATAATCGCTTTAAGATGCCAATATGATTCACTATATATACCCCTAAAAGATATAAAACACATGCGAGTGCTAAAGTAGTAATAGCGTCTAGCTCTAGCATTTTCATTCCCCCTCATTTTACAAATAAATCTCTCCTAAGTTGTGATATGTAAATAATTTTTGTACTAAAGCAAGAAAGTGCTTACAAAAGTCCATGATATTTATTATACATTCTCGAATATGATAATGCTACAAAAAAATTAAATGCTAAGAAATATATAGTTTTTTTGTGTAATTTAACACCAAATTTTATAATAGAACTTAATTTATATAGTATTAAAGTTAATTAAAGGCAGTAAAATTAAAATAATCAAGTATAATCAAATAGCTAAAAAAGACTAAATGACCATTATATAAAAGAAATGAAGTTTTATCCGATGACATTCTATCAGTTTTGATATACTATATATCATATGTAAATACTAGGTTATAAGGAGTAAGTATATGGGTGAATCATTAAGAAGTGAAAAACAATATGGTGCGTTAGCATTATTGCCGTTATTAATATTTTTAGTTTTATATATCGGTGTGGGGATTACATTTACGATTATGGGCAAAGAGGATGCTTTTGATCAATTGCCGCGACATGTCGCTATTTTTATAGGTATTGTCATAGCATGGACTTGTTATGATAGAAAAACGAAATTCACGAAAAAAGTTCAAATTTTTACTGAACATGCAGGGAACTCAGGCATTGTAAATCTTGGATTAATCTTGTTACTTGCAGGTGCTTTTTCAACGGTTACGTCTGAAATGGGTGGTAAAGAAGCTATGGTGAACATGGGACTTTCCGTCATTCCACCAAGTTTACTTATCCCAGGAATATTTATAATGAGTGGGTTTGCTGCGTTAACTTTAGGGACTTCAACAGGAGCGCAAGCAGCATTTATACCTGTTGGTGTAGCTGTAGCACAAGCAGCGGATTTAAGTGTTGCAGCAGCGGGTGCAGCGGTTATTGCAGGTGCTTACTTTGGTGATAATTTATCCATCATTTCTGATACAACGATTGCCGCAACGAATGGTGTAGGCGCTAAGATGAAAGATAAATTTAAAATGAATGTACTCATTGCTTTGCCTGCCGCGCTTATCACTGCAATTATATACGCCATTGTTGGTGGCACTGGTAATGTAGAAGGTGATTTAAGTTTCAACTTCATTAATATTTTGCCTTATATATTTGTATTAATAGCGGCTATTGCAGGTTTAGATGTGATTCTTGTGCTTATTCTTGGTATTGGGATGGCTGGACTACTAGGTTTGGTTCAAGGTCAAATGGGTATCTTCCAATTTACTAAAGCAATGGGCGACGGTATGGAAAGTATGTTCAACATTTTCCTTGTAGCATTCTTAGTATCTGGCCTTGTAGCATTGATTCGATACTATGGTGGTGTGGATTGGATCATTCAAGCTATGAAGAGAAAGGCTACAGGACGTAAAAGTGCTGAATATGTCATCAGTATGATGTCAGGTGTACTATCTGCTGCACTTTCACATAATACGTTAGCGATTATTATTTCTGCACCAATTGCAAAAGAGATTGGTGATGAATATAAAGTGCCACCTAAACGGATGGCCAGCTTACTAGATATATTTGCTTGTAGTGCCTTAATGGTTCTACCCCATGATAGTGGGATGTTAATGGTAGAACAATATGGTGATGTCTCCTATTTAGAAGTATTAAAATATTCATTCTATCCAGTTATATTGGTGATTTGTACAATTATAACAATTCAATTTGGTTTATTAGATGGAAATAAAAAGTTAAAAAATAAATAGTTGATGAAAAACTTATGCTTGATATAGAAAAAAGAGCTTCCATTTTTGGAAGCTCTCAAAGTGTCGACAAAGTCTCTGACTTTGTCGACACTTTTTTGTGTATGCTTTCCGCGGGTACAGCCTCAGCCTGTAGTCTTCGGCTAGTGCTTTTCCCGCAGGAGTCGGCCCAAATTACTGCCAATTTTCAAACAAAAATAATATGTTTAAATTAAACAGTGGTGAGGTCTGTAATGTTGAATAAAGCAATCGATAAAAGAAATAGAAACGAACGTAGCGTCCATCTTAGGAAGCTCCTTTTTCTATATTATTATATTGTATTAGAGCCACGTATATTCTGAATCTGTCATATCTGATTTACGCATCTTAGAGACATACGGATTGCCTTTTACAGTAAAACGTAGTGGTTTAAATGTCCAATCACCTTTATTTGGAATCCCAATACGTCCGCTTTCTTCAATAGCGCATGGGTACTTACGGTTTTTAGTGTCGATTGATAGGCGTCCTTCATTTAAGCGAGAACCATCTAAATGTCTAGGGATATTAAATGCTTTTGTCCACTTTCCAGGGCCATTAGTTAATTCAAACCCGCTTTTTCCTCTATTTAATTTCATGGTTTCAATACCTTCTTCAGGTTCTACAGCTCTAATTAATACACCTTCAGGGATGCCTTCATCTTTTGTGACAAAATTTATTAAAAGGTGATTGTGCATAACGTGCGCATATATCGTTCCACCACGTTTATACAAAGATTCTACTTTGGGTGTTCTTTTTCCATTAAAACCATGAGCAGCGCGATCTTCTTTGCCAACATAGGCCTCAGTTTCTACAATGTATCCAGTGAATGTTTCGAGTTCATCCAGGAAAACCACTTTGACACCTAATAAATCTTTAGCAATAGCTATTGTATCTCGATGTAAAAAATCCATGAGTTGTTCCTCCGGTTTCTAGTTTTAAAAAAAATAAATATTTTTAAATGTTTTTTTTAGAATCAGTAAAATTGTATTACTACTTACAAAATAGTTTGTTACACTAAACTAAATGAGATATTTAAAGAATTTACATATAATGTACCAAAGTTTAATGTAATTTAAAAATTATCTTTAACAAATGTATATGAAGGGGGAGTAATATGGAGCGGAAAATTGGTTTTCTTCAAGCGCTCAAATTATTTTGGACAAACTATGTTAATTTTAAAGGGCGCTCACGTCGTAGCGAATATTGGTACATGACGTTATGGCATTTGATTTTTATGATACCAGCGCTAATAATACTTATTATAGGTTTAATCATGCTTGTTTCAGGTGTTTCATCTTATTCCGGTGAAGTTACTATGATTGGGGGCATTTTAATAGTCATATCCTGTATATATATTGTTATATATGGATTAGCTACACTGATTCCTGGCTGGGCATTATTGGTGAGAAGATTTCATGATACTGGTAGAAAAATGGTGATTCCAGTGATTTATTTTGCTGTATTAATTGTTACTAATATTATTATTACATCAATAAATGCAATGGATCCTGAATATGCTACTATTTCTAGTATCATTACGCTATTGTTGATATATATCATTTATATGGTTTTAGGAATATATTGTTTAGTTATTTGTTGTTTGGATAGTGAAAGAAGAACAAATAAATATGGGACGAGCCATAAATACGGTAATCACATTCGTTCGAGTGCTCATGGGTATGAAGATACTTTTAATACAAAAGAAAATGGGCAACTTGGACAAACTCAAAAACAAGATGAATTAAAATATTGAAATTAAAACGCTGTTACCAACTTAGTTTAAGTGGAAACAGCGTTATTTTTTATTGCGTTATATCATTTGCATAAGAAGTAACAAAGCTATATTTTTAATCGATTATAGTTACGGCATGAGCTAAGACCATTAATAAAATAGAATCATGTCTAGCAAAGTTAAATTTAAAATGTAACTTTGCTTAATCTAATGGTATTATCAAAGTATATAATTTTTAAAAAGAAAGGAGTCGGGACACAATGTCACTAAACATTGAACATGTAACCAAGAAGTATAAAGATTTTACAGCTGTTAATGATATTTCATTATCTTTAGAACAAGGTAAAATGTTAGGTTTTCTAGGCAGAAATGGTGCAGGAAAAACGACAACCTTCAGAATGATTTTAGGTCTAACGCCAATCACTGAAGGTAAAATTGCATATAATGACAAACCCATAGACAAGACTTCATACAACCACATTGGCTATTTACCAGAAGAGAGAGGATTACATCCTAAAATGAAAGTAGAAGATGAATTGCGTTATTTAGCTACTTTAAAAGGAATGAAGTCCAAAGAAATTACAGAAGCTATAGACTATTGGTTAGATAGGTTTGGTATTAATGAAAATAGAGAAAAGAAAATTGAAGCACTATCCAAAGGGAATCAACAAAAAATTCAACTTTTAGCAAGTATGTTACATAAACCAGAATTACTCATTTTGGATGAACCATTCAGCGGCTTAGATCCAGTAAATGTAGAGTTATTAAAATCAGCGGTTAAAGATTTAAATAATGCTGGTACTACTATTATATATAGCTCTCATAGAATGGAACATGTAGAAGAGTTATGTGATAATGTCTGTATTCTAAATCGTGGAGAGCTTGTTGTTTCAGGGCCAATTGATGAAGTGAAAGCGAATCATGGTAAGAAAAGCGTCGTCATAGAAACAGAACATGAAATGTCAGAGATAGATAGCATTGATGGTGTATTAAATGTAGATAGAAGTAAAAGAGAAATTAAAGCAATGATTGAGACAGAAGCGGTTGCTGAGAAAATTTATGAAGTTGTAATACAGTATGGTTTCGTCAAAAGATTCCAAGTTGTAGAACCATCACTAAATGAGATCTTTATAGCAAAAGTAGGTGACGTCAATGGATAAATTCTTTGCAACTTTTTCCTTAACTTATAAAAATAAAGTTAAAACAAAGTCATTTGTTATATTCACAGCTATTGTGATTCTGTTAATGGTTGGAGCGGCGAATATTAATAAAATTATTGATTTATTTGACGATGGCCCTGATAAAGTAGGGGTTGTCTCATCGAATGATGAAATTTATAAAGTCATTAAATCACAAGGTGATCAGCTTGATGAAGGGGCAGACTTTAAGCAATTATCAGAAAAACAAGCAAAGTCACAGGTTAAAAACGAAAAATTAGATAAAGCATACGTTATTAAACTGAGTGAAGATCAAAAACTTTCAGGTAAAATATTGAGTAAAGATACTGTTTCAGAACAAGATAAGCAAAAATTAAAAGCAACATTATCAACTGTACAAACACAATTTGTTGCAGCGAATTTAAACTTATCACAAGATGAATTAAAGCAATTGCAATCTCAAAGTGAAGTGACTTCAGAAGTGCTTGCAGATAATGCCAACAATTCAAATTTAAATGAAGCTCAAAAAGGCTTTAATACAATGATTGTATATGCAGGCGTGATGCTCATATTCTTTATCGTTTTCAATTATGCGAGCCAAGTTGCAATGGAAATCGCAACTGAGAAAACATCACGAGTTATTGAAATGATTATTACGAGTGTGTCACCAGTGACGCATATACTTGCGAAGATGGCAGGTGTGGTTTCAGTAGCATTAACCCAAATCAGTATATTTATTGTGGCTGGCATTATATGTTTCTTAGTGTTTGATATTGGAGATATGTTAAAAGGGTTTGATATTGAACCAAACGAATTAACCGTGCAATTAATCGTCGTAGGTATCATATCAATGATTATTGGTATACTTTCATATATTATTTTAGCATCGATTTTGGGATCTATTACTGCGCGTATAGAAGATATTAATCAATCATTAATGCCAATGACATTAATTAGTATGATTGCTTTCTATATTTCCTTTTTCAGTATCATGAACACAGATACGTTATTAGTGAAAATCACGAGCTTTATACCATTACTTTCACCATTTGTAATGTTTGTTCGCGCATCCACACCTGATGTTGCTATTTGGGAAATCGTATTAAGTATGGTTATATCTATTATCACTATTTTTATACTATTATGGGTTGCAGTGCGTAGTTATAAAGATACGATTTTGAGTTTTGATAAAGGCTTTATGAGCTCGGTAAAACGTATATTTAACAAAAAATAATAATTTAAAATGCGCTATTAAAATAAACTACCATCACCATGTAATATGTGGAGGTAGTTTATTTTTTAATATTGATACGTTTATTGTGTATAAAAAACGTATCTTTTTAGAGTAAATAGAAAGTTGTTTATATAAAATTACTATGTACTTATATAAATTAAGTAGTAGAATAAAGAGGAATTCAACAAAGTTATAATATTATACAATGAAAATTTTTCTATTATTTGTATAATAATAGAAAAAGTATAACAATTTTTATGATTGTTTGTTAAAATTGACGATTAGTATAGATAAACATTTGACTAAATTGTTACAATATAAGAGAGTAATAGAAGAAATAGGGAGTATTAAATATTACACAAGATTTGTGTTATTGCATCATAGTGACTTTGCAAGTTAATTTATGCTAGAGGGAAGCATAGTTAATCACATTGATGTTGTTACATTTAATCGTATTATGTGTGATAGGGTTTGTTTACTACAATTGAATTATTATTTTCAAAATAATAATTCAAATTAATTGGACTTGTAGTGAGAAAGTTTACATTGCCTAAACACAATGAAGATCCCCCTCTGAGTTGTGATTTACAGGCCACGTTTGTAAGTGATGTTTTTATTCATGATAAAACTTAATATTAACTTTTGAAAAAGTATTGGGTTTGAAAGGGAGTAATTGATGATGTTTGCAAAAGTAGAAAGCCAAAGTAATGGTATTGATTTAATTAAAATTGATAATGAAGAAACGAAAATTGTTTTTACAAATTATGGCGCACGTATTGTCTCATGGAAATACGATGATAATAACATTGTACTTGGAAATGTTGTAGAAGCAGATGAATTCTATGAGGAAAACCCATTTCATTTCGGGGCAACAATTGGCCGTTATGGTGGTAGAATCGCAAATGCTACTTTCGAATTAGATGGAAAAACGTATCAGCTTGACGCAAATAACGGTGAACATAACATACATGGTGGCCCAGAAGGTATTGGTACACGCTTTTTTGATTATGAAATTGAAGAGCAAGTGGGCCAAGTAAAAGTTATTTTTACAACAACTATAAAAAGTTCAGACGACCATTTTCCCGGTGATATTGACCTAGAAGTAATTCATACTTATGATGTTGACCATAAATGGACAATTGAATACAAAGCAACCGCTACAGAGAAAACGTTATTTAATCCGATGAATCATGTTTATTTTAATTTGAATAGAGATAATAATGTAATTGATAACCATAGTATTTCAAGTTCAAAATTAGATATGTATTTATTAGGCGACGATAATATTGTTGAAAGCATGAAACCAATTGATTTAGTGGATACATTTAACGAAAAAAACATACAATTTAAAGACATTTTTACGAGTGAACATCCAGTTGTGAAAGCACAAATGGAACGTTTTGGCGGCATCGATCATCCATTTGATATAGGTGGCAATGAAATGACCGTTGAAAATAAACGCTTTTTATTAACAGTGAATACTGACATGCCAAATGTTGTAATTTTCACATTTAATGATACTACAAGTTGGCAAAGTGACTTTAATATTTACAAGGCACATTCTGGTTTTACACTTGAGACGCAATGTATACCAAATGACATTAACTTAATGGGAGAAAAAGCACCATCTATATTGGAAGCTAATCAACCATACTATTCAAAAACGTCATATAAAATTTTTGAAAAAGAGTTATAGAAACTAAATTGATATTATGCAAATAAGGCTAGGACATTACTTTATGTCTCAGCCTTATTTTTATATTGGCAGTAGTTAACTGAATTGGAAATGGGCTTATATTAAATTTTTAAAGACTTGCAATTCTTGTAGTCTATTTTCTAGACATCTTTGCCGAGAGCGAATCATACACCGAAACCTTATGAGAAAAAATTATTTTTCTCTCCAGTTCCCATTTATATAGTTATTTCTCTGCGATGTTTTGTGCTCGTTTTAAAAATTTTTGCAACTTTAAATGTCTCTCGTCAGTTAGATAGGGGTTCTTTAAAGCATCTGTTAAACGTCTTATATTTTTATTATCGTTATAATAGATGTCATTAAGTTCGAACACTGTAAGAGGCATATGCGTGTTTGAAGAATGTATTAATTCTAAATTTGCAGCGTCATTTACAAACCCTTCTTTGATAACTCTAAGATAAAACCCAGTCTTGCAAGAACGTGACATGCGCTTAACTAGATCTGGAATATTATACTTTTCTTGAATTTTCCAGCATGGTTCTCTTATTTCAGATACTTCTACAATTGCTTCATCTAATTGGAATTGATCACCCAAATAAATGTCATTTTCATCTAAATCGACAGCAGTTAGATTCTCACCAAACATAGCATAGTCAGGTAATGTAGAAACATCATTTTTCCATAATTCATAGTTCTTCTTACTATAAAGGCATAGCGCTTTATCTGGTCCACCATGCCCTTTATATTCTTGCTCATCTTCAATGAACCCAGTCTTCGATAACCACATTTGATTTGTGATTCTCTTTTTGTTTAAGGCTGAGCGCATTGGTCTTTTCGTACTGTATGATAAATCTTGAATTTTACCTGTAGAAATTGCATCTAGCGTATAAATCATAATTCAGTACCTCCTGCAGTTTAGTGATTATCATTTTAAAACAAATTTAGGAATATGCAAGTGAACATATATTAGCGTTTTATATTTACGTTTTTTAGCTATGTATTTTTATAAATCTCATGTACAATAAAGGTAAAAGTACTGTGTGTAAAGGGGAAGCATTATGAATAAAAAACAGTTGAAGTTAAGTACATTTGATGATGCATTAGACCAAATTAAAGATGGTATGATTGTGGGTATTGGTTCAGGTTCAACAATTGAACTACTCGTGCCAAAAATCGCAGAGAAATTAGAACAAGCACATATTGATATAACTGGAGTCTGTACTTCAAACAAAACGGCTTATATCGCTAAAGAATTAGGTATGCGTGTAGTCGATGTAAACGATGTAGATAAAATTGATATCGCAATTGATGGCGCTGATGAAGTAGACAACCAATTAAACCTTATAAAAGGTGGCGGTGGAGCACTATTTAGAGAGAAAGTAATTGATGCTATGGCAGACAGATTTATTGTTTTAATAGATGATAGTAAATGCGTAGATTATTTAGGCCAAACGTTTAAGCTTCCTGTAGAAGTAGATAAATTTAATTGGCTACTCGTATCTAAAAAGATTGAGTCATATGGTAAGGGTAATATTAAAGCAATACGCCGCGTTGTTGATGATGTGCCTTTTATTACAGATAATGGTAACTATATATTGGACTTAGAATTATACGAAAATATAGACGCTTACGAAATGCATGAGTATTTAATCCATCTTGTGGGCGTATTAGAAACTGGTTATTTCTTAGATGTTGCTGACCAAATTATTGTTGGTTCACCAGACGGTGTGAAAGTTCTTGATAAATAATAAAAAAGTGATAAAGGTCCCAAAGGATTATTTATCACTTTTTTTATATAAAGATGGTAGTGATTTAGGCGACGCCTGACTCGTTAATAAAGTACTAGTTGAAGACTACGGGTTTCGCAGAAAATGTATACAAAAAATGCCGACAAAGCGAGAGACTTTGTCGACACTCTATGAGGAAATATTATATATACAATACTTCCTCGAGATTTAATAATGTAACGCATTGATGTAATTAACGACGGTGACCACGTTTACTTTTAAGATTAAAAGGAGAACGCTTGTGTTTATCATTTGAATCATTATCTACTGTTGCATCATTATGTGTTGCGTGTGTAGTGTTTGCTTCAGTTGATGATGTGTCTTCAACATGATTATCCTCAGTAATGGATGCTTTCGCATTACTTACTGCTGAAGATTTACGAGTAGTTGAATAACGCGCACTTGTTTTTAATGACTCATTATCGTTGTCATTTGAATCATGCTTTACTTTTTCAGTAGATGCTTCAACTGAACTATTAGTTAAATTGTTTGAGTCGTTATTGTCATTATCATTAGATTTTGTGTTGTCATCTTGTTCATTTATTTCATCACTATTATGATACATCGTGTTGTTTTCAGTGTTTGTCTTTTTTTGATTAACATCAGTAGTTAAATCTGTGTTGTTTTGTTCAGTTGCTTCATTAACAGGAGATGTTGTATCTTTATCATCGACTGTTGAAGCTGTCGTCTTTGTTGTGTCATCAGTGTGCGGCTGTTGATCTGAGTCATGTGTCGTTCGGTTGGCCACAGCAACACCACTTGCAGCAGTCGTTGATTTTGAGCTGTCTGAAGTCGAAGTGTTTGTCTTGTTTTCATCTTGAACACTATCTTCGTCAACATCAACATCATCGATTTGAGCATCGTTTTCAGATGTTTCGTTAACATGGTCAAGATAGTTGTTATCATCCACTTCATCCAAATTACGTTTTGTGAAGAAATAAAGAATCGCTCGAACGATAATACTTAATAGAATGTAAACAGCGGCAACAGCAACTGTACTTAAAGCAATTACTTTCATTGGGAACACATCGCCTAATTCTTCGTTAAATAAGAAAACGAGTCCAAATGACATTGTCGCATGGAATATTGTCGCAATGTATATTGTACGTCCTTTTGTAGCACGGATAAGTTCACCAATAATCATTGAAAAAGCGAAAGAATAAAGGAAACTATATATCGCATAATCAAAGCTAAATGAAATATTAACATTCCATATTGAATACATAATCCCTACAATAATAGATGCGATAAATGTATTCATCTTAGTTTCAACAATATGTTGTAAATAAGAACGGAAACCAAACTCTACTAAGAAAGCCATGATAATTTGACCAATGATAATTGATATAATTGAAACAGATAAATCTTCTGTTTGTAGAAGTACAAAACTATCTGCATAAACATTGAAGCAAATCATAGCAATAATAAAAATAATTAATGGTATAACGAGTGCTAAAATGATACGTTCTATAACTTTTAAACTAATTGAAAACTTTAAACTACCGAGTTGCGTACCTCTGTGCTTAAAGACGAGTAAACATATAATAGCAGCAATAAATGGTGCTAAGCTACTTATGTCAAAGACAAAAGTTTTAAGTGAAATTGTACCTTGAAAATCTTTAAGTATAATAGGTGCTGCATAAGCAATAATGAAGAAAATAAATATCATCATTGCCCATTGAAAACCTGGTATACGTTTTGTATTCATTATGTAACCTCCAATAGGGTTCAGAAAAATCATTTATGCCTAATTATACATACTTCTTAGCGATAAATAAATTAAATTCAAATATTTATCATTGAAATGTAATACTTTTACAAAATCAAACGTGTAAATGCAACAATTTTAATGTGAATTTCAAAATTAACTTTTAAACAAGTGGGTAAAGGTAATTATAAATATAATTGAATTGGCAAAAATGTAAGCGTATACTTTAAGTGTCGATATAGTTTCAAAAGGAGGAGAACTATGTATAAATTAGCACAACGTGATTTATGGACAGGAAGAATCGATAGTGAGACAGAGGAAACAGAATTCAGACATTTTCAAACGATACAATTTCGTAATATTGAAGATGAGTACGATGAACCACGTCACGGTGTAGGTATGCTAGGTTATGCGGTTGATAAGGGTGTTGAACTTAATAAAGGAAGAATCGGAGCTAAGTTAGGACCAGATGCAATCAAGAAGACTTTTGCTAATTTGCCAGTCTTAAGAACATGTTCAATTTATGATTATGGAAATGTTGAACATAATCACGAAACTTTAGAAGAAACCCAACAAGAATTTGCGCATTATGTTGCTTCATCGATACAAAGACATAACCAAACCTTTTTATTAGGTGGCGGACATGATATCGCTTATGCACAGTATTTGGGCACGCGTGAGGCGTTTCCTGATGCTTCTATTGGTATCATCAATATTGATGCACACTTTGACACTAGAAAAGAATCTGGTTCTACTTCTGGTACGAGCTTTAGACAAATTTTAGAACAGGATGAAAACACTGATTATTTAGTATTAGGTATTCAACAAGGTGGTAATACGCAAGCACTATTTGATTACGCGAAAGAAAGAGACATCGGTTTTGTTTATTCTGATGAATTGTTACATCAAATTTCTCCTCCAATTAAGGATAAGATAGAACGTTTCGTACATGATCATGATGTGATTATGTTTACGATATGTATGGATGTTATTGATAGTGCATTTGCACCGGGTGTAAGTGCAAATGCTGTATTAGGTCTATCACCGCATGTTGTACTTGAATTGGCGAAACGTATTATTCCAAATGAGAAAGTTTCGACTGTTAGTATTGCTGAAACAAATCCAAAATATGATGTGGATAATCGAACTGCTAAATTATCTGCTAATTTTTTACATCATTTTATTCTTTAATATTCCAATAATCAATGCACTGATCTATAAAAGAAAGTACTCGCTCTGAGTGCTTTCTTTTTTTTAGATAGTTAATATAAATAGAACGGCCTAGTTTGGGACGCATTTCTAGTGCATCTAAATCTCGTGCATTAAATGATTGATAATATACGCGTGGAATAACAGCATATCCTAATCCTCTATGGACAAAATTCGTAGCCGCTTCAAAACGATCAACTTCCATAATGATATTTGGATGTATATTCATACGTGTAAAGTAATCATCAAGATGTTTACGCACTTGAGAGCCTTTTGTAGGTAAAATTAATGGCAATGATTTAATAGACGTTATTTTAGTATCTGGAAAAGCATTTTTAGGTGTAATAACGACATAGGATTCTTCGTATAAAGGAATAGATTTAATATCTTCATGACTAATTTGTTCGTTTGTCAAAGCGAGATGATTTTCAAAATTGATGAGTTGTTCCAGTATTTTATTTTGGTCATGCACTTCAGATACAAGATAAGTCTGATTAGGATTATATTTTAAATGGATAGAAAGCACTTGAGAAATCCATTGATTCGCTGATTCTAAAATAGATAATTTGATTTTAGGCGCATGTCCCATATTGAGGTCATACATTTTTTCGATTGTTTGATGATAGTTCTGTATCAATTGTTGCGCGTAATTATAAAAATGAATTCCTTTTTCAGTGATTTTAATATCCTTAGTAGTTCTCATAAAAAGGTCATAACCTAAATTGGCTTCCATTTTTTTTATTGTGGTCGTTAAAGACGGTTGACTAATATGTAAAAAGTTAGCAGCTTTAGTGAAACTATTATATTTCACAACGGCGACAAAATACTCTAATTGAATGATTTTCAATATAATTCCTCCGTGAATATGTATTTATCTTATAGTTTTAAACTATCAATAATTAGTTTATTTATATTGGTAGTATATATCATATCATATTATACTGAGAGATATAGTGGGAGGCGTACTTTCATGTTAGGGGCGTGAAGTACATGTGGAAATTTTTCATTTATAGCTTAATTGGCATTATATGTTTCTTTGTACCTATAACGATTAATGGTAAATCAACAATTCTGATTGATCATATTGTTCAGTGGATTACATTTTTGGTGAATCCAATTTTACCTTATTATGTATTACTTTTAATCATTATAGGTGCATTGCATCCATTTATTAATAAAAAATGGAACAAATCAAAAACTGATATTATCTTTAGCTTATTTAAAGTATTAGGCGTCTTCATTGCTTTCATGATTGTCTTTGATTTTGGACCAGGATTTGTATTGAAAGAAAGTATTGGACCGTTTTTATACGATAAATTAGCGATACCGCTAAGTGTGTTAATCCCAGTAGGGGCTATTTTATTAACATTTTTAGTAGGTTACGGATTATTAGAATTTATTGGCGTAATTATGAGACCAGTCATGAAGCCTATTTTTAAAACGCCTGGTAAATCAGCAGTTGATGCGGTTGCCTCGTTTGTAGGTAGTTATTCAATTGGCTTATTAATTACAAATAAAGTCTATAAAAATGGTGGATATACACATAAAGAAGCAGTTATTGTTGCGACAGGTTTCTCAACTGTATCTGCTACTTTCATGATTATAGTAGCCAATACATTAGGTATTATTGAACATTGGAACCTTTATTTTTGGTTCACACTTGCAGTGACTTTTATAGTTACTGCTATCACCGTACAACTCCCACCTATAAGATTTGAGAAAAACACGACATATCAGAACCAACCATATAAAGAAGAAAAACGCAGAAATATGCCTTTATTAAAAGAATCTTGGTTAGAAGCTAAGTTAGCAGTTAAAAATGCTGACTCATTAATAGGAAACGTACGTGAAAATTTACGTGACGGCGTCGTAATGACAATTGCGATATTACTATCTATTATGTCTATCGGCTTCTTAGGTTTAATTATTGCTGAATATACACCGATAATAGAATATGTATCTTATATTTTTTATCCATTTATAAGTATATTCCCAGTTCAGGATGTAGCAATATTAGCACAAGCTTCAACCATTTCAATTGTTGAGATGCTATTACCTGCTGCCATTGCACAAACTGCTGATTTAGCTACGAGATTTATAGTAGCAGTAATGAGTGTTTCGGCGATTATCTTTTTCTCGAGTGTGGTACCTGTGATTCTTTCAACTGAGATAAAAATTTCAGTTGGTAAATTGGTCTTGATATGGTTTGAAAGAGTAGTGCTTACATTACTAATCACGATACCATTCGCATTATGGCTATTTTAAGATTTATTAAACAAAGGTTAATTAATTAAAATGAGGAGTGATTTTTCATGAGAAAAATAGTAGCAAAAAAAGGTTTAGATATTGAATGTAAAGGCTGGGAACAAGAAGCAGTGCTTAGAATGTTGTATAACAACTTAGACCCAGAAGTAGCTGAACGTCCTGAAGATTTAGTTGTATATGGCGGTATTGGTAAAGCTGCTAGAAATTGGGAAGCATTTGAAGCGATAGAAGAGACGTTACGTTCATTAGAAGCGGATGAAACAATGTTAGTACAATCCGGAAAACCAGTTGCTGTATTTAAAACACATGAAGAAGCACCGCGTGTATTAATTTCAAATTCCGTACTTGTACCTGAGTGGGCAAATTGGGATCACTTTAACGAATTAGATAAAAAAGGGTTAATGATGTATGGACAAATGACAGCGGGTAGCTGGATATATATTGGTTCCCAAGGTATTGTTCAAGGTACTTATGAAACATTTGGTGAGCTTGCTAATCAACATTACGATGGCAAGTTAAATGGAACAGTAACTTTAACAGCTGGTCTAGGTGGCATGGGTGGTGCGCAACCACTGGCTGTTACGATGAATGGCGGTGTTGTAATTGGTGTAGATGTTGATGAGACACGTATTGATAAACGTATAGAAACGCGTTATTGCGATGTGAAGACACATGACTTAAATGAGGCATTACGTTTAGCCGAAGAAGCACGACAAGAGGGCAAACCATTATCTATAGGACTTGTTGGTAATGCTGTAGACACACACAGAGCCATTTTAGATAAAGGATTTAAAATTGATGTTGTTACTGACCAGACAAGTGCACATGATCCATTGAACGGATATATTCCACAAGGTTATTCCTTAGAGGAAGCAAAAGCGCTACGTGATAAAGACCCTAAAGAATACGTTGCATTATCGCAAGATTCAATGAGAAAACACGTTGAGTTAATGATTGAATTCCAAAAAAATGGTGCAGTTGCTTTTGATTACGGGAATAACATTAGACAAGTTGCCTATAATAATGGCTTAGAAAATGCTTTTGATTTCCCAGGATTTGTACCAGCGTATATTAGACCTTTATTCTGTGAAGGTAAAGGACCATTCCGCTTTGCAGCTTTAAGTGGAGATCCTAAAGATATCGAACGTGCAGATGAAGAAATGAGAAAACTATTCCCAGATAATGAAAAGCTTATTCGCTGGTTAGATTTAGCTCAAGAAAAAATTGCATTCCAAGGATTACCTTCTCGTATAGCTTGGTTGGGCTTTGAAGAACGTGCCAAAATGGGCTTAGCCTTAAATCGTTTGGTTCGTGACGGAGAAATTTCTGCACCGGTCGTTATCGGGCGTGATCATCTTGATTCAGGATCTGTTGCGAGTCCAAACCGTGAGACAGAAGGTATGAAAGATGGTTCAGATGCTGTGGGAGACTGGGCAGTATTAAATGCTTTAATTAACACAGCGGCTGGTGGTTCGTGGATTTCGTTCCATCATGGCGGTGGTGTAGGTATGGGTTACTCATTACATGCTGGTATGGTCATTGTCGCTGATGGTTCAGAACGCGCAGATCGTCGCTTAGGACGTGTATTAACGACAGATCCGGGTATGGGTGTTGTAAGACATGCAGATGCAGGTTATGAATCAGCAATTAATGTTGCTAAAGAAAAAGGCATCAAAATTCCAATGATTACGGGTAAAGGAGATATAAAATGAACGATTTAATTATTCAAAACATTAAAGAATTAATTTTACCAAAATCTACAGAGCGTCCTTTAAAAGGAAAAGATTTAGACGAATTAGAAATCATTGAAAATGGAACGGTTGTTGTTAAAGATTGCAAAGTGGTTTACTCGGGTGCCCATACAGATGAATATGAGGCGAAGGAAACAATCGACGCTACAGGGAAAGTTGTATCACCATCACTTGTTGAAGCACATACTCATTTAGTGCATGGCGGTTCAAGAGAACATGAAATGTCGCTTAAAAGACAAGGCGTTTCATATTTAGAAATACTTGAGCAAGGTGGAGGTATTTTATCCACAGTAGAAGCTACACGAAATGCAACTGAAGAAGAGCTATTTAATAAAGCTGAAAAGAATTTGTTAACGATGATACAACATGGAGTCTTAGCTGTTGAAAGTAAGAGTGGTTATGGTTTAGATAAAGAAAGTGAACTCAAACAACTACGTGTATCCAAACGTTTAGCAGAAAAATATAACTTAGATATGAAACATACTTTCTTAGGTCCGCATGCAGTACCAAAAGACGCGAAATCTAATCAAGCTTTTTTACAAGAAATGATTGATTTGCTACCTGAAGTTAAACAGTATGCTGATTTTGCAGATATCTTTTGCGAAACAGGCGTATTTACAGTAGAAGAATCTAGAAAATATATGCAAGCAGCAAAAGATTTAGGTTTTGATGTTAAAATCCATGCAGATGAAATTGATCCATTAGGTGGTCTAGAATTAGCAATTGATGAAGGTGCAATTTCTGCAGACCATTTAGTTGCGTCAAGTACAGAAGGTAAAGCGAAACTTAAAGATAGCGATACAGTAGCTGTATTACTACCAGGTACCACATTTTATTTAGGTAAGGAGCAATATGCAGATGCTAGAGGTATGTTAGATAATGGTGGAGCTATCGCAATTGCAACAGACTTTAATCCAGGGAGTTGTGTGACAAACAACTTACAACTTGTGATGTCGATTGCTGCGTTGAAATTAAAATTATCACCGAATGAGATTTGGAATGCTGTTACAGTGAATGCAGCGAAAGCAATTGATGTTGATGCTGGAACAATTAATAAAGGTGACAAAGCCAATATCGTTATTTGGGATGCACCAAACCATGAGTATATTCCGTATCATTATGGTATAAACCATGCTGAAAAAGTAATCAAAGATGGTCAAATACTTGTTGATAACCAAATTAAATTAAATAACTAATAATATTGAGTCTGGGGCATATACGTATGTCTCAGATTTAATTGTTATATTGTTGTGAATTGAGTGAACTTGAAAAGAGCTAATGCAAAGCTCTTTTTCAAGTTCACTCTTCTTTTTTAAGTGTAAATTAATTAAGTTTGAGTTGATTAAATATTTTGACAATTATGGTACCATGTTATTTAAAGCATACATGGGAGGTGACATCGAATGTGGGGCAAACTACTTATGTTAAACAATGGAGCGGGGATTTAAGTCAAAATATGCTCACAGGTATATTACTTGCCCTTGCATTACTTCCAGGCGCAATTGCATTCTCTTTCATCGCTGGCGTAAGTCCAACGATAGGCATGTTAAGTACTGGTTTGATGATGCTCGTGTTGAGCTTTACTGGCAATAGAACGTTGATGGTCTCAGCGCCAAGTAGTGGTGTGTCGCTAGTAGTTGCACCATTAATGGCAAGTCATGGTCTAAAAGCGCTTATTTTAGCTACATTGTTTATGGGCGTCATACAAATCATATTAGGATACTGTCACATAAATAAATTGTTAAACTTTGTACCTACGGGTGTTGTTATTGGTTTTATGAATGCATTAGGTTTATTATTGTTTACATCCCAATTAAAGCATATATTTAATATTTCAGCTTCGACATATGCGTTTGCAATAGCTTCATTCTTTATTATTTGGCTTGCAGGGCAATATATCAAACTTATACCAGCACCTTTAATAGCAATTATTATATTGACGCTACTTGCGGGAGTGATTAAGCCAAACATTCAATATGTTTCTGATATGGCTTCAATACATATAAAAATGCCAATACCTTCCATACCAAATGAAATGAGTGATTTGAATATAGTGATGGTTGCATTACTTTATGGTGTAGCAATGGCTATCGTAGCCGTAATCCAAACGACGTTAACAGCACAAATGGTTGATGTTGTAACTTCGACAACTAGTGATAAGAATAAGGAATCTATTGGTCAAGGCATTGCAAACTTTATCGTTGGCTTGTTTGGAGGTTTTGGCGGTAGCGCACTTGTTGGACAATCGCGCTTTAACATAGCTATGGGTGCAAATTCGAGAGTGTCTACTTTCATCACAGGCAGTTTTTTATTGATTTGTTTATTTATATTTGGAGAAATTATCGGACGAATACCTATGGCAGTGTTAGCTACTGTGTTGATCACAATTTCACTTGGTACATTTGATAGACGAACGGTGCCATTCATTCGCAAAGCACCTTTGTTAAATAGTACTTTAATTATATCTACTGTATTGCTTATTTTAATTACGAATAACCTTGCATTAGGCGTCGTTGTTGTAACGATAAGTTATTACATGATTTTCCGTTTTATTAATAAGAAAGGACGTGACATATAATGCCACAATATGAAGATTACGTGAATTGGAGAAGAACTTTACATCAATACCCTGAACTTTCAGATGCTGAATATGAGACGACAAAAAGATTGAAACGAATATTAGAAGCGTATGATATTAAAATAATTGATTTACCATTAGAGACTGGTTTAGTTGCTGAAGTAGGACAAGGTGAAACATTCGTAGCTGTAAGAACAGACATTGATGCTTTGCCTATTCATGAGCAAGTGGTACATGAATTCACTTCAACAAATAAAGGCGTTATGCATGCATGTGGACATGATATACACATGGCCAGTATTTTAGCCGTAGCAACAAGACTTAAAGACATTGAAAGCCAATTAAAAGGGCGTGTCCGCATTATTTTTCAACCTGCAGAAGAACTGGGTTATGGTGCACTACATATCACTGAATCAGGAGCGATTGATGGTGCAAAAGCTGTGTTAGGCTATCACAATTATCCGTCGTTAGACGTGGGTGAATTTGCAGTGAAACCTGGTGTAATTACGTCATCTGTAGATCGTTTTGAATTTAAAATAAAAGGCACAGGCGCGCATGCTGCTAAACCAGAACAGGGTAATGATCCTGTCATCGTTCTAGGACAATTAATTAACAGTGTTCAATCGATTGTGAGTAGAAATCTATCTGCTTTTGATAGCGCAGTTGTAACTATAGGTGAAGTATCTAGTGGAAATACATGGAATGTCATCGCTGATCAGGCATATGTCCAAGGTACTGTGAGAAGCTTTGATGAAGATAAACGTGTTTATATTGAAGAACGACTTAGAGCAATTGGAAGTGGGCTTGCAGAAGCGTTTGATGTCGAAATAGAAACACTATATCATCGTTTACCAGGCGCCGTTAAAAACGATGAGAAATTAACGGATGACGCTATCGAAGTAGCGAAACAAGTTGGATATAATGTAGAAGTTATGGATAAACCTTTAACAATTGGGGAAGACTTTTCTGGTTTTTCAAATAAATATCCAAGCGTCTTTGCATTTATTGGGTCGAATAGTGAATATGATTTACATCACCCTAAGTATGACCCAGATGAACGTATTCTAGAAAAAGTACCTGAGTATTTTGTTACATTTGTGCAAAAATTATTGAACGAAGTATAAGTTGCCAAACACTTTATATATGTATTAACTCCTATAAAATTTGGGTAATGTAAAGATATAATAATTATTGAAGGAGTGTTGTATTATGGCAGCCCAAGATCCAAGAACAAAATTTTCAAATGCAGATTTTCCAAAACAAGAACAAGCGGTTCCTGGTTTACAAAAAGAATTAGAACCTAAACCAGATTGTGGGGAAACTTCATATATTGGTTATGGCAGATTAACAAATTATAAAATGTTGGTGACGGGTGGAGATTCTGCCATTGGAAGAGCAGCAGCTATAGCGTATGCAAAAGAAGGCGCAGATGTAGCGATAAATTATCTTCCTGAAGAACAAGCAGACGCCGAAGAAGTACAAAAAGTGATTGAAGCAGCAGGTAGAAAAGCTGTTTTAATACCAGGAGATCTCCGAAATGAACAATTTAACTATGATTTAGTAGAGCAAGCTTATAATGCACTAGGCGGTTTAGACAATGTAACCCTTGTAGCAGGACATCAACAATACAGAGATGATTTAAAAAGTTTTGATACAGCTTCATTTACTCAAACATTTGAAACGAACGTTTATCCTATATTTTGGACAGTTCAAAAAGCACTAGATTATTTACAACCGGGTGCTACAATTACGACGACTTCATCAGTGCAAGGATATAATCCAAATCCAATTTTACATGATTATGCAGCCTCAAAAGCAGCAATCATTTCATTAACTAAAAGTTTATCTGAAGAATTAGGTGCTAAAGGTATTCGTGTGAATTGTGTAGCACCTGGGCCGTTTTGGTCTCCTTTACAAATATCTGGTGGCCAGCCACAATCTAAAATACCTACATTTGGTCAAAAAGAAGTATTAGGTAGAGCAGGACAACCTGTTGAACTTTCAGGAGTGTATGTACATTTAGCTGCCGAAGAATCGAGTTATACGACTGGGCAAGTTTATGGTGTAACAGGCGGAACTCAGTTAGACTAATGATATCAAAAGTTAGAAATCTCTATGAGATTATCTAGCTTTTATTTTTTGAAAGGTATGATAATACAATATGAAACAATTTAAAGCAGATACACTCTCTAAAAAACAAAATTATAAATTACTGAGTGGGAGTATTATTCCAAGACCGATTGCATTTGTTACTTCTCAAGACAAGTCAGGTCATTTAAATGCAGCGCCATTCAGTTTCTTTAATATAGTGAATAGCGCACCGCCAATGATTATGATTTCTACTGTACGCTCAGAAGGTAAACGAAAAGACACGTCAGTCAATATTGAAGAAACCGAAGAATTTGTCGTTCATATTACTGATGAAACCATAGTTGAAGAAGTTAATAAAACGGCAGCACCAATAGAACGTACAAGTAATGAGCTAGAAAGAACAAATTTAACATGTATTGAATCAGAACTTATTTCTGTGCCAGGGATACAACAAGCAAAAATCCGTATGGAATGTAAATTAAACAGAATTATTCCATTAGGGGATCCACAAGAAGGTTCTGATTTAATTATTGGTGAAGTCGTTATGTTCCATATCGATGATGATGTATACTTTGAAGACAGTAAAATTGATGCCCAAGCGTTAACAGCTATTTCTCGCTTAGCTAGCAATGACTATGCATCTTTAGGAGAAACATTTACGATTGTGCGACCTACTGAATAAGGGTGTTACACTTGTTGAAAATATCGTATGGTTGCAAAGTAATGTTGACAAACGTGCTTTAACGTATTAAGCTAAATCAGTATTTCACGAATTACAGTTAAAATATACTGTAATAAAACAATTTAATAACTTATCTAGAGAAGTGGAGGGACTGGCCCGTCGATGCTTCGGCAACATGATGATGCGTGTGCCAATTCCAGTAGCATAGATGTATGCTAGAAGATAAGAACGAAGACACAACGTTTACTCTTTTCTTCAATAGAAAAGAGTTTTTTTATTTTCAAAAAGAAACACAAAGAAATAGCGGGGAATAAATTTCACGCTTTTACCCTTATAGAAAGTTGGTTTTGTATGGAGAAGACAAAGAAAGGTAATGCTTGGGCATTGATTCCATTGCTCGTATTTGTAGGTTTATTTTTAGGTGTAGGTATTGGTACAGGAGATTTTTCAACAATGCCTTTAAATGTAGCTATTTTAGTAGCATCTATTGTAGCTTTGATTTTAAATAGAAAAGAAACGTTTCATAAAAAAGTGGAAGTCTTCACAAAAGGCGCGGGTCATTCAAATATTATTTTAATGATGCTCATCTTTATACTGGCTGGTGCCTTCTCTCAAACTACTGAAGACATGGGCGGCGTACAATCTACAGTTAATTTAGGACTGTCACTTATTCCAGAGAATTTAATTATCGTAGGCTTATTTATTATTTGTATGTTTGTTTCGCTTTCAATGGGTACATCTGTAGGTACAGTAGCAGCTATAGCGCCTGTTGGATTTGGATTGAGTCAAGCAACAGACGTCTCAGCAGCTATTACAATGGCTACAGTTGTAGGTGGTGCAATGTTTGGCGATAATCTATCAATGATTTCAGATACAACAATCGCTGCCGTACGTACTCAAAAGACAAAAATGAGTGATAAATTTAAAGTGAATATTAAAATTGTGTTGCCAGGTGCTATATTTACGATTATAGCTTTGTGGTTTTTAACAAATGGAGCACAAATTGATGCAAGTAAAAGTTATGATTATAATATTATCAAAGTCTTACCTTATTTAATGGTACTAATATTAGCATTAATTGGTATTAATGTAATTATTGTACTTATCGGTGGTATCGCATTATCAGCAATAATCGGCCTTATAGATGGATCATTTGGTTGGACAGGCTTATTAGAGTCCATTTCAAAAGGTATTATTGGTATGGAAGATATTGCGATGATTGCCTTACTTATCGGAGGCCTCGTAGCGCTTATTCAACATAACGGCGGTATCACATGGTTACTTCACTTTGTTCGTAATAGAGTGAAATCGAAACGTGGCGCAGAATTAGGTATAGCTGGGTTAGTCAGTGCAGCGGATATTTCAACAGCGAATAATACGATATCGATACTGATGTCTGGCCCATTAGCAAAAGAAATTTCAGAAGAATATGATATAGATCCAAGAAAATCGGCAAGTATTTTGGATATGTTTGCGAGTTGTTTCCAAGGTCTCTTACCTTATAGCCCGCAGTTAATTGCAGCAGCAGGCGTGGCGTCTATATCGCCATTTGAGTTATTACCCTACTCTATTTATCCAATGATTTTGGGCGTTTGTGGTTTGATTGCAATCTTCTTTAACTTACCAAGATTAAATAAGAAATAAGGCGTTAAAAGGGAAGGCGAATCAGTGCAGTGTTTGTATCTGATGAACCTCCCTTTTTATTATGCTTTGATATACAGTAAGTTTATAAAAAGTACTTAAATACATGTTTTTGCGAAAGTGACGTTTAAAATTTTGACGTTTACTGACTATTGACGATAAAATATAGAAGTTGAACGTTTTAAAGTAAAGACTAGAACATTTTATGATTCATAGGATTATTGTTTAGAAGTCTTGTAGAATAGGTTAGAATAGAATTAAGAGTGAAAGTAGGTGAACAATCGTGGGTAAATATAATGTTGAAAATGAATACGTTGAGATACGACTTGAACGACTATTTAAAGTTGAACCAGAATTATTATATCAAGCATGGACAGATCAACGTTTTCTTAAACAATGGTTTATGACAACAGATAGAACAAATAAATCAATTCATATTAACGCTGAACAAAATGGAAGTTATGAAATTGTTGACGTTCGTAAAGGGAAAGAAAATGTAGTAAAAGGTTCTTTTATTACGTTAACGCCATATGAATATATCGTCATGACAATTGGTATGCCAGAGTTAAGTGATTCTGAAGATACCATTGAAATTGAAATATTCGAAAGAGAAGCGGGCATCGCTCAAATGATTTTTAATTATAAAGCTTTTGTGCCAAAAGAACGTAGATATACAATACTGGAATATAAGCAGAAGAAAAAAGAATATCATGATTCTACTGCGCATGGTTTCGAAATATTATTTGATAAATTACAAGTGGTATTAGAAGAATTTGAATCAGACCTTTAATATTTAATAAGATATTTTGAATATAAACTGTTAGCAAAGTTTTAGCTTTGTTGACAGTTTTTTTACGTTTTCCACCAAGTATAATATCTACTTTACAATAAATGTTTCATACTTACTTGTAGGGCACAAATCCTAGCTTGTAAATTTTACCTCGTATTGTTCCTACAAATGTCCCATATGAAATCAGGTTGGAAATACCATAAGGTAAATTGAAATTACCCCAATCCATAAGTATATGCTAATGGATTAGGGTAAGGGTTTTTGAACATAGAGATGTGTAGTTATATTTCAAAAGTAAGCTCAGGATAAAGGAGGTGAATTATTACGATATAATTTCACCTTTTTCTATGCGCTCATTAAATTTACGCAATAATGTTTCGAAAAATATGTGATAACTTATAAAGCTTGAATAATCTATACCGTCAGCAAGATAAAATGTGTTACTAGAAACATAAATATTATAATTAGCTTTTTGAGCAAGTGTATTATCATTTAAAGTAGTAATGGAGAAAAAATATTTTTGACGTAACTGTAATAAGTTGGTGATATCTGATAATTGATGAGATTCACCAGAAAGAGAAATAATGAAGAAAATATCTGTAGGTGTAGTTCTATTAAGTACCATTTTAAATTCGTGTACATCATGTAATACAATAATATTTTTATGAATTGTTAACAAAATACGTTGCGCTTCTTGGGCTACATTCATTTGCGCGACACCTGTTCCATACAAATAGACGGTCTCTGCTTCGTTGATTTTATCAGTGACAAGATTATAATCGATACGTTCTAAATATGTAAAAGTATTTTCGACGTCTTGTTTGAATCCTTCGATAGAGTCGGAAGGGAGATTATGAGATTTTTCAGTTTCAAACTTTAAGTAAGATTTAAAGTCACTATAACCATCAAAACCTAATTTACGCGTAAAACGATGAATAGTTGCATTTGAAGCATGTGTAAATTCTGCTAAGTCTTGAATTTTCATGGTTTTACATTCTGTCGTATGTGTATTGATAAAATGAGCAATATGTAAGTCATTCTCATTTAATTTATTAAAGTTATTATTAACGCGTTCATCTAAAAACAATATGATAACCTCGCACTTCATGAAAATATTTTTAAGTTTTGGAAATATAATCTGATTATACAAAACTATTCGTAATGTAGTCAAACCATTGCTTATGTGTAAGCGTTTCCTTTAGTATTGAGATAGGATTTGAAACAAACGTATCTAAAAATGATAAATTTACATATAAGTATTTGAATGTAAGTTATCTAAATTTAATAGTATTTGGGGGTATATTTCTATGAACGCAATTAAACGATTTGGGAGTGCGATGATAGTTCCAGTATTGATGTTTGCTTTCTTCGGTATTGTTTTAGGGTTTGCTACATTATTTAAAAATCCTGCAATAATGGGAAGTATTGCAGAAGATGGGACGACTTGGTTTAGAATATGGTCCGTAATAGAATCTGGTGGTTGGGTAATATTCGATCACATGGAAATTGTATTTGCTGTCGGGTTGCCACTTTCTTTAGCTAAAAAAGCACCTGGTCATGCTGCACTAGCAGCGTTAATGGGTTATCTAATGTTTAATACATTTATTAACGCTATTCTCACGCAATGGCCACATACATTTGGAGCTAATTTGGAAAAAGGTGTCGAGAATGTTACTGGACTCAAAGCAATTGCTGGGATCGAAACGTTAGATACCAATATTTTAGGTGGTATCATAATTTCTAGCATTGTGACATGGATACATAATAGGTTCTATAGTAAGAAACTGCCTGAAATGTTAGGTGTGTTCCAAGGGTTAACATTTGTAGTAACGATTTCGTTTTTTGTTATGTTACCTATTGCATTAATAACATGTATTGTTTGGCCTACGATTCAAGGTGGCATTTCTTCATTGCAAGGATTTATCATAGGATCAGGTTACATTGGAGTATGGCTATATCACTTCTTAGAAAGAGTGCTTATTCCAACTGGTTTACATCACTTTATTTATGCACCAATTGAAGTAGGCCCGGTAGTGGTAAACCACGGATTAAAAGCAGAATGGTTTGCGCATGTAAATGAATTTGCGACGAGTACAAAGCCATTGAAAGAACAATTTCCTTATGGATTTATGTTACAAGGTAATGGTAAAGTATTTGGTTCGATAGGTATTGCATTAGCAATGTATTCAACAACACCTAAAGAGAATAAGAAAAAAATTGCAGCGTTACTTATCCCAGCTACATTAACTGCTGTAGTTGTAGGTATTACAGAGCCATTAGAATTTACATTCTTATTTATTGCACCTTATTTATTTGTATTGCACGCATTATTAGCTGCAACAATGGATACACTTATGTATGGATTTGGCCTCGTAGGTAACTTTGGTGGCGGTCTATTAGACTTCTTTGCTACGAATTGGATACCTTTAGCACAAAATCATTGGTTAACATATGTAATTCAAATCATTATTGGTCTTGTATTTACAGCTATTTATTATTTCTTATTCAGATTCTTAATTTTAAAATTCAATATTCCACTTCCTGGTCGCAAGAAAGACGAAGAAGACGTGAAGTTGTATAGTAAAAATGATTATAAGAGTAAAAAAGGTAGTGATGACAAAGCAAACACAACATCTACTGGTAATGAATTCGAAGATAAAGCAAATTATTATTTAGAAGGCCTTGGCGGTAAAGAAAACATCAAGGACGTAACAAATTGTACGACACGCTTAAGATTAACAGTGAATGATATAGATAAAGTAGAAGATAGTGGTTATTTCACGCATAATCAAATGGCACACGGATTAGTTAAAAGTGGTAAAAATGTCCAAGTCGTTGTTGGTATGTCAGTACCACAAGTAAGAGAAGCTTTTGAAAACATCGTTAACGAAGAAGAGCAAGATTAAATAAATAATAAAAAATAAGCACAGCCCGTATGGAACGGTTCCATACGGGCTGTGTTTCATTATATAAACGAATTACGAAATCCTAGCTTTACTCATTAATCGTGGTTGGTATATTGCACCAAGTACATCAATGTTATGAGTAGCAACCATTTGGATGAGTTTCGCGAAAACTTTAGGAGAACAAGAAACATTTATTTTATCTCTATTGAAGGTATATGTAATATGCTCCGTTTGATTGATTAAGTTCAAAATATCAATAACTTTATCTTTGACAAAAGCGTCGTAAAGCCCATCGATAGTCAGTTCAAAACGTTTAGAAGATAACAATAAATGATCAAGATCTAATAACTTTTCAGAATGATTACTTTCTATAATTTGATAAATTAAATAATTATGAAAGCTAAGAAAACTAATAATATATGGTAACTGGTATTTTGGTAAGTTGACCTTTAATGCATACAAGTTATTTTCTTTGAAAATTGAAAACTTGAATGAGTTGCAAAAATTAATTTGCTTACATAATTTAGTTAAATTTTTTCGTGTGGCGCGTTTGTTAAGTCCACCTATATTTAACACAAAAGTTTTCGTTCTATCTAAAAACATATTATACCTCCATATCTATATAAAGTGTCATATGGATATTAATCATAATATTCTTTACACTTAAAATTATACAAGTTTTTATTTCTATTAAATTGTACCACTCTTTTAAAATGTTGGCACTAGGTCTTTAGAACGAAGTTAGAAATTATTTTTGAATTTGATATTATTGTATTTATAAAAGTTGGAATATTTTGAAAATTCAGTTGTATAGGCGTTTAAAGTATGATACATTTTTCTTTATTAATACATAGAGGAAGTGTTTAGAGATGTTATCAAAAGTGAGTCGGTTTGCAACAAACACATTCTTGATATGGATGTTAATCGCTGCAATAATTGGATTTATTTTTCCAACTCAGTTAGCTACGTTAAGTGGTTGGGTACCATATTTACTTGGTATCGTAATGTTGGGTATGGGGTTAACCATTGATCCTAAAGATTTTAAAATTGTATTTCAATCGCCTAAGTGCGTAATAATTGGTGTGGTTTTACAATATACAATTATGCCTTTAGCAGCCTATTTAATTGCTAAATTATTTCAATTACCACCAGAAATTGCAATTGGTGTGATATTAGTTGGGTGTTGTCCAGGGGGAACATCAAGTAACGTTATGAGTTATTTAGCAAATGCAAATGTTGCGTTGTCTGTAGCTATTACAAGTGTCTCTACGTTACTTGCACCGTTCTTAACGCCAGCATTAATTTATTTATTCGCACATGAATGGTTACAAGTCTCATTTATGAGTATGTTTTGGTCAGTTGTGCAAGTGATACTTATCCCTATTGCGATTGGTTTTATATTACAAAAAGTATTTAAAAAATTCGCTGATAAGTCTGCAACTGCATTGCCAATCGTTTCTGTAATTGCTATTTCCCTCATACTCGCTTCAGTAGTAGGTGGGAGTAAATCACAAATACTAGAAACAGGAGTGCTTATTTTTGCAGTAGTCATATTACATAACATTGTTGGTTATGTAGTTGGATATACATTAGCAAATATATTTAAACTGGAACGCGCTGATAAAAAAGCTGTTTCGATTGAAGTTGGAATGCAAAATTCAGGGTTAGCAGTAACATTGGCTACCGTACATTTTAGTCCTTTATCGGCAGTACCAGGAGCAGTATTTAGTTTGGTACACAATATTACCGGACCGATTTTAGCAAAATATTGGAATAAACGATAATACACTAGAAGCATATATAATAAGCTCACTTCAAATTTGGAGTGAGCTTTTAATTGGGATATTACCATTTTAAAACCGAAAATACATATTTCAAAATTAAAATATGATAAGCTAGCATTAATATAATTTAACAAAACAAGTGGACAGAGGAGGATATATGATGTATAGAGCAGTCGTATTCGATTTTGATGGCACGATTATTGATACAGAAAGACATCTATTTGAAATCATTAATAAACACTTAAAAAAACATAATTTAACTGAAATAACATTGGGTTTTTATCGTCAATCTATTGGGGGAGCCGCAACGGATTTACATCATTATTTAGAAGGTCAATTAGGCAAAGAAAATAAGCATGAAATTTATGTTGAACACAATAACACGAGCGTTGATTTGCCAATCATTGATGCAATGAAACAGTTAATGGATTATTGCAAAAAATGTCATATACCAATGGCGATTGCGACGAGTAGCTATAGAGCTGATATCAAACCAGCATTTGAAAGTCTAGGATTAAGCAATTATATCGATATCGTTGTAGGTCGAGAAGATGTTGAAGCGGTTAAACCAAGCCCTGAACCATACCTCACTGCTGTTCAAAAACTTAATTACAATCCAGGAAATTGTTTAGCGATTGAAGACTCAGTTAATGGTGCAACTGCTGCAGTTGTAGCTGGTTTAGATGTTATCGTCAATACAAATACAATGACAGAAAAACAAGATTTTAGTGAAGTGGCATTTACTGGAAAAGATTTAACCTGTGAAGAAATCATTACGACATACTTTGAGAAAAATAGAGATTAATTAAATGAGTGGATATTTAATTTTATTTTTCTTGGGTGGACCGATTGTATTGGCGATAAGTAATTTACTACTAGGCCCAATTTTCAATAAAAAAATACCATTTAAAATACACTTTAGATCATTTATGGTAGGCACAGTGGTTTATTTGTTAGGGGCTAGTTTAATATATTATTTTGTACTTCAAGATAAATTGTAAATTTGTACCTGATATTAAATTTAAAAAAGGGGCTTCCATACGGAGGCCCCTTTTAGCACGCAAACAAAGCACTGTTGCGAAGTCAACTGTATTATATATGTGAGCTTATATTTAATATAAGCATTGTTAATTATAAAAGTTGGAAAATCAATGTTGCTACAACGAGGACGAGTAGTATTGAATCTATACCTACCATGATTGCAAAACGCGTATTTTTTTCACCAGTTTCTTTAGAAGCTTTTACTGCTTTTAAATTAGGAATCAAACTTACAATCAGTAAAATGATTACAATAACGCCTATAATCATACTCATGATCTGTCACCACCATTTTTATTTTTTTCTATATATTCCCAAACATAACCAGCGATGATACCAAGAATTAAACCGACAATAATACCAAATTTTATAGTAGATATTAAAGCACATATGATAATAGCTATTAACAATGCGATTGGAATCGTGATACCAAATTTATATTTTCGCTCTGGTGAATCAACAATAGAAAATAAGACATAATATAATATAGCAAATACTACAATTACAAGTAGACTTTTTAAAATTAATTGTCCAATTGAACTATCTGAACCAGAAACATAATTTAATAAGAAAAATAACACCCCAAAGATAAGAGAAACTGTAATTGTTTTTTTTAGTAAAATTTTATTCATGTTGAACTCCTTTGTAATAAAATCTAATGAAAATTATACCATAGAAAGTTTGAAATATAGAATGTCGCAAAATTAATGTAACCTTTCACCATCATATTGATGATGATCATTTAAATAGGCGTAAAACAATCCGATAATCAACCCCCCGCCAATATAGTTTCCAAAAGCAGCACCAAGTAAATTAATTAACGTAGGGATCACTGACATTAAATCACTTTGATAAACGAGTCCACCAGCAAATAATACAGAATTATAAACGACATGTTCATAACCCATAAAGGCGAATATGGATACGCCAAACATCATGACAAACATTTTAGCTAGAATGTCATCAATTTGCATGGCGATAACTAATGAAATATTGATAAAAAAATTAGCGAATATACCTTTGATTAAAATTGCTAAAAATCCTGCAGCAAATAGCTTATGTTCAATTGCAACTTCAAGTTGAATGAACATCTCCGGAGACATAATATCTGAAAGTCGTGTGAGGGTGAAAAATATTAAGCCTCCTGCCACATTCCCTATGAAGCATAAGGTGAAAATTTTAAGACACGCATAGGACTAATAACACGATAATACAACCCAACAGTGAAATACATAAAATTACTTGTTAATAATTCTGAATTGGTGAATAGTATTAGCACTAGTGCGAAACTAAAGGCGATGGATGAAACTAAATTTGTCACACCAGGGGCCATATCGCCTCCGAGGCTAGCTTTAATTAACAACACGAATACAGTAATGATACCTAAGATAAACCCAGCCATCGTGGCACGTAATAGATATCGTTTTAAGTAAAAACTTTGAAGTACGTCCCTGGTTCTAATCGTTTCAACTACATGCTTAATCCACGCCTTACCATAGAAGACTTTATCCCATTTAATGTTTTTCTCATTCAATTACTTATCCTCACTTTCGATAGGTTAGGACAAGTATACTATGCTAATTAATATTTATGAATAAATTCACAATATCTACATAATAAATTTCATGATGATAGTTGAAAAATAAAAAATTGGAATTTGTAAAATTACTTTGCAATTTTTGACGAAATAAAATACAATTAATAACGGAAATGTAAGCCCTTACATAAATCGAAAATAATTATTCCAATTTTTAGAATTTATAGTATAATGGCGACATAATAAGTGTTTCATCTGTACTTACAATCGAAAGAGATGGGGTTTGAATTATGAACGAGAACAAAGAATTACATAGGGGGCTAGGTGCACGTCAAATGCGTATGATTGCACTTGGCGGGACAATTGGAGTAGGACTATTTATGGGCGCAACAAGCACTATAAAGTGGACAGGTCCTTCTGTTATATTTGCATATTTAATAGCAGGTATCTTTTTATTTCTAGTAATGAGAGCTATGGGGGAGATGGTTTATTTATATCCTACCACAGGTTCTTATGCTAACTTTGCAAGTGATTACATACATCCAGTGGCAGGCTATTTAACTGCTTGGAGTAATATATTCCAGTGGATTGTCGTCGGTATGAGTGAAGTGATAGCCGTCGGAGAATATATGAATTATTGGTTTCCGGATTTACCACAGTGGATTCCAGGTGTACTGGTAGTAATATTATTAGCCAGTGCTAATCTAGTGTCAGTTAAAGCTTTTGGTGAATTTGAATTCTGGTTTGCAATGATTAAAGTAGTAACAATTATCTTAATGATTATTGCAGGATTTGGATTAATCTTCTTCGGATTAGGTAATGGAGGAGAAGCACTTGGTTTATCTAATTTATGGGCACATGGTGGATTCATGCCTAACGGTTGGATTGGATTCTTCTTTGCACTGTCTATTGTTATAGGCTCTTACCAAGGTGTAGAATTAATCGGTATTACAGCCGGAGAGACAAAAGACCCTCAGAAAAATATTAAAAGTGCCGTTAATGGCGTCATTTGGCGTATATTGATTTTCTATATTGGTGCGATCTTTGTAATTGTAACAGTTTACCCTTGGGATCAATTAGGTAACATTGGTAGTCCATTTGTTGGAACATTTGCAAAAGTTGGTATTACGTTTGCAGCTGGCTTTATTAACTTTGTAGTATTAACTGCTGCTATGTCTGGATGTAACTCTGGAATATTCAGTGCGAGTCGTATGACATTTACATTATCTCAAAGAGGACAAATGCCTAAATTCTTTTCAAAAGTTATGAAAAATGGTGTTCCTGTGTGGACAGTAACAGCAATTTCTATTGGTATTTTAATTGGAGCATTACTAAATGTTATCTTACCTTTATTTATTGAAGGTGCTGAGAGCGTCTTTGTTTATGTATATAGTGCATCTATTTTACCAGGTATGGTACCGTGGTTTATGATTTTAATTAGTCATTTGAAATTTAGGAAACGTTCTCCTGAATTAGTAAAAGATCATCCCTTTAAAATGCCAGGCGGAGCATTTACAAACTACATTACAATGGCATTCTTTATTACAGTATTAATTGGAATGTTATTCAATAAAGAGACAGTTGTTTCTGTAGTAATTGGTATTGTATTTTTATCGTTTATGGCGATTTTCTATTTCTTAAAAGGCTATCATAAGTTAGATAAAGATAAACAAATTTAATATAGGTTGAATTAAATGTAGGTTGGCTATTTTATGACTAAAATTACAAAGTTATAAAATAGCTAACCTTTTTATTATAAAAACGTCTATCAAAATCATAGGTATATAAGCATTTACACAACTAGTGTTTTACAGAAAATTTACATTATTAAAATATTGAGACAAAATTAGAGTATTACACTTAACATGTAAGCACAATAATACATATCAAAGGAGTTATTAATTTATGAAACTATTAAATAAGTTAGCAACTGTAACTGTAGCTAGTGCAATTGTTGTTGGATCTGCATTAGGAAATGTACAATCAACATATGCTTCTGGTGATGGAAAAGCATCAAATGATACACCTGATGTGTCGTATATGGGAAATACTGAAAATCCTAAAAATGTAATATTTTTAGTAGGAGATGGCATGGGACCATCTTATAATTCAGCGTATCGTTATTTTGCAGATAATCCTGAAACAAAAGAAATGGAAAAAACTGCGTTCGATCAACATCTTGTCGGCAATCAACGTACAAATCCAGCTGACCCGAAAGAGAATGTAACTGACTCAGCAGCATCAGCTACTGCGTTTAGTTCTGGTCATAAAACATATAATGGGGCAATTGGTGTAGATGAAAATAAAGAAAATGTTAAAACAGTATTAGAACAAGCAAAAGAAAATGGTAAATCAACAGGCTTAGTTTCCACTGCTGAGATTACAGATGCAACACCTGCAGCCTATGCATCACACGTAGACTCACGCGATAAAAAAGATGAAATTGCACAACAATTTTATAATGATAAAATTAACGGCGAACATAAAGTAGATGTCTTACTTGGCGGTGGTGCAAAATATTTCGGTGAAGAAAATGGCAACTTAGCAGATAAATTTAAAAAAGATGGCTATGACGTTGTAGATAATAAAACAGATTTACAAAAATCAACAAGTAAACAAGTATTAGGTTTGTTCGCTGATGGAAATATGCCATTACAAATAGACGCCCCTGATAAAAATCCTAAATTATTAGATATGACAGAAACTGCAGTTAATAAATTACAGCAAAATGATAAAGGGTTCTTCTTAATGGTGGAAGGTGCTTCGATTGATAAAGCAGGTCACCCAAATGATGTTACTGGTGTAATGTCAGAAATGGAAGGTTTTGAAAAATCATTTGATTATGCTATGAACTATGCTAAAGAACATAAAGATACACTTGTAGTGGCAACTGCAGATCACTCAACAGGTGGTTTATCAATTGCCAAAGGTGAAGATTACCTTTGGAACCCTCAAGTAATCCACGATATGAAACATTCAGGAACATACATGACTGAACAAATTGCCAAAGGCGAAGATGCTGAAAAAGTAATTAATGAAGGTTATGGATTTGATGTAGAGGCATCTCAAATTGATAAAATTAAAGATGAAGTTGAGAAGTTGAAAAAATTAAATGAAGATGATGATGCATATGAAGGGCAATTACAAGAATTACAAAACGCAATTCAAAAACCAATCAATGATAAATCGAATACAGGTTGGACTACAACAGGACACACAGGTGAAGACGTGAACACATATGCTTATGGCCCTGGTAGTGATAAATTCCAAGGAAATATAGATAATACAGATAATGCTAAAAACATTTTTGAATTCTTAAAAAGTGAAGCTAAATAAATAAAATATCAATACTTAGGATAACTTAAAATAAGGCACTAAAAATTACTATACGATTTACTAGTCTCTTATTTTAATTCACAAAAAAGCACCTATCAAGACAGCGTATTTTGCTGACGATAGGTGCTTTTTTATAGTTCAACTTAACATATAGATTAATGTTTGAATTGAATTTTAGATAAATGCTTACGATAATTATCTAAAGCCATTTTAGACTGTGTAATAGAGTCTAATGCACTTTGATAATTCAATGCGATATAGCGATAGTAAAGTATATCTACTGTAAAAAGTTGAGCAAATAATGATGTTGTTGCAGCCATACGTAGTTCGTTTTCATCCGTTTGACCATATATTAAAGTATGGTCTGAAACTTTTGCAACAGGATTATCATTAGAACTAGAAATTGTAATAATTGGAATGTTATAGTCTGTTGCGACTTTAGCCATGGATTGCATTTCACTATGATTACCTTGATTTGTTACAAAGATAATACAGTCATTTTCATCGTGTGTTGCTAATGTTGACATAAATAAATGTGTTTCTTGTAACAAACGGACATTGAGTCCAATGCGTGATAATTTTTGAAATAAATCAGTAACGATTACGAGTGAAGCACCATAACCAAATAGGAATATTGTATTTGAACGCTTCATTGTTTCACAAATACTGTCAATACTATATTCATCTATGTACGTTGATACATAGTTCATCGTGTCTGTTGCACGAGATAGCATTTTTGTTTTTAGCGTATCGACTGACTCATTATCCGCCAATTCAAGGTGATTATTATGGATTGCATCATCAGGTAAATAACGAGAAATGGCAATTTTTAATTCTTGGAAACCTTTATCTGTAATTTTTTTACTAAATCTAACGATGGATGCTGTGCTAGTATGGATCTCGTTAGATAAATCTTGTACTGACATATTGATGATTTTATGTGGTGAATTCAAAATAAAATCTGCAATCTTTTTCTCACTTTTAGTTAACTGAGCATAATTGCTGTCAATTTTGTAAAGTACGTTGGTCATAATTAATCACCTAAGCTATCAGATTCTCTCATAGTCTTCGTCGTACCTAAGAAATAGGTGAAGACGAAACCACCTGTGTACGCAGCGAGTAGTCCTGCAATATATCCTAAATACATATGATCTGAAATCAAAGGTAACAATGAGATTCCACTAGGTCCAATTGCAGTTGCCCCAATGTGACCAATACCTCCAACAACAGCGCCACCAATACCTCCACCAATACATGCAGTGAAGAATGGTTTGCCTAACGGTAAAGTGACACCATAAATTAAAGGTTCTCCGATGCCTAAAAATCCTACAGGTAGTGCACCTTTGAGTGTATTTCTTAATGTTGTATTTTTCCTACATCTTACCCATAAAGCTAAAGCAGCACCAACTTGACCAGCGCCTGCCATTGCAGCAATAGGAAGTAAATAAGTTGCACCCGTTTGATTAATCATTTCAATATGAATAGGCGTAAATATATGATGTAATCCTAACATAACTAGCGGTAGGAAAAAAGCACCGATGATAAAGCCACTAAAAACGCCACCGATACTGATTGTAGCATTGATGACAGATACTAAACCGTCAGAAACAAAGCCAGCTAATGGCATAAAGATAAATATAGTTAATAAACCGATGATAAATAACGTAATAGTTGGTGTGACAATAATATCTACTGCATTAGGGACAATTTTATGTAATCGTTTTTCAACGATACTAAGAAGCCATACTGCAAAAATAACGCCAATAATACCACCTTGACCAGGTTGCAGTGGTTCGCCTGTAAATATATTAGTAATCGCATTTTCATCAGTTAATCCTGTGAGTAATGTGGTACCACCAATAACACCACCTAACCCCGGCGTTGCGCCGAATTCTTTGGCTGCATTAATACCTGTGAAGATAGCTAGATAAGCTAACATACCATCTTTAATTACATTGAACACTGTGACAAGTTGTGTAACCCAGTCACCTGAAATTTGGCCAGCAGCTAAAAGGTTACTTAATACTGCAGCAATACCACCAATTAATCCGGCACCAATAAAGGCTGGGATTAACGGAATAAAGATATTGGCAATTGTTTTTAATAATTTATTAAAGGCGCCACGCTTTTGTTTGCTTTGAATTGCTGTTTTATTTTCTTGTGCTTTTGCTTCAGCATCAGCTTTATAATTCGTTGAGTTATGAGGGATTGTTTCCCCTAGACGTACACCGCTTAATTGAGATATATGATCCGCTACTTTATTAACAGTACCTGGACCAACTACCACTTGCACGCGTTCGTCTTTTACGACGCCCATAACACCTTGAGTTGCTTTTAATTTATCATAATCTACTTTGTTTTCATCGATTACTTTAATTCTGACACGGGTCATACAATTAATAACATTATCCATATTATCAAGGCCACCAACAGCGTCTATAATATGTTCAGCGAGTTTTTGTTCTTTAGTCATCCTATATACCTCCTTATTGCATCATAGTTATATGGTTCATGTGGCAACGTGACATTGCTATTTAAATCAGAATAAATTAATTTTTTATTGCTTGTTTAATAATATTGTCATTTTGACGTAATTTTGTTTCTGCTTCAGCTTTTGAAATATCACATAGGTACATAACGACTGCTTGTTTAAGGTTTTGGTCTGCGTCATTATAAAGCTTTTGAGCTTGTTCATATGGAATATCACAAATATCTTGAATAATACGCACTGAACGGTCAACTAATTTATGGTTTGTGGCTTTTACATCTACCATAAGATTGCCATAAACTTTTCCCACACCAACCATTGTGATTGTGGAAATCATATTAAGGATTAGTTTCTGTGCTGTTCCTGATTTTAATCTCGTAGATCCAGTTAATACTTCGGGACCGACATTAACTTCTACAGGAAATTCTGCTAGTTTGCTAATTTCTGTATCGACATTGCAAGAAATGGCAACTGTATGGGCACCTAACTCTGTAGCGTATTTTAAACCGCCTTTGACGTAGGGCGTAGTTCCACTGGCCGCAATGCCAATAACTACATCGTTGTCTGTTAAATCAATGTGTTTTAAATCATCATGTGCTAGTGATTCACTATCTTCAGCACCTTCGACTGCGACTGTCATGGCAGGTTGTCCACCGGCTATTAATCCGATGAATTCATCAGGTGTTGTATTAAATGTAGGCACACATTCTGCTGCATCGAGTACGCCGAGTCTTCCACTCGTGCCTGCGCCCATATAGATAATGCGGCCACCTTTTTTAAATTGCTTCGTTGTAACTTCAATGACTTTAGCTAAGTCAGGCAATATTTGTTTTATCTGTTGAGGTACTTTTTGATCTTCTTCATTCATAGTCTCTAAAGCTTGTTGAATAGACATTTCGTCTAAGTGCATGGTAGCTTCATTTCTTGATTCAGTTATTAAATTACTCATTTTTACAGCTCCTTATTCTTGTACGTAAATTCAAATGTGTCATTAGGGCGCATGCATTGAATTAATGGTAAATCGGTCTTTTTAACTTCACCTACAACATTGATGTGATTATGCGGTGGTAAATCATTTTTAATAATTTGTAATTCACCTTGATAACGTCCGTTTAGTTTATTATCCACGGTTATGGCACCGAAATTTCGACCATTTGTTGAAAATGGTTGAATCTCTGTATCACAATAAAGACGAGCTTCTTGTGATCTAATAACGTGAGCTGGATTATCAGCACGTACCGTATGAGGTTTAAATAATATTGATGATACTTGGTCATCTAAAAGCATAATATTTAGGTTGAAATGTCTGTGGTGTAAAAAAGTAATGAGTTGTTGTGCAGCATGTGAATCAATGAGTGGATCTCCAATCATTACATGTTCTACTAAGTGATCTTTAAGTAACTGTGCACTTTGAATAGGGTGCTGATATCTTGTGGATTCAATTGTTGGCAAACCTTTATATAGAGGGCCACGCAATGTTGAACCAGTGATGAAACCAAATATATTTGCTTGTGCGTTATATTTTAAAATCAAATTGTTTTGTGACGCTACGAATTGCGGCTCCAAACCGGTATCAGGTCTTGGATAATAATTATGGCAATAACAAAGATAAGTAAAATCTTTAAGCTCATGGTAAAGCTGTTGCAATAATTGCTCTGAGATGATGCTAGCATTGATACAACATTTGAATCCGTTACTGATAATATCGTTGACGACATTTAAAGAAGTACTATGATCGATACGAATCATAAATTCTGCTGTCTCATATTGATGTAAGAATTGATAGAAATTGTGATCCAGCAACAAAGGATTGATATCAATCATATATGTAAGCTGATCATTAGATAAATAATCTAAAAGTTCTCCCAAATAGCGATATTTAGTACTTTCGTTTTCTTCAGGAATTTGTACAGACGTAAAAATGGTGCTGTAGCCTGAAGCAATCATCCGTTTGATATATGGTTTGTCGATGGGCTGTCCAAGATATATAGAAAATCCATGCATTGCTATCACTCCTTATATTGCTGTAATCGTTTTCATTGTACAACACATGAAAAACTATTACAATTTTAATTTATAAAAATCTTCATAGTGTAATATTGTTACAAAAGAGGGGTTAATAATTGGTGGATACGAAATAAACGTTGCTGAATATCACTTATATATTTCGTTGTATTACCTATAGTTAGTTCATCTATAGGCTGTTCAATTTGTTCAGAAAGAAATTGAAAGTAATTGTAGTGAATAAGAGAAGTATGATGCTTTGAGACGCTTTTTAGAGCGGCGTATTCTTTATCGATATAATCATGAATATTTTGTTTGTAGTCGTTTTTCTTTTTATGATTGGTGACGATTGCAAATTTATATATTTCTAGTAAGTTCAATAATTTACTGATGTGTTGTTCTAAATGATGGAATTCTAAGTTATACATAAAGACTTCCTTTCATAAATGTGATGAGTCTGTTTAATTTAAATTGAAAATATTTCATTGTGCTTAGGGTGAATTTAAATAATCAACATACAATATTGAATAGAATAGGAAGGTAATTATAAACTTGTGAAAAGAAGAGAGGAATTTTGAGAAACGACTTTAGGAATTAATAAACTATTTGCTTATCGAAAAAATATAAGTAATTAAAAATCCAACTGAGACAATTAGGACTCAGTTGGATTTAAAAATTGTTGATAATTATTTATAGTAATGTCTTGAGTCTTGATTGTCTTTTCAAATGAATATGAGATATCGTGTATATCAATAATAGGAATCTCATTTGTTTTACCCAAACCAATTTCAAAGACGACTGCTTTCCACAAACCTTTTTCACATAATAATCCAATAAAAATAACATTTTCAGTGCCTATACTTGTACCGTTATTGTATTCCATTGCCATAACATTTCTTTCAGTACAATAAATGAGGACTTCAGAAAATATAGGTGGTAAATTTGTATGTTGTCGGTGATCAAATTTAATATAACGGTCTAGCTTTTTCAAAGCGCGTCGCATTTTTGTATAAGGTAAATTCAAACATTTTTTAATAATTGCATTAACTTCTTCTTTATAAGGTAACGTAGTGTAAGACTGACTTTCATTAAGCACTAAGAACAAAGCGGATAGTTGATTCTCAGTCAGCTCAATCTCATAACTATTTGGTGTTTCTTGAAGTTGGTAGCCACCTAGTTTACCGTGCTTTGCTAAAATTTTCACACCTTGATCTTCTAAATCTTGAATATCTCTTAAAATCGTTCGTTTTGACACGTCTAAGTTTTTTGCTAACTCTGAAGCGGTAATTTGTCTATTCTCTTGAATAGCTAGAACAAGTTTATTTTGTCTCTCGCGTTTATTCATTAGAAAGTCACCTCCCAAATGATTACATATTACATTTATTATATCATAAAAGTGACAATGACGACATTTAGAAAAACTTTTTTTAAAAAAATAAAGAAAACGCTTACATTAGTTAAAAACTTATGTTAATATGTAATTAGTAACAAGGGGGTAGCGAGTAGATGACAAAGGGGTAGGCTATTACATATAGTTTTGTTAACATCTAATTCGTTCACGTTACTAATCAAACATCTTCAATATTTATTACTTACTTTCCTTTCTATTTAACCGACTAGCTACGCTGGTCGGTTTTATTTTTATGTCATAGCAACAATATGTGTGCCAAAATGTTTTAGTGGTTATGATATATCATATATTTCATTAATATTTCTATGATAAAATATAATAAATTAAAGATAGTTCATACTTAATAAGGAACATAATAATTTATAAATTTAAAGAGGTGCCTATACATGGAAAAAGAACAATTAATTTATATCGATGATGCCGTGAGGTCTTGGCTTGAAACATTGGATAAAATCATCCCGAAGTTAATCGAGGATATGGTTACAAGTACGAAACAAAATAGGTTTGATTTAGTGACAAATGTTGATAAATCAATACAACATAACTTCGAACAATTTTTAAAGCAAAATTTTCCAGAACATCAGTTGTTCGCTGAAGAAAAGTCGAATGAAGAAGTGCATCCTAAAGAAGGACATGTATGGGTTATGGATCCCATTGATGGAACGACAAATTTAGTTAAACAACAAGAAGATTACTGTATTATTCTAGGCTATTTTATTGATGGTGAACCAATGCTGTCATATATTTATGATTACCCACATGGCCAACTGTACAAAGCAGCTAAAGGGTATGGTGCATATGTGAATGGTAAGCGACTAGAAAAACCCGAAAGTATTGATTTACAAGATGCGATTATTTCATTTAATACATTAGTTATGAATGATGAGACCATTCATGGACTAAATGATGCTTCATTTAGTCATCGTTTTATCGGTTCTTGTGGTTTAGATTCAATCCGTGTAATCAAAGGACAATTTGGAGCGCATGTTAACACAAATCCAAAACCTTGGGATATCGCAGCGCAATTCTTGTTTGCCAGTGAACTTGGACTTAAAATGACGACATTAGATAATATGGCACTAGACTTTTCTAAAGCAGGTCCATTTATTATTAGTAACAATGCTTGTCATGAAGAAGTATTAGATATACTAAATTCTGGAGATGGATACAAAATACAATAAGAAATAACTGTATTAAATATTTATTATATAAATGATAGGTCTAAAGCACTATGTCAAATCCAAGTTATTAATATATAATGTATTACTAAATGAGAGAAAATTGAATACAGAAACGGAGAATGATAAGAGTGAATCGTTCTAAAAAAAATAAAAAAATGGGCTTACCAACAAAATTAATATTGTGGTTCTTTGGTATATTAGTTTTATTAGCGTTACTAGCAGTTATTTATTTAGGGTTTAAAATATTTTCTGTTGGAGGATCAATTAATAATCCTTTAGACAGAGATAAATCTTCATTAAGAGATAAAGACGTCAATTTAGATGATGGTGATCCATTTACGGTTGCTTTGTTTGGTGTGGATTCTGATGCCAAAAGAGATGCTGAAGGTGGTGGTCAACGTAGTGATACAGTAATGGTATTATCGATTAATCCACAGAAAAAAACGACAGAAATTGTCAGCATTCCACGAGATACACAAGCGGAAATCGTAGGTAAAGGTACTACTGAAAAAATCAACCATGCATATGCTTATGGTGGACCTGATATGGCAGTGAAATCAGTAGAGAATTTATTAAATGTACCTATTGATCACTACGCAACAATAGATATGGACGGTATGCAAGATATGATAGATACTGTCGGTGGTATCAATGTAACGAGTAACGCGTCATTCTCATATGATGGTTATCAGTTTAGTGAAGGCGTTCAATCCCATATGGATGGAGAAGAAGCGATGGCATTTATTAGAAGTCGTAAAGAAGAAGGCGCTGGCGGAGACTTTGGTCGTCAAGAACGTCAACAACTTGTTATCCAAGGCTTAGCTAATAAACTTACAAGTATCAGTTCAGTTACACATTTTAATTCATTAATGAATCATGTTGAAGATAATGTGAAAACGGACCTTACAGTTGGAGAATTAAACAAAATAAGAAGTAATTATAATGATGCGAATGAACAGGTCAATAGACACCAGTTAGATGGACAGGGTGGCATACAAGATGATGGCTTGTACTATTTTATACCAAGTGAGAGTTCACTTAGTGAAATTGAAGCAAGCATTAAAGATAATTTAGGAATGTAATTTAAATGAACTATAGATTTTGGCGAATGCTAAAATCTATAGTTTTTTTATTATGCCAGTATTTATGAAATAACATAAAGATTATTAATCAAGAAGAATTATAAAATAACTTTTTATAAATATTAAGTTTTGAGCCATAAAGTACAACTAATATAATAAAATGTGAAATAAGGTGGAAATCCTTAACATTTAAATGAAATAGATATACAATATAGATAACATTATCTTAAAAAAGTGTGGGCTTTTTAGATGGAATGTTATTCAGCACCTAATAGATATATAACGCGGGCATCATAAATAATAATAGGGGTGAAGAGAATGCAAGAACATTTGATTGTCTCATTAGATGGCAAAGATTATCTTGTAGAACCAGGGACGAATTTACTTGAGTTCATCAAATCTCAAGATACATTTATTCCATCAATATGCTATAACGAATCGTTAGGTCCAATACAAACTTGTGACACGTGTACTGTTGAAATAGACGGTAAAATGGCACGTGCGTGTGGTACCACAATTGATAGACCGATGATTGTTAATACGCAAAATGATAACGTACAAACAAGCCAAAAAGAAGCTTTAGACAGAATCTTAGAAAATCATATGTTGTATTGCACAGTTTGTGATTATAACAATGGCGACTGTGAAATACATAATACAATGGACCAATGGGGTTTAGAGCATCAAACTTATGAATATAAAGAAAAGCCATACGAAAAAGATTACGGTCCTTTCTATCGTTACGATCCAAATCAATGTATTTTATGTGGTCGTTGTGTAGAAGTATGTCAAGACGTTCAAGTAAATGAAACACTTACAATTGATTGGGAACGCCAACAACCACGAGTGATTTGGGATAATGATACTTCAATCAACGATTCATCATGTGTAGGTTGTGGTCAATGTGCAACAGTCTGTCCATGTAATGCAATGATGGAAGTCAATATGGAAGGCAGTGCCGGCTATATGACGGATTTAGAGCCTGGATCATTAGCAGCTATGATTGATTTAACGAAAAAAGCGGAACCAGGTTATGGTCCGTTGTTTGCAGTTTCTGACTCAGAGGCAGCAATGCGTGAAGAGCGTATCGAAAAAACTAAGACAGTATGTACATACTGTGGTGTTGGTTGTTCTTTCGATGTATGGACAAAAGATAGAGAAGTTGTAAAAGTTCAACCTCAACAAGAATCACCAGCTAATAAAATTGCAACGTGTGTTAAAGGTAAATTCGGTTGGGATTATATTGATTCAGAAGAACGTCTCACAAAACCATTAGTACGTAAAGATGGCCAATTTGAAGAAGTTGAATGGGATGAAGCACTAAAAGTTGTGTCTGATAACTTTAATAAAGTTAAAGCCTCTCATGGTTCAGATGGCTTAGCATTTATATCATCTTCAAAAGCAACAAATGAAGAGTCTTATCTTATGCAAAAGCTTGCAAGACAAGTCATTGGCACAAATAATGTAGATAATTGTTCACGTTATTGCCAAGCACCAGCAACAAAAGGGCTATTTAGAACGGTAGGTCATGGTGGTGACTCTGGTTCAATAGATGATCTTGAAATTGCAGATATGGTTGTCTTAATTGGTACAAACACAGCAGAAGCTCATCCAGTTATTGCTTCACGTATTAAACGTGGTCATAAGCTATATAACAATACTTTAAATGTGTTTGATATACGTAAACATGAAATGGCTGAACGCGCAGATAATTTCTATCAGCCTAAACCTGGTACTGATTTAGTTTGGTTGTCAGCAGTGACTAAATACATTATCGATAACGATCTTCATGATAAAGTATTTATCGACGAATGGGTGAACAGCTTTGAAGCGTATCATAAATCATTAGCGCCATTTACAATGGATTTTGCGGAAGAAACAACGGGCATCTCTAAAGAAGCTTTAATAGACTTTGCACATCAACTTGTAGATGCTGAATCAGTATCAATCGCATGGGCAATGGGTGTGACACAACAAGACATTGGTAGTGACACTTCAACAGCGATATCTAATTTATTATTAGCAACAGGTAACTATAGAAGACCAGGCACAGGCGCTTATCCTTTACGTGGTCATAATAACGTACAAGGTTGTAGTGATATGGGGAGTATGCCTGACAAATTCCCAGGATATCAAAGTGTTACTGACGATGAAATAAGAGCAAAATTCGAACGCGAATATGGTCAAACATTACCTAGAAAAGTAGGTAAAGATAACCATCAAATGATGGAAGGCATACATGAGGGAGAAATTGATGCACTTTATTTATATGGTGAAGATACAGGTATCGTTGACTCTAACATCAACTATGTACAAGCTGCATTGGAAAAAGTTGGCTTCTTAGTAGTACAAGATGAGTTCTTTACATTTACTGCTTCATACGCAGATGTAGTGTTACCAGCAAGTCCATCATTAGAAAAAACAGGCACATTTACAAATACTGAGCGTCGTATCCAACGTTTATACCAAGCTTTAGAACCTAAAGGTGACTCTAAACCAGACTGGGAGATTATCCAAGCTGTAGCCAAAACGTTAGGTTATGATTGGAACTATACACATCCAAGTCAAATCATGGATGAAATCGCAAGATTAACGCCATCATATTCAGGTGTGAACTATGATCGTTTAGAAGGATATAACAGTTTACAATGGCCAGTTGCAGAAGATGGTACAGATCAACCGACACTGTTCTTAGAAGGCTTTAATTTTGATGATGGAAAAGCGAAGTTCTATCCATTAACATTTGATAATTTCTTTAAAGTAAATGAAGAATATGATTTACATGTAAATAACGGTCGTATATTAGAGCATTTCCATGAAGGCAATATGACTTATAAAGTACCAGGACTTCAATACAAAATGCCAAATGCATTTGTTGAAGTATCTCCTGAACTAGCTGAGGATAGAGGTATTCATGAGGGGGCAGAAATTAAATTAATTTCTGAAACTGGTGAATTAGAACTTGTGGCACATGTGACGGATAGAGTTAAAGGTAAAGAAATCTATATCCCATTAAATAATAATGCTATGGAAAATGGTGACCATGGAGCGATTAACTTACTAACAAATAGTGATGTAGACAAAGATACAGATACTCCATCTTATAAACGTACAAGCTGTCGCATGGAAGTGAAGACAAGAAGAGGTAAATCACCACTTAATCCTACGAACTTCCGTGTAAATAAACAACGTCAACCACAATACAGCGTTCGAGTTGAAGACAAATGGAAACGTAAAGATTATACTTTCCCAGGAAGTCAGGTGGATAAATAATGGCTGAAAGAATAACGAATATTAAACGCATGCAAAAAACTGAAGCAGAGATTAAAGAGGAAAATTTAGCTGAAGTGACAGATGCAATTGTTGCAAATAAAGATAGCATTTTAAAAGCAATCAACATCATTAGCACTTTAGATGATGCAAAATTGCTAGATGCTATGTCTGGTGCAATTAAAAGTAGAGGCGTTATAGCCAATAAGTTCTCTGTTGAATTAAATAAAGAACAATATTCAGGTTTGATTTCAAATATGGCTTCACTTGTATTTTTATTAGGTGACTTAGATGTAAATGACTTATCTGAGATGTTAAATAAAGTAAACAAAGGCTTACGTGTTGCAAATCAGGCCAATCCGAATCAAAAAACATCGATTACTGGCTTGATGGGTATGTTGAAAGATGATGAAATGAATCGTAGTCTGACATATATGATGAATATGCTTAGAGGTATGTCAAGATAAGTATTCCCTAATAAATAGTTAAAATAAAAGTTAGAGGCTGGGACATAGCACATGTCTCAGTCTCATTTTTTATGTTGACAGTAGTTGACTGAATTGAAAATGCACTTATATCAAGCTTTTAAAGAACTTCTACTTCATTTATGAAGATAAGCAGTTTTTATACAAGCGCTTCAGCCTATTGTTTTAAAAATGACATATTGAAACAATGGTAAATATGATACAATTTCTATTATTAGAATTAAATTTTATAAATTTTTAAGGGCGAGGAGTGGAAGGCTTATCAACGCGAAAATGATTAAAATCATGGCGGTTATCTCAAATGTATTTCTAGTTTTGGGAATTGTTTTTTTAATAATGATGAATATGGTAATGGCTATTACAATGTTCGCAGTTTCATTAGTCATCAGTTTAATGATATTCAATATGTTGTTTAGAGATAAGAAAGCTATGAGGATAGCGCTTAACATTTCTTTTGTAGTTGTCTTAATTGCTATTATTATTGCTTATGTTACATTAACTAAATAAGTGTAAGCTAGGGAGTTATTATATAATGAATGAAATTATAAAGAAAAGATTAACATTATTTATTATGCTCATTATCATCATTGTATTTACGATTTTATTAATTATAAATGAAACACACCTATTTGATGATAAAAAGACACATTCTTTTGATGAGGCAGTAGATAAGCAACTTGGTGAAGGCACTTTAAATATGACAGAAAAAAATGGTCGATTTGTTGAGGCTTCAAAAGCTGATGTTAAAAAAGCTATGGATGTAAATGATGACAAAGATAACTTGAATCATATGGATATTTCTGAAAAAGTGTCAATGTCAGAAAAAGAAGTAAATGATATTTTAAAAGATAAAGGGATATTGAAAAATAAAGGTGATGCATTTTTAAAAGCACAAGACAAATATGAAGTTAATGTGTTATACCTTGTGAGCCATGCGCTTGTTGAAACAGGTAATGGTAAATCTGAATTGGCTAAAGGTATAGAAGATGATGGTAAGCATTACTATAATTTTTACGGTATAGGTGCATTTGATGAAAATGCAGTACACACAGGTAGCAGTTTTGCTAAAAAGCAATCTTGGACTTCACCAGAACGCGCAATTATGGGTGGAGCTAAATTTATAAGAGGTAATTACTTTGAAAATGAACAATTATCATTGTATCAAATGCGTTGGAATCCTAAATCACCTGGAGAACACCAATATGCAAGTGATGTAGAATGGGACGAAAACATCGCCACATTTATGAAGGTTTATTATGATAAACTGGGTATAAAGAAAGATCATATTAATAAGGATTATTATTTGTAAAAATTGAGTTATAATATATTTATGACGAAAGATAACAGGGTGTTTTCATGATACGTTTGTTATCTTTTTTGTGTGATGACTTATTGACAATACTTAGGCTAATATCAAAGAGCTTATTAATATAAAGTTTTATAAAAGTGTTAATATCGAATAGACTAGGAAAATTTGGAGTGAATTGAAAATGAAAATAGCTATAGTTGGCGCGGGTATTGGTGGATTAACAACTGCAGCATTATTGATTGAACAAGGACATGATGTCAAAGTATTTGAAAAAAACAATGAAGTAGCTGAAATAGGTGCAGGTATCGGCATTGGTGGTAACGTTATTGAAAAATTAGGAAAGCATGATTTAGCAAAAGGGATTAAAAATGTTGGGCAAATCATTGATACAATGGAAGTGCGAGATGATAAAAATAACGTGCTATCCAAAGTGAAGTTAAAAAAGAATACGGTGAACTTAACAATGTCTCGTCAAGATTTAATAGATGTGATTCAATCTTATGTACCAGAAGAAGCAATCTATACAGATCATTTTGTAACTCATATTGATAATGGCGATTTAAAAGTGACTTTACATTTTAATACACAACAGCAAGAAGCATTTGATTTATGTATTGGTGCAGATGGTGTACATTCTAAGATAAGAAATACGGTTGAACCTAATAGTAAGCCTGAATATCAAGGCTATACAGTGTTTAGAGGATTGGTAGAAGATGTGGATATTAAAGATGCTCAAATTGCTAAAGAGTATTGGTCTCCGAAAGGGAGAGTAGGGGTTGTACCTTTATTAAACAATCAAGCCTATTGGTTTATTTCTATTAATGCGAAAGAAAAAGATAGTAAAATGAAAACCTATGGTAAACCTCATTTACAAGCCAGGTTTAATCGTTTTCCAAATGAAATAAGAACCGTATTAGATAAACAAAGCGAAACAGATATTTTATTAAATGATATTTATGATTTAAAACCGCTGAAAACATTTGTTTATCAACGTGCTATTTTACTTGGTGATGCAGCGCATGCAACGACGCCAAACATGGGACAAGGCGCTGGACAAGCAATGGAAGACGCGATTGTCTTAGCAAATTGTCTTCAGTCATATTCGTTTGATGAGGCGTTACAACGCTATGATAAATTACGTGTAAAACACACTAAAAAAGTAATTACACGTTCTAGAAAAATAGGTAAACTCGCACAACGTAGTAATAAACTGATTGTAGCTGTAAGAAATGGCATTGCAAAGGCTTTGCCAAATAAGTTAGTTACGAACCAAACTAAGTTTTTATATAAATCCAAAAGTAAATAAACTTGGAATATTTCAAATTAAAGCACCCATCCATATTTTTAATGGATGGGTGCTTTAATTTGTACTAAGTATTTAGAACTAAGCTTTTAGCAACTAATTCATTAATTTACTAAAAACTTAGGTTTTTTATCATTTAGCTTACTAATTGTGTCATTCGCAACAATTTTAGACATCATATCACGAGATTCATATGTCGCATTACCAATATGTGGTGTGAGTACTACATTGTCTAGTGATTTTAATTCGTCGTTTATTTCTGGTTCAAATTCGAAAACATCTAAAGCAGCGCCTTCAATTTCTTTATCTTTTAATGCTTGTACTAAAGCTTGTTCATGAACGATAGGGCCTCTCGAAGCATTAATTAAATAACTCGTTGACTTCATCATTTTAAATTGTTCAGTGTCAATTTGATGATGTAAATCTGGATTATATGCAGCGTTAATTGTTACAAAATCTGCATTTTTTAATAAAGTTTCTAAGTCTACATACTTGGCGCCGATTTCACGTTCTTTATCGACTTTTTGGTTAGGGCCAGTATAAAGCACATTCATATCAAACGCTTTGGCACGTCTTGCTACAGCAGCACCAATTTCACCTAAGCCAATAATACCAATCGTTTTACCAGAAACTTCTCTGCCACGGAAGAACAATGGTGCCCATCCGTCAAAGCCAGTTGTACGGCATAATTTATCACCTTCAGCGATACGTCTTGCAACTGCAAGTACGAGTGCAAAAGTTAATTCAGCTGTAGAATTTGTTGAAGCCTTTGGTGTGTTTGTAACGTCAATGTCTTTTTGACGAGCATAGGCTACATCTACGTTATTAAAACCTGCACCATAGTTTGCGACGATTTTTAAATTGCTACCTGCATCAATTACTTCTTTATCTACGTTGGTAGACAACAGACTAATTAAAGCGTCAGCATCTTTAACCCCTTGCTTTAAAGTATCTTTATCAATGATACCTTCGCCTTCATACATTTCAACCTCATAACCTTGATCTTTTAACAAGTCAAAACCTACTTCAGGTACTGGACCTGCGATATAAACTTTTACCATGTATAATCCCTCCATTATATATTTAGTATAGTAAACTTCAAAGCACTAAACAAATTATTATATTTATTAAAGAAATATTTGTGTGTTCTTTTATATAATGACGAAAAAGCTATAGAAAACGATTTCTTTGTTGCTTCTTTATATATCATAAAGTATATAAGTCATACATAGCATTCTCAAAAAAAGCAATAATCCACTATTAAACAATGAATTATTGCTATTATTTTTATATCATGATTTAGAAAGTGTATTTTATTATTTGTTTTTCTAACTTATGAGCTTTAAGCCCACTATGGAAAAAATAATCAAACCAATAAAGAATATACGTTTTGCATTTTTAGATTCATTGTATATCAACATACCTACAAGTGTGCCACCGCCAGTACCGATGCCACTCCAAATTGCATAAGCAGTTCCCATAGGAATGTCATTCATTGCTACTTTGAGCGTGCTAAAACTACAGATAAAAGCAATTGCTAATAAGACGACTAATGATTTCCTTTTAGTGCGTGTAATTTCATTTAATATGACTACACCGATTACTTCTAATAGACCTGCAATGAGTAAAATAAACCAAGCCATTAGTTTTCAGCCTCCTCTGTAGTTAATTTTAGACCGATAATACCTACTACCAATAGTGTAATTAAGATAATTTTCATAGAGTTAAAAGGATCACCGAAAAATAACATATCCACTAAAACAGTACCGACTGCGCCAATACCTACGAATACGGCGTAAACAGTGCCGACGGGTAATGATTTACACGCAGCAATAACAAGAAAGAAGCTTATAATAATAATGATGATCGTACCAATCCAACTAAGTAACGAATCAGCAGTGTTTAAGCCAGTGACCCATAATATTTCTATAAGTCCAGCAAGTATAACTTTGAACCATTGCATCGTTGTGCCTCCTTTTTTCATCAAACGCTCTTATTTTCTCAAATATTCTGTTATACTGCAATATTAAAAATCATATAAAAAAATTTAGTGCTAAATGCTGTTTTTTTAATTATAGCGCGTGATGTCCTCATATTTATTTTGATGTGGTTATCTCTATAAACGGATATTGATGAATGATTGAGTATATTATTTTAAAAAGGGGCAGTGTTTTGCTCCGATGATTCACTAGTTAATCAATCATAATTCGAAGACTATAGGATGAGGAAGTGCCCACGAAAAACACGCACAAAAAAATGCCAACAAAGTTCTAGACTTTGTTGGCACTCTGACATATTCTAATTTATATTGTGCTAGCGAATATTAGTTAACGTGGATATAGTTATATGAACCTGCTTCACCAGCAGAGATAGTACGTTCACTTACAGAGTAAGGTCCGCCGCTATAATTCATTTCTGAAACCGTTACTGAACCGTCATTGTTTACATTTTCAACATATGCAACGTGGCCCATTGGTCCTTCAGATGATTGTAAGATTGATCCAGCTTCTGGAGAGTTGTTAACTGTGTAGCCTGCAGATGAAGCTGCTGAAGCCCAGTTATTTGCATTACCCCATGTAGAACCGATACCTCCGCCTACTTTATCAAATACGTACCAAGTACATTGACCTGAAGTGTATAAGTTAGCACTTGAGCTTGAAGTTTCTTGTGTAGTAGTTTGTGTTTGTTGAGTTTGCTCTGCTGCACTTGCTTCATTTCCTTGGTCTAATCCTACGATTGCTGCGCCGATACCTGCTGTGATAGTTGTTGCTGTTACTAATTTATTCATAATTAAAAATCCTCCCAAATTTGTACGTTCTTAATATTTATTATTTATGTTATTCGTTCGATAGTCTTTAAAGTTAATGTTTTATTTTTCGCTTTGCTTTCAACGACAAGTAATACTCTAACAGATGAATTTAGGTTTGTGTGGTTTGTTACGCTTTTGTAAAACAATTAAAAAAACCTCACATATCGTTGTAATAAACGACATGTGAGGTTACAGAAAGGTATCGGCTTGTAATGGTTTGTAAAGAGCTATGGTATAAGGTTTTACAATAACTTAACATTCAAAATAACTAATTTGTATTACAACAGTTGTAATAAGTCACAAAATTTAGATTCATTTTATTTGAAAAATCTAATTGAAAGTGGTGGTAAATAGTCTTCTCCATTATATGCTTTTACAGCAGCTACGATAGTAAATATAAAATTCAAAATAGCTATGATAGGGAATAAGATAAAACCTATTATGATAAACATCGCTATTGAAGCAACGATGAGCCAAATCATATAAGAAAGTAAAAAGTTGAAATAATTTTTACCAGTCTTGTCAATGAATGGTGAATCTTCACGTTTAATGAGCCAAATAATTAGTGGTGCTATTAATGAAGTGAAAAAACTTAACACATAGATTAAAGTACCCATTAATCTATCATCGCTACTTGGTTCTTGATTTATAACTGTAGAAGATTGGTTTGTATTATATTGTTCATCCATATGAATCACGCCTCCCTTATTAGCATAACTATAACAAATTTTATTCTTAAATGATATTTAATTTGAAAGGCTACAATTTAAAAATTAGCAAAGTGAATTTTTTAAAATATAGTGCATTTAATGGGATGAAACAAATGAATATAATGCAACTAGGGATAGGTTGAATACCAGTGTTTATCAGAAATCTAAATTGGATATACATTATAGTAATGTTTAAAACACTCATATATACAAATCATTAGAGAAAGAAGGGTATTTATGAAGATAGCAATCGTAGGATCAGGAAATGGTGCTGTTACAGCAGCATTAGATATGAAACATAAAGGACATGAGGTGAAGTTATATTGTCGAAATCAATCTATTGATAAGTTTGACAAGGCGATAGCGCAAGGCGGGTTTACGTTTAATAATGAAGGAGAAGAAACGTTCATTGAATTTACTGATATCAGTGATGACATGGAATATGTTGTTAGTGATGCAGAAATAATTCAAGTTATTATACCATCTACATTTATTGAGCATTATGCACATACGATGGCACCATTTATTAATGATAAGCAATTAATTTTCTTTAATATCGCAGCGGCAATGGCTTCAATTCGATTTATGAACGTCTTAGAAGATATGCGTATAGAAGTTATGCCGATATTTGCTGAAGTGAACACATTAACTTATGGGACGAGAGTGAATTTTGATGAAGCTCACGTGGACTTATCATTAAATGTAAGAAAGGTTCATTTCTCAACATATAATAAAGAACATTTAAGTGATAGCTTTGACAAAATTGAAACGCTATATCCATATGTTGTAAAAGAGGAAAGTCTTTGGAAAACAAATCTTGAGAATGGGAATCCAGAAGTGCATCCAGGTCCAACATTACTCAATGTAGGACGCATCGATTATGCAGATGACTTTGCATTATATGAAGAAGGTATAACGAAACATACTGTTCGTTTATTACACGCAGTAGAATTAGAACGATTAACTTTAGGACGTAAGTTAGGCTTTGAATTGTCTCCAGCTAAAGAAGCACGTATTGAACGTGGTTATTTAGAAAGAAAAGATGAAGATGAACCTTTAAATAGATTGTTTAACACGAGTCCAGTGTTTTCACAAATCAAAGGACCAAACCATGTGAAAAATCGTTATTTAACAGAAGATATTGCATACGGACTCGTATTATGGTCTAGTCTTGGTCGTGAAATTGAGGTTGAAACGCCAAACATTGATGCCATTATCGTGTTAGCATCTACTATTTTAGAGCGTGACTTTTTTGAAGAAGGACTCACTATTAATGAATTAGGCAAAGAAAAATTGGGGCTTAATTAATTTAAACTAACAATAGGGGGACTGTGTATGACAAGACAACCAACATTTTTAGAATCAATTTCTACTATTATAGTAATGATTATAATAGTAATTACAGGATTTGTTGTTTTTGAAATTCCAATACAAGCTTTATTAATTTTAGCATCAGCATATGCTGCATTTATAGCAAGACGTGTTGGGTTGAAATGGCAAGATTTGGAAGAAGGTATCACACATCGCTTAGCTACAGCAATGCCAGCTATCTTTATCATTTTAGCGGTTGGAATTATCGTAGGTACATGGATGTACTCAGGGACTGTCCCAGCTTTGATCTATTATGGGTTAGAATTTTTAGATCCTAATTTATTTTTAGTATCTGCATTTATTATATGTGCAATTACTTCAGTTGCCACAGGGACAGCATGGGGCTCTGCGTCTACAGCCGGCATAGCGCTAATGGCTATAGCGACACAATTACATATTACGCCAGGTATGGCAGCAGGTGCCATAATTGCAGGGGCGGTGTTTGGTGATAAAATGTCACCACTTTCAGATACGACAAATTTAGCAGCTTTAGTAACAAAAGTGAATATCTTTGCGCATATAAGAGCCATGATATGGACGACTGTACCAGCATCAATCATCGGCTTAATCGTTTGGTATTTTGCAGGTATGCAATTTGGTGGAAATACTAATACGTCACAAGTGAATGAAATGCTTAGCGAATTATCTAAAATTTATAATATAAATATTTTTGTATGGATTCCTTTATTGATTATTATTACGTGTTTGTTATTAAAAATATCGACTGTACCTGCAATGCTTATTTCAAGTTTGAGTGCAATCATTGTTGGCGCATTTAATCATGGATTTAATATTGTAGATGGATTTAAGTCCACTTTCGATGGTTTTAATAAAGGCATGGTGGCGGCAAGTAGTGGAGATTTATCAGATAGAGCCATTAATTTGGTTGAGCAGGGCGGCATGATGAGTATGACAGAAATCATTGTTACTATTTTTTGTGGCTATGCCTTCGCAGGTATTGTTGAAAAAGCAGGTTGTTTAGATGTTATTTTGAAAACAATTTCCAAAAACATTAATTCAGTTGGACAATTAATACTAGCGACCGTAATAGGTAGCTTAATAATGGTACTCGCTGCTGGTGTGGCATCTGTAGTCATTATCATGGTCGGTGTGTTAATGATGGAAATGTATAATGATATGAATTTAGATCGTTCTAATTTATCAAGAACACTAGAAGATTCAGGTACAATGATTATTCCACTTATTCCATGGGGAACATCAGGCATTTATTATACACAACAGTTAGGTGTATCAGTGGATCAATTCTTTATTTGGGCAGTACCATGTTATCTATGTATCATATTTGCAATTTTTTATGGATTTTCAGGTATTGGCATTAAAAAAGCAAAGAGTCAATAAACTAAATGATTTAAATCTATATCGTTGAAAGAGAAAAACTTATAATTCTTAATATAAATAATGAATTATAAGTTTAAAAATATATAATTCGGTTATATATAACTATGGATGAGGTGATTCTATGTTATATCTAGTGATAATTGTAGCGATATTACTATTGGCATCAGGAATTCATCAATATTTCAATGTAGATAAAAAAGTAAAGACTCCTTCTATAATCTATTTTTCAATCGGTTTTGTATTGTATATTGTAGCGATATTACTTTATAGGACCGAATTGTTAAATAGTTCAACGATAATACATGAAATTTTACTAACTACGATATTTGGACTCATTATATTTTGGATTAATTCTCATCGAAATAAGAGTAGCGATACAATTTACTACACGATTATTATTGTTATATTAACAATCGTAGTAGCGATTTTACCGTTGGCAGCGACGTCAATAATTTCATTGCAAACAATGTTTATTGTAAGACTTATTTTTTCAGTTATTTTACTCATAATAGGTGTATGTGTGTTATATACACGGATTAAAGGTAAAGCTTCAGAAAGTTTTCCATTACTTTATTTGATGGCCTTTATATATTGGATAGCGATAGCGTATTGGTTTTAATAAGTATAAGACTTTAGAAGACTGAAACATAAAAGGGGCCAAGATAGAAATCAAATTTTGAATTCTATCTTGGCCCCTTTTTCCATTTAATACTATAGCTGAATAATCACTAAAGTGAAGAACTTTAAGAAAAAATAGCAAAAAAAGACAATCCTCATGGATTGTCTTTTTTATTTAAAACATTTATTAGTGAATATAGTTGTAAGATGAAGCTTGGCTAGCTGAGATTGTACGTGAAGTAACAACGCCAGCACCTTGGCCGTAGTTCATTTCAGAAACGTTAACTGAACCGTCGCTGTTTACATTTTCAACATAAGCAACGTGACCCATTGCGCCAGTTGATGATTGTAAGATTGAACCTTGAGAAGGTGAGTTGTTTACAGTGTAACCTGATGCAGCTGCAGCGCTTGCCCAGTTGTTTGCGTTACCCCAAGTAGAACCAATTTTACCGCCAACTTTATCAAATACATAATATGTACATTGACCTGAAGTATAAAGGTTGCTTGATGAACCTGAAGTGTTAGCCATTGAGTTTGATGAACTTGATGGTGCGCTAGTAGTTGTTACTTGAACATTACTATTTGAAGTAGAAGTTGAAACAGCTCCGCTTCCACCAGTACCTTGGTTATTTGTTGTATATGATTGGTTTGAGTTACTGTTAGTAGCTGTAGAACCATTTTGATTGTAGCTATAACCACTGTTATTGCTTTGAGCATTGTTGTTGTGACCTTGGTCAGCATTGCTTGGGTTCCAGTTACCTTGCCAAGTGTAATTATAGTTACCTTGTTGATCTATTGTATATGAATAGCTGTATGATGTTGGATCATTTGGGTTATACCCACCATTGTTATTTTCTGAAGCGTCTGCATCATTTTGTGCAAAAGCAAAAGTAGCGATTCCTGCAGTAGCGATAGTAGCTGTAGCGATTTTTTTCATTGTTAAATTTCCTCCTAATAATTGTAAATCATTTATCCCAGTCTCATAAAGACATTTTTTATAATTTTTTTCGCTGTTTTAACGACAAGAATTACTTTATCAGAAAAAACTCTGTTTGTGGGGTTTGTTATCGTTTTGTAATTTAGTTCTAATAATGAAGTGCGTAATGTAACAAAAGGAAGAGAGGCATTTTAGGCTTAAAATGCCGTTAATATAACCTTTACAAAATTTACAGTGTATAATTGCACTTCAGTTTATTACAAAGCTGTAAAATAACAGAAAATTACAAACAATAAAATATGAGAGAATTTAGTTATTTAAATATTTGAAAAAACACTTTAAATAAAGACTATATGAAAAGTATTGAATTAAGGTTAATGTAAATTAAATGCTGTTCTAATAGGAAAGAAAAGAATTAGAGCATTGAAATTGACATGTTCTAATGAAGTATTTAATATAGAAGTATAAAAATTATACTTAGTTTGTGAGGTGATTATTTGAAAATAGAACTTGGTTTGACATCATTTGCAGATAATATTGATATTCATATGGAAAATGGACGACAAGCAGCTATAAGTAATGGACAAAGAATTAGAAATATAATAGAAGAAATAGAAACAGCTGACCAATATGGTTTAGATGTATATGGTTTGGGAGAACATCATCGAGCAGATTATGCAGTATCTGATCCCGTTACAGTGTTAGCAGCAGCAGCTCGTAATACAACGCATATAAAGTTAAGTAGTGCAGTAACAGTATTATCTTCTGATGATCCTGTTCGAGTTTATGAACGTTTCTCTACATTAAATGCAGTTTCTAATGGACGTGCAGAAATAATGGTAGGAAGAGGTTCATTTATTGAATCATTTCCATTATTTGGCTATGATTTAAAAGACTATGAACAACTCTTTAATGAAAAAATAGATTTATTAATGACCATTAATAAAGAGAAAATTGTAAATTGGGAAGGGGAGTTAAGACCTTCTATTGAAAATTTAAGTGTTTATCCTAAGGCGGAGCATGGGCCTTTACCAATTACGATTGCAACTGGAGGAACGCCAGAATCTTCATTGAAAGCAGGAGCATTAGGATTACCTATAACTTATGCTATAATTGGCGGTGATCCAAAAAGATTTAGAAGAAACATTGATATGTACAAATCTATTGCTAGATCTTACGGACATAATATAAATGAATTGCCTATAGCAACGCATTCGTGGGGTTACATTGCTGAAACAGATGAGTTGGCAAAACGTGAGTTTTTCCCATCGGTAAAAGCGAGTCATGATATATTAGCCAAAGAACGGGGTTGGCCACCATATGATGAAAACAGCTTCGATCGTGAAGCAGGTCCACATGGCGCTTTGTATGTTGGAAGTCCGGAAACCGTTGCACAAAAGATAATTGAAACAATTGAAGCACTAGGCCTTACTCGTTTTATGCTGCATACACCTGTAGGTTCTATGCCACATGATAAAACAATCAATACAATTAAATTGTTAGCAGAGCGAGTAAAACCTATTGTAGATAAATATTTTGAAAACAAATAAAAGGAGCGTTTATAATGATATTACGTTATTTAACAAATTTAAAATTAGCTAAGGAATTATATGATGCATCAAAACCTAAACTTAAAGGTGATCAATCAATGAAAGAATCTTTTGTTGAAGTGTTTAATTTGCCATCGAATGCAATGCCATTGGCAGGAGCACTTGAAGCATTAAGTGCTGTATTTTTCGTTTTAAGCTTTGCAAGTAAAAGATTATCACGTATTGCATCACTTATAACAATTTCAGTTTTAGGTGTAGCAGCATTTAAACACTTTGAAGCAGGACATGGTAAAGCAGGTGCTAAACATGCATTAGATTTAACAAGTTTAGCAGCATTAAGCTTCATAGATACAGTTGATCTTAAGAAAAAATAATAATGATAGAACTCAATCATTTAAAATAGCAATCGTTTAAATGCACAGCAAATGTTGGATAATAGTCTAACACTTGCTGTGCATTTTTGTATGAATTGATATAGCTCATTTAAAATATCAAAATGCATTATTTTAAATAGAGATATTTGATAATTGAAATTTTTACACCTATGTCTTTTTTTAGTAATAAAAAGGGTGAATGAACCACTAAAATTTAAAAATAAAAATAAAAGATTAAAAAAAGGGTAGGAATTGTTCATATTTTTCATAGTTAAGCATATTGAATTAAAGGCGTTAAATAGGATAAAATTAAATTACTAACATCAAGATATAACAAAAGGAGTGGTTTTGTGAATGAACAAAATTTCAAGTCACTAAATGAACTTATTGCAACTTATCAACAAGGTAGGAAATTTTTTAAAACAACGAAAAAGAACTATAAACTAAATTACGAAGAGGTACTGATATTAAATTATCTGTATAATAGTAAAGAGAATGACGTCACTGCAAAAGAAATTGCTCAATACTCAGAATTGAAACCATACTATTTAACAAAGGCTTTACAAAAGCTTATAAAAATGGATTTTTTAAATAAAAAAAGAAGCAATATAGATGAAAGAACTGTAGTAGTATATATAAATCAAGCACAACGTGATAAAATTAATGAACTTATTGAGAACTTACAAGAACAGTTTTAATGTGTGAAAGCTTGATGATAATAAGGTTGTGCGTAAGTCTAAAACGTTTGAATATTCTGAATAATGTAATTTTATAATTATAGTTATATATTGTACGAAAATATGATTTGAGAACCAAATTAAATGTGCTATACTAATATTTGTCTAATGAAAGCGCATACAAAACGGTTTGGAAAGGTGTTTTTATGAATTTATTAATCGGGATCATATTTTTAGGGATTGTTTTAGCTTTGTTTACATTGTTCACGAGTAAAGCACCAAATGGAGGCAAGGCCATGGGGGCCCTTGCTAACGCAGCTATTGCTTCATTTCTAGTAGAAGCTTTTCATAAATATGTAGGTGGAGACTTGTTTGGTATTCCATTCTTAGGAGATTTAGGTGATGCAGCTGGAGGACTTGGCGGTGTTGCAGCTGCAGGACTCGTAGCATTAGCTATGGGTGTATCTCCAGTTTATGCATTTGTAATTGCTGTTTCATGTGGAAGCATGGATCTTTTACCTGGCTTTGTTGCAGCTTATATTGCGAGTTTCGGTATGAAATGGATGGAACAAAAGTTACCAGATGGGCTTGATTTAATTGCAGCGATTATTGTCATCGCGCCTATTACACGTTTAATTGCTATTGGTACAACACCATTAGTAGATGCGACGTTATTACAAATTGGAAATATCATTAAAGAATCTACGACTTCAAGTCCTATTTTAATGGGCATTGTACTTGGTGGTATTATTACTGTTGTTGCTACTGCACCGTTAAGCTCAATGGCATTAACAGCATTATTAGGATTAACTGGTACACCAATGGCTATCGGTGCTTTAGCAGTATTTGGTTCATCATTTATGAATTTTGTATTATTTAAGCGTATGAAGTTTGGAGATCGTAAAACAACGATTTCAGTTGCAATAGAGCCTTTATCTCAAGCTGACATTGTGACAGCAAATCCAGTACCAGTATATTTAACAAACTTTGTAGGTGGTGCGCTCTCAGGTGTAATTATCTCTATGTTTGGTTTAGTAAATGATGCGACAGGTACAGCTACACCAATTGCTGGGCTTATGGTTATGTTTGGATTTAATAATGCATTAACTGTAATAATTGTGGCACTAATGTGTGCATCAGGAAGTGCACTTTGTGGTTATATAGGCTCAGTTGTTTTTAAAAACTATCCTATAGTTACTAAAGATGAATTACAACATGGCACAATGCCGAAAAAAGTAAAACAATATTATAAACTTAAAGCGGAATGCATGGAAAGTTTAGCTTAAATATAATAAATTACAAAAAAACTGTTTCTGAAATAACATTTCAGAAACAGTTTTTTGTTTGATATCGTTATCTAAGAAGCATTTGCTCTTAAGTAACGCGTCGTATTACGTTCCATTTTCGCAAAGACGAACTCTAATATTATTGCTAACAACCAGTAAAATATAGCTGCTACTGTATAAACAGGAATAAAACGATAACCTTCATTTGCAATAACACGACTGACTGCCATAATTTCAGTTACTTGAACAGCGAATGCTAGGGAAGTACCTTTGATTAGCATAATGAATTGATTTTCTATGTTAGGCAATGCATAAGCAAAAGCTTGTGGTAATACAATTTCTTTATAAATGCTGAATTTTGATAGTCCGACAGTTTGCGCAGCTTCAATTTGATTTTGATCTACGGATTGAAGACCGCCTTTAATTGATTCAGAAAGATACGCTACGGCATGAAAAGAAAAGACGATAAAGGCAATCGCTAAAGGTGAGAATATGTCAGGATTGATTGTCAAAGTGAACTGATCATTTAAAAAAAGTATAAATGAAGGTATTCCATAATATAGTATGAACAATTGAACGATTAATGGTGTACTTCTAAAAAACGAATTATACACGATTATAAGTTGAGATAAGACAGGTACATGTTTGATACGAATAATCGCAAATAACGTCCCGATAATAAGACCTACGAACATAGCTACAATGGAAATAATAATTGTATTTGGCACGCCTTTAAGCACTTCACTTATAGTATATAGAATGAATGACAAAATGATTTTCCTCCTTAAACACTATATGGTTTTTGTGTTCGTTTATCAATTAAAGTAAAGGTACCTTGAATAATTAGAGCAATAATCCAGTATATGATTGAAATTACGATATAAACCTCTAGCATACCGAGTCCGTAATTGTTTCCAATGATTAGTTTGACTTGTCCCATCATATCGATGATACCAATGGTGAAAGCTAATGAAGTATCTTTGACAAGTTCTATGATTTGAGTTGTTAAATTTGGTATGCTATTTCGTAAAGCTTGAGGTATAATAATATCTTTTAAAATTCTAGGATAAGATAAACCAATTGTTAATCCAGCTTCAATTTGACTATATTCCACGGATTGATAACCTGCTCTGATAATTTCAGAAAGGTATGCACCTGTATGTAAAGTGAATGCTAAGATAACAAAAAACAATCTACTGAAATGGTTAATATCTATATGAATAAGTAACAATAATTGAGGTAATGCAAAATATACTAAAAAGAGTTGTAATAATAATGGTGTACTCCGTATAAATGAAAGATAAACTCTTACAATAGGAGCGAGTATTTTTGTCTTTTTGATACGAATCATTGCTAAAATAAAACCAAGTATGATTGCGAAAAAGAGAGAAACAATTATCATCAATAAAGTTAAAGGTAATTGTTGTAACACTTGTCCAAACAAATCTAACCAATTGACTGATCCCATTAGTTTGTCACCTCCAATTTATCTTTCTGCTCATTAATTTCACTTAAATCATCAAAGACATTTATATCAAAATATTTTTTTGAAAGTGATTGTAATTTGCCTTCATCTTTAAGTTCTTGGGTTGCGCGATCCACGTCATCGTGAAGTTTTTGGTGTTTTTTATTATAAACGATATGCAATGGTTCTTTCTTCACAATACCACCTATTTTAACGTCGGCATTTATCTGTTCTTGGATTGCTTTATATGTGTTCCAGTTTAAAAACATGGCATCACGACGTCCTTGGCTGACCATTTTTAAATTGTCTCCATTTGAAGGTTCTTGTATTGTATTGATGTCAATTTTGGGACTATGGTCTTTATTAAACTGCGTGAGTATAGAATATAAACCACCACTTGGCGCCATAGGAGTGATTTTTTTACCCGGTAAATCTTGTAAACTATGTATGTCATTGTTGCCATTGTTTACTACTAATAAAGGTAGCGCATAACTGTAAGGCACATCTTGATAGAGAAACTGTTTTTCACGTTCTGGTGTTTTGAAAAACCAATTTATCCCCATATCAAACTTGCCTGAACCAATCCCAACTAAATTCGATTCCTCTTCACCGACCTCATATTTAAAATCATATTGAGGTAATTTCTTTTCTATTAATTTCATATAATCCATATCTAAGCCGACAAACTCATTATCTTTATTTGTATATAAATAAGGTGGATTAACTTCAGCAGAAAGTGCTACTTTAACTTCTTTTTTCTGAGAATTACTATTTGAAGCATCATTATTACCACATGCTGTTAGTACGGAAACTATCATTAACATTAATAAAAATGTGAAACTTCTTTTTAATGTCATTAAATGTCACGCTCCGTTTCAACTCTGTTTAAAAAGCGATGGATTCTCTCAGATTTTGAATCTTCCAATACTTCTTGTGGCGTTCCACGATGGATAATTTGCCCATCATCAATAAATATAACTTGATCAGCAATTGCTTTTGCAAATTGTATTTCATGTGTAACGAGTACCATCGTCATACCTTCTTGAGCAATCGATCTAATCAGAGATAAGACGCTTTGAATTGATTCAGGGTCTAAAGCAGAAGTAGGTTCATCTAATAAAAGAACTTTTGGATTGAGCGCAAGTGCACGAACAATACCTACACGTTGGCTTTGACCTCCAGATAGCTGAATAGGGTATTTATCTTTTTGATTTAATAAATTCACGCGCTCTAAATAAGATGTAGCAATATCATTAGCTTGTTTGGAAGTGTAATTTTGACCATGTATTAAACCTAAAGTGATATTTTCAAGTATTGTTTTGTTTTTAAATAAATTGTAATTTTGAAACACCATAGCTGATTTTTGACGTAATTTAGCAATATCTTTATTTGTGTGGTGTGCAGCATCAAATGTTTCATCCCCGATTTCAATGGTGCCAGATTTAGGAAGCGCGAGTGCGTTTAACGTTCTAAGTAAAGTTGTTTTCCCGGAGCCACTTGGCCCTATAATTGCAGTAACCGTGCCCTGTTCTTGTGCAAAGCCAACGTCGTTAAGTATCGTGTTCTCGTTGTATTTATGTATGATATTTTTAACTGTAATCATTCAATTTCCCCCAGTATGTCAATAAATACAAAATATCATATTAATTCTTATCGGTAAAGTAGGGATTTGGTGCTGAAAAGCTTTCTTTCAATAATGGCGAGTGTTAAACTAAGTTTAAATAGTAATAAAGTTAATGATGAGGTGATGAAAGTGAATTATTCCGCATTAATACATACGGATATTCAAGAAAAATGGATTGCAAAACTAGATACAGTTAAAACGCAATTTAAAGAGAAAGCGGAATATAATGATATCCATTCGCGCTTTCCTTATGAAAATATTGAATGGCTAGTGAAAGAAGGATATACACTGCTTACTTTACCTAAAGCATACGGTGGTGAAGGGGCAACTGTTGAAGATATGGTTATATTACAAAGCTATTTAGGATCTATTGATGGTGCGACTGCACTTTCTATAGGATGGCATTTAAGTGTAGTAGGCCAATTATATGAACAACAAATGTGGGAACCAACTATGTTAGATCGCTTTGCTGAAGCAGTGAAAAATGGAGCGTTAGTAAATAGAGCAGTTAGTGAAGCTGAGACTGGTAGCCCAACACGTGGCGGAAGACCTGCGACAAACGCTGTTAAAGTAAATGATGGATTTGTTGTTAATGGAGTAAAAACGTTTACTTCAATGAGTAAAGGGCTGACACATTTTGTTGTGAGTGCTTATTATGAAGACATCGATCAAGTAGGTTTTTTCTTAATACAAAAAGATACACCTGGTGTAGAAATTGCAGATAATTGGAATATGATAGGTATGCGTGCAACTGAAAGTCATGATTTATTATTAAATGATGTGCACATCCCGCAAGAAAACTTTGTTGAAATAAGAGGCGCCGGTGGTAAGAAACCGAATGGCTGGATTTTACATATACCAAGTGTGTATCTTGGTATTGCACAAGCAGCAAGAGACTATGCTGTAGATTTTGCTAAAAATTACAGTCCAAATAGTATTGAAGGTACAATTGGTGATATACCAACTGTGCAACAAAATATTGGGAAGATGGAAGCTCAATTATTATCTGCACGCCATTTCTTGTGGAGTACTGCTGCGATATATAATCGTGAGGTTTCAGGTAGTAAGGTTTGGAATGAAACATCAGCAAGTAAAGTGTTGGTAATGAACCAAGGGTTAGAAGTTATAGATACAGCTATGCGAATTGTTGGTGCTAAAAGTCTTCAAATGGAAAGACCATTACAACGCTATTATAGAGATATGCGCGCAGGTTTACACAATCCACCGATGGAAGATATGGCGTATACGAATATTGCACATAGTGTATTAGATCATTTTTAAAAATATATAAACAAACAGTTAAAATACATATAGACAAATTGTCTACATGTATTTTTTGTTATCCAAAAAAATTTAAAGATACTTATGATTACTATTGTAAATTTACTTTAGTCATTATATAATCGATTGGTAGTGATAATCATTTTCAATGGAGGAAAATTTATGAAAAAATTATTGTTTCCGTTAATTGCTTTAGTGCTTATTTTAGCAGCATGTGGTAATAATTCGGACAGTGACTCAAAAGCTGAAACAAAGTCTTATAAATTAGATAGTGGGAAAAAGATAGATATACCAAAAGATCCAAAACGTATAGCAGTAGTTGCTCCTACATATGCTGGTGGAATTAAATATCTTGGTGGAAATATTGTTGCGGTAAATGAACAAGTCGATAGTAGTAGCCTCCTTAAAGATAAATTTAAAGATGTTGAAAAAGTTGGCGAGAATGATGTTGAGAAAGTAGCAAAAACGAAACCAGATCTAATCGTTGTATATTCTACTGACAAAAATATAAAAAAATATAAAAAGATTGCGCCAACAGTCGTATTTGATTACGGCAAACATAAATATTTAGATCAACAAAGGGAATTAGGTAAGTTACTTGGTAAAGAAGATGAAGTAAAAGAATGGGAAGACAAATGGAAAGCACAAACTAAAAAAGATGGTAAAGAAATTAAAGATAAAATTGGTGAAGACGCAACAGTTTCAATTTTTGATGAATTCGAGAAGAAATTATATAGTTATGGACCAAACTGGGGTCGTGGCGGAGAAGTATTGTACCAAGCATTTGGCCTTAAAATGCCTGATAAATTAAATGATTTAGTTGAAAAAGAAGGTTGGGCTGAAGTGAAACAAGAAAAAATAGCAGACTATGCTGGCGATTATATTGTTTCGACAAGTAAAGGGAAATCAACACCAGCTTATGCCAAAACTAATCTATGGAATAACTTACCAGCAGTTCAAAATGACAATGTGCTTGAAGTGCAAGCTGAAACTTATTGGTATAATGACCCATATACTTTAGAATTTATGAGAAAAGATTTAAAAGAGAAATTTTTAAATAACTAATATACCGAGTTAAATTTATAAGTATTACGATTAATACTATGATCAGCTTTAAAAAGCGCAATTCAACGACTTAACACCGTTGAGTTGTGTTTTTTTATTATATGTAAAGTATTGTAAACTTTTTATTTTTAATAGTTAACATTTATGGTATAATTTTTTTCATTAGGAGGATTGACTATGACGACAAAATATTTAGTATACACTGCTTTAATGACAGCAATTATTGGTGTATTAGGATTTGTACCAGCTATTCCATTGCCGATTATGCCAGTACCTATCGTATTACAAAATATTGGTATTTTCTTAGCGGGAATTTTACTTGGACGTAAGTACGGGGCGCTTAGTGTAATTGTATTATTATTACTTGTAGCAACTGGCTTGCCATTATTATCTGGTGGACGTGGTGGTATAGGTGTATTCGCAGGACCCTCTACTGGCTTTTTAATCATGTATCCAGTCATTGCATATCTAATTGGTTTAGTAAGAGATTTGTATTTCAAAAAAATAAACTTTACTGTATTATTAGTTACAACAATTATCTTTGGTGTTATTTTATTAGATATTGTAGGTACAATTGTTATGGGGCTTATGACTAATTTACCTATTTCAAAATCAGTGACTTTATCACTTGTCTTCATGCCTGCGGATTTAGTTAAAGCAATTATTGCAAGTTTGATAGGTAATATTATGCTTAATCATAGTCGTTTTAAACAATTAATAAAATAAATATATAAGGGCAGGTGATTGAATCGTGGTGATTTCGATGAAAGATATATTTCAACAAGGTGATGTTTTTGTGGATGATACACTAAAGACAATTTATCTGACACCTGACGAACCCTTAGTCTACGATGTGAATAAATGGGATTATAAACAAATGCCGTCTATCATATCTTGGGAACAAGATATGAAAAATCAATTAGATATGCATAAAAAGCAAGCATCTCATCATTTAGCATTTACATTTCCTGAGAATACACTTTTAGATCAACAATGGTTAGATAAAATTCAAACATATGATTTTGAACTAGGACTAATGGAACTCTATGCAATTGAGTCCCAGAATATAAAAAAACATAAAAATGATCAAATTAAAGTCATGTTTGTTACTGAACAAACATTAGAAGATTATATTACAATTTATCGTCAATTTGCTGAACCGTTTGGCAAAGCGTATGCAGACGAAAGTATTGAAGTAATACGCAATCAATTCAATAAAGATAGTAAATCTCGTGTAATCGCATATAAAGCAGATGTGCCAGTAGGGATTTTGGATTTAATCATTTCACAATGTACTGTGGAAATTGATGGTTTTGGTGTAGATGAAAGTTATCAGAAACAAGGCATTGGCAGTACGATGCAAACTTTTGTGGCGGAAGTAGCTGATACGAAACCGATTATATTAATAGCTGACGGTGAAGACAGTGCTAAGGAAATGTATATCCGACAAGGTTACATATATATAAGTTACTGTTATCAAATTTTAAAAGAAAATGCTAAACACATTTAAATAATATAATTATTGAGACTGAGACATAAATACTCATGCTCAAAAAAAGGACGCATCCGTATCAAATGGATGCGTCCTTTTTATATTTAAAATCTTATTTCTGTAAAGGTCTAGATTATAAATTAATATTCGGAAGTTTCAACAGGTGTTATGCGTTCCGGATGACTGTAAATGTTGAAATTACCATCTCTAATAAATCCTATGGCAGTAATGTTTAAATCTTGAGCAAGTGTCACTGCTAATGTTGTCGGAGCAGATTTCGATAAGATGACGCCAACACCGATTTTCGCAGCTTTGATTAATATTTCTGATGAAATACGACCGCTAAATATCAACACTTTATTACGTACAGGTATATGTCGTTGTATGCAATAACCATATAATTTGTCTAGTGCATTATGACGACCAATATCTTGACGATGCTCAAAGAAGGTATCGCCATCACTAATCGCAGCATTATGAAGTCCACCAGTTTGTTTGAAAATTTTACTGGCGCTTTGCAAACGGGTCATCATATTGAGTACTTGAGTTGGATTTAACACAATTTTAGACATAGAAGTCTTTGCGACTGCCGCGTCATTTTGAAAATAAAACTCTCGACTTTTACCACAACAAGACGCAATCATGCGCTTTGTTGAATATTCGAAACGTTCACCGAGAGATTTGGTCAATTCAACATGAGCAAACCCTTTGCTATCATCTATTTGGATAGATTTTAAGTCATCATTTTTTAAAATAGCTCCTTCAGATGCTAGGAAACCTAAGACAAGCTCTTCTAAGTGGTTAGGGCTGCAAATTATAGTCGCAAATTCTTCGCCATTTACCATAATTGTTAATGGAAACTCAGTAACGTAATGATCTTTTGTTTCTACTAACTTACCGTTCTCAAACCGTACTATGGGTTGATTGGTCAGTATATCTTCATGCATGAGTACACCCCGTTTCATATTCACTCTTCCATTTTAGCGCATTTTTCAATGTAAAAAAAAGATTCAGTTTATGAATATAACAAAGGATTTTTAATTTACACATTGTAATATTTATAATGATTTTTAAAATGGTCAAGATTGATTAAAAGGATATATACAAGTAAACTTATGGTAAACAATTAAAGAGGTGAATTTCGATATGGCAAGTATACGAGATATTGCACGTGATGCAGAGGTAAGTCCTGGCACTGTTTCACGCGTATTAAATAATGATCCAACATTGTCAGTTTCAAAAGATACGAGAGAAAGGATTCATCGTGTTGCAAACGAACTACAATATCAAAAATCAGCTAGAAAAAATAAAAGCATTCAAATCATTACCTATGCATCTCGAGCTAAAGAAATGTCAGACCCTTATTATAGAGAGATACGCTTAGCAATAGAAGCTGAAGTTAAGCGTTTGAATTTGTCTTTGAAGCGCACAATTAGAATCGATGGAAACGATAAAAATCTAGATTTATATAAAGTCGACAAGGCAGGGGCAATTATCGTAGTAGGTAATTTTTCTACAGAAGCATTGAACACACTACGTGAATATAATGAAAATATAGTTGTCATTAACAATCCTAATACACCGAAATCAATAGATGCTGTCTATTCAGATTTACACTATTCTATGACCAACTTATTGGATGAAATCAAGTCATTAGGAATGACTCAAATTGCGTATATCGGTGGTAGTCATATGATTAGAGATTTAGCCGGTACACCGTTTTCAAATCATACAGATGTTAGATATAAAGCATATAGAGAATGGTGTTCTGAACATCAAATTAACGAAATAACTATGATTAATGGCTGGAAAAAAGAAAATGGTGAAGAAGCTGTAAAAACATTGTTAAATGCGCATCGGTTACCTGAAGTTTTTATAGCAGGGAACGATATGATTGCTATAGGTATATTACAACAAATTCAATATGAAAAAATAGCAATTCCAAAAGATGTTAAATTGATAAGTTTTAATGATTTAGAAGTCATACAATATGCTGTGCCTTCTATAAGTAGTGTGCACATACCAGTAGATGAATTTGGTAGAACTGCAGTGCGAATGGCAGAAGAGCGCATTAATAAAACGAGACACGTTGCCATACATGTCGTAGTAGAAGCACAGCTTAAAGAGCGGAATACTTTTAAAACAAAAAGACAATCTTAATTGACAAAACATTTAGTAAACAAGTAAACTTTAATTGTGTTTACTAGAAGAATATCATTATAGAAGAAATGATTTATATAGGAGGAGTGGGTTATTATGTTACAAGCCATGCATGATAAGTTTGAAACTTTGTTTGGCGTTAAGGCTGAAGTCAGTGCTTTTGCTCCGGGACGCATTAATTTAATAGGCGAACATACGGATTACAACGGTGGGTATGTTTTTCCAGCTGCGATTGAGTTGGGTACATATGGCCTAGCTACAAAGCGAGATGATAAACTTATTCAACTTTATTCAAATAATTTTGAAGAGGTTGGTATGATTACATTTACGTTAGATGAATTAGAATTCGAAACGGCACATGATTGGGCAAATTATCCTAAAGGTGTAGTTAAATATTTAAGTGAACAATTCTCTGACATAGATCATGGTTTCAATATTTTAGTTGAAGGAAATATTCCAAATGGGGCAAGTTTGTCATCGTCAGCGTCTATTGAATTATTAACTGGCTGGCTCATTAAGCAGTTGTTTACTTTAGATTTAGAACGCTTAGCACTTATAAAAATTGGACAGCGTGTTGAAAATAAATTTATTGGTGTCAATTCAGGTATTATGGATCAATTTATTATTGGTATGGGTAAAGCTGAACAAGCAATATTACTAGATACTGCAACTTTAGAATTTGATTATGTACCTGCGAAATTTGGAGATTATGTCATATCAATTATGAATACGAACAAGCGACGTTCTCTTACAGAAAGTAAATATAATGAACGTAGAGCACAATGTGAGTCGGCATTAGCTTCGTTGCAACAAGCACTTGATATTGCATCATTAGGGGAGCTGTCATTAGAACAATTTGAACAGCATCAAGATCTTATTGAGGATGAAGTGAAGCGTCGTCGTGCAAGACACGCAGTTTCGGAGAATGAACGCACGAAAAAAGCACATCGAGCGTTAGCAGAAAATAACTTTAATCAATTTGGAAAGTTATTAAATGAATCTCACACATCATTAAAAGAAGATTATGAAGTTACAGGGATAGAATTAGATACATTAGCAGAAACAGCTCAGCAAGTTGATGGCGTGTTGGGAGCTAGAATGACTGGTGCTGGCTTCGCAGGTTGCGCAATTGCTTTAGTGCATAAAGATAGTGTAAAACAATTGGAAAATGAAGTTTCTAAACAATATATAGAGCGCATAGGTTACGCTCCGTCATTTTATCATGTGGGTATAAGTGATGGCGTTAAATCATTATAAGTTATTAATCAATGGATAGAGAAAGGATTTTGTATATGTCTGTTTTAGTTTTAGGTGGCGCTGGTTATATAGGAAGTCATGCGGTAGATCAGTTAATTGCAAGAGGATACAACGTTATTGTAGTAGATAATCTAGGTACAGGACATAGAGCAGCTGTGCATAAAGAAGCTACGTTTTATGAAGGAGACATTCGAGACAAAGCATTTTTAGATGATGTCTTTAATAACGAAAGCATCGAAGGTGTATTCCATTTTTGTGCTTATTCATTAGTTGGTGAATCTGTTGAAAAACCGTTAGCCTATTTCAATAATAATGTGCACGGATTACAAGTGTTATTAGAAGTCATGTATGACCATCAGGTAGAACATATTATTTTTTCTTCGACAGCTGCAGTTTATGGTGAGCCAGATTCAGTACCTATTACTGAGGAAGATTCTAAAACACCTACAAGTCCATATGGTGAAAGTAAATTGATGATGGAGAAAATGATGCACTGGAGTCATGAAGCATACGGGGTTAATTATGCAGCACTGCGTTATTTTAATGTTGCAGGTGCTAAAGAAAATGGCGCTATTGGTGAAGACCACCGTCCAGAGACACATCTTATACCAATTGTATTAGAAGTCGCACTTGGACAAAGAGAACACTTAACAATATTCGGTGATAATTATGATACAGAAGATGGGTCATGTATTCGTGATTATCTTCACGTCGTTGATTTAATAGATGCGCATATTTTGGCGTATCAACATTTACAAAACGGCGGAGCATCTGGTGCATTTAATTTAGGAAGCAGTCAAGGTTATTCGGTATTTGAAATTCTAGAAGCTGCAAGAACAGTAACAAATGAACCTATTGAAGCAGTAGTAGGAGAAAGAAGAGCAGGTGATCCAAGTAAATTAATCGCATCAAGTGATAAGGCGCAACAAGTGCTTGGCTGGAAACCACAGCACGATAACATTAATGATATTATTAATTCAGCGTGGCAATGGCATCATCAACATCCAAATGGATATCAAGAAAATGTGGAGGGTTAATGCATGTTATTAAATCAACAATTAGTACAACAATTTGTATCACAAGCAATTTCGTATGGTGATTATGAAGAAGAAGATAGCATTTATATTCAAAACCAGCTATTGCGTAATTTAAATGCAAAAGGTATTGATGATTCAGCAGTGTCTGAATTAAATAAAGATGCGACAGCAAATGAAATTACACAATATTGGATTCGCCAAGCTGTTAGTGAAAATTGTATTGAAGATGCATTATATAGTAAAGAAATTGTTGAAGCTCAAATTCTAGACTTAATTACACCACGCCCATCGGTAATTGACCGCAAGTTTAACGAAGCATATAAAGAGTCACCAGAAGCGGCTACAGATTATTTTTATGACATAGCTAAACGTAATCACTATGTCAAAGAAGATGCAATTGCGAATAATATTAATTATGATGTTGCTACTGAATACGGAGATATTGAAGTCACGATTAATCTATCAAAACCTGAAAAAGATGCAAAACAAATTGCAAAAGCGAAAGAAGCACCAGCTACCGCTTATCCGAAATGTGCATTATGCATAGAAAATGAAGGATTCAAAGGCTCAGTGCTACAAGCTGCAAGAACAAATCACCGCGTCATTCGCTTAAATTTAAATGGTGAAAAGTGGGGCTTCCAATTTTCGCCATATGCCTATTTTGCTGAACATAGTATTGTGTTATCTAAACAACATGTCCCTATGGAAATCAATAAAAATACTTTCATTAATTTGTTAGATTTTATAGATCAATTTCCTCATTATTTTATTGGGTCTAACGCGGATATACCTCTTGTGGGTGGATCAATTTTATCGCACAATCATTATCAAACTGGAAGACATGTATTTCCGATGGATAACGCTGCTGAAATAAATCAATTTACTATTGCTAATTATCCATCAGTTCAAGCTAGCACTTTAAATTGGCCAATGAGTGTTATTCGTTTGAAAGGCGACAATAGAGAGCAACTGATTGAAGCAGCTACTTATGTCATGACACAATGGAATCAATATTCGGATGATAGTGTGGATATTAAAGCATTTAGCATTAATGGTGAACGTCATCATACGATTACACCAATCGCAAGATATAGGGAACAACAATATGAATTAGACATTGTCTTAAGAGACAATCAAACTTCAGAACAATTCCCTGATGGCATCTTCCATCCACATAAAGACGTGCAACATATTAAGAAAGAAAATATAGGTCTAATTGAAGTAATGGGAACTGCTATATTACCAGGGCGACTAAAACAAGAATTACAACAAGTTAAAGATTATTTATTAGATAAAACTCAAATAGATTTAGGAATACATCAACAATGGGCTGAAGAAATGAAACAATCATATGATATTAATGTAAATAATGTCGATGAAGTTGTAGATAAAGAAGTAGGATTTAAATTCAAACGTGTATTAGAAGATGCTGGCGTATTTAAGAATACAGAACAAGGTCATCACGCGTTTAAACGCTTTATTGAACAACTATAAAACAGTGCATCACAATTATAAAAAATATACGCTTACAAAAGGCCTAAGTACTATCATTTAGGTCTTTTGTTTTTTTATGAATAAGAATATAATTATAAGTGATAGGAGTTGTTTTATATGAAAATAAAATATTTAATCGTAATGTTTATGACGCTATGTCTAGTATTAGCAGGGTGTTCAAATGGAAACAGTAAGAGCAAAAACGATAGCAATTCTGATGGAAATGAAAAAAAACAAGAACTACATATTTCAGCAGCAGCAAGTCTGACTGACGCAACTAAAGAATTGAAACGAGCATTTGAAGCAGATCATAAAGATGCAAATGTTACATTTAATTATGGTGGGTCTGGTTCATTAAGACAACAGATTGAAAAAGGTGCACCTGTAGATGTATTTATGTCAGCAAACAAGAAAGACGTTGATGCATTACAAGATAAAGATAAAGCACAAAATACATATGAATACGCTAAAAATAAACTCGTACTTATTGGTGCCAAGGACAGTAATTATAAATCGGTTGAATCTCTACAAGAAGGCGATAAATTAGCCATTGGTGAGGTTAATTCTGTGCCAGCGGGGAAATACGCTCAGCAATATTTAAAAGATAACGGTTTATACGAACAAGTGAAACCTAATTTAGTATTTGCTAAAGATGTGCGACAAGTACTAAACTATGTTGAAAAAGGTAATGCGCAATTAGGGTATGTGTATAAAACTGACTTATATCAAAGCCAGCAAAATGGCGAGAGTCATGTTAAAGAAATCGATGCAGCTGATTTAAAGCAACCCATTGTTTATAAAGCAGCGACAACATCAGATAAGCAGTTAGCTAAAGCATGGATTGACTTTCTTAAGACAGATCAAGCTAAAGAAATATTAGAAAAATATCAATTTGAAGCATAGGAGGTTTTAGCAATGGTAGATGTTACACCATTTTGGATATCACTCAAAGTAGCTGTTATTAGTACAATCATCGTTACTTTTATTGGTATCGTTGTTTCAAGATGGTTGTATAAACGACATGGTTTTATTGCTAGAATCTTAGAAAGTATAATTATTTTACCTATTGTATTACCACCAACTGTTATGGGATTTATTTTATTAATTGTCTTTTCACCTAGAAGTTTTGTTGGTGCATTTTTTACAGATGTATTAAATTTACCAGTAGTTTTTACGCTGACTGGAGCAGTTATTGCATCTGTGATTGTGAGTTTTCCATTGATGTATCAACATACTGTTCAAGGGTTTCGGAGTATAGATAATAAAATGCTCAATACTGCACGAACGATGGGTGCAAGTGAAAACAAGATATTTTTCAAATTAATTTTACCATTGTCCAAGCGTCCGATATTATCAGGAATTATGATGAGCTTTGCCCGAGCAATAGGGGAATTTGGTGCGACACTGATGGTTGCTGGTTACATACCTAATAAAACGAATACGTTACCTTTAGAAATATACTTTTTAGTAGAACAAGGTAAAGAAAATCAAGCGTGGTTGTGGGTGATTGTCCTTGTCGCATTTGCGATTACAGTAATTGGCACAATCAATGTGTTGAATAAAGACCGTTATCGGGAGGTAGATTAATTGTTGAAATTACATTTAGAGCATGCGCTCAAAAACACGCAATTGCATATGAAGATACAAGATATTGAACCTAAAATTTATGCAGTTAAAGGTCCTTCCGGTATTGGTAAAACAACAATTTTAAATATTATAGCAGGATTGAAAAGTGCAAATAAGGCATATATAGAAGTTAATGAACGTATTTTAACTGATACGCCTAACAATATAGATATGAAAATTCAACAGCGTAATATTGGCTACTTATTTCAAGATTATCAATTGTTTCCTAATATGGATGTGTATCAGAATATAACTTTTATGGCGCAACCTTCTGAACATATAGAGACTTTGATGCATCAATTAAACATTGCGCATTTAAAGCCACAGTTTCCAATGAGACTGTCGGGTGGAGAATCCCAGCGTGTGGCATTAGCAAGAACATTAAGTACTAGACCAGATCTCATATTATTGGACGAACCATTTTCAAGCTTGGATGATACGACTAAAGATGAAAGTATTCAGTTAGTAAAGCGCATATTTGAAGAGTGGCAAATACCAATTATTTTTGTAACACATTCTAATTATGAAGCAGAGGCACTGGCTCATGAAGTGATTAATATTGAATGAGTGATTGCCGATAAGATGCCACAATCACAAGATATATTCTAGGTGATTAGGTACTTGTGAAATTATAAGATATTAAAAATAAGACCCATCCATTATTAGTATTTATGGATGGGTCTTATTGTGTTGACGTGTCGATTATAATTTATTTTCCGGAATTGGAAAATAGTCAAATATTTCTCCTGAATTGAGCGCATCTGTTAGAGTAGATAGCCAAGCATAATAGAGTTTAGAATGTTCTATTTGCTCTAAAATTTCTTGTGCTTCTTCTATGATTTCAGGTGTAGCAGTTTCAGAATGAATAATGGGATTCAATAAAGATTCAGCTTTGTATATTGCTTCTGAATTCAATTTGATTTCACGTTTCCATTTTTGTGAAAAGAAGTTTCCAAAAAACGTAAAAAAGTCTTTTTCAGCAGTAAAGTGTTGTTTTCTACTTCCTCGAACAAACTCTTGTTTTACGCCATCAAATTCTTGCAGTCTTTTAACACCTGCACTCATGCTGGGCTTACTCATTTGTAATTCATAACGCATTTCATCTAGTGTCATATTACTTTGTTCAAAAACCATCGTGCCATATAGATTACCTACACTACGATTGACTCCATAAAGATCCATCGTTTCTCCAATTGAATTGATGACGATATCTTTTGCTTGCTCCAATAGTTGTTCATAGTCTTTTGAACGTGCCATTGATTCACCTCCATGTAATAGTTAACTTATTGTAACACGAACATATAATTAAAGGATATGCTTTATAAGTAACGTGCGGCATGATTTAGAGCATATTAAGTGTATTAATAAAACCATTAACATTTCTAGTTATACCAATCATTGTTAGTGCTCAGAATCAAAAAAATACATAGGGAATTCACTACTTTTTGTAATATTAATGGCAAACCGTTGTTACTCTCGCATGCAAGATTTATAATGGATACAATGATGTATAGAGAGGGTTATTGTAGTGACAAAAGACCGCTATTCAAGACAAACGTTATTTAAACATATAGGTCCTAAAGGACAAGATAAAATCATGCAATCACACGTGCTCATTGTAGGCGTGGGGGCACTTGGTACGCATCTTGCTGAAAGTTTAGTTAGAGCAGGGGTTGGTACATTAACTATTGTAGACAGAGATTATATCGAATATAGTAATCTTCAAAGACAAACGTTATTTAGTGAATCGGATGCGTTGGAAGGTTTGCCAAAAGTTGTTGCTGCTAAACAAAAATTATTGGATATTAGACAAGATTTGAAGATTCATAGTTATATTGCACATGTAAATCGTCAGTTTTTAGATGACAATGCTGGTTCAGCTCAACTTATATTAGATGCAACAGATAACTTTGAAACGAGACAGTTAATTAATGATTTTGCTTTTCGAAAAGGCATACCGTGGATTTATGGTGGGGTAGTCCAAAGTACTTATGTAGAAGCTGCTTTTATTCCAGGACACACGCCATGTTTTAATTGCTTAGTGCCACAGTTACCAGCTATAAATATGACATGTGATACGGTAGGTGTAATTCAACCTGCAGTGACGATGACTACAAGTTTGCAGATGAGGGATGCGCTAAAAATTTTAACAGAACAACACGTTTCGACTAAAGTAACTTATGGAGATTTATGGGAAGGCACACACTTTACATTTGGATTTAGTAAACTACAACGGAGCGATTGCAAGACTTGTGGTTGCGCACCTACTTATCCACATTTAAATGAAACGAAACGACAGTTTGCTAGTTTGTGTGGTAGGGATACAGTGCAATACGAAAACCCTAATATTTCCCAGGAAATATTAGAAACATTTTTAACTCAGCAAAATATTGCCTATCGACGTAATCCTTATATGATTCACTTTGAATATAATGGCTATCGCATTGTTAGCTTTAAAGGTGGCAGATTACTGATACATGGTATGACGAATCCTCAACAAGCGATTACTTTAATAAACCAACTATTTGGCTAAAGGAGTGTAAAAATGCATACAAATGTTAAGTTAAATCAAGATATAAAATGTGCAGTATTGACAGTTTCTGATACAAGAGATTATAAGACAGACAAGGGTGGTAAATTAGTAATAGAGCTGTTATCGGAATTAAATGTTTCAATCGATAAGTCACATTATAAAATAGTAAAAGATGAACAAGAAGCGATTCAAATGCAAGTTGAGCAATGGTTAAGTGAAGACATCGATGTGATTGTTACTACAGGTGGCACTGGTATTGCACAAAGAGATGTAACTATAGAAGCAGTATCTTCATTTTTCACTAAAGAAATTGAAGGATTTGGAGAGCTGTTTAGATATCTTAGTTATGCTGAGGATGTTGGTACGAGAGCATTATTGTCTCGAGCAATCGCGGGGACAGTAAATGAAAAGTTAATCTTTAGTATTCCAGGATCTACTGGAGCTGTTAAATTAGCATTGGAGAAGTTAATAAAACCAGAATTAAATCATTTGGTTAAAGAAATAACTAAATAAAGAGGGTGAGAAGAATCAAAATACGAAATTTGATATCTTTCCCGCCCTCTCATAAGGTTTACTAGAAAAAAGAATACAAGAGCTTCACACTCGTGTATTTATATATGAGATAGGCTACTGCCAAAATAATTATTGAGGCTGAGACACGTATTTATGTCTTAGAGATTTTATTCGAGTTGAGCGTAAATATTAACTATGCTTTTCGTTCAAAATCACCAGATTTACCACCTGATTTAGATAGTAAATAAGTTTCGCCAATAACCATACCTTTGTCTAAAGCTTTTGTCATATCATATACAGTAAGTGCTACAGCAGTTGCAGCAGTTAATGCTTCCATTTCGACACCTGTTTTTCCAGTAGTAGACACAGTTGCTTGGATATTCAAAGTGAAAGATTGCGTATTCTTCTGCCACTGAAATTCAACATCAATACCTGTTAGTGGTAAAGGATGACACATTGGAATAATATCAGCAGTGTTTTTAGCTGCCATAATACCTGCAATTTGTGCAGTATTAAGAACATTTCCTTTTTTATTTGTATGATCAACAATTTGTTGATGGATTTCTGGGTTTACGGTAATGCTTGAATGTGCGATTGCAGTACGTTTCGTAATATTTTTTTCAGAAACATCTACCATTTTAGCATTGCCCTGTTCATTAATATGTGTAAATTCAGACAAACATATCCCTCCTAATCGTTTTCTAGTATATCACGAAATTAATTAATATAAGGAGTAGATTTAGATGCCAGTTGAGAAAAGAAATCCAATTCCAGTAGGTGAAGCCATTGAACGCGTTGTGAGTCAAAATATTTATATGGATGAGGCTACAGTGCCCCTAGATGCTAGTTTAAACCATATATTGGCTGAAGATATTATTGCTACATACGAAATTCCACGTTTTAACAAATCACCCTATGATGGTTTTGCCATTAGAAGTAAAGATACAACAAATGCAAGTGGTGCGCACCGTCTAACTTTCAATGTAATTGACCATATTGGTGCCGGTGCTGTTTCAGATAAAAAAGTTGGTGCGTTTGAAGCAGTTCGAATTATGACAGGTGCCGCGATGCCTGAAGGTGCAGATGCAGTCGTCATGTTAGAACAAACTGTAGAACAAGGACAAAGTTTCACATTACGTAAAGCATTTAAACCAAATGAGAACGTCTCTTTAAAAGGTGAAGAAACTCAAATAGGTGACGTTATTTTACAAAAAGGACAACAAATTAATCCTGGTGCCATTGCAGTATTAGCTACATATGGCTATGCACAAGTTCCTGTTTTTAAAAAACCAAGCGTAGCCGTAATTGCTACAGGAAGTGAGTTATTAGATGTGAGTGATGATTTAGAACCTGGGAAAATAAGGAATTCTAATGGGCCAATGATTACTGCATTGGCTAGTAAATTAGACTTACAAGTAAAACGTTATCAAATACAACAAGATGATTTAGAAAGTAGTATTCAAGTGGTTACAGAAGCGATGCAACAGCATGATATCGTCATTACTACTGGCGGTGTATCAGTTGGGGATTTTGATTATTTACCACAAATATACGAAGCATTAAATGCTGAAGTCCTTTTTAATAAAATTGCTATGCGTCCAGGAAGTGTGACGACAGTAGCAGTAGCAGAAGGTAAGTATCTATTTGGTTTATCTGGAAATCCATCAGCATGCTTTACAGGCTTTGAGTTATACGTTAAGCCAGCAGTTCAACATATGATGCATGCAAATGCACTTTATCCTCAAGTCGTGCAAGCTACATTGATGGAAGATTTTACAAAAGCAAACCCATTTACGAGATTTATTCGTGCTACGGTCACTTTTAACGGCAAAGAAATGACAGCAGTTCCTTCAGGATTTAACAAATCAGGTGCAGTTGTAGCGATTGCACATAGTAATGCCATGATTATGTTACCAGGTGGAACAAGAGGATATAAAAAAGGTTATACGGTAAATGTAATATTAACTGAATCACAAGCTTATGAAACGGAATGCTTTATATGATTTTACAAATTGTTGGATTGAAAAGCTCTGGGAAAACCACATTAATGGAACATACAATTCAGGTATTAAAAGAACATCACCACACAGTAGCAACGGTGAAACATCATGGACATCATAACTCTGAGGACCACCCTGATATCACATTACAAAATAATCATGTTGACCATATGAAACACTTTTATGCAGGTGCAGATCAAAGTATTGTTCAAGGTAATGCTTACCAACAAAGTGTCACCAGAACACAAAACAAAACGCTTGATGAAATCATAGAAGAATCTGTTACAATAGACAGTAACGTAATATTGGTAGAGGGTTTTAAAGAAGCAAGTTACGATAAAGTGTTAGTTTATCGTGATGAAAACGACCGAAATGCACTAAATCATTTAACACATATTAAGTATGCCATTAATATATCAAAACCAGAGGCTTTACGTCAGTATGACCAATGGTTATTATCTTTTTTAATATCAAAGGAATGAATTAAATGAAGCAATTTGAAGTGACAAGCGAGCCGATACAGACAGAGCAATATAGATCTTATGTACTGAATGAACATCAAGGTGCAGTTGTTGTTTTTACAGGTCATGTAAGGGAATGGACAAAAGGAATTAAAACAGAGTATTTAGAGTATGAAGCCTATATTCCTATGGCAGAAAAAAAGTTAGCTCAAATAGGTGATGAAATTTCAGAACAATGGCCTGGTACACAAACGACAATCGTTCATAGAATTGGCCCGTTAGCTATTTCAGATATTGCAGTACTCATTAGTGTATCTTCGCCACATCGAAAAGATGCATACAGAGCAAATGAATATGCAATTGAGCGTATCAAAGAAATCGTACCTATTTGGAAAAAGGAAATATGGGAAGATGGTGCACAATGGCAAGGACATCAACATGGAAGCTATGAGGATGCGATTGAAGGAGGCCAATCATGAAAGTACTTTATTTTGCAGAGATAAAAGAAATATTAGCAAAACAATCAGAAGACATCGATTTAAGTTATGATATTACTGTAGATGAATTTATTACAGATTTATTTAAACGTTATCCTAGTATTAGTGATAAAAAATTTCAAATAGCAGTAAATGAAGAATTCGTGAAAAATGATGACATTGTCCAACCTAATGACACTGTCGCATTGATTCCACCAGTTAGCGGAGGGTAAAGAAGAGATGAAAGCAATTATACTTGCCGGAGGACAGTCAGAGAGATTCGGTGAACCTAAGGCTTTTGCACAAATTGAATCGCAAACATTTTATGAGCGAATTATAGATGTGTTAGAAGCAACGAACATGTTTAATCAAATTATTATAAGTACCAATGAAAATCTTGCGACACAATTTGATTACCCAAATATAATTATAGATGAACACCAGAATAAAGATAAAGGGCCTTTGGCAGGTATTAGATCAGTCATGAGCCAACACCTAGAGGAAGAACTTTTCTTTGTTATTTCCGTTGACACACCTATGATTACTCAAAAAGCGATAAGTAAATTATATCAATTTATGGTGGAACACCTTATTGAAGACCAGTTAGATATTGCAGGTTTTAAAGAAGCGGGTAAACCGATACCTACACTTGCCTTTTACAGTCCACATACTTTAACTTACATTGATAAGGCACTGAATTCAGATGATTATAGTTTAAAGAATGTTTATACTAAAGTTGCAAGCGATTGGTTAGATGTTAATACAATTGAATCACCTGATTATTGGTATAAAAATATTAATTTCCAGCATGATTTGGACGCTTTACAACATGAAATTATAAATAGATAAAAGGGGGGCTAACGATATGGTAGAACAAATCACTGATAAACTCGGGCGGCCGATACGTGACTTAAGATTATCAGTTACAGATCGATGCAATTTCCGTTGTGATTATTGCATGCCTAAAGAAATCTTTGGCGATGATTTTGTTTTCTTACCTAAAGACGAGCTTCTTACATTTGATGAAATGGTACGTATTTCGAAAGTATACACACAATTAGGTGTGAAAAAAATACGTATTACAGGCGGTGAACCATTACTCAGACGTGATTTATATAAATTGATTTATGAATTGAATCAGATTGATGGCGTAGAGGATATTGGTCTAACGACAAATGGCTTATTGTTAAAAAAACATGGTCAAAAATTATATGATGCGGGTTTAAGACGTATTAATGTAAGTTTAGATGCAATTGAAGACAAAGTGTTTCAAGCGATTAATAATAGAAATATAAAAGCTTCTACAATATTGCAACAGATTGATTATGCAATTTCCATAGGATTCCATGTGAAAGTAAATATGGTTATACAAAAAGGTGTAAATGATAACCAAATTCTACCTATGATTCAGTATTTCAAAGAGAAAGATATTGAGATTAGATTTATAGAATTTATGGATGTTGGAAACGATAATGGATGGGATTTTAGTAAAGTGGTAACAAAAGATGAAATGTTAAATATGATAGAAAATGAGTTTGATATTGAATCTGTTGAGCCAAAATATTTTGGCGAAGTCGCTAAATATTATCGTCATAAAGATAATGGTGCGCAGTTTGGTCTTATCACTAGTGTATCTCAATCTTTCTGCTCTACTTGTACACGCGGTCGATTGTCATCAGACGGTAAGTTCTATAGTTGTCTATTTAGTACAGTAGATGGCTTTAATGTGAAATCATTTATGCGTGCTGGAGCAACTGATGACGAGCTATTTGAACAATTTAAAGTACTATGGAACGTTAGAGATGATAGATATTCAGATGAACGTACGGAACAAACTGTAGCAAATAGAAAGCGCAAAAAAATTAATATGAATTATATTGGTGGTTAGTATCACTAGATAGTTGTCAATCTATCTATTAGACTTGTTATAGTTTTGACGCTGACATAATATCTAAAATCATAAAACGCTGGAGCAGCTTAAATAAATATGCTCTCAGCGTTTTTTGTGTTAAATCACAAGATAAAAAATTATTCTATTTATTTAACAAAATAAAGGTTAATAATAGACATTTTCAAATTTTAAAATAAAGATTTTTTAAGATATTCTATTAGTAAAAAATGTTTATATTTACTTTAGGGATTTAATTAAAACAAAAAAATGCTTGGTATGTATAAGAAGCTATATAAATGAAAGACAATAGTAAAAAATATTTATCTATTACTTTTAAAATAATAGATTTAATGAAGAAAATATTATATAATATTTTCGAAGCATATTCATTATAAAGCCATTAAAACAACAAGAAAAAACGATGAGGAGGCCATTATTATGGAAAGTAAAGTATCTTATTTTATAACTTCTGAAAGAGCATTAAGTCAATTAAAACATTGGTTGAAGACCGTACATCATTTATCAATTGAAGAATTTGTTGTGTTGTATAAAGTGTATGAAGCTAAAAAAATTAGCGGAAAAGAATTGAGAGATACACTTCATTTCGAAATGTTATGGGACACGAGCAAGATTGACGTGATTATACGAAAAATTTATAAAAAAGAACTCATGTCTAAAGTTCGCTCTGAGACAGACGAAAGACAAGTTTATTATTATTTCAATGATATTCAAACTAAGATTTTTGATGATATTATACAAGAAATAGAAACGATTAAAGTAGCACAATAATCAAGCCTACATAAAAGCATACATAAAAAAGAGAACGGGACTAAGAAATCAAAATTTGATTCCTTTCCGTTCTCTTTTTATTACAATGAGTTAAGTTGTTTAACTTTTCTGCCATGTAAGAAGAAATAAATAATAGCTGCTATAAGTACGATGACGGCCATAATAGCATATAATTGTGCATAAGATACGGAGGATGTCATAAAGCCTAAAACATATGGTCCAAACCCAACTCCTAAATCTAATCCGATAAAATAGGTTGAAGTTGCTATACCATATTTAGCAGGTGGTGATACTTTAATGGCAATAGCTTGCATACAGGATGAAATATTTCCATAACCTGCACCTAAGAACAAGCCAGCAAGAATGAGTAACCAACCATTATTTGTAATACTTAAAGTAACGAATGTAAGGATTAAGAATACAAAGGCAGGATATGCAATGACGTTCTCATTTTTTTGATCCATGAGACGACCTGCAATTGGTCGAGTGATCAATGATGCAATGGCATAAAATATAAAGAAGTAACTAGAAATCGTTACTAAATTTATCTCTTGAGCAAAGAATTGCAAAAATGTAAGTATTGAAGAATAAGTTAAACCTGAAATCAACATAATTATTGCTACAGGTATGGCTTCTTTTGCAATGTAATTATTAATGTTGAATTTTTTACTTGTTGTTTTTTGAGTAGTTGTATCAGTTGTATCGAGCTTAAATTGTAGATTTACAAAGAAAGAAATTAATAAGCTTACTACACCACAAACAAGACAAATTAAGAATAACATTTTAATTGGAAAAGTATTAATTAATAGTAAACCAAGGAAAGGGCCAATAGCTGCACCAATAACAAGGCTTAAAGAAAATAAACTAATGCCTTCACTTTTTCTATCATTAGGCGTGACATAAGCAGCGATGGTGCCTGTTGCCGTTGTAGTAATTCCTGTAGCAATACCGTTGATTAGTCTAGTAAACATGAGTAATGTTATAGAACCTTCTATAAAATATAACAATTGGGTAACGAGTAAAAATACTAATCCAATTAACAATATACGTTTCGGTCCGACTTTATTTACATATTTACCAGTTACAAAACGGCCAATTAAGGAACCTATGATAAAGAGTCCTGTTACTAAGCCAGCGGTGCTATCTGAAACATTATATTCAGATTTAGCATAACTGGCGATTATTACTATAAGTAAGTACATACATAAGTATATTAAAAAATTGGTTATAAAGTTTATATTAAAACTTTTTGTCCATATGGGTGATTTTGTTGGTATTGCTTGATTCATATTACCCTTCCTCCATTTTTGTTATAGCTTCATGTATTGATTGAATAGTTTTAACCGCCTGTTTAAGATCGCCTTCAGATAATCCTGTGTCTTCAATAAGCTGATCTTGTACCTTATCAACTCGAGTACTAATGTTGTTATATAATAGCTGACCTTCTTTTGAGAGTGCTAATAATTTCTCCCTTTTATCAATTCCAGGCTCAATTGAAAGCAATGATTTTTCAGAAAGTACTTTTAAAATCTTACGTGTCGTTGGTTTCTCGATGGCACGGCGCTTTGATATTTGTACCAAAGTAGTAGGCGCATTGTATGCTATATCTTTAAATACTAACCATTGAGCAGGATATAGATCAAACTCTTCAAATATAGGTTGAAACAATTTTGTGTATGGTCTATAAATTGCAATAAGGTTATTAAATATAATATTTTTTTCCATAATGACCTCCTAATATAGTTAGCTTTGCTAACTTAATTTACAGCATACTTATTCTATTCTTTTTTAATAAAAAAATCAATAGTAGGCGATGTAAAATCATTAAAATTCAAGAAAAAGTTTATGGAGATAAGAAATTTATTACGTAGCGTTAGTTAAGACAAGTAAAGTGGTATACAATTTGTTAAGATATAGTTAAAGCTAAAATAAGGGAGATACCTAATGCAGTATTTAAAATTAGATCATATGATTCATTATATTCATCAATTAGATAACTTTAAATATCCGGGGCATTTGTTTAAATTACATCAAGGTGGCCACCATGAAAGGTTGGGAACTTATAACAGATTAGCCTATTTGAATAATGCATATATAGAGTTGTTAGACGTGTATAAACCCGACGTATTATTAAAAATGATAAAAACAGATGAAGGACGTGTATCGTTTCCTTCTAAAATAGTACAAGATAATTATAGTCAAGGTATAAAAACACTGGCATTTCGTACGCAAGATATTCATCAATTGAAAAAAGATTTGGAAACGAGAAATATAGAGGTCATTGGTCCCATAGATATGCATAGGGAAAATGTGAAAGGTGATAAAACATCTTGGAAATTGCTTTATATTGCAGATCCAGACTATAGAGTAAAACCACCATTTTTTATACAGTGGAGTGAAGCTGAAGAAGTGAGAAATGCAAAATTAGAACCGTTGCAACAAAAAGAATTTACGATTAGAACAATTAATATACACAGCACAGAACGAGAGCATACTGTAAAAAAATGGGAATATTGGTTTGATATGGAAAAAATAAGTGAAACTAAAACATATACTGCATTAAAATTAAAAAATGATGATGTCGTTTACCACATTTATGATGGTGAACATTCAGGGTATAAATCAGTCACATTAAGAGACGATAAAACTTCATCATCGTATACTTTAATTATTCGAGGAGCAAGCTATCAGTTCGAGGCAGATTAATAAATATAAAGGTATGCGCTATGTGCAATAATGAAAATGTGTATCAATGAAATAATAAGTGTTAAAATAGTTAAATACGTGGCGACTTTATGTGTGCGTAATAATAATAAGTAAACACATATAACAAAAGACAACGCTGCTAAAATTACTCTTAAGCTTAAGTATGATATTGACAGTGGTTCGATAAAAGCTTGAACTACAAAGATTAAATTAATAATCAGTAATAATCCAATAATAAAAATACGCATGAAAACACCTCGTTTTTTCTTTTAATATAGTATAACAAATGAATTGTTTATATGTGAAATTATGAGCGAAGCAATGTATAATATCAAAGTATTGAATTGGTAAAGGAGACATCAGTTGTATGGAAAAGATGAATATCACAAATCAAGCGCATGATGCATTTGTTAAGTCGCATCCACAGGGTGATTTATTACAATTAACAAAATGGGCAGAAACAAAAACACTAACTGGATGGTATTCAAAACGTATCGCAGTTGGAGAAGAGGGCGAAGTAAAAGGCGTTGCTCAACTATTATTCAAAAAGGTACCTAAGTTACCATATACGTTATGCTATATTTCTAGAGGTTTTGTTACAGATTACAGTAATAAACTCGCATTAGAAACGCTTTTAGAGTACGCAATGCAAATTGCAAAAGAAGAAAAAGCGTACGCTATTAAAATTGATCCAGATGTTGAAGTAGACAAAGGTGCTGACGCATTAACAAACCTAAGATCACTAGGATTTAAACACAAAGGTTTCAAAGAAGGTTTATCTAAAGATTATATACAACCAAGAATGACAATGATAACACCAATTGAAAAGTCGGATGAAGAACTTATACAAAGTTTTGAAAGACGTAATCGTTCAAAAGTCAGATTAGCTTTAAAACGTGGTACGACTGTTGAGCGTTCTAATAGAGAAGGCTTAAAAACATTTGCTAACTTAATGCAAATTACAGGTGAACGTGATGGCTTTTTAACACGTGATATTAGTTATTTCCAAAATATATACGATGCTATGAATCCAGATGGCGATGCAGAATTATTCTTAGTTAAATTAGAGCCTAAACCAGTACTCGAAGATTTAAGAGAAGACTTATCACAGCTTGAGCAAGAAAAAGTTAAATTAGCTGAAAAAAAACAAGATAAAAAAACACTAAATAAAATCAACGATGTAAATAATAAAATCGTTAAAACCCAAGAATTAATTGAGGATATGGAAAAATTAGAACTATCGCACCCTGAAGGTATTTATTTGTCAGGCGCGTTGTTAATGTTCGCAGGTAACAAATCATATTATCTATATGGTGCCTCTTCAAATGAATATCGTGATTTTCTACCAAACCATCATATGCAGTTTGCTATGATGCAATATGCTAGGGAACACGGCGCAACAACTTATGATTTTGGTGGTACTGATAATGATCCCGATAAAGACTCCGATCACTATGGCTTATGGACATTCAAAAAAGTTTGGGGCACATATTTAAGTGAAAAAATAGGTGAGTTTGATTATGTATTAAACAAACCACTGTATCAATTAATTGAAAATGTAAAACCGAAGCTTACTAAGGCAAAAATTAGAATATCTCGTAAACTTAGAAGTAAGTAAAATGTAATAAAATAGTTAAACATAAAAATGCACAGTATAAAGTTTTGATTTAGATTTTATAAAACTTTATACTGTGCATTTTTTAAATACTAAATAAATTTAAAAAATCGAAATATTTTATAAAATTATTAGCATGTATGATATTGTAAGTTAGAGACTTATGGTAAATTAGATATAACGAAATGAAAGTACGAGAGGAGATTAAGCGCATGATAAAAAAATTATTACAGTTTTCATTAGGAAATAAATTTGCAATCTTCTTAATGGTCTTGTTAGTTATATTAGCTGGCATATACTCGAGTTCTAAAATGAAACTCGAACTATTACCAGATGCCGAACCACCTATAATTACAATACAAACAGCATTACCGGGTGCAACCCCAGAAACAGTAAAGGAAGACATTAGCGATAAAATAGATAGTCAAGTTAGGTCTATGTCTGATGTTAAAAGCGTAAGCGCTCAATCTATACAAAATGCTTCAATGGTATCTGTAGAATATGAAGAAACTGCAGATATGGATAAAGCGGAAAATGATTTGCAGAAAGAAATCGATAAGATTAAATTTGATGAAGAGGTTGAGGAACCGGAACTGACAAGAAGTTCAATGGATGCATTTCCTATCGTAGCTTATTCATTTAGTAATAAGGAAGATAACCTCAAAGATACGACAAATAAAATTAACAACGAACTGATCCCACGTTTAGAAACAATTGAAGGCATACAAACTGCACAACTTAACGGTCAAACGTCACGAGAAGTATCTGTGAAGTTTGATCAAGATAAATTACAAGAAAGTGGTTTAAGTGCAGAAAGTGTTCAACAATTTCTAAAGAGTGCTACAAGTGAAACGCCACTCGGATTATTCCAATTTGATAAGACAGAAAAATCTGTTGTTATCGATGGTCAATTCACATCGGTAGATGCATTGAAAGATTTAGAAATCCCACTAACTGCAGGTGCTGGCTCTAGCACTCAAGGACAAAGTGCAAGTGGTTCAACTCAACAAGGCGCAGCACAAAGTCAAGATGGTTCGGGAGCTTCTTCGCAAGGTTCAGCAATGCAAGGTGCTGGAGCAAGTAGTAGCTCAGGTGGAGCAAGCGTACCATCAGTAAAATTAGATGATATTGCTGATGTCTCTGTAGGCGATGTACGTGAGTCTATTTCCAAAACAAATGGTAAAGATGCGGTGAATGTACAGGTTACTAAATCACAAGATGCTAACACTGTAAAAGTAGCCAAAGATACTAAAAATGAAATTGATAAATTTGTTAAAGAAAATCCTGATGTCACTTCAACTAAAGTCATGGATACAGCGAAACCTATACAAGATTCTCTTTACACTATGATTGAAAAAGCAGCTTTAGGTACAATGGTGGCGATTATCGTAATCTTGTTATTCTTAAGAAACATAAGAACGACTGCAATTTCAATTTTATCCATACCAATGTCTATCTTAATAGCGATGGTGGCATTGAAATTATCAGATGTTTCATTAAATATTCTTACTTTAGGCGCATTAACCGTTGCTATAGGACGTGTGATTGATGACTCTATCGTAGTAGTAGAAAATATATACCGACGATTATCAGATAAGGAAGAGCAATTAAGCGGAGATAAATTAGTTATAAGTGCTACAAGTGAAGTATTCAAACCAATTTTATCATCTACTATAGTGACAATTATTGTATTCTTGCCACTAGTCTTTGTAACAGGTTCAGTAGGGCAAATGTTTAGACCATTTGCACTTGCAATTGCTTTTAGTTTATTAGCGTCACTTCTTGTTTCTGTAACAATTGTTCCAGCATTAAGTGCAACGTTCTTTAAAAAAGGAATCAAACAACATAAAGAAAAGAAACTAGGTTTGATAGGTAGTAATTACAAAAAAGTATTAAATTGGTCATTAAACCATAAATGGATTGTTATTATTATTAGTACAATCATTTTGATAGCAAGTATAGGGCTAGGTGCTGCTAAACTTGGTACAAGTTTCATTTCCACAGGTGAAGATAAGTATATGACACTTACATATACACCAGAACCTGGTGAAACTGAAGAAGGCGTTTTGAATCATGCGGAAGAAGTACAGAAATATTTAAATAAAAAAGATAAAGTAAATACTGTTCAATATTCAGTTGGTGGTGCGACGCCAACTGACCCTACTGGAAGTTCAAACAGCATGGCGATAATGGTGGAATATGATTCTAACACACCAAATTTTGACGAAGAACCAGATAAAGTGCTCAGTCATATTGAAAAATATAAACACCCTGGTGATTGGGGTAATCAAGATATGGGTACTGGCACAGACAACAAAGCATTAGAAATTGCAGTTACAGGTCCATCATTAGATTCGATAGAAGGAACCGTAAAAAAAGTTGAAGACGAAATGAAAGATATTAAAGGATTAGCTAATGTTAAGTCAGACTTATCACAAACTTATGAGCAATATAATATCAAAGTCGATCAAAATAAAGCTTCAAGCTATGGTTTGTCAGCTTCGCAATTAGCAATGACATTAAATCAAAATACACCTGAACAAACGGTTACGACTGTTAAAGAAAAAGGTAAATCCATAGATGTAAAAGTTAAAGAAGACAAAGATAAAAACTGGACAGAAGAAAAATTAGAAAGCACAGAAGTACAAACACCAACTGGTCAATCTATTGAGTTAAGCGAGATTGCCGATTTAGAAAAATCATCCACACCTAATAAAATAGAAACAGAAGCGGGTGATTACACTGCAACAGTTTCTACAAAAGTAACAAACGATGATGTCGGTGGTATGGCTCAAAAAGTAATATCTAAAGTGAACGATATAGATAAACCAAATAACGTAGAAACTAAAGTAGGAGGGGCTAATGAAGATATAAGCAAAGCTATTTCTCAATTGGTGCTAGCAATGATAGCAGCAATAATAATTGTTTATTTAGTGCTTGTTCTTACGTTTAAAGGTGCGCTTGCACCATTTACAATTCTATTCTCTCTTCCATATACTGTAATAGGTGTAGTAATCGCACTTGTCTTAACTGGCGAAACAATATCAGTACCAAGTATGATAGGCATGCTTATGCTGATTGGTATCGTAGTCACAAACGCGATTGTGCTAGTAGATAGAGTTATTAATAAAGAAAAACAAGGTCTGGAAATGAAAGACGCATTATTAGAAGCTGGTGGTACGCGTATTAGACCAATTCTTATGACAGCTATAGCTACAATTGGTGCACTATTACCAATGTTGTTTGGTGAAGACAGCTCAATTATTATTTCAAAAGGTATGGCAGCGACAGTTATAGGTGGGTTAATTTCTTCTACATTATTAACGCTAATTGTAGTACCTGTTATTTACGAAATACTATTTAGTTTGAAAGATAAAATTATAAATAAACGTAACAAGAAAAAGTAAAAAATAGGTAACTCATATTAGGATGTATTAATAAATGCCTACAGAAAAACTGCTTACACAGTATTATATGTGTAAGCAGTTTTATTTGTCATTATATAGAAAAGATACAGAATAAATCATTTGTTTTCTTAGAGCTTATCTTGTCAGTTAACTGAAAATAATGCACTACGCAAAAAAAAGAGTATTGAAATAGGCAACTACTTCAATACTCAATATTTAAATAATTAATATAATACTAATACTAAAATAGCGTATACCACAAATAGTAAAATTGTAATTATATTTAAGATTTGAACGGCTTTAGAATCTTTTTTACCGTTTTTAAATGCTGTAATTTCTACATTGCCAATGATAAGTAATAGTACGATGAACACCCACCAGTTTACTGCAGGGAAGGATAATGTTGTAATTGCTACAACAAATAATAAGAGCAAGGCCATAATAATACGTAAAATGCGTGTAATGATTGTTGGCATTTTAAATACACTGATGTAGCTTACTATAAGATATAATATTGGTAAAAAGATAAGGTACAGTTGCATTGAATTACATCCTTTCTATGTATGCACTTAATCTTAGCACGTAAAAAATTGATTTACTAGGATGTTATTTACGTTCTTTTTGACTAATTTCTGAACGAACAGATGCAATTTCTTTTTCTATGTCTTCAAGTTGTCGTAATAATGGGTCAACTTGTTGATTGACGGACTCTCTTTTTTCAAGGTCACCTTGTAGTCTCACATAATCATATTTTAGTTCAGCTAATTTTTCTTTTAAATCCATTTTTACACACTCCTTTTGTATGCGGCACTAACCACACTATTTTAGTTTAAATTATAACATGAAATTGAAAGCTTCTAAAATAACCGAGTTATATGTTAAAGTATGAAAATGGAATGAAAACGAAAAGATGTAACGAAAGAAGGTTTATTGTGACCCAACAATTTATCATAATTATTTTACTTATTGCATTAGGTTATGCACTTAAAAGAATTAATTACTTTAAGGCAAACGACAGCCAAGTCTTTGCAACATTAGTTCTAAATGTCACATTGCCTTCGCTCGTGATAGTTAATTTAAACGAAGCAGATTTAGATTTATCTCTTTCTGTCTTACCTATACTGATGATTTTATATGGTGTTTTAACAAAATTAATCATGGTATGGTTCTTTATGAAATATGATAATCAAATACGAGGGACAACTGGTATGATGATGGCTTCACTCAATATAGGCTTATTTGCATATCCACTAGTAGAAGCCATATGGCCAAATACTGGTATGATTTATTTTGGTATGGTAGATATTGGTGGCGCAATTATTATGTTTGGGGTTACTTACTTTGTAGGAAGCTATTTTAGTAGTTCAGGTGATAGTTTTGACTTTAAATATTTAGCGAAAAATCTTCTTAAATCAGTACCGTTAATGACATATATCATCATGTTTATTTTAAATATGCTAAATATTCATTTTCCAGATCCAGTAATTGATTTCTTCTCTGTACTATCAGGGGCTAATATGCCATTATCGATGATCTTGATAGGGTTAATGTTGAATTTTAGTATAGATAAACGCTTTTTACCAATTGCGATGAAGTACATTTTATTACATTATGGTCTAGGTGTTATCGCTGGCTTACTCGTATATTTCTTTTTACCAGTTGATGATCAAATGGTAAAAACTACACTACAGGTTGCATGGTTATTACCCGTAGGTGTAGCCATCATACCTTATGCAATTCAATTTAAATATAAGACATTACCACTGGTAGGTATGGTCACCAATTTAACGATTGTTATTAGTATAATTATATTATACATTTACCAAGCTTTATTTGTATAAGTGAAGGGGAGGAATCTCATTTTTCTGAAAATATTTCAGCGTATGAGCCGAGTCCCACAAGGCTGACTAGAAAATGCAATGCAAAAGCTAAAGTTCATGTATAAGAACTACTTGTCTTCATAAACGAAGTAGTAGTTGTTTAAAAGCTTGATATAAGTACATTTTCAATTCAGTCATCCACTGCCAATATAATAATTGAGACTGAGACATGTATTTTGTCTCAGTCTCACCTAGGGCACGCTTGTTATTTACAAGTGTGCTTTTTGCTGGCGCTAATGATTGCTCACTAGATTAAATGTTAGTTTAACCTTTACCACCCATAAATGCAGGATAATTTGTCATACCACCATCGACATATATTGTTGTGCCATGAATATAATCCGCTAAGTCAGAAGCTAAAAATCTTGCGACGTTAGCAACTTGACTAGCTTCGCCAATGATTTTAGATGGGATCATTTCTAATGTTTCTTCACGTGTTGTTGGATCAGAGAATTTTTCTTTCGTGTGTTCAGTAACGATAGCTCCCGGTGAAATATTATTAATACGAATACCATATTGTGCATATTCCATCGACATTGTTTCCATCATTAATTTTAATCCGCCTTTACTTGCTGCGTAGTTTACATAGTTTGGCCATGGAATTTTATCATGAACACTTGACGTGTTGATAATTACACCTTTTTTATCTTCTTTTAAAAATTGGTTTATAGCTGTTTTTGAGCCTATAAATGCACCAGTCAAATTGACGTCAATTACTTTTTGCCATTCTTCTAAAGGCATTTCATGTGTAGAAATCGGTTTTTCAAATCCAGCGTTATTAATTAAGATATCGAGTGTACCAAATTGATCTACAGCAGATTGAATTAAACGTTCTACATCATCTTCTTCTGATATGTCAGCTTGTACCTTGATTGCCTTGCCGCCTGCATCTTCAATTAATCTAATAGTTTGAGATACAACTTCTAAATGGCGTTCTGAGCGATAATTTATAACGACGTTGGCTTTTTCATCACCAAACTGTTCTGCCATAGCTTTTCCAATACCGCTACCAGCACCTGTAATCACTACAACTTTACCTTCTAAGTCTTTAAACATAATGTATGACGCCTCCTTGATAGTAATAGTATAAAACAAAAAGTTTAAGACAAATATTAAATGATTAGAGGTGAAAGTCACTAATCATTTAATATGCAATGAAAAATTGTCGTTGCCTTAAACTTAATGTTGTTTATCTATTTGTAATACATGATATTTGATTGTTAATGTTAACCTTTAATATTTCCGAGTACAAAGGCAGCAATGACAATGAGAACAATACCAGCCCATATGCCAGTCATTTGACGTTTGTCTTTACGCTCACCTAATAGGAAAATACCGCCAAGTGTAGATACGATGACTAATAATTGGGATAATGAAAAACTTGTTGCTACACCGACTTTGGGTTGTGAATAGAACATAAATAAATTACCTATCCCCCAAATAACACCTGGAATTAAATTCCATACAGTACTTTTTATTGATGTTTCGTGTTTAGCTGATAGAATTAAGCCACCAATCGCCATACCTATAGATTGGAAGAAAAGGGCATTCATTCCATCTACACCGAAGATTTGAGCTATAACTACATACACGACGTAACCTACAGTAGAAATTAATAAGATAGGCATTGCTTTACCAAAGTTTTTCGTGCTTTCTGATGCTTCATTTTTGCCTTTAATAGACGTTATAGCAATACCAATAACGAGTAATACCATAGCGAGTAGGCCTAGTGTAACTTGAGTACCAGTACTCCATTCACCTAAAAATACAGCACTAAATAATGTTGTACCTACTAATTGTAAACCAGTAGAGATAGGCATTGTTTTAGACACACCAATTAAACTAATTGATTTCAATTGGTAGCCTTGACCAAGTGCCCAAAAAGCACCTGAAATTAAACCGACAATAATAATAGTGGGGTCACCAAATTCAGCATTGCCAGTTAATAATAAAATAATACCAATGATTAATGCACCAAATGTAGTACCTCTAATTTGGTTATAAGGGCCACCACCAACAAGCACATTAATTAAAACAACACTTCCCCAAAATAACGCGGGTAAAAGGGCAATTAATATATCCATACTTTATCTTCACTCACTCTCTATTTAAATAATACTTTCCTTTCAAAATAACTATCTTAGATTGCCCTTGTATGATATTTTAAAGCAAAATATTAATATAGTAAAAAATATTAGATTATATACAAAATTATTTTACATCATTGTGAAATATGATGGGTAACTGTTTTGAGTATTTTTAATAAGAATAATTAAAATAAGCTTAAAATTTGGTTGGATGCCAAATTTTAAGCTTATAAAGGTATAACGAATTAAATATGAGCAGCGACGTATTTAAATTTTTTATATTCATAATTGATATTAAAACCTAGCTCATTAAAACGTTCAACGAGTGTCGTGTTTTTACTACGTATTTTGAAAAAAACTTTTTCTATATCGTGATTAGTAAACGCGATGTGTATAGCGTGTGATAGTAAATCAAATGCTATGCCTTTAAGTCTATAATCAGAGTGTGAAGAAAAATATTTAATTTCTGCCTTATGACTATTTTCGAAAATTTGAAGGTAGAGATAACCTTTCAGTAGTCCCTCAGACATAAAGATAAATAGGCGATGATGCTCATCTAGTGATTCAACAATTTCATCTGCAGTCATTACATCATGTTTAAATGTGTGTTCGTGCAATTTACTAAATAAACGATAGTAAGCTGGCTGATATTCAGTGATGTTTTGTGCGTGCTCAATTTCACCAATATCTTGTGATGCTACTAAATAATAATCTGTAAAACTATAAGAAGATTGGATAGTTTTCATAAAATCTAAATAAATTTGTTCTGTTTCTTCAAAAGAAAAGTTGAAACTTGTAGACTCAGATTTGCTTTGTGCTAAGGTTTCAAATAAGTCTTGAAAAGCTGAAACTGATGGTAAAACTGATTTATTCACGAAAGGACCAAGAACTTTATATTTATTTTGTTCATATTGAAAGGCTGAAATTAGCATAATGATTTGGTCTTGATCATTTATTTGTGCATAGACGCCTGGATCTTCAATCAGTTGTTTTATGTTAGTTGTAATGTTTTTATGTGCTGGTGGTAATTTGTATAAATAAGAAGCTGAGCGATAATCTGCGTTAATTATAAATTGCTCTATCTGGTCATAGTCGTTTAATTTGATAGTTTTCATAAAATACCTCCGTCTGTAAACTATTTAAGTTAATTATAGGAACTTTTTGAAATAAATGGAAGTTTCGATGTGCTATATACATGTTACAATAAATATTATATTGAAATTGAAAGGGCGAAATTATGAAATCACTAATTATAGCTGAAAAACCTTCAGTAGGTAGAGACATTGCAAATACTTTGAATGCTAATGAAAAGCGCAATGGCTACTTTGAAAATAATAAATATATTGTCACTTGGGCGTTAGGACATTTAGTAACGAATGCTACGCCAGAACAGTATGATAATAATTATAAAGAATGGAAACTTGATGTTTTACCTATTATACCAAATAAAATGAAAACTGTTGTTATAAGTAAGACAAGAAAACAATTTTCAACAGTTCAATCTTTAATTAAGAACAATAATGTTAAAGACATCATCATTGCAACAGATGCTGGTAGAGAGGGAGAACTAGTAGCGCGATTAATATTAGATAAAGCACATAATCATAAACCAATTAAACGTTTATGGATTAGTTCTGTAACAAATAAAGCAATTAAAGATGGTTTTAATAAATTACAAGATGGTCGTAAATATGACAATTTATATCACGCTGCATTAGCACGTAGTGAAGCAGATTGGATTGTTGGTATCAATGCTACGCGTGCGTTGACAACTAAATATGACGCTCAATTGTCACTTGGCCGTGTGCAAACTCCTACAATACAATTAGTACAAATGAGACAAAATGAGATTAATCAATTCAAACCACAAACTTATTTCACGATGAAATTGAATGCAGGTGGTCTTAATTTTCAGTGTATTAAACCTCAATCACATCCAGATAAAACAATTTTTGAAGATATCAAGAAGGAAATTGAAGGACAAGTGGCAACGATTGAAACAATAACTAAAAGTCATAAAAAATCATACCCACAGCAATTGTTTAGTTTAACTGACTTACAACAAGAAGCTTATAAACGTTATCACTTAGGACCTAAAGAGACATTAAATACACTACAAGCATTATATGAAAGACATAAACTTGTGACGTATCCTCGTACAGATTCAAATTATTTAACTGATGACATGGTAGATACGCTTAAAGACCGTTTGCAAGCAATTATGGCTACCACTTTAAAAGATATTGCAAAAGGACAAATGTCACAATCATTTTCTGCTAAACAAAGATTTGTAAATAATAGTAAAGTATCAGATCATCACGCTATTATACCAACAGAAGTACGTCCTGATATGAATCAATTAAGCCAACGAGAATCAAAAATATACATGATGATTACTCAAAGATACTTAGAAAATCTAATGCCACCTCATGAATACGAAGCAGTTTCTATAGAATTAAGTGTTGGTAGATATAAATTTACTTTTAAAGATAAAATCACTACAAAATTAGGATTTAAAGCAGCCTATGATACACAAGAAAAAACAAATGAACAAATTACTCAAATGCAAAAAGGCGCAACACTTAAAATCACTCGCGTGAACATAGACCAACATGAAACAACACCTCCAGCGTATTTTAATGAAGGAACTTTACTCAAAGCGATGGAAAGCCCTCAGAAATTCTTTGCATTAGATGATAAAAAACATAATGACACATTAAAAGAAACGGGTGGTATAGGTACTGTAGCAACTAGAGCAGATATCATAGAAAAATTATTTAATATGAATGCGATTGAAGCACGTGATGGCAAAATAAAAGTAACTTCTAAAGGAAAACAAATTTTAGAATTAGCACCAAAAAAACTTACTTCTCCATTATTGACAGCAGAATGGGAAGAAAAACTTTCACTCATTGAACAAGGCAAATATGATGTGAAACAGTTTATATCAGAGATGAAACAATTTACTAACGACGTTGTATCTGAAATTAAGGAAAGTGAACAAAGGTATAAGCATGACAATTTAACTACTACTGAGTGTCCAACTTGCGGCAAATTTATGATTAAAGTTAAAACGAAAAATGGACAAATGTTAGTTTGTCAGGACCCAACGTGTAAAACGAAAAAGAATGTTCAAAGAAAAACTAACGCACGCTGTCCTAATTGTCATAAAAAAATGACATTATTTGGAAGAGGGAAGGATGCCGTTTATCGCTGTGTTTGTGGTCATACTGAAAGTCAGGCTCAAATGGATAAACGACATAAAAATAAAAAGTCAGATAAAATAAATAAAAAAGATATGAAAAAATACATGAATAAAGATGAAGGTATAGAGAATAACCCATTCCAAGACGCGCTAAAAGACCTTAAATTCTAAAATAATCGAACAAACGAAATATATAATTTAACAAAGTTCGTGTTTGCTATTGTAAAATAGTTAATTTGATATTAAAATATGAAGGTATTTTAAAAAAAGGAGAACTAACTGTGAAAAAGTATTTCAAGTTTGATAAACATGGAACAAGCTATAAGAAAGAGATACTTGGTGGGCTAACGACTTTCTTATCTATGGCATACATTTTAGCTGTTAACCCTCAAGTACTTAGTTTAGCAGGCGTTGATGGCGTGTCTGACGATATGAAAATGGATCAAGGTGCTATTTTCGTTGCCACAGCACTTGCAGCTTTTGTTGGCTCACTATTTATGGGGCTAATCGCACGATATCCGATTGCTTTAGCACCTGGTATGGGCTTAAATGCATTCTTTGCATTTACTGTTGTATTAACTATGGGCATTCCTTGGGAAGTCGGTTTAACTGGAGTACTATTTTCTGGTTTAGTATTTGCAGTCCTCACTATGACGGGGCTACGGGAAATAATCATAAACGCAATTCCTTTCCAGATGAAAATGGCAGTTTCTGCTGGGATCGGGTTATTTATCACCTTTGTAGGGTTACAAAGTTCTGGTATTATTGTTTCCAATGATTCTACGTTAGTTACATTGGGGCAAATTACTGAGGGTCCTGTACTCTTAACTATATTTGGTATTATTATCACTGTTATACTCTATGCGGTTAGAGTGCCAGGAGCAATATTTATTGGTATGATGCTTACGTCTATTCTTGGTATGATTACTGGTCTTATACATACGCCGAGTGGCATTGTAGGTCAAGTTCCAAGTATTGAACCAACTTTCGGTGCAGCTTTTGAAGCCTTTAAAGATCCATCACAATTATTTACTGTTCAATTTCTAATTGTTATCCTAACATTCTTATTCATAGATTTCTTTGACACAGCAGGAACTTTAGTAGCAGTAGCTAGTCAAGCTGGTATGATGAAAGATAACAAACTTCCAAGAGCTGGACGTGCACTTTTCTCAGATTCATTAGCAACAATCGTAGGTTCAATTTTTGGTACCACAACAACGACTACATATATTGAATCAACATCAGGTGTTGCTGTCGGAGCTAGGACAGGATTTGCAAGTGTAGTAACAGGTTTTTGTTTCTTATTAGCGATATTCTTTAGTCCACTTATGGAAGTAGTGACGAGTGCAGTTACTACACCTGCATTAGTTGTAGTTGGTGTCTTAATGGCTTCAAACTTTGCAGAAATAGATTGGAAGAAATTTGAAGTTGCAGTACCGGCTTTTGTTACAATTATTATGATGCCGTTATCATATTCAATTGCGACAGGTATTGCTTGCGGGTTTATATTCTATCCAATTACAATGTTAATCTCTAAAAGACATAAAGAAATACATCCTATTATGTATGGCTTAATGGTATTATTTATTCTCTATTTCGTGTTTGTTCACGGATAAATTAAAAGCACATTGTTGAACGTCAAAGTGACGCAACAATGTGCTTTTATATTTTATAAATAATCAATTTGGAATTGTTTAGGATTCGTAGGTAGTATTATACATCAAATCTATATTATACAAGAAGTAAAAACAAGTTTCTTCATTATAATAGCAATTTTAGAAAAGGTAATAAAATTCATGCTTTACATAAAGAAGGAATTTACCTGATTGGTATGATTTAACCAAACAAAGACTCATACAATATACGCTCGATGAAAAATAGTTAATCCTAACTAACAGAACTTATAAAACAAATTTAAAAAGAAAGACTAATTACTTATGAGTTTCTCTATATTCTGTATATACTACTTTTGCATTTTTGTTAGCTACATACAGAGGAGTTGAAAAGAGTACGAATATAAAGAAAAGCATTAAAAAGAATAAAATCCAATGCACAACCATACCTATGAAAGGTAAAAATGCAATGAATGAACCGATAAGACCTAATAATGGAATAACCATCATTGGTTTAATTGAGTTTTGTTTATCTACAATAAGTATTATCATAGTTACAAGGTATAATAGGGCGTTAATGAGCAATGGTTGCCAACCAAAACTAAGAATAATGCTACCACCAAGAAACGGAATACCATAAACAAACTCTCCTATAAGGAGTATAAAACTCAAAATTATAAGCGTAGTACGAATACCGCTTTTCATATCAAATCACCACCTAATATCTACTATTATAAAACAAACCAATGGATTTAAATAATAATAAGTAATAATCAATTGTAGAGATTTAAAAAGATTTTCAAAAAGATTTCAAAAAAGGTTGAAGTGATTAGCGTATTCAAGTACAATAACAAAGTATGTGTTAGACAAAAAGTATAAAAACTTTTGCAGAAAAGCTTGATTAATCACTGCTTTTCATGTAACATATCTAATGTTGGACTTTAAGAACACGCGATGAAGCGAAAGGTTACTGACACACCCGGCCGCTTTGCCATGGCGCTGTGTGAGATAGTTTTCGTGGAGAAGTCTATCACTTAAATGTAGACGAATAAGGAGGGAAAATTATGGCAAAACAAAAAATCAGAATCAGATTAAAAGCTTATGATCACCGCGTAATCGATCAATCAGCAGAAAAAATTGTTGAAACAGCAAAACGTTCTGGTGCAGATGTATCTGGACCAATTCCGTTACCGACTGAAAGATCAGTTTATACTGTAATTCGTGCCGTGCATAAGTACAAAGATTCACGTGAACAGTTCGAACAACGTACACATAAACGTTTAATCGATATTGTTAACCCTACACCAAAAACAGTTGATGCTCTTATGGGCTTAAACTTACCATCTGGCGTAGACATCGAAATCAAATTATAATAGAAAAATTTAGGAGGTGGACTTTCGATGACCAAAGGAATCTTAGGAAGAAAAATCGGGATGACACAAGTTTTCGGAGAAAACGGTGATTTAATCCCAGTAACAGTAGTAGAAGCAAGCCAAAACGTTGTATTACAAAAGAAATCTGAAGAGATTGATGGTTACAACGCAATACAAGTAGGCTACGAAGATAAACGAGCTTATAAAAAAGGTAGCAAAACGAGCAAATATGCTAACAAACCAGCTGAAGGCCATGCTAAAAAAGCAGGCACAGCACCTAAGCGCTTCATTCGTGAATTCAAAAACGTAAATGTTGATGAATACGAAGTAGGTCAAGAAGTCTCAGTTAATACATTTGAAGCTGGAGACGTAATTGATGTAACAGGCGTATCTAAAGGTAAAGGTTTCCAAGGTGCCATTAAACGTCATAATCAAGCACGTGGTCCAATGTCACATGGTTCTCATTTCCATAGATCACCTGGTTCAATAGGTATGGCATCAGATGCTTCAAAAGTCTTTAAAGGACAAAAAATGCCTGGACGTATGGGTGGAGACACAGTAACAGTTCAAAACTTAGAAGTAGTTCAAGTTGATACTGAAAACAATGTAATTTTAGTTAAAGGTAATGTACCTGGACCTAAAAAAGGTTTCTTAGAAATCACTTCATCAATCAAAGGTAATAAATAATATAGAATGAAAGGAGGATATGCATAATGGCAAATTATGATGTATTAAAAGTAGATGGAACTAAATCAGGTTCAGTTGAATTAAACGATGCAGTATTTGCAATCGAACCAAACAATAGTGTTCTTTTTGAAGCAATTAATTTACAACGTGCTTCATTACGCCAAGGTACACACGCTGTTAAGAACCGTTCAGCAGTACGAGGCGGCGGAGCTAAACCATGGAGACAAAAAGGTACAGGACGTGCGCGTCAAGGTACAATCCGTGCTCCACAATGGCGTGGTGGTGGTATCGTATTCGGACCAACACCAAGAAGCTACTCATACAAAATGCCTAAGAAAATGCGTCGTTTAGCATTACGCTCAGCATTATCTTATAAAGTACAAGAAAAAGGTTTAACTGTTGTTGATACATTAAACTTAGAAGCTCCAAAAACTAAAGAGTTCAAAGCTGTACTTTCAAATTTAGAACAACCTAAAAAAGTATTAGTAGTTACTGAATCAGAAGATGTAAACGTAGCATTATCTGCTCGTAACATTCCTGGTGTACAAGTTACTACAGCTCAAGGTTTAAATGTTCTAGATATCACAAGCGCTGACAGTGTAGTAATTACAGAATCAGCTGCTAAAAAAGTTGAGGAGGTGCTAGGATAATGGAAGCAAGAGACGTTCTTAAGCGCCCCGTAATCACTGAAAAATCATCTGTCGCTATGGCAGAAGACAAATACACATTCGACGTTGATACTCGTGCTAATAAAACACAAGTTAAAATCGCTGTTGAAGAAATCTTTGACGTAAAAGTTGCAAATGTAAACATCATCAACTACAAACCAAAGAAAAAACGTATGGGCCGTTACCAAGGCTATACAAACAAAAGACGCGTAGCAATTGTAAAATTAAAAGAAGGATCAATCGATCTATTCAACTAAAACATTACCAATAAGGAGGTAAACGACAATGGCTCTAAAAAAATATAAGCCAATTACTAATGGTCGTCGTAATATGACTGGTTATGATTTCTCAGAAATCACTGAAACAACTCCAGAAAAATCATTATTACAACCGCTACCGAAAAGAGCGGGACGAAATAACCAAGGTAAATTGACAGTTCGCCATCGCGGTGGAGGACATAAACGTCAATACCGTGTTATTGATTTCAAACGTAATAAAGACGGCATCAACGCTAAAGTTGATTCAATACAATATGATCCAAACCGTTCAGCAAACATTGCATTATTAGTTTATGCTGATGGTGAAAAACGCTATATCATCGCTCCAAAAAACCTTAAAGTAGGTCAAGTATTGGAAAACGGTGAAAATGCAGATATCAAATTAGGTAATGCATTACCATTAATTAACATCCCAGTAGGTACAGTAGTACACAACATCGAGTTGAAACCTGGTAAAGGTGGGCAAATCGCTCGTTCAGCTGGTGCTAGTGCACAAGTACTTGGTAAAGAAGGTAAATATGTTTTAATCAGATTAAGATCTGGTGAAGTACGTATGATTCTTTCAACTTGCCGTGCTACTATTGGTCAAGTTGGTAACATCCAACATGAACTTGTTAACGTTGGTAAAGCAGGACGTTCTAGATGGAAAGGCAAACGCCCAACAGTTCGTGGTTCTGTAATGAACCCTAACGATCACCCACACGGTGGTGGTGAAGGACGTGCACCTATCGGTATGCCATCTCCAATGTCACCTTGGGGTAAACCTACGCTTGGTAAGAAAACTCGTCGTGGTAAAAAATCTTCAGACAAACTTATCGTTCGTGGACGTAAGAAGAAAAAATAAAAATGACTTATTTGCGTGTGCGGCATGATTGCTGCACGCTCACAATAAGAAGGGAGGCGCCACTATGGCTCGTAGTATTAAAAAAGGACCTTTTGCTGACGATCATCTAAAGAAAAAAGTTGAGGCTCAAAGCGGAAGCGAGAAAAAACAAGTAATCAAAACTTGGTCACGTCGTTCAACTATTTTCCCTGATTTTATCGGACATACATTCGCAGTATATGATGGACGTAAACACGTACCTGTATTCGTAACTGAAGATATGGTTGGTCATAAATTAGGAGAATTCGCACCAACACGTACTTTTAAAGGTCATGCAGCAGATGACAAAAAAACTAGAAGATAACTTCTAACAAGTAGAGGAGGAAATTCGAATGGAAGCAAAAGCGGTTGCTAAAACAATAAGAATCGCACCTCGTAAAGTTAGATTAGTATTAGATCTAATTAGAGGCAAGAGCGCTGGTGAAGCTATAGCGATTTTAAAATTAAAAAACAAAGCTTCATCACCAGTAGTTGAAAAATTATTAATGTCCGCTTTAGCAAATGCTGAACATAACTATGACATGAACACTGATGAGTTAATAGTTAAAGAAGCTTATGCTAATGAAGGACCAACATTAAAACGTTTCCGTCCACGTGCACAAGGCCGTGCAAGTGCGATCAACAAACGTACAAGCCACATTACAATCGTCGTAAGTGACGGTAAAGAAGAAGCTAAAGAAGCTTAATAATCTTTTAAGGAGGGAACACTGTGGGTCAAAAAATTAATCCAATCGGACTTCGTGTTGGTATCATCCGTGATTGGGAAGCTAAATGGTATGCAGAAAAAGACTTCGCATCATTATTACACGAAGATTTAAAAATCCGTAAGTATATTGATAACGCATTAAAAGAAGCATCAGTTTCTCAAGTTGAAATTGAGCGTGCTGCTAACCGTATCAACATCGCTATTCATACTGGTAAACCAGGTATGGTAATCGGTAAAGGCGGTTCAGAAATTGAAAAATTACGTAATAAATTGAACTCATTAACAAGCAAAAAAGTTCATATCAATGTTATTGAAATCAAGAAAATTGATTTAGATGCTAAACTTGTTGCTGAAAATATTGCAGTACAATTAGAAAATCGTGCATCGTTCCGTCGTGTACAAAAACAAGCTATTACTAGAGCTATGAAAAATGGCGCTAAAGGTATCAAAACACAAGTTTCAGGTCGTTTAGGCGGAGCTGACATCGCTCGTATTGAGCAATATTCAGAAGGAACTGTTCCACTTCATACACTACGTGCCGACATTAGTTACGCACATGCAGAAGCTGACACTACTTACGGTAAATTAGGTGTCAAAGTATGGATTTATCGTGGAGAAGTTCTTCCTGCTACTAAGAACACTAGTGAAGGAGGAAAATAATAATGTTACTACCAAAACGTGTAAAATATCGTCGCCAACATCGTCCTAAAACAACTGGTCGTTCTAAAGGCGGTAACTATGTAACATTTGGTGAGTATGGTTTACAAGCAACTACAACTTCTTGGATAACATCTCGTCAAATCGAATCAGCTCGTATTGCAATGACACGTTTCATGAAGCGTGGCGGGAAAGTTTGGATTAAAATCTTCCCACATACACCTTACACTAAAAAACCTTTAGAAGTACGTATGGGTGCTGGTAAAGGTGCGGTTGAAGGCTGGATTGCAGTAGCAAAACCAGGTAGAATTTTATTTGAAATCGCAGGCGTTGACGAAGAAGTTGCGCGCGAAGCATTACGTTTAGCTAGTCACAAACTTCCAGTGAAAACTAAGTTTGTAAAACGTGAAGAATTGGGTGGTGAAACAAATGAAAGCTAAGGAAATTAGAGACTTAACCACTTCAGAAATCGAAGAACAAATTAAATCTTCAAAAGAAGAGCTTTTTAACCTACGCTTTCAGTTAGCAACAGGTCAATTAGAAGAAACTGCACGTATTCGCACGGTAAGAAAAACGATTGCACGTCTAAAAACTGTTGTTCGTGAAAGAGAAATTGAACAAGGTAAAGCTAATCAATAATTTAATTTAAAGAGGAGGTTACTATAGTGAGCGAAAGAAATGATCGTAAGGTTTATGTAGGTAGAGTCGTTTCCGATAAAATGGATAAAACTGTAACTGTACTTGTTGAAACATACAAAATGCACAAATTATATGGTAAACGAGTAAAATACTCTAAAAAATACAAAACTCATGATGAAAACAACTCAGCTAAATTAGGGGACACAGTTAAAATACAAGAAACACGTCCTTTATCAGCAACTAAACGTTTCCGTTTGGTAGAAATTGTTGAAGAATCAGTTATTATTTAATAAATAGTGAAGATAAAGGAGGTTTAACTCATGATCCAACAAGAAACACGATTAAAAGTAGCAGATAACTCTGGTGCACGTGAAGTTCTTACAATTAAAGTATTAGGTGGATCTGGTCGTAAAACAGCGAATATTGGTGACGTTATCGTAGTAAGTGTTAAAAATGCTACACCAGGTGGCGTTGTCAAAAAAGGTGAAGTAGTTAAAGCTGTTATCGTACGTACTAAATCAGGCGTACGTCGTAACGATGGTTCATACATCAAATTTGATGAAAATGCATGTGTCATTATTCGCGACGATAAAGGCCCACGCGGTACTCGTATCTTTGGACCTGTTGCACGTGAATTACGTGAAGGCAACTTCATGAAAATTGTATCATTAGCTCCAGAAGTACTTTAATAATACATTTATAAATATATAAATTTAAGGAGGTGCCACACATGCATATCAAAAAAGGTGACAACGTAAAAGTTATCGCAGGTAAAGACAAAGGTAAAGAAGGTAAAGTTGTTGCAACTGAACCTAAAAAAGACCGTGTCGTTGTGGAAGGTGTCAATACAATCAAAAAGCACCAAAAACCAACTCAATTTAATCCTGAAGGTGGAATCTTAGAAACAGAGGCAGCAATCCATGTTTCTAACGTACAATTATTAGATCCTAAAACGAATGAACCAACACGCGTAGGTTATAAATTCGAAGATGGCAAAAAAGTTCGTATCGCTAAAAAATCAGGCGAAGAAATCAAAACTAATAATTAATAACTAATTGAAAGGAGGATCCACTGTGAACCGTTTAAAAGAAAAATTCAACTCTGAAGTTACTCAAAACTTAGTGAAACATTTTAACTATAGTTCAGTAATGGAAGTGCCGCAAATTGATAAAATCGTAGTAAATATGGGTGTCGGTGACGCTGTACAAAATACTAAAGTATTAGATGACGCTTTAGAGGAATTACAAGCTATCACTGGTCAAAAACCATTAATCACAAAAGCTAAAAAATCTGTTGCAACATTCCGTTTACGTGAAGGTATGCCAATTGGTGCTAAAACAACTTTACGTGGCGAAAGAATGTATGACTTTTTAGATAAATTAATTTCTGTATCACTACCTCGTGTACGTGACTTCCGTGGTGTATCTAAATCTGCATTTGATGGCAGAGGTAACTACACTTTAGGTATTAAAGAACAATTAATTTTCCCTGAAATCGACTATGACCGAGTAAGTAAAATACGAGGAATGGATATCGTTATCGTAACAACTGCTAACACTGACGAGGAAGCTCGTGAATTGTTAACACAATTCGGTATGCCATTTCAAAAATAATCTCTAAAGGAGGCTAATTAAGTGGCTAAAACTTCAATGGTTGCTAAGCAACAAAAAAAACAAAAGTTCCAAGTACGTGAATATACTCGTTGTGAACGCTGTGGTCGTCCACATTCCGTATATCGTAAATTCAAATTATGCCGTATTTGTTTCCGTGAATTAGCTTATAAAGGCCAAATCCCTGGCGTTCGTAAAGCTAGCTGGTAATATAAAAAGTCTGAAAGGAGGCAACAATCAATGACAATCAACGATCCAATTGCAGATATGCTAACTCGTGTAAGAAACGCCAACATGGTGCGTCACGATAAATTAGAATTACCTGCTTCAAACATTAAAAAAGAAATTGCTGAAATTTTAAAAAGTGAAGGTTTCATTAAAAACGTAGAATTTGTTGAAGACGATAAACAAGGGGTTATCCGTTTATTCCTTAAATATGGTCAAAACAATGAACGTGTTATCACTGGATTAAAACGTATTTCTAAACCAGGTTTACGTGTTTATGCTAAAGCTAACGAAGTACCTAAAGTACTTAACGGTCTTGGCATTGCATTAGTTTCTACTTCAGAAGGTGTTATCACTGATAAAGAAGCAAGAAAACGTAATATCGGCGGAGAAATCCTAGGTTACGTTTGGTAATAATAAATAACAAGGAGGTGCGATAACATGAGTCGTGTTGGTAAAAAAATTATTGACATCCCTAGTGACGTAACAGTAACTATTGAAGGCAATACAGTAACTGTTAAAGGTCCTAAAGGTGAATTGTTTAAAACTATGGATGAAAGAATGACATATAAACAAGATGAAAGTACTTTAGAAGTTGTGAGACCATCTGATTCTAAAGATGATAAAACAGTACATGGTACAACTCGTACTTTAATTAATAATATGATCATCGGTGTTAAAGAAGGATACCAAAAAACATTAGAACTAGTAGGTGTAGGTTACCGTGCTCAAATGCAAGGTGAAGACTTAATCCTTAATGTTGGCTATTCACACCCAGTTGAAATTAAAGCTGATAATGGTGTTAGTTTCGCTGTTGAAAAAAATACTAAAGTTACAGTAACTGGTATTTCTAAAGAAGCAGTTGGCGCTATCGCTTCAAACATTCGTGCAACAAGACCACCAGAACCGTATAAAGGTAAAGGAATTCGCTATCAAGGAGAATTCGTTCGCCGTAAAGAAGGTAAAACTGGTAAATAATAAATAACTTTCAGAAGAAAGGAGTAATAAAATGATCAGCAAAATTGATAAAAACCAAGTGCGTTTGAAAAGACATGCTCGTGTCCGTAATAAATTGTCAGGCACAGCTGAAAAACCACGTTTAAACATCTATCGTTCAAACAAGCATATTTACGCACAAGTTATCGATGATGTTAATGGCAAAACATTAGCACAAGCATCAACACAAGAAAAAGACTTAGCAAATGAAACAGGTTCAAAAGTTGAACTTTCAGCTAAAGTCGGCGAAACTGTAGCTAAAAGAGCTAGCGATAAAGGTATTAAAACAATTGTTTTTGACCGTGGAGGATATTTATACCATGGCCGTGTTAAAGCCTTAGCAGATGCAGCTCGTGAAAATGGATTAGAATTTTAATTTGAAGGAGGGACATTTACATGGCTCGTAGAGAAGAAGTGAAAGAATTTGAAGAACGCGTTGTTACAATTAACCGTGTTGCTAAAGTTGTAAAAGGTGGTCGTCGTTTCCGTTTCACTGCTTTAGTAGTGGTTGGAGATAAAAACGGTCGCGTTGGATTCGGTACTGGTAAAGCACAAGAAGTGCCAGAAGCAATCAAAAAAGCAGTAGAAGCAGCTAAGAAAGACTTAGTAGTTGTTCCACGTGTTGAAGGTACAACACCTCACATTATTAATGGTCGTTTCAGTTCAGGTAATGTTTTAATGAAACCAGCAGCACCAGGTACTGGTGTTATTGCAGGTGGCCCTGTTCGTGCGGTATTAGAATTAGCTGGTATCACTGATATCTTAAGTAAATCTTTAGGATCAAATACACCAATCAACATGGTTCGTGCAACAATTAATGGATTAAAAAACCTTAAAAATGCTGAAGAAGTTGCGAAATTACGCGGTAAATCAGTAGAAGAATTATACAATTAAGGAGGGAAAATAAGTTATGGCTAAAGTACAAATTACCCTCACTCGTAGTGTTATAGGTCGTCCAGAAACACAACGTAAAACTGTTGAAGCTCTAGGTTTGAAAAAAACGAACTCTTCAGTAGTTGTTGAAGATAACCCTGCTATTCGTGGGCAAATCAACAAAATCAGTCACTTAGTGACAGTAGAAGAAAAATAATTAAGGAGGTGCCGAAATGAAATTACATGAGCTAAAACCGTCAGAAGGTTCTCGTAAAGTACGTAACCGTGTTGGACGTGGTGCAGCTACTGGTAACGGTAAAACTAGTGGTCGTGGACAAAAAGGTCAAAAAGCACGTTCAGGTGGTAGTGTAAGACCAGGTTTCGAAGGTGGTCAATTACCATTATTCCGTCGTTTACCAAAACGAGGTTTTACTAACATTAACCGTAAGGAATATGCTATTGTTAACTTAGACCAACTTAATAAATTTGAGGATGGTACTGAAGTAACTCCTGCTTTATTAGTAGAATCTGGTGTAGTTAAGAACGAAAAATCTGGTATTAAAGTACTAGGTAAAGGTTCACTAGACAAAAAGTTAACTGTGAAAGCTAACAAATTCTCTGCGTCTGCAGTAGATGCTATTGATGCAAAAGGCGGAGCACACGAGGTGATTTAATGTTTCAAACGCTTGTGAGCTTCTTTAAAACTAAAGAAGTTCGTAACAAGATCTTTTTTACTCTCGCAATGTTAGTTATTTTTAAAATAGGTACTTATATTCCAGCACCTGGCGTAAATCCAGCTGCTTTTGACAGTAGACAAGGATCTCAAGGTGTCACTGATTTGTTAAATACATTTGGTGGCGGAGCCTTGCAGAATTTCTCAATCTTTGCCATGGGTATAATGCCTTACATTACTGCATCAATTGTGATGCAGCTATTACAAATGGATATTGTTCCGAAGTTTTCTGAGTGGGCAAAACAAGGCGATGCAGGTAGAAAAAAACTTACTAACATCACACGTTATTTTGCTATTGTTCTTGCCTTTATCCAGTCAATTGGGATGGCGTTCCAATTTAATAATTATCTAAAGGGTCAATTGATCATTGATCAATCAATCCTTAGTTATTTATTAATAGCTGTTGTATTAACAGCAGGTACAGCATTCTTAATTTGGATGGGTGATCAAATCACTCAATTCGGTGTTGGTAATGGTATTTCGATTATCATCTTTGGTGGTATTTTATCATCACTACCTTCATCATTAATTCAGTTCTATCAACAGTCTTTCGTAGGTCAAGATGATACTACAATGGCATGGTTGAAAGTACTAGGGTTAATCATCGGAATGGTATTATTAACAGTTGGTGCAATATTTGTATTACAAGCTATTCGTAAAATTCCAATTCAATATGCGAAAAAGCAATCAACACAACGATTAGGTTCACAAGCAACATATTTACCTTTGAAAGTTAACGCTGCTGGGGTTATCCCCGTTATCTTTGCAATGGCATTCTTCTTGTTACCTAGAACATTAACATTGTTCTTCCCTGATGCTAGTTGGGCGCAGAAGATTTCAGACGTGGCAAATCCATCGAGTAATATCGGTATGATTGTTTATGTGGTGCTTATCATTGCATTCACATACTTCTATGCATTTGTTCAAGTCAATCCTGGAAAGATGTCAGATAATCTCAAGAAACAAGGAAGTTATGTTCCAGGTATTAGACCTGGTGAACAAACAAAAAAATATATTACTGGAGTTCTCTATCGTTTAACATTTGTAGGGTCAATATTCTTAGCTGTAATTGCGATTCTGCCAATCATTGCTACTAAAGTAATGAGCTTACCTCAATCTATTCAGCTTGGTGGTACCAGCTTACTTATCGTAATTGGTGTAGCAATAGAAACAATGAAGAGTCTTGAAGCTCAAGTGACTCAGAAAGATTATAGAGGCTTTGGTGGTAGATAAATTGTAGGAGGGCACTTATGAATATCATTTTAATGGGTTTACCTGGTGCAGGTAAAGGAACTCAAGCGAGTGAAATTGTAAAGAAATTCCCAATTCCACACATATCTACTGGAGACATGTTCAGAAAAGCGATTAAAGATGGAACAGATTTAGGCAAAGAAGCTAAATCATTCATGGATCGTGGAGAATTAGTCCCTGATGAAGTAACTGTGGGCATCGTTAAAGATAGAATTTCTGAAGACGATGCAAAAAAAGGATTCTTACTAGATGGCTTTCCTCGTACTATTGAACAAGCTGAAGCATTAAATGAAATTATGCAAGAATTAGATAGAAAAATTGATGCTGTTATCAATATAGAGGTAGCTGAAGAAGAATTAATGAACCGCCTAACTGGTCGTAGAATTTGCGAAAAATGCGGAACAACTTATCATCTTGTATTCAATCCTCCTAAAGTTGAAGGTATTTGTGATCTTGATGGTGGTAAATTATACCAACGTGAAGATGACAACCCAGAAACAGTTGCAAATCGTTTAAATGTCAATGTTAAACAGTCTAAACCTATCTTAGAATTCTATGATAATAAAAAAGTATTAAAAAACATTGATGGTTCAAGAGATATTAAAGTCGTAACTGAAGACGTTATCGATATCTTAGAAAACTTAAAATAATATCAACTTGTACGGTCTATGGAATGTCGAAAGTATAATTGAATAAGAGTGACAATGCGATATAGTAATTCATTTTAATTTTGTTAAACTTATTAACAACACTTATAGACTCGTATGGTTAGAGTTGATTGTTGACGATAACCAACTATTGCAAAAAGGGGGAAGTTAATAAATGGCTAAACAAGATGTTATTGAATTAGAAGGTACTGTGTTAGATACTTTACCAAATGCAATGTTTAAAGTAGAATTAGAAAATGGTCATGAGATTTTAGCTCACGTAAGTGGTAAAATCAGAATGAATTATATTCGTATTCTGCCTGGCGACAAAGTAACTGTAGAAATGTCTCCGTACGATTTAACGCGCGGAAGAATTACGTATCGTTATAAATAATCGTCACTCCATAATATAGGGAGGTATTAAAATGAAAGTAAGACCATCAGTAAAACCAATTTGCGAAAAATGTAAAGTCATTAAACGTAAAGGTAAAGTAATGGTAATTTGTAGCAACCCAAAACATAAACAAAGACAAGGCTAATAAAGAGAGGTGTAAATAATTATGGCACGTATTGCAGGAGTAGATATTCCACGTGAAAAACGTATTGTTATTTCATTAACTTATGTATATGGTATCGGTACTACTACAGCTAATAAAATTGCTGAAGAAGCTAACGTTTCACCAGACACACGCGTTAACGAATTAACTGATGATGAATTAGGTCGTATCCGTGAAGTAGTAGATAGCTATAAAGTAGAAGGTGACTTACGTCGTGAGCAAAACTTAAACATTAAACGTTTAATGGAAATCTCATCATACCGTGGTATCCGTCACCGTCGTGGCTTACCAGTACGCGGACAAAAGACTAAGAACAATGCTCGTACTCGTAAAGGCCCAGTTAAAACTGTAGCTAACAAGAAAAAATAATAGGTAAAGGAGGCAAAATTTAAATGGCACGTAAACAAGTATCTCGTAAACGTAGAGTGAAAAAGAATATTGAAAATGGTGTGGCTCACATCCGTTCAACATTCAATAATACAATCGTAACAATTACTGATGAATTTGGTAATGCGTTATCATGGTCATCAGCAGGTGCACTTGGATTCAAAGGATCAAAAAAATCAACTCCATTCGCAGCTCAAATGGCATCAGAAACTGCTGCTAAATCAGCTATGGAACATGGTTTGAAATCTGTTGAAGTCACTGTAAAAGGCCCAGGTCCTGGTCGTGAATCAGCTATCCGTGCATTACAATCAGCTGGATTAGATGTAACTGCAATCCGTGACGTTACTCCAGTTCCACATAATGGTTGTCGTCCACCAAAACGTCGTCGCGTATAATTTTATTGTTATTGTCGCAGGTCACTGAGAAATTACAGTACAAATCAAGTCGACGTAATCAAGGAGGATATTTGTAAATGATTGAAATCGAAAAACCTAGAATTGAAACAATTGAAATTAGTGATGATGCTAAATTCGGTAAGTTCGTTGTTGAACCACTAGAACGTGGCTACGGTACTACACTAGGAAACTCCTTACGTCGTATCCTACTATCTTCATTACCAGGTGCTGCCGTTAAATACATTGAAATCGAAGGCGTATTACATGAATTCTCAGCTATAGATAATGTTGTTGAAGATGTTTCTGCAATTATTATGAACATCAAAAAGCTAGCATTAAAAATCTATTCTGAAGAAGAAAAAACTTTGGAAATCGATGTTAAAGATGAAGGCGAAGTAACTGCAAGTGACATTACTCATGATAGTGATGTAGAGATACTGAATCCTGAGATTAAAATTGCAACAGTTTCTAAAGGTGGACATTTAAAAATCCGTCTAGTTGCTAATAAAGGTAGAGGCTACGCATTAGCAGAACAAAATAACACTAGTGATTTACCAATTGGTGTAATTCCAGTTGATTCATTATATTCACCTGTAGAACGTGTTAACTATACTGTAGAAAACACGCGCGTAGGTCAAAGTAGTGATTTTGATAAATTAACGTTAGATGTTTGGACTAATGGTTCTATAACGCCACAAGAGTCTGTTTCATTAGCTGCAAAAATCTTAACTGAACATTTGAATATCTTTGTTGGATTAACTGATGAAGCACAAAATGCTGAAATCATGATTGAAAAAGAAGAAGATCAAAAAGAAAAAGTTCTTGAAATGTCAATTGAAGAATTAGATTTATCTGTACGTTCTTACAACTGTTTAAAACGCGCAGGTATCAACTCTGTCCAAGAGTTAGCTGATAAATCAGAAGCTGACATGATGAAAGTCCGTAATTTAGGTCGTAAATCTTTAGAAGAAGTTAAATACAAACTTGAAGATTTAGGTTTAGGATTAAGAAAAGAAGATTAATATAAAGGAGGTTAACTCATGGGTTACAGAAAATTAGGTCGTACTTCTGATCAACGTAAAGCTATGTTACGCGATTTAGCTACATCACTTATCGTTAGTGAACGTGTTGAAACTACAGAAGCACGTGCAAAAGAACTACGTAGTGTTGTTGAAAAATTAATCACTTTAGGTAAAAAAGGAGATTTAGCTTCTCGTCGTCAAGCTGCTAAAACTTTACGCAATGTAGAAATCTTAAATGATGATGAATCAATTCAAACTGCACTACAAAAATTATTCGGTGAAGTTGCTGAACGTTATACAGAACGTCAAGGCGGTTACACTCGTATTCTTAAAGTAGGCCCTCGTCGCGGTGACGGAGCTGAATCAGTAATTATCGAATTAGTTTAATTTAAATATACGTACTACTATGTATAAAGCAAATGAGTGCAACGATAATGTTTGCCACATACAAATATTGTCTAGCTCAGAGTACCCCATCAAACTTAATAAACTTTAAAGCGTGAACTCAAAAATATGATGGGGTGCGCGCTTTTTTTATTTATAAGGCCTCCACAATTCATACAGAATTGAGGGGGCCTTATGCATTTGAAAATCAAGAGGTTGGGACAAAATACATGTCTCATCCTCAATTATTATATTGGCAGTGCCTGACTGGACTGAAAATGCGATTATATTAAACTTTTAAAGAACTACTTCATTTATGAAGAGCAGTAGTTCTTATGCAAGAGCTTCAACGCTTGTATGCCATTTTCTAGTCCGCTTAGCGGGACTTGGCTCATGCGACGAAATCTTGTTAGAAAAATTAGATTTCTGTCCCACTCCCATTAGCAAGGTATGAACACTTACACTAATGCGCAAATGTCAAAAGAGTTATTTTATAAAAGTTTTAAAGTACTTATTTATAGCAGTGTTTCTTTAGACTTTACTAGTGCTTCTTTAGAAAGTTTCATGTAAAATAGGATAAGTATACAACAATGATGATTATAAATTTTGGGAGGCAATTGATGTGGACACGCAAGATAATATTATTACATTTAATCATGTTTCATTTAAATATAATAGTGATGAACGATTTGCGTTAAATGACGTATCTTTTGAAATTCCAAAAGGACAATGGACATCAATTGTAGGACATAATGGTTCAGGTAAATCTACTATTGCTAAACTAATGATAGGCATAGAATCACCATTTGATGGTGATATTTATTTGCTTAATAGATTAGTTCAAGAAGATAATTTGAGTTATTTAAGACAGCACATTGGCATTGTGTTCCAAAATCCTGAAAATCAATTTGTAGGGTCTACAGTGGAGTATGATGTTGCATTTGGTTTAGAAAATAATGGCGTAACATATGAAAGCATGCAGAGTATTGTGCCTGAAGCATTAGCTGACGTAGAAATGTTAGATAGAGCTAAATACGAACCCCAGTCTCTCTCAGGAGGCCAAAAGCAACGTGTTGCAATTGCAGGAGTCCTTGCTTTGGATACAGATATCATTATATTAGACGAAGCTACTTCTATGTTAGACCCTGCTGGTAGAAATGAGTTACTTTCATTGATTCATCGTTTAAAAGACGATAAAGATGTTACGATTATTTCTATTACACATGATTTGTCAGAAGCAGTAGAGGCCGACCATGTAGTGGTGTTAAATGAAGGTACTGTACATCAATCGGGCTTACCAGAAGAAATTTTTAGTGATGGTAATGAACTCACAAAGATTGGTTTAGATCTTCCATTTTCAATGCGAATGCATCAGCAGTTATTAGGCGTTACTGATTACGTAACTTATGAAGGGTTGGTAAGAAAATTATGACGGTTCATTTTAACCAAGTTAGTTATGTATATCAAAATGGCACACCCTTTGAGTATCTTGCGTTGGAAGACATTGTCACGTCATTTGAACAAGGAAAATACTATGCTGTAATAGGACAAACTGGTTCTGGCAAATCAACATTGATTCAACATTTCAATGGCCTTTTAAAGCCAACTAGTGGTGCGTTAGAAGTAGATGATATAACAATCACCCATAAGACTAAAGATAAGTTTTTAAAGCAAGTACGTAAACGCCTAGGTGTTGTATTTCAATTTCCGGAGTCACAGCTATTCGAAGATTCTGTTGAAAGAGAGATTCTTTTTGGTCCTCAAAACTTTAACATGCCACTTAACGAAGTAAAAGAACGTGCGTTTCGTTTACTATTAGAATTTGGTTTTAACAGGGATATATTGCAGCAGTCTCCTTTTCAAATGTCAGGTGGGCAAATGAGAAAAATCGCAATTACATCAATACTGGCAATGGATCCAGACATTGTTATTTTAGATGAACCTACTGCAGGCCTTGATCCAAAGAGTAGAAAACAAATCATGGAATTAATAAAAAGACTTCAAGTAGAACAACAAAAAACAATCATCCTTGTAACGCATGAAATGAATGACGTAGCAAAATATGTAGATGAAGTTAAAATTATGAGCAATGGCAAACTTATTGATTCATGTACACCACGTAAATTATTTAGTGATACGAACTATGTGAATCAAATGCACTTAGATGTACCAAATATTGTGAAACTGCAAAGGGATATTGAAGATAAACATCAATATTATTTTAATAAAATCGCATTAACTGAAGCAGAATTTATTGAAATGTATAAGGAGTGGCAACAACATGAGAGATAAGTTTATCATAGGCCGCTATCTGCCGTTAGATACAATAATCCATCGTTTGGACCCACGTTCAAAATTGATATTTGCCTTTTTCTTTATTGTATTAATCTTTTTTGCACATTCGTTTGCTACTTATTTTTGGTTGTTTCTATTAATATTAACTTTCATGAAGTTAGCCCATATTAAATTATGGTTTTTAGTAAAAGGATTAACGCCAATATGGATATTTCTCATATTTACCTTTCTAATGCATTTGTTTCTAACCAAGGGCGGCACAAGAATATTTGAGATGTCATTTATCTCTATCGATACACAGGGGATTTTAGAAGGTATTTATATTGTATTGAGACTCATGTTCATCATTATGATTTCAACGATATTAACGTTAACGACAAGTCCAATTGACTTAACAGATGCATTTGAAAGACTATTATCACCGCTTAAACTTGTTAAGATACCTGTGCATCTATTGAGCATGATGATGTCGATAGCGTTGCGATTTATACCAACACTGATGAACGAGTTAGATAAAATTATTTTAGCTCAAAAATCTCGTGGCTCAGAAATAAGCTCTGGAGGATTGATTAATCGAATTAAAGCATTTATACCATTATTAATACCATTGTTTATTTCAGCATTTCAAAGGGCAGAAGACTTAGCTATTGCAATGGAAGTAAGAGGTTACGATACTAAAAAACAGCGTACGAGTTATCGTAAGTTGCAATGGCGATGGACAGATGTATTAGTGCTCATATTACTAATACCAATAGCAGTGATATTGTTTGTTTTAAAATATATAGGAGTGTAATGCATGATGCGTGTTTTAGTAAATATTTCATACCAAGGAAGTCAGTTTCTTGGTTTTCAAATACAACAAAATGGTAGAACAGTACAACAACAGTTTGAAAAAATACTTAAAAGAATGCACAAACGTCATGTGCGAATTCACCCAAGTAGTAGAACCGATAAAGGCGTACACGCGTTAGAACAATATTTTCATTTTGATACAGAATTGAACATTGCTCCGCCACAATGGAAGTACGTAATGAATCGTGCTTTGCCTGATGATGTTTATGTGAATGATGTAATGATTGTCGATGATGACTTTCATTGTAGATATGATTGTGTCGGAAAGTCTTACCGTTATAAAATTTATCAATCAGAGCACAAGGATCCTTTCCAATGCGGTTTGAAAACATATATTACTGATTCATTAGATACTGAAAAAATGAATAGGGCAGCCCAATTATTCGTAGGAACGCATGATTTTACTGGTTTTTGTTCACAAAAAACAGAAGTAGAGAGTAAAGTGCGCACGATATATGAAAGTCGTATTAAAATTACAGAAAATGGTCTGGATTATATTGTCACAGGCTCAGGATTCCTATATAATATGGTACGTGTGCTTATGGCGTTTCTATTAGAAGTTGGCAAAGGAAAGCGTAATCCTGAAGAGGTACCTGAGTTATTAATGATGAAAGATCGTAATCAGGTTCCGTATACTGCACCATCTGAAGGATTATATTTAGAGCGGATTTATTTGACATCTTCAGCGTTAATCAATGACTTTGGTAGTGATATAAATATACATCAAAAAAAATCAACACAAAATGATTAAATAAGATTGACAAAACGGCTTAAAAATTATACGATTACTAACGGTATTGTTTTATATCACCCACGATAAGCCCCGGAATCTTATTGTGTAACAAGATATAGAAGCACGTAGAACAAGAACAAAAAATTAACAAAATAAATGACATCTAAACTTAAAAGTAATAACTATTAAACAAGAAACATTTATTTATTCTAGGAGGACAATTATATGCGTCAAACATTTATGGCTAATGAATCAAACATTGAGCGCAAATGGTATGTTATTGATGCTGAAGATAAAACACTTGGTCGTTTATCATCAGAGGTAGCAACTATTTTACGCGGTAAAAATAAAGCAACTTATACACCACACGTTGATACAGGTGATTATGTGATTATCATCAACGCTTCAAAAATACATTTTACAGGTAACAAAGAACAAGATAAAATGTATTATCGTCACTCAAACCACCCAGGCGGAATTAAATCAATTTCTGCTGGTGAGTTAAAAGCTAAGAACCCAGAACGTTTACTTGAAAATTCAATTAAAGGTATGCTTCCAAGCACGCGTTTAGGCGAAAAACAAGGTAAAAAATTATTTGTATATGGTGGCGCTGAACATCCACACGCTGCACAACAACCAGAAAACTACGAGTTACGTGGTTAATTAAAAGGAGGAAATTACATTGGCACAAGTTGAATATAAAGGCACAGGCCGTCGTAAAAACTCAGTAGCACGTGTACGTTTAGTACCAGGTGAAGGTAATATTACTGTTAACGGCAGCGATGTACGTAGCTACTTACCATTTGAATCATTAATTTTAGATATAAACCAACCGTTTGATGTTACAGAAACTAAAGGTAACTATGATGTTTTAGTTAACGTTCACGGCGGTGGATTTACTGGACAAGCTCAAGCAATCCGTCACGGTATTGCTCGTGCATTATTAGAAGCAGATCCTGAATACAGAGGTTCTTTAAAACGCGCTGGATTACTTACTCGTGATCCTCGTATGAAAGAACGTAAAAAACCAGGTCTTAAAAAAGCTCGTCGTTCACCACAGTTCTCAAAACGTTAATATTACTACTGCAACTTTTGCGAAGTTATTCGCTTCCAGATACAGTACGCAAATTAGTGTAGACAGTTTGTGTTCGATATTAAAAAGCACTTTCCAATTATATTGGAAAGTGCTTTTTTTGTATTACAAAATAAAAATTTATTTTAAAATGTTAAGTATGATAAGATGTTGGGTAATTAAGGAAAATAACTCTATAATATAAGGCGTGATTACATGGAAGATAAAAAGAACTCTCATAATTTCTACACAGTACTACTTATCATTTTGCTCGTTGCCTTATTAAGTGTAGTTATTTTAGTAATTAAATATTATGGAAATAACGAATATCCTGTCAGAAGTGATTCCGAGGAAGCAATACCTACATTTTATCTTCATGGATATAAAGGCTCAGCTGACTCAGGGAATTTTCTAGTAAATTCAGCTATTAAGTCAGGTGCATCAAAAGAGGTTATTCAAGCATATGTTTCATCTGATGGAAAGGTGACATTCGATGGAAATTTAACAAGTAAATCTAAATATCCAATTATTAAAATTAAGTTAGAAGATAATAATAATGAAAATGTAGAAAAAAATGCAAAATGGATAAGAAATGCCATCATTGCCACGAACTATCAATATAACTTTGAAAAATTTAATTTTGTCGCACATTCTATGAGTAATAAATCATTTAGTTACTATATGTTAAATTATGGAGACGATGAACAACTACCTACTTTAAATAAAGTAGTAAATTTGGCCGGGAACTTTAATGGTGAGGTAGATGTAGATGGCAAAAAATTAAATATTGAATTAGATAAAAAAGGCAAACCTAATAAAATGATGGATGATTATAAAGAATTACGAGCTATGAAACATAAATTTCCTGATGACGTCAATGTGCTAAATATATATGGAGACATTGAAGATGGTACAGACTCAGACGGTAGGGTGACTAATGTATCTTCAAGATCATTAAAATATTTATTAGGTAACAACGTAAAATCATATGATGAATTTAAAGTGCATGGGCCTAATGCAGAGCATGGAAAACTAGCAAATAATAAAAAAGTGCAAGATAAAATAAATGAATACTTATGGGATAAAGATCTGTAAATTAAAATATCATGCAAAAAGCAATATATCAGCCGATAGTTAAATGTGGGCGATATATTGCTTTTATTATTATTATGTCATATTTTCCTTGGCAATTAACTCTAGCAGTGTTTTTCGGTGTGTTTCACCAAAAACGTGTGGTTGAATCATAATTTCGTCAGCATTAAATCTTAAAGCAACATCATTCAGTGCTTTTATAACATCATTAGGTAAACCTGAAATCACTCTATTTTGGTTAGAAATCTTTTTATCTTGTTCACGTGTTGAGAGTTGTCGATGCATTGCAAATTCAATTGAAGGATAAAACTCAGGCTGATCCAAATAACCAATGCGCACTAACCATAAATGAAATGCATGTTCTAATTGAGCTATTTGTGATTGCTGTTGTGCAGTAATTACAAACGTAGAAATAATAACATAAGATTCACTTTCAGGATGAAATTGTTTAAATAAGTCACGATAATGATTAATTACATTTTCAGTAATGTGGTTAGCTTGACCCATAAGTGCAACTACGAAAGGTAATCCTTTTTCTGCAGCGATTGCAGCACTTTGTTTACTCATGCCTAATATAAACATACTCGGCTTCGTATCGATTAATGGCGTTGCTTGTAACCCTTTAAAACGGTGATTATAAGTATTGTCATCATTAAAATAATGCATTAAATCATTAATTTGTGTTTTATAACTTATATCTTTTGTTTTAGCTTCATTTAAAGCATGATTCACATTTTTGAAGCTAGGCGAGTGTCCTGTGCCTAAATCGACGCGTCCAGGGTGACGTGCTTCCATTAATTTAAATTGTTCTGCAATTTTATATGCACTATAATGAGGCAGCATAATACCGCCACTTCCAATATGAATGGAGGATGTTTGTTCTAAGAGTGACATCATAACCATTTCAGGCGCACTAGAGGCTACAGAATGCACTTGATGATGCTCTGCCACCCAATAGCGATAAAAGCCTAATGACTCAGCTAATTGAGCTAATTCAACGGTATGATTTAAAGCCTGTGTCGCGTTGCGGCCTTCAAAAATTGGAACATAATCTAAAATACTTAGTTTCACTTCAATATCTCCTTATTACTATATATCAATCAGTATATGAATTTAACGTAAGCATAACATGACCACATAGAGCTCAATAAGCGATTTGATTGATTGCACTGTTATATCACTATAAAATGAAAGAAAATAGCGAATGGAGGCAATATAATGAATACAGAACAAATCGTATTAGCTAAGAGACCTGAAGGCATTCCTTCAGATGAGATATTTAAATATGAAACTGTTGAAATAGATATGCCGAAAAAAGATGAAATTCAAGTAGAAGCGTTATATATATCAGTAGATCCATATATGCGCGGACGTATGGATGATAGTGATTCTTATATCACACCATTCCAAATTGATGAACCTTTATCAGGGCATGTTGTTGGTAAAGTCATTGCATCAGAAGCAGATGGTTTTGATAAAGGTGACATTGTTACTGGACAATTCCCTTGGCAAAAACTAAGCAATGTCCCAGCAAAGCATGTTATTAAGGTATCTAACACAGATGTTCCACTACATTTATATTTAAGCGTGTTAGGCATGCCTGGTCAAACAGCATATCATGGGCTATTAAAAATTGGACAACCGAAAGAAGGCGAAACAGTTGTTGTATCTGCAGCATCTGGCGCGGTTGGTTCAGTGGTAGGACAAATTGCTAAATTGAAAGGTGCTTATGTTGTAGGTATTGCAGGTGGCCCTGAAAAAACAACATACTTAACAGAAACATTAGGTTTTGATGCGAGTGTGGATTATAAAGCAGATGATTTTTCAGAACAACTTGCTAAAGCAGTACCAAATGGTGTAGATGTGTATTTCGAAAACGTCGGTGGATTGATTGCTGATGAAGTAATGAAACACTTAAATCAATTTGCTCGAATTCCTGTTTGTGGAGCAATTTCTGGTTACAATGATACAACGATTGAACATGGTCCACGTATTCAACCCATCCTCATAAAATCACAAGCATTAATGAAAGGCTTTATTGTGGCAAATTATGCAGATGATTTCGCAAATGCGAGTAAACAACTTGCCCAATGGGTCCAAGAAGATAAAATAAAAACAAAAACGTCAGTCATGAATGGATTTGAACACATACCAGAGGCATTTAGAAACTTATTTACAGGCGATAACTTTGGCAAACAAGTTGTACAGGTGTCAGACAATATCTAAACATTAAAGGAGATATGTAATATGAAAGCAATAGGTGCAGATACTCGTTTTGATCTAGATGAAGGAAATCAGTTCTATGAATTTGAAGTTGAACGACCTGAACCAACGCAATACGAACTTTTAGTACGTGTAAAAGCGATTAGTGTTAATCCTGTAGATACTAAAATAAGACAGTCTCCTGTTAACGAGCCACCACGAGTTCTAGGCTTTGATGCTGTTGGTGTGGTAGAAGCGGTAGGTGAAGAAATTAATCATTTTAAAGTTGGCGACGAAGTATTTTATTCTGGCTCTCCTGCATATCAAGGTTCTAATCAAGAATACCAACTTGTTGATGAGCGTCTTGTCGCTAAAAAACCTAAAAATATAAGTGTTGCTGAAGCTGCAAGTTTACCTTTAACAGGACTCACTGCATCAGAAACATTATTTGATGTATTTAAAATTTCGCATAATCCAGAAGATAATAAAGGTAAGTCTATTTTAATTATCAATGGTGCAGGTGGTGTAGGAAGTATTGCAACGCAAATAGCTAAACATCATGGACTCCATGTTATTACAACCGCTTCACGAGAAGAAACGTATCTTTGGTCTAAAGATATGGGTGCAGATATTGTATTAAATCATAAAAATGATTTAGTTAAAGAGTTTGAAAAATATGAAATAAGCGAAGTTGATTATATTTTCTGTACATTTGATACAGATCAATACTATGAAAAAATGATCGAACTCGTAAAACCAAGAGGGATCATTGCAACCATTGTCGCTTTTAAAAATAAACAAGATTTAAACTTACTCAAACCTAAAAGTATTACATTTACACATGAATATATGTATTCAAGACCGCTACATGAAACTGAAGACATGACTTTACATCGTGACTATTTAACGGACATTTCTGAAAAAATAGAAGCGAATGTATATCAACCAACTTTAAATGAAGTGATAGATGGTTTAACAGCAAATAGTCTGTTCGAAGCACATACGAAACTTGAAAATCAAAACATGATTGGTAAATTAGTAATTCAACTCAATCAAGAATCATAAGTTATAAATATTAAAATCTGTCATGTTAATGTGTTATGAAATTAATATACTAGATAAGCCTTCCAAGCAATTACCTTATGGGTGAATAATTGGAAGGCTTTTAAATATGTAAATTTATTATAATTACACATTTAATAAATCTATTTATAGTGTTTAAATAAGATTATAATAATCCTTAAAAGTGGTTACAAATATGGAATATATTAAGTATGATAGGGTATGTATCTTACATAAAGCAAAGGGAGAGTGTAATTTTGTTATGCATTTTAAAAAAATGACAGCAGTATTTTGGGTGGCATTAGCTATTTGTACGGTATTTGTACTCTATGGTGCAATATTACCGAAACAATTAGAATCAGTCACTCAATCTATCACGAATTTTATAGCAGTTAATTTTGGTTGGTATTATTTATTACTTGTATTAGTCATATTAATTGTATGTGTTTATCTATTATTTTCTAGATATTCATCTATTACATTGGGTGAAGAAGGCGAAGATCCTGAATTTTCATTAAAATCATGGTTCGCAATGTTATTTAGTGCAGGTATGGGTATTGGTTTAGTCTTTTGGACAACTTCTGAACCAATTAGTCATGCATTTACTTTAACCCCATTACATAAAGCAGGCACGCAAACTGCAATTAATGATGCGATGCAATTTTCATTCTTTCATTGGGGTGTGCACGCATGGGCTGTATATGGTATCGTGGGACTCGTTTTTGCGTACTTTAATTTCCATAAAGGTTATCCGGGACTAGTCAGTGCTACGTTAATACCTATTTTAGGCAGTAAAATGATGAAAGGTCCTATCGGTGGGGCGATAGATGTCCTTGCAATTATTGCTACTGTAACAGGTGTTGCTGCAACACTTGGTTTTGGTGCGTTGCAAATCAATGAAGGATTGAATTTCTTATTTGAAATACCTTCTAATTTTGGGAGTCAAGTTATTATCATTATTATAGCAACCTTATTATTTAGTTGGTCAGCTTGGTCAGGTATTGATAAAGGTATTAAGAGCTTAAGTAATATTAATATGGCGTTAGCTTTCCTCGTGTTACTCTTATTGTTCTGTGTAGGACCTACACTAACGATATTAAATACGTTTACCAATTCATTAGGGGATTATATTGCTAATTTCTTTAACATGAGTTTACGTATACCGCAATCGGGTGGCGAAAAATTCCAGTGGTTAAAACAATGGACAATCTTCTATTGGGCTTGGTGGATTTCATGGGCGCCGTTTGTTGGAATCTTTATCGCCCGTGTCTCTCGAGGTAGAACGATTAAAGAATTTATATTAGGTGTATTATTTGTACCAGCGCTTGTATGTTTCATATTTTTTGCAGTATTTGGCGCCTCAGCAATTTACTTACAACAAAACGGTATTGCGAATATCGCGAAAGAAGCAACGGAAACAGCGACCTTTGCTACGTTGGAACAATTTCCATTAGGATTTGTATTGAGTATTATTACGCTGATAGTCATTATGATTTTCTTTGTAACATCAGCCGACTCAGCTACGTATGTATTAGGTATGTTGAGTTCTAAAGGTAGTATTAATCCTTCTGGTTTAGTCAAAGTCAGTTGGGGCATTATTTTAGCGTTATTTGCGATGATTATGATTTATACGGGTGGAACGCAATCGATTCAAAACCTTTTAATTATTGCAGCTTTACCATTCTCCATTGTCATTATATTAATGATATGGTCACTCTTGAAATCATTAGCAATAGAAAAGCCGAGACCTAGCAATAAGCTACTTGTCACGGATAGTCAGCTTTTACAATATCGTAAAGCAAATCAAGATGATTCAGAAACAGAAGACGATAAACAAATAGAATCAACTGAAGATCGGAAGAATAATAACTAGAGCAAACTTATTTTGCCATAGAAAATATTTAACAAATACAATAAAAATGTTTCTAAGTTTTTTTTAAAGGGTATTAGTCATATATAACAAGTACATAATCTAGAAACATAGGAGGTGGCATACGAGGTGAAGCGACTTAAAAATTTCATATTAGGACTTTTAATTGTAGTAATCGTTGGTGTTTTACTGTTTATGTATATCAAAGACTCTAGAATTACTCAATATCAAGATTACTTAACACAGTTTAATTGGTTTCAACCAACCTTAATAACTTTAGCAGCGTTACTCATTTTAATTGGCCTGATACTAGTATTCAGCTTGTTTAAACCTACGTATAGAAAACCCGGACTTTACAAAGATTTCAATGATGGTCATATTTATGTATCGAGAAAAGCAATTGAAAAATCAGCATACGATACACTTGTACAATATGATCAAATTCGTCAACCGAACGTGATTGCAAAATTGTATAACAAGAAGAAGAAATCACATATTGCTTTGAAAGCGGATTTCTTTGTACCAGGTGATGTTCAAGTTAAATCATTAACGGAAGAAATTAGAAATGACATTAAGCAGAACGTAGAACACTTTACTGAATTACCAGTATCAAAACTAGAGGTCAACGTTAGAGATCAAAAAACCTCAGGCAAACGTGTGTTGTAAGGGAGGGTTATCATGACTAATAATAATCACCAAAATGGACAAGATTCTACACAAGAAGTTGTTGATTTCTTAAAAGTATTTAAATGGAGAATCATTGGATTCTTAGCATTCTTGATTATCGCAATATTATTCTTAACACTAGGTTTCTGGAGTACAATATTAATCTTAGTATTATGTTTGATTGGAATTGCAATCGGGTATACTAAAGACCGTAAGCAAGACTTTTTAAATTTCTTAAATCGATGGAGTTAGTATTTCCAAAGTTTGAAAATAACTTAAAATTAAATTTTAAAAATTGAGAAGACAAAGGAGATTTTAATATGGCAGTAGATAATAACAAAGCAAAACAAGCATATAATAATCAAACTGGAGTTAATGAACAAGAAGCACAAAAGCAACAAGAACAAGAACAACAAAAACAAGAACCGCAATTTTCAAATAAATTAACATTTTCTGATGAAGTAATTGAGAAAATTGCAGGCATCGCAGCGCGTGAAGTAAGTGGAATTTTAGAAATGAAAGGCGGATTCGTCGATAGTATTTCTAACTCATTCGGAAGCAACGAGAACGTTTCAAGAGGCGTAAGCGTTGAGGTTGGAGAAAAACAAGCAGCTGTTGATTTAAAAGTAATATTAGAATACGGTGAATCAGCACCTAAAATCTTCCGTAAAGTAACAGATTTAGTTAAAGAACAAGTTAAATATATTACTGGTCTTGACGTAGTTGAAGTTAACATGCGCGTTGAAGATGTAATGACTAAAAAAGAATGGTCTCAAAAAAATGAAAAAAGCCAAAACTCAAATAATGAGGAAAAAGGCTTACAATAATTAATTGAGTATCAAACTAAAAACCGCTAAAGTTAATTTACTTTAGCGGTTTTAAAATTTCGAAAAACCAATTGCTATAAAAGCATTTGGTTTTTTAATATTTATATAGACTTAATATCATACTTTAATGAGATTCATGATTTCGGTGAAGTGGATTATTCACTTTTATATATGTATAAACATCTGCTTCATCTTCTAGTCTCATCGTGGTTACACATTTATAGTCAATTTCAGACGCGAATAATAATGCTCTAATTTCATCGATTCTTTTAGAATCATCCATAGTATTGGCGATAACATTTAACTTGTTAGCTAATAGATCACTTACGTTTGACCATATGCTTTGTTCTAAATCATCAATAGCACTAGATTTTGCTAAAGTACAGATTAATTCTCCAAGATGGTTTTGAATACTAGAATAAAATACTTTATTAAAAACAGTTTGTGGTTGATTCGTTAAAATTAAGGATTTCTCATGAAAATTTTGGGTTCTATATCCCATGTGATTCAAGTAAACTTCATCAATGCGTAAACCTTCAAAATCACGGACATATAATTTGTTTAACGAGCCATCACTATTAAATGTAGCGATAGTATTTTGTAAATGTGCTTCAAGAGCGATGCCATATTTAATGTATAAAGGTAGCGTAATATCAATTAGTGCTTGACTATACTGTTCTATCCAAGTGATACATGCTTCTTTATAAGAAACAAAAGCATGTGTTTGTGCATACTTTTTGATAAGTGTATTGATAGGTGTTTCATAGTTATAAACATAGTTGGCAACTAAACTTGATGGAATCATAGGTGTTGTATTATTATCAATAACATCATAAATATTAGTTCTAAATAACGAACCTAATTGTTCACTTCTTATAGTTTGTATATCATGTGGATCTTCTGTTTTAAAAAAGTGGATGCCAGCAATTTCATCAATCGTATCTCCAGCAATATTATGAAATAGGGTATCGCTATGTTTAATGTCATTCAAAATTTTTGTGACTTGAGGGCCATTAATTGTTGTTTGTTCAGATAAAGTTCTAATTTCACCTGTGATATGCACATTAGTTGATAGTTTAATGTGGGGTAAAGCTATAGGCAGCTTTGGCATTAGTGTTCTAAACGATAGACCAGCGTGATAATCAAGTTGATAGTGAATTGGAATAATTCGTTTTTCTTTAAGCTCATTGTCATACTGATTTATTAATACTTCATTATATTGCCATGGATGTATGACCATGACATAGTACGTATCAATATGTTCAGAACCAACCTCTCTTAAAACTTCGGAATATAAGCCTTCGAATAAATCATATAGAGTTTCATTGTAATTTTTGGATAATGTTTCAACTTTTGCAATATCTTTATGTATTAAGATAAACTTTAAGCCTATAACATTATTGAACTCAGAAGAATAATTAATTGTAGTTTCAGGTGTCATACCTTTACGTAATTTTGCACCTGGATGTAAGGGATGCCCTTCAACAACTGCTTGTTCGGATCTTAAATAACTATCTTCCGCTTCAATAATTAGTTGACCAAGAGGCAAAGTTTCATCAGCTAATGTAATCATTTGAAAGCTAAGCGAAATAGCCATATTAGCTACGCTATTATTTATATCTTCTCTAAATTGATAACTTGCGTCATTATTAAGTGTTGGTGCTTCGGTTAAAATACAACTTAATATCTCATTAGGATGTAAAATTCTTTCAAGATTATGCTTACTTTCAAAATAAAAGGGGCCTTCAACATCAATTCTATCGAATGCATGTAATCCAGTAATAGGTGCATATAAAGTTTTTTGAGCGTGTGGGAAATTTATTTTTAATGTTTGTAATTGGTTAGTAGCTAAGTTTATTGGTGCATCGTGTGTTGTAATGACCTGACTATAATCGCGGCTATTAACTAAATTCTCTCTATGTAAAGAAGTGATGAGCCGCTGTGATATTTTATCTCTACTGATTAATAACGCTTTCATAAATGCATCACGCCATTCATAATTGATAGATTCTAAATAGGTTAATGCATATTGTTCATCTTTAGTGAGTTTATTAATTGAATTGTTAAAGTCTATGTTTGTATTCATAAGGCACCTCTTAAAATTATTTTACAAAAGTATAAGGTATTTATATAATCTATATTAAGTACATTGATAATAATTATCAATTATAAAAAATAAGTATGGGTTCTATCATAATAGTGTTAATTTGATTGTATGACATATGAAATATAACAGTTTCATCATTTATATTTACCACTTTTCTATGTATTTTAACATCCCAAAGTGAATGGACACCGAATAATTTATTTTTAGTACTGTGTTGATTTGAAAAATAGAGGGAACATAGTGAGTATTAAAATGGAAAAGTAGAACTAAATTACTTTAAATACAGTAATCATATGCTTTGTAATAAAATTGAATACATTTGTGATTACAGCATTATTCAATATTTAATAAATAGATTGAGCAAAATGGAGGCATTGTTGTATGACGGATCGGACATGGCAATCTGCAGATAAAAACGTACAGTATCGTATTTATAATGCGATTATTAAGGAACATATTTTTCCTGATCAAATGATAGTTAATGAGTTTGAAGATTATATTGAATTACAATATCATGGACAACTTTTACAAGTGGATAAAGTACATAAAAGTGATATGGAAAGATATGTATTTAGAGGAAAGATACGTTACATCAAGGGTAACACTATGATGGAAATCGAAACTGTAGAACACTTGCTCGATGTATTGGATAAGCAATTTGATATACCAATGAGTAACAGATTGAGAGAAGAACTCATTTCTAGTAGAGATGGTTTTGCATTGACGTATGACCATTTTTCTCATAGACAAGCGTTGATTCATGCAACATTGAAATTTTCGAGAATGCCTGAAACTATTAATTTCTTCATCTGGTTAAAGCATTTTAAAGATTCAGAAGAAATTAATGATTTAACTTATTCGGAGAGTATCGTTGTAGAAGGGCATCCAACGCATCCCTTGTCTAAAACAAAATTGCCATTAACAAGAAAAGAAGTAAAATTATATGCGCCAGAGTTTGAAAAGATTATTCCATTAAAAGTAATGCTTATTCATAAAGCAGATTGTATTACAACGTCAATGGAAGATGATGAACAATATATTTTAAATCATATTATTCCTGAATATCGTTATAAACTCAAAGCATTTTTAGAACCGTACCAGTTTGAACTGGAGGATTATAGAATAATACTTGTACATCCTTGGCAATATGACAATGTGATTGTGCATCAATTTTCGGAATGGATAAAAGAAGGTCGATTATTACCCACACCATTTGATGTAGCATCTAAAGCAACGTTATCATTTAGAACAATGGCGTTAATCAATAAGCCGTATCATATTAAATTACCAGTAAATATTCAAGCTACGAGTGCCATCCGAACCGTTGCAGCTGTGACGACAGTAGATGGACCTAAACTCAGTTATGAATTACAAGAGATGTTAGAGCTACACCCACAATTACAAGTCGCTTTGGAACCTTATGGTATTCATGTAAATATAGATGACGATACCGCACGTCAATTGGCTTGCATAGTGAGACACAAACCTTATATCGCAGATAACGGAACGACGTTGGTGACAGCTAGTCTAATTAATAAAAATCCAGTTGATAACAAAGTCGTTGTAGATAGTTACTTGGAGTGGATTGGAGAAGGACCTACATCAATCGCCATCAAACAATTTTTGTGTAGTTATGCGAAAACTTTAATTGAACCATTAATTGCATATATACAAGATTACGGTATCGCCTTAGAAGCGCATATGCAAAATACGATTATTAATCTTGGACCGGATTATCAAATGAAATTTATTATTAGAGATCTAGGTGGTTCAAGAATAGATTTAGACACTTTAAAGCTTAAATTACCTCATGTTGATATAACGAATTCAAGTCTGATTGCTGAAAATATTGAAGCGGTTATCGGAAAGTTTCAACATTCAGTAATTCAAAATCAAATTGCAGAACTGATTCATTATTTTTCAAAATATGAAGAAGTAGATGAGCGAGCGTTATTTAAATTAGTTGGGAACATAGTAGATGAAGCGATAGATTCACAAAAAGCTCATGCACAAGTGTTGAAAGCAGTTTTGTTTGGACCTACGATTTCAGTCAAAGCATTGTTGCGCATGAGAATGGAAAGTAAAGTGAAACAGTACGTAACGATAAAATTAAAGAACCCATTATATAAAGAGGTGTAAACATGGCACAATTACAGATTAATTTATCTAAAATTAAATATAACGGTCATGTATTAAACGCCTTGTGCAGTCAAAATAATATTTGTTTTACACCTGTAACCAAATGTGTGGCTGGTGATAGCAAAATTATAGAAGTGTTAAAAGACATTGGTATGACACACTTTGCAGATGCCAGAATTGATAATATTACGAAGAGTAAAGATACGAATCTATCTTTTGCAATGATAGGAACTACAAATCAATATGAACTTGAAGATGTAGTGCGTTATACGAATATAAGCATTCAAACTGAGATAGAGACGATTCGACAATTAAATAATCTTGCAGGTAAACAACAAGTGAAGCACCAAATTTTACTCATGGTGGATTGGAAAGATGCTAGGGAAGGTATCTTAACTTATGATGTGATTGACTATATTAAAGAAATAATTCAGATGCATCACCTTAATATTGCAGGGTTAGCATTTAACTTTATGTGTTTTCAGTCGAACGCACCTACAGATGAAGATGTGAAAATGATTAATCAATTTGTAAAGTCTATTGAAGAAGTGACCAATATAAGATTTAAAATTATATCAGGTGGAAATTCAAGTTTGTTAACTCAAATGGCTTATAGTGATTTAGGTAAAATTAACGAACTGAGAATAGGCGAAACGCTCTTCAGAGGAATTGAGACCACAACAAATCATCCAATTGCAATGTTATATCAAGATACAATTATTTTAGAAGCAGAAATAGTAGAGATTAAGCCACGTATGAACTATGATACAGGCAAACAATATTTACAAGCCATTATTGATATTGGTAGTTTGGATACGCATGTCGAAGCGATTACACCTATACATCATCAAGTGAAAATATTAGGTGCTACAAGTGATCATGTCATGATTGATTTATTAAATCAGGATTTTTATCAATTAGGAGACAAAATACAATTTAGTCTAGGGTATAAAGCTTTAGCACAAAGCATGTATATGCCTAATTTAACAAAAGCATATACACGTGATGAAGGTGTTGAGCAAGCATGCACTAACATTAAAAATCAAGTGTTTAATTCATTGTAGAAAATTAAAAGTTAATTAAAAATATATTGACAACGATAATCGTTCTCAATAAAATTAGATATGTAAATATACACATCTAAGGAGTGACAACGATGAAGCATAGTTTTAAATTTATGAGTGTGCTTATATTAGCTTTGACAGTAGTATTATTGACCGCTTGTGGAAGTGGTAATGATAAAGACACTGGGGAATCTAAAAGGGATAACGCTAATAAAGTTGACGTGATGATTAAACATGATGGCGGTACAACAAAGCTTGATAAAAATCCTGAGCGAGTCGTAGCGTTAGAATTTTCATATGTAGACGCACTTGCAGCTTTAGATATAAAGCCAGTGGGTATAGCAGATGATGGTAAAAAGGATAGAATATTAAAACCAATTCGTGAAAAAATTGGTGATTATAAATCAGTTGGTTTACGTAAACAGCCTAACTTAGAAGAAATTAGTAATCAAAAACCAGATTTAATTATAGCTGATACTAATAGACATAAAGGCATACAAAAAGATTTAGAAAAAATTGCGCCGACAATTCTACTGCCAAGTTTTGATAGTGACTATAAAGATAATTTAGATGCGTTTAAAACAATTGCGAAAGCAGTAGGCGAAGAAGATAAAGGAAAAGAAAGATTAAAAGAACATCAGGATTTAATGTCAGAATACAGTAAAAAAATTACTATGGATAAATCTGAGCCAGTGTTAGCTACTGTCATTGCAAAATCAGGATTATTATCTCATCCTGAAAATACTTATGTTGGTGAACTGCTAAAAGAGCTAGGTTTTAAGAACGCATTAAATAAAACAGAAACAGATAATTTGGCTAAATACTTAAAAGCTCCTTATTTACAATTAAATTCTGAGGTACTTTCAGATATTAATCCAGGACGAATGTTTATCATGGTTGATGAAGGAAAAGAAGACCCGAATTTGAAAAAACAAGGACAGGATCCAGTGTGGAAAAATCTAGACGCAGTGAAAAATAATAAAGTATCTATTTTTGATCGAAATACATGGGCACGAGCACGTGGTATTATTTCTTCTGAAGAAATAGCAAAACAACTCGTAGAAGTTTCTAAAACCGAAAATAATGATAAACAACAACAATAGGGTGATGGTAAATGGCTAAAGTAAAGCGTATTAGTCAAACCAATAGGTCTGAAAGCAAAATACAAAAACGCACAGCACTCATATTCATTGTGAGTGTGGGTGCGCTTTTTGTTATGATGTATTTTAATTTAACGGTTGGTGCTTCACACATTACAACGAAGGATTTTATAGATTATCTATGGACACACGATCAAACGAAACAAACATTTTTAATTCATAATGTGCGTATGCCTAGAATGATTGCAGCACTATTCATTGGTGCAGCACTTAGCGTGGCTGGATTACTCATGCAAGCTATGACGAGAAACCCTTTGGCATCGCCCCAAATATTTGGCGTTAACTCGGGCGCTTCTTTTGTTATCGTATTTATCACGATGCTTATACCTGCCTTAACACCATTTGCTACAATACTAGCATTTTTTGGCGCGTTTGTAGGTGGTTTAACAGTTTATCTGCTGTCAGGATCTACAAAAGGAATAACACCAATTAAGTTAGCACTAGCAGGTATGGCCATTCATTTATTTTTTACAAGTATGACTCAAGGAATTATTCTACTAAACGAACATGCAACTTCCACAGTTATGTTTTGGCTTGTAGGTTCATTATCTACTATCAACTGGACACAAATTTTAGGCATCTTACCTTGGCTTATTATTGCTTTTATTGGGACTATTATGATAGCAAAACAATTAACAATTATGGAGCTAGGTGAACAGTTAGCTACATCTTTAGGGCAAAATGTAAAAGTAGTGAGAATTATTATAGCTATACTTGTTATTTTATTAGCAGGAACTTCTGTTTCAGTAGCGGGTCCTATTGGCTTCGTAGGATTAATCGTCCCACATATTGTTAAATATTATGTACATACAAATTATAGGGTGATGATTCCTTTAGCGATAATTATTGGTGCAGACTTATTATTGCTATCTGATGTACTCAGTAGATTAATTGCATTTCCATTTGAATCGCCTGTAGGTATTGTTACTTCATTTGTAGGTGCATTATACTTCCTTGCAATTACTGCTAAAGGAGTGGATCGCATATGAATATTAGACTTATATTAAAATATACGATTGTGACGATATTACTTATTATTTTTGCAATTGGATCATTGTCCATAGGTTCAGTATTTATACATCCTGCTGAAGTGGTTAAAAGTTTACTTTCACAAGATAACTTTATTTTAAATGAGTATCGAGTGCCACGAATGTGCTTGGCATTGATTTTTGGTAGTAGCTTAGCGATTTCTGGTGCTCTGATACAAGGTGTTGTAAGAAATTCACTTGCATCACCAGATGTTATTGGTATTACAAAAGGTGCGAGTTTATCCGCTGTTACGGTTATAATGCTATTTCCTACAGCGCCTTTATATATTTTGCCATTTAGTTCTTTCTTTGGTGCATTTTGTATTAGTTTGATTTTGACTTTGTTAATATCTAAATTTAATATGAAAGGTTCCAAAATCGCATTAATTGGTTTAGCAATAGGTGCAATTTGTACGGCGATTGTTCAATATATGTTAATACGTAATCCGCTAGATGCAAATACTGCATTAGTTTGGCTTACTGGAAGTTTATATGGTCACAACATGTCGAACATAACAGTGATATTACCATGGTTTATCGTTACCTTACCGTTCATTTTTTATTACTGTCATCAGTTAGATATTTTAATTCTTGGTGACGATGTAGCGCTGGGACTAGGGACAAAAATTAAAAAGATTAAAATGATTTTATTATTTTTAGCAGTAGCTTTAGCAGGCGCTTCAATTTCACTCGTCGGGGGATTAAGTTTTCTTGGACTGATTGCACCGCATATAGCACGACGAATAGTTGGCCATAAACACATCCACATCATAATTATGTCAGGTTTGATTGGTGCACTTATACTGTCAATTAGTGATGGACTTGCAAGAGGTATTCATCCACCTATCGATATTCCTGTCGGTGTAATCGTTGCTATTGTCGGCGTTCCATACTTTTTATTTTTAATAAGAAAAATATAATTCAAAAATAAATTGCAAAAGTAAGCGTTTTCGTATAAAGTGTAATTGACCCTAAATAATATTAGAGTCAATTATTTTATTTATACATATACAAGAAGACAATAAAAACCTAAAATTATTGATTTACATATTTATACATAATAGGTTATAATTATTGCTGTTGCTTTTTTAAGTGTATATAAAAATATAAACACCTAAGGGGTGAATGAAATGAATAAATATAGTAAATCACAATTAGTACGAGGTAGATTAAAATTCATTGTCATGTCATTAATTGGTATTATCTTGTTTTTAGTACCTATTACTGTGACTGAAGATGGTGTTAAACAAACCACATTACCCGTTGCGTTTTTAGCAGGACTATTACAAGAAGTGCTAGGGAATGCCATGCCATTAATTATTGTTTTGATTGTCACAATATCAGGCATATTATCGATTTTATGCTCTACAATACTGAAAAATAAATTAAAACCAGACGGTCTTTTATATAATGCATTTAATGTGAACATCGTCTGGTTGCTATTAAGAATATTAGCAGTTGTCTTTGTATGGATGACTTATTTGAAAGTTGGTACTGAAGTAATATATTCTGCAGACACTGGCGGGCTTGTATTTGAAAGTCTATTGCCAACATTAGTTGCTGTATTCTTATTTGCAGCATTATTTTTACCATTACTTATGGAATATGGATTGTTAGAATTTTTAGGTCCAATCTTTAGACCTATTATGAGACCTTTATTCACATTACCAGGGCGTTCTACAGTGGATAACTTAGCATCGTTTATTGGAGATGGCACAGTAGGGGTATTAATAACAAGTAAGCAATATGAAAGTGGTTTTTATTCTAGACGTGAGGCAACAGTTATTGCTACTACCTTTAGTGTAGTATCTATAACATTTGCTATCGTCATTGCGAAAACAGTACATATGCAAAACCATTTCTTCTATTTCTACTTTTCAGTTATTGTTTCGTGTATTGTTTGTGCATTGATTTTGCCAAGAGTCTGGCCATTAAAATCTATCAAAGACGAATACTCAAAAGAAGTATCTGAAGAAATGAGAACGGAAAAATTACCAGAAAATAAAACAGCATTAAGTCACGGTTTTGATATGGCAACAGAAACAGGTATTAATGCACCAGGATTCAAATCATTTTTCAAATCGGGACTTAAAACAGTTGTAGATATGTGGTTTGTTATTTTACCAGTTGTTATGAGTATTGGTACACTAGCGACAATCGTTGCGACCTACACACCAATATTTGCAATTATAGGTAAACCATTTGTACCATATTTAGAATTGCTGCAAATTCCTGAAGCTGCTCAAGCATCAGAAACAATATTAATAGGCTTTGCCGATATGTTTTTACCTTCTATATTAATTGAGGGCGTAGGCAATGATATTACATTATTCGTTATCGGTGCATTAAGTATTAGTCAGTTAATCTACTTATCAGAAGTAGGTGGGGTGATATTAGGCTCGAAAATTCCAGTCAGTATCTTTAAACTATTTGTTATTTTCTTAATCAGAACAATTATTGCATTACCGATTATAGCGTTGATGGCGCATCTATATTTTAATTAGTTTAAAAACATTATGAATATGAATACAATTAAAACACCCCGAAAGTTAGATTGAAAAACTAATCTTCGGGGTGTTTTGCAATATTTACTGTTTTGTTGTATTTAAACTTACAAACGTATCTGATTAATTAAGTGTTGATAAAACATTTGCTTTAACAACTTTATTCCCTATGACTGGTGAATCTTCACTTTTAGATTTTGACTTACCTGCGTGTGCTTCTTTAAACGCATCACTTTCAAGCCATGCTTTGAAATTTTCTTCAGAATCCCACCAAGTATTCACATACATTTGATCGTAATCTGTTTCGTCTTCGATTAGCCAAACTTCAACTTTACGGAATCCTTCTAATTCATTTATTTTGCCTTTTTTTGTAAAATTAGGCGCCATTTTTTCTGCAAAACCTTTTTTAACATCAATTCTATTCGTAACAACGTACATGATATGCACCCACTTTCTAAGATTTAGCTATAGTATATCATCATTGTGAATTAGAGGTTAATTGATATCCCTTATATGTTTAAGTCGTGATTAATATAAAAAAGACGCAATTCTAACGTGGGGTTAGAATTGCGTCTTTTTATTGTTAATTGTTTAATATTATTTTGTTACTTCATTATATACTTTTTGATCATTTTGCGTATAAATAATGTATTCATGGTCATTAGTGTCGATGATAACACGGTTCGTTTTTCCGAAAGTAGAACCAATTCTCGAAACTTTGTTTCTATCTAATTTTGGAATTTCATGGATATTTTGATCTTGTGAAATGTTCTTAATATCACTTGTTGGAATCTTAATATCTGCAACTCTCCATTGAATTCTTACTTCATTGTTATCTTTTTTAACTATCATTGCCATATCTAGAACACATCCTTTAATTAATTTATAGCTATATCATACAACAACATGCAACCGTTTTCAAGTAAATGTGTGATACTTTTATTTAATATGTTATACTCAGTGTTTTTTCCGAAAGTACGTTCGCATTGATATAAAAGATATGATAAAATATATTGCGATAAGGAGAAGTGAAAATGACAGGTAAAACCCACGCATCATGCGGTTTATTAGTAGGCGCATTAACTATAGAATATTTTCATACAGATTTGTTTACATCAATTACGGTTATAACGCTTGCAGTTATATCAAGTTTATTACCTGATATTTGTCATGCACAAAGTAAAATTGGTAGACGATTTAAAGTTTTGAGCTTTTTTATTAGATTATTATTTGGTCACAGGACATTTACACACTCGCTATTATTTATTTCAATTATAATTTGTTTATTATATGCTATTCAAACGCCAATTTATTATTTAATTACGATTATATTAGGAATGCTGTCTCATGTTATACTAGATATGTTAACACCTAGGGGAGTTAAATTTTTATATCCTATCCCAATCAGTGTGAAATTCCCTTTAGTTTTTAAAACAGGTGGTCTCGTTGATTTATCACTTGCGAGCGCGTTAACTATAGGCGCAACTTATGTGTTTTTTCAACCATTTATTAAGCAGCTGTTTTTTTAAATGGTTATGATTAAGGTTGTGCATATAATCATAATAATATAAAGTACAAATAGTGAAATTATATATTCAAGTCAGTAATAAGATACTATTTTTATCTAATATTTGAATATTAAGGAGAGAGAACATGCTAGATAAGAAAGGTTTAGAAAAGTTTAATCAAGACCATTTAATTGAATTTGAAAAACTAATGAGTACAAATGAGAAAGAACAATTGGCTAATAAAGTAGACTCTTTAAACTTATCTGATATTCAAGATTTATACGAAGATTTGTATGTAAATAAAAAAGTAATCGATGACGTTTCCTCTATTAATGAGGTGAAATATGATGTTAAAAATGATTTTTCAGAAGAAGAAATCAAAAAATATGAAGAAGTTGGTTTAGACGCAATTCAAAAAGGTAAATTTGCAGTGTTATTAATGGCAGGTGGACAAGGGACGCGTTTAGGTTATAAAGGACCTAAAGGTTCGTTTGAAATTGAAGGCGTTAGTTTATTTGAAATTCAAGCACAACAATTAATATCATTAAAAGAGCAAACAGGTGTAGCTGTCGATTGGTATATCATGACTAGCAAAGTAAATGACAAAGAAACACAACTATTTTTCGAAGCTAAAGATTATTTTGGATATGATAAATCACATGTGCACTTTTTCAAGCAAGAGAACATTGTTGCCTTATCTGAAGAAGGCAAGTTAGTTTTAGACGTAGATGGTAATATCCTAGAAACGCCTAACGGTAATGGTGGCGTGTTTAAATCACTTAAAAATTCAGGCTATTTAGATGAAATGACAGACAATGGAGTGGAATATATTTTCTTGAATAATATTGATAACGTTCTTGTGAAAGTATTGGATCCATTATTTGCAGGTTATACATTCCAAAAAAGTATGGATATCACTACAAAGTCAATTCAACCTAAAGAGGGAGAAAGTGTTGGTAGATTAGTGACAGCTAATCAAAAAGATACTGTACTTGAATATTCAGAATTAGACCCTGAAGTTGCTAATGAATTTAATAACGCTAATATAGGAATACATACATTTAAACTTTTATTTATTAACAATGTGGTTGATCATGCATTGCCATATCATTTAGCGATTAAAAAACTAAAACAGTTAGATGATGATTTTGGCGTAATTGAGCAACCGACACTTAAGTTTGAATTATTCTATTTTGATATTTTCCAATATGCTAATAGCTTTATTACATTACAAGTACCGAGAGAAGAAGAGTTTTCTCCTTTAAAAAATAAAGAAGGTAAAGATAGTGTTGAAACAGCTACAGCTGATTTGAAACGTATGAATTTGATATAAAAAAGGTGGTTACACTTATGTCTCATACAGTAGATGTAGATAATAGCAAAGTGGCTAAAACATTTAAAAATATTGTACCTTTAACATTTGGTGAGGAAATTGGAAATGCAGTTTCACATGGGGCAGCTGCATTCATTGCTTTATGTGTATTGCCTTATGCAGCAATACAAAGTTTTTTGGATCATGGCATATTAGGTTCATTTAGCGTTTCGCTATATGTGATAAGTATTTTCCTAATGCTTATATCTTCAACGATTTATCATGCGATGCCTAATAATTCTTCGCATAAATATATACTCAGAATTATTGATCACAGTATGATATATGTTGCAATTGCTGGAACATATACGCCAATATGTTTAGTGTTAATTGGTGGATGGTTAGGATGGACTGCAATGGCAGTACTTTGGGGTATTACACTCTGGGGTATTCTATACAAATCTTTAGCTAAAAATGTTAGTCATAAATTGAGCTTAACTATGTATTTAGTTATGGGATGGATTGGCGTTTTATTTTTACCGACAATTATTTTCGATTCATCGGTAACATTTATGCTATTTATACTATTTGGTGGGATTGCTTATACCGTTGGAGCATGGTTCTATGCACAAAAAGATCGTCCATATTTTCATATGATTTGGCACTTCTTTATAGTAATTGCATCCGTATTTCATTTTATAGCTATTTTATATTTTATGTAATTCTAAAAAAACATAGATTTAGTAGTCTCTAGGACATAAATCTATGTTTTAAAAGCAATTATTATATGGGCACTAGCTGTCTGATATATATCGGCTTGTTTTAAGTACTTATGCAAGAGTTTCGGCTCTTGTATTATTTTTTAGTAGGCTTTGTGGGGGCGGGAATATGAAATCAGATTTTGATTTCTATCCCGCTCTTTTTTTAAAAAAAGAAAGATTTAGACTGTAACATGTATTTCTGCCCTAGCCTCAAAAAGTCGATTTGAAACTTATTACTACATAGTAATTGCTCTGATTATGCTAAAAGAATTTTAATTTGTTATGCAAGGAGGTAGATTATGAATATTAAGTCTTTAGGTGTCGTAGTTGCATTAATATTAATTATGTTTATGTCTGCCATCGAAACATCAATTGTTTCTTTAGCAATTCCTACTATAAGAGATGACTTAAATGTTACTTCATCCATTTCATTGATTTTCGCAGTTTATTTTATTGCAATTGTCATAGCTAATCCGATTGTAGGAGAACTACTAGATCGAACGAAAATTATTTATATCACACTTTTAGGATTATTGCTTTTTACTATAGGAAGTTTCTTATCCGGAATAAGTGGCACTTTCGAGATACTTATCATGTCTCGTTTTATACAAGGTTTAGGTGCTGGTGTAATGATGGCATTGAGTCAAATAGTACCTAAACTTGCCTTTGAAATCCCATTACGTTATAAAATTATGGGAATTGTTGGTAGTGTGTGGGGGATTTCTAGCATTATTGGCCCGGTTTTGGGAGGAACTATTTTAGAATTTGCAACGTGGCACTGGTTATTCTTCGTGAATATTCCGATTGCAATTGCTGCTATGGTATTGGTGATAATCACATTCCATTTTGAAAATGAAAATACAACTGCAAAAAATAAATTAGACGTGAAGGGCTTAACGTACTTCTATGTATTAATCTTCTTTTTAATATTTACAGTTATGAATAAAGCGAATTTATATTTAAACATCATTTCACTTATCTTAGCTTGTATAATGGCAGTGGTTCTATACAAAAATGAAAAAAACATAAAAACACCATTTGTACCAGTTACAGAATTTAATAAGACAATTATTTTAATATTCTTTACTGATTTTGCTTATGCAATTATTTTGATGGGTTACAACTTATATATGCCTATTTATTTACAAGAAGAAATGGGCCTCTCACCATTACAAAGTGGCTTTGTAATATTTCCAATTTCATTTGCTTGGTTAGCGCTTAATTTTTCATTAGATAAATTAGAGGTTAGAATGAGTAGAAAAGGATTATATATTTTTGCTTTCACACTATTAATGCTATGTGGCATTTTAATATTTATAGGCACCGAATCGCCATTATTTATAGCGTTTAGTTTATTACTTGCAGGGGTTAGCTTTGGCACAGTTTATACAAAAGATAGTGTTATAACTCAAGAAGAGACTTCATTAAATAATATGAAGCGGATGATGTCACTCTATACATTAACTAAGAGTTTAGGTAATTCAATAGGTTCTACTGTAATGGGTTACGTTTATGCTTTATCGTTCACTTTTATCAGTCTGCAAATACACAATGTTATCTTACTTAGTTTAATTATATTGATTATACTAATAGTTTTATGGATTATGTTTTATAAAGAACAGAAACAAGAATCTAATTAGTAAACTGTATCTATATAACTAAAACATGATTTACTTCATCAATAAACGATATAATTTGAAGAGTAGAGCTTCGTGTTAATTTGTATTTGGTAGTGAGTTGTTATAATGGTAATATAGTTTATGCGATTATAGTTTTAATAATAAATACTAGCGAGGTTGTAATAAAAGTTAGGTGATTATTAAACGGAATATCGAAATAGAGTGAAAAGGGAGGACAGTAAGCAATGAAATATATAAAATATTTATTTACAACGCTTATTGTACTTTCGGTATTTATTATTTCTGGGGCTATATTTTTAACATTTTTAGGATTTGGATTATATGGTTTGAGTAGAATCCTAATTTATTTCCATCTTGCGTATTTTGGATATAACAAAAACTTTTACGATAACTTAATTTATTATGGTAGTTATATTGTATTAGGTTATTTCAATTTGTTTATAATAGAGAATTTAATGGATTACTTTAGAAAAAAATTACCAGATAACCCATATTTTAAAGGGTTAACTTATCACTTAATTACTTTCACTGTAACAACTTTGCTATTTTACTTCATAGTGCATATCCATTACACTTATATAAATATTGATTTTTGGGTGATTGTATTTATCATTGGACTCTTATTTATATGTAAGGAAATATTTTATCCAGATAGTGAAAACTTAAATGGAAAATAAGCATCTTATTTTAGAAAATCACAACAGTTAATTGAAGCACTTTAACTGTTGTGATTATGAAGAATGAATATAATGTTAATATATAGTAGAAACTGTAATACTTTAACTTTATCTCCGATAGTTAAAGTAACCATTTAAGAAAGACATATAGCAATTACTTTAAGAAGTTAGTTTATTTATTCTTTAATAGAGAGTGAAGTGAGCTAACTTCTTTTTTAATAAGCTGATTATATTTATACTGAATATAAACTATTTAAAGCAAACTTAAGTTTTGTTTGTTAGAATATAAATAATGATTATTTTATAAAGAGGGGGACGCATTGTGTTAACGACTGAGCAAGTTAAAGAACTTGTTGGACAATTAAAAGATCCAATAATAAATGTACCTTTAAAAGAAACTGATGGAATAATAGAGGTTACTATTAAAGAAGAAATAGAGCATGTAAGTGTCAAAATAGCTATGGCTCAATTAGGGGGACAACCTCAATTAGATTTACAAATGGCCGTAGTGGAAGTATTAAAAGAAAATGGGACTAATACAGTTGGCATCAGATTTGAAGAATTACCATCTGATGTAGTAGAACAATATAGAGGTACGAGTGATGACGAGCAACAAACAATAGAAGGCTTATTATCTAAAGACAATCCTGTAGAGTTTATAGCTATCGCTTCTGGTAAAGGTGGCGTTGGAAAATCAACAGTAGCAGTCAATTTAGCAGTATCATTAGCTAGAGAAGGTAAAAAAGTTGGTCTAGTTGATGCTGATATTTATGGCTTTAGCGTTCCAGACATGATGGGAATTGATGAAAAACCAGGGGTACAAGGTAAAGAAATCATACCAGTTGAACGTCATGGTGTGAAAGTAATTTCAATGGCTTTCTTTGTTGAAGAGAACGCACCAGTTATATGGAGAGGCCCAATGTTAGGGAAAATGCTTACGAATTTCTTTGTTGAAGTACGATGGGGAGATTTAGATTATTTAATTTTAGATTTACCTCCAGGTACAGGGGATATTGCTTTAGATGTACATACGATGTTGCCATCAAGTAAAGAAATTATTGTAACAACACCTCATCCTACTGCAGCATTTGTTGCAGCAAGAGCTGGAGCAATGGCAAAACACACTGAACACACGATTTTAGGTGTAATAGAAAACATGTCTTACTTCCAAAGCGAAGAAACTGGAAATAAAGAATATGTATTTGGAACAGGTGGCGGTGAAAAGCTTGCTGAAGAATTACAAACAGACTTATTAGGTCACCTACCATTAGAACAACCATCATGGAATCCAAAAGATTTCGCGCCTTCCATTTATCAACCAGATGATAGATTAGGAGAAATATACCAATCAATGGCACAACAAATCATTGAAAAGACTAGTAAATAGTAGTATTTAAGGAGTGGGTAGAAATTAATTTAATTTTTACCCACTTTTCTCTTGCAATTTTTTTGAATGGTGGTAGAATTATTTCTTGTGACCAACGAAAGCACGATACAGTGTAAACGTAACAAATCACAATAAACAAAAAAGTATTGACTTTCTCTTGTGGAATTGATATTATATAAAAGTCGTCAAAAACGACAAAAACATTATTTAATTCAATTTCGAAAAAGTGTAAAAAATATACTTGAAACTTTATAAGAAATACTTTAATATTATTAGAGTAATGTTAAATGATTGTTAAAGAATATTAATTTTTTATTGACACAACGTCAATTGAAATGGTATAGTAATAAAGCAATTATCCAAATGAACATTGAAAACTGAATTGCAATATGTCAACGTTAATTCCGAACACAACATTAAATTGTTGGTTCAAACGTGTTAGAGATAACACACAAATTAGTATTTTATGAGCTAATCAAACATCATAATTCATTTATGGAGAGTTTGATCCTGGCTCAGGATGAACGCTGGCGGCGTGCCTAATACATGCAAGTCGAGCGAACGGATAAGGAGCTTGCTCCTTTGAAGTTAGCGGCGGACGGGTGAGTAACACGTGGGTAACCTACCTATAAGACTGGAATAACTTCGGGAAACCGGAGCTAATGCCGGATAACATTTGGAACCGCATGGTTCTAAAGTAAAAGATGGTTTTGCTATCACTTATAGATGGACCCGCGCCGTATTAGCTAGTTGGTAAGGTAACGGCTTACCAAGGCAACGATACGTAGCCGACCTGAGAGGGTGATCGGCCACACTGGAACTGAGACACGGTCCAGACTCCTACGGGAGGCAGCAGTAGGGAATCTTCCGCAATGGACGAAAGTCTGACGGAGCAACGCCGCGTGAGTGATGAAGGTTTTCGGATCGTAAAACTCTGTTATTAGGGAAGAACAAATGTGTAAGTAACTGTGCACATCTTGACGGTACCTAATCAGAAAGCCACGGCTAACTACGTGCCAGCAGCCGCGGTAATACGTAGGTGGCAAGCGTTATCCGGAATTATTGGGCGTAAAGCGCGCGTAGGCGGTTTCTTAAGTCTGATGTGAAAGCCCACGGCTCAACCGTGGAGGGTCATTGGAAACTGGGAAACTTGAGTACAGAAGAGGAAAGTGGAATTCCATGTGTAGCGGTGAAATGCGCAGAGATATGGAGGAACACCAGTGGCGAAGGCGACTTTCTGGTCTGTAACTGACGCTGATGTGCGAAAGCGTGGGGATCAAACAGGATTAGATACCCTGGTAGTCCACGCCGTAAACGATGAGTGCTAAGTGTTAGGGGGTTTCCGCCCCTTAGTGCTGCAGCTAACGCATTAAGCACTCCGCCTGGGGAGTACGACCGCAAGGTTGAAACTCAAAGGAATTGACGGGGACCCGCACAAGCGGTGGAGCATGTGGTTTAATTCGAAGCAACGCGAAGAACCTTACCAAATCTTGACATCCTTTGAAAACTCTAGAGATAGAGCCTTCCCCTTCGGGGGACAAAGTGACAGGTGGTGCATGGTTGTCGTCAGCTCGTGTCGTGAGATGTTGGGTTAAGTCCCGCAACGAGCGCAACCCTTAAACTTAGTTGCCAGCATTTAGTTGGGCACTCTAGGTTGACTGCCGGTGACAAACCGGAGGAAGGTGGGGATGACGTCAAATCATCATGCCCCTTATGATTTGGGCTACACACGTGCTACAATGGACAATACAAAGGGCAGCTAAATCGCGAGGTCATGCAAATCCCATAAAGTTGTTCTCAGTTCGGATTGTAGTCTGCAACTCGACTACATGAAGCTGGAATCGCTAGTAATCGTAGATCAGCATGCTACGGTGAATACGTTCCCGGGTCTTGTACACACCGCCCGTCACACCACGAGAGTTTGTAACACCCGAAGCCGGTGGAGTAACCATTTATGGAGCTAGCCGTCGAAGGTGGGACAAATGATTGGGGTGAAGTCGTAACAAGGTAGCCGTATCGGAAGGTGCGGCTGGATCACCTCCTTTCTAAGGATATATTCGGAACATCTTCCTTGAGAAGATGAAGAGGAATGACATTGACATATTGCATTCAGTTTTGAATGCTCATTACGAGTATTCATTGCGTTATTTTGTACATTGAAAACTAGATATGTAAGTAAAATTTATGATTTTACCAAGCAAAACCGAGTGAATTAGAGTTTTAAAAAGCTTGAATTCAAAAAAATAGAAATAATCGCTAGTGTTCGAAAGAACACTCACAGATTAATAACATTTTAGGTTTTCAACCGATTTATCGTGTTGAAGGTCGAAAAGATTAAGTTATTAAGGGCGCACGGTGGATGCCTTGGCACTAGAAGCCTACGAAGGACGTTACTAACGACGATATGCTTTGGGGAGCTGTAAGTAAGCTTTGATCCAGAGATTTCCGAATGGGGAAACCCAACACGAGTTATGTCGTGTTATCGATATGTGAATACATAGCATATCTGAAGGCAGACGCGGGGAACTGAAACATCTTAGTACCCGCAGGAAGAGAAAGAAAAATCGATTCCCTGAGTAGCGGCGAGCGAAACGGGAAGAGCCCAAACCAACGAGCTTGCTTGTTGGGGTTGTAGGACACTCTATACGGAGTTACAAAAGAACAAATTAGACGAATCATCTGGAAAGATGAATCAAAGAAGGTAATAATCCTGTAGTCGAAAGTTTGTTCACTCTTGAGTGGATCCTGAGTACGACGGAACACGAGAAATTCCGTCGGAATCCGGGAGGACCATCTCCCAAGGCTAAATACTCTCTAGTGACCGATAGTGAACCAGTACCGTGAGGGAAAGGTGAAAAGTACCCCGGAAGGGGAGTGAAATAGAACTTGAAACCGTGTGCTTACAAGTAGTCAGAGCCCGTTAATGGGTGATGGCGTGCCTTTTGTAGAATGAACCGGCGAGTTACGATTTGATGCAAGGTTAAGCAGTTAATGTGGAGCCGTAGCGAAAGCGAGTCTGAATAGGGCGTTGAGTATTTGGTCGTAGACCCGAAACCAGGTGATCTACCCATGACCAGGCTGAAGTTCAGGTAACACTGAATGGAGGGCCGAACCGACTTACGTTGAAAAGTGAGCGGATGAGTTGTGGGTAGCGGAGAAATTCCAATCGAACCTGGAGATAGCTGGTTCTCTCCGAAATAGCTTTAGGGCTAGCCTTAAGTAATGATTATTGGAGGTAGAGCACTGTTTGGACGAGGGGCCCTTATCGGGTTACCGAATTCAGACAAACTCCGAATGCCAATCAATTTTATCTTAGGAGTTAGAACGCGGGTGATAAGGTCCGTGTTCGAAAGGGAAACAGCCCAGACCACCAGCTAAGGTCCCAAAATATATGTTAAGTGGAAAAGGATGTGGCGTTGCCCAGACAACTAGTATGTTGGCTTAGAAGCAGCCATCATTTAAAGAGTGCGTAATAGCTCACTAGTCGAGTGACACTGCGCCGAAAATGTACCGGGGCTAAACATATTACCGAAGCTGTGGATTGTCCGTAAGGACAGTGGTAGGAGAGCGTTCTAAGGGCGTTGAAGCATGATCGCAAGGACATGTGGAGCGCTTAGAAGTGAGAATGCCGGTGTGAGTAGCGAAAGACGGGTGAGAATCCCGTCCACCGATTGACTAAGGTTTCCAGAGGAAGGCTCGTCCGCTCTGGGTTAGTCGGGTCCTAAGCTGAGGCCGATAGGCGTAGGCGATGGATAACAGGTTGATATTCCTGTACCACCAAATTTCGTTTTAAGCGATGGGGGGACGCAGTAGGATAGGCGAAGCGTACTATTGGATTGTACGTCCAAGCAATGAGACTGAGTGTTAGGCAAATCCGGCACTCTTAAGGTCAAGTTGTGATGGGGAGAGGAAATTGTTTCCTCGAGTCGTTGATTTCACACTGCCAAGAAAAGCCTCTAGCTAGAATTTTGGTGCCCGTACCGCAAACCGACACAGGTAGTCAAGATGAGAATTCTAAGGTGAGCGAGCGAACTCTCGTTAAGGAACTCGGCAAAATGACCCCGTAACTTCGGGAGAAGGGGTGCTCTTTAGGGTTAACGCCCAGGAGAGCCGCAGTGAATAGGCCCAAGCGACTGTTTATCAAAAACACAGGTCTCTGCTAAACCGTAAGGTGATGTATAGGGGCTGACGCCTGCCCGGTGCTGGAAGGTTAAGAGGAGTGGTTAGCTTCGGCGAAGCTACGAATCGAAGCCCCAGTAAACGGCGGCCGTAACTATAACGGTCCTAAGGTAGCGAAATTCCTTGTCGGGTAAGTTCCGACCCGCACGAAAGGCGTAACGATTTGGGCACTGTCTCAACGAGAGACTCGGTGAAATCATAGTACCTGTGAAGATGCAGGTTACCCGCGACAGGACGGAAAGACCCCGTGGAGCTTTACTGTAGTCTGATATTGAAATTCGGTACAACTTGTACAGGATAGGTAGGAGCCTTTGAAACGTGAGCGCCAGCTTACGTCGAGGCGTTGGTGGGATACTACCCTTGCTGTGTTGGATTTCTAACCCGCACCATTTATCATGGTGGGAGACAGTGTCAGATGGACAGTTTGACTGGGGCGGTCGCCTCCTAAAGAGTAACGGAGGCGCTCAAAGGTTTCCTCAGAATGGTTGGAAATCATTCATAGAGTGTAAAGGCATAAGGAAGCTTGACTGCGAGACTTACAAGTCGAGCAGGGTCGAAAGACGGACTTAGTGATCCGGTGGTTCCGCATGGAAGGGCCATCGCTCAACGGATAAAAGCTACCCCGGGGATAACAGGCTTATCTCCCCCAAGAGTTCACATCGACGGGGAGGTTTGGCACCTCGATGTCGGCTCATCGCATCCTGGGGCTGTAGTCGGTCCCAAGGGTTGGGCTGTTCGCCCATTAAAGCGGTACGCGAGCTGGGTTCAGAACGTCGTGAGACAGTTCGGTCCCTATCCGTCGTGGGCGCAGGAAATTTGAGAGGAGCTGTCCTTAGTACGAGAGGACCGGGATGGACATACCTCTGGTGTACCAGTTGTCGTGCCAACGGCATCGCTGGGTAGCTATGTATGGACGGGATAAGTGCTGAAAGCATCTAAGCATGAAGCCCCCCTCAAGATGAGATTTCCCAACTTCGGTTATAAGATCCCTCAAAGATGATGAGGTTAATAGGTTCGAGGTGGAAGCATAGCGATATGTGGAGCTGACGAATACTAATCGATCGAAGACTTAATCAAATTTAAAAGTGTTTTGTTTGGCATTATCAAATTTTACTTACTATCTAGTTTTGAATGTATAATTTTTTATATATTTCATTGTCTGGTGACAATGGCAAGGAGGTCACACCTGTTCCCATGCCGAACACAGTAGTTAAGCTCCTTAGCGCCGATGGTAGTCGGACTTACGTTCCGCAAGAGTAGGACGTTGCCAGGCAATTTCATTATTCCACAGTAGCTCAGTGGTAGAGCTATCGGCTGTTAACCGATCGGTCGTAGGTTCGAGTCCTACCTGTGGAGCCATATGGCCCCGTGGTCAAGCGGTTAAGACACCGCCCTTTCACGGCGGTAACACGGGTTCGAGTCCCGTCGGGGTCATACATATTGGAGGATTAGCTCAGCTGGGAGAGCATCTGCCTTACAAGCAGAGGGTCGGCGGTTCGAACCCGTCATCCTCCACCATTTTTAATTTAATAGCGGAGGGGTAGCGAAGTGGCTAAACGCGGCGGACTGTAAATCCGCTCCTTCGGGTTCGGCAGTTCGAATCTGCCCCCCTCCACCATTAATGGGCTATAGCCAAGCGGTAAGGCAACGGACTTTGACTCCGTCACTCGTTGGTTCGAATCCAGCTAGCCCAGCCATTTAGAGCCATTAGCTCAGTTGGTAGAGCATCTGACTTTTAATCAGAGGGTCAGTGGTTCGAGCCCACTATGGCTCACTCTATAGCATTTCTCTTATGAGAAATGCTTTTTTTGTGTTGAAAATTAAAATTACTAAAAATTTTAAATGATAATATAATAAAGAAAATTCAAAATAATTTATATACATTTTTATGATTAGAATAGTATGTAAAAGCTAATATAAGGCCTTTTTATGAATTATAAATCATTATACTGGTTTTATATGTAAAATGTCGATTTTATAAAAAAATTATGATATTACATTAACTTGAAACATAAAGCGCTTTCGATTATTCTAGTAACAGATGAAAGCAAAGGGGTTTTTAACATGAATAAAAAAATAGAAATAATTGGAGCACCATCAACATATGGTCAAAGGAAATTAGGGGTTAACTTTGGTCCAGATGCTATACGATATGCAGGTATTGTTGATCGTATTAGAGCGATAGGTTTATCCGTTGAAGATTCTGGTAATATTGAAGTACCAGCAATCGATTTAGATAAGTTTAATTCAGAGCAAGAGGGCTTACGAAATTTAGATGAAATTATTACTGTTTCTAACAACTTAAGTGAAGCTGTATCGAATAGTATTGAGAAAAATAACTTCCCATTAATTCTTGGAGGAGATCATTCCATTGCTATAGGTTCAATATCTGGCGTAAGTAAACACTATAATAATTTAGGCGTTATTTGGTATGATGCACATGGGGATTTGAATGTACCTGAAGAATCACCATCAGGGAATATACATGGGATGCCATTACGTGTGCTTGCTGGAGACGGGGATGATCGTTTAGTTAACATTTCAAATTATACACCTAAAGTAAAGCCAGAAAATATCGTTCTTATAGGAATGAGAGACTTAGACGATGGCGAGCGCCGTTACATAAAAGAAAATAATATTAAAACTTATACTATGGCGGAAGTTGATCGATATGGTATTAAACAAGTAATGGATGAAACTATAGAGTATCTAGAAGCTAAAACAGACGGTATACACTTATCATTAGATGTCGATGCGTTGGATCCTGTTGAAACACCAGGAACAGGCACTAGAGTCTTAGGTGGTTTGACATATAGAGAAAGTCATTTTGCGTTAGAGTTATTACATAACTCGAAGTGTGTAACTTCTATGGATATAGTTGAAGTTAATCCATTAATAGATCACACCAATGATACAGCTAAACAAGCTGTTGGTTTAGTAGGTAGTTTCTTTGGAGAAACGCTTCTATAATTAGTAATGAAACTGATGTGGATTAAATCCATATCAGTTTTTTTAAATTTTTACAATAAAATTAAATACTAAATATGACAGTTGGCTTTATGATTGGTATAATATATATCATGGGAACAGATAACCGGAGGAGATGTTATGGATTTATCCAACTTTTTTGATGACTGGAGTACAGTGAAAATAATTGCAAGTGTACTCGATTTGCTCATAGTATGGTATGTACTTTATCTTCTCATTACAGTTTTTAAAGGTACCAAAGCCATTCAACTATTAAAGGGAATTGTCGTAATAGTTATTGGTCAACAAGTGAGTAAAATGTTAAATTTAACAGCCACAGCCAAATTGTTTGATTTAGTTATTCAATGGGGTGTGTTAGCTTTAATCGTAATATTCCAACCAGAAATTAGACGCGCATTAGAACAACTTGGTCGTGGAAGTCTATTTAAACGCTATTCAACTAATTTAAATAGTGATGAAGGAAAACTTATATCCTCTGTATCCAAAGCAGTGCAGTATATGGCAAAACGACGTATTGGCGCATTGATTGTTTTTGAAAATGAAACAGGATTACAAGATTATATCGAAACTGGTATTGCCATGAACTCGGAAATATCACAAGAACTTTTAACAAACGTGTTCGTGCCTAACACACCTTTACATGACGGTGCGATGATCATACAGGAAAACAAAATTGCAAGTGCTGCAAGTTATTTACCATTATCAGATAGTGCCAAGATTGCTAAAAGCTTAGGTACAAGACATAGAGCAGCAGTTGGTATTTCTGAAGTGTCTGATGCTTTTACAGTTATTGTCTCTGAAGAAACAGGGTCAATTTCCGTTACATTTGATGGTAAATTAAGAAAAGATATTTCTAACGAAGCTTTTGAAGAATTATTGGCTGAACATTGGTTTGGCACACACTTTAACAAGAAAGGTGTGAAATAATATGCTAGAAAGTAAGTGGGGATTAAGGTTAATAGCACTTGTATTAGCGTTAATATTTTTCTTATCAGTTAATAATATGTTTGGCAATATTTTTAATGCTGATAACTTAGGACAGAAATCTTCAGAAACAATTGAAGATGTACCAGTTCAAGTGAAGTATGACAACACATCATTGTATGCCAGTGAAGTTCCAAATAAAGTAGATGTAGAAATATCCGGACCACAATCACAAGTACTAAAGGCTGAAAATGGTGAAAGTATTAAAGCCGTATTAGACTTGAGTGAAGAAAAAGCAGGTAAGCATACTACACAATTCCAAGTGAATGGGTTAAATAAAGATATTGATTATAATGTGAAACCGAAAGAAACAACCATAAATCTGGAAGAGAAAGTAAGTAAAACATTAAAAGTAGAACCAGATGTAAGTAATAATGATTTGGATCCGGAATATAAAGTGAGTGAACAGAGCGTGTCACCAGAAACTGTTAAAGTGACTGGCGGTAAAAATCAAATTGATAAAATTGCTTATTTAAAAGCAACATATAAAAATAAAAGTAAAATTTCTAAAGACACAACAGATGTTGCACAAATTACTGCATTTGATAGAAACTTAAATAAAATTGATGTGATGGTTCAACCAAATGAAGTCAATCTAAGTGTGAAAGTAGAAGACTATAGTAAAAAAGTGAAAGTAAAAACTAAAACAGTAGGCTCATTATCAAACGGTCGTGAAGTAGATAATATCGAATTAAATAATGAGGAAGTTGAAATTTATGGTAATAAAGAAGATCTAGAAGATATTGATGAAATTACAGCCAATATTGATTTGGATGATGTGGCAGGTTCTACTGAAAAAGATATTACGTTTGAAGTACCTGATAAGGTTACTAAAGTAAGTCCTAAAGATACAACTGCAACAATTACAGTCAAATAGATTTTTTTAAAATAAAGGAGATATATATAATGGCAAAATATTTTGGAACAGACGGCGTAAGGGGCGTAGCTAATAAAGAACTTACCCCTGAACTTGCATTTAAATTAGGACGCTACGGTGGTTACGTATTAGCACATAATGAAGGGGAAAAGCACCCTAAAGTACTCGTTGGTAGAGATACGCGTGTTTCTGGAGAAATGTTAGAATCAGCTTTAATTGCTGGACTTATTTCAATTGGTGCAGAGGTAATGCGTTTAGGTGTTATATCAACGCCCGGAGTTGCTTATTTAACTCGTGCAATGGAAGCTGATTTAGGCGTCATGATTTCTGCTTCTCATAATCCAGTTCCAGATAATGGTATCAAATTCTTTGGTTCAGACGGTTTTAAATTGTCAGATGACCAAGAACAAGAAATAGAAACTCTTTTAGATCAAGATAATCCTGACTTACCTAGACCAATTGGAGAAGATATCGTTCATTACTCTGACTATTTTGAAGGTAGTCAAAAATATATCAGTTATTTAAAATCAACAGTAGATGTAAATCTAGACGGCATGAAAATTGGCTTAGATGGAGCGAATGGTTCTACTTCATCATTAGCGCCATTTTTATTCGGAGATTTAGAAGCAGATACTGTGACAGTTGGATGTAATCCAGATGGTTATAATATAAATAAAGAAGTTGGTTCAACACATCCTGAAACATTAGCTAAGGAAGTTGTAGAATCTGAATGTGACTTTGGACTTGCTTTTGATGGTGATGGAGATAGACTTATCGCTATTGATGAAAATGGAGAAATCGTTGATGGTGATCAGATTATGTTTATTATCGGGCAAGCGATGTCTAAGAATCGTGAGCTTAATAACAATATGATTGTTTCAACAGTGATGAGTAATTTAGGATTTTATAAAGCTTTAGAAAATGAAGGTATTCAATCAAACAAAACTAAAGTTGGAGATCGTTATGTTGTTGAAGAAATGAGAAGAGGCAATTATAATTTAGGTGGCGAACAGTCGGGTCATATCGTTCTTATGGATTATAATACGACAGGTGACGGTTTATTAACAGGTGTACAATTAGCAAGTATTATTAAAATGACTGGTAAAAGTCTAAGTCAACTTGCAGGCCAAATGAAAAAATATCCTCAATCACTAGTCAATGTACGAGTTACAGATAAATATCGTGTAGAAGAAAATATTGATGTTCAAGAAGTAATGACAAAAGTAGAAGTAGAAATGAACGGGGAAGGCCGTATATTAGTAAGACCTTCAGGTACAGAACCACTTGTTCGTGTAATGGTTGAAGCTTCAACTGATGAAGATGCACAACGTTTCGCGCAAACAATTGCAGACGTGGTACAAGATAAAATGGGATTAGACGAATAAACAAATTCCATTTTTGATAAAATAAAAAAACTGGGAACAAGGTTAAAACACTTGTTCCCAGTTTTTTATTACTATTTGACAGCAATTTTAAAATATTATAATACGTTATATGCTTGAACAATTTCTGTAGTTAATTGTTCATCGATTTTAGCATAATTTTTTAAGAATGCTTCAACGCTGTTGGATTTAATATAATCATTTTTCTCTACTGTTTCGGGATCGTTAGAGTCATCATATTTTAACAACAATGCAGCTGCTTTAACTAAACCGTCATGCGCTAAATTATTTTGATATAAATAATTTAATGGCTTAATGATACGATCTTGAGGTCCTATTTTACGAATTGTGCCACGACCGACACGTGTAACTTCGTCCGATAAGTTAGGATTTTTAAAACGACCTATAATTTTTTCAACATACTGTGCTTGTTCATTTTCTGTAAAATCAAATTGACTTGTAATATACTGGCTAGTTTCTTTAAGCACTTTATCTAAATCATGTTTAATATTCTCATCATTAATAGCATCTAATACTGTAGGTTGATTAAAGTATCGACCTGCATAAGCTAGGTAAGCATGACCAGTATTCACAGTTAGTAGTTTTCTTTCAATATATGGTGTTAAGTTATCTACATATTTAATGTGATTTAATTCTGGACCGAACCAATTATCTTTTTCTATAACCCACTCATAAAATGGTTCAACCACGACATCTAAAATATTTTCATTCTTTTGCATTGGCACGATTCTATCGACTGCTGAATTAGCAAAATGGATATGGTCATCTAAAGGACCAGTTATATCTAGAATCGCTTTTTTTAAAGTGTTCGTGGCCATAATAGCATTTTCACATGCCACAATATTTACAGGTGTTTCTTTTTCTTTTAAATAGGGCGCAAATGATTTAGCAATAATTGGTAAGATATTAACACCAACTGCAGTGGTAATTAAGTCTGCTTCTAATACTGCTTCTTTCAAACTTTCAGAAAGAGAACCTGAATCAATTGCATCAACGTTATGCACGCGTGTTGTTGTTTGAGCTTCATCAGCTAAAATGACATCATATTCTTGTTTTTCATCTAAAGCATTAATAATATCAGCGTTCACATCTGCAAATGTTACTTTAACGTCATTATCAGCTAAGATGTAACCGATAAAACCTCTGCCTATGTTACCTGCACCAAAGTGTAATGCTTTCATTATGCGTCAGCCTCCTCAAAGACTTGTTTAATTTCTTCTGCAGATGAAGCTTTAACAATACGCTCAACATTTTCTTCTTCACTAAACGTAATTGCAATTTTAGAAAGTAAATCTAAATGTTCACCGTCTTTACCTGCAATTCCGACAACGACTTTAACTTCTTCACCGTCCCAATCGACACCTTCAGGGATTTGAATTAATGTTAATCCTGATTTTAAGACACTTGTTTTAGCTTCGTCAGTACCATGTGGAATTGCTAAGCCGTTACCCATGAAAGTCGTAACGACTTGTTCACGGTCTTTCATTGCTTGAATATATGCTTCTGTCACGGCACCACTTGAAACTAAGGCTTGTCCCGCTTTTTCAATTGCTTCGTTTTGGTCTTTCATTGATTGGTTAATAAAAATGTTTTCATTACTGAATAATTCGCTCATTTTCTTCACTCCAAGTTTAATAGATTTTGTAATTGTATAAGATAACTCTGTTTTAAAATATCTAACAATTGTTCTGGATGTTGCATAAATTCATCAATATTGTCTAAATGTTCAACCATTTTTCCTGATATGTCACTGACAAGTTGTGACATCGTATCATCATGCGGTACAAACATATTTAATAAATAATTTACTGATAAATCGTCATTTTGATTACTTTTAAGCATGATAGGCTCATTTAAAATCGTAATTAAAATAAAAGGCTTTTGAATTATTTGATTCTTTAAATGAGGTATGGCTATCGGATATGGTTCCAAGACAAATCCTTGAGTGTCCATATGATGCTTAATGAGTTCAGCGAATGACTGACCATCTGTAATAATTTGGTGAGATAATAATGTTTCAGTTAAATAGTTAGTCCAATTAGAAACGCTTATATAATCAATATATACTGAATCAATAAGTTCTAAACCTTTTCTGATATAAGATAGTTTAGCTTCAGGATCTGGTATATTTTGATGTGTATAATCTAATGTGTCGCTTGGTTGTACGTCTTTTTGCATGTTTAGAAATGCAGCAACATGATTAATATCTGAATCAGGCAGTAATGGATTTACAGTGATATAAGGTGTTGTAATATCTAAATCTACGGTCGTGATAATCGCATCAAATTGTGTTGAATCTAATTCATTTAAATCTCCAACAGAAGCTTGTGTCGTTTTTTGAATCTCACTGAATGTTTGCTGTAATCGTGTAGCTAGTAAGCGACTTGTGCCAATACCGCTACTACAAACAACTAAGACGCTATAAAATGGACTTCCTTGATTTTGAATAGCGCCACCAAAATGCAACACAATAAATGCAATTTCACTATCTGGAAAATTAAAATCTGGCCAAATATGTGATAAACCTCGATGTACACTTTCAAAAAGTCTAGGGTATTTATGTTTAATCATTTCTGTTAATGGATTATATGTCTCAATATTTGCGTTCAATCGATTAATTGCAGGAATAAGGTGCAATTTCAAACCTTCACTCAGTGTATCCCAATCTTTAAAGTCTTGTTGTGAATATTTAGCAACAGAGTGAATAAGTTGATCGATACGAGCTTCATCCTTATTATCTTTAAACACTTCAACGGATTCCTTACGTTTCGCACCACGCAAATGAATTGTAATAAAGGTTACTTCTGCTTGATTGAACTGCACGCCATAAATATGTTCTAAATGTAAGGCGAGTGCAGCAGCTACTTTGTGTTCAAATGAATCTTTAACATTATTATAGATATCATTATTTAGCGCAACGTATTCACCATTAAGCATGCGATCGATACTTAATACAATATGCACAGTCAATGTAAGGTAACTAGATTCAGTCAATGAATAGGGGAGTTGATCTAAATGATCCATAAGTATGCGTTCTACTTGGAAAATTTTATCCATATCTACCATCGCCAGTTGAGATTGGTTAATGGATTGATAGACAAAATGATTTTCAATCACTGAATAGACACTTGTACTATTTAAATTATTGACCATAAGTTGACTTAATAATTCACGTTTTTTTGATTCAGCGCCACTTAAATGAATACCTTCGCCGCGTTTTTTCTGTAATTTTAATTGATATTGATCAAGTTCAATGTCTAATTCATCCAAAAGTTTGGTTAACGTCTGTGTAGATACACCAATTTCATGTGCTAAGCCATATTGCTTGATAGGTTCTTTAGCTTGAATCAAAGCATATAAAATAATAACTTTTTGTTCTTCTTGAGATAAATCGATTGTATTTTGTTGTGACAGTACATTTTTCAGTGAGGTCACTGCATGCTCATCTGCATCGAGTTGTATTCCTTTTTTAGTCACACGTTCTAATTTAATATTAAACGTATTTATGAATGACTCAATGGATTTTAACTCTCTATGAATAGTACGAGAGGATACAGCTAGATGTTGAGCAATGTCATAAATCGTGACATATTGACCGTGATACTTAATTAACATTTCGATAATTTCTTTTTCACGTGTACTCAAAAACATAGTCATACCCTCCAGTATTATTCTATATAATTTTAATTAATTTTCGTCTTGCTTAAGATTTTCAAGTAATTCATCATATCTAGGTGAATTTAAGAAATTGTCTACTGAAATATGAATTGCATTAGGTGCTTGTTTAATTGCTCTATCGGTAAGTTTTTTCTGTGTAATAACAAGTTGTGCATCCTCAGTTAATTGATTGATTGCGGTATTTGAAACATCCACATCTTGGATACCTGCTTTTTTAAATTTATTACGTAACATACTTGCTCCCATAGCACTTGAGCCCATACCAGCATCACAAGCGAATATAGCATGGTTTACTTTACTATAATCATGCGCATGTACATTTTCTGTATCATAATTATCTAATAAGTCTTCTTCAGATTGTGCTTCACTACTTTCAGTATCTGAAGATGTAGCTGCAGCACCAGTCGTTCCAACAGTATTATTATCTTTATTCCCTGTTAGTTTAGAAGATACACTTGATTTTTTACCTTTAGTAGATTCCATTTTTTCTGTTGCAGCTTCTAAATCTTCATCAGGTTCTTTTGTGAACTTCAAGATGATGGCAGCAACGATGAATGAAACTAAGGCTGCGAGTACTACACCGATAAGCATGTGTAAAAATTCACCTTTAGGCGCGTTCAGAACATAAACGATAAAGGAGCCAGGTGAAGCTGGGCTCTTGAATCCAAAGTCAAATAGTGAATAAGTAGCAACGCCTGTCATACCTCCTAAAATTACAGCTACGAATAGTAACGGACGCATTAATACGTAAGGGAAGTAAATTTCATGAATACCACCTAAGAAGTGGATAATACCAGCACCGTAAGATGTAGCTCTTGCAGTTCCAGTACCAAAAATCATATAAGCAACTAAAATACCTAAACCAGGTCCAGGGTTAGATTCAATTGTATATAAAATGGATTGACCAGCAGAAGCTGCCTGATCGGCACCAAGAGGCGTAAACACGCCATGGTTGATTGCATTATTTAAGAATACGATTTTTGCAGGTTCTACTATAATACTTACTAATGGAAGTAAATGAGCATGTACTAACGTTTCAACTGCTAATGAAAGGATGTACATAATGAATTCCATAATTGGTGCTAAAAGTTTGAAACCTAGGATAGTCATTATAAAACCTAAAATACCAGCAGAGAAGTTATTGAATAACATTTCAAAGCCTTGTGGTGTTCTCGGTTGAATAAATTCGTCAGTTTTTTTCATTAACCAACCAACGAGAGGTCCCATAATCATTGCACCAAGTAACATTGGTGTATCTGGTAAAGCAACGATAACCCCCATTGTTGCTACAGCAGCAATAATACCGCCACGCATTTCATGAATTAAACGTCCACCACTATAAGCAATAAGTAATGGAATCAAGTATGAAATCATTGGTCCAGATAATTCACTTAACTCTTTATTTGGCCACCAACCACCATCAATGAAAATAGCAGCGATAAAACCCCATGCGATAAATGCACCAATGTTTGGCATGATCATACTACTAAGAAACGAGCCAAATGCCTGGACTTTGCGCCCAATACCTTTGTTTTCTTTAGTCTCTGTTTGTGACATAAATTGCACCTCTTTTTCTCTTTTTATTTATAAGTTCATTGTATGGCTGTTTACATTAATAAACAACTTAAAGTAATTTCAAGTTTGTCATAGAGTTTTTGACAACTTTACGACAGTTATCTAATATAAAAAAGAAAGAAAATTACGTAGTGTGACAACATATAAATAAAATTTTAAGTGGTTGTAAAAATAATGTTAATAAATGATTTGCAAAAAACATTGTTTACATTGTACAATAAGAATTATTGAGGGAAAGGAGGACAGTTAAATCGTTTAGTTCAATTATAGCGCCTGTGCAAGTGAAGTGATAAATGTTAAATATTTAAGGTTTATAACAGAAATCTTAATAGACATGATATCAGTACTTGTAGACGAGGAGGATAGTTATCGAACCATCGGCGGATGCTATCCCGGATGTGGCTCATTCGTGAACTTATTAAGGAAAACATTAGGGCAACCTAGTGCACAAAGTTAATAAGATAGCCAAAAATAAAATAAAAATAATATTATAAGGTGTATGGGACTAATATGCCTATCTTAGACATGGATTCGCTTTTAAATAAACAAAGGCACCAGTCCGTCTATGATGGCTTATAAGCAAATGAACAGGTTCGTACACGCTGAACGTTCGTTGCCCATCGCCATTACATTGGAGGAAAATTAAATGTGTGGAATTGTTGGATATATTGGGCATGATAATGCCAAAGAATTGTTATTAAAAGGTTTAGAAAAATTAGAATACAGAGGTTATGACTCTGCCGGTGTTGCAGTAGTGAATGACAAAGGTAACTCAGTATTTAAATCTAAAGGACGCATTGCTGAGCTTAGAAAAGTTGCAGATAGTGATGATACTGATGGTAATGTAGGTATCGGACATACACGTTGGGCGACACATGGTGTACCGAATCATGAAAACTCACATCCGCATCAATCAACATCAGAACGATTTACACTTGTGCATAACGGTGTAATTGAAAATTATGAAGAACTTAAAAACGCATACTTAAAAGATGTTTCATTTATCTCAGAAACAGATACAGAAGTGATTGTACAATTAGTAGAATATTTCTCAAATACAGGCCTTGCTACTGAAGCTGCATTTACAAAAGTAGTTTCTTTATTAGAGGGTTCTTACGCACTTGGTTTAATAGATAGTGAAGATAAAGATAAAATTTATGTAGCTAAAAATAAATCACCATTATTAATTGGCGTAGGCGATGATTTCAATGTGATTGCATCTGATGCAATGGCTATGTTACAAGTTACGAACCAATATAAAGAAATTCACGATCATGAAATTGTTATCGTTAAACGTGACGAAGTTATTATTAAAGATCAAGATGGCACTGTTCAAGAAAGAGAAGCTTATACAGCACAAATTGATGCAGCTGATACTGAAAAAGGTGTTTATGACCACTACATGCTAAAAGAAATTCATGAACAACCAGCAGTAATGCGTCGTATTATTCAAGAATACCAAGATGAAGAAGGTAACTTGAAAATGGATGAAGACATTATCAAAGATGTTGCAGCAGCGGATCGTATTTATATTATTGCTGCAGGTACAAGTTATCATGCAGGTTTAGTAGGTAAAGAATTTATCGAAAAATGGGCTGGTATTCCTACTGAAGTTCATGTTTCTTCAGAATTTGTGTATAACACGCCATTACTTTCTGAAAAACCATTATTTATTTATATTTCACAATCGGGTGAAACAGCAGACAGTCGTGCGGTATTAGTTGAAATGAACAGATTAGGTCACAAATCGTTAACGGTTACGAATGTTGCAGGATCAACGTTATCACGTGAATCTAACCATACATTACTATTACATGCAGGCCCGGAAATAGCTGTTGCTTCAACAAAAGCATACACAGCGCAAATTGCCGTACTTTCTATTTTTGCAAAAATCGTAGCGAGAGAACGTGGTAAAGAAGTAGATGTAAGTTTATTACGTGAATTAGCTAAGGTAACAACTGCAATCGAAGCGATTGTAGATGACGCTGATGTTATGGAACAAATTGCAACAGATTTCTTAAGAACTACTCGTAATGCATTCTTTATCGGCCGTACAGTAGACTATAATGTGAGTCTAGAAGGTGCTTTAAAACTTAAAGAAATTTCATATATCCAAGCAGAAGGATTTGCTGGTGGAGAGTTAAAACATGGTACGATTGCGTTAATTGAAGAAGGCACACCTGTGATTGCATTAGCAACACAAGAAAAAGTTAACTTATCAATCCGCGGTAATGTGAAAGAAGTTGCAGCGCGTGGTGCAAACCCATGTATCATTTCAATGGACGGTCTAAACAAAGAAGGCGATACTTACGTAATTCCAAAAGTACATGAACTATTAACACCATTAGTTTCTGTAGTAACGATGCAACTCATTTCTTATTACGCATCACTACACAGAGATTTAGACGTAGACAAACCACGTAACTTAGCAAAATCAGTTACAGTAGAATAAATAAAGATTAAATTATAACTTATTGTTTATATAAAAAAAGGCTGAATCCATTGGTGATTCAGCCTTTTTATTATGTATTAAATTTAGTGAAATACATTGATTTTACTCAAAAAAATTAGGCATAAAATAATTATAAACAATTGTTGCATAACTAAAACAAAAGTAATGTTATTCCTGTATAATAGGAAATAAATAATATCATACAAAAATACATAAAAAGTTGTAAGTACTATAATGTCCGAGATTATAATTTTGAGGGTTTTGAATGATTAACAAGTAACATAATAGGAGCGTACTAAAATGAAGAAAATAAAATATTTAGTTTTACTTTTAATGACTGTTTTTATTGTTGGTTGTGCCAACGGAGAAGATACATCTTCTGCCGATAAAGATACGGATGCAAAGGTAGTCACAGATTTAAAAAATGAAAAAGAAGAAACAGCTACCAAGGTAAAGAATGAAAACAAATCAGAGGAACCTCAAGTAGAAGGTGAAACGACAACTGAAGCTAGTGATGATACGTTTCCAGGCTATGAAAAAATTGAAGTCGATGGTGGTGATATGTCTGGGAACCGTGACGCGAACGTCGTTGTAGATATCGGTTATGGTGATCGAAAATATTGGGCGTTCACTAACGAACACGGGCAATTGACACGAGTTATTGCGGATGAAATTAAAATACAAGATGATGAGACAGAGGATGTGTTATCGTCAGGTAGATATTATGCTGATGAGGCAAAGGTACCTGGTGTTGAAAGTGATGACTTAGACGAAGGACACATTATTGCTGACTCACTTGGTGGCGTGTCGAATGCTTATAATATTACTCCACAAGATAGTACGCTAAACCGACATGGTGATCAAGCTTATCTCGAAAAGACTATCCGAGAAGCGGGCGGAGCTACTAATTTTGAAGCTAATATAACTTATCCCGATACCGAAACACAAATTCCTTCTAGCTATCAATATACTTATACTATAAATGGAAATGAAGTAACAGATTCATTTGATAATGTGAACCCTGATGAACTAAATGAGTCACTTGGGTTAACTGGTAATAAGGAACCAGAGTCTGAGTCAGCAACTTCAACGGGGGATGATGAAACAGTTGCGGATGTTGATTCTGATGGTAATGGACAAGTGACAATTGCAGAAGCTGAAGCTGCAGGGTTCAGCATGCCAATAAATAGTGATCATTGGTTATATGCACATATGGACGATCGAGATAATGATGGGGTCGTAGGTGAATAATATTTCACTGTTTTAATGAAACATTAAATAAATGATATAAGTTTAATTCTATACTGACATACTGTTGATAATTAAAGAAAAGTTTATTGCTGTATATGTATTACTTTCATAAAAGGCTGGTTGCTTTTGCAAACCTGCCTTTTATTTTGATTTTGAAAGGTATATAGTATTCATATTATTTTCAAATTATAAATTGTTCTATTATGCTAAGATTATTATAAAAATTGTTAAGAGAAACTAAGAGAGGATTTTTAAAATGACGAAACCGAAAATATATACGATGGCTTTCGGCTCTGTATACCCGCATCTGATTAAAAAAGTTGAAAAGAAAGCAAGAACTAAAGCTGAAGCAGATGAAGTTATTTGTTGGATGACAGGATATACGCAAACACAAATAGATAAACTTATTGATGACGGAACGGATTATGAAACATTTATTTTACAAGCACCAGAGTTAAATCCTAATAGAACTAAAATTACAGGTGTCATATGTGGTATTCGAGTTGAAAATATGGAGCCGTCAGTTATGAAAGAAATTAGATACTTAGATAAAATGATTGATGAACTAGCTAAAGGCAAAACTTTGGAAAAAATATTTAGAGACGCTCAATCATAAAATAATTTAAGTAAGTGTTTAAAATCAGTTGAAGTGTAAAGAATAGGGGTGATTTCATGCTTGTTGAGTTGAAAAATGTTGCAAGAAGAAAACAAGGAAAAGAAATAATTGAAAATGTGAGTTGGCAAATAAGCGAAGGCGAAAAATGGATGTTATACGGCTTAAATGGTGCAGGTAAAACAACATTACTCAACATCTTAAATGCTTATGAACCACATACATCAGGGACGCTATCATTGTTTGGTATGCAGCCTGGGAACAAAGGTTATTCTGCAGATAATGTACGTGATAAAATAGGGTTTGTTTCAAGCAGTTTAATGAATCGATTTCAAGATGGCGAAATTGTATTAGATGTAGTCATCAGTGGTATTTTTAAATCAATAGGCGTTTATAAAGAAGTGAAAGCGAGTCATATTGAAATGGCTAAACGATATTTAGAGCAAATGGGTATGCGTCAATTTGAAAATCAATATTATGGTTATTTATCAACGGGTGAAAGACAAAAAGTATTGATTGCTAGAGCATTAATGGGTGATCCTAAATTAATGATTTTAGATGAACCTGCTTCAGGATTAGACTTTATAGCACGCGAAGATTTACTCAGTGCACTTGATAAATTATATAAACAAAATCCAAAACTTGCGGTGATTTATGTAACACATTTTGTTGAAGAAATTACACAAAATATTCAACGCGGCTTTTTATTGAAGGATGGTACATGTTATAAGCAAGGAGAACTACAGTCTGTATTAAATAGTGACACTTTAAGTGATTTTTTCAATAGAGATGTGAGTGTGGTTTATCAAAATCAACGCTACTCACTATTTTTAAGACGATAACGCGTTGCGGAAAAGGAAATATAATGCCATAATTTAATACGATAACATGTGATGGAGGATTACTTAAATGGATAATGTGAGAGCAATATTTTTAGATATGGATGGTACGATTTTACATAAAGATAACAGGGTAGATAGGGAAACAACTGAAGTGATTCAACAATTAAGAAACCTTGGTTATAAAGTGTTCTTAGCAACTGGTAGAGCACATGACGAAATTCATTATTTGGTGCCTGAAACTTTTGAAGTAGATGGCATTATAAGTTCGAATGGAACGTTAGGTGTAGTGGAAAAAGAGACTATTTTTAAACATGGTCTTTCATATAATACAGTAAGTGAAGTTATTAAACGTGCAAAACAAGAAGCAATATATTATGAAATCTTCCCATTTGGCAGTGACCGTGTCGTACTTAAAGAAGATGAAGCATGGGCGAAGGCTTTATTTGAACCAGCAACACCACCAGGCAAAGTAGGAGAAAGTGAATGGACTTCTAGAAGAGAGTCTTTAAAAGGCAAAGTAGATTGGGAAGATACTATTCCTGATACGTCATTTTCAAAAATTTATTTATTCTCACCTGAATATGAGAAAATCACTAATTTCCGTAATCAATTAATCGAAGATAGTGCAGCATTACAAATCAGTGTATCAAATTCATCACGCTTTAATGCAGAGACTATGGCGTTTAATACAGACAAAGGCACAGGTATTAAAGAGATGATTGAACACTTTGGTATTAATCAGGAAGAAACTTTAGTCATTGGTGATAGTGATAATGATAGAGCAATGTTTGAATTTGGACATTATACTGTTGCTATGAGAAATGCGAGACCTGAAATTCAGGCTTTAGCAAAAGATGTAACATCTTTAACGAATGAAGAAAATGGTGCGGCAGCATATCTAAAAGAACATTTCATAAAATAATAAACATAAAACTGATAGGTTTTCTTGAAAAAGATTATCTATCAGTTTTTTAATATGTTCAAGAACTTTATAATACACGATATAGATAGAATGCACATAATAGGGGTTTAAAACTCGACGGATAAATAAGCGGTATAAATGTATCGAAATATAAAAATTGCCAATGTAGACATTTAAAATGCTACATTGGCAATTCGTGTTTCTGATATATATTATTTATCTGTTTTGTTAATTTGATCTTTTAAATCTGAAGCTTTATCTTTTGTAGTATCTTGAATATTATTACTTTTATCGTTTAAGTTATCTTTTGCATTTTCTTGTATATTGTCACTTTTATCACTTAGATTAGACTTCGTTTTTTCAGTAGTATTATTTACACTGTTTTCTATTTTTGAATCATTGTTTGATTGTTTTTTAGAGTTCTTTTTATCTTTTTTAATTTCAGCTTTATCTATACTTTCACCATTACGGTTATAATATTGAATAATCGCTAATATATTCATATAGTAAATGGCTAATCTTACAATAATAACGATAATAGATATAATGTAAATTAAAATCATTGCGACAGTTTGTGAAATACCGCCTGTTGAAATTGAAATTAATTGACTAACAGGATTTGCAAGGATAATTACGATTAAGTTTAATAGTAATATACCAAGGTAGAATTTAAACCAAGTTTTCTTACCATTTTTAACGCCCTTGAATCCACGTTTAACAGCTGCCCAAGCACCAACACTAGGATCTTTAACAAATGCTACAGTAAAGTTAATAATTACAATAGCAAAGAACCAATAAATAAATGATTGAATAAAGACGGTAATTGTTGCTGCAATAATTTGGAAAGTTAGTGAAAGACCAAGTGCATGATCAGAACTACTTAATGGACCTTGTAGTGCAGTGAATAATTGCATGATACCTAAATTAAGTACTTTAGATACGAGTAAATTGAGCGCGAATAAAATTAGAATGAACAATAAAGTGAATAAAGCTAATTTTAAACTTTTAAGATATTTACCTTTTTTAAAGACTGAGAATAAATCTTTTAATTTAACCTTGTCTTTATTTAATGCTTTGTCTATAGTGTATATAGTTCCAGCTATTAATGGGTAACCGATTAATACAAAAATCAATAGTGGAATCAGAATTGTTAGTATCAACATAAATATTGAACCACCGATTGGTTGTTGCATTGCCATCGACATTGCGAATTTATAAATTGCAGGTTGAACTGGTATAAACGATAAAATTGTTAAAGCAAATAATATGATAAAACTTACAATTGAAAACAGTATTGTTTTAGCATTTTGGGGTTTTACATTTTGCAAAGCTAGTTTATGATATTTAAACAAATTTTAAGCACTCCTTTTTAGTGATAACAATACGATATCAAAAAATTGAAGATTTTAAAATTAATAGGTAACAAATTGGCTATAAAATGTTAGAATATCCTAATGAGAAAAAGTTGAAAGGAGATATCATCATGAAATTTGCAATTATTACTGATGTACATGGAAACTTTGATGCATTGGAAACCGTTTTGGATGATATTGATAGAAGAGAAGGAATCAATAAAATATTTAATCTAGGCGATAATATCGGAGTAGGGCATGAAACAAATAAAGTGCTTGATGAAATTTTCGATAGAGATGATATGGAAATCATTGCAGGTAATCATGATGAAGCGGTTATGTCGATCGTAAATGATACTCCTTATCCAGAAGACTTAAAGGATAAATTCTATGAACATCATCAATGGATTGAAAGTCATTTAGATGAAGACTATTATGACAAATTAGATGAATTACCACGTGTAATTGAGAAGACTTTTAATAATAAAAAAGTATTGTTTATTCATTATGAAATTGCCAATGAGAAATTAAGTACACCTATTGATGGACAACCTTATAGTCCAATTGTTGAGCCAAGTGAAGAAAACGTTAAAGCATTATTTGAAGACAAGAATGCTGATTTAATCGTTTTTGGACATAATCATACAGTGCATTTTTATGATGACAAATCTACTGTATATTTTAACCCTGGTTCTGTAGGACTTAATAATGGTGCTTATGCAGTATATGGCATTATAACAATTGATGAAAATGAATTCTCATGTGAACGTATTAAAGTTCCGTATGATAATGAAGAATTTATAAGAGGCTTTACTGAAAAACAAGTACCAGCAAAAGATCTAATCTTTGATAAGTTTATTTAAATTATCAACGGTCTATTAAAAATATAAGGTTTCATAAATGAAAAGTGATTTTCCAATTTTGTTTGGAAAATCACTTTTTTTAATGTGAGTGTGAATGATGTGTTGTTTGTTTTGAATAAATTGCAGAACATAAAATATTATTATCATGTAGATGATCAGTTGTTTCTAGTTGTATGGTCATATGTTGAATATTTAAGTGTTCTAATTTATGTTCTAATCTGTTTAAGAGCACTTCACCTTCTTCAATAGTCATCGTATTTGGCACTACAGCATGACAACTTAAAGCATTCATTTCGTTGGAAATTGTCCAAACATGACAATCATGTATATTTTTAATTTTTTCTTCTTCCGTAATCATAGAAAAGACTTGATTCATATTAACATCACTTGGCGTACCTTCCATCAAGATATTGAGAGAAGATTTTGTTATGCCCCAGCTACTTTTAATAATAAGTACAGATACAATGATACTGGCAATTGGATCGGCGATTGTTAAGTTGAAATTCCAGATAAGCACAGCAGCTATAATTGCACCTACTGAACCTAATAAGTCTCCGATTACATGAAGAAATGCGCCACGCATATTAATATTGTGTGATGTGTCTCCGGCCTTAAACATTAAATAAGCAACTATAATATTAACTATTAGTCCGGTAACACTAATTATAAACATTTCTGTGGATTGAACTTCTTGAGGATCAAAGAAACGACCAATAGCTTCAACAATAATAATAATGCCTATAACGAATAATGTGACTCCGTTAAATAATGCAGCCAATATTTCAAATCTTTTATAACCAAATGTTTTATGTTTATTAGCATGTCTTTCAGCATAAATAAAAGCAAGTAGCGCTACACCTAAAGAAATTGTATCACTAAACATGTGTAGACCATCAGAAAGTAATGCCAAACTATTAGAAACAAAGCCGCCAATAATCTCAACAATCATAAAGATTCCAATAATTAGAAAACTAATAAGTAATATTTTTTTGTTATTTGTGTGCACATGACCATGTGCATGATTGTGTCCATGGTGTTCAGATTCAGACATGTCAAACGCCACCTTCCTTATGATTGATGTGTTGCGTGATGTATCGCTTGTTTTAATAGGGTAGTAACATGCGTATCATCTATGGCATATATCATAGATTGACCATCACGTTTAGCTTTCACTAAATGAGCTTGTTTCAGTACACGCAATTGATGAGAAACATTTGATTGGCTCATCTCTAATTTGTGAGCAATATGACCGACACTATTTTCGCCATGCGATAATAAGTGCATAATACGTAAACGATTGCCTTCACTTAATGCTTTGAAAATTTCAGTCACGTTATCAATTGTTTGTGAATCTAAAGATTCATTCATTACGTAAAGCCTCCTTATATTAATACATGAACATTTATTCATATATTAATATAAGGAGGCTTTATTGTCAAAGTATAATTCACTTTAGTTTTAAAATCCTACATAAGTGGTAGACTTTTAAGTAGCAACTACCTTTAAGGAGGCAATAATTTATGAGTATATTAGTAATTGGAGCAAATGGTGGCGTTGGCCAACATCTAGTAAATCAATTAAAAGAACGTGGTGAAAGCTTTACAGCTGCTGTAAGAAAGCAAGAACAAGTAGACGCGTTAAAAGATAAAGGCATAGATGCAACTTTAATAGATGTAGAAACGGATGATATCAAAACATTGACTGAAAAGGTTAAAGGATTCGACAAAGTTGTCTTTTCTGTTGGATCTGGTGGTAACACAGGTGCAGATAAAACAATCAGTGTGGATTTAGATGGCGCAATTAAATCAATTAAAGCAAGTGAAGCCAATAACGTAAAACAATATGTGATGGTTTCAACTTATGATTCTAGAAGAGAGTCATTCGAAGCAAGTGGAGGTTTAAAACCATATACAATTGCGAAACACTATGCTGATGAATATCTTAAACAAGCAGATGTAGGTTATACAATTGTACATCCGGGCGGTTTATTAGATGATGCAGGTACGAATAAAATTGAAGTAGGTGCATTTTTTGAAGGTCGAGGATCAATCCCTCGTGAAGATGTAGCATCTGTATTAACAAAAGTATTGACTGAAGATGACTACTTAAATACTGAGTTCCAAATTGTTAGTGGCGATGAAGAAATTTCAACCGCTTTATCAAATTTTAATAAGTAATTATCGATTTTAGAGCGGACTTTAGAGGGCCAATTTACATAGAAGTGTAAATTGGTTCTTTTTTTATTTGAAATATATAGCTTATAATATAAATAAATAGCAAAAATTTGATACAATAATAGATATCGTTTGGAGGTAATTATGAAAATTTCAAACACGAAAATCTATGAACAAATCGCTGACATTCTGTTAGAAAGTATAAAATCAGGGGAGTATCAAGTGGGTGATAAGTTACCTTCTATACAAAAACTTGGTCAACAGTATGGTGTAAGTGTTGCATCAGTGAGAGAAGCATTAAATGCTTTAAGAACAATTGGCATTATAGAAATGAAACAAGGGTATGGCACATTTATTAAGCAAATAGAACCAACCTTTTTTGAATTAGGTGATAAGTTCACGTCGTTAGATCAAATTACAGAACTTTTAGAGTTAAGAGAAATCGTAGAAAGTGCTACGGTAGAAAAGGCTGCCATACATCGTAATGAAGCAGATTTAGTGAGTTTAAAGAAAGCATTAGATGAAATGGGTGAAGCGGTAACCGATGGCACATCTGGGGAAAAAGCAGATTTACAATTTCATCTTTCAATTGCAAGAGCAGCCAAAAATTCATTGCTAGTTGAGCTATTAAATAACATTTCTGAATTAATGCAAGATTCAATGGAAGAAACAAGAAAGATATTTATTTATAGCAAACAAAAAACAATGAATAAACTACATGAAGAACATGTGATTATTTATAATGCAATCGTAGAACAAAATGCTACCAACGCAGTTAAAGCCATGGAGTCACATTTATTAGAAGTTAAAGAAACAATTTTAGCTAATTTTAAAGAGCAATAATATTTGGAAAGCATCTGGGAGTGTGTCAGCAATCTAATTTTTAAAACAGCTTTTGTAGTGTGAAGTTAGGTCGGCAAAGAGGACTTAAAAATAGGAATAAAAGCATTAATATAAGCGTAATTTCAATTTAGACAGCTACTGCCAATGTAACAGTATGGTTGCGACAGGTATTTATGTTTCAGTCTTATTGAAAAAAGCACCTATTTCAATTTTAAAAAATGAAATAAGTGCTTTTATTTTTTTGATTTTATTAAGTTTAAGCCAGAAATTTTTTACTTTAGGTTGTTGAGCAATAATAAAAGCCCAAACTAAGGAAGTTTGGGCTTTATCGCAAATTTTATATTTTTGAAAAAGTAATCAGCTTTTTCAAGTACATCATAATAAACTTTTAATTACCTTATATGTAAAACAGATAGAGTCTGTTTTTGTGACTCTATAGTAATTATAATATTTTTAAGTATATAATGGCAAGTATTTTTGTAAAAAATTTACGACAATAATATAATTGTTCATTAAAATGTCGAAAAATGTAATTGAGTCAAATAAAACAATCTATTATGCTTTATAAATAATTGATATAATAACAAGTGATTTTAGTATCATTGAACGTTGAACTAGTCGTTTATAACGCGCAGCGTTATATGATACAATCTTTATAGCTCAAATAAAAAATACAAAACTATACATAAAAATTTCCGTTAAAAGTATTTTATATAGAAAGACTTAAAATTTGAATGAAGCAACTTAAGAATTTGGAGGTGTGATTAATGCCATTATTTTTAAAACCAATTTTCCATGAAAAAATATGGGGTGGCAATAGATTAAAAGAATTAGGATATGATTTACCAAGCGATTGTATTGGAGAAGCATGGGGGATATCAGCGCACCCAAATGGCAAATGTGAGATATTAAATGGACCATACCAAGGTCAAACTTTAGATCAAGTTTGGAATGAGCACAGAGAATTGTTTGGTGATTTTCCAAGCAAAGAATTCCCGTTAATGACTAAAATTGTTGATGCTAAGGAAGCATTGTCAGTACATGTTCATCCAGATGATGCGTATGCTTATGAAAAAGAGAACGGGCAATATGGAAAGTCTGAATGTTGGTACATAATCGACGCTAAAGAAGATTCAGAAATTATCTATGGGCTTTCTGCAGAAACAAAAGAGTTAGCCATAGATAAATTAAATGACGGGGAGTATAATGGTTTATTTAATAAAGTTAAAGTTAAACCAGGAGAATTTTATTTTATCCCTGCAGGTACAATCCATTCCATAGGTGCAGGTATTCTAGTGTATGAAACGATGCAATCTTCAGATGTAACGTATCGCGTGTATGATTTCGATCGTGAACATGAGTCAGGACATAAACGTGAACTTGACCAAGGAAAAGCTAAAGACGTCATTGAAATAGCCAATGAAAATATCAATATTGCTACAGATACTGAAATCATTGAAAATCACAAACGTACACAACTCGTATCTAATGATTTTTTCACAATTGTGAAATGGCAAATTTCAGGTACACTAAATTATATGAAACCAAGAGAGTTTGTTCTCGTATCAGTACTTAAAGGTGAGGGACAAGTGATTATTGATGGCGAAGTTTATGATTTAAATCATGGACAAAACTTTATTCTAACTTCAGACGACTTAGATACAATATTTGAAGGAGACTACGAACTAATAGTTAGTTACTTATAGAAAAAATGGAGTGTTTTGAAATGTATAAATTTTTGTATATCTCATTAGTTTGTGGAATGTTAGCAGGTGCAGGCATATTTTTAAAATTACCAATTTTTCCTTCTATGGCATTTCCAGTAATGATAGGGGTAATTGGGATAATTTCATCATTGATTACAATTCCTAATAAAGAGATAAGCGGTTTATTAAAGCTTGGCGGGGTTATGATTAACATCATGCCGATTATGGCTGCGTTTGCCGTAGCGTAATAGCCAATAAGTTTAGTATCTTTACATTATTGTAGAAGATACTTTTTTTGTGATTTTATAAAAAAAACAGAACAAAAACAATTTGAAATATACTTTACGAAGTATCTTATGATTAATTATTTGTGTGCTGTGAGAATTTAGCTGAAAATATTTAAATAAATATTGCAAAATATAATATTTATTTTTACAGTTTTATGTCAAAAGAAATATGCTAAAATGAAACTAAATTGGGAGGTGGCAAGTGTGCAAAAAGTACGGGGTATCATGATGACCTTGGTAATTGCAATGGTTGCAACAATATTAGGAAGTGAATTTCCAGTCATTGGCGGTGCAATTTTTGCTATTATTATAGGAATTATTATCAATAATATAATTTTAATTCCTAAAAAATATGAAGCTGGTATCAAGTATAGTAGCAAAAAGATTTTGCATTACAGCATTATCGTGCTTGGGTTTACATTGAGCTTTCAATCTATTGGTGCAATTGGATGGAAATCGTTACCAATCATTATCATTACTTTACTTGCTGCCTTTATCACTGTGTTTTTGTTAATGAAGATATTTAAAATTAATGAACATCTAAGTATTTTAATAGGGGTTGGAACAGCAATATGTGGTGGATCGGCAATTGCTGCAACAAGTCCAGTAATTAAAGCGAAAGAAAGTGAAGTAGCATTCGCTATTTCTACGATATTTTTATTTAATTTAATAGCAGTATTTGTATTTCCACCATTAGGCCACGTATTAAATATGGGGCAAACTGCATTTGGATATTTTGGAGGAACCGCTATTAATGATACTTCAAGTGTGATTGCTGCAACTTCAAACTATGGCAATACAGCCTTAGAAACAGGGGCAGTTGTAAAATTAACGCGTACTTTAATGATTATACCGGTGGTACTCTTTTTTACATATAGAACGATACGTAAAGAAAAAGCGAAACAAACTGATACATCTATTGCTAAAATATTTCCATGGTTTATTGTATGGTTTATCGTAGCATCTTTAATAAGCACTGTTTTTAATTTTTCACCAACAGTGATACATGTATTCCAACAAATTTCATTGTTTTTAATTACAATGGCAATGGCTGGCATTGGATTAAGTGTTGATTTTAAACAATTTAAACAAGCAGGTATGAAACCGGTAATGCTTGGGTTAGTAACATGGATTGTCGTCATTATTTCAAGTTTAATTACGATGAAGTTGATAAACTTATTGTAATGTTTGTTCAGAAAGAAATTTTTGCATATAATAGGTTAGATAGAATTTTTATATGAGATAAGGAGTATCTAAATGGCAGAGGAAACAAGTTATTTTTGGTTGAACTGCGGATATAATCGCTGGAACCATAATGAACTATTAGTAGGTCAGACGACATTATTTGAATCAGGTGCACAATTTAATCCTTCACAAGGTTTCCGATCATTTAAACAAGCTAAAGTAGGAGACCGTGTTATCTTTTATCAAGTACAAATGGATACTGGTTTATTAGGTTTGGGTGAAATCACAAGTGTACAAACAGGTGCTCAAAATAAAATTCGTGTTCATTTTCAATTACAAGAACAGCTTAAACCATTAACTGCGGATTATTTGAAAAGAAGCGAACAATTAGAATTTAGAATGAGAAATATGAAAGAAACTTTATTTAATCAAATAACACAAGAAGAATTTGAGTTAATTGTTAGTTTAGGTAAAGGAGAAACAAAAATTCCTCGATACTTTTTTATAGCGGAAGAACAAGAGTTCGAACCTAAATCATACAATACAATATATACGCACACATATAACGGTATTAAACGAAATGGTTATCATTTTTACACGCAACTTGAAATAGGTGATCAACTTATTTTTTATAATAAAAATAGAGATCAGTCCGTCATTGGTGTAGGAGAAGTAAGTAAGCATATACATGAAAAAGCACCTATACCTGGGAGAACAAACAGTACTGCAATTGAGGTTTATTTTGAAAAGGAAATTGACCCTGTTTCATTGGGTACATTAAACAAACATCCTAAATTGAAAAATTTATATTATCTTCAAGAAAACGCAAAACAAGCTATTGCTAGCATGTCAAAAACACAATTCGATGCGATTCGTGAAATAAGTAAAAATGATGGTATGAAATCACAGTTTGAAGCTGTTAAAAGTGGTCAGATGATTGATGAACATACTGAAGATTTAAAACCGTTTATTTTACTCGTAGTTGATAAAGGAGAAGGCTTAAAGGCAGCTGAAGATTTATTACAAAAAACGAATGCGAAACCAGTGATAACTTCTGGTCATCCTGACTTTTCTGAAAATATGTTGTACGGGAAGTATTTACCAAATGAAACAGGTGCACTGTACTACAGAGAAGGGTTTATAACGAATCTTATGCCTCGTACAGATAAAAGCTACCTTGTTATAGATAACTTTAATCGTATTGATCCTGATATATTCCAAACATATATCAATATGCTTGAAGGTTATGAAATAACATTACCACGCTATAATAGAGATGGTAGTATGGTTAAATGGTCTAGAAAAAAAGATTCATTTTATCATTTTAATCCAAATTGGCATATTGTGGGTATCACATATGATGACTTAAATGAAATTAAGCAAAAATATACTGAACAATTTTTGAAATATACAAGAATCGTGAAAGTAAATCAAGACTAATTTTTAAGTCATAACTTATTTAAAGTTAATAATATAAGATAAGCTATGGATATATCCATACTTAAAATAGAAGCATCAATTCATTGCATTTTATCAATGGATTGGTGCTCTTTTAAATTTTCGGAGTTTAAAGTGTTAGTCCGATTTAGTTTAAAACGTCCCATCGGTTATAATTAGAGGATAAATGACAATAAAATAAGATAACGAGTGATATAATGATTTAATTTTATAATTTTAGGATATAATAATAGTGTGGAGAAATCACATTCTCTTATGAAGTGACAATATAATATTTTACTGTTAGGGGTGAAGTATATGCCAATAATATATTATGATGCCAATTGTGTATATTGCTATAACTATGCAATTTGGCTAATACAAAATGGTTTGTCAAGACGTTATCAATTTGCTGAATTACAAGGAGAAACAGCACAAAATTTATTTGAAAATTATCCTGAAACAAAACAATATGACAGTGTTATATTGCAAGAAGGGGATCATTTCGAATATAAATCTGATGCAATCACTACACTAATCACAACACTGACAAATTATAAATGGATCGGTATATTGCTACATTTGACGCCTAAACCACTTAGAGATTTAGGATATCAATTGTTTGCTGATAATAGGGATAAAATGTGGAAAACGCATTGGCATCAGCCTAATGCTTATGAGCAATCATTTTTTATTGATTGAATAGACGGAGGAAGCAAATATGGAGAACATTGTTGTAATAGGTAGTTCATCAATTGATTTAGTAGTGAAAACAGACGTTTTACCACAAGCAGGTGAAACAGTTATGGGTAATTCATTTTTTACAACTACTGGTGGCAAAGGTGCTAATCAGGCTGTTGCAGCAGCTCGTTTGAGTAATAAGGTCTATATGATAGGCGCTGTAGGCGATGATGAAAATGGTAAACAGATTATTGAGAACTTAGAACAAAACAATGTAGATACAACTTTTATGGATAAAATTGAAAATGAAACATCTGGAACAGCGCATATTACACTGTTTGAAGATGATAATCGAATCATCGTTGTGCCTGCTGCTAATAATCATGTAACGCCTGAAAAAGTGTTACCAAAACTCGAGCGCTTTGGTGCAGGAGATATTATTTTGATGCAACATGAAATACCAGAACATACAATTAAAGAAGTGACAGATTATGCTGTGAAACATGATATGAAAGTAATATTAAACCCAGCACCATATCGTAACATTGACAAAGAAATTATAGATAAAGTGACTTGGATTACACCAAATGAATCAGAAAGTGAACTACTATTTGAAAGCGGAGTAGATGAAGCACTGAAAGCTTATCCTCGTAAGCTTATTGTAACTAAAGGAGCAGCAGGAGCTATGTTTTACAATGATTCTCAACAACTTGTCAAAGGATATAAAAAGAAAGTCGTTGATACTACAGGTGCTGGTGACACATTCAATGGTGCTTTAGCTGTTGCACTAATTGAAAATAAACCTTTAGAAGAAGCCGTTGATTTTGCTAATTTAGCGGGTAGTTTTTCTGTAACTGGATTAGGTGCTCAAGGTGCGATGCCATACAGAAAAGAACTAGATTAAACCCCTTAATTTGGGTATAATATAGTAAGATTATTAAATGACAACACAGATTAAAATAATTCTAATTTAGGTAAGTTAAACACTTTACAGATTATAATGATTATTATATAATAATAAATGTGATCAAGAACTTGAGTTGTCATTTTGTAATGATAATTAAACTTAAAGGAGAGATTTTAGCATGGCAAACAGTAATAAAGACGTAGTAAAAGTATTAAATGAACAAGTAGCAAACTGGACAGTAGCATTTACTAAATTACACAATTTTCATTGGTATGTAAAAGGACCTAATTTCTTCTCATTACACACTAAATTTGAAGAATTGTATGATGAAGCAAGTCAATATATCGATGATTTAGCTGAACGTATTTTAGCAGCAGGTGGAAACCCAGTTGCAACATTAAAAGAAAGTTTAGACCTTGCAATCATTGATGAAGCTGGTAAAGGCTATAAAGCTGAAGAAATGGTAGAAGAACTATCTAAAGACTTTGAAAATATTACAAAACAATTAGAAGAAGCAATTGAAGTTGCTTCAGCTGCTGAAGATGATGTAACAGAAGACATGTTCATCGGTATGAAAACAAATATAGATAAACATAACTGGATGTTAAAATCTTATTTAGGTAAATAAGAGACTTCAGTCACATATATGAATGAATATTATATTTTGATTGAGTGATAAGCTAGTGCGAAAATAATCTAATTTTAGATTATAAGCATCAATCTGTTATCTTTGAAGGATTGCATAGTAGCTGTCTGATAACCAGTCAACGTTGTAGGAGCGAGGAAAAATCAAATTTTGATTTTTCTTCGCTCTTTTTCTATTTAAAAATCGCAACAATTATAAAAAAGGCCATGAATATAATCACTATCGCAGTGAATCCATTTATTCGGAATTTCTATATCTTATCCATTTTTCATTAAAAAACAGGTCTTTCAAAACATGCGTTGTTTTGAAGGACCTGTTTTATTTAAATAATGATTTGAAACATCAATTACTCAGCCATTTCGAGTGCGACTTCCATCATTTGTGTAAATGAATTTTGACGTTCTTCAGCTGTAGTTGCTTCATCGCGTAAAATATGATCACTCACTGTGAATATACCTAACGCTTTTTTACCAGCGTAAGTTGCATTTAAGTATAATGCAGCAGATTCCATTTCTATACCTAAGATGCCCATACGTTGCCATCTTTCATTAAACGTTGGATCAGCATTATAGAATGTATCAGATGATAATATGTTTCCTACATGTGTAGTTGCCCCAATTTCATCCGCTTTTTGTTTTGCTTTTAAAACTAAATCGAAATCAGCTAAAGGTGCGTAATGACCTGGAATATTATATTGCTCTACATAACTAGAGTTTGTAGAAGCGCCTTGAGCAATAATTATATCGTAAAGGTTAACGTTTTCTTGTAATGCACCACAAGATCCAATACGGATAATTGTCTCAACATCAAAGAAATTATAAAGCTCATAAGAATAAATTCCAATACTAGGTACGCCCATGCCTGATCCCATTACTGATACTTCTTTCCCGTTATAAGTACCAGTATATCCAAACATATTTCTAACTTCGTTGAATTGTTCAACATTTTCTAAATAGTTGTCAGCTATGTATTTTGCTCGAAGCGGATCTCCCGGCATTAATACTGTTTTTGCAATTTTAGTTCCATTGGGTTGAATATGAGGTGTAGATTTTGTCATAATCATCTTCTCCTTTATGTTCTTTTATCAATTTAAAGATAACATTTGTTTATTATTATTGCGAATTTTTGTAATATAGATAATAAGAGAGTGTTTATAAAGATATCTATTTAATTTTGCTTTATAATAATAAGTGAAATGAATGTTTATTGTAAACAAAAATTAGGAGGTTTTAATATGAATTATGCAAAATATATAGATCATACATTACTTAAACCGGAGTCGACTAGAGCTCAAATCGACAAAATTATCGAGGAAGCTAGAGAATTTAATTTTAAATCAGTGTGTCTTAATCCTACACATGTAAAATATGCAGCAGAAAAACTTAAAGATACAGAAGTATTAGTTTGCACTGTAATTGGATTCCCTTTAGGCGCGTCTACTACAGAAACGAAAATGTTTGAAGTTGAAGATGCTGTAAAAAATGGTGCTTCTGAACTTGATATGGTTATCAATGTTGGTGCATTAAAAGACGGACGTTATGAAGACGTACAAAAAGACATTGAAAGTGTTGTTGGTGCTGCGAACGGTAAAACAGTTAAAGTAATTATTGAAACATGTCTATTAACAGACGAAGAAATAGTTAAAGCAAGTGAACTAAGTAAAGCAGCAGGTGCTAACTTTGTTAAAACATCAACAGGTTTTGCTGGTGGCGGTGCAACTCCAGAAGACGTGAAATTAATGAAAGATACTGTTGGAGATGACTTAGAAGTGAAAGCTTCTGGTGGCGTGAGAAATCTTGAAGATTTCAACAAGATGCTTGAAGCTGGTGCAACGCGTATCGGTGCGAGTGCAGGCGTTCAAATAATTCAAGGCTTAGAAAGCGATTCTGACTACTAGAATAGTTAAAAAAGGGATATATTATTAAGTTTGTATGATAGACAAACAGGGGAGGCCAACTCATATGAGAATGGTAGATATTATTGAAAAAAAGCGTGACGGACAAGTACTTACGAAAGAGGAAATTGAATTTTTTATAACTGGTTATACAAATGGTGACATACCGGATTATCAAGCTTCTAGTTTAGCGATGGCTGTATTCTTTCAAGATATGAATGATGAAGAAAGAGCTGCGTTAACTATGGCAATGGTTAATTCAGGTGACGTTATTGACTTATCAGATATTCACGGTACTAAAGTTGATAAGCATTCTACTGGTGGAGTTGGAGATACAACTACATTAGTACTTGCACCTTTAGTTGCAGCTGTAGGTGTACCTGTAGCTAAAATGAGCGGAAGAGGACTAGGACATACAGGCGGAACGATTGATAAATTAGAATCAGTTGAAGGTTTCCATGTTGAAATCAGTGAAGAAAAATTCGTTAAGTTAGTTAATGAAGCTAAAGTTGCTGTCATTGGACAAACTGGTAATTTAACACCCGCAGATAAAAAATTGTACGGTCTTCGTGATGTTACTGGTACAGTAAATTCTATTCCACTTATCGCTTCATCAATTATGAGTAAAAAAATTGCAGCAGGTGCTGATGCAATTGTGCTTGATGTTAAGACAGGTAATGGCGCATTTATGAAGACACTTGAAGATGCTGAAGCTTTAGCACATGCTATGGTAAGCATCGGTAATAATGTAGGTAGAAATACAATGGCTATCATTTCAGATATGGGTCAACCTTTAGGACACGCTATAGGTAATGCCTTAGAAGTAAAAGAAGCGATTGAAACACTACAAGGTAAAGGTCCTGAAGACTTAACTGAACTTGTAATGACCTTAGGTTCACAAATGGTTGTAGTGGGCGGCAAAGCAAAAGATTTAGAAGAAGCACGTGCATTGTTAGAAAAAGCAATACAAGATGGTTCTGCTTTAGAAAGTTTTAGAACATTTTTAGAGAATCAAGATGGAGATGGCTCAGTGGTAGACGACGTATCAAAATTACCACAAGCCAAATATCAAGTAGCATTACCAGCGGAATCATCTGGTTTCGTAACTGAAATTGTTGCGAATGAAATGGGCGTTGCCTCGATGATGTTAGGCGCAGGTAGACAAACAAAAGACGATGATATCGATTTAAGTGTTGGTCTTGTACTGCATAAAAAAGTAGGCGACAGAGTCGATGAAGGCGAACCTCTATTAACAATACACAGTAATCGCGAAAACGTTGATGATGTAATAGAGAAATTGAACCAAAGTATCACAGTAAGTGAACAAGGTGCAGAACCAACATTGATTCATAAAATTATTACTGAATAGGAGTTGAGATAATGACTACACCATTTAAACGAGTCCACTTAATTGTGATGGACTCAGTAGGCATAGGGGAAGGCCCTGATGCAAAAGCTTTTAACGATGAAGGCAGTCATACATTAAAACACACGTTAGAAGATTTTAATCAGTCATTACCTAATCTTCAAAAATTAGGTTTAGGTAATATTGAACCACTACCTGTAATTGAAAAAGAAGTAAAACCACAAGCTTTTTACACTAAAATGAGTGAAGCCTCTGTTGGTAAAGATACAATGACAGGGCATTGGGAAATTATGGGCTTAAATATCATGCAACCTTTTAAAGTATATCCTGAAGGGTTCCCTAAAGAGTTGATAGATGAAATTGAGTCATTAACTGGTCGTAAAGTAGTAGCTAATCGCCCTGCTTCTGGAACGCAAATTATAGATGAATGGGGCGAACATCAAATGAAGACTGGAGACTTAATAGTCTACACTTCAGCTGATCCAGTTCTCCAAATTGCTGCCCATGAAGATATTATTCCGTTAGAAGAACTCTATGATATCTGTGAAAAAGTAAGAGAATTGACCAAAGATCCAAAATATTTAATTGGTAGAATTATTGCCAGACCTTATCTTGGTGAACCAGGTTCCTTTAAAAGGACATCTAATAGACACGACTATGCTTTAAAACCTTTTGGCAGAACAGTTATGAATGAATTACAAGATGGTGGCTATGATGTCATTGCCTTAGGAAAAATAAATGACATTTTCGATGGCGAAGGTGTGACTGAAGCGGTTCGTACAAAAGATAATATGGACGGTATGGACAAATTAATAGAAACAGTACAACGTGATTTTAATGGACTAAGCTTTTTAAATCTTGTGGATTTTGATGCCTTATACGGACATCGTCGTGATAAAGCAGGTTATGCACAAGCGATTAAAGATTTTGATGAGCGTTTACCTGAACTTATCGAGCATTTACAAGAAGATGATTTAGTAATTATCACTGCTGACCATGGTAATGATCCAACTGCTGAAGGTACAGATCATACAAGAGAGTACATCCCAGTTTTAATGTTTAGTCCGAAAATTGCTGAGTATCATGAATTATCGGTAGATGCTACATTTAGTTCGCTAGGTGCAACGATTGCTGATAATTTTAATGTGAAATTACCAGAGTACGGAAGAAGCTATTTAAAAGAAATGGGCATTGAGTAATGAAGAAAATAATTAGAATTTTATTTGGCATTGGTTTTAGCGTAGCTGGCGTGCTTCATTTTAAAGATGAAGAAAATTTCAGAAATATTGTACCTGAATATTTACCATTTAGAAAAGCCGCAGTTTTAATCACAGGTGTGTTTGAAATCGTGTTTGGTTTATTATTATTAATCAAGCAGCCTTCAACATGTTTGAAAAAAACGATAAATGCTTTTCTATGGGCTGTATTCCCAGCTAATATTTATATGGCACGTAAAAATTTACCACTAGCTGGTAAGCAATTACCTAAATGGGCTTTGTATGGCCGTTTACCATTACAATTTATCATGATAAAAATGATTAGTAAGCTATAATCGGTTAAATAAAGAAAGTGGCTGTTAGTATCCTTATTGGGAATCTAACAGCCACTTTTTTATGCAATATAATTAAGTTAGGAATAAATGAACTCACAGTTATCTTAAGATAATTATTGGTTAGTATGATTATTTGTTTTCTCCGTATACATCTTGCCATACTGATTTTTGATCTAAGAAAGTTTGTGCAATTTCTTTAGCGCCTTCAAGAGAATGACTTGCTGCCCAGCCACATTGTACTTCGTTACAAGCAGGTACTTCTGTAGCGTTTAATACATCATTGATTGTTTGTTCGATGATGTTTAAGACATCTGCATAATCATCATGGTTAATGAATGAAACATAGAAGCCAGTTTGACAACCCATTGGGCTAATATCAACTACTTTATCTGAATGATTTCTAATATTCTCGGCCATTAAATGTTCTAAAGAGTGTAAACCAGGCATTTCCATATGCTCTTTGTTTGGCTGTTTGAAACGGATATCATATTTATGGATAACATCACCGTTAGCGCCCTCCATTTTACCAGCTAGTCTAACAAATGGTGCAGATACTATCGTATGATCTAAATTGAAGCTTTCAACGTTCATTTTTGGCATGTCATATCCTCCTAATATTATAAGTAAGTTAATTGTAACAAGACCGCAATGTATTTACAATTTCTGAAACGGGTATAAATATAAAGTGGTAAAATACTAATTTATTTAAAATTCAGAAAAGTAATGACAGAAGACGAGAAACCCGATAGAATAAATAATAATTAAACACGATATAAATATTTAGCATGATATGTGGTGTTATCTATAAAATTACTTAATGCATAGTGTATGGAAGTTGAAAGTGTTTTGGTAATTCAGGAGGTAGAGTGCAAACGATGGAGAAAAAACAAATTATTTTAGATTATATAGAAAATGAAAATCATAAATACTTAGAAATAAGTCATCAGATACACCAAAGACCAGAATTAGGAAATGAAGAGATTTTTGCTTCGAGAACTTTGATTGAAGATCTAATAGCACATAATTTTGATGTGGAAACTGATATAGCAGGACATGCAACAGGATTTATTGCACGATATGACTCAGGTATAGAAGGGCCTACAATTGGATTTTTAGCAGAATACGATGCTTTGCCAGGTTTAGGACATGCTTGTGGTCATAATATTATAGGTACTGCGAGTGTATTAGCGGGTACTGCATTGAAACAAGTGATTGATAAGATTGGTGGTAAAATTATTGTCTTAGGATGTCCTGCAGAAGAAGGCGGTGAAAATGGCAGTGCTAAAGCGACTTATGTTAAAGCAGGTGTTATAGATGAGTTGGATATTGCACTCATGGTCCACCCTGGAAATGAAACATATCGAACGATTGATACATTGGCTGTCGATGTTTTAGATATAAAATTTTATGGTAAAAGTACGCATGCATCTGAAAACGCAGATGAAGCGAGAAATGCTTTAGATGCGATGATTTCTTATTTTAATGGGATAGCGCAATTAAGACAACACATTAAAAGACGCCAACGTGTGCATGGTGTGATACTTGATGGTGGTAAAGCAGCGAATATTATACCTGATTTTACACATGCGCGTTTTTATACGAGGGCTACGTCTCGAAAAGAGCTAGATGTTTTGACTGAGCGGGTTGGACAGATAGCAAAAGGTGCAGCACTACAAACAGATTGTGACTTTGAATTTGGACCAATACAAAATGGGGTTAATGAATTTATTAAAACGTCTAAATTAGATGACTTATTTGCGAAATATGCCACTGAAATGGGTGAAGCAGTTATAGATGATGATTTTGGATATGGTTCTACAGATACTGGGAATGTCAGTCATTGTATACCAACGATTCATCCTCATATCAAAATTGGTTCACGAAATTTAGTTGGTCATACACATCGTTTCCGTGAAGCAGCAGGTAGTACCCATGGTGATCAGGCATTAATTAGAGGTGCGAAAATTCTCGCTTTAATGGGGCAAGAACTCATAGAAAATAAACCATTGTTTGAAGAAATCATCGAACAATATCAATATACAAAGGGGCACAAAAAATGACAAATCAAAGCTCTCTAAGACCTACATTAACACTTAGTGATCTTTACGATTCACATATTGTTTATACTTCTAGACCGTCTTATATATCGAATCCTTGGTTGGAACCCGAAGTACATCAATCTAATTTTTTGACTGGTAGAGAGCTGATTATTGCTAATGAGATGCCTGTAATCGTACACGCAGCAAGTGTAACTGATAAATTAAAAATGCTATTTGAAGCAATTGGTAAAGCTATGCCAACCAATACGCTTAAATTTCAAGATCAAAGTAGCTATGAACAATTGATACAAGATTTGGCACATGATTATAAAAAAGTTTACTTTCAATACATTCATGGTGAAGATATTTTGAATAAAAAGTATTACGCGTTGGATAAGGATATTTTTGTAGCTTTAAATAATAAAGCACGTATACCAGAATGGACAAACCATAAATATCTACCTATAAGAGAAGTTGTTGATATAGATAATTTTGTAGAAGCTGTAGCAAAATGGGAGTATCCATTTGTATTGAAACCTGGAGACGACCTACCAACAGCAGGTGGATATGGTGTGATGATTTGTTATAATGATGCTGATTTAAAACAAGCAAAATTGCGTATTGAAAATGCTAAAAACGAAACAGATACGATGATTATCGAACAAAAAGTAGAAGCAGTTGCAAATTATTGTGTTCAATATGCATATTCGAAGTATACTGGTGTGCGTTATATTGGGACTTCTGAACAGTTAACCAATAAATATGGGTATTATAATGGAAACGAAAATGTACAAGATGTGCCTGATGCTGTAATTCAAGCGGGTAAAGAGATTATGGAAGTCGGCGTTTCGAAAGGATATTTTGGAATAGCTGGTTTTGACCTTTTGGTAGATAGCAACGATGACATTTTTGCGATAGATTTGAACTTTAGACAGAATGGCTCAACAAGTATGTTATTGCTAGAACCGTTTCTTCAAGAAGGGTACCATAAATTTTATAGTTATTTGTCACATGTAGATAATTCAAAATTTTTCAACACAATTATGAAGTATGTAAATAAGGGTGTATTATTTCCGTTATCTTATTATGATGGGGATTGGTTTGATAATGAAGTTGTTAAATCAAGGTTTGGTTGCATATGGCATGGGGAAAGCAAATCATATGTGGAAAAAATGGAGCAACAATTTTTAAATGATTTAGAAGAAAAATAGAACAATTACTCACAAATATAATGAAACTCTCTAGTAAATTACATTAGACGTTAATTGACTAGAGTATAAGAGTCATTTATATTTTAAGTATGGGTAAATATTATAAATGAATTGAAGGTGCTATGATGTCTTATAAACAAAATTCATTTTTCCAAGAAATTTTAGTCAATGAAGTCTTTTACGTAGCTACAAAATCAAAAGAATTAATTAGACATGAAGTATTGGGAAAAAATGTAGTATGTGCGTGGTCGGAAAAATCTAAAGCGGAAACATTTTTGAAGAAGCTTAATATTGACTACAGCAATATAAAGAAAATTGATATAGACCGTTTTGTAACATACGAAATGGATAACTTATTTGAAGAAGGCGAAGAAGTACTCATTGATGCTACTGGTACTACAGATGGCGAATTGATTAATATTGTAGAAATTACAAATGAGTTAATGTCTGATTTAGACAATATTCGTTTGAAAGAATTTGTAAACGATGTTGCTAAAGAGGATGCAGTCTTTGGTTTATCTAATCAAAAAGAAAAGCATTTTATATTGATTAGTGATGATGAACATCAAAGACCACAAATTATGCCTGTTTGGAGCATTAAAAGTAGAGCTGAAAAGGTAAGGAACGAAGACTTTGAAGAATGTGAAATTATCGAAATCGAAGGTGAAGTATTCGCTGAATGGTTAGATAATTTACGAGATGATGATAAAGCTGTAGCAATAGACTTGAAATCTGGTGTTGTAGGCACAGTTGTATCTGCTCAAAAAGTGATTGACCAACTTACATTTTAATTATTTCTAAATGCGTTTCAATGCGCTAGTATTTTGTTTTTATATTATTTGAATAATGATTAATTATGATGAGTTGTTTTGAAACTATAGATAGAAATTTGGGACATTTGTATTTTGAATTACTAGTAAAAGCAGTTTTCTACTGAAAAACGTAGAAAGCTGCTTTTTTCATGTTGATATTTATAAATGAATTGCACCTAACGCACCAGAGAATGCACCATGTTCAATATAATAAGGTTTAAACCCGCGAAGTATTGTATAATCTGTAACAACTTTTTTTAATAAATCATTATTATGAAAAGATGAACCAATATAAGCGACATTTTCAGTATTATTTTCTCTAGCAACAGTAATAGACATTGTGGTAATAACTTCCCCAACAACACCTATAACAGATGCTAATTTATCAGCATCTGTAAAATTGGCATCCAAATTATGTAGGACATGGCCAAAGTTTGCTGCTGTAAGGTCACCTGAGATAGGTGGTTCACTGTCCTTATAAATATGTTTAACTTTCAAGTCAATAATCTCTCTATTTCCATTTTGAGCTGTATCAGTTAATTGTTTATAATCTTTAATACCAGTTAATAAATATCCAAGCCCTTGAATCATTCCACCACCTGCGCCAACGCCACCTACACGTTGTTGATGATTACCGTCTGAAAAGTGTAATGAAGTGCCGGTACCGACGTTAGTAAAGATGTAATCATCTAATAAATGCTCTTGTTCTACTAAAAGTATTTCTAAACCTTTTGCAGCTGCATCAAATTCGACAAAAATACGCGAAGGACAAGTTAAGTGTTCTTGTATTAATGCAGCTTGTCCACCAGTTAAACTAATGCTTTCACAATCTTGTTGATTTAACCATGAGATAACTTCATCAATTTCAGTAGTTGATTTTGTTGTATATACACGTTCCCCGTTATTGTCTTGAACTATCTTAATTAGAGTTCCACCAGCATCAATGCCAATCTTCATTTCTATTCCCCCCCAAATAAATTTACATTATAACTAATATTATAATAAAATGGGGGGAAATCAAATATGAAATTAAAAGGAGCGTTCTTTTATGATGCAATTAAGTCCGTTTATTAAAGTAGACGACGTTGATGAAGCTGTGAATTTTTATAAAAATGCGTTTGGTGGAGAAGAAAAAATATTAAACGAAACAAATGGACTACGACTGCATACAGAATTGCATGTGAATGCAACAGTGATATTACATATATCAAGTACATACGGAAAAGAATGGCATAATGATAATACTAATATTATTTTGACCTTTGACGATTTAGAAGTGCAACAACAAGTATATAACGCTTTGAGTAAATTAGGTGATCCACATATGCCGCTTGAAAAAACATTTTTCAATGCTATGCATGGTCAAGTTAAAGATCAATTTGGTGTGAATTGGCTCATGAATTGCTTTTTAAACTAAACCGTTTAATATAGGTTATAATTAGTTAGAAAGTGGTATTAATAAATAATTACTAAGTTTTAAATAGGGGATAGGATATGTTTATTAAAAAACAATTTGAAGGAATTACAGTTCAAGTGTATGAAGATAAATATAAAGATGCACTTTATAATTTTAAATTGAATGAACGCCAACAAATTTATTCATCTTTGCCGAGTGATGTTTTAGAAGATGCGTTGCACGATAAAGATAGAATTGCAAACATCGCATTGAATAAAAAAGGGGAAGTTGTAGGATTTTTCGTTTTGCATCAGTATTATCAACATGAAGGCTACGATACACCAAAACAAGTGATTTATGTTAGATCACTATCTGTTAACCAAAATTTTCAAGGTTATGGTTATGGTACTAAAATGATGATGTATCTTCCACAATATGTTCAATCTTTATTTCCAGATTTCAACCACTTATATTTAGTCGTTGATGCGGAAAATGAGAGTGCTTGGAATGTTTATGAACGTGCAGGTTTCATGCACACTGCAACTAAAGAAGAAGGACCACTAGGAAAAGAAAGATTATATTATTTAGACTTAGATTCAAACCATGTATCATCATTGAAATTAAAGCCAAATACGGAAGATGTGCCGTTCAACATTCATATTATTGATTTATTTAAAGATGGAAACAAAGTAGGATTTATTGCAGTAGAAAAACATGAACAACGTATGAATATTTCTTCTGTAGAGGTTAATAAATCAGAAAGACACAATGGTATTGCGGAAAGTGCTTTGAGACAACTTTCTACATATATCAGAAAGTATTTTGATGATGTCAGTCTGTTGACAATTACACTATATGGTGAGAATAATGAATTAAAACCGTTATGTATCAATAGTAACTTTGTTGAAATCGAGTCTGCGGATGATTTTAAAGTATTTGAAAAGCATATAAATTATTAATAGAGATTGCGAAATCACAAATTGTCATTTATAATTTACATTTGTTATTATTACTTAAGATGAACTTAGTACGAATTTGGATAAATGCCTTTGAAAGGAAGAATAAATAATGAGAATTCAAGATTATACAAAAGAAATGGTTGATGAGAAATCATTTATCGATATGGCCTATACGCTATTAAATGAAAAAAATAGTACTATGAATTTATACGATATCATCGATGAATTTAAAGCGCTTGGACATTATGAAGACCATGAAGTAGAACATAGAATTGTACAATTCTATACAGACTTAAATACTGACGGTCGTTTTTTAAACGTTGGAGAAAATATCTGGGGATTACGTGATTGGTATTCAGTAGATGATATTGAAGAAAAAATTGCGCCAACAATTCAAAAATTCGATATATTGGATGATGACCCAGAAGAAGATAAAAATTTAAAATTACTTGGTGAAGATGAAACTGATGACGATGATGACATCCCAGCTGTAACTGATGACCAAGAAACTTTGAATGATCCTGAAGAACCAAAAGAAGACGAAGTTGAAGAAGAAGGCATTGTTATTGATGAAGATGATGAAGACTTTGATGATGAAGACGAAGAAGAAGATGAAGACGAAGAAGAAACTGAAAAATAATTATTTGAGATTTAATTGACTTTTCTCGTGAAAATGATAAAATTTTATTCGGGCTCCTTTAATTAGGACGACGTGTATAAATATTATACGCTCCCCCTTACAACGATGTGAGAGGGAGCGATTTTTTTATTTAAATGACTATAAAAAATTTATGAATTCTTTGAAATTAGGTAATTGCTTAGAGCAATAATTTATACATATGAAAATAATAAATGATAATTATAATATGTAAAACACGCTATTACACAAAAAAATAAGCAATTGATTTTAAAAATTCGATGTCAATATCGGTATTGATTGAAAAAACTGTTTTAATAACTAGGAGGCAGAACATGACAAAATTTATTTTTGTAACTGGTGGAGTTGTTTCTTCATTAGGAAAAGGTATCACAGCAGCATCTTTAGGAAGACTATTAAAAGATAGAGGGCTAAAAGTAACAATCCAAAAATTCGATCCATATTTAAACGTAGATCCTGGAACGATGAGTCCATATCAACATGGTGAAGTTTTTGTTACTGATGATGGTGCAGAGACAGACTTAGATTTAGGACACTATGAACGATTTATAGATATTAACTTAAATAAATATTCTAATGTTACAGCTGGTAAAGTGTATTCTCACGTATTGAAGAAAGAACGTCGTGGTGATTATTTAGGAGGAACAGTACAAGTTATCCCGCATATCACAAATGAAATTAAAGAACGTTTACTTTTAGCAGGAGAAAGCACAAATGCTGATGTTGTTATTACTGAAATCGGTGGAACAACAGGGGATATAGAATCATTACCATTTATTGAAGCTATTAGACAAATTCGCAGTGACTTAGGTCGCGAAAATGTAATGTATGTACACTGTACATTATTACCATATATTAAAGCTGCTGGAGAAATGAAAACGAAACCAACACAACATAGCGTAAAAGAATTACGCGGTTTAGGTATTCAGCCTGATTTGATTGTGGTTCGTACAGAATATGAATTAACACAAGATTTAAAAGATAAAATCGCTTTATTCTGTGATATCGACAAAGCAAGTGTAATCGAATGTCGTGATGCAGAATCACTATATGAAATTCCTTTACAGTTAAGCAAACAAGATATGGAAAACATAGTGATTGATCGTTTAGAACTTAATCCAAAATACGAAACACAGTTAGATGAATGGCAATATTTACTAGACACAGTGAATAATTTAGATGGCAAAGTGACAATTGGTTTAGTTGGTAAATATGTAAGTCTTCAAGATGCTTATTTATCGGTTGTTGAATCATTAAAACATGCAGGTTATCCATTTAAAAAAGATATTGAAGTAAGATGGATTGATTCTAGTGAAGTGACAGATGATAATGTGTCAGAAATATTATCAGATGTAGATGGTATTTTAGTCCCAGGTGGATTTGGATTCCGTGCAAGTGAAGGAAAAATTTCTGCGATTAAATATGCACGTGAAAATAACGTACCGTACTTTGGTATCTGTCTAGGTATGCAATTAGCAACAGTTGAATTTGCTAGAAATGTACTTAACCTTGAAGGTGCGCATTCAGCAGAATTAGATCCAAACACGCCGTATCCAATTATTGATTTACTACCTGAACAAAAAGATATTGAAGATTTAGGCGGTACGTTACGTTTAGGACTTTATCCTTGCCATATTAAAGAGGGTACATTAGCACACTCAATTTACAATGAAACTGATATTGAAGAAAGACATCGTCATCGTTATGAATTTAACAATGAATATAGAGAACAATTAGAAGCAAACGGTATGGTATTCTCAGGTACGAGCCCTGATGGTCGCTTAATTGAAATGGTGGAAATTCCTGAAAATGACTTTTTCGTAGCTTGTCAATTCCATCCTGAATTTTTATCAAGACCTAACCGTCCACAACCAATTTTCAAAGCGTTTATTGAAGCTTCTTTAAAAAATAAACAATCTAAATAAAATAAAAATGACGCATGTTAGCTAAGTAATTAAAGGTTACAGTTAGCAATGCGTCTTTTTTTATATCCTTAATTGTTAAATGTCATTATACATTAACGATAATTGAATTTTTTATAAAGGTTTCAAAATTCGTGTTATTTGATTCAAACGATTTCATAATTATATTTTTATAATTACTGTAAAATAAGATGTATAGTATAACAAATTTACAAAAATTAGAAGAAAAATGTCTATTTTTAAGGTTTTAAAAAGAAAAAAACAATTAAAAGCGCTTACAATTGTTTAGAAGAATGCAAAAGGTTTCTAATTTTGATATAATTAGATTGTAAAAATATGTGCTTAAAGCACCAAGGAGGAACTTTCATGCCTTTAGTTTCAATGAAAGAAATGTTAATAGACGCAAAAGAAAATGGTTACGCAGTTGGTCAATACAACTTAAATAACTTAGAATTTACACAAGCTATCTTAGAAGCTTCACAAGAAGAGAATGCTCCAGTTATTTTAGGTGTATCTGAAGGTGCTGCTCGCTATATGGGTGGTTTCTACACGGTAGTTAAAATGGTTGAAGGGTTAATGCACGACAAAGAAATCACTGTCCCTGTTGCAATCCACTTAGACCACGGTTCAAGCTTTGAAAAATGTAAAGAAGCAATTGATGCTGGATTTACATCAGTAATGATCGATGCTTCTCATGGTTCATTTGAAGACAACGTTGAAATCACTTCAAAAGTGGTTGAATATGCGCATGAACATGGCGTATCAGTTGAAGCTGAATTAGGTACTGTAGGCGGACAAGAAGACGATATTATCGCTGAAGGTGTTATCTATGCAGATCCTAAAGAGTGTCAAGAACTTGTTGAAAGAACAGGCATCGATACATTAGCACCAGCATTAGGTTCAGTACACGGACCATATAAAGGTGAACCTAAATTAGGATTTAAAGAAATGGAAGAAATTGGTGCTTCTACAGGATTACCGTTAGTATTACACGGTGGTACTGGTATCCCAACTACAGATATCCAAAAAGCTATTCCTTTCGGCACAGCAAAAATTAACGTTAATACAGAAAACCAAATCACTTCTGCTAAAGCAGTACGTGAAGCTTTAGACAAAGATAAAGAAGTATATGATCCTCGTAAATATTTAGGACCAGCACGTGAAGCAATCAAAGCAACAGTTATTGGTAAAATTAAAGAGTTTGGTACATCTAACCGAGCAAAATAATTTAATCTATATTACAAATGAGACTGAGACATGTAATTATGTCCCAGTCTTATTTTTTTATGTTATAATTGCTATCGTTTGGTAAAGAGGTTATTATTAAATCCAAACTATTTACATAAATCTCAAACAAAATATATATAATTATGATTTAAAACATAAAATAATGGGAAATAAAAACTATAGTAAATAATTTATATGTAACTTGCATCACTTAATTTTAATTTTAAAAAGTTTTAGTAGACTGATGTACTTTGCAAACTGGAAAAAGTAATTTATAATGCAAATAATGATTGAAAGTCAAAGGAGAACAAGCGAATGGCTCAAGAAGTGATAAAAATTAGAGGTGGACAAACACTTAAAGGTGAAGTGGATATCCACGGTGCTAAAAACAGTGCAGTAGCAATTATACCTGCAGCAATCCTGGCTGAAGATAAAGTAACAATTGAAGGTCTTCCAGAAATTTCTGATGTAGAAACATTGGTTAGTCTATTAGGGGATTTAAATATTAAAACAGAATTAGATGGTATGACATTAAAGGTCGACCCTACTGACATTGAAAATGCACCATTACCTAATAATAAAGTCGAGTCTTTACGTGCCTCTTATTATATGATGGGTGCAATGTTAGGTAGATTTAAAAAATGTGTCATTGGTTTACCTGGAGGTTGTCCATTAGGACCAAGACCTATTGATCAACATATCAAAGGTTTTAAAGCTTTAGGCGCGAAGATTGATGAATCAAGTGAGACTTCTATGAAAATTGAAGCTGACAAATTAACTGGTGCAAATATATTTTTAGATATTGTGAGCGTTGGTGCAACAATTAATATTATGCTTGCAGCTGTACGAGCTGAAGGGCATACTGTCATTGAAAACGCAGCTAAAGAACCAGAAGTTGTAGACGTAGCAACGTATTTAATTGGTCTAGGTGCAGATATAAAAGGTGCAGGTACAAGTACGATTAAGATTAATGGTGTGGATCGTCTTCACGGTTCTCATCATCAAGTTATTCCAGATAGAATAGAAGCTGGTACGTATATGTGTATAGCTGCAGCTTGTGGTGAGGATATTCAAATTAATAATATTATCCCAACACATGTTGAACCATTAACTGTAAAGTTAAAAGAATTAGGCGTGGATATTCAAGTTGGCGATGATAGTGCTAAAATTAAACGTAGTGCGCCTTATTCAAGCGTCGACATTAAAACTTTAGTTTATCCTGGATTTGCTACAGACTTACAACAACCTATTACACCGCTATTATTTATGGCAGATGGTGTATCCTTTGTGACCGAAACAATATACCCAGCGCGTTTTAGACACGTTGATGAATTAAAAAACATGGGTGCCAATATCAATGCAGATGATGGTACGGCAACTATTAAGCCATCTAAATTAACAGGAGCAGAAGTATATGCGAGTGACCTACGAGCAGGCGCATGTCTTATTGTTGCAGGACTTTTAGCAGAAGGTGTTACTACAATTTACAACGTAAAACATATTTATCGTGGCTACACTAATATTGTGAGTACTTTAGAATCATTAGGTGCAGATATTTGGACTGAAGAAATTTAGAAAATGTGGTATACTAAATATACTAAGCACTTGAAATATATTTTAGTAACTCAGATTATAGAATAAAAACGATATGAGGTGATGACCATGGAGGTTTGCCCTTATCTTGAAGAGACCTTTAAAATAGTAGGTAGAAGTTGGAATGGTCTAATTATTAATTATTTGTCTAGGTGTCCAGAAAAATCTGCTCATTTTTCGGATATGAAACGTGATTTGAAAACAATTACACCACGTGCACTTAGTATAAAATTAACAGACCTAAGTGAATGGGGTCTTGTAGAGAAAAAAATAGTATCTACAAGCCCGATGAACATATTATACCAACTTACGGATAAAGGTGATGCACTAGCGGCAGCATTAGTACCAATGGAAAAGTGGGCGCAAGATTTTATTGAACTTGAAAATCAATAATATCAATGTCTATGAACGAAGATTTAAAGCGTTATAATAAGAGAAGAAGTCTATGACATGTCATAGACTTCTTTTTTTGTTTTTAAAAAAAGAAAATATATATATATTTTCTTTTAGCTTATAAATTGTGAGGTTCAAGGTTTTTGTTGGGACTAATTATTAATGTGAAATGATTAGAAAACGCTTAATAACAACGTTTGTCGTCATATAACGTGAGCATTAATGTTTAAAAATACAGAATCTCGGTTAAAATATAATTATCAACACAAATTAAGGAGTGAATTATTGATGAGAAATTTCACTAAACAATATATTAACGGAGAATGGATTGAAAGCACTAGTGGAGAAACACTAGAAGTTATTAATCCAGCGACAGAAGAAGTAGCAGGTACAATTGCGAAAGGTAATAAAGAAGATGTTGATAAGGCAGTAGACGCTGCAGAAAATGTGTATCTAGAATTTAGACACAGCTCAATAGAAGAAAGAAGAACATTATTAGATAAAATAGTACAAGAATATAAAAATAGAAAAGATGATCTTATAGAGGCAATTACAGACGAATTAGGTGCGCCTTTATCAGTATCAGAAAAAGTACATTATCAAATGGGACTAGATCACTTTGAAGCAGCACGTGATGCATTAGATAATTTTGAATTTGAAGAACGTCGTGGTGATGATTTAGTTGTGAAGGAAGCTATTGGTGTTTCTGGCTTAATCACACCTTGGAATTTCCCAACGAATCAAACTTCATTGAAATTATCTGCCGCTTTTGCAGCAGGAAGTCCAGTCGTATTAAAACCATCTGAAGAGACACCATTCGCCGCAATTATTTTGGCTGAAATTTTTGATAAAGTAGGCGTGCCAAAAGGTGTGTTTAACTTAGTGAATGGTGATGGACAAGGTGTAGGTAATCCATTAAGTGAACATCCGAAAGTAAGAATGATGTCGTTCACTGGCTCTGGTCCAACTGGTTCAAGCATTATGAAAAAAGCAGCTGAAGATTTCAAAAAAGTGTCACTTGAATTGGGCGGTAAATCACCATATATTATTTTAGATGATTCAGATATTGATGGTGCAGCAAGTGCAGCAACTGGTAAAGTTGTTAGCAATACTGGTCAAGTTTGTACAGCAGGTACTAGAACATTAGTACCAGCAAGTCTAAAAGAAGAATTCTTAACAGCTGTAAAAGAAAAATTCAGTCAAGTTAAAGTCGGTGATCCACGCGAAGAAGGCACTCAAGTTGGTCCAATCATTAGTAAAAAACAATTTGACCAAGTACAATCATATATCGATAAAGGTATTGAAGAAGGTGCAGAATTATTCTATGGTGGACCTGGCAAACCTGAAGGCTTAGAAAAAGGTTACTTTGCTCGCCCAACAATATTTAATAATGTTGATAATAGTATGACAATCGCGCAAGAAGAAATTTTTGGCCCAGTGATGTCAATTATCACTTACAATGATTTAGATGAAGCAATTAAAATTGCAAATGATACTAAATATGGCTTAGCTGGATATGTATACGGTAATGATAAAGACACATTACACAAAGTAGCACGTTCAATTGAAGCTGGTACAGTAGAAATTAATGAAGCTGGCCGTAAATCGGACTTACCATTTGGTGGTTATAAACAATCTGGTATTGGACGCGAATGGGGCGACTACGGTATCGAAGAATTCCTAGAAGTTAAGTCCATTGCTGGCTATTATAAATAATAAAGTTTAGCAGTAATTAAATAATTTAAATGAAGCAAGGCAGTTTAACTGTCTTGCTTTTATAATTTATAAAAACTGAAATACATTTTGTAATTAAATAAGAAATTTGCTATAGTTATAAAAGTAAGTAGCGTAGTACGTTGCGTTATTTAAAAACTTATTTATGAAATGGGTGCAAGATAATGCCTGATAAAGTACGAACATCACCTCAGTATGAATCGTTCCACGAATTATACAAAAATTACACTACAAAAGATCTCACTCAAAAAGCAAAATCTCTAAAACTAACAAATTATAGTAAACTTAATAAAAAAGAACTTGTTCTTGCAATTATGGAAGCGCAAATGGAAAAAGACGGTAACTATTATATGGAGGGTGTATTAGATGACATCCAACAAGATGGCTATGGTTTCCTTAGAACAGTTAATTATTCAAAAGGTGAAAAAGATATTTATATCTCTGCCAGTCAAATACGACGTTTTGAAATCAAACGCGGCGATAAAGTTACTGGTAAAGTAAGAAAACCAAAGGATAATGAAAAGTATTATGGTTTGCTACAAGTTGATTTTGTTAACGACGAGAATGCAGAAGAAGTTAAAAAAAGACCTCACTTTCAAGCGTTAACGCCATTATATCCTGAAGAACGAATCGTTTTAGAAACAACGAAGCAAAATTTTTCGACTCGTATTATGGATTTAATTACGCCAATTGGTTTGGGCCAACGTGGACTTATTGTTGCACCACCAAAAGCAGGTAAAACATCTCTATTAAAAGAGATTGCTAACGCTATTGCTATCAACAAACCAGATGCAGAATTATTTGTATTATTAGTCGGAGAACGTCCAGAAGAAGTAACAGATATTGAACGTTCTGTTGAATCTGCTGAAGTTGTGCACTCTACATTTGATGAGCCACCACAACACCATGTTAAAGTTGCAGAACTTTTATTAGAACGTGCAAAAAGACTTGTTGAAGTAGGAAAAGATGTCATTATTTTAATGGATTCAATTACAAGGTTAGCTCGTGCATACAACCTTGTCATACCACCAAGTGGACGCACATTGTCTGGTGGTTTAGACCCTGCGTCATTACACAAGCCAAAAGCATTTTTCGGAGCTGCAAGAAATATTGAAGCTGGTGGCAGTATGACGATACTAGCTACAGCGTTAGTTGATACAGGATCACGTATGGACGATATGATTTACGAAGAATTTAAAGGAACGGGTAACATGGAATTACATCTAGATCGTAAATTGGCAGAGCGCCGAGTATTTCCAGCTATTGATATCGGTCGTAGTTCAACGCGTAAAGAAGAACTACTTATTTCTCCAAAAGATTTAGAATCATTATGGCAATTACGTAATATGTTTACAGATTCAATTGATTTTACAGAAAGATTTGTACGCAAATTAAAACGTACAGAAAATAACCAAGAATTTTTTGAACAATTACAAAAGGCTGCTAAAGAAAGCACTAAAACAGGTAAACCAATTATTTAAGTTGAAATTAGCAAAGTGTTATCAAGCTAATATATGATTTAGGGTTGCGTTTTGGTTTTAAAGCAATTATAATTATCAAGTATTGGGTAAAAACTCACAAACAACTCTGTTCCAGATGGTTCAGGGCAAAGGAGCTGAAAATAATGAGAAAAAATATTCATCCTGAATATCACAGTGTAATCTTTTTAGATACAACTACGAATTTTAAATTCCTAAGTGGTTCAACAAAATCTTCAAAAGAGACTATGGAATGGGAAGATGGCAACGAATACCCAGTTATTCGTTTAGACGTTTCATCTGATTCACATCCATTCTACACAGGACGCCAAAAATTCGCTGCTGCGGATGGCCGTGTGGAACGTTTCAACAAAAAATTCGGAATCAAATCAAGCGACGAGTAATCGTTGTTATAAGGCATTCTCATTATATGAGAATGCCTTTTTGTTTTTAGAAATATAAGTCTCTAATTGAGAATATTACAGTTTTAATAGTTTTTATACATAAAAATAACTCAATATCTTGAAGAAATAGCATATTTCAATTAAAAAAATATGCTATAATGAATCGATTATGTTTTGAAAAAGGTGGAACGCATAATGTATGAAACTTATCATTCCGGGTGGATTGAATGTATTACTGGAAGCATGTTTAGTGGTAAATCTGAAGAGTTAATTCGTCGATTAAGACGAGGCCTTTATGCTAAGCAAAAAGTAGTTGTATTTAAACCGGCTATAGATGACCGCTATCATAAAGATAAGATTGTTTCTCATAATGGCAACGCTATTGAAGCAATTAATATTTCAACAGCGGCTGAAATACTTAAGCACGATTTGTCAGATACAGATGTTATAGGTATCGATGAAGTGCAGTTTTTTGAAGAAGGTGTAGTTAATATTGTTGAACAATTAGCTAAAAAAGGCCATAGAGTCATTACAGCGGGACTAGATATGGATTTCCGAGGGGAACCGTTTGAACCTATACCACACCTACTAGCAGTAAGTGAAGAAGTGACTAAACTACAAGCTGTTTGTGCTGTTTGTGGTGCATCTTCAAGCCGCACACAAAGGTTGATTGATGGTAACCCAGCAAAAATAGATGATCCAGTTATATTAGTTGGTGCAAATGAAAGTTATGAACCAAGATGCAGAGCGCATCATATTGTTGCACCAAGTAATAATATGAAGGAGGAAATGTAGTGTTTGATCAATTAGATATCGTAGAAGAAAGATATGAACAATTAAATGAATTATTAAGTGATCCAGATGTAGTAAGTGATCCAGATAACTTAAGAAAATATTCAAAAGAACAATCAGATCTACAAAAAACTGTAGAAGTATACCGTAATTATAAACAAGTCAAAGAAGACATTGTTGAAATAGAAGAAATGTTAAAAGAAACAAAAGACAGTGATGAAATTGAAATGTTAAAAGAAGAACACCAATCACTTAACAATCAAGTTCCGAAACTAGAAGAAAATCTTAAATTTTTACTTATTCCGAAAGATCCTAACGATGAGAAAGACGTTATCGTGGAAATACGTGCTGCTGCTGGTGGAGATGAAGCTGCAATTTTTGCTGGGAACTTATTTAGAATGTATTCTAAATACGCTGAAGCACAACGTTATAAAACAGAAATTGTAGAAGCCGCTGAAAGTGACCATGGTGGTTATAAAGAAATCAGTTTTTCAATTTCAGGATCAGGTGCTTACAGTAAGTTGAAATATGAAAATGGCGCCCATCGTGTACAACGTGTACCTGAGACCGAGTCAGGTGGACGTATTCATACATCGACTGCTACAGTTGCAGTACTACCAGAAGTTGAAGATGTAGAAATTGAAGTGCGTAATGAAGATATTAAAGTAGATACTTACCGCTCTAGTGGTGCGGGTGGACAACATGTCAATACTACGGATTCAGCTGTACGTATCACACATGTGCCGACCGGAATCATTGCTACGTCTTCAGAAAAATCACAAATTCAAAACCGTGAAAAAGCTATGAAAGTTTTGAAAGCACGTTTATTTGATATGAAATTACAAGAAGAGCAACAAAAATATGCTGCCCAACGTAAATCAGCAGTAGGTTCTGGTGATCGTTCAGAACGTATTAGAACGTATAATTATCCTCAAAGTCGAGTGACTGACCACCGTATTGGTTTAACGATTCAGAAGTTAGATCAAGTTATGGAAGGAAAATTAGACGAAGTGATAGATGCATTAACTTTAGCTGAACAAACTGATAAATTGAAAGAACTTAACAATGGTGAATTATAAAACACGACTTTCTAATGCAAAAATGAAATGCTTTGAACTAGATATTGAAACAACTCGAGCAGAATGGTTAATGTTAGATTTATTGCAATGGAGTAAAGCGGATTATTTGATGCATAAGGATGAGGTAATGTCGGACATACATTTAGAATTATATAACGACGCTGAAGTTAGAATGTTAAAAGGTGAACCGATTCAGTATATTGTTGGAAGCCAATCATTTTACGGTGAGACATTCAAGGTGACTGAAGATTGTTTAATACCTAGACCTGAAACTGAGGAAGTCATGTTACACTTTTATAACGAGATTCATTCTGATGATACAATTGTTGATATTGGTACAGGTAGTGGTAATATTCCAATTATACTAAAAAAGATGAATCAATCATTAACTGTCTATGCTACAGATTTATATGCTACAGTATTAGCAGTAGCACAAGAAAATGCCCTTAGCCATCAAGTAGATATTAACTTTTTGCAGGGTGATGCATTAGCACCTTTAATAGAAAGAGGTATAAAAGTGAATGGTCTAATTTCTAACCCGCCTTATATTGATGATAATGAGGCTGTACTGATGGATGACACAGTATTGAAATATGAACCACATTCTGCATTATTTGCAGAAGATAATGGGTATAAGGTTTATGATGCAATATTAAACCAATTGCCAAAAGTACTTCTGCCGAATGCAAAGGTCGTTTTTGAAATTGGTTATAAACAAGGTCAAACATTGAAGCAAAAAATACAATCTAAATATCCTTCATTAGATGTTCAAATTATAAAAGATATTAATAATAACGATAGAATTATTTCTTTCGAGTGGTAATAAGAAGTTATGTACTGAACATGATAAATCATGAGAGTGCATAACTTTTTATTTTATTCTAAAATAAAATCATGAGAAGAAAGGGCGGGGCTAAATGGAAACGAAGATTTGGGATTTACGACAGTATAAAAATGAAATCAATCAATTTCCGGATATAAATGAAATCAAGCACATCTTTGAACAAGGAGGCTTGATTGCAATACCAACAGAAACAGTATATGGTCTTGGTGCAGATGCGAGAAATGCAGAAGCAATCAAAAAGATATATGAAGCGAAAGGTAGACCTTCAGATAACCCTTTGATTGTGCATATACATGATTTAAAACAAATAGAGCATTTTACACATGATATAACAAACGAAATTAAATTATTGATGAAGCATTTTTGGCCTGGACCAATTTCTTTTATATTACCGCTTAAAAAAGGATATTTGTGTGAAAGTGTAAGTGGTGGTTTATCATCAATTGCTGTTAGAATGCCAAGTCATTCAATCGGCAGACAAATTTTGCAATTCGTAGATATACCCATAGCAGCACCGAGCGCAAATTTAAGTGGTAGACCGTCACCTACAACATTTGAACATGTTTATTCAGATTTAAATGGTCGTATTAATGGTATGGTAAATGGTGATCAAAGTGAAGAAGGATTGGAAAGCACTGTATTAGATTGCACACAGTTTCCATTTAGAATCGCTAGACCTGGTTCAATTACGAAACCGATGATTGAAGCGGTGTTACCTCATAGTGTATCTACAAGAAAGACTTTGGATAGCGATAAGCCAATTGCACCAGGGATGAAATATAAACATTATGCGCCAGATACACCGTTACAAATTGTTCAAGCATTCAATATAAAGCCTTCAGAAGAAAAAGATTGGAGCCAAACAGCATTTATCGTTCCAAGTGATAAGCGAGATTTCGTGCCTGACGGGTCTATTTTTATAGAATTATGTAAAAATGAAAATGATATTAAAGGGGCAAATCATAACCTTTATAAAATATTGCATCATATTGATCAAGATGAACAAATTAAAACAGCATATATTTATGGTTTTGATATTACTGACCATACCATAGCGATTATGAATAGAATGATGAAAGCTGCAAGTCAAACTATTGTTAAAGGAGACCAACTATGAGAATAATATTTGTTTGTACTGGTAATACGTGTAGAAGTCCGATGGCTGAAAGTATTGCCAAAGCGAAAATGCCTGAATATATCATAGAATCACGAGGTGTTTTTGCTCAAGATGGCCAGCCTACGTCTCAGAATACACTAAGTATCATAAATGAACATCATTTACCATCACCTAGTAATGCTAAACGTTTTACAGCGGAGGATTTAAATGCAGATTTAATATTAACAATGTCACAATCTCACAAAGAAACGATACAACAAGTATATGGAGAGACAGAGAAAATTTTTACTATCACTGAATATGTTCAACGAGAAGGAGAAATCACTGATCCATATGGTGGATCGTTATATGATTATAATAAAATATATAATGAATTAAATTTGTTGATAGATACTTTAAAAAATAAAATATTAAAGTAATAATTTTGTTAAATTAGTATGAGTGAGTAGCTAAATACGTTATAATAAAATACGTATAGCAAAATTGCTATCGTCTAATCTTGTATGTCTCATAGCATTGAGGTGTTTAAATACTTTTTTTAAATCATTATTTTAAAAGGGGTGGGAGAATGGAAGATCTAAAGTTATTGTTAAATGAATTAAAGACTAAATCTTTCTTTAAAGCAAATGAATTATGTGTGATTGGTTGTTCTACATCCGAAGTAATTGGTGAACGTATAGGTAGTGTAGGTTCTATGGATGTAGCACAAGAAATATTTGAAGCATTAAAGCAAATTGAGAATGATACAAATGTTTCTTTTGTATTTCAAGGCTGTGAACATATTAACAGAGCAATAACAATTGAAAGGTCTAAGTTCAACCCCCTTACGATGGAAGAAGTGTCTGTAATACCAGATGTTCATGCAGGTGGTAGCTTAGCAACTTATGCTTACCAACATATGCAAGATCCAATGGTTGTTGAACGAATAATAGTGCCAAAAGGTATTGATATTGGTCAAACATTAATTGGCATGCATATTGCGCATGTAGCCATTCCAGAACGTACAAGTGTTAAACAGATTGGTGAGGCAGTTGTTACAATCGCTTCTTCAAAACCTAAGAAAATTGGTGGCGAAAGAGCAAAATATAACTAATACAGAACGAGGAGGATTTACCTATGTCATTTATTCAAGAGCAAGATAAAGAAATATATGAAGTGATTCAAAATGAATTTAACCGTCAAAATAACAATATAGAGCTGATTGCTTCAGAGAACTTTGTTTCGGAAGCAGTTATGGAAGCGCAAGGTTCAGTATTAACGAACAAATATGCTGAGGGCTATCCGAACAGAAGATACTATGGTGGATGTGAATACGTGGATGTGTCTGAAACATTAGCTATCGAACGTGCCAAACAACTTTTTGGTGCTGAACACGTTAACGTACAGCCACACTCTGGGTCACAAGCAAATATGGCAGTTTATCTAGTAGCATTAGAACATGGTGATACTGTATTAGGTATGAATTTAAGCCATGGTGGTCATTTAACACATGGTTCGCCTGTTAACTTTAGTGGACAATTTTATAACTTTGTTGAGTATGGCGTAGACAAAGAAAATGAACAAATTGATTATGATGAAGTGTTAAGATTAGCTAAAGAAAATAAACCTAAATTAATTGTCGCAGGTGCATCTGCTTATTCTCGAGCTATTGATTTCAAACGATTCAAAGAGATTGCAGATGAAGTAGGGGCAAAATTAATGGTAGATATGGCGCATATTGCAGGTTTAGTTGCAGTTGGTTTACATCAAAACCCTGTTGAATATGCAGATTTTGTAACTACTACAACACATAAAACATTACGCGGCCCTCGTGGTGGAATGATTTTATGTAAAGAAGAGTACAAAAAGCAAATTGATAAAAAAATATTCCCTGGTATTCAAGGCGGACCGTTAGAACATGTTATTGCTGGGAAAGCAGTTGCTTTTGGTGAAGCATTACAAGGCGACTTCAAAACATATCAACAACAAGTAGTTAATAATGCTAAAACATTAGCAGATACATTAACTAAAGAAGGCTATAGAGTCGTTTCAGGCGGTACAGATAATCATTTAGTATCATTAGATGTTAAAGGTTCAGTAGGTATCACAGGTAAAGTAGCTGAAGAAACATTAGATGCTGTAGGTATTACTTGTAACAAAAATACAATTCCGTTCGATCAAGAAAAACCATTTGTAACAAGTGGTGTTCGTTTAGGTACACCTGCTGCAACAACACGTGGATTTGACGAAGCTGCTTTTGAAGAAGTTGCAAAAATTATCAGTTTAGTTTTAAGAAATCCAGAAGATAAAAAAGCTTTAGACGAAGGAAAAGAAAGAGTTAAAGCATTAACTACAAAACATCCTTTATACAATTAAAATTGGAGGAAGTAAATTATGGGCAAAGTACATGTTTTTGATCACCCACTTATTCAACACAAATTAAGTTACATTCGAGACGTACATACAGGGACTAAAGAATTTAGAGAATTAGTAGATGAAGTTGGTATGTTAATGGCATACGAAGTGACAAGAGATTTAGAATTACAAGATGTAGAAATAGACACACCAGTAACTAAAATGGTAGCTAAAAGATTAACGGGTAAAAAATTAGCATTTGTACCAATTTTAAGAGCTGGCTTAGGTATGACACAAGGTATTTTAAACTTAGTACCAGCAGCGAGAATAGGTCATGTGGGTCTATATAGAGATCCTGAAACACTTGATGCAGTTGAGTACTTTGTGAAATTACCACAAGATATCGAAGAAAGAGAAATTGTAGTCGTAGACCCAATGTTAGCTACAGGTGCTTCAGCAATTGAAGCAATCAATTCTCTTAAAAAACGTGGCGCGAAAAACATTCGTTTTATGTGCTTAGTTGCTGCGCCTGAAGGTGTAGAAAAATTACAAGAAGCACATGAGGATGTAGATATTTTCATAGCTGCATTAGATGAAAAATTAGATGACCATGCATATATTACACCTGGTTTAGGTGATGCTGGAGACCGTTTATTCGGAACAAAATAGTTTTACCCAGGAGTGGAGTAGAATGAAGAAGATAATGACTGTGTTCGGGACACGTCCTGAGGCAGTGAAAATGGCGCCGCTTGTATTAGCATTGCGAGATGATGCTGAGTTGGAACCGATAGTAGTAGTTACTGCGCAGCATAGAGAAATGTTAGATTCTGTACTGGAAAGCTTTCATATTACACCAGATTACGATTTGGATATTATGAAGCAAGGCCAATCATTATCTGAAATTACTTCTCGTATATTGACTAGACTAGAGGACGTTATTAAGGAAGAACAACCAGATATGATACTTGTGCATGGTGACACCATGTCAACTTTCGCTGGAAGTTTGGCAGCATTATATAATCAAATTCCTATAGGCCACGTGGAAGCAGGGTTAAGAACTTGGGATAAATATGCTCCATTTCCTGAAGAAATGAATAGGCAAATGGTAGGGGTAATGGCAGATTTGAACTTTGCCCCTACTAATAATGCTGCAGAAAATCTTATTGCGGAAAATAAACCGTCAGATACTGTAGTGGTTACTGGAAATACTGCAATTGATGCTATGAAGACTACCATACATGAACATTATCAATCTGATATTATCGACAGACATAAAGATAAACGCATTATTTTACTAACTGCTCATAGGCGTGAAAATATTGGAGAGCCTATGGAACATATTTTTAAAGCAGTAAGAGATATTGTCGATAAATATGAAGATGTAGTAGTCGTTTACCCTGTACATAAAAATCCAAAAGTAAGAAGTATTGCAGATTTATACTTATCTAATCATGATCGAATTGAATTGATCGAACCATTAGAAGTAGTAGACTTTCATAATTTTGCGCATCAGTCTTATTTGATATTAACGGATTCAGGTGGAGTTCAAGAAGAAGCGCCATCTCTAGGTAAACCGGTATTAGTTTTAAGAGAAGCAACTGAAAGACCAGAAGGTGTAGAAGCAGGCACACTGAAAATTGTTGGTACAAATGCACAAATGATTTTTGATGCTACGCAGGCATTATTGGAAGACGAGCAATTGTACAAAGCAATGAGTGAAGCGCGCAACCCTTATGGCGATGGAAATGCATCAAATAGAATTTGTGAAAATATAAAGTATTATTTTCATCTAATTCCCCAAAAACCTAGTTTTTTTAAATATTAATAGTGGTAAATGTGTCATTTTTGTGACAAGTGTGCAAAAAATTAAACTACATTTTGAATAGAATTGACACCTTTACCGCCCTATATTATTATTAAAACTGTATGATTGAAATGGTTTTCATCATTGAATGAAAAAATGAAGTGAGGCACAGTAATGAAACGTTTCAACATCAATTTTCAACAGTATATACAATTTTATTTATATGGTATAGTTGTACTGTTATTTGTGTTTATTTTCACAAGTTCGCCATTTATTTTAGGACTTATCATAGGCATGATTGGATCACTTATTAATACTTTTACTTTCGAGTTTTACTTAGCGAAAGCTAAACAAAAAGATAATATACATATTTCAACGGGCAACGTTTGGAGATATTTGATTGTGATTCTTGCATGTTGTACTTGGTATTTTTATAAGGACTATATAAATATAATTGGTGTGGTTGTTGGTTTAATGATTTCTTATGTGTTAATGGTTTTGAAACCGTTTTTGCACAAGGAATAAAATCTTAATATGAAAGAGGTGAGAAAGCATGGATCATAAAGACCCTCTAGTCAGTTGGAATGTGTTCGGTCTAGACATCGTGTTTAATCTATCATCAATTATGATGTTGGTTATTACAGCGCTTATTGTTTTTGTCATAGCTATTATTTGTACACGCAACCTCAAGAAACGTCCATCTGGTAAGCAAAACTTTATAGAGTGGGTTTTTGACTTTGTAAGAGGAGTTATTGAAAGTAACATGGCATGGTCTAAAGGTGGTCAATTCCATTTCCTTGCTGTTACATTAATATTCTTCATATTTGTCAGTAATATGATTGGATTACCTTTTCAATTAATTTCAGGTCATACACTGTGGTGGAAATCACCAACAGCTGATGCAACTGTTACTTTGACATTGTCAACTTTAGTTATCCTTTTAACACACTATTACGGTGTTAAAATCAAGGGTCCAAAAGGATACTTCCAGAACTATACTAAACCTATATTCTTATTACCTATTAATATCTTTGAAGAATTCACTTCAACATTGACATTAGGTTTACGACTATACGGTAATATCTTTGCAGGTGAGTTACTACTTGGATTACTAGCAGGTTTAGTTATCGGTTTCCCAGCATGGGGATGGTTGATTGGTATCCCAGGTTTAATTGTTTGGCAAGGGTTCTCAATATTTATTGGTACGATTCAGGCTTATATTTTTGTAATGCTTTCAATGGTATACATGTCCCATAAAGTTCAGGACAGTCATTAATTTAAAATTTAAAAAAGAAAAATTAGGAGGATTTATAAATGAATTTAATCGCAGCAGCAATCGCAATCGGCTTATCAGCACTAGGTGCAGGTATTGGTAATGGTCTTATCGTTTCAAGAACAGTAGAAGGTGTAGCACGTCAACCAGAAGCACGTGGTCAATTAATGGGTATTATGTTCATTGGTGTTGGCTTAGTTGAAGCATTACCAATCATCGGTGTAGTTATCGCTTTCATGTCACTATAATTAAACCAGTTTTATGGCGAAGTCTTGTAGGCTTTCGCCGTTCGTTTTTATCAATATGACTTATAATTATAATGAATGAAAGGAGTGTCTATGTAAGTGACTGCTACGACAAATATGTTCGTACTTGGTGCGGCTGACACTAGTGGTGTTCAGTGGGGAACAATTCTTGTTACCCTTGTAACTTTTCTTATATTAGTAGCTTTATTGAAAAAATTCGCTTGGGGTCCATTAAAAGGTGTAATGGATCAACGTGAACATGATATTAATAAAGATATAGATGATGCTGAACAAGCTAAATTAAATGCACAGAAGTTAGAAGAACAAAACAAACAAACGCTAAAAGAAACACAAGATGAGGTTCAAAAGATTTTAGAAGATTCTAAAGTCCAAGCTCGCAAACAGCATGAAGAAATTATTCATGAAGCAAATATTAGAGCAAATGGTATGATTGAAACAGCACAGAATGAAATCAACAGTGAAAAAGAACGTGCAATTGCTGATATTAATAATCAAGTTTCTGAACTTTCAGTATTGATTGCATCGAAAGTACTGCAAAAAGAAATATCAGGCAAAGATCAAAAAGAATTAGTTGAAAAGTACATTAAAGAGGCAGGCGATAAATAATGGCTATCATAGCAAAAAAATATGCCAAGGCTTTATTTGATACTGCTAAAGACACAAACAATCTTGAAATGATGTACGAAGAATTTTCAACAATCAACACAGCAGTACAACCTGAAACAAAAAAATTACAAGCATTGGATGCAGATCCACAAAAAGATGTACAACAGCGTCGTAGTTTTGCAAAAGTAGTGTTTGGTCATGCCAATCAATACTTGCAAAACATGTTAACGATTCTTGCAAGTAACCGTCATCTTTCTTACATTCATGAAATCTATATAGAATTTGAAGCTTTATTTAATCAACATCACAATCAAGAATATGCTGTAGTTGAATCAGTGTATGAATTGTCAGATGAAGATTTAGAACGCATTGATACGATAATTAAATCACGTACAAATTACTCTAAAATCATGATTACAAATAAAATCAATCCAGAGCTTATCGGCGGGGTTCGAGTTAAAGTTGGAACGAAAGTCATGGACGCAAGCATTAAAAATGACCTTGCACAATTAGAGAAACAATTTATTAGAGTGAAATAAAAACTTAAGGAGTGACATAGATGGCCATTAAAGCTGAAGAAATCAGTGCATTACTTCGCTCACAAATAGAAAATTATGAGTCAGAAATGGCTGTTACTGATGTAGGTACAGTACTACAAATAGGTGATGGTATAGCATTAATCCACGGATTAAATGATGTTATGGCTGGTGAGCTAGTAGAATTTAATAGCGGCGTTCTAGGTTTAGCACAAAACTTAGAAGAGTCAAATGTAGGTGTCGTAATTTTAGGCCCTTACGATGACATAAAAGAAGGGGACGAAGTAAAACGTACTGGACGTATTATGGAAGTTCCTGTTGGTGAAGAATTACTTGGCCGTGTTGTTAACCCATTAGGACAACCAATAGATGGACAAGGTCCTGCTAACACAACAAAGACACGCCCAGTTGAGAAAAAAGCAACTGGTGTAATGGATCGTAAATCAGTTGATGAACCATTACAAACGGGTATTAAAGCGATTGACGCATTAGTACCAATTGGCCGTGGACAACGTGAATTAATAATAGGTGACCGTCAAACTGGTAAAACAACAGTTGCAATTGATACGATTTTAAACCAAAAAGATCAAGATACGATTTGTATTTATGTTGCAATCGGTCAAAAAGATTCAACTGTACGTACGAACGTTGAAAAATTACGCCAGGAAGGCGCGTTGGATTATACAATTATTGTTTCTGCTTCTGCAGCTGATCCGGCACCAATGCTTTATATTGCACCGTATTCTGGTGTAGCTATGGCTGAAGAATTCATGTTCGATGGTAAGGATGTATTAATAGTTTATGATGATTTAACAAAACAAGCTGCGGCTTATCGTGAATTATCATTACTATTACGTAGACCTCCAGGCCGTGAAGCTTACCCTGGTGACGTGTTCTACTTACATAGTAGATTGTTAGAAAGAGCAGCAAAATTAAACGATGAATTAGGTGGCGGTTCAATTACTGCATTACCAATTATCGAAACACAAGCTGGCGATATCGCAGCATATGTACCAACAAACGTTATTTCAATCACTGATGGACAAATTTTCTTACAATCAGATTTATTCTTCTCTGGTGTAAGACCTGCAATCAATGCTGGTCAGTCAGTATCACGTGTTGGTGGTTCTGCACAGATTAAAGCAATGAAAAAAGTTGCCGGTACTTTACGTTTGGACTTAGCGTCGTTCCGTGAATTAGAATCATTTGCTCAATTTGGTTCTGATTTAGATGAATTTACTGCACAAAAATTAGAACGTGGTAAACGTACTGTAGAAATTTTAAAACAAGATAAAAACCAACCACTACCTGTAGAGAATCAAGTATTAATTATTTATGCTCTAACTAAAGGTTATTTAGATGATATTCCAGTTGAAGACATCACTCGTTTTGAATCAGAATTAAATCAATGGGCGAAATCAAATGCCTCTGAATTATTAGACGAAATCAAAACTTCTGGTGCTTTACCTAACGAAGATGCATTTGAATCAGCTATTACTGAATTTAAAAAAAGTTTCAGTAAAACAGAAGCATAGTAGTTATAGTAAATAAAAGGTGGTGAGATAATGGGATCTCTTAAAGAGATTGATACACGTATAAAATCAACTAAAAAAATGAAACAAATTACGAAAGCAATGAACATGGTTTCAAGTTCAAAATTGCGTCGTGCTGAAAGAAATACAAATCAATTCAGACCTTATATGGAAAAAATGCAAGATGCAATTACTGCGGTTGCTGGTGCAGATAAAAATTCAAATCACCCAATGTTACAACAACGTGAAGTGAAGAAAAGTGGCTATATTGTCATTACAAGTGATCAAGGATTGGCAGGCGCATATAATGCAAATGTATTGAAGCATTTAGTTAACGATATTGAGAATAAGCATGCTAGTAAAGATGAATATTCAATTTTAGTCTTAGGACAAACTGGTGTGGATTTCCTTAAAAATAAAGGTTATGAAGTTCATGATTCACTTGTTGAAGTACCTGATCAACCTTCATTTAAAGAAATACAAGCTATCGCTAAAAAAGCGGTAGATTTATATAGCGATGAAGCAGTAGATGAGGTTAAAATCTATTATAGTCATTTCGTCAGTGTATTAGAAAATACACCTTCCATGAAAACTGTACTTCCATTGTCTCCAGAAGATTCAAGTTTAGGACATGGTCAAATGTCTTCATATGAATTTGAGCCAGACAAAGAAGCAATCTTAAGCGTTATTCTACCTCAATATGTAGAGAGTTTAATATATGGAACGATTTTAGATGCGAAAGCAAGTGAGCATGCGACTCGTATGACTGCTATGAAAAATGCATCTGATAATGCGACAGAGATTATTGATGATTTATCAATTGAATATAACAGAGCTAGACAAGCAGAAATCACTCAACAAATTACTGAAATTGTTGGTGGATCAGTTGCGCTTGAATAATTATTAAAGGAGGCAAAAAAGCATGGGATTAGGCCGTGTAACACAAATTATGGGTCCAGTAATTGATGTTCGCTTTGAGCACAATGAAGTTCCAGAAATTAACAATGCTTTAACAGTCGACGTTGAAAGAGATGAAGGTACTGTCACGCTTACATTAGAAGTTGCATTACAACTTGGCGATAATGTAGTACGTACGATTGCAATGGATTCAACTGATGGTGTTAAACGTGGTACAGAAGTTCGAGATAGTGGTGAAAGTATCAGCGTACCAGTTGGAGATATTACATTAGGTCGAGTATTCAACGTACTTGGCGATACAATTGATTTAGATGAAAAAATCGAAAATTCAGTTCGACGTGATCCAATTCATAGAGAAGCACCTGCATTCGATGAATTATCTACTAAAGTTGAAATTTTAGAAACAGGAATTAAAGTTATCGATTTATTAGCACCATATATTAAAGGTGGTAAAATCGGTTTATTCGGTGGAGCCGGTGTTGGTAAAACTGTATTAATTCAAGAATTAATTAATAACATTGCTCAAGAACATGGTGGTATTTCTGTATTTGCCGGTGTTGGTGAACGTACACGTGAAGGTAATGACTTATACTTCGAGATGAGTGATAGTGGTGTTATTAAGAAAACTGCAATGGTATTCGGTCAAATGAACGAACCGCCTGGTGCACGTATGCGTGTAGCATTATCTGGTTTAACAATGGCAGAATATTTCCGTGACGAACAAGGACAAGATGTATTACTATTCGTTGATAACATTTTCAGATTTACACAAGCTGGTTCAGAAGTATCAGCATTGTTAGGTCGTATGCCTTCAGCTGTTGGATATCAACCAACATTAGGTACGGAAATGGGACAATTACAAGAACGTATTACATCAACAAACAAAGGTTCGGTTACTTCAATCCAAGCGGTATTCGTACCTGCCGATGACTATACTGACCCTGCGCCAGCAGCAGTATTTGCTCACTTAGATGCAACTACAAACTTAGAACGTAAATTAACTGAAATGGGTATTTATCCAGCGGTTGATCCGTTAGCATCTACTTCAAGAGCACTTGACCCAACGATTGTTGGACAAGATCATTATGAAATAGCACGTGATGTACAATCTACTTTACAAAAGTATAGAGAGTTACAAGACATCATTGCTATTTTAGGTATGGATGAATTATCGGAAGAAGATAAACTAACTGTAGAACGCGCACGTCGTATTCAGTTCTTCTTATCACAAAACTTCCACGTAGCAGAACAATTCACTGGTCAAAAAGGTTCTTACGTTCCAGTTCAAAAAACTGTAGAAGGTTTCAAAGCAATTTTAGATGGCGATTATGACCATATCCCTGAAGATGCATTCCGTCTTGTTGGTAGTATGGAAGAAGTAATTGCTAAAGCTAAAGACATGGGTGTTGAAGTTTAAAAATTAGGAGGTATGGATAATGAACACATTAAGCCTAAATATTGTCACTCCTAATGGTTCTGTTAACAACCGAGAAGATGTTAATCTTGCAGTGTTCCAAACTACTGCAGGTGAGATCGGTGTCATGTATGGACATATTCCAACAGTTGCAGCACTTGAAATTGGCTATGTCAAAATTAATTTTGATAATGGTTCAGAATATATTGCAGTGAGTGAAGGTTTTGTTGAGGTTAGACAAGATAAATTATCGGTTATTGTACAAACTGCAGAACCTGCTAACGAAATAGATGTAGCTAGAGCAGAGTTAGCTAAATCTAGAGCAGAATCTCATATAAATAATGAAGAAGATAATAGTGATATTAGTAGAGCTAAGCGTGCGTTAGAACGTGCTAACAACCGTATTCGTGTCGCTAACTTACAATAAATATTATTTGAAATTTGAAGTTCCTAATAGAAGGAACTTCATTTTTTTTTGATTATAAAACGCATTAATATCCTCGCATTTCATTATTTTATTGAAGGATGTCCTATAAATAAACGATTTTAATTCCTATATAGAATATTTTATTACGAGATATACATAAAATATTTTTATCTTTATATTTAATATGAATATCTTTTATGCTATTAGGGAATAGCAAAATATAACATTTAGTTATATTAGGGGATTTACCGTTGTTCTTAAGTATCTTTTAGAGCCAATTTCGTGTAAAATAGTTGAATAGTATGAAGTGAGGAGCATGGCTTATGGAGTATTTAGGACAGTTCTCAGTTGTACATCTTATCTTACATGTGCTTTGTATTTGTGTTGCTTATTGGGCACTTAACTCAATAAGGTTAGATCAATTTTTTAAAAAAGGGTATCCAGTTCAAGTTCAGATATGTATGATATTTTTAGCAATATTATTAGGTACAGCAGTAAGTAATTTTATTGTAGATTTACTACAATTTTCAACTCAAATAAAATATTTAGCACAATAATTCAAATATCTGTATATTTGTTTGGTTTACAGATATAATAATTTAAGAGTACATAAAAAAGATGAATTTTAATGAAATATAAAAGTAGTTAAGTGGAGGATTTAAGATGGATATGATAGAGATTAATGGTGGAAATAGATTAACTGGTGAAGTGAAAGTATCAGGTGCAAAAAATGCTGTATTACCAGTATTAACTGCTTCACTATTAGCATCAAAAGGTGTTAGTAAACTTATGAATGTACCAGCACTTAGTGATGTGGAGACGATTAATAATGTAATTTCAACATTAAATGCAGATGTTTCATACAATAAAGAAGAAGAATCTGTCACTGTTGATGCCACAAAGGAATTAAATGAAGAGGCACCATATGAGTATGTGAGCAAAATGAGAGCAAGTATACTTGTAATGGGTCCATTATTAGCTCGTCTAGGTCATGCAAAAGTTGCGTTGCCAGGTGGTTGTGCAATTGGTTCAAGACCTATCGAACAACATATCAAAGGCTTTGAAGAGTTGGGTGCTGATATCCATATGGATGGTGGTTTTATTTATGCCAGCACTGAAAATGGATTGAAAGGTACATCAATTCACTTAGATTTTCCAAGTGTAGGAGCGACTCAGAATATCATTATGGCTGCATCATTAGCTGAAGGTAAAACAGTGTTAGAAAACGTAGCACGTGAACCAGAGATTGTTGATTTAGCAAACTATATCAATGAAATGGGCGGTAATGTAGTAGGCGCAGGTACAGATACGATAACTATTCACGGGGTTGAAGCATTACATGGAGTAGAACATTCAATTATCCCTGACAGAATTGAAGCAGGAACGCTACTTATTGCAGGAGCAATTACACGTGGTGATATAATTGTAAACGGAGCTATCAAAGAACACATGACAAGTTTAGTTTATAAATTAGAAGAAATGGGCGTAAACTTAGATTATCAAGGTGACACGATACGTGTTACAGCAGAAGGCCCATTAAACCCTGTAGATATTAAAACACTACCTCACCCAGGTTTTCCAACTGATATGCAATCGCAAATGATGGCATTGTTACTTACAGCAGACGGTCATAAAGTAGTGACTGAAACAGTTTTTGAAAATAGATTTATGCATGTTGGAGAATTCAAACGCATGAACGCTAAAATACAAGTTGAAGGTAGAAGCGCAAAAATTGAAGGTAAAAGTGAACTTCAAGGTGCTCAAGTAAAAGCAACAGATTTACGTGCAGCAGCGGCCCTTATTTTAGCAGGACTTGTAGCTGATGGAACAACCCAAGTTACTGAGTTAATACACTTAGATAGAGGTTATGTTGATTTACATGGTAAATTAAAATCTTTAGGTGCCGATATCAAACGTACACAAAAATAATACTTCAATGTATTAATATAAAACTCGCAACGAAAGAAGATTTGGAGGAAGCAAATAATGGAGACAATTTTCGATTATAATCAGATTAAAGATATTATTCCACACAGACAACCATTTTTATTAATTGATCGCGTGATTGAATACGAAGAAGGCGAACGATGTGTAGCTATTAAACAAGTTTCTGGAAATGAGCCGTTTTTCCAAGGGCATTTTCCTGAATTTGCAGTTATGCCAGGCGTATTAATTACCGAAGCCTTAGCACAAACAGGTGCGGTAGCTATTTTAAATAGTGATGCAAATAAAGGCAAACTTGCATTATTTGCAGGAATCGATAAATGTCGATTTAAGAAACAAGTCACACCAGGTGATACTTTACAATTAGAAGTTGAAATTACGAAGATGCGTGGACCAATTGGAAAAGGGACTGCGAAAGCAACTGTTGATGGTCAACTTGCATGTAGTTGTGAATTAACATTTGCAATACAAGATAAAGCATAAATAAAAATGCCTTAAGGATTTGTGAATTCCACTAAATCCTTAAGGCATTTTTGTGTTTAATATTTACTTTACTTTTCGAATTTTTCATCTTTAAGTCTTGGTTTAGATTGCATCATACGATTAAATGATTTTTTCAGTTCTTCACCAGTTAAGCCTTCATCAATCAACTGTTCTAATAAGCTTTCTGCATAAACTTGTCTCAAAGTATAGATGTGACATTCAAATACTACAGAAATAGTGTCATCTAATTGGCTAATATTTTTTATTGTTGCGTCAAATAGCGCAGGGTCATTAGCTGGACGTGTAATGACAACACGAATATCTAAGAGATCTTCATTATTCATATATTGTTTCATGGTTTCATAATGGAAGTCTGAAATGACGATTTCAAGCAACCAGCCAGTACCACTATTTTCTTTATTTATAATGACTCCATCTTCTAATTCATATTCAGTAACTCCGCCATTTTCTGATACGATTTGAAATCGAACGGCTTTAAATGTTTTCATCGTCTTCACATCCAATTGATTAATTTAAAATCTACTATAATTGCATTTATATAATCATTATAACGTAATTTCAAAAGAGAAAGGTGAAATTTGTAGAAATTAGTAGTAATTTACTTTTTGGTTTATGAAAATATGAGTTTTGACTCAATTTATAAATTTAATTATGATTAAAACACAAAGGAGGTGACCTATGATAAATAACATCGTCATTGTAGGAAGATTAACAAAAGATCCCAAAATTTATGAAAAGGAGGGGAAGAAGTTAGCTACCTTTTGTGTAGCAGTAAATAGAAATTATAAAGATAAAGATCAAAATACAGTCTGTGATTATTTGTATTGTAAAGCATTTGGTAAAATTGCTGACAATATTGAAAAGTATATCAATCAAGGATCACTTGTAGGTATTACTGGACAAATGCAATCACGTAAATTTGAAAAAGAAGGACAGATGCATTTTGTATCAGAAATTTATATCGAAACAATTAAATTCATGTCTCCACGAACTAAAAATGAAACGGATGAACTTTTTGAACCATTCCCATTAGAGCAAGATCATGAATCATTCAACGAAATTAATATTCAAGAAAATGATATATACGAAATTGTATAAAACTCCCACTTAAAACTTATCCCACATTAAACTATTCCAATTAATATACATTAAATCCTACTATCAATTATACTTCTTTCAGGCTATTCCTCTTAATAATGCCCAATCTAGAGGAATAGCTTTACATATTATATCTATCCATATATACATCTAAAAAATAAGTGAACGTAAAAGTACTGTAAAATTCAATTCACAAAACTTCTTGAAAATGCGATTTATAGCATTTACATAATACAGAATAATCAGTTTAATTACGAAAATATTACAAGGATATAAAGTCAATTATAGTACAAAAGGTTATCATGGTAGTACTTATATGCTTAAATATACATAAAAATGAGTATTGGTGATGTAATTAGGTTGTAAAAAAAAGGTTTGTTTTTTTATTTCACTGTAACCTACAAAGAACTTTTGAATGATATAGTTGTACTTGCAAATTAATCATAAAATAAATTAATCACCTTATAGGAGGACTTTTTAACAATGAAAAAAACAGTAATCGCATCAACTTTAGCACTAGGATTAGGCGTAACAGGAGCAGCAAATTCAGCTGACGCTTCAGAACAAGGCGTAGACAAAGCAGAATTAGCTCAATTAGCTCAATCAAACTCAGAACAATTAAATGAAGCACCTGTACAAGAAGGCGCTTATGACATAGATTTCAATTATAATGGTACAGACTATAGCTTTGAATCAGATGGTACAAACTTTAGCTGGAGCTTTGGCGGAGGCTCAACTGAAGCACCTGCTCAACAAGAAGCACCAGCTGAACAAGCAGCAGAGCCAGCACAACAATCAGCACCAGCTGAACAAGCTGCAGAACCAGCTCAACAAGAAGCACCAAAAACTGAAGCAACTCAACAACCACAACAAGAATCTACTTCAAAAGAATCAAGCTCAAGTGAAGCTTCAAGTGGTTCATCAGTAAATGTTAACTCTCATTTACAAGCAATCGCTCAACGTGAATCAGGCGGCGATCTTAAAGCTGTTAACCCATCATCAGGTGCAGCAGGTAAATATCAATTCTTACAAAGCACTTGGGATTCAGTAGCTCCAGCAGCTTACCAAGGTGTATCTCCAACAGAAGCACCTGAATCAGTACAAGATGCTGCAGCAGTTAAACTTTATAATGAAGTTGGCGCTTCACAATGGGTTACTGCATAATTTAGTCAGTAATTAACTATAAATACTATAAACGTATGCCAATAAAGTCACCGACTTTGTTGGCATTTTTTTGTCCACGATTTCCACTAATACAACTACAGCTTGTAGTTACTGTGTCATCGCTATAATATTTACAACATAGACGCTTCATTGAAGTACGTTCTTTTGCAATGTCACACTACATTTGTTATGTTTAAAGAAATAATATATGAAAATCTACTAGGGGAGCCTTTATGGCTGAGATGATTTAGTTCAGACCCTTACGACCTGATTTGGTTAATGCCAACGTAGGAAAGTAGTTTAATTTATAATTGAATTGCTTAGCCTTTCTATTAATTAACTACATTCTTACTTGGAATGTAGTTTTTTAATATTTAGGAGGACTTAACGTGTTATTTTCAAAAGAATTAAAAATAGATGCCAAGCCAATTATTGATGACATTTATAATGACCCATTTATACAAGAAATGTTACAAGGTCATTTATCTAAGGATGCTACTAAATTTTATTTAAGAGCAGATGCATCTTATTTAAAAGAGTTTGCTAATATTTACGCATTACTCATACCTAAAATGGAGCAAATGGAAGATGTAAAATTTTTAGTTGAACAGATACAATTTATTGTTGATGGAGAAGTAGCGGCACACGAAATATTAGCTGAATATGTAAATGAACCTTACAATGAAATTGTACAAGTGAAAGTTTGGCCACCGAGCGGCGATCATTATATTAAACACATGTATTTTAATGCTTTTGCTAAAGAAAATGCAGCATACACAATTGCTGCCATGGCGCCTTGTCCATACGTATATCAAGTTATTGCACAACAAGCGTTACAAGACCATACTTTAAATACCGATTCTATTTTGGCAAAATGGTTTGAATTTTATAGTACCGAAATGGATGAACTTGTGCATATTTTTGATAATTTAATGGATAAATTGACACAAAATTGCACAAAACAAGAGAAAGCTGACATCAAAGATTGTTTCTTACAGAGTACAGTTCATGAACGCAAATTTTTTAATATGTCATTCATTGAAGAAGAATGGCTTTATGGAGGGGTTAATAATGAATAAACCTAAAATTGCTTTAACTATAGCAGGCACTGACCCAACGGGTGGCGCAGGTGTCATGGCAGATTTAAAATCATTTCATGCTTGTGGCGTATACGGTATGGCTGCGATAACGAGTATCGTAGCGCAAAACACAAAAGGCGTTCAACATATTCATAACATAGAAACAAGTTGGTTATCCGAGCAATTAGAAAGTATCTTTGATGATGAGTTACCTCATGCGCTGAAAACAGGCATGATAGCTTCAAAAGAAATGATGGAATTAATACAATATTATTTAAAGCAATATCCAGAGATTCCTTATGTAATAGATCCTGTAATGTTAGCTAAAAGTGGTGACTCGTTGATGGATGAGGATGCTAAAGCTGACTTGCAAAATATTCTATTGCCTTATGCTACTGTGGCAACACCAAACTTGCCCGAAGCAGAGGAAATAACAGGATTAACGATACAAGACGAATCATCAATTTATAAAGCAGGCGACATTTTCATTAATGAAATTGGCAGTAAAGGTGTTGTTATCAAAGGTGGACATTCAGAGGATTTAGACTTCGCTAAAGATTATTTATTCACTAATGAAAATGTATATACTTTTGAAGAACCTCGATTTGATACAAAACATACGCATGGTACAGGGTGTACTTTTTCGGCAGTGATTACTGCAGAATTAGCAAAAGGTAAAACAATATATGAAGCAGTGAAAAAAGCAAAACAGTTCATTTCTTTAAGCATTAAACACACACCTGAAATTGGTCAAGGTAGAGGACCAGTTAATCATTTTGCATATATGAAAGAGGTAGGATTAGATGATGAATAATTTAGAAGTACTCAGAAATAGTAACCCGTTAGTTATTTGTTATACAAACGATGTTGTTAAAAATTTTACAGCAAATGGCTTATTAAGTTTAGGAGCAAGTCCAGCAATGAGTGAAGCACCAGAGGAAGCGTCAGATATGTTAACTCACGCGAATGCTTTACTGATTAATATTGGCACGCTGACTAAAGATAAAGAGTCAGACATTTTAAAAATTGCGAAGGTAGCTAATCAAATTGGAACACCAATCGTCTTTGATCCTGTTGCTGTAGGTGCATCACAATACCGCAAAGATTTCTGTGAGACATTTTTAAGTGAGGTTAAGGTAGCAGTTATCAAAGGTAACGCCTCAGAAATTTTAACACTAATTGATAATGATACACAGATGAAAGGTACAGATAGTGATATAAATCTGGATGCTGTGACTATTGCTAAAAAAGCTCATACACAATTCGGGACAGCGATAGTTATCACAGGTAAAGAAGATATTGTAATGCATGAAGATAAAATTCTGAAACTTGCTAATGGTTCGCCTATGCTTGCAAAAATCACAGGTGCAGGTTGTTTATTAGGCGCTGCGATAGCGAGCTTTTTAGAATCCAAGCAGCAGCCACAATTAAATCAATTGGTAGAAGCAGTGACTATATATAATATTGCTGCTGAACAAGCTGAAAAAAATTCGGTTAACCGAGGGCCTGGCACATTTATGGTTGAATTAATAAATGCCCTATATCAAGTCACATATGATGATTATTTGAATTTAATACGCAGTCAAGAGGTGCAATAATGTTTGATAAAAGTAAGCTAAAACTTTATTTTATTTGTGGCACGCAAGATGTTGCAGAAGGTGAATCGATTATTGATGTTGTAACTGAAGCTTTAGAAGCAGGTATAACACTATTTCAGTATAGAGAGAAAGGGGAAACTGCATTAGTAGGTGATGATAAGGTGGGGATGGCAAAACAATTACTTTCGTTGTGCCATCAATACGATGTACCTTTTATAGTAAATGATGATGTGAGTTTAGCTAAAGATATTGATGCAGATGGTATTCATGTAGGGCAAAATGATTTAGAAGTAAATGAATTTGCACAACAATTTGAAAATAAAATCATTGGTCTGAGTGTAGGTGATGTTGAGGAATACTTAAATTCTGATTTGAAATATGTCGATTATATGGGTGTTGGTCCAATGTTTGCTACGACATCTAAAGATGATGCAAGTTTGCCAGTTGGTCCAGAAATGATTACACAATTAAGACATTACGTTAATGATTTTCCGATTGTTGCGATTGGTGGCATCAATTTAGATAATACACCATCTATAATTCATGCTGGGGCAGATGGTATATCAATTATTTCGGCTATTGCTAAAAGTCAAAATATAAGTGAATCAGTAAGACAATTTTTAAAAACTGTTGAATAATGTATAAAAATTTCTTTTTTTGTTTTCTACTTCCCTATGAGTATGATAAAATAAATTCTATGTGAATAAATCATTAGAGGTGGAAAAATGAAGAAGAAAGCGCTACTCCCTTTATTATTAGGTGTAATGGTCTTTTTAGCAGGTTGTGACTATTCTAAACCTGAAAATAGAGATGGGTTTTTCTATAATACGTTCGTAAATCCAATGGACAGTCTTATACATTGGTTAGGAACTAGTTTTAATAACGATTATGGACTAGCAATTATTGTCATTGTATTGGCGATGCGTATCATATTATTACCATTCATGTTATCGAATTATAAAAACAGTCACATGATGCGTGAAAAAATGAAAGTTGCTAAACCGGATATTGATGCAATTCAAGAAAAGGTTAAGCGTTCACGTACGCAAGAAGAAAAAATGGCAGCTAACCAAGAAATGATGGAAGTTTACAAGAAATATGATATGAATCCGATGAAGAGCATGTTAGGTTGTTTACCAATCTTGCTTCAAATGCCAATCATCATGGGTCTTTTCTTCGTATTGAAATATCCTTCAAGTGGTGGTTTCACTGAACACCCTGATTTCTTATGGTTTAACTTAGCTCAACCAGATATTTGGATTACGATTATAGCAGGTGTCTTATACTTCTTACAAGCTTATGTTTCAAGTAAGAGTATGCCAAACGAACAGCGTCAAATGGGTTATATGATGATGATTATTTCGCCAATTATGATTGTGTGGATTTCATTAAGTTCTGCATCAGCATTAGGTCTATACTGGTCAGTCAGTGCCGCATTCTTGATTGTACAAACACAAGTGGCGAATATGCATTATTCTAAACTTGCTAAAAAAGAAGTAGCACCAATGATTGAAGCTATGGAGAAAAACAAAGCTGAAACAGCGAGCAAAGGTAAAAACACACAAGTTGTTTCTAAGAAAAATAAGAAAAAATAAATTATTTAAATTCTAAATAAATTTGTAATGAAAAGTCATCGTAGTTTTAAACTACGATGACTTTTTTGTATTATTTGAAATACCATTCATTAAAAAATTGAGTTACAAATACTTCCATATATTCGTGTCTCTGTTGTGCAAGTCGTTTAGCGGTTGGTGTATGCATTAAAGCTTTAAGTTTAAACAGTTTTTCATAAAAATGTTTAATAGCTGATGCTGGAACATTTTTATTATCGATTTCTTTGTTAGACAAAGTATCGTTGTATGCTCCTTCAATCCACATGGGTTCTCCAAAATGACCAGCATATTGGAAAGTACGAGCAATTCCAATTGCTCCGATAGCATCGAGGCGATCAGCATCACGTACAATTTGGCCCTCTATTGATAATGAAATATCATTATTTTCTCCATTTTTATAACTCATATGTTCAATAATATGTAGAATAGCTTCTTGCTGTTGTATTGGCAGCTGAAGTTGTGTCAAAAATTGTGTTAATCTATGTTTTGCTTGACTAGTGTCGGTAAGTTTAGCGTCAACCGTATCATGTAATAAACTAGCTAGTTGAATGGTTAATAAATTTCCAACTTGCTCTTGTTGCGCAATGTAGTTTGCCATTTTAACGACGCGCAATACGTGAGCGACATCGTGGCCAGTTGCATCCTCTTTATGAAATGACTCCATATATATATGCGCTGAATTGACTATTTCTTGCGGATTCATCTAAACGCCTCTTTTCATAGAAATAAAGTTATATAAGCTAGTGATTTAGTATAATCATTTACTTTATAATAAAGAAAGTCCAAAGTAATATTGATGTTCATCGATTACTTTGGACAGAGTTAAATTATTACAAAATAGGTGATATAAGTCTTGCAATACCTTCTTTAAATTTAATCCACAAACTTCGCTTCTCATACTCCTCTTTTGTTAGTCGATAGGATAAGGCTAAATCTTTTTCAAAAGTGGCTTTAAGTTCTTTCGTTATGAATGTGTCATAAATAAAAGCATTAATTTCAAAATTTAAAGTAAAGCTTCTGTGATCCATATTTGTAGTACCCACACTCGCAACTTCGTCATCTATAAGCAGTATTTTTGAATGTAAAAATCCATTATCGTAATGGAAAATATTGGCACCTGCATCTAACAGTGATGCTACGTTATTATAGGTAGCCCAATATACAAATGGATGGTCAGGTTTATTAGGGATCATGATATTCACATCTACGCCACCTAATGCTGCGATTTTTATCGCGTCTAAGAATGATTGGTCAGGAATAAAGTAAGGAGATTGAATATGAATAGATTGTTTAGCAGAAGTAATCATTTTCAAATAACCATATTTGATTTGCTCCCATTCTTCGTCTGGCCCGCTAGATGCGATTTGGACACCAATTGTACCTCCAGAATCCACATCAGGAAAATAACGTTCAGCGTATTTCAAATTATCGCGTGTTGATTGAACGTTCCAATCAAGCATAAAACGTAATTGAAGTGCATTGACAGCATCGCCAACAATTCGTAAATGTGTATCTCTCCAGTAACCAAATTTTTTCTTTAATCCTAAATATTCATCACCAACATTAAAACCACCAATGTAACCAATATGTCCATCGATAATCACTAATTTCCGGTGATTTCGATTGTTCACTCTTAAATTGATTAATGGCAATTTAGAAGGGAAAAAGGCTTCTACTTTACCACCTTTGTTTCGAAATGATTTAAAATCTTTAAGTGATAAACTACGTGAGCCCATGTCATCATAAAGCATCTTCACTTCTAACCCTTGCTCAAGTTTTTGCTCGAGCGCTATTAAAATACGTTTACCTAAGTCGTCATTTCTAAAGATATAGTATTGGATATGGATATAATCCTTTGCCTCGTTTATATCTTTAATAAGTGCATCAAACTTTTCTCTACCATCTGTAAAGATATCAATATCATTATCTGTTGTTAAAAAGGCAGCATTATTGTATAACAACATTTGAACCATATCTTTAAATTTAACAATTTGATGATTACCTTTTGAAAATTCATCGTTCTTTAAGGCTTCTAATTGTTCATTAACAATCATTTCAATACCTATTTTATCTTCTTCATCTAAGGTGAAAATACGGTCTCGCTGAATTTGTCGTCCAAACAATAGATAGATGATAAAGCCTAATATAGGTATGAAGACTAACACTAACAGCCACGCCCACACGGCACCAGCCGAACGTCGTTCCATAAAAATAATTGTGAAGGCAAAGATAAGGTTTAATATAAATGCGCCAAGAAAAATGATGTTAAGAATAACGTTTGTGTTGTTAAACGTTAAAGAAAATATATCTATCATATTGAACCTCCAAAATGCATTTCAGTTAATTAAAGTACTATAAAAGTCTTAATTATTGTAACATGAATATAAGGTTTTATCATTTGACTAATACCGCCTAGGGGTATATCATATAATTGAAATTATTAGGAGGCGTGTAATATATGGCGGAAATACAAAAAGCGCATCACTCAGAACAAATTAAATCTAATTTAAAATCAAGATTAAATCGTATAGAAGGCCAAGTGAGAGCAATTAATCGCATGGTAGATGAAGATGTTTATTGTGATGACGTGCTCACACAAATTAGAGCCACTCGATCGGCTTTAAATGGTGTTGCTACTAAATTATTAGACCATCATATGAAAAGTTGTATTATGGAAAAAGTAGAGCAGGGTCAACAAGAAGAAGCTATGGAAGAACTATTGGTTACATTTCAAAAATTAATGAAGGATTAGGCAAGGTGAACGTAGTGGTAACAAAAGTTATTTATATTTCCGGTATAGAAAATGAAACACAACAAAAACATATTGAACAGCAGCTTAAGCAATTACACGGTGTACACCAAGTCAACATAGAAATAGAAAGCAATAATGGCAAAATTTTCATTGATTTTGAAACCCCTGCAAGTTTAAATAATTTAGAAAAAGAAGTTTATGATTTAGGATATGAAATTTTATATTAAATTGAAATATTAAAAAAGAGTACAGTTTCACTTTAACTGTTTTTTTGTTACTTTTGAAAACTTATTTTACAAAGGAAAATTATTTTTACGATGTAATTATACAATAAAATTGACTAAATATTTGACTATAATAAAAAAATTTTGAATATAATGTAGTATTTAGTAATTAAATAGGGTAAGATATAGTAGAAGCAAGTAATTTAGGGGTGATGATATGAGTAAAGATAACGAAAAGATTCAAAATGTAGTTAAACTATTATCATCATTAGGGGTAAACATAAAGAAAACCAAATCAAGATTAGAAGTTATGCAGACTTTGCCGACAACTGTGAAAGCCGCTAACGAACTGAAATAGTAAAGTTACCTAACTAAGCGATTGGAGCAGTGTGCTCCAGTCGTTTTTTTGTTATACAGAAACCTGTTTTATTTAATAATTGGTAAAAAAATAACTGTTACGATCATTGAGATGATTGTAACAGTTATTTTTTAGAAGTAAAAATTAAAATGATTTTATTTTTGAGCTTGTTTTTGAACGTCAGGTGAGTACTGTTTTGGTTGATGATAAGAAATAGATAATAATACACCAATACCACACATTAAACTCCATAAGGAACTACCACCATAGCTTATAAATGGTAATGGAATACCAGTGATAGGTAATAATTGTATTGTCATACCTATATTTTGTAACACGTGGAATAGAATTAGTGCTGTGTAACCAATAATAAATAATTTGCTGAATGGTGATTCAATTTTAGTTGCAAGTCTAACTAGGTGAAACATTAGTCCTAAAAACACTAGAATTAAAATAACTGAGCCAATGAATCCAAACTCTTCTCCAATAACGGAGAAAATAAAATCAGTATGATTTTCAGGGATATATACTTCACCTTGATTGAATCCCTTACCAAATAGTTGACCAGATCCAATGGCTTTAAGTGATTCTGTTAAATGATAGCCGTCGCCACTACTATAAGTATAAGGATCTAACCATGAACTAATGCGTCCGAGTTGGTAAGTTTTAATACCCAAACTATTCTCTATAAGTGATGGCTTGAAAATAATAGATAAGATGATACTTGATGCTAAGAGAAATACTGTAATAAATAATGGTGCAATTATTTTCCATGTGATACCACTCACTATAATTACACCAACAATAATGGCGCAAATAACAAGCGTTGTGCCCAAGTCGTTTTGCAGTAGGATAAGGCCCATAGGAATAATGGAAATACCAAAAATTTTCAGCAGTAATTTAAAATCTGTCTCCAATGATTTATTGAAAGTAAATTGATTATGCTTTGAGATTAGTTTAGCAAGCGCCAATATCAATACTATTTTCATAAATTCTGAAGGCTGTACGCTGATTGGACCTAGTTTATACCAACTCTTTGCACCATTTATAACAGGTGTGAACGGTGTTTCTGGAATAATGATTAATATAAATAAGGCTGCGCAAAAAAGAAAGTACAGTAAATATGTATATTTCATTAGTTTCTTAGGTGAAACTAACATGATTAAAAATGCTATGAATCCGCCAAGGACATAATACAGAACTTGCCTAATGCCAAAGTTGGCGCTATATTGACCGCCACCCATAGCTGAGTTGATTATTGTTACACTAATAATTGCTAACAATACGAGGAAGCCTACTAAAGTCCAGTCGACTCGCCGTATCCAATGGTTGTTTTTTAATTGACGTGAAGTACTCATTTCTTACTCCTTTGAAAAGCTTAGTTTTCTTTAACTTTGTAATATATATAGATTTTACCGAACTTTAATGTATATTGCTAGAAGTAGGGTGCCAAATTGAAAAATTATAATAAGATAACTATATATTGATGAGTTAAAGTTATTACTTTTAATCCATTGTAAAGTGCCATATACTAAATTGAAAAATAAAAAGTTTTTATACTACTTAACAAATGCAAAAAAATATTAAATCGTGATATGATGTAGTTTAAGAATTGTATATGGAGGCTAAAGTATGGCTAAAGAAAATGTATGTATCGTATACGGAGGAAAAAGTGCGGAACACGATGTTTCAATATTAACAGCACAAAATGTCTTAAACGCAATAGATAAAGATCAATATCAAATAGACATCATTTACATAACAAATGAAGGTGACTGGAAAAAGAAAGAAAATATCGTAGACACTATAAATGAAATAGACACTTTACGTTTAACAGATGTTGCTGCAGGTGAAATCTCTCAACTACTTAGTATAGGTAGCACAGGGAACGCCTATAGTGCAGTTTTCCCAGTATTACATGGACCGAATGGTGAAGATGGTACAATTCAAGGTTTGTTTGAAGTATTAGATATACCATATGTAGGAAACGGTGTTTTAGCTGCCTCAAGTTCGATGGATAAACTTGTTATGAAACAATTATTCGCGCATAGAGGATTACCTCAACTACCTTATGTGAGCTTTTTAAGAAGCGAATATCATAAATATGAAAGTAACATTTTGAAACTTGTACATGACAAGTTAGAATATCCAGTATTTGTAAAACCAGCAAACTTAGGTTCTAGTGTTGGTATTAGTAAATGTAATAATGAAGAAGAATTGAAAGTTGGTATTGAAGAAGCATTCCAATTTGACCGTAAATTAGTAATTGAACAAGGTATTGATGCGAGAGAAATAGAAGTAGCTGTACTTGGTAATGACTATCCTGAAACGACTGCGCCAGGTGAAGTGATTAAAGAAGTAGCATTCTATGATTACAAAGCTAAGTACAAAGATGGAAAAATAAAATTAGATATTCCTGCTGATTTAGATGAAGAAGTACAAACAACATTAAGAAATATGGCAGTCGAAGCATTTAAAGCGACAGATTGTTCTGGTTTGTTACGAGCTGATTTCTTTGTCACTGAAGACAATCAAATTTTTATTAACGAAACAAATGCAATGCCAGGTTTTACTGCTTTTAGTATGTATCCAAGACTTTGGGAAAACATGGGTGTAACATATGCTGAATTAATTGAAAGATTAATTGAATTAGCGAAAGAAAAGCATGAAGATAAGAAACAAAATAAATACAAAATTGACTGAGGCGAATGAATAATGATTGAAGTAACTTTAGAACAAATCAAAGAATGGATTCCATGTGACATTGATAATGAATATTTAGATCATACGATTAAAGGTGTTTCTATTGATTCACGTGTAATTAACAATCAAAATTTATTCATTCCTTTTAAAGGTGAAAATGTAGATGGACATAAATACGTCGCACAAGCACTGAAAGATGGGGCAGGTGCAGTATTTTATCAAAAAGATGTAACTTTAGATAAAAATATAGACGGTCCAGTGATATGGGTTGAGAATACACTTAAAGCGTTACAACAATTAGCTAAAGCTTATTTAGAATTTGTTGGGCCTCAAGTCATTGCAGTAACAGGCTCAAATGGTAAAACGACTACCAAAGACATGATTGAAAGTGTTTTAAAACCACAATTTAAAGTTAAAAAAACACAAGGCAATTACAATAATGAAATCGGATTACCATTAACAATATTAGAATTGGATCAAGATACTGAGATTTCAATTTTAGAAATGGGAATGTCTGGATTCAATGAAATTGAGTTATTGTCAAATTTAGCCGAACCCAATATAGCAATAATTACTAATATTGGTGAATCACATATGCAAGATTTAGGTTCTAGAGAAGGTATTGCCCAAGCAAAAGCTGAAATTATCACAGGCTTAAGATCAAATGGCGTCTTTATTTATGATGGTGATGAGCCATTATTAGAATCTCACGTTACGAAAATACTAGATGCAGATATAGTAAGTATTGGTAAAGACAAAGACAACACACTTGTTTGTCAGAATGAAGATATTGAAAATGCAAGTATCGTATTTAATATTAACGGGGAAGAAAGATTCGATTTACCTATTTTAGGTGAACATAATATGAAGAATGCAACAATTGCTATCGCTGTTGGTAAAAGGTTAGGCTTGAGCCATGACATAATTTTTAATAACTTACGTAAAGTAGAACTTACAGGTATGAGAATGGAACAACATTATACCAGTGACAATAAATTAGTCATTAATGATGCATATAACGCGAGTCCTACAAGTATGAAAGCAGCAATTGATACGCTTTCAATTATGAAAGGTAGAAAAATTATTGTACTTGGAGATGTTTTAGAGTTAGGTCCAGATAGTCAGATGATGCATGAAAATGTAGGTCGATACTTAGAAGGTAAAAATATTGATGCATTATTTACTTTTGGGGCAGCTTCAAAATTTATTAGTAACACGGGCAAAGCGCATGTAACACAAGCAGAACATTACGAAGATAAGCAAGCATTGATAACAACTTTACAAAATTATGTTCAATCTGAGGATAAAATTTTAGTCAAAGGTTCTAGAGGAATGAAACTAGAAGAGGTTGTCGAAGCTTTAATTTAAACATTAACAAAATAACGAGTTGTTAGAATTTGATTAGAAGTCTAACAGCTCGTTTTTATTTTGCTAAAACGGGAAAACTTATAAAAGACAACAAGTATTTATAAAGTTATCACACTTAAATGTAATTGACATACTCATATTGAAAAAATAACGACGTTTCATAATTTCATTAAAGAAACATACAGTTAAGCTTAATGTCGGTACCAATGTAATTTCAGTTAAAGAATTTCTTGAATTTAATTTAAATAAGGAGTGAATAAGCCATATCTTACAAGTAAAATATTCTGACAATTAACAGAATAAATAAATTAATAAATTTTTTTAAGAGGGTATAAAGTAAGTTTACAGAATAAAGTTAAACGCTTACAACCTATATATTTCGGTATTTTTGGTGTTTTAAAACATTTTAAAACAAGCAAAGTTATTGCATTTAATCAAATTTGGTTTATTGCGATTATATACTTGAGGTGGTACTATTAAGAAGTTGAAGAAACTTAAGTGAACATATATGTATAGAAATACAGATAAATAAAGGAGAATTATATTGCAAAAATTTAAAGAATTAGGGCTCTCAGATAAGATGGCAGAAACCCTAGCATCAATGGGGTTCGATGACGCCACTCCTATACAAAAAGAGAGTATCCCTCTTGCCTTAGAAGGCAAAGACGTTCTTGGTCAAGCTCAAACAGGCACAGGTAAAACTGGTGCGTTTGGTATTCCACTTGTTGAAAAAGTGGCAGACAAAGAAGGCGTACAATCATTAATCCTTGCACCAACAAGAGAATTAGCTATGCAAGTAGCTGAATCAATCAGAGAATTTGCTAAAGGTCAAAACGTACAAGTTGTTACTGTATTTGGTGGTATGCCGATTGACCGTCAAATCAAGTCACTTAAAAAAGGACCGCAAATCGTTGTAGGTACACCAGGTCGTGTGATTGATCACCTTAACCGTCGTACATTAAAAACTAATGATGTTCATACGCTTATATTAGATGAAGCGGATGAAATGATGAACATGGGCTTCATCGATGATATGAAATTTATCATGGATAAAATTCCAGCTTCACAACGCCAAACAATGTTGTTTTCAGCTACAATGCCAAAAGCTATTCAAACATTAGTTCAACAATTCATGAAAACACCAGTAATTGTTAAAACAATGAATAACGAAATGTCTAATCCACAAATCGAAGAATACTATACAATCGTAAAAGAATTGGAAAAATTCGATACATTTACGAATTTATTAGATGTGCACCAACCAGAATTAGCTATTGTATTCGGCCGTACTAAACGTCGTGTAGATGAATTAACAAGTGCGTTAATCTCTAAAGGCTACAAAGCTGAAGGTTTACATGGTGACATTACTCAAGCGAAACGTTTGGAAGTATTGAAAAAATTCAAAAATGATCAATTAGATATCTTAGTTGCAACAGATGTTGCAGCACGAGGACTTGATATTTCAAACGTAAGTCATGTTTATAACTTTGATATTCCTCAAGATACTGAAAGTTATACACACAGAATCGGCCGTACTGGTCGTGCTGGTAAAAAAGGTGTAGCAATCACATTTGTGAACCCAATTGAAATGGATTACATCCGTCAGATTGAACAAGCAAACAAGAGACAAATGACTGCAATGAGACCACCTCATCGTAAAGAAGTGCTTAAAGCGCGTGAAAACGATATTAAAGGTAAAGTTGAAAAGTGGATGTCTAGAGAAAATGAACCAAGATTACAACGTATTGCTTCAGAATTAATTGAAGAATATAGTGATGTTGATTTAGTTGCTTCATTATTACAAGAATTGGTTGAATCAAATGATGAAGTTGATGTTCAATTAACATTTGAAAAACCATTATCTCGTGGTAAAGGTGGTCGTCAAGGCCGCGGACCAAAACGTGGCGGTCAAGGCAACAATAAACGTGGTAATAAATTTGATAACAAAAATCGTCGTTCAAAAGGCGGATTCAACAATAATAAGAAGAACGAAAAGTCTTCTGATAGAAACAATAGCAATAAGAAATCAATGAAAGGTCGCACATTCGCTGACCACAAAAAATAAAAATAATTTATCATATATGAAATTTAGGTTTAATCATTCCACTCATGTGGGATGATTTTTTTGTTTTTTAAGAAAAGCTATTCTAATAATAAATATTAAGTGCAATATATTTAATATTAGAATAGATATTTATAAATTTTAAATGAGGAATGAAATGACTATAAAAGCTATGTTATAATAAATTGAAATCTTAATTAAGGAGTGTATATATGACTAACGACCAACTATTTAACAGAAGTCCTAAACAAGCTATGAAGTATTACTACATAATCGAAGGACTGGAATTTATTGTTAGTTTGATCGTTTCGGTTATTTTAATATTTTTATGGAGTCACTTTAATTGGTGGCATTTCATTGTATATTTAATCGTTGCTTTTATAGTGTTTGATTTTATGTATTTATTGGTTAGACCCTGGATTAAATTTAAATACACATATTATAGAATTAAGGAAAATTATATAGAAGTAAAATATGATTTCTTCTTTAAATCTAAAAAAATAGTGAAATTGGAACGCACACAGTTTATTGAAAGGCAGACTAACCCGATTTTGAAGAAAATGGGACTGTCTAAAACTACATTAATTACTGCTGGTCATAAAGTTAGTTTTCCTCTGATGTCTACGGATGATGCGAAGTCATTCGAATTACTAACACTCAATTACTTGAGAGGAGCTGATTTTGATGTATAATCCTCAAAAGTTACATCCTATTTCTTATTTAACTGGTGTTATTGAAGCTATTAAGCAAAATATCTTTTTGATTATTATTTTTCTAGTATTTAATATTCAGGATTTTGATTTTACAAATATAACTTCGTACATATTTCCAGCTATCGTTTTTGCTTTCTTTTTATTTTCATTTGTAGCTCAAGTATTAAAAGTTTATAACACGACATATTGGATTGAAAATGATCATTTTGTTTTAGCAACGGGTATCTTTACTAAAGAAAGAAAAGAACTTAATATCCGTCGTATACAAACATTAGATACATCACAAGGCATTATAAATCAAATCGTAGGTGGTATGAAATTACAAATCAAAACACCGAGTGATGGTATTGATTTAGACACTGTTTCTAAAAAACAAAGTGAGTTAATACAACGTACGATTAAAGAAAAACAACGAGAATTAACTAGTCAAAATGAAGAACCAAATTTAACTAGCATACCTGAACCAGAGGATAATGGAGATAATCCGGAACAACTATCAGAACCTGTGCGCTTATATAAGCTTAATTTTAAAGAATTACTGTTTATGGCATTAACGAGTGGAGCTATAGGCGTGGCGTTTGCAGCCATTTCGCCGATAATTGGTGCCTTTTCAGAAGTGATACCATGGGAATGGCTCACTGGTGAATTTGCTCGGATTTCTCAAGCGATTTTTGTGATTGTGTTAATAATGGTTGCGACTATCATTATCGCAAGTTATATATTGGGTACATTGATTGTAATTATAAAAAACTATAACTACACAGTGACACAAAATGATAATCAATTGAATATCCGATATGGTTTATTTAATGTTAAAAATATCACGGTGCCAACTGATAGAGTTCAAGCTGTAGTTGAAAGACAATCTTTCTTAAGAAAACTATTCGGTTTTACGTCTATACATTTTGTGATTACGAGCGATATGAATGGTAATGATAAAGAGGATATTTCATTAGATGGAAATGTTATGATTTTACCTTTTATTAAACGAAAAAAAGCATTCGAAATCATTAAATCACTTATCCCTAGTATGGCATTTGAAAATGCGGAAAAGGGTATGCCTTGGAGAGGTTTCCATAGGCACTTTTGGCAAGAAACAGTCATACTGCTAGTGCTTGCAACTATTGTTAATTATTTCTGGTTACCTTGGTCATTTCTTATCGCAGCGATTATGATTTTACTACTAATTATTCATAGCCTTATAGTTATTAAATCATCTGGATTAAAAGTACAAAATGATGAACTTGTAGTACGTAATGTAACTATGTTTGGATTCAAAAATACGTATTTCAAGCATGATAAAATACTAGGTATGGAAATTAAACGAAATCCATTTTTAATAAATAGTGATTTAGGTAATTTCAATTTTATCATTGCAAAAGCTGCGGGTAGTGAAGCAATCGGTTTGAAATTTAATAATTATAAAGAAGTTGAAACACTTCAAAATTGGTATTTGAGAGGTGAGCATTATGAATGAATATAATTATATGGATAAATCTGGAAAAACAGTCATGCGTCTCTCGGCATATATTGTAACTGTAATATTTGTATTAATTTTAGCAGTTGTTTATATAGTTAATAGACTGTGGTTGCAATGGCTTAACTCCAATACGATGATGTGGGTTTTAATTATTGGTATAATTATTATTGTAATTCAATTGCTACTAGGTGCTATTTTAATTCCTGCGTACCGGTACCAAATCTTTAGATACAAACTAGGTGAAAATGAAATCACTGTAAGAAATGGTTTATGGTTTGTTTCAGTAATCAATATCCCATTATTCAGAATTCAAAATGTCGATACACACGAAGGTATTTTAATGCGCAAATATAAATTAGCAAGTTTAACGTTATCGACAGCAGGCGGAAATACTGAAATTAAACTTATCGACAAAGATATAGCGGCTACATTAAAGTACAAAATAAAAAATGTTAATAAAGCAATTGATGTAACAGAAAATGAAGCTTCAGAAATTGAACATTATAAAGATAGTGATTTAAAATAGATCAATATCTTTATATGAGCGAGGGGAGATTTATGATACACGGTATAGGTGTAGATTTAATAGAGATAACAAGAATAAAAAAACTTTATAGCAGACAAGAGAAATTGCTAGAACGTATATTAACTACCAATGAACAACAAAAATTTAATTGTTTCAAAAATGAACAACGTAAAATGGAATTTCTTGCAGGTAGATTTGCTTGTAAAGAGGCTTTTAGTAAAGCGCTAGGTACGGGGCTAGGAAAAACAGTAGCATTTAATGACATTGATTGTTTTAACGATGAAAATGGTAAGCCTTGTATTACCTATGAAGGCTTTAAAGTGCATGTAAGTATAACACATACGGAACATTATGCTATGAGTCAAGTCATTTTAGAAGTTTAATTTATTAAAAATTTTCTAAATTCCAGTATGTTTAATTTGGTTATCCTATCATCATTGTTATAAAATTGATTTATTATAAAAAATTAGTGAAAGTTATTTAATGAAATAGGAGGTACATGCTTAATGTCTGATAAGTATTATAGATCGACGTACTTGAATGTAGATTTAAATGCTATTGTTTCGAATTTTCAAGTGTTTCAAACATTACATCCAAACAAAACAGTTATTCCAGTAGTTAAGGCGAATGGTTATGGACTTGGTAGCATTAAAATTGCACGTCAATTAATGGAAAATGGAGCTGAGTTTTTCGCTGTTGCAACATTAGATGAAGCAATTGAACTTCGTATGCATGGAATTAATGCAAAAATACTTGTACTTGGAGTTATTCCAACATATAACATAAACAAAGCAATACAACATCGAGCAGCAATTACGGTGCCATCTAAAGTATGGCTCGCTGAGGCTATTGAAGAAATTCCAACCGATAATAAAAAAGATTTGTGGCTTCACGCTAAATTAGATACTGGCATGGGTAGGTTAGGAATAAAAGATGTGGATGAGTACAAAGAAGTTATTGATTTGATTCAATCACATGACCATTTAGTTTTTGAGGGCGTGTTTACACATTTCGCATGTGCTGATGAACCGGGTGATTCGATGAATAAACAACAAGCCTATTTTGAAGGAATTGTTGAGCAGGTAGAAAAGCCCAATTATATACATTCTCAGAATTCTGCAGGCGCATTAATGAAAGACAGTCAGTTTTGTAATACGGTTAGAATAGGCATATCATTATATGGCTACTATCCTTCAGAGTACGTTAAATCAAAAGTGAAGATACATTTAAAACCAAGTGCACAATGGATTAGTGAAGTCGTTCAAACTAAAGTATTGCAAACTGGAGAATCTGTGAGTTATGGAAGTATATATACAGCAAAAGAACCTACAAAAATTGGAATTATTCCAGTAGGATATGCAGATGGTTATCCAAGAATGATGACAGGATTTAGTGTGAATGTGAATGGGTACCAATGTGAAGTAATTGGAAAAGTGTGCATGGATCAAACAATAATTAAAATTCCTGAAGAAGTTAATACAGGTGATAAAGTCATTTTAATGGATCACCATAGTGATAGTCGACAATCAGCAGAAGCTCTGGGACGACAGCAACAGACCATTAATTATGAAGTGTTATGTAGACTAAATAGAAGGCTTCCTAGAATTTATCATGGGACGCAAGACTTAGAAATTCGCAATGAATTACTAAAATAGTATAGTCACTTAATGTAAAATTTGTTATTATAAGTCTAACAACGAATCTCAATATATTCTATTTTAGTAACATGGAGGTCTTTATTCATGGCAAGTTTTAATCAAAGCAGAAACCATAGTATTGAACAACTATTAAAAGAAGGCTATTCACAAATGGCCGATTTAAATCTCTCCCTTGCAGCAGAAGCATTTCCATTTGAATGTGAAGCTTGTGATTGCAATGAAGTTTACCTCAGCTCTAAGAATAACAATGAATGATGAGAAGAGGAGACGTTTATTTAGCTGATTTATCACCAGTTCAAGGGTCTGAACAAGGGGGAATAAGACCTGTCGTTATCATACAGAATGATACTGGAAATAAATATAGTCCTACCGTAATTGTAGCTGCAATTACAGGTAGGATAAATAAAGCTAAAATACCTACACATGTAGAAATAGAAAAAAGTAAATATAAGCTTGATAAAGATTCTGTAATACTGCTTGAGCAGATTAGAACTTTAGATAAAAATAGGCTGAAAGAAAAATTAACATACCTTTCTGAAAGTAAAATGAAAGAAGTTAATGTTGCCATAGATATAAGCTTAGGATTACATAATGTTAGAAATAGTAAATCATGATTTTCAAAGGTTTAAGAAACAGTTAATAAAATAGTGAATTATATATCGATTCCCTATAACATGTAATTACCACTTAATTAGTAATTTAATTGTGATTGGAAAATTAAGAATTTTAGTTTTGTGGTTTAATACCTTTGAGTGGGATGTTTTAATTTGAAAAGCTTTAGGTTATCCTAAAGCTTTTTTAGGTATTTGGAGCGTGTTTATCATATATAGCGAGTAGCCAATACAAGCAAGTACAAAGCTAGGATAGGCTCGTTCATTATAAAAGATATTTTTACTTACATACATAGTACGTTTAAATCTGTTATAACCGATGTATGCGGTTTATATTTGTATTTTTAGGAGGAATTACTACATGGAAGAATTCAAAAATCAATATAAAGCGCTAATTGACGAAAGTTTACACACTTTAGATGCTACGGATCTAAAGAAAAAGTGTGAAAGCTTTACCGATGAAGTGATAAAAAGAGATTTATTACCAGAAGATATAGTTGAAATTCATAGAGATTATGTCAGAGTTTTAAATTTAAATGAAACTCAAATTTTAGAAACTTTTAATGTGCTTAAAGAAGTAGTAAGAGGGTTTGGGTATAGTTATAGAGATTATCAACAATTAGTAAACCGTCTACAATATCATGATAAAGAGATTGATTTAGCCTCTCGTTTACAGCAAACAATGCTTAAAACGGATATTCCTCAATTTGATAGCATACAAATCGGTGTTATATCAGTAGCAGCGCAAAAAGTAAGTGGTGACTATTTTAACTTAATAGATCATAAAGATGGCACGATGAGTTTTGCAGTGGCAGACGTTATAGGTAAAGGTATACCAGCTGCGCTTGCAATGAGTATGATAAAATTTGGTATGGACTCTTATGGTCATTCTCAACTTCCGAGTGACGGTTTAAAGCGTCTCAATCGAGTAGTAGAAAAAAACGTTAATCAGAATATGTTTGTAACAATGTTTTACGGACTATATGAAGAGTTAAACCATTTGTTATATTGTAGCTCTGCTGGACACGAACCAGGATATGTATATAGAGCAGAGACTGAAGAATTTGAAGAAATCAGCGTTAGAGGCAGAGTGTTAGGTGTCAGCGAGCAAACGAGATATAAACAACAAGAAATCCCTGTATATTTAGATGACTTAGTTATTATATTTACAGATGGCGTTACAGAAGTTAGAAATGAAGCAGGAGATTTCTTAGACAAAAAGCATCTTTTAACGATGATTCACAAGTATAAGCACATGCATCCACAAGATATCGTTCAACTTCTATATGAAGCGATTTTGAAAATACAAAATCCTGACAAAAGAGATGATTTAACAATTCTAATTATAAAAAGAGTTAATTAGTTTTAGCATAATTAAGGTTAAGTTATTTAATTTAAGGGTATGGAAGTTATTACGAGACTATAATTAGGAGTGTAATGTTATGAATCTTAATATCGAAACAGTAACACATGATACTCATTACGAGGTTAAAGTTGGCGGAGAACTGGACGTTTATACTGTTCCAGAATTAGAAGAAGTTTTAGTGCCGATGAGACAAGAAGGAACTCATGATTTACATGTAAATTTAGAAAATGTGAGTTACATGGATTCAACAGGATTAGGCGTATTCGTAGGTACATTAAAAGCGTTAAACCAACATGATAAAGAATTATATATATTAGGTGTTTCAGATCGAATAAGTCGACTATTTGATATAACAGGATTAAAAGATTTGATGCATGTTAATGAAGGAACGGAGGTCGAATAACATGCAACTTAAACAAGATTATATAGAAATGCGTTTGCCAGCATCTGCAGAGTATGTGAGTTTGATACGTTTAACACTGTCAGGCGTTTTTTCACGTGCAGGTGCTTCATATGACGACATTGAAGATGCGAAGATTGCAGTGAGCGAAGCAGTAACGAATGCAGTAAAACATGCATATAAAGATGACCCAGAAGATGTGGGAATGATTAATCTATGCTTTGAAATTTTCGATGATAAAATCAAGATTGTAATTTCAGATCAAGGTGAAAGTTTCGATTATGAAGAGACAAAAGCACAATTAGGGCCATATAAAGAAAACGAAAACATAGATTTCCTAAGAGAAGGCGGTCTTGGTCTGTTTTTAATTGAATCTTTAATGGATGAAGTTACAGTTGATAAACAATCAGGCGTAACAATCAGTATGATAAAGTATATTAAAAAAGAGCAGGTGCGAAATAATGGCGAAAGAGTCGAAATCAGTTAATGATGTATCACCTGAACAAATTAACCAATGGATAACGCAGCATCAAAATGACGAAAATAAAGATGCTCAAGATAAACTCGTAAGACATTATAGAAAGTTAATCGAATCATTGGCATATAAATATTCAAAAGGTCAATCTCATCACGAAGACCTCGTTCAGGTTGGTATGGTTGGTTTGATTGGTGCAATAAACCGATTTGACTTATCCTTTGATAGAAAGTTCGAAGCCTTTTTAGTACCAACGGTCATTGGTGAGATTAAACGTTATTTACGTGATAAAACATGGAGTGTCCATGTACCAAGAAGAATCAAAGAGATTGGACCTCGCATCAAAAAAGTGACTGATGAATTAACGAATGAGTTAGAACGTTCTCCTTCGATTGCAGAAATAGCGGATCGTCTTGAAGTAAACGAAGAAGATGTGTTAGAAGCAATGGAAATGGGTCAAAGTTATAATGCGTTAAGCGTTGACCATTCGATTGAAGCAGACAAAGATGGTTCTACAGTTACTTTATTAGATATTATGGGTCAACAAGATGACAATTATGATTTAACTGAAAAACGTATGATATTAGAAAGAATTTTACCAATATTAAATGAAAGAGAAAGACAGATTATTCAATGTACATTTATTGAAGGTTTAAGCCAAAAAGAAACTGGAGAAAGAATTGGGTTAAGCCAAATGCATGTTTCAAGATTGCAAAGAACAGCAATCAAGAAATTACAAGAAGCCGCTAATCAATGATTGAATAAAATATAAGGCAGCATTCCTATAAATTAGGGAGCTGCCTTATTTTAATTTTTATACTAGTTGCATCACTTTAATTAAAGCATGATGTTTTGAACAGTGGTTACTATTAAATATGTTAAAATGTTAAAGGAAGTAAAATAAAAAAGAAATAAATGAGCGGAGGATTCTATGGATAGTAATCTAATACAATCTATAAGAGAGAAATACAATTTCACAACAAAACAAATTAATTCAGTGTTATCACTCCTAGAGGATAAAAATACAGTACCTTTTATAGCGCGCTATAGAAAAGAGCAAACAGGTGGATTAGATGAAGTAGAAATTAAACAAATAGATGATGAATATCAATATATGGTTAACCTTCAAAAAAGAAAAGAAGAAGTTATACATAATATAGAAGAACAAGGTTTATTAACAACAGACTTAAAAAGTGATATTTTAAAACAAACAAAACTCCAACGTGTTGAAGATTTATATAGACCATTTAAACAAAAAAAGAAAACGAGAGCAACGGAAGCAAAGAGAAAAGGCTTAGAACCATTTGCAAAATGGCTAAAGCAATCTAACTTAGACACAACAATCGAAAACAAAGCGCAACAATTTTTAAACGAAGAAATAGAAACTATTGAAGCTGCTATAAAAGGAGCACAAGATATCATTGCAGAATTAGTTTCGGATGCACCTAAATATAGAACTAAAATCCTTAAAGATACTTTTCAACATGGCAATATCATTACACAAAAGAAAAAGAATGCTGAAGACGAAAAAGAAATATTTTCAATGTATTATGATTACAGCGAACCAGTGAAAAAAATTGCTAACCATAGAGTCTTAGCTGTGAACCGTGGAGAAAAAGAAAAAGTATTATCAGTAAAATTAGAAATGGATACACAAGGCATTGAAAACTTCATTCGCAAAAATGAAATAACTACAAATCATGAGGGTGATTATATAATTGAAGATGCCATTAAAGATAGCTTAAAAAGATTAATTATGCCTTCTATCGAAAGAGAAATAAGAGGAGATCTAACAGAAAAAGCTGAAAACCATGCTATTGATGTCTTTAGTGAAAATTTAAGGAATTTATTGTTACAACCACCATTGAAAGGTAAACAAATACTTGGGGTAGATCCAGCATTTAGAACAGGTTGCAAACTTGCAGTTATTAATCCTTTCGGTACATTTGTTGCAAAAGGCGTGATGTATCCGCATCCTCCAATTAATAAAAAAGCAGATGCTGAGAAAATATTCGTTAAATTTGTAAAAGATTATGACGTAGAACTGATAGCAATAGGTAACGGGACAGCTAGTCGCGAAACTGAACAATTTGTAGCATCTATGATTCAAGAACATCATTTGAAGGTGCAATTCATTATTGTGAATGAAGCGGGTGCGTCAGTATATTCTGCATCAGAAGTCGCTAGAACAGAATTCCCAGATTTCCAAGTTGAAGAACGTAGTGCAGTTTCAATTGGTAGAAGAGTGCAAGATCCATTGAGTGAACTTGTTAAAATCGACCCTAAATCAATAGGTGTAGGTCAATATCAGCATGATGTTAATCAGAAAGCACTTGAAGCGGCGTTAACATTTGTGGTTGAAACAGCAGTAAACCAAGTAGGTGTGGATGTTAATACTGCTTCACGCTCACTACTCCAATACGTTTCTGGTCTATCACCAACGATTGCACAAAACATAATTAACTATCGTGAAGAAAACGGAGCAATCAAACATAACAAAGATATTGCGAAAGTTAAGCGTTTAGGCGCTAAAACATTTGAGCAAAGTATTGGGTTTTTAAGAATTGTCGATGGTAGCGAACCATTAGATAATACTTCGATTCACCCTGAGAGCTACAGAGCAACGTATCAATTATTAAATGAAATCAATATGAAAGCTGAAGATCTTGGCACAGAAGATTTGAAATCAGCATTAAATCACTTAAACATTGCGGAAATGGCTGAGAAATTGAATATAGGTCAACCGACATTAGAAGATATTTTAAAATCGTTGATTGCTCCAAATAGAGATCCTCGTGATGAATTTGAAACGCCTATTCTAAAATCAGATGTTTTATCAATCGAAGACTTAGCAAAAAATATGAAGTTAAGTGGTACAGTTAGAAATGTTGTAGATTTTGGTGCTTTTGTAGACATCGGAGTTAAACAAGATGGACTTGTACATGTATCTAAACTATCTAAGAAGTTTGTGAAGAATCCAATGGATATTGTTAGCGTTGGAGATATAGTAGATGTTTGGATACTTGATATTGATGATAAAAAAGGTAAGGTATCATTAACTATGATTGATCCACATGGATAATGAAACCCTTCAAAGATTGACAGAAACTATATCTGAAACGCACTTTAAGCGCTCATTTAAGCATAAAGCTTATTTTAATAAACGCTTAAAAACAACAGGCGGTCGCTACTTATTACAAACTCATAATATTGAAATTAATGATAAGCAGTATACTAAATTTGGTGAAAAAGCAGTTCAAGATATTATTAAACATGAATTATGTCATTATCATTTGCACATACAAGGAAAGGGGTATCAACATAAGGATAAGGATTTTAAAGCGTTGAGTAAGTTAACAGGTGCTCCAAGGTTCTGTTCAGCTGTAGAAAAATATGAAGACCGAGCAAAGTATATTTATAAATGTAATACATGCGGTGCTCAATTTCCGAGGATACGAAAAGTTAACACGACAAAAATGATGTGTGGACATTGTAAAGGTAAATTGGTTCAACATGACATTGTGCAATCATAGTAGTTGTTATAAAAAGGCGAGCTAAAACGATTAGTTTTAGCTCGCCCTTTTTATTTTGAATTAAAATATAGATGGAATTTAAGTAATAAAGGTCTATTTAGGTGAATTTTAATGTGTATTTTAACATCAATAGTTAAATCCAACTTATAACTAGATCATTTTACTCATTTTTGTTTGCTTTTTCTGTTGACGATGAGTCGATTATATTATAAGATAATAAACGTTGCGAAATTAATAGGCAATTGAGTTAAGCAACTATTAATTTTATTAAATTAACTTTAAAAACGTGTTGACAAAACATTAAAGGTATATTACAATATACAATGTTAACTTGATAAACAAACCGTTTTGCGAGCGGCCGTGGCGGAACGGCAGACGCGCTAGGTTGAGGGCCTAGTGGGAGAAATCCCGTGGAGGTTCAAATCCTCTTGGCCGCATCAAAAATATTACATATAAATAAAATGCGGGTGTAGTTTAATGGTAAAACCTCAGCCTTCCAAGCTGATGTTGTGGGTTCGATTCCCATCACCCGCTCCAATAGAAACATTAATGAACATTGAAAACTGAATTGCAATATGTCAACGTTAATTCCGAACACAACATTAAATTGTTGGTTCAAACGTGTTAGAGATAACACACAAATTAGTATTTTATGAGCTAATCAAACATCATAATTCATTTATGGAGAGTTTGATCCTGGCTCAGGATGAACGCTGGCGGCGTGCCTAATACATGCAAGTCGAGCGAACGGATAAGGAGCTTGCTCCTTTGAAGTTAGCGGCGGACGGGTGAGTAACACGTGGGTAACCTACCTATAAGACTGGAATAACTTCGGGAAACCGGAGCTAATGCCGGATAACATTTGGAACCGCATGGTTCTAAAGTAAAAGATGGTTTTGCTATCACTTATAGATGGACCCGCGCCGTATTAGCTAGTTGGTAAGGTAACGGCTTACCAAGGCAACGATACGTAGCCGACCTGAGAGGGTGATCGGCCACACTGGAACTGAGACACGGTCCAGACTCCTACGGGAGGCAGCAGTAGGGAATCTTCCGCAATGGACGAAAGTCTGACGGAGCAACGCCGCGTGAGTGATGAAGGTTTTCGGATCGTAAAACTCTGTTATTAGGGAAGAACAAATGTGTAAGTAACTGTGCACATCTTGACGGTACCTAATCAGAAAGCCACGGCTAACTACGTGCCAGCAGCCGCGGTAATACGTAGGTGGCAAGCGTTATCCGGAATTATTGGGCGTAAAGCGCGCGTAGGCGGTTTCTTAAGTCTGATGTGAAAGCCCACGGCTCAACCGTGGAGGGTCATTGGAAACTGGGAAACTTGAGTACAGAAGAGGAAAGTGGAATTCCATGTGTAGCGGTGAAATGCGCAGAGATATGGAGGAACACCAGTGGCGAAGGCGACTTTCTGGTCTGTAACTGACGCTGATGTGCGAAAGCGTGGGGATCAAACAGGATTAGATACCCTGGTAGTCCACGCCGTAAACGATGAGTGCTAAGTGTTAGGGGGTTTCCGCCCCTTAGTGCTGCAGCTAACGCATTAAGCACTCCGCCTGGGGAGTACGACCGCAAGGTTGAAACTCAAAGGAATTGACGGGGACCCGCACAAGCGGTGGAGCATGTGGTTTAATTCGAAGCAACGCGAAGAACCTTACCAAATCTTGACATCCTTTGAAAACTCTAGAGATAGAGCCTTCCCTTTCGGGGGACAAAGTGACAGGTGGTGCATGGTTGTCGTCAGCTCGTGTCGTGAGATGTTGGGTTAAGTCCCGCAACGAGCGCAACCCTTAAACTTAGTTGCCAGCATTTAGTTGGGCACTCTAGGTTGACTGCCGGTGACAAACCGGAGGAAGGTGGGGATGACGTCAAATCATCATGCCCCTTATGATTTGGGCTACACACGTGCTACAATGGACAATACAAAGGGCAGCTAAACCGCGAGGTCATGCAAATCCCATAAAGTTGTTCTCAGTTCGGATTGTAGTCTGCAACTCGACTACATGAAGCTGGAATCGCTAGTAATCGTAGATCAGCATGCTACGGTGAATACGTTCCCGGGTCTTGTACACACCGCCCGTCACACCACGAGAGTTTGTAACACCCGAAGCCGGTGTAGTAACCATTTATGGAGCTAGCCGTCGAAGGTGGGACAAATGATTGGGGTGAAGTCGTAACAAGGTAGCCGTATCGGAAGGTGCGGCTGGATCACCTCCTTTCTAAGGATATATTCGGAACATCTTCCTTGAGAAGATGAAGAGGAATGACATTGACATATTGCATTCAGTTTTGAATGCTCATTACGAGTATTCATTGCGTTATTTTGTACATTGAAAACTAGATATGTAAGTAAAATTTATGATTTTACCAAGCAAAACCGAGTGAATTAGAGTCTTAAAAAGCTTGAATTCAAAAAAATAGAAATAATCGCTAGTGTTCGAAAGAACACTCACAGATTAATAACATTTTAGGTTTTCAACCGATTTTATCGTGTTGAAGGTCGAAAAGATTAAGTTATTAAGGGCGCACGGTGGATGCCTTGGCACTAGAAGCCTACGAAGGACGTTACTAACGACGATATGCTTTGGGGAGCTGTAAGTAAGCTTTGATCCAGAGATTTCCGAATGGGGAAACCCAACACGAGTTATGTCGTGTTATCGATATGTGAATACATAGCATATCTGAAGGCAGACGCGGGGAACTGAAACATCTTAGTACCCGCAGGAAGAGAAAGAAAAATCGATTCCCTGAGTAGCGGCGAGCGAAACGGGAAGAGCCCAAACCAACGAGCTTGCTTGTTGGGGTTGTAGGACACTCTATACGGAGTTACAAAAGAACAAATTAGACGAATCATCTGGAAAGATGAATCAAAGAAGGTAATAATCCTGTAGTCGAAAGTTTGTTCACTCTTGAGTGGATCCTGAGTACGACGGAACACGAGAAATTCCGTCGGAATCCGGGAGGACCATCTCCCAAGGCTAAATACTCTCTAGTGACCGATAGTGAACCAGTACCGTGAGGGAAAGGTGAAAAGTACCCCGGAAGGGGAGTGAAATAGAACTTGAAACCGTGTGCTTACAAGTAGTCAGAGCCCGTTAATGGGTGATGGCGTGCCTTTTGTAGAATGAACCGGCGAGTTACGATTTGATGCAAGGTTAAGCAGTTAATGTGGAGCCGTAGCGAAAGCGAGTCTGAATAGGGCGTTGAGTATTTGGTCGTAGACCCGAAACCAGGTGATCTACCCATGACCAGGCTGAAGTTCAGGTAACACTGAATGGAGGGCCGAACCGACTTACGTTGAAAAGTGAGCGGATGAGTTGTGGGTAGCGGAGAAATTCCAATCGAACCTGGAGATAGCTGGTTCTCTCCGAAATAGCTTTAGGGCTAGCCTTAAGTAATGATTATTGGAGGTAGAGCACTGTTTGGACGAGGGGCCCTTATCGGGTTACCGAATTCAGACAAACTCCGAATGCCAATCAATTTTATCTTAGGAGTTAGAACGCGGGTGATAAGGTCCGTGTTCGAAAGGGAAACAGCCCAGACCACCAGCTAAGGTCCCAAAATATATGTTAAGTGGAAAAGGATGTGGCGTTGCCCAGACAACTAGTATGTTGGCTTAGAAGCAGCCATCATTTAAAGAGTGCGTAATAGCTCACTAGTCGAGTGACACTGCGCCGAAAATGTACCGGGGCTAAACATATTACCGAAGCTGTGGATTGTCCGTAAGGACAGTGGTAGGAGAGCGTTCTAAGGGCGTTGAAGCATGATCGCAAGGACATGTGGAGCGCTTAGAAGTGAGAATGCCGGTGTGAGTAGCGAAAGACGGGTGAGAATCCCGTCCACCGATTGACTAAGGTTTCCAGAGGAAGGCTCGTCCGCTCTGGGTTAGTCGGGTCCTAAGCTGAGGCCGATAGGCGTAGGCGATGGATAACAGGTTGATATTCCTGTACCACCAAATTTCGTTTTAAGCGATGGGGGGACGCAGTAGGATAGGCGAAGCGTACTATTGGATTGTACGTCCAAGCAATGAGACTGAGTGTTAGGCAAATCCGGCACTCTTAAGGTCAAGTTGTGATGGGGAGAGGAAATTGTTTCCTCGAGTCGTTGATTTCACACTGCCAAGAAAAGCCTCTAGCTAGAATTTTGGTGCCCGTACCGCAAACCGACACAGGTAGTCAAGATGAGAATTCTAAGGTGAGCGAGCGAACTCTCGTTAAGGAACTCGGCAAAATGACCCCGTAACTTCGGGAGAAGGGGTGCTCTTTAGGGTTAACGCCCAGGAGAGCCGCAGTGAATAGGCCCAAGCGACTGTTTATCAAAAACACAGGTCTCTGCTAAACCGTAAGGTGATGTATAGGGGCTGACGCCTGCCCGGTGCTGGAAGGTTAAGAGGAGTGGTTAGCTTCGGCGAAGCTACGAATCGAAGCCCCAGTAAACGGCGGCCGTAACTATAACGGTCCTAAGGTAGCGAAATTCCTTGTCGGGTAAGTTCCGACCCGCACGAAAGGCGTAACGATTTGGGCACTGTCTCAACGAGAGACTCGGTGAAATCATAGTACCTGTGAAGATGCAGGTTACCCGCGACAGGACGGAAAGACCCCGTGGAGCTTTACTGTAGTCTGATATTGAAATTCGGTACAACTTGTACAGGATAGGTAGGAGCCTTTGAAACGTGAGCGCCAGCTTACGTCGAGGCGTTGGTGGGATACTACCCTTGCTGTGTTGGATTTCTAACCCGCACCATTTATCATGGTGGGAGACAGTGTCAGATGGACAGTTTGACTGGGGCGGTCGCCTCCTAAAGAGTAACGGAGGCGCTCAAAGGTTTCCTCAGAATGGTTGGAAATCATTCATAGAGTGTAAAGGCATAAGGAAGCTTGACTGCGAGACTTACAAGTCGAGCAGGGTCGAAAGACGGACTTAGTGATCCGGTGGTTCCGCATGGAAGGGCCATCGCTCAACGGATAAAAGCTACCCCGGGGATAACAGGCTTATCTCCCCCAAGAGTTCACATCGACGGGGAGGTTTGGCACCTCGATGTCGGCTCATCGCATCCTGGGGCTGTAGTCGGTCCCAAGGGTTGGGCTGTTCGCCCATTAAAGCGGTACGCGAGCTGGGTTCAGAACGTCGTGAGACAGTTCGGTCCCTATCCGTCGTGGGCGCAGGAAATTTGAGAGGAGCTGTCCTTAGTACGAGAGGACCGGGATGGACATACCTCTGGTGTACCAGTTGTCGTGCCAACGGCATCGCTGGGTAGCTATGTATGGACGGGATAAGTGCTGAAAGCATCTAAGCATGAAGCCCCCCTCAAGATGAGATTTCCCAACTTCGGTTATAAGATCCCTCAAAGATGATGAGGTTAATAGGTTCGAGGTGGAAGCATAGCGATATGTGGAGCTGACGAATACTAATCGATCGAAGACTTAATCAAATTTAAAAGTGTTTTGTTTGGCATTATCAAATTTTACTTACTATCTAGTTTTGAATGTATAATTTTTTATACAGTTCATTGTCTGGTGACAATGGCAAGGAGGTCACACCTGTTCCCATGCCGAACACAGTAGTTAAGCTCCTTAGCGCCGATGGTAGTCGGACTTACGTTCCGCAAGAGTAGGACGTTGCCAGGCAATTAGGGACCCGAAAGGGTCTCTTTTTTTATGCGCAAAAGGAGCTTAACTTCCAAAAAATCTGGTTTAAGCCATGAGCACATAAGCTGAAGCTCATGTGTAAGAACTACTAATCCCAATGATTTTGAGAAGTAGTTCTTTAGAAGCTGACGAACTGAGTGAAAGACGAGACGAGCTTACAAGCGGTAAGTGAGTGAGGGAAATATTAAGTGTTTACAAGAGCTGTGGCTCTTGCATAAGCACTACTAATCTTGCAGGCAAGAAAGTAGTGCTTTAAAGCTTCTTAGCGTCGATGGTAGCCGACTTACGTTCCGCAAGAGTATGACGTTGCCAGGCAATTAGGGACCCGAAAGGGTCTCTTTTTTTATGTGCAAAAGGAGCTTAACTTCCAAAAAAATCTGGTTTAAGCCATGAGCACATAAGCTGAAGCTCATGTGTAAGAACTACTAATCCCAATGATTTTGAGAAGTAGTTCATTAAAAAAAGCTTAGCGCAATAGCTAAGCTTTTAAATAAGAAGTGAATAAAGCATTTTATTTTCGTTAATGTAAATATTTGAAGCATCGAACTCATTTACATTCTTTTTCAAGTTATTCAAATCTTTATGGTTATTTAATTGAATGCCTATGATAACTGTACCGGTGTTTTGAGATGATTTTTTTAGGTACTCGAATTTAGTAATATCGTCTTTAGGTCCAAGTACATCATTTACAAATTCTCTTAAAGCGCCGGGACGTTGGGGAAAGTTTAAAATGAAGTAATGTTTCATTTCTTCGAAAAGTAATGAACGCTCTTCAATTTCTTTCATGCGGTTAATATCATTATTACCACCACTCACAACACAAACAACTGTTTTACCTTTGATTTCTGCTTGATAATTATCTAAAGCGGTAATACTTAATGCACCAGCAGGTTCTGCGATAATGGCCTGTTTAGAGTACATATCCAAAATGGTTGAACATACAGCACCTTCATGTACTTGAACATAATCATCAACAACTTTTTTAGAGATGTCATATGTTATCTGACCAACTCTTGCAACTGAAGCACCGTCAACAAACTTATCAATGTCAGGTAATGTTACGATTTGATTTTCTAAAACAACTGATGTATACATACTGCTTGCGCCAGCAGGTTCTACGCCAACAATAGATGTTTGAGGTGAATTTTCCTTGAAGTACGTACCAACACCAGAAATTAAACCTCCGCCTCCAATTGCGGCAAATAAATAATCAAATTGTATATTTTCTTCTTGAGATTGATCAATGATTTCTTTAGCAAGTGTACCTTGCCCTGCAATAGTATAGATATTGTTAAAAGGATCAATGAAATTCATTTTGTTATCTTCTGTATAACCGAGCGCTTCTTTTAAACAATCATCAAAAGTATCACCTGTAAGAATGACTTCGACATTTTGTCCACCAAAGAATTTAACTTGGTTAATCTTTTGAAGTGGGGTAGTGACAGGCATAAAGATAACTGCATCTAAGTGTAATTTATTAGCAGTATAAGCCACACCTTGTGCATGGTTGCCTGCACTTGCACATGTGATGCCCATTTCTCTGTCTTCTTTATTTAAGGCTACAATTGCGTTGTAAGCGCCTCTAAGTTTAAAAGATCTGACCCATTGTAGGTCTTCTCTTTTTAAATATACATTACAGTCATATTTAAGTGATAAATAATGATCCTTTTGTAATGGAGTCTCTTTAACAGTATCTTTTATTTGTAAGTAAGCTTCATCGATATCTTTTGAAGAAACAGTTGTTTTTACAGTCATATGTTTCACACCTTTGTTAGTTTAGTATCTTTAAAAATTTTTTGCTCTTTCGTAAGATTTAATCTCATCTTCATATTGCAATGTTACTGCAACATCATCAAGTCCTTTTACGAGTTTGTTTTTCCAAGTTTCATCGATATCAAAAGTAAATATTTTGTCTGGAGAAGAAACAGTTTGATTTGGTAAATCTACTGTGATCGATTCTGATTGTGCTAAATGTTTTCTCGCTTCTTCATCTAATACAATAGGTAACATCGCATTTTTAGTACAGTTCATATAGAATATATCACTGTAACTGCCAGCAATAATTATGTCAAAACCGTAGTCTTTAATCGCCCAAGCAGCATGTTCACGACTTGAGCCACATCCGAAATTATCTCCAGTAATTAAAATCGATGCATCTTTATATTCTGGTTTATTTGGATTGAAGTCTGGATTATCAGATCCGTCATCTAAATAACGCCATTCATCGAAAGCAAATGGTCCAAATCCTGATTTTGAAATACGTTTTAAATGGACTTTAGGTATAATTTGATCGGTATCGATATTGTCATGAAATAATGGTACGACTTTACCTGTATACGTAGTGATTGGTTTGATTTCCATATTATACAACCACCTTTCTAACATCTACAAATTTACCATTAATTGCTGCGGCTGCTGCCATAGCAGGAGAAACAAGGTGTGTTCTTGCACCTTTACCTTGGCGACCTTCAAAGTTACGATTACTTGTCGAAGCACAATGAACACCATTAGGTACTTGGTCTGGATTCATACCTAAACACATTGAGCAACCGGGCTCTCTCCAATCAAAACCTGCTTCTTTAAAAATTTTATCTAGTCCTATTTTTTCTGCTTCTTTCTTAACTGTACGAGAACCTGGAACAACGATTGCTGTAATATTAGGGTGGACTTGATTTCCTTTAACAATATGACTCGCTTCAACTAAATCTGAAAGACGAGCATTTGTACAAGAACCTAAGAAGACATAACCCAAATCAATATCCTCAGCTTTTTGACCAGGTTTTAAATCCATATAATTATATGCACGTTCGTCATTAACATCTTCTATTTCTGGGAAAGGTGTGCTAAAACTCACTCCCATTTCAGGACTAGTTCCCCAAGTCACTTGAGGTTCTAAATCTGAGACATCCATTTCAATGACTCTATCAAATTCGGCATCGTCATCTGTGTAGAGTTCGCGCCATTCATCAACAGAATTATCAAAGTTTGTTGCGTATGGACGGCCTTTAACATATTCAAATGTTGTTTCATCTGGCTCCATCATGCCATATTTAGCACCAGCTTCAATTGCCATGTTACAAATTGTCATTCTAGCTTCCATACTCAAACTACGAATCGCTTCTCCAGAAAATTCTAGAGCATAACCTGTCCCAAAATCAACGCCATACTGACTAATCAAATGTAAGATAATATCTTTGGCATATACACCAGTCGGCAATTTGCCTGTTACATCAATTTTTAGATTTTTAGGTTTAGTTTGCCATAGCGATTGTGTAGCAAATACATGCTCTACTTCACTTGTACCAATACCAAAAGCAATTGCTCCGAAAGCACCATGTGTAGCAGTATGAGAATCACCACAAACAATTGTTTTACCTGGCTGGGTTAAACCTGTTTCAGGACCTACCATATGCACAATACCTTGTTCATCAGAACCCATATCAAATATATGGACACCGAATTCTTTAGCATTATTTTGCAATGTAGTAATTTGCTTGTTTGCGATTTCATCTTTGATATTAAAGATATCTACGGTTGGTACGTTATGATCAAGTGTTGCATATGTTAAGTCTGGTCTACGCAATTGTCTGTTTTGGAGTCTCAGACCTTCAAATGCTTGAGGAGATGTGACTTCGTGTATAAGATGCAAATCTATATATAATAACTGTGGGTCACCTTCTTTACCAGTCAAGACATGTTTATTCCAAACTTTATCAAATAGTGTTTTACCCATATGACATCTCCTCCTTTTTATAGATTTTCTTTTACGAAATTAATAATATCTGACGTATTATAATTTCCATTGAGATCACGGGTTGTTTTACCTTCTTTAATGAGTTGATAAATTACTGTTTCTAATTTTTCAGCTGCTTGTGGTTCATTTAAGCTTTCTCTAAGACACATAACAACTGATAAAAGCATACCGAAAGGGTTTGCGATATCTTGGTTTGCAATATCTGGTGCTGAACCATGAATCGGTTCGTAAAGTCGTGGGCCTTGTTCACTAAAACTTGCAGAAGGTGATAAACCTAGTGAACCCGGTATTACAGATGCTTCATCACTTAAAATATCACCAAATAAATTTTCCGTAACAATGACATCAAATTGTGATGGGTTAGTAATTAAATGCATTGCACAAGCATCTACAAGCAAATGGTTAACTTCTACTTCAGGATAATCTTGTGAAACTTCATTTATTACTCTACGCCATAATTTACTAGAAGAAAGCACATTTTCTTTATCAACAGATGTTAATTTTTTATTTCTTTTTTGAGCTAAATCAAATCCAACTCTAGCAATGCGTTCAATTTCTGATCTGGTATAAGTAAGAGAATCAAGTGCATCGTCATCACCCAATTTCTTAGGTTCACCAAAATAGATACCGCCAGTGAGCTCTCTTACTAAAATGAAATCTGTGCCTGCAACACGCTCTTCTTTAATCGGAGATAAATGGCTCGTACCATTTGTTACTGTAGTAGGGCGTATATTAGCGAATAAGCCTAACGCTTTACGTATGCCTAATAAACCTTGTTCTGGTCTATTATTAGGATCAGTCCATTTTGGTCCACCTACAGCGCCTAATAAAATTGCATCAGCATTTTGACATGCATTTAGTGTCGATTCAGGAAGTGGTTTACCATGGTGATCTATAGCAACACCACCAAAATCATGTGATTCTAAGTCATAATTAAAATTAAAATCTTGGCTTAATTGTGCTAATATTTCTAGTGATCCTTTCATAATTTCAGGACCAATACCATCACCTGGTAGGGCTACAATCTTATAACTCATGAATGAATACCTTCTTCCGTAGCTGAATTAGCAGCATATTTAGCATGTGCTTCAACATATGATTTACATGACGCAAGTAAGATATCATGGTCAATACCGACACCTGTAACAATTTGATTATCAATCTTAATTTGTACATGTACTTCTGCTTGTGCATCAGTGCCTTCAGTAACAGAATCAATACGATATTCTATTAACTCAGTGTTGAGGTCAAAAATACGATCTATTGCATTGTACACGGCAACAATAGAACCAGTGCCAATACTTGAATCTTGATACGTATTACCGTCTTTATCTTTAATGACGACTACAGCACTTTGAAGTCCATTTGAAACAAATTGTAGCTGTAAAGTTTCAACTTGATATATCGCATTTTGTTCGTGTTCTGTACCTTGAATTAAAGCATGAATATCACGGTCTGTAACTGCTTTTTTCTTATCTGCAATTGTTTTAAACTGTTTAAATAATACTTTTTGTTCTTCTGGCTCAACATCGTAACCCAAATTAATTAATTTTTCAGCAAAAGCATGTTTGCCTGAAAGTTTACCTAAAGGTAATTCTGTTGTTTTAACACCAACAAGTTGAGGTGTCATAATTTCATATGTTTCAGGGTTTTTAATTATGCCATCTTGATGGATACCTGATTCATGACTAAAGGCGTTTTGACCGACAATGGCTTTGTTTCTAGGAACTCGAATTCCTGCAAATCTAGCAATTAAATCTGAGGTTTGTTTTGTTTCTTCAAGGTTAATTCTAGATTGATTGCCATAATGATCTTGTCGAACGTAAAGGCCAAGTGCTACTTCTTCAAGTGCTGCATTACCTGCACGTTCCCCAATACCATTTAAAGTACCTTCTATTCGTTTGGCTCCATTTTCAATTGCAGCCATACTATTTGCAACTGCAAGCCCAAGATCATCGTGACAGTGCGCACTATAAATTACTTCATGGTCTGTTTTGATAGATTCTTGTAGTGTTTTGAAAATTTGACCATATTCAGAAGGGTAACTGAAACCTACAGTGTCAGGTACATTGATTACACTTGCTCCGGCATCAACAGCTGTTTGAACACATTCTATTAAAAATGGTAGTTCTGTTCTTGTTGCATCTTCTGGGGAGAATTGAACTAAATCAAAATATTTTTTCGCATAGCTTACATGTTCTGTTATAGATGCTAAAACTTCTTCCTTAGACATCATAAGTTTGGAATCGCGATGAATCGGGCTTGTTGCGATAAAGACATGAATTCTTGGTTTTGCTGCTTCTTTAGTTGCTTCATATACTGCATCAATATCTTTTTTCACACAACGGGCTAGACCACATACAGCAGTTGTTGTTAATGCTTTTGAGATTGCTTCAACTGATTTAAAACTACCATTACTTGATGCAGGGAACCCAGCTTCTATAATATCTACGCCCCATTTTTCAAGTTGGTTTGCTATCTTCAAACGTTCATCGAATGAAAAGTTTACACCAGGTGTTTGTTCGCCGTCTCTAAGTGTTGTATCAAAAATTTGAATATGGCTACTCATTTTCAACATCTCCTATAAATGAATTTTAGACTCATATAACCGTAAGTAATGAAGAAACACACTTTTATGAGAAAAGTAGCTGCATTTTTAAGCAATCATATATCCCTAATTAAGTGTGATTCTCCAATTACGATTAATTTAAAGGTTGAATCTAATTATTTTTCAATGCTTTTAGATTTAATGAATGGCATCATTTCACGTAGCTCTTTACCAACCGCTTCGATTTGATGTCCATGTTGTTCTTCGCGTAGTTTGTGGAACTCTTCAAAATTATTTTCATTATCTTTAATGAAACGATTACTGAATTTTCCTTGTTGGATATCTTCCAGTACTGCTTTCATATTATCTTTAACGTCTGGTGTAATGATACGTGGTCCAGATACATAGTCACCAAATTCTGCTGTATTTGAAATTGAATAACGCATGTTTTCCATACCACCTTCGTATAATAGGTCTACGATAAGTTTCATTTCATGTAATACTTCGAAATAAGCAATCTCTGGTTGATATCCAGCTTCAACTAAAGTTTCGAAACCAGTTTGTATTAATTTAGTTGTACCACCACAAAGGACAGCTTGTTCACCAAATAAATCTGTTTCAGTTTCCTCTTTGAATGATGTTTCTAATACACCAGCACGTGTAGCACCGATACCTTTAGCATAGCTTAAAGCTAAGTCTGTAGCTTCTCCACTTGCATCTTGTTCTACTGCGAATAGGGCAGGGACTGCACTACCTTCAGCAAAAGTACGACGAACTAAATGTCCTGGGCCTTTTGGAGCTACTAAGAATACGTCAACGTTTTCTGGTGGGTTGATAACATCAAAATGAATATTAAAGCCATGAGCAAAAACTAATGCATTATTTGCTTCTAGATTTGGTTCGATTTCTTCTTTATATATTTTTCCTTGAGCTTCATCTGGTAGAAGTACCATAATGACATCAGCTTGTTTTGCTGCTTCATTTACAGGATATACTTCGAAGCCGTCATCTTTTGCTTTATCAAAAGAACGTCCAGGTCTGATACCAATGATTACGTCATAGCCATTGTCTTTTAAGTTTTGTGCATGAGCATGACCTTGAGATCCATAACCTAAAACCGCTACTTTTTTACCTTGTAATGCATCTTTCTTTACTGTTTCATCATAATAAACTGTTGTCATAATATAATCCTCCATGTGATTTGAATTTTTGTTAAAACATTAAAACTTAAGCTAAATAATACCTGCCGAACCCGTACGTGAGACTTGTTCGATTTTATATGATGATAGATCGTCTAATAAATTATCCATCGTATATTGTGGACCTGAGGCTTGAAGGTACGTATAAGTTTCTTCATTTTTTAATATAGAGACTAGCGCATCATAAGGTTTGATTAAATTTTGTAATTCTTGGTGATTGTTTGGTGTTTGTAATTTCACAAGTACCAACTCTCTATTGTAGGTATTTGTATCTGTTATATCTTCAACCTCAATTATATTGATTTGCTTTTCAAGCTGTTGAAGTAGTGTGCGTAACACGTCTGTATCAGGTATTTCTGCTACAAAAGTAATGTTAGAAATACCTTCTTCTAGCGTAGGTGTTGCGGAAAGGTTAACGATATTAAATTGTCTTCGTACGAAAATACTGGTTAATCTATTCAATGTACCTGCTTTATCTCTCACTTTTGTTCTAAATGTTCTTCTCATAATAGACCCTCCATCTCATGGTTTGCTTTACCACTTGGTACCATAGGAGAGACAATTTCAACTGGTGAAATACGAATGTCAATTAAAGCTGGTCCGTCATGTTGGAAAGCCTCATCCAATTTTTGTTCTAAGTGTGTTGGATCATCTATAAGATAGGCTTTTACATTATATGCCTCAGATAGCTTAATAAAGTCTGGCTGTCCATTAAACACAGAATGTGAAAAACGTTTATTAAAGAATTTATCTTGCCATTGTTTCACCATACCCAGCGTACCGTTATTTACGATTACGATTTTAATATCTATGCCATATTCTTCTAAAATACCCATTTCTTGGTTTGTCATTTGAAAGCCACCATCGCCCACAAATGCTACGACTGGTTTGTCTGGTTTAGCTAATTTAGCACCAATTGCTGCAGGTATACCAAAGCCCATTGTGCCTAAACCACCACTTGTAACAAGTTGACCATGATTTTTGAATGGGTAGTATTGTGCAACCCACATTTGATGTTGTCCTACGTCTGTAGTTACGATTGCATCACCATTAGTAATTTCTCCGATATATTCAATTGCGCGTTGTGGTTTTGAAAATACACCATCTTCATCATCACTGTATGCAAATGGTTGCTGTGTTTTATTTTCGTTACATGTTTCTAACCAATCTTCGTGTCGGATTGAATAACTGTCGAAATCGAGTAGAAATTCTAATGTCGCTTTACAATCGGCAACAATACCCAAATCTACTTTAATAATTTTGTTGATTTCAGATGGATCGATATCAACATGAACGATTTTAGCATTTGGTGCGAATTCATCAGGGTTACTAGCTAATCTGTCGTCAAAGCGGCTTCCGAAGTTAATAAGTAAATCACATTCAGTTAATGCCATATTACTTGCGTATGATCCGTGCATACCACCCATACCTAAAAATAGGGGGTGTTCGTATGGAATTGCACCGAGACCAAGTAATGTACTTACTACTGGTAATTGGTGTCTACTTACAAATTCAGTGAATAAATCGTTTGCTTTGGCATGGTTGATGCCTGCACCTGAAAGTACTAATGGTTTTTTTGCACTTTTCAAAAAGTCTCTCAATTTTTGTATATCATCTTTTTTCGGTTTATTAGGTATTGTGTAACCAGGTAACTCTAATTCATTAGTAACTTGGGCATTTGTTGATAGGACACCCATATCTTTAGGAAAATCGATTACCACAGGACCTTTTCTTCCAGTATTAGCGATATGAAAAGCTTCATGAATAATTTTTGGAATATCCTGTACATTTTTGACTTGATAGTTGTGTTTAGTAATAGGTGTTGTCATGGAGAGTAAGTCTGCTTCTTGGAATGCATCCTTACCAATACCAGGTGTTGCGACTTGGCCTGTGATTACTACTAAAGGTAAAGAGTCGCTGTAAGCATCAGCAATACCGGTAATCGCATTTGTAGCTCCTGGACCACTTGTAACAACTACTACGCCTGTATTACCAGATACACGTGCATAACCTTCAGCTGCGTGCGTTGCACCTTGTTCGTGACGGGCTAAGATGTGCTTTATTCTTCCATCATATAGTGTGTCATAAAGAGGGAGAACAGCACCTCCTGGATAACCAAATATAAAATCAACACTCTCATTTGCCAATGATTCAACTAATAATTCTGAACCAGATCTCATTTCATCAATTGTCTCTTGTTCTAGCTTAACTTCAGGTTCAATTGGTTCTACTGCTTCCAAAGATTCAAAATTTTCTGATTTTTCTATTTCAAGTGTTTCAGTATGTTTAGACATTGTGCTCACTCCTTAAATGAGATTTTCGGGAACTTGCATTACGCCACCAGTATTAGCACTTGTAACAAGTGCGGTGTAACGTGCAAGATAACCAGTTTTCACTTTTGCTTTAAATGGTTTCACATCTTCTTTTCTATCGTTTAAAGTTTCATTTGATACTTCGACATTCAACGTTCGGTTAGTTAAATCAATAGTAATTTCATCACCATCTTTAATTAGTCCAATAGGTCCACCAGAAGCCGCTTCAGGTGATATATGTCCTACAGCAATGCCTCGAGTTGCACCTGAGAAACGGCCATCTGTAATTAATGCGACATCTTTACCTAATCCTCTTCCTACAATTGAAGAGGTAGGTGCTAACATTTCAGGCATGCCTGGACCACCTTTAGGACCTTCATATCTTATTACGACAACATGGCCTTCTCGAACAACGTGATTATCAATTGCTTCTACTGCATCATCATGCGAATCAAAACAAATTGCTTTACCTTTAAATACTTTAATTGAAGGATCTACACCACCTACTTTAATGACGGCACCATTTGGAGCTAAATTACCGTATAGAATTGAAAGCCCTCCTTGTTTGTCGTAAGGGTTATCTAGATGTCTAATTACATCGCTATTTAAAATTTCTTTACCTTCATTATTTTCACGAAGGGTCTTGCCTGTCGCTGTGATTCTATCTGGATGTAAGGTACCTTCTCTTTTAAACAGTTCATTAATAATTGCTGGCACACCACCTGCTTCATGTACATCATGCATTGAATAAGAAGAACTAGGTGCAATTTTTGAAAGGTAAGGTGTTTTCTTAGCAATTTCGTTAATTCTTGTTAAGTCATAATCGATGCCAGCTTCGTTTGCAATTGCTAATGTGTGAAGCACAGTGTTTGTAGAACCACCCATTGCCATGTCTAACGCAAAAGCATCATCAATTGCTTCACTTGTTATGATATCTCTTGGTTTAATATCATTTTTAATATTATCTACTAATTTGAATGCGGCTTCTCTAATCATTTCTCTACGTTGATCACTGACTGCTAATGCTGTTCCATTATATGGAAGGGATAAGCCTAAAACTTCCATTAAACAATTCATTGAATTCGCAGTGAACATACCAGAACAAGAACCACATGTTGGACAAGCATTTTGTTCCATATCTAAAAATTCATCTTTTGAAATCGAACCATCTTTAAAAGCACCAACTGCTTCAAACATTGAAGAAAGTGTTAATGCTTTACCTTCTGAAGATAATCCTGCTTTCATAGGACCACCAGAACAAAAGATGGCTGGAACATTGGTTCTGACTGATGCGAGGATCATACCTGGTGTAATCTTGTCACAGTTAGGAATATAGAATACACCGTCAAACCAATGCGCGTTAATTACTGTTTCAGCAGAATCAGCAATGATTTCTCGTGAGGGAAGGGAATATCTCATTCCTATATGACCCATCGCGATACCATCATCTACACCGATTGTGTCAAATTCAAAGGGAATAGCACCTGCTTCACGAATTGCTTCTTTGGCAATGTCTGCTAATTCTCTTAAGTGGACATGTCCTGGGACAATGTCAATATATGAATTACAAATTGCCACGAAAGGCTTGTTCATATCTGTTGGTTTTTCTAATGCACCTGTAGCATGCAAAAGACTTCTTGCTGGAGCCTGCTGATCACCTTTTTTGATCATATCGCTTCTCATACCATTTCCCCCTTAAAATTGAAAATAAAAAAACGTCCCAATAAATTATTGGGACGCTTTCAAGTCCCATTCAACTAGAAAGAGGACTTAAACGTTTAGTAAATTCTTCACTAAAGTTCCAGTCCTAATAGCATAATAAAATGACTAAATTATTTGAAGTTGTTGGTTTGTATTGCATATGGTTTTTGGTCATTTTATTATACTCCTCTCGAATGAATGGTTTTTATTTAATTGAATTGTCTAAAAATTCGATAAATTAAATTTACTACATCGGCAAGGTCATGTCAATGACTTTTTCGAATTATCTCTAAATTCACACAATTACAAAAAAGAAAGAACTTGTTTTACTATGAAGTAAAATAGGCAAAAATTTGTTAAACTATAAGAGTTATTTATATAGAGCAGATAAATTGAAGTAATGTATTGTGATTAACTCAAATAAAAATTGCGAATAGTTACTATAGAAAGAACTGAGTTTTTATAATGGAGTACAAGAGAAGTGTTAAAGGAACGCCTGAGCTAAAGCTCATGCATAAGAGCAACTCATCCCAATAATTTGGGGAATTAAAAAAGGAACGCCTGAGCTAAAGCTCATGCATAAGAGCAACTCATCCCAATAATTTGGGGAATTAAAAAAGGAACGCCTGAGCTAAAGCTCATGCATAAGAGCAACTCATCCCAATAATTTGGGGAATTAAAAAAGGAACGCCTGAGCTAAAGCTCATGCATAAGAACTACTAATCTTGCAAGCAAGAAAGTAGTTCTTTAAAGGAGGGGAATATGATTAAGATAAAGGATTTAGATGGAATGGCGGTTTTTGCTACAACGTTAGCGAAGTATTTATCAGCTGGCGACCTTGTATTGCTTAATGGTGATCTAGGTGCTGGGAAAACAACATTAAGTCAATTTATTGGAAAAGCGTTAGGTGTAAAAAGAAATATTAATTCACCAACCTTCAATATTATAAAATCATATCAAGGATCAAATTTGAGATTACATCATATGGATTGTTATAGATTAGAAGACTCTGAAGAGGATTTAGGCTTTAATGAATATTTTGAAGATGAAGCAGTTATTTTAATTGAATGGAGTCAATTTATTTCTGAGTTTTTACCACCGTCTTCTTTATCTATTAATATAACGACATTAAATGAATCGGAAAGAAATATAGAATTAGAAGCACAAGGTGTACATTATGCAAAAATAAAGGAGGAGGTTGAACGTGAACTATCTGTTGATTGATACGTCAAATCAGCCATTGTCAGTTGCTTTAATGCAAGACGATAAGGTGTTAAGTGAATTGAATTCAAATGAAAAAGTAAATCATTCAGTACAGTTAATGCCAGCAATCGAACAAGTTATTGCTGAAAGTAAAGTATTGAAAGAAAATATCGATGTCATTGTAGTTGCACAGGGACCAGGTTCATATACTGGTTTAAGAATAGGTGTAACAGTTGCAAAAACTTTAGCATACGCTTTAAATGCTGAGTTGTATGGTGTGTCATCACTCAAGGCACTTGCCGCAACGATTAAAGAAGACACGAGATTAATTGTACCTGTGTTTGATGCAAGAAGAGAAGCGGTTTATACAGGTGTATACCAATATGAAGAGAATCAATTAGTTCAAGTTGAACAAGACCAGTATCTACCTATTGAAGAATTATTGGATTTATTGCACAAGACTGGACAATCCTATGTGTTTGTAGGGACAGATACTGAGAATTTAGAAGAATTATTAGATAGTACCTGTGTTGCGAATGTGCCACTAGCTAAAAACATGAAACCACTTATTGAAACAGCAGAAAATATACATCAATTCACACCAAACTATATTAAAATATCAGAGGCTGAGAGAAATTGGTTAAACCAACAGAACAAGAGTTAAATATACGTTTAATGAACACAAAAGATGTGCCACAGGTATTTGATATAGAAAGAAATAGTTTTAATGACAGTAGTTGGTCGATTGATGCATTTTATCACGAGGTAGAGCAAAATGAATTTGCAAATTATTTTATTATTGAATTTAATGAGAAGATAATTGGTTATATTGGCTTATGGATAGTAATTGATCAAGCACAAATTACAACCGTCGCTATTGATAATGAATATAGGGGTTACGGTTTAGGCCAACTTTTATTAAAATATGTAATGAATTTTGTCCGAGAAAAATGTGAAATGATGAGTTTAGAAGTGCGTGTAGATAATGATATAGCACAACACGTTTATACAAATTTAGGTTTTAAATATGGTGGTAAGCGAAAAAATTATTATGGTGAAGGCGAGGATGCATTAGTTATGTGGGTGAATTTTAATGAGTGAAGCAACATTAGTATTAGCAATTGAATCGAGTTGTGATGAAACAAGTGTAAGTATTATTAAAAATGGTACAGAAATACTCAGTAATATCGTATTGAGTCAAATTGAGAGTCATAAACGTTTTGGTGGCGTAGTACCAGAAGTAGCAAGTAGACATCATGTTGAAGGAATAACAACAACGATTGATGAATCGTTAGTTAAAGCAAATGTAACAATGCATGATATAGATGCAGTTGCTGTAACTCAAGGACCAGGATTGATTGGTGCATTATTAGTGGGCATTAATGCGGCAAAAGCCTTAGCATTTGCTTACGATAAACCTTTGATACCTGTTCATCATATTGCTGGTCATATATATGCGAACCATTTAGAAACACCCTTACAGTTTCCTTTAATGGCATTAATAGTCTCAGGTGGACATACAGAATTAGTATATATGAAAGACCACTTGAGTTTTGAAGTTATAGGAGAGACAAGAGATGACGCTGTCGGTGAGGCTTATGATAAAGTAGCGAGAACAATTGGATTAAGTTATCCGGGCGGCCCACAAGTAGATCGTCTAGCAGCAGAAGGAAAAGATAATTATCAATTTCCTAGAGTATGGCTTGAAAAAGATAGCTATGACTTTAGCTTTAGTGGTTTGAAAAGTGCAGTAATTAATAAATTGCATAATTTAAAACAAAAAGATGAAGAAATTAACAAAGCAGACGTAGCAACAAGTTTTCAAAATAGCGTTGTAGAAGTTTTAGTCGGCAAAGCTATTTCAGCTTGTGAGCATTATGATGTTAAACAACTGATTGTTGCAGGTGGCGTGGCAAGTAATAAAGGTTTGCGAGCAAATTTAGCAGAAGCTTGTGAAGCCCATAACATTACACTTTGTATACCGAGCCCTAGTCTTTGCACAGATAATGCTGCCATGATTGGTTCAGCTGGACATTATTTATATCAGGCTGGCGTAACTGCTGATATGACATTAAATGGCTTTAATAGTATGGATATTGAACAATTTTCAGTTAAATATTAGTTAATATTTAAAAAGATGAATATATGAACAACATAAGGCTAAATATATTTTCTAAAAATAATAACACCAACGATTGAATGATGATATGCTCTCTTTTAAGTTTTTACTTTTTAAGTGTCTACTTGGATGGGCTCAGTTCATTTTGACAATCGGTTGGTGTTTTTTAATTTATATTTGAGAAATAAGGGTATAGGTAATTTAGTGAATCATTATCTAATGACGATAGAATCTAAGGTTATTTACAAATATCATTTTTAAAGGAGGATATTTTAATGAAATCAGTTCAATATTTTAACTTTCAAAATAGTTTAGCAGCGTTGAATTTTTATGAGAAACACCTAGGGGCCACTGACATACAGCGTGTTGGCGGTGATCATGAAATGTTTGCAGATATGCCAGAGGAATATGATATTGATAAGAATTTTACTATGAATGCATCATTTAAAATTTTAGGTGAAACATTCTATTGTAGTGATACAATGAAAAATAAAAAAATTGATAATAGTGGTGCGATTGTGGCTTTCACTTTTGATTATTCAAATGAAGCGGACAAACAGCAAGCAAAAGCTTTTTTTAATAAAGCAATAGAAGGTGGATGTGAAGCTACGATGCCATTAGATAAGACAGAGTGGTCTGAACTATATGGTATGTTTAATGATCCATTTGGTGTGACTTGGATGATCAATGCAGAATAAATTATAAAAAGCTAAGGCTGAGACATGTAATTATGTCCCAGCTTTAGCTTTTTGATTAATTGGTTTTTGAGATGAAAGATTTTGCACGTTTATAGATTTGTTCTGGAAATTGCATAATGCGTAACAACTTTGACATGATTACATAGGTAAAAAATGAAATCAGTTGAACATTATAGTTTATACAGAATGTCAATAGGGAACGTGCGTACTTATCAACAAATAGTGCATAACTTGTGGATAAGTGGTGGTTATGTGTGTGGATATAGGTTAATATCTGAAAATTGAAAACGATAATAGTTACATATTACTTGTGGACAACTAGGATAACTCTGTGGATAGCTATTGTAACAGTAATGGTATTGTGAATAGAATGAGCATAAAAAAAGAGCTAAAGTAGAAAATTTTACTTTAGCTCAATTGCACTTATAGCGATTATATTAACAATTCTTGTAATTCTGCCCATTCATCCATAACTTGTTCTAATTTTTGTTCGGCTATTTCTTTTTCAATTGCTAAATCATTTGCCTTTTCTGGATTAGAATACACATCAGGCTGTGTGAGTTGTTCGTTTATATTATTTATTTCTTGTTCATATATTTCAATATTTGTTTCACATTGTTCTATTTTACGTTCAACTTGTCGTTGCTCTCGTTTTTGTTGTTTTTGGTCAACGTAATTATGATTTTGTGATGCACTTACTTCTGTTTTTGTAGGGTTATCCAATTCTTTTTTCGCTTGAATCGCTGCTTTTTCTTCTAATTTTTCAATGTAATACTGATAATCACCTAAATACATTGTTCCACCAGTAGTGTCCAAATCATAAACTTTATTTGCAAGTTCGTTTATAAAATAGCGATCATGTGACACAAATAAAATTGTGCCTTTAAAATCTGACAATGCTTGTTCAAGCATCTCTTTAGAGTCTATGTCTAGATGGTTAGTTGGTTCATCTAAAATAAGTACATTGTTACGCTCTAGCATCAGTAGAGCAAGTTGAAGACGCGCTTTTTCTCCACCAGACAAGTCATTGATGATTTTTTTGACATCATCTTGTACAAATAAGAAACGACCTAAGACAGCTCGAATATCTTTTTCATTCATTGTTGGATATTGGTCCCATAAATAATCAAGGATTGTTTTGTTTGATTTAAATTCAGCTTGTTTTTGATCGTAATAACCAACTTTTAAATTTGCACCTGTAGTAATTTCTCCACTAATCTTTTGTTGGAGACCGGCGACTGTTTTGATTAAAGTAGACTTCCCAATACCATTAGGACCAATGATTGCAATATGGTCTCCCTTCGTGGCTTCGATATTAATGCCTTTTGTTATGGCTTCCTCATATCCAATTTCTAGATTTTTAATATGAAATACATCGTTTCCAGTATTTCTATCAAAATCGAATTGGATATTGGCGCTTTTAGCATCAATCATAGGTTTGTTAACTCTTTCCATTTTTTCCAACATTTTCCTTCGGCTTTTTGCCATGCCCGTAGTTGAAGCACGAGCGATGTTTTTCTCTACAAATGTTTCAAGTTTTTTAATTTCAGCTTGTTGACTTTCATATTCTTGCATACGTTTTTCATAATATTTATCTCTTTGCTCTATAAATTGTCCATAGTTACCTACGTAATGTTGTACATCGCCGAGCGCAACGTCATAAATTTGATTGACAATTTTATCTAAGAAATATCTATCGTGACTGATAATGACGATAGCGCCTTTGAAATAATTAAGATAACTTTCCAACCATTGCGTTGTTTCCATATCTAAATGGTTTGTAGGTTCATCAAGTAATAGTAAATCAGGTTCGCTAAGTAACATTTGGGCTAAAGATAACCTAGTCTTTTGACCGCCACTAAAATCATTAATAGGACGATTAAAATCCGCTTCACTAAAATTCAAACCGTGTAGTACAGTTTTAATCTTACTTTCATATTGATAACCTTCTTGTTGTTCAAATTGATTAGATAAAGACTCATAGCGATCGATGTGTGTCTTATATGACTCAGTATCATATTCATCAGCATGTTGCGCTAACCAGTCCGTCTCAAATTTCATTTCTAATTCTAATTTTTTCATACTTTCAAATGGTTTCGACATTTCATCAAAAACAGTTTGATTCGTATTTAAAGTCATTTGTTGTGTTAGATAACCAAGCTTGAGATTTTTGCTTTTTGAAACTTGACCGCTATCATATGTCTCGACGCCAGCAATGATTTTCATTAAAGTAGATTTTCCGGCACCATTACGTCCAACGATACCAATACGTTCACCAGTTTTAACTTCAAAATCTACATTATTAAAAATATCTTCTCCGTCGAATGATTTAGTTAAGTCATTGAGTTGTAATAATATCATCCGATTTGCACCTCTCTATTCATTATCATTCTACAGTATTCAACGCGTGGTTAAAACTATCATTGTTTATTTTTATTATTCAATAATGTATAATGTTGTAGTGATTATAAGATAAATCAGCAATAGATAATGAAATAGGGGGACATGGTCTTGGCTAATCAAAGCGAAAAGATTCCTCGTGCCACATTGAAACGTTTACCGTTGTATTATAGATTCGTCAATACTTTGAAATCTAAAGGCATAGATAGAGTTAATTCAAAAACTATAAGTGAGGGTTTGAACATTGATTCTGCAACGATTCGTCGTGATTTTTCATATTTTGGTGAATTAGGCAAGAAAGGCTATGGCTATAATATAGATAGCTTATTACATTTTTTTAAAAATGAGATAAGTGAAAATGACGAGATAAAAATTGCAATTGTAGGTGTTGGGAATTTAGGGAAAGCATTATTAACATACAACTTCTCAATACATGATGAGATGACAATAACGGAAGCTTTTGATATACGAGATGAAATTATAGGGACGCAAATAGGGAAAGTAACAGTCAGTCCGTTTGATAAAATTACGGATATATTAGCACAAGAACATATTGATGTAGTGATTTTAACTACACCTGAAGAAGTAGCGCAGCACGTTGCTGATACTTTAGTAAAAACAGGTGTAAAAGGTATTTTGAACTTTACACCAAGTCGTGTTCTGACACCATCGGATGTTCAAGTACATCATATTGACTTGGGTATTGAATTACAATCTTTACTATTCTTTATGAAAAATTATAGTAACAAATAAAGCGTATGAAAATAGGCTAGCTTTTTTATTTACACGAGATACACGTTAAGTGGTGAGTGTTTAAAAAAGCTAGTTTTTGTATTTAGTTATACGATTACTAACAACTACAGTTATTTTCACAATTAACACTTTATAAAATATAAGCAAATGGGCTTGATATTTAATGAAAAGTTTAATATGATAAATCATATTGATTTTATCGGGAAAGAGGTAATAATATGACGTGGTTAGTAATCAGTGGACTAATCGTTGGTGCGCTTTTAGGCTTTGTTATGCAAAGAACGCGATTTTGTTTAGCTGGTGGATTTAGAGATATGTACGTTCAAAAAAGCAATAAAATGTTTTATGCATTGTTAATTGCAATTTCCGTACAAAGTATTGGGTTATTAATTTTAACATCAACAGGCTTAGTAGAAATTCCAGAATCTACGTATCCAATTATTGGAACTGTAATAGGTTCATTTATATTTGGTATTGGTATTATTTTATCTGGAGGTTGTGCTACAGGTACGTGGTATAGAGCTGGAGAAGGTTTAATAGGTAGCTGGATGGCACTTATTGCCTATGGTTTCACTGCAGCGGCAACAAAGTTTGGTTTGCTGTTACCATTAATGAATGGTGTGAACAAACCGACAAATGTAAATTCAAGTATGGCACAAACGACAGGTATACCAACATGGGTTTGGGTCGCGTTACTTACAATCATCACGATTCTTCTTGTTGTAAAAACGTTACGTAAACCAAAACCTAAATTTGCTATACCAAAATTAAAGCAAAAATATACAGGTATAAGACATTATTTATTCGAGAAAAAATATCACCCATTTGTTGCAGCAATTGCTGTTGGGCTAATTGCTTTAATCGCGTGGCCTGTAAGTGAATCAACAGGAAGAATGTATGGACTTGGTATTACAACACCATCTGCAAATATAGTTCAGTTTTTTGTAACTGGTGACTTGAAATTGATAGACTGGGGTGTATTCCTTGTTCTAGGTATATTCGTTGGTTCTTATATTGCTGCGAAAGGTGCTAAAGAATTCAAATGGAGAATGCCTGATAAAAAGACAATACGTAATAGTGTTATCGGTGGCGTATGTATGGGATTTGGCGCTTCTGTAGCTGGCGGTTGTTCAATAGGTAACGGTTTAGTAGAAACTGCAACGATGTCATGGAAAGGTTGGATTGCACTTGCGTCTATGATTTTAGGAGCTTGGTTTATGAGTTACTTTATATTTATAAAACCAATGAAAAAAGCGCAACGCCAACAAACTAGTGAAAATACGATTTCAACACAAACACAAACGACTTAATTATATTAGGGAGGAATTTAATTATGGTACATGAATTAGGAACGGTAGGAATGGTTTGCCCATTTCCATTAATAGAAGCACAAAAAAAAATGGATACAATGAATAACGGTGAAGAATTGAAAATAGACTTTGACTGTACTCAGGCAACAGAGGCACTACCTAATTGGGCAGCTGAAAAAGGATATCCGATAACAAACTATGAACAATTAGATGATGCTTCTTGGACGATTACAATTCAAAAAGCTGAATAAGTGAAAGACCAACCAACTTGCTATTATTAGGTTTAAACACCTAAGGTATCAGGTTGGTTTTTATTTTAAATAGTATTTAAAGCGATTGCAATATGATAGAATTAATCATATTGAGAATAGCTTATTGATGAGAGTGAGAGAATATGAAAAATATATCTGATATTGCAAAAATTGCTGGCGTATCAAAGAGTACAGTTTCAAGATATCTTAATAATGGCTCGGTAAGTTTAAAAACTAAGCAAAAGTTGGATAAAATCATTCAAGAAAATGATTACCAACCAAATCAGTTTGCCCAAAGTCTGCGAGCGCATAGAACCAATATGATAGGTGCGATTATACCTAGAATGAACTCTTACGCAGTAGATGAAACAATCAAAGGCGTGAAGACAGTTTGTGATGATTTGAACTATAGATTATTGCTTAATTATACAAATATCGATACAGAACTGGAAATTGATGCATTAGAAACATTTTATAGAAGTAAAGTCGATGGAATTATATTAATGGCTACAGAAATTACAGATAGACATATTGAAGTGATTAATAAAATTGATGTCCCTGTTATTATCGTCGGTCAAGAACATAAGGACTTGCACTGTATTATCCATAATGATTTTCATGCAGGTTATATGGTAGGCGAAGGACTCGGATTAAAAGGTTTTAAAAACATTCAATTCTTTGGAGTTACAGAAACCGATGTTGCTGTAGGTATACATAGAAAAAAAGGCTTAATCAGTGGCTTAGCGAAATATAATGTCAAACCACATATTTCGCAAACCTCATTTAATTACAATGAGGCAATGATTGATGTATCAAAAGAATTGCAAACTCAACCTAATTATGACGCAGTTGTAGGAGCAACAGATTCTATCGCATTAGCTGTACATAAAATCACCTCAGAAGATACTACACAAAATGGTGACAAATTTATCGTTGGTTTTGGTGGTGATCCAGTTACAGAAATTGTCTCGCCTTCAATTCATACAGTTAATTATCATTTTGAATATGCTGGTGAAGTAGCAATGAGCAAACTCAATCAACTCATTCAACATCAACCTATAGAGCAACGTATCTCTATTGATGTGGGTCTTTCATTTAAAAATTAACTGAAGCATGATATTATATAATAAAGCGTAATGGAACCGGTACCAAAATGTAGAATAAAGTTTGAATATTGGATAGTAGGAGGAAAATAGTAATGGCTGAGTGGACAAGAGATGAACGTTATCAAAAATATGAAGACGTTGATCAGCAAACATTAGATGATTTATCAGCTAAAGTTAATGAGTCTAAGTATAGACAAACGTTTCATTTACAACCTAAAACAGGATTATTAAACGATCCTAACGGATTGATATACTATGACGGGACGTATTATATATCACATCAATGGTTTCCGTTAGGACCAGTCCATGGCTTGAAATATTGGTATACATATACAAGTAAGGATTTAGTACATTTTGAAGATGTGGGAACATCATTAAAGCCAGATACTAAAGATGATAGTCATGGTGTTTATAGTGGTAGTGCATTTGAATATAATAACCATATGTATTATATGTATACGGCAAATCATCGCGATGAAGATTGGAATAGAATTTCTACGCAACATATTGCAAAAATAAATGCAGAAGGTGAAGTTGAAAAGTTTCCTAAAGCGGTCATTGCTGAACCGCCATTTGGATATACACAGCACTTCAGAGACCCTAAAGTATTTTCAAAAGATGGTGTCTATTATGCTGTCATTGGAGCTCAAAATGAACAAGGTCAAGGTAGAGTGATTCAATATCGTTCAACAGATATTGTGAATTGGGAATTTCAAGGTGAAGTTCATACGAATCTAGATTCATTTGGTTATATGTGGGAATGTCCGGATTACTTTAACTTGGATGGATATGATATGTTGTTATTTTGTCCACAAGGTATTGATGAAGAAGGTGAACGATTTAAGAATATCTATCAATCAGGTTATATTATGGGACAATACGACATTGATAATTTAACAATGAATCATGGCGACTTTTTTGAACTTGACCACGGCTTTGATTTTTATGCGCCACAAACGTTTATAGATGAACATGGACAGCGAGTATTAATTGGCTGGATGGGATTGCCGGAAATTAATTATCCATCTGATGTTGATGGATGGGCACACTGTCTAACTATTCCACGTGTACTATCGATTGAAGCAGGTAATTTAAAACAACGACCTGTAAAATCCCTTGAACAATTAAGAACAAATAAAGAAACAGCACTAGGATATGCGAATAAATTCACGAGACAATTGTATCCATATGAAGGAAGACAATATGAATTGATTATCGATATTTTAGAAAACGATTCAACTGAAGTATATTTTGAAGTGCGTACGTCTAAAACACAAACAACACTGATTACTTATAATAAGAAAGAACAAAAGTTAACGTTAGATCGTAGTGAAAGTGGTTTGTTACCAGACCCAGTCGACAGTACAACAAGAACAACCTATCTGGATACACCTTTAACACAGTTACAATTATTTATCGATACATCGAGTGTCGAAATATTCTGCAACGATGGTGAACGTGTCATGACTTCTAGAATTTTTACAGACGATGAAGCTACAGGCATTAAAACATCAACAGAATCTGGACAAGTATATTTAAAATTCACAAAATATGATTTAAAGGATGAGGAAGTATGAAACGACTACTTGCTATAGGTGAAGCGTTAATCGATTTTATACCTAATACGACGGACTCTAAATTGAAAGATGTTGAAGGCTTTTCGCGCCAAGTGGGAGGCGCACCTTGTAATGTAGCATGTACGACGACTAAACTAGGTGGCAAAGCTGAGATGATTACTCAATTAGGAAATGATGCATTTGGTGATTTAATAGTTGAAACGTTAGAAAACTTAGATGTCGGTACACAGTATTTAAAACGTACGGATGAGGCTAATACTGCATTAGCTTTTGTAAGCTTAACTAAAGACGGTGAAAGAGACTTTTCCTTTTATCGTAAACCTTCTGCTGATATGCTTTACCAAACTGAAGCGGTAGCAGGAATTGATGTAATGGAAAACGATGTGCTACATTTTTGTTCGGTGGATTTAGTAGAAAGTCCTATGAAGTATGCACACAAAGCATTGATTGATAAAGTTAAAGTAGCAGGGGGAACAGTTGTATTTGATCCCAATGTTCGCTTGCCATTATGGGATAGTGAGGACGCGTGTAAAGAGGCAATACAATCATTTATACCACTAGCAAATATTGTTAAAATTTCTGATGAAGAATTGACTTTTGTTACAGGTCAGAGTGACGAAGTACAAGCAATTCAATGGTTATTTCAAGGTGATGTAGAAGCGGTTATTTATACTAAAGGTGCTGGCGGAGCTATGATATATTTGAAGGACGGTACAGTCATTAGGCACCAAGGGTTTAAAGTACAGCCGATTGATACGACAGGTGCCGGAGATGCTTTTATTGGAGCATTGATTAGTAGAATCGTAACCTCAAATACAAATGATATAAATCAATTGTTAAAAAATGAAGGTCAAAGTATTTTAGAATTTAGTAATTATGTAGCAGCAATGGTTACTACAAAATACGGCGCTATAGAGAGTATTCCGAATTTAAGTGAAGTAAATAAAGCATTAAATAAACAGTGAAAAAAGACTTAGCATAATTTGCTAAGTCTTTTTTATATTATATTTTTTTTACATTTCTTACTGAAGCAAAGCAATGTTCTTGGTTTTTGAAATAAACAATGCGAGATTTTGAATCAATAGATTCAATATTATGTCTGTTAACAACGAAACTGTTATGACATCTAAAGAATCTATCATCAAGTTGGTTAAGTTCTTTAAGGTTACCATAGAATTCAATTTGTCTATTGTCTAAGTGCGCAATCAATCGATGAGATTTAGTAGAGGACTCAAAAAACATAACATCATCATATTGAACATATACTGAATTACTTCCACGTTTTAATTCAATTGTTTCAACAGTGCTTTCTTTAGAAAGTAATTTTAACCTAGATTCTGAAGTTTCTAAACAATCAATGATTCTAGATTTTAATTCATCTGGATCATCTTTAAAAATAAAGTCCATCGCTGCTACTTTATAAACAAAAGTAAGATATGTAAGCTCGCTATGACTTGTAACAAAAATGATATTACCTACAGGATCGTGCTTGCGAATTTCACTAGCAAGCTTGATACCGTTAATGTCGGCTTCCAATTGTATATCTAAAAAGTAACACCCTATATCACTTAAATCTTTAGAACGTTCTAAAACTTCATAAGGATCGGCAGTTGCAACTTCAATTTCCATCGGTTTCTCTTCAATCATGATGTAGTTGTTGATAATCGAAATCATATTCTCACGTTGTCTTTCATCATCTTCACATATGAATATCTTCATATTTTCACACCCTTATGAATCAGTATTTAATATTTCTACTTTTTGAATAAAATAGTTATTATCAATTGTTGTATCTAATAAAACATTAGAAGTCGTATCAGTCAACTCTTTTAATGTTGAAAGCCCAAGCCCACGATTTTTACCTTTTGTAGAGAAATTCTCTTGGAACAGGGTATGTACTCGAGGCATATCAGTATCACATTTATTCATAACTATAAACATCACTGAATCATCTTCATTTTTGATAAAAGCAATTCGAATAAGCGGGTCATCCACTATTTTTTCAGAAGCTTCGATCGCATTATCAAGTAAAATGCCAATAACCCTACTCAAATTAATAATAGGCATTTCTATTTTTTCGATTGTTTCAGGAACTTCTATGCTAATTCTAATATTCTTTTCTTGAGCTTGTAATATTTTTGTTGTTAATAATCCTTTGATTTCACGAACTTTTAGGTTTTCAATACCATTAATTTTAATGGCATTCATTTGCATACTGTCTTGCATAGGCAAAATTTCTTCATGGAAATATTGATCTAAACCTTCCATATCATTTTCTCTAATAAAATCCGACATCGTTGATAATATGTTGACGTAGTCATGTCTAAATTTACGCATTTCATGATTAATTTTTTCTATTTGTAAAGTATACTTATAGTAATTCTCGATTTCACGCATATTACGCTTGTATTGAATCTGACGAATGATACTGAAAGAAATCGTAACAATAAGTACAGCAGTCGTTATGATTAATACGGCATACATAACCACTAAAAACTTTATATCTCCAAAAGAAAGAACACGATCAGGTAAATAAAAATAAATTAATAACAATACTGTTAATAGAAAAACACAAACAATAATTAAATAGATTTTATTTAATGATAAACCGGAAGTGGTTAATAGTTTAAAGAGAAATCTTCCAAGTATTGAAAAAACCATAATTATAGCAACGAAAATTATATAGTATATAAAGTTAAATATATAATTCTCTGAAATTAAATCTTGCAATGATGTTGCTAACCAAATTGAAAGGAAGTTGGCCATATACAGGATGAAAAAGCTAACGAGTACAGATACGACACCCATGAAGCGATTTTTAAAATACATAAAGACAACACTTGCTAACAATAAAAATAACATCGATTTTGTATCAAAATAAAAGAATAAAATGGTTGAAGGGATTATAATCCCAATAATGGTAATATAATCCCTCAAAGTATAAGTTACATTTGTTAAAATTTTAATGATTATGAAAAGCAAAACTGCTTGAAATATTGATAACATGATTGTGTTTAAAATAGCCATACTCTACACACTTTCTAAGACAATTATTCGTATAATTCTGTAATTTCTTTAGGTACTTCTGTCTCATCAAAATATCCATAACAAGGTCTTGCCCCGGCTACTGCACCTAGTACTGTGAAAAACTTCGCGATTATACTAAAAATAGATTCAAAGATATGCATAATTAAACATCCTCCTTAGGGAAAAATATAGGTAGTTGAGCGATAGCAATCAAAATAATGCCTAAAAGTACTAATTGTTGATAAGGCTCACTGAAAAACATTGATATTACTACTAATAATAAAGTTACAATGACTGTCTTTAATTTCTTACCTTTTACTAATCGTTGTGGTATAGGCTGCTTTTTCGTAGCAGCAGGTGCGTATATCATTAATATAATGAAACCAATTATTGCTAATGGATACATAATTAGTGAAGACACTCCCATATACCCGATTAACCAAGGTAATAAAACAAATAAAGATAAATTCTGCACATGACATGCAAAAGAAGATTTTGCATGTGCACCGTGTGCATATTGCCTAATTAAAAAGTACGATAAATGGACAGTTAGTGTGTAAAAAAAGAGATGGCAAAGGATCGAAACGCCATAAGTTATTATTGTTTTGGTTACATTGCCTACAAATACTTGCATACCTAAACGCATCTTTAAATAATCAATATGTTCTAAGTTGTTACGTTGTTGTAGATATTTAGCAAAACGGTCAATTTTGCTATCTATAGACTTTAACATTGGGCTTCTCTCCTCAGTCGTATTATACAATTTTAATTAAGTTTTATGCGTCTTATTGCGTAACTGTATATTTTGTGTTCCTAACTGTTGCTAATCTTTATCTCTTTAATTTTAACATAAAAAAGTAAACATTTAGGAATGAAATATGACGAGTTAGGGATTTTTTAACGAATAACCTCAAAATCATGGTTAAATGTACTTGTATCACAAAGAAGTGATAGCATTTTACAAATCATTTAATCAATTTTTGTTTGAATTTTGATTTGAATGATGAAGTTAATTAAGCTTTTGAGCAGGAGCTTAATTGACACGCTGATATTGTAACTGTACTTTCTTCGTATAGTTGTTATAGTTACAAAAATTAGTTATCGTTTTTCAATTTTAATACAAACAAGAGGAGGCTGATGTAGTGACAAAAGATATCTCAGCAGCAATTAGTGATTTCGTAAAATAGTACTTACTGAGTACACAACGCGCTTATTAACTTAAGCATTCCCAATTTAGATTTGCAGAACCTTCCCAGTCTCGAATCTAATATCATTTTAACATTGTCTATAACAGAGACAATTTAAAATATTAACATGTAAGCTATCGTAAACATCATTCAATTTATCATTAAAATCGGTAAATTCACTAATTTTTTTCATAATTAATAACATCCCCAAAAATAGATAGAGAAATAACTGTAAAAACATTCCCTTAATAATAAGTTACAAAAACCGTGAGCCCCTCCCAAGCTCACGGTTTTTATTATGAAATTATTTATATAGATGTGGTCTTAAATTTTTGAATACTGGAATAGTATTGCGTTGATTCGTTACTTCATCTAAATCAATGTCACAAGTTAAATGATCTGGTTTTTCTTCTAATTCTGCTATAACTTCACCATTAGGGTTAATTACAATAGAATGACCTGCATATTCAGTCTTACCATCATCTCCACAAGCATTACAACCAACTACAAATATATCATTTTCGATGGCACGTGCTTTTAAGAGGGCAGTCCAATGATTCAATCTTACCGCGGGCCATTGTGCAACATAAAAAGCGATTTGTGCATCTTTACGCGCTGGATAGCGAAGTAATTCAGGAAAGCGTAAATCGTAACAAGTAATATGTGCAACTTTAGCGCCATCTGATAGAGTGAAGGGTTCTGGAACTGCATTACCGGGTGTTAAAAATGAAGGTTCATCTAACATCGGCACAAGATGTACCTTGTCATAACTGTTTATTAAATAACCATTTTTTGAAACGGCAAAAGCAGTATTGTAGATGTTATCTTTCATACTATTTGAAACAGAACCTGCAATTACATCAACTTTATATTGGATTGCTAATTTTGATATAAACTCAAAACTTCTTGATAATTGATTATCAGCAAGTTCTTTTAGTTGCGGTAGGGCATAACCGTTGTTCCACATTTCCGGTAAAACTACGATATCTGTCTTTGCTGTGACATACTCGGCAAACCAATTCGTAATTGTTTCTTCATTTAATGCAACATTCGCTGGTTCCACTTTAAATTGAAAGATTTCTATATTCATCTCGATCGCCCCTTAAATTGTTGTTAGCATAAATATACTAGATATATTCAGAAAATTCAAAATTGGAAGGGGGCAATGAAATTACAAAATACCACGTGAGACGCGTGGACACTCAAAATAGAAATATTCAAATAAAAAAACCAGTTCATTTTAAATGAATTGGTTTTATAAATTGGAAAGGGTTTATCCCCTAAGCGCTTGTATTATTGTTAATGTTAAAAAAATTAAACAAACTATTTTCTTACTAAGAAGCGTTTGCTTACATCATGAAATTCTTTTTCTCCAGCTTCATCACGCACGTTACCAAAAGGCATTTGAGCTACAAGATTCCAAGTAGTAGGAATATCGAACGCTTCAGTTACTGCTACGTCTACAAGTGGATTATAATGTTGTAATGATGCGCCAATACCTTTAGTACCTAATGCAGTCCAAATTGCAAATTGGTGCATTGCATTTGTTTGGTTTGACCAAATTGCAAAGTTCTCAGCATAGTTAGGCATTTGATTTTGTAAACCTTCGACAACGTCTTGATCTTCAAAGTATAGGATTGTACCATATGAATGTTTGAAGTTATCAATTTTGTCTGAAGTTGCTTGGAATTCACGATCAGGACCCATTGATTTTTTTAATTCTTCTTTTGTTATATCCCAAAATTTATTATGGTTATCGTTTAATAACAATACAATACGAGTTGATTGAGCATTAAATGAAGATGGAACATGTTTAATTGCATGTTCGATGATACCTTCTACCTCTTTATCAGATATTGAAATTTCTTGTTCTAAACTATATATTGTACGTCTTGATTCTACTGCACTTTGAAATACATCTAGTGTATCTTCTTTTTTACTAAAAAATCCCATTCGGAAAACTCCTTCATATCAATTTATTTTATATATCTAGTATAATAATTATACCTTGATTTGTAAATAGCTTTTTACAATAAATTTCAAATAGATTAATTTCTTCTTTCAAAAGCCTAATTTTAATGAAAAATAGGACGATTTCTAATATACTAATAGGGAATATAAGAAAAATTATTTGGAGGTGAGATTATGAAAAATTATATTTCACATAAGTTTATTGTATCTAGCTTTGCAATTGCACTAAGTGCTACATTAATTTCTAAGCCAACACAAGGGGCAGAGAAAGATCTAAATGAATACAATAAGAATACGACTATGAAGAATGCTGATTTAGACCATAAGCGTATCAATATATCAGATATAGATAAAAATGTGCAAAATAGCACTCAGCTAGTAAATAATTCAAGTGAGAATGAAGTATCTTCAAATTCTGACCAAACTGATAATAAAACCAGTAGTGATGCTATAACGATTTCATCATCCGAACAATCAAATGATAGTAACTCTAACGATAGTGAGCCAGACACTACTACTAACCCAGTTAAGTCAGATGAAGACAATCAATCATCGGATTCAAACAATACAGGAGACAGTGACAACGGAACTGAAGAGAAACCATCATCGGAACAACCAAATGGCAGTGATTTGGACAATAGTGATTCAGACACTACTACTGAGCCTGAAAAGCCAGAAGAAGATAATCAATCATCAGGTTCTGACAAACCAGAAGATAATGCCGACGATTCAGAAGAGAAACCTAAACCAGAACAACCAAGTGAAGACGAAGACGATAATACAACAGAACCATCAAACCCTGATAATCCACAGGACGGTGGAGATGACTCAGAAGAGAAACCTAAACCAGAACAACCAAGTGAAGACGAAGATGATAATACAACAGAACCATCAAACCCAAATAACCCACAAGGCGGCGGAAATGACTCAGAAGAGAAGCCTAAACCAGAACAACCAAGTGAAGACGAGGATGATAATACAACAGAACCATCAAACCCAAATAACCCACAAGGCGGCGGAAATGACTCAGAAGAGAAGCCTAAACCAGAACAGCCAAGTGAAGGTGGAGACGATAATACAACAGAACCGTCAAACCCCGATAACCCACAAGGTGGTGGAGATGACTCAGAAGAGAAACCTAAACCAGAACAACCAGGAGAAAGTGGAGACGATAATACAACAGAACCGTCAAACCCCGATAACCCACAAGGTAGCGGTGATGACTCAGAAGAGAAACCTAAACCAGAACAACCAAGTGAAGGCGGAGGAGATAACAATACAACAGACCCCCCGAAACCTAATAAACCACTGAGCCCCAACATACCATCTGGATCAAACCATCATAACCAGGGTAGTAAAAATAATATATCAGACAGTTCAGTGAATCATTCAAACTCGGGAAGTTCTCAAAATGAACACACATCTTCAAACAAATATAATGGTGAGAATCAAAATGCAAATAAGCAATATGCGCAATCAAATAAAAAGATAGCAGGCAGTAACAATAATGCTGTGACTTATGGAGATTTGAGTACAGAGAAAACAAGTCAAAATTCAAATCAAGGTGACAGCAGATTAGTTAATAGATTTAATCAAATGTCTCCAGGTTCTTTTAAATACAATCCTTTTATTTTGAACCAAGTTAAACAGCTTAATAATAATGTTGATAGTGTATCTGACAAAGATATTACTTCTATTATAAGACGTCAAAGTTTTTCAGATAATGCGTTTTTAAATGAGTTACAAAAGGGAACAAATTATTTTAAATTTCAATATTTTAACCCATTAAAATCAAGAGATTACTATAAAAATTTAGATAAGCAAGTTTTGGCATTGATTACTGGAGAAATAGGTTCTATGCCTGACTTAAAAACGCCAGAAAACAAAAGTGCCGCATCTGGTAAATATGAATATCATTCAAGTAGTGATGAAGAATCGACGCGTACAAACGATAAGAAATCGAAAGACACAATTGATATTAAATTCGAACGGACATTATTTGCTTTAATCACTGCAATAACGATAATATTTATAGGTGTAGTGGTAGGATATTTCGTTTATCTCAGAAACAAAAAAGTAAATGAATAGCTTTTGATATATAACGTTTCATAGACAAATAAAAAATGGAAGGACTCATGTAATAAACATTGAGTTCTTCCATTTATTTTATATAACTTAAAATTTAATTAAAACATGAAGTTAAATATAAATGATGCAGATTCTTGTAGTTCTTTTATTTTTTCAGGACCAAAGTAAATTTGTACAATAGCGACAAAGCCATTTTGCATTATGTGTACTAGGATAGGTACCCATATACGTTTTGTATATACATACAATGCTGAGAAAATAAAGCCCATACCAAAATAGATGATAAAGAATGATGGGTCTGCATGTGCAGCACTAAAGATAATTGAACTCACAATTCCGGCAATGAGAAATTTAAAAGTTTTATTACCTTTTAATATGTTGTATAACTCACCAAATATTACTTTTCTAAATACGAACTCTTCTAGAATAGGTCCTACAACTGAAATTAATATGATAAACATCGGGATTTCTTGTGCTATTTTCATCAATCTTTCCGTATTAGGGCTAGATTGAGGTGCGCCGAATACATACATATTTATCATTCCTGCAACAACTTGATAAATCATAACAATCATATAACCTACGATTGCCCAAAGTATTACATACCTTTTCTTTTCTTTAGGTTGTAACTCTAGTTGGGTAGGATTGGCAATGAAAAAGTTTATTAGTATGATGAGTAAAGTAGCTATAATAAACAAGATCACTTGTGTATAAATATTAGCAAAGAGGATTTCCTTGCCACTTAAATTGTTAAATAAGCCAGCCATTTGTAAGAAAATCGGACCAAACTGAGCAAGGCCATAAATAACTAATGTCAAAATGGACACCCATAAACGAGACATAATGAACCTCCAAAAATTAGAATATATTCTATTTTATCGCAAAATAGCTTTTCACACAAAATTTAGTGTAATGGTTTTAACTTGAAATATTGACCAACTTTGATTATTATAGAAAGTGTATTAGCACTCACAATGATTAAGTGCTAAAAATTTTAGTATTTTAAGGAGGAACAATCAATGTTAAAGCCATTAGGTAACCGAGTAATTATTCAAAAAACAGAACAAGAGCAAACAACTAAAAGTGGTATCGTTTTAACTGATAGCGCTAAAGAGAAATCAAATGAAGGTACGATAATTGCAGTAGGTGCAGGACGTATTTTAAAAGATGGTTCTCGAGTTGCTCCTGAAGTGAATGAAGGCGACAATGTTGTTTTCCAACAATTTGCTGGAACTGAAGTTAAGCGTGGAGACGACACATACTTAATCGTTAGCGAAGACGATATATTAGCAGTAATAGAAGAATAATCAAAATTAAAACTAAAAAATATACAAATAATACGAACATCATGGAGGTAAAGTAATATGGCGAAAGATTTAAAATTTTCCGAAGACGCACGTCAATCTATGTTAAGAGGTGTAGATAAATTAGCTAACGCCGTGAAAGTTACAATTGGACCAAAAGGGCGTAATGTTGTATTAGATAAAGAATATACATCACCACTAATCACAAATGACGGTGTTACAATTGCAAAAGAAATTGAATTAGAAGATCCATATGAAAATATGGGAGCGAAATTAGTACAAGAAGTTGCCAACAAAACGAATGAAATCGCAGGTGATGGAACAACTACAGCTACAGTATTAGCTCAAGCAATGATACAAGAAGGCTTGAAAAACGTAACAAGTGGTGCAAATCCTGTAGGTTTACGTCAAGGTATCGATAAAGCTGTAGACGTAGCTATTGACGCATTACAAGAAATCTCTCAAAATGTTGATAATAAAAATGAAATTGCGCAAGTTGGATCAATTTCAGCAGCAGATGAAGAAATTGGTAAATATATTTCAGAAGCTATGGAAAAAGTAGGTAACGATGGTGTAATTACAATAGAAGAATCAAGTGGTTTTAATACTGAACTTGAAGTCGTTGAAGGTATGCAATTTGATCGTGGCTACCAATCCCCTTATATGGTAACTGATTCAGATAAAATGGTTGCAGAACTTGAAAAACCATATATTTTAATTACAGATAAAAAGATTTCATCTTTCCAAGATATTCTGCCATTATTAGAACAAGTTGTTCAATCTAACAGACCTATCCTAATCGTAGCAGATGATGTAGAAGGTGACGCACTAACAAATATCGTATTAAACCGTATGCGTGGCACATTTACTGCAGTGGCAGTTAAAGCACCTGGATTCGGAGATCGTCGTAAAGCAATGTTGGAAGATTTAGCTATCTTAACAGGCGCACAAGTGATTACTGATGACTTAGGCTTAGATTTAAAAGATGCAACAATTGACATGTTAGGTACTTCAAGTAAAGCAGAAATCACTAAAGATAATACAACAGTGGTTGATGGTAATGGAGACCAAAATAATATCGATGCACGTGTAAGCCAAATTAAATCTCAAATTGAAGAAACGGATTCTGAATTTGATAAAGAGAAATTACAAGAGCGCTTAGCTAAATTAGCTGGAGGCGTAGCTGTAATAAAAGTTGGTGCAGCAAGTGAAACAGAATTAAAAGAGCGTAAATTACGCATTGAAGATGCTTTAAACTCTACTAGAGCTGCTGTTGAAGAAGGTATTGTAGCCGGTGGTGGTACAGCATTCATGAATATTTATGACAAAGTTTCTAAAATTGAAGCTGAAGGCGATATTGCAACAGGCATTAATATTGTATTAAAAGCATTAGAATCTCCAGTTCGTCAAATTGCAGAAAACGCTGGTTTAGAAGGTTCGATTATTGTTGAAAGACTTAAAAATGCTGATGTAGGTGTTGGTTTCAATGCAGCTACAAATGAATGGGTGAATATGTTGGATGCAGGTATTGTAGATCCAACTAAAGTTACACGTTCAGCGTTACAACATGCAGCAAGTGTAGCAGCAATGTTCTTAACAACTGAAGCGGTTGTTGCGCATATTCCTGAAGAAAGCAGTAATGATGCACAAGCAGGTATGGGCGGCATGCCAGGGATGATGTAAAATAGCCCTCAAACGTTGATTTGAAGGCATTTAGTAATTGTGAATGACATAATTTTGACATAAAAATTTAAAATAATTCTTTACTGACGTCTTCCATTAAGTTACTTAACTTAGTGGAAGACTTCTTCTTTATGATGAATGTTCTATAGTTTGATATACATATCTATAGAGACTATATTGTAACAAAGGAGGAATTTATTATGTTAAAAGATATCAATGAAATTGTTGTCCCAGATAGTAAAATAATCCAAGAAGCACAAGAAGTAGTCCATGAATACGGTAATGAGTTAATATGGAACCATTCGAATAGAGTATATTTATTTGGTGAAGTTAAAGGCATGCAAGATAATTTGAAATATGATAAAGAGCTTTTATATATGTGTTCGCTCTTCCATGATTTAGGGTTAACGAACCAATATAGTAGTGATGATCTGAGGTTTGAAGTAGACGGCGCAAATGCAGTCCGCCAATTTTTAGATACACACAATTATAACGACCAAGATTTACAACTTGCTTGGGATTCAATTGCATTACATACAACGATAGGTGTGGCTGAGCATAAAGAAAATAATGTTGCATTATTATATCACGGTGTTGGTATGGATGTTATGAGTGACAATTGGGACCAATATTCAGATGAAATTAGAAAAGCTATCGTAAATAAATTTCCTCGAGGTAATTTTAAAAAAGATGTATTAACAGCTTTTTATGAAGGCTTTAAGCATAAACCTGAAACAACTTTTGGTAATATTAAATCTGATGTGGTGAAATATTTTGAGCCAGAATACCCTCAAAATAATTTTTGTTCTTGTGTCCTACGCTCAAAATGGGATGATTAAAAATACGCTGTACTTTAGTAATATTTAATCACTAAATCTTAAAGTAAAAACAATTGAATTTGAAAGCGATATAGAGCACTATTTAACAGTAGTATTTAAATATTTTTAGTATAAAACGTATAAAGTGAGTAAAAACAACTTATTGAGGGTAGAGAAAGTAAGCATAAATATTATTCACTACTTATAATTATTATTTATGTGAAGCTTTTTTAAGAAAGGGAGATTAACTATGACAAAAAAATCAGTGTACGATGTGATTGATACAGGTATTAATTATTTAATATCAGATTATGACAAATGGAACATTGAAAGTATATTAGATAATGAAAGTGAACTCTTCCCTAATACGCTACATTGGCAATATGGACACGTGTTAACTATTTTTGAATCTGCGCTATCTTTAAGTGAACAAAATGAAGTCGACATCCAAAAATATACGCGCTTATTTGGCTATGGTTCTAATCCAGCTGATTGGGGCGACGAAGATATCCCAAGTGTGGATGAAATTATCGAAAATTTAAAAACGTTACCTGAACGTGCCAAAAAATTAACTGACCAACAATTAGAAGTTGAATTAACTGAAACGATTGCTGGTTGTAGTACGTTAGATGAGTTGTTAATTTTAAATGCAATTCATGTACCACTACATGCTGGTAAAATTGAAGAAATGGCACGTGTACTGAAACAGCAACGTTAATATAAATAAAAAGGATGAAATCACCGTTTATAAGCGATTTCATCCTTTTTATTATTTGTTTTAATTTTTTAGGTCTTCAATAGCTTTAGCGATAGAATCAAATACATGTGGAATGTCATCTTTTTCTACACAACTAAAAGCAATGCGAATGTCGGTTGAATTAAGGGCAATAATACCAATAGAGTATTTATTAATTAAGTGTTGGCGTAACTGTTCAGGGTCAACGTCTTTAACTTGTAACGCCATAAAATAGCCTGAGTTAAAATCATAGGCTTGCCAGTATGATGTGTATTTCTCATCATATACAACAGATTTCGTTACTTCATATCTAGCTTGTAACGTGTTGATATTGTGTTGAATTTCTTTATCAAAAGTTTCGTGATTTTCGAGCACGTATTTAACTGCACTTTGCGAAGGTAATGGGCCGCTTGAAATGTTACTTCGAATTAATCCTTTGATTTTAGCTTCTAATACTTGTTTTGTTGTATCGTTTCCGACACCAAAACTGATGAAACCTACACGTAAGCCCCATGCAAAGAATTCTTTTGTTGCACCATCTAAACGAATTGGTAATAAGTTATCTAAATGTAAATTCGTTAATGCTGTGAATAATGACTGTGTATAAACATCTTCGTAAAAGAGTCCGTAGTATGCATCGTCAACTAAAGCGATAACGTTTGTACCACGTTCTGCTAATGATTTTACTGCAGCGACGATAGTATGAACTTCATCTTTTGTTGGTGTATAACCAGTTGGATTATTTGGATAATTTAATATTAAAATGACTTTTTCTTTATTATAATTTTCTAGAGTATTAACTAAATTTTCTGTTGTAAAATGTCCAGCTTCGTCAAAAATATCATACGTTTCGATTTCAGCACTATGTCTTGTACTATAAACGAGTTTATAGTTGCCCCAATTATGCGTTGGGAGTAAGAGTGTATCACCACTATCGACGAACATGTCACCAACTAATGATAAGCCATGTGTTAAAGCATTAGTAAGGATTGGTCTTGTCATGTCTTTCGCATCTAAATCTGGGTTTTCTTTTAATGTTTTTTGTTGCCATAAATCACGAAGAGATTCTAAACCTTGTGGCGGAGCATAAGGGAAGATTTCATCTGGTTCTAAATAATCGAAGATGTCATTTAAAGTATTTGCGTACATCTTACTATCTTTATATGTTGCCATTCCTATCGTGGCATTATATTGTGTGGATTTTGCTTCCGCCGATTGAGATAATATACCTTTCGGATAATACATTAATTTTCCTAGGTCGGAAAGCATGTCTGCAACTTCTGGATTTGATTTAGATAATTGCTCGTTTAAATCTAAAGCTAAAGGATTCATAGTTGGTCAACCTCTCTTTACTTTTTCAATGATAACCTTATATTATCTTGAAATTGCTTAAAATTAAAGTCTTGTGACTGTTTTAGACAGAAAATTTCAAAATTTAGCCATTTATACGAACACATGTTCTGTTTTGTGTTAGAATACGGATAGGCCATCAAAAATCCTACATGGCACTTTTTTCTGTGGGAGGTGTAGTATGATAGCGTGGTGGCAAGAAATAATTACAACTTTATTAACAGGTAGCTTACTTGTTGTATTCCGTGTTTGGTTAGAGAGTAAATGGAAGGACAAATAGGTGGCCTTACACAAAAAACCCCAAGTCTGATGACGCAGACTTGGGGTTGTGTAGTATAATCCGTGGATACATTTACAATTTTATCATCATAGGTAATAGACTGCAAACAATATATTTAAATGTCAATCATAAAAGTAGTTACATAAGTATCAATAATTTTTCTGAAATGAATTGCTTTTAGAAATTAATGCCAAAGTTTGATACAATGATATTGTTTGAGGTGATGAGAGTGAAACATTTAACTAAAATATTTGTCATAATGGCAATGATATTACTCGTTGTAGGCTATTATTTACAGGCTATTGGTCATGAAGATTCTGGTATTAAATTATTAATTGCTGCAATCATGTTTATGATTTGCGCTTTTATTGATCGTAATAATAAGCGTAAGAAAAAAGATAAACAAAATAAATAACATTGTTTAAACATGCTATAAGTGAGATGAAGCGATATGCAAAATCTTACTTATAGCTTTTTTATGTTAACTCGTCCTTTTCAATGAGTAATTATATGGATGTTTGAATACATTTATACTTTACAAGTGTGTATACATTGTATATAGTGTGTATATACAGTTGTAAGGGAGGACGTCCATGAAAATACTTTTGAAAAATAGTGGTGAACAGCCAATCTATGAACAGATTAAGCAACAAATCAAAGAAAATATTTTAAAAGGATACGTTGCTCCTGGTGAACACTTACCTTCGATGAGGGAATTAGCACATGATTTGAGCGTTAGTGTTATAACTACAAAGCGCGCATATGAAGATTTAGAAAAAGATGGTTTTGTCTTTACTATTAGAGGTAAGGGTACATATGTGAAAGAGCAAGATAGTTCAATTTTAAAAGAAAAACAGTTCATGGTGATTGAAACAATGGCTAAAACAATAAGCAAAGAAGCAAAAACCATAGGCATGCCACTTTCAGAATTACAAGAAATCTTAGAAATGATTTTTGAGGAGGACGATGAATGAACGCAATCGAATTAAATGCTGTAAATTATCAGTATAAAGAATTCAAGTTAAATGATATTAGTTTTCGTGTTCCTCAAGGATTTATAACTGGATTTATTGGCGCAAATGGTGTTGGTAAAACGACCATTATTAGAATGATTATGGATTTAATTGAGCCTGATGGCGGAGATGTTTTAATTTTTAATCAAAAAATGAAAGCGCACCCTGAAGCTATTAAAAATAAAATTGGTTTCGTTTATTCCGAATTGTACCTCAATGATAAATGGAATATCCAAAAAATTGAACAGTATGTTTCACCATTTTATAGTACATGGGACCATCAGTTATTTACATATTATCTTGAAAAATTTGATTTACCTTATAAACGCAAAATCAAAACATTCTCAACTGGTATGAAGATGAAGTTGTCTATTGCTATTGCTTTTAGCCATCATGCTGAATTGTTTATCTTAGATGAGCCAACATCAGGGTTAGATCCAATCGTTCGAAATGAAGTTTTGGATGTAATCCAAAAAGAACTCATTGATGAAAATAAAACAGTATTTATTTCCACTCATATCATTTCCGATTTAGAAAAAATCGCTGATTACTTAGTGTATTTAAAAGATGGTGAAATTGTACTAAATCAATTTTTGGATGACATTTTGAATAGATTCAAAGTAGTTAAAGGTGACATGCAGCAATTGGATGAAGAATTAATTCAATTAACACACTATATAGAAGAAAACAAAACAGGATATATCGCCCTTACAGAACATGCTAATATATTTAATGAAATTTTTGGAAACAAGATTGCAATAACTAAGCCAACGATTGAAGATTTAATGGTTTACCTTGAAAAAGGAACCCAGAAGACTGAACAAAAAAATTATGAGACTTAACAACTGGGGGCATTAGATGAAAAATTTACTTATTAGAAATTTAAAATTACGTAAATGGACAATCGTAATATATGCAATGTTATTATTGTTTTCTCCACTGCAATTAATCATAATACCTAATAGTATTTTTACTAATGCGTTATATTCTGCAGTTGCGATGATATTACTTTTTGTTTCTATACTAGATTCTGGTCATGTTTTTCGTTTTAATAGTAAGCTTGGGCACAGAATGGCTTATGACTTTTTTGGCAGTTTACCAGTTTCTAAAAAGTCGTTATTGAATGCTAATTATTTAACAGTTATTATTTTTACATTAGTTGGGGCAGCAATATTATCTTTATATACTATGCCGAATTCTCATGTATCAACGAGTAATATTGATTTTAACATTTCAATGCCATTTTCATACATTGCGGTAAATTTCTTTGCAGTACCTATAGCTTTCAAAAAATATACAGAACAAAAATCTGATTACATTTCTTATATAATTTATTTACTTACAATGGTTATTTTAATACCTGTCATAATCGTGCTACTTGTAGTTGGAATATGTACATTATTTAATTATAGTCTGGGTATATTAAATTATTTTGAAACTATTTTTAATTATGGATTTTTAACTTTAAGTATTTTTTGCTTTGTAGCTAGCTACATCATTCAATATAAAAAATTAATTTAATAATAAAAGGAGGCGCATTTATGGAATTAAAAGATATAACAAAAACGTATGGCAATAACAATGTTTTAGACCATATCAATTTTGATTTTGGACAAAGCCAAATTGTAGGTCTAATTGGTAAAAATGGTGTCGGCAAAACAACATTAATGAAAGTCATGAATGGAAATATTATCAAATATAAAGGGGAGGTAAAGGTAGGTAATAAAGACAATATCGGTTACCTTATTGAACATCCTAAATTGTATGATAATAAATCAGGTTTATATAATTTAAAATTATTTGCCAATGTATTAGGTAAGGGTTTTGATAAAAAATATGCAAATCAAATTATTGATGCTTTTGGTATGAGACCTTATGTGAAGAAAAAAGTTAAAAAGTATTCAATGGGAATGAAACAAAAGTTAGCCATAGCTGTTTCATTAATGAACAAACCCAAGTACCTCATTTTAGATGAGCCAACAAATGGTATGGACCCTGACGGATCAATTGATGTATTGAAAACAATTCAATCACTTGTGCAGGAACTGGATATGAAAATTTTGATTTCTAGTCATAAGCTTGAGGATATTGAATTAATTTGCGATAGAGCAGTGTTTTTACGAGATGGTAATTTTGTTCAAGATGTTGATATGAAAGAAGGGGCACCAACGGATTCTACAGTATTAATCTTAGAACAAAGCAATTTCAATAGTGCTTTAGAATATTTAAATGAAAATTTCGATGTGATTCAATCTAAAAGAGAAAATGGAGAAATCATTATTAAAGCACAATCAAGTTATCAAAAAGTGCTTAAAGGTTTATCAGATATTGATATTTTCCCTGAGTTTATTGAAACACGTAAGAGTTCTTTACGTGATACTTACTTCAATATTAATCAGAAAGGTGGCCAATAATGAATAGTTTACAACTCGTAAAATACGACATTTATAGCATTATTAGAAGTCCATTAACATATTTAGCATTACTCTTAACAATACTTCCATTAATTGGTTTTACAGTTTTATTTGTTCAGCAATCTGATAAAATAGACGGCAATATGTTACTTTCTATAGGTAGTTGGTTCTTTTCTATCATGGGCTTACTATTTGTAATCAAGACAATCACCCGTGATATTTCACAAGGTACGATTCAATTATATATGAATAAAACATCAAGTCGTGTGGGCTACGTTATCGCAAAAGTGATTTCAATTATACTGATTGCCATAATTATTACAGCAATACTTGTTGGATTTGTATTAATCGTGCAACAAATTGTTGACGGTGAAAATATAAAAGTTGATAAAATCTTTGAGTTACTTTGGTTCTTCATTCTATTCCATTTATTCTTTGGATTATTATTATATTTATTTTCATTAGTTGTACCAAAAACAGCATTAATCTTTACTTTAGGTATATTCTTAATATTACTTGTTCCTTTTGCTGAACCATTTATACCTATGATTCCTAAATTTGGTGACAATATTCAAGATGCATTGAAATATATTCCATTTAGTTACTTAACTTCTAAAACGACAACTGGTGATTATACATTCTCTAATTGGCAATGGTTTATTACTTCAGCATCTATTGTAGTACTATTTATCGTTAATATATTCTATGTATCTAAAAAAGATATTTAAAATAAAGATAACCGAAGTTTGAGTCATAAAAAAAGAGACGTATGAATTAACGGTTATAATACCTTAATTCATACGTCTTTTATTAATTTATAATTAGTTTATCTAGAATTGAATCATAAACATATTTCCACATTTGTGAGTCTGTTTTAAAGCGATTAGAAATAATTGCATATGATTCAGTCGATTTATCTTCAAATGTAGGATCATCTTTTGCAGGCAGTTTGGAACGTGTTTCCTCTACAAAATGTTGTACTTGTCTTGCGCGAGGTCCCCAAACTGTTTGTTGTTCAAAATCATCATTTAAAAATACAAATATAGGTATCGATCTCGCAGTACCATTTGTTAAGTATTGATCGATTAAGTCAGTGTTTTCATCACGATGAAAAACACGAGCTTCTAAATTTAATGCTTCACTAATATGTTTAAGAATAGGGATGTTCATCATAGCATCTCCACACCAGTCTTCAGTGATAACTAGAACTTTGCTATAGTTTGATGCTTTAATTTTTTCAAGACGACCATCATCCTCTGGTGTTGAGAATGAATTATATATTGATAGTAAATTCTCTTTGTTTTCAGTCATTGCTTCAATATATTGATCAAGCGGTTGACTGTTTTTGAAATACGTTTCTAAACTTGTCATAATAGTTCCCCCTTTAATTGATTAGATATTATTATATCAATATTTTAATATGAAAGAAAATTATTAATACATATAAAAGTAATATGTTTTAAGATTTCTTCAGGGATGAAAGTGACAAATACCTATGCTATATTTAATTAGTAAAGTAGAGTGTGGTGACAACATTGAAAATGCATAGACTACATAAGCGTCTTATATTTTGTGTGTTTATAACAATGGCTTTTGGAACATTGTTACTGGTTAACTATATCAAGCAAGAACACTCGACTGATTTATCAAAACTATCTATTAATCGTGTCAAAATAGGGTCTGAAATTAATATTGACGAATACGTTGAACAAGACGAAGTCATTTTAAAAAAGTATCGTCTTTATTTAAAAAGAGAACATCCTAATTTAATTTTCAAAGTGAATAAAAAGGATACACGACTTAAAGGTATAACTTTAACTAACGATACTACAGTTCAAACTAATTTTAATGGAACAATCAATAATAATGTTGGAAAAGTTACACAGATACTAGGAACACGTTATAAACAAAAAAAGTTGCGCAAAGGCTTTAATGCTATAATATATAAAGATAAGAAAAATCAAATAAAGTTATTTATTATTTATAAACATGATAAAATAAAGAAAGTTGAAATATATAAGAAATAAAAAATTAAAAATGACATTCCTAATAGGGTATGTCATTTTTGATTTTATATATACGTTTTGCTTCGAATCTTAAGTTTGAATGGCGGTAGATATTTTGGATAAAATCACTTTTTTAAATGAATTAGAGCAAGAATTAGATAAATTACCAAGAAGTGAACGCGATAAAGTGATGTATGAATATGAGGAATATTTTTTTGATCAAGAAAGTGAAGGTAAAAATGAATATCAAATCATTGGTGCCCTTGAATCACCTAAAAAGATAGGCAAAGAGCTAATGGCTAGAAACGCGATTGTATCTGCGGAATTTCGCCCTAATATAAATACAATTGTGAGAGCAATTATGGCATCTCTGGGTATGGGGATATTATCATTAATCATTATTTTAATCCCTATGATATTTGTTGGCATTTTCATGTTTATACTATTACTAGTTGCATTATTTTTCTCGCTTAGTCCGCTATTATTGATTATCAACGGCATAATTAATGATAATTTTAGTTTTGCTATAAGTAACTATTTATTTGCGATTTCCTATACAGGGTTAGGTCTTTTATTATTTGTTATTATTGCAAAATTTGCTCAATTCGTTTATAGAGTGATTTTAAAATACTTACGTTGGAATATTAAAACAATTAAAGGAAGTGCAGTCGAATGAAGAAGTTATTTTTAAGCGGCTTAACATTATTTCTCGTGTGCTTTCTTTTAGCTTGTGTCGCTTGGTTTGGATTTGAAAAACAAAACAACCAACTCAATTCTGTTGATAAAGAAGTTAATGATAAAAATATAGAAAATTTAAACATAGATAGTCAAAATAGTGAGGTTCAAGTTAAGCAAGGTGACGAATTTTCAGTGACCTATAAAGGGAAAAAGAATATTGATATTACGCATAAAAACAAGACATTACATGTTCATGAGACTGATAATACAGATGATCATTATGGATTGAATTTTAATCCGTTCCGACAGTTTGATGATGAGATGGTAGTAACAGTGCCAGATAAAAAACTAAATCATTTAAATGTATCTAGTAAGACGAATATTATAAATATTGATAGTATTAATGTAAAAGATGCATATATTTCAATGAAAGCTACTGGTGCAGCACGTGTGTTTTTAAGTAATGTAGCATTAGACAAACTGTATTATAGAGGTTTGAATTCACCCATTGATATAAAGAGAAGTCAAATTACTAATGCGAATATTAAAACGAAACAGGCGAGTATAACGAGTAAAAAATCATTGATTGAAAAGTCAGTGTTGTTAGCTGACCATGGTAAAATTGATTTGAGTCGAATGGATATTGCATCACATTTTAGAGCTTCTACGCAATATGGTGATATTTTCATGTCATATAATGAGGACCCTCAAGATACGTTGCTAAGATTGAATCCATCTGATGGAACTTCTGAAGTTATCAATAACAATTTTGAAGATAATAAAGTAGGCTCAGGAAAGCATATTTTAGAGTTCTATACAGATCATGGGGATATTTATATAAATTAAATTTATACTGTCATGAATAGAAAGAGTCAGAAAGTACATTTAATTGAAATGCTTAAAGTGAAAAAATAGCTATACACCTTTAAATTAAAAGGGTATAGCTATTTTTAATTTGGAAATAATTACAAATTACTACAAACTAACCACTTAATAATCATAAAAATAACGAGTCGATGTTAGATATAATGAACGATCTAAATCAAGTTACCCAACAGCAAAATGGTGAAAGTAAATGACTAATAAAATAATATAAAAATATGTTAGAATAAAAAAGTGAGAAAGTTGGATAGATGGTGGCTAATCTTAGTATAAAGTGAGGTGGTGCTTATGAAAGTACCGACAAAATCTTTAGAAAGGAGACGCCTTGTGTGGTTCCAATTGTAGAAGCACTACACTTAATGTTAGGTTTCGGTACTTTCATCGTTACCTTATTAGGTTTAGTGGTTGCAATTGTTAAATTAAGCCATAAAAAATAACCATCTCTAACTTTGGCGAGGATGAGATGATTATTTAATCATTATTAAATTCCAGCCACCGTCTTTTTAACGGGCTCATTAGGGCGATACACTTATGGTGTGTTGCCCTTTTTCTATATATAAATTACCACAACATAAAAATATTATCAAATTTTTATGTCGTATTATTATTGTTAGAAGGAAAACAATGTGGTTGTAAAAATAGCTGTATCCCTTGATATTGAAAGTATATAGCATTTGTTGATTTGAAAATCATTACAATATACCACAATCTAACTACTCATTAATCATAATAATAAAGGATCAAATGATTCAATATAACTATCTAAATTTGATAACGCATCAAATTCCATTTTTTCAGTTACATGAGTATAGATATTTAATGTGGTTGTTATATTTATGTGTCCAAGTACCTGTTGTACTAATTTTACTGGCGCTTCCATTATACCTTGTACCATTTTAAATCTAACCCATTCTTATAGAGGCGTTATTTTATATTGCCTGTTCTCAAAAGCAAATGATTCATTTGACGATGCTTATCATTTAACTTAGTTAATAAATTCGATACAATGCATAAATTATATATCAGAATACTACGTATATACCACCTTAATATTGAATTTGTACGTAATATTATGAGGTTTTAAGTTATCCACACATACTAAGAATACTGAAATGAAAGGATTTGACAAAATATAAATGCAAGCACTTTAATTAAGTACTTTCTGGCTCTTTTTATAGTGTGATGATTTAAAATGATAAATATTAATATGTGGCAAAGGTTAAATCAGTGTCAAGATGGCCGTTAATTGAAGTAATATCTAATGATTCGCCATCGAGCCATTTGCCAAAGTCTATTATGGTAGGTGCTTTATTTTCCCCTAAAGTGATATGTGCTGTTAATGATTGTGGTTCATACATACTTGTATGAATTGTACCGGACCAACTTTTGAATAATTTACTATAAATTTCATATTCCGGATTATTAAATAAATTAAATGCGCTCATTTTATCTAGTGATGTAGGTGCTTGTTTTAGAAGGCGATTTAAACGCTCTTTAGATTCTTTTGTAAAATTTCTATTCTCATGTGTTAATAATTTGAAATGATTCGTACAAGTACGATCGTAACGAACATCAACGGAGCGAGGAGAAACTTCGACAATCGCATGATTCAAATGTTTATCCATGACAATGTAACTAAAAGAGCTTCTATGTGGAAGTTCTTTTAGTAATTGTATGGCTTCAGGTACATCTTTACAATATTGTAATATAAGCCTGCCGACCATATAGCAGACGAAGCCATCACCTGGGTGCTTTCTGTGCATGAAATTGTAGCCCATGGATAGACCAGATTCATTCATTCCGTCCATTCTCCCGGTTACACGTGATGTAGGACCTATTTGTGCTAATCCGCCATCAGTAGGTTGGAACAATAAGTAACGACCATCATAAGTTGCAGGGTGGTAATCATAGTTTCGAACCATATAATCTTGACCTAAAAAGACCGTACAGCCACTGTTTTTCAACGGTGTGAATCGATAGTGCGCAAAGTTAAGAATCATTTGACGAGTAGGCAAATTAAGTACTTCTTGCATACCTCTAATTTCTTCCCAAATTTGCGGTGCGTACGTTTGGAAAATGTCATATGTTTCTTTGATATGGATATCAAAGCGGGGCATACGTTTTTTCCATTCTTTCTCTCTATTTTTAAGTAAGGGTGTTTGCTGCATCCACTGTGCTGTTTGTACACCTAAATCAAAGTGTGAACCTCGATGTGTTAAGATGTCTGATTTTACTGATTGCATAGTTTAAAACTCCTATTTATGTGTGTAATCTTACAAAAATGTAACTTCATTGTAACGCTCTGTTAATTGCATTACGTATGACCAGTAGTTATGCTTAAATTAACATCAAGGGACGATTCAGATAGACAAATTCAATGAGGTGATTATTATGTCAAATTATTATGATGCTTTCAAAGATGCAGTCTCCACTTGGTGGGGTCAATAAGATGAGAATAACTAACATTGAATTGGCTAATATTTAACGATATTAGCCCTTTTTTACATATATTGGTAATAAATATAACATCTATCTTTATTCTGATGAGAAGAAAATGTTAAAATAAATAAGACATATTGACTAAAAATTATTGATTTTGCATTACTCCAATAATATCATAAATTCACTTTTTAATATTTAGATTAAAGTAATGGAAAGTGGGTATATATTTATTGATGCTTTCAAGTATGCTATCATTATTGATAGATATGTTAATAATTTATTGAGGTGAATCAGAATGTGTAATTTTATTAAAGGTTTATTTAAATTTGTATTAGGTACAATTCTTACTGTGTCAATAGCAGCAGGTGTTGGTGCAGTAGTTTTCGCTTATATCTTTAAAAAAGATTTCGAAGATATTGAAAGTAAAACAAAAGAAATAGTTTCAGATATTGAAACGAATAATTAAGTTATTGATAGAGCACTTTAGAGTGTTCTCATACTGTCGACAAAGTCTTAGGGCTTCTGTTGGCAGTATTTTTTTTTAGCCACCGTTCAACGAAGTTGTTACGGTGGCTTATGCAGTCGGAAAGACTGCGAACATAGATCCGTTCAACGAAGTTGTTACGGTGGCTTATGCAGTCGGAAAGACTGCGAACATAGATCCGTTCAACGAAGTTGTTACGGTGGCTTATGCAGTCGGAAAGACTGCGAACATAAATCCCGTTCAACGAAGTTGTTACGGTGGCTAATGCAGTCGGAAAGACTGCGAACATAAATCCGTTCAACGAAGTTGTTACGGTGGCTTATGCAGTCGGAAAGACTGCGAACATAAATCCCGTTCAACGAAGTTGTTACGGTGGCTAATGCAGTCGGAAAGACTGCGAACATAGATCCGTTCAACGAAGTTGTTACGGTGGCTAATGCAGTCGGAAAGACTGCGAACATAGATCCGTTCAACGAAGTTGTTACGGTGGCTAATGCAGTCGGAAAGACTGCGAACATAAATCCCGTTCAACGAAGTTGTTACGGTGGCTAATGCAGTCGGAAAGACTGCGAACATAAATCCCGTTCTTCAAGTATAGAAAAGCAGTTAACTATTGTCTTGAGTTATTCTAGTTATATCAAATAATGAAAGTTTAATTGTTTCCTGTGTATGGATTAGGTAACCTTCTAAAAACATATGAGTCATATCTATATTTTTAATTTTTATATGAGTCGTTTCCAACCATCCTGCTTTATAGTATTCGATGTGAATATAGGAATCTGTATGTAACGCTTGATGAAGATGTAAATTTAAGTCATTTAATTGATCGTCTGATAATATAGGACGGTCAATTTTATTTTGATCTACTAAATATTGTTGAATTGTTTCGAATTGTTCTGGCAAAGTTGCAAATGGCGCCCATTTAACCATGCCACGACCTTGCGGGATATTGGCATTAAGAAATTCTCTTGGTATATTTCTATAGTCATTTTCATTTTGATATTTTTTCGGAATCATAAAATCACCTCAACACAATAATAGAACATATGTTCGTGTTATTGCAAGAAGTTTTTCTTTATTTCAAGTTAATAAAGCATGAATCTTAATGTGATAGAAATTGATAATAATCATTATATTGTCATTTAGTATAGATATTTATTAAAATGAAACTACAATAATATGGAGGGGTTTACATGACGACAACAGGTTATATTGGTACGTATACGAAAAAAGAGGGCAAAGGCGTTTATCGTTTTGAATTAGATGAACAAACTGGAAGTGTAACAGAAGTTGAAACAGGATATGAATTAGAAGCATCCACTTATGTAAATCAACATAATTCATTTTTATATGCTGTAACACGTGAAGGAGATAATTGCGGTGTTGCTAGTCTTAAAATAGAAGAAGATGGTAAACTCAAATTAATAAATAAATGTCTTGCTTCTACAAAAGGTAGCGGCTGTTATGTAGATGTATCACCAGACGGAAAGTTTGTTTTTGAGTCTGTTTACGGTGCTGGATTAGCGCGCTTATATGAAGCGAATCCTGAAACAGGTGAAATCATACGTTTGATTCAAGAGTTAGAGCACAATTATCCAACTGGGCCACACGAAAGACAAGATCAGCCACATGTGCATTTTATTAGTACAACACCAGATGAAAAATATGTTGTTGCAATCGATTTAGGTACAGATAAAATAGTAACATACGAATTTAATGATCATGGTTTTAGTGAACATGCAGTGAGTGATTTTGAACCAGGGGATGGACCAAGACATATTACTTTTCATGAAAATGGGAAGTTTGCTTATGTTGTCCATGAGTTATCAAATGTCGTAAGTACAGTAAAATATGAAGACGGAAAATTCACAGAAGTCCAACGACATTCAACAATTCCAGAAAATTTTGAAGGTGATACAAAATTAGCGGCAGTAAGACAGTCACACGATCAAAAATTCTTATACATCACGAATAGAGGGCACGATAGTATTGCCATTTTTAAAGTAAGTGATGATGGTTCAACGATTTCATTCGTTGATATTGTATCAAGTGGTGGCGAATTTCCACGTGATTTCAACATTACTGACTCAGACGATTTCTTAGTTTGTGCACATCAAGAAGGTGACTATACATTGACGGTTTTCAAACGTGATAAAATTACGGGAGAATTAGAAAAAGTCGATCATCACGAATCAGCACCAGAAGGCGTTTGTGTACAATTTTTAAAATAAAGACAATTGAAAATAATTAAAAAAATAACCTAGTATGGATAATACACTGCCATACTAGGTTATTTTCTATTTGTTGAAAAATGTTTTGATGTATTTAAATTTCCCTTTATATGGTGGGAATATAAGGCTTGATTCAAGTCTTGTAGATTTAAATACATAAGATTTATCATGACTAAACGTATCAAAACTATATTTACCATGATATTGTCCTATACCCGAGGCACCGACACCACCAAAAGGTAAGTTTGGGTTTGCGAGGTGCATCAACGTATCATTAATCGCGCCACCACCAAATGAAATTTCATGAAGTACACGTTCTGTTGCATTTTCATCTTCGCTAAATAAATATAAGCTGAGTGGCTTAGGTTTAGTGCGTATTAAATCAATTGCTTCATCAAAGTCATCATAAGGAATGATTGGTAAAATAGGGCCGAAAATCTCATCTTCCATTATTTTAGCATCGAAAGTAATACCATCTAAAATGGTTGGAGCGATGTATTTATCATCTGCATCAGATTGACCGCCAAATGCAATTTCTGTTTTATGAACATTTAATAAATGGTCTAAACGGTCGAAATGTTTTTGATTAATGATACGACCGAAATCTGGACTATCTTGTATAGATTTACCGTAAAATTCAGTGATGGTATTTTTGAGTGCCGCGATGAGTTGGCTTTTGACTTTTCGGTTAACTAAAATATAGTCTGGTGACACACAAGTTTGACCAGCGTTCGTAAATTTTCCGAAACAAATGCGTTCGCTTGCTACTTTGATATTTGCTGATTCATCTACAATCGCAGGAGATTTACCCCCTAATTCTAAAGTGACAGGCGTTAAGTTTTCGCTAGCTGCACGATAGACAATACGTCCTACTTTTTCGCTGCCAGTGAAAAAGACATAATCAAAAGGTAGGTGTATGAGCGATTGTGTAGTTTCTGCGTCGCCTTGACATACACTAATATATTCAGGGTTGAATACATCTTCAATAATTTGCTGTACTATATCTGCAACGTGTGGTGTGAATTCTGATGGTTTAAGTATAGCTGTATTTCCCGCTGCTATTGCACCAATTAATGGTTCAATGAGTAATTGGAAAGGGTAATTAAAAGGCCCGATAATTAAGACCGTACCATAAGGCTCTTTCATGATATAACTTTTAGTAGGGAATAAATAAAGGGGCGTGTTAACTTGTTTTCTTTTCGCCCAATTTTTAAGTTCTTTGCGTGCTGACTTAATGCTTTTTAAAGTGAATCCAATCTCGGTTGCATAAGCTTCCACTTTGTTTTTTCCTAAATCTTTTTGAAGTGCGTCGAGTAATTCATTTTCATGATTTTTAATACTTTTACCCAAGAGTTTGAGTTGTTTTTTTCTAAACTTAAGATCTTTGGTTTCGTGAGTATTAAAATATTGTTTACTATTATGGAAAGTTTGCTCTATTGAATTCAAATGATATTCCTCCTAGTATGAGATGTCGCTATGCTTATGCAAATGGATAAAAAACTGGAACATATTTACTATGTTCCAGAATACTGAGCGGCTAGGTGTTTAGTTTCTTTGTCCACTCAGTGTTTATCATATACTATTAAACGACTTCGTTTAAAGCTTCTGTAATTTGAGGTACAACTTGTTTTTTACGAGAAACTACTCCAGGTAAGAATGCAGTATTGTTTTCAAGTTCAACATTGAAAGCTTTACCTACTTTGTCTGTTTCAGGTCCTACTACTAAAATTTTAGAATCACTATTAATGATGTCAGTCACGACTAACACAAATAAATCATATTTTTCATTTGCACTTGTTTCTAACATAGCTTTTGTTAATTCTTCTTGACGTGCAAAGACTTCATCAATATCCACAGTATTAACTTGTCCAATATGAGTTGAATAATCTCCCATGTTGAAAGATTTTGCATCCATAGATAAGATATCTGAAATTGATTTGTCTGTTGTAGACGCACCTGCTTTTAACATATCTAAACCGTAAGATTCTAAGTCAACATTGGCGATCGCTTTCAATGCTTCTGCAGCTTGCACATCTTCTTCAGTACATGTAGGTGATTTGAATAATAAACTATCTGAGATAATTGCAGAAATCATTAAGCCAGCAATTTCAGGTTTAATTTCAAAACCGCGTTCTTTATACATTTTGTATAAAATTGTTGCTGTACAACCAACTGGTTCAGCACGGTAATATAAAGGTGCTGCAGTTTCAAAATTAGAAATTCTATGGTGATCTACAACATGTTGAATTGTAGCGTCAGCAATTGAATCTGCGCTTTGTTGGAATTCATTATGGTCAACTAAAATAACATTTTGATCAGCTAGATTATCGTTAAGTAATTCTGGCGCTTCTACTTTGAAATGATCTAAAGCAAATTGCGTTTCAGGACCTATTTCGCCTAAACGGTAAGACGCAGCCTCCGAATTACCTGTTTGTTGTTCAAAATCTGCCATGATGATGGCAGATGCAATAGCATCTGTATCTGGATTTTTATGTCCGAAAATATAAGTTTTTGCCATATCTAAATTCTCCTTATTTATATAGTTAATATTATTTTATCATGAGTTTGCATAGTTATTCTACTTCAGCACCTAAGGAATTTTTAAAATGATCTAAAGCCCAATCATGACCTGTTGAATTAAATGAAGCAACGCCTTTATGTGAAATACTGATAGAATAACCTAAATTATAGGCAGTAATCGCTGTATGTAATACACAAATGTCAGTACATACACCAACAATTTCTAAATGTGTTACATTTCTTTCCCGAAGCAAAATATCTAACGAAGTACCGCAAAAAGCATCATAACGTGTTTTATCTAAAAAATGTATGTGATCATTAAATAATATATTTTGATAGATATCATTTACTTTGCCGTAAAGCTCTCTCCCAGATGTTCCTAGAATATTGTGAGGAGGGAAGAGCTTGTTCTCAGGATGATAACTATTTTCTTCAAAATGTAAATCCATCATAAAGAAAATGTTCTGCTGTTTTTTATTATATACTTCAATTCTTTCCACAATATAATGTTCAATTTGTTGGCCTGGAATGCCACAAGTCATTTTTCCGTTATTTGCAACAAAATCATTTGAATAATCCACTACAATAAGTGCACTTTTTTTCATAATTTGTGAACACTCCTAATATTAAAGATAATAAGTATTATATACTAAGTAGATAAATCAATAAAGCTACAACAAACGCGTTTGAAAATCCTTAATTAAGTTTATTATAAAGTATTGAGAAAGAGAGGGATTGTCCTATGATGATTAATGCAAAGGAATTTGGATTAAAAGGTAAAAGTAAAAGCGCAGATACACGAGCAATGCAACGTGCATTGAATTATGCAAAAAAATATCCTTCGACAACAATATATGTACCTAAAGGTGAGTTTCATATACGCAAGTCACTGGTTATTTATGAGTCTACAACATTATTGCTAGATAAAAGCGCAGTTCTTAAAAGATGTGGGAAAGATGCCTTACTAAAAAATGGTAGAAGATTTAAACCTTACTATGGTTATAACGGCAACAGCCATATTTATATTGCAGGAGGAACATTTGATATGAATGGCTATGATTTCCCTTATAATAATACAGCAATGTGTATAGGACATGCCCAAGATATTCAAATTGTCGATGTGACCTTTAAAGATATTATAGGTGGTCATGGACTGGATGCATGTGGGGTAAATGGATTATATATAAATAATTGTAAATTTTTAGGATTCAATGATAGTGATGGGACAAGAACTTTTTCAGAAGCAATTCAGTTAGATATTCAAGTACCAGGTGCGTTTCCTAAATTTGGGACGACAGACGGAACGATTACAAAAAATGTAATAATAGAAAATTGTTATTTTGGCAATTCAGATACGCCTACGATGCAGTCCTGGAACAGGGCGATTGGTTCTCATGCAAGTCGTTATAATCAATTTTATCAAAATATCCATATTCGTTTTAATACATTTGAAGGGATAAAGCAATATGCACTAACACCTTTAAAATATAAAGATACGTATATTCATCATAATATTTTTAAAAACTGTGCTGGTGGTGTTCGTTTTTTAGCAGTTAAAGATGGTAAAAATGCAAAAGATTTAAAAGGGAAACAAAGATCAACTCAAGCAGGGTGTAATTTAAATATTTATCGAAATAAATTTGTTGGAACGATAGAGAAATATGCAATTCGGATTCAAAGTTATAATAATATAAAACATAAAAATATTTTTATTGCTCAAAATGAGTTTGATGAATCGCCGCCTAAAATGTATTTGAAAGACATTAAAAATTTATTTTTATCTTATGATGATAAAATTTAAAATAATGTTAAGTCTAATTAAACATGATTAGAATGCTACATTGACATTATAAAGGCTGTATTTGTAAGCGGTTTAGCATTGATATTTCATTAAGATTATATTATGTTATAAACTAAGAAATGTTATGAATATTCAGAAAAGTAACTTTAGAGGGGGACGAATATGAACAATTTGAACAAAGGGGATATGAGAAGGTCACAATATTTAATGTTTTTTTCTAACAAGAAAGAAAAGAAGTCTTATAACAGTGGACAATTAATAGGCTTAATATTGGGGCCACTATTATTTGTTTTAACATTACTATTTTTACAGCCTGAAGGTTTATCAAGTAAAGGTATATTTGTTTTAGCAATAACACTTTGGATTGCAACGTGGTGGATTACTGAAGCTATTCCGATTGCAGCAACGAGTTTGTTACCATTAATATTGATGCCAATTGGACATGTATTAAGTCCAGAAGAAGTTTCATCACAATATGGTAATGATATTATCTTTTTATTCTTAGGCGGTTTCATTTTAGCGATTGCCATGGAAAGATGGAATTTACATACCCGAGTTGCTCTAACGATTATCAATACATTAGGGACAAGTACAGGAAAGATTTTACTAGGATTTATGATTGCGACAGCCTTTTTATCCATGTTTGTGTCGAACACTGCCGCTGTTATGATTATGATTCCGATTGGTTTAGCAATTATTAAAGAAGCCAGTGAATTAAAAAATAAAGGCATTAAAGATTCAAGTATTACTAAGTTTGAGCAATCCATAGTTTTAGCAATTGGTTATGCCGGTACAATCGGTGGTCTTGGCACGTTAATTGGGACACCGCCTCTGATTATTTTAAAGGGACAATATCAATCTGCATTTGGTGAAGAAATTAGTTTTGCTAAATGGATGATTATTGGTGTACCAACGGTTATTGTTTTACTATTCTTAGTTTGGGCATACATACGATATATAGCTTTTAGACATGATATGAAAGCATTACCAGGTGGTAAAGCGTTAATTAAAAGAAAATTAGATGAATTAGGCAAGATGAAATATGAAGAGAAAGTAGTTCAAGCTGTGTTCATGCTTGCTAGTTTCTTATGGATAAGCAGAGAGTTTTTACTGAAAAATTGGACATATACTTCAGAAATAGATGATGGAACTATAGCTATGTTTATTGCAGTCTTGCTCTTTTTAATTCCTGCTAAAAATAAAGAACAACATAAACGTATTATAGATTGGGATGTGGCTAAAGATTTACCATGGGGTGTATTAATTCTCTTTGGTGGGGGCCTAGCGCTAGCGGAAGGGATATCATCAAGTGGTTTAGCAGCATGGCTTGGCGATCAGTTGAAACTGATAGAAGGTGTGAGTCCTTTAATCATTGTAATAGTCATTACCGTATTTGTACTGTTCTTAACTGAAATTACATCTAATACTGCAACTGCAACGATGATATTACCAATTCTTGCAACATTATCAGTTGCTGTAAACGTTCATCCGTTATTGCTGATGGCACCTGCTGCAATGGCGGCGAACTGTGCATTTATGTTGCCAGTAGGTACGCCACCGAATGCAATTGTATTTGGTACAGGACGTATTAGTATTAAAAGAATGGCGTCTGTCGGCTTTTGGATAAACATGCTAAGTATTATCGTTATAGTACTCGTTGTTTACTTCCTAGTACCACCAGTATTAGGTATAGATGTAACCAAGCCATTGCCACTTAAATAATAATATAGATAAATAAAACTCTCCATTTCTAAATAATGAAATGGAGAGTTTTTGGTTTGTTTAATTGAGTTATATAAAAATAAACTTAACTTAATTTATTAAATGAACCAATAATTGAGACTTGGAAGTCTAGCGTGTTTAAAATTTTAATAACCTTAGCCAAATCTTCATTGATTGGTGTGTCTGCTTGTACAAAAAAGTGGTACATTCCGAGTTGTGTTTTTAAAGGTCTAGACTCAATCCAAGACAAGTTAATATTAAATAAAACAAAAGTATTTAATATGCTTGCTAATAAACCAGGTTTATCAAATTGAGGCGTGATGAGCAATAATGTATCGCTCGCATCCTCTACATCCTCGATGCTACTCGGTTGGTTACTAACGACTAAAAAGCGCGTTACATTATGTGGGAAGTCTTGTATGTTTTCCTCAATAGGTGAATAGCCGTATGCTTCACCACTACCTAAAGGTGCAATGGCACCAACGTGATTAGTTATTTTTTCCAAACTTTTGATTGTACTGTCTACATAGTCATACGTGAACCCTTGCTTTTGTATGTACTGACTCGTTTGACTAATCGCAGGCGCAATAGAATAAACTTTTGAGATATCATTTACTGTAGCACCTTGAGAACCATACAACGCGAATTGAATATCTAAATGAAGTTCACCTTGCGCAAAAATATTTTGTTGTGTTAATGCATCTGCGACAATATTAATCGTCCCTTCAATTGAATTCTCAATTGGTACTACGGCGATACTGTTATCATCGTTAGAAACAGCTTGTACTACTTCGTACAGGTTAGATTTGGCTTCAAAATCCATTTCAGATTCTGATTTATATTGTTTTGCTGCTAAGTATGAAAAGGTCCCTTTTGGGCCTAAATAATAAAGTTTCATGTGACGTTACCCCTTGTTTATATGTGTAAGGATAGAGTGTTTAATGGAATGGACAACCCGTAGATGTTGATTTCTTATAAAAGAAATTAGGTTCTCGAATTTCATTTTTATAACCATGATGATAATTTGCCACCAATGTTGGAGATAACGAAGGTGATAACCATGACCATTTACCAGTAACATCTCTTCCTTCTTTTGTTTCATTCTTTTCAAATCGTTCAAACTGCTTAGAAGCAGTCAAATGATCAACAATAGAGACGCCTTCATTTTTAAAGGAATGATACACTGCATCATTTAGTTCGACAAGTGCACGATCTTTATTGAAAGAATTATTCTTAAGTGTATCAAATTCAAATGCTTCTGCAACACTTTCTAGCAAATTATAACGATAACTATCTGTAAAATTACGAACAGCAATCTCATTTACCATATACCAACCGTTAAATGGTGCTGTTGGATATGTAATGCCGCCAATTTTTAAATCCATGCTTGATATAATAGGAACGGCATACCATTTTAAACCGAGTTGTTTTAACTTTGGATAGCGGTCATGTGTTATAGGAACTTCCTTAATTAATTCTGGGTTATAACTATGATATTTTAAATTACCTTCAGGCATTTTATAAATTAAAGGTAAGACATCAAAGTGAGTATGTTCTCCTGTCCATCCAAGATGTTCAGCGAGTTGCGTTATACTTCGTTCAGCAGGGTCGCCTTGATCTGAATAACCTGCATATCTGATTAATTGATTATTATAAATTTGTGGTGGTTGATGCTGTGAAAAGATAGTGATATAAGGTTTGATTTTTCCATTATTTGTTGCAGTTGTTATGTGATTTTCAATTGTAGCTATAAATTCATCTTCAGTTTGAATATCTCTTGCGTCTGCAACAGTTAATGAATTCCAAAAAAATCGACCAATACAACGATTAGAATTCCTCCAAGCCAATTTAGCACCATAAGTAAGTTCTTCAATTGTATGTTCATACGTGCCATTTGTTTGAATAGCAATTTCAATTTCTTTAATTCTATCTAATGTAACATGTTCATCGTAACTTAATTCTTTATGCATTGTTTTAATAAATGATTTAGCTTCATTTAACATATAAACACCTCACTTAGTATTATAAGTGATTACAGTTAATTTATAATTATAAAACTATAAATGTCACTACTTTGTCGTTAGTAATGTCACACTTTTATCAAAATTTAAAATAATGAACAATAGCAAACTGAAAATGTTGTACGAATGCTATTAAATAGGATGGTATTTCAGGTGCTAACAACGTTTCTTTTATGCTAAACTAATAGAAAAGCTGATTGGAGAGATTTTTGTGTACCAATACGAAGACGATACATTAGTATTGCATAATGATTTATATCAAATAAATATGGCTGAAAGTTATTGGAATGATGGTATTCATGAACGATTAGCAGTCTTTGATTTGTATTTTAGAAATATGCCATTCGACAGTGGCTATGCGGTTTTTAATGGATTAAAGCGTGTGATTGAATATATAAATCAATTTCATTTTTCAGAATCAGATATAGAATATTTAAAATCTATTGGCTATCAAGAGGATTTCTTGAGTTATTTAAAAGACTTGAAATTTACTGGTAATATTCGCTCAATGCACGAAGGTGAGCTTTGTTTTGGTAATGAACCATTAATGAGAGTAGAAGCGCCACTAATACAAGCTCAATTAATAGAAACGATGCTATTAAATATAGTGAATTTCCATACTTTGATTACAACAAAGGCGAGTCGTATTCGACAAGTTGCGCTGGATGATATGTTAATGGAATTTGGTACACGCCGTGCGCAAGAAGCGGGCGCAGCATTATGGGGAGCCAGAGCATCATACATTGGTGGCTTCAATTCTACAAGTAATGTAAGAGCAGGAAAGTTATTTGGCATTCCAGTATCTGGTACACACGCCCATGCAATGGTGCAAACATATGGTGATGAATATATTGCTTTTAAAAAATACGCCGAGCGACATAAGGACTGTGTGTTTTTAGTAGATACATTCCATACGCTAAAATCTGGTGTTCCGACAGCAATTAAAGTTGCAAAAGAATTAGGGGACAAAATTAATTTCGTAGGTATTCGATTAGATTCAGGAGATATTGCTTACCTTTCTAAAGAAGCGCGACGTATGTTAGATGAAGCTGGATTTACAGATGCCAAAATTATTGCTTCAAACGATTTAGATGAACAGACAATCACGAGTTTGAAATCACAAGGTGCAAGAGTTGATTCATGGGGTGTAGGTACTAAATTAATTACAGGCTATGACCAACCAGCACTTGGTGCAGTTTATAAGCTCGTTGCTGTTGAAGATAGTTCTGGCGCATATGTTGATCGTATTAAACTCTCAAATAATGCAGAAAAAGTAACGACGCCAGGCAAGAAAAAGGTATACCGTATCATTAATAAAAAAACGAACAAAGCTGAAGGAGACTACATTACATTGGATCACGAAGATCCGTATGAAACGACGCCGCTTAAACTTTTTCATCCTGTCCATACCTACAAGATGAAATTTATAAAATCATTTATAGCGAAAGATTTGCATCATGATATTTATAAAGACGGTAAATTAGTATATGATTTACCAAGTGAACAAGAAGCACAAACTTATTTGAAAGAAAATCTTACCTATTTATGGGATGAAAATAAGCGTCATCTTAACCCACAAGAATACCCTGTAGATTTAAGTACAGCATGTTGGGAAAATAAACATAAACGTATATTTGAAGTCGCAGAACATGTAAAGGAGATGGAAGAAAATGAGTAATTTACAAGAAATCATTGTTAAAGAAATGAATGTCCAACCAATGATTGACAGTGAACAAGAAGCGCGTAGCATAATTCAATTTATTAAAAGCTATGTACAATCTCACTCTTTTATCCAATCTTTAGTGTTAGGTATTTCAGGTGGCCAAGATTCCACTTTAGCTGGTAAACTGTGTCAAACTGCAGTTAATGAGTTAAAAGAAGAAAAAATTCATTGCCAATTCATTGCTGTTAAATTACCATATGGTGAACAAAAAGATGCAGCCGAAGTGGAAGATGCATTGAAGTTCATCCAACCGGACGCAGTAGTAACGATTAATATTAAATCAGCTGTAGATCAGAGTGTGCAATCACTAAAAGATGCTGGTATTTCACTTACTGATTTTCAAAAAGGAAATGAAAAAGCACGTGAACGTATGAAAGTACAATTCTCAATTGCTGCAAATAAACAAGGTATAGTAATCGGTACGGATCATTCGGCTGAAAGTGTAACGGGTTTTTATACGAAATATGGTGATGGTGCTGCTGATATTGCACCGCTATTTGGTTTGAACAAACGCCAAGGTAGACAATTATTAAAGTATTTAGAAGCGCCGAAGCACTTATATGAAAAGGTGCCTACTGCAGATTTAGAAGAAGACAAGCCACAATTACCAGATGAAGAGGCACTAGGTGTGAGTTATGATCACATAGATGATTATTTGGAAGGCAAATCAGTACCAGATGATGCACAAGAAGTTATTGAGCGTCATTATATTAAGAGTGCACATAAAAGAGAATTAGCTTATACAAGACACACATGGCCTAAAAATTAACTGCTATAACCGTAAGTTTTTAGTGACAAAATATAAACTTACTGATAGAATTACTTGAATTTAATGTAACAGAAAGGAAAATGGACATGTCAGTGATAACATCTACGCCATGGTTAATGGTTTTAGCCATTTTTATAATCAACGTTGCTTATGTAACATGCTTAACGATGAGAACGATATTAACCCTTAAAGGTTATCGCTATGTTGCTGCAATCGTGAGCTTCTTGGAAGTCCTTGTATATGTTATTGGTTTAGGTATGGTAATGTCTAGTTTGGATCAAATTCAAAATGTACTTGCATACGCCTTTGGTTTTTCAATAGGTATTATTGTTGGTATGAAGATTGAAGAAAAACTAGCACTTGGTTATACAGTAGTCAATGTAACTTCATCTGAGTATGAGTTAGACTTACCAAGACAATTAAGAGATTTAGGGTATGGTGTGACACATAATACTGCATACGGCCGAGATGGCAAACGCTTGATTTTACAAATACTTACACCGAGACGTTTTGAAGCTAAATTAATTGAGACGATTAAACAAATTGATGCAAAAGCATTTATGGTCGCATATGAACCGCGTACAATTCATGGAGGGTTCTGGGCGAAAGGTGTTAAAAGTAAAAAACTTAAACAATATGATACGGATGAAGTTGAAAGCATATGAAAAAACAACAAAAATTCAAAGTCGAAGAACACGAGTCAATTCAAGATTGTTTGGGTCGCATGCGTGAAGCTGGCTATACACCAGTTAAACGTTTTGAAAAGCCTGTTTACAAAGAAAATAAAGACGGCAGCGTAGAGGTACTTAAACAAGAAATTGAGTTCGTAGGCAAATTACAAGAATGATAAATATGGGAGCCTGATACATGTATTTATGTTTCGGGCTCTTTTTTTAATATTTTGATTCTAAATAATTTCTATAGTAGGCTTAAAAGGCTTATACATTTCAAAGTAATTCTGTTAAACTAGTATTGAAAAGAATAAACACGAACTTTAAAGTGAAAATGAACTTAAATGTGCATGTTTTGAGGTTTGTGAACTAAAACTTATGTAAGATAGGAGCTAATTTCAATGATTGAACGCTATTCTAGAGAAGAAATGTCTAATATTTGGACTGATCAAAATCGCTATGAAGCTTGGTTGGAAGTAGAGATACTTGCTTGTGAAGCTTGGAGTAAACTAGGGGATATACCTGAGGCAGACGTCAAAAAAATACGTGAAAACGCCAAGGTTGATGTTGAACGTGCACAGGAAATCGAACAAGAAACGCGTCATGATGTAGTCGCATTTACTAGACAAGTTTCTGAAACACTTGGTGAAGAACGTAAGTGGGTTCATTATGGTTTAACTTCAACTGATGTAGTAGATACTGCGTTAAGTTATGTGATTAAACAGGCAAACGACATTATTGAAAAAGATTTAGAAAGATTTATTGAAGTATTAGCGAAAAAAGCAAAAGATTACAAATATACATTAATGATGGGTCGTACACACGGTGTGCATGCTGAACCAACAACGTTTGGTGTCAAAATGGCGCTTTGGTATACAGAAATGCAACGTAATTTAGAACGTTTTAAACGCGTAAGAGAAGAAATTGAAGTTGGAAAAATGAGTGGTGCAGTAGGGACTTTTGCTAACATACCACCTGAAATAGAAGCACATGTGTGTGAAAATTTAGGCCTGGGTGCAGCTCCAGTATCAACACAAACGCTACAACGTGATCGTCATGCTTATTATATTGCGACACTTGCACTTATCAGTACTTCAATGGAAAAATTTGCCGTGGAAATACGTAATTTACAAAAAACTGAGACACGTGAAGTAGAAGAAGCATTTGCTAAAGGACAAAAAGGTTCATCAGCAATGCCACACAAACGTAATCCAATTGGTTCTGAAAACATTACAGGTATTGCACGTGTGATAAGAGGTTATGTGACAACAGCTTATGAAAACGTTCCGTTATGGCATGAACGAGATATTTCTCATTCTTCAGCCGAACGAATTATGCTCCCAGATGTTACGATTGCATTAGACTACGGCTTGAACCGTTTTACAAATATTGTTGATAGACTTACAGTATTTGAAGATAATATGCTTGGAAATATTGATAAAACGTTTGGTTTAATCTACTCACAACGTGTATTATTAGCTTTAATTAATAAAGGTTTGGCACGTGAAGAAGCATATGATAAAGTACAACCTAAGGCGATGGAGTCTTGGGAAACTAAAACACCATTTAGAACATTAATAGAACAAGACAATTCAATTACAACATTATTATCTGAAGCAGACTTAGATGAATGTTTCAATCCAAAACACCATTTAAACCAAGTTGACACTATTTTTGAAAGAGCTGGTTTAGAATAATCAGGAATAATTGAATTTTTCAAGGGAAATCGTTACACTTTAATGTATTAGTACGTTAAACTGAGATTAAATTGAAAGATACAGGGGTTGTTTTGAATGCAAATAGAAAAATTAAGAGGAAAAGCATTAGATGAATTGTTCGATGCGATTTTGACGCTTGAAAATAGAGAAGAATGTTATGAATTCTTTGATGATTTATGTACTGTTAATGAAATACAGTCATTGTCACAACGATTACAAGTCGCAAAAATGATTAAACAAGGCTTCACTTATGCGACAATTGAACAAGAATCTGGTGCATCAACTGCAACAATTTCTCGTGTGAAAAGATCGTTGCAATGGGGCAATGATGCTTATACCGTAATTCTAGATCGCATGAATATTGAAACGGCTGATTAGATAATTTTATATGAGAAGTAAGGTTAACTATTTAAGTTAACCCTAGCTGTCGATAGAGTATAATACTTTGTCGGCAGCTTCTTTATGTTTTGTAAAGTGATAGAATGGTAATTGAGACGTATCAACTACATCTTTGTTAAATGCATTCTTTGAAAATATTATTATATGTACACATGTTGGAGGGGAAATTACTGTGTTTAAGAAGTGGATAATTGTAATTGCGACTTTATTATTTATCGGTATTGTCATACGAATGTTGCTTATTATAGCTTCTAATCATCAACAACCTATGCATTCAAATATCATCGAACCTAAAAATGCATTACCAATTATTGTTGAAAGGCAAGGCGTGACGAAAGTGAATGGGCATGTCATTGTTAACAAAACATATCAATTACCGCAATACTATAAACCTGGTGAAAATAAAAAAGCCAGACATAAATTAAATGAAATGTTAGATAAAGCTGAACAAAAAGAATTAGATTTAAAATATATTAGTGGCTATAGAAGTTATAAAGATCAACAAAAAGTAGTGAAATCATATCTTGAAAATGATGGAAAAAAAGTCGCGAAACAATATACTGCTAAACCAGGACATTCAGAACATCAAACAGGATTAGCATTCGATGTAGGCACGCAAAGGTCACTCGAAAATTTCCACGAAGATTTTGAACATACAAAAGAAGCACACTGGTTAGCTCAAAACGCTTCTAAATATGGATTTATTATTAGGTATCCTAAAGGGCAATCAAAGCACACTGGCTATGCATATGAAGCATGGCATTTGCGATATGTAGGACCTGAATTAGCTGGAATTATAGACAACCAAGATACAAATTTAGAAAGTTATTACCAGTTAAATTAAATAATTACCGTAAAAAGGAAACTAAATTATAAAAATCATCTCAGAAATATTGGGGTGGTTTTTTTCGACATCATTTTAGAACTCACAGACTAAAAATGATATAATCATATGTATGTTTAAAAAAGGAGTAACATATCATGTATGACATTAAAAAGTGGAAACATATTTTTAAATTAGACCCTGCAAAGTTAATATCTGACGAAGAATTAGAAGCAATTTGTTTATCTAATACGGACGCAATTATTATAGGTGGAACAGATGAAGTTACTGAAGATAATGTGTTTCATTTAAAGCGACGCTTAAACCAATTTTCATTACCCATAGCATTGGAAATTTCAAATGTAGATAGCGTAATGCTTGGCTTCGACTTTTATTTCGTGCCTACCGTGTTAAACAGTTCAGATGTTAAATATCATAATGGCATATTGTTAGATGCACTCAAGTCATTCGGACAAATAATTGATTTTGATGAAGTCATATTTGAAGGCTATGTCGTACTTAATCCTGATAGTAAAGTCGCGAAAGTGACGCAAGCAAATACAAACTTAACGGATGAAGATATTGAAGCTTATGCATTAATGATTAATGATATGTACAAATTACCGGTTATGTATATAGAATATAGTGGTACATATGGAGAAGTAGAAATAGTAAAAGCAGCAGCAAATCAATTAACAGATACACAACTATTTTATGGTGGTGGTATTAGTGATTATAATGAAGCAAAACAAATGGCTTCAATCGCAGACACTATTATAGTTGGAGACATTATATATAAAGATATAGAAAAAGCATTAAAAACAGTTGAGATAAAGGAGTCACATAAATGAACGCATTAGTTAATAAGATGAATGAGGAACAAAGCCAAGCAGTACGTACAACAGAGGGGCCATTGCTTATAATGGCAGGTGCAGGTTCAGGCAAAACACGTGTCTTAACACATCGTATAGCATACTTGCTTGATGAGAAAGACGTGTCTCCATATAACGTATTAGCCATCACATTTACAAATAAAGCTGCCAAAGAAATGAAAGCACGTGTTGAGACATTAGTTGGAGAACAAGCTCAAGTGCTATGGATGTCTACATTTCACTCTATGTGTGTGAGAATACTTCGAAGAGATGCAGATAGAATTGGTATAGAACGCAATTTTACAATTATTGATCCAACTGACCAAAAATCAGTAATTAAAGATGTATTAAAAAATGAAAATATCGATAGCAAAAAGTTTGAGCCTAGAATGTTTATAGGCGCTATTAGTAATTTGAAAAACGAATTAAAAACGCCGGAAGATGCACAAAAAGAAGCAAATGATTATCATGCACAAATGGTTGCTACTGTTTATAAAGGTTATCAACGTCAACTTTCAAGAAACGAAGCACTAGATTTTGATGATTTGATTATGATTACAATACGTCTATTTGAACGAGTTCCAGAAGTATTAGATTATTATCAAAACAAATTCCAGTATATTCATGTGGATGAGTATCAAGATACGAATAAAGCACAATATACATTAGTTAAACTCCTTGCAAATAAATTTAAAAACCTTTGCGTTGTAGGTGACTCAGATCAATCTATATACGGATGGCGTGGCGCAGATATACAAAATATCCTTTCTTTTGAAGAAGATTATCCAGAAGCAAAAACGGTTTTCCTAGAGCAAAACTATCGTTCTACAAAAAATATTTTAAATGCGGCTAATGAAGTAATTAAAAATAATTCAGAGCGTAAACCTAAAGGATTATGGACGGGCAATACTGACGGCGATAAAATACATTATTATGAAGCAACAACTGAACGAGATGAAGCGGAATATGTTGTACGCGAAATTATGAAACATCAGCGTAATGGAAAGAAATATAAGGATATGGCTATTTTATATCGTACGAACGCACAGTCACGTGTACTTGAAGAAACGTTTATGAAATCAAATCTTCCTTATACAATGGTTGGCGGTCAAAAATTCTATGATAGAAAAGAAATTAAAGATTTATTAAGTTATGTACGAATCATTGCCAATAGTAATGATGATATTAGCTTGCGTCGTGTAATAAACATTCCAAAACGTGGTATTGGACCAACTTCAGTAGATAAAATTCAAACTTATGCAATGCAAAATGATTTAAGCATGTTTGATGCATTAGCTGAAGTAGACTTTATTGGATTATCTAAAAAAGTAACGCAAGAATGTATTAATTTTTATGATGTAATGCAAAATCTTATCAAACAACAAGAATTTCTTGAAATTACTGAAATTGTTGAAGAGGTGCTAGTTAAATCAGGTTACCGTGATATGTTAGAACGTGAACAAACGTTAGAATCTAGAAGTAGACTTGAAAATATTGATGAGTTTATGTCTGTTCCCAAAGATTATGAAGAGAATACACCATTAGAAGAACAGTCATTAATTAACTTTTTAACAGATTTATCTTTAGTTGCAGATATAGATGAAGCGCAAATTGAAGATGGTATCACGTTGATGACAATGCACTCTGCTAAAGGTCTAGAATTTCCGATTGTATTTATCATGGGCATGGAAGAGTCTTTATTCCCACACATTAGAGCAATTAAGAGCGATGAGGAACATGAAATGCAAGAAGAGAGACGTATTTGTTATGTAGCTATCACACGTGCTGAAGAAACATTATATTTAACACATGCAACATCAAGAATGTTATTTGGACGACCACAATCCAATATGGCTTCTAGATTTTTAAGAGAAATACCTGAAGATCTATTGGAAAATGAAACTAAATCTAAAGCAAAAGCTAAAACACAAGGCACTAGCTTCCGTTCAGCAACAAAAGAACCAGCTAAAAGAGGTTATAGCCAACGTGCTACAGCTACTAAAAAAACACAAGTGTCTTCAGATTGGAAAGTTGGAGATAAAGTTGTTCATAAATCATGGGGCGAAGGCATGGTTAGTAATGTAAAAGAAAAAAATGGTTCTGTAGAATTAGATATCATCTTTAAATCAGAAGGACCGAAACGCTTACTTGCACAATTTGCACCAATTGAGAAAAAGGGGGAATAAAATGTGGCTGATTTACAATCACGTGTCGATGAATTGCATCAATTGTTAAATCGCTATAGTTTTGAGTACTATGTTCAAGATAATCCATCAGTGCCGGACAGTGAATATGATAAATTGTTGCATGAGTTAATAGACATTGAAGATGCTCACCCAGAATATCGAACGCCTGACTCTCCAACGGTAAGAGTCGGTGGTTCTGCTCAATCAACTTTCGAAAAGGTAAGACATAATACCCCGATGCTCAGCTTAGGCAATGCATTTAATGAAGAAGACTTAAGAAAATTCGATCAACGTATACGCGAACGTATAGGTGACGTAGAATACATGTGTGAATTGAAAATAGATGGCTTAGCAGTATCTTTGAAATATGAAAATGGCCGATTTGTACAAGGGTTAACACGTGGAGATGGTACTACAGGTGAGGATATTACAGAAAATTTAAAAACGATTCATGCTATCCCTTTGAAAATCAAAGAAACTAGAACATTTGAAGTTCGCGGCGAAGCATATATGCCTAGACAATCATTTTTTAATTTAAATGAAGCAAAAGCTAAGAATGATGAACAAGCGTTTGCGAATCCGCGAAATGCTGCTGCCGGTTCACTTAGACAATTAGATTCAAAGCTCGCAGCTAAACGTAAACTAAGTGTTTTTCTATATAGTGTCAATGATTTTACTCAATTTAATGCGAATACGCAAAGTGAAGCGTTAGATGAATTAGATGAGTTAGGCTTTAAAACGAACCAAGAACGTCAACGTGTACAAACGATTGATGATGTGATTGCATATATTGAACATTGGACTGAAAAAAGAGAAGCATTACCATATGATATTGATGGTATTGTAATTAAAGTGAATATGGTAGCACATCAAGAGGAACTTGGCTTCACTCAAAAATCACCGCGTTGGGCGATTGCATATAAATTCCCAGCAGAAGAAGTAATTACAGATTTAGTGGATATTGAATTAAGTATAGGTAGGACAGGTGTCGTCACACCTACAGCTATTCTTGAACCAGTAAAAGTTGCTGGAACTACTGTTTCTCGCGCTTCTCTACATAATGAAGATTTGATTCATGACAAAGATATTAGAATTGGCGACAGTGTAGTAATTAAAAAAGCAGGGGATATTATACCTGAAGTTATTAAAAGTGTATTAGATAGACGTCCAGATAATGCGGAAGTTTATCATATGCCAACACATTGTCCAAGTTGTGAACATGAATTAGTACGCATAGAAGGCGAAGTAGCTTTGCGTTGTATCAATCCTAAGTGCCAAGCACAACTTGTGGAAGGCATGATTCATTTTGTTTCTCGACAAGCAATGAATATCGACGGTTTAGGTACAAAAATCATTCAACAACTGTATGATAATGAAAAAATAAAAGACATTGCAGATATTTTCTACTTAACAAAAGAAGATTTATTACCGCTTGACCGCATGGGAGAGAAAAAAGTAGATAACTTGATTAATGCTATTGAAGTGTCTAAAAACAATTCTTTAGAAAAGCTATTGTTTGGTTTAGGTATCAGACATCTTGGCGTAAAAGCAAGCCAAGTCATAGCTGAAAAATACGGCACAATGGATAAATTATTCGAAATAACAGAAGAAGACTTTGTTGGTATACATGACATCGGGCACAAAGTAGCCCAATCTGTAGTCACGTATTTAGAAAATGAAGATATTCGTGCACTTATTAATAAATTAAAAGAAAAAAATGTTAATATGACATATAAAGGTATAAAGACAAGTGATTTAGAAGGCCACCCAGACTTTAAAGATAAGACAATTGTACTTACTGGTAAGTTATATCAAATGACTAGAAACGAAGCTTCAAAATGGTTAGAACTTCAAGGTGCAAAAGTTACGAGCAGTGTAACTAAAAGTACAGACTTAGTTATCGCTGGTGAGGATGCAGGCTCCAAATTAACAAAAGCTGAAAAATTTGATACAGCAATATGGTCAGAAGAAGACTTTGTTCAGAAGCAAAATGAAATCGAGGGATAGAGGAGATAATGCATGAAACGGAAGGTTATACTATTCATCTCAGCAGTTTTTTTATTATCAGCATGTGGCAATGATGATGATAACAAAAGCAAAGAACAATCTAATGAAAATGAACAACAACAGCAGCAAGATTCTGGTTCTGTAAAAGATATTGCAACGGATAAAAATGTAGCAGGTGACAATTACAGAACAATATTACCATTTAAAGAAAGCAAAGCACGTGGCGTATTACAAGAAAATATGGCAAATAGTTATAATGGTGAAGATTTCGAGAGTGGTCTATTAGATTTAAGTAAAGAAGTCTTTCCAACTGAAGATTATTTATATCAAGATGGCCAATATCTAGATAAAGATACGATTAACGCATATTTAGGACCTAAATATACTAAAGCTGAAATCGATGATATGGATGAAGACGAACGTAAAGAGAAAAAAGCAAATGAGAATTTAGGATTAAATCCATCTCATAATGGTGAAACAGATCCTGAAAAAATTGCAGAAAATTCACCAGCATATCTTTCTAATATTTTAGAACAAGATTTTTATAATAGTGGCGATACAAAAGGTAAAAAAATTAAAGGTATGACGATTGGTTTAGCGATGAACAGTACATATTATTACCAAAAAGAAAAAGATGGAGAGACCTATAGTAAGAAATTGGATGACAAAGAAATTAAAAAACAAGGTAAGAAAATGTCTGAAGAAATACTTACTAGATTACGCGAAAATAAAGAACTGAAAGATATTCCAATTCATTTTGCTGTTTATAAACAATCTGGAGAAAACTCAATTATACCTGGCGAGTTTATCGCTGGTACGACAGTTGAAGGTGATAAAACACGTATTAATGAATGGAAAGATATTCAACAGAAAACTGCTTTATTACCATCTGGAGAGGCTGCAGATTTAGATGAAAATTTAAACTCTGATTTCAAACAGTTTAATGATAATCTCCAAACATATTTTAATAATTTCACTCAAGCAGTAGGTACTGTTAAATTCGATAATAAAGAAGCTAAGCAATTATCTGTAGATGTACCAATTGATTATTATGGTAAAGCCGAAACTATAGGTATTACGCAATATGTCACTGAACAAGCAAGAAAATATTTCGATGATATAGATGAGTATGAAATTCACATCAAAGATGGTAATAACCCTAAAGCACTAATCAGTAAAACAAAAGAAGATAAAGAACCACAAGTTCATATTTATAAAAACAACAACTAATTTTTAGTCATCTTTGTGAGGGTGGGACTATGAAATCAAATTTAAAATTTTGATTTCTGTCCTGCTCTTTTTATTTTAAAGCTTTCCGATTTTGAAAGTGCATGCTTGCCTGAGGTATGGCTCGAGCCTGTAGTCTCTCGCTCATACTATTCCCCTAGGCGTAAGCCCTTTACAAAATCGGTTTATTACATAAATTTATACAAAAAATTTTAGTATAGAGAATTTACCTTAACATATCTTTAAAACGAGATGGTTTATGTTTTAGAATTATAATCTGACTCAATAGATACTATCATTGGAACTGAGATACTAATCACTAACAATGAAGGGTTATATTTTGATTTCTATCCCGCTCTTTTTTTGAAACATGAATGGTTATACAAGAGGATTCAAAATAGCGTAAAGATAAATATTAAGTAATTTTATGATTTCACTCGATATTTGCTAAGTGTTAAACGCTTACAATTTTTATAGACTAAATTCTTTTTTTAGAAATAATAGAATTATTATACATATAAAAGTGATAAATACTTATATCCATATTGAAAACATAGCTATAAAAGGGTTGTGAAAATATATAGTTTTTGAAAAAGTTTAAAAATAAATCACTGTAATTTACTGTTATTATCGAAAAGCTTAGATTTTTGGGCGGAATTTTGGTACAATTTTGTAATGAATGAGTAAAAAGGAGGCTTTTATTTAATGGCTAAAGTTACACGTGAAGAAGTAGAGCATATAGCAAATTTAGCTAGACTTGAAATTACTGAAGATGCAACTGCAGAGATGCAAGAAACATTAGAAAGTATTTTAAACTTTGCTAATCATATAGATTCAGCAGATACAAGTGAAGTAGAACCAACATATCACGTATTAGATTTACAAAACGTATTACGTGAAGACAAAGCAGACGAGGGTATTCCTCAAGAGCTTGCATTAAAAAATGCTAAAGAGACGGAAGATGGACAATTTAAAGTCCCATCTATCATGAATGAGGAGGACGCTTAAGATGACCATCCGTTATGAATCTGTGGAAAATTTGATCAACTTAATAAAAAACAAAGAAATTAAGCCTTCACAAATTGTGAATGATATTTATGATGCAATAGAAGAAACTGATCCAACAATCAAATCATTTCTTGCATTAGATAAAGAAAATGCAGTTAAACAAGCGCAAGAATTGGATGAATTACAAGCTAAAGACCAAATGGAAGGTCAACTTTTTGGTATTCCTATGGGTATAAAAGACAACATTATTACTGAAGGCGTTGAAACAACTTGCGCAAGTAAAATGTTAGAAGGATTTGTGCCTATTTATGAATCAACAGTAATGAATAAATTACGAAATGAACAAGCAATACTTATTGGTAAACTAAACTTAGATGAATTCGCTATGGGTGGTTCAACTGAAACTTCATACTTTAAAAAGACAGTTAATCCATTTGATCACACTGCAGTACCTGGAGGTTCATCAGGTGGTTCAGCAGCAGCCGTAGCAGCAGGATTAGTTCCGTTCAGTTTAGGTACAGATACTGGTGGTTCAATTCGTCAACCAGCGGCTTACTGTGGCATCGTAGGTATGAAACCTACATATGGTCGCGTATCACGTTTTGGATTAGTTGCGTTTGCATCATCATTAGACCAAATCGGACCACTTACACGTAATGTTAAAGATAATGCTTTAGTATTAGAAACAATTACTGGTTTAGATGAAAATGACTCTACAAGTGCACCAGTTGAAGAGTCAGATTTCACTACTGATATCGGTAAAGATATTCAAGGTCTTAAAGTTGCGTTACCAACAGAATACCTTGGTGAAGGTGTATCAGAAGATGTTAAAGCTTCTGTTAAACAAGCTGTTGAAACACTAAAAGAATTAGGTGCAACAGTTGAAGAAGTGTCATTACCAAACACTAAATATGGTATCCCTTCTTATTATGTTATTGCTTCATCAGAAGCTTCATCAAACTTATCTCGCTTTGATGGTATTAGATATGGTTACCATTCACCTGAAGCGAACTCATTAGAAGACTTATACAAAATGTCTAGAAGTGAAGGCTTTGGTGACGAAGTTAAACGTCGTATCTTCTTAGGTACTTTTGCATTGAGTTCTGGTTATTATGATGCATTTTATAAAAAATCACAAAAAGTAAGAACATTGATTAAAAATGATTTTGACCGCATATTTGAAAACTACGATGTTATTGTAGGACCAACGACACCAACACCAGCGTTTAATATAGGTGAAGAAATTGATGATCCGCTTACAATGTATGCGAATGATTTATTAACAACACCAGTAAACTTAGCTGGATTACCAGGTATTTCTGTTCCTTGTGGTAAATCAAACGGACGTCCAATTGGTTTACAATTTATTGGAAAACCATTTGATGAAAAGACGTTATATCGTGTCGCTTATCAATATGAAACAAAATTCAATTTTCATAATGAATACGAAAAATTATAAGGAGTGGAAATCATGCATTTTGAAACAGTTATTGGACTAGAAGTCCATGTTGAGTTAAAAACAGAATCTAAAATGTTCTCTGCATCACCAGCACATTTTGGAGCAAAACCTAACTCAAACACAAGCGTAATTGATCTTGCATATCCTGGTGTATTACCGGTTGTAAATAGACGCGCTGTTGATTGGGCTATGAGAGCTTCAATGGCAATCAATATGGATATTGCAACAGAATCTAAATTTGACCGTAAAAACTATTTCTATCCAGATAATCCAAAAGCATATCAAATTTCACAATTTGATCAACCTATTGGTGAAAATGGTTATATTGATATTGAAGTTGACGGTAAGACAAAACGTATAGGCATTACACGTCTTCACATGGAAGAAGATGCTGGTAAATCAACGCATAAAGATGGATACTCTTTAGTAGATTTAAATAGACAAGGTACACCATTGATTGAAATTGTTTCTGAACCAGACATTCGTTCACCAGAAGAAGCATATGCATACTTAGAAAAACTACGTTCTATTATTCAATATACTGGTGTTTCTGACTGTAAGATGGAAGAAGGCTCACTACGTTGTGATGCTAACATCTCATTACGTCCATATGGTCAAGAAGAGTTTGGTACAAAAGCAGAGTTGAAAAACTTAAACTCATTTAGTTTTGTACGTAAAGGTCTTGAATATGAAGAAAAACGTCAAGAAGAAGAACTGTTAAATGGTGGGGAAATCCTACAAGAAACACGTAGATATGATGAGTCAACTGGTAAAACAATTTTAATGCGTGTTAAAGAAGGCTCTGATGACTATCGTTACTTCCCAGAACCAGACATTGTGCCATTATATGTGGATGAAGCTTGGAAAGAGCGTGTGCGTCAAACAATCCCAGAATTACCAGACGAAAGAAAAGAAAAATATGTGAACAACTTTGGCTTACCTGCTTATGATGCGCATGTTTTAACACTTACAAAAGAGATGTCTGATTTCTTCGAAAGTGCTATTGCTGAAGGTGCAGATGCTAAATTAACTTCTAACTGGTTAATGGGCGGCGTGAATGAGTATCTTAATAAAAATCAAATTGATTTATTAGATACAAAATTAACGCCTGAAAACTTAGCTGGAATGATTAAGTTAATTGAAGACGGTACAATGAGCAGTAAAATCGCTAAAAAAGTATTCCCAGAACTTGCTGAGAATGGTGGGGACGCCAAACAAATTATGGAAGATAAAGGTTTAGTTCAAATTTCTGACGAAGCTACACTTTTAAAATTCGTAAATGAAGCGTTAGATAATAATGCACAATCAGTTGAAGATTACAAAAATGGTAAAGGTAAAGCAATGGGCTTCTTAGTTGGTCAAATTATGAAAGCTTCAAAAGGCCAAGCCAATCCTCAATTAGTAAATCAATTATTAAAACAAGAATTAGATAAAAGATAATTAAAAATGCGTTGGATTTTAGTGTAATGTAAGGATTAGATAATGCATTACAACAATAGATATAGCAGAACCTGTAGAACGTTTTTGTCTACAGGTTCTTTTACTATTCATACGATATTATATATATTCTGTAAAATTTGGCCTAAATGCTTTTATCATTTATCTAAATCATATAATATAGATATTGAGTATAAGAAGTCGAGGGATAAAATATGAGAAAACGAGCTAGAATCATTTATAATCCAACATCTGGAAAAGAATTGTTTAAACGTACCTTGCCAGATGTTTTAATTAAATTAGAAAAAGCAGGGTTTGAGACAAGTGCATATGCAACTGAAAAAGTTGGAGACGCAACTTCTGAAGCAGAACGCAGTTTAGAACAAAACTATGATGTATTAATTGCTGCCGGTGGTGACGGTACGCTTAATGAAGTCATAAATGGTATTGCAGAGCAGCCGAACAGACCAAGTATAGGTATTATACCTATGGGTACAGTAAATGATTTTGGACGTGCGCTACATTTACCAAATGACATTATGAGTGCAATTGATGTGATTATAGAAGGCCATACAACTCGGGTTGATATTGGCAAGATGAATAGTCGTTATTTCATAAATTTAGCAGCCGGTGGTCAATTAACACAGGTTTCTTATGAGACGCCAAGTAAACTGAAATCCATTGTTGGACCGTTTGCCTATTATATAAAAGGCTTTGAAATGTTACCCCAAATGAAAGCTGTTGATGTTCGTGTAGAATATGACAATGAAGTTTTTCAAGGGGAAGCATTGTTGTTCTTATTAGGTTTAACGAATTCAATGGCTGGTTTTGAAAAATTAGTGCCAGATGCTAAATTAGATGATGGTTATTTTACATTGATTATCGTTGAAAAAGCAAATCTTGCTGAATTAGGACATATAATGACACTAGCCTCTAGAGGAGAACATATAAAGCATCCTAAGATACATTATAAGAAAGCTAAATCCATTAGCGTATCATCATTTGTAGATATGCAGTTAAACGTAGATGGTGAATATGGTGGTAAATTACCAGGTAATTTCTTGAATTTAAAACAACATATCGAAGTATTTACGCCAAGTGATGTTAATAATGATGAAATAGTCGAACAATAAAAGTACGCTTCGTATAATATTACAAATTCAACTTGAAGAACTTAAGCGTTTCAAGTTAAAATGAATAGTCGAAAAAATTAAAGATACAGAATAAACTGAGAGGTTAGGTAAAGACATCAAATATCCTAACCTCTTTTAGTGTGGGGTGATGTTATGAATGCAATTCAAAAAAATGAGATCATAGAAGGAAAAGTTATAGATTTAACACATGAAGGGCATGGTGTTGTTAAATTAGATCGCTATCCTATATTTGTACCAAATGCGTTGATAAATGAAACAATAGAATTCAAAGTGATAAAAGTTAAGAAAAATTTTGCAATAGGTAAGCTACTTGAAATTAAAAAAGAAAGTGAAGAACGTGTAGAACCACCATGTGTTTATTACCATAAATGTGGTGGATGTCAGCTACAACATATGACCTATCAAGCACAGTTGAATATGAAAAAAGAGCAAGTTGTCAATTTGTTCCACCGTAAAGCAGATTTTAAGGATACAATTATCCACGATACGATTGGTATGGATAATCCGTGGTTTTATCGTAATAAATCTCAAGTACCAGTTGGAAAGAACAATGAAAATAAAGTGATTACAGGATTTTATCGTCAAAGAAGTCATGACATTATAGATATGGATGAATGTTTAATACAAGACAATATGCATCAAGACGTGCTAAATCAACTCAAATTATGGTTCAATGAATTAAATATCAGTATATATAATGAGCGTAAAAAGCAAGGTCTTATGCGTCATGTCGTAATTAGAACAGGACACCATTCTAGAGAACTGATGGTTGTATTTGTTACAAATGGGAAGAAATTCAAACAAAGTGATGTACTTACAGAAAAATTAGTAGCAGCATTTCCAGAAATAGTGAGTGTCAAACATAACGTGAATGATACACATTCGAATGTCATCATGGGTGAAACGTCATATACGCTATATGGTAAAGATGAAATTCAAGATACACTTTCAGATGTAACATTCAAAATCAGTGATCAATCTTTTTATCAAATCAATTCTATTCAAACTGAAAAATTATATCAACGTGCAATTGAATATGCTGAACTTAAAGGTGAAGAAACAATACTAGATACTTATTGCGGTATAGGTACGATTGGATTATACATGGCACCAAAAGCGCAACATGTCTATGGTGTTGAGATTGTCCCAGAAGCGATTGCAGACGCAAAGCAAAATGCGACCTTAAACCAGTTCGAAAATACAACTTTTGTCTGTGGTAAAGCTGAAGAGGTTATTCTAAAATGGAAAGCACAAGGCATTAAACCAGATGTAGTAATGGTTGATCCACCTCGAAAAGGCTGTGACGAAACTTTCTTGGAAACACTTTTAGAATTGAACCCAAGAAAGATTGTCTATATTTCTTGCAATCCATCAACGCAACAACGTGATGCGCAACAATTAGCACAACGATATAAATTAACACAAATTACACCAGTAGATATGTTTCCACATACCACGCATGTTGAAACAGTAGCACAATTTGAAAGACGCTAAATTATAATATTTTATATTTAGGTGATTATACGTGAATATAGGATTTGTGTGAATTTAATTAATAAGTTGTTTACTAATTATTGCAAAATATTGCAGAACAAGTAAGTTTGTTAAAATTCAATTACAAGCAACTAACTTACTTGAAAAGCCCATCATTAGTGGTTACAATCGTTGTATAGTCTAGGTAATAACGATGACGATGACACGGAGGGTTGACACATGTTCAAGATTGATTTGTTCTCTAGCAAGAAAATGTTAGAAGGATTTATACTTTTTCAATTTACAATAGTGATGGTTAGTATATTATTATCTTATAAATTTGCTTTTTCATTTACACACATTATAGAACAAAATATTATATTAAATTTAGTATACGGTATATTAGGATTTGCAGTTGTTTATTTCTTACATGAATTTATTCATAATATAATGTTCCGCTTGTTGTCAAAAGGCAACAAACCTACTTTTCGAATCCGCCAAGGTTTAATTACTACCCATATGCCAAATGTATATTTTAAAAAATGGCAATATATCACTATCATGTTAGCTCCCTTAGTCGTTATTACAACAGTGTTGATTATATTATTCTCATTTTTTGCATATTCATCTATGATATTTATTGCGAGTCTTCATATTGGATATTGTGTAATGGACATGTATTTCTTAACAGGCGCACTTAATAACAAAGTGCAATATATTGAAGATACAGAAGAAGGTATTATATTTTATTCAGATAGTCCAGTGCCACAAATACAGACTCAAAACGAAGTGAAATAATTGAATTTATAAATTTTAAAAACTGAGTTAGTTGTTTACTTACAGAGAGATGCTGATGATTGCGTTTAGCAGTCGTTTGTTCTGATAAGAGATGACTGACTCTTTTTTCGTGTTACTTGAGCAAATTTAAAGAAAATACATATTTTAAAAGGTAAGATTAAACTAATATTATTCATTGTATATAGACGATGAAGGAGCTGAGTGCATTGTCAGAAAGACGTATTATCCATATTGATATGGACTATTTTTTTGCGCAAGTAGAAATGAGAGATAATCCAAAGTTAAAAGGGAAGCCTGTGATTGTAGGTGGAAAAGCAAGCGGTAGGGGCGTAGTTTCAACAGCCTCATATGAAGCTAGAAAATATGGTGTACATTCTGCAATGCCCACTGCACAAGCGCATAAGTTATGCCCAAATGGTTTTTATGTTACTCCAAGATTTGAAGCATATAAAGCAGCTTCAGAAAAGATTATGAAGATATTCAAAAGTTATACTGATGTTGTAGAACCATTATCATTAGATGAAGCGTATTTAGACATTACACATCTAGTTAGAGCAGATTTACCCGCATCAAGTATTGCTCAATATATACGTAAAGATATTTTTGAAGCTACACAACTAACTTCTTCAGCTGGGGTATCTTATAATAAATTTTTAGCTAAATTGGCGAGCGGAATGAACAAGCCGAATGGGTTAACAGTAATTGATTATCGTAATGTACACGAGATATTAATGGAATTAGATATAGGCGATTTCCCTGGCGTGGGTAAAGCCTCTAAACAGAAAATGCACGATAACGCAATATACAATGGTAAAGATTTATACGAACAAAGCGAAAGAGAATTAATAAGACTTTTTGGTAAACGAGGCCATGGGCTATATAACAAAGCGAGAGGTATAGATTATAATCCTGTTAAACCAACAAGAATAAGGAAATCAGTTGGTACAGAGCGTACTTTTGCGACGGATATGAATGATGATGATCAAATATTACAAAAAATTTGGGAATTGAGTCATAAAACAGCAGAACGGTTAGCTAAATTACAAAAATCCGGTAAGACAGTTACAGTAAAAATAAAGACGCACAAATTTGAATCATTATCGAAACAGCGAAGCTTAAGAGACTCTGTCAGAGATGAAACGGATATTTATAATATAGCTTATACTTTATATACAGAATTAAAAGATCCAGATGTACCCATTAGACTAGTAGGTGTAACAGTAGGTAATTTAGAAAAAGCATCTTATGAAAACATGACAATTTATGATTATATTTAAAAAGTGAGTTCAAATTTGAAGCTAAGTTTATTAATCTTTATCCTTTAAATCTTTGCCATAAATATTAAGCATACTACTTAAATCATCATAGTGTTTTAAAAGGCGAAATGTGATCATTGCACAAGCTTTTGCATCATTTAATGCATCATGATGACCATGAAAATCTAAATTATAATATTGCATCATATAATTCAAGCCGTAGCGGTGGTTCTCTATTGTTCTTCTTGATAGTTGTAATGAACAGAAGTATTTCATATTTGGCGTATCACTACCTATAGCTTTAATACTTTCATGCAGGACACTCATATCAAAAGCAGCATTATGTGCGACAACTGGTAGGTCGTCAATGAATTGCATCATAAAAGGGTATACTTTTTCAAACGTAGGTGCATCATAGACCTCATTCGGTTGTATACCATGTACAGCAATATTTTGTTGTGAAAAGTAATCGTTTGGATTGACTAATGTGTAAAATGATTCAGTGATTTGGTGATTAACAACTTTAACCATACCGACTGAACAGATACTAGTACGTTTACCATTGGCAGTTTCAAAATCAAGGGCAATAAATGCGTCAGAATTCATTAAGCAAGGTTCCTTTCTCATGTGTGAATATGATATGACTTTATATAAATATGTGCTTAGAGTCAAGTTAATCAGATTTTAACAAGCCAAATTACAAGCCTATAATAAACATAAAAACTCATCCCAGATTTATATTGGGATGAGTTTTTTGAGACAATAAACTTAAGTTTTAATATGAAGATTACTCTTCGTCAAATGAACGTGCAGCTAATTCTTTCTCGTATAGGTAAAGTGTATTGCTGTCATCACCGATACGTTTTAGGTAATCAAGGTGTGTTTCAAACATAGCTTCTTCTTCTACTTGTTCATCTAAGAACCAATTCAAGAATGAAATAGTGGCATAATCTTTCGCTTGATTAGCTAGATCTGATAAATTATAAAATCTACGTGTAACATCTTGTTCTTGTGCTAAGCCATCTTGAAATGTTTCCAAGATACTAGAGAAATCTGATTTTGGCGCAGGAATCGTTGCAAATAAAGCGTGTTCTCCACGGTCATTGATATAATCATATATTTTTTTACCATGGAATCTTTCTTCTTTTGCTTGTTGAACATAGAAATTTGCAAAACCTTCGTATGATTCTTTGTCGCAAAAAGCGGCCATTGCCATATACGCATGTGCTGCAAAATATTCATGGTTCATTTGTTCATTTAATGCATTTAACAATTCTTTGTTTAACATAAGTAATAGCCTCCATGTATGTTTTTTTTCAGTATAGCAAATCTATTCTCATTAGTAAATAATAATGATTATAATCTGGAAAAAGACATGATTATTTCAATTGAGAATTGTTTGGAATACAACTTAATCATGTTATAATATTTGAGTGAAGAGTGAAGGAGGAAGTACATGAGACATTGGACTGCAACCCACTTAGCAAAATTGGCTAAGCAAGCAAGTAAAGCTGCTGGGAAAAAGGGCACAGACTTGCCAGGTCAAGTTGCTAGAAAAGTGGATAAAAATATTTTAAGAAAATTAGCATCACAAGTTGATGAAATTGTCTTTATAAGTGGCACAAATGGGAAAACAACCACTTCAAATTTAATTGGCCATACATTAAAAGTAAATGATGTCGACATCATACATAATAATGAAGGCGCAAATATGGCTGCAGGTATTACTTCAGCATTTATTTTGCAAATTAAACAAAGTACAAAAATTGCAGTCATTGAAATTGATGAAGGCTCGATTCCAAGAGTACTCAATGAAGTAACACCAACAATGATGGTGGTTACTAATTTCTTCCGTGATCAGATGGACCGTTTTGGGGAAATAGATATTATGGTAAATAATATTGCAAATGCAATTAATAATAAAGGGATTAAGTTATTGTTAAATGCGGATGATCCATTTGTGAGTAGATTGAAGATAGCTAGTGATACAGTTGTATATTATGGGATGAAAGCACATGCACATGAATTTGAACAAAGTACAATGAACGAGAGTCGCTATTGTCCAAATTGCGGTCGTTTATTACATTATGATTATATTCAGTATAATCAAATTGGGCATTATCATTGTGAATGTGGATTTAAACGCGAAGATACTAAATACGAAGTGTCTGAATTTAATTTAAATCCATTCATTAATTTAAATGTAGGAACTGCTACATTCAATATGAAAATCGCGGGAGACTTTAATGCTTATAATACGATTGCAGCTTATACAGTACTAAAAGAATTAGGACTCAATGATGAAGGTATAAAACGTGGATTTGAAACATATACGTCGAATAATGGACGTATGCAGTACTTTAAAAAAGACAGTAAAGAAGCAATGATTAATCTTGCCAAAAACCCTGCCGGAATGAATGCTAGCCTTTCTATAGGAGAACAACTAGAAGGTAGTAAAGTTTATGTTTTAGGATTGAATGATAATGCAGCTGACGGTAGAGATACTTCATGGATTTATGATGCTGATTTTGAAAAATTAGCCAAACAACAAATCGAAGTAATTATTGTTACAGGGCTTCGTGCAGAAGAATTGCAGTTAAGATTAAAATTAGCAGGTGTAGAAGCACCAATCATTTTAGAAAGAGACATATATAAAGCGACAGCAAAAACGATGGACTATAAGGAAAGCTTTACAGTAGCTATTCCTAACTATACTTCTCTAGCACCTATGTTAGAACAATTAAATCACTCTTTTGAGGAGGACAAAGCTAGATGAATGAATTAACTGTTTATCATTTTATGCCTGATAAATTAAATTTATACAGTGATATTGGGAATATTATCGCGCTAAGACAACGTGCAAAAATGCGTGATATTAAATTAAATGTTGTAGATATAAATGAAACAGAGGGCGTTACTTTTGATCAATGTGATATTTTCTTTATTGGTGGCGGTAGTGATAGGGAACAGGCACTAGCTACTAAAGAATTAAGCAAAATCAAAACGACATTAAAAGAAGTAATTGAAGACGGTATGCCTGGTTTGACAATTTGTGGTGGCTATCAATTTCTAGGAAGTAAATATATTACGCCTGATGGTACTGAGCTTGAAGGACTTAATATTTTAGATTTTTATACTGAGTCACAGAAAGACCGTCTCACTGGCGATATTGTAATTGAGAGCGACACATTCGGTACAATTGTTGGTTTTGAAAATCATGGTGGCCGCACATATCATCCATATGGCACATTAGGTAATGTCACACATGGTTATGGTAATAATGATGAAGATGCTAAAGAAGGTATACATTATAAAAACCTATTGGGAACTTATCTACATGGACCAATTCTACCTAAGAACCATGAAGTGACTGATTACTTACTAGAAAAAGCATGTGAACGTAAAGGTATACCATTTACGCCTAAGCAGGTAAATAACACTGAAGAAGAAGCTGCCAAACAAGTAATCGTTAATCGTGTAACACAAAAATAGAATAAGCTTAATAAAACAAAGTGGCTGTTAGAAATCCAATTGGAAATCTGACAGCCACTTTTTAAATTTTACTGCATAAGACTTATATACGCTAAGTGTTATGCAAAACGATGGTCTAATATACGATAGATTAATAGAATTTCATAAATAAGGTGACTTTTTAATTGATTATCATCAAATTCGTCTAAGCCCTTAACAGAAGTTTTCAATAATGAAGCAGATTGTTGTTGTCGTTCAAAAGATCCAGTTGTGTATATGTCATTAATACTTTGAGCAATATTTAAGATAGAGATTTTTTCTTCATTCGTAAATTGGATATGCGTGCCTTTAGGTAAATAGACTAAGTTTGATAAATGGGTGATGAACAATCTGTTTGTATGTGTACGTGTTGTTAATGATTTTAAACGTATCCATTCTGAATCATGATGTTTGTGATAGCTCAGTTCATCCTTTTGATAAGAAAGTAATGTCTCAACTTTTTGATTTAAATCTAACAATACATTTAATTGTTGGTAGGGTGCGCCTTTAGTAAATTTGCCTAACAGTAACTGACGCATACGGTGATGAAAAAGCCCGTACATTTTAGACTCTACGTCATTTATTGAAGATTCAAGTTGGTCATAATATTTTGGTGGGAACACAACAAAGTTGACTAAACCTGCAGTAACCAGACCAATAATTGCAGTTAATAATCTTGAGAAAAAGTTAAAGAAATAAGCATCATGTATACCGGGTATCATAGCCATTGCTGTTAATGTTGCAACAGTTGTTCCAGCTTGAAGTTTTAACTTAGTACAAAATATTATTGTAAATGTAGCACTAAAAGCATATGCAAAAGCAGATTTGTCCCCAAAAACAAATGTGAAAATAACTGCAAAGAGCGCTCCAATTACTGTAGCTGGCAGTCTACGATATCCTTTTTTTAATGATGCCTTTGCAGTGGGTTCAATTGTGACAATAGCAGTTAAAATTGCGAAAATAGGATTTAAATCTAATGCTAAACAAAAAAAGGCAGTTAAAAAAGTAGCCAACCCCGTTTTAATCGTTCGTGCACCTATAAGTCCTTTATACCAATTGTTGCTCATAAAAAAACTCCTAGTCATGTTATGTATCAAAAGAGAATTAACACGAATTACAAAAAGTAGCCATGTTATTCATATAATCAAAATGTTAAACTATACGTGTTCAAATATTCTAATTTATTATATCAAAAAAAGTCTGCTATAATAAGGAAGAATATAATTTACAAAAAGGAACGGGATAATATGATCGTAAAAACAGAAGAAGAATTAACAGCTTTAAAAGAAATTGGTTATATTTGTGCATTAATTAGAGATACTATGCAAGCAGAAACGAAGCCAGGTATCACAACAAAAGAGTTAGACGATATTGCAAAAGAGTTATTTGAAAAACATGGCGCACTTTCTGCTCCAATCCATGATGAAAAATTTCCTGGACAAACATGTATTAGTATTAATGAAGAAGTAGCGCATGGTATTCCAGGCAAACGTAAAATACGCGAAGGTGATTTAGTGAATATCGATGTTTCAGCATTGAAGAACGGCTATTACGCCGATACAGGCATTTCATTTGTCGTTGGCGAAGCAGACAATCCATTGAAACAAAAAGTCTGTGACGTAGCGTTAGAAGCATTTGATGCGGCTATGACAAGAGTTAAAGTAGGTGGGAAGTTAAGTCAAATCGGTAAAGCAGTCCATGCTACTGCACGAAAAAATGATTTAACAGTTATTAAAAATTTAACAGGTCACGGCGTAGGACAATCACTTCATGAAGCACCAAGCCACGTGATGAACTATTATGATCCCAAGGATAAAACTTTACTTAAAGAGGGCACAGTGATTGCAGTTGAACCGTTTATTTCTTCAAAAGCAACATTTGTGACAGAAGGCAAAAATGAATGGGCATTTGAAACAAAAGATAAAAGTTTTGTTGCTCAAATTGAGCATACTGTCATCGTTACCAAAGATGGACCAGTGTTAACTACTAAAATAGATTAGATAGTGTTTCGGTCTAAAGTCCTAATATAAGATGGTTCCGGAGCCTATACCAATGGTTCCGGATATTTTTTATAATAGAGTCTAATCGATCATGAGGTGATTCTATGAATTATATTACGTCTTATTTAGAAAAAATGACAAAACACACATTTCGCACAAGCATAGTGGAGTACCAACGATTTCTTGATAAAAAATTGAGAAGTGTTGAAATGTATATTAAATACTTAATTGAAAGAAAAGGTAATGTAGGCAGTTTAATTGATAGACTGACATTATCATTAGAAAATAAATATATTGATATGTTGGATAAAGAGTACATTGATTGTGCTGAAGAGATAGAACATAAAGATATTGAGCAAATAAAATGTGAATTAAATGAAATGGAAGCAGACTACGCTCGTATTGAAGCCGATTTATCACAACAAGCAACAGAGAGAGCTAATATTGAAACTGAGTGTGATCTAATCGAACGCATTAGTTTAGTCGCTTGAAGAAAGGTGGCGAAACATGACTCATAAATATATATCGACTGAGATGTTAATTGTTTTTACAACATTATTGATTATTGCCAATTTTTATTATATATTCTTTGAAAAAATTGGTTTCCTACTCGTGTTATTACTTGGCTGTATCTTAGCCTATGTCGGTTATTTGTATTTCCATAAAATACGGGGACTTTTATCATTTTGGATTGGTGCTTTGTTGATTGCATTCACTTTATTATCCAACAAATACACAATTATCATTTTATTTATCTTTTTAATAATGCTAATTATAAGATATATTATTTATAGGTTTAAACCATTTAAAGTAGTCGCTACAGATGAAGCAGTTGAGTCCCCAAACTTCATTAAACAAAAATGGTTTGGAGAGCAACGCACACCAGTATATGTATATAAATGGGAAGACTTACAAGTGCAACATGGCATAGGTGATATTCATATAGATATGTCTAAAGCTGCTAATATTAAAGAAAATAATACTGTAGTGATACGACATATTATAGGTAAAGTACAAATTATTGTACCTTTAAATTATAATATTATTTTAAACTTCACTGCCTTGTATGGGAATGCTTATGTTAATGAAACTTCTTATAAAGTAGAAAATAATAACATTAAAATCGTGGAAGAAACGAAAGAAGAAAACTATGCTGTAAACATTTATGTTTCGACGCTAATTGGCGATATTGAGGTGATTTATAAATGAATCACTACATAAGAGCAATAGGATCCATGTTGATATTAGTTTATAGCACATTTTTTGCTCTGTTTTTTATCGATAAAGTATTTGTAAACATAGTATATTTTCAAGGTATGTTTTATACACAAATTTTTGGAATACCAGTTTTACTATTTTTAAACTTATTAGTTATTTTTCTTTGTATTATTGTAGGATCGGTATTAGCATATAAAATAAATCAACAAAATCACTGGTTACAAGACCAAATAGAACGTTCTATTGAAGGTCAAACAGTAGGTATTAATGATCAAAACATTGAATTATATAATGAAACAATTGAATTGTATCAAACGTTAGTTCCATTAAATCAAGAAGTTCACAAATTACGTATGAAAACGCAAAACTTAACAAATGAATCATATAATATAAATGATGTGAAAGTTAAAAAGATTATAGAAGATGAACGACAAAGGCTTGCACGTGAATTACACGATTCAGTAAGTCAGCAATTATTTGCAGCGAGTATGATGCTTTCAGCTATTAAAGAAACACAGTTAGAAGCACCTTTAGATCAACAAATTCCGATATTAGAAAAAATGGTACAAGATTCTCAGTTAGAGATGAGAGCTTTACTATTACATTTAAGACCTATTGGATTAAAAGACAAATCATTAGGTGAAGGTATTAAAGATTTAGTCGTTGATTTAAAGAAAAAAGTACCTATGAAAGTTGTACATGATATTGAAGAATTTGAAGTACCTAAAGGTATTGAAGATCATTTGTTCAGAATTACGCAAGAAGCTTTATCTAATACTTTGAGACATTCAAAAGGTACCAAAGTAACAGTAGAATTGTTTAATATGGCAGATTACTTATTATTACGCATTCAAGACAATGGTAAAGGGTTCAATGTTGATGATAAGGTAGAACAAAGTTATGGTTTAAAAAACATGAGAGAACGTGCGCTTGAAATTGGTGCAACGTTTCATATTGTTTCTTTACCAGATTCAGGTACAAGAATTGAAGTAAAGGCACCATTAAATAAGGAGGATTCACATGACGATTAAAGTTTTGTTTGTTGATGATCATGAAATGGTTCGAATTGGAATTTCTAGTTACTTATCTACACAGCCAGATATTGATATTGTAGGGGAAGGTCAGTCAGGAAAAGATGCGATTGAAAAGGCTCATCAACTAAATCCAGATTTAATCTTAATGGACTTGCTTATGGACGATATGGATGGTGTCGATGCTACCGAGCAAATTAAAAAAGACTTACCCCATATTAAAGTTGTAATGTTAACAAGTTACATTGAAGATAATGAAGTATATCGTGCTTTAGATTCTGGCGTAGACAGCTATATTTTGAAAACGACTAGTGCTAGTGATATAGCCGAGGCTATTCGTAAAACGTATAAAAATGAGTCTGTATTTGAAGCTGAAGTGCTTGTGAAGATGAGAAATAGAATGAAACAACGTGCCGAATTATATGAAATGTTAACGGAACGAGAAATGGAAATTCTATTACTTATCGCAAAAGGTTACTCAAACCAAGAAATTGCGAGTGCATCACACATAACGATTAAAACAGTAAAAACACATGTAAGTAATATATTAAGTAAATTAGAAGTACAAGATAGAACACAAGCAGTTATTTATGCATTCCAGCATAATTTAATACAGTAATGAATTCTATTTTAAGTATTTCCAAAAGGCTAAAACCGAAACGTAGATGATAGACATTTACGTTTCGGTTTTAGTCTTTTTACGTGCTTTAAGGGCTCTATACTAAACAGGACTGATATAAATTAGAAAGCAAAAATAGCTGATAGACATCATGATTTAGATACCTATCAGCTATTTAGCAAAGTTTATATTAAATTATAATTTTTTGTTGTTTGAGTCTGAAATATTATGATTGGAATCAGTAGCATGTGTGGATTCATTTTCAGCATTGATATCAGCTTCGCTACCAACGTGAGTTGTTTCGTTCTCTTCTATCTCAGCCATTGTATGTTCCTCTGGTGTTTTACCAGCGACTACTTTACGTTGGTGGATAATCGCGTTGATTTCAGCGCCGATAATAATAATAAAGCCTGTAATGTATAACCATAACATTAAAATAATGATACCAGCGATACTACCGTATGTTTTAGAATAGTTAGCAAAATTTGATATATATATACCAAATAAGAATGAGCCACCTAAAAATACAATCGTAGCGAATATTGCACCTGGTATTACAGATTTCATTTTAATTTTAACATTTGGCGCTAACGTATATAAAACCATAAACGCTATGAAAATAATGATTAATGGTAATACCACACGTACTAAATTAAAAATCCATTTAATTTGATCACCTAAACCAAGTGGGCCAAATAAAAGCGAACCGATTTGTTCTCCAAAGGTAGGTAATATCAGCGCGATAGGTAAGACGATAATCATAGCAAGTGTAAATAACACACTAAATAATTTAGAAACAATAAAGTTTCTACTATCTTCAACGTCATATGCGACGTTGAAAGAGTTCATAATTGCTGTCATACCGTTTGAAGCAGACCAAAGTGCTAAAATCAAACCTACAGATAATATACTGCCACTAGCATTACTCATAATATCACCAATGATTGATGATACTTGTCCTGCATAATCTGGTGGGACGTGCTCTTTAATCATATCTCTAATCGTTGATTGTTCAACACCTATTACAGGTACTATTGATAATAAGAATAGGAGCATAGGGAACAGTGACAACATGAAGTAATAGGATAATTGTGCAGATAAACCGGATGCATCATCTTTACCTATTCTATAAATAAGATAAGAGAAAAAATTAGGGTTTTTTGTATATTTTGCTGGTTTATTGATACGTGATACAAAGAATTCTTGATTGTCTTTCTTAGGTGATTTTGATTTGAATTCATTAGGCGTGATATACGTACGATCACGCCCGATTTGTTCATCTTTTGATTTCTTAGACTTCTTATCTTCATCCTTTTTAGTTGAGTTTAGAAACTTTGAAGTTGTTTTCTCTTTTTTAGACATATCAAATCTCCTTATGTATTGATATTTTCAGTATATTGTTTAATATACTTTAAAAGTTAAAGAAGGTAAATAACTGTTTATATTCTTTTTTAAAAATTGTTTTTAGATTTTTAAAATATCGCACATTACAAGTTATATACAAAAGACAATACCTAAACATGTAATATTAGGTATTGCCTTAATTTAATTATTTAAACATGTGGAATCAAAAATACTATACTATAAACAAATTAATTGTTTAAGCGATTGTTTTTACGCTCAACGAATGTATTTTTCGCATCTTTTAAAGAACGTTCTAATTCTGGATTATTACGGCGAATTTCTTCTACCACATCTTTCCAATATACTATCTCGTCTTTTACGTTGTTGATCGCTGAAGGTTTTTGAGAACGATTGCCTTCTTTTCTATCTTTAATTGATTGTTTTAATGATTGGCGAGTTGATTTGTCAGCCAATGTTGCTGCGCCTCCAATTACGGCACCTAATAGAATTCCTGGAATTAATTTATTTTGCATGATGTTTTACCCCTCTCTTAGATTTGCATCTTTAACTATAAAATCAATTAAGTTATCACAAGATGATTGTACCATTTTATAAACACCTTCGAAATTATTTGTATAATAAGGATCAGGTACGTCAGTCTCATTCATATCACTAAAGTCTAATAGTTTATACAATTGTCCATTAATGTTTGAATTGATCTGTTTAATATTCTCTACATTACTTTGATCCATTGCAATGATATAATCAAAGTCATCATCAGCTTTAAATAGTTCACTGATCATGTTATCAAAGGGTATATCATTTTTAGTGAGAATATCTTGCGTACCCTCATGAGGTGGCTGACCTAAGTTCCATTCACCTGTACCTCTAGAGGTTACGTTTAAACCTGTTATCTTTCGATCTAGTAATCTTTGTCGCATAATAGCTTCTGCCATTGGTGAGCGACAAATATTGCCTAAACAAACGAATGCTACTGAAATCATGTGACTACCTCCAAATTATATATTGCTAATTCCCATTTTAAAGCTTTTTTAATCATTTCTAAAGCATTATTGTGATAAAAGTTTTACAAGAAACGTAAATTTGATAAAATAAGTTGATAAAAGGGGTGAACGAAGTGACAAATACTAATGAACAAATGATAGTAGAAATAAGAGAACGTTTAAATCTTGTGAATCAAAGCTTGATTGATCCAGATAAATATGAAGAAGCAGATAAGCAAGAAATAGCTGAAATTCATGAATATGTAACATCAAAAGCGTCATTTACACCAAGTGAAGCAGCTGCAATTGCAGACGCACTTGGTCAAATACGCAAATAAAAGGAGTGTATAAATATGACTCAATTACAAGAAAAATTAAAACAATACGCCGAACTTTTAGTTGGTGTAGGAATGAATGTACAAGAAGGTCAACCAGTATTTATTCGCTCAAGTGTTGATGCTATTGAATTAACACATTACATAGTAGAAGCTGCATATAAACGAGGTGCATCTGATGTTAAAGTTGACTATAGTGATGATCGACTTTCTCGCCTAAAATTCGAATATGAACCAGTAGAACATTTTGAAAGTAATGAAGTGAAAGATTATGAAGTGGCTAAGCGCATGGATTATGTAGATAGAGGCGCTGCAAATTTAGCACTCATAACACAAGATCCTGATTTATTAAATGGCATTGACCGTGATAAATTATCAACTTTCCAAAAACAGTATGCTACTGCATATAAAGGATATATGGAAGCAAGTCAGAAAAACCAATTTCCATGGTGTGTGGCAGCCTATCCATCAAAAGCTTGGGCAAGTCGTGTTTATCCAGAACTATCAGAAGAAGCAGCTTACAACACGTTCATTGATGAAGTATTAGATATCGTTCGCGTAGATGGAAATGATCCAGTGGCTAATTGGAAAGACCATGTTGCTAATCTAAGTAAACATGCAGATAAATTACAAAGTAAAAATTATAAAGCACTTCACTATATTTCTGAAGGTACAGATTTAGAAATTGGTTTACCAGAAGGTCATATATGGGAAGATGCAACAAGTTATGCGAGTGGTGGTCAAGCCTTTGTAGCTAATATTCCAACTGAAGAAGTGTTCACTGCACCTCATAGATTAAAAGTAAATGGCTATGTGACGAATAAATTGCCATTAAGTCATAATGGTAATATTATAGATGGTTTTACATTAACTTTTAAAGATGGAGAAGTAATTGATTATAAAGCTAAGCAAGGCGAAGAGGTTTTACGTGATTTATTAAATACAGACGAAGGTGCTAAGCGATTAGGTGAAGTTGCACTAGTACCTGATGATTCACCGATTTCTAACCGCAATACCATTTTTTATAATACATTGTTCGATGAAAATGCATCTTGTCACATTGCATTAGGCTCAGCTTATGGTTTTAATATAGAGGGTGGTACAGAAATGACTACAGACGAAAAGTTAGCACAAGGATTAAATGATTCACTTATTCATGTGGACTTTATGATTGGTAGTAAAGATTTAACGATTTATGGCGTGACACAAGAGGATGAAAAAGAACTCGTCTTCGAAAATGGTAACTGGTCAAAATAGAGAGAGAGGGATGAGTTGTCAGTGTTCTGAAATAGTCTACTATATTCAGAGCACTCACTTTTTGTCTGATAAAAGAAAAGGGATTGATTAAATTATGGAAAGACCAAAACGTAAATCGATGTCTGAAGCACGAAGTATTAAAGAGAGACAAGTATTCCCACAGGAAACGAATCATTTAAAGACAATGTTTGGCGGTATGTTGATGGCGAACATTGACGAAATTTCTGCTATAACAGCAACGAAACATAGTAATTCACAGGTGGTCACAGCTTCAACTGATTCGGTAGACTTTTTAAAACCAATTAAAACAGGTGCTGTAGTTTCTTATGAAGCTATGGTCTCATATGCGGGAAAATCTTCGATGGAAGTCTGTGTTCAAATTATTATAGAAGATGTGCTTAAAAATGAAAGACATTTAGCAGCATTAAGTTTTTTAACATTTGTAGCACTCGGTGAAGATGGTAAGCCAATAGAAGTACCTCAAGTATATCCAGAATCACAGACAGAAAAGTGGTTTTATGATACGGCACCTGCTCGAGTCAAGAGAAGGAAAGAACGTAGAGAAGAAAGTAAAAGCACGATTGAGTTCTTATCAAGCGTGCAACAATTAGGATAATACAAATCGAGGGTGCAAATCGGATTAATACAAGCCGATATGCACCTTTATCACTTTATATATTTTTTTAAAATGGCAGTGATTTATGCCGATTACTGAGTAGTTAATAAAGCACTAGCTAAAAACTACAAGATAAGATTGTGCCTGAGCACAACGAGCACAAAAAGAGTGTCAACAAAGTCAGAGACGCGTTGACACTCTGAAACACTACACTTAGTATTTCGTTATAATATTATTCTGCTACTATCAAAAGTTGTTAATTCCATGTTAGGATAATAATATCTTATAAAAAGGAGTCTCATTAGATAATGAATGAAAATCAAACAATTGATCAAATAAAAGAAAGATTAGAAAAGTTTATTGACGATATAGACCAAGTTAATCCAAACGAAGTAAAAGTGGAAGACATTGATGAGTGGATTGGTTTATTAGATCAGTTAGAAGAAAAAGTAAAAACTGTATCAAACACATCTGAATAAGTTCAGTCTGTCCATAAGTGAGATTGAGCTACTGTATGTTTAACTTTTCTTAATTTCGTCTATACATAATGTAGAACGCAAATAGGAAAGGTGATTATACATGGCTAAAAAAGTAGCAATCATAGTAACAAATGAATTTGAAGATGTTGAATTAACAAGCCCTCAAGAAGCAATTGAAGAAGCGGGGCATGAAACAGTAATTATTGGCGATACAGCGAATAGTGAAGTTGTTGGTAAACATGGTGCAAAAGCTACAGTAGAAGTTAGTATTGCAGATGCTAAGCCAGAAGATTACGATGGATTATTAATTCCAGGTGGATTTTCTCCAGATCATCTACGTGGTGACTCAGAAGGTAGATATGGTACATTTGCTAAGTATTTCACAAAAAATGATGTTCCAACATTTGCAATTTGCCACGGACCTCAAATTTTAATAGATACTGATGATTTGAATGGACGTACTTTAACAGCAGTGTTAAATGTCCGTAAAGATTTATCTAACGCAGGCGCACAAGTTGTAGACGAATCTGTAGTTGTAGATAAAAATATAGTTACGAGTCGTACACCTGATGACTTAGATGATTTTAATAGAGAAATTGCAAATCAATTAACAGATTAATTGAAATTTATTAATTAACGTAAACTTTGGACGTGATTGTCCATAATATATAACTGGAAAAACGTATGGTAATGATTATATTTTATAGGTTGAATTTAAAGTTCAATCTTTTAGATATATTCTGACGCTATGGGTTTTTCCAGTTTTTATATTTTACAATGATAATTATCGCGATAGTATATATGGTGAGGATGGGACATAAATAGATATCCCATCCTCATATCTTATGGTTGTATAATGCTTAATAAACCCAAACATATATGAAATATGCTTACAATGAAACTCTATGCGTAGCGTGACATACACCCTTGGACTGATATTTTCAATTTGGTGTAGATAAACATTTAAACTATTGATAAACTCACTTATAATGATATGAGAGCAACATAAAGGAGCTAGCGCATGAAAAGAAGCGATCGTTATAAGCAAACTAAAAAACAAACCAGTCAAAAAAATTCAAATATACCGCAGCATAATACCTATTTCCAACCAGTAAATAAACCACCAAAAAAGAAAAAAGGAAAAGGTTTGTTGATAAAGATATTAATACCTATCATCATTTTAATCGCTGCGTTTATAGCTACAATGTATGCATTTTCTTTACGAGCAGATGTTGATGAATTGAGAAGTATTGAAGATAAAGAAACATTCGTCTCAGTTTCAAATATGCCAGACTATACTAAGGGTGCATTTATAGCAATGGAAGACGAAAGATATTATAAACATAATGGATTTGATTTCAAAGGTACGTCACGCGCACTATTTTCAACAATAAGTGAGAATAGCGTGCAAGGTGGAAGTACCATTACGCAACAAGTAGTGAAAAACTATTATTATGATAATGAACAATCACTAACAAGAAAAATCAAAGAATTATTTGTAGCACATCGCGCAGAAAAAACGTATGATAAAAATGAAATTTTAAGTTTTTATGTAAACAACATTTATTTTGGAAGTGATCAATACACTGTTGAGTCAGCAGCAAATCACTTTTTTGGGGTAACAACAGATAAAAATAATCCTAATTTACCTCAAATATCTGTATTACAAAGTGCAATTTTAGCTAGTAAGATTAATGCACCAAGTGTATACAATGTGAATAACATGTCGGATAATTTTATCAATCGTGTAAAAATAGATTTAGAGAAAATGAAACAACAGGATTATATTACTGATGAGCAGTATGAAAATGCAATCCAAGAACTCGGCGTGTAATAAACTAAGAGAATAGAATACTACAGTCTAAATTCAGTAGGTGCATGATTTATACATGTTTCAGCCTCAATTATTAAATTGTCAGTAGTTGACAGAATTGAAAATGCGCTTATATCAAGCTATTAAAGAACTACTACTTCGTTTATGAAGACAAGTAGTTCTTATGTAAGTGTTTTAGCTTTTTCTAATCAGTTTTGTGGGAGTGGGAATACGAAATCAAATTTTGATTTCTATCCTACTCCTTTTTTGATGTTATAATTTAAATATACATACAGGGATTAATAGCAATTTCAAATATGCTATACACTATAATTCCATTCATAATCAATATAAGTTATTCTTATAAGTGGAGTGAATAATATGCCTAAAATAACAAAGATAGAAGTGCAAAAAAAGAATAAAGAACGTTTTAATCTATATTTAGATGATGAATTTGAAATGGGAATCGATATTGATACCTTTGTCTATTTTAATTTAAACAAAGGTCAAATTGTTGAAGCTAAAGATATGGAAGAAATCCAAAGCTATGAACAATACAGGCAAGCAGTTAACGCAGCTATTCAATATATTTCATATAGAAAAAGAACTGACCATGAAGTAATAAAACATCTTACAAAGAAAGAAATTTCAGAGTCAGTTATTGCTAAAGTCATAGATTACTGTCATGAGCAAAAGCTCATAGATCATAATGATTATGCGAATAGTTTAAAAAACACCATGATCTTAACGACAGATAAAGGTCCTGGAATATATAAACAAAAATTACGAGAAGCTGGTATTGAACAATTAATTATTGATGAATATAGCCAGATTTATGAACAGGAGCAATCTATGGAAGATATATTAAAAGTTGCAAATAAAATTTTGAAACAGAAAAAAGGGCCATTAGTAAAAAGAAAAGAGAAATTAACACAATCATTAATGCAAAAAGGTTATTCTTTTGAGAAAATTAAAGAAGTAATGGATGAAATGGATTTTTCACAACCTGAAGAACAATTAGATGAGTTATTACAAAACGAATTAGAAAAAGCATATAATAAATATTCAAGAAAATTTTCAGGTAGAAAATTAATTAATAAAACAATAGAAGCACTTATGAGAAAAGGCTATAAATATGATAAAATTAAAGCTAAATTAGAAGAGAGTGGAATAGTAGATGGAACAGAAGAAATTGAGTGAAATGAGTGAAATTGAATTACGTCATGAGATACAAGGTTATAAAGAGAAAATGCGTAAAGCAGAAATGAATGGCATTTTTAATGAATATGACGTATATGCAAGTAAAGTAATTATTGCAGAAAGCTATCTAGTAGATAGAAACAAAGTAGAATTAGGTAAAATATACAAATTAAATGATGGCACAGAAAGCTATTTCAAAGTTGAACGGTTAAAAGGCGTTTTTGCGTGGGGCTTTAGAATTAAAAGTTCAGAACCTGAAGAAGGTTTACCACTCGCATTATTAAAATTGTAGAAGGATGAAGATAGGATGGGTAGTTCAATTATATTAAAGTTACTAAATGTAACTCATTATTATAGAAATAAAAAATCCTCCAAATGGTATTTACCATTTGGTTATGATGAAGAAGATATAGAATTGAATAATTTTAACCTCCATATCTATCAAGGTGAAGCTTTAGGGATAATAGGTGAACCGGGTTCTTCTAAATCATTAATAGGGCGTTTATTAAGTGGTGAAATACAACCCGATAAGGGAAAAGTCGTTATAAAAAGAGACTTGTTTTTTGCTGATATTGAAGATAAATTATTGCAACATACTTCTGTAAATGAGTTTGTGGCTAATGCAGTCATATTGTTTCAATATAAAACTTCGGATCATAAAGTAGAGCAAATTATAAGGTATGCACACCTTGAAGATAAAGCGGATGTTAAAGTTAACCGATTAACTGATTCACAATATGCACAATTATTATTTGCATTAGCAAGAACTTCAAAAGCAAGTATTATTATTTTTAATCATATATTACAATTTTTAGATGAATCTTTTATCGAAAAAGCAATTGGACTTACAGAAGAATACATAAATCAAAATTCAACAATTGTGATGATCGATGATGATGTTCAACGTATAGCTCAGACGAGTAATTACATTGCCTGGGTCTCTCATGGTCAACTTAGAATGGAAGGCTCTTTAAATCAAGTATTACCAGTATTTAAAGACCATGAGAAAGATAGATTGTCATTGGAAGATGAACAAGAGAAGGCGAACTTTGATGTTGATTGGAAAAAAAGTAGAACAAGAACGCCGGAATTAACATACAATTTCAAACGTATAGAAAGATATAATCATGTGAAACCACCTGTTGCATTCGTTAGATTTTGGACGTGGCTTTCAGTATTTGTAGTTGGCTTATTATTTATGGCAGTTTTAATGTTTAATAATGTTGGGAAGTTACAGATTGGACAAAATATTGATCAAGCCTCAATACAAAACCAAAATAAAGATCCATATGAAGAAATGCTAGGTTACGCTATCGTATTAGATGAATCTATTACTGTGGAAGATATGGAAAATGGAAATAAACAAAAAATAAATCAGTATGGTTTTGTAACAATTACTGCTGAAAATAATGAGAATTATAGAATTGATGTAGACAATAAACATTATAAGGTTGCTAAAAATAAAGTGCGATTCTTTGAACCAGCAGCTTTATATGAAGAACATAGTTCTAAATCATTAGCACCATACATGCATAATAACTATATTAATTTTTATGAATTTTTCAACAGTCATTTGCATAAAAAACATAGTACAGTAACAGAAGGGCTTGTTCCAGAAAATAATAAGGACAATCGCTTTGTAGTACCTATAGTACAACAACCTATTTCTATGATTTTTAATGACGAAAATAAACTTAAAGGCTTTACATTCCCTATTAAGAAGAAGGAAGAATTAAAAGAAAAGTTCGATATTGAAAATAATTTCTGGATTACTAAATCTGGAGAAGGCTATTTTATGGCTGATTTAAAAAATAATAAATGGATATATATTGAATTGTAGGTGTAAAGAATGATTGATAGTATAATTAGTTTTTTTAAAAACGTGCCATATCTTAGCACACAAGCATATCACCGATTAAAATCACAGTGGGTATGGCTTGTCATACCATTTTTATCAAGCTTGGCATTGCTATTTTTATTAATGTTAATATTTAAAATAAAAGGCACTGAAGAACTAATTCAAGCTCGTGCCTATTTTAGATTGGCTGGGTTAACAACTTTTGCTTATATTTGGATTGCTGTATATCGAAGCTATAACACTTACAAAATTGATTACTTTACTGGTAAGCTATTTAACTTGAATCCAATATTTCAAAATGTTGTTATAGCAATCATTACGAGTATAACAATGTTTATAACTTTAATTATTATGATATATGCAACACCTGTTAATATTGAAAGTTCTATACCCTCTACGTTTTATTACGTTGTAATGTCGATGCTATTCATGATACTTGTATCGACAATATTAGGTCTTTCAGCTATTGTTCGTCGCAAAATCAATGTCATGTTTTATGTGATTTCATTAGTGATGTTTTTTATTGTTCCAATACTCTTTATACCAACAAGTAATACGACACTGATCTCGCACATATTAATGTTGAATCCACTATATTACCTTATTGAAGGTGTTTCACAGTCGGTCGTACTTGGTGCGTTAAGCTTGAATAATATACCTTATCATTTATATTATATATTATTTTTAGCAATACTTTGTGTAGTTATTTTTGCTAAATATCGAATAATGGCACACAGAAAATATTTGTACGCAATTCCTGATGAAACCATTGTTTCGCATTCAGATACAGATGAAAATATGATTGAAGCGGATGACTTAAACGAAAAAGATTAAAGATTATGGATTATTAATTAAACTAAAATAAGAAAAGAACTGGAAAGATTCGGTATCAATCAACGAATCTTTCCAGTTCTTATTGTATTTAGAGGTATTAAATTCTTTAACGTGTTACTTTGCAAATAATTTTTTCTGTAATTTATCTTCGCTAAAGACCCAGCCGATATAAGAATGATCGATAGTCATTTCATCGTCTAAATGGGCAATAGCTACAAAAGAATAATGTCCATTTTTTAAATAACGTAAATCAATTAATCTGATTTCGGTTGTTTCATCATCTAATTTTCTAGCTTCCCAACGATAAATAGTTGAGAAGTTAAGGAATGTTTTAATATTTTTATCACCTTCAACATATTGCATTAAATCATCACTTGGAAATGGGTGACGTTTTGATTTGTCACTAAATACAATGTTTCTACCAAAACTACGTCCCACATAATCATGTTCTTCAGTTTGTATTGCAACACGCCATTGCATGAAGCGAATTGTCGGAGCTACAAATACTTTTACTGGATTATGTTCTTGTTGAATTTGTTTTAGAGCTTGTTGTTTAATCACAGCTTGCATTCTAAAGCGAATGATATAATATACTACAAGAATAGCGATAATTGGGAAAAACACAAGATATGGATGAATCCCAACTAACCAAAGCAGTATTCCGATACACCACAAGATAAATATAATTGGATCAAACGTATTAATTACACTGAGTTGTATCCATTTGTTAGTAATAGGCCTTAGCGCTTGTGTACCATAAGAATTGAAAATATCTACAAACACATGTAGAAATACTGCAAGCTGAGCCCATAGCCAAACATGTGTTATATCAACGTTTTTGAAAAATGTAAAAATTAATAAAGTAATTAATAAAGGCCATAATATCGTAAAGGGTATTGAATGTGTAATACCTCTATGATTTGATATATAGGTAGCGTTATCTTTTAATTTAAAAACAGTGTCGCCATCAGGTATTAAAGAGCCAACTACTAATGTGGTAGCTGTGGCTACAAATGATCCTGCCATTGCCGGGTCTTGAGTAGCTAAAGCTGTTAAACCGATACCCATGACAATATGTGTGCCTGTATCCATAAGTATTCAACTCGTTTCATGTCAATAATATATATTCATTATAATCTAATATCATAAATAATAAAAATAACATACTAAAATTTATTTTGAAATTTTTAAGAATTACTAATAGAAAGAGATGTGTAAAATGTTTAATGAGTCAAAATTCAAGAATAATCTCGTTACATGGTTTGACGAACATCAACGTGAAATGCCCTGGAGAGAAACCTCTAATCCATATTATATATGGTTGAGTGAAGTAATGTTACAACAAACCCAAGTTAAAACGGTTATAGATTACTATCATAGATTCATTCATCGCTTCCCAACTATTACTGAGTTAAGTCAAGCACATGAAGATGAAGTGCTCAAATATTGGGAAGGCTTAGGCTATTATAGTAGAGCACGTAATTTTCACACGGCAATAAAAGAAGTACATGAAAGTTACAACGGTGTCGTACCAGACGAACCGGTGACATTTGGAAAGTTAAAAGGTGTAGGCCCTTATACACAAGCAGCAGTTATGAGTATTGCTTTCGACAAACCTTTAGCAACTGTGGATGGAAACGTCTTTAGAGTATGGTCACGACTAAACAATGATGAGAGAGATACGAAATTGCAATCAACACGTAAAGCATTTGAGAATGAATTACAACCATACGTTGAGCAAGATGCCGGTACATTTAACCAAGCAATGATGGAATTAGGTGCATTGGTATGTACACCGAAAGCTCCATTATGTTTATTCTGTCCGGTTCAAGATCATTGTGAAGCATTTGAACAAGGGACTGTTCAATCATTGCCTGTAAAAACAACAAAAGTTAAGAAGAAACATATAAAACAGCATGTTTATCTTCTTCAAAATGAAGATAATGCTTATTTAATTGAAAAACGTACACAAAAATTATTGAATAATATGTGGGAATTTCCAATGTACGAAGCAGAGGAAGATAAGCATATCAACACAGTATTAGGGACACAAGTGATATTTGATCAAACACCTGCATTTAAATTAAAACATCAATTTACACATATCACATGGGATATTGAAGTGTTTATATCTCAAGAAAATGTGCATAAAGATGACATTATTTTACCAGAGAATATGGTGTGGATGCAGTTAACAGAAAAAGAAGACTTTAATTTTCCTGTAAGTATGACAAAAATATATAATTTCATAACTAAACATTGTTAGATTCGGTGTTGTATCTTGAGGTATGTTATAATTCTATATGTGAAATTAAGAAAAGGTGGTGTGGAGCATGGTAAAAGAATCCATACCTAAAGAAGGTCAGACAATTAAGATTCAAAGTTATAAACATGATGGTAATATTCATCGTGTTTGGTCTGAAACTACTATATTAAAAGGTACGGAAGATGTTGTTATCGGTGGGAATGATCATACGCTCGTCACAGAAAGTGATAGTCGTACATGGATTACGAGAGAGCCTGCAATTGTATATTTTCATTCTGAATATTGGTTTAACGTGATATGTATGTTTAGAGAAGATGGCGTTTATTATTATTGTAATTTATCTTCACCATTTGTTTGTGATGAAGAAGCTTTAAAATATATCGATTACGATTTAGATATTAAAGTATATCCAAACGGTAAATATCATTTACTAGATGAAGATGAATACGAGCAGCATATGAAACAAATGAATTATTCATCTGATATCGACGTGATTTTAAGAAGAAATGTAGATATTTTACAGCAATGGATTGAACAGAAGAAAGGTCCGTTTGCTCCAGACTTTATTAAAGTTTGGCGAGAACGATACAAAAAAGTTAGAAATTATTAAGCAGATTTAATGTTTTTAATTTAATTATCATTTATAGTGATATGAATGTGAACAATACAAACAAGAAAAAATTAAGTTTGCTATAAAATATTCGTATTCGCAAATGAAATTGTCAAACAACTTTAGATAGTGCATAAATTAGCAGCCTAGTTGGACCATCAACATAGGCTGTTTCATTTGCAAATATAGTGTGGGGAGGAATCGTTTTATGATTCGCAGATATTTACAATTTGTTCGACCATATAAATGGCGAATCATTGCCACTATACTTGTAGGTATTCTAAAATTTGGTATTCCGATGCTGATTCCATTATTAATTAAATATGTCATTGACGATATTATCAATAATGGTGCGATAACAGTAGAAGAAAAAATCACAAAATTATTAGTTGCAATGGGTATAGCAGCGTTTATCTTTGTGATAGTAAGACCACCAATTGAGTTTTTAAGACAATATCTAGCACAGTGGACAAGTAACAAAATTTTATATGATATACGTAAAAAGCTTTATCATCATTTGCAAGCTTTGAGTTCAAGATTTTATGCGAATAACCAAGCAGGTCAAGTTATTTCAAGGGTTATTAATGATGTTGAGCAAACTAAAGACTTTATATTAACTGGTTTAATGAATATATGGCTTGACTGCATAACTATTATTATTGCATTAACTATTATGTTCTTCTTAGATGTCCAGTTAACTTTAGCCGCACTGATTATATTCCCTGTATATATTTTAACTGTGTATTTCTTCTTTGGTCGTTTGAGAAGTTTAACAAGAAAGAGATCACAAGCATTGGCAGAAGTACAAGGATTCTTACATGAACGTGTACAAGGGATGTCAGTTATAAAAAGTTTTGCGATTGAAGATAATGAAGCAGGAAACTTTGATAAACATAACCAAAATTTCTTACAAAGAGCGTTTAATCATACGCGTTGGAATGCTTATTCATTCTCAGCAATTAATACGGTTACAGACATTGGACCTTTAATCGTTATTGGTACAGGAGGGTTCTTAGCAATCAATGGATCAATAACAGTAGGTACTTTAGCTGCTTTCGTGGGCTATCTTGAACAACTATTTGGTCCTCTTCGTAGATTAGTTTCTTCATTTACAACATTGACACAAAGTTTTGCGTCAATGGACCGTGTATTCCAACTTTTAGATGAAGATTACGACATTAAAAATAAAAAAGGTGCACTGCCAATAGAAATAAAACAGGGACACATCGAATTAACTAATGTTAAGTTTAAATATGATCAAAATGAAGCAAATATCCTTAAAGATATTAATTTAGAAATTAATCAAGGTGAAACTGTGGCATTTGTTGGTATGAGTGGTGGAGGAAAATCTACTTTAATCAATTTAATACCTAGGTTCTATGATGTTACCGAAGGCGAAATAAAAATTGATGGTACCAATATCAAGTCATATTTAACAGGTAGCTTGAGAAGACAAATTGGCTTAGTTCAACAAGATAATATATTATTCTCGGATACAATTAAAGAAAATATATTATTAGGTAAACCAGATGCTTCAGATGAAGAAGTTATTAATGCTGCTAAAATGGCCAATGCGCATGATTTTATCATGGAATTATCTCAAGGTTACGATACAGAAGTAGGCGAAAGAGGGGTTAAACTCTCTGGTGGACAAAAACAACGTGTTTCTATTGCCCGTATTTTCCTAAATAATCCGCCAATTATTATTTTAGATGAAGCGACGAGCGCACTTGATTTAGAAAGTGAGTCTATTATTCAAGATGCCTTGAGTGTATTAAGTGCAAATCGTACAACACTGATTGTTGCACATAGATTATCTACAATCACACATGCTGATAAAATTGTTGTTGTAGAAAATGGTGAAATTGTTGAAAGTGGTTCACATTCAGCATTATTAGCTAAAAAAGGTGCATACGAACATCTATATAGTATTCAAAATTTATAGTCAGTAAATATTTAAAAGCGCACTCGGTATTTTAATGTATACTGAGTGCGCTTTTGTGTTAAACGATAAAAATACCCTCTGAGCAGATGGAAATTAAGCTCAAAGGGTATTTTATTTATAAATCGAAGTCTTCTTCTAGTATATCAATTTCATTATCATTTCGATGGTACGTGAAGAAACTAATACGTAGTCTATCTAAATGTTCTAAAATATAACGATATTCTTCAATTGCTGAAATAATTTGCATAATATTAGTATATGAGTACATTGATTGATAAGGATTTTGAATGATTTCTTTTTGAAATGCATCCATCAAATCTTTCTTCTGTGGATTTGAAATCTGACTATCAAGTTGATCTACATCATACCGTGCCTTTTTTGAAAGACTGATGAAGATTTGTTCGTGATATGCAATCAATGTGTCGATTTCTAATTTAATCTGCAAAAGTAATTCATTATTTAAATTATGAAGGTCATTTTGATAACGATTCATTTTTCTCAACACTTCATACGCTCTCCGAGTGCTACGGACTAATTCTTTAAAAAGAATTTTTTTCCTATTTTGTGCATACAGTTGCTTTTTAGTCCATGGTTTTTCTTCTGAATAATAACCTAAAGTTTCTTCGAGTTTATCAATACGAGTAACAATTAACCCTCTATCTTCTTTAATATGATGATACTCAGAGGTGTCATTTAAAACCAATTTAAACCATACAAAAATATCAGAACAGATATTCAATGAATTATAGTAAATTTTAGATTCAAATTTAGGTGGTAGAAATAAAAGGTTTACTGCTGAAGAACTAAGCACACCAACCATAACAAGTACAAATCTATAAAAGGCAGAAACATAAAAGTTACCAGTATGTTGTCCCATAATAATTAAAGCAGTTATACTTGCTAGCGTAGCAACATGTTCCAATTTGAAACGAAACAGGATTGCAATTAATAAAATTACTGTAACACCCATGATTACAATATTATTACCAAATATCGTAACCATCACTACTGCTAAAACAGCACCAACAAGGTTACCTATTGCTCGTTCCCCAATTGTTTTTATTGAACGAAAAACACTTGGTTGCATTGCAATGACAGCACTGACTGCAGCAATGGCTTTTAAACCAGCTTCATCAGGTAATAGAGAAGCGATAAACAAAGCAAGTATAATTGCGATACCTGTTTTGAGAATACGGGCTCCTAATTTCAAATGTACCGCTCCTTAATATATTTAATAAAATAATGTTTATACTTGTTATACAACGATTGGGTGTAAAATTCAAGTTTATACCATTTGACTAAATGCATAATCTACCGCTTTTAATGTTGAATCAATGTCTTCATCCGTATGTTCAGTAGTTAAAAACCAAGCTTCAAATTTAGAAGGAGCAAGATTAATACCTTGGTTTAGCATTAATTTAAAGAATTTAGCAAATGCGTCTCCATCAGTATTTTCAGCCTGAGTATAATTTTCTACTGTTTCATCTGTAAAATATAATGTTAGGGCACCATACACTCTATTTACTGTAGCAGTAATATTATGTTTTTTAATTAATGAAAGCAAACCATCCTCTAAACGTTTACCTAATGCATCTAATTTTTCATAAACGCCATCTTGCTCTAATACTTCTAGAAGTGCAATACCAGCTTTCATGGATAGTGGGTTTCCTGCCATGGTACCAGCTTGGTATGCTGGACCTAAAGGTGCTACTTGTTCCATAATATCTTGCTTTCCTCCATATCCACCTATAGGTAAACCGCCACCAACAATTTTACCGAAGGCTGTTAAATCAGGATATACATTATAAAGATCTTGTGCGCCACCGTAATGGAAACGGAATGCTGTAATGACTTCATCATATATAACTAAGCTTCCATTATTATGAGTAAGTTCATTTACTTGTTCTAAGAAACCAGGTTTAGGTTTAACCATGCCAAAATTACCAACAATAGGTTCAACCAATACGGCAGCAATATCTTCACCCCAATAGTCAATAGCTTCCTTATAAGCATCAATATCATTGAAAGGAACTGTGATTACTTCTTGAGCGACACTTTCAGGAACACCAGCAGAATCAGGTGAACCTAGTTGAGAAGGCCCACTACCCGCAGCAACTAAAACTAAATCAGAGTGACCGTGATACTGACCAGCAAATTTGATAATTTTAGTTCTTTTAGTATAAGCACGGGCGACACGGATTGTAGTCATAACTGATTCTGTACCTGAATTAACAAATCTAATCTTTTCTAATGAAGGCATAGCATCACGTAATTTTTTAGCAAATTCAATTTCTAGTTCTGTAGGCGTACCATATAATACACCTTGTGCAGCCTGTTCTTGAATAGCTTTAGTAATATGTGGATGTGCATGACCAGTAATAATAGGGCCATAAGCTTGTAAATAATCAATGTACTTATTTCCATCTACATCAAACAAATATGCACCTTGACCAGAGCGCATCATAACTGGTGCGCCACCGCCAACTGCCTTATATGAGCGAGAGGGTGAATTGACTCCTCCTAGAATATACTCATTAGATAATTTTTGAAGTTTTTCACTTTCAGTAAATTTCATACATATCAACCTCTTTTAATTTAATAATTTCGTCTATTATCGTATCATAAAATTAAGAATAAAAAGGAATAGGGTGAGTTAAATGTTAAGAAAAGGCGATCAATTTCCATCATTTAAACTAGAAAATCAAAAGGGAGAGTTTATTTCTAATGAATCTATAAAAGGAAGTAAAGCTGTACTTTACTTTTATCCAAGAGATAATACACCTACATGTACTACTGAAGCATGTGATTTTAGAGATAATTTAGCAATCTTTAATGATTTAAATGCCAAAGTGTATGGTATTAGTGGAGATAGTAAAAAGAAACACGAAAATTTCAGCCAAAAACTAGATCTAAACTTTGATTTATTAGTGGACGAGAATTATGAACTGTCAGAAGAAGTGGGTGTCTATCAATTGAAGAAATCATTTGGTAAAGAATCGATGGGGATTGTAAGAACTACATTTGTTATTGATGAAGATGGTATTATAATAGATGTAATTGAAAAAGTTAAAGTTAAAACACAAATGGATGAACTAAAAGAAATCTTGGGGTGAACATAGATGAAAGCTGTCAGTTTGAAACGAATGGGAGATTTAGAATCTAAATTAATAGAAGCATATCCAGCTGTCGAATTTGTATTTACAAAGGGTGTTTCTGAAATAGAAGAACAAGATAAGAAAGATTTAGATATAATATTCGGCTATGATGGTAAACTTAATCAATCATTTTTAGAAAATTGTCCAAACCTTAAATGGATGGCATGGTATTCAACAGGTGTGAATAGTTTACCTTTAGATTATATTGATAAACATAATATATTACTTACTAATGGTAAAGGTATACATGCCAAGCAAATGTCAGAATTTATTATAGCTTATATACTAGATGACTATAAAAAAATGAGGACTTCCTATATTAATCAACAAAATAGATATTATGATTCAAAACTTACGGGCTCAAGAGTGAGTGGAGAAACAATTTTATTTCTAGGTACAGGAAGTATCGCTCAATATACGACAAATATTGCAAACGCAATGAATATGAAAGTCATTGGTATCAATACAAATGGTCATTCAGTAGAGGGATTTAGTAAAACCTTCGCATTAAATGAACTTTCTAATGCTTTAACCGAAGCGGACATAATTGTTAACACGCTACCTGAAACTGAGCAGACTATACACCTCATAACAAAAGCGCATTTCGAATTAATGAATGAAACAACATTATTTATAAATGTAGGCAGAGGGACAATTGTTGATGAAAGTGTATTAATTGAAGCTTTAAAAGAAAAACAAATTAGACACGCATATATAGACGTGTTCGAAAATGAGCCTTTAAATCCAAGTAATGAATTATATTCATTAGATAATATTACTATTACTGCCCATATCACAGGTAACGGCAAAGAAAATATGAGTGAGGTTACGGATATATTCATTAAAAATCTCAACCATTTTCTCAATAAGGGGTTTTTAATTGAGAATGAAGTGGATCCTAAACAAGGCTATTAAAGACTTTTAAGCAATGAAGATTGACATTTCACACATCAAACAGTTATATTTATATTAAGTAATAATTATTCTTAAATAGAAAGATGGTGAGTGAAATGAGTGCAGAGATGGAAACAGTTGAACATCAACTAGAACATTCAATTGCGTCTTTAAGAAATAACGGTATTAGAATAACACCTCAACGACAAGCAATATTGAAATTTTTAATTGCTTCAGAGACACATCCTACAGCCGATGAGATTTATCAAGCACTTTCACCTGATTTTCCAAATATAAGTGTTGCTACAATATATAATAATTTACGTGTTTTTAAAGATATTGGTATAGTAAAAGAATTACCATACGGAGATTCTTCAAGCCGTTTTGACTTCAGTACACATAATCATTATCACGTTATCTGTGATAATTGTGGAAAAATAGTGGATTTCCATTATCCACAACTTGATGAAGTAGAACAATTAGCGCAGCACGTAACAGACTTTAATGTAACGCATCACCGTATGGAAATATATGGGTTATGCAAAGACTGCCAAGATAAAAGAAACAGCCAATAGAAGAAAGAAAACATTATCTAGTATCTAGTTATACTAATGATATAAGAAAAGGGAAAACTCATTTTTAAAACAAATGAGTTTTCCTTTTTCTTTGTTCTTACTTCTTTATATTGAATATGTTGAATGATGCTAAACTAGAAAAGTTGAGTACATACGGTAGTGGTGCCGTTTCTTATTGGTATGCATTCTAGTTCCTTCTATAGATAACAGAAGGTAAAACAACTTCATTAAGTTAAGAAATATGCCGATATATTTACACTAAATAAACTTTTAATACATAAAAACAATAAATAGACATCACAAAGGTAAAATTTAACTAAAAAGATTGCTGAAAATTATTGACGGTTGTGAATAAACTTGATATTATAAAAAAGTCGTCGAAACAAGACACAATAGCAAAACAACCGAGTCAACGAAGTTTTTACAAAGTGTAAATTTGACACTTGTTAAATCAGTTAAAAGGATATACAATATTAAATGTTGAGTTAAAAACGCAACAAACTTAATAAATAAAAAAAGAAATTTATTATTGACTTAACAAAAACTTAATGTTATAATTATTTCTTGTAACGCATTAACGCAGTAATGAACATTGAAAACTGAATTGCAATATGTCAACGTTAATTCCGAACGCAACATTAAATTGTTGGTTCAAACGTGTTAGAGATAACACACAAATTAGTATTTTATGAGCTAATCAAACATCATAATTCATTTATGGAGAGTTTGATCCTGGCTCAGGATGAACGCTGGCGGCGTGCCTAATACATGCAAGTCGAGCGAACAGATAAGGAGCTTGCTCCTTTGAAGTTAGCGGCGGACGGGTGAGTAACACGTGGGTAACCTACCTATAAGACTGGAATAACTTCGGGAAACCGGAGCTAATGCCGGATAACATTTGGAACCGCATGGTTCTAAAGTAAAAGATGGTTTTGCTATCACTTATAGATGGACCCGCGCCGTATTAGCTAGTTGGTAAGGTAACGGCTTACCAAGGCAACGATACGTAGCCGACCTGAGAGGGTGATCGGCCACACTGGAACTGAGACACGGTCCAGACTCCTACGGGAGGCAGCAGTAGGGAATCTTCCGCAATGGACGAAAGTCTGACGGAGCAACGCCGCGTGAGTGATGAAGGTTTTCGGATCGTAAAACTCTGTTATTAGGGAAGAACAAATGTGTAAGTAACTGTGCACATCTTGACGGTACCTAATCAGAAAGCCACGGCTAACTACGTGCCAGCAGCCGCGGTAATACGTAGGTGGCAAGCGTTATCCGGAATTATTGGGCGTAAAGCGCGCGTAGGCGGTTTCTTAAGTCTGATGTGAAAGCCCACGGCTCAACCGTGGAGGGTCATTGGAAACTGGGAAACTTGAGTACAGAAGAGGAAAGTGGAATTCCATGTGTAGCGGTGAAATGCGCAGAGATATGGAGGAACACCAGTGGCGAAGGCGACTTTCTGGTCTGTAACTGACGCTGATGTGCGAAAGCGTGGGGATCAAACAGGATTAGATACCCTGGTAGTCCACGCCGTAAACGATGAGTGCTAAGTGTTAGGGGGTTTCCGCCCCTTAGTGCTGCAGCTAACGCATTAAGCACTCCGCCTGGGGAGTACGACCGCAAGGTTGAAACTCAAAGGAATTGACGGGGACCCGCACAAGCGGTGGAGCATGTGGTTTAATTCGAAGCAACGCGAAGAACCTTACCAAATCTTGACATCCTTTGAAAACTCTAGAGATAGAGCCTTCCCCTTCGGGGGACAAAGTGACAGGTGGTGCATGGTTGTCGTCAGCTCGTGTCGTGAGATGTTGGGTTAAGTCCCGCAACGAGCGCAACCCTTAAACTTAGTTGCCAGCATTTAGTTGGGCACTCTAGGTTGACTGCCGGTGACAAACCGGAGGAAGGTGGGGATGACGTCAAATCATCATGCCCCTTATGATTTGGGCTACACACGTGCTACAATGGACAATACAAAGGGCAGCTAAACCGCGAGGTCATGCAAATCCCATAAAGTTGTTCTCAGTTCGGATTGTAGTCTGCAACTCGACTACATGAAGCTGGAATCGCTAGTAATCGTAGATCAGCATGCTACGGTGAATACGTTCCCGGGTCTTGTACACACCGCCCGTCACACCACGAGAGTTTGTAACACCCGAAGCCGGTGGAGTAACCATTTATGGAGCTAGCCGTCGAAGGTGGGACAAATGATTGGGGTGAAGTCGTAACAAGGTAGCCGTATCGGAAGGTGCGGCTGGATCACCTCCTTTCTAAGGATATATTCGGAACATCTTCCTTGAGAAGATGAAGAGGAATGACATTGACATATTGCATTCAGTTTTGAATGCTCATTACGAGTATTCAACATCGAAATGGGCCTATAGCTCAGCTGGTTAGAGCGCACGCCTGATAAGCGTGAGGTCGGTGGTTCGAGTCCACTTAGGCCCACCATTTAGAATTTTATAAGCACTATGGGGGCTTAGCTCAGATGGGAGAGCGCCTGCTTTGCACGCAGGAGGTCAGCGGTTCGATCCCGCTAGTCTCCACCATAAAGAATTTAATTTGTACATTGAAAACTAGATATGTAAGTAAAATTTATGATTTTACCAAGCAAAACCGAGTGAATTAGAGTTTTAAAAAGCTTGAATTCAAAAAATAGAAATAATCGCTAGTGTTCGAAAGAACACTCACAGATTAATAACATTTTAGGTTTTCAACCGATTTTATCGTGTTGAAGGTCGAAAAGATTAAGTTATTAAGGGCGCACGGTGGATGCCTTGGCACTAGAAGCCTACGAAGGACGTTACTAACGACGATATGCTTTGGGGAGCTGTAAGTAAGCTTTGATCCAGAGATTTCCGAATGGGGAAACCCAACACGAGTTATGTCGTGTTATCGATATGTGAATACATAGCATATCTGAAGGCAGACGCGGGGAACTGAAACATCTTAGTACCCGCAGGAAGAGAAAGAAAAATCGATTCCCTGAGTAGCGGCGAGCGAAACGGGAAGAGCCCAAACCAACGAGCTTGCTTGTTGGGGTTGTAGGACACTCTATACGGAGTTACAAAAGAACAAATTAGACGAATCATCTGGAAAGATGAATCAAAGAAGGTAATAATCCTGTAGTCGAAAGTTTGTTCACTCTTGAGTGGATCCTGAGTACGACGGAACACGAGAAATTCCGTCGGAATCCGGGAGGACCATCTCCCAAGGCTAAATACTCTCTAGTGACCGATAGTGAACCAGTACCGTGAGGGAAAGGTGAAAAGTACCCCGGAAGGGGAGTGAAATAGAACTTGAAACCGTGTGCTTACAAGTAGTCAGAGCCCGTTAATGGGTGATGGCGTGCCTTTTGTAGAATGAACCGGCGAGTTACGATTTGATGCAAGGTTAAGCAGTTAATGTGGAGCCGTAGCGAAAGCGAGTCTGAATAGGGCGTTGAGTATTTGGTCGTAGACCCGAAACCAGGTGATCTACCCATGACCAGGCTGAAGTTCAGGTAACACTGAATGGAGGGCCGAACCGACTTACGTTGAAAAGTGAGCGGATGAGTTGTGGGTAGCGGAGAAATTCCAATCGAACCTGGAGATAGCTGGTTCTCTCCGAAATAGCTTTAGGGCTAGCCTTAAGTAATGATTATTGGAGGTAGAGCACTGTTTGGACGAGGGGCCCTTATCGGGTTACCGAATTCAGACAAACTCCGAATGCCAATCAATTTTATCTTAGGAGTTAGAACGCGGGTGATAAGGTCCGTGTTCGAAAGGGAAACAGCCCAGACCACCAGCTAAGGTCCCAAAATATATGTTAAGTGGAAAAGGATGTGGCGTTGCCCAGACAACTAGTATGTTGGCTTAGAAGCAGCCATCATTTAAAGAGTGCGTAATAGCTCACTAGTCGAGTGACACTGCGCCGAAAATGTACCGGGGCTAAACATATTACCGAAGCTGTGGATTGTCCGTAAGGACAGTGGTAGGAGAGCGTTCTAAGGGCGTTGAAGCATGATCGCAAGGACATGTGGAGCGCTTAGAAGTGAGAATGCCGGTGTGAGTAGCGAAAGACGGGTGAGAATCCCGTCCACCGATTGACTAAGGTTTCCAGAGGAAGGCTCGTCCGCTCTGGGTTAGTCGGGTCCTAAGCTGAGGCCGATAGGCGTAGGCGATGGATAACAGGTTGATATTCCTGTACCACCAAATTTCGTTTTAAGCGATGGGGGGACGCAGTAGGATAGGCGAAGCGTACTATTGGATTGTACGTCCAAGCAATGAGACTGAGTGTTAGGCAAATCCGGCACTCTTAAGGTCAAGTTGTGATGGGGAGAGGAAATTGTTTCCTCGAGTCGTTGATTTCACACTGCCAAGAAAAGCCTCTAGCTAGAATTTTGGTGCCCGTACCGCAAACCGACACAGGTAGTCAAGATGAGAATTCTAAGGTGAGCGAGCGAACTCTCGTTAAGGAACTCGGCAAAATGACCCCGTAACTTCGGGAGAAGGGGTGCTCTTTAGGGTTAACGCCCAGGAGAGCCGCAGTGAATAGGCCCAAGCGACTGTTTATCAAAAACACAGGTCTCTGCTAAACCGTAAGGTGATGTATAGGGGCTGACGCCTGCCCGGTGCTGGAAGGTTAAGAGGAGTGGTTAGCTTCGGCGAAGCTACGAATCGAAGCCCCAGTAAACGGCGGCCGTAACTATAACGGTCCTAAGGTAGCGAAATTCCTTGTCGGGTAAGTTCCGACCCGCACGAAAGGCGTAACGATTTGGGCACTGTCTCAACGAGAGACTCGGTGAAATCATAGTACCTGTGAAGATGCAGGTTACCCGCGACAGGACGGAAAGACCCCGTGGAGCTTTACTGTAGTCTGATATTGAAATTCGGTACAACTTGTACAGGATAGGTAGGAGCCTTTGAAACGTGAGCGCCAGCTTACGTCGAGGCGTTGGTGGGATACTACCCTTGCTGTGTTGGATTTCTAACCCGCACCATTTATCATGGTGGGAGACAGTGTCAGATGGACAGTTTGACTGGGGCGGTCGCCTCCTAAAGAGTAACGGAGGCGCTCAAAGGTTTCCTCAGAATGGTTGGAAATCATTCATAGAGTGTAAAGGCATAAGGAAGCTTGACTGCGAGACTTACAAGTCGAGCAGGGTCGAAAGACGGACTTAGTGATCCGGTGGTTCCGCATGGAAGGGCCATCGCTCAACGGATAAAAGCTACCCCGGGGATAACAGGCTTATCTCCCCCAAGAGTTCACATCGACGGGGAGGTTTGGCACCTCGATGTCGGCTCATCGCATCCTGGGGCTGTAGTCGGTCCCAAGGGTTGGGCTGTTCGCCCATTAAAGCGGTACGCGAGCTGGGTTCAGAACGTCGTGAGACAGTTCGGTCCCTATCCGTCGTGGGCGCAGGAAATTTGAGAGGAGCTGTCCTTAGTACGAGAGGACCGGGATGGACATACCTCTGGTGTACCAGTTGTCGTGCCAACGGCATCGCTGGGTAGCTATGTATGGACGGGATAAGTGCTGAAAGCATCTAAGCATGAAGCCCCCCTCAAGATGAGATTTCCCAACTTCGGTTATAAGATCCCTCAAAGATGATGAGGTTAATAGGTTCGAGGTGGAAGCATAGCGATATGTGGAGCTGACGAATACTAATCGATCGAAGACTTAATCAAATTTAAAAGTGTTTTGTTTGGCATTATCAAATTTTACTTACTATCTAGTTTTGAATGTATAATTTTTTATATATTTCATTGTCTGGTGACAATGGCAAGGAGGTCACACCTGTTCCCATGCCGAACACAGTAGTTAAGCTCCTTAGCGCCGATGGTAGTCGGACTTACGTTCCGCAAGAGTAGGACGTTGCCAGGCAATTTTATACGGAGGATTAGCTCAGCTGGGAGAGCATCTGCCTTACAAGCAGAGGGTCGGCGGTTCGAACCCGTCATCCTCCACCATTTATTTTTAATAGCCGGCCTAGCTCAACTGGTAGAGCAACTGACTTGTAATCAGTAGGTTGGGGGTTCAAGTCCTCTGGCCGGCACCATGTTTTGAGCCATTAGCTCAGTTGGTAGAGCATCTGACTTTTAATCAGAGGGTCAGTGGTTCGAGCCCACTATGGCTCACCATTATTTTAATATCGCGGGTGTGGCGGAACTGGCAGACGCACTAGACTTAGGATCTAGCGCCTCACGGCGTGGGGGTTCGACTCCCTTCACCCGCATATGCAGAAGTAGTTCAGCGGTAGAATACGACCTTGCCAAGGTCGGGGTCGCGGGTTCGAATCCCGTCTTCTGCTCCATTATTTTGCCGGGGTGGCGGAACTGGCAGACGCACAGGACTTAAAATCCTGCGGTGAGAGATCACCGTACCGGTTCGATTCCGGTTCTCGGCATTATCCCATAAAAATAGAATTATGCGCCCGTAGCTCAACTGGATAGAGTACTTGACTACGAATCAAGAGGTTACAGGTTCGACCCCTGTCGGGCGCACTATTTTACGGGAAGTAGCTCAGCTTGGTAGAGCACTTGGTTTGGGACCAAGGGGTCGCAGGTTCGAATCCTGTCTTCCCGATATCCTTAAAATAATATGGGGGCTTAGCTCAGATGGGAGAGCGCCTGCTTTGCACGCAGGAGGTCAGCGGTTCGATCCCGCTAGTCTCCACCATATATTTAAATGCAATCTAAATTACAACGGCGGCGTAGCTCAGCTGGCTAGAGCGTACGGTTCATACCCGTGAGGTCGGGGGTTCGATCCCCTCCACCGCCACTAATTATTAGTTGTAAATTATATTTAGGACCTTTAGCTCAGTTGGTTAGAGCTAACGGCTCATAACCGTTCGGTCGCAGGTTCGAATCCTGCAAGGTCCATATAATTTTTTTGGAGGAATACCCAAGTTCGGCTGAAGGGATCGGTCTTGAAAACCGACAGGAGCTTAACGGCTCGCGGGGGTTCGAATCCCTCTTCCTCCGCCATTTTTATAATAATTGAATATAATTTATTTACCTAATATTTTTGGAGGAATACCCAAGCCCGGCTGAAGGGATCGGTCTTGAAAACCGACAGGGGCTTAACGGCCCGCGGGGGTTCGAATCCCTCTTCCTCCGCCATTAATATTATTACCGCGGGATGGAGCAGCGGTAGCTCGTCGGGCTCATAACCCGAAGGTCGGTGGTTCAAATCCGCCTCCCGCAATTTTATATTTTAGGTCCCGTAGTGTAGCGGTTAACACGCCTGCCTGTCACGCAGGAGATCGTGGGTTCGAATCCCATCGGGACCGCCATTATTGTTATGGTTCAGTAGCTCAGTTGGTAGAGCAATGGATTGAAGCTCCATGTGTCGGCAGTTCGACTCTGTCCTGAATCATTTTAATGCAAGCCGGCCTAGCTCAACTGGTAGAGCAACTGACTTGTAATCAGTAGGTTGGGGGTTCAAGTCCTCTGGCCGGCACCATCTTTTTGGAGGGGTAGCGAAGTGGCTAAACGCGGCGGACTGTAAATCCGCTCCTTCGGGTTCGGCAGTTCGAATCTGCCCCCCTCCACCATATAACTTTAATTTAATAGGGGCATATTTCAACGGTAGAATACAGGTCTCCAAAACCTTTGATGTGGGTTCGATTCCTACTGCCCCTGCCATGGCGGTTGTGGTGAAGTGGTTAACACATCGGATTGTGGTTCCGACACTCGTGGGTTCGATCCCCACCATCCGCCCTTTGTATTTTTGGGCTATAGCCAAGCGGTAAGGCAACGGACTTTGACTCCGTCACTCGTTGGTTCGAATCCAGCTAGCCCAGTTTTTATTGGCGGCATAGCCAAGTGGTAAGGCAGAGGTCTGCAAAACCTCTATCACCGGTTCAAATCCGGTTGCCGCCTCCATCAATATGCGGGAGTAGTTCAATTCTTAGAACACGTTCCTTCCCGGAACGAGGTATAGGTGTAAGTCCTATCTTCCGCTCCAAATTTAATTATATCCCATGCGGGAGTAGTTCAACTTTTAGAACACGTTCCTTCCCGGAACGAGGTATAGGTGTAAGTCCTATCTTCCGCTCCAAATTTAATATTATTTTCATGCGGGAGTAGTTCAACTTTTAGAACACGTTCCTTCCCGGAATGAGGTATAGGTGTAAGTCCTATCTTCCGCTCCATTGATACTTCCACATAGGGAGTTTTTTATTTATTTAATTGGGCCGGCGTGGCGGAATTGGCAGACGCGCGGGACTCAAAATCCCGTTCCATTGATTTGGAGTGTCGGTTCGATCCCGACCGCCGGTATATATAACGTACTTAGATGTACATGTTAAGCAATCTCATAAGATGGGGTTGCTTTTTTATGTTTAAAGTTTGTTAAATGCTAATGCCTTTAATTATTTACTCAATTGCTTAATATCACTTTATAACATAGGCTATGCAATATTAATATAATTAAAGTAAATATTGTAGTTTTTGGTAAAGTATAATATTATTAGTCTAATGTTATATTTGGAGGAAAATTCAATGGTTAAAACTAAATCAACCAAAATTAAAACAACTAAACCAAATGGAAGGCAATTTTTTGCTAATATCTTACAAGCTGTTGGTGCAGGGGTAGTTATTGCGTTAATACCTAATGCATTATTAGGTGAACTATTAAAGTTCTTTAAAGAAGGTAATGAATTATTAGAAACAATATATCAATTAGTAGTTTTGATTCAATCATTTATGGCTTTTATTATAGGTGTGTTAGCTGCACATCAATTTAAATTTAATGGTGCAGGGGCTACGATGATAGGTGTTTCTGCTATGTTAGGTAGTGGAGCTGTTAAAATTACTCCTGATGGATTTATACTAAATGGTATTGGTGATATTATTAATACTATTTTGGTTGTAATTATTGCTTGCTTTTTATACTTAATATTACAGAATAAATTGGGTTCATTAGAAATGATCTTGTTACCAGTCATTATTCCTGTAGTAAGCGGGATTATTGGTCTATATACATTAGGCTATGTATCTAATGTTACAAAAGGTTTAGGTCATATAGTGCATTCATTCACTGAACTCAATCCATTATTGATGTCAGTGTTAATATGTGTGACTTATTCATTGCTGATGGTAACGCCAATATCGGTTGTAGCTATTGCAACAGCTATTAGTCTATCTGGACTAGGTAGTGGTGCAGCTAATATGGGAATTGTTGCAGCCTGTGTTACATTCCTATTTGGATCAATAAGAGTTAATGGTGCTGGTGTGAATCTTGTATTAATTATTGGTGCAGCTAAGATGATGATACCTGTCTATTTCAGACATTTAATTATCGCGATACCTTTAACAATTAATGGTATTATAGGTGGCTTGATTGCTTACTTTATTGGTATTGAAGGTACACCGATGTCAGCTGGTTTTGGTTATACCGGACTTGTAGGACCAATTAACGCCTTTAACCGTATGTCTGGAGATCCAACAATGAATATCATATTATTAATTTTTGGTTATTTCATTATTCCTTTTGTTGCAGCATTTTTTGTTCATGAGTTATGTAAAAAATTCATTGGTAAATATACTGATGACATATACAGTTTTGAAATTCCTAAACAGTAATTTTAATTGACCTAATGTATATTAGGTCTTTTTTTATACATAAATAATGCATATTTTGTCTTTTCTATAAAAAAATCACTATTATAGATAGCTTTTGTATAAAAAGTTATTGAATAATATTACGTTATTATGTATAATAATTAATTATATAGAGAGGGGTTAACCAAGATGAAACACACTATTAAACTATTTATGGTCTTTATTATATTTATTAGCGCCATAATTACATACATAAATCCTGATGCTCAAGCAGCAGAAGAAGATCAATGGGATAAAATTAAAGAACGTGGAGAATTGAGAGTAGGTTTATCTGCAGATTATGCACCTTATGAATTTGAACATAATGTGAATGGTAAATCTGAATATGCCGGTATTGATATTGATTTGGCAAAGAAAATTGCAAAGGACAATGATGTAAAGCTAAAAATTGTTAATATGCAATTTGATAGTTTGTTAGGAGCAATTAAAACTGGGAAAATCGATTTAATCATTTCTGGAATGACACCAACACCTGAACGTGAAAAAGAGGTAGATTTCTCAAATCCATATATGACGGTTGAACAAAAAATGATTGTTAAAAAGTCTGAGGCAGATAGATTTCAAAATATAGATGATTTTGCTAATCAAAAAATTGGTGTACAAAAACAAACACAACAAGAAAAAATTGCTCAAACAGAAATTGAAAATGCACAGATACAATCTTTAACGAGAGTACCTGAAGTAATCATGTCATTAAAGAGTGGCAAAATAAACGGGATGGTTATTGAAGGACCAGTTGCAGAAGCTTACTTGAAACAAAATGAAGATTTAGCATTTGCAGATGACGTGAAATTTAATGAAGGTACGAAACAAACAGCAATTGCAGTACCTAAAAATTCCCCTGAATTAATGGAAAGACTTAATGCTACTATTAAAGATGTTGAAGATAAAGGTTTACTAGCAGATTATAAAGCATCAGCTGCAGAAGCAATGAAAAAGGACGAAGGAAATTTCTTTACTAAATATGGAAACTTCTTTATAAAAGGTATTCAAAATACGATACTCATTTCAATTGTGGGAGTAGTGCTAGGTGCAGTGTTTGGTGCATTTATTGCGTTATTAAAACTAAGTAAAGTTAGAGTTTTAAGATGGTTAGCTTCCGCCTATATTGAATTCTTAAGAGGCACACCATTGCTCGTGCAAGTATTTTTAGTTTATTTCGGTACAACTGCAGTATTAGGTTTAAATATTTCTGCATTAATTTGTGGTATGATCGCGCTTGTAATTAACTGTTCTGCATATATTGCTGAAATTATTAGAGCCGGTATAAATGCAGTAGATAAAGGACAAACTGAAGCTGCACGTAGTTTAGGATTATCTTATGGCCAAACTATGAAATCAGTTATATTACCACAAGCTATTAAAAATATTTTACCTGCCTTAGGTAATGAGTTTGTAACAGTAATTAAAGAATCTTCTATAGTATCTGTAATCGGTGTTAGTGAAATTATGTTTAATGCACAAGTTGTTCAAGGTGCCTCATTTGATCCGTTCACACCATTGATCATAGCAGCTATACTGTATTTTATTCTCACATTTACATTATCTAGAATTATGTATTTCTTTGAAGGGAGATTGAAAGTTAGTGATTAATATTAAAAACTTATACAAGTCATTTGGTAAAAATGAAGTTCTAAAAGGTATTGATTTTACTGTAAATCAAGGCGAAGTAGTAGCAATCATAGGTCCTTCAGGTAGTGGGAAAAGTACCTTACTGCGTTGCATGAATCTACTAGAGACGCCAACAAGTGGTGAAGTTATATTTAAAGACAATAATTTAACGAGTAAAGATACAGAATTAGAAAAATTGCGTCAACAAATGGGGATGGTATTTCAAAATTTCAATTTATTTCCGCATAAAAAAGTAATAGATAATGTTATTTTAGCGCCTAGTTTATTAAAAAAAGGGAATCAAAATGACTTGAAAAAAGAGGCCCAGTTGTTATTAGAAAAAGTGGGTCTAGAGGATAAATCTGATGCATATCCAGCACAATTATCTGGTGGTCAAAAGCAAAGGGTAGCAATTGCTAGAGCATTAGCGATGAACCCTGAAGTTCTATTGTTTGATGAGCCGACATCAGCGCTTGATCCAGAGGTTGTAGGAGACGTATTGAAAGTTATGAAAGATCTAGCTAAAGAGGGTATGACAATGGTAGTTGTAACCCATGAAATGCATTTTGCTAGAGATGTAAGTGATAAAGTAGTATTTATGGCTGATGGTGTCATCGTTGAGTCTGGGACACCAGAAGAAGTCTTTGACCACCAACAACATGAAAGAACGAAAAACTTCTTATCAAGAGTTTTGTAATTATTTAATAATAAGACTGAATTGGTAACATAGGATTGTTTAAAATCAATCTTATGTTATTGATTTGGTCTTTTAATTTTTTATATTTAAATTATAATAAAAGTATTATAGCTAATACTCTAAAGCCATACGAATGTGTTAAACTGTAGAATGTATGTTTTTAAGGTGGGGTGTATGAAAATGGATTTAAACCAATTAAAACAAGATGTTATAGACTATGCCCATTCAATTGGTATTGATAGTATTGGTTTTACGACAGCTGATCCTTTCGATGAAATGAAGCAAAAGTTAGTGGATTATCATGCAAAAGGTTATGCATCTGGTTTTGAAGAATCTGATATAGAGTTAAGAACAGAACCGAAATTAAACTTGCCAACAGCGAGATCTATTATAGCAATCGGCGTTGGTTATCCAAATAAATTAAAAGGTGCGCCTAAAAGTGTCCGTGGAGACAGAAGAGGTATGTTTGCCAGAGCTTCTTGGGGGCAAGATTATCATACTATTATGAGAAAACGGTTAGATAAATTAGGTGAGTATTTACAATCTAGAGTAGAAGACGTTGAAATTAAATCAATGGTAGATACGGGAGCATTATCTGATCGTGCTGTAGCAGAACGTGCAGGGCTTGGGTTTGTAGGAAGAAATGGCTTTGTCATCAATCCTGACCTTGGCACATGGACGTATTTAGGCGAGATGCTAGTTAGTATACCTTTTGCTCCTGATGACCCGTTAATCGATAGCTGTGGCGATTGTACGATTTGTGTCGATCGTTGTCCAACAGGAGCACTCGTTGGAGATGGACAGTTAAATAGTCAGAAATGTATTAGTTTTTTAACTCAGACGAAAGGCTATCTCGAAGATGAATATCGTTATAAAATTGGTAATAGACTTTATGGATGTGATACATGTCAACAAGTGTGCCCGAAAAATAAAGGGATTAACACACAACATGACGATATAGTATTAGAACCTGAAATTTTAAAACCAAGACTCGTGCCTTTATTAAAAATGAGTAATAAAGAATTTAAAAATACTTATGGTCATTTAGCAGGAGCATGGAGAGGTAAGAAACCGATTCAACGTAATGCAATTATTGCTTTAGCACATTTTAAAGAAGAAACAGCAATACCAGAATTACAAGATGTTGCGTTAGATGATCCAAGACCTATGATCAGAGCTACAGCATATTGGGCGATAGGACAAATTCAAGGCGAGGCTGCTAGACCATTTGTTGAACAACATTATGAAAATGAACTAGAAGAGGTTCAAATTGAAATGTTAAAAGGACTTGAAACGAGGAGCGAAAAATAGAATGACAAATCACATAGTATTATATCAACCACAGATACCAGGTAATACAGGCAGTATAGCAAGAACATGTGCAGGCACATATACACATTTACACTTGATTAAGCCACTTGGTTTCAGTACAGATGACAAGATGTTAAAGCGTGCTGGATTAGATTATTGGGAAACTGTTAATATTACTTATCATGAAAGTATCGAAGACTTTTTTGAAGCAACAGAGGGCACTTATTATTTATTAACTAAATTTGGAAAGAAAACATATTCAGATTTTGATTTTACTGATACTGCTCATGATCATTTCTTTATTTTCGGACGTGAAACGACAGGATTACCTGACTGGGTGAAAGAAACGTATCAAGAAACGGCATTACGTATTCCTATGAATGATAATATTAGATCATTAAACTTATCTAATACAGCATCATTACTTATTTACGAAGCATTACGACAACAAAGTTTTCCAGAATTACATTAATAAATGCGCTAAATGAATGAAAATAATGTGGTAGATTTGTATAATAGAGATAAGTCTTATAACTTAGCATTTAGTTAATTAAATTGATACATTAGTGATGTTGTGGTTTATCTCCATTACATCAAGGGTATTAATAAAAATAATGCTAGAACGCGTCTTAATAAAAAAGAGGAGTGTAATTACTATGGCAATGAACTTTAAAGTTTTAGAAAACGAAAAAATTGTAGCTGAATATGCTGCAGATATATTAAGAAAACAATTTAACAACAATCCGACGACTATTGCAGGTCTACACCTTTCTAATGATAATTCACCAGTATTAGATGAATTAAAGAAAAATGTAGATAATCATCCTGTAGACTTTAGTCAAATCAACATTTTAGATTATGACGATAATAAATCTTATTTTGAAGCTTTAGGTGTACCTGAAGGTCAAATTTATAATGTTTCATTTAATGAAGACACTGAATCATTTATCAGTGATAAAATTAAAACAAAAGAAAATAAAGGTAAATTGATTACACAAGTACTATCAATTGATACTAATGGTAAATTGAACGTAAGTGTAAAACAAGGTCTATTTTCAGCACGTGAAGTTATATTAATTATCACTGGCGCTGACAAAAAAGAAATTGTTCACAAATTATATGAAGAAAATGGTAAAACAAACTTTGAACCTTCAGATTTAAAAGCACATCGCATGGTAAATGTGGTTTTAGATGAAGCGGCAGCAGAAGGATTACCTGAAGATGTAAGACATTATTTCACAGCACGTTTTGCTTAATATAAAAATGTGAGGTGATAGGTATGGCAAACGAAAAAGATAATAAACATTTACAAAATGATGCATTTGAACCTGAAAATGAAATGGTCAGTGACTACGAAGATGTAGTAGAACTTGGTAAGGAAATGGAACAAATTTCCGAGGAAAATGATGAAGCTAAGTTAGATAAATCACATGATCCAGAAGTTCGTTCAGATTTAAAAGATTAGTTTTAATTTAGCTCTTTGTTGAATTTGTTATTCACAAAGGGCTATTTCTATGTCTTTTTATAGCAATCGAGACTTTAAGAAGATGAAAATTTAACTTTTTGATTTTCAAATAACACGATAAATTATTTTCAATTTAAAAAGAAATGCCAAGTTAAAAGTGAATGTGTTATTATTATATCATTATTGGATTTAAGGAGACTTATACATATGTTAAGTAAGTATTGGAAATACATTATGATTAGTGCTGTCATTGTTAATTTAATTTCTATTAAAGGCTTTCCTATGGCAATTGGTGCACTCTACTTACCCGTGTTATTTAAAGTTATAAAATTGCAGATAAATTTATCGCGTGGACTTGTTGATCAAGTTAATGCTTCTACGTTTGTTAAAGGTAATCAAACAGGAATTATTATAAGTGTGATATGTTGTATTGTAATAACTGTATTGTTATTTAAACCATTAGGAGATTTTTATAATGGTTTAACTGGGTTCTTAGGTACATTAGTTACGATTAGTCCTGTTACTATGGTAATCGGTGCGATTCTACTCATATTAACAGCAGTAGGCGTAATACAAGCAGCAAAAGTACAATTCAACAAAATAAACATTACTAAAGAAAGTTAAATTTCATAGTGTTAGATGATTTATAAAAAATACCGTAAAATCTTATTGATTTTGACGGTATTTTTTTATGGAAAAGTGAAGTGTTCTAGTTAATAAAGTAAAATAATAACTCATAAATACAGTTTAAAATAAAATAATATGTAAACGCTCTATAATACGATTGCCCCTTTAAAATAATTAATGCTATACTAAAGCTGAATAACGAATAATGAAGGGGAGAATTTGAAATGTCAGTTAGAATTGAACATGATACATTCGGTGAAATTGAAGTACCTGCAGATAAATATTGGGGTGCTCAAACAGAAAGAAGTAAACGCAATTTTCCAGTAGGTAAAGAACAAATGCCAATTGAAGTTGTTTACGGATTTGCTCAGTTAAAAAGAGGGGCAGCTTTAGCTAACAATGAATTAGGAAAACTATCAGATGCTAAAAAAGATGCCATTGTTTATGCTTGTGACCGTGTCATTAATAAAGAGCTAGATGAACATTTTCCATTAGTGGTTTGGCAAACAGGTAGTGGCACACAAAGTAATATGAACGTAAACGAAGTTGTGAGCTATGTAGCTAATGAATATTTAAAATCACAAGGCAGTGATGAAACGATTCATCCGAATGATGACGTTAATAAATCACAAAGTTCAAATGATACATTCCCAACAGCAATGCATGTTGCATTATATAATGAAGTAGAAACAAAACTTGAACCAGCTTTAAAAGCGTTGCGTGATACTTTTAAAGAAAAAGAAGAACAATTTAACGATATTATAAAAATTGGACGTACGCATTTACAAGATGCAACGCCTATTCGTTTAGGACAAGAAATTAGTGGATGGCGTTTCATGCTTGATAAATGTGAAACTTTATTAGGCGAATCAAAAGCACACATTTTAAATTTAGCGATTGGCGGTACAGCTGTAGGTACAGGTATTAATGCACATCCAGAATTTGGCGATAAAGTAGCTAAATTCATTTCAAAAAATACAGGTTATGCATTTGTATCATCTGAAAATAAATTCCATGCTTTAACAGCACACGACGAAGTGGTTCAATTACATGGTACTTTAAAAGCATTAGCAACTGACTTGATGAAAATTGCTAATGATATAAGATGGCTAGCATCAGGCCCGCGTGCAGGGCTTGCTGAATTATCTATTCCTGAAAATGAACCAGGTTCATCTATTATGCCAGGAAAAGTAAATCCGACACAATGTGAAATGTTAACAATGGTAGCAGTACAAGTTATGGGTAACGATACTGCAGTAGGTATTGGAAGTTCTCAAGGTAATTTTGAGCTTAACGTATACAAACCTGTCATTTTGCATAATACATTACAATCAATTTATTTATTAGCAGATGGTATGCAAACATTTAATGAAAATTGTGCAGTTGGTATTGAGCCAATTCATGAAAATATAGATAATTATTTAAACCAATCATTAATGCTAGTGACTGCTCTAAATCCACATATTGGATATGAAAATGCTGCAAGTATTGCTAAAAAAGCACACCGTGAAGGTCTTACATTAAAAGAATCTGCGATACAATCAGGTCATGTGACCGAAGAACAATTTGAACAGTGGATCAAACCTGAAGACATGGTTGAACCAAAATAAAAAATACTTTAAAAAGCCAACGCTTCTTTAAATAGAAGGCGTTGGCTTTTTTTGTAATATATTAATATGATTTAAATTTCATCGTCCATACTTACTGAAATTGTTTCTTGCGTAAGTGGGTGGATAAATTCAATTTTATAACTATTTAATTGAAGTTGTCTTAGTGTTGAATTACCGTATAATGGATCACCAATTACTGGATGGCCAATTTCAGCTAAGTGAACACGAATTTGATGGGTCCTACCTGTATCTAATTTTAAATCTACTTCGCTTACATCTTCTTTAATCATTTTAGAATTAATAATATGTGTAATTGCAGTTTGTCCAGTAGGTGACACTCTACGTTTATTTGAGTGGAATTTATCTTTGCCAATTGGCATATCAATCGTTTGTGGTTTGATAGGTAATAAACTGTGCACATTTGCTTTATAAATACGATCAATTTCATTTTCTTCCAACATACGGTCTAAAATTTTCTTCATTAATGGATTTTTAGCAACAATCAATAAACCAACTGTTTCTTGGTCTAAGCGGTGTATTGGCTCAACGTAATCACTCTTGACTGTATAGATAACGTGATTCATGAGTGTATTACTCTCTTTTAAATCATTCGGGTGTGTTTTAACACCTTTTGGTTTCATTACAACAGCGATATCGTCATCTTCGTAATAAATCTGAGCGTATCGATAACTTGGTAAATAATTGCTTACTTCTTCTGGTGTAGGAATATAAGCTATGTCACCAGTGTTTACTTTAGACATTAATGTTGCTGGTTCATCGTTAATTGTAATTAACTTAGACATATTTAAATTATGTAAGTCTTTTTTAGGTAAGTGCAATTGTTGAAAAATTTCTCTCAATGTTAATTGATTATATTTAATAGGGATTTCAAATTTCATAGTATCCTCCTTGATTATCATATATAATCATACCATAAACAACGTGTTAAAAATATTAGACATAGTAATTCTATGAAATTTATTTTATTGTTAATTAAATCATTTTGTAGGTTAATCGTAACTATATTTTTCAATTAGTTTATGAGTCTGTATAATATATGTAAAGTAATATTGTATAAAAGAATGGACTGGTTAAATGGAAAAACCGACTAGACTTGCTTTATTAAAAGAAATTGCAGAATTTTTAAATGTAGAAACAGAAACATATAGTATGATGCAAGGTGCATTGAAGTCTTTAATTCAAGGAAGCGAGTTTACAACAGGCTGGATTTTCTTTATTGATGATTCAGGTCAACATGAGCTTGTATCTCATATAGATTTACCAGGCGCATTAGCCAAACAAAATTGTAAATATATGTGTGAAGGCACGTGCTGGTGTGTTCAAGCTTATCAAAATAAGAAATTGACCAAAGCTTCTAATATCATTAATTGTTCGCGTATCAACCTTGCAAACCGTGCATATCATGATGAAACAGATGGTGTCACACATCATGCAACTGTACCGCTAAGGTCAGGGGAAGAACAATTCGGACTATTAAATGTTGCTACACCACATACAACGCATTATAGTGAAGAAGATTTAGAAATGCTTGAGTCTGTAGCATTTCAAATTGGCTCTGCAATCAAACGTATTTGGCTAACGGATCAAGAAAAAGAAGCAGCTCGCATAAGTGAACGAAATCGCTTAGCAAGGGATTTACATGATTCAGTGAATCAAATGCTTTTTTCTGTAAAATTAACAGCCCATGCAGCTGAAGGAATTACTAATGAAGAAGTATCACGCAAGGCTTTTCAAGTGATAGAACAAACAAGTCAACAAGCTGTTAACGAGATGCGAGCTTTGATTTGGCAATTAAAGCCAGTTGGATTAGAACAAGGTTTAGTTAACGCACTGAAAAAATACAGCACGCTTTTACAACTTGAATTAACTGTTAAAGTAGATGGTCTGATCAATCTGCCAAGTATAATTGAAGAAAATATTTATCGTATTATACAAGAAGCAATGAATAATATAAAAAAACATGGTGGTACCAAACAAATAGATTTATCATTGATTCAAAAAGATGGTTATTTAACTATTGATATAGTAGATCAGGGCAAAGGATTTAATATTAATAAATCCAATCCACCAGACTCTCATGGTTTAAGTAATATGAGACAACGTACAAAATTGATTAATGGTAAATTAGAAATAGATTCAACTCAAAATAAAGGCACTACAATTCATATAGCAGTTCCATTATAGTTTTTTGAAAGGAAGTTTAACATGCATCGAATTATACTCGTGGATGATCATCATATCGTAAGACAAGGATTAGAATTCCTATTATCTACTGTTGATGATATAGATGTTATAGGAGGGTTTTCAGACGGTAAATCTTTCTTTGAATATTTAGAAACAAATGAATTACCTGATATTGTATTATTAGATTTAGTTATGCCAGAAATGAATGGTATTGAAATTACAGAAATGATGAAAAAGTCGTATCCAGAAGTGAAAATTTTAGTCCTTACAAGTTATGTGGACGATGAACATGTCATTTCCGCAATTGATAAGGGTGCAGATGGATACGAGATGAAAGATGTAGAGCCAGACCAATTAATAAAAACGATTAAGAAAGTACTTTCAGGCGAGAAAACGATACACCCTCAAGCGCAAAGTGTCATCGAAGCGGTGAGTAAAAAGCCACATTTTACTAATAAATTATCAAAGCGTGAATCTGAAGTGCTAGCAGAGATGACTAAAGGTAAAACAAATAAAGAAATTGCAGAATCATTATTTGTTTCTGAGAAAACTATAAAAACACATGTGAGCCATATTTTTAACAAACTTCAAGTAACTGATCGCACACAAGCAGCGATATATGCGATGCAAAACAATCTCATTTAATATAGCGAATCAACAGTGTCGGAAGCGGATTCATTTTTTTGTAATTATTTTCAAATTTTACTTTTATTTATATAAAATTACTATATAATACAGAGTAATAAACAATAGGGGGATAATGCAATGAAAACAAAAAACCTTTCAATGAAGATTGTCATAGCATTAATATTAGGTATTGCCATTGGTTCAATTTTTAATATGTTTGCACAGTCTGCATTCGTAATTAATGTTGATAAATACGTGTTTAATGTTATTGGACAAATTTTCTTGAATTTAATATTTATGTTAGTAGTGCCAGTAGTATTTGTATCAATCGTTTTAGGAGTGGTAGGGGTTGGGGACCCGAAACTACTTGGTGGTATAGGTTTAAAAACAATTACATTCTTTTTAGCAACTACAGCTTTAGCAATTACCATTGCTATGGCTTTGGCATTGATATTTAATCCAGGAGAAGGTAAATCTGATTTATTAAATAGTGAAGATGTTTCTAGTTATCAAAAAACTTTAGATAAAGAAGAGGGCTCACAAAGTGCTGCAGCCAGTCAATCGTTCGATCAAACTTTAATTAATTTATTTCCAAAGAATCCATTACAATCAATGACTGATGAAAATATGCTTCAAATTATCACATTTGCTATTTTTATTGGGGTCGGTCTTATTATGGTTGGTTCCAAAGCACAAATGGTACATAAATTTTTTGAACAAACCAACGAAGTACTCATGTACATTGTGACAATGATTATGAGTGTCTTTGCACCAATTGGTACGTTTGGTTTAGTTGCACATGCATTTACAGGAGCAGGTTTTGGTGCTATTAAACAATTAGGTATGTACTTCTTTATCGTATTGTTAGCACTCGCAATTCATTTCTTTGTAGTTTATGGATCGGCAGTTAAATTCATAGGAAAAACAAGTCCATTGAAATTTTTCAAAGCATTTATTCCAGCGATTTCGCTTGGATTTAGTGCTTCTAGTTCGACAGCAACGTTACCAGTATCACTAAGATGTACGAAGAAAATGGGAGTGAGGCCTGAAATTGCATCCTTTGTTCAACCTTTAGGTGCGACAATTAATATGGATGGTACAGCAATTATGCAAGGGGTAGCAACTATCTTTATTGCTCAAATTTCAGGCGTGGATCTCTCAATTGGTCAACTTATTACTGTAGTAGTGATTGCAGTTGTAGCATCAATTGGAACTGCAGGTGTGCCAGGTGTTGGTTTAATTATGTTAGCAATGGTGTTAAATGCAGTGGGACTAGATCCAGCAGCAATCGGTATTATTTTAGGTATAGATAGATTGTTAGATATGACAAGAACATCTGTAAATATTACAGGTGATGCAGCTTGTGCTATGATTATTTCAAATCAAGCAGACAGAAAAGATGCTAAAAAAGCTCAAGCATAATTAGTTAATGGTATTTTAATAAAGAAGCCTCCCATTCAAACAATTGAATGAGAGGCTTCTTTAAATGCCAATTTAAAAATATGTATAGTTATTAATTTAGATGAGAACAAAATACTTTGATTTCTAAGTAAGAATGACTTCAGACTTTAATTTTTATTAACGGAGTTGTAAATTTCTATAAATTGTTTGGCATCTTTACGATTCACTTGATCGAAAATCCACGATTCGCCATCGTTATCTATTATAACAATGCGGAATGGAGAAAATGAAAAACCAAATTTAATATTTTTAATATCTTTAAAGTGAAAAGTATCTTTAATTTCTGTTCCTTTCAGTACACCACTTGCTTTAAAGCAAATTTTATCATTTAGAAGTGTTAAAGTACCTGGAATTGCTTGAGCTGTAAAAACTTTCATAGCAGCGTATAGCGAAAACTCTGGATGGTGAGCTTTTAATGTCATAATAAACCCTCCGTCTTTAGTGAAATTTTTTCTAGTATATCATTTTTAAATGTATGCAACAAATAAGGAATTAACTTAATATAAATTGAAATTACAAATTCAAATCGAAACAGAAAGTTTTTCAGAATATATTTATATAAAAACTTTAAAAATTCTGAATATTTTGTTAGTGTTATAACCATGTTGCAAGGTAATCAAAATAAATTACAACATATTAAGGAGGAATTTTCTATATGGATACATTAAATTTTGTGAAAAGTAAGGGGTTAGTAAGTTTAATGGTTGCTGCTTTGATTATTTCGTTAGTAGGTGTCTTCAATAGTGCAAGTGCTGCAAGTATAGATAATCCTGTAGAAGTGAGCAAGAAGGATGATAGTACAGTACATCTTAAATTAAAAGAGGGTATCAAGGGTACTCAAGCTGAAGATGGGGCGGTTACGCTTACTGATGAAGATGGAGAATCTAAAGAATTACCTACGGAAGTAGAAAAAGACGGAGAAACAGTTAAGATAAAATATACAGAAACTGACGATGGATATGATATGGAAGTTTTAAGTAAAGAGACTACTAGTACGCAAGCAGCTTCAATTTAACAAGTTTTTGTTTTAAAATGGATTAACTCTCTAAATATAAATTTTAAGAGATTAGAACATAAGTAATCATGATGAAGTAAATCATTTAAACTAAAAAAGAGCCTTTATAGGCTCTTTTTTAGTTTATTAATTTTATTGATACTCTCTAGTTTTATATTGCTATTACTGTTTGTACTATTAATTAAATACGATTGTTTTATTTCCTTTTGTAACAATTACTTTGTGTTGTACATGGTATTCCACAGCTTGTGCTAATACACTTGATTCAACATGACGACCAATTTTTCTTAAGTCCTGGACATTATAACGATGATTAATGCGCGTCACATCTTGATCAATGATAGGGCCTTCATCTAAGTCAGAAGTTACATAGTGACTCGTAGCTCCTACAAGTTTCACCCCACGTTCCCAAGCTTGTTTATAAGGATTTGCTCCAATAAATGAAGGTAAGAAGGAATGATGAATATTGATGATTTGATTTGGGTATTGGCTCACGAAATGATCACTTAGAATTTGCATATATTTTGCTAATACAATGAGTTCAATTTCGTGTTTAGCACAAATATCTAAAATGTCTTTTTCAACTAAATCTTTTGCATTATTACTAGGTACGTAATAAAAAGGAATATTAAACGTTTCTGCAAAATGTCTATTATTTTCGTGATTACTGACAACACATACAATTTCCGCAGGTATTTCTCCACGTTTCACTCTCAGTAAAACTTCATTAAACGCATGGTCTTCTTTTGAAACAAATAATGCGATTTTAGTTTTATGACTATTATCGAATAAATTAAATTCGATATCATTTTCACTTAGTGTTTTTTCTAAAGCTTCTTTTACTAAGGGTACTTTATTAAATTCAAATCTTAAATATAATTTTCCATCCGCATCTTGTGCATGACCATATTCAGTAAAATGATCTAAATGTAAAATATTAGAATCATATTGTGAAATGATATTTGTGATTAATGATGTAATTCCAACTTTGTCTGAACATGTAGCTAGTAATATGTATTTATCTTCCATTTTAAGCACCTCTAATTTTGAAAAGTAACTCAGAGTATAATGAAAATTCAGAAAAAAGTAAACGATTATAGCTCAATTTGATAACTTTTAAAATTTTTTAATCTTTTTCTATGCGTAAATAGGTAAAGTAGGCTATAATGATAAATAGTGTTTTTATCTTAAAAGAGTAATAAGTAATTTAGGAAAATGACACTTTTCACAAAAATAATACGCTTACAATCAAAATGTTTTTGTTTGTAACTTATTTATAAGATATAAGATTGATTATTTTGATAATTGCGCCAATGATAAAAAACGATGAAAATTTCATTTCACTCTTTTATTTTCTTGAAAATTGTATTAAGATGTAATTTGTGTTTCAAGAAGCGTGTATTATTGCAATTTCTTGTGTCCGGATAAAATATTCTTTTATGAAAGGTAGATTAAAGTAATGGATAGACAGCAATTCACAGATTTAATTCAAACAAAATTTAAAATGGTACGTATTGAAGCAGGTTATACGCAAGATACGATGGCCCAAACTATTGGTCTTTCAAAAAAGACATTAGTACAAATAGAAAAAGAGAGAGTATTACCTAACTGGACTACGTGTGTGTCAATTTGTGCATTATTCAGAGATTCAGATGTTTTAAATAGTACTTTTGGTTGTGATCCTTTAGAAATGGTACAAACGATTTCTCGTAATCATTGTGCATACCCTAACCATTCAACAACAAGTGACATATACTGGAATACGATTGATAGCCGCAACGGATTTATCTTACAAAGTAATAAAGTAAGTGATATCTATCGTGTGCTTAATAATGAAACGCAACCAATATTTGGAACGTCTAAATTAAGAGAAGCTGAAACATACTTCGGCAGAATATCAAAAGAAGAATTAATGCACGTATAATATTAATTCATTTTGTGATAGGAGAATCATTATTTATATAATTGGGTGACATGGGACTTTAAATTGTATATGAATGATTTAGTCACTTTACTCTACTTGACCTAAACAAAGATTTAGGTCTTTTTTTATTTGGTTGTTTTGTAACTTTGTTATAGTTACTGGTGATATTTAAGATAAATTAAGTAACTAAATTTGAAAAGCAAGATATTTTTATTACACATTTTTATAGTAAGTATTATACAATGTAAAAATGATTGTAATTTAAAATAGTCTTTCAATAAAACAGAAATAAAGTATAGAATTCAAAGGAGAAATCATCTATGCAAACTTTTTTAATAATTGTATTTATGATGGTGATTGGGTCATTGATAGGTGGAGTAACAAATATTTTAGCAGTTAGAATGCTATTTCATCCATTTAAAACCTATTATATTTTTAATAAACGTGTACCCTTTACACCTGGATTAATACCAAAACGTAGAAAAGAAGTCGCTGATAAGATTGGTCAAGTTGTTGAAGAACACTTATTAACGGAAAGTTTAATCCAATCAAAATTAAATGCACCATCTTCAAGACAAGCAATTGAAGAAGTATTACTCAATCAAATTCAAAAATTAAAACAAGAAAATATGACATTGCAATATTTTGCTGATAAGTTAGATTTAGATATTACGCAGTTAGCAAATGAAAAATTAGACTTAGTGATTTCAAATAAATTAGATGAATTTTATCAAGATAATCAAACTACACCTATCAAGCAGATTATTCCTGAAGAAATAGAAGCTAGCATTGATAGTAAAATAGATTTAGTTCCTGATTTATTATTTGAAAGAGCAAGTGTGTACCTCAATTCAGAAAAAGGTGCGGCTGATATTGCATCTATGTTGGAGACTTTCTTCAACGAGAAAGGTAAAATAGTTGGCTTATTACAAATGTTTATGACTAAAGAGAGTATTGCTGATCGTATTCAGCATGAACTTATTCGTTTAACTAAACATCCTAAAGCTAAGGCAATTGCAAAACAGGTCATTGATAATGAATATGAGACTGTGAAAGCTAAAAATTTAAATGAACTTGTTAGTGAAAGTCAGTACAATTCATTTAAAACTTCTGTAACTGAATTAGCCGTTGGTTATTTAGATGTAGATAAAGTATCAAAACAATCGTTTAATACTTTAATGCCAAGCTTTATTCATTTCTTAGAAAGCAAAGTTTGTCAAAAACTAACAGATGTTATTATAGAGAATATATCTAAACATATATCTCCAATCATGAAAAAGATTAATTTAAGACAAATGATTGAAGAACAAATTAATACATTTGATTTAGCTTATATAGAAAAATTAATTATTGATATCGCAAATAAAGAACTGAAATTAATTATGCTTTTAGGTTTTTTATTAGGGGGCATAATAGGGCTATTACAAGGCGTAATTGCAATTTTTGTATAACATATTAAATTATGTTATTGTAATACCGATGTGGTTTTCACACATATACAAAAAAGGAGTGAAGCATAGTGGCAGTAAATTTACACGATCATGCAAATCAATTAGAACAAGCTTTAAGAGAAAGTGATGAATACCAAGCTATTCAAAAAGCTTATGCAAATGTTAAAGAAAATAAAGAGTCAAAAGAATTATTTGACGAATTCCGCGAAACTCAATTAGAATTCCAACAAAAACAAATGCAAGGTGAAGAAATCGGTGAAGAAGAGCTACAAAAAGCACAAGAACAAGCTCAAAAAATCGAAAATGATTCAAACATTTCAGAATTAATGGCTGCTGAACAAAACATGAGCCAAATCTTCCAAGAAATCAACCAAATCATTGTTAAACCTTTAGACGAAATCTACGCTGACTAATATCAATTAATCAGATTTTTGATTTCCAGCTACAATACATTTTATGTATTGTAGCTTTTTTTGTTTTATCGACTGAATCTTAGACAATGTGGTAAAATATAGAGATACAAGGTATTCGCATGCACACATCTTAAAATTTGAATAAGTAACCAATTCATTTATAGATTGTCTCGCATGTATCATCTTAAATAAACCTTTAGATAAAGGAGAACTGTACTGTATGGTGAAATTTATTCATTGTGCTGACTTACATTTAGATAGCCCATTTAAGTCAAGAAGCTATTTAAGTCAGTCGATTTTTGAAGATATGCAAAAAAGTGCGTACGAAAGCTTTAAAAAAATAGTAGATTTAGCATTGAATGAAGAAATAGATTTTATGATTGTTTCTGGTGATTTATTTGACCAACAGAACCGGACATTACGTGCAGAAGTGTTTTTGAAAGAGCAATTTGAGCGCTTATCTAAAGAACAAATATTCGTATACATTTGTCACGGCAATCATGATCCATTATCTTCAAGTATTGGTACAGAATGGCCAGATAACGTTTCAGTGTTCTCAGAAAATGTAGAAACTTATCAAACAATTACTAAAAATGGTGAAGAAATCTACCTTCACGGGTTTAGTTATCAAAATGATGCAAGTTACGAAAATAAATTAGATGCTTATCCATCAAGCCAAGGACAAAAGGGAATCCATATTGGCATACTTCATGGTACATATAGTAAATCTAGCACTAAAGACCGTTATACAGAATTCAGATTAGAAGATTTAAACAATAAGCTGTATCATTATTGGGCATTAGGTCATATTCATGAGCGTCAACAATTAAGTGATATGCCTCAAATTCACTATCCAGGGAATATACAAGGCCGACACTTTAAAGAATTAGGCGAAAAAGGTTGTTTGTTAGTAGAAGGTGACGATCTAAATCTTGAGGCTAAATTCGTACCTACACAATTTATTCGTTTTGAAAAAGCAACGCTTGAAACAGATAAAACATCTAAACAAGGTCTTTTTGAAGCAATTCAAACTTTTAAAACACAAGTGAGAAAAAAAGGTAAATCGATTTATCAATTAAAGGTTATTGTTAATTCTGATCAAATGATACCTGAACAAGACGCGTTACAAGTTCATGAAATGATTAGTGATTACGAAGAAAATGAACATAACTTTGTATTTATTGAAAATTTAACAATCAATAATAAATATGAAGATCAAAATACATTAGTGAAAGAATTTTCGCCAGAATTAATCGATGACAACACTGTGTATGATAAAGCTATGAACGATTTGTATTTAAATCCAAAAGCTTCTAAATATCTTGAAAATTATAGTGATTTTGATCGACGTGGTTTGATTGAACATGCCGAAGAATTATTAAAGTCAGATATGAGGGAGGAATAATATGAAAATTAAATCGTTAGAGATATATGGTTATGGCAGATTTATACAAAGAACAATCGAATTTGATGAGACTTTCACTGAAATATATGGTGAAAACGAAACTGGAAAGTCTACGATACAAGCTTTTATTCACTCCATTCTATTTGGTTTTCCAACAAAGAAAGAAAATGAACCACGATTAGAACCACGATTAGGTAATCAATATGGCGGTAAATTAACTTTGATTCAAGACGATGGTACATTAGTTGATGTTGAGCGTATAAAAGGTAGTGCAGTGGGCGATGTGAAAGTTTATTTACCTAATGGCACGATTAAAGATGAAAATTGGTTGAAAAAAGAATTGAATTTTATTTCTAAACGTACATACCAAGGTGTTTTTTCTTTTGATGTACTTGGACTACAAGATATTCATAAAAATATGGATGAGACTCAATTACAAAATTATTTATTACAAGCGGGTGCATTAGGTTCTACAGAATTTACTAGTATGCGTGGCATTTTAAATGAGAAAAAAGAAATGTTATATAAAAAAAATGGACGTAATCCAATTATTAATCAGCAATTAGAACAGTTGAAAGAATTAGAGGGTCAAATTAGAGTCGAAGAGTCGAAGTTAACTACTTATAAAAGACTTGTAGATGATAAAGATAAATCAGAACGCAGGTTAGATAATATAAAGCAAAATCTAGCACAGTTATCAAAAATGCATAACGAGAAACAAAAAGAACTCACTTTGCACGAACAAACACAAGAGTGGAAAACGCTAGAATCTCAACTTAATATTGAACCAGTACTTTTCCCTGAACAAGGTGTTGATCGCTATGAATCTGCAAAAATTCAAACCCAAAACCTTAAAAGAGATTTAGGCTTGAGAGAAGAAAAGTTAGCACATCTTAAATCAGAAAACGAAAAAATTAATGTTCCGAAACAAAGTGATATAGATGCTTTCAATCACTTACACCAACAAGAGAATGAAATTAAACAAAAAGAATACGAACTTAAAGCTATTGAAAAAGACATCCAAGATAAAGAACGCGAAAAGACAGGCCTGAAGTCCAATATTGGTTGGCATGATGTGCATCATCAAGCTGACAGTTCAGAAGCAATGAAAAGTTTTGTAAGTAATCAAATTAAAAACAAACAAGAACAAACTGCATTTGTACAACAATTAGAACGTAATATCGAAGAGAATAAAATTGATCAAGAGACCAATGCTACGGAAATAGATGCTTTAGAAGCAGATATTGTACCTGAAGAAAATTTTGAAAAGAAAAAACAATATAATAAACAAGTTTTCGAGCTTCAAGAAAAGAATAACCTTTACCAAAAAATGAAAGAGGCTTTTGATAAAGATCAACAAGAAAATGAGAAAAAACAGAATCTATTACGCATAAGTTTAATTATCTTAGCAGTAATAAGTATAGGACTAACGATTTTCTCATTCATATCTGCGAACATACTCTTTGGCGTTGTATTTGCGATATTGTCAGTCATATTTATCATAGGCGTTTTCTTTGTAAAATCTAAAGAAATAGGTCATAGTGAAACTTTCTCAAAAGAAATAGATGATTTGCAACGACAAATTACGCATTTAGAAGATAATTATGATCTCGACTTTGATTTGGATGATCAGTACCGAGTGCGAGAACAGTTGCATAGTACAGTTAAGACAAAAGAAGCACTTGATAAAAAAGCTGAATATTTAGCAACGAGTTTAGAACAAGCTCAAAAACAGTACCAAGAAGCCCAAGACAGTATTCACAAAGTTAAATCAGATTTACATTTATCTGATAAAATGTCAGATGAACTGATCATTGATAGTATTGGCACAATGAATAAGATTAAAGACCATGATAAACACATCGATGAACTTAAAGAACAAGCGCGTCATTTACGTGAGTCATTAGAAGCCTTTTATGCGCATGCTAAAGAAATTACAAATAATCAATTTACGTATTTTAATGATTTATCATTATTCCATGACATTAGACAGTGGCTCAAAGAAGAAACAACTAATCTTGAAAAATGGAATAGAAACGATGAGCAAATCAAATTAATTGAGAGTGAAGTATCGCAACTACGCAATCGATTAAATGAAAATAATAATGTGATCACACAGTTATTTGGCTATGTTAATGCTTCTGATGAAGAAACTTATTACCAACACCATGTACAATATCAAAATTACCAACAACAAATGACTAGGTTTAACGATTTATCGAAATACCTAGAGAATCAAAATTATAATTATGATTTAAGTTCAAGGTTAAGTGAAAAGACTTATGCGCAATTAACGCACGAAGATGAAGTCTTAGCACGACAAGTAGACGAATATAATGATCAATATTTAGAAATGCAGTCAGAAGTTAGTGACTTAAACGCAAAAATAACTGATATGGAGACAGACAAGACATTAGCTGATTTAAGACATAGATTCCATATTCTTAAAAATAAAGTAAATGACGAAGCAAAAGATTGGGCAAGTCTGAGTTACTTACAATCTTTAGTAGAAGGTCACATTGCACAAATTAAAGATAAACGTTTACCAGAAGTGATAAGAGAAGCAACTGAGATATTTACGCATTTAACAAATGGTCATTACGTACAAGTGACTTATGCAAACGATGAATTAATGGTGAAACAGCAAAATGGTCAAATGTATGAACCAGTAGAACTTAGTCAGTCTACTAAAGAAATACTTTATATTTCATTACGTTTGAGTTTAATCAAAACGTTAAAACCATACTATCCATTTCCTATTATTATTGATGATGCATTTGTACATTTTGATAAGCAACGCAAAGAAATAATGATGAATTATTTAAGACAAATGCCAAAAGACTATCAAATTTTATTCTTTACATGTGTGAAAGATACAAGTGTGCCTTCAAAACAAATCATTACTTTGAATAAATTCGAGGAAGGCGGTAAATAATGAGAAACGTAGAAAATTTAAAGCCTGGAGATTCTGTAGATAACTTTTTTCTAATTCACAAAGCAATACAAGGTGTGACAGCTCAAGGTAAAGATTATATGACACTACATTTGCAAGATAAAAGTGGAGATATAGAATCTAAATTATGGACGGTTTCAAAAGAAGATATGAAAATATTAGAGCCTGAACAAATCGTCCATGTTACTGGTGATGTTATCAATTATCGTGGTAGAAAACAGATGAAAATCAATAAAATAAAGTTAGCAAAACCAGAAGATAATATGAAAACTCAAGATTTTGTTGATGGTGCACCATTAACACCAGATGAAATTCAAGAAGAAGTTTCACATTATATGCTAGATATTGAAAATGCTACATTACAACGTATTACTCGTCATTTGATACGTAAGCATCAGGAAGCATTTTTCACATTCCCAGCTGCAAGTACACATCACCATAACTTCTCTAGTGGTTTAAGCTATCATGTATTAACGATGTTGCGTGTTGCAAAATCTATATGTGATATTTATCCTTTACTTAACCGTAGTTTATTATATAGCTCAATTATTTTACATGATCTAGGCAAAGTAAGAGAATTAAGCGGACCAGTTGCTACATCGTACACAGTAGAAGGTAATTTACTTGGTCACATCTCCATAGCAAGTGATGAAGTTGCAGAAGCGGCAAGAGAGTTAAATCTTGACGGAGAAGAAGTACTTTTATTACGCCATATGATTTTAGCACATCATGGTAAGATGGAATATGGTTCGCCTAAGTTACCGCATATGAAAGAAGCAGAAATATTATTCTTTATTGATAATATCGATGCAAAAATGAATATGTTTGAAAAAGCATATAAGAAAACGGATAAAGGTCAATTTACTGAACGTATTTTTGGTCTAGAAGGCAGACAGTTTTATAATCCAACGTCACTAGACTAATCTCGTTATTGTTTATATAAGAGGGTAGTTTGGAGCATCAATAGCTCATCCTCAAATAATATATAAAAAAGGCTGATAGAATCTCTTTTGGGATCTATCAGCCTTTTTGAATTTGTGTTAGCTATTTCAGGGTCTCTGTGATGGATTTTTATTGTCCTGTAGACATCCCAGCGCCACCTTGTTGCATAGCTTGTTGTTGCTGCTGTTGCTGTTGTTGTTGTTTTATTTTTTCTGGGTTTAAAATTGAATCTTCAATAGCTTTTTTGATATCTCTATCTTTATAGTCTACATTATATTCATCTAATAACTCTTTGTATGCATCTGTTAATAATTTAGGCTCTTTTTGTACTTTAGATTGTAATAATTGAGATTTAAGTTTATCTTTTTGTTTATCAAAGTCGTCTTCTTTGTCTGCTTTAATAATGTGATAACCATAATCTGTTTTCACTACTTTAGAAATTTCTCCTTCTTTAAGTTTAAAGAGGGCTTTTTCAAATTCATCTTCCATTTGGCCTTTCATAACATAGCCTAAGCTACCGTCTTTTTTAGCTGATGATTTATCTCCTGATTCTTCTTTTGCAATTTCTCCGAATTTGTCTGGATCTTTATCGACTTGTTTTTTGATTTTTTCTGCTTTTGCTTTTGCATCTTTATCTGATAAACCTTCTTTATCATCTTCGTTTTCTTTCACTTTAATTAAGATATGAGAACCTTTTTTAGTGTTTTCTTTGATTTCTTTATCTGATACTTCGACTTTATCATTAAGTAATTCTTTTTGATAAGCTTGTGTTTTCTTCTGTTCTTTATAATCACTTATAGACATTTTTTGCTGTTTTAACATACTTTCAAATTGTTCTTTACCGCCATATTGTTTCTGTTCTTTTTCGACTTCTTTATCAATATCTTTCGTATTAACTTCGTCTTTATATTTATCTGCTAGTAATTTGTTTAATAAGATTGAGAATGAACTGTTGGCAATTTGTTCATCGCCCATTTTGCTCATGACATCTTCTACTTTAACGTCTCCAGCTTTTGATGAAATAATTGTATCATCTTTTGAATCTGTTGCACTACTACCACAAGCACTTAATAGCAACGCGCTTGCTGTAACCGGAAGTATAACTTTTTTAAATGTTTTCATGGTTGGAAACTCCTTTTGTAATAATAACAACGTAAATATAACATATTATGCTGTGTTCACCAATAAGAAACCCTGTTTCTAGGACTATAGTATTAGTAAATTTATAAAAAAATAGATTATTAAAATTAATTTGAATTAAAAACAAAAAAGTGGGATAGAAATCAAAATTTAAAATTTGATTTCTATCCCATCCACAATACTTATTAGGTATCTGATAGTTATTATGCAATATCCCATTTACATGTGTAACATAGCATACTGGATTTATGTCAAAATCACTTCACTTTATTGTTCATACTTAGTGTCAACTTTATTTAAAATATTAATGCCTGTTTGATGTTCTTCTATATATGAACCTTCATTGGAAAATAGTATTATTTTTAAATAAAGAAAATCCATTACTGAATAACCCATATTTAATGCAAGAATAAACATAAAGTAATGACCAAATTGTGGGAATTGTATGCTGGCATATGCACAGATGCTCGTAATAATGATTACAGGTGTAATTAAATCAAAACAAAAATAATATTTATTAACAGGTGTGTTCACATACGTATTATAAAAAGGTACGGATTTATGTCGCACTAATTTATATTTTTTGAAAGATTTATAATAAGGAAACAGAAATACTAAATGAATTGCTTTATGAATAGGGTATAAGATCACCACTAATACTAAAAATACTAAAAAATATTGATCTGTTAATTTCGTATTGGAAAAAAAATACAAAATCTCATAGGCAATCAAGAATGTAATGATCGTTGTGACTAAACTTAGAAATGCTATTCTAGGTAAGCCGAAACGTGCATTAATATCAATTTGGCGTGTACATAGATACATAACTAAATCATGCTCCTCTACTTAATAAATAACAGCACTTATATACTTTCGTATTATCTATCCTAACAGGAAAAAGGTCAAGATAATTTTGAATATGAAATAGGGCGTATATTAAAGAAGAAATAAGCGATCAATTGAATACTTTTATAGAAGGTTTTATCAGTATATAAAAAGAGCTGTAAACCTCATTATGGACAATGCTTAGGTTTACAGCTCTGTGTTTAGGCTTGATAGATGTTTAGCATAAAATCAATTGAATAACTGTAAGTTATTTATCTTTTTCAAAAGTTTTACTAATTTCTTCGCCACGATTTTGTAAATTCTCGATATGAGATTGTAATTTTTCAATGTTAGGATTGATATCAGATTTGAAATCACCAATCATTGTTTTTACCTCATCACCAATTGTACTGCCAAATTCTGTACTTTCAGATTTAATTTGAGAGATATAATTCGTAATATCATTTATACTTTGCTTAATGGTATTAATTTCTCTATCAACTTCTGATTCAGCGCCGGCAGGTCTTTTTGTTTGTGCATTAAATTGGTTAGACTCTCTTTTATCGCGGTTCATCAAAGCAAAGCCAAGACCAGTTGCAACGCCAGCACTAAGACCTAATAATATTTGAGCTGTTTTCATAAAAATTCTCCTCATTTCTAAATAATATCGCATTCTTTAATATGGTTTATATACCCCATATGAGATAAAATAAGCATATTTAGTCGAATTGAGCTGCTATTTCTTGTGCGAGTTTAGCTTTTTGGTCATCATCAATCGTCTCTTCATGCGTTTCCCATTTATAGCCAAAGCCATCCACATCGTTTTCATATCTTGGTAAAAAGTGGAAATGAAGATGGAAGACAGATTGATCGGCAAATTCACCATTATTCTGTATAATATTTAATCCATCAGGGTTAAATGCTTTTTTAATCGCATTGGCTACTTTAGGTAATGCTGCGCCAATATGTTTCATCGTTTCAGTATCTGTTTCGAAAATATTGGCTGATGCTTTTTTAGGAACTAATAGTGTGTGACCTTTTGTAACTTGAGAAATGTCTAAAAATGCGTAAACATAATCATCCTCGTATACTTTATGGCTAGGTATGTCACCATCAATAATTTTACTAAAGACTGTTTCTGACATGAATCTTCACTCCTTGTAAGATTGTTACTGACTATTATAGCATTAGTATATTATTTCCGTCATTTTTCGCAGTAAATTTATGCCTATAGACTGATTTTTGATACAATATAATTTGTGGAGGTGCCATATGACAGTAAAAATAGAACATTTAACAGGCGGTTATGGTAAACGACCTGTAATTAAAAATATAAATTTCGAATTAACCCAAGGTGAAATTGTTGGGCTTATTGGATTAAACGGAGCAGGTAAAAGTACGACAATTAAGCACATGCTTGGCTTGCTGACACCTATGGAAGGTGAAATGACAATTTCTAATACAAATATAAAGCAAGATGTTGAAACTTATAGAAGGAAATTATCTTATATTCCAGAGGCTCCGGTTATTTATGAAGAATTAACATTGCAAGAACATATCTACATGACAGCTATGGCTTATAATATTAGCAAAGAAGCTGCAATGGAAAAGGCACAACCTTTATTAAAAACATTTCGCTTAGAAGATAAATTGAATATATTTCCAAGCCATTTTTCTAAAGGTATGAAGCAAAAAGTGATGATTATCTGTGCTTTTATTGTAGATCCAGAATTATACATTATTGATGAACCATTTCTAGGATTAGATCCTTTAGGCATTCAATCCATGTTAGATTTAATGGTTGAGAAAAAAGACGAAGGTCGTACGGTATTAATGAGTACACATATTTTAGCGACTGCAGAAAGATACTGCGATAGATTCTTAATTATGGACGAAGGGCAAATTGTAGCATTCGGAAACTTAGATGAACTAAGAGCACAAACAGGTTTAAAAGGTAAAACGCTAGATGAAATATATATCCATGTCACACAAGGTGGCCAACAAACATGAACCAAAATGCGAAACAATTATTTAGTACAAGAAAACAAGAGATAAGCAAAGAAAAACAATACTATAATAAATTCATATTTAATGGTCATTTCTCTGTATTTCTTGTAATTATGTTTGGTGCCTTTCTAGTAGGCTATGGTGATTGGCTACAATCTATACCAAAGCATTTTAATTACGCTTTGGTTGCTAGTATCGTCGTAGCATTAACATCAATGTTTCCAATTAGAACGTTGCTTAAAGATGCAGATAGACTTTTTCTATTACCATTTGAAAAACACATGTCGGAATATATGAAACATAGTTTAATATATAGTTACTTTTCTCGAATAGGGATACAAGTAGTAATACTAATTGTGTTATTCCCATTGTTTTTTGTGATTAATAATCAAACTTTTGGTTTTTATATTTTGTTTGCTGTATTAGCACTCATTTTTCCATTATTAGGGCTATTACTAAAATGGCAATGGTATAAATACCGATTAGAACGTTGGTCTCTTTATGTATTACTCTTTATTATTTTCACATCTGGATATTACTTAGCATTAGAGCCGAAACAACTATCAAGTATTACTTCTGTTTTTATCCTAATCGGCATAACAATGTTGATTCGTTATCAAAATAAGACACATTTATATCCTTGGGAAAAAATGATTAAATCAGAACATCAACATCATATGAATTATTATAAATTCGTTAATATGTTTACGGATGTAAAACATCTTAAAGAAACAGCGGTAAGAAGAAGTTATCTAGATCCATTGCTAATTACGCCTAAGCGTAAAAGGTTTAATTCAAATTATATGTATCTTTATTTATTTATAAGAAGTTTTGTGCGCGGTAAAGATGCTTTTAATATCATTTTAAGATTAGTAATTCTTGCGCTTGTTTTAATGTTTTGGTTAGAACAACCCATTATCATGTTAATTATTGGTAGCTTGTTTATGTACATTATCTTATTACAAATGGCACAATTTTATACACAACAAGCTTATGGTTTGTGGCCACAAGTATGGCCGGTTACTGAATCAAAAGTAATAAAAGGATATGAACAATTCTTATATAGATTAATGTTAATTGTAGGAGCGTTATTTATTATCGTTTATGCTTTTGTATTTCCACTCTATAGTTACTTTGGTTTGTTATTCTTCCTTGTAGGTTGGCTAACAATAATAAATGTCATTAAAAAACTTAAATATCAAGAAACATTGTTAAGAGATTAAAAAAAGTCGTTTCTCGGTGCGATAGATAGTTTATCCATCGCATAAGAAACGACTTTTTATTTTAAAAATTGTAATTTTCAATATTAATTATCATCAATCGGGAATAAATGTCTTTCGAAATAACTCGAATGTTGACGACTTGAGCCGAAGAACTGGCTTAATGCCAACTTATCAAAGTTGTCTTTGAATAAAGATGAAGCTCTAAAATCTTCATAAGCATTTCTACTTTCGAAGCCAAAGTAAATCTTATATGTTAAACCTTGTTCCGGTTTTAAGAAACGATAACTTCTATAACCAGCAAATTGATTGAAATCAGTAGAAAAGCCTTCCAATTTTTTCTCTAATTGATATGCATGATCTTCTGAAGTCGGAATAAATATTACTGAATAAAAGTTATTCTCATCTAAATCACCCTCAGCCTTTAGAACTTCATAAACTAAAGGTTGTTTTAAAACGGATTGATTATCTGTTTCTTCTATGATTACTGAAGAGTCAGAAGCTGAAAATTGTAATAAGTTATGACTAGGGTTATTTAGTCTGATTTGATTCAGATAACCAAACGTACCATAAGATGCATAAATTTTCATAAGATTTCCCCCTTGCTTTGTTTAAGAAAGTGCATATAACTATTATACTGTACTATAGATATATCTATTTTATCAAATAAATATAACAATAGTCTTTGATAACATTATAATAGATTTCTAAAAGAAAACAATAGTCAAATGATTAAGATAACAAAAGTAGACTGTTTGTCTTTTTTATGACATTTTAACACAATGAAATACGGCGTATATAACAGTATGGTATTATAAATAAGAATGATTATAATGTAGGAGGATTCAAGGTGCATAATAAAAATAATACAATCCTAGATATGATAAATGGTGAGGCGGTAAACCACACACCAGTATGGTTTATGCGTCAAGCTGGTAGATCACAGCCTGAATATAGAAAGTTGAAAGAAAAGTATTCTTTATTTGAAATTACACATCAACCAGAGCTATGTGCTTATGTGACACATTTACCAGTTGATAATTATAATACAGATGCAGCGGTGCTGTATAAAGATATTATGACACCACTTCAGCCGATTGGTGTAGATGTGGAGATAAAATCTGGTATCGGTCCAGTAATTCACAATCCTATAAAAAATATACACGACGTTGAAAAGTTAGGGAAGATTGATCCTAAGCGAGATGTGCCTTATGTTTTAGATACAATAAAAATATTGACTGAAGAAAAATTAAATGTGCCATTAATTGGTTTTACAGGAGCACCATTTACATTAGCAAGTTATATGATTGAAGGTGGACCTTCAAAGAATTATAATTTTACTAAGGCGATGATGTATAGTGACGAAGAAACTTGGTTTGCACTTATGGATCATTTAGTAGATATGTCCATCACGTATACATCTGCTCAAGTTGAAGCTGGAGCAGAGATAATTCAAGTGTTTGATTCTTGGGCTGGGGCGTTAAATGTAAAAGATTATCGTTATTATATTAAACCAGCGATGGAGAAACTTATTAATGGTATAAAAGCGAAGCATGATGTACCTGTAATATTATTTGGTGTAGGTGCGAGTCATTTAGCACATGAGTGGAATTCATTACCAATCGATGTATTAGGTTTAGATTGGAGACTTTCTATCAAAGAAGCTGGAAATCTGCATATCACTAGAACCTTACAGGGCAATTTAGACCCATCATTGTTATTAGCACCATGGGACGTTATTGAAGAAAGATTAAAACCAATATTAGATCAAGGAATGGAACATGGACAGCACATTTTCAATCTTGGACATGGCGTCTTTCCTGAAGTTAAACCTGAGACACTTAAACGTATAACGACATTCGTTCATGATTATACGAAGAGATAGTAGACATAAACACACGTCACCAAGAGTAACAATTTATTATGTCATATACATCTAAAATTTATTATACAAAAGGATGATTTAAAAATGACAAAAACAATAGGCTTATTAGTTATGGCATATGGCACGCCATATCAAGAAAGTGATATTGAGGCTTACTACACAGATATTAGACATGGCAAAAAACCTACAGAAGCAGAATTACAAGATTTAAAAGATAGATACAAACATATCGGTGGGTTATCACCATTAGCTAATACAACAAATCGTCAAGCTGAAACACTTTGTGATGCACTAAACGAAGCATACAGTGATGTTGAATTTAAATTATACATTGGTTTGAAACACATACACCCGTTTATAGAAGATGCGGTTAAATCAATGCATGAAGAAGGTATAGAAGAAGCTGTTACAGTAGTGTTGGCTCCACATTATTCTAGTTTCTCAGTAGGTTCATATAATACAAGGGCTCAAAAAGAAGCGGATAAATATGGCATTACATTTAAACATGTAGAGCACTATTATCAACAACCTAAATTCATTCAATATTGGACAGAAAAAGTGAATGAATCATTAGCGGAAATTCCACAAGAAGAACATGATGAAACTGTATTAGTTGTATCAGCGCATAGTTTACCGAAAGGACTTATTGAGCAGAATAATGATCCTTATCCAAATGAATTACATCATACAGCACAATTATTAGAAGAACATTCTAATATTATCCATGTAGCTGAAGGATGGCAATCTGAAGGTAACACTGGTACACCGTGGTTAGGACCAGATGTTCAAGACTTAACTAGAGCATTATATAATGAACATGGCTATAAAAATTTCATTTACACTCCTGTTGGTTTTGTATGTGAACATTTAGAAGTGTTATATGACAATGATTATGAATGTAAAGTAGTCTGCGACGAATTAGGCGTTAACTATTTCCGTCCGTCAATGCCTAATACGGACCCTTTGTTTATTGGAGCAATCGTTGATGAAATCAAAAATGTTTATTAAAGGAAGCGTGAACTGTTTTGACTAAAAGTATTGCGATTATTGGTGCTGGTATTACAGGTTTATCAAGTGCATATTTTATAAAACAACAACGACCTGATATTGATGTCACTATATATGAAGCGTCTAATAGAACTGGTGGTAAAATTCAAACATATAGAACTGAAGGATACACTATCGAACTTGGGCCAGAATCTTATTTAGGACGCAAACAGATTATGACAGATATTGCTAAAGAGGTTGGTTTAGAAAATGACCTTATTACAAACCAAACAGGGCAGTCTTATATATATGCTAAAAATAAATTATTCCCCATCCCAGGTGGGTCAATTTTAGGTGTACCAACTGATGTTAAGCCCTTTTTAAAAACAAAACTAATTTCTCCTACAGGTAAATTAATAGCTGGGTTAGATTTATTTAAGAAATCGATAGAAATAGAACATGATATTTCAGTCGGATCATTTTTCCGCCAGCGCTTAGGAGATGAAGTGTTAGAAAACTTAATAGAGCCTCTAATGGGTGGCATTTACGGTACGAATATAGATGACTTGAGTTTGATGAGTACTTTTCCAGAATTCAAGCAAAGAGAAGAACAATTTGGTAGTTTAATTAAAGGTATGCGATATGAAAAAGTACAGCGACAGAAACAACGTCAACTATATCCAGGAGCGCCAAAAGGCCAATTCAAGCAATTCAGACATGGCCTGAGTTCATTTATAGAGGCTTTAACTAAATATGTATTAGATCTTGGTGTCCAAATAGAGTTTAATACGCCTATTCAAGATATTATCGTTGCTCAAAAATCTTATGAAATCGTTACGGCAGAATCGAAAATAGAATATGATGGTGTCTTGGTTACTACGCCACATCAAACATTTATGCAATGGTTTGGCAATGATCCTTCCTTTGACTATTTCAATACTATGGATTCTACGACTGTTGCAACAGTCGTATTAGCTTTTGATGAGCAAAATATTGAAAACACATATGACGGTACAGGATTTGTCATTGCGCGTACAAGTAAGACGAGTATCACTGCTTGTACATGGACAAGTAAAAAATGGCCATTTACAACACCAGAAGGTAAAGTACTTATTCGTGCATACGTAGGTAAACCTAATGACACGGTCGTGAACGATCACACAGACGACGAAATAGTAAATATTGTTAAAAAAGATTTGAGTCAAATGATGACATTTAAAGGTGCGCCAGATTTCAGCATCGTGAATAGATTACCTAAAAGCATGCCACAATATCATGTAGGTCATATAGATCGTATTAAAGAAGTACAAGCTCATATTAGAACAAGTTATCCAAGGCTACGTATTACTGGCGCCTCATTTGAAGCAGTAGGATTACCTGACTGTATTCAACAAGGCAAAAATGCTGTAGAAGAATTAATAGCAGAACTATAATAAAACTTTGAAGAGTCGTTTTTCGATATAATAAGTTGTTATATCGAAATAACGGCTTATTTTTATATTTTTAATTGTTGGATAATTTAATATTTATAACAATTGTGAGATACTTAATATATAGCGTAGTAGAAGCGGATACGGTAGCAAAATAACAATGATTTATGAGCTATTGTACAGGAGGAATATTTATGACAGATATTATAATTGTACATTCCAAAATTGGAGATGCTACAAACCATTGGTATCAATGGTTAGCTAATAACCTTATTTTAGAAGGTTATAATGTAACATTATTTGATTTACCAGTAGAAGAAAATGATAATCTTGAGCAGTGGGTGGAAAGAATGAAAGACCAAATCACTGTTAAAAAATATGAAACATATTTTATAACACATGGTTTTGGTACTTTAGCATCATTAAAGTACATAGAAGAAACGAATATAAATCATATAGAAGGTCTGTTTAGTGTTGCAGGTTTCATGGATGACGCGGAAGAAATAGATGCATATATTGATCCTGAAACAAAAGCAATCGACTATGAGATTGTTAAAAATAAAGTAGATCAATTCTATGGTTTGTGTTCTAAAAATGATAAATATGTATCTTACTTAGAAACTAAAAGATTAATGGATACATTAAATGGTGTGTGTAAAGTAACAGAGAATGGTGGCCATTTTATGGAAGATGACGGCTTTACCACATTCACAATTTTACACGGAAAAATGCAAGGTATCATGAGTAAGTAATTTAGTATTTAACATTAAAGAACATTATTTAATTAGTTATTGTTCTTTAATGTACAATATTTATTGTAATGACATCACAACAAATGTAGTATTTAAGCGTGAAAACAATAGAATTTTGTATAAATAAGGAACTAAAGATAAAATATTATTATTATATTCCTTTTTTACACAAAATAGTTTTTAAAAGTTATTGACTAAAGCGTTAGGAATTTATATACTAAGTAAGTATTGATTGATAGGGGATGTACAAACATCAATTATCGCATTAAAGTTTTAATTCCTGATTAAGCCAATGTAAATTACTTTTAAAAAGTTGTTGACATTAAGTAAAGATTCATGGTATATTAATTGGGTAGGCGTCATTAATAATATTACCGCGGGATGGAGCAGCGGTAGCTCGTCGGGCTCATAACCCGAAGGTCGGTGGTTCAAATCCGCCTCCCGCAATTTTTATTTTAGGTCTCGTAGTGTAGCGGTTAACACGCCTGCCTGTCACGCAGGAGATCGCGGGTTCGATTCCCGTCGAGACCGCCATTATCATTATGGTTCAGTAGCTCAGTTGGTAGAGCAATGGATTGAAGCTCCATGTGTCGGCAGTTCGACTCTGTCCTGAACCATTTTTTAATATTGCTTTGGCGGTTGTGGTGAAGTGGTTAACACATCGGATTGTGGTTCCGACACGCGTGGGTTCGATCCCCATCATCCGCCCCATAATGATTAATTAAGCGGGTGTAGTTTAATGGGAAAACCTCAGCCTTCCAAGCTGATGTTGTGGGTTCGATTCCCATCACCCGCTCCATTTAAATTATTCCACAGTAGCTCAGTGGTAGAGCTATCGGCTGTTAACCGATCGGTCGTAGGTTCGAGTCCTACCTGTGGAGCCATATGGCCCCGTGGTCAAGCGGTTAAGACACCGCCCTTTCACGGCGGTAACACGGGTTCGAGTCCCGTCGGGGTCATACAAACAGAAGTGAAATATCGCTTCTGTTTTTTTATATTATATTGGAGAGTTGTCCGAGTTGGCCGAAGGAGCACGCCTGGAAAGTGTGTAGACGTCACAAGCGTCTCGAGGGTTCGAATCCCTCACTCTCCGCTATTTACATAAGTTGAACTTTTTTGAAACACCGTAAACCTGATATAATAGGGTTTCGGTGTTTTTACTTTCAATAGACTACTATAAAAATTGTAATCCCCATAATTAATATTAAAAAATATGTTGTCAAACTATAACTTTCATTAAATTAAATAAGGATTTACTTTTATCAGAAATTATTATATTATTGTTGTGGACACCCTAGGGTGTTGTCAGATAGAGTGGGTCTAACGTACACCTTAGGGTGTGGGTTCAGACAAACTCTCAGACGTAACCATCTCTTCGGAGATGGTTATTTTTTTGTTACATTCAAGTCTTTTACAATCTGAAATATGTGAAATAGTAATACAAAATGAGGTTATACAAGAAGAGTGTAAACAAACAAATTGTGATTCTTAACCTTAGAAATTATACTGAATTAGAATAATCATGATTATGGGGGTTCATTTTTGGAAAATAGAATAGATTATTATGAAATTGCTGGAGAAGAAATGGCATTAATAATGGATTTGGAAAAACAATTAAAGAAAACATCTATTAATAGAAAGTTAAGAGAGTTGATTAAGATACGTGTCTCTCAAATAAATGGTTGTGCTTTTTGTATTGGTATGCATACTGCAGATGCTAGAAAAATGAAAGTATCAGAAGAAGAAATCTATTTATTAAATGCATGGCATGAAACAAATATATATTCTGATAAAGAGAAACTGGCTTTTGAACTTACAGAAGCAGTAACGAATATTACTGTAAATGGTGTTTCAGAGGAACTATTTAACGAAGTTCGTAAACTGTATACAGAAGAGGAGTACACAGACTTAATATTAATCATTAATCAAATCAATATGTGGAATAGATTGTCTATTTCTATGGGGAACAAACACATCATATAAGTCATAACTTTATAGAAATCATAAATAAAGGAGGATCAATAACTTCATATTGATCCTCCTTTATTATTTAGTGAATTTTAATCGTCTTGTTCATTATTTAGTACATCACCACTTTTAGCATCGATTGTGATTTCGTGCTTAGTGCTGTCATCTTTTAGGTCTAAATCGTAAACGAGTTTGCCATCATCTTCAGATAGGGACCATTCTTTGATGTCGCCATCAAATTCTTCTTGTCCTTTTTTAATAGCTTCTTTATAGTCGATGGCATCATTATATTTAAATGTTTCATTTTCATTTTCTGAATCTTCATTTTCAGTTTCCTTATTTAAAACCTCTTTGTTTTTATCAGAAATGATAACTTCTGATTCTTCACCATTTTTTTGTTGCTCTATTTTATAAGCCCATTCACCATTACTCTTTTCATAAGTAATGCCTTTTAAGTCTTGTCCACTATACTCATCTTGTGCTTTTTTAATAGCATCTTTGGGGCTTGTTTTGATTTTATCTAAAGCAATGACTTGTTTATCTGTATCTTTATTACTAGAATCCTCAGATTTAGTATCGCTCTCTGAATCTCCATTACCACATGCTGTAAGCAAAATACCTGACAGTGCTACCGCAGTCACCAATTTTAACTTCATTTTTAACACTCCTTGTAAATGATTCAATCATTAATCTATACCCAGTAATAATACTTTCAAACTATAATTTTAAAAAATAATTTTTTGAGAATTTTAGTGTGATAAAATTTATATTTTTTAGTATTAATAATTAAAAATGATAAATTAAATAAGTTTTCATTTACAATATTCCGATTTTGAAAGGACATGTTTGTCTTGTTTTTTATAATATGATCAATTAGCATTGCCAATGTAAACTGAGATGTTAATCACAAACAATGATATCACTCAAGCAGTTAATAAGACTGTTAAAGCAATTCCAGTAATAGAATTTTATGAATCTATTCACTTATATGGTTCATTATCTTACCGCCTTAAAGAAATTTAAAATCTACAAGATACACGGAGAAGAGGGGTATTATTAAAATTAAAGTCTCCTTTTAAATCATGAATGTTTATATGGATTTTTAAATTGCTAATACTTGCTATTTTATACCCATTCATCATTAATATTGGTGTTTTATTTTTGTTCCATTTAACTGAAAATGTAATTTGCTCATAATTCGTGAATATCCATTCAATTTTTTCTTTGTTTAGTTTTAAATCTTCTTGCTTCAATGCTAAGTAATGTCTATTTTCATAATTAAAGTTTTCCAATTATATCTTTAACCACCTTTTAATATTTTATCTGCAGTCATCACAGCTAATAGGTTATTTTGACGTATAGCTTCCAATTTTAAATTAAATATAGGTGTTACATATGTATCTGCGGTTCTAGGAACTTCATTTATAGTTTTTGATAAATATTTAATCCATTCTTTTTTCTCTTTGTAACTCATTTTACTAATTGAAAAATGCTTATTCTGTCCATGTCTCAATAGCCTTGTTGTATACTTCGCTGCAAGTTTGTCACGGAGTACTCGTTTTTTGTATACTTTACTGCAATATATTGCGTTATAGATATTGCTTATAGTAGAAAAATATTGTTTCGGTGTGCTTTTTTTAGTAGACAGATGATTTTTAGACGAGAAATCATTCACAACAATGTAGTATTCATAATCAGTTTTAATAGAATAATTTTTTGAATTCATAAGGAATTCTATAGTGAAAAGTTGATCCTCTGCAGTTTTAGCATTTGTTTTAAAACGAATTTTATTTTTATGTATAATATTACTTTTAAACATTTTTAAAACTGATAATGCATAAAACAAACTGTTTTCTATAATATCCGCTTTTGGCACATTACCATTCTCAAACACTGCTTTCGGAACACCTCTACCTTTTCCTTCCACACCATACTTACCAATAATTAAATCACTATTATTTTCTTTCCCATATATGTAAAGATCCTCTAACGCTCTTTCATGCAAGTAATCATCAGAATCTAAGAAGAAAATGTACTCTGAATTACTCATGCTTATGCCTTTGTTTCTTGGAGCACTTGCGCTTCCTGTATTTTTATTTAATCTTTTAAATTTTATTAAATGCTTATAATTAACCCAATATGATTTAATAGTTTCAACAGTTTCAATATCATTTGAATGATCATCTATAATTATTAATTCAAAATCTTTATGACTCATAGTTTGATTTAGAATTGAATCGATAGTACGAGAAATCATATTCCCGTTATTATATGTAGGCATGATCACACTAACCTTTTTCATAAGAAATCACTCCTTTAAACTAAAATAGCAAAGTTAAATAGGAGATGGAATAAGGTTCAGAAAAGTGTAAAAAATATAACTGCAAATGTAAAAAAATAGATGTATGAAAATTCAAAAGCGATTTGAAATAAAACAAACTTTAAAAAATAGAATGTGTGACTAAAAATTTAACTTATAAAACCTTTGCGTAGTCATAACATTAAAGTGAAGATTTGGACCATGTTAAATAATAATAAAAGCGTTATAATATAATATGAGATGGAGGAATGTAGGCGTGGAATTTTGGTTGAAAAAACAAGCAGAACTAAATGGTGAAAAGGTGTTTATAGATGACGGCACAAAGCAAATTTCATTTAATAAGACCTATCAATATGCTTCGAGATTAGCATATCAATTAAAACAGTTATATAAGCCAAGAATTGGATTATATATCGATAATTCGATAGCATCTGTCATTTTAATTAATGCAGCGTGGCTAGCTGGTATTGAAATTGCTATGTTAAATACAAGACTGACTAAGAAGGAAATGCTTGCACAAATGGTATCAATTGAAGTTGATACTGTGATAGCACGAGAGCCAATACAATTAAAAGGTATTCATATAGTTAATTTTGAAAACTTATGGACTCATTTGGATGATAATCAATATGAAACATCATTTTCAATAGAACGTATTGCATCGATTATGTTTACATCAGGGACAACGGGACCTCAAAAAGCTGTGCCACAGACATTTAGCAATCATTATGCAAGTGCAAGTGGTTGTAAGGAAAGCCTTGGGTTTGATCAGAATACGAAATGGCTATCCGTATTGCCTATCTATCATATTTCAGGATTAAGTGTAGTGTTAAGAGCATTAATTGAAGGCTTTACAGTTCGTATAGCATCTAAATTTAATTCTGCAGCTATGTTAAAGATTATAAAAGAAGAATTACCTACACATGTGTCACTCGTGCCCCAAACATTAAAATGGTTAATGGATGAAGGATTTGATCAACCTTATCAAGTTCAAAAGATATTACTTGGCGGCGCGAAACTCTCTAGTGCTCTGATTGATCAAGCACTTCAAAATAGACTGCCAATATATAATTCTTTCGGTATGACAGAAACGTGTTCACAGTTTTTAACTGCTTCACCAGAGATGTTAACACATCGTTATGATACAGTAGGTAAACCGAGTGCAAATGTTGATGTGAAAATTAAAGCCCCAAATTCACAAGGTCATGGTGAATTGTTAATCAAAGGTGATAATGTTATGCAAGGTTACCTATATCCTGAAAATAAGCAAGACATCTTTGAAGCAGGCTATTTTAATACTGGTGATATTGCAGAAATAGATGACGAAGGTTATGTCATGGTTTATGATCGCAGAAAAGATTTAATAATCAGTGGTGGAGAAAATATCTACCCTTATCAAATTGAGTCGGTTGCTAAGAATTATTTGGGCATAGAAGATGCAATGTGTGTCGGCGTAGAAGATGATACCTGGGGGGAAGTCCCATATTTATATTACGTTGCGAATATAACAATATCTGATGCGCAATTATTAGAGCATTTCAAACAAAATTTAGCAAAATATAAAATACCTAAGCAATTTGTACGCGTTGAATCATTACCTTATACATCAACAGGAAAGTTACAGAGAAACCGTTTGAAACTTTAAATTCGAGGTGGATATGAAATTACAAGCAGTGAAATTATACGAATATAATGCTAGTTTTAAACATGCTATTGTGACGCCGAAAATTAAATTGAGTTGTCGGAAGGTATTAATTATTGAATTAATTACTAATACGGGGCAACATTATTTTGGAGAATGTAATGCTTTTGAGACGGATTGGTACTCACCAGAAACGATAGAAGTTGTGCGCCACCAAACTGAGAAATGGATTAAACAATATCAGAATGAAACGTTTAATCATTTTGGAGAGGCACAAGCAACATTAGATAATTTGATGGCATTTCCAGCTACAAGAAGCATGCTGGTAATGGCTTTTTATCAAATGTTTTATGAAATGCATTCATTTAATGTTCCATATGGCGCAACAGTCAGTGGTTTGACTGAAGGGAATTTAAAGCAACTTGTAGATACCCAACCACAACGTGTTAAAATAAAATGGTCACAGCATATACTACAAAATATTGAAATGTTAAAACAATTAGACTTTCAACCGAATATCGCAATAGATGCGAATGAATCTATTCAAGAAAATGAGTCACACAAGTTAAAACAACTTGCTAATAAATCAATACTCTATATCGAAGAACCTTTTAAATCATTAGATAAATTAGAGGCTTTTACTAAATCTGAACTGCCACCAATCGCAATAGATGAAAAAGCATTATCTCAAGATGAAATTATGAAAATCATTGCTAATAATCCTATTAATGTAGTTGTGTTGAAACCTTTTAGATTAGGTGGAGTAGATAAAGTATTAGAAATCATTAACGTTTTAAAAGCAAAAGATATCAAAATCGTTATCGGTGGTATGTATGAATATGGATTAAGTAGATATTTCACCGCATTGTTAGCTCAATTTGCTGACTATCCAAGTGATATCACACCAAAAGGTTATTATTTTAAAAATGATATAGTAAATAATGCAGGCATATTAAAAGGAGATTCAATATATTTTGAACCTCCTGAAGTTAATACAGCACAATTAAAGCGCGTTTATTAATCTTTTTTCTTTTCTTTTTTCTTTAATGGTACTGGGTCAAAGCCACCCTTATGAAGTGGATGACATTTCGAAATTCTTTTAACACCTAACCAGGTACCCTTAAATGCACCATAGACTTGTATCGCTTCTCTCGTATATTCAGAGCAAGTAGGATAGAAACGACATGTAGCAGGTGTCATTGGCGAAATGAAACGTTGGTAAATACGTATAAGTCCTAGGAACAATGTTTTCATTATAATTTTGCCTCCAACAAATAACTTAGCATAGACAGTTTAACATAATTAAAGGGAGAAGGATGAACGTGAAGTTTAAAGATAGCGAAAATGATGATGTGTTTTTATCATATAAAAATGACGAAAATCATGCTGATGGTAACCATGTCCTGATTATACCTATATATCAAGGACAATTGCTGTTTACCAATCATAAAATAAGAGGTATAGAGTTTCCTGGTGGCAAAAAAGAATTAGGAGAATCCAGTGAAGTAGCAGCAGCTAGAGAATTGTTCGAGGAAACAGGTGCAACGATAAAAAAGTGTAATTATATTGCGCAATATCGTGTAGTAAGGCAAAATGGATTAAGCTTTACTAAAGATGTATTTATGGTTGTCGTTAAGGATGTAGAGCAACAACAAGACTATTTAGAAACAAATGGACCTTTATTTTATAATAATGTTTATGATATTCCAGAAGAACGCAAAAGCTACTTATTGAAAGATGCAGCAATTTTACAATGTTTAGAGAGAGTGATGGAGCTTGGATTTTATTCATAGAAAACGTATGCCAGTTGAATCATCAACACATTTTTTTGAAGAAGTCACATATCATGTGGATGCTTTAAAAGTGCGTGGTCTCTTAATGGCACCTATAGCTAATGTAGAAAGAATTGTTATTTATTTGCGAGGTGGAAAAGGGCAAGTAGGTATGGTACGTACAGGACGTTTAATGCAATTTGCAAACGATCATACATTAGTTTTCGGTCCTTATTATCGTGGGAATAATGGCAGTGAAGGTAAAGATGCATTTTACGGTGCGGATTTAAACGACGTTACTGTTGCTATTAAAATATTAAATTGTATGTATCCAAAAGCACATATTCATATGGTTGGATTTTCTAGAGGTGGTCTACAAGGGTTATTAACGTTTCAAGATTTACCGATATCTAGTTATATAATTTGGGGTGGAGTCTCTGATATATATTTAATGTATGAAGAACGTGTTGACTTAAGAGGAATGCTTAAACGTATGATTGGTCATCCTAAAAAGAACGCTGATGCGTATAGGCAACGAGATGCAGTTTCCCAAATTACTAAGGATAGCCCACCAATTTTAATAGTACACGGTGGAAAAGATTATCAAGTTGGTATTCATCAAGCATATTATTTAGCGGAAAAATTAGAGCGTATAGGTGCGACTTATCGTACGTTTTATCAAATGGAAGAAGGGCATATTCCTAGGCCGTTTGCATTAAAATCTACATTGTCGACCATCAAACAATGGATGACAGATGTTGAAGCCCAGCATATTAAACAAAATTATAATGAACAATAAAAAGCATGAACTACAAATTCTTTCGTAGTTCATGCTTTTTTTATTTATTTAACTTATTTGAAACCGCCATTGTTAGCTAAATCTTCTACTTCTGTACCGAATTTTTCAAAATTATGTTTAAAACGATTAATTAAATCTTGAGCTTGCTCTCTATATGCTTCTGGCTTACTCCAAGCATTAATAGGGTTTAATAATGTCTGAGGTACACCTTCAATTTCTAATGGGATATCTAATCCGAACATATCATCTTTAATATATTCTATTTCACTTAATTGTCCAGTAATAGCTTGGTTTACCATTTGTCTTGTATAGTTAAGGCTGATACGACGTCCGAGCCCATATTGGCCACCAGTCCAACCCGTGTTAACTAGATAAACGTCTACGTCATGTTCATCAATTAAATCTCCTAATAGGTCTGCATATACTTTTGCGTTGAGAGGTAAGAATGGTGAACCGAAACAAGTTGAGAATGATGGTTCTGGCTCTGTAACACCACGTTCTGTACCAGCTAATTTAGCTGTGAAGCCGCTTAGGAAATGGTACATTGCTTGATCTTTAGATAATTTAGAAATAGGTGGTAATACACCAAAAGCATCAGCAGTTAAGAAAATAATTGTATTCGGATGTGCTGCTTTAGAGGGTGTCACGATATTATCGATATGATCAATTGGATAAGCGGCTCTTGTATTTTCAGTGTAATAGTTATCATCGAAGTCTACATCACCATCTTCATCGACAACTACGTTTTCTAAAATAGTACCATATTTAATTGCGTCGTAAATTTGTGGTTCCTTTTTATATGAAAGGTTAATTGCTTTAGCATAACAGCCGCCTTCAATATTGAAAATGCCGTTTTCATTCCAACCATGCTCATCATCACCAATCAGTTTACGTGTTGGGTCAGCAGAAAGTGTTGTTTTACCTGTACCGGATAATCCGAAGAACAAAGCAACATCACCTTTATCGCCAACATTAGCTGAACAGTGCATGCTCATGATTTTATCTTTAGGGAGTAAGTAGTTCATTACTGAGAATATGCCTTTTTTCATTTCTCCAGCATATTCAGTGCCACCAATCAATATTACTTTATGTTTGAAAGAGGTAATTATAAATGTTTCGGAGTTTGTGCCGTCAACTTCAGGAACTGCTTTAAAAGAAGGTGCTGAAACAATAGTGAAATCAGATTTGATTTCGCTAGCTTCTTCTCTAGTACTTGGGCGAATGAACATATTTTGTGCGAATAAATTATGCCAAGCTAATTCATTAATCACTGTGAGTTCTAATTGTGAATCTTCATCACTACCTGCATAACCCTTAAATACATAAAGTTCATCTTTTTTGTTTAAATGGGCTAAAACTTTATCATACAAATTTAAGAAAGTTTCTTCTTCGATAGGTTGATTTATGTTACCCCAATCGATGTCATCTCTATAAGATGGTTCATTTACAATAAACTTATCTTTTGGAGAACGACCTGTGTATTTACCTGTTTTAGCGTTAATTGCTCCAAGTTCAGTCAATGCGCCTTCATCATTATTTAAAATTTTGTTATACAACTGTGTTGTAGATAATTGAAATAATGATGATGGTTTGTCCAATATACTTTCAATCTTGCTTGTGTATGTGTATGTATCTACCGCCATACTAATCCCTCCAACGCTATTTAGTTAATGTAAGCCTTTACAATTAAAGAGTATAACACATATGTATTATTAGTCCACATCATATTAAAAGGAAATTTAAATAAATAATAATAATTGTTAAATTGACAATATATCATAGATTAGGTACTATAGGACTTAACGGATTCTCTTATCCTGAGTGGCGGAGGGACATGGACCCAATGAAGCCCAGCAACCTCTTCTTAATACGAAGAAAGGTGCCAAACCGTTTGCAGACATATATCGTCTGAACGATAAGAGCGAATGGACGTATAAGGGCCTTCTCTCTATTTAATATAGTGATGAAGGCCCTTTTTAATGAGCTCAACAGAGAGAGAATTTTCGTAATTTAAAACTAAAGGAGCAAATTATGACATACAATAGAAGATTATTTACTTCAGAATCTGTAACAGAAGGGCACCCAGATAAAATAGCGGATCAAGTATCTGATGCAATATTAGATGAGATATTAAAAGACGATCCTAATGCAAGGGTAGCTTGTGAAACTACGGTAACTACTGGTATGGCGTTAATTTCAGGTGAAATATCTACAACAACTTATGTTGATATTCCAAAAGTAGTAAGGGAAACAATTAAAGAGATTGGTTACACACGTGCAAAATATGGGTATGACAGTCAAACTATGGCCGTATTAACAGCAATTGATGAGCAATCTCCTGACATCGCGCAAGGTGTTGACACAGCATTAGAGTATCGTAATGATGTTTCTGAAGAAGAAATTGAAGCAACTGGTGCTGGCGACCAAGGCTTAATGTTTGGTTATGCTACGAATGAAACGGATACGTATATGCCTTTACCAATCTTCTTATCACATCAACTCGCTAAGAAATTATCTGATGTGCGTAAAGATGAAATATTAAAATATTTACGCCCAGATGGGAAAGTACAAGTAACAGTTGAATATGATGAACAGGATAAACCACAACGTATAGACACTATCGTTGTTTCTACGCAACATGCAGAAGATACTGAATTGCAACAAATACAAGATGACATTAAAGCGCACGTCATTTATCCAACAGTGCCTGAAAATCTATTAGATGAAGACACTAAATTTTATATTAATCCTACTGGTCGTTTTGTGATTGGTGGTCCTCAAGGAGATGCTGGACTTACTGGTCGTAAAATTATTGTAGACACATATGGTGGTTATGCACGTCATGGCGGCGGTTGTTTCAGTGGTAAGGACCCAACAAAAGTTGACCGTTCTGCTGCCTATGCTGCACGTTATGTAGCTAAAAATATTGTAGCGGCTAAATTAGCAGACAAATGTGAAGTACAATTAGCATACGCAATTGGGGTTGCTGAACCAGTTTCAATTTCTATTGATACATTTGGAACAAGTAGTGTCAGTGAAAATGAATTAGTGGAAGCGGTACGTAAGCATTTTGACTTAAGACCTGCTGGCATTATTAAAATGTTAGATTTAAAACACCCAATCTATAAACAAACAGCTGCCTATGGTCACTTTGGCCGTACAGATATCTTATTGCCATGGGAAAAATTAGATAAAGTAAACTTATTAAAAGATTCTGTAGAAGTATAATAAACTAAAATTTAATTTTATGGACTTTTCTATCGAATGATGAGCTATTATCTATTATAATTAAGTTACTGAACACATAAAGGAGCGTTTTTGTTATGAATTCATTAGGGCCAATAGAAATTGGTTTAATCGTGGCAATCATCGTAGCAGTCATTTGTTTGATATTATTTATGCTTGCTTTAAAAAGTAAAAAGAAAGCGCAAAAAAAGGCTGAAGAGCAATATAAATCTAGAGAACAAAAATTAAGCGATGAACATGAGGAAGAGTTGGAAAAAGAAAGAATAGAAAATAAAAAAACTGTAACAAAACAAAAGGAAGAATATGCAGCTACAGTTAGTTCTAAAGACAGAGAAATTGATGCCTTGAAATTATTTTCTAAGAACCATAGTGAATATGTAACTGACATGAGATTGATTGGTATCCGTGAACGTCTTGTAAATGAGAAAAGAATTCGTCCTGAAGATATGCATATTATGGCTAATATATTTTTACCTAGAAATGAATTTAGCGACGTTCAACGTATTAGCCACTTAGTACTGACACGTACTGGTCTATACATCATAGATTCACAGTTATTGAAAGGGCATGTATATAATGGCGTTAGCGCAGCCCAATTCAAAGAACAACCAATGATGGAGCAGGTATTTAATACTTTATATCTTGATAAGCACACGCCACAAACGCTTGTATTAGATAAGAATGAAGATGCGGAATCATTATCGTTTGTAAATTATACATCGCATTTAAATGAAATAGAAAAACTTGCCGGTGATATTCAAACAGAACTTAATTTAAAATTCACACCAACTACTATTTTATACTTCAATCCTAAAAATGAAGGTGCTGTAACGATTTCAAATTATGCACAAAGTTCAAATACTAAGGTACTAGTGGGTGCAGAGCAACTTGATGAGTTCTTTAATAAATTTGTATTCCACGGTCGAATTCAATACAATGTTGAAGATTTGCAACGTGTTATGGATGAAATAGAAACATTTAATTAATGTGAAATACTTAATTTTAAAAAGATAGGTAACCATACAGGTTATCTATCTTTTTGTTGGAGTTTTAAATGCACAAACAATGTGTTTTATGGATTAATACAATATAATTTGGTTATTTAAAGTCCTTTTAATTTATAATTTAAAGAAAATTGATTAATATAATAGTTATCTAAATAGAAAAGGGGATTTTAATTTGGAAAATGTAACTTTTTATAATGGCAATGAAATGCCAATTGTTGGTTTAGGTACTTTTCGTGTCGAAAACAGTGACGAATGTAAAATGTCAGTAAAACATGCGATAGAAAATGGTTACACACATATAGATACTGCAATGGTGTATGAAAATGAAGAAAAAGTAGGGGAAGGTATTGCAGAAGGTTTAGCAGCTATAGGTAAAAATAGAAGTGATTTGTTTATCACATCTAAATTATGGTTAGCAGATTATGGCCGTGAAAATGTTACAGATGCTTATGAAACGAGTTTAAAGAAACTTGGATTAGATTACCTAGACTTGTATCTCATGCATTGGCCGGGTACAGATGAAGCTTTAATGATAGACACTTGGCAAGGTATGGAAGACTTATATAAAAATGACAGAGTAAAAAATATTGGAGTAAGTAATTTTGAAACGGCGCATTTTGAAGCCTTGTTAGCCCAAGTTTCTATTAAACCTGTGATAAACCAAGTTGAATTCCATCCATATTTATTGCAAGAATCATTAAGAAGATATTTAGAAGTACAGAATATTCATATGGAATCATGGTCACCACTTATGAATGCGCAAATTTTAGAAGATGATACTGTAAGAAATGTTGCAACTGAAGTAGGAAAATCACCAGCACAAGTGATTATTCGTTGGAACATAGAACATGGTGTTGTAGTAATACCTAAATCAGTGACACCTTCTAGAATAGAAGAAAATTTAAATGTATTTGATTTCCAATTAACATCAGCACAAATTGAAAAATTAGATAAACTCAATGAGGATAGAAGAATCGGTCCAGATCCATCTGAATATAGTGGACACTAGTATTAAAAGAAGTGACCGTTACAAATTCGCAATTCCTAAATAAAAAAGCCCAATCTATTAGTTTTTTTAATAGATTGGGCTTTTTAACTATTTTTCTTTTGAAGGTGTGTGCTTAACTATTTTATAAAAGAGATGGTGATTGAGTTTATTAATAATTATTGTATTTATATGCATCTGAATTTCAATTAATCGGCTAAATCATGATGTATCCTAATAAACAGGCTGAAAATGACACGGCATATTGTAGTAAAGAATAAATTAAAAAAATAAATATGTTCTTTTCAGTTATTAATAATTTGACTAACTCTGAAGATAAAGTAGAAAATGTCGTTAATCCGCCGAGAACGCCGACAATTGCAAAGGGATGGACCCAATCTATATTTAATGTCATACCCATCAATAAACCGATTATTAAACTGCCTAATATATTAACGATTGGCGTTGCAATAGGTAACTTACTACTAAATCTACTTGTACAAACGTTAGTAATCACTCCTCTGATTACAGCTCCGAGACCGCCACCTAACATAACTAACAGTAATTGTGTCATGATAAACGAGCCCCCAATTTTACCCCGAAATAACAGACGAGTATACCTATAATATAACTACTTAAAGCGTATAAAATCATTAATAAATATGCCTGTTGTTCTAAAAATGAAACGAGCTCAAATTGAAAAGTAGAAAAAGTAGTGAGTGCGCCTAAAAATCCAGTAGTTATACCTTTTTTAAGTAATGGATTATTTCTAAAATACTTTATTGTCAAAGTTCCAATAAGGCCCATTAAGAAAGCACCAACAATATTAGCAATAAATGTGCCTGTTGGAAATTCAGCAGTTTGATTGATGAATGTTAATAGATATCTTAGTAGAGCACCAATCGCACCACCTATAAAAATATATAAGTATTGCATTGTTTTTATTCTTCCTCTCGACAAAAAATAAAAAACTACAAAAGTATTATAACTTTTGTAGCATTAATTAGAAAATAATACCAAATGTTGAAAGTGAAGCAACGATATGGATGATAAGCACTACTAATATTACGTAAGGTAATATCTTACTAGCTTTTCTAACCCACCCAGAATTTTCATGTAAGTGTTTAATTGATTTATCTGCTAAAATAATTGAAATTATTAAAATAATAGCGTTAATAATACTACAAACAAAAATTAATTTGATCATTGAACTAAAATGCATAGTAATTAGAGGATTTCTAGTATTAAAATACAAGCTAATAATAACCAATAAACTAGATAAATAAAAATAAAGTTTTGAACGTGCCATAGTTACCTCCTAGTACAATTCATTAAATAATAATACCATAGATTTACAAAAAATTAACTAATTTGTAAATTTAGAATATATATAAATTTAGATTTACTGTAAATCATAACTGAATAGAGCTTCAAGTACGCGTAATGCTTCTTTTTACTCTAAAGATTTTGACAATTCAAGCAAAAAATTAGAATTTATTGATTAATGGTGGTATAAATGAGTTGTATGGTTAATAACCGTTATAAAAATAATTCTTTATTGAATTATTTATTTAAGTCAGGAGGAATTAGTAATGGCAAAATTAAATGTTGAAGTGTTTGCAGATGGTGCAGATATTGAAGAAATGAAAACAGCTTATAAAAATAAACAAGTAGATGGTTTTACTACTAACCCTAGTTTAATGGCAAAAGCAGGTGTAACAGACTATAAAGCTTTCGCAGAAGAAGCTGTTCGTGAAATTCCTGATGCTTCTATTTCATTCGAAGTATTCGCAGATGATTTAGAAACAATGGAAAAAGAAGCTGAGATTTTGAAACAATATGGTAAAAACGTATTTGTTAAAATTCCAGTTGTAAACACAAAAGGTGAATCAACTATTTCTCTAATTAAAAAATTATCAGCAGACAATGTGCGTTTAAATGTAACTGCTGTTTATACTTTAGATCAAGTTAAAGAAATTACAGAAGCTGTAACAGAAGGTGTTCCAACTTATGTATCAGTATTTGCTGGTCGTATTGCTGATACTGGGGTAGATCCAGTTCCATTGATGAAAGATGCAGCAGAAGTTACACATAGTAAAAAAGGCGTTAAATTACTTTGGGCAAGCTGTCGTGAAGTAATCAATGTAATCCAAGCGGATGAAGTGGGCGCAGATATCATTACATGTCCTGCAGACGTTGTGAAAAAAGTAAATAACAACCTTGGCCGTGATGTTAACGAATTATCAGTTGATACAGTACAAGGATTTGCTAAAGATATTCAAAGTTCAGGATTATCTATTCTTTAATAGAAGATTAAGAAATTTAAATTTCAGATAATAATAGGCTGAGGCAATTCATTCTAAATGAGTTGCCTCAGCTTTTTTATTGAGCATAAGTATAGGATGCTAAGATATCTGTTATACTGTTGAATGTCTTGAATTTCAAATACATATAACTACTTGTTCAATTAAACTATGAATAATAAAGAGGGGAAGATTATTTATGAAAATACAACAACCCAAAATTAGTGCAAATTTAGAACTTAAAGAATTAGAAGAAATTTTTCAAGATGAAGATGATATAGTTGAAGTCGCGAAAATAGAAAATGCTAATTTAAGTAATAAAGTTTTACAAAGATTTGTAGTTTATGGTTCTTATATCAAGGATTGTGATTTTTCTAACTCTGATTTAGGTCGCGCTGATTTTACAGATGTTATTTTTGAAAATTGTGATTTTTCGAATACGAAAATGGATCATGGCTCCATACATAGAGTGACATTTAAAAACTGCCGTATGACAGGAACTTTATTTAATTATATGAGATTTGGCAATATAGTATTTGATGAAGTGAAAGCTGATTTTATAAGTGTTGTGGATTCTAAAATAGAAGCACTAGTGACCCAAAAAAGTAACTTTGAAAATGCAGAATTTCATAATTCAACTTTGAAAAAGGTAGTTTTTGATGATAGTAACTTTGAAAATGCAGAATTTCATAATTCAACTTTGAAAAAGGTAGTTTTTGATGATAGTAACTTAGAGCATTTATCAATTTATCAAACCCCATTAAAAGGTTGTGATTTAAGCCAATCTTATTTTGAGTCATTTGTGGTTAACAAAGAAGACTTATTAGGTTGTAAAGTTTCTAGAAATCAAGCTGTACAATTTGCTGCATTAATGGGCTTAGTTATCGTAGAGTAGATAATATAACAATCAATAAAATTAAAGATAATAAAAATATTTTAAAATTTAATTGAATAACCTAGATAATTGATTTATTATTTAATGAGTATAAAGTTCTGCGTAAGTTCTAAAGGAGAAACATTTATGAAACTAGATATCTTTAAACAAAAAGTTAAAAAGCAATTATGGTTTTTAAATAAAAAAGAAAAAAATCAATTGAATGAAGTGTTAGAAGAAGTTACTAAGTCTAGTGATGGACAAAGTTTAAATCGTCCTATTGCATTTTCAAACCAATTTTTAAAGGAATATGTCTTTAAAGAGAAAGTTGTATCATCAACACAATTATTTGCATTGCTTATAGGTATTTTAATCACTTATATCGTGCTATTAGGTTTGTTTTTATTTGGGTTTTTGACAAGTCTATCATCTGTACAGTACTTTATTAAACCTGAAGTGCAATTATCTACTACAACTGTTATTTTGACCTTGATTGGCTCAATATTACTATTAATCGTCAGTTTATATTTGATTAAAATGGTAACAGCTTATTTTACGAAAAAATTATTAGAATATAAACATAATAAGGCGTTATAGTTGGATAGCGCTATGTTGAATGGTGAGAAAGCGTTAAACTTTCTTGCCATTTTTTATGAATAAATAGATAGGGAGCATTGACTGTAATATAGGTAGCGTTCTCAAAATATATAATTGTTTGTGTCCCCTTTGACTTTAGTCCCGTGATTGGAATTGCATTAATATAATATTGAATTGGTGAGCGCTGTGGCTTTATTGGGAATAATGTTATATCGCTATTAATAAATATTGGAACGAGTTTACGTATTTTTAGTAAATGTTTGGCTTGTTTTGTCTGAAGAGTTAAAGATAAATGTCTTGATTCTAAAAAATACTGTAATGTGAGATTAATTGTAGTAGGGTAAGTGAATTGGTGTGTCGTATATTGGCTTATTGTTAATATTTCTGGCCCAACAACTGTTTTGAAATAGAGTAGTTTAGTAAGTGGAGTCATATCATATTCACCTCAATCATGGGTATAAAATTTTAAATGTTTTTGTCGAATTCGTTTTTGATAGTTTTTTAAAGTTGAGACAGAACAATTAAGAAGTTTTGCAATTTCATATTGTTTAAGTCCTGCAAATTTTAATAGTAGCCATTGCTGTTCTTTATCAGTCAATAACGATAAAAATTGTTGAAATACTAGCATGTTGTCATAATCATCATTAATTAAAGAAGATTTAACTTCTTGTTCTGAAATATCAACTAGAGTTAGAGCTTGGTGTTTGCGGAAAAGGTCTATCAAATAGAAATTTAATCGTGAATATAAGAAAGTGTTTAATGAGCTGCGTTTTTGTGAATTGTAGATTTTACTTAGCTCCCACATTTTAATTAAGAGGAGTTGAGCATATTCATCATAATTGTACTGAATATTGTATTTTTTTAATAGATAATGAATAATATATTTGTATTTTTTATAAACTTCTTCGAAGGTCATTCATTCTCTCCATTGTCGTATATACAACATGTATTTCCGGATGTTATTATTTTATTATAAGAAATAGTAATTTTCATTTGCCAAATAGGGATAATAGGTGTTAAATAGTAGTCATAAGATAGATAAATTTTAAGTTTTATAACATTAGCGCGTATTCAACTTAAAGATATAACACTTTAGAGGTATATTATTATCTTCGGACAATTATCAGGAGGTTTATATGGATTACGCATATTTAAATTTAGAACATTTTTTTGCAAGGCATGATGATTTGGATCTGATTAAAGATAAATCAGATTTTGTTATGATAAACAACATGGCAAAAGAAATGATGTATCGGGACGGGGAAATAGAAGGTACGATTGATTTAAATCGTTATTTTTATAAAAATAGATCACAAGCTGCAAGCTTTATTATAATGGATTATTATAAAAGTCAAGAGTAATGAAATTAAAATTTCATTACTTTTTTTATGAATATGTAACAACGTTCATATTAAATTGTCTGTTCAAGTAATTAGTGTTAAACTTTATTATCGGATAGCTTTAAAGCTATGATACATATGACGAAGGCGTGTCCTTCCTAATTATTACCTAAGAGGTGTAAACATGACGAAGCATAAAAAAGGCTCAATTCTATCAATCATTGGTTTATTGATAGTCTTAGGTGTAGCTGCGGTTGTTGTTTTTTCAATGATCTCAGATCAAATCTTTTTTAAAGAAGTTGACGAACAAGAAAAAGTGGAAAATCTTAAAGTAACTTTGGATAAAGCATCTAAAAAACAAATCGATAATTATACTAGCCAACAAATTTCAAGTAAAGATAATAAAACATGGAGAGATGCGTCATCTACTGAGATAAAATCTGCGATGAATAGTAGTGAATTTATTGAAAGTGATACGCAAAAATACCAATTTTTAGAATTAGATAAGTATCAAGGTATTGATGAAAATAGAATAAAACGTATGCTCATAGATAACCCTACACTGTTAGAGCATTCAGATGATTTTATAAAAGCCGCACAAGACAAGCACGTTAATGAAGTTTATTTAATTTCACATGCGCTACTTGAAACAGGCTCTGCTAAAAGTGAACTTGCAAGTGGTGTAGAAATTGATGGTAAAAAATATTATAACTTCTTTGGTGTAGGTGCACTTGATGAAGATCCAATTAAAACAGGTTCAGAATATGCTAAAAAACATGGCTGGGACACACCACAAAAAGCAATTAGTGGTGGGGCTAACTTTATTCATGATCACTTTTTATCTAATGAAGATCAAAACACGCTTTATAGTATGAGATGGAACCCTAAAAATCCAGGAGAACATCAATATGCTACAGACATTAAGTGGGCTGAAAGTAATGCGACTTTAATGGCTCATTTCTATGAAGATATGAAAACAGAAGGCAAATATTATAAATATTTTGTTTATAAAGATGATGAAAAACACAAAAAATAGATAAGCGTTTGAAATAATAATTTCTACTACAATAGAAAATTAAGAGAACGTAGATAAGAGGCTGATACAAAATACATGTATCAGCCTCAATTATTATATTGGCAGTGGCTGACTGATTTGAAAATGCGCTTTTATCAAGCTTTTAAAGAACTACTACTTCATTTATGAAGAAAAGTAGTGCTTATGCAAGAGCTTCAACTCTTGTATTCCATTTTCTAGTCAGCTTTGCCGAACTGTCTCATACGACGAAATCTTGTTGAAAAATAGATTTCTGTCCCACTCCCATCAGGCTGTCGACAAAGCCCCTGACTTTGTCGACAGTCTTTTGTGCAGGCTTTCCGCGGCACTACCTTAGACTGTGATCTTCGGCTAGTACTTTATAAACGAGTCAAAAGTCAGCCCAAATTACTGCCAATATTATAATATATACAAAAGAGTCTCCAATTTTGGAAACTCTTTATTGTTATTCTATTTTATTTTTTTGGCTTATAAGAATGAAGAACATGAGTGCTGATATAAACACTTTTATAGTAAATTTCATATTATCACTTCCTAGTCTATGCCAACATATTAACATTAATTGGGTTTGAAGATACATCGATAACTACTCACAAGTGCATATACTGTGCATTATTCTTTTTCAAAGTAATTGTGCTCTTTTAAAAATTCTTCTGCAACAACTGCTGGTTCTTTGCCTTCTCCATCTGCTTCATAATTTAATTTTTGCATTTGCTCCGTACTTATTTTATCGTTTAATTTATTAAGTGCTTTCCTAACTTCTGGTTGCTCTTTTAAAAGTTTGTTTGGTGCTACAGCACTTGCATCATATGTTGGGAAGAACTTTTTATCGTCTTCAAGTACTACTAAATCATAAGCTGCAATTCTACCATCGGTCGTATAGCCTAGTGCAACATCTAATTTTTTGCTTTTCAAAGCATCGTAAACGAGTCCAATTTGCATCGGTTTAATTGAATTAAAAGCAAAACCATAATGCTCTTGGAAAGGTGCGTATCCATCACCACCACGTTTAATCCAAGTTGTATCTGTTCCTACGTCTACTTCATCTTTTACTTTTTCTAAATCTGAAACAGTCTGTAAATCATATTTTTCTGCAGTTTCTTTAGTTACCATAAAGGCAAAGGTATTTTCAAAACCATATGAATCAAAAAAGGTCTGATTAAATTTTTGCTGAAACAACTTTTTAGTTAAATCCATCGCTTTTTTAGGATCAGTAATGGGCTCAGACTCAAGGACACCCACTAAATCTGTTCCAGTATATCGGGTGCTCGAGATATCTGCATCGCCATTCATTAGTGCATTATGCTGGATTGTTGCTGAGCCTAAGTTATTAATGATTGAACCTTTAATTTCACCTTCTGTATCATGTTCGATAAGGTTTATTATCATATATGCCATGATTTGAGATTCACTCGTAGCCAACGCTGAAACTTTAATCTCGTCCTTTGACTGGCTACCACCAAGCCCTGGCAATCCACAACCGGATAATAATATTGTGCTTGCTATAATTAAAAAAAATAAATGTTTTGAAAATTTCATTGTCTAGCTCCTTAAAATAAGTACAGAAATAATATTTTGATGAATATATTAATATTAACATATTCATCAAAATATTATAACAACGCTAAATTGTACGATAGTTGAATAGATTAGCATGTAATATAAGGTTAATCATTGCTATAATGAATATAAATAAATTTAATAAGGATGTGTACAATGCGAATAGCTATCATAGGAATGGGCACAGCAGGTGTAAGCTTGCTGAAAGAATTAGTGAAACATGATAATTTTGCAACGATGAATATAGACATGTACGATAATCCTAAAAATATGGGGCAAGGTGTACCTTTTCAAAATGACAGTGATCAATTATTAATAAATGTACCTGCCAAACAAATGACTTTGAATTTAGAGAATCAAGGCGAGTTTTATGAATGGTACAAATCACAATCGATATTTAAGTTTTCAAACCCGGAGTATTTACCTAGGTTTATATTTGGACATTATATGAAAGATTTTTTAGAAAAATATAATCACCAATTTGAAAATATCCAGATGATTAAAGAAGAAGTGTCAGAAGTTTTCATTGAAGCTGATGTAGGTCAAATAGATGTTAAATATTATGTTTGTACTTCGAAAGACATGTCAAATTGTCAAAAGTATGATGTTGTATTTTTAACAATTGGTACAATGTCATACCATGACCCGTATCATTTGAAAGGGAAAAAAGGATATATTCATACACCTTATCCAACTTATAATACGTTAGATGATGTAAATGAAACTGACAGAATTGCAATCATTGGCACAGGTTTAGCATCTTTAGATGTAATTCGTTATGTTACTGCACATCATCCTAAATTACCAATTACTTTAACTAGTCGCAAAGGTCAATTGCCAAGTGTAAGAGGTGAAATGCCTGACATTGAATTTAAATACTTAACACCTGAAAATTTTAATGCAATAAAGAATGAAAATTTCGGAAACGTACCTTTGGAACAAGCGCTAAGTTTATTTTTGAAAGATTGTGCATATTATAATGTTGCAATTGAAAAATTAGTGCATCGTAGACAAAATGACCCGGTGAAGGATTTAACATATGATTTAGAACACGAAACTGAATTAGGGGCATTCCAAAGTATACTTGAATTAGTAAAAGAAAATTTAAATTGGATATGGAATAGTTTCAGTAGAGAAGATCAAAAACAATTTTTAAAAGATTACCAATCTATATTAAAAGATAATTCTAATCCTATGCCTCCACGTACGGCTAAATTAATAATAGATCATATTAAAAATGGGACTATTGAAATTAAAAGTGGTTTAGAGAATGTTCAGTATGAAGCAAGCCAATTTTATTTCAAATACAAAAATGAAACAGAGGCAGTTCATAAATTCGATGTCGTAATTAATGCTACTGGTTCAAAAACGCAACTTTCAGATCTTGATAGTGATGATCAATTGATTTTAAATCTTGAAAATAGACAGGTTGTACAAGCACATCCGCTTGGTGGTATCCAAATTATTGCTGAAACAAATCAAGTTATAAGTCCACGCTACGGAACTCTTAAACACATGTACGCATTAGGTCAACTAACAAATGGAATCAATCAGTCTCGTAATGGTGTAGCTATGATAGTTAAACAAGCGGTTAGCGTAGTAAATCAGTTGTTAGCAGATAAGTGATTGTAAAATGAATTCTTTAGCAGTATATTTTGTGAGAGTTTAATTTTTTAATAATAACTAAATTATAAAGCGTATAAAAGTCATAATAAAAAATTAATTTATTTTTTATTAATTTGAGTAAAAAGCTTTTTTATTAGTATTTAAAGCATTTTAATAATAATAATACGTTGAAAATAAAGCCGACTTAGATAATATGAATTGTCATTCTGCCTAAAATGTAGTACGATATTGATGTAACTTAATAAGAGTTACTTGACTCAATCATTATTTACAATTTCATAGATATTCTTTCGGGGCAGGGTGAAATTCCCAACCGGCAGTAAACAAAGCCTGCGACCTGCATTTGATTATTCAAATGTGGCTGATCTAGTGAGATTCTAGAGCCGACAGTAAAGTCTGGATGGGAGAAAGAATGAAGTATAACAAAAATGACACTTTTTAAGTGTTTATTTGGCATACACTTATATTTGAAAGTGGATAAGTGTATTTAGTTTGAAGCTAATGATGTTATATCAATATATATCCCACACCTGAAATGTTTTATTTCAGGTGTTTTTTATTATTTAGAGGTGATAATGTGAGTCAATATTTAAATTATGCAATCCAATTAGCAAAAATGGTAAGTGGTCAAACGGGTGTAAACCCGCCTGTAGGCGCGGTAGTTGTTAAAGACGGCCGAATCGTAGGTATGGGCGCACACTTGAAAAAAGGCGATAAACATGCTGAAGTACAAGCGTTAGATATGGCACAAGATGAAGCTAAAGATGCTACTATATTTATTTCATTAGAGCCATGTACACATTTTGGTTCAACGCCACCTTGTGTGAATAAAATTATCGATTTTGGCATAAAGAAAGTCATATATGCTGTTAAAGATACGACTTTACCCTCTAACGGTGACGAAATATTACAACACGCAGGAATAAAAGTTGAATTTCGTCATAATACAGAAGCAGAAGACTTGTATAAAGACTTCTTTATAAGCAAAAGTAAAGAGGTACCTGTAGTGTCAGTTAAAGTTGCTTGTAGTTTAGACGGTAAACAGGCTACTGACGAAGGTGAAAGTAAATGGATTACGAATAAAGCCGTCAAAGCTGATGTATTCAACTTACGTCATACGCATGATGCTGTACTTACAGGTAGAGGCACATTAGATGCAGATAACCCTCAATATACAACACGAATTGAGGAAGGTAAGCATCCAACAAAAGTAATTTTATCGCAATCAGGCCAAATTGATTTTGAATTAGACATGTTCAAAAATACTCATACACCTATTTGGATTTATACACAAAATGAAAACTTAAAAACAGATATTGAACAGGTGGAAATTATTATTTTAACTGATTGTTCAATTGAAAATATTTTAATAGATTTATATCAAAAGGGAATTGGAAAATTATTGGTAGAAGCAGGTCCAACCGTAACTTCAGCATTTCTTCAATCTCAATATACGAATGAACTTATCTTATATTATGCCCCGAAAATTATAGGTGGTTCTGGTAATTATCAATTTTATCAAACTAAAAATATTTTTGGATTATCAGAAGTACCACAATTCGAAATTGTTAATACCCAAATGCTTGAGCAAAACATTAAATTAGAGTTGCGAAAGAAGTGAATAACCATGTTTACCGGTATTGTTGAAGAAATAGGCACGATTAAAAAAATAACGACACAACAATCTGTAGTTAACTTAACAATTGATTGCGAGACCATCTTATCAGACATGCATATAGGAGATTCTATAAGTGTGAATGGCGCATGTTTAACTGTTGTTGATTTTAATAAGCATTCGTTCTCTGTACAAGTAATTAAAGGTACAGAAAATAAAACTTATCTAAATCATTTAAACCAATCTACAGAAGTGAATTTAGAAAGAGCGATGAGTGGTCAAGGTCGTTTTGGAGGTCACTTTGTGCTAGGACATGTAGATGAAGTAGCTAAGATTACACGTATACAAGCATCAGATAATTCTAAAATTGTAACAATTAAGCCTACTACTACGCTTATTAAACAAATGGTGCCACAAGGGTCCATAACTGTAGATGGCGTAAGCTTAACTATTTTTCAATTAAAAGATGCTGAATTCGATATCCATCTCATTCCTGAAACGCGAAGATCCACAATTTTAAATCAAAAACGTGTAGGTGATCCGGTCCATATTGAAACTGATATGTTATTCAAATATGTAGAGAGAATTGTCAGTAATAATGAATCAGGATTAAATACCGAAAAACTTAGAGCATTTGGATTTTAGGAGGGGTAGTATGAAATTAGATAGTATAGAGACAGCACTTATAGAACTGAAAAAAGGTAAAAGTATTGTTGTCGTTGATGATGAAAACAGAGAGAACGAAGGCGATTTAGTAGCTGTGACAGAATGGATGCAAGATAATACCGTTAATTTCATGGCGAAATATGGTAGAGGACTCATTTGTGCGCCAATTAGCAAAGGTATAGCTGGAAAGTTAGAACTCAATCCAATGGTGAATGATAACTCTGATATCTATGGTACGCAATTTACTGTGAGTGTCGATCATATTAATACGACGACAGGTATCAGTACTGGAGAAAGAACAATGACAGCAAAAGCGTTAATAGAGGAAAATGCAACAGCTAGTGATTTTAATAAACCAGGCCACTTATTCCCCTTAATTGCACAAGATGATGGTGTGTTAGAAAGACGTGGCCATACAGAAGCATCTGTAGATTTAGCTAAACTAACTGGCGCAAAACCAGCAGCATTAATTTGTGAAATTATGAATGAAGATGGTTCTATGGCTAAAGGTAAAGAATTAGAAGCCTTTAAGGAGAAGCATGCGCTTGTAATGATTTCTATTGAAGATTTAGAAACATATAGAAAATCATTAACATCTAAGTTAGAAGCAAAAGCAAAAGTGAAGTTGCCTACTAAACATGGTAAGTTTGATATGTATGGTTTTACTTCTCAGACGAATGAAGAAGAACTTGTGGCTATTGTAAGTGGAGACATAAAGAAAACAGAAAATGTACGTATTCATTCTTCTTGTCTGACAGGCGATATTTTTCATAGTCAAAGATGTGATTGTGGTGAACAACTTGAAGCTTCAATGAAATATATAAGTGAGCATGGTGGCATTATTTTATATTTACCTCAAGAAGGTAGAGGTATTGGTTTAATTAATAAGTTAAAAGCATATGAACTTATTGAACAAGGTTATGATACTGTGACAGCTAATATTGCTTTAGGTTTCGACGAAGATTTGAGAGATTATAAAGACGCCGCGAGAATTTTAAAATATTTTGGCATTGAAAGCGTGAATTTGTTAAGTAATAATCCCAAAAAATTTGAAAGTCTAGAAACTTATGGTGTGAATATTAATAAAAGAATTGATCTTGTAGTTCCAACAAATAAATTTAATCAAGATTATATGGATACGAAAAAAGAAAAAATGGGTCATTTAATATAGGAGGTCAATAGGATGAATTTTGAAGGTAAATTAATAGGTTCCGATTTAAAAGTAGCAATTGTTGTAAGTAGGTTTAATGATTTTATTACAAACCGTTTATTAGATGGTGCAAAAGATACTTTAGTACGACACGAAGTACCAAAAGAAAATATTGATGTGGCATATGTACCAGGCGCATTTGAAATTCCATTAGTAGCTAAGAAATTAGCTCAAAAAGGTGAATATGATGCAGTGATTACGTTAGGTTGTGTAATAAGAGGATCTACTTCTCATTATGATTATGTGTGTAATGAAGTGGCGAAAGGTGTTTCTAAGGCAAATGATGTTGCTGATACACCAGTTATCTTCGGTGTTGTAACAACTGAAAATATTGAACAAGCAGTAGAACGTGCAGGCACAAAAGCAGGGAATAAAGGTGCAGACGCAGCAATTAGTGCAATAGAAATGGCTAATTTATTAAAAGAAATATAATAGAATAAGATTGAAACGTCAACATTTATATAACTGGATATAGGCGTTTCTACTAAAATAAAAAGAATTGGACAATAACGATTTCGTTAAGTCCAATTCTTTTTTGTTCACTATTATTTTTTGAAAAGGCGATATACTAAGGCACTAGCTGCTCCAAAGGCTGCAACTATACCTGTAACAACGCCCGCTTTTTTCATTACTTCGGGTTTCATTAATTCTTTAAACATTAAATTTAAATTTTGAGGTCGTTCAGCTAGTCGCCTCATAAAGTAACTAAACCAATCATCCCCATATGGTACATAAATACAGAAATTGTTACCTTCCCCAGCTATTTTCTCCGCTAAATCAGTACGGAAACCATACAACATTTGAAATTCATACTGATTTTTTTCGATATTATTATCTTTGATAAATTGTTTTATATGTGTAATAACTTTATCATCATGAGTTGCAATTGACGTTACATTTTTAGCGTTTAATAATCTTTTTTCAATTAAACGTATGTAATTTTCGTCAATGTCTTCTTTAGTTTGATAAGCTATTGTATCACTTTCTTTATATGCGCCTTTAACCATGCGCAATCGTAATTCTGGATATTTTTCTACAAGTGTATCAGCTTCATATAAATAACCTTGAATTACGGTACCTACATTTTTGAATTCACCTTTTAAACGGTCTAACACTTGCGTGATGTCAAATAAACTATCATACTTTTCAGTATCGATATTAATATGCATATTATTAAACTCATTCGCTTTTAATAATATTTCACGTAGATTGCGATAAGCAAGATCCAAATCAAATTCAGAGCCTAACTGGCTTAATTTAATAGACATGTGACCATCTAAGCTATTATTATAAATAGCGTACATCACTTCTAATATTTGATCTTTTGATTGAATTGCTTCACCTTCAGTTACAACAAATTCTCCAAGGCAATCTACAGTAACTGTAATTCCCTTGCTGTTTAGACGTTCAATTGTGTTTAATAAGGCTTCGATTGTATTGCCAGCAACCACTTTATTAGCACCGAGCATTGGACCGATTTCCTTAGCAGTCTTATTTAAAAAAGGGTTGTTAGATAACCCGATAAAAAAATTTTTCACAATTGGCATATTAATTCCTCCCATTCTGCTTACAGCTGATCTTTCAATATAAGTGTAGCATGAATCTAAAGGGAATGAAATCGTTTACAATAGAATATATTACACTTTATTTTATTAAATACACTTATAGCAAAGTGTTGATTATAAGATGCTTTTTATTTTTAAAACAAATTGAGTTTTTCACGTCCATGGCTATCTTTAAAATGGAAAAAGTACATCATATTTTGATACAATAAATATAATGAAATTTAACGAGAAGGGGAAGTATGTATTATGTGGAAATGGGAAACCGAAAAGGAAGCTAAAGGTGTCGTTGTAATTGCACATAACATGCTTGAACATACGGGAAGATACGCATATGTAATTACGATGCTTCGCCGAAATGGATATCATGTTATTATGGGCGATTTACCTGGCCAAGGGCAAACGTCACGTTCTAACAAAGGTCAAATTGACAGTTTTGATGTATATCATGAGCATATTTTAGAGTGGATTAGAATAGCGAATGAGTATAAAATACCTACTTACGTGTTAGGTGTCGGTTTAGGTGGTTTAATTACACTTAATTTACTTGAAAAAGTAGAAGTACCAATTGAAGGTTTGATGCTTTTATCTCCACTTTTAGAATTTAAAAAGAGTAATAAATCTCGTAAAGATAAAATAATTTCAAATATAGGTAAAGTAGCTAAAGATACAAGATTTAAAGTGGGAATCACGGTTGAAGACTTAACACGAAACGAAGAAGTAATTGAAGAAATAAAAAATGACCAGTTGATGTTGCAGAAAGTAACTTATCACTGGTATAAACAAATCATAGAAATTATGAAAGAAACAGTAACACATTTAACTGATATTAAACCGTTACCACTACTGTTAATGTATGGTCTAGAAGATCAAGTTGCAGATACATCAACAATGGAATTAATTAAAGACAAAGTGAAAACGGATGAATTATATTTCAAAGCATGGGAAGGACTTTATCATGAGGTACATAATGAACCCGAAAGAGATGAAGTAATGAGATATATATTGGCATTTTTAAATAATAGTGCAAGCAATAACGGCTTTATTGTACATGATGAACATGAAGTATCTTAATTAAAAGCATCACCACACTAAAATAGAGTAAGAAAAGCGTCAGATACCATAAAATGTTATCTGACGCTTTTCTTATAAAATATCATTTAGAATAAAGAGTATGTACCACGCTATAATGAAGGTTGTTGAAATAATTTTGTGAAATAAATCACAATTTTATTGAAAAACTCATAGAATACTGTTATATTTATATTGTGAAATAAATCATAAATAATAACTTAACGATTGAATACGTGAGGAGCGTCATATAATGAAACAAGTTAAAAATAATAAAGTAGTTTTAATAGGTGATGGGGCAGTAGGCTCAAGTTATGCTTTTGCGTTAGTAGCTCAAGGTGTTGCAGATGAATTAGTAATTATTGATTTAGACGAAGAAAAAGTTAAGGGCGACGTCATGGATTTAAATCACGGTGCGCCATATGGTGATTCACCAGTGAAAATCAAAGCAGGTACATATAATGAATGTACAAATGCAGATTTAGTCGTCATTACTGCTGGTGCAGCTCAAAAACCAGGTGAAACACGCTTAGATCTTATTGAAAAAAACACCAAAATTTTTAAAGGAATTGTTTCTGAAGTTATGAAATCTGGATTCGATGGTATTTTCTTAATTGCTACAAATCCAGTAGATGTCTTAACATATGTGACATACAAAGTATCAGGTTTACCAAAAGAAAAAGTGATAGGTTCTGGTACAATTTTAGATACAGCACGTTTTAAATATGAGTTAGCTGAAGAATTTGGCGTTTCATCAGGAAGCGTGCATGGTCAAATTATCGGTGAACATGGTGATTCAGAATTAGCGGTATGGTCTCAAGCTAATATTGCTGGTCAATCTTTATATCAACTTTTAAAAGATGATCCTGAAAAGCAACACAGAGTTGAAGAGATTTTTACAAACACGCGTGATGCAGCTTACGATATAATACAAGCAAAAGGTGCGACGTATTATGGGATTGCAATGGGGTTACTACACATTACTAAAGCAATTTTAAATAATCAAAATGTTGTATTAACAGTTTCTAGTTATTTAGAGGGTGAATACAACCAAGAAGAAGTCTATATTGGTGTACCAACACAAGTAAATAAAGAAGGTGCTGTAAAAGTTTTTGAAATGCCTCTAGACAGCCATGAGCGCAAGTTATTCGAAAAATCAGCCACTATTTTGAAAGAAATGCAAAATAAAATAACTCATATAATTGCATAATTCATAGTTTAAATTTAAACTGTATATAAGATTAATTTTATTAAAAATTCTAATGTTAATTCAGTGAAGAATTTATTTACTAAGAATGATGTTTTTTGATAAATTAATTTTACATGTTTAACTTTATACTATGATTGGGGGATTATTCTATGGGGAAGACATTTACTGATAATGTTGATGGTGTTTTAAGATTAGAAATGGTGTTGAATGACATCGAAGATATCTTTAACAAAGTTCAAAAGCAGTACAAGATGTCGAAAGAAGAAATTTTGATTCTTTTAACACTTTGGAAAGAAGGATCGATGACTTTAAAGGAAATGGATGATTTTGTACACATTAAATCTTATAAGCGTACAAGAACTTATAATGATTTAGTGGAAAAAGCGTGGATCATTAAAGAAAGACCACAAAATGACGAACGTACAGTTATCATTCATTTCAATGAAGATTTAAAAGCGCAACGGGAAAGCCTTTTAAATTTCTTCAAAGAAGAAATTGAATCAAAATCAACTAGCATTCAAACTAGTCTTAAATCTATCATTAACTTATAGGGAATAAGCAAAGCCTCGGTAGTCAAATACCGAGGCTTTTGTTTGTCTTTTTTATTTTATTATAAATAAGGTTTGTGCATACTTTCCTCAGGGCTAGCTTTAGCCTGTAGTCTTTAGCTCATTCCTTCCACACAGAAGTCGTGCTAAATCATTGATAGTAATTAAAAATCTCAAACAAACTAAACGTAAATAATACAAGTTTGGTTTGTTTGAGATTTAAAATAGTTATTTTATCTTCGAATAAATTGTTAATAACCGTGGTTGCGTTAAGAAATATACCTTGAAATCATGGGGTATTCACAGTCTAAATTTTTTCAAGTGCACAGATAAACGGCGGGTTATTCTGTTGATTAATAAATTGATATTGCAATACATGTGCTTTAGTTTGGTCAAACTGTGATAAATAATCAATTAAAGCATCACGTTCTAACTTGCCTTCATCATGACCATGATAAATCACTAATATAATGACGCCTTCTGGAGCTAATATATCAAAAATTGCGTTGATAGCTGACAATGTACTTTCAGGTTGGGTAACAATCGATTTATCACCTTTAGGTAAATATCCTAAATTGAAAATGGCAGCATCCACTTTACCAACTTCAATATCTGGAATATGCTGTTTTACATGTGCATGGCTATCTTGAATCAACGTTACATTGTGATAACCTTCAGTTTTTAGTTTTGTATTGCTAATAGCTTCTGTTTGGATATCCAATGCATATACTTTACCGTGAGGCACTTGTTGCGCAAGAAAAAGTGTGTCATTGCCATTACCACAAGTAGCATCTATGACAATGCTTTCTGATGTAACATGTTGTTGAAGCAACGTTTTCGCAAATGGTAAAATACGTTCTAATTTCATGATTTTATCTTACTTTCAAAATGTTTTCCTTGATATGATTCTCTGCGACCAAGTTCATTATCGATTTCGTTCAGTACTTCCCATTTATTTACGCTCCACATTGGACCTACCATTAAATCAATCGGACCATCACCAGTAATTCTATGAACAATCATTTCTTTTGGAATAATTTCTAATTGGTCACAAACTAATTTAGTATATTCATCCTGTGACATAAATTCTAACATGCCTTTATCATACTGTTTCACCATTGGTGTGCCTTTAAGTAAATGTAGTAAATGGATTTTAATACCTTGGACGTCCATTTGAGCGACTTCTTTAGCCGTCTCCATCATCATTGTATAGTCTTCACCTGGCAAACCATTAATAATATGTGTACAAATATTAATGTTATGTTTCCGTAATTTGGCGATACCTTCATGATATGTTTGCATATCATGTGCGCGATTGATTAAATCTGATGTTTCTTGGTGAACTGTTTGTAAACCAAGTTCTACCCATAAATATGTACGCTCGTTTAACTCTGCCAAATACTCAACCACATCATCAGGTAAACAATCAGGTCGTGTACCTATTGAAAGGCCAACAACACCCGGTTCCTTTAAAGCAGTTTCATATTTTTCACGTAATTCTTCGACAGGTGCATGCGTATTTGTAAATGCTTGGAAGTAAGCAATGTATTGACCGTCACTCCATTTTTCGTGCATTCTATCTTTAATTTGTTGAAATTGTACATCGATTGGATCCACACGATTACCTGCAAAATCTCCGCTACCTGCAGCTGAACAGAAAGTACATCCTCCATGTGCTACAGTACCGTCTCTATTAGGACAATCAAAGCCACCGTCAATTGCTACTTTGAAAATCTTTTGTCCGAATTTATTTTTTAAGTGATAATTCCAAGTGTGATATCTTTTATTCTCGAATGCGTAAGGGAAAAATTGTCCCATAAAACATTTTCCTTTCTGAATTCATTCTAGTTAAAGATTTTAACATATTTTAATGATATAGTGTTTAGTGTAAAATTAGAAATTTTAAAAATAGAGAGGAGCTTACTGTTATGAAAATGCCTAAATCAGTGTGGTGGTTAGTTATTGGGATGGCATTAAATATCACTGGCTCAAGTTTTTTATGGCCCTTAAATACAATTTATATGAATGAACAATTAGATAAAAGTCTTACAATGGCTGGTTTTGTCCTAATGATCAATTCGTTTGGTATGGTTATTGGTAATTTATTAGGTGGTAATTTATTTGATAAATTAGGTGGCTACCCAACGATTATGATAGGTACAGTTATATGTTTAATCAGTACAACGCTATTAAATTTCTTCCATGGGTGGCCTTGGTATGCGGTTTGGCTCGTAGCATTAGGTTTTGGCGGGGGTATGATTATTCCAGCTATTTATGCACTCGCAGGCGCTGCATGGCCTCAAGGTGGCCGCCAAACATTTAACGCAATCTATTTAGCGCAAAATTTAGGTGTCGCTATAGGAGCAGCATCCGGAGGTTTTGTGGCAGAGTTGAGTTTCAATTACATATTTATAGCAAACTTATTAATGTATGTAGCATTTGCAGTTGTAGCAATCACACAATTTAATATTAAACTTGATGTGAAAGTAAAATCGAATGATACGATGTCCTTATTATCTAAACAAAACAGAGTTCAATTTATTGCGCTATCACTTTTATGTGTGATGTTTAGTATTTGTTGGATTGCATACATTCAATGGGAGAGTACGATTGCTTCTTTCACTCAAGAAATTAATATGTCAATGAGCCAATACAGTTTGTTATGGACTGTTAATGGTATTATGATTCTGGTTGCACAACCGCTAATTATGCCGGTAATCAGGTTACTAAAAGGTAATTTAAAATATCAAATGTTGGTAGGTATAGCGATTTTTATAATGTCGTTCTTAGTGACAAGTTTTGCTGAACAATTTTCAGTGTTCATGATAGGTATGATTATACTAACATTAGGTGAAATGTTTGTTTGGCCAGCCGTTCCAACAATTGCAAATCAATTAGCTCCAAAAGGAAAAGAAGGGGCGTTTCAAGGGTATGTTAACTCAGCAGCAACTGTAGGCAAGGCTTTTGGTCCGCTTATAGGCGGAGTTCTTGTAGATACATTTAATATGCAAGCGATGTTTTTAAGTATGATAGGTTTACTTGTTATCGCAGTGTTTTTCTTAATGATTTATGATAGGAAATTACCAAAAGATGTATAAATTTTACATGGAAAATAAAAATTATAATCATTTTCTCGAACAGGTGTAAGGTTGCTTGTTCGATTTTTTTATAAAAACTAATAAATCGCAACATAGAAACTTTTAGTGTAGCTTTATTTCGCGTTTTCCACTTGAAATAAAACCTTTTTTCAAATATCATTAGTAATGTATAGGAGTAGTAACTTGAAAGCTTTTCTACAGAGAACTAGGAAAGGTGGAACCTAGTGTTAAGCATTGAGTGAACTTACCAGGACTTAAATGAATTTATAACATCTCTAACTATTAATTTAAATGAGCGCACATTTAATGTGAAACTGGGTGGTACCGCGGTGAAAGTCGTCCCTTTTGAAATCGATAATAGTTTGAGGTGTTTTTTTATTGAATAGGAGGAAAAGTAGTGAACTACAATCATAATGAAATTGAAAAGAAATGGCAGGATTATTGGGCAGAACATAAAACTTTTAAAACGAGCGATAATTTAGGTCAAAAAAAATTCTATGCGCTAGACATGTTTCCATACCCATCAGGTGCAGGACTTCATGTAGGCCATCCAGAGGGTTATACAGCTACAGATATTATTTCTCGTTATAAACGTATGCAAGGTTATAATGTGTTACATCCAATGGGGTGGGATGCATTTGGTCTTCCTGCAGAACAGTATGCCTTAGACACTGGTAATGATCCTCGTGAATTTACTAAAAAAAATATTGAGACGTTTAAACGTCAAATTAAAGAATTAGGTTTCAGTTATGATTGGGATAGAGAAGTGAATACTACAGACCCAGAATATTATAAATGGACGCAATGGATTTTTATTCAATTATATAATAAAGGACTCGCTTACGTTGATGAAGTTGCAGTAAACTGGTGTCCAGAACTTGGTACAGTACTTTCAAATGAAGAAGTTATTGACGGTGTGTCCGAACGTGGCGGTCACCCTGTGGTAAGAAAACCAATGAAACAATGGGTATTAAAAATTACTGAATATGCAGATCGTTTACTTGAAGATTTAGATGACTTAGATTGGCCTGAATCATTAAAAGACATGCAACGTAACTGGATTGGTCGTTCAGAAGGGGCTGCTATCTCATTCGATGTAGAAGACAATGATGCCCAAATTGAAGTATTTACAACACGTGCAGATACTGTGTACGGTGCAACATTCTTAGTGTTAAGTCCTGAACATGAACTTGTAAATCAAATTACAACAGCAGATCAAGAAGTGGCTATCAAAGATTATCAACAAGAAGCGGCTAAAAAGTCAGACTTAGAACGTACAGGTTTATCTAAAGAAAAATCCGGAGTATTCACTGGTGCATATGCAACGAATCCTTTATCTGGACAACAAGTTCCAATTTGGATTGCCGATTATGTACTTTCCACATACGGAACTGGTGCAGTTATGGCAGTACCAAGTGGAGACCAAAGAGACTATGAATTCGCACAAACATTTGATTTGCCAATTTTAGAAGTTATCGAAGGTGGCGATTTATCGCAAGAAGCCTATGATGGAGATGGACCACATGTTAATTCTGGCGAGTTGAACGGTTTATATAACGAAGAAGCGATTGCTAAAGCAATTGAATTGTTAGAACAAAAAGGTGCGGGTACTAGAAAAGTAAATTATAAATTACGAGACTGGTTATTTAGTCGTCAAAGATATTGGGGCGAACCAATACCTGTAATTCATTGGGAAGATGGTTCAATGACCACTGTTCCAGAAGAAGAATTGCCGTTACTTTTACCTGAAACGGATGAAATTAAGCCTTCAGGTACAGGCGAATCTCCATTAGCTAACATTGCTGATTTTGTTAATGTGGTTGATGAAGAAACTGGAATGAAAGGTCGTCGCGAAACAAATACTATGCCACAATGGGCAGGTAGCTGTTGGTATTATTTAAGATATATTGATCCAGATAATGATCAAATGCTTGCTGATCCAGAAAAATTAAAACACTGGCTACCGGTTGATTTATACATTGGTGGTGTAGAACACGCAGTACTTCACTTATTATATGCGAGATTCTGGCATAAAGTTTTATATGATTTAGGTGTAGTCCCTACGAAAGAACCATTCCAAAAATTATTTAACCAAGGCATGATACTCGGTGAAGGTAATGAAAAAATGAGTAAGTCAAAAGGTAATGTAATCAACCCAGATGATATCGTGAAATCACATGGTGCTGATACTTTACGTATGTATGAAATGTTTATGGGACCACTTGATGCAGCAATTGCATGGAGTGAAAATGGTTTAGACGGCTCAAGACGTTTCTTAGACAGAATCTGGCGCTTATTAGTTACTGATGATGGTTTGATTTCCGATAAAGTGGTAAATATTAATAATAAAGCTTTAGATAAAAGTTATCATCAAACAGTGAAAAAAGTTACTGAGGATTATAATACTTTGAATTTCAATACCGCGATAAGTCAACTTATGGTATTTATCAATGATTGTTATAAAACAGATGAAATTTACAAACCATATATTGAAGGATTCATTAAAATGTTGGCACCAATTGCACCACATATATCTGAAGAATTATGGACGCAACTTGGACATGAAGAAACAATCACTTATCAACCATGGCCTTCATATGATGAATCATTGCTCGTTGATGATGAAATCGAAATTGTTGTTCAAGTGAACGGTAAAGTACGTGCTAAGATTAATATTCCAAAAGACACTTCAAAAGAAGAAATGGAACAATTAGCACTTGATAATGATAATGTTAAAGCTGAAATTGAAGGTAAAGATATCAAGAAAGTCATTGCAGTACCAAAAAAATTAGTTAACATTGTAGCTAAATAATAGTAGGAGGAATTATTTATGGAATCTATTACAATTGATGAGTTGAAAGATAAGGTCCTAAATTCTGATCCAATTCATATCGTTGATGTTAGAACAGATGAAGAAACAGCTATGGGTGTAATACCAGGCGCAGAAAAAATACCAATGAATCAAGTTCCAGATAAATTAAATCATTTTAACAAAGATGAAACATATTATATCATTTGTAAAGTGGGCGGACGTAGTGCACAAGTTGTTCAATTCCTTGAACAAAACGATATACATGCAGTTAATGTTGAAGGCGGTATGGACGCGTGGGGCGACGAAGGTTTAGAAATCAATAGTATTTAAGTTGAAATAAAGCTTAAAATATTGAATTGAAAATGTTTGATTTAATAAATTCTAATTAGCTTTCTTTTTAGAGCGTTAATTGTAATTTTAAAGTGTCGACAAAGTCTCTGACTTTGTTGGCATTTTTTTGTGCAAGTATTCCACAAGCGCAGCGTCATCCTATAGTCTTCAGCTATGAACTTGTCAAAGGCAAATATTGTCTCGATGACAATATAAATCAAAAAAACAAACAAAATGCTATAAGAGCATTTTGTTTGTTTTGATTTGTGAAGATTATATTTAAGTATTAAAGATGAAATTCACCCGCGTTTGAGCCAGCAACATTACCAGTGACTAAAGCGCTTGTGATATTATATCCACCTGTGTAACCATGTATATCTAATACTTCACCGCACAAAAATAACCCTGGTACGTGTTTTGACATCATAGTTTTAGGGTGTATTTCTTTTAATGACACACCACCACCAGTTACAAAAGCTTTATCAATGGGCAACGTTCCGTTGACAGTAAAAGTAAAACCTTTAAATAATTCAACTAACTTATTAATTTGTGCATTTGAAATATGATGGGCAGTTAAGTCATCACTAATTTGTGCTTGTTCAATAATGAATAATAAATAACGTTCTTCGATTAACCCGTGCAAGCTATTTTTAATATATTTGTCAGGTGTATCTTTTAATATATTTCTAATTTGTGCTTCTAATTGAGCGACACTCAGATTTGGAAAAGCATCAAGTTGCATCTGAATCTCTTTTTGTTTTTGACTTTTTTGCTCTTTATATACAAATTGACTACATCTCAGTGCGGCAGGTCCACTTATACCAAAATGTGTGAATAACATATCCATTTGATGTGTGATACGTTGTTTGCCATTCTTTTTCAATACGGATAGTGCAACATCCTTTAAACTTAAACCTTTTAAACGCTTGTTCTTAATAAAAGGTTCAGAAGACGTAATAGGGACTTCGGTCGGAAATAATTCTGTAATCGTATGACCTAAATGTTTAGCAAATTTATAACCATCTCCAGTAGACCCCGTTTTGGGTACACTAGTACCACCAGTCGCAATAATGAGACTCTTACTTTCAAATTGTTGTTGCTCATTTAGTGTAACTTGAAACGTTTGTTGTGGTGTATATTCAATAGATTGGACAGTAGATTCTTCTTTAACGTTTACATTGTTTTGTTGTAACGTATGAATGAGGGCATCTACCACGTCTTGTGCTTTATTAGATACTGGAAACATACGACCATGATCTTCTTCTTTTAAACCTACACCTCTTGATTCGAAAAATTGAATGATGGATTCATTATCAAATACAGAGAAAGGACTGTATAAAAATTTTCCATTGCCAGGTATGTTTTTAATAATTTCATCATAAGGAAGGCGGTTAGTAACATTACAGCGGCCGCCACCAGAAATTTTTAGCTTGCGACCCAATCCTTTTTTCTTCTCAATTAATAAAACATTTTCGCTATTTTGACTTGCTGCAGCGGCAGCCATGAGTCCACTTGGCCCACCACCGATTATAATTGTTTGATACATTTTATTGCCTCCCTTAGCTATATAGTGTTATTTTATAGTAATATACTTTTGAAAAAAAGTAGTTATAACGTTATTATTAAAGTTATGAGTGTAAAAATTAATTTGAGATAGGAAGATCTGAATGAGTGAAAGTAAAGAATTAGTGAGGGGCACCTTTTTAATTACGCTTAGTATTTTGATTACTAAGGTTTTAGGTGTTATATATATTATTCCATTCTACTCGATTATTGGTGGAGAGGAAAATTTGGCGCCTTTCAACTATGCATACACCCCGTATAATATAGCGATTGCTATTGCAACTGCGGGAGTCCCATTAGCAGCGTCTAAATATGTTTCTAAGTATAATGCAATGGGTGCATATAAGGTCAGTGAAAAACTGTATAAATCAAGCTTTCTTGTTATGACTGTAACAGGATTTATAGGATTTTTCATCTTATATTTATTAGCTCCAACAATTGCATCTATTACTTTAGCAAATAAAGCAGGTGCAAATGGCGGGTGGTCAGTAGACGAAATTACATGGATTATTAGAATTATTAGTATGGTAGTTATTTTTATTCCGCTACTTGCTACATGGCGCGGTGTGTTCCAGGGTTACAAATCTATGGGACCAACAGCAGTGTCAGAAGTTATTGAACAAATTGCACGTATACTATTTATTTTAGTTGGTAGTTATTTAGTTCTTAATGTATTTAACGGCAGTGTACTTGCAGCTAATGGTATTGCTACATTTGCAGCGGCTGTAGGAGCAATTGCAGGGATTTTCACACTATGGTATTACTGGAGAAAAAGAAAACCTAATATTGAAAAAATGGTTGCAACGGATACAACGGGCATTGATATATCATACGGTAAAATGTACAAAGAGATTATTTCTTACAGTATTCCGTTCGTCATCGTGAGTCTGAATTTCCCATTATTTAATTTAGTCGATCAATTTACACATAATAGCGCACTCGGTTTAGCAGGTGTGTCTAGCAATATGCATGACTATTTCTTTACAATTTTAAATATGACGACAAATAAAATCGTTATGATTCCAACAGCACTATCAGCTGGTTTTGCAGTAAGTTTAATTCCATTTATTACTAAAACGTATGCAAAAGGTGAATTACATGAGATGCACAGACAAATACGTACGTCATTAGGGGTTCTAATGTTCATCACAGTGCCTGCAAGTTTAGGTATTATGGCATTAGCATTACCATTATATACAGTCTTTTATAGTTATAATGTTGATGGTAGCCAAATGCTATTCTACTATGCGCCAGTAGCAATTCTAATTGGTTTATTGAGTGTAACAGCATCAATGTTACAAGGTATTGATAAACAAAAATTAACAGTATTTGTTATATTAGCGGCAGTTGTAATAAAAGTAGTGTTAAATACACCATTAATTATAGCGTTCCATTCTGCTGGTGCGATATTAAGTACGGCAATTGCATTATTATTTGCAGTGTCATGTAATCTGTATATACTTAAAAAACATGCTAAATTTGATTTTTCAGAAACATGGTTACACTTTGGTAAAATATTCTTGTATAGCTTAATTATGATGATATCAGTTGAATTAACATTCTTTATCTTACAATTCTTTATTTCAACACAATCTAAATTTGGATCGCTGATTATAATTATTGTTAGTGTGATTGTTGGTATGTTAGTTTATGCTAGCATGACTATGAAGACAAGACTTGCAGATCAGTTTTTAGGTGATATTCCACAGAAAATTAGACGTAAATTAGGTATCGCAGAATGAGAATAGATAAATTCTTAGCTAATATGGGCGTAGGAACACGTACAGAAGTGAAACAACTACTAAAAAAAGGCAATGTTACCGTGAATGATAAAAAAGAGAAATCACCAAAAACACAAATCAATCCAGATACGGATACTGTAAGCGTTAATGAAACGCAAATTCAGTATATAGATAAAATCTATTTGATGTTAAATAAACCAAAAGGGTATTTATCAGCTACTGAAGATAATAATCAACAGACAGTTATAGACTTAGTAGAAGAATTTAGATATTTAGAACTATTTCCAGTTGGACGTTTGGATAAAGATACTGAAGGGTTATTGCTCATCACTAATGATGGGCAGTTTAACCATCAATTGATGAGTCCAACAAAGCATGTTTCTAAGACATATGAAGTAATTTCTGAAAAAACTATTACAAAAAATGATATAGAATCCTTTAAAACGGGTATTGAATTAAATGAGGGATTGGCGAAACCTGCTCAATTAGTTGAAGGTGATGAAAAGAACAAATCATTTGTCACAATATACGAAGGAAGGTATCATCAGGTTAAGCGTATGTTTCATGCTATAGATAATGAAGTTTTAGCTTTGAAACGTATTAGCATTGGCGACTTAAAGCTAGATTCAGCATTAGCGCCAGGAGAATATCGTCATCTAACTCAACAAGATTTTAAACAATTAGGATTAAAATAATGAAGAGGTGTTTTTATGTCAAATTTATTTAAAGCAGTATTAGGTATCGGCGGAGCAGCGGCTGCAGTTGTTCTTTCTAAAAAAGAAAATAGAGATAGATTAAAAGACGAGTATGGCAAATACAAGTCTAATCCAGAATCATATAAACAAAACGCGAAAGATATCGCTAGTCAAATTAGTTCAAAAGCAGGCGAAACTTATAGTGAAGTAAAACAAGATCCTAAAGGCTATGCTTCAAAAGTAAAACAAGACCCTAAAGGTTACCTTAAAGATCAAAAAAATCATTTCAAAAATGGTGTCAAAAAAGAAGACGTAGAAATTGAAGAAGCTAGATTCGATGATGAAGGCGGAGATCCTTCTAATAATCTACGTGTCGTAACTGAAGAAGAATTAAAAAATAATAGTAATAAACGTGATAATAAGTAGTAGATTACGTTTTGACGGCCTAGTTCATTTTAGTGAACTAGGTTTTTTTATGTAAGTGCGACAGAAATTTATATTTTTTAACGAGATTTCGTCGTATGAGCCGAGTCCCACAAAGATAACTAGAAAATCGAATACATGAGCTGGAGCGCTTGCATAAGACCTACTTGTCTTCATAAATGAAGTAGTAGTGCTTTAAAAGATTAATATAAGCGCATTTTCAGTTCAGTCAGTCACTGCCAATATAATAATTAAGGATGAGACATGTATTTTGTCTCACTTCTTTTTTATATTAATACAGTTTTTGAAATATATTAATATATATAGGTTGAACTGTTTTCTTTGTTGACTAAACAGTTGGAATTTTTAAATAATAATGACATCTCACTGTAGTTTCTTCCACACTTCATGTAAAATATTAAATATATAAGTTTGGAGAAGGAAGTGGATCACAAATGTGGAAAGACAAAGTGAAAGAGTATGAAGATCTAATCGTTGATGATTTGAAAGGTTTATTATCTATTGAGAGTGTTAGGGAAGATAATAAAGCAACAGCAGAATATCCAGTTGGACCTGGTCCACGAAAAGCCTTAGATTACATGTACAAAATAGCTGAACGCGATGGATTTGGCACACATGATGTAGACCATATCGCTGGTCGTATTGAAGCGGGTGCTGGAGAAGATGTTTTTGGTATATTATGCCATGTTGATGTTGTACCTGCTGGAGAAGGTTGGGATTCTGATCCGTTTGATCCAGTTGTGACAGACGATAGAATTATTGCAAGAGGTACGCTTGATGATAAGGGTCCAACAATTGCAGCGTACTATGCAGTTAAAATATTAAATGATATGAATGTAAATTGGAAAAAACGTATACATATTATAATAGGTACTGATGAAGAATCTGATTGGCAATGCACTGAGCGTTATTTTGAAACTGAAGAAATGCCTGCATTAGGATTTGCACCGGATGCAGAATTCCCTGCAATTCACGGCGAAAAAGGTATTACTACTTTTGATGTGATACAAAATGAAAAAGCAGAAGACCAAGACGAGCCAGAATATGAATTAATTTCATTTAACTCAGGTCAAAGATATAATATGGTACCTGATGAAGCCGTGGCAAATGTATCTGTAAAAGAAAACATGACTGACGTCATTCAAAATTTCGAACAATTTGTTCAAGAGAACAATATTGAAGGGGAAAGTATCGTTGATAGTGGTGTACTTGTATTAAAAGTTCAAGGAAAAGCTGTACATGGTATGGATCCTTCTATCGGTGTCAATGCTGGTTTATACTTGTTAAATTTCTTATCAAGCCTAGATTTAGATAAAACAGCAGCTAATTTCGTAGATTTCAGTGAAAAATATTTATTCAATTCTCATTTCGGAGAAAAAATGGGTATGAAATTCCACACAGATGTTATGGGTGATTTAACGACGAATATTGGTGTTATGTCTTATGACAATGTCAAAGGTGGGACATTTGGTGTTAATTTAAGATATCCGCAAGGATTTGAATTTGAAGAAGCAATGACGCGTTTCAAGAGTGAAGTTCAATCACTTGGATTTTCAATTGAATTAGGTAAAAATCAAACACCACACTATGTAGAAAAAGATGATCCATTTGTTCAAACGCTCGTACAAGCCTATAGAAACCAAACAGGCGATGAAACTGAACCATACACAATTGGTGGTGGCACATACGCCCGTAATTTAGATAAAGGTGTTGCCTTTGGAGCAATGTTCAATGATTCTGAAGATTTAATGCACCAAAAAAATGAATATATCAGTAAGAAGCAATTATTTGATGCGACGAGTATCTATTTAGAGTCACTATATACTTTGTGTGTGGAGGAATAAATATGACAAAAGTGTTAATAAACGAAAGATTACTAGAAGAAAAAGATGCAAATGTAGCTTATAACGATAGAGGTTATGTATTTGGTGATGGTATTTATGAATATATAAGAGTTTATGACAATCATCCCTTTACTGCCAATGCACATTTTGAAAGATTATTAAGAAGTGCTAAAGAAATTGGCTTAGAATTAAACTATACTGTTAATGGCCTTATAGAACTCGTACGCGAACTGATAGCTGCAAATGGTGTAGTTAATGGCGGTGTATATATTCAAGTAACACGTGGTACTGCACCACGTGACCATGCCTTTCCTACGCCATCAGTAAAAGCGAACATCACAGCTTTTACAAAGACTTATGATCGTCCATATAAGCTATTAGAAGAAGGCATAAATGCCGTGACAACTGAAGATATCCGTTGGTTAAGATGTGATATAAAAAGCTTGAATTTATTAGGCAATGTATTAGCAAAAGAATATGCTGTTAAATATAATGCACAAGAAGCAATTCAGCACCGTGGTGAAACTGTTACAGAAGGATCTTCAAGTAATGTTTACGCAATTAAAGATGGAGTGATTTATACACACCCAATCAACAACTATATTTTGAACGGCATTACACGTATGGTTATAAAAGAAATTGCTCAAGAAAAAGGTGTTTCGTTTAAAGAAGAAACATTTACTTTAGATTTTTTGAAAAATGCGGATGAAGTTTTGGTTTCAAGTACATCAATTGAAGTGATGCCAGTTGTTAAATTAAATGGTGAAGCTGTGGGTGATGGAAAAGTAGGGCCAATCACTAAATCGTTACAAGAAGGATTTAATAGATATATTGACACGCATAGTTAATAATTTCAATAAATGGATAGAAAATGTAACATATATTAAGGTCAAATTATGTTATAATTCTTACTGAGCCGTTTAATAGAATTCCATAAAGGTATGGAATCAAAATGTGAATTTTAATTTCTCATTTATAGTTGAAATAAAGTATTAAAGATTATAAAATCTTTTATATGTCATGAAATTTGGAAGTAAAAAATTTCACAAAAAAAGATAAAGAAATATTAAATTAATACTCTGTTAAGAGCTAATTTATGATATGATGTAAAAGTTATTGTAAATTAGCTCAGATAGTATGAGTATTAATAAATTAAAAAGGACTTGAACCACGATGGGACAATGTGTCAGTCATAAAACTTGAGGCTGCACAATTTTGGTTGGAGTTTATAATTTTGAATTAAAAATTATTATATATGGCTCTCGAAAATTCTTTTCAGGAGCCATTTTCTAGTTGAAAGTGAGGTGAACGTGTTGGAGCAGTTTTATCAATTAGGATGGACGCTTGATTCAGCAGGTGGTGCATCTGGTGAAGCTTATATGGCTGAACAGGATGGACAGAAATTATTTTTAAAAAGAAATTCAAACCCTTTTATTGCAGCCTTATCTGCTGAAGGTATTGTGCCAAAACTAGTTTGGACGAAACGTATCGAAACTGGAGAAGTTGTAACGGCGCAGCATTGGAAAAATGGTAGAGAACTTACTTTCAATGAAATGTACGAACAAAGAGTAGCTAATTTATTGAAAAAAATTCATAGTTCAAGAACACTATTGAATATGTTAAAACGAATGGAAATGGAGCCGATCACACCCGATATTTTGTTAAACAAAATTAACGCTTCATTATCTAGAGAAGTTTTAACGCATCATGTAGTAAGAAAAGCATTGACGTATTTAGAAGATCATATGCCTAATTTAGATCCACGTTTCTTTACGGTTGTGCATGGCGACGTCAACCATAATAATTGGTTATTATCAGATCGTGACGAGCTTTACTTGGTTGATTGGGAAGGTGCGATGATTGCTGATCCTGCAATTGATTTAGGTATGCTGCTATACAATTACGTTCCTGAAAAGAAATGGCCTCACTGGTTAGATGTATATGGAACAAAAGATTCAATGGACTTACAAAAACGTATGAAATGGTATACAGTTATCCAGTCTATAGGTATGGTTCAATGGTACGAAGAACAAAAGCGCTACAAAGATATGAATATGTGGCTTAAATTCTTAAATGAAGTAATGAATAACAATGCTTTTATATAAGGAGTTATCAGAATGAGAATGCGTTACAAGCCTTGGGCAGAAGATTATTTAAAATCACATCCTGAATTAGTGGATATGGATGGTAGTCATGCAAGGCACATAAGTGACTGGTTTGATAAAGATCAAGAAATATATATTGAAATAGGGTCAGGAATGGGACAGTTTATTACGACACTTGCTGGTCAAAATCCTGATATAAATTTTATTTCTTTAGAACGAGAAAAAAGTGTAGTAGTTAATATTGTAGATAAAGTTAAAGAACTTGGCCTTACAAATATTAAATTGATATGTAATGATGCACTGGAGCTCAATGAATATTTCAAAGATGGCGAAATTGATCGTATATATTTGAATTTTTCAGATCCATGGCCTAAAAAACGACATACTAAGCGTAGATTGACGTATCATACGTTTTTAGCACTGTATAAGCAAGTTTTGAAAGAAGATGGGGAACTTCATTTTAAAACTGACAACAGAGGTCTTTTTGCTTATAGTTTAGAGAGTATGTCTCAATTCGGTATGTATTTTACTAAACTCAATTTAAATCTTCATCAGGAAGATGACGAAGATAATATAGAAACTGAGTATGAAAGAAAGTTTTCTGACAAGGGCTCAAGAATTTATCGCATGGAAGCAAAATTCCATAAAAATTTATAATTATTAAAAAATGCCAACAGAGTTATATAACTTTGTTGGCATTTTTTATATTATTCATAATAGTATTGATTGCGTAGAGGAAGGAAATTGAAGAATCAGTGTTTTCAAATCATATCCATTATTTTACGTAGTAAATGTATTGTATTACTATAGAAAGTAATCGACGTTGTTAAATGGAAGATGAGGAGGAATTAAATGATGAAATTAGGCAATTATAAAGTACATTATTTAAACGGGGGTATTACTCATATTGATGGGGGTGCAATGTTTGGCGTTGTACCAAAAGCACTATGGACAAAAAAATACGAGGTGAACGAAAAAAATCAAATCCCATTACCTACACATCCGATACTTATCCAAACTGAGGATAAAAATATTATTGTTGATACTGGTATTGGTACTGGAAAATTAACTGATAAAGAACGTAAAATATTTGGTGTCCATTATGAGAGTGATATGGAAAATGATCTAAAAGCATTAAATCTAACACTAGAGGATATTGATTATGTATTAATGACTCATCTTCATTTTGACCATGCAGCTGGGCTAACGGATAACGATGGACATGCTATTTTCAGTAATGCAATACATGTCCTTCAACAAGATGAATGGCATGAATTCCAAAGTCCCAATATACGTAGTAAATCGACTTACTGGCAGAAAAATAATGGAGATTTTAAAAATAAATTAATATTATTTGAGGACGAGATAGAAATATATCCTGGCATTCAAATCCGTCATACTGGAGGGCATAGTTATGGACATTCAGTAGTCACAATAGAAAGTGAAGGAGAAAAAGCAGTGCACATGGGAGACATCTTCCCGACGCTAGCTCATAGAAATCCATTGTGGGTAACAGCATATGATGACTATCCTATGCAATCCATAAGAGAGAAAGAACGTTTAATTCCAAATTATATCTTGCAAGATTATTGGTTCTTATATTATCATGATGCGAAATACTTTGCTGTGAAATTTGATAAGCATAAATTGAATGAGATAGAAACTTATATTACGAGAAATTAAAAAGGCTAAAGTTATGAACGAAGAGATACGGACTATTACTGTTTTAAAAAAGGATGGGTGTAGTCCTATGTCTAAACAGCGTTAATCTTTATCTCTCGTAATGTATAATCAGTGCTTTAAGCGATTGATACATTACATGTTCAAAACTTTAACCTTTTACTTTTATGATTCACATTCAAGAATATCTATAACTTCTCCACTTTTTGCATCTGCAAAAAAGTCATAATATGTTAATGTTTTATTGTTTTGTGTGGTAATACCACCTTGAAAAACAATAAAATTATTATCGGATTTTTTATACGTAATCGGTTCATTCAATATATAAGATCCTACAACATTCATAAAGTATGTTCTTACTTCAGTAATAATTTTATCTGGATCGTGATATTGTAGATCTTTTTGACGTTTATAAAAATAAGTCGCTCCGACAATTGTTGTTAGTGAAATAAATAAGATGATAAGCCTATTCTTTTTATTTAACATAACACAATCTACCTCCAATAAAGTCATATTTATAGTTTACCATAACGAAGATGATATAATAAATAGTAAGGAGTGAGAGACATTGAATATAGACAATAATAAAACATTAGCTAGAATGAAAACATTAACAGAATTACATGGCGCACCTGGTTTCGAAGATGATGTAAAAGCATACTTGAAAACAGAATTAGAACCATTCGTAGATGATTTTGTTTATAATCGCATGGGTGGCATTTACGGTGTTAAACGTTCGAAAGTAAAGAATCCAAAGCGTGTAATGGTGGCTGCTCACATGGATGAAATTGGTTTTATGATCACAAATATTACAGAAAATGGTATGATACAATTTACAAATTTGGGCGGCGTTGCTACAGATATTTGGCAAGGTCAACGACTTAAAGTAAAATCGCGTAAAAATGAAGAAATCACCGGTGTGGTTGCGAATATACCTAAACATTTTAGAACAGGTAATGAAGGTGCACCGAAAATTGAAGATTTACTTTTAGATATTGGCTGTGAAAATCAAAAAGATGTAAGAAAACGTGGCATTGAAATTGGTGATTCAATTGTTCCAGAAACACCCTTCACACAATTATCAGAGCATCGTTTCTCAAGTAAAGCGTGGGATAATCGTTATGGTTGTTTGCTTGGTATTGAATTATTGGAATTATTAAAAGATGTAGAGCTTGGCTATGACTTATATGTAGGTGCCAATGTTCAAGAAGAAGTTGGTTTAAGAGGAGCTAAAGCATCTGCTGAATTGATAGACCCTGATGTGGCTTTTGTAGTAGACTGTTCACCAGCCAATGATATGAAGGGTAAACAAAATTTATCTGGAGAATTAGGTGCAGGTACACTAATTAGAATTAAAGATGGTACGATGCTACTTAAGCCAACTTTTAGAGATTACTTACTAGATTTAGCTGATGAATTTAAAATTAAGCATCAATATTATATTTCACCTGGTGGCACTGATGGTGGCGAAATTCACAAAGCAAAAATCGGTATCCCAACCGCAGTAATTGGAGTTTGTGCACGATATATTCATAGTACAAACGCAGTGTTTGATATAAGAGATTACGAAGCTGCAAGAGAATTATTAACACAAGCTACTACCCAATTAGATGATTCGAAAATTGAAGAATTACAATATAAATAACACATGAAGGAGAGATTAGATGCAACAATTAGAAACTGAACAACAATTTGAGCAACTTAAAAACGAGCAAACAGTATTTTTATTTACGGCTGATTGGTGTCCTGATTGTAAAGTGATTGAGCCCGAATTACCACAGTTAGAGGATAAATACACTGATTATAAATTCATTTCAGTTGATAGAGATAAATTTATAGATATTTGTGTGGAAAATGGCATTATGGGCATACCGAGTTTTCTAGTTTTTCGTAACGGCTCACAAATCGGTAGTTATATTGGAAAAGAGCGAAAATCCATCGAACAAATTGATGACTTTTTAGCATCTTTATAAAAAAATTTATTTTGTAAATAATTCATGTTGAAATATAAAAATATATACCCTTAGAACTTACATTTTTTCTGTTCCTAAGGGTGTATTTATTGTAAACTATAATAAGGCACGTAAATAGGAGTGTTAACAATGAATGTCTTTCAAATGAGAGATAAATTAAAAGATCGATTAAGCAAACCAGAAGTGAAGTTTACTTTTAATCGAGAAGATGAAACGCTACGTATATCTAGAGTAGACAATGGCAAAGGTGTCACTGTAAAAGTTGCTACGATAGTAGCTAAATATAAAGAACAAAAAGAAAATATAGTAGATGAAATTGTATATTATGTAGAAGAAGCTATTGAACAAATGAAAGGGGAGGGGCTATCAGAGGTTAATAGTGCCCAAATCATGCCAGTATTGAGATCCCCAAGTTTTGATAAAAAAGATAAAGATGGTAATGCATTTGTTATAGAAGAACACACTGCAGAAACAAATATTTACTACGTAGTTGATCTAGGGAAATCATATCGTCTTATGGATGAAAAAATGTTAGAGTCAATGAAGTTATCTAAGCAACAATTAAAAGAAATGGCCTTATTTAATGTGCGAAAATTAGATAATAAATATACTACGGATGAAGTAAAAGGCAATATATTTTATTTTATTAACTCTAACGATGGCTATGATGCGAGTAGAATCTTAAACACGACGTTTTTAAATGAAATCCAAGACCAATGTGAAGGTGAAATGTTAGTTGCAGTGCCACATCAGGATGTGTTAATTATTGCAGATATCCGTAATAAAACGGGTTATGACGTAATGGCGCATTTAACTATGGAATTCTTTACAAAAGGTTTAGTCCCAATTACATCATTATCATTAGGTTACGACAAAGGTCATTTTGAGCCTATTTTTATATTAGGAAAAAATAATAAACAAAAAAGAGATCCTAACGTGATACAAAGATTAGAAGCAACAAGAAAGCAATACGAAAATAAAGATAAGAAATAAGGAGTCTATAGACATGAATTTATTTTATAACAAAGAAGCAGTAGGAGACGTTGCGTTTCTACAAGTTGAACCAGCTAGTGGTGAGTTCAATTATGAGTATAAAGGTGATGTTGTTGAAATTAAAAATGAATCTCAAGTTGTAGGTTATAACATTTTTAATGTATCAGAAAAATCAACTATAAGTGGAAATGGGCATGTTAAGTTAACTGAAACACTAGTTAATGAATTTCAAAAAGCCATTGAAGATGCTGGATTTACATTTAAATTAAATGCAGATTTGTCTCCTAAGTTTGTTGTAGGCTATGTTGAAACTAAAGAAAAACATCCAGATGCAGATAAATTAAGTGTACTCAGTGTTGATGTAAGTTCTGAAAAGTTACAGATAGTTTGTGGTGCAGCTAATATCGATGCTGGACAAAAAGTAGTAGTAGCTAAAGTAGGTGCTGTAATGCCAAGCGGTATGGTTATTAAAGATGCTGAGTTAAGAGGCGTAGCTTCAAGTGGTATGATTTGTTCTATGAAGGAACTTGATTTACCAAATGCACCTCAAGAAAAAGGGATTATGGTCTTATCTGATGATTACACAGTTGGCCAAGCATTTTTTGAAGAATAGAAGGAGGTAATGTACGAATGAGCTGGTTCGACAAGTTATTTGGAGAAGATAATGATTCTACAGAAGATTATCTTAGTAAAAGAAACCAACGACGTCAAAAAGCTACACAACAAGAACAAGATTCATTACTTCCTCAGAACAATGATGTTTATGAAAGACCCAAAGGAAAATTCAGGTTTCCAATGCGTATTTTAGAAGAAGCGAATGAAGCACAGCATCCAGAAGAAGATTCAATTTCAAAAGATAGTTCGAATCATAGTGATCAACAACACAGTGATCGTCATACTTCAGACTCTATAAATGCCAATCATAAGCAGAGAAGACGTAGACATTTGTATGATAAGACAGCTTCTAATGATGTTAATACACAAACAGAAAATCAGGAGTCACCAAAAGAAACATATTCAGAACCAAAACGAGAATCAAAATCTCATAAAGGTCAACGAATGAGAATACAAACTGATGTTTTACGTGCAAATGCTTCTAAGAAAACTAAAAGAGATACACCTATGTATCATGAGAGTGATTTTAAAGCGAGTGAAGTGCCATCTGCTATATTTGGTACTCAAAAACCCCACCCGCTGGAAAATGGTGTTATAAAACCTTCAGATGAAACTGAAAACGGCAATAACGAGCAAGTTTCAAATTATGAAGGTAACAAAACGCAATCGCAAACTTCAGCACAGGAATCTTCTGAAATACATGACACTAAAATTTATAATGATCAATTTGTAGAACCATCAATTGATGTAGCAGACGACGAAACTTCACAAGTTGATAATAAGCAACCATACTCTTTTGAAGGTAATGACTATATAGAAGCGCAAGTGGAAAAAGATAATAAACAACCACAACAACCTTCTGAACAAAAGCAGCAATCTTCAAATGAACAACCTAAAGTAAACAACACAATTAATATTGAAAATATTTACGCATCACAAATCGTAGAAGAAATTCGAAGAGAACGTGAACGTAAAGTACTCCAAAAACGCCAATTCAAAAAAGCGTTGCAACAAAAACGTCAAGAAAACCAAGATAATAACGAAGACAGCATACAAAAAGCAATAGATGAAATGTATGCCAAACAAGCACACCATTTTATTGGTGAAAGTTCTTTAGACGAAGAGAGCAAAGCCAAAAATGTTTCTGAAAATCAAACAGAAGCATCGATTCAAGACGCTCAACTGTCTGATGATAGTCAACAAAATGAGGATGATACCCGTATAGGTGCTACATCACCATTTAATTATGAAGAAATTGATTTAGATAATGTGCGCGATGTACATAAAATTAATGATGAATATGTAAATGTAGATGCAGATTTAGAATCAGAATCACCTGATAGTGATAATGACATTGAACATCATACATCAGCTGAACACAAATCACTAAATGATGATGTCGAAACAACCATTTCAAACGATGATACTTTAAATACAGTTGAAGATAATAATGAAAATATTTCTGATGAAGATCTTTATGTAGAAGTAGAAGATAATGACGATATATCAGACGCTCAATATAGAGAAGTGACAATGCCACAAAATGAATCACCAGAAGCGGAAAGTATTATACTTGAGTCTGAGACAGAGAGAGAGTTTGAAGATCAGGAATCAGCGACTGAAACAGAACTAAACAGTGCTCAAGATATGACACAACCATCAGAATCAGACATGTCATCGGAGTCTGTATCTAATGAAATAGCTGAAGTGCAACAAGGTTCAGCACAATACAATACAGCGCAATCTGATACTGATCAAGTTGAAACCGAAGATGAAGTTGCTAGTAAAGAAACACAGCTCCTTTCTAGTAGTACGCAATCAAATGCACTTGATAATGAAACAACTGAATCTAACGAATTGACTTCAAACAGAAAACAAACATCAATTAGAAAAGGTAGCAAACCGTTTAATGTTGTTATGACACCTTCTGATAAAAAACGTATGATGGATGCTAAAAAACTTAAGAATAGTAATCAGCATTTTACAAATTCAAGTAACACATCACAATCGTCACGAAATGAAAGTAAAGAAATTGAATCCAATGACCTTGGTACTGAAAGCGTAGTTAAAGCTGAAACAGTTGGACAAGAGCAACCACAGCAAAATCTGACATCGACGTCCGAAACGACAGAACATCCATCAAATTCAATAGATGCATCAAATCATAGTGAACAATCTATCAATCATGGAACGTCAGAAAAACATGACAATGAAATGAATCCATCTTCAGTGGATGGCAATCAATACGTAAGCCATGATGAAACTAAATTTAATAAAAACAATAATGAACATGTGTCACAAATAACACAAAATCAAGAACCAAAATTAAAACCTGAGAAGGTACACAATCAGTTAGATGCTAGTAAGACAACTGATGACAGTGGTAAGCCAACAATTAGAAGAGGGCCTAATATTAAGTTGCCTAACTTAGATTTATTAGAAGAACCTAAACAACACGAAATTGATAACGTTTGGATCGAAGATAAAAAACAAGAGCTTAATGATGCATTTTATTATTTTAATGTTCCAGCTGAAGTTCAAAATGTTACTGAAGGACCAAGTGTCACACGTTTTGAATTGTCAGTAGAAAAAGGTGTCAAAGTTTCTAGAATAACTGCATTGCAAGATGACATTAAAATGGCGCTAGCAGCTAAAGATATTCGTATAGAAGCACCAATTCCTGGTACTAGCCTTGTGGGCATAGAAGTTCCTAATCAGAATGCTGCCACAGTCAATTTACGTTCAATTATTGAAGATCCTACATTTAAAAATGCAGAGTCTAAATTAACTGTTGCTATGGGGCTTAGAATTAATAATGAACCATTACTTATGGATATATCTAAAACGCCACACGCACTTATTGCTGGTGCAACAGGTTCTGGTAAATCTGTATGTATAAATAGTATTTTAATGTCACTATTATATAAAAATCATCCAGAAGAGCTAAAATTATTACTTATTGATCCTAAAATGGTAGAATTGGCACCATATAATGATTTACCACATTTGGTAGCGCCTGTAATTACTGACGTAAAAGCGGCTACGCAAAGCTTAAAATGGGCTGTAGAAGAAATGGAACGTCGTTATAAAGTGTTCGCAAAATATCACGTAAGAAATATTACTGCTTTTAATAAGAAAGCAACATATGAAGATAGAATGCCAAAAATTGTTATAGTTATAGATGAATTAGCTGATTTAATGATGATGGCTCCACAAGAAGTAGAACAATCTATCGCACGTATTGCACAAAAAGCACGTGCTTGTGGTATTCATATGTTAGTAGCAACACAACGCCCATCAGTGAATGTCATTACAGGTTTAATTAAAGCAAATATACCTACAAGAATTGCATTTATGGTATCGTCTAGTGTCGATTCAAGAACAATTCTAGATAGTGGCGGTGCTGAACGCTTGTTAGGATATGGAGATATGCTTTATTTAGGCAGTGGTATGAATAAACCGATACGTGTTCAAGGCACATTTGTATCGGATGATGAAATTGACGATGTTGTTGATTTTATAAAACAACAAAGAGATCCAGAATATTTATTTGAAGAAAAAGAATTATTGAAAAAAACGGAAGCACAACCTCAGGATAGTTTATTTGATGATGTATGTAGATTTATGTTGAAAGAAGGTCATATTTCCACTTCATTAGTCCAACGCCATTTCCAAATCGGTTATAATCGTGCAGCGAGAATTGTAGACCAATTAGAACAATTAGGTTATGTTTCTGGAGCAAATGGTTCAAAACCAAGAGATGTATACATTACAGAATTAGATTTGAATGAGAATTAAATAGAGATAAAGGAGTGTTACAATGACACATTATCATTTTGTCGGCATAAAAGGTGCCGGCATGAGTTCATTAGCACAAATAATGCATGATCTTGGAAATGAAGTACAAGGTTCAGATATAAATAATTATGTTTTTACAGAGGTGGCATTACAAAATAAAGGTATTAAAATATTACCTTTTGACGAAAATAATATAAAAGAAGACATGGTAATTGTTCAAGGTAACGCATTTCCAAATTCACACGAAGAGGTTGTTAAGGCGAATGAATTAAAACTTGATGTCATACGTTATCACGACTTTTTAGGTCATGTTATCAGTCAATATACATCTGTAGCTGTAACAGGTGCACATGGTAAAACATCTACAACCGGTTTATTGTCACACGTGATGAATGGGGATAAAAAGACATCATTTTTAATTGGAGATGGCACTGGTTTAGGTATTCCTGCAAGTGATTATTTCGCATTTGAAGCTTGTGAATACCGTAGACATTTCCTAAGCTATCATCCAGATTATGCTATTATGACAAACATTGATTTTGATCATCCAGATTATTTTAAAGATGTTGAAGACGTGTTTAGTGCTTTCCAAGAAATGGCACATAACGTAAAAAAAGCAATTATTGCGTGGGGTGATGATGATCACTTACGTAAGATAGAAGCAGATGTCCCAGTATATTATTATGGTTTTTCAAAAAATGATGATGTATATGCGGATAACCTACAAATTAGTGAAAATGGAACTAAATTTGATGTATACATTAAAGATGAATATTATGATACGTTCTTATCTCCACAATTTGGAGATCACAATATATTAAATGGACTTGCCGTTATTACAGTTAGCTATCTTGAAAGTTTAGATATAAATAATATAAAAGAAGCCTTAGAAACTTTTGGTGGCGTAAAAAGAAGATTTAATGAGACAAAAGTGGGAAAACAAGTATTAGTTGACGATTATGCACACCATCCTAGAGAGATTAGTGCTACAATTGAGACAGCTAGAAAGAAATATCCAAATAAAGAAGTTGTAACTGTATTCCAGCCTCATACTTTTAGTCGAACGCAAGCATTCTTGGATGATTTTGCTGAAAGTTTAAATTTAGCAGATAAAACTTTCTTATGTGAAATTTTTGGTTCAATAAGAGAAAATACTGGTAATTTAACAATTCAAGATTTACTCCAAAGAATTGATAATGCGACATTAATTGATGAAACCACTGTGAATGCGTTAGAACAATATAGTGATGCAGTTATTTTATTTATGGGCGCGGGCGATATTCAGAAGATTCAACGTGCTTATATGAAAGAAATGGGTGTTACTACCTCATTTTAATATGTTTATGTTAAAATGATTTGGGTATTTATATTAAATAACAACATATGATTAATAGGAGGCGTTTTAAATGGAATGGATTTTACCTATAGCTGGTATTATTGCGGCGATTGCTTTTCTTATTTTAGTAATTGGTATCGTTGTAATTTTACTTTCAGTTAAGAAAAACTTAGATCACGTTGCAAAAACTCTTGATGGTGTTGAAGGACAAATTCAAGGTATTACACGTGAATCTACGGACTTACTTCATAAAGCAAATCGCTTAACTGAAGATATCCAAGACAAATCAGATCGTTTGAATTCTGTAGTTGATGCAGTGAAAGGCATCGGCGAATCAGCTCAAACGTTAAATGGTTCAGTTGATCGAGTTACAAACTCAATCACGCACAATATTTCTCAAAATGAAGATAAAATTTCTCAAGTAGTTCAATGGTCAAATGTAGCAATGGAAGTTGCTGACAAATGGCAAAACAGAAGAAATCGTAGAGATAGTGCAAATTATAAAGCGAGCAGTGTAGCAGATGATTCTAATCATAGCTATACTACACGTGTAGATAATAAATAATTCGTATATTTAAACAAACAAATGCACTTAAATGAGGTATGAAACTTATTTAAGTGCATTTGTTATAGGGGGCATTCAATTATGAAGTACTATAACCGTGATAATTACGAAAGAAATGTAGAAAGCTATGAAGTACCGGAATATTTTACTAAAGGTGCCAGAAATGATTTTGTTTACGGATTTCTCATAGGCGCATTTATTGGTTCAGCTGTTGGTTTAATTTCTATAAGCAAGTCACGCACTAAAGATAAATCTCAAGTTGATTCTGAAGATGAATCACGCTTTAAATCTAGTATTATTGAGCAGTCTGAAAGTGAACATGCTGACGCTGAACAACAAGTAGATGGTATTAAATCTACTGTTGCAGATGCGCAAAACAAAGATACTGAAATAACAGATTCTGAACTTGCTGCTCAAAAAGTGGCAATTCAGCAAGAAACTTCAGACAACAATTTAGCAGATACGTCACCACAAGCACAAGACCTTCAAGATGATAATAATTTGGAGCAGAGTGACGATACAACAACACATATTGATCCTAATTCAGAACCGACTGAGGACGAGGTCAATGCGCAACAGAATGCTATTAAAGAAGAATCTGCAGATAATAACTTAGCTGATTCTAGTACTACACCTTCAAATAATAATGGTGCACAAACTGCAGCTGCAGCAACAGGTGGTGCAATAGCAGCAGGTAGTTTAGCTAAAGTTGCACATGATAAAAAGCAATCATTAAATAATGATTCACAAGTTTCAGAAAACACTGATAATCTTTTGAAATCTGAAGAAACAACGAAAGGTGATACTCAAAAAGATGCGCCTAACCTAGAAACTAAAAACTCAAAAGAAGATGAAAGCAAAAATAATAGTCATTTGAAAGCAGGCGCTTTAGCAGGTACTGTCACAGCATCTGGATTAGCGTTAGCAGCTAAAAATAAAAACAAAGCTTTAAATGACGATGATAAAGTTGCAGAAAACACAGCAAGTTTATTAAAACCAGAATCACCTAAACAAAGCATCAAAAAAGATGTGCCTAATTTAGTAACACCAAAAGTTGGTCATGCTGTAGAATCAACTGATAAAGTAGAAAACTCTGCAGACAAAAATAAAAGTAATGCGATTGTAAAACCAGAAAAAGCTGAACAACGTGTAAAACAAACACATAAATCTGTAAATTTCAAAGATGGTATTATTGTTCATAATGAAGCAGAAACTGGTCTTAGCAATCAAACTGCAAACACAGCACATCAGAGCGAAGCTACTACAAATGAAACAGATAAAACGTCAACATTTAAAGATGGTATCCTTGTGCATGATAAAGCAGAAACTGATATTAGCAATCAAAGTGCAAGCAAAGAGCAACAGAACGAAGCCACTACAAATGAAACAGATAAAACATCATCATTTAAAGATGGCATCCTTGTGCATGATGAAGTAGAAACTAATAAAACAACAAATAATAGTGAGACACAACAAAGTAAAGATGTAGATAATGAACCAACTTACTCTAAAAACAGATCGCAATTGAAAAAATCAGAAAAATCTCAAAGTAAAATAGATAAAAGAACTTTTAATGATTAATCATTACTACAAATGAAATATAATAAAAGGCATCGAACAAAACTTGTTCGATGCCTTTTTAATTTATACTTTTTAGGATCTAGGTTATGTAAAGTGTAATACGAATTAGAATTTATTATACTCATTGTGTCTCTTGAAACGATTATTTTGCCATTTTTGAAGTATTATAATTACACAAATAACTAGGATGCATCTAGAACGTTATTTAAGTCATCTAGAATGCTTATAAATGCTTTATTGCATATATTTGATTGATTAGACGATATAGCTATATTTTGATGCCTCAACGTGCAATATGCTTTAAAAATTTAATCGGACGCTTAAAATTAACGAGAACCTTTTTTTAGTGCTTTTTAAAGGAAAAAACTGTGTGACATAAATGTATTTATTTAATAGATGAATGATTAAATCATCATTTAGAAAGTACAATTCAGCATTTATATGAAAAATAAATTGAATTAAATGAAACTTAAGTTAATAAAGTATAGAAAATGAATGAATAGTGTAAAATATTACTGGTAAATGACTGAAAATTCAGTTACCATTAGGGATATTCACTTGCAGAAAGTGAAATTTTAACAATCATGACTTGAACTTATAACTAGTTATTGTTAGAATTACGTTTAACAAATATTTTATCGCTTTAAAGCAGAATAAAATATCGATTTTAAATTTTTCATAGAGGTGAATAAAATGACAGACAAATTACAAGAATTCAGAAGCGAGATTGTTAATATTAATGAAGAAATTTTAAATCTTTTATCTAAAAGAGGAAAAATAGCACAAAACATTGGTGAGGAAAAACGTAAGCAAGGTACAGCTGTGTACGATCCTCAACGTGAAAAAGAAATGATTAACAAACTAATAGATAAAAATGAAGGTCCATTTAACGATAATGTGATCAAACAATTATTCAAGGAAATTTTTAAAGCCTCTACTGATTTACAAAAATCTGAAAATGAAAAACATTTATATGTATCAAGAAAATTAAAACCAGAAGATACAATCGTTCAATTCGATAATGGAGGTATTATTGGAAGTGGTAACAAATCATTCGTATTTGGACCATGTTCAGTTGAATCTCAAGAGCAAGTTGATGCAGTTGCAGCTAATTTACAAGCTAGAGGCGAAAAATTCATTAGAGGTGGTGCTTTCAAACCACGTACATCTCCATATGATTTCCAAGGCTTAGGTGTTGAAGGTCTTAAAATTCTTAAAAATACTAAAGATAAATACGGTCTAAATGTAGTAAGTGAAATTGTAAATCCTGCAGATTTTGAAGTAGCAGATGATTATTTAGATGTATTCCAAATTGGTGCACGTAATATGCAAAACTTTGAATTATTAAAAGAAGCAGGTCGTTCAAATAAACCAGTATTATTAAAACGTGGTTTATCTGCAACAATTGAAGAATTTATCTTTGCAGCAGAATACATTGCTTCTCAAGGTAATGAAAACATTATTCTTTGTGAACGCGGAATCCGTACTTACGAAAAAGCAACAAGAAACACATTAGATATCTCTGCAGTACCTATTTTAAAACAAGGTACTCACTTACCAGTAATGGTTGACGTTACCCATAGTACAGGACGTAAAGATATCATGTTACCAACAGCTAAAGCTGGCTTAGCAGTAGGTGCAGATGGTATTATGGCTGAAGTTCATCCTGACCCATCAGTTGCATTAAGTGATAGTGGACAACAAATGGACTTCGATGAATTCGAGAATTTCTATAATGAAATTAGACCATTAGCTGATATGTACAATAACAAACAATTAAAATAAGAAATATAAAAAAGCCCCTGTTACGTTACTACTTAAGTAGTGAACTGTAATAGGGGTTTTTTTGCTTTCATATTGTTTTTAAAATGAATGAAGTATAATGTTAGCAATTTATAAAATGCTCATACTTTGGAGTGATATGACAAATGTATAGAGTATTTAAATATAAAATAAAAAATAAATGATGAATCATCATATTACGCTTGATTTTAATGAAAAACATAAAAATTTAAACGAAAAAGGTTTGTTTTCACTGGAAATAAGAAATATAATACATTTAGTAGGTTTATAATTTTATAAGATGACATAATTATGACATTCAAAACAAAACTATTTTACATTTAGTAAAAATATGGTAAACTTTGAAAATATTATGAAAACAGAGTATAATAATAAAGAAATCGCTTTCAAGGAGGAAATTATGACTGTAACTATATATGATGTAGCTAGAGAAGCAAGAGTTTCTATGGCAACTGTCTCACGTGTTGTTAATGGCAATCAAAATGTTAAACCCGAAACACGTGACAAAGTAAACGATGTTATTAATAAATTGAACTACCGTCCAAACGCAGTAGCAAGAGGATTAGCTAGTAAACGAACTACAACAGTAGGCGTTATTATTCCAGATATTTCTAATGTCTATTATTCGCAACTTGCTCGAGGGTTAGAAGATATAGCAACAATGTATAAATATCATTCAATTATTTCAAATTCTGATAATGATCCAAGTAAAGAAAAAGAAATTTTTAACAATCTTTTAAGTAAACAAGTAGATGGTATTATTTTCTTAGGTGGAACAATTTCTGAAGAAATTAAAGAATTGATTAATAAATCTTCAGTACCTGTAGTAGTTTCAGGTACAAATGGTAAAGATGAAGGTATTTCATCTGTAAATATTGATTTTAAATCAGCAGCTAAACAAATCACGAACCAATTAATCGAAAACGGCGCAAAAACATTTGCTTTTGTCGGTGGCGATTATTCTAAAAAAGCACAAGAAGATGTGCTAGTAGGATTAAAAGACGTTTTAGCAGAGCATAAACTTTCATTAGATGAATCATTGATTTTTAATGGTAATGAAACATATAAAGATGGTCTACGTGCATTTGATGCATTGAAATCTGCTAAGCCAGATGCAATTCTATCAATCAGTGATGAACAAGCAATAGGTCTAGTTCATGCTGCTCAAGATGCAGGTATTAACGTTCCAGAGTCATTACAAATTGTAAGTTTTAACAATACTAGACTTGTTGAAATGGTAAGACCTCAATTATCTAGTGTAATCCAACCGTTATACGATATTGGGGCAGTGGGTATGAGACTTCTTACTAAATATATGAATGATGAAGAAATCGAAGAGCCTAATGTGATTTTACCTCATAGAGTTGAGTATAGAGGTACTACAAAATAGATTTTTTATAGATTCAACAATGTATAATTAACAATAACTTCAGTGTTAATAAATGATAATGAAATATAAAAAACGAAATTCTTATTAATTAAGAATTTCGTTTTTTTATTTAAATTGAAAACTTAAACCAGTATGATAAGATGTTGATTTATTTAAAACCAACTCAGTACTTGTTTGGCATATTTTAAATTTGTTTCTGTAATTTCTTTTTGCCTAGGTATTATTTGATAGTCAGTTTTTTCATCGGTCCAAGTTTGTGGTAGTTCGCAAGGCGCGTATTGTTGCCATTTTGTTAACCATTTATCAGGCAAACGGCCAGTTTGTGGTTTTTCTCCGATTAAAGCTAAAAAAACGTGGCTCCAAGCCCGTGGGACAACTTTCCATATATTATAGCCGCCGCCACCAAACATTAATACTTTACCTTTTGTGTATTTATCTGCTAAATCTTTAATGATATATGGAATTTCATAGAGTGATTCTAGAGTACAATTCAAATGCGTGAGTGGATCTAAGTAGTGAATGTCAACGCCATGTACACTCACAATAATATCTGGTTTAAATGATGCCACTATAGGTTCTATCGTTTCTTTAAAGGTTTCTAAAAATGAATCATCTTCTGTATAAGGTTCAAGTGGAATATTTACTGTATAACCGAAACCTTGTTCACTACCTCGTTCCGTGTAACGTCCTGATCCAGGGAAAAGAAATTTTCCAGTTTCGTGTATCGAATAAATTAAAGCTTGATCATTTGTATAAAAACTCCATTGTGTTCCATCACCATGATGTGCATCTGTATCAATACATAGCACGCGTTGGTCATATTTTTGTATGAGATAAGCGATAGTAACTGCAACGTCATTGTAAATACAAAATCCATTCGCACGACCTGGTAGGCTATGGTGTAAACCGCCACCTAAATGGCAGCCATTGGTGACTGTATCATCCATGATGTGATCAGCCAAATTCAATGCTCCACCCACAATACGTGCACTGTGCTTGTGCATCATTCTAAATTGCATCGTATCATCACCGTCTAATCCATACTTCTTAGCTTCATTGTCACTTAAAATACCATGTGAAGCACGTCTGATAGCTTGGATATAATCATGAGAATGAATTAATGATAATTCGGTATCATTAGCTATACGTGGTTTAATAATATGATGTGATTTTAAATAACCTAAATCTGTTAATAATTCTGTTGTTAATTTTAATCTCATTTGGTTAAATGGATGGCTATTACTAAAACGATATTGCAGTATTTCATTAGAATAGACAAAGCCCGTTGATTGTTGCGTATTACTCATATGTTTCTCCCCTTTAAAAGAAAAAGCGATTCATGAAGCGAATGTCATCAAATGCTTGTAATTGTTCTATAGAAATTCTTGAACCAATTCTTGCCATAAGACAATTAGCAGGATGACTTGTAATTTCTGGGTCATCTGTGGCAAATACTTCAAGGCCCCCATAACCCATCAGTTTTTGCATTAATTTTTTATATTCATATACATCAAGCCCAGAATTTTTCAAATCCCAATGCCAATAATATTCAGTAGTTAACACGATGTAATCTTCATATTCATCAGCAGCTAAACTGACTTTGATAAGCTCACTTCCTAAATGTAAATCGCGATAAGCTAAACTTAATTCTATAGCTCCTAATTCTATTAAGTATTCCAAATTACCACTAGACCAACGTTCTAATGGATCTGGGTAATGATAAGTGACATAACCGATAATATGTTGTGAATTGCGCAACACAAAAATTCTACCTTCTTCTAATTCACTAATTTCTTTTATTGCTTCAAATTGATCCGTAGGTGGGCGAAATGCAAAGAGCCCATCATCAAATGTCATAGATTCAAGACTACTTCTTAAAACAGGACCTTCTATCACAAATGTTCCTTCATCCAAGTGATAAGTTTGAGATTGATATGTTTTTATATGTTCCATTTTTTCACTCCAAACTACCGCATACACATACAGTAAACAATCTAATATAAGTCTATTATAAGTTAAAAAAGTTTAAAATAACACAATAATGTATTCGTTTACACACTATTATTTTGAAAATTTTGACAATATTAGTTATAATAATTTTTAAGCAAGCGATTTCATTAAGAGGGGGATTCAAAATGAAAGTAGAAGTATACAAAGGGGAAAATGGAAATTTTAACCTTAAAGACTATGAAAAAGAGTACGCTAATTTTGACTGGAAAGAAATAGAAAAAGCATTTTCATGGTCAGAAACTGGTAAGATCAATATGGCACACGAGTGTATTGATCGCCATGTGGATGAAGGTAATGGTGAAAAAGTTGCGTTACATTATAAAGATGATAAACGTAAAGAAAGTTATACTTTTGAAGAAATGAAATCAAATTCTAATAAAGCGGCAAATGTATTAAAAGATAAAGCAAATATTGAAAAAGGTGATCGTGTTTTTGTATTTATGCCTAGAACGCCAGAACTTTATTTTGCTTTATTCGGTATATTAAAAATAGGTGCAATTGTAGGACCATTATTTGAAGCATTTATGGAAAAAGCTGTTGCAGATCGACTAGAAAATAGTGAAGCAAAAGTGATTGTGACAACGAATGCATTATTGCCACGTATTCCTAAAGATAAATTACCACATTTAGAAACGATTGTAGTTGTAGATGAGGAAGTAGAAAGTGAATATGTTGATTTTAATAGTGAATTAAAAAATGCTAGTGATCAATTTGAAACAGAATGGCTAAACTTAGATGACGGTTTGATATTGCATTATACTTCAGGTTCAACAGGCCAACCTAAAGGCGTGCTACATGCTCAAAAAGCTATGCTCGTTCATTACATTTCTGGTAAATATGTACTAGATTTTAAAGAAGACGATGTATATTGGTGTACTGCTGACCCTGGATGGGTAACAGGTACTTCATATGGTATTTTCAGTCCTTGGTTAAATGGTGTGACAAATTGTATTGTTGGTGGTAGATTCTCACCTGAAGCTTGGTACGGTATGATTGAAGAGTATAAAGTTACAATATGGTACACAGCGCCAACGGCATTAAGAATGTTGATGAGTGCAGGCGATGATGTTATAGACAAATACGACTTATCATCACTAAAAAGTATCTTATCCGTAGGTGAACCACTTAATCCTGAAGTCATTAAATGGTCCAAAGATGTCTTTGGCAAACGTGTCTTAGATACGTGGTGGATGACTGAAACAGGGGGCCATATGATTGTTAACTATCCATCCATGGATGTTAAATTAGGCTCTATGGGTAAACCTTTACCAGGCATAGAAGCATCTATTGTTGATGATCAAGGTAACGAGTTGCCACCGAATCGAATGGGTAACCTCGCAATTAAAAAAGGATGGCCATCTATGATGGTTTCCATTTGGAAAAATCCTGAAAAATATGACTCATACTTCATTGGTGATTGGTATGTTTCTGGAGACTCTGCTTATAAAGATGAAGATGGTTATTATTGGTTCCAAGGTCGTGTAGATGACGTTATTATGACTGCAGGCGAACGTGTCGGTCCATTTGAAGTCGAATCAAAATTAGTGGAACATGAATCGGTTGCAGAAGCAGGTGTGATTGGTAAACCAGACCCAGTAAGAGGAGAAATTATTAAAGCGTTCGTTGCTTTACGACCTGAGTATGAAGCATCAGATGAACTGAAAGAAGAAATTCGTGTATTTGTCAAAGAAGGTTTAGCCGCACACGCTGCACCACGCGAAATAGAATTTAAAGAAAAACTTCCTAAAACACGTTCTGGTAAGATTATGCGTCGTGTCCTTAAAGCTTGGGAACTTGATTTACCTGAAGGCGATTTAAGTACAATGGAAGACTAATTAAACAAAATAGTAGTTTAATCAGAAATAGCTAACCTGTATTTCCAATTTAAAATTAAGCAAGTTATTTCCAGACTCCCTTTATATCATCAACTTTAAGTATGTGTTTATTCGACACACTAGAGATTATGATGATATCTAGGGAGTTTTTTGGTGTAAAATAACATTTTCAGCGTAACATAGGACACATAAGGTGAAAATATTCACTAATTATTTTGAAAGCGCTGTCTCTGTTAATCGACAACACAACATAAGTTAGTTAATATTAATATGTAAGGATTTATTTTTATCAGTAGCATATATGGGAAATATATTTATTGATTTAAAATTTATTTAAGAAGGGGCGAACGAATTTGGCACACTTATCTGATTTAGATATTGCAAATCAATCAACATTAAAACCGATTGGAGATATTGCTAAACAGGCGGGTATCCCTGCAGATGCATTAGAACCATACGGGCACTATAAAGCTAAAATTGATATTAATCAAGTTCAACAAAAAAATGGTAAGGGTAAAGTAGTATTAGTTACTGCGATGAGTCCAACGCCAGCAGGTGAAGGTAAATCAACAGTTACAGTTGGATTAGCAGACGCATTCAACGAACTTAAGAAAAGCGTCATGGTAGCGTTACGTGAACCGGCTTTAGGTCCTGTTTTCGGAATAAAAGGTGGTGCAACTGGTGGTGGCTATGCACAAGTATTACCAATGGAAGATATAAATCTACACTTCAATGGCGACTTCCACGCAATCACTACTGCAAATAATGCACTGTCAGCATTTATTGATAACCACATGCATCAAGGTAATGAATTAGAAATCGATCAAAGACGTATTGAATGGAAACGTGTTTTAGACATGAATGACCGTGCATTACGTAACGTAAATGTAGGTTTAGGTGGACCAACGCAAGGGGTCCCAAGAGAAGATGGTTTTAATATTACTGTTGCTTCTGAAATAATGGCAATTCTTTGTTTATCTAATGACCTTAATGATTTAAAAGCAAAAATCAGTAGAATTACTATAGGTTATACTAGATCACGTAAACCTGTTACTGTAGCTGACTTAAAAGTAGAAGGCGCATTAGCGATGATTCTTAAAGATGCAATTAAACCAAACCTAGTACAAACAATTGAAGGCACACCAGCTCTTGTACATGGTGGGCCATTTGCAAATATTGCACATGGTTGTAATTCAATTTTAGCGACAGAAACTGCGAGAGATTTAGCAGATGTCGTTGTAACTGAAGCAGGCTTTGGCTCAGATTTAGGCGCTGAAAAATTCATCGATATTAAAGTACGTGAAGCAGGATTTGAACCTTCAGCAGTTGTAGTAGTTGCGACAGTTCGTGCGCTTAAAATGCATGGTGGTGTAGCTAAAGACAACTTAAAAGAAGAAAATGTTGAAGCGGTTAAAAAAGGTATCGTGAACTTAGAACGCCACGTTAAAAATGTTAAAAAATATGGTTTAGAACCTGTAGTTGCATTGAATGCGTTCGTACATGATACTGAAGAAGAAACACAATATGTACAACAATGGGCAAAAGAGAATGGTGTGAGACTTGCTTTAACTGAAGTATGGGAAAAAGGTGGCAAAGGTGGTGTCGATCTAGCGAATGAAGTGCTAGAAGTACTTGATGAACCACAAGATTTCAAACATTTATATGAATTAGATTTACCACTTGAAGAAAAAATCGAAACAATTGTTAAAGAAATTTATGGTGGATCAAAAGTCACATTTAGTAGTAAAGCACAGAAACAGCTTAAACAGTTTAAAGAAAATGGCTGGGATAACTATCCAGTATGTATGGCTAAAACACAGTATTCATTCTCAGATGATGCAACACAATTAGGCGCACCTGAAGGTTTTGAAATCACTATTCGTGAATTAGAAGCTAAAACAGGCGCAGGATTTATAGTTGCATTGACTGGAGCAATCATGACTATGCCTGGTCTCCCTAAAAAACCAGCAGCATTAAACATGGATGTTACTGATGATGGACATGCAATTGGACTATTCTAAATTTTAACTATTATATGATACAAACATATTAAAAATAGCTGTAAGGAAATCTATAACGATAGATTTCTTCACAGCTATTTTTTATTTGCCTGAGTAGTTTATGAACTAGCCATTTTATTTTGTCATTAAATGTTGTTTGATATCGTATTTTTCAGCCTTTTTAAAATCATAAGCAGTAATTTCACCTTCAACCAACATCCGTTTGAGCACATAGTGTTGGCGATCCAAACCAATCTGTATCTGAGCGTCAGATTTGAGTGAACCATCCGTGTCATAAGGGGTATAATAATAAGGGCTTTGTAAAAGTCCAATCAGATAGGCTGATTCAGCAATATTTAAGTTTGTAGCGGCTTTTCCAAATAAACTATAAGATGCTGAAGCGATACCTGTGATATCAGAACCATTATAATCACGTCCAAAAGGCACGATATTCAAATAAGTATAGATAATTTCATCTTTGGTTAAAATCTTTTCAGTTCGCATAGATAAGATAAGTTCATTAGCTTTGCGATTATATGTTTTTTCATTTGTCAGTAGTTGATTTTTTACGAGTTGCTGGGTGATGGTACTACCTCCAGTTGCAGCTTCTGTATTAAATATATCTTGCCCAACTGCTCGAATGATAGCTTTTGGTAAAATACCATTATGATAGAAAAATAAGCTGTCTTCTGAAGAAGTCAATGCCTTTATCACGTTGCTATTTACATGTTTAGGTCCTACAATGAGTGAATTTGTCGATTTATTGTATTCTGCTAAAATATGCTTATTGTTATAATTTATATCTTGGTTACCAGCAATGCTCAGCAATTTTGTACGTAATTCATTATCTGACATGTTTACAGATTCATCAGTCAAACTTTGGAAGTAAAATACTGATATGGCCAATAAAATAATAAAGGTACATGCGAAAATTGCAAACAAGCCAATGAAAAGATGCTTTAATTTTTTATAGATAATTTCAAATTTAGAGAATTTAGAGTTATGTAAATGATTGTGAACATTATTTTCATGTGTTTGATTTTCCATGTTTGACCTCCTTACGTATGCAATATTATAACATAATAAATGATGTTGACTTTTAAAATAGAGTTACTTATAATTAATATCAATTCGATATCGTTTTTGGATAAAGGAGAAGTAACATATGGTGTCATCTTCAGAGAGTTAGTGGTTGCTGTGAACTAACGATGATTAATATGTGAATACACCTTAATGATTTCAATCATCCAAACGTTTAAGTTAATGAACGTATCATTAATAAAGTTGTTTGACTTAGAGTATGGTGGTACCGTGCGCATGCGCCCTTACATTAATTTGTAGGGGCGTTTTTTTATTTTTTAAGTGTTATTCGGTCGTACTTGCTAAAAGTGACTTGAACTTTGGACGGTATTTAAAATCTATTCAAAATAATATCTTAATAAATATAGGAGGTAAATACAATGACAAATGCATTATTAGAAGATTTAAAATGGAGAGGCTTAATTTATCAACAAACAGACGAATCTGGTATAGAAAATGTATTAAATAAAGAACAAGTTACATTATACTGTGGTGCCGATCCAACTGCAGATAGTTTACACATCGGTCATTTATTACCATTTTTAACTTTACGTAGATTCCAAGAACATGGGCATCGTCCACTTGTATTAATAGGTGGGGGAACAGGAATGATTGGTGATCCATCAGGTAAATCTGAAGAACGTGTCTTACAAACAGAAGAACAAGTTGAATTAAACGTACAGGGTATCAGTGAACAAATGCATAAAATTTTTGAATTTGGTACTGATAAAGGTGCTAAACTTGTTAATAATAAAGATTGGTTAAGCCAAATTTCATTGATTGATTTCTTAAGAGATTACGGTAAACATGTCGGTGTAAATTACATGTTGGGTAAAGACTCAATTCAAAGTCGCTTAGAATACGGCATTTCGTTCACTGAGTTCACATATACAATACTCCAAGCAATTGATTTTGGTCATTTAAACAAAACTTACAATTGTAAAGTACAAGTTGGTGGTTCTGATCAATGGGGCAATATCACAAGTGGAATTGAATTAATGCGTCGTATGTACGGTCAAACAGAAGCATACGGACTGACGATTCCTTTAGTCGTTAAATCAGATGGTAAAAAATTCGGTAAATCAGAAGGTGGCGCAGTTTGGTTAGACGCTACAAAAACGAGTCCATACGAATTTTACCAATTTTGGATTAACACTACAGACGATGATGTAATCAAATTCTTGAAATATTTTACATTCTTAGAAAAAGAAGAAATTGAAGCATTAGAAAAATCCTTAAATGAAGCACCGCATTTACGCGAAGCACAAAAAGCTTTAGCAGAAAATGTCACACGTTTCATCCATGGTCAAGCTGCATTAGATGATGCAATTCGTATCTCAAAAGCATTATTTGCAGGTGACTTACAATCATTGTCAGCTTCAGAATTAAAAGCAGGATTCAAGGATGTGCCACAAGTTGAATTGAGTAAAGAAACTACAAATATTGTTGAAGCGATTGTTGAAACTGGTATTTCATCATCTAAGCGTCAAGCACGTGAAGATGTGAATAATGGTGCAATTTATATCAATGGTATAAGACAACAAGATGTGAATTATGAATTAAACGATGACGATATAATCGAGAATGAATTTACTATTATTCGTCGTGGTAAGAAAAAATATTTCATGGTTAATTATAAATAATATTTGAAGATAGATAGATGAATAACGCGATATATATATAAATTATCGTCAAAACAGCCGACAAAACCTTATGATTTTGTTGGCTATTTTTGTGTAAGTTTTTCTTGGAATAGACTCATCTTGGATTCCTCTGCGAGTGTATTTCCTGTAGTAGTAGGCCTAAAGCATTGTCAATTTTTAAAATGAAAATTGTCATTTTGTATACTTTATGTAGTATTGAACTAAACATACTTTATACTGAAACAAATATTATTAGAGAACTAGATAAGGATAATTTATAAAATATAAAAAACCAATCAAGTAAACTAATCTTACTTGATTGGTTCAAAATAACTATTAAGTTTAAGTTATTGTTTTAATTAAATGGTGCAGGACTTTCATTTTCTTTTTCAGATGACTCTGAAGATGTTGATTTTTGTTCTTTTAATGGTACTTCCACTGTTTGCTCCTTACCATTTCTTTCAATAGTCATTTCTACTGAATCACCAGGTTTTTTATTTTCATATAAATAAGAGCGTAAGTCAGCATCTTCTTTGACTTTTTTATCATCTATCGCAGTGATGATATCACCTTCTTTAAGCTCGTTATCAGCATGAACTTTGGCAATATAGACACCATCATTGCGTTTTGTATTCAGTTCTTCTTTATATTGTTCTGGTATCTCACTTACATTAAGTAAACTAATACCAATGGAAGGGCGCTCAATCTCGCCATTTTCTACAAGTTCTTTAATGGTAACTTTAACTTCATTACTTGGGATTGCAAAGCCAATACCTTCAACTTGTTCACTTGCAATCTTCATTGAGTTAATACCTACGAGATTACCATTAATATCTACGAGTGCACCACCGGAATTACCAGGATTGATTGCCGCATCTGTTTGCAATACGTTTACTTTATTCGTACCAGCAGATGTTTTCGTATCAATTGTACGTTCGCTAGCAGAAATAATGCCTGAAGTCACTGAGTTAGCAAATTCTAGACCTAGGGGATTACCCATTGCAAAAACACTATCTCCTGTATTTACTTTTGAAGAGTTGGCAAAGTCAATTGCTTTAGTGCCTTTCGTATCATTGATTTTTAGTACTGCTATATCAGTTAAGGCATCTTTGCCTACTAATTTCGCATCGACTTGTTTAGAATTGTGCAATTGTACCTTGATTTCATTCGCACCATCGATAACGTGATTATTCGTTACGATATATGCAGAACCATTATTTTTTTGATAAATGACACCTGATCCAACACCAGCTTCTTCTGATTTAGAAGAATCACCTTTTAGCAAACTATCTAAATTTTGAGCTTTTTGCATATTAATAACACCTACAATAGCAGGGGAGACATCGTTAATCATTTGGTTCACAGAATCATATTTTTCACTTTTTCCATCGAGTGTATTGCCACCATTACTACTATTAGAAGCTTCTTGAACGGAAGAACCGTTATCATTTAAGCCTGTGCTTTCCATGATTTTCCCAATACCTAATACCAAAAGTGCGCCTATAATACCGGCAACTAAGGCCACAATTATCGTTTTAAACCATGGGAATTTGGTTTTGTTTTTTGACCTTTTATTGTGAGCTTGTTCCGGTTGTTGCGGCTGCCGAGGGTTTTGTGTTTCATTAGAGTTATGATCGTTATTAAAATCTGACATACTTTACCTCCGATTTATTCTATATAACCTATTATGATAGGTTTATACAACTTTTTCTAGTATAGCACTATACAACTTTAGACTGAAATATAAATATTCTTGTTCATAAGGTGACTAAATGATAGAATCAATAGGTAAATATAATGGAAAATGAAGTAGGTGGAGAAATGTATAAATTCATTAGCGGTTTGTTAAATATAATTATTACTAAGCTAAGTAAATCATTAGAAGTGCAAGGTAAAGAAAATATACCTCAACTTCACAGATATGTAGTGACTTGTACGCATGAAAGCTATAATGAAGTTATCATGTTAGCTACTGCGATTTACCCAAATCAAACACATTACATGGCGAAAAAAGAGTTATTCAATAATAAATGGTTTGGTAAGTTTTTAACTTCTTTAAATGCTTTTCCTGTAGATAGAGAAAATCCAGGACCTAGCACATTGAAAAAACCGGTTAAATTATTAAAAGAAAATAAAACAGTAGGAATATTCCCAACTGGTCATCGCATGAAGTATGATGAGGGATCACCTATGAAACGTGGCGCAGTAACTATTGCTTTGATGGCCCAAGCTCCTATTTTACCAGCTGCATATGTAGGACCTAAAGAAATTAAAGGACTTGTTACGGGTAAAGCGATTGTTAAATTTGGGGAACCTATCGAAACGAAGCATTTACCAAAAAACATGAAGCGCAATGAAAAATTAGAATATTTAACAAAAGAATTAGAAAGCAGAACGACACAATTACAAAATGAATTAAATGATTATGTGAATCATAAATAGTAAGTTTCAATATTTTTTAAATAGTTAGACATTTTAATTTATATACGAATTTTTTTAAACTTGTGTTATTATGTAACTGTACAATGACAGCAAGTAAAACGTTTACAAACACCACGTGGACATATTGTGCATGTGGTGTTTGTTTGTGTAAATATCTATTTTGAAATGGGGAATTGTTATGTTTAGTTTCTTTCAACGTCTTGGTAGGTCTCTTATGCTTCCTGTTGCAGTGTTACCAGCCGCCGCAATTATTACGGGTATCGGTAACGCATTAACAGCAATGGGAGTCTTACCAACGGTAGCAGCGTTTTTCTCTTCTGCCGGTTCGACGATTCTTGAACAACTAGGTATTCTTTTTGCAATTGGGGTAGCATTAGGAATGGCTAAGAAAAATGATGGCGCAGTAGCACTCGCGGCTGCAGTAGGTTTCTTTTTAACTACAGTTGTTTTAAGTCCAGCAAAATTAGCACCATTATTAGGTGTTAAAGAAACAAGCGTAAACGAAGCTTTTGAACAAATGAATAATTCTAACGTGTTTATTGGTTTATTGATTGGTTTAATCGCAGCGTATACTTACAACAAATTTAGTAAAACTGAATTACCTACAGCGTTATCATTCTTTAGTGGTAAACGTTTAGTACCAATTTTAACAGCATTCTTTAGTATTATATTGGCCGTATTGATGTTATTTGTTTGGCCATTTATTTATTCAGCAATTGTAATATTTGGGACATGGATTTTAGATTTAGGTCCAGGAGGTGCTTTCTTATATGGTTTCTTTAACAGATTATTGATACCGACTGGATTGCATCACGCGTTAAACTCAGTGTTTTGGTTTGATTTAGCAGGTATTAATGACATTGCTAAATTCCAAACTGGTGATGGTGCAGTACATGGTATTACAGGACGTTATATGGCTGGCTTCTTCCCAGTAATGATGTTTGGTATCCCGGCTGCAGCATTAGCGATGTACCATACAGCAGAATCTAAACAGAAAAAACGTGTTTATGGTTTAATGTTTGGTGGCGCAGTTTCAGCATTCTTTGTTGGGGTTACTGAGCCAATTGAATTCTCATTCATGTTTGTGGCACCAGTGTTATTTGTGATACATGCATTTTTAACTGGTTTATCCATGTTTATAGCAGCATTGTTCGAGTGGACAGCAGGCTTCTCATTTAGTGCTGGTTTAATAGACTATGTATTATCATTAATTAATCCTGTATCAAGTCAACCATACATGTTGTTAGTACAAGGACTTGTATTCTTTGTTATATATTACTTTGTATTTAGATTTGCTATTAAAGTATTGAAATTAAATACACCTGGTCGTGGGGATAACTTACTAGCAGATCCAACTTCTGATGAAGCGTCAACGGGAGATGTTGCAGATTCAGAAGGAGCAACTACAACGACAACTAATAAATATACAAATACAGCAAGCCAAATTTTAGATGGATTAGGTGGCAAAGAGAATATTTCATCATTAACAAACTGTGCTACTAGATTACGCATGGAATTACATGATAATAGCATTATTGATGAAGCTAAGATTAAGGGGGCAGGAGCTGTCGGTGTGACAAAGAGTGGTAAACATAATGCCCAAGTTATTATCGGCACTCAAGTTCAGCAAGTAGCTGATGAAATTGAAGTACAAATGGAATCAGAGCAGCAAAAATAATGGAGACGCAATAATATCTAAATAAGTTTATTTTAGGATACGCCTAATCATAGTTATCACTGAAAAGTGGAACTTTGTAAGGCGTATTTTTTATCTAAAAAAATTAAATATTTAACGATATGATTTGTTTGATAAAATGATGAAAATACATTGCTCTTTTCATGGGTAAATAGTACGATGAACTAGTATCAGAATTTTCTGATTTAAGGAGAGTAGATGACATGAAGTCGGTATTATTTGATGTTGATGGTGTTTTTTTAAGTGAAGAAAGGTGTTTTGATGTATCTGCATTAACGGTTTACGAAATTCTTATGAGTAAAGATTATATGGGCTTAGATCCATCTATACAATTTGATGATTTAAGTGATCAACAAATTACTGAAATAAGAGAAATCGTATTCTACCATGATGAAATTTTAACTAAGTTAAAGTCACTTGGATTAAATTCAAATTGGGATATGTTATTTGTAGTTGTAGCCATTCACTTTATTGAAATATGTAAAACATTACCCCAAGAAAAATTAGTGGAAGTTTTAAATCCAGAAAGCTTTAATCAAGAAACATTGCAACAAATTGGTGGAAATATTTTTGATATAGAATTGAACTTTGAGTCACCATTATCGTTTTTAGATGGTATAAGTTCAGGAAAAGATAATATTTATCAAACACTTGTTACGCATGCTGGTGATCAGTTAAATACAAAGCAAACAGCATTATTTGAACTGAAAAGTCCGTTTTGGACGCTAGCTCAAGAGGTTTACCAAGAGTGGTACTTAGGTTCTAAGTTATTTAACGAAGTAGAACAAAAGCCTAACCGTACAGAATTTAAAGAAGGTTACATATATAACGAAGTTGTGTTAAGACCTGTAACTGAAATTAAACAGTTATTAACAGATTTGAAAGCTGCTGGCTATCATATAGCCATTGCAACTGGTAGACCTAGAACAGAAACATTAGTGCCATTTGAAGCAATTGGTATCAAAGATTTATTTGATGATTTACATATTGTTACTGCAAGTGAGGTATTAATCGCTGAGGAACAATATCCTAAGTTAAAACCATTAGGTAAGCCTAATCCGTTTAGCTATTTAGCAACATTAGAAGGTAATCATTTAAAAAATTATGAAAAATATGCTACAAATCAAGAAAATCGTGTTAATAAAGATGATGTTTTTGTGGTAGGAGATTCATTGGCAGATCTGTTAAGTTCTAAAAAAATAGGGGCGACTTTCATTGGTCCATTGACAGGTTTGAAAGGACAGAATGCACGTGAAGAATTAGAGTCTTACGATGCTGAATATATCGTAGACCATGTAGGAGATATTAGAGAAATATTATTGTAATTAAAAGATACTACGCTTATTATTTGATGACTAAATAATAATGCGTCAGTATCTTTTTTTATTGCCAACAAAAAATACCAATCCATTAGAAAACTAATAGACTGGTATTTTTAATTTAAGAAATAAGTTATTTATATTCTAAGTTCTTTTATGATGATTCAATATTTAAATATTGTAGTTTGCATCACTTTGAATATCCAGTTCAACGCTTCGTATCAAATTAAATCCTTCAATTTGATATAATGCATCAATAACATCTGGTGTAACAGGGTGGTCAATTGATAATACCATTAGGGCGTTACCACCTTGGTTTGTACGACCAAGGTGCATTGAAGCGATATTGATATCATATGTGCCAAGAATTTGTCCTGTGCGGCCTACAATGCCTGGTCTATCGTTATGATTTATTACTAGTTGGTGATGTTCTGGTTTAAAGTCTACTGGATAATCATTGATACGTACGATTCTTGGACCATAACCATTGAGTACAGTTGCGCCAAGTTTAATTTGAGTATCTTTATTAATTAATGTTAATTCTATATAGTTACTAAAACCACGATGTTTTGTATTCTTTTCAATATTATAAGATACACCTTGTTCATTTAAGAGTACTAAGGCGTTGATTAAGTTTACACGTTCTGCTAAATCTTGACGTAAGACGCCAGATACAAGTGTTCTTGTAATCAAACTTGTATCATCTAATGCAATGTCACCTTCGTATTTGATTTGTAGTTCGCGAGGTGCTTTTTCAAGTAATTGAATACCGACTTCACCAGTCATTTTACTTAATTCAATATAAGGCTTCAATTCATCATTGATTTCACTGTAAGTCATTTTTGGTGCGTTAATCGCGTTTAAGACGTTACCATTTTCGAAAATATCAACGATTTCATTTGCTACTGAAACAGCCACTTTTTCTTGAGCTTCGACAGTCGATGCACCTAAATGTGGTGTAACAATAATTTTATCGTTATCAACAAGAGGGGACTCAGTTGCTGGTTCACTTTCAAATACATCTATTGCCGCACTTTGAATTTGATCATTGTTTAAAGCGTCTAATAGCGCTGTTTCATCAATAATACCACCACGTGCTACGTTAATAATTTGTAACGTTGGTTTTGCCTTTTCGAAAAAGTCTTTACCAACGATACCTTTAGTTTTTGGAGTTAATGGTGTGTGTACAGTAACGAAGTCTGCTTGTTCAGCAATTTCTTCAACTGTTGCACGTGTGACATTTAGTTCTTTTGCCTTATCTTCAGATAAGTAAGGGTCAAAAGCTAAAATATGCATACCGAAACTTTGTGCACGTTTTGCAACGCCTAAACCAATTCTACCAGCACCGATGACGCCAAGCGTTTTATTATAAAGTTCTGTACCTCTATATGTTTTACGGTCCCATTTTCCATTTTTCAATGATTGATGTGCTTGTGGGATATTACGTGCCATTGATAAAATCATAGCCATAGAGTGTTCAGTAGCAGAAATAGTATTACCATCTGGTGCATTAATTACGATAACACCATTTTTGGTAGCTGCATCGACATCAATGTTGTCTACACCGACCCCAGCTCTAGCAATAACTTTTAGATTTGGTGCTGCTTCAATCATTTCTGCAGTGACTTGTGTTTGGCTTCTAACAATTAAGCCTTGATAATCACCAATTTTTTCAACGAGTTCGCTTTCATTTAATTCTGTATTGATTTCGACTTCGAAGTCTTTATGGTCAATTAAACTTTTTAAACCTTCTGGTGAGATTGGATCAGATACTAAAATTTTATACATATGCTTTTACGACCTCCATGTACTGAGTAATTGCTGTACCAATATATGATTCTTTTCTGAATTCAGTTAATAGAATTTCTAATGCTGATACGACTTGTAAAATATCAAAAGGTGAAATTTGACCCATATGACCTATGCGTAGAATTTCTCCTTTTAGATGACCTTGTCCACCTGCAATCGTTATAGCAAAACGGTTTTTAAGTTCATTTTTAATGAAGTTGAGTTCTTCTTTTGATTTAGGCACAAAGGCCGTAACAGTAGGTGAAGCAAACTCATCTTGGACTAATAAATCTAAGCCTAGTGAATTGAGTGATTTTCTTAAAGCATCACGTATTGCATAGTGACGTGCAATAACTTGGTCTAATCCTTCTTCTTCAACTAATTTGGCGTAGGCATTCACACCTCTAAATAACGAAACGTTTGGTGTGAAAGGTGTTGAATTTGCTTCTAAAGATTTCAAATATTTATTTAAATCTAAATAAAATCTTGGCGTCGTAACTTGGCTAAATCGTTCTTTAGCACGATTATTATAAGCTACAAACGCTAAACCAGGAGGCAACATAATAGCTTTTTGACTACCAGAAATAAGCACATCAATCTGATCTCGTTGTAAGTCTACATCAACTGCACCGATACAACTCACGCCATCAACAATAAAGTAAATCGATTCGTCGTATGCTTTAAGGGCATGTCCTAATTCATGGACAGGATGCAACACTGCAGTGGATGTTTCACAATATTGACTATAAACTGCTGTAATATCTGTGTTCAATGAATTTAAGAAGTCAATAAATTCAGGCACGTTTACAGCCTTGCCCCATTCGACTTCAAAAATATGTACGTTTTCGTAATATGTTTCTGCAATTTGTTTGAAACGATTACCAAAAGCACCTGAAACAATGATAACAATGTTGTCATCAGGATTTGCAATATTTAACATGCTTGCTTCTAAAGAGCTTGTCCCACTAGAAGTTAATATCATTACTTCATTTTGCGCACCGAATATTGGTTTTAGAGCACGAAATGCTTCTTCAGCAATTGTTTCAAAGTCACTTGATCTGTGTCCGACCATTGGTGACTGTGTTGCGTGTAAAATTTCATCTGGTACTGGCGTTGGTCCTGGTGTAAGTAACATAGGACGATAGTATTTCATATGTGATTCCCCCAATGCTTATGATTGTCTTAGTTTAGCAAATTTTCAGAAAATATAAAAGTGCAAAAGTTAAAAGATTATGTAAATAAACAAAATAAAATATCATGAAAGGGCATACATTGTTATCGCATTCATATTCCGTCATATATAAAATTTTTTAAATTATTTTATTTTTGGTTCTATTTTTACAGTGACATTACCTTTAATTGAATTTGAAATCATACAATTATTGTCTGCAACCTTTAAGAGTTTAGGTAATTTTCTTACTAAGCTATCTTTTTGTGCAGTTTCAACTTCAATAACAGGGTAGTGGATAATGTTGTCCATACGAAATTTGGCATTTTCAAATACAGCTGTACCTATAGAAGATTGTTGAATTTCTATATTATTAAAACCAGAACGTTCGAGTACAGCTGCAAGTGAGATAATATAACAAGAAGATGCAGCTGAAACTAATAATTCATCTGGGTTTGTACCAGTTCCATTGCCGCCTAAACCTGATGGTATAGATATTTGTTCATCTAATACGTCTCCGTTAAGTTGACCTACAGCTTCACGACCACCAGACCATTGTGTGTTTACTTTGAATTCATGTTGAACCATAACGATTGACCTCCAGTTGATTTATGATAATTTAAGTTTAGATGAAAATAAGATATAAAGAAAGAGGAGAGCAACTTTAATGACAATATATAATAATGAGAACAAGCTCATATTAGTGGCACATCGTGGTATTGCTACATATTTTCCTGAAAATACGATGATTGCTTTTAAAGCTGCACTTGTAAGTGATATTGATATATTAGAAATAGATATACACAGGACATCAGATAACCATCTCGTAGTTATTCATGACGATTCGATTGATCGTACTTCGAATGGATCAGGAAAAATCAAGGATATGAATTTAGCGGAATTGCAACAATTTGATTATGGTATAACTAAAGATAAGCAATTTGCGGGAGCGACAATACCGACTTTGGATGAAGTAATTAATTTAATTCGAGATTATCATCAAAAGTTACTAATAGAATTAAAACAGCCACAGAATTATCCTGGAATTGAAAGTGAATTAATAGATGCATTAAATGCATCAGATTTACCAAAAAATAAAGTGATTGTACAATCATTCAATCAAAAAAGTATGAAAAAAATATTTGATATGAATGAAGGCTATGAACTAGGTGTATTGATTAGTAAAAAGAAATATTGGTATAAATTACCTCCATTCAAAAGCATTGCTGCCTATGCGGATTATGTAAATCCAAATTATGCTTTAGTTACAGAGAAGTTTTTAAAAAATGCACATCAGTATAAATTGTCAGTGATGCCCTATACAGTGAATGAGCATGAACAAGCAAAAGTATTGCAAAAACTAGGTGTAGACGGATTGATTTCAGATAATCCAAATGATATTTTATAAAAATGAAAATATTAAAAAAGCTTAAATGAATTTAAAGGGTTCATTTAAGCTTTTTCTAGTTTTAATAAAAATGAAATGTATATTATTTAATGTGAGATAAATCATTATCATGATGATTTACCCAATTCTTTTTTAATAATCCCATCACATGACAATCACTATATTCACCACGAGTATAAAAATGTTCTTGTAATGTACCTTCGATGGAGAAGTTTTGTGCTTTATAAATATGAACAGCTTTTTCGTTGTTAACATCAACAAATAAATATATTTTGTGGAGATTAAGTACTAGGAACGCATAATCAATAGCCATTTTAAATGCACTTTTGGCATATCCTTTGCCACCATATTCTGAATCAATAATAATTTGAATTTCGCAGTTACTATGTATAAAGTCGATTTCAACTAATTCAACTACACCGATTCGTGTTTGATCTTTTTCAATAATAAATCTACGTTCAGTCTCATCTAATAAATGTTTTTTATATAATGATTGAAGTTCACTTAATGATTGATAGGGCTCTTCAAACCAATAAGACATAATGGAATATTCGTTATTTAAGTGATGTACAAAATCTAAATCTGTTTCTTCTAATGCTCTAATAATCAAATTTAACACTCCTTTATTCATAAGCATACAGTAATTATTATAAGAAAGTAAAAAGATATTGTGCCATGAGTGAGGGGGTTAAAAGGATTTCTACTTATAATTAAATATTTGGATGAAAGGTGTTAATTATATAGTAATAAAAAAACCAAGAAATCCTCGAAAGGACTTCTTGGTTTGAAATTAAAACGCTTATCTTGAGTAGTACTCAACGATAAGTTGTTCGTTGATTTCGGCAGGTAATTCACTACGTTCAGGAACGCGTACATATTTACCTTTTAAGTTGTCTGCATCAAATTCTAAGTACTCAGGTACAAAGTTATTGATTTCAACAGATTCAGCAATGATATCTAATTTTAAAGATTTTTCACGTACTGAAATTTCTTGACCAGGTTTTAAAGTATATGATGGAATATCAACACGTTTACCATCTACTAAAATGTGACCGTGGTTAACAAGTTGGCGAGCTTGGCGACGCGTACGCGCTAAACCTAATGAATATACAACTGCATCTAAACGAGCAGCTAGTAATTGCATGAAGTTTTCACCATGGACACCATGTTGGTTACCAGCAATTTCAAATGAGTTACGGAATTGTCTTTCAGTCATTCCGTATAAATAACGTAATTTTTGTTTCTCACGTAATTGTAATGCATATTCTGATAATTTTTTACGTTGGTTAGGACCATGTTGGCCTGGAGCGTATGGACGCTTCTCTAATTCTTTGCCAGTACCACTTAATGAGATACCTAAACGACGTGATTTTTTCCAGTTCGAACCTCTAAATCGAGCCATAATAGACTCCTCCTTTTTCTCTTTTGTTGTTATGAAAAAACAAAAAAGAGTGTTGCATGCTTATTTGGATATATTGTTTTATGTATCCTCACCTCATAGCTACGGTTACACGACACGTCCGCGTTGGGAACAACATAGAGCCAACTAATAGGCAACTGCTAATTTCGTTTATTCACACAAAGAACATTGTACCATGTTCTGAATTACTGTCAATAGTAAACCCAGATTTACCTATAGAAAGACGATTGTTAAATATTAAGCTATTTGCTGTTCTAGGATCTTAACAATTTCTTCTAAAGCAATTTTATCTGTGTTTGAAAAGCGATTTGTAATAGGGGCATCAATATCTAAGACACCAATGATTTGATTGTCTTTATGAATAGGAACAACAATTTCTGATTTGCTATTCGCATCACATGCAATGTGTCCTGGGAAAGCATTAACGTCTTCAACGAGTTGTGATTCGTTTGTTTCTACAGCTGTGCCACATACGCCTTTGCCGATAGCAATATGTACACAAGCAGGATGACCTTGGAACGGTCCTAAGATTAATTCATTATTTTCTATTAAATAGAAGCCAACCCAATTAATTTGATCTAACGAATCATTTAGTAAAGCAGAGACATTGCTAAGTATAGCAATTAAATTTGATTCATCTTCGATTAGACTAGCAACTTGCTTTTGTAATAAATCGTAATTTGTTTCTTTTACCTCTGTCATATTAATAAAACCTCACTTTTTACTTTTCATTTAGTATAAAGACTGTTTTAATAGTAATCAATCAAATGATTTGTAAGGGCTTTTTTTAGTTGCAATATGATACATAATATTAACAGAGATAGATTTACTATGAAATTTAAAATATTATCAATGATTAATTCATTTTCTCTTTTAATGCATGGGTAAATTACGTTATAATGAATAGTGATAAAATAGGAGGAGAAAACATATGGTATTGTATATCATTCTAGCAATTATTGTTATTATACTGATTATTGTCGGTGTATTATTCTATATGCGTTCAAATAAAAGCCAAATGATTGAGAAGGCTGAAGAACGAAAATTACAAGTAGAGCAATTACCCTATGATGAAAGTTTATCTCAATTATCTGATTTAACTTTAACAGGTGAAACAAAATCTACTTATGATAGATTAAAACAAACGTCTTTAGATAGTAAAAATCAATATTTGTTACCATTAGAAGAAAAGATTCACAATGCGGAAGGTTTACTTGATAAATTTAAATTTTCGCAAGCGCAAACTGAAATTGATGAAGCACACGAATTGATGGATAAATACGAAGAAAATTACAATGTATTAACTACAGATGTCGAAGATATTATGGGTGTACATAAAGAGAGTGATCACTTATATGAAGAATGTAAAGTGGATTACCGAGAAATGAAGCGCGACGTGTTAGCGAACAGACATCAGTTCGGTGAAGCAGCAGCGCCGTTAGAACATGAAATTGAAGCATTCGTACCAGAAATGGAAAGCTATGAATCATATAAAGCAGAAGGTAATTATGTATACGCACATGAACATATCAAAACTTTAAATGAAGATATGAACTTTTTAAAAAAGGATATGTCAGAAATTCCTGAGTTAATCAGAGAAGCACAAAAAGAATTACCTGGACAGTTCCAAGATATGAAATACGGATGTAGAGATCTCAAAGTAGAAGGCTATGATTTAGATCATGTCAAAATTGATAGCACTTTACAAACGCTTAAAACAGAACTTAGCTTTGTAGAACCGATGATTAGTAGATTGGAACTTGATGAAGCGAATGAAAAATTAAATAATATTAACGATCGTCTTGATGAAATGTATGAATTAATTGAGCACGAAGTTAAAGCGAAAAATGAAGTAGAAGAATCAAAAGAAGTCATTACAGATAATTTGTTTAGAGCAAAAGAAATGAATTATACTTTACAAACTGAAATTGAATATGTACGTGAAAATTACTATATAAATGAAAGTGATGTACAGAATGTAAGACAGTTTGAAAATGAAATTCAAAACTTAATAGCTGTTTATGATGAAATTCTAAAAGAAATGGCCAAATCTGCAGTACGCTACAGTGAAGTTCAAGATAACTTGAAATATATCGAAGAGCATGTAGCTGTGATTAATGAAAAACAAGAAAAATTACAAAATCACTTAATTCAACTACGCGAAGATGAAGCAGAAGCAGAAGAAAATATCTTACGTGTACAAAGTAAAAAAGAAGAAGTTTATAGAAAACTATTAGCTTCTAACTTACCAAGCGTACCAGAACGTTTCATTATAATGAAAAATGAAATTGATTATGAAGTGCGTGAAGTAAACAAGAAATTCAGTGTACGTCCAATACATGTTAAACAATTGAAAGATAAAGTATCTAAAGTAGTGCTACAAATGAATAAATTTGAAGATGAAGCTACGGATGTGCTTGTTAATGCAGTTTATGCTGAGAAACTTATTGAATATGGTAACCGTTACCGTAAAGATAGTTCGAACATAGATAAAAGCCTTAATGAGGCTGAAAGGCTATTTAAAAATAATAGATACAAACGTTCAATTGAAATATCTGAACAAGCTTTAGAAAGTGTTGAACCAGGAATTACCAAACAAATAGAGGATCAAGTTATTGGTTAAACTATTTAATTATTATAAATAACACCAGTAAGACACGAAATGAATTATGATTTCGTGTCTTTTCTTTTTATCAAAAGCGAGTATAATGCTTAAAGGGAAAGTATAAAATTAATTTTAAAATGACAGAAAAGTATTGTTATTAATGCAATAACTTAAATATAAATATAAAATTAGTATCACTTCTTAAATAAGTGTGTATGATAAAATGAAATGGAGTGAAAGAATTGATATATCTTGATAACGCCGCAACGACAAAGCCAAACCAAGACGTGTTGGATACTTATGTAAAAGTAAATCAATCATTGTATTCTAATGCTAATAGTCCGCATCAAGCCGGCTTACAAGCAGACCAATTGTTACAACAAACTAAAAAACAAATAAAAGATTTGTTTAATTTAGATGGAAAATTTGATATTGTTTTTACAAGTGGTGCGACTGAATCTAATAATATGGCGCTTAAAGGCGTAGCATATAAGAAAAAAGCTTTTGCTAATGAAATCATCACTTCAGTACTTGAGCATCCATCTGTATTAGAAGTTGTACGTTCATTAGAAACGGAAGGGTTTATTATTAAATATGTTGATGTTACTGACGAGGGTCAAATCGACTTGGACCATTTAAAAACATTGATGTCGGATGATGTTGCTATAGTAACCTGTATGCATGTTAATAATATTATGGGTCAAACCCAACCAATAGAAGAGGCTGCAAATATTGTGCACCAATATCCCAAGGCACATTTTCACGTAGATGCAGTACAAGCGATTGGTAAAGTGCCATTATGCTTTGAAGGTGTAGATACATTGAGTTTAAGTGGGCATAAATTTCACGGTTTGAAAGGGCAAGGTATATTATTTGTTCGAAATATTCATCAACTTGAACCTATTATTCACGGTGGTGGACAAGAGTATGGTGTGAGAAGTGGTACAGTTAATTTACCGATGAATATTGCAATTGTTAAAGCCATGAAAGCAGCTGTGAATCATACCACAGAACTTAACCATACTTTAAATGAATTTAATGCTGACTTACGTCAATTTCTTACAGGGTTTCACGGCGTCAAGCTGAATTCACCTCAAAATTCAGCGCCACACATTCTTAATGTTGGTTTATCAGGCGTAAAAGGTGAAGTATTGGTCAATGCATTTTCAAAACACAATATCATGTTATCTACCACAAGTGCATGTTCGTCTAAAAAAGCGAGTCTAAACGAAGTACTTTTAGCGATGAATGTGCCTAGAAAACAAATTGAAGGTAGTATCAGAATTTCAATGGGAGCCAATACGACTCAAGAAGATATTCAAACATTTAAAGATAATTTTTATAAAGTATATGAAGAAGTAAGGGAGCTGTTAGTATGATTTATGATCATATATTAGTAAGGTATGGCGAATTAACATTAAAAGGTGCAAATCGTAAAATATTCGTGAATAAATTACGCGCAAATGTTAAGCGTTCATTAATGCCATTGCAAGGCTATAAAGTAAAAGCGAATAGAGATAGAATGTATATTGAATTAGATGAAGGTGCAGACATAGATGAAATGTGTAATAGACTAAAAAAAGTATTCGGCATTTATTCTATTAGTCCTGTATTAAAAATTGATAAAACTGTAGAAGCGGCAAATGAACAAGCCGTTCAATTTGCAAAAGACTACGCAAACGGAGATACGTTTAAGATAGACGTGAAACGTTCAGATAAAAACTTTCCTTATGACACATATCAATTACAACGTGGCATTGGTGCTGCGGTATTAAATGCAACAAAGGATTTAACTGTCGATGTCCACAATCCAGATCACAATATAAAAGTAGAAGTGCGTTTAGATGCCATATATGTCTATGACAAAACTATAGCTGGACTTGGTGGCTTGCCAGTTGGAACAGGTGGAAAAACATTACTTATGCTCTCAGGTGGTATTGATTCTCCTGTAGCTGGTATGGAAGTCATGCGAAGAGGTGCGATGATTGAAGCAATTCATTTTCATAGCCCGCCCTTTACAAGTGAAAAAGCTAAAGAAAAAGTAATTGAATTAACACGTATTTTAGCTTCTCATGTAGGTCCAATTAAATTACACATTGTACCTTTTACAGATTTACAAAAACAAGTTAATAAAGTTGTACATGAACGTTATACAATGACATCTACACGTCGAATGATGATGAGAGTAGCAGATAAACTTGTACATGAAATTGACGGACATGCCATTGTAAATGGTGAGAATCTTGGTCAAGTAGCGAGTCAAACTTTAAAGAGTATGTACGCAATTAATAGCGTAACTTCGACGCCAGTGTTACGTCCATTACTCACATTAGATAAAGAAGATATCGTTAAAAGAGCTAAAGAAATTGGAACTTTTGATGTCTCTATACAACCTTATGAGGATTGTTGTACTATTTTCACACCAAAAAATCCTGTAACTGAACCTGATATTGAAAAAGTGGAAAAATATGAAAATATTTTTGATTTTGAACCATTAGTACAACAAGCTGTGGATCAAATCGAAACAATAGAAATTTCAAATGACTACCAAAGTGATAAAGACTCAGAGACACAAACTTTGGCAGAGGATTTATTTTAAATACGAGTTTAAATTATAGTAAGCATCATTTAAAAAATATAAAACTTAGTTTTAGATGTTCAATTTATAATGAATAATCAGTTAACATGATTTAAACAGACAGGGGTTGGCGCATGTTAGAGTGGGACATTTCAATTGTAATTATCATCATACTTCTTGGATTTTTAGCAGCGTTTATTGATGCAGTTGTCGGTGGTGGGGGATTAATTTCTATCCCTGCACTTTTGGCAGTGGGTATGCCACCAGCTATGGCGTTAGGTACTAATAAATTAGCTAGTGCATTTGGGTCGATGACCAGTGCATTTCGTTTTTTAAGGTCAGGCAATGTCGATCTGAAAGTTGTTGGGAAGTTATTCCCATTTGTATTCTTAATGGCTATGGGTGGTGCGAGCGTGGCGACATTTTTACCGTCTGAACTATTGAAGCCAGTGGTAATCATTATCTTAACGCTTGTCATGATTTATACATTAATGAAAAAAGATTGGGGTAGTATACGTACTTTTACAAAACTCACTACCGGTAAAGCTATAATATTTGCAGCTTTAATGTGCTTAATAGGTCTATATGATGGATTTTTAGGCGGCGGCACAGGTTCATTTATGCTTTTTGTTTTATTAATGTTTGGATTTGATTTTCTAGGTGCAGCAGGGAATGCCAAAGTATTAAATTTTGCATCCAATTTAGGGGCATTAATATTATTTATATTCTTAGATCAAGTCGATTATTTTTATGGTTTTATCATGGCTGGTAGTATGATTTGCGGATCATATTTGGGTGCTTTATTTGCAATTAAAAAAGGCGTTGGTTATGTCAAAGGTCTGTTTATTGTAGTTACTGCTATTTTAATTTTGAAAAATGCGTACGATTATTTAATGCAAATCATGTAGCAATTACAAAAATATATTAAAATAAACTAGTTCTTATACAAGAGCCTCAACGCTTGTCTTCCTTTATTTGTCAGCCTTATAGAAGCGAGAATACGAAATCAAATTTTGATTTCGTATTCCCGCTCTTTTTTGTATACAGTTTTATAAAATACGGCATAGTGTCACTTCGCATTATTAGTACTTTTTTACTGTAATTCTGATAAAACACTATTATATTTTAAAACTCTTTTAATATATATTTGGGATAAGGTATACATAGCTTAATTGATTATGGTTAAATTGGGGATGGAGTTAAAAGGAAAATAAATTATGGGAGTGAGTGTAAATGTCGAAGAAAAGGATTATCGCAATCATACTTGCGGTTGTCATCGTGTTAGGCGGCATCGTGATGAGTTCAATTTCAGCGGTCTTTTCATCTTTATTTGATGAACAAGCTACATCTAAAATGGACCCATTTACAGAAAAAGTAGAAAAAGAGGGCAATTCAAGTAAACGAATTGCACATTTAACATTAGATGGCCAAATAGCTGAAGGTACAGGTGGAGGCATGTTTGGTGGTGGTGGTTACAACCATGAGGCGTTCTTAAAACAATTAGAAAACGTAAAAAATGATGACACAGTCAAAGGTATGTTGTTATCTGTGAATACTCCTGGTGGTGGCACATATCCAAGTGATGAAATTTATCAAAAGATAAAAGAAATTAAGCAAAAAGATAAAAAGATTTATGTACATATGGGTAGTATGGCAGCATCTGGTGGATACTACATTTCAGCACCAGCAGACAAAATATACGCAGGTCCTCAAACAATGACAGGATCAATCGGTGTTATTATGTCTAGTGTTGATTATTCAGAATTACAAGAAAAAATAGGCGTTAAAGAAAATGTTATAAAATCAGGAGATCATAAAGACATATTAAGTAGCTCAAGAGCTATGACAAGTGAAGAAAAAGATATTTTACAATCTGTATTAGATGATAGTTTTGATCGATTTGTGAATATAGTTAAAGACGGTAGGGATATGTCTGAAAGTAAAGTTAGAGAGTTAGCTGATGGACGAATATACAGTGCACAACAAGCGGAAGATAACGGGTTAATTGACGAAATTGGTTATGAAGATGAAACATTAAAAGCAATGAAAAAAGATATGAAAGCAAAAGATGCAGAAGTATTTGAGTATAGTGAAGAAGGTAGTTTCTTCTCATCGTTTAGTAATGCAAAAGCGAGTATTGCTCAATTTAAAAATGAATTCAATGAAGTTAAATCAATAATTAAAAATGATACTGAAGCTGAACCTATGTATCTATACGAAGGTTAGGTGTAATAATGGATAATATGAAACAAGATGATACTGCACATAAGGTTGCAGGTTCAAACGAAGCCCAAACAGAGTCAGATGCACTTGCACATAATCAATTAGCAAAAGCACTATATGCAGGATTTGGTATAAGATTTTGTAGCTTTCTCATTGATTTACTCATCATTTTTGGTATTCAAAGTATTATATTGAAACCAATCTATCATTTCACACATATAGATAATGCAAAGTTATGGATTGATTATTTTAGTGTAGGTCACGTATTAGATGCACTCGTATTTTATTTGTATTTTGTGTTATTAACGAAATATTTTAAACAAACAATTGGTAAAATGATTTTGAATATTAGAGTGGAACGTGCAGATAGACAATCTTTAACTTGGGTAGACGTATTATTTAGAGAATGGATTGGTCGCATTGTCAGTGGCGTATTTGCTAATTTACCTTATTTAGTAACAATATTTACAGATAAACACAAAGGTATACATGATTATTTTGCTGATACTGTCGTAATAAAAAATAAATTTGAAAAATTGTTTTATTTGAAGTAGATTGTTATGTTTCAAAGGGTTTAAGGTTTATTTCATCTGATTAAACAGTTATAATTATTGAGTAAGCACTTTTTATAGGAGGCATTCAAATGGCGCAAATTACATTTAAACAAGAACCAATTACATTATTAGGATCACAAGTAAAAAAAGGTGAAACAGCACCAGATTTTACAGTGTTAGACAATGATTTAAATGAAGTAACTTTATCAAATTATGATGGTCAAAAGAAATTGATCAGTGTAGTACCATCTATTGATACAGGTGTCTGTGATAAACAAACACGTAAATTCAACGAAGAAGCAGCGCAGGAAGATGGCGTCGTGTTAACTATTTCTGTTGACTTACCATTCGCACAAAAAAGATGGTGCGCATCAAATGGCTTAGATAACGTGGTTACTTTAAGTGATCATAAAGAGCTTTCATTTGGTAACAATTATGGCGTAGTTATGGAAGAATTACGTTTACTTGCACGTTCAGTTTTTGTTTTAGATGAAAATAATAAAGTAGTATATACTGAAGTTGTTTCTGAGGGCACTGATTTCCCAGACTTCGATGCTGCTTTAGAAGCATACCGTGCTATTTAAATTAAATATAGGTAATATAAAATTTGTCATTTGATTTGAAGTTAAACAATCAAACAGTATCATTGACATTATAAAGTATACTGTCCATAATTATTTGGTAATATAAGTTAGCATGAACTGACTTAATTTCAAACAAATTATGGACAGTTTTTTTAGAAAGGACTATTAAATGACACAAGAAGAAACAGTAATGGAAAAGTTATTCCAAACACTCGACGAAAAAGCTAAAGCTTTAAATGAAAATAATGGTCAAAGTTTTATTGAAAACTTAGGACTAGCAATGGAACACATTTATACAAGTAAAAGAGACTTGTTAGAACAAGCTACATTGCAAGATAGAAGAAAAGCATTTCAGTTTGCTTACTTAAGCTTAATGCAAAATGAAGATATTCAAGCAAACCATCAAATTACACCAGACTCTATTGGCTTAATTTTAGGCTTTTTATCTCAACGCTTCTTAAAAAACAAAGAAGAATTACACGTTGTAGACATCGCAAGTGGGGCAGGCCATCTAAGTGCGTCTGTGCATGAAGTGTTAACTGAACATACGGTGATGCATCATCTTTTAGAAGTTGATCCAGTATTATCAAGAGTCAGCGTTCATCTAGCCAACTTTTTAGAAATACCATTTGATGTTTATCCACAAGACGCAATTATGCCATTACCTTTTGAAGAGACAGATGTTGTTATTGGTGATTTACCTGTTGGCTATTATCCAGCAGATGAGAGAAGTAAGGAAATGGCTTTAGGATTTGAAGAAGGTCACAGTTTCTCTCACTTTTTATTAATTGAACAAGCTGTTGTAGCTTTAAAACAATCAGGTTATGCATTTTTAGTTGTTCCAAGTAATATTTTCGAAGGTTCAAATGTGAAACAGTTACAAAACTTCATTGCTACAGAGACAGAAATGCAAGCATTTTTAAATTTACCTTCGACATTATTTAAAAATGAAAAAGCACGCAAATCTATTCTTGTACTACAGAAAAAAGAAACAAACGTTACTAAACCAGTAGAGGTTTTATTAGCGAACATTCCTGACTTCAAAAGCCCTCAACAATTCCAAGCATTTTTACAAGATTTAAATGTGTGGATGGAAGAAAATCATCCTGAAAATTAAACTGTATTATTCTTGAAAATAAACTGTATTAATGATTAAATAGATAGGTATATTAAAACTTAATTGAAAATGGAGGCAACAAGCTTATGTCAAAATTAATTTTGGCCATTAACGCTGGTAGTTCGTCACTGAAATTCCAACTTATTGAAATGCCGGAAGAAAAAGTTGTTACTAAAGGACTAATTGAACGTATTGGTTTAAAAAACTCTGTCTTTACTATTGAAGTAAATGGAGAAAAAATTACTGATACCAATGATATTGCTAATCACGAAGTAGCAGTAAACATTATGTTAGAAAGCTTTAAAAAACATGGTATCATTGAAAGTATTAATGATATTGATGGTACGGGCCACCGTGTTGTTCATGGTGGAGAATTATTCCCAGAATCAGTTTATATAACTGATGAAGTAGAAAAACAAATTGAATCGTTAAGTGAATTAGCTCCGTTACACAACCCAGCAAACTTAATGGGAATTCGTGCATTCCGAAAACTTTTACCAGAGACACCACATGTCGCTGTGTTTGATACTTCATTCCATCAAACAATGCCAGAGAAATCTTATTTATATAGTTTGCCATATCAATATTATGAAGACTTCGGAATTCGTAAATATGGTTTTCATGGCACGAGTCATAAATATGTTTCACAACGTGCAGCTGAAATTTTAGATAAACCAATTGAAGAATTACGTATTATCTCTTGTCATATCGGTAATGGTGCTTCAATCGCTGCTATTGATGGTGGCGAATCTGTAGATACATCTATGGGCTTCACTCCATTAGCAGGTGTTACAATGGGCACACGCTCAGGTAATATTGACCCAGCTTTAATTCCATTTATTATGGAAAAAACGGGTAAAAATGCAGAAGAAGTATTAAATACACTTAATAAAGAATCTGGATTATTAGGTATTTCAGGTACTTCAAGTGACTTAAGAGATATCATTGAAGATTCTAAAGAGGGTAAAGAAAGAGCCCAATTAGCGCTTGACGTCTTTGCATCTCGTATTCACAAATATATCGGTTCATATGCGACGCGTATGCATGGTGTAGACGTTATTGTATTTACAGCTGGCGTAGGTGAAAATTCTGATCCTGTAAGAGCAAAAGTCTTAGAAGGTTTAGAGTTTATGGGTGTTTATTGGGACGCTAAGAAAAATGAAATGATCCATGGTTCTGAAGGTTTCATTAATTATCCACATTCACCTGTAAAAGTCATCGTTATTCCTACAAACGAAGAAGTAATGATTGCTCGCGATGTTGTAGATTTTGGAAACGTAAAATAATCTGGAAGTAAACCCAGATTCATTAAATGAGTATGAGTTGTAAATATTTATACTTAAATTAAAAGCACCCATTCATTAGAAAAAATAATGAATGGGTGCTTTTATTATTTTATTAATCAGTTTTTAAAATGGATTATTTTTTCTCTGGTTTAACCTCAAAAGCAATAATTTGAGATTGTTGTGTTTCATTAAAGTTATTATCGGCTGTCAATACTAGACTGTCATTACCATTGGGCAGTTTTTTACCAAAAGTCATGCCTTCAATGTTATCAACTTTACCAATATCTTGTTCATTTAAATCAGCAACCAGCGTTTTGTTTAAAGGTTTTGCGTTTGTCTCTTTGAGTGAATTTATATCTTTGATATCAGTTCCTTTACTAACATCTATTTTATATATACGCACATAATTACTAAATGAACCATCTTCTGCTTGTACAGATGCACGTTCTAGAGTGAGAAATTCATGATCATTAATGGCTAATATTTCTGTGATTCCATTATCAGCTTGTTTGTTTTTGCCAGGTTTTTTAGGAATGGCATCAAGTGGATATGCAAATTCAGATAATATGTTGCCTTCGCGATCATATTGTGTGATGCGTGATAAAGCGCCTGATTCAGGTGTAGGTTTTTGGCCATCTTGTATTAGAGGGCCCTCCATAGAAGTCCATAACGTATTACCATCTTGAGAAAAAGTGCTACCTTCAATAGCTTGATTATTACGGAAACCTTTCTTATTTTGTTTATCCATTTTTATTGTATCTTTAACAGGAATTTCAGTTGAATATTTACCATCTTCAGTTGCTTTACGAATAAATGGATTCAATCCTAAGGAACGATCTCCTTCACTAGTATATAGAATCTCATTAGTATGTGGGTCGAACCGTATCGATTCTGGGTCAGCAACAATATTATCATCGTCGTTCTTATATTGCTCTTTATTGATGTAATCTTTGCCATTCGGTTGTTTTAACTTGTGGACGCCATTAAATTTGACGTCTTTGAATTCATTGCTATTATAGTCAATATCAGCTTCATAGAATCTTGCTGGATTGTGTTCTGATCGGTCATCGCTAATAAGTAACCATTTATCATTTTTAGGGTCATACGTTATACCAGACAATCCGCCAACTTTCGTATCTTTGTAAGTTTTATCAAACGGTAAGATTTTAGTGTCTATTAATTTGAGACGATCTTCTGTACGTGTTGTATTGTCTTTTTCTGCAGCAATTATTTCACTATGTAATGATGTGCTCGAAATAAATAATGTGAACATGCTTGTTATAAGTGCTTTATGCATCGGTTTCATAAGTTGTTCATACTCCTTTCATTATGCGTTTCACTTCAATCATATATCTTTTGTTTAAAGTGTATATGAAGTTTTGATAAGGAGTTTGTAAAAATCACTTTGAATGCGCAATATAACTTTACATGCTCATTCCTTTGGATATTAAAAAGGATAGATTGCTCTAAATAAATGAACAAACTATCCTAGCGAAACAAATTAATAACTTTTGTTTAGACTTTAAATGTAACTAAATCATTTTTATAAAATTAAACTAGTATATTTTAGTGAGCTTGGTGTTGCGATCTAAGTTCGTCTGTTGCTACTTGTGGTTGGAAATCTTCTGGCAGTTCTTCAGTGCGTACAACGAGTACATCACAAGGTGAGTGGCGCACGATTGCTTCAGATACAGAACCAACAATAAATCTTTCTACAGCATTTAAACCAGAAGTACCACACATAATTAAATCAGCTTCTACCTCAGACGCTAATTTTTTTGGAATAATTGCTTTTGGAGAACCAAATTCTAAGCGAGTTTCAACATCTTTAATACCAGCGTTTGTTGCAACTTCTTTATAACCTTTTAACAAGTCGTCAGAGAAATTTTTAGATTTCTCAGTGAACTGTGCATCATAAACCTCGTATGATGAATATGTTCGTGAATCAATGACGTTCACAACTGTTAATTTTGCTTCGTTACGATTTGCAACATCTACAGCTTTATTAAACGCCCATTCAGCCTCGTGTGAACCATCTACCGCAATTAAAATGTTTTTATAAGTTAGCATATCAATGACCTCCTTATTCTTCTTATATATATTATACCACCATTTACAGAATATTAACATAATTCACTGTTGTAAAAGTACTCTATTCTTTGATTGCGCTTTCATAGAATACACGTTACTATAAATTTGGAGGTGGATGAAATGATTATAGGTATTCCTAAAGAGATTAAAAACAATGAAAACAGGGTGAGTTTGTCCCCAAGTGGTGTGCATGCATTAGTTGAGCAAGGTCATAATGTTGTTGTTGAAAAATCTGCTGGTTTAGGCTCTTATTTTGATGATGTGGACTATACTGAAGCTGGTGCAAAAATTGTAAATGAACAAGCTGAAGTATGGAACGTAGATATGGTTATGAAAGTTAAAGAACCATTGGAAGAAGAATTCCAATTCTTTGAGGAAGGATTAATTTTATTTACTTATTTACATTTAGCAAATGAAGAGAAATTGACTAAAGCTTTATTAGAAAACAAAGTTATTAGTATCGCTTATGAAACAGTGCAATTGCCAGATCGTTCTTTACCATTATTAACACCAATGAGTGAGGTGGCAGGTCGTATGTCTGCTCAAATTGGTGCTGAGTTCTTACAGAAATATAAAGGTGGCATGGGTATTCTACTTGGTGGTGTACCTGGCGTAGAAAAAGGACGCGTAAGTATTATTGGTGGTGGCCAAGCCGGTACTAATGCTGCGAAAATTGCTTTAGGTTTAGGTGCTGACGTTACAATTTTAGATGTTAACCCTAAACGTTTACAACAATTAGAAGACTTATTTGGTGGTCGAGTACATACAATCATGTCAAACCCATTAAACATAGAGCAATGCGTTAAAAATAGTGACTTAGTCATTGGTGCAGTGCTTATTCCAGGCGCAAAAGCACCAAAACTTGTTACTGAAGAAATGGTTAAACAAATGAAAGATGGGGCAGTGATTGTTGATATTGCGATCGACCAAGGTGGCATTTTCGAAACAACAGATCGTATTACTACACACGATGACCCAACTTATAAAAAACATGGCGTAGTACATTATGCAGTAGCTAATATGCCTGGTGCAGTACCGCGTACGTCAACAATCGCATTAAACAACGCGACGTTACCATATGCGCAACAAGTAGCTGGAAAAGGCTATTTAAAAGCACTACAAGATAATCCAGCTTTATCTTTAGGCTTAAGTACGATTAATGGTGAATTAACTAATAAAGGTGTTGCAGATGCATTAAACTTATCATATACCGATATTGAAAGTGCATTAAAATAAAAATACCTATAATACAACTCAACCATAACGAATTGATTGTATTAAATTGATGTAAATAAAATAAGAGTAGGACATATATTTATGTATCTCACTCTAAAGTGCCGACAAAGTAACTGACTTTGTCGGCACTTTTTATACATAATTGTCTAGTAGTGTTATATGGCCAGTAGTAGTTCTTTAAAAGTTTGTTATAAGCGTATTTTCAATTCAGTCAGCTGCTGCCAATATAATAAAACAGGCTGAGACATGTAATTATGTCCCAGCCTGTTTTATTGACTCTATAAGATCTTATGTTTTAAGAAGTTAAACTATCAATGACAAGTTTTAAACGATTCTTGTACCATGTACTTCTTGGAAAGGGAAAGAAGATATTAAATCTTGCAAATTATCTTTATTTAACCCGCCACCAGGCATGATTTCGATACGTCCGCCTGTATTAACCACAAGCTTGCCGAGTTGATTTAAATTATCGAAAATATCAGTCCCTGATGGACCACCATGTGTAAGTAATCTAACAAAGCCAATATCAATCAGCTGATGTAGCGCTTTGATTTGACCATGTAAATGAATTTCATCGAACGCCATATGACACACGGATGGTACAGGTGATGCTAGGTTGTTCAAAGTCTTCATTTGCCATTCATTTAAGACATTATCTTCTGTCAAACATCCGAATACAAAGTAATCTACGTTAAGTTGTTTGATTGCTTTCATGTCTCGTTGCATGATTTCAAAATCATATAAATTATATACGAAATTACCACCACGCGGGCGAATCATTACTGCGATTTCAACCTCATTGGTATGACAAATTTCTGTCGCGATTTCAATCATTCCTATGCTAGGTGTTGTTCCTCCGACACTCAAGTTATCACATAATTCTATACGATCAGCACCATTGCTTATTGCTTGTTCAACTTGTTGAATTGTTTCAACAACCGCTTCTTTTATCATTTTTCGTAACCCGTTAAACTTTCATTACCATCTTCAGTTACTAAAATATCGTCTTCAATACGTACACCTGCAACGCCGGGAACGTATATGCCTGGTTCAACAGTGATAACCATTCCAGCAACAAATTGGTTGGTATTTGAACTAGAAACATCTTGATACTCATGTTCTTCTAAGCCTAATCCATGTCCTAAACGATGAGGGAAATAATCACCATAACCTGCATCACTGATAATATTACGTGCAATATCATCTACATCTTTAATTGTAACGCCTGGTTTGATTGCTGCAATTGCTTCTTGTTCAGCTTTCAAAACAACATTATATATTTCTTGAGCTTTATCATTTGGTTCGCCAAATTTAACGGTTCTAGTCATATCACTACAATAATTGTTATAAATAACACCAAGATCAAATAGTACATATTCATCTTTTTGTAATTGACGATCACCAGGCGTACCATGTGGTGAAGCAGCGTGATCGCCGAAGAGTACCATCGTATCGAAACTCATTTCATTCACACCGTAATCTTTGATTGCATTCTCAATATGATTGACAACTTGGCGTTCCGTGACACCTTCTTTTAAAAAGTCTACACCGATTTCAATACATTTGTCAGCAAGTTCACATGCTTTTTTAATAGTAGCAATTTCATTTTCGCTTTTAACATTACGTAAGTCTTTAATTGTTTGGTCAATATCACCAAAAGTTTGTACATTAAATGCTTCAACGAGTTCGCGTTGACGTTTTACTGTTAAATGTTCAGCTTCAACTAATAATTTATTTACAGTGAACGTATATTTGTCTAATGCATTTTCTGTGTCTAAATATCCAATTACTTCGCCCTCAAAAGGAGAGGATTTTACTTCATCAACTTCTAATTGTGGACAAAATAATACTTGTTCACCATTTTCTTTGATTAATAATGCGAGTAAACGTTCATGAGGATCACTTAAATAGCCTGTAAAGTAAAAAATGTTTAATGGTGTTGTAATCCATGCTGCTCCAGCTTGTTGTGATTTTAATTCTGCGGTAATCTGTTCTAATTTCATTTATCATCATCCTCCTAAAAATACTATCATTCTAAGTTTATGTTAGTTCATTACGGAATTCAAAAATAAAATGTTATAATGATGCTATTTTAGCTAAATGTTTTAAAAATATGCATAAAAGCGCTATATAAAATGAACGGATATGTTATAAAATGGCATGAATGTGGTATGTAGTAAATAAACAGATTTATGGGAGGAATTCATATAATGAACTTATCATTTCATGGACAATCAACGATTTATTTTGAAGCGAACGGTAAAAAAGTAATTGTAGATCCATTTATTACTGGCAATGGTCAGTCAGATTTAGATGCAAATGCTATAGAAGTAGACTATATCATTTTAACGCATGGTCATGGTGATCATTTCGGAGATACAGTCGAATTAGCTAATAGAAATAATGCAACTGTAATTGGTTCGGCAGAACTGGGTGATTATTTAACTACAAATAAAAATGTTGAAAATGTAAGACCAATGAACATTGGTGGTAAAGTTGAATTTGAATTTGGTACAGTGAAATTTGTACAAGCTTTTCACAGTTCAAGTTTAACTGACGATAATGGTATTCCAGTTTATCTTGGCATGCCGATGGGGGTTATTATAGAAGTTGAAGGCAAAACAATTTATCACACTGGAGATACAGGATTATTCAGCGATATGAAATTAATTGCAGAACGTCATCCTGTGGATGTTTGTTTTGTACCTATTGGTGATAACTTTACTATGGGTATCGATGATGCAAGTTATGCAATCAACACATTTATAAAACCTAAAATTACTGTACCTGTGCACTATGATACATTTGAATTGATTGAACAAGATCCAAATGAATTTAAATCTTCTGTTACGGTAGGAGAGGTACAAATTTTAAAACCTGGAGAATCAGTTAAATTTTAAAACCTTTAATGGATTAGAATTCATAATAAAATAAAATGTCGACAAAATTTCATTATTTTGTCGACATTTTTATGTTTATTTATAAGAATTATTCTAAGCATTCATTTATATTTCAAATTTTTAAGAATATAAACTAAAAAAACAAACCCAATGCATTTGTGCGCTAGGTTTGTTTAGATGATAAACTCAAATTAATACAAAGGTGTTTGAGTTTTATATTATTTTACAATAAGAACAGGGATGTTTGCTCTTTTCGCCACCTTATGGCTGACGCTACCAAGGACAAATTTTTTCTTTTCCTCAGCTTTGCGGTTACTGAGTACGACGATTTCATATTTGCCACTATTTGCTTGTTTAACTAGTTGTTCTTTGGCACTGCCACGAACAATAATTTCATCATATTTGATGCCATATTCATCTAAAGCCTTACGTGTTGGCTCAAGTCCTTTGCTGCGCTTTTCAACTAATTTATCTAAATGAATACCAGATTTAATTGATGATTGTGCATCTTGTTCACTAATTGAATTTAAAATAGTGACCGTCGTTCCTTCACCTGCTAATTTTGATACTTCTTTAAGTGCTTTTTCGTTAGTAAGTGTTGTATCTACACCAAGTAAAATATTTTTGAACATTGTTCATCCCTCCTTGATATCATTCTAATCAAAATTCCTTGATAAATCCAATTATAATATAAAATCTTACATATTAATTTCTTAAAAAGAATTATTTATATTATTTAAAAGGTGCAGTTCAACATTATAAAGTTATAATCTACCATAATTTGAATTGTGACATCGCAATTTTAGATATAAGAAGTTATAATGGCATAGAAACTGTTCAATAAAAATGAGGTTATTTAAATGACAAAGCATGAGCAAATTTTATCATATATAGAATCTCTAGCAGTAGGACAAAAAATTTCTGTTAGAAAAGTAGCGAAGGATTTAAGTGTATCTGAAGGTACAGCTTACCGAGCGATTAAAGATGCTGGTCAAATTGGCTTGGTAGCAACAATTGACCGCGTAGGTACTGTTCGCATAGAAAAGAAAACGCGCGAACAAATTGAACAACTTACATTTGGTGAAATTGTAAAAATTATAGACGGTCAAGTGTTAGGCGGCAGAAACGGTTTAATTAAAACACTAACCAAGTTTGCCATAGGTGCGATGGAGATAGACGATGTAGTAAAATATTTAAGTACGCATACATTATTAATTGTTGGTAATCGTAAAGATGTACAATTAGCAGCTTTAAAAAGAGGAAGTGCGGTGCTGATTACAGGTGGTTTTAGAACTTCTGATGAAATTATAAAGTATGCGGATGAACATGATCTACCAATACTTTCTTCTAATTATGACACATATCTAGTAGCAAACATCATTAATAGAGCAATGTATAACCAAATGATTCGTAAAGAAATATTGGTCGTTGAAGATATTGTAAAATCAGTGAAAGAGAGCACAGTAATCTTTGAAAATATGAAGTTGATTGATTATAAAGAAAAAGCAAGAGCTACTGGACATTCAAGATTTCCAGTTATTGATGAACAATGGAAATTAGTAGGTATTATTACGAGCAAAGAAATTATTAAAATGGATGATTATGACACGATAGCTCAGTTTATGACGAAGGCACCTATAAATGTCCAATTAACTACCACAGTAGCAAACTGTGCCCATATGATGATTTGGGAAGGTATAGAACTGTTACCAGTGACTACAAGTAGCAAAAAACTTATAGGTGTTATAACGAGAAAAGATGTATTAACAGCGATGCAATTATTAAGTCGACAACCTCAAGTGGGAGAAACTATTAATGATCAAATTGCAAAACATATCAACATTACAAATAATGGTATTCAAGTACAAACAACCCCGTTATTAACGAATCAATATGGTACTTTAAGTAAAGCTGTATTTGTCGCTATAATTGAAGAAACAGTACGCTATGAAATGAGAAAGTTAAAAAAACTTGAAGTCATGATAGAAAGTTTGAACATCATATATATTAAGACAGTACAAATCGAATCAGAAATCGATGTGCATTATGATATGTTAGATGTAGGAAGAAACTTTGCTAAATTAGAAGTGACAATGTCTACTGATGAGCATCATGTAGCGAAAGCAATGATTATCTGCCAGATGATAGACTAAACGAATTTTATATAACTAATGAAAAGGAAGATATAAATGACTAAAGAATTCAATCAAATTATGAGTGAAATTAACGAAGCTGAAACAGTTATTATACATAGACATGTCAGACCTGATCCAGATGCTTATGGTTCACAGCTTGGTTTGAAACACTATTTAACATTAAAGTTTCCAGAAAAAAACATATTTGCAGTTGGGGAAGCAGAGCCTTCGTTAGATTTTATTGGAACTTTTGACGAAATTACAGATGAACAATACAAAGATGCATTAGTGATTGTTTGTGATACGGCTAATTCACCAAGGATTAGTGATGAGCGCTTTAATAAAGGTCGTTCCCTAATTAAAATCGACCATCACCCAGCAGTGGATCAATATGGTGATATTAATTATGTGAATGCACAGGCTTCTTCTACAAGTGAAATTATCTTTGACTTTATTGCGCATTTTAATGACACAACAGTGATAGATGCCTCTGTTGCACGCGTACTATATTTAGGAATTGTTGGTGATACAGGTCGTTTCTTATTTAATAATACGACGTCCCATACGATGGAAGTTGCAAGCCAGTTACTCAAATATCCATTTAATCATAATGAAGAGCTTAATCAAATGGGCGAAAAAGACCCGAAACTCTTACCCTTCCAAGGATATGTATTACAGAACTTTGAGTTAGATGAAAATGGATTTTGTAAAATAATTATTACACAAGATGTGCTTAAGCAGTTTCATATTGCGGCTAACGAAGCTTCATTATTTGTAAATGCGATTGCAGATATTCAAGGCTTGAAGATATGGGTCTTTGCTGTTGATGAAGGCACTGAAATAAGATGTCGCATCCGCTCAAAAGGCATTGTGATTAATGATATTGCAAGTGAATTTGGTGGTGGAGGCCATCCAAATGCATCAGGTGTTTCTGTTGCAAACTGGAATGAATTTAAGTCATTGGCTGAAGCTTTAAATAATAAGTTGTAAGTATATAGGAGGTGTTTGCTGATGGTTACGCATTTAAATATTCATACAACATACGACTTATTACATTCTAGTTTGAGAATAAAAGATGTTGTTGCTAAGGCCGCTAAAGAAGGGTACACCGCGTTAGCGATTACAGACACAAATGTCTTATACGGTTACCCACAATTTTATGACGCGTGTATTGCAGCAAATATTCATCCTATTTTCGGTATGACGATTTTTGTGACAGATGGTTTAGAGTCAGTGGAAACGATAGTGCTAGCGCAAAATGAGCAAGGACTAAAAGATATGTTTAAGCTGTCGTCTGCTATAAAAATGAAAGAAAAAACTGAAACACCTATAGAGTGGCTGAAAAAATATCTACAGCATATTGTTGTTATTTTTAAAGATGTATCATCATCAAATGAAGCTATTGTAGCTGATTTTACTGATGATACACATGTTTATGTAAATCATACGAGTGAAGTAACATTGGAATTACCAATGGTTTGGGCTCAAAGTACACGTTATCTTAACCAACAAGATGCTGATACGCTTACTGCGCTCGCTGCCATCAGGGATAACGCTAAATTAGATTTAGTGAGTGAACAACCTGATTATAATGCACATTTATACGATTATAGCGATTTGACTACACTTCATTTAAGTAAGGAAGTGCTAGATAACACAAATCAACTTGCAAAAGTATGCCAGGCTGAAATGATATATCATCAGTCTTTATTACCTAAATTTAAAACGCCGGATAATCAGCAATCAAAAGATTATTTATGGCAAGTATTACAAGAAAACTTAAATCAACTTAATTTAAATCATAACCAATTCGACACTTATAGAGAAAGACTTGTTCATGAGTATCAAGTCATTACTCGCATGGGGTTTGAAGATTACTTTCTTATAGTAAGTGATTTAATACACTATGCGAAAACGCATGATGTATTAGTAGGACCTGGTCGTGGTTCTTCGGCAGGGTCATTGGTAAGTTATCTTTTAAATATTACTACGGTTGATCCTATACAATATAATTTATTGTTTGAACGTTTTCTTAATCCGGAACGTGTAACAATGCCGGATATTGATATTGATTTTGAAGATACGCATAGAGATAAAGTTATTCAATATGTCCAGGAAAAATATGGTGATAATCATGTTGCTGGTATTGTAACGTTCGGTCATTTGTTAGCTAGAGCAGTAGCTAGAGATGTTGGTAGAATTATGGGATTTGATGAGGTTACTTTGAATGAAATTTCAAAATTAATACCACACAAGCTAGGTATAACTTTAGATCAAGCTTACGAACAAAATGATTTTAAACAGTTTGTACACCGAAACCATAGGCATGAACGATGGTTTGAAATTAGTAAAAAATTAGAGGGGTTACCTCGCCATACATCAACACATGCTGCAGGTATCATTATTAATGATCACCCATTATATGAATATGCACCATTGACGTTAGGTGATACTGGATTATTAACACAATGGACGATGACGGAAGCAGAGAGAATAGGATTGTTGAAGATCGACTTCTTAGGGTTACGGAATTTATCCATTATTCATCAAATTGTGAAACAAGTTAAAAAAGACACGAATACACATATTGATATAGAGCAAATACCTTTTGATGATAGCAAAGTCTTTCAATTATTATCTCAAGGTGATACTACAGGTATTTTCCAACTTGAATCAGATGGTATTAGAAATGTATTGAAAAAATTACAACCTGAACATTTTGAAGATATTGTAGCCGTAACGTCTTTATACAGACCAGGTCCTATGGAGGAAATACCTACCTATATTACGAGAAGGCATAATCCATCTAAAGTGCAATATTTGCATAGTGATTTACAACCGATATTAAGTAACACTTATGGCGTTATCATTTATCAAGAACAAATCATGCAAATTGCCAGTAAGTTCGCAAACTTTAGTTATGGAGAAGCGGATATTTTAAGACGAGCGATGAGTAAAAAGAACCGTGCTGTATTAGAAAATGAACGTCAACACTTTGTGGATGGTGCTTTGAAAAATGGCTACGATGAAAGTTTAAGTAAACAAATATTTGATTTGATTCTAAAATTTGCAGACTATGGCTTTGCACGTGCCCATGCTGTAAGCTATTCTAAAATCGCTTATATTATGAGCTATTTAAAAGTACATTATCCTAACTATTTTTACGCTAATATTTTGAGCAATACTATCGGAAGCGAGAAGAAGACAGCGCAAATTATTGATGAAGCAAAGCATCAATCAATCAATATTTTAACACCGAATATTAATCAAAGTCACTGGTTCTATAAAGCAACTAAACAGGGTATCTACTTGTCAATCGGTGCGATTAAAGGAGTAGGTTATCAAAGCGTTAAGTTAATTGTTGATGAACGCATAACAAATGGGCATTTTAAAGACTTTTTTGATTTTACAAGACGTATTCCTAAAAGGATTAAATCTAGAAAATTACTTGAAGCGCTCATATTAGTAGGCGCTTTCGACACCTTTGGCAAAAATCGTGCTACACTACTACAGTCAATTGATCAAGTACTTGATAGTTCATCTGATATTGAACAAGACGGCTTTATATTTGATGTATTAACGCCTAAAGCGACATATGAAGACAAAGAGGAATTGCCGGATAAAGTATTGAGTGATTATGAAAAAGAATATTTAGGCTTTTATGTTTCAACACACCCTGTCGAAAAAGCTTTTGAACAAAAGCAATATCTCGGTATATATAAACTTACTAATGCACGAGATAATCAACCGATTTTTGTTCAAATTGATAATATTAAACGTATACGTACCAAAAACGGTCAAAATATGGCTTTTGTAACACTAAATGATGGAGTTAATAGTTTGGATGGGGTCGTTTTTCCAGATACATTCAAAAAATATGAAACAGATTTGAAAACGGATGAGACATTTATCCTAAAAGGTAAGTTTGAAAATAGGAATAATAAGAAGCAGCTTATTATTAATCAGATAGAGACGGTTGAAGCTTTTGAAGTGAGTACATTTGAACAAGCGAAACAAATTGTAATTAGAAACCTAAGCGATGAAACAGAATTAAAGCAATTTTTAACTCAAACAGAAAATAGTAACTATATTCCTGTTAAGTATTTCCAAGAGGAGCAAAATAAGTTCAAAATCATAGGTTATATCACACGTGATAACGACGTATTAAATACATTTATACAACGGTTTTCCCCTTGGGATATAAGAATTATTTAACTTTAATAGCGCTATGAACTATGGTATAGTAAACTGATGGTTAAGCATAAACTTGCCGTCAGTTTTAATTCTAACTAAATTAAAAATAATAATTATTTAATGTCAAATCAATCTATATATTTTTATTACAAATATTAACTGTATGAGTTAAATCGACATCTTGTTAGCAATATCATTTGTAATTTAAGTTAGATTGTAATAAAAATATATATGAACTGATTTTTATACTAGTTGAGTGTAAAGGGGTAGATTTACATGACATTGAGAGACGAAGCATTAGAAATGCATAGACGAAATCAAGGAAAGTTGGAAGTAACACCTAAGGTACAAGTTACTAATAAAGAAGAATTAAGTTTAGCTTATTCACCAGGTGTCGCAGAGCCTTGTAAAGAAATACATGAAGATTCTCGAAAAGTTTTTGAGTATACCATGAAAGGCAATACTGTAGCTGTTGTAACAGATGGTACAGCTGTTTTAGGATTAGGAAATATTGGTGCAGAAGCGAGTATCCCAGTAATGGAAGGGAAAGCAGTGTTATTTAAAAGTTTTTCTGGTATCGATGGTGTGCCTATTGCATTAAATACTACAGATACAAATGATATAGTGAATACTGTGAAATTATTAGAACCGAATTATGGTGGCATTAACTTAGAAGATATTTCAGCGCCGCGCTGTTTTGAAATAGAAGAGCGTTTGAAAAAAGAAACTAAAATACCAGTATTTCACGATGATCAACATGGTACAGCAATCGTTACAGTAGCAGGTATGATCAATGCCTTAAGAATAGTGGATAAAGATTTGTCAGACATTAAGGTCGTTCTTAATGGTGCCGGTGCAGCTGGTATGGCTATTGTTAAATTATTATATTCTTATGGTGTTAGAGATATGATTATGTGTGATTCTAAAGGTGCTATTTTTGAAGATCGTGCTTTCGGTATGAATGATACGAAAGCATACGTAGCTAAGTGGACTAATAGAGAGAAAATTGAGGGTAGCTTAAATGATGTCATCAGAGATGCTGACGTGTTTATAGGCGTTTCTGTTGCAGATTTATTAACAAAAGAGATGGTCGAATCTATGGCTGATGATCCAATTATCTTTGCTATGGCAAACCCTAACCCAGAAATTCAGCCAGATGTTGCAAAAGCAGCAGGTGCAAAAGTAATAGGAACAGGCCGTTCAGATTTTCCAAATCAAATTAATAATGTCTTAGCATTTCCGGGTATATTCAGAGGTGCTTTAGATGTAGAAGCAACACAAATTAATGAAGCAATGAAACAGGCTGCGGTTGAAGCAATTGCTAATTTAATTAATCAAGAAGAATTGAATCCTGATTATTGTATTCCTGGTCCGTTTGATAAGCGTGTAGCACCATCAGTCGCTAGAGAAGTTGCAAAAGCAGCAATGGAGTCTGGCGTTGCTAGAAATGATATGGATCCAGAGGAAATTTATGAAAAGACAATGAAATTAACAGACTTAGATAAATAATATTCGTTAATCCTGAACTCAATACGTGACTTACAGTTAAGTGTAGAGAAAGATTGCGATATTTATGTGGAGGTTTACCAATGTTTAAAGATTTTTTCAATAGAAGTAGTAAAAAGAAAAAGTACGTGACCGTATCGGATTCAAAACAAAGTGATGTTCCTGCAGGTATTATGACGAAATGTCCTAAATGTAAAAAAATTATGTATACGAAAGAATTAGCTGAAAACTTAAACGTTTGCTTTAACTGTGATCATCACATTGCACTTACAGCTTATAAACGTATTGAAGCTATTTCCGACGAAGGTACATTTAAAGAATTTGATAGAGGCATGACTTCGGCAAACCCATTGGACTTCCCAAGTTATGAAGAAAAAATCCAAAAAGATCGACAAAAAACTGAGCTGAACGAAGCAGTAGTGACTGGAACTGCAAATTTAGAAGGTATAAGTTATGGTGTTGCTGTTATGGATGCTAGATTCAGAATGGGCAGCATGGGTTCTGTAGTAGGCGAGAAAATTTGTAGAATTATTGAGCATTGTATTGAAAATCGTTTGCCATTTATTTTATTTTCAGCAAGCGGTGGAGCTAGAATGCAAGAAGGTATTATATCGTTAATGCAAATGGGTAAAACGAGTGTGACACTGAAGAAACACGCGGATGCGGGGTTATTGTATATTTCTTACATCACTAATCCAACTACAGGTGGTGTTTCTGCAAGCTTTGCTTCTGTAGGTGATATTAATCTTAGTGAACCAAAAGCGTTAATTGGATTTGCTGGAAGACGTGTCATTGAACAAACTATTAATGAAAAATTACCAGATGATTTCCAAACTGCAGAATTTCTATTAGAACATGGTCAATTAGATAAAGTAGTACATAGAAAAGAAATGAAAACAACGTTATCTAATATCTTAAAAATGCACCAAGAGGTGAAAACAAATGCTTGATTTTGAAAAGCCGCTTTTTGAAATAAAAAATAAAATTGAATCATTAAAAGAATCTCAAGAAAAGAATGATGTAGATCTTCAAGAAGAAATTGATATGCTCGAAGCTTCTTTAGAGAGAGAGACTGAAAAGGTATATACAAACCTTAAACCATGGGATCGTGTGCAATTAGCACGTTTACAAGAAAGACCTACATCTTTAGATTACATACCTTATATATTTGATTCATTCATGGAATTTCATGGTGATAGAAATTATAGAGATGATCCTGCAATGATTGGTGGCATTGGTTATTTGAATGGCCAAGCTGTTACTGTAGTTGGACAACAACGTGGTAAAGATACCAAAGATAATATTTATCGTAATTTTGGGATGGCACATCCAGAAGGTTATAGAAAAGCAATTAGATTGATGAAACAGGCGGAAAAATTCAATCGACCTATTATTACTTTTATCGATACTAAAGGTGCGTATCCAGGTAAAGCAGCAGAAGAACGTGGACAAAGTGAATCTATCGCTAGAAACTTAGTTGAAATGGCTTCGTTAACAGTGCCAGTCATTTCTATTGTGATTGGTGAAGGTGGTAGTGGAGGAGCTTTAGGTTTAGGTATTACAAATCGTATATTGATGCTTGAAAATAGTACGTATTCTGTTATTTCACCTGAAGGTGCTTCTGCACTGTTATGGAAAGACAGTAATCTTGCAAAAATTGCTGCAGAAACAATGAAGATTACTGCTGAAGATTTACGTGAACTCAATATAGCTGATGATGTAATTAAAGAACCATTAGGTGGTGCACACCATGATGTTGAAATTCAAGCACAAAACATCAAGAAAGGTTTTGAATATCATTTAGCAGAATTAAGTCAGCTAAGTAAACAACAACTTGTTGATGACCGTTATGCAAAATTTAGAAATATTGGAGCATTTCACGAATAATATCAAATATATTGAGATGAGCTGTGAAAAAATCTATGACGATAGATTTTTCACAGCCATTTTTATAGTTGTAGAGAAGTAGATTGAGTAAACACAAATATTTATTTTATTTAAAAAATAAATATATTGTTTAAGAAATATAATTTAAAGGTAAATACATAAGAGCGCTCATTTCATTTTTGCCGAAAATTATAGTAAACGCTTACTATTTATAAATTAATAGTTTAGATTACTTTAAAACGTTTACATTTAGCACAAAGCCTTATTTTAATGGCACCATTGTATTATTTATGGTATTTTTAGAATAAGAAATACATGTTAGAAAGGTTTGTCGTCATGAAAAAAATTGCAGTGTTGACAAGTGGTGGAGATTCTCCAGGCATGAACGCAGCTATAAGAGCTGTAGTTAGAAAAGCGATTTTTAATAACATTGAAGTCTATGGTGTTTACCAAGGCTATCAAGGTTTATTAAACGATGATATCGAAAAGCTTGAACTCGGTTCTGTTGGGGATACAATTCAACGCGGAGGCACTTTTTTATATTCAGCAAGGTGTCCTGAATTTAAAGAAGTAGAAATGCGTAAGAAAGGTATAGAAAACTTACGTAAAAGAGGAATCGAAGGCCTTGTAGTTATCGGTGGAGACGGTAGTTACAGAGGCGCGCAACGTATAAGTGAAGAATGTGAAGAAATCCAGACAATTGGAATACCTGGTACGATTGATAATGATATTAATGGTTCAGATTTTACAATTGGATTTGATACAGCATTAAACACTATTATTGATTGTGTTGATAAAATCCGTGATACAGCATCGAGTCATGCTAGAACCTTTATTATAGAAGTTATGGGACGTGATTGTGGAGACTTAGCATTGTGGGCAGGCATGTCTGTAGGTGCAGAAACAATTATCGTTCCAGAGGTAGAAACAGACATCAAAGATGTAGCTGAAAAAATCGATAATGGTATTAAAAGAGGCAAAAAACATTCAATCGTCATGGTAGCAGAAGGTTGTATGTCTGGAGAGGCTTGCGCTCAAGAGTTAACTAAGTATATTAATGTTGATGCACGTGTTTCTGTATTGGGTCACATCCAACGTGGTGGTAGCCCAAGTGGAGCAGATCGTGTGTTAGCGTCACGTTTAGGTGGTCATGCAGTAGATTTATTATTACAAGGGAAAACTGCTATTGGTGTGGGAATCCGTAATAATGAATTAACTGATACACCATTTGAAGAAATATTTAGATCAGATCAACATGAGTTCGATTTTGAAACTTATGAATTAACAAATGAATTATCTATATAAAATACTTGGAGGCATTATTAATGAGAAAAACTAAAATTGTTTGTACTATTGGACCAGCGTCAGAATCGGAAGAAATGCTTGAGAAATTAATGAAAGCCGGAATGAATGTTGCTCGTTTAAACTTTTCACATGGTGATCATGCAGAACATAAAGCAAGAATTGACTCGATTCGTAAAGTATCTAAAAAATTAGGTAAAACTGTTGCAATCTTACTTGATACTAAAGGACCTGAAATTCGTACACACAGTATGAAAGATGGCGGTATTGAACTTGAAAGAGATACTGAAGTCATCGTAAGCATGACAGAAGTAGAAGGTACACCTGAAAAATTCTCAGTAACTTATGATAATTTAATCAATGATGTAGAAGAAGGTTCATATATTTTATTAGATGATGGTTTAATTGAATTACAAGTTAAACGTATCGACAAAGATAATGGCGAAGTTGTTTGTGATGTATTAAACACTGGCGAATTAAAAAATAAAAAAGGCGTAAACTTACCAGGCGTTAAAGTAAGTTTACCTGGTATTACTGATAAAGATGCTGAAGATATTAATTTTGGTATTAGCGAAGGCGTTGATTTCATCGCAGCTAGTTTCGTACGTCGTCCAAGTGATGTACTTGATATCCGTAAATTACTTGAAGCACAAAAAAATACAACAATCAGCATTATACCTAAAATTGAAAACCAAGAAGGTATTGACAACATCAAAGATATTCTTGAAGTTTCAGACGGTTTAATGGTTGCACGTGGTGATATGGGTGTTGAAATTCCACCAGAATCAGTACCTATGGTGCAAAAAGATTTAATCAGACAATGTAATAAATTAGGCAAACCTGTTATCACTGCGACACAAATGCTTGATTCTATGCAAAGAAACCCACGTGCTACACGTGCCGAAGCAAGTGATGTTGCCAACGCAATCTATGATGGTACAGACGCAGTAATGCTTTCTGGTGAAACAGCTGCTGGACTTTATCCTGAAGAAGCAGTTAAAACAATGCGTAATATTGCAGTTTCTGCTGAAGGTGCACAAGATTATAAAAAATTATTGTCAGATCGCACTAAATTAGTAGAAACGTCACTTGTTAACGCAATTGGTGTTTCAGTTGCACATACAGCATTAAACTTAAATGTAAAAGCAATTGTTGCTGCTACAGAAAGTGGTTCAACTGCTCGTACGATTTCTAAATATCGTCCACAATCAGACATTATCGCAGTAACACCTAATCCAGAAACTGCACGCCAATGTGCTCTAGTATGGGGAATTCATCCAGTAATCAAAGAAGGACGTAAAACTACAGATGCATTATTAAATAATGCTGTAGCAACTGCAGTTGAAACTGAAAAAGTTCAAAATGGTGATTTAATTATTATCACTGCTGGTGTTCCAACAGGTGAAAAAGGTACTACTAACATGATGAAATTACATTTAGTAGGAGATGAACTTGCTAAAGGACAAGGTATTGGTAGAAATTCAGTTGTTGGCCAAACACTTGTTGTTAATAATGCAAATGAGTTAGAAGGTAAAGATCTATCTGAAACAATTATTGTAACGTCTTCAGTAGACGAAACACTTGTACCTTATATTGAAAATGCAATTGGTTTAATCACAGAGGAAAATGGCATCACTTCACCAAGTGCAATCATTGGTTTAGAAAAAGGTATTCCTACAGTTGTTGGTGTTGAAAACGCAACTAAAGAAATACAAAATGATGTTTTAGTTACTATTGATGCAAATCAAGGTAAAATCTTTGAAGGTTATGCTAACGTTCTATAATAGATTTACGAATATAAACTAATAGGTAGTTGTAAATTCCTGTTTGAAATAATATAAGAAGTTGAGAGTTAATTGAATTTTAAATTCAATTAACTCTCTTTTTAATTTTCACTCAACTTTATATGAAATAACAAAGTATTCTTGATTTTAATTATAATAAAAACTATCTATACACATTGGTTCGCAAGCAATGTGTATAGATAGTTCATTTTGAAAATATCTGTTTTTTATTTACCTTGAGTACGTGCTACTTTTTTATATCTTAAGTACATTAAACTTAGCATAACGAACCATATTGGTGTTAAAAATACCGCTGTTCTTGTAACTTCATTTACGAACAATAAAAAAAATACTAACAAGAAGAATATTAAGATGATATATCCCATATATTTACCGCCTACTAATTTAAAATTAGCCTGTTTGTGAGCTTCTGGGTTACGTTTAGTATAATTAATATAAGCAACAATGATTAATGCCCAAACAGCTAAAAACAACACTGTAGATACAGTGGTGATATAAGTGAAGACGAGTGTCGCATTCGGGACAATATAATTTAATAAAGCAGCAATCATCAGTAATGCACATGAGACAAATATTGCAATGTGCGGAACGCCATTTTTATTCGTTGACGCAAAATAAGGCGGTGCTTGTTTTTGATTAGAAAGACCAAAGAGCATACGACTGTTAGAAAAAATGCCGCTGTTACAAGAAGACGCCGCTGCAGTTAGAACAACGAAATTAATAATGCCTGCTGCAAATGGAATACCAATTAGTGCGAACAATCTAACAAATGGACTATCGTCAGGATTTATAGCATTCCATGGGATAATTGACATGATTACAGCTAATGCACCAACATAAAAGACTAATATACGTAAAGGAACGCTATTAATTGCTTTCGGTAGAGTCTTAGTCGGATCTTTAGTTTCGCCTGCAGTAACACCTATTAATTCGATACCCACAAATGAGAATACAGCCATTTGGAATGACATTAAAAATCCATTAACACCTTTAGGAAATATGCCATTATTGTATAAATTAGATAATGAAGCATGTCCAAATTGTGTGTCATAGGCCATAATAATCATAATTGCACCAACAACAATCAAAGCAAGAATCGTTACTATTTTAATGATTGCAAACCAAAATTCTAATTCACCAAATAGTTTAGCACTTAATAAATTAAGTGACATAAGTACAAGTACACAGAATAATGCACTGATCCAATTTGGAATGTGAGGAAACCAAAAACTTACATATTTAGCAACTGCAGTTACCTCAGCCATACCAGTAATAATCCAACATAACCAATAAGTCCAACCAGTCACAAAACCTGCAAAAGAACCAATGTACTTATTCGTGACATCTGCGAAAGACTTAAAATTAGTATTTGTTACAAGCATTTCTCCTAAGCCACGCATAAACATAAATAGCATAAAACCAATGATGATATATGTAAGTAAAATAGAAGGGCCAGTTAACGCGATTGTTTGACCAGCTCCTAAAAACAGACCTGTACCAATTGCGCCACCAATTGCAATCAGCTGGATGTGCCGGTTGCTTAGTTCTCTCTGTAATTCATTGTTTGACATAATCTACTACCCCTTCATTTTGTCGTTTTATTATTATGCAACTGTCTTTAAAATATTACAACTGTTTTTTAACTGAACCATAAAAAAATTAAGGGTAAAACTACATTAATAATTAGTTATTAATAATGATAACCAAATGAAAAGTAATTAAAATTGAACTGTAAGGCTTTACATACTAGAATGAGTTTATAACACCATTTAATATCATGATGTGTTTTAAGGGTATATAAACAAATACTTATTTCTTAGTGTTCTGGCAAGAGGATTAAACTTTAAATATTCACAAAAGGGACGAAATTGGATATAATGGTTAATGAAAGCCATTTCATAACGAAATAGAAAAGGGGAATTTATATATGGCAGAGTTACAAAAAGGTTTAGAAGGGGTAATTGCATCTCAAACTAAAGTAAGTTCTATCATTGATAGTCAATTAACATATGCAGGTTATGATATTGATGATTTAGCTCAAAATGCTGAGTTTGAAGAAGTTGTCTTCTTGTTATGGCACTACCGATTACCTAATGAAGAAGAATTAAAAGAATTAAAAGAAAAACTTTTTGGATACATGACATTAAATCCTAGAGTGTATAGCCACTTTAAAGAATACGCTACTAGTAACGTGCATCCAATGACAGCGTTAAGAACATCTGTGTCTTATATTGCCCATTTTGATGAACATGCTGAAACTGAAAGCGATGAACAAACAATGGAGCGTGCGATACGTATTCAAGCTAAAATAGCTTCTCTTGTTACAGCATATGCAAGAGTTAGAGAAGGTAAAGATGTTGTAAAACCAAATAGCGATTTAAATTATGCTGGTAACTTCTTATATATGTTAAGAGGAGAATTGCCTACAGATATCGAAGTCGAAGCGTTTAACAAAGCGCTTGTATTACACGCAGACCATGAGTTAAATGCCTCAACATTTACAGCAAGATGTGCTGTTTCATCATTATCCGATATGTATTCAGGTATTGTTGCTGCAGTTGGTTCATTGAAAGGTCCACTTCACGGTGGGGCAAATGAACGTGTCATGAGCATGTTATCTGAAGTGAAATCAATTGATGAAGTTGATAATTACATCGATAAAAAAATTGAAAATAAAGAAAAGATTATGGGCTTCGGACACCGCGTATATAAAGATGGTGATCCAAGAGCGAAATACTTAAAAGAAATGAGTAGAAAAATTACAGCAGAAACAGGTCAAAGTCAATTGTTTGATATTTCCGTTAAAATTGCTGATAAGATGAAAGAAGAAAAAGGCTTAATAGCCAATGTGGATTTCTTTAGTGCGACCGTTTATCATAGTATGAACATCGAACATGATTTATTCACTCCAATTTTTGCAGTAAGTAGAACTTCTGGTTGGATTGCACATATCTTAGAACAATATAGAGATAATAGAATTATGCGTCCAAGAGCTGAGTATATTGGTGAAACAGATAGAAAATATGAACCAATAGAAAAAAGATAATAAGTTTAATCATTCATTATTAAAATATTTATTGTAATAATGAATGTACAAACAATATTTTTAGAAAATATTTAATCAAAAACAAAACACGGAGGTTTTTTTACATGTCAGGAGAAAAAATAGTAAAATCACAAGAAGGTTTAACAGTTCCAAATAATCCAATCATCCCATTTATTATTGGTGATGGTATTGGACCAGATATTTGGAATGCGGCTAGCAGAGTAATCGATGCAGCGGTTGAAGAAGCTTATAGCGGTGAAAAGAAAATCGAATGGAAAGAAGTATTAGCTGGACAAAAAGCTTACGATGAAACTGGCGAGTGGTTACCTAAAGAAACACTTGATACGATTAATGAATATTTAATTGCTATTAAAGGTCCTTTAACAACACCAATTGGTGGCGGCATCCGTTCACTTAACGTTGCTTTACGTCAAGAATTAGATTTATTTACATGTCTACGTCCAGTACGTTGGTTCCAAGGCGTTCCATCACCAGTTAAACGTCCTGAAGACACTGATATGGTTATTTTCCGTGAAAATACTGAAGACATTTATGCTGGTATCGAATTCCAAGAAGGCACACCTGAAGTTAAGAAATTAATTGAATTCTTACAAAATGAAATGGGCGCTAAAAATATTAGATTCCCAGAAACATCAGGTATTGGCGTGAAACCAGTTTCTAAAGAAGGTACAGAGCGTTTAGTACGTGCTTCTATACAATATGCTTTAGAAAATAATCGTAAATCATTAACATTAGTGCACAAAGGTAATATCATGAAATTTACTGAAGGCGCATTTAAACAATGGGGTTATGACTTAGCACATAACGAATTTGGTGATAAAGTATTTACTTGGCAGCAATATGATGAAATTGTTGAAAAAGAAGGTAAAGACAAAGCAAACGAAGCGCAAGAAAAAGCAGAAAAAGAAGGCAAAATTATCGTTAAAGATTCAATTGCTGACATTTTCTTACAACAAATTTTAACACGTCCATCAGATCATGATGTAGTAGCTACAATGAACTTAAATGGTGACTATGTATCTGATGCGTTAGCAGCACAAGTTGGCGGCATTGGTATTGCACCTGGTGCAAACATTAACTATGAAACTGGTCATGCTATTTTTGAAGCTACACATGGTACAGCTCCAAAATATGCAGGATTAAATAAAGTTAACCCATCATCTGAAATTTTAAGTGCAACATTAATGTTAGAACACTTAGGATGGCAAGAAGCTGCAGATAAGATCACTGAATCAATTGAGAAAACAATTGCTTCTAAAGTGGTAACTTACGACTTTGCTCGTTTAATGGACGGTGCTAAAGAAGTTTCTACTTCTGAGTTTGCAGATGAACTTATTAAAAACATCAAATAATACAAATTCGTATTGAGTCTTTAAAGATTCAATACGAATTGATTTTAAAAATACCAACAATATCTTAGGATTTTGTTGGTATTTTTTTGTGATTTTCATAAGTTAGTAAAAAGTGCCTCACAAATAGCATTTAATCCACATTTTTTAATGTAAATTGTAAATTTAAGAACGTTGTTTGATGTATATTAACTCGAACAATTTCTCTGGATTGCATATTTTCAATGATATAAGTGTTCATGTTGTTAATTAAATGTTAAGATTTTGTTAACGTATGATTTTTAAAAAAATCAGTGAAATGAAATCAACAGCGCAACAGATTGTTAACATCACAATTACATTAAATTCATGAATACTTAATTTGATCCTTTATTCTAGGTATTGTAAAGTTTATGTGAAAAGAATTTAAAGTATGTTATTTTTATTTAAATATAAGTTATAATTAATTTGTAAACACAAATATGGAGGTATACTATGTCACAAAAAGTACTTGTAGTAGATGATGAGCAATCAATCGTAACCTTATTAAAATATAATTTAGAACAAGCTGGGTATATAGTGGATGTAGCTTATGATGGAGAAGAAGCACTGGAGAAGGTCAATGCTACAAATCCCGAATTAGTTGTGTTAGATGTCATGCTTCCAAAAAAAGATGGAATAGAAGTTTGTAAAACGATTCGTTCTGATAAAAATCTTGTACCTATCTTAATGCTGACAGCTAAAGATGATGAATTTGATCGTGTACTAGGACTAGAACTTGGTGCAGATGATTACATGACTAAACCATTTTCACCAAGAGAAGTAGTAGCAAGAGTCAAAGCTATTTTAAGAAGATCTGCGATGGTTACAGAAGCAGCTCAAATTGAAAATGATGAAGATGACATACTTATTGGTTCAATCAGAATTAGACCAGAATATTTTGAAGTGTATAGAGAAGATGAATTATTAGAATTAACACCAAAAGAATTTGAACTGTTATTATATCTTATCGAAAGACAGGGTAGAGTGATCACACGTGAACATATGTTAAATTCAGTATGGAATTATGAATTCGCGGGTGACTCTAGAATTGTGGATGTACATATTAGTCATTTAAGAGATAAATTAGAAGAAAACCCAAAACAACCTAAACTTATCAAAACAGTACGAGGTTTAGGATATAAGTTGGAGAGACCTAAGGTTTAATGCTGAAGTTTCATCACCGCCTCTTATTTTTATTATGTACCATCGTTATCATTAGCTTTATTATGTTAGGCGCAATCATAACACATGTTATTTATAACACGGTTACTACGGGTCAAGAAGGGGACCTAGAGCATCGTTCAGAGCATTTCGTTAGTTTGTACAACCATGATAAAATAGCTGAAATCAAAGATATTGCTGAAAGTGAAAAATATACTGTAGTTATTGAAAAAGGTAACGATGTCTTGTTGTCCACAAAACAAGGAACTGAGATAAATGAAGATATAAGAAATGATGCTATTCCTTCGAACTTAATTTATGATAAAGTAGCTGATGATCGAAGATATACATTCAAGACTTCAATCAAAGATAAAGATGTTTTGATTAGTGGTGTAAATAATGAAATCTTAGAATTACAAATTGAACTGTGGAAATACACGGCTTTAATTGGTTTAATTGTTTTAGTGATTATTTTCTTTGTCGTTCGAAGTATCAATAGAACGTATATAAGACCTATTAATGAAGTAACGTATGCCACGAACCTTTTGGCTGAGGGGTATTATCATGTGAGGGTGCCAGAGAGCAACGTAAAAGAGACGAGAGAGTTGTTCGTTACTACAAATGAATTAGCTAGACGTTTACAACGTTTAAATCATAAGCAAAAGCTACAATCCAATAGGCTAAAAACAACTGTAGAAAGTATTCCGAGTTCCATATTAATGATTGATAAATATGGTGAAATTGTTGTAGCAAATAAAGCATATTATGAGTTATTTACGCCTGAAGAAGCAGTAGAGCATAAAAGTTATGTTGAGTTTATCGATGTTAAAATCCAAAAACTTATTGTTGATGCGTTTAAAGTAGAAAAACCTATTTATGATCAAGTAGAATTAACCATAGATCAAGTGCATCAGAAATATTTTGATACTGCTTGCGTACCAATTTTGTCAAAAACTAAGAAAAATTTATATGGCATGGTTATTGTTATGCATGACATCACAAACCTTAAAAAGCTTGAAAATTTACGTCGTGAATTTGTAGCAAATGTATCACACGAATTAAAAACACCTATTACTTCAATAAAAGGATTTGCTGAAACATTACTAGATGGGGCAAAAAATGATGAACAGGCATTAGATGATTTTTTACAAATCATTTCTAAAGAATCTAATCGCATAGAAACCTTAGTTTTTGATTTACTAGATTTATCTCATGTCGAACAACAATCTGAAATAGAAACTGAATATATTAGTTTGTCTGACATTGCGGAACTAACGATTAAAAATATGCAGACGATTGCTGAAAGTAAAGATATAACAATTGTAAATGAAGTGACACCTGATATTGTCATTGATGCAAATAATGATAAAGTTTCACAAGTTGTTATCAATTTACTATCCAATGCAATTAGTTACTCTAAGGAATCGGATGAAGTTATTGTGCGTGTATATAAAGAGGGCAATAAGCGTATACTAGAAGTAGAAGATTTCGGTATGGGTATAAGTGAAGAAGACCAAAAACATATTTTTGAACGCTTTTATAGAGTAGATAAAGCACGTAGTAGAGATTCAGGTGGCACAGGCTTAGGATTGTCTATTACAAAACATATTATGGAAGCCCATAATGGTAGAATTAATGTAATTAGTAGTCCGAATGAAGGATCAACATTTAGAATTACATTTTTTGAAACAGAATAAGTATACTTTAAATTTATAATTGTTGTGTGATTTTATACAAAATTAAAATGATAGTCGATCTAATTAACTTTATGTTGTTAGGTCGATTTTTTTATATTGCAATGAAAACCAGAAGATATGTCGTATCAATACGGGTAGAGTTATAATTTGTGATAAAATGGATAGTAAATATGTGTTGGAGGTTAAAACATTGAATAAATTAATCTTAGTTGATGGTAACAGTCTTAGCTTTAGAGCTTTTTACGCTTTGCCATTGTTACAAAATAAGGCAGGTATTCATACCAATGCCGTGTATGGTTTTGCGATGTTGCTTGAAAAAATTATAAAAGAAGAACAGCCCACACATTTCTTAGTTGCATTCGATGCTGGAAAGACCACGTTCAGACACTCACAATATAGTGAGTATAAAGGTGGACGTCAAAAAACACCGCCTGAATTAAGTGAACAATTTCCTTATATCAGACAATTATTAGATGCTTATCAAATTAAACGTTATGAGTTAGAGAATTATGAAGCGGATGATATTATCGGTACGCTAAGTAAACAAGCAAATGAAGAAAAATTCCAAACAATTATTGTAACTGGTGACCGAGATTTAACACAACTTGCTACAGATGACGTTACAATCTATTACACTAAAAAAGGTGTGACAGATGTTGATCATTACACACCGGAATTTATTTCAGAAAAATATGATGGTTTGGTACCTGAACAAATTATTGATATGAAAGGCTTAATGGGTGACACTTCAGACAATATTCCAGGTGTTGCAGGTGTTGGTGAAAAAACAGCGATTAAATTATTGAAACAATTTTCAAATGTGGAAAATGTCTACGAACATCTAGATGAAGTCTCTGGGAAGAAATTAAAAGAGAAACTTGAAAATAGCAAAGATGATGCCTTAATGAGTAAGGAACTTGCGACAATTAATTGTGAAAGTCCAATTGAAGTATCTTTAAACGAGACTAAATTGCAAGAAAATCCAGATACAAATGATAAAATTGAATTATTTAAAAAATTAGAGTTTAAACAGTTGTTAGACCAAATAGACGTTGATGGCAGTAGCTCAAGTGTGGAAGAAATGGAAATCAATATAGCAAGTGATTTTGCACAGGTTGATTTTAACAACTTAGACGCTGCATCTATACATTTTGAGTTAGATGGTTCTAATTACTTAAAAGATGACATATTAAAGTTTGCTTTATATGATGGCACGCACCATGTTGTTATTGATGCACATAAGATGCATGATTATCCAGCACTTATTGCATGGTTAGAAGATAGTACTACAGAAAAGAATGTATATGATGCTAAAAAATCATATGTTGTTGCACATAGATTAGATATTGCGATTAAACACATTGTGTTTGATGTGATGTTAGCAAGTTATATTATTGACCCATCACGTACAATAGATGATGTCAATTCAGTTGTTACGAATTATGGTCAATATTATGTACAACAAACCATCGCTGTTTATGGTAAAGGCAAAAAAAGACAATTGCCTGAAGATGATGTTCTGAATCACCATGTAGCAACCATTATAGAAGCAATTAGTGCAATTAAGCCCAAAATGGCAAAGCAACTAGATGAATATAATCAAACAGATTTACTAAATGATTTAGAATTACCATTGGCACGTATTTTAAGTGAAATGGAAGAAACAGGTATTTATACAGTCGCTAATGATTTAAAAGAAATGGAAAAAGAGATTCAAAGTAAATTAGATGTGTTAATAAAAAATATACATGAAGCTGCAGGAGAGCCATTTAATATCAATTCACCAAAACAGTTAGGTGTTGTATTATTTGAAACATTAGAGTTACCTGTAATTAAAAAAACGAAGACAGGTTATTCCACAGCAGTAGATGTGTTAGAACAATTACAAGGTGAACATTCTATTATTGAGCATATCCTTGAGTATAGACAACTTGCTAAATTACAGTCTACGTATGTAGAAGGATTGCAAAAAGTGATCGCTGAGGATAATCGTATCCATACACGCTTTAACCAAACACTTGCACAAACTGGTAGATTGTCATCTATTGATCCTAACCTACAAAATATACCTATTCGTTTAGAAGAAGGTAGAAAAATCAGAAAAGCTTTTAAATCTACAGACGAAAACAATGTCATATTTGCAGCCGATTACTCGCAGATTGAATTAAGAGTATTGGCGCACATCACGCAAGATGAAAGTATGAAACAAGCATTTATTAATGATGAAGACATTCACACAGCTACAGCTATGAAAGTATTCAATGTACAACCAGATGACGTTGATAGCACGATGCGTAGACAAGCGAAGGCAGTAAATTTCGGAATTGTTTATGGCATAAGCGATTATGGTCTAAGCCAGAGTTTAGGCATAACAAGAAAACAAGCGAAACAATTTATTGATGATTATCTAGATAGTTTCCCTGGGGTTAAACAATATATGGAAGATATTGTTAAAGACTGCAAAGCTCAGGGCTATGTTGAAACGTTATTACATCGTCGTAGATATATACCAGATATCACAAGTAGAAACTTTAATTTGAGAGGTTTTGCAGAAAGAACTGCGATGAATACACCAATTCAAGGTACAGCTGCAGATATTATTAAATTAGCCATGGTTAATTTTGCAAATGAAGTTAAAGAAACAGATTTCCATGCACAACTATTATTACAAGTGCACGATGAATTGATTTTTGAAGTACCTAAAGAAGAAGTAGAAGCGTTTGAAAAATTCATTGAAAAGATTATGGATAATGCGATAGAGTTAGATGTGCCATTAAAAGTTGAATCTAGCTATGGTCAAACATGGTACGATGCAAAATAGAAAGAAGGTATTATATTGCCTGAATTACCAGAAGTAGAACATGTGAAAAGAGGTATTAAGCCTTTTGTTAAAGGACAAACAATTGAATCAGTTACTTTTTCTGACAAAGTGCATGAAGGTAAAGCAAACCAACGTGAGACGATAATTAAAGGTTTAGAATTAGATACGTTCAGACGCTTTACTGAGCATTTTACAATTAGTGATATAGATAGACGAAGTAAGTATATCGTTTTCTACTTAGAGAAAAACGGTGAAGAAAGAATACTTATTAGCCATCTAGGTATGGCTGGTGGTTTCTTTGTGGTCGATAAGATAGAGGATATTAGTGTTCCAAATTATCGTAAACATTGGCATGTTATATTTAAATTAAATAATGATAAGTTGCTTGTCTATTCTGATATTCGCCGCTTCGGTGAAATTAGAAATGTGCCATCATTTGAGGCGTATCCCTCATTTTTAGAAATTGCTCCAGAACCATTTGATGAAGAAGCAATGCCACATTATTTATCATGGTTTAATAAAAAACTTTACCAAAACAAGCCTATTAAGCAAATGATTTTAGATCATCGGGTCATTTCCGGCTGTGGTAACATTTATGCGTGTGAAGCGCTTTTTAGAGCAGGTATCCATCCAGCGCGTCTATCAAAAGAGTTGAATAATCAAGAACGAGAAATATTATTTTATTATGTTCGAGATGTATTAGAAGCGGGTATAAAATATGGTGGAACGAGCATATCTGATTATCGTCATGCAGACGGTAGTACAGGTACGATGCAATTACATCTTAATGTTTATAAACAAAAGATATGTAAAGTGTGTGGAAGTGATATTGAAACTCAAGTTATTGCAACGAGAAATAGTCATTTCTGCGCTACATGTCAAAAATAAAGGAAGAGTGATATTATGCCAAAGGTTATAGGACTAACAGGTGGTATCGCATCAGGTAAATCCAGTGTTTCGGAATTATTAACCGTACATGGTTTTAAAGTCGTAGATGCAGATGTTGCATCACGCCAAGCAGTAGAAAAAGGTACCAAAGGACTAGAACAAGTTAAAGAAGCATTTGGAGAAGAAGCGATAGATGAAGATGGCAATATGAATCGATCATATGTAGGAGATGTCATATTTAATCATCCAGAGAAAAGATTGGAATTAAATGAAATTATTCATCCTATTGTTAGAGACATCATGGAAGAAGAAAAAGAAGCTTATCTTGAGCAAGGCTATAATGTCATTATGGATATTCCGTTATTATTTGAAAATGACTTACAAGATACAGTGGATGAGGTTTGGTTAGTATACACTTCTGAAAGTATTCAAATTGATAGATTGATGGAACGTAATAATTTATCAATGGAAGATGCGAAAGCACGTGTTTATAGTCAAATTTCAATCGATAAAAAACGTAGAATGGCGGATCGTGAAATTGATAACCGTGATACGAAATTAGAATTGAAGCAGAACTTAGAAAGAATGCTTGTAGAAGAAGGCTATATTCACAACAATACTGAAGAAGAAGCGCAGTAAATCATCTTTTTAAGTGAGTTTTTAAATGATAATTATCGTATGCTTGATTTAATATACATTAGTATGGTTTAATAAGTGTATTCTGAAGTGCTACTCAACTTATAATCTAAGTTTGAGTAGTACTTTTTTACTATGATTTCAAATTATACAGATGAAATTATCTCGAAAAGGTCTCTTTAAGCTCTTAGGTAAGCGGAATGCAAATTTTTTTGATTTTATTTTAGAAAACGCTTTCTTGTACTTTTATTTATGTTATACTATTTCCATAAAGTATAACACAAAAATAAGGGGTGCTTTGAATGACGACAAATATTGCAATTAATGGAATGGGTAGAATAGGAAGGATGGTATTAAGAATCGCTTTGAAAAATAAGGATTTAAATGTAGTAGCAATTAATGCGAGCTACCCACCTGAAACGATTGCCCACCTAATTAATTATGATACAACTCATGGTGCTTACGATTTAAAAGTAGAGCCTATAGAAAATGGGGTCAAAGTCGATAACCATGAGATTAAGCTTGTAGCAGAAAGAAATCCTGAGCACTTACCTTGGGAAACGCTAAACATCGATATCGTTATTGAGGCTACCGGAAAATTCAATCATGGAGATAAAGCTGTTGCACATATTAATGCAGGTGCTAAAAAAGTATTGCTCACGGGTCCATCTAAAGGTGGAGAAGTCCAAATGATTGTCAAAGGTGTTAATAATAAACAATTAGACATTGAACAGTATGACATATTTAGCAATGCTTCATGTACGACTAACTGTATTGGTCCGGTTGCTAAAGTATTAAATGATCAATTTGGTATACAAAATGGTTTGATGACAACGGTTCATGCCATTACGAATGATCAAAATAATATAGATAATCCGCATAAAGATTTAAGACGTGCGCGTTCTTGTAATGAAAGTATTATTCCAACTTCAACAGGTGCTGCAAAGGCATTAACAGAAGTACTACCTGAATTAGATGGTAAATTACATGGTATGGCATTAAGAGTGCCAACGAAGAATGTTTCATTAGTAGATTTAGTCGTTGATTTAGACACGAATGTAACGGCTGAACAAGTCAATCAAGCATTTAAAGATAATGACTTAGGTGGTGTGATTGCAACAGAAGATGCACCTTTAGTATCTATGGACTTTAATACAAATCCACATTCAGCAATTATTGATACACAAAGCACAATGATTATGGGTGACAATAAAGTCAAAGTAATCGCTTGGTATGATAACGAATGGGGCTATTCAAATAGAGTTGTAGATGTGGCTGAACAAATAGGTCAATTACTCAAAAATGATGTTGGCGCTGTCACAAATTAAAGTACAAATTATAACATTTAATAATTAACTAATTGATTAAATGCTAAGAATCCATAATGTTTAGACTGTACGACATGATGATAGAAAGTGTTATATATACTCCTTTTGAAGTAATGCACATTGTTAGTGCTTACTTTGAAAGGAGTTTTCAATTTGTCGTTTAAACCTATATACTAGATGATTGTAGAAAAAAGTAATGATGAAATTACTTAGCATGTTAAACTTACTATCATAGAGACGCAATTAGCATGTTAAATTCTATCAATATTTGGAATATTAGTGATAAAAATTACATAATGCAATAAGTATTTTACATGTGTCATAGTGATTCTTTTGTGACATACATATTTATAGTATAATGATAAGTAATCAAAACGAGAGGGTGATAATTCGATGAAATGCCCGAAATGTAATTCGACTCATTCTCGTGTTGTAGACTCTAGACATGCAGATGAAGTTAATGCGATTCGACGAAGAAGAGAATGTGAAAAGTGTAGTACGAGATTCACAACTTTTGAACATATAGAAAAAAGACCACTCATTGTAGTAAAAAAAGATGGTACGCGAGAACAATTTTCACGTGAAAAGATTTTAAATGGATTGGTGCGTTCATGTGAAAAAAGACCAGTCCGTTATCAACAATTAGAAGATATTACGAATAATGTTGAATGGAAGTTACGTGATGAAGGACATGCAGAAATTTCTTCAAGTGAAATTGGAGAGCATGTAATGAATTTACTTATGCACGTAGACCAAGTGTCGTATGTAAGATTTGCATCTGTATATAAAGAGTTTAAGGATGTAGATCAACTATTACAATCTATGCAAGGTATTTTAGCTGGAAATAAACGGAGTGATTCTTAAATGGGGTTACAATCATATGATTATGGTTTGAGACCACATGATAATTTTACTGTTGTGCGCAATTTCTATTTGAACAGTAAGCATTTAGAAATTTTAAATAGATTGTTTACACCAATGATTGGTGCAAATGCAATTGGTTTATATCATTATTTGAATCAGTTTGTTGAATATGAAACGGATTCTGTATTGACGCACTATATAATTATGAGTGAGTTAAAGATTAATTTATTAGAATTTAGAAAAGATATGGACTTATTAGAGGGAATTGGTTTAGTTAAAACATTAGTGAATCATGATGCGCAGCATTCGTCTTTTGTTTATCAGCTTGTCCAACCACCATCAGCAAAACAATTTTTCAGTGATCCAATGTTATCAGTGTATTTGTTTAGTGAAGTAAGCAAACAACGCTATCAACAATTGAAACGCCATTTTGAACATAAAAAGCAAATTGACTTTAGCAAGTATCAAGATGTGACACGAAATTTCACTGATGTGTTTAAAGTACCTAACAAGTCATTAGATGACAATACAAATGAAATCCAAAGTGAAACGGCATATGAAGGTTTAAACTTGTCACAAGTGCACTTTGATTTTGAAACATTATATGATTTATTGCAAAACCACTTTATCAGCACAAAAATTATTGATAAAGAAGCCAAAGCTTTAATTACACAAATCGCGACTTTATATGGTTTGACGCCGGAGCCGATGAAACGTATCATTTTAAAATCGATAACAAGCGCGCAAGAACTTTCGTTTGAAGAATTAAGAAAACATGCAAGAACTTATTATTTGATGGAGCATGAACAACAAATGCCATCTTTAAATATCAAAACTAACAATTATGCAGATAGTACAACTCAAGCTACTCAAGTGCAGAATAACAACCAAACGCAAGATGAGGAAAAATCTGTTACTTGGCTAAAACAATTAGAAGAAACAAGTCCCATAGATATGTTAGCGTCTTGGTCAGAATCTGAACCAACAACACAACAAAAGTATATGATTGAAGAATTAGTAGAACGTGAACAATTGTCATTCGGTGTCATTAATATACTGTTACAATTTGTGATGTTGAAAGAAGATATGAAGCTACCGAAGACTTACATTTTTGAAATAGCATCAAATTGGAAGAAAAAAGGCATCAAAACAGCTGAACAAGCATATAATTATGCGATAAAAGTGAATCAACCTAAGACGGAAAACAAATCATCTAAGTCTTATTATAAACAAAAACAATTAGCATCGAGAGAAATGACACCTAAATGGTTAGAAGAACGAGATAATAAAACAGAAACTGACACTTCAAATAATAATGAAGATGATGAAAAATTGAAGAATGATAGAGAACAGTTTTTAAATCAACTTAAAGATAGATGGAAGGAGGACAAGTAGATGAAACCATTTAATCAAATTATGGGTGATTCAAATGATTTATCAAAAAAAATTGCCAAGATAAAAAAAGATGTCGTCAATGATCCAGACGTTAAACAGTTTTTAGAGTCGCATAAAGCTGAACTGACAAATGCGATGATAGATGAAGATTTGAATATTTTACAAGAATATAAAGATCAAGAAAAGCGTTATGATGGTCATAAACTAAAAGACTGTCCCAATTTTGTGACAGGTCATATTCCTGAATTATATATCGAACATAATCATATAAAAATTCGCTATTTACCTTGTCCTTGTAAAATTAAACACGACGAAGAACGGTTTAATAAACATTTAATTACATCGCACCATATGCAACGTGACACACTAGACGCAAAACTTGAAGATATATATATGGATAGAAGAGATCGATTAGATGTCGCAATGGCTGCTAACCAAATTTGTGAAAAAATAACAAATAAAGAGCCCCAAATTAAAGGTTTGTATTTACATGGCCCATTTGGTACTGGTAAATCATTTATCCTTGGCGCAATTGCAAATCAATTAAAAACTGAAAAAATTCCATCTACAATTGTTTATCTACCAGAATTCATCCGTTCACTTAAAGGCGGATTTAAAGATGGTACTTTTGAAACGAAACTCTCTAGAGTAAGAGAAGCAAATATATTAATGTTAGATGATATAGGTGCTGAAGACATTACACCATGGGCAAGAGATGAAGTGATTGGCCCACTGTTACATTATCGTATGGTTCAAGAGTTACCTACATTTTTCAGTTCTAATTTAAGTTTTGAAGAATTAGAATATCATCTCTCTGTCACGCGAGACGGCACAGAAAAAACTAAGTCTGCAAGAATCATGGAAAGAATCAAAACATTATCAACACCATATTTCTTAGAAGGAAAAAATTACAGGAACGATTGAAATCTAAAATAAATGTTGTATAATATAATTAAATCTAAATCATAACAAATGAAATGAAGACGAGATGAATAAGCCACTACTTTACAGAGAACCAGTAAAAGATGAGATGCTGGTAAGTAAGTTTATTCATTACTACTTCATAATTGATGTTGTAATGAACATCCGGCTCAAGACCGTTATCTTACGTAGAGTAAAGTTATTACATCATAACTTTAATTTAGGGTGGTACCGCGAAGACCTCGTCCCTTTTTAGGGATGGGGTCTTTTTGTTTTTGAGTCTAATTCAGTATAAACATCATTTCATTTTGATTTAAGTGCTTGAATAAATAGGAGGGTTTTTATGGAGCAAATAAATATTAAATTTCCAGATGGCAATTCAAAAGTGTTTGATAAAGGTACAACTACAGAAGATATTGCACATTCTATAAGTCCAGGATTAAGAAAAAAAGCTGTAGCTGGTAAATTAAATGGACAACTCATTGATTTAACTAGACCAATTGACGAAGATGGCTCAATTGAAATCGTTACACCTGGTTCTGATGAAGCGCTAGAAGTATTACGTCATTCTACTGCACATCTTATGGCACAAGCCTTAAAACGCCTCTATGGTAATGTTCATTTTGGTGTTGGTCCGGTAATTGATGGTGGATTTTATTATGACTTTGATATGGAAGAAAGTATTTCATCAGATGATTTTGAAAAAATAGAAAAAACAATGAAACAAATTGTTAATGAAAACTATCCAATTGAACGTAAAGTGGTTTCTAGAAATGAAGCTAAATCATTTTTCTCAGACGACCCATATAAGCAAGAATTAATCGATGCTATTCCAGAAGATGAAAATGTGACTTTATATTCCCAAGGAGAGTTCACTGATTTATGTCGTGGTGTTCATGTACCATCTACTTCTAAAATAAAAGAATTTAAATTATTATCTACAGCTGGTGCTTATTGGCGTGGAAATAGTGACAATAAAATGTTACAACGTATATACGGCACAGCATTTTTCGATAAAAAAGAATTGAAAGCACATTTGAAAATGTTGGAGGAACGCAAAGAGCGTGATCACCGTAAAATTGGCAAAGATTTAGAACTATTTGCTAACAACCCTTTAGTAGGTGCAGGTTTGCCACTTTGGTTGCCTAACGGTGCTACAATTCGTCGTGAAATTGAACGTTATATTGTAGATAAAGAAGTAAGTATGGGTTATGACCATGTTTATACTCCTGTAATGGCCAACGTTGATTTATACAAAACATCAGGTCATTGGGACCATTATCAAGAAGACATGTTCCCAACAATGAAATTAGATGAACATGAAGAAATGGTCTTAAGACCAATGAACTGTCCGCACCATATGATGATTTATGCAAATAAACCACATTCATATCGTGAATTGCCTATTAGAATTGCTGAATTAGGTACTATGCATCGTTATGAAGCGAGTGGTGCGGTTTCTGGTTTACAACGTGTCCGCGGAATGACATTAAATGATGCGCATATTTTTGTACGTCCGGACCAAATTAAAGAAGAGTTCAAACGTGTTGTAAATTTAATTGTTGATGTATACAAAGATTTCAACTTTGAAAATTATAAGTTCCGTGTAAGTTATAGAGATCCTGAAGATAAAGAAAAATATTTCGATGACGATGACATGTGGAATAAAGCAGAAAGTATGTTGAAAGAAGCGGTAGACGAACTTGGTTTAGATTATGAAGAAGCAGTAGGCGAAGCAGCCTTCTATGGTCCGAAACTTGACGTACAAGTTCAAACTGCTATGGGCAAAGAAGAAACATTATCTACAGCCCAATTAGACTTCTTGTTACCAGAGAAATTTGATTTAACTTATATTGGTAATGATGGAGAACAACATAGACCAGTAGTCATTCACCGTGGTGTAGTATCTACTATGGAACGTTTCGTCGCATTCTTAACTGAAGAAACAAAAGGTGCATTCCCTGCATGGTTAGCACCAAAACAAGTAGAAATTATACCTGTTAACGTTGATTTACATTATGATTATGCTAGACACATTCAAGACGAGCTTAAATCTCAAGGTGTAAGAGTTGAAATTGATGATCGTAATGAAAAAATGGGTTATAAAATTAGAGAAGCACAAATGCAAAAAATACCTTACCAACTCGTTGTAGGGGACAAAGAAGTAGAAAACAATGAAGTAAATGTACGAAAATATGGTTCCCAAGATCAAGAAACGTTAGAAAAAGAAGAATTCATTTGGAATTTACTCGATGAGATTAGATTGAAAAAACAAAGATAGTCTTGAAACTCTTGAAGAAATCATGTATATTACAGAATAGTGAAGTTAGTTCACATTCATATTAAAATTAAATTTGAGTTAGAGGTTGCATTTTCAATGAGTAATTATTCAGAAGCCGAATGGGGCATATGTTGAATAATAGAAAGGTGAAGATGCCGAAACTTGTATTGTCCATTAACTATACAGGTTGGGCCAGTTATCGAAAGAAACTGGACTGTCACATATGTGATGTGCTACCTATATAAATGCTATTATTAAAATGGTTGCATATCTAATAGGTATGCAACCATTTTATTTTTAGTCAAATGGATTATCATAAATACGTTAACGGGAAAGAGCGAAAATTATAATTGTTGTGTAATTCCATATAGTTAATTACAATGAACTACTGCTCAAACTATAAATAGTATGAATCTTAATCATATAGTAAGTTAACCTCTATATTTAAGGAAGGGAAGCGTCTATGGCAAAACAAGTGAATCAAAATGATGGTGTTCAAAGGGGGCTGAAAGATCGCCATATATCCATGATTGCAATTGGAGGTTGTATTGGGACTGGTTTATTTATGACTTCTGGTGGTGCAATACATGATGCAGGTGGTTTAGGTGCGCTCTTAGCCTTCGCAATCATTGGAGCAATGGTATTCTTCCTCATGACTTCTCTAGGAGAAATGGCAACATATTTACCAGTGTCAGGATCATTTAGTACATATGCTACACGTTTTGTTGATCCATCTCTAGGATTCGCATTAGGTTGGAACTATTGGTTTAACTGGGTAATTACTGTTGCAGCCGATGTAACGATTGCTGCACAAGTAATACAGTATTGGACACCAATGTCAGGTATTCCAGCTTGGAGTTGGAGCTGTCTATTCTTAATTATTATATTTGGACTGAATGCATTGTCCGTTAGAGTATTTGGCGAAAGTGAATATTGGTTTGCTTTGATTAAAGTAGTTACTGTGATTATCTTTATTGCAATCGGTTTATTGACAATAGTTGGTATCATGGGTGGAGAGTTTGTTGGTTTTGACACGTTCACTCAAGGTAGTGGTCCTATTTTAGGTGATGGCTTTGGAGGAAGTATCTTAGCGATTTTAGGTGTGTTCTTGGTAGCAGGCTTTTCATTCCAAGGTACTGAACTTATTGGTATTACAGCAGGAGAGTCTGAAAATCCAGAGCGCGCGGTTCCTAAGGCAATTAAACAAGTGTTCTGGAGAATATTGATATTCTATATTCTTGCAATCTTTGTAATTGGTATGTTGATACCATACGATAGTCCATCACTTATGGGTGGCGGAGATGATATTTCAACTTCACCATTTACACTTGTATTCCAAAATGCAGGGCTAGCATTTGCAGCCTCATTCATGAATGCTGTTATACTGACTTCGGTATTATCAGCAGGTAACTCAGGTATGTATGCTTCAACACGTATGCTATATTCAATGAGTAAAGATAAGCTTGCATATCCTATATTTGGTAAAACAAATAGAAGTGGTGTACCGTATGTATCATTACTCGCTACAGCAGTAATCGTAGTAATTATCTTTGTATTACAACATTTAAGCGGTGACGCTTATGAATATATCGTTGCTGCAAGTGGTCTGACTGGTTTTATTGCATGGGTTGGTATTGCAGTCAGTCATTACAGATTTAGAAAAGCTTTTGATAAACAAAACTATGATAAATCAAAATTAAAATATAAAGCTAAATTATTCCCATTCGGGCCTATTTTTGCAGGTGTCTTGTGTGTACTTGTAATTATTGGACAAGATGTTGATTTCATCCAATCAGGAGATTTTGATCTCAATAGATTTGTTATCACATATATGGGTATTCCAGTATTCTTAGCATTCTTCATTTATCATAAACTACGTTATAAAACAAAAATAATACCATTAGAACAAGTGGATTTAAGACAAAATGTTAAAATGGACGATAAATAAATAGAAAAGTTGTTGACTTGCTAATGAATTGTTGCTAAGATAGGTAATGTTGAATACGAAACGAACCAAGTAGAAGCTCCCGCTTCTCACCTGTTGCGACACTAATAGTAGTTGGCAGGTCTATATACATACGACATTGTTGTGTGTAAAGAAGAGCGGGTATATTATATACTCGCTCTTTTTCTTGGGATAATTTCGTAAAAATCTTGGAGGTGTCAACCATAGCAAAAGATCAGACTCAAGTTAACGAAAAGATTCGTGCAAAAGAATTACGTTTAATCGGACATGACGGAGAACAGATCGGTATTAAATCTAAAGCAGAAGCTTTAGAAATGGCAGAGCGCGTAGAACTCGATGTAGTTATTATGTCGCCTAACGCTAAACCACCTGTTGCGAAAATCATGGATTATGGTAAGTACAAATTCGAACAACAGAAAAAAGAAAAAGAAATGAAGAAGAAACAAAAAGTTATTAACCTTAAAGAAATTCGTTTAAGTCCAACAATTGAGGAACATGATTTCCAAACTAAATTGAAGAACGGACGTAAATTCTTAGAAAAAGGCGACAAATGTAAAGTTTCAATTCGTTTCAGAGGGCGTGCTATTACGCATAAAGAAATTGGTCAACGCGTATTAGAAAAATTTGCAGAAGAATGTAAAGATATCGCTACAATTGGGCAAAGACCTAAAATGGATGGACGCCAAATGTTCATCATGCTTAACCCACTTAACGAAAAATAAAAAGATACTACAGGAGGAATTGAATCATGCCTAAAATGAAAACACACCGTGGAGCAGCAAAACGTGTTAAAAGAACTGGTTCAGGTAAATTAAAACGTTCTAGAGCTTTCACTTCACATATGTTTGCAAACAAAACAACTAAACAAAAACGTAAATTACGTAAAGCTTCATTAGTGAGCAAATCAGATATGAAACGCGTTAAACAATTATTAGCTTATAAAAAATAAGTAACGACAGATAAAAAAGATTGAAGATATTTTGAGGAGGAATTTATTATGCCACGTGTTAAAGGTGGAACGGTAACAAGAGCTCGTCGTAAAAAGACGATTAAATTAGCTAAAGGTTACTTTGGTTCAAAAAGAACTTTATATAAAGTAGCAAAACAACAAGTAATGAAATCAGGACAGTACGCATTCCGCGACCGTCGTCAAAGAAAACGTGATTTCCGTAGATTATGGATTACACGTATTAATGGAGCTGCACGTCAACATGACATGAGCTATTCAAGATTAATGAACGGTTTGAAAAAAGCTGGAATCGATGTTAACCGTAAAATGCTTTCTGAAATTGCTATTTCAGATGAAAAAGCTTTCGGTGAATTAGTTGCTAAAGCTAAAGACGCTTTAAAATAATTCTCAAATAAAGAGATGTACAATTCGTACATCTCTTTATTTTTGTATCTATTAACGTTTTGATAAATAACTATCATTTGATAAAATGGCTTAGAAGCCATATATGAAGGAGAAATTTATGTCTAAATTTGATGAAATGATTACGGTAGTACCAAGAACAATTTTATTTAATAGTGAAAAGAATCAATTTAACGGTTTTCTTGATAAAAATTCTGAAAAGGGTCAAGATATCTTTGACGCACTTTCAAAGTATGAAATTAAGCGTCGTGGAGATATGGAGGAAGATCCGACATATAAACAATTGGTATCTTATTGTATTTTAGAAAATGAGAATGATGAAATTTTAGTGTATGAGAGATTAGCAGGTGGTGGAGAATCACGTTTGCATGGTCAATCTTCAATCGGTGTCGGTGGACATATGAACGATGTAAAAGGTGCTGAATCTATCAATGAAGTATTGCGCATTAATGCACAAAGAGAACTTGAAGAAGAAGTAGGTCTGTCAGATAGTAAAACACAAAATTTAGCATACATAGGTTTTATTAATGATGATACAAATGAAGTTGGCGAAGTTCATTTAGGTGTAGTGTTCAAAATTAAAGTGAATAGTAATGATGTTGAAGCTAAAGAAACAGATACTTTAAAAATAAAATGGGTGAATCAAAGTAAAATAGATAATTATGATGATTTTGAAACATGGAGTACGTTAATATTACAGTCAATACAATAGAGGTGCATAAAAATGTCTGATATCATTCCCTTTCCACGTTCAAAAGATAAACTAATAAGAGAAATCAAACAATCTTTTAACAATAATGAATTAGATCAAATGTATGACCTGTTTGAAGATTTTGAAAAACAATTTGAATTAGATGAGCAAATGTCTCTATTGAAATGTGCCATGTTATACAAAATGGGACATTATCTTGAATTGCGTGAAGAAGCTATTATTTTACTGAAACAAGGTATTACTAAGTATGATGACCTTATGGTTTATTATGTAAAAAGTTTAAACGGGTTAGGACAATATTTTGAAGTCGTTGACGTCATTAATCAAATTATTGATGAAGTCAATGATCATAAAACGAGAATGGAACTATTTCCATTAAAAGAATATGCCCTAAGTCAAATTGATAAACATAATGCGCATGCAGCAGAAATGCTCCGTGATTTTGAGTCGTTGTCATTACGTGAACAAATTAGTACAATCTTAACTTTAATAGATCATAATCAGTATCGTTATCAAGAAACAGTGGTAAATATTATTAATGAAATTGAACTTGCACCGAATGTTGTGAGTATAATGCTTGAATATTTACGTTTTGCCGGATACAATCAAAACATTCGTGTTCAGAAATTTGGTTATACAGTTGAAGTGAATCCAAATCATCTTTCCGGTCTTGAACAAACGCTGTTTAAGATTAAAATTATTCCAGAAGTCATTAAGCAAATGGAAGATGATGCAGCACAAATTGTAGAAGAAGCACTTCATCTTATGAACAACCATGCTATTTTACTTTACCCGTTAGACATAGAGAGCATAGCATCTGAAAATGAATGGATTGAAGCTTACACAAACTATTTCAAATCAATGTTAGGTTTAGAAAGCTTAGACACAACTAATACTATTGTTAATTTAATTACTTCAATTGATATGCATGAATAATTAATGTTTAAATTTTTGGGTAATTAATAATAGTAGTAAAATAATAATTAAATTAATTTCAATTATTCATTCAATATTATTTGTAAACTCAGTGTTTGTGTAGAGCATTGACGTATGATATAATAATGAAGTTGAAAAAATAAAATAGGATATTCATGGAGGTTTTTATACATGACAGCAACTTGGGAAAAAAAGGAAGGTAACGAAGGAGTATTAACCGTTACAGTTCCAGCAGAAAAAGTAGACAAAGCAATTGATCAAGCTTTCAAAAAAGTAGTTAAACAAATAAACGTGCCAGGTTTCCGTAAAGGGAAAGTACCTCGCCAAATTTTTGAACAACGCTTTGGCGTAGAAGCACTATATCAAGATGCCGTTGATATCTTATTACCAGAAGCTTATGGTGAAGCTATTGACGAAACTGGAATTAAACCAGTTGATCAACCAGAAATCAATGTAACTACAATGGAAAAAGGTAGCGATATGACATTCGAAGCGAGTGTAGTAGTTGAACCTGAAATTGAGTTAGGAGACTATAAAGGTCTTGAAATTGAAAAACAAAATGTTGAATTAACTGAAGAAGAATTACAAGAATCAATTGATCACCAATTAGGTCACTTAGCTGAAATGGTAGTTAAAGAAGATGGTGCTGTTGAAGATGGTGACACAGTTAACATCGACTTTGATGGTTACGTTGATGGCGAACAATTTGAAGGTGGACAAGCTGAAGGCTATGACCTTGAAATTGGTTCAGGTTCATTTATTCCAGGATTCGAAGAACAATTAGTTGGTGTTAAAATTGGAGAAGAAAAAGATGTTACTGTAACTTTCCCAGAAGAATACCATGCTGAAGAATTAGCTGGAAAAGAAGCTACTTTCAAAGCTAAAGTAAATGAAATTAAATATAAAGACGTTCCAGAACTAACAGATGAGATTGCGAATGAATTAGACGCAGAAGCAAACACTGTTGATGAATACAAAGAAAACTTACGTAAAAAACTAACTGAGCAAAAAGAAACTGACGCTGAGAATAATCAAAAAGAAGAAGCAATTAGCAAAGCATCAAATAATGCTTCTGTTGAAATTCCAGACGCTATGATTAACACTGAGTTAGATCGTATGGTTCAAGAATTTGGACAACGTATGCAACAACAAGGTCTTAATTTAGAAACTTATTACCAAATTTCTGGTCAAGATGAGTCGCAATTAAGAGAACAAATGAAAGATGATGCAGAAGAACGTGTTAAAACAAACTTAACATTAACTGCTATTGCTGATGCAGAAGAAATTGAAGTAACTGAAGCTGATATCGATAAAGAACTAGAAAAAATGAGTGGACAATTTAATATGTCAGTAGAAGATATTAAACAAACACTTGGTAATACTGATATCGTTAAAAATGATGTTCGTATCCAAAATGTTATCGATTTATTAGTTAAAGAAGCAAAATTAGTAGAACCATCTAAAGATGACACTGAAGCGTAACTAAATATAAAAAGAGCAAATTATTTTGTGAATTATATGTTGGTCGTTTAATATAGTAAACCAGTAGCAGATGCATTCAAATAATGTATCTGCTACACTATTTTTAAAGCAAATAACTTGTGAAAGTTGTAAGTTGCATATTAAAATGCTATTTAGTATAGTCTTTAGGGAATAGGGGTGTAAATAGAATGTTCAAATTCAACGAAGATGAAGAAAATTTAAAATGTTCTTTCTGTGGCAAAGACCAAGATCAAGTTAAAAAGCTAGTTGCAGGAAGTGGCGTTTATATTTGTAATGAGTGTATTGAGTTATGTTCAGAAATTGTAGAAGAAGAATTAGCTCAATCGGAACCTGAAGGGTTAACTGAATTACCAACTCCAAAAGAAATTATGAACCAATTGAATGATTATGTAATCGGTCAAGAAAAGGCTAAGAAATCATTAGCTGTAGCTGTTTACAATCATTATAAACGTGTACAGAATTTAGGACCAAATGAAGATGAAGTTGAATTACAAAAAAGTAATATCGCTTTAATTGGACCTACTGGTAGTGGTAAAACACTTTTAGCACAAACATTAGCTAGAACATTAGACGTACCTTTTGCAATTGCTGATGCTACAAGTTTAACTGAAGCTGGTTACGTAGGTGACGATGTTGAAAACATCTTACTACGCTTAATGCAAGCAGCTGATTTTGATATTGATAAAGCTGAAAAAGGTATTATTTATGTCGATGAAATTGACAAAATAGCTAGAAAATCAGAAAATACATCTATTACTCGTGATGTATCTGGTGAAGGTGTACAACAAGCACTGCTTAAAATATTAGAAGGTACAACTGCAAGCGTACCACCGCAAGGCGGTCGTAAGCATCCTAACCAAGAGTTAATTCAAATTGACACAACTAACATTTTATTTGTTCTTGGTGGTGCCTTTGATGGTATAGATGAAGTAATTAAACGTAGATTAGGTGAGAAAGTAATCGGATTTGCAAGTAGTGAAGCTTCAAAATATGATGAAGATGCAATACTTGAACAAATCAGACCTGAAGATTTACAATCTTACGGTTTGATTCCAGAATTTATCGGTCGTGTTCCTATTGTTGCTAACTTAGAAACATTAGATGTAGACGCCCTGAAAAATATTCTAACTCAGCCTAAAAATGCTTTAGTGAAACAATATACTAAAATGTTAGAGCTTGATGATGTAGAGTTGGTATTTACTGACGAAGCATTATCTGCAATCAGTGATAAAGCAATTGAACGTAAAACAGGCGCACGTGGTCTTCGTTCAATTATAGAAGAAGCGTTAATTGATATTATGTATGACGTGCCTTCATCTGAAGGTGTTGTAAAAGTCGTGATTACAGAAGAAACAATTAATGAAGAAAAAAATCCTGAACTATACGATAAAGAAGGCAACCTTGTAAACAAGGAACAAACTTCTGCTTAAATTAGGTGAATCGAATGCCCTAAGTTGTATATATGCAACTTAGGGCATTTATTTTTAAAAAGAAAGTATAGGTAAAATAAAAATACATATTCATATAAGTCATAGTGTAATATAATAAACAATGAGTTAAGAAGAAAAGAGGGACGATAATGAAAGTTAATCCTAATGAAATAGAATTATTAATTAGTGCAGTAAAACCGGAACAGTATCCAGAAACCGGTTTAAGTGAAGTTGGCCTAAGTGGTAGATCTAACGTAGGTAAGTCAACGTTTATCAATAGTATGATTGGTCGAAAGAATATGGCAAGAACATCTCAACGACCTGGTAAGACACAAACACTTAATTTCTATAATATAGATAATCAACTTGTATTTGTTGATGTGCCTGGTTATGGCTATGCGAAAGTAAGCAAATCGCAACGTGAAGCATTTGGTAAAATGATTGAAAGATATATTTCACAAAGAGAATCATTGAAGCTTGTAATTCAACTTGTTGATTTACGACATAACCCAACAGAAGACGATATTATTATGTACAATTATCTTAAATACTATGAAATTCCAACACTAGTTGTAGCTACGAAAGAAGATAAAATTGCTAAGGGTAAAGTACAGAAGCATTTAGCGAAGATTCAGCAAAAATTAGAAATGGAAGCTGAGGACGAGATTATAAGCTATTCTTCAATTAAAAAAGACAAACAACAAAAAATATGGGATATGATTGAAAGTTATTTGTAATCATTACATTGAAGAAATATGTTTTGCTATAAATAGGTTGAATTTAGTACAATTATGTCAACATTTTGAATGTAAATTAGAAGAATTATAATTTACTCGAGCAAGATGGTTAACTCATGTCGTAATTGTGTTATAATTTACTTATTGTAATATGTATGGAGGGCGTTATAAATGCATTTAATTGCGGTTAGCATAAATCATCGTACAGCAGATGTAGCATTGAGAGAAAAAGTTGCTTTTAAAGATGATGCCATACGTTCAGCCAATGTTGATTTATTTGAAACAAAATCTATTTTAGAAAATGTTATATTATCAACTTGTAATCGCACAGAAGTATACGCAGTTGCGGATCAAATTCATACAGGTCGTTATTATATACAACGATTTTTAGCGAGATCTTTTGGATTTGATGTTGAAGATATTAAAGAAATGACTGAAGTAAAAGTGGGGGACGACGCAGTAAATCATTTATTGCATGTTACTTCAGGCTTAGATTCTGTTGTTCTTGGTGAAACTCAAATTCTTGGACAAATTAGAGATGCATTCTTATTAGCTCAAGAAGAAGATACAACAGGTACTATATTTAATCATCTTTTTAAACAAGCAATTACTTTTGCGAAAAAAGCTCATAATGAAACAGATATTGCAGACAATGCAGTAAGTGTTTCTTATGCGGCTGTTGAACTAAGCAAAAAAGTATTTGGCAAAATTGACAACAAGCAAGCTTTGATTATTGGTGCAGGGGATATGAGTGAATTGTCACTCTTGAATTTAATTGGTTCAGGTGTCACAGATATTACAGTTGTTAATAGAACATTGAGTAAAGCTCAAAAATTAGCAATGAAACATCATGTGAAATTTGAATCAATGGAATCATTACCAAAACTTTTAGCTAATGTGGACATTGTTATCAGTTCAACAAGTTCAGACGAATATATTGTGACAAATGATATGATGCGTTCTATTTCAACAGAACGCAAAAGTGATTCACTTGTTTTAATAGATATTGCTGTTCCAAGAGACATAGAACCTAATATTAATACAGTTCAAGATGTATTTAATTATGATGTAGATGACTTGAAAGGATTAGTGGATGCTAATCTTAGAGAACGTCAAATAGCAGCAAATGACATTATGCAACGTATCCCTGGTGAGATTGTAGCACATAACGAATGGGTAAGTATGTTAGGTGTTGTACCTGTTATTCGTGCCTTAAGAGAAAAAGCTATGAATATACAGGAAGATACTATGAATAGTATTGATAGAAAATTGCCTGCACTCAGTGAGAGAGAACGTAAAATCATTTCAAAACATACTAAAAGTATCATAAATCAAATGTTGAAAGATCCAATCAAACAAGCAAAAGAATTGAGTAATGATAGAAATAGTAACGAAAAATTAGAGCTGTTTCAAAACATTTTTGACATTGAAGCTGAACAAGCTTATGAACCTAAAAAAAGAAGAAGTGAAGTGCCAACTAGTCAAATATTAAGTTTTGAATAAGCATATGCAAATGGTGATAATATGCAAGAATTTTCATTTATAAGATTAAATGAACTTATATTATTAATTTATTTATTTAGTATTGCTTGTTACTTTTTTGATTTTGTGAAAAAGCATTATAAAGTTAGAAAAATTGGTTTTGTTACATTAGGGATTGTTTGGGTGTTACAAACAATCTCTTTATCTATTTATGCTAATGTAACGAAACAGATTCCATTAGGTAATGTTTTTGATGTATTTTTTGCATTAGCTTGGTTGATTATTTCTATTTCTATAGTGATTAGTGTGATCAAGCAAATAAATTTTTCGATATTTTTATTTAATTTAATTGGTTTTGTATTAATTGCTATAAATACGTTTCAACCTATGCATTATCAGAGTGCAGGAGATAAATTAAGTATTATAAACGAATTGTTAATAGTACATATTGCCTTTGCAATTATAAGTTATGCCCTGTTTGCTTTTGCATTTGTTAATTGTATATTATATTTAATACAGTATAAAAATTTAAAGCAAAAAAGATTTAATCAAAAATATTTTAGAATCGGTAGTGTAGCTACACTAGAACAAGTTGTGTTTTATAGTAGTCTAATTGGTTTTATATTTATCATATTAAGTATCATTTTAGGTACACAATGGGGTATAAATACTTTAGGATTACACATATTGAATGATCCCAAAGTAGTGATGTCTATAATTATTGCATTGCTGTATGGTATATATATCATCTTTAGAGTAAGACATACGTTAAGCAAACATAATTTGATTTATTTTAATCTCAGCTTATTTTGCTTAAGTATGATTAATTTGATTTTTGCTTCTCATATATCCGATTTTCATCAATGGACAGGAATATGATTACAGATAGAAAAGGTTAATTGTTAAATATAGTCATTTCTAGGAGGTTGCGCCTGATGCGTAAGTTAATCGTTGGTTCACGTAGAAGTAAGTTAGCTATAACACAAAGCCAACAATTTATTGAAAAATTAAAAGCTGTTGATCCAGAATTAGATATTGAAATTAAAGAAATAGTAACAAAAGGTGACCGTATTATAGATAAACAATTATCTAAAGTAGGCGGTAAAGGGCTGTTTGTAAAAGAAATTCAAAATGAATTATTTAATCATGGTATAGATATGGCGATACATTCCTTAAAAGATGTGCCTAGCGTCATACCAGAAGGATTAACTCTAGGTTGCATACCAGATCGTGAAAATCCATATGATGCGTACATTGCTAAGAATCATGTCCCTTTACATGAACTTCCTGATAATAGTATCGTAGGTACAAGCTCTTTACGCCGTGGTGCTCAAATACTTGCGAAATATCCTAAATTACAAATAAAATGGATACGAGGCAACATTGATACACGTTTAAGTAAGTTAGAAACTGAAGATTTTGATGCAATTTTACTTGCAGCTGCCGGTTTGAAACGTATGGGCTGGTCAGATGATATCGTGACAACTTATTTAGATAAAGAGACTTTAATACCAGCCATTGGACAAGGCGCATTAGGTATTGAATGTCGTGCGGATGATGAAGAGCTGTTAGCATTACTTAAGCAAGTTCACAATGAAGATGTAGCGGATTGTGTTACTGCTGAAAGAACATTCTTAGAGCGTATGAACGGCAGTTGCCAAGTTCCAATCGGCGGCTATGCTACGAAAAGTAATGATGGTACAATCGAATTCACAGGCTTAATTATGTCTCCAGACGGTAAAGAACGTTATGAGCATACTGAGCGTGGAGAGAATCCAGTTGAAATCGGTGAAAAAGTAACTGAAGTTTTAAATGCACAAGGTGCATATGAAATAATAAAGGCACTAAACGAAGAACAATAATCGTTTGAGGTGAAAATAATGAGACCAGTGATAGTAATGACACAAACTAGTGAATTTAACAAAGAAGATACATGTATTCTACACAAGCCCTTCATAGATGTAGAGCCTTTATCCTTTGATTTGAATTTGCTAGATGTTAACTATGACTGGCTTATTTTTTCGTCTAAAAAAGCTGTGAAACATTTTCAATCATATTTACATAAGTTAAATATACAAAAAATTGCAGTAATTGGTGAAAAAACTGCTGATTATTGCAAAACTTTAGGTCTAGATGTTTCGTTTTGTCCCACAGATTATTCACAAGAAGGTTTTCTTGAGGAGTTTGAAGCGGTAAAAGGCAGTCGCATTTTACTACCATCAAGCGCAGCAGCAAGAACCTTATTACAAAATGGTTTAAAACAGCAAGGTTATTTAGTTAGAAAAATTGACTTATATAAACCTGTTCCACATACTGAGAATATAAATGAAGTCTTAAATCTCATAGCTGAAAATAAAGTAGATGCTATTACTTTTGCGAGTTCCTCAGCTGTGCGATATTTTTTTGAAAGTCATCACTATATACCTTTTAATAATTATTTTGTCATTGGTCAACAAACATTGGACACATTAAATACATTTAATGTTCAGGGCACGATGGCAGAAATTCAAACTTTAGAATCATTAATTCAAAAAACTTTAGAAAGTTGGGAAGATAATGCAATTTGATAGACACAGAAGATTACGTAGTAGTAAATCACTAAGAAACATGGTGAGTGAAACGCACGTTCGCAAAGAAGATTTAATTTATCCAATCTTTGTAGTTGAACGTGATAATGTGAAAACAGAAATTAAATCTATGCCTGGCATTTACCAAATTAGTTTAAATTTATTAGGTGAAGAAATTAAAGAAGCGTATGAATTAGGTATAAGAGGCATCATGTTTTTTGGTGTGCCAAATGAAAAAGATGAAGTTGGTACAGGTGCTTATGATCATAACGGCATCATTCAAGAAGCAACAAGAAAAGCGAAGTCTATGTACAATGACTTATTAATCATTGCGGATACGTGTTTATGTGAATATACAGACCATGGTCACTGTGGTGTGATTAATCATGAGACGAAAGATGTTGATAATGATAAGTCACTACCATTACTTGTTAAGACTGCAATTTCTCAAGTTGAAGCTGGTGCTGACATTATTGCGCCAAGTAACATGATGGACGGATTCGTTGCTGAAATTAGAGCGGGTCTAGATGAAGCTGGTTATTATAATGTGCCAATTATGAGTTATGGCATTAAATATTCTTCTAGTTTCTTCGGTCCATTCCGTGATGCAGCAGAATCTGCACCACAGTTTGGTGATCGCAAAACATATCAAATGGATCCTGCAAATAGAAGAGAAGCACTTAGAGAGCTTGATAGTGATTTAAACGAAGGAGCAGACATGATGATTGTTAAACCTGCTCTAAGTTTCTTAGATATCATTAGAGATGTTCGAAATACTACAAACGTACCTGTAGTCGCTTATAATGTAAGTGGAGAGTATAGCATGACAAAAGCAGCAGCGCTAAATGGCTGGATTGATGAAAAAGCGGTAGTTATGGAACAAATGATTTCAATGAAGCGTGCAGGCGCAGATTTAATTATTACGTATTTTTCAAAAGATATTTGTAAATATATTGATGAACAATAAGGAGGTTATTTAGAATGCGTTACACAAATTCTGAAAAAGCGATGGTAAAAGCTGAACAATTGATGCCTGGCGGTGTCAATAGTCCAGTAAGAGCTTTCAAATCAGTAGATACACCAGCAATATTTATGGACCATGGTGAAGGTTCAAGAATATATGATATTGATGGTAATGAATACATCGATTACGTTCTAAGTTGGGGACCATTAATTTTAGGACATAAAAACAAGCAGGTGATTGATAAAATTCATGAAGCAGTGGATAAAGGGACAAGTTTCGGTGCTTCCACACTCCAAGAAAATAAATTAGCCGAACTCGTTATTGATCGTGTGCCATCTATTGAAAAAATACGTATGGTGTCATCTGGTACTGAAGCAACACTTGATACATTACGCTTAGCACGTGGTTATACTGGTCGTAATAAAATCATTAAATTTATCGGTTGTTATCATGGTCATAGTGACTCACTATTAATCAAAGCAGGGTCTGGCGTCGCAACACTTGGTTTACCTGATTCTCCAGGTGTTCCTGAAGGTATTGCAAAAAATACAATCACAGTCCCATATAATGACTTAGATGCGCTAAAAGTCGCATTTGAAGAATTTGGAGACGATATTGCTGGTGTTATAGTAGAACCTGTAGCTGGTAATATGGGCGTTGTACCTCCAGTTGAAGGATTTTTACAAGGCTTAAGAGACATCACTACAGAATATGGTTCATTGCTTATTTTTGATGAAGTGATGACAGGGTTTAGAGTTGGATACAATTGTGCGCAAGGTTACTTCAATGTAACACCAGATTTAACTTGTTTGGGTAAAGTAATCGGTGGTGGCTTGCCTGTTGGTGCTATTGGTGGTAAGAAAGAAATTATGGATCAAATTGCGCCAGCTGGTGATATTTATCAAGCTGGTACGTTATCAGGGAATCCATTAGCTATGACAAGTGGTTATGAAACACTAAGTCAATTAACTCCTGAGTCATATGATTATTTTAATAAATTAGGTGACAAATTAGAAGAAGGTTTGAAAGAGGTCTTTGCAAAACATCATGTGCCAATCACTGTAAATCGTGCTGGTTCTATGATAGGATATTTCTTAAATGCAGGGCCGGTTACAAACTTTGAACAAGCAAATAAGAGCGATTTAGAATTGTTTAGTCAAATGTATAGAGAAATGGCAAAAGAAGGCGTATTCTTACCGCCTTCCCAATTTGAAGGAACATTTCTTTCAACAGCGCATACAGAAGCTGATATTGAACAAACAATACAAGCATTTGATACTGCTCTAAGTCGAATTGTATAAAGTTTATTTTTAGCCCGAACAACCATGTGTTGATCGGGCTCTTTTATATGTAAAGTACAATGAAGTATAATGATACCTATGAAAGTTGTGAGTACATGAATAAGCAATTAAGAAACAATATCATCGTTTTAGCATTAGCCTTATTTTTAAGTTTCATACTTAACGCGGCCCATATATTATTACCATTTATGTTTGGTCCTATTATTGCAAGTATCATCTGCGTGAGATATTTGCATTTAGAAGTAAATTGGCCATTTTGGCTAAGTCAGATTGGTTTAGTGTTATTAGGTGTTCAAATTGGCTCTACTTTTACTAAAGAAGTTATTTTAGATATTAAAGATGATTGGTTTACCATTGTTATAATTACAGTGTTATTACTTGGTCTCGCATTAATCATTGCTTATTTTTTCAAAAAAATAGCAAAAGTGAATACTGAAACAGCAATACTTAGTGTCATTCCAGGCGCATTGAGTCAAATGTTGATTATGGCTGAAGAAAATAAAAAAGCAGATATTATGGTAGTAAGTTTGACCCAAACTTCGAGAATTATATTTGTGGTTATTCTCGTGCCTTTCATTTCATATTTTTTTAAAGACGCACAAGAATTAGCGACTGGTGGATCTGAAGTAACAGCAATATTGACTGAAGCTTTATCAATTCCTAGTATCATATTTTTGACACTAGCTGTAATCATTGTTTATGTCATAATGGGTAAAATTAATTTTCCAACTAAACAGATACTTGCACCAGTTCTTGTTTTAATATGTTGGAATTTGTTGACAGGTGCTAACTTTACATTAGATAATTATATTATTGCAGCTGCACAAGTCATATATATGATTAGAATTGGCGTTCAAATTGCACTCTTATTAGATCAGATGAAAGGACGGATTGCCGTCGCAATCGCTTTTCAAAATACATTCCTCATATTATTAGCTTTCGTAATGGTGCTTATTATCTCTACATTTTCGACTCATTCAGTAAATGAATTATTCTTGGGCGCTGCTCCAGGTGGCATGAGTCAAATTGTTATTGTAGCGTTAGAAACAGGTGCGGATGTCGCATTGATTTCTAGTTATCATATCTTTAGAATATTCTTTATTTTATTCTTAATTGCTCCAGCGATAAACGTGTTCTTGAAACATCGTGAAAAAAAACTTAACTAAACAGATGATATTTTTAATTAGACATTTGAACAATATCAGCACAATTATATATTACTACTTTTATACACAATACTATGATATAGAGAGGGTGAGACCGTGTTAGAAAATGTGATATAGGCATATCAAATAACTTTTAAAGTTAAAGTGACTCTGCTTTTTGAGCGAATATGGTGAAACAAAAGTCGCAAGTAATAAAGTATTTCTAACATATATTATGAAATTTAATTATATCATGGCCATTATTCTTCTATGGGTCAATGTCATACTGACTTACGATAGTGTTAAAGGTATCGTCGCAGTGTTATTGACTTTACTTATAATTAGATTGTATAAAAATAAAAAGATTGTTAAAAATAGTCACAAAAAACGAGATTTATAAAGGTTTTGAAATTTTAAAGACCTTACTATTTATTTGAAAATAAAGAATATAGAAATGTAGAATCGTTACTCTGTGAACTTACAATTAAAAAATGCCAACAAAACCTTATGGATTTGTTGGCATTTTTTAATTTTCTAGAGAAATATTCTTAGTTTGGTCGTAGAACTTTGTTGGATTATAGTAAAAAAATTGAAAAACAAACCTTCCTTGAAAGGAATTAATATATGGCTAACTAAAGCCCTTACCCTGATAATGCTTTGGATTATTAGGACATGCTTGCATGTGTGCATTATATAAACCGGCAGCTTCTAAAAATGAATAAACTGTCACTGGCCCTAAAAATTTAAAACCATACTGCTTTAATGTTTTCGATAATTCCGTAGCGCGTGTGTCTACAGTTATACGATCACTTGGATTTGTATATCCACAATCGATGGGCTGGTGATCTACATATGACCAAAGAAAATCGCTGAAACTTCCGAAATCTTTTTCTATTTCAAAATATCCTTTTGCTTGTCCTACAATGGCTTCTATCTTTTTTCTATTATGCACGATATTAGGAAATGTCATCAAGCGATCTATATCATCTGTTGTCATTCTAGAGATAAGCTCTGGATCAAAGTCATAAAAAGCTGCTTCATAAGATGCTTTTTTCTTTAAAATTGTTAACCAGGAAAGACCAGCATGTTGTGATTCTAAAGCCATCAGTTTAAATAATTTCAAACTATCATAAAGTGGTTGGCCCCACACTTCATCATGATATTCGAGATAGGTCGGATCTTTTGTACCAAATGCGCATTCATTCATATATTTTCACTCCATTCCATTGACTTATCTTAACATCCATTATACTATAATTAAGTAAAGAAATATTGTCTACTGGGAAGAGTAAATAGGCTTAGATTTAACAGAGAGTACATGTTTGCTGAAAATGTACAGTTTAACTTATTGAAGGTAGCCCACATTGAACTTTAGCTGAAATACTACAAGGTGATTGTATGTAAATTAGGTTGAAGCGTGTTTGAGCGTTAATCATAATTTTAAGTGCTTGAAATTAGTGAACTAATTTCTTGAATTTAGGTGGTACCACGGGAAATCCGTCCTATAATATTTATAGGGCGGATTTTTTATTTTAAGGAGGATTTTAACGAATGGAAATGAAACCAAAATATAATCCGAACGAAGTTGAGTCAGGGCGCTATGAAGAATGGCTTAATAAAGGCTATTTTAAAGCATCTGAAGATAATATCAAAGAAACTTACACAATTGTTATTCCGCCACCCAATGTAACTGGTAAATTACATCTAGGGCACGCTTGGGATACAACCTTACAAGATATACTTACACGCATGAAACGTATGCAAGGTTATGATACTTTGTATTTACCAGGTATGGACCATGCTGGTATAGCAACACAAGCAAAAGTAGAAGCTAAATTAAATGAACAAGGATTATCTCGTCATGATTTAGGACGTGAAAAATTCCTTGAACAAGCGTGGGACTGGAAAGAAGAATACGCTACATTTATTAGAAAACAGTGGGCTAAACTAGGATTAGGTTTAGACTACAGCAGAGAAAGATTTACATTAGATGATGGTTTGAGTAAAGCAGTTAATAAAGTATTCGTTGATATGTATAATAAAGATTTAATCTATCGCGGAGAATATATTATAAACTGGGATCCTATCGCTCGTACTGCATTATCAGATATTGAAGTTATTCATGAAGATGTACAAGGTAAATTTTATCATTTTAAATACCCTTATGCAGATGGCGAAGGATATATAGAAATCGCTACGACACGCCCTGAAACAATGCTTGGTGATACTGCGATTGTTGTGAATCCTAATGATGATCGTTATAAAGATGTCATTGGTAAAAAAGTTATATTACCAATACTTGGTAGAGAATTGCCTATCTTAGCAGACGATTATGTGGATATTGAATTCGGTAGTGGTGCAATGAAAGTGACACCTGCGCATGATCCAAATGACTTTGAAATCGGTAATCGTCATGACTTAGAGCGTATTATTGTCATGGATGAATCTGGTAAGATGAATGACAAAGCTGGTAAATACGAAGGCTTGGATAGATTTGACTGCCGTGAACAGCTTGTAAAAGATTTAGAATCTGAAGGTTTAGTTATTAAAATAGAAGAGCATGAACATTCTGTTGGACATTCTGAACGTTCTGGGGCAGTTGTAGAACCTTATTTATCTACACAGTGGTTTGTAAAAATGAAACCTTTAGCAGAACAAGCATTAGATAATCAAAAAACTGATGATAGAATCGACTTTGTACCTGCAAGATTCGAAAAAACATTTAACCGTTGGATGGAAGAAATTAGAGATTGGACAATTTCACGCCAATTATGGTGGGGACATCAAATTCCAGCATGGTATCACAATGAAACTGGAGAAATTTATGTCGGTGAAGCAGCACCAGATGATATTGAAAATTGGACGCAAGACGAAGATGTATTAGACACTTGGTTCTCTAGTGCATTATGGCCATTTTCAACATTAGGTTGGCCAGATGTTGAAGCTGAAGACTTCCAACGCTACTTCCCAACGAATGCATTAGTAACTGGTTATGATATTATTTTCTTCTGGGTTGCAAGAATGATCTTCCAAGGATTAGAATTTACTGGAAAACGTCCTTTTAATGATGTATTATTACATGGATTGGTCCGTGCAGAAGATGGACGTAAAATGAGTAAGTCTCTAGGTAACGGTGTTGATCCAATGGATGTTATCGATGAGTATGGCGCAGATAGTCTGAGATATTTCTTAGCAACTGGATCTTCACCAGGTCATGATTTACGTTACTCTACTGAAAAAGTTGAATCTGTATGGAATTTTATCAATAAAATTTGGAATGCAGCTCGATTTAGTTTAATGAATATTGGCGATGACTTTAAAGTTGAAGATGTAGACTTATCAGGTAATTTATCATTAGCAGATAAGTGGATTTTAACGCGTTTAAATGAAACGATTGCTAACGTTACGGATTTAAGTGACAAGTATGAGTTTGGTGAAGTTGGTCGTACGCTTTATAATTTCATTTGGGATGATTTTTGTGATTGGTATATTGAAATGAGTAAAATACCAATGAATAGCGATGATGAAGCTCAGAAACAAGTAACACGTTCTGTACTAACTTATGTGTTAGATAATACTATGAGAATGTTACACCCATTCATGCCATTTGTTACTGAACAAATTTGGCAAAATCTGCCACATGAAGGTGAAACAATTGTTAATGCACCTTGGCCTAAAGTGAACGATGCATTGATTTTTGATGAAAGTAAAGAAACGATGCAACAACTTGTTGAAATAATTAAATCTGTTAGACAATCACGTTTGGAAGTAAACACACCATTATCTAAAGCAATACCTATTTTCATTAAAGCAAAAGATGAAAATATTAAAAATACACTATTAAATAATTCAAATTATATAGATAGATTCTGTCATCCTAGTGAACTTACAATCGATACAGCAGTTGAAATACCTGAAAAAGCAATGACATCTATTACTACAGCTGGTGAAGTTGTCTTACCACTTGAAGGTTTAATCGATATGGATAAAGAAATTGAGAGATTAGAAAACGAACTTGGGAAATGGGAAAAAGAATTGGATCGTGTTAATAAAAAATTAGCAAACGATAACTTCGTTAATAAAGCACCTGAAAAAGTAATCAATGAAGAACGTGAGAAAAAACAAACGTATCAAGAAAAATACGAGGGTGTTAAATTACGAATTAATCAATTAAAAGCATAGGAGTCCTAAACATGAATTACCTAGATAGCTTATATTGGATACATGAAAGAACTAAATTTGGCATTAAACCAGGCGTTAAGCGTATGGAATGGATGTTAGAACGATTAAACAATCCTCAATTTAATATAAATGGTATTCATGTAGGTGGCACAAATGGAAAAGGATCCACAGTTGCATATTTAAGATCAGCGCTTGTTGATAATGGATATGAAGTGGGTACTTTCACTTCGCCATTTATTGAAACCTTTAATGAGCGTATAAGTTTAAATGGGATACCGATTAGTGATGACAATATTGTTGAATTAGTTCAAAAAGTAAAACCAGTAAGCGAAGCATTAGAAGTTGAAACAGAGCTTGGAACAGCCACTGAATTTGAAATCATTACTACGATGATGTTTTTATACTTTGGTGAATTACACCCCGTTGATTTTGTAATAGTTGAAGCGGGATTAGGGATTAAAAATGATTCAACGAACGTTTTTAAACCGATATTAACAATTCTCACAAGTATAGGACTAGACCACATTGAAATTCTAGGAGATACTTATACGGATATAGCAAAAGATAAAGGCGCAATCGTTAAACCTAATACGCCAATTATCTATGCAGTGAAAAATGAAGATGCGCTTAAAGTAATTCGTGGCTGCGTTGAGCAACAGAATACTGAAGGCATAGAGTTTGATCGTGATATTAGTATCGTTTCACAAGAAGAAGAATTTACTTATCGTTATAAAGACTATGAATTAGAAACCTTACTATTAAATATGTTGGGTGAGCATCAAAAAGAAAACGCAGCTTTAGCAATAACTGCACTTATTGAACTAAACGAATCAGGTATTGTTGATTTAGATTTCAATAAGATGATAGATGGTATTGAATCAGTAAGCTGGACTGGGAGAATTGAGCAAGTTAAAGAAAAGCCTTTAATGATTGTTGATGGTGCGCATAATGTTGAAAGCGTTGAAGCTTTGATTAGTACAATGAAAGATTATTATCACGTTGATAGTCTAGATATATTATTTTCTGCAGTGAAAGGAAAACCAATTAATACGATGGTAGACCAACTTAAAACAATTGCTTCAACGTTTTATGTTACTGATTTTGATTTTCCTCGAGCATTAACTAAAGATGCTATTTTTGAAGAAATACGATTTGATCAAAAAGAACTTGTTGATGATTATGTGAAGTTTATTGAAACATATGAAGGTGATGGATTAATCATAACTGGAAGTTTATATTTCATTAGTGAAGTTAAAGCGAAAGTTAATTTTTAGATATTATTTAACAACAGTGAAACTGTGCTGATATTGATTAAATAAATATTTATTCAATGAGAAAGCTAGTTATTATTTTGCGTTATTGAGTCAGGATTAATGATTTATTCTAACTTTAATGCAAAAGTAACTAGCTTTTTTATATAGTAGATTTATGGAAAATTTTAAAAAGTTGAATATTTTTATATTTTGTATAAATTGTAATTTATACGTTGTTTAAATCAGATGATTATTAGTGCTTTTTTTATCCATTTAGCAATTCCTATTTTAATTTGTAATAATATGATAGTATTTACAAAAGGGAGGGAAAGATTAACATGACAGAAAAGAAATTTCCAAAGGATGCAATGCGTGTACTGAAAGAAACAAGTCGTACGTTTTATATTCCGATTACCTTTTTAGAAAAAGAATTAAAACATTCAGTAGCATCTGCATATTTAATACTACGAGCAATTGATGAGATTGAGGATCATGAAGAAGTAGATAATGATTTAAAATATACAATTTTAATGCAAGTGAGTGAATTATTTAAAGAACCTTTCGATGAAGAAAAATATCTAGAGATACTAGGTCCTGTGAAAGATTTCATGCCTGAAGTTACACTCCGTTTAAGTGAGTGGATAGACGCATGTCCTGACAGAACTTTGCCAATTGTTTTAGATTGTTCAAGCGAGATGGCATTCGGTATGGCAAAATGGGCGAAAGCAAACTGGGATGTTCATACACGAGAAGATTTAGATGAATATACATATTACGTTGCAGGACGTGTTGGTGTCATGCTGTCAGAACTATGGGAATTGTGTGCTGGTGAAAAAACAGACCGCGATTTAGCCATTGGTTATGGACGTGGACTTCAAGCTGTTAACATTTTACGAAATGAGAAAGAAGATTTAGATGAACGTGGTGTGAGTTTTGTACCGGATGGTTGGAGTCGTACAGACCTGTTTGATTATGCAGATGAAAACTTAGCAAAAGCAGATGCATATATCGATTCACTCAATAAGAGAACGATTATATTATTCGCACGTTTACCTTTAGCACTTGCACATAAATCTTTAAAAGCTATGAAAAATGGCCGTGAAAAAATAACACGTAAAGAAGTGGAAGAAACTGTAGAAGAAGTTAAGAAAAAATAGTATCGAAAATAATGAATTATGTTATTTTTAAAAATAACAACAATAAATAGCATATTAATTTATGAATACAGAATGGCTGATTGTGTTTTTCTGTATCCATAGTTAAATGTACATATGTTTATTATACAGAAGCGCGTAATCTTTATTTTATTTAATTGATTAATCATTTAAATTGTAGAGGTTATGCGCTTTTTATGTACTAAAAATTTATTTTATCAAACTTACAATTAAAATTTTTAACTAAGTGATATTTTTGTTATTAAATTAAAACGGACATGATATAATTTTTATAAGGAGGTATATTATTGATCAAACAACTTTTATTATGTCCAGTTCTATTTAGTTATTTGTATCAGTTGAGCTATGTGAATCAATTAAAATTAAATTACTTTGGTTTACGTTCTCGTTGTGATTATTGTCATAGAGAACTTAAATTTACCGAAATAATACCAATTATAAGCTTTTTATGTTTGAAAGGGAGAAGTAATTGCTGTCAAAGTAAGTTGAGCTCTTTATATTTAATTGGAGAATTTTTATCGATTGTTCCTGCATTTGTTCTTTCTTATTTATCATTCCCTCTAGATCACACCACTTTTTTACTTATTTATATATTCCTACTTGTATTTACGATGTATGACATCAAAACTTTTGCATTACCAATCCATCTGTACATTATATTTTCATTGTGTGCCTACTTTATTGGACAAGGAAATGTATACCATTTTTTAATCATGACTACGGTATTACATCTTTTATATTTTTTAATACGTCACGGCATTGGTTACGGAGACATTCTTCTTTTTTCATTGCTTTCTTATTTACTGCCATATTCAGATTTTGTGTTAATAATGTTTTTTACGTTTATTTGTGGAGGTATTTTTGCTTTATTTAGTATGATACTTTTTCGTAATTTGAAACAAAGAATACCACTGATACCTTTTATTTTTGTTGCTTTTAATTTAACGATGATATTTCATCAATATTTAACTTTAGGAGAGGGTCTTATTTGAGAATAAATGAACTTGCAGATAACCAGAAGCCGAGAGAACGTTTGTTAAGTCATGGTGCCTCACATTTATCACACGCTGAGTTATTAGCCATACTAATTAATACTGGTCGAAAAGGGAGTTCGAGTATAGATATTGCAAACGAATTGTTGAAGTCAGTTGATAACTTAAAAGAATTAAAAATGTTATCTATCAGCGACTTAAATAAAATCAAAGGTGTAGGTTTATATAAAGCGCTTATTTTGAAAGCAGCATTTGAGTTAGGAGAACGCATGCATTCAGGTAGCGTAGATGATAAGATTCAAATTTCAAGTCCTAAAGATGTTGCGGATTTTATGATGGGTAAAATGGAGCATTTGACACAAGAGAAATTTATAGCGTTGTTTTTGAATTCTAAAAACGTAATTATTAAGCAAAAAACCATATTTGTTGGCACTTTAAATAGTTCAATTGTGCATCCACGCGAAATATTTAGTGAAGCTATTAAATGTGCGAGTAATGCTATTATAGTACTACATAATCATCCTTCAGGTGACGTTACGCCCTCAAACGAAGATATTAAAACCACTGAAAGATTAAAAAAATGTGGTCAAGTGCTAGGAATTGATTTATTAGATCATATTATTATAGGTGACCATATCTATTTAAGCATGGTTGAAGAAGGTTATTTTAACTGAGGACTTTTAGAGTAACTGAAATATTTTAGTTCTGTTTCCAAGTTTAATTCATTTACATGAGTAGAACATAAATTACTTATCCTATATTTTAAAAACATATTAATTTGATAATTAAAAGACCTTTTGGATTGTTGATTTTTTAAATATACTTTATATTAAAGAAAGTTATGGAGGAGAACATTTATATGAGAGTCAAAAAAGTATATTTATTACTGATTCAATTTTTAATTATTATTTTATTAATATCTTTATTATTTACTAAGTCAACTGCAATATTTGCAGTCATATTTGCTTTATCAGCTTCAATTCTTATTATACATATATTGGTATCGAAGAACTCGTGGAAAGTGAAAATCATGTTCATTTCAATATATACTTTAATCTTAATTCTACAAGAAGTTTTTATAGCTTCTACATTTTTTAATAATAGTAGTATTTGGCTCGCCTTTTTAGTAAAAAATATCATTGGTATTATTATCATATTTGTACCGTTCTTTGTAAGGTACTTACATTATATATACACACTTGAACATCAATTTTCAATGATCAGTAAAACATCAATTAGTTTTGATATGATTAGAGAAATAAATAATAAAAGGAACAGTTTAAAAAAGAATGTTAGTAAAAGTAAAACTGCTTTATCTAAAGAAAATATTTATGAAATTGCGAATGATATTCCTAGGCATAGTTATATTAAATATTTAAATAGAAATGCGCTGAGTGAAAGTTATTTCGCAGAATGTGAAAAAAGTTTAAATGATGAAAACTTGTATATTGTTTTATCTAGCACAGGCAGTTCTGCAAATGAATTAATTTCACTTTTCACTCAAAAAAATTATAATCATGTTTCTCTTAGTTTGGATAAAGAACTGAAAACAACAATTAGTTACAATGGTGGAGAAAATCTAACTCTACCTGGTTTAAACCAAGAACAATTAGAGTCTTTTAATAAAAAAAGTGACGCTAGTATAATGGTATATAAAATAAAAGCTACGAAAGAACAAAAGAAACGTATAATTGAAAAAATTAATGAAATAAATAACGCCGGTAGTGCTTATAATTTAGTAGGACTTGTAACTAAGGCATCTATTAGACCTAATATTATGTTCTGTTCTCAATTTGTGTACAGCATTTTGAAAATAGCTAATCTAGAGTATTTTGAAGCAAATAATACTAAGGTTAAACCTACTGATTTTGTTGAAAATGATTATTATAGAAAATTAGAATTTTGTTATGAAATTGCTTTTTAATATAGCATTCATGTCATATATACAGAATATTTATAGGTAATCTAAACTATTAAGAGGAGTGTAATATATGCATAATCGAAAAAAGTATAAAGTAAAACTTGATAACACAGCAATTATTCATATGGCTTCTCATAATAAAAGCTGGTTAAATATATTTAGGTTATCTATTACTTTAAAAGAAGAAATACACCCAGCCATATTACAAGAGGCTTTAAATGTAGTTACAGAAAGATTCCCTACAATTGCAGCTAGAATATCCAAAGGTATTTTTTGGTATTATCTAGAACCAGTTTATAAAGCACCCATTATAGAAAAAGATACAAAACTATTAAAGTATATGTCGAAAAAGGATTTATATAAAAGTAGTTTTCGCGTATTATATTCAGAAAAAAGTATACATGTTGAATTATTTCATTCATTGACTGATGGTAAAGGTGGCATGGTATTTTTGAAATCATTAGTTTATGAATATCTTAAACGAAAAGAAGGCCTACATTTAAAAGATAGAGAAGATATATTAGATACTAATGAGCATCCTAGTAAAGATGAAATAGCAGACAACTACAAAGATATTAAAATAAAACAAAAAAATAAAGTTACTTTTAAGAATAACCAAGTGTACCAATTAAAAGGGAAAACAATAAACAAATTAAAAACAGAAAAATATATTATTGATATAGTAGATATAAAGAAAATAGCTAAAGACATGAATATAAGTTTAACTGTTTTAGTAGCTTCAATGATAATTATGGGGCTAATAAATTTGCAAAAAGAGGAAATGAAAACACAAAGTCAGAAAGATATTAAAATCTTCTTGCCTATTGATTTAAGAAATGTGTTCCATAAAAATACGTTACGTAATTTTGTCCTCTATATGAAACCTCAAATTAATCCTAAAGTTCAAGATTATACTTTGAATGAAATTATTAAAATTATTGATAATCAACTTAAGTCAGGATTATCGGAAGATAATTTACGAACAAGGATTCAGAAAAATGTGAGCATACAGAATAGTATATTCATTAAAATGATGCCATTATTTATCAAGCAATATTTTCTTAAGCGTTCATTTTTATTTAGCGAAAAAACAACATGCTTAACTCTGTCGAATTTAGGATTAATTCGAATGCCAACGGAAATGGATAAATATATAGATAGAGTAGACTGTATACTTAACACTCGATCACGAACGCCATACAACTGCAGTATGTTAAGTTATGATAATAAGTTTTATATAAATTTAGTTAGAGACATTGAACAACCGTTATTGGAATTGGAAATAAATAAGTTATTAAAACAATTAAATATTAAGTATGAAGTAGAGAGTAATGAGTACTAAAAACTAACTTTATATCAAAAGGAGACAAACTAATACAGTTATTACTTAGTTTGTCTTTTGTCGTTGAAAAAATAATATAACGATTATATAAATTAAAACATCCATCGGTTTTGATAGTCTGAATATTTTCCCAGATTATTAAATTATTAAAACGGGTAGAAATAGAAAGTAACGAATATAAAATCAACTTGTTTATGCTGATTTTTAAATACATGGAAGAAGGGAAGGATTATGAATGACAATGTATGATGAGTTTCGTTTAAATGATGGATCAACTTTACCTCATATAGGATTAGGAACGGTGAATATTCAAGGCGGAAAAGGCGTTAATCAAGTAATAAATGCAATTGATATAGGCTATAGCTTAATAGATACTTCAACTAATTATAACAATGAAGGTATGGTAGGCGAAGCAATTCGTCGTTCGTCAATTCCTCGAGAACAGATTTATGTAAGTGCTAAATTACCAGGCGCTGCTCATGAATATGATAAAGCGATTAATCTAATTCAAGAGTCACTTTATCGTACTGGGTTAGATTATTTTGACAAATACTTAATACATTGGCCGAATCCGAAACAAGGTAAATTCGTTGAGGCCTGGAAAGCATTAGTCGATGCACAGAAATATGGTTTAATTAAAACAATTGGTGTTTCTAATTTTATGCCTGAACATTTAGATGAAATTATTGAAGCAACAGGAGTGACACCAGCTACCAATCAAATAGAGATACAACCGTATTTCAATAATAAAGATTTAATAGCAGAAAATGATAAAAGAGGTATTTTATCAGAAGCATGGAGTCCTTTAGGACGTGAAATTAATGATGTTCTTACGAATGATACGATTAAAGCTATTGCTGATAAATATGATCGTACGCCCGCTCAAGTGATTATTAACTGGGTTAATCAAAACCACGTATTTCCAATTGTTAAATCGAGTGATGACGTACATCAACAAGAAAATTATAATTATCTTGACTTTGAATTAGAACAAGAAGACTTAGATAAGATTGATGCTTTAGATCAAGGTGAAAGCGGTCGTGTTGAAGGTCAAAATCCGCGTGAATATGAAGAGTTTGTTTAAGCATTTAAATCAACATTATATATTAATGACATCCTGTTCTTATGAAGGGATGTCTTTTTTTACATATGACATATTTGTTTTATGGAGTACATTAATCTTCCGGTATGCGTCAAGGTAATGTATAATCAAGATGTTATATAAGGAGGATTATATATTGGGAAGTATCTTATTAATCGGGTTATTGTTACCTGTAGTGTATCTTATGCAACTTACCAAAAAGCGCCAAGCAATTAATTTGAAAAGAACAGGTATTGCCATAGTTGTTTCAGTTATAGGGGTTGTAATTACAACTATTTTATTCGTTGTATTTAATCACACCTCAACTTCGATATGGATTTATTTATTGAGTGCTATAGCGGTAGCGATCATATGGGCACTATTATTAAGTGGCTGTTATTATGTTTATCAAGTGTTAAGTAATGGTGTAGGAAAGTAAGTAAATGACAAGTTTCTATAGTATATGTTAAGTTTTGTAAGTGGTAATTTGTAATTTTTACATATTTGAAGTAAAAGTATTAAAATTTTTAAATCTAATAGTACAAAAAATGCGCTTAATGGATAATTTAATCCTTAAGCGCTAAAATTTTAATTTATGAAATTGAAATAAGTGTTAAAATTCTCCATTAACCAAAGAATACCTTGGTAACCCAAATATATACATAACACAATAATCCCAATATATATTATAAATCTTAAAATTGATAAACCTACTCTAAATAGTAGTATGACTAAGAGTGCAAGCAGGATTATAGATAAAATACTCATTCTGTATTCACTCCCTTTAAAAACATTGTACTATGAAAATATGGCATATGCATCAGTCTATAGTTAAGTTTTAAATACTTCTAGAGACTGATGATAATTCGACCGTGAAAAATTATAATTTAGAGTGACTTAATAGGAGGATGGTTCATGCGGTTTATTTTCAGTATTGTTAAAAACATTATAGCTGTCATAGCGATAGTAGCAATTGTACTTTTCGCATTAAAATATGCACCTTTTTTAAAAGACCAAGAATGGAACCCAGTACATGACGATAAGCCATCTATGAATAATGAAGCACCTCAACAAAATTTGACAGGTGGCAAACGGTATTCAGTAGAAGATAATGACATCCTTAATAATGTACCATTTAGTCAAACGAAAAATGTGTTTGATTGGATTAATAAAAAAGAGTTTATGTCAGTTTCAGGTTTAGAAAGAATGGGTTATACTGATGAATACTTGGCTGGTCAACGTGGCGATGAGTTTATTATCTATAAATTTGGCTCAGATTCACTTCGTGTTTATAAGACAGAAATTGAAATGGAACAAGATTTAAATCAATTAGGAGCGCATATTGAACTACAACCACAATCTAACTACGAGTAATGCGTTTGAATTATAGGGTAAAATGCGTTAGCCTTAAATAAGTAAAAACGTTAAAGGTTGGTGTCCAATTATGAGTGAACAGTCTAAAGATAAGAAAATGGCTGAGCAAGCTAAAGCACAAAATTTATTTGCACGTTGGCGTAAAAAAGAAACATTATATGAAGAAGATGAGAAAAAAGCTAAAAAATCAACTGACGACAACAATTCAGATGAAAAAGAAAATAACTAAAGTAAGTTTACGTCTCTTATGGTAGAGGCGTTTTTTTATGCTTTAAAACTTAAAGGCAATTGTAATTCTTATATGAGCATATATAAAAAGATTAAGTGTATAAGCCATAAATGCATGTGTTTGCCTCAAAAAGTATTTAAACTTAATTTTTAAACAAAAATAATATATTAATTACTATTCAGAAAATCAAAATTTTTTAATACACTATTGACTGTAAGTATTGTTATAATACAATGTATCGTTTAATTTATTTCATTTTAATCAAAACATGAAGTGTATTCGCTTAATCTAGTTAAACTAGTGATTCAACGTAGGATAAATTTTGTTGTGGAATATTAGGGTTCGTGCTTTATTTCGTAACACTAGTGATATAAAATGATAATAAGAATATAAAATAGTTGGTTAATAGAGGTGTTCAGGTTGTCAAAGTTTTTTAAAAACAACAAATTGATTGTTATACTGTGTGCAATCATTGTGTTTATAGCCTTAATTGGTGTATCTTTGCGTTCACAAACGCAATCACCAGTAGAACAGTATGTAGGAGATACTGTTGCTTTTGGTCAAAAAGCAGTCAGCTATCCTGTACATTTTGTAACAGGATCTATCGGTAATCTCTTTGCAAAAGAAAGTTCAGAAGAACAAAGTAGTAAGGTGAAGCAATTAGAAGCTGAAAATGAAAGATTAAAAGCAGAAAATAAAACTTACAAAAAAGAATTAGATATTGAAGATATTTCAAAATATGAACCGATTTCTAGCACAGTACTATCTAGAAATCCTGACCAATGGATGAATACATTGGTTATAAACCAAGGTTCTAAAGATGGAATAGAAAACAATATGGCTGTGATGACTTCAGAAGGATTAGTTGGCCGCATCTCTAAAGTAAATCAATTCTCGTCTCAAGTAGATTTAATCTCAACGAACACTCGTGCTAATCGATTGTCTGTAAACATCCAACATGATGGAGAAAACGTTTTTGGTTTAATAGATCATTATGATGCTAAGAATGAAGAACTTGTAATTACAGATATAAATAATAAAGATAGTATTAAAAAAGGAGATAAAGTTGTTACGAGCGGCTTAGCAGATCAACTTCCTAGCAGTATTTACATAGGTGAAGTATCTAAAGTTGAAAATGATGAGTACGGTTTATCTAAAGAAGTAAGAGTGAAGACAGCTGCAAGTTTAGCAGACTTAAATCACGTCTATGTTGCTAAAAGAGACCCTAAAACAATACCAGATAATGAAAGCGGGGATAATTAATGCGCGCATTATACTACTTTCTTATTGGTATTGTATTGTTTTATATTGATACTGCAATTGGACTTGTTATACCAATGCAAATAGGAGATAAAGATATTATTTTCGTGCCACATTTAACGATCATGTACATTTTGATGCTAAGTGTGTATAGAAGTTTTGGTGTAGCGATGGTTTTATCAGTAGTATTAGGCCTAATTACAGATTTATATTTCGGCAGTTTTTATGGTCTATATCTATTTGGCTATATTTTATTTGTAGTCATCATGGACTTTTTCTTCAAAACATTTTATAGAGATCATACAATGCTGTTTATCATTATTGTACTTAGTACAGTCTTCTTAGAAATTTATGTAGCAATTATGTATAGTATTTTAGGGCTTATTAATTTTGTGTTTATAGATTTTATTATATTTAGATTAATACCTACATTTATATTAAATTTAATTTTACTTACAATTTTATTCCCAATTATTATGAAATTCCTAAGAAAAGTGCAATTGAAGATTGACAGTAAGAAATCCTAATGCTAAAATGCAGTAGTTGAGTAGTTCATAGCTACATACAACCGCTCAGATTCAGGTTCAAGTACATTTATGTCACCTGCATTTGGCGTGACTTAAAATTATAGGAGGTGCAAAGTATGTTTGCTATTATCGAAACAGGTGGAAAACAATTAAAAGTTGAAGAAGGACAAGAAATCTTCGTTGAAAAATTAAATTTAAACGAAGGTGATACATTCACTTTTGACAAAGTATTATTTGTAGGTGGAGACTCAGTTAAAGTTGGTGCGCCAACAGTTGAGGGTGCTACTGTTACTGCTACTGCTAATAAAGAAGGACGCGGTAAAAAAATCACTGTATTCACTTACAGACGTCGTAAAGACTCAAAACGTAAAAAAGGTCATCGTCAACCTTACACTAAATTAACTATCGACAAAATCAACGCTTAATCATGATTACTGTTGATGTTACATTGAACGAAGCTGGTCAAGTAACTGATGTTATTATGGATGGTCATGCAGAACATGGCGAATACGGGCATGATATAGTTTGTGCTGGTGCATCCGCAGTTATTTTCGGAAGCGTTAATGCTATCATGGGATTAACAAGCGAAAAGCCAGACATTGATTACAATGATGACGGTGGACATTTCCACGTAAGAAGTGTCGATGCTACAAATGAAAAAGCGCAATTAATTCTTCAGGCAATGTTAGTATCATTGCAAACAATTGAAGAAGAATATAAAGAAAATATCAGACTAAATTATAAGTGAGGTGCAACCCAATGTTAAAATTAAACTTACAATTCTTCGCATCTAAAAAAGGGGTAAGTTCTACAAGAAACGGACGTGACTCTGAGTCAAAACGTTTAGGTGCTAAACGTGCTGATGGTCAATACGTTACAGGTGGATCAATTTTATTCCGCCAACGTGGTACTAAAATCTATCCTGGTGAAAATGTTGGTCGTGGTGGCGACGATACATTATTCGCTAAAATCGACGGCGTTGTTAAATTTGAACGTAAAGGTCGCGACAAAAAACAAGTTTCTGTTTACGCAGCAGCTGAGTAGTTTTTGTCACCATTAACACCAGAAGTTATGACTTCTGGTGTTAATTTTTTTGTCTTTATTTTCTAGTAGGCAAGATAATGATATAATATAAAAGATATGGAAATTAAGTTTTTAGAAAAAGAGGTGAAATCATGTTTGTCGATCAAGTTAAAATATCACTCAAAGCAGGTGATGGCGGTAATGGTATAACAGCCTATCGTAGAGAGAAATATATTCCATTTGGTGGCCCAGCTGGTGGCGACGGTGGTAATGGTGCGTCAATTATATTTGAAGTTGATGAAGGGTTAAGAACTTTATTAGACTTTAGATATCAAACACATTTCAAGGCTAATAGAGGTGGCGCTGGTCAAACAAGTAATATGCATGGTAAAAATGCAGATCACTTAGTTCTAAAAGTACCGCCAGGCACAATTGTGAAAAATGTTGAAACAGAGGAAGTTGTTGCAGATTTAGTTGAAGATGGTCAACGTGCAACTGTAGCTAAGGGTGGTCGTGGAGGCCGAGGTAACTCTCGTTTCGCTTCTCCAAGAAACCCTGCACCTGATTTTAGTGAAAATGGAGAACCAGGTGAAGAAATAGAGGTTACGCTAGAATTAAAATTGCTAGCCGATGTAGGATTAGTAGGTTTTCCGAGCGTGGGTAAATCTACCTTACTCTCAATAGTATCTAAAGCCAAACCGAAAATTGGTGCATATCATTTCACTACAATTAAACCTAACTTAGGTGTTGTTTCCACAAAAGATCAAAGAAGTTTTGTAATGGCAGATTTACCTGGTCTTATTGAAGGTGCGTCTGAAGGTGTAGGATTAGGTCATCAATTTTTAAAACACGTTGAGAGAACAAAAGTTATTGTTCATATGATTGATATGAGTGGCTCTGAAGGTCGCGATCCATTTGAAGATTATAAAGTAATTAATGAAGAATTAAGTGCTTATGAACATCGTCTAGAAGAGAGACCTCAAATCGTTGTAGCAAATAAGATGGATATGCCAAATGCTGAAGATAACTTAGAAATTTTTAAAGAAGAATTGAATGATGATAGTATTCATATTATTCCTTTATCTACAGTAATGCATGATCATATAGACGAACTCTTATATGCAATTGCAGATAAATTAGAAGAAGTGAAAGACATTGACTTTAGTAAAGAAGAAGAGGAAGATTTGGGTGTTAACAGAGTGTTGTATAAACATACGCCAAGTCAAGATAACTTCACAATTACTAGAGATGATGATGCTGCATACGTTGTAAGTGGTAAAGCAATTGAAAGAATGTTCAAGATGACTGACTTCAATAGTGACCCGGCAGTACGTAGATTCGCACGTCAAATGCGCTCTATGGGCATTGATGAGGCGTTGAGAGCACGCGGTTGTGAAAATGGTGATATTGTAAGGATACTTGGCGGAGAATTTGAATTTGTTGAATAGGAGTGCTTAATTTGGACAAAAAAGACTATAAAAAGTTTTATTTAATTAGAGAAGATGTTTTACCAGAATCAGTTGTAAAAACTTTAAAAATTAAAGATGTATTAAAAAATAATCCGTCATTGTCCATATTTGAAGCAGTCAAACAGTTTGATTTATCTAGAAGTGCATTTTATAAATATCGAGATACTATATTTCCGATTGATGAAAAAATGGAATCAACGAGAGAGTTTACATTAATATTGTATGTCAATGATATCGTAGGCATGTTGGCACAAGTATTAAATACATTATCTAGTTTACAGTTATCTGTATTAACCATTCACCAAAGTATTCCAATGGATGGAAGAGCAACAATCACACTTTCATTAGATGCGAAGGGTACGGATTTGGAAATTGATGATGTAATGGAAGCTTTAAAAATTATTGATCATATTTCTAAAGTTGAATTAATTAGTATGACTATATAAGGAAGTGTAAACTTGTACGCATATATTAAAGGCACATTAACAGTATTGAATCCTACACACGTGGTGGTTGAAGCATCAGGTGTAGGATATGAGATTCAAACACCTAATTCTTATCGTTTTCAAAAACAAATGGATCAAGAAGTTGTGATTCACACTTCACTTATCGTAAGAGAAGATGCACAGTTGCTCTATGGCTTTATAAATCAAGAAGAAAAAGATATGTTTTTAAGCTTGATAAAAGTAACTGGCATAGGTCCGAAATCTGCACTAGCTATTTTAGCAAGTAGTTCTCCGAATGACGTCAAAATTGCCATCGAGAATGAAAATGATGCTTATTTAACACAATTCCCTGGAATAGGTAAAAAAACTGCACGCCAAATTGTCTTGGATCTTAAAGGTAAGGTTCAGATTAATGAAGTAGATAGCAGTCAGCTATTAAACATGGGGATTGATAGTAATGGCGCAACTGCAATTGTTAAAGAAGCAATGCTAGCATTAGAAGCATTAGGTTATTCTAAACGTGAATTGACTAAAGTCGAAAAAACATTAACTAAAGAATCATTTGAATCTGTCGATGATGCAGTTAAAAGAGGATTACAATTACTTATATCATAAATATTACTATATTTAAAAAGGGGGGAATGTAATGGATGATAGAATGGTAGACCAATCAGTACATGAAGAGGAATCTTCATTTGAACTTTCTTTACGACCAACAAGGTTACGTCAATATATTGGACAATCAGCGATTAAATCGAATTTAGAAGTGTTTATTAAAGCAGCTAAAATGAGACAAGAGCCGTTAGATCATGTCCTATTATTTGGCCCCCCTGGATTAGGTAAAACGACTTTGTCTAACATCATTGCGAATGAAATGGAAGTAAATATTAGAACGATTTCTGGGCCATCTGTAGAACGGCCAGGTGATTTAGCGGCGATTCTTTCTAGTTTACAACCAGGAGACGTTTTATTTATTGATGAAATTCACAGGTTAAGTAGTGTTGTTGAAGAAGTATTATATCCCGCAATGGAAGATTTCTTTTTGGACATCGTTATTGGTAAAGGAGAAGAAGCGAGAAGTATTCGTATAGACTTGCCTCCATTTACTTTAATAGGTGCTACTACAAGAGCGGGTAGTTTAACAGCTCCTTTACGTGATAGATTCGGTGTTCATCTCAGATTAGAGTATTACGAAGAACCTGAATTAGAAGAAATCATTGTGCGTACTGCTGAAGTATTGGGAACGTCTATCGATAAAGAAAGTGCAACGGAATTAGCTAAACGTAGTCGAGGTACGCCAAGGGTTGCCAATCGTTTGTTAAAACGTGTACGTGATTTTCAACAAGTGAAGGAAGATGAATCAATTAGCATAGATACTACAAAGCAATCTCTGCAGTTATTACAAGTAGATGATGAAGGGCTAGATTACATTGATCATAAAATGATGAATTGTATATTGCAGCAGTATAAAGGCGGACCTGTTGGTTTGGATACGATAGCTGTTTCTATTGGTGAGGAACGCATTACAATTGAAGATGTATATGAACCCTTTTTAATTCAAAAAGGATTCATTGAGCGTACGCCAAGAGGACGGAAAGCGACACCTTATGCATTTGAACATTTTAGCAAGAATGGAAAGAGGGAATAAGTTTGGATATTGAAGCATTTGATTATCATTTGCCTGAAGCATTGATAGCACAAACACCTCTGAAAAACAGAGATGAGAGTAAATTATTAGTTCTTGGCAGACAAACTGGTGATATTGAACATAAACATTTTAAAGATGTCATTGATTACTTAGATAAAGGTGACACACTTGTATTAAACGATACAAGAGTAATGCCAGCTCGTTTGTTTGGTTTGAAAGAAGAAACCGGTGCAAAAGTAGAGATGCTAATGCTGACACAAATCTCTGGTAATGATTGGGAAGTATTATTAAAACCTGCAAAAAGAATCAAAGTTGGTAACAAATTATCGTTCGGTGATGGCAAAATAGTTGCTGAGTGTATTGAGGAGTTAAATCAAGGTGGTCGTATAATGAGACTACATTACGAAGGCATATTACAAGAGCGCTTAGATGAGCTTGGTGAAATGCCGTTACCTCCTTATATTAAAGAACGCTTAGATGATCAAGATCGTTATCAAACTGTTTATGCCAAAGCATCTGGTTCTGCAGCAGCACCAACAGCAGGGTTACATTTTACTGACGAATTATTAAATCGTATAAAAGCAAAAGGTATTAACATCGCATTCATTACACTACATGTTGGTTTAGGTACATTTAGACCTGTAAGTGTAGATAATATTGACGATCATGAAATGCACAGTGAATATTATCAAATGGACCAAGAAACAGCAAAGTTGTTAAATGAAACCAAGTCTAAAGGACATCGTGTAATTTCTGTAGGTACAACTTCAACTAGGACATTAGAAACGATTATGCAAACAAATGAGGCATTTAAAGCTCAAAGCGGCTGGACAGATATCTTTATCTTCCCAGGCTATACATTTAAGGCAATTGATGGTTTAATTACAAACTTTCATTTACCAAAATCAACGCTTGTAATGCTAGTATCTGCTTTCAGTAGTAGAGATTATATTTTAAATGCATATCAACAAGCGGTAAAATCAGAATACAGATTCTTTAGTTTCGGAGATGCAATGTTAATTATTTAGGGAATGAAAGGAGATTTTATATGCCAGCAGTAACGTATGAGCATATTAAAACTTGTAAGCAATCAGGTGCGCGTTTAGGTATTGTACACACACCTCATGGATCATTTGAAACACCGATGTTTATGCCAGTAGGAACAAAAGCAACTGTTAAAACAATGAGTCCAGAAGAATTACATCAGATGGAAGCGAAAATCATTTTAGGGAATACTTATCATTTGTGGTTACAGCCAGGAAATGATATTATCAAAAAGAGTGGGGGATTACATCAGTTCATGAACTGGAATGGTCCTATACTGACTGATTCTGGCGGTTTCCAAGTATTTAGCTTAAGTAATTTGAGAAACATTACTGAAAAAGGCGTAGAGTTCCGTCATCACAAAAATGGATCGAAACTATTTTTGAGTCCTGAGAAAGCTACAGAGATTCAAAATGATTTAGGTTCAGATATTATGATGGCATTTGACGAATGTCCTCCAATGCCTGCCGAATATAAATATGTGAAAGATTCTATTGAAAGAACCACTAGATGGGCTGAGAGATGTTTGAAAGCACATAAGAGACCTGAAGATCAAGCTTTGTTTGGTATTATACAAGGCGGAGAATATAAAGATCTTAGAAAACAAAGCGCTGAAGAATTAGTTGCTTTAGATTTTCCAGGATATGCAATTGGTGGCCTGTCTGTAGGAGAGCCTAAACCAGTAATGTACGATATGGTGACGCATACTGAACAATTTATGCCGAAGGATAAACCACGTTATTTAATGGGTGTGGGTTCACCAGATGCATTGATTGAATGTAGTATTCGAGGTATAGACATGTTTGACTGTGTACTACCAACACGTATCGCACGTAACGGTACTTGTATGACTTCACATGGACGAGTGACTATTAAAAATGCTAAATATGCAGAAGATTTAGGACCACTTGATGAAAATTGTGACTGCTATACTTGTAAAAATTATAGTAGAGCTTACATAAGACATTTAATTAAAGCAGAAGAAACTTTTGGTATCCGTCTTACTACTTATCATAATTTACATTTCTTGCTAAAATTAATGGAAAATGTACGACAAGCTATTCGTGAAGATCGTCTTCTTGATTTTAAAGAAGAATTCTTTGAACAGTATGGACTTAATGTAGACAACCCAAAAAACTTTTAACAAGGGAGAAATAAAATAATGCAATTTACTTCATTAATATTACCAATTTTATTATTAGCATTAATGTGGTTTTTCTTAATCAGACCACAACAAAAAAGAGCGAAAGAGCATCGTGAAATGATTAGCCAAGTAAGTTCTGGCCAACATGTAACTACAATCGGTGGTATCAAAGGTACTGTTCGTGCAGTAGATGAAACTACAGTAGTATTAACTTTAAATGGCAACGGTACTGAAATCACTTTAGAAAAACCTGCTATAAAACAAGTTGATCCTTCATAATAAAGTAAAGAACTGATATGAAAATATCAGTTCTTTTTTTATTGACATATTCTACTGAAACATTAATGGAAATCATATATACTTTCTTAAACAATATGCTGATATAGTGTTATAATTTAAAATGACCTAGTATATAATCATCATAGCTTAACGTATAAACGAGTAATATTCTTGTAACAATTTAAAAAGTTAATAACGCTTACAATTAAGTTATGAATACAAAATAGTTGAGTTAGTTTTTACACACGTTGTAATATGTTAAGATAATAAGGTCGTTTAGAAAAACGTATAGATTGTATAAAATTGCATTAAAATGATTTAATCAAGTATTCTTATAACATAAGCTTACAATGAGGTGTTTAAGTGAAGAAGAGTAGTAGAATAGTTGCATTCATAGTGTTGGTAGCTCTGTTGTTGGGAGCTATGGCATTTACTTATAAGAGTGTAGTTAAAGACGTTAGTCTTGGTTTAGACTTACAAGGTGGATTTGAGGTCTTATATCAAGTAGATCCTTTACAAAAAGATGATAAAATTGACGATAAAGCGGTTAAATCAACAGCGAAAACGCTTGAAAATCGTGTCAACGTCTTAGGTGTTTCCGAGCCGAAAATTCAAGTCGAAGATAAAAATAGGATTCGTGTTCAACTTGCTGGTGTTAAAAACCAGTCTGAAGCGCGGGATGTTTTATCATCACAAGCAAATTTAACGATTCGTGATGCAGATGATAATATCAAATTGACTGGTAAAGATATTCAACAAGGTTCAGCAAAACAAGAATTCAAAGAGAATACGAATCAACCAGCAGTTACTTTCCAATTAAAAGATAGTGATAAATTTAAAAAAGTAACTGAAGAAATTTCGAAAAAAGATGAAAACGTCATGGTTGTTTGGTTAGATTACGAAAAAGGCGATTCTTACCATAAAGAAGTGACTAAAAAAGATCCGAAATTCGTTTCAGCTGCTTCAGTAGATAAACCAATTAACTCTGATAGTGTTGAAATTTCAGGTGGATTTAACGGTGAAGAAGGCATTAAAGAGGCTAAACAAATTGCTGATTTATTAAATGCAGGTTCCTTACCAGTAGATTTAAATGAGATTTATTCTAATTCAGTTGGCGCCCAATTTGGTCAAGATGCATTAGATAAAACAGTATTTGCTGCTATAATTGGTATCGCAGTAATTTATCTATTCATGTTAGGTTTCTACCGTTTACCAGGTTTAGTAGCAATTATTGCACTAACGGCGTATATATACCTAACAATGGTAGCATTTAACTTTATATCTGGTGTACTTACATTACCAGGTTTAGCAGCTTTAGTGTTAGGTGTCGGTATGGCTGTCGATGCGAACATTATAATGTATGAGCGGATTAAAGATGAGCTCAAAATTGGACGGACGCTCAAACAAGCTTATAAAAAGGCGAATAAGAGTTCTTTCTTAACCATTTTCGATGCACAGTTAACAACTGTTATCGCAGCCGCAGTGTTGTTCTTCTTTGGTGAAAGTTCAGTTAAAGGTTTCGCAACTATGTTACTTATTGGTATCTTAATGATCTTCGTAACAGCAGTGTTCCTATCAAGATGGCTATTATCACTACTTGTGTCATCTAATTACTTCAAAAAATCATATTGGTTATTTGGTGTAAACAAGAAAGATATTCATAATATCAATGAAGAAAAAGATATTCATGATTTGAGAACGCCATATGAGCGCTGGGACTTTATGAAATTAGCGAAACCATTGTTATCATTAAGCGCCATTATTATCATTGTTGGTGCCATCATTCTCTTCATTTTCAAATTAAATTTAGGTATTGACTTCACAAGTGGTACGAGAGTTGATTTTGAATCTGAAAATAAAGTGTCAGAGGAAAAAGTAACTCAAACACTTGAAGATAAAGATTTCAAACCATCTCAGGTTTCATTAGGTGAAAATGGACAAAATGCAACCGTGCAATTTAAAAATGATTTGTCTAAAGATGAAGTTGCTAAAATTAAGAGTACTATAGATAATGAATTTGGTAATGATCCAACGGTCAATACGGTTTCACCTGTAATTGGTCGGGAACTTGCTAAAAATGCTATGTTTGCACTTGTATATGCTGCTATTGGTATTATTATCTATACTACATTTAGATTTGAGTGGCGTATGGGGCTATCATCCGTAATTGCATTACTACATGATGCATTTATGATTGTTGCTGTATTTAGTTTATTCAGATTAGAGGTGGATATTACCTTTATCGCTGCAGTATTAACGATTATTGGTTACTCTATCAATGATACGATTGTTACATTTGATAGGGTCCGGGAAAACTTACACAAAGTAAAAGTAATTACGAAGAAATCTCAAATAGACGATATTGTTAATAGATCGATTCGTCAGACAATGACACGTTCTATCAATACTGTTTTAACAGTAGTTATCGTAGTTATTTCGTTACTGGCATTTGGTGCACCAAGTATCTTTAACTTCTCATTAGCCTTACTTATCGGTCTGATTTCAGGTGTGTTCTCATCTGTGTTTATCGCAGTACCGTTATGGGGCATTATGAAGAAACGTCAACTTAAAAAATCAGATGATCATAAGATTGTCGTTTATAAAGAGAAAAAATCAAATGATGAAAAAATCTTAGTATAAGTTGCACAGGATGTAAGTACTTTGAATCTAGTGAAAACTATAGCTAAAATATGTTAAAGAAAGTGAAACAGCTCGAATTAAAAATTCGGGCTGTTTTTTTATGTGTTTAAAAAGGTATTAACGAATATAGTAATTTTAAAGACGAATGATGTTTATTAAGCTAAAGTATAGTGCTTTTCATGTTAAGATGTATTTGTGAATTTTTTAAAAAACATGGTATTCGCTGTATAAATATAATAGAAAGTCTTATTTAAATGTAAGTACTTTTTATTTTCGAATATCTTTTGTATAATTGCTTGTGGAAATGAGGGAGAATAGTATGATTAAATCCAAGTATACTTGGGATGTTAACGCACCAGAAACTGAGATTACAGAGGAAGTTTCATCAGAATTAAAGCTAACTCCTATTGTAAAGAAAATCTTAGAAAGTAAAGGATTAACTGATAAACCATCAATTGAGGCTTTGTTAAAAGGCACTCAAGTCACACATGATCCATTATTAATGAGCGATATGACTAAAGCTGTCGAACGTATTAATTTGGCGATAGATCAAAATCAAAAGATTTTAGTGTATGGTGATTATGATGCAGATGGTGTAACGTCTACAACTATACTCGTAAACACGTTAAAAGAGTTGGGCGCACATGTAGGTTGGTATATACCGAATCGTTTCTCTGAAGGTTATGGTCCAAATGAAATGGCGTTCAAAAATGCTTATGAAGAAGAGATTTCACTCATTATTACTGTAGATAATGGCATACAAGGCCATGAAGAAATACAAATGGTGCAAGATTTAGGTGTCGATGTAATTGTGACAGACCATCACGAAATTGGTAGAACAATGCCTAATGCTTATGCAATTGTACATCCGATGCATCCGGAATTTGATTATCCATTCAAGTATTTATGTGGTGCAGGCGTAGCTTATAAATTAGCACAGAATTTATTGGATGAGCCACCTGCATATTTCCTTGGCTTAGTTGCTATAGGAACAATTGCTGATTTAGTATCTTTAACGGATGAAAATCGAACTTTAGTTCAACAAGGATTAGAAGTTCTTAATGATCATTGTCCACCATCTATAAGGGCGATTTTAAAACAAGCTGGTTACAGTGATGAAATTAATGAAGAAACAATCGGTTTTATCATCGGCCCTCGCTTAAACGCAGTAGGTAGACTTGAAGATGCTGCGCTTGCTGCAGAATTATTAATGGCTGAAACAGATGAAGAAGCTGATTTTTTAGCTGAACAAGTTGAATTCTTTAATCAAGAGCGTAAAGATATCGTTGCACAAATTTCTGAAGAAGCATTACAAGTTGCTGAAGCACAAGTACAACAAGGCGCTAAATTTTTATTATTAGCTGAACCTAATTGGCATGAAGGTGTTTTAGGCATAGTGGCTTCTAAAGTTGTAGAAACGTATAGTTTACCAACGCTTATATTAAATGTCGATGAGGCGCAAGGCCATGCAAAAGGCTCAGCTCGTAGCATAGCTCAAGTCTCAATGTTCGAAGTTTTGAATGCACATGGTGATTTAATTTCGAAATTTGGTGGTCATCATATGGCTGCAGGTGTAACGATGCCTATAGAACACATTGAAACACTGAGACAAGGACTAAATGATTGGATGACTCAACTTGCTGAAACAACATCACTTGAACCACGTAAAAAAGTAGATGTTAAAATTTCAGAAGCTGATATAACAATAAAAAATATTCAAGATATTCAAAGACTACGTCCTTTTGGTACAGATTTTTCAAGTCCATGCTTTGAATTACAAGATGTTAATGTCAATCAAGCAAAAGGAATTGGCCAAGAACAGAAACATCTGAAACTCGTAATGGGTGAAAGTCAATTACAGGCTATCTTTTGGCAAAACGGGCACCTTGTTAAAGAATTAGGAGAACAACAACCGATTAATTGTATCGGTACGTTGCAGATTAATGAATGGAATGGTTTTCAATCTCCTCAATTCATGATACAAGACTTATCAAGTAATAACTTACAAATTCTTGATTATCGAAGTAAAAGTAAAGTGAGTGGCTTTGAGCAAAATTCAACGGATGTAGCTTATCTTATTCATAAAAAAAGTGAAAAACTAGGCGAGAATTATTACTTTTATGGTGATGAAATTCAACAAAATTATGATAAATATGTGTTCCGTGATTTGCCTGCTTCGATACAAGAAATCAGAGATACTTTGAAAACTGTGGAGGTTTCCCAAATTTACCTTGTTTTAAATCATGAACGCTCGATTTATTTCGAAGGCATGCCCAAAATGGAAACATTCAAACAATGCTTTAAAGCGTTAGCTACGAAAAAAGAAACTAATTTAGCTAAAGATGGTATGCAACTTTGCCAATACTTAAATATACAGTCTAGTATGCTTAAATTCATCTTGAAAGTTTTCCTTGATTTAGAGTTTATCAAAGATGAAAATGGTATAATTAAGATAAATAGCGACTCCACTAAGAAAGCAATTGAATCGAGTAAGTATTATCAAGGTCGTTTGGAAAGAATTGAAGTTGAAAAAATGTTGCTTTATGAAGATTTTACTAAATTAAAGCAATGGATTAAGTCTGAACTGGTAGATAAATAGGAGGAAGTTTGAATGGATTTAAAACAGTATGTGTCGGAAGTAGAAGATTGGCCAAAGCCTGGAGTTAACTTTAAAGATATTACAACAATTATGGATAACGGTGAAGCATTTGGTTATGCTACAGATCAAATTGTCCATTATGCTAAAGACCGTGATGTAGATGTGATAGTTGGACCAGAAGCGCGTGGCTTTATCATAGGTTGCCCAGTAGCTTATTCAATGGGTATTGGTTTTGCGCCAGTTAGAAAAGAAGGCAAATTACCAAGAGAAGTAATTCGCTACGAATACGATTTAGAATATGGGACAAATGTGCTAACAATGCATAAAGATGCGCTTAAACCAGGTCAACGTGTGTTAATTACCGATGACTTATTAGCTACGGGTGGAACGATTGAAGCGGCAATTAAACTTGTTGAACAATTAGGTGGCATCGTTGTAGGTATTGCATTTATCATTGAACTTAAATATCTTAACGGTATTGAAAAAATAGAAGATTACGACGTAATGAGTTTAATCTCATACGACGAATAAAATATAATAGTAAGATAACGAAAGAAGCTCAGACATGTATTTATGTTCTAGCTTCTTTTTTATTTAAAATATATATAATTTATTACATTAGAGCGAATCGTCGGTGAGTTACTTAAGGCCTTTTGTCTTAAGCTATTTCATTTTTTTTGAAATTTTAAAACATTTGAGTCTTTCATATTAATGACATACACTTGAACACACTATATAATATTTAAAAATAAACTTTATTTTCCCAATACGCACATGAACTCATTTATTTATTTAATAACATGTAGTATCATATAACTATTATACAAAATTTGACCTAATAAAATGAAAATACGTTACAATCGTAGTTAAATAAAATTAGATAAAGCTAACGAAATATAATACTGGGTATCTAATAACGATTAATATTTAGTATAGGGGTGTCTTAAGTGAACAATGAATATCCATATAGTGCTGATGAAGTACTATCCAAAGCCAAATCATATTTGTCAAAAGAAGATTATGAATATGTGTTAAAAAGTTATCATATTGCTTATGAGGCACATGAAGGTCAATTTCGAAAAAATGGTTTACCATACATAATGCATCCAATTCAAGTTGCTGGCATATTAACTGAAATGCATTTAGATGGGCCAACAATTGTTGCGGGATTTTTACATGACGTAATCGAGGATACACCATATACATTTGATGATGTTCAAGGTATGTTCAATGAAGAAATTGCAGTTATTGTAGAAGGTGTAACAAAATTAAAAAAAGTGAAATATCGTTCGAAAGAAGAACAGCAAGCTGAGAATCATCGAAAACTATTTATCGCAATTGCTAAAGACGTACGTGTGATTTTAGTTAAATTGGCAGATCGTTTACATAATATGAGAACAATAAAACCGATGCCAAGAGAAAAACAAATTAGAATTTCTAAAGAGACACTCGAAATTTATGCACCTTTGGCTCATAGATTAGGTATCAATACCATTAAATGGGAATTGGAAGATACAGCGCTTAGATACATAGATAGCGTTCAATATTTCAGAATTGTTAATTTAATGAAGAAAAAACGTAGTGAAAGAGAAGATTACATTCAAAATGCTATAAATCGTATACAAGCAGATATGTCTAGTATGAATATTGTTGGAGAAATCAATGGACGACCTAAACACATATATAGTATATATAGAAAAATGGTTAAACAAAAGAAACAGTTTGATCAAATTTTCGATTTATTAGCTGTTAGAATTATCGTAAATTCTATCAATGATTGTTACGCTGTACTGGGCTTAGTACACACACTTTGGAAACCGATGCCTGGTAGATTTAAGGATTACATTGCGATGCCAAAACAAAATATGTATCAGTCACTGCATACAACTGTTGTTGGTCCAAACGGCGATCCGCTTGAAATACAAATCAGAACTTCTGAAATGCATGAAATCGCTGAACATGGTGTAGCAGCACACTGGGCATATAAAGAAGGCAAAAAAGTAACTGAGAAAGCACAAAACTTTAATAAAAAATTAAATTGGATTAAAGAGTTTGCAGAAACAGACAATACTACTTCGGATGCTGAAGAATTTATGGAAACACTTAAATTTGATTTACAAAGTGACAAAGTATATGCATTTACACCAGAAAGTGACGTTGTAGAATTGCCTTACGGTGCAGTTCCTATTGATTTTGCATATGCAGTTCATAGTGAAGTAGGTAATAAAATGATAGGTTCAAAAGTAAATGGTAAGATCGAACCTATAGACTATGTATTGCAAACTGGAGATATTGTTGAAATTAGAACAAGCAAACATTCTTACGGTCCAAGTAGAGATTGGTTGAAAATTGTAAAATCATCAAGTGCGAAAAGTAAAATTCGCAGTTTCTTTAAAAAACAAGATCGCTCTTCAAACATTGAAAAGGGTAAATTTATGATTGAAGCGGAAATAAAAGATCAAGGTTTCAGAGTAGACACAGTATTAAATGAAGAAAACATTGACGTAGTAAATAATAAATATAATTTTGCTAACGATGATGACTTATTTGCTGCAGTTGGTTTTGGTGGCGTAACAGCTTTACAAATAGTGAATAAATTGACTGAAAAACAGCGTATTCAAGATAAACAAAAAGCATTGAATTCAGCACAAGAAATTTCTAAATCAGTACCTATTAAAGAAGACATTACAACGGATAGTGGCGTATATGTTGAAGGTATTGAAAATGTCTTAATCAAATTATCAAAATGTTGTAATCCAATCCCAGGTGATGATATTGTTGGTTATATCACTAAAGGGCATGGCATTAAAGTACATAGAACAGATTGCCCTAATATTAAAAGTGAAAAAGACCGCTTGATTCATGTAGAATGGGTACGTTCTAAAGACGCTACTCAACGTTATCAGGTAGATTTAGAAGTTTCTGCTTACGATAGAAATGGGCTTCTAAATGAAGTGTTACAAGCTGTAAATTCAACTAAAAGTAATTTAGTGAAAGTATCTGGTAAGTCAGATATCGATAAAAATGCTGTAATTAATATTAGTGTTATGGTAAAAAATGTTAACGAAGTTTACCAAGTTGTAGACAAGATTAAACAACTCGGCGATGTATATACTGTCACAAGAGTTTGGAATTAGAGGTGCAACATACATGAAAATAGTCGTACAAAGAGTAAAAGAAGCTTCGGTTTCTAATGAAAATATTGAAAATAAAATAAAAAAAGGATATTGCTTATTTGTTGGTGTTGGTAAAACATCTACCGAGGCTGATATTTTGGCATTAGCAAAAAAAATTGTGAATGCACGGTTATTTGAAGATAATGATGGAAAGCTTAACTTAAATATTCAACAAGTTGAAGGTGAAATTTTATCTATATCGCAATTCACATTGTATGCAGACGTTAGAAAAGGGAACAGACCAGGATTCTCTTATTCTATGCCTCCCGAACAGGCAAATGAATATTACGAATTGTTTAACGATGCATTACGTTCTTATGGAATAAACGTGTTAACAGGCGAATTTGGTACGGATATGTTAGTGAATATTGCTAATGATGGACCTGTAACAGTGATTTATGAAAGTCAGGATGGCAAAATAGTATGAAAAAACTCGATACTTGGTTAGAAAAACATAATCTTAGAAATATCCCCACATTTATTGTCGCAGTAGCATTTGTCATTTTCATTATTATGATTATTGCTTTCTTAAATCATAATGATGAAAACAGTAGTACGATTTATATTACTGAAGATGCAGAATTAAGAACTGGACCTAACGCTGTTTATCCAGAAATTAATTCAATCAAAAAGGGACAAAACTTCCATAAAATTGGCGAATCTGGTAAGTGGATTGAAGTAGAATCCGGTAACAATGAAAAAGGCTGGGTGGCTGGTTGGCATACGAATTTAAATATTCAAGCAGACACTAACAAGAATGCTAAACCTTTGAAAGATAAAATAATTGTACTTGACCCTGGTCACGGTGGACGTGATCAGGGGGCATCAAGTAATACAAACAAACATAGTAAAGAGAAAGTATACACTTTAAAAACCGCTAAAGAACTCAAAGTACTTTTAGAAAAAGAAGGTGCAACAGTGAATATGACACGTAGTTCAGATGAATATGTCAGTCTTAGCGATAGAAATATTAAAGGTGATGCTTATATTAGTATACATAACGATTCATTAAAATCAGCTAAAGCAAACGGTAGTACCGTTTATTGGTTTAAGAAAAATCAAAAAGCATTAGCAGAGACGTTGAGTGCAAGCTTACAAAAGAAAGCTTTATTAACAAATAAAGGCGCACGACAAGAAAACTTCCAAGTATTGAGACAAACAGATGTACCAGCAGTATTATTAGAGTTAGGTTATATTAGTAATCCTACAGATGAAGATATGATTAGAGATCAATTACATCGACAAATTGTAGAAAAAGCAGTAGTTGATGGACTACGTGCATACTTCTCAGAATAAAAGGGTTGCATATTAGTCATAAACTCGTTATTATTAAATATGAATTCTATATTAAAACCGCTATGATTCTTGAAAATTCTAAACGAAATGGTAACATTTAAACAATGCGAAGAGACATAATTCCTGGCTGAAAAATTATGCTTAGTAATTTAGAAATTTAACACAAGAAGAGGTGCTTTAAAAATAAAGCCGTGTAACGAACGTTATTCGTATGAAGTGGGTTATAAATTTAAATATTTATAACCAATTAGGGTGGCAACACGGAAATTCGTCCCTTGTATGACTATTAGTCATGCAAGGGTTTTTTTATTGCTTAAAAGGAGAGGTTCTATGATAAATATACCTAGAGGGACTCAAGATATTTTACCAGAGGAAACAAAGAAATGGCGTTATATTGAAGCAAAGTTAGATCAACTCATGGAATTGTATAATTACGAAGAAATTCGTACACCAATTTTTGAAAGTACTGAATTATTTGCACGTGGTGTAGGTGGTTCAACGGATGTTGTTCAAAAAGAAATGTATACCTTTAAAGATAAAGGTGACCGAAATATCACATTACGTCCAGAGGGCACAGCAGCAGTTGTACGTTCATATATAGAAAATAAAATGCAAGGTATTGCGAACCAACCTATTAAACTATACTATAACGGACCAATGTTTCGTTATGAACGAAAACAAAAAGGTAGATACCGCCAATTCACTCAGTTTGGTGTAGAAGCTATTGGCGCTGAAAATCCAGGTGTTGATGCAGAAGTATTAGCAATGGCAATGCATATCTATCAGTCATTTGGATTGAAACACTTAAAACTCGTTATTAATAGTATTGGTGATATAAATTCTCGTAAAGAATATAATGATGCACTTGTGAATCATTTTGAACCTGTAATCGATCAATTTTGTAGTGATTGTCAATCACGTTTACACACAAATCCGATGAGGATTTTAGATTGTAAAATCGATAAAGATAAAGAAGAAATAAAAACAGCTCCAAGTATTACAGAATTTTTAAATGAATCATCAAAAGCTTATTATTCAGAAGTAAAACAACATTTAGATGATTTAGGTATTCCGTATGTAGAAGATCCGAACTTAGTTAGAGGATTAGATTACTATACACATACTGCTTTCGAGTTAATGATGGATAACCCTAATTATGATGGTGCGATTACTACATTATGTGGTGGCGGACGATATAATGGCTTATTGGAATTATTAGATGGACCAAGTCAAACTGGTATAGGATTTGCGTTAAGTATTGAAAGATTGTTGCTTGCACTAGAGGAAGAACAAATTGAACTTAATGCCAATCATGAATTTGATTTATTTATTGTAACAATGGGCGATAAAGCGGACCGTTATGCTGTTAAACTATTAAATGATTTACGTAAAAATGGTGTGAAGGCAGATAAAGATTATTTACAACGTAAAGTTAAAGGCCAAATGAAGCAAGCAGATAGATTAAATGCGAGATATACAATAGTTGTTGGCGAGCAAGAGCTAGAAGAAAATAAAATTAATGTAAAAAATATGGAATCAGGCGAAACTGAAACTATTAAATTAGATGAAATGGTTAATTATTTCAAAAATTAAGGAGAGATATCATGAGTAAACGCACAACATACTGTGGTTTAGTAACTGAGTCGTTATTAGACCAAGAAGTAACATTAAAAGGTTGGGTACACAACCGTAGAGATTTAGGTGGCTTAATTTTTGTTGATTTACGTGACCGTGAAGGTTATGTCCAAATCGTATTTAACCCAGATTTTTCAGCAGAAGCATTACAAATTGCAGAAACTGTTAGATCAGAGTATGTGGTAGAAGTTAAAGGAATAGTTAAGCAACGTGATCCTCAAACAGTAAACCCAAAAATTGAAACTGGTCAAGTTGAAGTACAAGTTTCAGATATTCAAATTATCAATAAATCTGAGACACCTCCATTTGCTTTAAATGAAGAAAATCAAAATGTAGATGAAAATATCAGATTAAAATATAGATATCTTGATTTACGACGTCAAGAGTTAGCACAAACATTTAAAATGAGACACCAAACAACACGTTCTATTAGACAATACTTAGATCAAGAAGGTTTTTATGATATAGAAACACCTGTATTAAATAAATCTACGCCAGAGGGTGCCCGTGACTATTTAGTACCATCACGTGTACATGGCGGTGAATTTTATGCTTTACCTCAGTCACCACAAATATTCAAACAATTATTAATGATTAGTGGTTTTGATAAATACTACCAAATTGTTAAGTGTTTCCGTGATGAAGATTTACGTGCTGATCGTCAACCAGAATTCACTCAAGTAGATATTGAGATGAGCTTCGTGGATCAAGAAGATGTGATCGATATGGGCGAAGAAATGTTGCAAAATGTTGTTAAAGATGTGAAAGACGTTGAAGTACCGCGTCCATTCCCAAGAATGACATATAACGAAGCTATGAGTCGTTATGGTTCAGATAAACCAGATACACGTTTTGGCATGGAGTTAATCGATGTTTCAGAACTTGGTGAAGTCATGGACTTTAAAGTATTCAAAGATGCCATCAATAAAGATGGTCAAGTTAAGGCAATTGTAGCTGAAGGCGCTTCTGACAAATATACAAGAAAAGATATAGATGTTTTAACTGAATTTGTAAACATCTATGGTGCTAAAGGCTTAGCTTGGGTAAAAGTTGTAGATGATGGCTTAAATGGGCCAATCGCCAAATTCTTTGAAAATGATCATGTTGAAAAGTTACAATCGCTAACTGGAGCACAAGCAGGTGACTTAGTATTATTCGTAGCAGATAAACCAAGTGTTGTTGCACAAAGTTTAGGCGCTTTACGTCTTAAACTTGCGAAAGAATTAAACATGATTGATGAAACGAAATTGAATTTCTTATGGGTTACAGATTGGCCTTTACTTGAATATGATGAAGATGTTAAACGTTATACTGCAGCACATCATCCATTCACTTCACCGAAACAAGAAGATATTGAAAAATTAAGCACTGAGCCTGAGAATGTTCAAGCTAATGCATATGATATTGTTTTGAATGGTTATGAATTAGGCGGGGGCTCTATCAGAATTCATGATGCTGATTTACAAGCTAAAATGTTCGAAGTTTTAGGTTTCACAGACGAACAAGCAAAAGAACAATTTGGTTTCTTACTAGATGCCTTTAAATATGGTGCACCACCACACGGCGGCATAGCATTAGGATTAGACCGTTTAGTTATGTTATTAACGAATCGCACAAACTTACGTGATACAATTGCCTTTCCTAAAACTGCATCTGCAACATGTCTATTAACAGATGCACCAAGTGAAGTATCAGAAAATCAATTAGAAGAACTTTCATTACGTATTCGTCATTAATTAGCGCAAAAAGTTTTAATTCTTGCTAATTTGAAATTATGTGTTATGATGTTCACATAAGATAGTCATCTGAAGTGTTCGTAAGTTTGCTTCATATTTGGGCCTAACACTCTTTGATCCGGGAGCCCAATGGGTTTTCTTGCAGCGCACACGCCTCAAAGGAGGACTTGCAAAACAAGAAACAGGGCACCCACCTGTTATAAGCAGGCCGAATGATCAAGCACTTTATAACTACGGCACTAACGGACTCTATCGTACGCAAGACTTCGGTCTTGCGTATTTTTTTTGCTGAAATTTAAAATGTGTATGCTACGATTTCAAATAATGTAAGATAAATAATGCATTTTGTAAATATAAATATATGATAATGTTATAATAGTTTTGTTATAGCATATTAATAATAATAAGGAGTATTTAGATGAGACATCAATTTTCTAGAAATGAATTAGCCTATGGTCAAGAAGGCTTGGAATTATTAAAAGAAAAGACAGTTGTTGTGCTTGGTGTAGGTGGGGTTGGTTCATTTGCCGCTGAAGCTTTGGCACGAACGAATATTGGTCATATCATTCTTATTGATAAAGATGATGTTGATATCACTAACGTCAATCGTCAATTGCATGCGCTTACGACTACAATCGGTCAGAGTAAAGTGACTTTGATGGAGGAACGTATTAAATTAATTAACCCTGATTGTAAAGTGACTTCATTACATATGTTTTATACAGAAGAAACTTATGAAGCGTTGTTCAGTGAGTATGATATCGATTATTTTGTAGATGCAAGTGACACAATCATTTATAAAGTACACTTAATGAAAGAGTGTTTAGATAGAGGTATTTCCGTGATTTCAAGCATGGGTGCTGCCAATAAAATTGATCCAACACGTTTTGAAGTTGCAGATATTTCTAAAACGCATACAGATCCGATGGCTAAAATTATAAGACGTAAATTAAAAAAATTAGGTATTCATAAAGGGATACCTGTTGTATATTCAGATGAAAGTCCAATTGTAATTAGAGAAGATGTTAAAGATACAGTGGGTGATGCTAATGCACCAACAAGAAAAGGGCAAATGCCACCATCTTCAAATGCTTTTGTGCCTAGTGTAGTTGGATTAATCAGTGCAGGTTTTGTAATTAATGATATTCTAAAAGACATTCCCGTTACGCGTATTAAAGACAAAAAATAAAAAATGTTCATTCATTAATAACTATTTAAAAAGGTAGCTTCCTGTTTTTGGGAGCTACCTTTTATGGATTATACTGATTTATATTTTATTTCTTTTTTTGTGAATGACTAATATTGTCGTAAACAGACTTAAATTGCTGTTCACTTTTAGAGGTTGTTTTGGGCTCATAATAAATTCTATTTTTAAGTTTATCGGGTAAATATTGTTGTGAAACGAATCCGCTCTCATAACTATGCGGATATTTATAACCGATTGCCCGACCTAATTCTTTAGCACCTGCATAATGACCATCTTTTAAGTGGTCAGGAATCTGACCAATATGTCCCTTACGTATATCTGATAGTGCAGCATCAATAGCTGAAATACCTGAGTTAGATTTTGGTGATAAACAAAGTTCTATTACAGCTTGGCTCAAAGGAATTCTAGCCTCGGGGAAACCTAAACGCTCAGCTGACTCTATTGCTGCTAATGTACGTTGACCAGCTGCTGGTGACGCCAAACCGACATCTTCAAAACTAATTACTAATAAACGTCGAACGATTGTTGGTAAATCTCCAGCTTCGATTAAACGTGCAAGGTAATGTAATGCAGCATTAACATCGCTACCTCTAATTGATTTTTGAAATGCACTCATTACATCGTAGTGCATGTCTCCATCTTTATCACTTACAAAAGCACCTTTTTGCAAACAATCTTTTGCATCTTCTAGTGTGATATGCCTATTGCCATCAGTCACTTTAGAACTTAATACAGCCAATTCTAAAGCATTGAGTGCACTTCTAACATCGCCTTGACTTTGTGTGGTAAAGTAAGTCATTGCTTCATCATCAACAATTGGATTGTAAGTAGCGAGCCCACGTTCAGCATCATTAATTGCTCTCTCTAATGAGACTCTGACATCATTGTCATCTAATGGATATAATTCGAAAATTTGAGCTCTTGAACGTATAGCAGGATTAATTGCATGGTAAGGATTAGATGTTGTCGCGCCAATTAATACAATTTTCCCATTTTCTAAGTGCGGTAATAAAAAATCTTGTTTGGCTTTATCTAAACGATGTATTTCATCTAATAATAGAATTACTTGTCCAGACATTTTAGCTTCTTCCACAATTAACTGCATATCTTTTTTTGTATTCGTTACAGCATTGAGCTGTCGAAACTTGAATTGTGTACTGCCAGATATCGCTTTTGCAATACTTGTTTTACCTATACCAGGAGGACCAAAAAATATCATTGAAGATAATCTTTTTGTTTCAACCATTCTTCTAATAATTCCTTTTGGACCTACTAAATGTTTTTGAGAAATAATTTCATCTATGTTATTCGGACGCATTCTAGATGCAAGTGGTTCGTTCGTCACAATCTGTCACACCTTTCTAATTCTATATTAACGTAAAAAATGATAGAATGTTAATATATAGTATTCGAATTAAGTGAGGTAATATAATGAAAATTTCAACAAAAGGAAGATATGGGTTAACATTAATGATTTCCCTAGCTAAAAAACAAGGACAAGGGTGCGTATCATTAAAATCTATAGCAGAAGAAAATAATTTAAGTGATCTATATCTAGAGCAATTAGTCGGTCCTTTACGGAATGCTGGATTAATTCGAAGTGTTCGTGGTGCAAAAGGCGGTTACCAATTAAGAGTACCAGCGGAAGAAATTACAGCTGGTGATATTATACGTTTATTAGAAGGTCCAATTACGTTTGTAGAAAGTATTGAATCAGAGCCACCTGCGCAAAAAGAACTTTGGATTAGAATGAGAGATGCTGTTAGAGAAGTACTTGATAATACAACTTTACAATATCTAGCCGATTTTAAAGAAACTGATGACTTAGATGGTTATATGTTTTATATTTAAAATGTAATATAATTTATAATTTTATAGTTCAGAATGATTTCTTTTAATGAAAATATTGGATTTATTTTCTTTTTCATGTTTAGACAGAATGATTAGTGGTATTTAATTTGTATACATTGCTAAGGAGGTAATTTACATGGCAGATGAAAATAAATTCGAACAAGCAAAAGGTAATGTGAAAGAAACAGTCGGTAATGTAACTGACAATAAAGATTTAGAAAATGAAGGCAAGGAAGATAAAACTTCTGGTAAAGCTAAAGAATTCGTAGAAAATGCAAAAGATAAAGCGAATGACGCTATTGATAAATTCAAAAAATAATTTAATTTAAAAGGAGTAATTACTATGGCTGAAAATTTCTTAGACAAAGCAAAAGAAACTGCAAAAACTGTATCTGAAAAATTAAAAGGGTCTGACAATGAAAAAGCACAACAAGCTTCAGAACAAATTGATAAATTCACTGGTGGCAGTGACGATAACAAAGAAGAAGATAACAAAGGTGAAGATAACAAAGACGAAAAATAATCTTTGCTAAAATTAATTTGTAAAATGATAAAATCCCAATCTACAAACTTGTAGATTGGGATTTTATCATTTTATTTACTTGAATTTTATAGCGTATCTACCACGTTTTTTAGTTTATGGTAAGAATCAAGTTGGGCTTCTTGATCATAAATATAGCTGATAGCCATTAATTCATCAATATCACCATGTTCATCTATAAATGTTTTAATTTTATTTTTTACAGTTTCTTCAGAGCCGATAAGTGATGAACTCATACGTTGTTGGGCAATTTCAAATTCAGTAGGTGTTAAGATACCTTTTAAATCATCAGTAGGTGGTTGAAGTGGTTGCATTCTGCCTCTTGTTATACTGACCATAACTTGTGCTTGAGTTGTTGATAAGTATTCAGCTTGTTCATCAGTATCAGCAACAATGGCATTTAAACAAACGATGACATAAGGTTTGCTAAGTTCATTGGAAGGTTCAAATAAATCTTTATAAATTTCGATTGCATCTTTCATTTGTTGTGGTGCAAAATGACCAGCAAAAACATAAGGAAGTCCTTTTCGTGCTGCTAAATGGGCAGAATCAGTAGATGAACCTAGGATATAAAGTGGTACATGTTTATCTACAGCGGGATAAGCTCGCACATATGCTTGCTGATTACCAGGACCAAAATATTTGGCAAGTTGTTCAACTTCTTCCGGAAATTCATAAACACCATTATGTTGATCTCTACGTAAGGCACTAGCAGTCATCATATCAGTGCCAGGAGCACGTCCTAAACCTAAATCTACACGCTCTGGAAATATTGTTTCCATCGTACCAAACTGTTCGGCAACTACTAATGGTGCATGATTTGGTAACATGATACCACCTGAGCCTACTCGGATTTTAGATGTGTGCTCTAATGTATGTTGGATTAACAAAGCAGTAGCAGAACTTACTAAATTTGGTGCATTGTGATGTTCTGCAATCCAATAGCGTTCATAATCTAACGTCTCCAAATTTTGAGCTAATTTAACCATATCTTTAATCGCAGCTTGATCATCTTCTCCTTCTCGAATAGGTACAAGATTAAGCGCTGATAATTTTAAATTGTACATGTTTATCGTTGTCCTCCTCATTGATTGTTATTATATTGAAGTATAACAGTCGTTATAAAACTTGCGTAAGAAACTGCTCACTGTTATAATGATGGAAATTAAAAACGTTAGGTGGCTTAATTAAGGCGATGAAGACATTGGATAAATATCAAGAAAATAAATTAACAAAACTACATTTAAATGAGAAAGTTATAGGATATGTCCATGTCGTAAATAATATGAACTATTATTAAGCAACCGCATATAATGATTGCAGTATATATTTATGGCATGTCATATCCTCGGAAGTGAGGAAATTGATATGTCTTTTTATTATGTTCAAAAACCATTTGAAAAATATGGTAAAACGTTGATAAATCACGTGAATATAAGTGTTGAAATAGGAGAACACATAGCGCTCGTGGGTGATAATGGTGTTGGTAAAACAACCTTACTGAGTGAATTATACTTAAAGTATAGAGATAATGCATATCTTATGACGCAAGATATGACAGATTATTATAATGAAACTGGAATGGAATTTGTTTTATCTTTATTTCCAGAAATATTAAAATTAAAAAAAGAGATAACTTATAATTATGAAAAAATAGCTGATTATATAGCATATAATGGTTATGAAGTAGAACAAAAAATTATTACACAAGCGAATTTATTTAATTTAACCGAAACTGATTTAGACAAACAAATGGGTCTTTTAAGTGGAGGACAACAAACACGCGTCGCATTATTACGTTCGATTATTTCAGAGAAAGATTTGATTTTATTAGATGAACCAACTAATCATCTTGATCAAACTATGCTTAATGATTTGATAACTCACATGAATAAATCAAAATGTACAATAATCTATGTATCTCATCACCGTGGCTTTATCAATGCAACTGCTAGTCATATCATAGAGATAAATCGAACACAGACAAGGAAATTTACGGGTAATTATAACCAGTATAAAGAAATTATAGATTTAGAGTTTCAAACACAAGTGAATGCTTATGAAAAACAGCAGAAAGAAGTTAAGAAGCTTGAAGACACCATTAAAAGAGTTAAAGAATGGCATGCTGCTTCTAAGCAAACAACGAGTGTTCGCGATCCCTCTATGCAAAAACGATTGAGTAAATTAGCACAAAAATCAAAAGTAAAAGAATCACAATTAAATCAAAAATTAAACGAAAAAAATATCGAAGAACCCGAAAAAGATAATAGAAAGTTTCGTTTCGAACATCATGAAAAAAAGCGTAAACGTTATTTATTGAGGTTAGAAGATTTCAGTATTTCAATAAATGATCTTTGTATTTATAATCAAGCGAATTTCGAAATTAAGAATAATGAAAACATTTTACTTACTGGACCTAATGGCAGTGGAAAATCACTATTAATCAACTTGATTAGACAAAAAATAAAACCTGATCAAGGCTTTATCCATATTACACCTTCACTTAAAATAGGTTATTTCGATCAACAAAATAATAATTTAACGTATCGTGAGACACCTTTAAATACTTTGTTAGCTTTAGAAGGTATGACACGTAGCCAGGCCCAAACGATTTTAGCTGCATTTGGTTTCGACCAAGATAAAATTATTGAACCCGTTGCTTATTTGTCAATGGGAGAGAAAAGTAGGTTGCAGTTTGTATTATTATTTTTCTCAAATCCTAATTTATTGATATTAGACGAACCAACAAACTATTTTGATATCACAACACAAGACTTGATTATGGACATGATTCATAGTTTTAGTGGTCAAGTGCTCATTGTCACACATGACCAGTACTTACAATCACGATTCACAGCGACGCATTGGGAAGTATCCAATAAGCAACTTCATAATTTGACGCTCAATCAATATCGTAAGACAAATACCGTTGATACTTTGAAATTATTAGATGATTACAAAACAATTGATGAAAGTGGACATTTTGAAACAGAGAACTAGAAAATTTGATTAGATGGTGCTATCATTGGAACATTGATAAAATTGTTAGGAGTGTCAAACATGGAAGTATATGCAGATTATGCTGCAACAACACCAGTCAAACAAGCAGTTATAGATAAGATGATGGATGTTTATAGCGTTCATTATGGTAATCCGTCTTCTATTCATAGTATGGGAAGAGACGCAAGAAAATATCTCGATGAATCGCGCAGAACGGTAGCGAAGATATTTAATGCTAAGCCAAGTGAAGTTATATTCACCAGTGGCGCTACTGAATCTAATAATACTGCAATAAAGGGTATTGCGTACGAACGTCAACATAAAGGTAAACACATCATTACATCTAAAATTGAACATCACTCTGTACTCCATGTTTTTGAACAACTCGAAAAAGAAGGCTTTGAAGTAACATATTTAGATGTGGATCACGAAGGCTTAATACAACTTGACCAATTAAAAGCAGCACTCACGGACGAAACAATTTTAGTGTCAATCATGTTTGTTAATAACGAAATAGGTACAGTCGAACCTATGTATGATATTGACGATATCATTGCTGAATCTAACGCTTTGTTTCACGTTGATGCAGTTCAAGCGATAGGGCACTTGGAAATAGATTTTCATGAATTTAACATTGATGCGATGAGTATCACCGCACATAAATTTGGAGGTCCCAAAGGTGTGGGGACTTTATTAGTCAAAGATGATACAAAATTACAATTTCCACAATTAGGTGGGGAACAAGAAGCAAAACGAAGAGCAGGCACAGAAAATCTCCCACAAATTGTAGGGTTAGCTGAAGCTTTAACTTTAGCGAATAATCATATAAACGATAATAATGTTCATTTAATGAATTTGAAAAACCAATTTCTCGTTACATTACAAGAGCGCTCAGTTCCATTTGAATTGAATGGTTCTATGACAGATTCAACAGGGCATATCGTTAATTTATATTTGCCTTTCGTTGATGTAGAAACGATGCTTACCTTATTGGATTTATCTAATATATATGTCTCGTCAGGTTCTGCATGTACAGCAGGAACAACGACACCATCGCACGTTTTAGTAGCAATGTATGGCAATGAAGAACGTGCAAAACACTCTGTAAGATTTAGTTTCAATGAACAAACGACTGAACAAGAAATTAAATATATAACTGCAGAAATACACAAAATTTATCATAAATTTAAGGAGGAAATATAGTTGTCAAATCAAGATACACGTGTGGTAGTCGGTATGTCAGGTGGCGTAGACAGTTCTGTAACGGCACACATATTAAAAGAACAAGGTTACGATGTCATAGGTATATTCATGAAAAATTGGGATGATACTGACGAGAATGGGGTATGTACGGCTACAGAAGATTATAATGATGTAATTGCCGTCTGCAATCAAATCGGTATACCTTATTACGCAGTTAATTTCGAAAAAGAATATTGGGATAAAGTATTTACTTATTTCTTAGATGAATATAAAAAAGGACGCACGCCTAATCCAGATGTAATGTGTAATAAAGAAATTAAATTTAAAGCTTTCTTAGAGCATGCATTAAAACTAGGTGCAGATTATGTTGCAACTGGTCATTACGCACGCGTAAGACGTCATGAAGATGGTCATGTCGAAATGTTACGTGGTGTCGATAATAATAAAGACCAAACTTATTTCTTAAATCAATTATCACAAGATCAATTATCTCGCGTTATGTTCCCAATAGGGGATATTGAAAAATCAGAAGTACGTCGCATTGCTGAAGAACAAGATTTAGCAACTGCTAAAAAGAAAGATTCTACAGGTATTTGTTTTATAGGAGAACGTAATTTCAAAGAATTTCTATCTCAATATCTACCAGCTCAATCTGGCGATATGGTTACATTAACAGGAGATAAAATCGGTACACATGCAGGTTTAATGTATTATACAATTGGTCAACGTCATGGCCTTGGTATTGGCGGAGATGGAGATCCATGGTTTGTAGTTGGTAAAAATCTAGATGACAACGTATTATATGTAGAACAAGGTTTTCATCATGATGCATTATACAGTGACTATGTAATCGCTTCTGATATTTCATTTGTGAATACAGTTGATTTAGAAGAAGGCTTTGAATGTTCTGCTAAATTTAGATATCGTCAAAAAGATACTAAAGTATTTGTAAAAAAAGAAAATGACAATGCAATTCGCGTTTCATTTGCTGAACCAGTTCGAGCAATCACACCGGGTCAATCTGTCGTCCTTTACGATGGTGATGTATGTTTGGGTGGCGCTACAATTGATGATGTCTTTAAAGAATCAGGTCAGTTAAGTTACGTCGTATAATACATTTTACTTAGAAATCGTTAGTAAGCTATATATTATAGTAACTAACGATTTCTTTTTCTGAAATATGATTTAAAAAAGATGAGCAAATGTTATAATGAATAGTCAGAAATGAGGGTTTAAATTGGATCAAGAACAAATATATAAATTAATTAAACAAGGTAATATTGAAGAAGCGTTAACAGCATTATTTGCAAATATTGAAGAAAATCCCAAAGAAGTTGAAAACTATATAAATGCAGGTATTTTAATAGCCGAAGCGGGTGAAGTTGAAAAGGCTGAAAAGTTTTTTCAAAAAGCAATAACGCTCGATCCAGAAAATGGTGCGATTTATTATAATTTAGGCAATGTATATTATAATGAAGGACGATTTAGTGAAGCAATCAAACTATATCAGCAAGCTCTAAAATACAATGTAGATTTAGTGGATACCAATTATATGATTGGTATGTCATTTAATCAACTAGAGGCATTTAAAGAAGCATTACCGTTCCTAATGACTGCCGCTGAAAAAGATGACCGTAAAGACGTAGAAGTTCAATTTCAATATGGTCTTGTATTATGTCATTTAGAAATGTTTGAACAAGCAATCACTCAATTGAACTATGTATTAACTTTAGATGAGAAGCATTCAGATGCTTTATATAATCTAGGCTTAGCTACTTATATGCAAACTGAAGATACAACACAAGCAATTCAAATTTTCGAACGTGCAGTTGAAGCAAATCCAGAACATGTGATGAGTCAACACGCAATCAAAACTTTTAAATCTATAGCAGAGGAGGAATAACTAATGGAAGACCCTACATTATTTAACAATTCAATGATTAAAGGAACCGTGGATGCTATTTTATTTCAAAATAAAGAAAATTTTTATACGGTTTTAAAGGTAGATACAATTGAAACAAATGAAGATTTCGATTCAATGCCTACAATTGTAGGGTTTTTCCCGGAAATTGCTGAAGGTGATGTCTACACGTTTAAAGGCCAAGTTGTAACACATTCTAAATATGGTAAGCAACTCAAAGCTGAAACGTTTGAAAAAGAGTTGCCGCAAACAAAAGAAGCAATCATTAGTTATTTATCCAGCGATCTTTTTAAAGGTATTGGTAAAAAAACTGCACAAAGTATTGTAAATAAGTTAGGCGAGAATGCCATTAGTGATATATTAAATGATCCTGCTGTTTTAGAAAAAGTACCGAGTCTACCAAAAAAGAAACAAAAGCAAATCGCAGAACAAATCGCTAGTAATCAAGAAACAGAACAAATCATTATACGACTTCACGACTTAGGTTTTGGTCCGAAGCTTGCTATGGCAATATACCAAGCCTATTTAGGTGAGACACTTAAAGTTGTTGAAAATACACCATACCAATTGGTTTATGATGTAAAAGGAATCGGTTTTAATAAAGCAGATGCTTTAGCACGTAACGTGGGAATTCAATTTAATGATGATGAACGTCTGAAAGCTGGTTTGTTATATGTTTTAGAAGAAGAATGTATTAAACAAGGCCATACATATTTACCTACAAATAATGTTATGGAAATGACACAAGATATGTTGTCTCAACCACCAGCAGAAATGATTGATGCACAACAACTTATAAATGTATTGCAAGATTTAGTAAATGATACGAAATTAATCCAACAAGAAAATGAAGTTGCTATACCAAGTTTGTATTATTCAGAGTTGAAAAGTGTTCAAAACTTATATCGCAATTTTACGCATACAAATAAATTAAAAGAAATTGAGCAATCAGAATTATTGCTTGAAATTGGTGAAATAGAAAACCGTAATGAAGTAACATATGCCGACTCACAAAGAGACGCGCTACAAACTGCAATCAATACTAAAATCATGCTACTAACTGGTGGTCCAGGTACTGGTAAAACGACAGTAATCAAAGGTATCGTAGAGCTATATGCAGAGATTCATGGTTTATCGTTAGACTATGATGATTACCAAAATGACGATTACCCTGTTGTGCTTGCGGCACCTACCGGCAGAGCATCAAAGCGGCTTGCAGAATCTACAGGATTAGAAGCAATGACGATACATCGGCTCATTGGTTGGAATCAAGATACACAACCTGAAGATATTTTAGAAAATGAAATATCTGCAAAACTTATTATTATAGATGAGATGTCGATGGTTGATACATGGCTTTTTCATCAATTTTTGAGTGCAGTACCTATAGACGCACAAGTTATATTAGTAGGTGATGAAGATCAATTACCATCTGTTGGTCCTGGACAAGTGTTTAAAGATTTAATCGATTCAAAAGTTATCCCACGTGTCAATTTAACTGAAGTATACCGCCAACAAGACGGTTCTAGTATTATTGAGTTGGCACATAGAATGAAATTGGGCGAAGCAATTGATATTACACAGCGTTTCCATGATCGTAACTTTATCAAATGTACGACTGAACAAATACCCACAGTAGTTGAAAAAGTAGTGACAAGTGCAGTAAATAAAGGATATGACATGAGTGATATTCAGGTATTAGCACCTATGTATAAAGGTTCCGCAGGTATTAAAAAACTAAATACGGTCTTGCAAGATATATTGAACCCTAAAGACAAAGATACTCGAGAAATTGAGTTTGGTGATGTTGTTTTTAGAAAAGGAGATAAGGTTTTACAACTTGTGAACCGACCAAGTGATAATATTTTTAATGGTGATATCGGTGTAATCGTAGGTATATTTTGGGCGAAAGAAAATGCATTAAATAAAGACATACTTGTCGTTGATTTTGAGGGCAATGAAATAACGTTTGTTCGAAAAGATTTATTAGAATTAACACATGCATATTGCACATCTATTCATAAGTCTCAGGGTTCTGAGTTTCCTATAGTCATCATGCCAATGGTCAAGCAATATTTTAGAATGTTACAAAAACCTATTTTATATACAGGGCTTACTCGAGCGAAACAGTCGCTTATATTTTTAGGTGACCCACAAGCATTTGATATTGGATTGAAAACACACGGTCAAGTGAGAATGACACAATTATGTACATTTCTGAAAACTTATTTCAATAACGAAGTAACTGAAGATGCTGAAGATAGTATTGCAATCAGTAAAACAATTGATGCAGATATCATTTTGACTGAAGATAATATCTTTAAAATTAACCCTATGATCAACATGGGAGACATTTCACCATATGACTTTGTAGAAGATTGACATTAGTAACGAAAGTAAATACAATATAATTAACTTAGCATAAAGGTGAGTAGACTGTGTTAGACAACAAGAGATGTACTGGTTGGTGGAAAGTACAGATAATACAGTTGAACGCTGCTTTATGTCAGTATAAATAATAACTAATTAAGTGATAAGTGTGAGTTAGTAAATTTTAAGAATAACTATCGTCTGATATGTAAATCTTTAAAATTTAGATAGAAATAGATTTACTAATGCTTATAACCAGGGTGGTACCGCGAAACGTTCGTCCCTTTTATGAGGATGGGCGTTTTTTATTTTCAATTTTTTCTTATAACTGTTATAACTTGATTTGAGATGGAGGAATTTTAAGGATGAAAAACTTAAAAGCTAGTGAAATTAGACAAAGTTTTATTGATTATTTCGTTGAACAGGGACACATGGTTGAACCTTCAGCGCCGTTAGTGCCTATTGATGATGATTCTTTACTATGGATTAACTCTGGTGTTGCGACATTGAAAAAATATTTTGATGGTAGAGAAACACCGAGAAAACCTCGTATCGTGAATTCACAAAAAGCGATTCGTACCAATGACATTGAAAACGTAGGCTTTACTGCACGACACCATACGTTCTTTGAAATGTTAGGAAACTTCTCAATTGGCGATTATTTTAAAAAAGAAGCAATCCAATTTGCATGGGAATTTTTAACAAGTGAGAAATGGATGGCAATGGATCCGAAATTACTTTATGTCACAGTTCATCCTGAAGATGTGGAAGCATATAGAATCTGGAATGAAGAAATGGGATTAGAAGAAAGTAGAATTATCCGAATTGAAGGTAATTTCTGGGATATAGGTGAAGGTCCTTCTGGTCCCAACACTGAAATATTCTATGATCGTGGCGATCAATTTGGTCATGATGATCCTGAAGAAGAAATGTATCCAGGTGGAGAAAATGAACGCTTTTTAGAAGTGTGGAATCTAGTGTTTAGCGAGTTTAATCATAATAAAGATCACACTTATACACCATTACCAAACCAAAATATTGATACTGGCATGGGTCTAGAAAGAATGGCTTCTATCGCCCAAAATGTACGTACAAATTATGAAACTGACTTATTTATGCCTATTATTCATGAAGTTGAAGCAGTTTCTGGCAAAAAATACTTAGAAAAAGATACGTATGATGTTGCCTTTAAAGTGATTTCTGATCATATACGTACAATTGCGTTTGCCATTGCTGACGGTGCTTTACCTGCTAATGAAGGCAGAGGTTATGTATTGCGTAGATTGTTACGACGTGCTGTAAGATTCAGTCAATCTCTAGAAATTAATGAACCATTTATGTATCAGTTGGTTGATATCGTTGCGGATATTATGGAACCTTATTATCCAAACGTAAAAGAAAAATCAGATTTTATTAAACGTGTTATTAAATCAGAGGAAGAACGTTTCCACGAAACTTTAGAAGAAGGGCTTGCAATATTAAATAATTTAGTTGCAAAAGCTAAAGATTCAACTCAGGAAATCAATGGTAAAGATGCGTTTAAATTATATGATACTTATGGTTTCCCAGTTGAATTAACTGAAGAAATCGCAACACAAGAAAACCTTTCTGTTGATATGCAGACTTTTGAAATTGAAATGGAACAACAAAGGAATAGAGCAAGACAAGCACGTCAAAGTTCTCAATCTATGCAGATTCAAAGTGAAGTATTGAAAAAAATAACTACTGAAAGTAAGTTTGTGGGTTACGACATCATGGATAAAGCAACAACGATTACTGATATTATCTATAACGGAGAATTAGTAGATACAGTTGAAGCTGGAGAAACAATTCATTTTGTATTAAGTGAAACACCTTTCTACGCTGTAAGTGGTGGACAAGTTGCAGACCAAGGCATAATCAGTAACGAACAATTTGAAATTGTCGTGACTGAAGTAACGAAAGCACCGAATGGACAGAACTTACATACAGGTGAAGTTCAGTTTGGAACAGTTAGAAAAGATGCTGAAGTTTCTGCAAGCGTGAATCACGAAGACCGCCGTGCAATCAAGAAAAACCATAGTGCCACACACTTATTACATGCTGCTTTAAAAGAAGTGTTAGGTGATCATGTGAATCAAGCTGGTTCATTGGTTGAAGCAGACCGTTTAAGATTTGATTTCTCACATTTCGGACCTATGAGCCAGGCAGAGATTGATCGTGTTGAACAACGTGTTAACGAAGAGATTTGGAATAGCATCGATGTTAATATCCAAGAAATGCCAATAGATGAGGCTAAGCAAATAGGTGCTATGGCACTATTTGGTGAAAAATATGGTGATGTAGTAAGAGTTGTAAATATGGCACCATATTCTATTGAGTTATGTGGTGGCATCCATGTGAATAATACTTCTGAAATTGGATTGTTTAAAATTGTTAGTGAATCAGGTACAGGTGCAGGCGTGCGTCGTATCGAAGCATTTACAAGTAAATCAGCATTTCTATATTTAGAATCTGTACAAGAGAAATTTAATGCTGTTAAGACTCAAGTTAAAGTTAAAACAGATGAGCAAGTATTAGAAAAAATAGTGCAAATGCAATCTGATGAAAAAGAACTTACAAAACAATTAGAGCAAAAAAACAAGGAAGTTACAGCCTTAAAAATGGGTGATATCACTGACCAAGTTGAAGATATAAATGGCTTGAAAGTTTTAGCGACAGAAGTTGAAGTTGCAAATGCCAAAGCAATTCGTGAAACGATGGATGACTTTAAATCGAAATTACAAGATACAGTAATCGTATTAGTAAGTAACGTAGATGGAAAAGTATCATTAGTTGCCACTGTACCAAAAGAATTAACTGCTAAAGTGAAAGCAGGAGATATTATTAAAAACATGGCACCTATTGTAGGTGGAAAAGGCGGAGGCCGTCCTGACATGGCTCAGGGTGGAGGTACTCAACCTGAAAACATCACAGAATCATTACGTTTCATTAAAGATTACATTAAATCTCTATAACTTCAATGCATAGTAATGTAGAATGTAAATAAGAACTTTTTTTACTTGATACGAAGGAGTGCTAAAAGAATGGAAAATTTTGATAAAACAATGAAGTTTAATTACGATGAAATTCCAAAAGAAGATGTCAAAACAGTATTGAAAAATGTCTATAATACGTTGGAAGAAAGAGGATATAACCCTGTAAATCAAATCGTAGGTTATTTACTATCAGGTGATCCAGCTTATATACCTCGTAATAACGAGGCTAGAAACCAAATACGCCGCATAGATCGTGACGATATTATGGAAGAACTTGTTTCGAATTATTTACAAGAGAATTCAAAATAATATATGTTAAAGCATAAGATATTAGGTTTAGACGTTGGAAGTAAGACTGTAGGCATTGCAGTAAGTGATTTAATGGGTTGGACAGCCCAAGGATTAGACACACTCCGTATAGACGAAGAAAACAATGAACTAGGTATTGAACAATTAGTAAAAATTATAAAAAAAGAGAATGTTGGCTCTGTTGTTATAGGTTTACCTAAAAATATGAACAATTCTATTGGATTTCGAGGCGAGGCTTCGTTACAATACAAGGAGCAACTTCAAGAAGCACTGCCATCTGTAGAGATAATTATGTGGGATGAACGATTAAGTACCATGGCTGCAGAACGTTCTTTACTGGAAGCAGATGTTTCTAGACAGAAACGAAAAAAAGTAATAGACAAAATGGCAGCAGTTTTTATATTGCAAGGCTATTTAGACTCTATTCAATAAAAAGGAGCGTTTAATAATGACAGAACAGAATAAAGATGCAGAATTAGAAATTAACAACGAAGAGGAATTATTAACACTATATGATGAAGAAGGTAATGAAGTTTTATACCGTAAAGTCCTAGAATTTTTCCACCCAGAATTCAAAAAAGAATATGTCATTCTTGCTGAAGAAGGCGCTGAATCTGATGATGAAGATTTAATTGAATTAGTACCAATGATCAACGAACCAGACGAAAATGGTGAAGGTGGTAAATTCTTACCTGTTGAAACAGATGAGGAGTGGGATATGATTGAAGAAGTAGTTAATACTGAAATGGACGATCATGACCACGATCACGACCACGAATAAAATAACTATAAAAGCCACATATAGTCTCGTATAGGACTAATAAATAACTAAAGGATGATTTCATTAGAAATCATCCTTTCTTGCTGTCAACAAACGTGTGAAGTTTTGTTGACAGTTTTTTTATCGTTGGCATAAGTCCCCGTCCAGTTCATATTCTAAACAGAGACTTCCGTTTTGGTAAACACAACATAAAGCTCACCACAGCTTCAAAGCACAATTTACACTTATATTTTATGCTAGTTTATGGTAAAATATATAAAGTTAATTTCAATCGTACGTTATGTATATTTATGATATATCTCTGTATCAATACTTGAACGTGTACCCTTATAAAAAGCGAGTAACCAATTACTTTTATTAAAGACAATCAGTCAATTTATTCTGACTGATTTATTTTATTATTTAAATCGAAAGTATCATTTTACAACAAAGGAAGTTATGAAAATGGATAATAATCAATTATATTTGTTAAATTTGCATAAGCAAACTGATAAAGATATTGAATCATTAAGAACCTATGCAGAGGAAAATCAAGTGCCCATCGTTGATAAGCTCACTTTAGAAATGATAAAACAAATTATTAGATTACATAAACCTATTAATATTTTAGAAATTGGAACTGCAATTGGTTATAGCGCTATGCAATTTGCCTCTATTTCTGAAAAAATTAATGTGACTACAATTGAACGTAATGTAGAAATGCAAGATAAAGCGAAAGAAAATATTGAGTTATTTCAATATTATAACCAAATTAGATTAATTGAAGGCGATGCATTGGAGCAAGTTGAAAATGTGGATGATCGCAGCTATGATATGATATTTATTGATGCAGCGAAGGCACAATCCAAAAAGTTTTTTGAACTTTATACGCCTTTATTAAAAGTAGGGGGCATCGTAGTTACTGACAACGTACTTTATCACGGTTTTGTATCTGATATTTCTGTCGTTCGTAATAGAAATGTCCGACAAATGGTAAAGAAAGTACAAGATTACAATGAATGGCTAATGAACCACACGGATTATACTACTAATTTTTTAAACATGGATGATGGTTTGGCAATTTCAATTAAAGGGGAATCAAAATGACAGAATTATTAGTAACACCAAAATCTGTTGCACATATTGAAACATTAATTGGAAAAGGTGCTGATGCTTTTGTAATTGGCGAACAAAAATTCGGCTTAAGGCTTGCAGGTGAATTTAATAAAGATGACATGATAAAAGCTGTGAATTTAATACATAGTCAAGGTAAAAAAGCTTATGCTGCTGTTAATGGCATTTTTCATAATTATCATCTGAACGCATTAGCGTCTTATATTAATTTTTTGCATGAAATTAAAGTAGACCGAATTATATTTGGTGACCCGGCAGTGGTTATGTTTGTAAAAGAACAAGCACATCCAATCCCATTAAATTGGGATGCTGAAGCACTTGTTACCAATTATTTTCAATGTAATTATTGGGGAAAAAAAGGTGCTCAACGTGCTCAATTAGCTAGAGAGCTTAGTTTAGAAGAGATTATTAATATTAAGGAAAATGCTGATGTTGAGATTGAAGTTCAAGTGCATGGAATGACTTGCATGTTCCAATCTAAACGTATGCTATTAGGCAATTATTATACATTTCAAGAACGACAAATGAAAATTGAAAGAAATAAACAAGCAAATGAATTATTATTATACGATGAAGAACGTGATAATAAATATCCGGTGTATGAGGATTATAATGGTACACATATCATGTCACCTAATGATATATGTCTCATTGAAGAGTTAGAGCCACTTTTAGCAGCAGGTATAGATGCATTGAAAATAGATGGTGTATTACAATCAGAAACCTATATTAATGTATGTACAGAACAATATAGAGAAGCCATTGATTTATATAACGAAGATCCTGAAGTTTATGAAGATGAAAAATTTATGCTTGTCGACCCAATTGAAGCTATACAACCAGAACATCGTCCGTTTGACGAAGGCTTTTTATTTAAACAAACAGTATATTGATGGAGGTTTAACAGTGAAAGTTTTAGAAGAAGTTAAATTACATAATAAACCTAAAATGAATAAACCTGAACTTCTGGCTCCGGCTGGTAATTTAGAAAAATTAAAAATTGCAGTACACTATGGAGCAGATGCTGTGTTCCTCGGTGGACAAGAATACGGTTTAAGATCAAATGCAGATAATTTTACAATGGATGAAATTAAAGAAGGCGTTGAATTTGCACAACGCTATGGTGCTAAAATTTATGTTACTACCAATATCATTGCGCATGATGAAAATATAAATGGATTAGATGATTATTTGCGTAATTTAGCCTTAACTGGTGCAACAGGCATTATCGTTGCTGACCCTCTTATTATTGAAACATGTAAACGTGTGGCACCTAAATTAGAGATACATTTATCTACACAGCAATCTCTTTCAAATTATAAAGCCGTTGAATTTTGGAAAGAAGAAGGCTTAGATCGAGTGGTATTAGCTCGTGAAACTGGAGCAATGGAAATGAAAGAGATGAAGGAAAAAGTAAATATTGAAATCGAATCTTTTATACATGGTGCGATGTGTATTGCTTATTCAGGAAGATGTACTTTAAGCAATCATATGACAGCGCGTGATTCCAATAGGGGTGGTTGTTGTCAAAGTTGTCGTTGGGATTATGACTTGTTACAAGTAGATCAACACGGCGAGTTAGATTTGTTCTATGACGATGATGAAGTTGCGCCATTTGCAATGAGTCCTAAAGATTTAAAACTAATCGAAGCTATACCAAAAATGATGGATATTGACGTTGATTCTTTAAAAATTGAAGGACGTATGAAATCTATTCATTATATTGCAACAGTTGTTTCTGTGTATCGCAAAGTCATCGATGCTTATGCGGAGGATCCAGAACATTTTAAAATCAAGCCAGAATGGTTAATCGAATTAGATAAATGTGCCAATAGAGATACGGCCTCAGCGTTTATTGAAGGCACGCCAGGCTATGAAGAACAAATGTTTGGGCAACAAAATAAAAAGAATGCATCATTTGACTTTTGTGGTTTAGTATTAGACTATGATAGTTCTACCCATATAGCCACAGTGCAACAACGTAATAAATTTGAACCTGGACAAGAAATCGAATTTTTTGGCCCTGAAATTGAAACATTTAGACAAGTTGTGGATACAATTTATGATGAAGAAGGTAATGAACTTGATGCTGCACGCCACCCATTGCAAATCGTGCAAATCAAAGTCGATCATCCAATTTATACCAACAACATGATGAGAAAGGAAATTGGATAATGAATAGTACGACAATTATAGGAATTGCAGGCGGCTCCGGATCGGGGAAAACATCAGTAACAAATGAAATTATGAAGAATTTAGAAGGTCATAGTGTTGCACTATTGGCTCAAGACTATTATTATAAAGACCAATCGCATTTAACTTTTGATGAACGCTTGGAAACCAATTATGACCATCCGTTTGCATTTGATAATGATTTGTTAATCGAGAATTTAAATGATTTGAGAAATGGGAAACAAATTGAAGTTCCAACGTATGATTATTCAAATCATACGAGAAGTGATAAAACGATTGCATTTAAGCCAAAAGATGTTATTATCGTGGAAGGTATATTTGCGCTTGAAAACAAAACATTAAGAGATTTAATGGATGTCAAAATTTATGTTGATACTGATGCTGATTTGCGTATCTTAAGGCGGTTACTTCGAGATACTGAAGAAAGAGGCCGTACTATGGATTCTGTTATAAATCAGTATTTAAATGTGGTGCGACCAATGCATAATCAATTTATAGAGCCAACTAAAAGATATGCAGATATTATTATTCCAGAAGGTGGCAGTAATAAAGTAGCAATCGATATAATGACGACAAAGATTCAAACTTTAGTAAGTAAACAATAGTATGTATATGTAAAGGAAGATGACATAATGGAAAATCAAAAGCAATATCCAATGACTCAAGAGGGTTTTGAGAAGCTAGAACATGAGTTAGAAGAATTAAAAACAGTTAAACGACCAGAAGTCGTTGAAAAAATTAAAGTAGCACGTTCTTTTGGTGACTTATCTGAGAACTCAGAGTACGATGCTGCAAAAGACGAACAAGGATTTATCGAACAAGATATTCAACGTGTAGAACATATGTTACGTAATGCACAGATTATCGAAGATACTGGTGATAACAATGAAGTTAAAATTGGTAAAACAGTAACAATTGTTGAATTACCAGGCGAAGAAGAAGAAGAATACCAAATTGTTGGTTCGGCTGAATCTGATGCATTCAATGGTAAAATTTCTAATGAATCACCAATGGCTAAAAGTTTAATTGGTAAAAAATTAGAAGAAGAAGTACGTGTACCGTTACCTAATGGTGGCGAAATAAACGTTATTATTAAAAATATTAAATAAAAAAATCCCCTTAAACATATATATGTTTAAGGGGATTTTACACTATATAAAAGTAATTATATACTTGATGGTAACATTTTGTTAACTTAATGATAAGAATCAAGTTTTAGAATAATATTGCTATTTTATTTACTAATATACTTTGTTTAATAAACGTTTACTTATTATTAGTAATAACTTTTTGTATTAAACACAATTTTAAAATAAATGATATACTATGAATAGCATGTGCACAATATAGTTTATTTGAAGATAAACTATATTGTAAATGTAATAAAGGGGGCATAATCTTTGAATTATAAATTAATTAATGAACAAACGATTATGATATATTTTGAAGAGCGTATTGATCCTGATACGTTTCAAAAGGTACAACGCGTTGAACAATATATTAAAGCACAAAACAATCCAGCGATTATTGAAGTAGTCTCTTCGTATCGCGCAATTATGTTAACCATTGATATCACTAAAAGTGATTTAACCTATATAATTAAAGCGCTTAATTTAAATCAAATGGACATAACAAAATTTAATGATACAGCTACACCAACACAAACAATTAATATACCAGTGTTATATGGTGGAAGTTATGGACAAGATATTCAAGAGGTAGCATCGCATAATAATTTAACTACTAAAGAGGTTATACGAATACATACTGAAAATACTTATTTAATTTATATGCTAGGTTTTATGCCTGGCTTTCCTTTTTTAGGAGGATTAGATACGCAATTACATACGCCAAGACGTCAAGAACCGAGGACAAGCATTCATGCAGGTTCTGTAGGTATTGCTAATAATCAAACAGGTCTCTATCCAAAACAATCGCCTGGTGGTTGGCAAATTATAGGACGTACGCCTATTAGAGTGTTTGATATTCATAGAGAACCTATGTGTTTATATGACGCAGGAGACTATATAAAATTTTATGCTATTGAAGTAGAAACATACCATCGTATATTAGATGAACAACAATATGACGATTTTGATATAGAAAAGTGGGTGAAAATTTAATATGTCTATAAAAATTTTAAATCCTGGACTATTTAGCACAATACAAGATCAAGGTAGAATTGGTTTTCAAAATCAAGGCTTTTCAAATGCAGGCGTGTTAGATCAATATGCATATAGATTAGGTCAAACACTTATTGGAAATAATGGACCTGCAATTGAATGCACAATTATTGGGCCAACACTTCAATTTTTAGAAGATAATTCTTTTATTATCACTGGTGCGCAATTTAATGCCAAGATAAATGATGAAGTGATTGATGTTCAAACAGTAACTTCAGTGAAAAAAGGGGATGTATTGGAACTAGGTGCTGTAGTTAATGGTGCAAGAGGTTATATTTTGTTTGGTAAACCGATAGATGTTCCAATTGTAGCTAGTAGTTATGCAACGCATACACGTAGTCATATCGGAGGATATAAAGGACGTGCCTTAAAAGGATACGATGTAATTTTGTGTAAACAAGACGATACATACCTTTCCCAAATAGGGTACAGTTTAGAATTAAATACTGAATCATTTAATAAAGATACAATTCAAATAATCGAAGGACCACAAATAAATCGATTCACTCAAGATGCGCAAGATAAATTAACAACAGTTGATTTTAAAATTTCAGAAAAATCAGACCGCATGGGATATCGATTACAAGGTGAGATAATTTCACCAATTAATTCTGCGGATATCATTTCTGAACCAGTAGCTTTAGGTAGCATTCAAGTTCCGAACGATGGCAATCCAATTATTCTATTGAATGATAAACAAACAGTTGGTGGTTATACAAAAATTGCTACTGTATGTGCTTCAGATTTACATATTTTAGCACAGAAACAACCGGGGGACATGCTACATTTTGAATGGACAACGATTGAAGAAGCAACAAATAAATTAAAACAACAAGAATTAGATTTCAAGAAAGTATTAGAAAATACAATCGATACACCTATTTATAATACAGCGCAATTCAGACCAACGGCTTCACGTATCAAAAAATTATTAAAAGGGGAATTAAAATGAATCTTGAAAAAATCGAGCAATTAATAAAATTAGTAAAAGAAAACGAAGTTAAAAAATTTGAATACAAAGATAGCAAAAGTGAAATATCTATAGATTTTAATGACAATAAATTACATTCATTTTCTTCCGATCATAGTTCACAAACTTTAGCCAACCAAGCATTCACTCAAAATCAAAGTGTAGCGGACGGCCAAACAAAGGAGCATGACAACTTTAAAGAAGTTAAATCACCAATGGTAGGTACGTTCTTCCAACAAGATGAAAAGGAGCTTACTGAGCCAATCATTCGTGTTGGTGATGAAATAAATAAAGGTGATACGATTGGTTTTATTGAAGCGATGAAAGTAATGAATGAAGTGAAAAGTGACATAGATGGTGTAGTGGAGGAAATCGTAGTAGCACATGGTGAGAATGTCGAATATAATCAGACGATTATTAAAATAAAATAAGTGAAAGAAAGGGGCGTTTGCTGTGTATCGTTGTTTAATAGCAAACAGAGGAGAGATAGCTGTTAGAATTATCCGAGCATGTAGAGAGATGGATGTTGAAACAGTAGCTATATATGCATTAGGGGATGAAACGAGTTTACATGTGAGTTTAGCTGATCAAGCTATTTGCATAGGTGAGGCAAATCCACTAGAGAGTTATTTGAATCAAGATCGAATTATTAGCGCCGCCAAAATCAGTGGCGCTACTGCAATACATCCAGGGTATGGCTTTTTATCAGAGAGTACTTCTTTTGCACAAAAAGTAGAAGAAAATAATATTGATTTCATTGGCCCAACACAATTGACGATGGAAATGATGGGTGATAAAATCACCGCTCGTCAAACAGTTGATGATGCGGGCGTGCCAATTATTCCTGGTTCTACGAATGCTGTGGAGTCAATTGAAGAAGTGAAGAAAATATCAAAAGATATTGGTTTCCCTCTAGTTTTAAAAGCTGCTAGCGGTGGCGGTGGTAAAGGTATTAGAATTGTTAAAACAGTTGGTGAATTAGCTAAAGCTTTTAAAGAAGCCAAGAGTGAGGGAGAAAAGTATTTTGGTGATGATCGTATTTATGTTGAATCGTTCATTCCCGTAGCGAAACATGTAGAAGTTCAAGTCATTGGTGATGGTAAGAATAATTACATACATTTAGGGGAAAGAGATTGTTCTGTACAAAGAAAAAACCAAAAATTAATTGAAGAATCACCATGTGCAGCAATAACAGAAGAGACTAGAAATGCAATGTGTACTGATGCTGTCAAAGTCGCAAATGCTTCTAATTATAGAAGTGCAGGCACAATCGAATTTTTAGTAACAGACGAAGCATATTATTTCATTGAAATGAATGCGCGTATTCAAGTAGAACATACGGTGACTGAAATGAGAGCGAATAGGGATTTACTACAAGCTCAACTATACTTGATGATAAATGGTGAATTGCCTTTTACACAGGAAGATATAGTTTTTGATGGACATGTAATCGAAGCACGAATTAATGCAGAGAACCCAGAACGACAATTCCAACCTTCACCAGGTAAAGTAGAAGCATTACACTTACCACAAGGATTTAACGTACGTGTAGATAGTTTACTTTACCAAGGTTATACTGTTTCTCCTTACTATGATTCTTTAGTAGCAAAAGTGATTGTAAAAGCACCCGACAGACAACGTGCAATCAATAAATTAAAAGTCACTTTAGATGAAATGGTGATAGACGGTTTTACAACAACTGCTGACTTTTTATACGCAGTATTATCATATCCATTGTATGCAGATGGAGATGCAAAAGAAGTAGATATAAAATTTTTAGATAGACATCAAATTATCAAGGGGGTATCTTAATGCAAGTAGACTTAAATTGTGATCTCGGTGAAGCATTCGGTAATTACTCATTTGGAGGGGATGAACAAATCATCCCACTAATTACTTCAGCAAATATCGCTTGTGGTTTTCACGCTGGTGACCAACATGTAATGAATGAAACAATTAAATTAGCCAAAGCACATGGTGTAGGAATCGGTGCTCATCCAGGATTGCCAGATTTACAAGGATTTGGACGTAGAAATATGGATTTATCACCAAATGAAATTTATGATATTGTTGTTTATCAAATTGGTGCATTAAGTGGATTTTGTAAAATTCATAACGTGAAGATTAATCACGTAAAACCGCATGGTGCCCTTTATCAAATGGGAGCTAGAAATAAAGATATAGCTCGTGCAATCGCACAAGCAGTATTTGATATTGACAAGACCCTAATATATGTGGGATTATCTAACACGTCATTAATTTCTGAAGCTAAATTAGTTGGTTTAACAACAGCTTCAGAAGTCTTTGCAGATAGACGTTACGAAGACGATGGCCAACTTGTAAGTAGGAAAGAACACGATGCACTAATTACGGATACAAATGAAGCAATTGAGCAAGTAGTTAACATGGTGAAATCGCAAACCGTTGTCGCAAAAAGCCAAAAGACCATCAGCATAGAAGCTGATACAATTTGTGTGCATGGAGATGGTGCACATGCTCTCGAGTTTGTAACACAAATTAGAGAAAGATTAACGAAAGAAGGCGTTTCTATAAAAAGTCTAGGGGGCTAACCTATGAAAGAAAGATTAAGTTCTGAAGAAAAAGGTTTTGAGTTCACAAAAAACCATAAAAGGTTATTATTAGGTTCGGTATTTTTAATGGCAACATCTGCTATAGGACCAGCATTTTTAACTCAAACCGCAGTATTTACTGCACAATTTACTTCAAGTTTCGCATTTGCTATTCTATTATCTATTATTATAGATATTGGAGCGCAAATAAATATTTGGAGAGTATTAGTAGTTACCGGTAAACGTGGTCAAGAAGTAGCAAATGAGATATTCAATGGGCTAGGTACAATTATTTCAATACTGATAGCCATTGGAGGATTAGCTTTCAATATCGGTAATATAGCAGGCGCTGGGCTTGGTTTAAATGCCATTTTCGGTTTAGATGTGAAGATTGGTGCTGCGATTACAGCAGTTCTAGCGATCGGTATCTTTATTAGTAAAAGTGGTCAAAAGATTATGGACTTTGTCACAATGTGTTTAGGTATGCTCATGATTGTAGTCATAGCATTCGTAATGTTCAAGGCCAATCCGCCATATGCAGAAGCGGCTAAACATTTAGTTATGCCAGAACAACCATTGGCGCTTGTATTACCGATTATTACTTTGGTAGGTGGAACAGTTGGTGGTTATATTACTTTTGCAGGGGCGCATAGAATTTTAGACTCTGGAATTAAAGGCAAAGAATATTTACCATTTATTAACAAAGCCGCCATCTCTGGCATATTGACTACCGGCGTTTTAAGAGCTTTATTATTCTTAGCGGTACTGGGTGTAGTTGTTACAGGTGTTACTTTAAGTTCAGAAAACCCACCAGCTTCAGTCTTTGAACATGTACTTGGACCAGTTGGACGTAGTATCTTTGGTGTCGTATTATTCGCAGCTGCAATGTCATCTGTAATTGGTTCTGCTTATACGAGTGCGACATTTTTAAAAACACTACATAAATCGATATACAATAAAACCAATATAATCGTAATTAGTTTTATTGTTGTTTCTTCACTAGTATTTTTATTCATAGGTCAACCAGTCACTTTATTAATTGTTGCTGGCGCACTTAACGGTTTTATTCTACCAATTACGTTAGGTACGATTTTAATAGCTAGTAAACGAAAATCAATTGTCGGAGATTATCATCATCCAACGTGGATGTTACTCTTTGGTATATTGGCAGTAATAGTTACAATTGCTGCAGCATTATTCTCTCTACAAAGCTTATCAGGTTTATTTGGTAGTTAATATATCAATATTTTAATACTCTGAACGATACATACTGCTAATGTATTGTTCAGAGTTTTTATATGGAAAAAAATAAAGAATTCAAATGTATAAAAAAATTAATATTACTAACTTAAAAATAGGGAAAATAACATATAGAATTTAATATAAAAAGTTGAACAATGATCGAGCTCTGAACATAAATGTGGTAGAATAACTAAGGCTAGGATTTTAATATGAGGTGAATTATAATGATAGGTATTATAGGTGCTATGGAAGAAGAAGTAGCAATCTTAAAAGATAAACTTGAAACATTAGAAGAAATAAAAATTGCGCATGTAATATTCTATAAAGGTCGTCTACATGATAAAGAGATAGTACTTACACAAAGTGGTATTGGTAAAGTGAATGTTGCAATTTCTACGACATTATTAATTGAGAAATTTAAACCTGATGTAATTATTAATACAGGCTCTGCAGGAGCTTTAGACAAAACATTAAATGTTGGTGATGTTGTTGTCAGTGATATGGTTGCTTATCATGATGCAGATGCAAGAGCGTTTGGTTATCAGTTAGGACAAATACCGCAAATGCCAGCACAATTTATTGCTGATGAGCATTTAATTAAAAAGGCAACAGATGCAATAAATGAACAACAACTTGTAGCTAAAACTGGGTTAATTGTGAGTGGAGATAGCTTTATTGGTACAACTGAGCAACGTACGACGATTAAAACGAACTTCCCACAAGCAATGGCTGCAGAAATGGAAGCTACTGCAATTGCACAAACCTGCTATCAATTTAATTTGCCATTCATAATTACGCGTGCAATTTCAGATTTAGCTGACGGCGATGCTGGTATTACGTTCGATGTATTTTTAGAAAAAGCAGCAATATCTTCTAGTGAAATTGTTGAGCGTTTAATTAAAACTATATAAAAAGGTGAAAATAAATAATGGGTATAATAAAAAGCTATTTTATGCCAAATGAATATGTGCAGTCCGTTTTTCAAATAGATATTGATAAACTAGCAGCATCTGGCGTGAAAGGAATTATTACAGATTTAGATAATACACTTGTAGGATGGGACGAAGCAGACCCGACTGTAGCAGTAAAACAATGGTTTGAGAAAGCAAATGCATTAGGTATCACAATTACGATTGTTTCTAATAATAATGAAAAACGTGTTGGTAGTTTTTCAAAATCATTGAATGTTGATTATATTTTCAAAGCAAAAAAACCAAGAGGTCGTGCTTTTAATCAAGCCGCACAATTAATGCACTTAAAACCTTCTGAAATTGTTGTGATTGGTGACCAAATGCTTACAGATGTATTTGGAGGTAATAGACGTGGCCTCTTCACAATTATGGTGGTACCCGTGAAACAAACGGATGGTTTTATTACGAAATTCAACCGAATGATAGAGCGAAGATTATTACAACACTTTAGAAAAAAAGGCTATATCAAATGGGAGGAAAATTGATTGACTGAAATTTTAAAATGTATCGGATGCGGTGCGCCACTTCAATCTGAAGATCCAGATGCGGCAGGCTATGTGCCAGAACATAATTTACATCGTGAAGATGTCATATGTAAAAGATGCTTTAGACTAAAAAATTACAATGAAGTTCAAGATGTTGGTTTAGATAGTGAAGACTTTTTAAATTTATTGAACGGTTTAGCAGATGAAAAAGGAATTGTAGTAAATGTTGTAGATGTCTTTGATTTTGAAGGATCTTTCATTAATGCAATCAAACGTATTGTAGGTAATAAAAAAATCATTTTAGTAGCCAATAAGTTAGATTTATTGCCTAAACAGATTAATAAACGTCGAGTTAAAGAATGGTTGAAGAAAACAGCAAGAAAATATGGTTTAGAAACTGAAGATGTTGTATTGATATCTGCAGAAAAAAATGAAGGAATAGATGATTTATTAGCATCTATTAACACATTACGTAATAACGACAATGTTTATATTGTAGGAACTACAAATGTTGGTAAATCTACGCTTATAAATAAATTAATTGAACGCAGTGTTGGTGAAAAAGATGTTGTTACTACATCTAGATTCCCAGGAACAACGCTAGACATGATTGACATACCGTTAGATGATACATCATTTATGTTTGATACTCCAGGCGTGATTCAAGAACATCAAATGACACATGTGGTAACGGACGATGAACTTAAAACGATTATGCCTAAAAAAGAAGTTAAGCAACGTGTATATCAATTGAATGAAGGTCAAACTTTATTCTTTGGTGGGATAGCGCGTATTGACTATGTTAGTGGTGGCAGACGTTCATTAGTATGTCATTTTTCAAACGAACTCAATATTCATAGAACTAAAACTGAAAATGCTAATGAATTGTGGAAAAATCAGTTAGGTGCATTATTGTCACCACCTCATAATCCTGATAATTTTGATTTACAAAATGTTAAAGCAGTAAGATTAGAAACAGGTAAAGAGAAGCGAGATGTGATGATTTCTGGATTAGGTTTTATAACGATTGATGAAGGTGCCAAAGTTATAGTTCGAGTACCTAAAAATGTAGATGTTGTATTAAGAAATTCAATAATGTAAGGTGTGTTTAATATGAAATATGCAGTAATAGGCAATCCTATTGATCATTCTTTGTCACCAGTTATGCATAATGCGAACTTTGAGACTTTAAATGATGATTCAACATATGAAGCGATTAATATTCCTGAAGCACATTTTCATCTTATTAAAGAAATCATAGAAGACAAAGCGCTCTCTGGATTTAATGTTACAATACCTCATAAAGAACGTATTTTACCTTATTTAGATGAAATTGATGACCAATCTAAAACAGTTGGTGCAGTTAATACAGTTAAAATTGAAGGCGGAAAATGGATAGGCTACAATACAGATGGCATAGGCTATGTTACAGGACTTAAACAGGCTTATCCGGATTTACAAAATGCGTATATACTCATTTTAGGTGCAGGCGGTGCCAGTAAAGGTATTGTAAACGAACTGAATAAACACGTTCGACCTAAATTAACTGTTGCTAATAGAACTATGAGTCGCTTTGATAACTGGGATTTAGATATCAATAAGATTAGTTTATCAGACGCAGAAAAATCATTGGCTGAATTTGATATTATTATTAATACTACACCTGCAGGTATGAATCAAAACAAAGATGTAGCCATAAGTCTCGACCAATTAGCTTCACATACATTAGTGAGTGATATTGTTTATATTCCTTTTAAAACGCCAATTTTAGAAATAGCAGAAGAAAAAGGCAATCCTATACACAATGGATTGGACATGTTTGTTTACCAAGGCGCAGAAAGTTTTGAGATTTGGACCGAACAAACACCAGACATTCAAGTAATGAAAGAAGCAGTACTAAAACATTTATAAAAGGAGCATATTATGCTAACAGGTAAACAAAAAAGATTTTTAAGAAGTAAAGCAAATAACGTAGACCCAACTTTCCAAATTGGGAAATCAGGTATAAATGATAACATGGTTAGTCAAATTAACGATATTTTAGAAAATAGAGAGTTAATTAAAGTACATGTTTTACAAAATAATTATGAAGATAAAAATGATTTAGCACAAAGCTTAAGTGATGCGACGAGAAGTGATGTCGTACAAGTAATCGGGTCTATGATTGTATTGTACAAAGAATCTCAAGATAACAAACAAATACAATTACCATAATGACTAAGTCAATTGTATTATATGGTGGGCAGTTTAACCCGATTCATACAGCTCACATGGTTGTTGCAAGTGAAGTGAATAACGTAATAAAACCTGAGAAGTTCTATTTTATACCGAGCTATATGTCTCCATTAAAAGAGCATAATGATTTTTTAGACGTGCAGTATAGAATAGATATGATTCAGTGTGCGATTAATGAACTTGGATTTGGAACAATTTGTCTTGATGAAATTGAACGAAAAGGGCAAAGCTACACTTATGATACAGTAGAGCATATTTTAAAGCAGCATCCTCAATCTAAGCTATACTTTGTTATAGGTACTGACCAATACAATCAACTTGAAAAGTGGTATAAAATTGATGAGTTAAAATCATTAATTACTTTTGTAATTGTTAATAGAGATAAATCAGCTCAAGAAGTAGAGCCTGGTATGTTAGCGATAAATATACCGCGTATTGATATTAGTTCAACATTAATCAGAGATAGAATTAAAAACGACGAAAATATTCAAGTTTTAGTTCCTCCTAGTGTAGAACAATATATCCGAGAGGAAGGTTTATATGAAAATTGATCAAGCAGTTAGTTTAGTTAAAGATAAATTACCCGAGAAAAGGTTTAACCATTCATTGAGAGTTGCTGAAACAGCTGTGAAATTAGCAGAAATCTATGATGGCGACAAAGACAAGGCTGAACTTGCAGGTATATTACATGATTACTGTAAATATGATGATTTAGGATCAATGTATCAAATCGTTACACAGAATGAATTAGATAGTAATTTACTGAGTTATGGTTCCGAAATATTACATGGCCCAGTAGCAGCTATAATAATGAATCAACAGTTTGATGTCACTGATGAAGAAGTCTTATTAGCGATTAAAAATCATACAACTGGACGCGCTCAAATGACAAAAACTGAGAAATTGATATTCATAGCTGATTATATAGAGCCAGGTCGTCAGACCCCAGGCGTTGAAGAAATTAGAGATTTAGCATACAATCAAGGTAGCTTAGATAAAACCATTTATGAAATTTCTAAGCGAACAGTTCTATATTTAATTAATAAAGATATTAATGTTTATGATGCCACGATTGCATGCTTGAATTATTACAATTACAGTGACGAAAGAGTAAAGGATGATTAAATGAATTCAGATCAATTATTAAACATTGCTGTCGAAGCAACAGAGAATAAAAAAGCAGAAGATATTATTTCTTTAAAAATGAAAGGCATTAGTGACATGACTGATTATTTTGTAGTTTGTCATGGTAATAACGAAAAACAAGTTCAAGCTATAGCTCGTTCGGTAAAAGATGCAGCAAGCGAAGCTGAAATCGAAGTAAAACGAATGGAAGGCTTTAATGATGCCAGATGGATTCTTATTGATCTATCTAATGTAGTTGTTCACGTATTCCATAAAGATGAACGTGATTACTATAATATTGAGAAATTATATCGTGATGCGCCTCTTGAGAGTTATAGACAGGTTGTTTATTAATTATGGTGCAATATGAAGAAATGAGCTTGTTCTATGATCAACTAACGTTAGATCAACCCTATGAATCATGGTTAGAAATTGTAAACCATTTTGCTGAAAATAGGACGTCTATATTAGATATTGGTTGTGGCACAGGCAGCTTAACATCATTGCTAACAGACTTTGACCAAATCACAGGTATGGATTTAAGTGTTGATATGCTTTCAATAGCAACTCAGAAATCTAACAAAGTGAATTGGATAGAAGGTGATATGACTGAATTTGAATTGAATCAGAAATTTGATGTAATTACGATTTTTTGTGATTCTTTAAATTATTTACCTGAAAAAGATAATGTCTTCACCACATTTAGTCATGTTTTTAACCATTTAGAAACAGAAGGTGTGTTTATGTTTGATGTTCATACACCTTTTAAAATGAATACATTATTTAATAACCAAAGTTATATCGATGAATCTGAAAAGGTTTTTCTTGCTTGGGAAGCTGTACAAGGCGAGGAACCACTGAGCGTTTGGCATGATATGTCATTCTTTATTAAACAAGACGACAATCAATATGCAAGGTTCGATGAATCTCATTATCAACGCACATACGCAGAAGCAGATTATATTGAAATGCTTAATAATGTAGGGTTTAGCCAAATTACTACGTTTGTCGATTTTGATATTAAGAATAATAGTCATGAAGGACATCGATTGTTTTTCATTGTCAAAAAATAAAAGTAAAATCACTCCTTTATACGTGTATAGTATAAAGGAGTGATTTTTTATTGCTAGATCAGTGGAACAATCTAAAAGAAATCATTTGTAAATACAAAGCAGTAGCTATAGCAATTTTAATTATCGTGGTCATTTTAATCGCTTGGTTGCTACAAAGTACTTTTACAAATGAAAATGATCATAAAATAGTAAATTCGAATGATGATATTACCACAAATACAGAAACACAACTAGAAACCAATGCAAAGCATACAAAAAATAGTACTGAACAAGCTAAAAAGATTAAAACAGAAGATATTTTTGTGGACATCAAAGGTGCTGTGAAGCATCCTGATATTTATATGATGAAATCTTCTGATAGAATTAAGCAACTTTTAGATAGAGCAATCGTTACTGAGGATGCTGATTTGTCAAAAATAAATTTAGCTGAAAAGTTGGTGGATCAAAAGTTGATTTATATTCCAAAGAAAGAGGAAACGATAAATTCAAATCAACAAATCAATGAAACTAATACCACAAATAAAAATGTAAGTTCAAATTCAACAAAAGTTACTGACAATAGCGCTAATCAGGAAAAAATAAATATTAACACTGCTTCAGAACCAGAGCTATTAACAGTTCCTGGCATCGGTCCTTCAAAAGCTAAATCTATTTTAGAATATAGAGAGCAAAATGGTGCTTTTGAATCTATCGAACAATTAACAGAAGTTAAAGGAATTGGAGCAAAGACGCTTGAAAAATTAGGCTCATATTTTACAACATAGATTTTTATTGCAATATAACTCAATACAAATTAACCTATAGTTACTCATAAAATAAATAATTACTATTAACGGAGGTATAACATCATGGATCGCATTAAATGGGAAGAATACTTTATGGCTCAAAGTCATTTATTGGCGTTACGTTCCACTTGTCAACGTTTATCTGTTGGCGCAACAATTGTTAAAGATAATAGAATCATTGCTGGTGGTTACAATGGCTCAGTTTCGGGCGAAGTTCATTGTATTGATGAGGATTGTTTGTTAGAGGATGGTCATTGTATACGTACAATACATGCTGAAATGAATGCATTACTACAATGTGCCAAACAAGGGGTGTCAACAGACGGAGCAACGATATATGTCACACATTTCCCTTGCCTAAATTGTACGAAATCAATCATCCAAGCTGGTATTCAAACAATTTATTACGCTGAAGACTATCACAATCATTCATATGCATTAAAGTTACTAGACCAATCAGGTATCGATTATAAAAAAATAGCATTTAATCAAGAGCATGTAGCACAATACCTTACCAATAAATAGGCACTGATTTACTATGCAATTGCTTATTTAGTTGGTCTTTTATGGCTACATGTTAAATTATTATCGATATTTTTATGTGGTATCTTAATTTTTTTAGTGATACTTAAAAGGTTAAAGTGGTTCCAAATTTTATTTGTTTTAATCATACCATTCATTAGTTATATGATGTTTCAGAGTAATTTAATAAGTGAGAATAAAGCACGTGCAGCCTACTTAAATCAAAATATCGAAGTAGGTGCACAATTTGTGACTAAACCTATTCTGGAACATCAAAAGCTACATGGTAAAGTTAAAATTAATAATAAAAAATATAACTATTACTTTTATGTTAATAACAACATTAACAGTAATAAATACATACAGCTATATCAAAAGACATGTAACGTGAAAGCAATATTAAAACCATTAAATCAGTCCTCATATAGCCCGGTTTCACTTTTTATTAATACAATTGATTTTGAAAGTTGCAAAGTAAACAATTCGAATTATCATGCTATTTTAGATAGGCATAAACAATATATTTTCGAACGTTTAAGTCACACCAAGATCAAACATCCAGAGAAAATTATTGCATTAATTAGTGGAGATACCTCAAAAATTAATAATAATGAATTAGATAAATTCAAAGAAATTGGTATATATCATTTATTAGCAGTAAGTGGCACTCATATTGCAGCGATCATAGGCATTTTAATATACGTATTAAATATTTTTAAGTGTCCGTTAGCCTATATCAAGATGATATTATTTATTATTCTCCCGATATATGCTCTTTATACTGATTTAGCTCCTAGTGCTGTGAGATCAATTTTAGCAGCCTTAATAATTATTATAATTCCTAAAGCAATTATAAAAAATCCAATGAATGTACTCGCACTTTTATTTATAATCTTAACGATTATTTCTCCTGCTTACGCCTATAATATAGGCTTCCAATTTTCTTTTTTAATTACATTCTTCATACTTTTTACATTGCCATTAATAGCTCAATCCTCACCGATAAAATCGCTACTAATTATTACTATAATAGCTCAGTTAGGCTCATTTATGATTAGCGCTATTTATTTTAACCAGATTCAATGGCTTGGTTTTTTAGCAAATCTTATTTTTGTTCCTTTTTACACTATTGTACTATTTCCACTTGTAATTTTCTTTTTTATTATAAGCCACTTTCCATTTGAAATAATGACTTTAACTTATTTGCTTAATTTAATTTTAAAGTTACATGATTTTCTTTTGGAAATATTTATTAATTTAAGTTCATACAAATGGTATATACCAGAGTTAAATGACTTAAATATCACTTTAGGATTTGTGCTCATATTTGGGTGTTTAATATTATTTGCACATAGATTTTATAGTCTATTTATTTGTTCATTTGTTTTATTGTATATAGTCGTTACGATATTGCCATTATCTAATGATTATAAATTGACAATGCTTGATGTTGGGCAGGGAGATGCTATTTTATTTGAGACAAATAGACAAGAGAGTTTATTGATTGATACGGGTGGCAAGTTATTGCAAGAAGGAGAGTCAAGCCAACACAATATCTCAAAGTTTCATATACTACCGACTTTGAAAAAACATGGTATTAAAAAAATAGATTATTTAATTGTTACTCACCCACATATAGATCATATGGGAGAACTTAATTTTTTGATTGAAAAATACCCTGTAAAAAATATAATAATTAATAAAAAAAGTTACCATTTGAAAGAACTAAAATCATTAGTTAATATATGCAAAAGCTATAACATAAAATTATTGGACTTTAAATCAATGCAAAGTTTTTCACTTAACAAAGCGAAAATTAAATTATTAGATGCCACAATTACAACATCGAATGATCTAAATGAACAATCAATTATTACATTAATTGAATATGATAAATTCAAGATTTTACTTATGGGTGATGCTTCAAAAAATAATGAACAGTTATTGTTAAATAAGTATCACCTTGAAAATATTGATATTTTAAAAGTAGGACACCATGGTAGTAAAACAAGTTCTAGCGCATCTTTTATAGATACACTTCAGCCGAAAATAAGTCTGATTTCTGTTGGTCGAAATAATAGATATAAATTACCCAACAAAGAAATAGTAGAACGCTTAAAAAGCATTAATTCTCAAGTTCTACAAACAAGTGAAAATGGAGAAATTTCTATTACATTAAATTCTAATTTTGAACTTAGTGCTAATCTGAAACAATGATTTTATGTAGAGAGATAAAGCACTGCATGATATAATGATTAAATGTGTAATAGTGATGAAAGGGTGCTACATATGAGCAATAATATAATTACAATATACGGAGAAGTGCCTGAATTAATTGAAAAGAAATCTACAGAAGTAATTGAAAAATATTTAGATACTCCAAAAGATGATTTCAATTTTGTTAAATATAACCTATATGAAAGCGATTTATCGCCAATTATAGAAGAAGCTTTAACGATGCCATTTTTCTCAGATAAAAAGGCAGTATTAGTTCAAAATGCATATGTATTTACTGGTGAAAAAGCGCCTAAAGATGTAAATCATAATATAGATCAACTCATGGAATTTATAGAAAAATACGATGGTGAGAGCATGATTGTCTTCGAAGTTTATCATTCTAAACTTGATGAACGAAAAAAATTAGTGAAGTCTCTGAAGAAGCATGCTCAATTAAAAAAAATTGAACAAATGTCTGAAGATGAAATTAAAAATTGGATTAAAAATGAATTGCATGGAAATTATAAAGATATAAAACAAGATGCTTTAGATTTATTTATAGAATTAACTGGTATTAATTTCAATATAGTAAAGCAAGAAATTGAAAAATTGATTCTTTTTCTAGGAGATAGACCAACGATAAACAAACAAGATGTCCAACAAATTGTAAACAGGAGTCTTGAACAGAATGTGTTTTTACTGACAGAATACATCCAAAAAAATAATAAGGCCAAAGCAATACGATTAGTAAAAGATTTAATTGCAATGAAGGAAGAACCTATTAAATTATTAGCACTTATTACGAGTAATTATCGTTTATTTTATCAAAGTAAAATATTGAGTCAAAAGGGTTATAGTGGACAACAAATTGCAAAAACAATAAATGTACACCCTTATAGAGTGAAATTAGCATTAAATCAGGCAAGACATTATCAATTAGAAGGTTTATTGAATATTATTGATAATTGTGCGGAGACAGACTATAAATTAAAATCTTCTTATATGGATAAACATTTAATATTAGAATTATTTATTCTATCACTTTAATTTTAAATGTTTGAGCTAATATTATTTGAAAGTTAATACAAGTTTAAATTCTTTAATAATACAAAAAAGCCTGAAGCCACAGTGGCTCAGACTTCTTTGTTATTCGTATATTTATTTACGCAAATAAAAAGTTCAAGCCATGGCTTGAACTTTTTTATTATTTAGCAGCTGTCATAAGTGAAGATTTGATACGATCAGCTTTGTTTGAGTGGATTAAGTTGCGTTGAGCAGCTTTATCTACTTTTTTCAAAGCGAAGTTTACTAAGTCAGCTTTGTTGTCAGCATTTGATTCAATTGCTGTGTGTGCTCTTTTAACTGCTGTACGCATTTCATTTTTTTGTGAAATGTTACGCTCTTCAGCAGTACGGTTTGTATTAACACGTTTAATTGCAGATTTGATGTTTGGCATGTGTGTCACCTCCTAATAATGATTTCGCTATCAAAATGAATTTGATTACAACAAGAAATATTTTATCAAAATGAGCGCCTTTCTGCAATCATTTATTTATCGCAGGCGCATAGAATCGATGAAAATGGTACAATACTATTTGGAAAAGAAGAACATTCACTCTATAATGCAAAGTAGAATACAATATCAAGTATATCAATTATTTACGGAAAATAGTAAAAAATCGTAGTAAATTTGCAATTACCTACTAAAAACGTTATTATATCAAAGAATGTCATACATATTTACGGGCTAGAATTATGAAAGTGAGAAGGATAATACATGGATAAACAAGACCGTTTCAATAAACGCGAAAATATTAGAAACTTTTCTATTATCGCACATATAGACCATGGTAAATCTACGTTAGCTGATAGGATTTTAGAAAACACGAAATCAGTTGAATCGAGAGATATGCACGCGCAATTGCTAGATTCCATGGATTTAGAACAAGAACGTGGTATTACAATTAAATTAAATGCTGTTCGCTTAAAGTATGAAGCTAAAGATGGTGAAATATACACATTCCATCTTATTGACACACCTGGACACGTAGATTTTACATACGAAGTGTCTAGATCATTAGCTGCTTGTGAAGGAGCAATCTTAGTAGTTGATGCAGCGCAAGGAATTGAAGCACAAACATTAGCTAACGTTTACTTAGCTCTAGATAACGAATTGGAGTTATTGCCTGTAATTAACAAGATAGATTTACCTGCAGCAGAGCCAGAACGTGTGAAGCAGGAATTAGAAGATGTCATCGGTATCGATAAAGACGAGGTTGTGCTAGCAAGTGCAAAATCTAATATTGGTATAGAAGATATACTCGAAAAAATTGTTGAAGTTGTTCCTCCACCACAAGGCGATCCTGAAGCACCGTTAAAAGCACTTATCTTTGATTCTGAGTATGATCCTTATAGAGGCGTTATTTCATCTATAAGAGTTGTGGAAGGTACGGTTAAACCTGGAGACCGCATTAAAATGATGGCTACAGGTAAGGATTTCGAAGTTACTGAAGTTGGTATTAATACGCCAAAACAATTAGCTGTAGAAGAACTTACTGTTGGTGATGTAGGGTACATTATAGCTAGTATTAAAAATGTTGACGACTCACGTGTTGGTGATACAATCACGCATGTCAGACGTCCTGCAGAACAAGCACTACAAGGTTATAAAAAAATGAACCCGATGGTATTCTGTGGTTTATTCCCTATAGATAACAAAGATTACAATGACTTGCGTGAGGCATTAGAAAAATTACAATTAAATGATGCCTCATTAGAATTCGAACCTGAATCATCACAAGCATTAGGCTTTGGTTATCGTACTGGTTTCTTAGGTATGCTTCATATGGAAATTATTCAAGAACGTATTGAACGTGAATTTGGTATTGCACTTATTGCAACAGCACCGTCAGTAATCTATCAATGTATTATGAAAACAGGCGAAGAAGTTACTGTTGATAATCCAGCTAATATGCCTGAAAGAGACAAAATTGATACGATTTATGAACCATTTGTTAGAGCTACTATGATGGTACCTAATGATTATGTTGGTGCTGTAATGGAATTATGTCAGAGTAAACGTGGACAATTTGTAAATATGGAATACATGGATGATATTCGCGTAAATATTATTTACGAAATTCCATTATCAGAAGTGGTTTTTGATTTCTTCGACCAACTTAAATCTAATACTAAAGGTTATGCTTCTTTTGATTATGAATTTATTGATAACAAAGAAAGTGACTTAGTAAAAATGGACATATTGCTAAATGGCGAAAAAGTAGATGCTTTAAGCTTTATAGTACATAAAGAATTCGCATATGACCGTGGCAAAATGTTAGTTGAAAAATTAAAAACACTAATTCCAAGACAACAATTTGAGGTCCCTGTTCAAGCAGCAGTTGGCCAAAAGATTGTTGCACGTACAAATATTAAATCGATGGGTAAAAACGTATTGTCTAAATGTTACGGCGGAGATATCAGCCGTAAGAAAAAATTATTAGAAAAACAAAAAGCCGGAAAAGCTAAAATGAAATCTGTAGGTAACGTTGAGATTCCTCAAGATGCATTCCTAGCAGTTCTTAAGATGGATGAAGATTAATATAAATTAAACATTGGGGCCTTAAATCCATTCGATTTATGCCCCAGTTTTTTGTTGTGTTCTCACATCTTCAAAAAATGAAAGTAGGTGAACGCAATATGGAAGTGAAAAGTGCTTATATCCATATTCCTTTTTGCGTGAGGATTTGTACGTATTGTGATTTCAACAAGTACTTTATACAAAACCAACCAGTTGATACGTATTTAGATTGTTTAATCACTGAAATGCAGCAAAGTGAAGTCAGAAAATTAGAAACAGTTTTTGTTGGAGGCGGTACGCCTACAGCACTTGATTATCAACAACTCAAAAAATTATTAGTAGCTATTACAGATACTTTTGAAATAAAAGGAGAATTTAGCTTTGAAGCAAACCCCGATGAATTAACAATTGAAAAAGTTCAATTGCTTAAAGATTATGGTGTTAATAGGTTGTCTATGGGTGTTCAAACATTTAAACCAGAATTATTAGACATACTCGGTAGAACACACAAAACAGAAGATATTTATCAATCGGTTGCTAATGCTCGTCAAGTTGGCATTCCATCTATTAGTTTAGATTTAATGTATCATTTACCGAACCAAACTCTAGAAGATTTTCAAGATAGTCTAGAAAAGGCTTTGTCGATGGATATTGATCATATATCGAGTTACGGTTTGATATTAGAACCCAAAACAAAATTTTATAATATGTATAGAAAAGGCCAATTGAAAGTTCCTAATGAAGATATTGGTGAAGAAATGTACGAATATCTACTAGAAAGAATGGAACAATCAGAGATGCATCAATATGAAATATCTAATTTTGGTAAAGTTGGACATGAATCCGAACACAATAAAGTGTATTGGAAAAATGAAGGCTATTATGGCTTTGGTGCTGGCGCAAGTGGTTATGTAAATGGAGAGCGTTATAATAATGTAAATCCAGTAAACCATTACATTAAAAAAGTACAAAATAATGAACGCCCCTTATTAGATTCAACATTTCCTACCGAAACAGAGCAAATGGAAGAAGAAATGTTTTTAGGCTTACGGATGAATATAGGTGTGGATAAAGACAAGTTTTCACAGAAATTTGGAAAAACATTAGAAGAAGTCTATGGTCAAACTATAGAAGACTTAATTCAACGTGAACTTTTAATTGAGCAAAACGGACATATCACAATGACTGAACGTGGAAAAGTCATTGGAAATATTGTCTTTGAAGCATTTTTATTAAATGTATAAAAAAATTAAAATTGAATGCTTTAACATTGACTTACTTTGACCAATTTGATAAATTATAATTAGCACTTGGAACAAAAGAGTGCTAATGAGGTGAAAACATGATTAGCGATAGACAATTGAGCATACTTAATGCAATTGTTGAAGATTATGTTGATTTAGGTCATCCAATTGGTTCAAAAACGCTGATTGAACGACACAAATTGAATTTTAGTCCTGCAACTATTCGAAACGAGATGAAGCATCTCGAAGACCTTGAATTGATTGAGAAGACACATACTTCATCAGGGCGATCACCATCACAGTCAGGCATCAGATATTATGTGAATCAATTATTGCAACAAACATCTCATCAACAGCAAACAAAAATTCAACGTTTGAGTGATTTACTAGTTGATAATCATTATGACATTTCCTCAGCACTGAGCGAATTTGCAAATGAACTTTCAATTGCATCTCAATATACAACGTTGGTAATGCGTCCAAATCACAAAAAAGATATAATTAATAACATTCATTTGATTCGAGCAAATGCCTATTTGGTTATAATGGTAGTCGTGTTCACATCCGGTCATGTAGAACATCTGCATTTAGCATCCGATGTTCCGTTATCTAATGACGAACTAACAAAAATTTCGAATTTTGTTACTGCTAAATATGATGAATGGAATCATCATCGTTTTGAAAATGAGTTAGATGCTTTTGTTAATTCTGAATTAGAGAAGCATTTTATCAAAGATATGCTAAGTACAATCGAGATTCATTTTGATAATCAAAGTAATGGCATTTTTATGGGCGGAAAGGTTAAACTAATTGATGCGTTGAATGAAACGAACGTGTCATCGATTCAACCTATTTTGCAATATATAGAATCGAATAAAATTACACAATTACTTGATGATATGTCTAATTCGACAATAAACGTCAAAATTGGACATGAAATAGAATCAAGTTTGAGTGGTATTTCTATCGTCACAAGTCAGTATCACATTGACGATAGATTAAAAGGGCAAATTGCGGTTATCGGACCAACAGCAATGAATTATCAGAACGTAATACGATTACTAAATACGATTTGGTAATTAAGTATTGTATTGGAGGGCGGAAAATGACAGAAAAAAATGAATCAGTATTTGATCAAGAAGCAAATGAAGATGTAACAGATAACGAGCAAAATACATCTGCTGTAAATACTGATGAAACTACAGATGCATCACAAGATAATCTGCAGGAGGACGATTCACAAGAAACTACTGAAGATGTGGATCCTAAAGATGAAGAAATTCAACAATTAAAACAAGATGTTCAAGAAAATGAAGAAAAGTATTTAAGATTATACGCAGAGTTTGAAAATTACAAGCGTAGAATCCAAAAAGAAAATCAAACAATGAAAGCATATAAAGCGCAAGATGTGCTTAATGATATTTTACCAACAATAGATAACATTGAGCGTGCGCTACAAATTGAAGGCGAAAATGAACAATTCCAATCACTTAAAAAAGGTGTGGAAATGATTCATGAAAGCTTAATTAATGCATTAAAAGAAAATGGTTTAGAATTAATTGAAACTGAAGGTCATCAATTTGACCCGAACGTTCATCAAGCTGTAGTTCAAGATGATAACCCTGATTTTGAATCAGGCGAAATCACTCAAGAGCTACAAAAAGGTTATAAACTAAAAGAACGTGTATTAAGACCTTCAATGGTTAAAGTAAATCAATAGGTTTTAATATTGATGAAAACACCAATTTATACAAACAAACAGGAGGAAATTATTTATGAGTAAAGTAATAGGTATTGACTTAGGTACAACAAATTCATGTGTTTCAATTTTAGAAGGCGATGAGCCAAAAGTAATTCAAAACCCTGAAGGTGCAAGAACTACACCATCAGTAGTTGCATTTAAAAATGATGAAACTCAAGTAGGTGAAGTTGCTAAACGTCAAGCAATCACAAACCCTAATACAATCCAATCAATTAAACGTCACATGGGTACGAATTACAAAGTTGATGTTGAAGGTAAATCATACACACCTCAAGAAATCTCAGCAATGGTATTACAAAACCTTAAAGGTACAGCTGAAGATTATCTTGGTGAAAAAGTAGAAAAGGCAGTTATTACTGTTCCTGCATATTTCAACGACAGTGAACGTCAAGCAACTAAAGATGCTGGTAAAATCGCTGGGTTAGAAGTAGAACGTATTATTAACGAACCAACTGCAGCAGCTTTAGCATACGGTTTAGACAAAACAGAACAAGAAGAAAAAGTATTAGTTTTTGACTTAGGTGGCGGTACATTTGACGTTTCAATCCTTGAATTAGGTGACGGCGTATTCGAAGTGCTTTCTACTGCAGGTGACAACAAACTAGGCGGAGATGACTTTGATGAAGTAATCATTAACTATTTAGTTTCTGAATTCAAAAAAGAAAACGGCGTAGATTTATCAAAAGATAAAATGGCTTTACAACGTCTTAAAGACGCTGCTGAAAAAGCTAAAAAAGATTTATCTGGCGTTTCTCAAACTCAAATTTCACTACCATTTATTTCAGCTGGAGAAAATGGTCCATTACACTTAGAAATTAATTTAACTCGTGCTAAATTTGAAGAATTGGCTGATGATTTAATCAGAAGAACAATGGTACCAACTCGCCAAGCAATGAGCGATGCAGGTTTATCAAGTTCAGACATTGATGAAGTTATCTTAGTTGGTGGTTCTACAAGAATCCCAGCAGTTCAAGAAGCTGTTAAAAAAGAAGTAGGTAAAGAACCTAATAAAGGCGTTAACCCTGATGAAGTTGTTGCTATGGGTGCAGCAATCCAAGGTGGCGTAATCACTGGTGATGTTAAAGACGTAGTATTATTAGACGTTACACCATTATCATTAGGTATTGAAATCATGGGTGGACGTATGAACACACTTATCGAAAGAAATACGACAATCCCAACATCTAAATCACAAGTATACTCAACAGCAGCAGATAACCAACCAGCAGTTGATATTCACGTGTTACAAGGTGAACGTCCAATGGCATCAGACAATAAAACACTTGGTAGATTCCAATTAACTGATATTCCAGCAGCTCCACGTGGCGTACCTCAAATCGAAGTTACTTTCGATATCGATAAAAATGGTATTGTAAACGTTACTGCTAAGGACTTAGGAACAAATAAAGAGCAAAATATCACAATCCAATCTAGCTCTTCACTATCAGATGATGAAATCGATCGTATGGTTAAAGATGCTGAAGAAAACGCTGACGCTGACCAAAAACGTCGCGAAGAAAGTGATACAAGAAACGAAGCAGACAGCTTAGTATTCCAAGTTGAAAAAACGATCACTGATTTAGGTGAAAACATCAGCGAAGAAGACAAACAAAATGCTGAAGAGAAAAAAGAAGCATTAAAATCAGCACTTGAAGGCGAAGATATTGAAGATATCAAAGCTAAAAAAGAAGAATTAGAAAAAGTAGTTCAAGACTTATCAACAAAAGTATACGAACAAGCTGCTCAAGCTCAACAACAAGCACAAGGTGAAGAAGCAAATGCTTCTCAAGATAGTGATGTTGAAGATGCTGATTTCAAAGAAGTAAAAGACGACGACAACCAAGACAACCAAAAATAAGTATAGTCATTGACTAATTAATTGTTATTAATAGAAAAATATGACACAATTGCTTAGCCAAATTAAGTCAAAGTCAATTGAACATTGGCTTTGACTTTTTCCTTTTTTTAAAATGATTTAATAAAACTGTAAAAGGAGAGATATTAGTGGCCAAAAAAGATTATTATGAAGTCTTAGGTGTCAGCAAAGGCGCTTCTAAAGATGAAATTAAAAAGGCTTATCGTAAATTATCAAAGAAGTATCACCCAGATATTAATCAAGAAGAAGGTTCTGATGAGAAGTTTAAAGAAATCTCTGAAGCCTATGAAACATTAAGTGATGAAAATAAACGCGCAAATTATGACCAATTTGGACATGATGGTCCTCAAGGTGGCTTTGGCGGCCAAGGATTCGGTGGCCAAGACTTTAGTGGCTTTGGTGGCGGCGGTTTCGAAGATATATTCAGTTCATTCTTTGGTGGCGGACGTCAACAACGTGATCCTAACGCTCCAAGAAAGGGCGATGACTTACAGTATACGATGACAGTTACGTTTGATGAAGCTGTTTTCGGTAGTGAAAAAGAAATTTCGATCCGTAAAGATGTGTCTTGTCACACTTGTGATGGTGCAGGTGCTAAACCAGGAACTAAAAAGAAAACTTGTCAATACTGTAGTGGTGCTGGACATGTGTCTGTAGAACAAAATACAATACTTGGTAGAGTTAGAACTGAAAAAGTTTGTCCAGTATGTAGTGGTTCTGGCCAAGAGTTTGAAGAACCATGTCCAACATGTAAAGGTAAAGGTACTGAGAATAAAAATGTTAAAATCAGTGTCACAATCCCTGAAGGTGTAGATAATGAACAACAAATTAGATTAGCTGGTGAAGGTGCTCCTGGAGAAAATGGTGGCCCTCAAGGTGATTTGTATATTGTATTTAGAGTTAAACCTTCAGAAAAATTTGAAAGAGATGGCGATGATATTTATTATTCACTTGATATTAGTATCGCTCAAGCATCACTAGGTGACGAGGTTAAAGTGCCGACGCTTAATAGTAGCGTGATGTTAACAATTCCAGCAGGTACGCAAACTGGAAAACAATTCCGTCTAAAAGAAAAAGGAATTAAGAATGTTCATGGCTACGGCTATGGCGACTTATTTATCAATATAAATGTCGTAACACCAAGTAAAATGAGTGATCGACAAAAAGAATTATTAAGAGAATTTGCCGAAATTGATGGTGAAGAAATTTCTGAACAAGCATCAAATTTTAGAGACAAAGCTAAAAGATTCTTTAAAGGAGATTAGAATATGAATTGGACCGAGATATCAATCATCGCTAATCATGAAGCAACGCCTATAATTACTAATATATTGGAAGATTTTGGTTCAAATGGTGTCGTTATAGAGGACTCTCATGACTTAAATCACGACTTTGAGGATAAATATGGCGAGCTATATGCGCTTAATGCTAATGATTATCCTAAGCAAGGGGTCAGGCTTAAAGCGTATTTCAATGAACTGAAATATACTGAAACGTTTAGAAAAGCGCTTTTCAATGAAATTTCGCAAGTTGAATCTCTAGATAACTCTAGTTTTAACTACGAAGAGCAAATGCTTCAAGAACAAGATTGGGAAAATGAATGGAAAAATTATTTTCATCCATTTCGTGCATCAAAACAATTTACGATAGTCCCTAGTTGGGAAACATATCAAAAAGAAGATGATAGTGAATTGTGCATAGAATTGGACCCAGGTATGGCATTCGGTACAGGCGATCATCCTACAACGAGCATGTGTTTAAAAGCAATTGAAACTTATGTGGAGCCGAGTGATTCAGTTATAGATGTTGGTACAGGTTCAGGGATATTAAGTATTGCTGCACATCTTTTAGGTGTTAAACGTATTAAAGCATTAGACGTTGATGAAATGGCAGTGAAAGTTGCTAAAGAAAATTTTATGAAAAATCATTGTGATAAGGCAATTGAAGCAGTTCCTGGAAATTTACTAACAGAGGAAACTGAAAAATTTGATGTTGTTGTCGCCAATATTTTAGCTCATATTATTGAAGAAATGATCGAAGATGCTTATAACGTTTTAAATAAAGATGGTTATTTTATAACTTCTGGTATTATAGAAGAAAAACATGAATCTATTGTAAATCATATGAAGCGTAGTGGTTTTGAAATTGTTTCTATTAATCACGATAACAGTTGGGTTTGTATCGTTGGACAGAAAGTGAGCGAATAACAATGCAAAGATACTTTATTGACCAAAACGCTGATGTAAATCAGCGTTTTTTCATTACTGATAAAGGTGACATACATCATATATCCAATGTGATGCGTCATCAAACTGGTGAAAAAATAATTATTACATTTGTGGATCAGAATGTTTATAAGTGTGAAATTATCGATATAGCTACTGAAGGTATTGAACTTTCATTAGTAGAAAAAATTGATATTGATACTGAATTACCTCAACATATTACGATTTGTAGTGGTTTAATTAAAGCTGATAAATATGAGTGGATGCTCCAAAAATCGACAGAGTTAGGCGCAAATCATTTCATAGCTGCTGGTATGAAACGTTCAGTGGTTAAATTAAATGATAGTAAGATTGATAAAAAATTAGAGCGCTGGCAAAAGATTATTAAAGAAGCAGCTGAACAAAGCTATCGTTTAGCAATACCATCCATAACTTATGAAGCGAGTTTAAAAGTAGTTTATGATTATATCGATGAATACGATTATGTACTCATCGCTTATGAAAATGCTGCGAAAACTGGTGAAACACACAATTTTAAGTCTGTAGTTCGTGAAATGAAATCTGGTGACCATGTATTAGTTATATTTGGGCCAGAAGGTGGTTTATCAGAAGATGAAGTGGCATTGTTCGATGGTAAGGCGTATCAAATTGGTCTAGGGCCAAGGATTTTAAGAGCAGAAACTGCACCACTTTATGTATTAAGTGCTGTAAGTTTTGAAAAAGATTTATTAGATTAACATTAAAAATTATCATGTATTAAATTATACGATGTCTACATTTCAGTACAAATTTATGCTTTAAATTAAAAAAATGTAAATTTTACTAATTGACCACTTTAATCAGATATATTATACTGATTAATACATGGTCATAACCATGAAATGATAATAAAGTTTCGTTGATATTTGGAGGGAGGGAAATACACATGTCTAAAACAACAGTTAAGAGTAATGAATCACTTGAAGATGCGTTACGTCGTTTCAAACGTACAGTTTCTAAAAGCGGTACAATTCAAGAAGTTCGTAAGCGTGAATATTACGAAAAACCTAGTGTTAAACGTAAGAAAAAATCAGAAGCTGCGCGTAAACGTAAATAGTATTTACTAACAGTAGCTTGCACGTAAACGAATATTCTAATAATTAATTGTGTCGTTGACTCCCTCAACACCAACATTAATTATAAATAGTAATAGTCTTAGTTGTTCAACAGCTAAGACTATTATTTTTTTATAAATTCAGGTTCATGATTTGAAAAAATTAATATAATTAACATTTATGCTATAAACGCTATAATCATACATTCATTTCATGTATAATCAAGTTGAGAGCGAGGTGATAGAGTGATTCCTTCGAGTAGTATACATACAATATTTTCAGTCAACTTTGTTGAACAAGGAAATTGGATTGATAATGTTGCAAGCGTTATCGTCAGTCCGTTTGGAGCTTTAATTTTAACTTGTATTATCTTCCTAGGATTTTTATATCAATTATACTCTAATAAGATAAATATTGTGGGTATCGTTGCCACATTAGCCTTATTAATACTCTTTTTAGGGTTTTTTGTAAAAGGCGATGTCAACTTGTATTCAATCATCTTATTTGGAATCGGTGTCATATTGGTAATAATAGAACTTTTTGTTGTTGGTGCGATTATCGGTATTATCGGTATGGGGCTAATAATTTTTAGTATTATTACTTTAGGTGACAATTTAATTTATATGATTGCTAGTGTAGTTGTAGCATTGATATTATCAATCATAGAGTGGGTGATACTAGTGAAAATTTTCAAACGTAAGATACCGTTTTTAGATAAAGTAGTTTTGAAGGATTCTACAAATGCAGAGGCAGGCTACACTTCACATGAAGATCGCTCTCATTTAGTTGGTCTTACTGCTACTACGTTAACAGATTTAAGACCAGCAGGAATCATTACACTCAACAATGAACGTATCGACGCAGTTTCTGATGGATCATTTATTTTGCGAAATAAAGCAGTAACCATTTTAGAAGTTGAAGGTACTAGAGTTGTTGTTAGAGAAAACGAATCATAAAGGAGAGAAAGTATGATCGGATTAGTTGTTATCGTCGTCATAGTAGTAATAGCTTTATTATTACTATTTTCATTTGTTCCAGTCGGATTATGGATTTCAGCAATAGCTGCTGGTGTTAAAGTAGGTATTGGTACATTAGTTGGTATGAGACTTCGTAGAGTTTCACCACGAAAAGTTATCTCACCATTAATTAAGGCACATAAAGCTGGTTTGAATTTAACAACAAACCAACTTGAATCACATTACTTAGCAGGAGGAAACGTTGACCGTGTAGTTGATGCTAACATTGCAGCACAAAGAGCGGACATCAACTTACCATTTGAACGTGGCGCAGCTATTGATTTAGCTGGCCGTGATGTATTAGAAGCTGTTCAAATGTCTGTTAATCCTAAAGTAATAGAAACTCCATTTATCGCAGGTGTTGCGATGAACGGTATCGAAGTAAAAGCTAAAGCGCGTATTACTGTTCGTGCTAACATCGCTCGTTTAGTAGGTGGTGCTGGTGAAGAAACAATTATTGCACGTGTTGGTGAAGGTATCGTTTCAACAATTGGTTCTAGTGAACACCATACACAAGTTCTAGAAAATCCAGATAATATTTCTAAAACAGTACTTAGCAAAGGTTTAGATTCTGGTACAGCGTTTGAAATCTTATCAATCGATATTGCTGACGTTGATATTAGCAAAAACATTGGTGCAGACTTACAAACTGAACAAGCGCTTGCTGACAAAAACATTGCACAAGCTAAAGCAGAAGAACGTAGAGCAATGGCTGTAGCTCAAGAACAAGAAATGAAAGCTAAAGTTCAAGAAATGCGTTCTAAAGTTGTTGAAGCAGAAGCAGAAGTTCCACTTGCTATGGCAGAAGCTTTACGTTCTGGTAACTTAGGCGTTAAGGATTATTATAATCTTAAGAATGTTGAAGCAGATACAGGTATGAGAAATTCAATCAATGAACGTACGAACCAAAAAGATGATGAATCACCGGAAAATTAATTAGGGGTGATTAAATGAATATAGCTATTATTATCTTTGTAATATCTGTGATTGTTACAATAGTCAGCGCTATTAGCGATAATAGCCATAAAGATAGAAAAAACCAAAAACCACCAATAAACAATCAACCTAACCGAAATGGTGAGCAACCTAAAAGAGGCGGTTTCCTAGATGAAATTGGTAAAGCATTCAAAGAAATAGAACAACAAATGAATGAAGGACCAACGAGGAAAGATATTGAACAGCAACCGCAAAAAACTACAGAACCTGCAAGACCAGTTGAAACTAGAGCTGAAAAAATGGAATCGCCTAATCCTCAACAATCGACTCGAACAATGCGTACAGACAACGAGACTGAAGCAGAAAAATTAAAACGTTCGCAAGAGCAAGAAGAGGATAAACTGCAGAAAGAACTTGAAGCAGATTTAATGGGCGAGTTACAAGATGTGCGTACAGAAATAGATCGTGAAAACGAGAAAAAACTGAAGAGAACTGAAAGAAGAGCACGTGCTATTATTTCAGATAAATATTTATCTGAGAGAACAAAACGTTTCCGTTTAAAACAGTTAATGGACGCACAGGCAATTCAGAGTCCAGTTGGTAATGAAAAATACAGGTTTGCAGAAGATGAAGTTGTAAATGGTATTATTTGGTCAGAAGTATTAGAAAGACCCAAAAGATTATAGCGCAGTATAGTCTATGAATTAAACGCCTTATGGAGTCGATATATAATGACTCTGTAAGGCGTTTTTGTGTTTCTTTTGCAATAATTTCAATGAGTAAATAACCATAATAAATTAAACTAATAGTTTACGACTAATAAGAATGTAAACATCATGTAAAATTTGATAAATGAGCTTCTATTTAATACACTTTGAAATAATATATAGTTAATTCGTGATATAATGATGGTGTAATCATCATTATATGATTGATTTGTTAAATGCTTAAAATAATTTAATGAACGATAATAATTTTTGTAAGTTAAAATCTAATAGGATAAAATAAGATGAAACGAATATATTTGTAAAGGAGCACCTATATGCCTGGAATTATTCAAATAGATGACATCAATGAAGCTCAAGCGCTCATTGGAAATAACGATGAACACCTTAAATTAGTTGAGGAAGGGTTTGATGTCATTGTACATGCTCGAGGTCAAGAAATCTCCGTAAAAGGAGAGCAAGTAGAGCATGTTAAAAAAGCAGAATCAGTACTCATTAACCTTTTGAAAGTCATTCAACAAGGTATTTCAATCTCTTCAAAAGATGTTGAAGCAGCAGTGAAAATGGCAAATAATGGTACGATTCAATACTTATTAGATTTATATGATGAAGAAATAACTAAAGATGCATACGGAAAGACCATCCGTGCAAAAACAATGGGTCAACGTATGTATGTAAATGCTATGTATCATAATGATTTAGTATTTGGCGTAGGGCCAGCTGGTACTGGTAAAACCTTCTTAGCTGTTGTGTATGCTGCGAAACAGTTAAGAAAAGGCAATGTAAAGCGTATTGTGCTAACAAGACCTGCAGTGGAAGCAGGAGAGTCACTAGGCTTCTTGCCAGGAGATTTAAAGGAAAAGGTAGATCCATACTTAAGACCTCTGTATGACGGTTTAAATACTGTTCTAGGAAGAGAACAAACAGCTCGCTTTATAGAAAGAGGTATCATAGAAATTGCGCCTCTAGCTTATATGCGCGGTAGAACATTAGATGATGCTTTTGTTATTTTAGATGAAGCACAAAATACTACACAAGCACAAATGAAAATGTTCTTAACTCGACTAGGTTTTGATTCGAAAATGGTAGTTACTGGAGACCAAACTCAAGTAGACTTACCAAAAGGAGTTAAAAGTGGTCTTAAAGAAGCTGTTAAAAAGTTAAAAGAAGTTAAAGGCTTAAGTGTGCATTATCTGGATCAAAGTGATGTTGTCCGTCACCCATTAGTAAGTAAAATTATTGACCGTTATGAAGGAGAAGAGTAAATGTTTACAATAGACTTTAGTGATCATACTGAGATAGTTAAAAGTGAATGGTTAACTCAGATTGACAAACTCCTCACTTTTGCAAAAGAACAAGAACAAATTGATAGCGATGCGGAGTTATCTGTAACTTTTGTAGATAAAACTGAAATACAAGAAATTAATAAAATGTATCGCGATAAAGATAAAGTAACAGATGTTATATCATTTGCTTTAGAAGAAGATGAACCAGAAATTATTGGACTTGATATGCCAAGAGTATTAGGCGACATTATTATTTGTACTGACGTAGCTCAGGAACAAGCTGATTCTTATGGTCATTCTTTTGAAAGAGAATTAGGCTTCCTTGCGCTCCATGGTTTCTTACATTTATTAGGTTATGATCATATAGATGAACAAGACGAAAAAGAAATGTTTGGACGACAAGATCAAATTCTAAATGCTTATGGTTTAACAAGAGATTAGAGGTAGTCATGAAACGTTTTAAATACGCTTTTCAAGGTATGTTAGTATTACTAAATAAAGACAGCAAATTTTTAATGCATCTTTTATTAGGACTTGCCACTGTTATTTGTGGTGTTGTTTTTGGTATTAGTCAATTAGAATGGCTTTTTATTATTATAGCGATAGGTATTGTACTTGCTTTTGAAGCTATCAATACAGCAGTAGAATATGTGGTTGATTTAGTTACAGGTGAATATCATATATTAGCCAAAAAGGCTAAAGATATCGCTGCTTTTAGTGTTGTGCTAGCTTCTATTACAGCATTTGCAATTGGACTCGTGGTTTTTTTACCATATGTGTTCTAAATTGTAGTGCAATTTTATAGAATTTGTTTATACTTAAAGAACAAAGTAATTAAACAGATAATAAAGTGGATTTTTTTAATAACACTTAATATTGAATAGGAGCGTGTTAACTATGGCTTATCAACCACACTATTTTAAAGAAGTAAGAAATGCTCAAGCCAATTCATATTCACCATATAGTAATTTTAAAGTTGGTGCATATTTAAGAACGAAAGACGGTAAAGTTTATCATGGAGCAAATGTTGAAAACGCAGCATACTCAATGGCTATTTGTGCAGAGAGATCAAGTTTGGTTGCTGCAATATCAGATGGTTATAAACCAGGTGATTTTGAATCAATTACAGTTACTGTTGATGCAGATGCGCCATCTTCACCCTGTGGCGAATGTCGTCAGGTGTTAAAAGAACTATGCGATGATGATATGCCAGTATATATGACTAATCATAAGGGCGATATGATAGAATCAACCGTAAATGACTTATTACCATTAGGATTTTCTGGAAAGGATTTAAATTAATGACAGGACATAAATCAGGATTTATATCAATTATAGGTAGACCCAATGTTGGGAAATCTACATTTGTTAACCGTGTAATCGGACATAAGATAGCTATTATGTCTGATAAAGCACAAACGACAAGAAACAAAATTCAAGGCGTTATGACACAAGAAGATGCTCAAATCATTTTCTTAGATACACCTGGTATTCATAAACCGAAACATAAATTAGGCGACTATATGATGCGTGTCGCTACGAACACGTTATCTGAAATAGATGCTATTATGTTCATGGTAAATGTAAATGAAGATATAGGTCGTGGTGATGAGTATATTATGGATATGCTTAAAACAATTAAAACACCTGTCTTTTTAGTATTAAATAAAATTGATTTAGTACACCCAGATGAACTTATGCCAAGAATTGAAAAATACAAAAAATATATGGATTTCACTGAAATTGTACCGATTTCAGCATTGGAAGGCTTAAATGTAGATCATTTTATAAATGTAATAAAATCTTATCTACCAGAAGGACCGAAATACTATCCAGACGACCAAATCTCTGATCACCCAGAACAATTTGTTGTAGGCGAGTTAATTCGTGAAAAGATTTTACATTTAACGAGTGAAGAAATCCCTCATGCTATTGGTGTAAATGTAGATCGCATGGTTAAAGAAGATGAAGACAGAGTTCGAATTGAAGCAACAATATTTGTTGAACGAGATTCACAAAAAGGTATTGTTATTGGCAAAGGCGGTAAAAAGCTTAAAGAAGTTGGTAAACGTGCGCGTCAAGATATCGAAATGTTACTAGGATCTAAAGTTTACCTAGAACTTTGGGTAAAAGTCCAAAAAGATTGGCGAAATAAAGTTAACTTTATTCGTCAAATGGGTTATTTAGAAGATAGAGATTAATTTGGGAGTCGGTGAGCTAATGTGTTAATCAAGCAAAAAGGTATTATTATTAAAACGGTTGATTATGGCGAATCCGATAAAATTATCACAATTTTAAATGAACATGGTGCAAAAGTGCCGCTTATGGTACGAAGAGCTAAAAAAAGCAAAAGTGGTTTACAAGCTAATACACAATTATTTGTGTATGGCTTATTTATTTATTCTAAATGGAAGGGTATGGGAACACTGAGTTCTGTGGATGTAATAGACCAAAATTACAACCTTCGTTTAGACATTTATGAAAGTAGTTTTGCGAGTTTAAGTGCTGAAACAATTGACCGCTCGATTGAAAGTGATGAAATTTCTCAATATAGTTATGATTTATTACATTTTGTATTGTCGAAAATTAAAGACGGTGTATCTGCCCAACTCATGTCAGTCGTTGTTTTATTGAAATGTATGACAAAGTTTGGCTTTAATGCAATTTTTGATAAATGTGTAATCACAGATAATGACGATCAATCTCGTTTAATTGGCTATAGTTTTAAATTTGATGGTGCTATTTCTGCGAATGTGAGACATCAAGATCCACATGCACTCATTTTAATGAATAAAACGCTTTATCTATTGGATATATTGCAAAAATTGCCAATTAGTCAAATGAGTTCTTTGAGTATTCATGATGATGTGGTAGATGAAATGTCAGAGTTAATGATTATGTTATATAGTGAATATGCAGGTATGTTTTTTAAAAGTCAAAAGTTAATTAACCAACTACATAGGTTAGATAGTAATCTTTAATGATTTGAGGTAATAGGGTAATAGAATAATGTATATTTCAAAAAAGAGTGCATCTTGGATTTTAAATTCAAGGTGCACTCTTTTTATATTAATAACATGGATTATTTCAGTTTTAATAATTAAGGCTGAGACATGTATTTTGTCTCAGCCTTATCATTTATTAGTTATTTGTTAAATCGTAGATGTATATTTTATTAATAGATTAGAATTTTACTTTTTCAGTTAAAAATGCTTCTAGTTCTGAAATTGGCATACGTACTTGTTCCATTGAATCACGGTCACGTACTGTAACTTGTTGATCTTCTAATGAATCAAAGTCAAATGTAATACAATAAGGTGTGCCGATTTCATCTTGACGACGGTAACGTTTACCAATAGATTGTGATTCGTCGAAATCTATTGCAAAGTTAGCACTTAGTTCTTCAAATATTTTGATAGCTTCGCCAGATAATTTTTTGCTTAAAGGTAAGATAGCCGCTTTATATGGCGCTAGAGCAGGGTGGAAGTGTAGTACAGTTCTAGAATCTTTACTTCCTTCAACGCCTTCCTCGTTGTATGCATCACATAAGAAAGCTAATGTAACACGGTCAGCACCTAATGAAGGTTCGATACAATATGGAATATATTTTTCGCCTGATTCTTGATCGTGGTATTGGAAATCTTCACCTGAATGTTCACTGTGTTGTTTCAAGTCGAAGTCTGTACGACTTGCAATTCCCCATAATTCACCCCAACCAAATGGGAAACGATATTCAATATCTGTTGTAGCATTAGAATAGTGAGATAATTCATCTGCGTCATGATCACGTAAACGTGTAGCTTCTTCGCTTAAGTTTAAATCTTTTAACCATTGACTTGCAAATGTTTTCCAGTAGTTATACCATTCAATTTCTTCACCAGGCTTACAGAAGAATTCTAATTCCATTTGTTCAAATTCACGTGTTCTGAAAATGAAGTTACCAGGTGTGATTTCGTTACGGAATGATTTACCAACTTGGCCAATACCAAATGGTAATTTCTTACGCATTGTACGTTGTACATTTTTATAGTTAACGAAAATACCTTGTGCAGTTTCTGGACGTAGGAAAATTTCATTTGTAGAACTTTCTGTTACACCTTGGAACGTTTTGAACATCAAGTTAAATTGACGAATATCAGTCCAATTGGCTGTACCACTTACAGAACAAACAATACCTTCTTCATCGATAATGCGTTTCATTTCGTCAAAACTTAAGCCATCAGCTACAAAGTTTTCATCGCCTTTAACATTTGCCATGTGATCTTCAATAATTTTGTCAGCACGATAACGAATCTTGCTGTCTTTGTTATCAATCATAGGATCATTAAAGTTACCTAAGTGACCTGAAGCTTCCCAAGTTTTTGGATTCATTAAAATAGCTGCATCAATACCAACGTTATAGGGTGATTGAGTAATGAATTTTTGCCACCAAGCTTTTTTAATATTATTTTTTAATTCTACACCAAGTGGACCGTAATCCCATGTATTTGATAAACCACCATAAATATCGCTACCAGGGAATACGAAACCTCTATGTTTCGCTAATGAGACAATTGTTTCCATATCTTTTGTCATAAAAAACTCTCCTTTTTAACATAAAAACGCCCCAAGACAAAGAAAAAGCCAAAAAAACTTAATCATTGTCTTGGGACGAGTTAATCATTTTAATCACATATAAAAAATACGTGCTTATTTAAATTATTCTTGATAACCCGCGGTTCCACCCAACTTAGTGTGTACACTCGCTTTTGTCTATCATTTAGTTGTGGCCAATAGTTCTTGTTAGGCTTTCACTATCCCCAACTCGCTTTAATTTCAATATTAATGTATTGTGCGTTTATTAGCAAGTAATTATATGTATTTGTAGCAATTAAAAATTCCATGTATAATTAAGAAGAATGAGTGAAGGGGTGAAGTCCAATAGAACTAAGTAAAAGACAACAGCAAATAGTTGAAATTGTCAAAAACAACGGTCCTATAACTGGCGAGCATATAGCAGAAAGACTTAGTTTGACACGTGCCACATTAAGACCTGACTTAGCCATTTTAACAATGTCCGGTATTTTAGAAGCTAGGCCACGTGTAGGCTATTATTATTCTGGTAAACCAAAGAATAAATTATTAGCTGATCAATTAAAACAATATATAGTAAAAGATTATGCATCACATCCTGTTGTGGTCAAAAATGAAATGTCAGTTTATGATGCAATATGTACAATATTTTTAGAAGATGTCAGTACATTATTCGTAATCAATAGTAATGGAGATTTTATTGGTGTTTGTTCACGTAAGGATTTATTACGAGCATCTATGATTGGTGAGGATATACACACTATGCCTGTGAATATTATTATGACACGCATGCCGAATTTAAGCTTTATTCTTGAAGATGAAAGAGTCGTTTTTGCAGCGAATTTAATGATTGAAAAAGAGATTGATTCGTTACCCATCGTAACAAAAAAAGAAAATGGCAAGTATGAAGTCAAAGGACGTATATCAAAAACTACAATTACAAAAATCTTTGTCTCATTATTAAACGAATAGGTGGTATTTAACTTATGGAAAATATAAAAATTATAGTCGCATCAGACTCGGTAGGAGAAACAGCCGAACTTGTTGCAAGAGCATGTATTTCACAATTTAATCCAAATCAATGCGATAGTGAAATTAATAGATATCCATATATTGAGGCTTTAGAAAACGTAGATGAAGTTATCCAAGTAGCTAAAGATACAGAAGCTATTGTTGTTTACACACTAGTTAAACCGGAAATAAGAAAATATATGGAAGCAAAAATTAAAGAGTATGAAATCAAATCTGTAGATATCATGGGACCATTGATGAATATTCTTTTAGATAAAATTGATGAACAGCCTTATTTCGAACCAGGTTTAGTACATCAATTAGATGAGGCTTACTTCAAAAAAATTGATGCAATTGAATTTGCCGTAAAATACGATGATGGTAAAGATCCTAAAGGCTTATCAAAAGCAGATATCGTATTACTAGGGATTTCTAGAACGTCCAAAACCCCACTTTCACAATATCTTGCACATAAAAGTTATAAAGTGATGAATATACCTATTGTTCCAGAAGTAACGCCACCAGACGACTTATTTAGTGTTGACCCATCAAAATGCATTGCCTTAAAAATAAGTGAGGAAAAGCTAAACCGTATTCGTAAAGAACGTTTGAAACAACTCGGTTTAGGTGACAGTGCAAGATATGCGACTGAACAACGTATTGAAGAAGAATTAAATTACTTCCATGAACTTGTGGATAAGATAGGTTGTCCGGTTATTGATGTTTCTGATAAAGCGATAGAAGAAACTGCAAATGATATTATTAGCATTATTGAGCAAAATAGTTTCAAAAATCAATGAAAAAAGCTATAATATTGTAATTAATGTCTAATAGGTGATTAAGTTGCGAATAGAACAATCCACAATAAATGAAATAAAAGATAAGACTGACATACTCGACTTAGTTAGCGAGTATGTCAAATTAGAAAAAAGGGGACGCAATTACATTGGTTTGTGTCCTTTTCATGATGAAAAAACACCGTCATTTACAGTGTCAGAAGATAAACAAATTTGTCATTGCTTTGGTTGTAAAAAAGGTGGTAATGTTTTTCAGTTTACTCAAGAAATAAAAGATATATCTTTTACAGAAGCAGTAAAAGAATTAGGTGAACGTGTAAATATTGAAGTTGAAACTGACCAAAGTGCTTCAGGGCAAGATGATACACACCAAGTCGCATCTGAAGATTTGCAAATGATTGAAATGCATGAACTTATGCAAGAATATTATCACTATGCACTGAAGAAAACAGTTGAAGGTGAAGCAGCTTTAACTTATTTAAAAGAACGTGGCTTTACAGATGCATTAATTGATGCCAGAAAAATTGGTTATGCACCAAAGAATTCTCATTTTTGCCATGATTTTTTACAAAAGAAAGGGTACGACATTCAATTAGCCTATGAAGCGGGTTTATTGTCAAGAAATGAAGAGAACTTTAGTTACTATGATCGCTTTCGAGATCGAGTTATGTTTCCACTGATGAACGCTCAAGGTAGAACTGTAGGGTATTCCGGTAGAACATATACAAATCAAGAGCCCAAATATCTTAATAGTCCTGAAACGCCCATCTTCCAGAAACGAAGATTGTTATACAATGTTGATAAGGCGCGAAAATCGATAAGAAAAAATGATGAAATTATATTATTAGAAGGATTTATGGATGTCATTAAAGTTGATCAAGCTGGAATCAAACAAGTCGTTGCCAGCATGGGTACACAAATTTCACAAGAACATATTGCCTTCATCAAGAAACTCACATCTAATGTAACTTTAATGTTTGATGGTGACTTTGCAGGTAGTGAAGCAACATTAAAATCAGGTCAAGCATTATTGGAACAAGGATTTAATGTATTTGTGGTCCAACTCCCAAAAGATATGGATCCAGATGAATATATTGGTAAACACGGCGCCGATGCATTTAACTATTATGTAGAACATGAAAAGAAATCATATATTTTATATAAAGTGCATATACATCAAGATGAAATAGACAATAATGATTTATCTTATGAAAGATATTTAAAAGAGATAACGAATGATATATCACTCATGAAGTCATCAATACTTCGTAAAAAGATATTGCAAGAAGTATCGGAATTGTTTAAAGTTAGCTTGGATAGTCTAAATAATGAAGTAGGACACCAACAAGATTATTATCAACCTCAATCCTATCAATTACCAACAGTCCCACAATTTAATAACTTAAACAAAAACGAAAAAGCAGAACGTGCTTTATTAAAACATTTTATGAATGATAAAGACACTTTCTTGAATTATCACAAATTACTTCAAGTAGAAGACTTTACAAATGAGTATTTTAAGCGTATATTTAATGTTTTACACCAGTTTTACTCTGAGCATGATACATTTAATATTAGTGACGTTTTACAGTACATTGATTCCAATGAAATTAAGGAAGCATTTATATCATTAGATAACTATATGATAAATGAAGAACCATTTGAATATGAAATTGATGACTATGTAAATACACTAACATCTAATAGAAATGAAGAAACGATAGAATCGCTTAATCATAAGCTACGGGAGGCTTCGAGGTTAGGTGATTTAGAATTGCAAAAATATTATTTAGAAAAAATTGTAAATCATAATAAAAATAGGATGAATTAATTCAATAATGAATGTATGTGTATATTAATAGGATTAACAGCCTGTATACTAGAATGTTATTTTAATTCAGTTTTATAAATTTTGACTATAAAATATTTTGGTATCAAGTTGATATTATATATTCGGGAGGCCTTTTCATGTCTGGAAATAAAGTTAAAGTTAAAAAGCAAACCATCGACCCATCTCTAACTTTAGAAGATGTAAAAAAACAATTGATTGAAAAAGGTAAAAAGCAAGGACACTTGAGTCATGAAGAAATTGCTGAAAAAATGCAAAACTTCGAAATGGATTCTGATCAAATGGACGAACTTTTTGACCAATTAACAGATAATGATATAAGTTTAGTTAATGAAAAAGATAGTTCAGACAAAGATTCAAAATTAAATCCAAATGATTTAAGTGCACCTCCAGGTGTCAAAATAAATGATCCAGTCCGTATGTATTTAAAAGAAATCGGACGAGTAAATTTATTAAACGCACAAGAAGAAGTTGAATTGGCTAAAAGAATTGAAAAAGGCGATGAAGTTGCTAAATCACGTTTAGCTGAAGCAAATCTACGTCTTGTAGTAAGTATAGCCAAAAGATACGTAGGACGCGGTATGCTGTTTCTTGACCTGATACAAGAAGGTAATATGGGACTTATTAAAGCCGTGGAAAAATTCGATTTCAATAAAGGCTTCAAATTCTCAACATATGCAACATGGTGGATACGTCAAGCTATCACGCGTGCGATTGCTGACCAAGCACGTACGATACGTATTCCGGTTCACATGGTTGAAACAATTAATAAATTAATTCGTGTGCAAAGACAATTATTACAAGATTTAGGCCGTGATCCAGCACCAGAAGAAATTGGTGAAGAAATGGATTTACCACCTGAAAAAGTAAGAGAAATACTGAAAATAGCTCAAGAGCCAGTTTCCTTAGAAACACCTATTGGTGAAGAAGATGACAGTCATTTAGGTGACTTCATAGAAGACCAAGAAGCCCAAAGCCCATCAGATCATGCAGCTTATGAGTTGTTAAAAGAACAGTTAGAAGATGTATTAGATACACTAACTGACCGTGAAGAAAATGTATTACGTTTACGTTTTGGATTAGATGACGGTAGAACTCGTACATTAGAAGAAGTTGGTAAAGTGTTTGGTGTAACTAGAGAACGTATTCGTCAAATCGAAGCTAAGGCACTTAGAAAATTAAGACACCCAAGCAGAAGTAAACGTCTAAAAGACTTTATGGACTAACTTTTTAGCTCTTTTGTACAACGATGTACAAAAGAGCTTTTTACATATACATAGAGGAGAACTTTTTATGATTACATTAAATCAAAGATTAAAAAAAGTAAGTACTTATATACAAGGCGATTGTCTAGCGGACATCGGTTCGGACCATGCATATTTACCAATTTTTGCAATTGAAAACAACTTAACGCAAAAGGCAATTGCTGGTGAAGTGATCAAAGGACCGTTTGAAGCATCAAAGCGCAATGTCATTGATCAACAACTAAATTCAGTTATTGATGTTAGATTCGGTGATGGTTTATCTGTCATACAAAATAGTGATGATATTTCATCGATTACTATTTGTGGTATGGGCGGGCCTTTAATTGCTAAAATACTGGATGAGGGTTCTGAAAAATTAACAAATCAACCAAGACTAATTTTGCAAAGTAACATCCAATCTGGTGCCATACGAAAACAACTTGTGAAAATGAATTACAATATTATAGCTGAGGATATATTAGAAGAAAAAGGTCATATATATGAAATTATTGTTGCAGATTATTTAGAAGATGTTGAACCGTTATCATCACAAGCATTAAAATTTGGTCCTGAATTATTGAAAAATAAAAATAATTTATTTTTCAAAAAATGGGAACGCGAACGCGATGCATTATATAAAATACAACAGAATTTAAATCCACAACATCACGCCGAACGCTTAAATGAAATCAATAATGAAATTAATTTAATTAATGAGGTGATATAAATGAATATCGAACAATTACTTCGCATTATTAATAAGCATGTACCATTGAATACGGCTGAATCATGGGATAATGTAGGCTTACTTATTGGTGATACATCTTCTACAGTTACAGGCGTTTTGACTGCGCTTGACTGTACTGATGATGTAGTTGAGGAAGCAATGACGAATCAATGTAATACAATAGTTTGTCATCACCCGCTTATATTTAAAGGGGTTAAAAACATTACACAACAAGATGGCTATGGTGCTATCATACGTAAGTTAATTCAAAACAACATTAATCTAATTGCCTTGCATACAAATTTAGATGTTTATCCAAAAGGTGTTAATGCGATGCTCGCTAATAAAATCGAATTACACAATCAACATATTTTAAACCCAGAAACAATTCCATATTTTAAAGTCCAAGTATTTATTCCAAAAGTAAATTTAGAGACTTTCAAAAAACGTCTGAGTGAAGCAGAATTAGCACAAGAAGGCGAATATGAATATTGCTTCTTTGAAAGCCCAGGTAACGGACAATTTAAACCTGTAGGTCATGCAAATCCACATATTGGAGAATTAGGTTCTGTAGAACATGTTGAAGAGTATAAATTAGAATTTATGATAGAAGCCAATCAACGCGATCTAACGCAACAATTAATCACGCAACATCATCCATATGAAACACCTGTCTATGATTTTATAAAAATGGAAAAAGAATCAAATTATGGTTTAGGTATGATTGGTGAACTTAAAGCATCTATGTCAGCAAATTCATTTGTGAAGCACGTTAAAAAACAATTGCATATGCCTAGTGTTCGATTTACTGGTGACTTAAACTCACAGGTTAAAACGGTTGCTGTAATTGGTGGCTCCGGTATTGGTTTTGAGTATGCTGCAGCTAAAAAAGGCGCAGATATATTTGTAACTGGAGATATTAAGTATCATGATGCTTTAGACGCTAAAATTGCAGGTATTAATTTATTAGATATTAACCATTATAGCGAATATGTGATGAAAGATGGGTTGCGTCAACTTTTAATTACATGGTTAGACGATGAAGAAATTGATTTCAACATAAATGCATCTCAATTAAATACAGACCCATTTGAATATATATAATACGTGAATAACTCGAATTTACTTATGACAGGTAGGTTCGAGTTATTATTATTTACAACGAATGAATGCGATATGCAATATGATTAAATAATTTAGTTCAAAATTTTAAGCTAATGCTTTATAATAGATAAGATGAAGATTTAAGGAGGCCAAGACATGGCGAATCACCCATTTGAGAAATTTAATTTAGAACCAAGTCTATTAGACGCTGTGAAGGATTTGAATTTTACTCAACCAACTGAAATACAAAGTCGAGTAATTCCAAAAATAATGAAGCAGGTAAATTTAATAGGTCAATCACAGACTGGTACAGGAAAATCACATGCATTTTTATTACCACTAATGAATGCAATCAATACAGAATATAAAGAACCACAAGCAATTATCGTAGCCCCTACAAGAGAGCTAGCACAACAATTATTTGATGTAGCTAGTCACTTAGCCAAATTTAAAAACGAAGTCTCTGTAAAGCTATTTATTGGTGGTACAGATATAGAAAAAGACCGTAATAGAGCGAAAAACCAACCACAACTTGTTATTGGTACGCCAACACGCATAAATGATTTAGCTAAAAATGGGGATTTACATGTTCATTTAGCTTCTTATTTGGTTATTGATGAAGCAGATTTAATGATTGATTTAGGTTTAATCGAAGAAGTAGATTATGTGGCTACAAGATTAGATGAAAATGCGCATATTGCAGTTTTCAGTGCCACTATACCAAAATCATTGCACCCATTTTTAAACAAATACTTAGAAAATCCCGAGTATGTTGAAATCGAAAATACTCAAAAAAATAAAAAGAATATAGAGTTCTATTTAATTCCAACAAAAGGTGAAGCGAAAGTTGAAAAAACCTTAAAACTTATTGATATTTTAAATCCCTATCTATGTATTATTTTCTGTAATAGTCGCGATAGTGCAGACGAATTAGCAAAACAATTAGCTGCGTCTGGTTTGAAATTAGGGATGATTCACGGTGGTTTAACACCAAGAGAACGTAAACAACAAATGAAACGTGTTAGAAACTTAGAATTCCAATTTGTTATAGCGAGTGACTTAGCTTCACGTGGTATAGACATAGATGGTGTGAGTCATGTAATTAACTTTGATGTGCCGAAAGATATTGATTTCTTTACCCATCGTGTTGGACGTACTGGACGCGGCCAATATAAAGGTGTCGCAATTACATTATATAGCCCGGATGAAGAAGAAAATGTTACTTTGATTGAACAACGTGGTTATGAATTTGAAAATGTCGACATCAAAGATGGTGAATTAAAAGCTGTAAAAGCACACAATACCCGTCGAAAACGTAGAAATAAAGATGATCATTTAACAAATGAATTAAAACATAAAGTGAAAAGTAATAAGAAAAAAGTTAAACCTGGTTATAAAAAGAAATTCAAACGTGATTTAGATGATTTAAAATTAAAAGAGCGTAAACAATATAGCAAACAACAAAGTCGACAACAAAGGAAAAATAAAAAAGGATAGGTGACTACTATGTTATTGGGATCTCATGTATCTATGAATGGTAAAAAAATGTTAGAAGGTTCAGCAGAAGAAGCATATAAATTAGGCGAATCTACTTTTATGATTTACACAGGTGCGCCTCAAAACACTAGAAGAAAGCCCATCGAAGAATTAAATATTGAAAAAGGTCATGAAATTATGGAACAACATGGCCTTTCAAATATTGTTGTTCATGCGCCATATATTATTAATATTGCTAATACTATAAAACCACATGTTTTTGATTTAGGTGTGGAATTCTTACAAAGTGAAATTGAACGTACACAAGCGTTGGGTGCAAAAGATATTGTGCTTCATCCTGGGTCACACGTGGGTGAAGGCGCTGACGTAGGTATTAAAAAAATTATTGAAGGCCTTAACGAAGTGCTAACTAATGATAATAATGTAAGAATTGCATTAGAAACAATGGCCGGTAAGGGTTCAGAAATCGGAAGAAATTTTGAAGAAATAGCTCGAATTATTGATGGCGTCAATCATAATGAAAGATTATCAGTGTGTTTTGACACTTGCCATACGCACGATGCAGGTTACAATGTTAAAGAAGATTTTGATGGTGTACTAAATGAATTTGATAAAATAGTTGGTGTGGATAGAATTAAAGTTGTACACGTGAATGATAGTAAAAACGATATTGGTGCTCATAAAGATAGACACGAAAACATTGGTTTTGGTTATATCGGATTTGACGCTTTAAATTACATCGTTCATCATGATAGTTTTAAAGACGTTCCTAAGATTTTAGAAACGCCTTTCGTAGGGGAAGATAAGAAAAGTAAAAAGCCACCTTACAAACTTGAGATTGAAATGTTAAAGCAACAACAATTTGATCCTGAATTGCAAAACAAACTTTTAAATCAATAAAATTAATATAAAGCACGAACACTTTTTATCAATAAAAAGTGTTCGTTTTTTTGATAAGTCGTAAAGATTACTATTTACATAATGACATCTACGTTGTATAGTATAAAATGAGGTGAAAACATGTCTACGCCAGTATTCGAATTAAAAAATATTGATTATTATTTTGACAATAAACAAGTACTTGAAAATATAAATATCAAAATTAATCGTGGGGAGTTTCTAGCAATCGTAGGCCCAAATGGGGCAGGTAAATCAACTTTGCTAAAAATTATACTTGGATTATTGCCCATACAAAAAGGACAAATTTATGTTGATGGTAAAGATTACAATGGAAAACAATCTATGCTAAAAATCAGTTATGTTTCCCAGAAAGCGCAAGCTTTTAAAGCTGGGTTTCCAGCAAGCGTTAAAGAGGTCGTAATTAGTGGACTAACTAAACGTAAAAAAATGATTCAATGGTTTAATAAAACCGATGAAGGAAAAGTGAAAAAAGTATTACAAAGATTGAATATTGAACACTTGATAGATAAAAACATAGCTGAGCTCTCAGGAGGACAACAGCAACGTGTATTAATAGCTAGAGCATTAATTAGCGAGCCATCAGTGTTGATATTAGATGAACCTACAAGTGGTATCGATGCCAAGCATGTAAGTGAATTTTATGAAACTCTAGAAACACTTAAACATGAAGGTGTAACAATAATTTTAGTGACACATGATATAGGTGTTGTTGCTGATACAGCTACTGAAGTTGCGTGTTTGAATAAGCATTTACATTTTCATGGTTCTACTGAAGATTTTAAATCACTGGATGAAGTTGAAATATCGAAAATATATGGACACCCTATCCAATTTGTAGATCACCAGCATAGTAGGGAGTGTTGTTCATCATGATAGAAGCATTACTTAATTTTGATTTCATGCGATACTCCTTAATTAGTGGTGTACTTATTGGTCTTATTGCACCATTAATCGGTGCTTTTATTGTTGTACGAAGGTTATCACTTATTGCTGATGCATTAAGTCATGTCACTTTAGGTGGTATTTCATTTGGTATGTTTGTCATTACAATTATACCAGCCTTCACATTTATAAATCCTATGTGGTTTGGTATTCTTTTTGCTATTATAGGAGCACTATTAATTGAAAACCTTAGAACTTCATACAGTAATTATCAAGAAATTGCGATTCCTATCATTATGAGTGCAGGTATAGCACTGAGTGCGATTTTTATATCTCTTGCCGATGGTTTTAATCAAGAGATTGTTGGTTTACTCTTTGGTTCGATTAGTGCAGTAACTGAAAGTGATCTAGTTACTATTATCGTTATTGTGATCATTGTGATTACCTTTATATTATCTTTTTATAAAGAATTATTTATATTGTCATTTGATGAGGAGTACAGTAAAGTCATTGGCATTCCTAAATGGATACAGTTTCTATTTATAATTATTGTGGCTATGGTCATATCAGCTTCAATGCGTGTTGTAGGCATCTTATTGGTAAGTGCATTAATCACATTACCTGTAGCTATCGCAATGCGCATGACGAAAGGTTTTAAACAGTTAATCATCTTAAGTGTTGTTATTGGAGAACTGTCAGTTATCAGTGGATTGGTCTTAGCGTTTTATATGAACATTTCTCCTGGTGGTGTGATTGTAGTATTACTAGTGCTTATTCTCGCAATAACGATGATGTATCAGAAATTTAAAATAAGAGCGGTAAAAGGGGCTGTTAAAAATGAAAACTGAAGAAGCTATTGACATAATCAAAGCAAACGGTCATAAATATACAAACAAAAGACGAGAAATGGTAGATATTTTTGTTGCTGAAGATAAATATATTAATGCAAAACATATTCAACAAAAAATGGATGAAAATTATCCTGGTATTTCTTTTGATACAATATATCGAAACCTACACCTTTTTAAAGATTTAGGAATTGTGGAAGGTACAGAACTTGATGGAGAAATGAAATTTAGAATCGCTTGTACAGATCATCACCATCATCATTTTATTTGCGAATCATGCGGTGATACTAAAGTGATTGATTTTTGCCCAATTGAACAAATTAAAGCTTTTCTACCACAAGTAGATATTCATACACATAAATTAGAGGTTTATGGTGTTTGTGAATTATGCCAAAAAGCTTAAGTTCTTTTAAACTAAGCGCAGAACATATAAAATAAGCCGACGTTCATAAACACGTTTGGCTTATTTTTACGTTTAAAATTAACAGGTTAAGCTGTTTTATATAAATGTAATGGACTACTTATTTAAGTACTAAGTAAACATGCATGAATAAGTTGCATAATAGATAAGTACACAAAAACCTTTTATTTGCGAATCATGCGGTGATACTAAAGTGATTGATTTTTGCCCAATTGAACAAATTAAAGCTTTTCTACCACAAGTAGATATTCATACACATAAATTAGAGGTTTATGGTGTTTGTGAATTATGCCAAAAAGCTTAAGTTCTTTTAAACTAAGCGCAGAACATATAAAATAAGCCGACGTTCATAAACACGTTTGGCTTATTTTTACGTTTAAAATTAACAGGTTAAGCTGTTTTATATAAATGTAATGGACTACTTATTTAAGTACTAAGTAAACATGCATGAATAAGTTGCATAATAGATAAGTACACAAAAACCTTTCTTTACAACTTGTAAATCACCACAAAATAATTCTTTCTACAAAAAATGAGATAATTAAACATAGGTCATTAGTATGAATTAAATTGAATTTTTAAAATAGTTCGTCAAATATGTTTAAATAGGTCTGATTTGAGATATACTAATAAAGGAACTAAAGATGACAAATATTATTTTATGACTATTAATTGCTTCCACAAGCATATTAATTGTTGTCACTAATATAACTTGTTATGCTTTATTTAAGATTAATTAGGAGGATGATTATTTATGGCTTTTGAATTACCAAACTTACCTTATGGTTTTGATGCATTGGAACCACACATTGATCAACAAACAATGGAGATTCACCATGACAAACACCATAACACTTATGTAACTAAATTAAACGCAGCAGTTGAAGGAACTGATTTAGAATCTAAATCAATCGAAGAAATTGTTGCAAACTTAGACAGTGTACCAGAAAACATTCAAACAGCTGTTCGCAATAATGGTGGAGGACACTTAAACCATTCATTATTCTGGGAATTATTAACTCCAAACTCTGAAGAAAAAGGTACTGTTGTTGATAAAATTAAAGAACAATGGGGTTCTTTAGATGCATTCAAAGAAGAGTTTGCTAACCAAGCTGCAGCACGTTTCGGTTCAGGTTGGGCATGGCTAGTTGTAAACGATGGTAAATTGGAAATCGTTACTACACCTAATCAAGATAACCCATTAACTGAAGGTAAAACACCTATCCTAGGCTTAGATGTTTGGGAACATGCTTATTACCTTAAATACCAAAACAAACGTCCAGACTATATTAGTGCTTTCTGGAACGTTGTAAATTGGGAAAAAGTTGACGAATTATATAGCGCTGCTAAATAATTAAACAGTAGATTATGACGGCCTTTTCGAAGGTCGTCATTTTTTTAACTAAAATAATAGAAATATTGTCTGATTTCATATATCATTTGTAGTGAGAACTTTTGAATAGAGGTATGTTGTTTTGCTAAAAAGACTAAAAGAAAAATCAAATGATGAAAAGATTAGAAATACAATGAATAAAAGAATTAGTTTTGTTTTTGGTGTTATTGTATTCATTTTCGCAGTAATTGTTTTAAGATTGGGTTATTTACAAATTGCTGAAGGATCTCATTATGAGCAACTTATTAAAAATAGTGAAAATTTAACTGTTAATGAAGCTGTGCCAAGAGGCCGAATTTTAGATAGAAATGGTAAAGTTCTCGTTGATAATGCATCTAAAAAGGCGATTACATATGCAAGAGGCAGAAAAACATCCCAATCAGAAGTTTTAAAAATTGCTAAAGATTTGTCTCGCTTAATTGAAATGGATACAGATAAAATTACAGACAGAGATAAGCAAGATTATTGGATTCAAATTCACCCTAATAAAGCTGAAGATTTGATGAAAGAAGAGCAAGCGTTATTAGAAGATGGCAGTATTTCTCAAGATGACTATGATGAAGCATTATATAAAAAGATTGGTGCTAAACAAACCGATACATTAACTGATGAAGATTTGCAGATACTATCTATTTATAGAGAAATGATGTCTGGATCAGCTTTAGATCCACAAATGATTAAAAACGAAGACGTTAGTGACGAAGAATATGCAGCAGTATCTCAAAAATTATCAGAATTGCCAGGAGTCAATACTACAATGGATTGGGATAGAAAATACCCATATGATGATACCTTGAGAGGTATATTTGGTGACGTTTCTACAAGTGAAGAAGGCATACCAAAAGAATTAACAGAAAAGTATTTATCTAAAGGGTATTCACGTAATGATCGAGTAGGTAAATCTTATTTAGAATATCAATATGATGACATTCTAAAAGGTAAGAAGAAAGAAATGAAATATACTACAGATAAATCTGGAGATGTTATTGACTCGAAAGTTATAAATCCAGGCTCACGTGGTGATGATTTAGTTCTTAGTATTGATATAGAACTCCAGAAAAAAACTGAAGAGTATCTAGAAAAACAAATTGACAAATTGCGCAGTGAAGGTGCTAAAGATATGGATAATGCAATGATTGTAGTCCAAAATCCAAACAATGGCGATATCTTAGCAATGGCAGGTAAACAAATTGATAAGAATGGCGATTTAACAGATTATGATATCGGTACATTTACTTCACAATATGCAGTAGGTTCTTCTATAAAAGGTGGTACACTGTTAGCCGGATACCAAAACGATGCAATTGATGTAGGCGATGAGATGGTCGACCAACCATTAGAATTTGCTGGCGGACTTAAGAAAAGTTCTTATTTTAATCAAGATGGTAAAGTGACTATTGATGATAAAGAAGCATTGATGCATTCTTCTAACGTTTATATGTTTAAAACAGCATTGAAAATCGCTGGATCTGCTTATACACCAAATATGACATTGCCATCAGATATTTCAGAAGCAGGTCAAAAATTACGTAAAGGTTTAAACCAAGTTGGATTAGGCGTTAAAACAGGTATTGATTTACCTAATGAGACAAGTGGACAAATTGAACCATTAACTGATAATCCAGGTAACTTTTTAGATTTAGCAATTGGTCAGTACGACACATATACACCGTTACAATTATCACAATACGTTTCTACCATTGCTAATGATGGCTATAGAGTACAACCGCATATCGGTTTGGAAGTAAGAGATGCTACTAATAAAGACACTCTTGGTCCAGTAAAAGAGAAATTCAAAGGTGATGTACTTAATAAGGTTAATAACACTGAAGAGGAAGTTAACCAAGTGCAAGAAGGATTTGAAATGGCCTTTAATGAAGAAGAAGGAACAGGATATGAAAGCTTTAATGATACTGAAGTGCCTTCTGCAGGTAAAACAGGAACAGCAGAAGTATTCCAAGATGGCGATCCTAAAGTAAATGCAACATATGTTGGCTATGCACCAATTGAAAATCCACAATTAGCATTTTCAATCGTATATACCAACCAACCTGTACCTGAACCTTGGTTAAACGGCGGAGATTTAGGTAAAGATGTTATAAATTATTATTTTAAAGAAAAAGACAAAGATTAAATCATTTTAAGGTACTATTTATTAAAAATACCGACATAGTGGTGTTTATTGAAAAATTAATACTTTTCAATTTTATAACTAAATGGTATGATTAGTAGGTCGTATTTTGAAAAGGTAAGGAGGAATTAGCATGCGCGTAAACGTAACTCTAGCTTGTACTGAATGTGGAGAAAGAAACTACATTACTACAAAAAATAAACGTACTAATCCTGAACGTATAGAAATGAAAAAACATTGTGCTCGTGACAACAAACACACTATGCACCGTGAAACAAAATAATTTATATTTTGAACCAGATTCTTTTATTAGAATCTGGTTATTTTTTTATGAAAATTAAATTGACCAATCTTTTAAAATTGCAGTTTAATGACATTGTAATTCATTAACGTTATAATAATAAGAGTATAATTAACGGGAAGGTGCATGTTATGAGTAAAAAAGCGTTACGCCATGATAAAATTGAATTAATGAAATCTTTTATGTCAAATGATAAAAAACAATCTTCAGATCAATATCTTGCAAATCATTTATTTGATACAAGTGAATATAAATCAGCAAAGCGTGTAGGCATTGTATTATCTATGCCACATGAAGTAAATACATATTCTATCATTGAGCAAATGATTAATGAAGGTAAGACTGTTTTTGTACCTGAAACAAACTATCAAAGTAAAGAAATGGCATTTAAACATGTAGATAGTCTTGATCATATCGGACCAGATGATAAAGGTATTAATCATGTCGAAGCTGATACAGAAATTTCAAATCAATTAGATTTATTAATTGTTCCTGGAGTGGTCTTTAATCATAGTGGATATCGCATTGGATACGGTGGGGGATATTTTGATAAGTTTTTAAGTCAAAATACACAACCGACGATAAGTTTGCTTTATGATTTCCAACTTGGTGACTTTGAGGTTGAATCACATGATCAGCCCGTTGAAAAATTAATAATAGCAACAACTTAATTATGGAGGCAGAAATGATTACAGAAAAACATTATTGGAAGTGTATCTACACTTGGATTAAATATTTTAATTATCATGTTGTTCATCGTAATCAAGATGATAGTGAAATTTGGTTAGCAAACAAGAAAAAACAGTCTGTTGCTATCTTTGAATTTGGTGCTAATTCCACTCAAGAAGTTAGATTTGCTAAAAGTAGAATTCAAGAAAACGAAGAAAATATCGTTTCATTTTTAGATTTTTCACCTAAAAATTATGAATTATATATATTCACTGATAAAACTTTTACTGATGAAAATTTAAATGAAATACAACCACTGAAATTTAAAGTGAAAATTATTAGAGAAGCAAGTCACGCTGAAAGAATAATGCCAAATTTCATAATGAAGAAAATTTATAATCGAGATACTAAACTTACAAAATATCAATATAAACAACGTGCGTTAAATAATAATCCCATTGAGAAACATATGTTAAAGTTTTCTCCTGTAACCTACACATTAATTGCAGTCAACATTATCATCTGGCTTGCAATGGTGCTGTTTTTAAATCGATTTTCAGATTTGAAAATGTTAGATGTAGGAGGGCTTGTGCACTTTAATGTTGTGCATGGTGAATGGTATAGATTGATTTCATCTATATTTTTACATTACGATTTTGAACATATTTTAATGAATATGCTGAGTTTGTTCATTTTTGGTAAAATTGTGGAATCAATCGTAGGTCATTGGCGAATGCTTGTCATCTACATTGTTGCTGGATTATTTGGTAATTTTGCATCATTGTCATTCAATATTGACACTGTTTCTGCAGGTGCAAGTGGTGCAATATTCGGTTTGATTGGTGCAATATTTGGATTTATGTATGTAGGTAAACAGTTTAATCGTAAACTTATTGGTCAGTTACTAATTGTTCTTGTAATAATGATAGGATTATCCTTATTTATGCAAAATATTAACATTGTCGCACATATTGGTGGCTTTGTAGGTGGTCTATTAATTACATTAATCGGCTATTATTTTAAAGCGAATAAAAACAGATTTTGGTTCTTATTAATTCTAATGCTTGTATTATTTATTGCAGCACAAATTCGTATTTTCACGATTAATGAAGATAATATATATAATACAATTATTTCAAATGAAATGAAGCAAGGTCAATATAATGAGGCTAAAGACATGGTTGAAGATACGATAGATAAGAACTATGCAGATGATGAAACATATTATCTGCATGGACTAATTAATGCAACCTTAAACTCAAAATCTGAAGGTGTAGCAAGTTGGGAAAGGGGCTTAAGGTATTTTCCTGACTCTGGTCTATTAAATTATCAACTAGCGATTGCAAGTAGGTCTCTTGAAGATGATGATAAAGCAAAAAAATATATAAAAGCTGCGTTAAAGGCAGACCCTAGCAATAATGATTATATTAATTTAAATAAAGAATTGAGCGATAATAGTGAACCAAAAGATTAATAATTTTTATGATGTACTTCAGCTTTTAAAAAAGTTTGGTTTTATTATATATTTTAAAGACAAAAATGATATGTATGAAATGATGGAACAAGAAATAAAATCATTATACGATTATAAATTATTAACAAATGATGAATATTTGAAATGTATATTAATTATTAATCAAAGAAGAATGAATAAATAAAATTTCCCCCTTATAACATTTGTGTTTACAGGGGGAAATTTATTTTGAGGATTAAAAAGACCAAAATTTCATGCTAGATCATACGCCTAGAAAGGGCTAGCATGATTGATTATGAAATGCTGATGGTTGTGTTATAAACCATTAGTTTAGTAAAATAACCATCGCTAACTTAGGTAGGTTCGATGGTTATTACGTATATAATTTAAGAATAATGCCACGGTTTTTTTAACGGGCTTAATTGGATGATGCACGTATGTGTGTTGCCTTTTTCTATTTATAAGTCACCACAATATAAAATTATAATCAGATTTTATGAAATTAGATAAATATTAGTAAAGTCCTAACTAGATAAACAGGGGTTTATTGTTCATTATAATTGCAATTGATAATTGATTAAGATTAAAATGTACATAAGGAAATATCTAGTAATATTTTAAGGGTAAAAAGGACGTATTATTTTAAAAACACTAAAAAAATATGAAGTACTTATTGATGTAAAATCTCCAAACCCCTTGATATATAAGCGTTTTTGAACTACAGTGAAAGATAGCATACCATTTCAAAAAAACAGAGAAGGATGAATAAATTAATGAATAAAATCATATTAGCAGCAGATATTGGTGGAACAACATGTAAATTAGGTGCTTTTGACGAAAAACTTGATCGTTTAGCAAAATGGTCAATTGATACAGATACGTCTGATGCTACTGGCTATTTACTATTAAAAAAGGTTTATGATTCTTTCGTAAATTACATAGATGAATCTGAATATACTTTTTCAAACGTCCTTGGTGTCGGCATAGGTGTCCCAGGTCCCGTGAATTTCGAAACGGGTGAAGTAAATGGAGCAGTTAATTTATATTGGACTGAAAGTGTTAATGTGCGACATATATTCCAACAGTTTGTAGATTGTCCAGTATACGTTGATAATGATGCGAACGTTGCAGCCTTAGGTGAAAAACATAAAGGCGCTGGAAATGGTTCAGATGATGTTGTGGCTATAACACTAGGAACCGGATTAGGTGGCGGTATTATTTCTAATGGAGAAATTGTTCACGGTCATAACGGTTCTGGTGCAGAGATTGGACACTTTAGAGTAGATCAGGATCAGCGTTTCCGTTGTAATTGTGGCAAGTCAGGTTGTATTGAAACCGTAGCGTCTGCAACTGGTGTAGTTAATTTGGTCAATTTTTATTATCCTAAATTAACTTTTAAATCATCAATTTTGCAGTTAATTAAAGATAATGAAGTAAGTGCAAAAGCAGTATTCGATGCGGCTAAGGCTGGAGATCAATTTTGTATTTTCATTACGGAACGTGTAGCAAATTATATTGCCTACTTATGTAGTATTATTAGCGTTACAAGTAACCCTAAATATATTGTTTTAGGTGGAGGCATGTCTACAGCTGGTTTGATATTAATTGAAAATATTAAAACAGAGTATCATAATTTAACATTTACACCAGCACAACAAGGTACAGAAATAGTTCAAGCACAACTTGGAAATGATGCTGGCATTACCGGAGCAGCCGGGTTAATTTATACTTATATAATTGAAAAGGATGGTGTTAAATAATGGCTATTGTTGATGTAGTTGTTATACCAGTTGGTACAGATGGTCCGAGTGTTAGTAAATATATTGCAGAAATACAAACAAAATTAAAAGAATATAAAGCACAAGGCAAAATAGATTATCAATTGACACCTATGAACACATTAATCGAAGGTGACTTAAAAGATCTATTAGAGGTTGTTCAAGTAATTCATGAATTACCTTTTGATAAAGGTTTAGACCGTGTCTGTACGAATATAAGGATTGATGATCGTCGTGATAAATCTCGCAAAATGAATGATAAGGTAAAAGCTGTCCAAAATCATTTGGAAAATGGAGGCAACTAGGGTGAGGATTTCGAGTTTAAGCTTAGGTTTAGTTGATACTAACACATATTTTATTGAAAATGATAAGCAAGTCATTTTAGTAGATCCTGCTAGTGATAGCGAGTTAATTATTAAAAAACTAAATCAAATTAATAAATCACTAAAAGCGGTATTGTTAACACATGCACATTTTGATCATATTGGTGCTTTAGATGATATTATAAAAAAATATGATGTGCCAGTTTATATGCATAAATCAGAATTTGATTTTTTAACAAATACAGAAAAAAATGGTTCTGAAAAATTCAAACAATACGGCATGCCAATTATAAAAAGTAAAGCGACACCAACAGAACTTAAAGAGGGTAAAGCACAAATTGCTGACTTTAATTTCGAAGTGCTTCACACGCCAGGACATTCTCCAGGTAGTTTATCATTCGTCTTTAATGAATTTGCAGTTGTTGGTGATACATTATTTAATCAAGGTATAGGCAGAACTGATTTATATAAAGGTGATTATGAAACTTTGGTTAATTCAATATTAGATAAATTGTTCAAATTAGACGCTGATTTACCACTATTCCCGGGTCATGGGCCGCACACTACAGTAGAGGATGAGCAATTAAATCCTTATTTACACGGTTAATATATCGTCACGTCAATTCAAATTATAAAAACGATTGAAAATAAAATAGGTAAAGTAATTCTATCACCTCCTACGTGTTTATAAGTAGGAGGTGTTTTTTTGAAGCTATTATTTAACAACATAATTGAGAAAGCAATTCAGAGAAATGCTACTGATATACACTTTATACCTTCTGAAAAGGAAGTGTATATCAAATTTAGAATTCAGGATGATTTAACTTTTATTGAATCAATTCGGACACATGTTTATAGAAAGCTGCTTACTTATATGAAATATCAAGCTGGATTAGATGTATCAAAACATAATTCGGCACAAAGTGGAAGATACATATATAAACTAAAACAAATATTTTATTTAAGAATCTCTACGTTACCATTGTCTCTCGGTAATGAAAGTTGTGTTGTAAGAATCATTCCTCAATATTTTCAAAAGCAAAATATCACTCATGATATTGAAAAACTGTATACATTAATGAATAAAAAGCAAGGTTTAATACTATTTAGCGGTCCAACTGGATCTGGTAAAAGTACTTTAATGTATCAAATGGTTATGTATGCAAAGGAAAAGTTAGGTTTAAATATCATAACTGTAGAAGATCCGGTGGAACAATTAGTTGAGGGCGTTACTCAAGTTTCTATCAATGAAAAGGCAGGTATTAATTATGAGAGTTCTTTTAAGGCAATACTAAGGTGTGATCCAGACATTATACTTATTGGAGAAGTTAGAGATCCTACGATAGCAAAATACGTTATACAAGCAAGTTTAAGTGGTCACTTAGTATTAACTACAATACATGCTAACAATTGTAAGGGCGCGTTATTAAGATTATTAGAAATGGGCATAACAAAACAAGAAATTAACCAATCTATTTTGAGTGTGTTAAACCAAAGACTAATCACAATATATAACAGTGAAAGAAAATTAATTTATGAACAGTTACTACAACACGATATAAGTTATTTTTTAAATAATGATTACACATTACCAAACCATTTTCATAATTTATCCTTTCATTTAAAGCAAATGTCTAAAGCAGGTGTTATTTGTGAAGAAACTGTTGATCGCTATATTTAAAATACCCAAACAAAAGATAATAGCAGAAAAAAATCAAATAGAACTTTTAATAAGATTGAAAGATTTACTAGAACATGGATTTACACTTTCTGAAGCCTTTAGGTTTTTATTAAAACATATTAAAGTTAAATCATCTAAAGTAACTGCATTAATTGAAGAAGAATTAAAAAATGGTGCAAACTGTCATCAAATCCTTCGAATATTAAAATATCCACAACCTGTTGTGATGCTTATTTATTTCTCAGAGCTATTTAGTGATTTACCTGTGAGTTTAGCCCATGCACATGATTATTTATTGAGAAATTATAATGCTAAAAAAGCCTTATTAAAAACACTTCAATATCCATTATTATTATTAACGTTATTCATAACTATGTTGATCGTTTTAAATCATACGATTATTCCAGAATTTCAAAATTTATATAACAATATGGATGTCCAAATATCGACTTTACAACAATTTTTGTCAACATGTATTCTCTGTTTTCCTACTTTCATATCTTACCTTATTATATTACTGTTCATTACTACAATAGCATTTATCCTTTATTACAATACTTTATCAATACAGCATAAACATAAGCTTGTTTTAGCATTGCCTATCATACGTAAATTTTTCAAACTTTATAAAACGTATCGAATTGCTTCTGAATTCTCTTTATTTTATAAAAATGGCGTAAATTTGCAAAAAATAGTGCAAATTTATGCTGAACAACGCAATGATAAATATCTAAATTTTTTAGCTGATCGCATAACACTTGGAACACAAAATGGATTAACACTCAGTGAAATTTTAACTAACATCGCATGTTTTGAAAAAGAATTAACAGAATTTATAGAAGAAGGCGAGAAAAAAGGTAGAGTTGAAATAGAATTGAAATTATATAGTGAGATAGTCATTGCACAAATAGAACGTTATTTACAACTCCTCATAAAATTCATTCAACCTTGTATTTTCACATTATTAGCTTTTCTCATCGTATCTTTATATCTCGTTATTATGTTACCAATGTTTGATTTAATGCAAACAATTAAATGAAAAGGAAAGGAGCCTATGCATTTTTTGAAAAACTTAAAAAAACTATTTAATAAAGAAGCATTTACACTTATAGAAATGTTGCTTGTTTTATTAATCATAAGTTTATTGCTTATTTTAATCATACCTAACATTGCAAAACAATCATCACATATACAAACTGCTGGTTGTGAAGCTCAAATAAAAATGATAAACAGTCAAATTGAAGCTTATTCATTAAAATATAATAAAAAGCCAACATCAATCGATGAACTCGTCTCAGAAGGATATATTAACGAAAGTCAAAAGCGATGTAAAACTGGTTCGACAATTTCAATAAATAATGGTGAAGCAGTTGCTAACTAATAAAGCTTTTACTTATATAGAAATGTTAATGGTTTTAGGTATAATAAGTTTATTATTATTTTTACAAGTAAGATATATCTCTATAAATAATTCCGCAGCCCAATCAAATAATCACTCTATGACTAATCTAATTATGCAATTTAATTTTTTAAAATCGAAAGCAATTAAAGATAATAAACCAATTACTTTAATATTCAATACTTTTTCCTCGAAAATTATTGTTAGAGAACCCCAACATGAAAATCCTCATATAAAATTAACTAAAAATACTTATATTCATCCGAGAACAAATATAAATTATTTAACTTTTGATAAAAATGGTGATACTAATAAATTCGGAACACTTTACCTATCTACAAACGGTCGACTATATAAAATCATTTTCCATATTGAAAAAGGAAGGATGAGATTTGAAAAAATATAATGTCACGGCTTCTTTATTTTTAGATGCTATTATTTCTTTCTCAATCATCACTACTATCTGTTTAGTGTTTTTACCAATGCTATTACAATTAAATCAAGCTACAAAAGAAAAGTTATCAGAAATTGAAATGAAAAGAATCCTATTACTTTCATTGCATAATTACAGTGAACCTGAATTGAAAAGAGGTTTGATTTTGGATGAATATAGTTTAACTCTTAAAGAAAATAAAATTTGTATAATAAAAAGGGAAACAAAAAATGGAATTTGCTATTATAAAAAGATTAAAGCTTTCACTTATATCGAAGTGCTTTTTGCATTAATGATAACTGTATTGTTACTAACTATAATTCCTTCATTATTCAAATCAACTACAGCCTTAAGTGTTCTAGCAAATGATCATCTAAATATAGAAAGTGAATTTTTTGCGAGAGATTTAACGCAAGATTTAATGAATAACAAGGGGGATATAATGATAGATAAATCTAAAGGAACTCAACTTTCTATTAAAGACAAAAATAAACTTATATCTTATAGCTTTAAAAATAATAAAATTGTTAAGTCTATTAATGGGAAGGGAAATATCACATTACTTAATAACGTAAAGGCTATAAAATTTCGAATTCTAAAAAATAAATCTTTACTTGTTAACTTAAAAATTTTTGATAAGGATAAGACATTTGAAAAACAAATTCAATTTTAATATATCTGGCTATATATATCCTTTTGTGATGGTCATATTTGTGCTATATTTATCTTTAATAACAAACTACACGTTCCAATTTAGCGCTCAGCTAAAAACGTTAGATAATATTGAATCTTATTATGAAAAACAAATCAACTTATTTATAAAAAAGGAAGATATTTTTGAAAAATAACATTTTAGAGCCAATTATTCTTATAGGATTTATGGGGACTGGCAAAACAACTTTAGGTAAATATCTTGCTAAAGCTAATCACCTCTCTTATGTCGATTTAGATGCCTATATCGTTCAACAAGAGAACAATACAATCCCTGATATTTTTGAGCAACTAGGTGAAAGTGGTTTTCGATCACTAGAATATAAATATTTAACAGAGTGTATTGATCGTTTTGATATCATTTCTACTGGTGGTGGCATTATAGAAGGCGAGAAGTCATATGCCTTGTTAAAGCAACAAACTAAAATTATCTGGTTAGATTGTGATTTGACAATTGTTTACAATAGAATTAAGAATGATAATAATAGACCGAATGCTAATAATAAATCACTTTTTGATTTAAAAAGCTTGTATTCATCTAGGGTTTCAAGATATAATGAAATCGCATTCAAAAAAGTAAATAGTAGTAATCCTCTTTCAGATTTACACAAAGAAATCATGAAAGAGCTAACATGCGAATGACCAGTATTAGAGAGAATGGTAGGTTATATTATATATAACATTAGACCATCGCCGAAGGTGCAAGTTCAACGAAACTCTCAGGCAAAAGGATAATACTGTGACGCATTCCTGGAGTATCATAAACAGGGTAGCTTAGTCTACTCTGTTTTTTTTTATAAAATTTTTAGGAGGTTTCTTCATGTCTAACGAACTTAAACATACACCGCTTTATCAAAATTTTGTTGATAGCGGGGCTAAAATTGTGGAATTTGGTGGCTGGGCAATGCCAGTTCAGTTTTCAAGTATAAAAGAAGAACATAATGCCGTAAGAACTGACATTGGCTTGTTTGATGTAAGCCATATGGGAGAAATTATTATTAAAGGTTCTGAAGCAGATGAATTAGTACAATATCTTCTTTCAAATGATATTGAAAACTTAACTACTACTAAAGCTCAATATACTGCGCTATGTAATGAAAATGGTGGAATTATTGATGATTTAATTACTTACAAATTAGATGAAAAAGTTTATTTATTAGTAGTAAATGCTGGAAATACAGATAAAGATTTTGAATGGATGAAAGAACATGCCAAAAATTTTGATGCAGAAGTAATTAATGCTTCAAATGATTATGGTCAATTAGCAGTTCAAGGTCCGAAAGCACGTGATTTAGTTAAACAACATGTTAACGTTGACGTAGCAGAAATGAAGCCTTTTGATTTTAAACAAAACGTTGAATTCTTTGGAAAGAATGTAATCCTTTCACAGTCAGGTTATACAGGTGAAGATGGATTTGAAATTTATTGTAATGCAGAAGATACACCTTACTTATGGGAAAAAATTCTTGAATTTAATGTACAACCTTGTGGACTAGGTGCAAGAGATACATTAAGACTTGAAGCTGGACTGCCACTGCATGGTCAAGATTTGACTGAGTCTATAACACCATATGAAGCTGGTATTGCATTTGCTGCAAAACCATTGATTGAAGCTGACTTTATTGGTAAAAGCGTACTCAAAGACCAAAAAGAAAATGGTTCTAAACGCAGAACTGTTGGTTTAGAAATGATAGACAAAGGTATTCCAAGAACTGGTTACACAGTCTATGATTTAGATGGCCATGAAATTGGTGAAATCACTTCTGGTACACAGTCTCCATTGAGTGGTAAATCAATTGGGTTAGCTTTAATCAATCGCGATGCTTTTGAAATGGGTAAAGAAGTAATTGTACAAGTTAGAAAAAGACAACTTAAAGCTAAAATTGTTAAGAAAAACCAAATTACTAAATAATTCAAAGGGGTGTTACTATGAGTCATCGTTATATTCCATTAACAGAGCAAGATAAAAAGGAAATGTTAGATACTATTGGAGCCAATTCTATTGAAGAACTTTTTGGAGACGTTCCAAAAGATATCTTACTGGGAAGAGAATTAGCTATACCTGATGCTGAATCAGAAACAACATTAAGTAAGCGATTAAGCAGAATTGCAAACAAAAACATCACTAAAGAAACGCATTCATCATTTTTAGGTGCAGGGGTATATGATCACTATGCTCCAGCTGTTGTTGATTCAATGATTTCACGTTCAGAATTTTATACTGCCTATACACCTTATCAACCAGAAATTTCTCAAGGTGAATTACAAGCGATTTTCGAATTTCAAACGTTAATTTGTGAATTAACGGATATGGATATAGCAAACTCGTCAATGTATGATGGTATTACAAGTTTTGCAGAAGCATGTATTTTAGCTTTCAATCAAACACGTAAAAACAAAGTTGTTGTATCAAAAGGGCTACATTATCAAGCTTTACAGGTATTAAGAACTTATGTTAAAACACGTGAAGAATTTGAAATCGTTGAAGTTGATTTAGATGGTACGATTACAGATTTAGACAAGCTTGAAGCAGCAGTTGACGATGATACAGCAGCAGTTGCTGTACAATATCCAAACTTCTATGGTTCTGTTGAAGATTTAGAAAAAATCAATTCATTTATTGAAGACAAAAAGGCTTTAATGATTGTATACGCAAACCCGCTTGCATTAGGTTTATTAACTCCTCCAGGTAGTTTCGGAGCGGACATTGTTGTCGGAGATACACAACCATTTGGTATACCTGCTCAATTTGGTGGGCCTCATTGTGGGTTCTTCGCAACAACTAAAAAATTAATGAGAAAAATACCTGGTCGTTTGGTAGGACAAACCGAAGATGGAGATGGCAATCGTGGTTTTGTATTAACTTTACAAGCACGTGAACAACATATTCGTCGTGATAAAGCGACATCAAATATATGTTCAAACCAAGCATTAAATGCTTTGGCGTCCTCAATTTGTATGTCAGCTTTAGGTAAACAAGGTATTTATGATATCGCGGTACGAAACTTTGAAAATGCTAACTATGCTAAAGATCAATTCAAACAAGCTGGTTTTGAAGTTGCTAACGGTACATCTTTTAATGAATTTGTAGTTAAATTCGACAAATCAGTAAAAGAAGTTAATGATGCTCTAATTGAAGAAGGAATTATCGGAGGATTTGACTTAAGTGAAGCTTCTGAAGACTTTAATAATCATATGTTAATTGCAGTAACAGAATTAAGAATGAAAGATGAAATAGACACATTTGTTAAGAAAGCAGGTGAATTAAATGGTAGTAAGTAAATCTAGTCCACTAATTTTTGAACGTTCTAAAAAGGATCGTTATGCGTACTCCTTACCACAGAAAGAAATTGATAATGGTGCTGTAGATAAATTACTAGATGATAAATTCATCAGAAAAAACAAAGCAGAATTACCAGAAGTTGCAGAATTAGATTTGGTTCGCCATTATACCGAACTCTCAAACAAAAATTTTGGCGTTGATTCAGGATTTTATCCATTAGGTTCATGTACGATGAAATATAATCCTAAAATAAATGAAAAAATTGCAAGAATACCAGGATTTGCAGAATCACATCCATTACAAGATGAATCACAAGTTCAAGGCTCATTAGAAATTATTCATAGTCTGCAAGAAGAGTTAAAAGAGATTACAGGTATGGATGAAGTTACATTACAACCAGCTGCTGGTGCACATGGTGAATGGACTGCATTAATGATTTTCAAAGCCTATCATCAAAAAAATGGTGAAGGACACCGTGACGAAGTTATTGTTCCTGACTCAGCTCACGGTACCAATCCAGCTTCAGCTGCATTTGCAGGATTCAAAGCAGTTACTGTGAAATCAAATGAGCGCGGCGAAGTTGACATTGATGATTTGAAACGCTTAGTTAATGAAAAAACAGCAGCAATTATGCTAACTAACCCTAATACTTTGGGGATTTTTGAAAAGAATATTATGGATATCAGAAATATCGTTCATGAAGCAGGCGGCTTATTATACTACGATGGTGCAAATTTAAATGCAATTATGGATAAAGTAAGACCGGGGGATATGGGATTTGACGCTGTACACTTAAACTTACACAAAACATTCACAGGCCCTCACGGTGGGGGTGGACCAGGTTCAGGTCCAGTAGGTGTTAAGAAAGAACTTGCTAGTTTCTTACCAAAACCTATGGTTATCAAAGAAGATAATGAATATAAATATGATAATGATATTGAAAACTCAATTGGTCGCGTTAAACCGTTCTACGGTAACTTTGGAATCTATTTAAGAGCATATACTTACATTCGTACGATGGGTAATAAAGGTCTTGAAGAAGTTTCAGAAGCTGCTGTGTTAAATGCTAACTATATTAAAGCTCGATTAAAAGACCACTTTGAAATACCATATGAACAATATTGTAAACACGAATTTGTGTTAAGTGGTTCAAAACAAAAAGAACACGGTGTGCGTACATTAGATATGGCTAAACGTTTGCTAGACTTCGGTGTTCATCCACCTACAATTTATTTCCCACTTAACGTGGATGAAGGTATGATGATTGAACCGACAGAAACTGAATCAAAAGAAACTCTAGATTATTTCTGTGATAAAATGATAGAAATAGCTAATGAAGCTAAAGAAGATCCGGACAAAGTCTTGGAAGCACCACACACTACAATTATAGATAGATTGGATGAAACGAAAGCTGCACGCCATCCAGTATTGAAATTTGAAAATTTACGTTCAGAAAAAGAATAGAACGTCTGAGTAATGCATTCTTATTTCTATAATATAAATACTACTCCTTTAAAATTATAATAGGAGTAGTATTTTTTTATATTAAATTCTTATGATTAATCAAAAGCTTTTCATTACAAAGTATCTTATATCAAATAATAATAGTCATTTTAAAAAGTAATAAATCCAGTAAAGAAACGACGACTAAATTTTTTGATACATTTATATATATATTAAAAATAGCGGATTATTCACCCAATAAGGTCAATAATCCGCTATAAAAATGATTATGTAGAGTTAAGCTAATGCACATCAAGTTTTATAAACGCAATACTTATTTATACATTTATTTTTTCGACTTAATTTTTCCAGTCCATTTTTTATATCCACCTTTTAACATGTAGATATCTGTATAACCATTCTTCTTTAATGTTCTAGCAGCACGATAACTTGCAATGCCATTTGCATCACATAGATAAATAGGTTGATCTGTTCTCAATCCCTGATATCTTTGCTTAAACATTGTGATTGGAATGTTACGTGCACCGTTAATGTGCCCGTAATCATAATCCACTTTTTCTCTTACATCAATAACTTGAGCTTTACGCAAACCATTATGAAATTCATTTTGGTTTAATTCTGTGACTGCTCTCTTGTTAAGAAGATAATTGATTAGCATGTAAGCGATGATTATTATTAATGCTGCTAACGCTATAAACCAAAAATTACTCATCTTGCATCCTCCCTAATTAACCGATATTATATATTATAAGACTGTTAGCACAATTTATCAAAATTTTTCATTTAATTTATTGGATAATGCTGACAAACTTAGACAATTATTGCAAACGATAACATAAAATGAGGATTAAAACAATTTAATTTATTGATTGGGGTTTTTAGTGTGACTGAATCTTGGAATTTTATAAATACAGGAAGTAATGATCCATATTTCAATATGGCAATGGATGAAGCGCTGCTTAATTTTGTTTCTAGAGGAGAAATTGATCCAGTTATAAGATTTTACACGTGGAATCCAGCAACATTATCTGTCGGTTATTTCCAAAGACTGACTAAAGAAATAGATATAGAAAAAGTACAAGAAAAAGGATATGGTTTAGTCAGACGTCAAACAGGTGGCAGAGGCGTGCTACATGATAAAGAACTTACATATAGTGTTATTGTACCAGAATCACATCCGGAGATGCCCTCGACCGTAACAGAAGCATACAGAGTGATATCTGAAGGTTTGTTAGAAGGATTTCAAGCTTTAGGCTTCGAAGCATCTTTTTCAATTCCTCGTTCAAAGGAAGAACGTGAGAAATTAAAACAACCAAGAAGTGCTGTGTGTTTTGATGCTCCTAGTTGGTATGAGTTAGTTGTAGAAGGTCGTAAAATAGCGGGTAGTGCGCAGATACGTCAAAAAGGAGTCATTTTACAACATGGTTCCTTGTTACAAGACGTCGACATTGATGATTTATTCGATATGTTCATTTTTAAAAACGAGCGTTTAAAAGATAAAATGAAACAATCTTTTCTAGAAAAAGCAGTGGCGATTAATGATATCTCAGACCGACATATTACAATACCCGAAATGGAAGAGGCTTTTGAGATAGGTTTTAAGAAAGGATTGAATATTGATTTTAAACCACTAAATCTAACGCATAAACAACAAGAAGAAGTAAATGTACTCATTGAAAAATATAAAGCTGACGAATGGAACTATCGTAAATAATATGTTTAGACTCAAAAAATGTGAGGGTACAGTCTTTAACGACTGCATCCTCACATTTTTTATACATATAAAGTTAGATAGATTTAAATAAAAGTTTTAAGAGTAAGATAGCGCAATAAAATTATTTTTTTCTATTGCGTCTTTTATACTTTCTTTGTGCGCGTTTATACTTTCGTTGATCTTCTGTTAAAAAGAAGAAGTAATATATCGCATATATAATCCCTGCAAATACAGCAAAACTAATTGCCATACTAACAAAACTGAATATAAACGCATCTAAATTGAGAATTAACCCAATTGCTGCGATTGCGATTATTATATAAAAAATTGCTCGTTTCAATTTATAACACTCCTATTTAGTTGTTAACTCTGTTTATTATCAATACTAATAGTTGATAGGGTTTTTTGTCCTTTTTTAAGTTTTTTCTTATCTTTCTCACTATAACCATCTCTAATATCATTCATTGCTGAGCTAAGGTCTTTATTTAATTTAGTGATGTTTTTCTTTTTACTCTTATCTTCATCACTCATTTTATCTTTATCAATATCATTTTCATATGTAGTGTGTGCATAATCGATTTTATTCGTTATGTCAGTCAACTTGCTAAGAACCTTTTTATCATTTTTATTTTTTGATACATCACTTTCAATATCATTATATTGATCAATTGCTTTTGCTATATTTTGATAATATTTAGATGATGCTTTTAAATTTGTTACTTTCGTTTTATTACTTTTAGCCTGTTTAATGTTTTCTTTGTCTTTCTTTAGTGAGGCGACGTTTGTTTTTTCTTTGTCGATAGTTTGTTTTAATTCTTGAATATTACTTTTTAATTTATGATTTTCATCACGGAGTTGTGTGGTCTTTTCTTCTAAAGGACCTAAATTTTGACTACCACAACCTACTAGTAAACATGAAGCACTTAATATAGCTACAATTTTTTTCTTCATAACTCTCTCCTAATTCAAAAACTATATATTCACATAATAATTATGCTATCATTTTAATGTATAAAAAGAAAATGTACAAATTTATTGAATAGGAGGAAGACAGATGACTAGAATAGATAAACTGAATTCTGCCTTAGAAACAAAACATTTGGAAGCAATTGTTGTATTAACCGATTTTAATAGAAGGTATTTATCAGGATTTACAGGTACGAGCGGCGCGCTCGTTATTACAAAAGATAAAAACTTATTAATTACAGATTTTAGGTACATAGAGCAAGCAACATCCCAAGCCACTCAATTTGAGATCATTAAACAAAAAGGTGGTCTCATAGAAGAAGTAAAAGCACAATTAGAAAAGTTAAACGTCCAGAATGTAGGCTTTGAAGGTGATTTAGTCAGCTATGATACATACTTACAATTAAGTAAATCCTACATCAGCTTAATCAGCGTTTCTGGTCTAATTGAAAAAATCAGAGAAGTAAAAGATGATAGTGAAATTAAACTTATTCAAAAAGCTGCTGAAATTGTTGATGAGACATATGAGTACATCTTAACTGTTGCAAAAGCAGGTATGACTGAACAGCAATTAAAAGCTAAATTAGAAAGTAAAATGTTAGAACTTGGCTCAGAAGGTACTTCGTTTGATACAATTGTTGCCTCAGGAGCCAGAGGTGCATTACCACATGGTGTCGCAAGTGAAAAAGTTATTAATCAAGGCGAACTGATTACTTTAGATTTCGGTGCATATTATAAAGGCTACTCATCTGATATCACACGTACATTTGCTATAGGTGAACCAGATCCTAAACTCAAAGAAATATACAATATTGTCTTAGAAGCTAATATTAAAGGTATTGAAGCCGCTAAACAAGGTATTACAGGCAAAGCTTTAGATGCTATTGCTAGGGATTATATTACTGAACAAGGATATGGAGAAGCGTTTGGCCATTCACTGGGACATGGTATAGGGTTAGATGTACACGAGGGACCCAATTTATCTAGAAAATCAGAAGCTAAATTAGAGGTAAATAACTGTGTTACAATTGAACCTGGTATTTATTTAGACGGATTAGGTGGCGTTCGCATTGAAGATGACGTTTTAATTACAGAAAATGGTTGTGAATGCTTTACTAAATGCGCTAAAAACCTTATTATTTTATAGAAGACCTTATAATTGAGGAGGAAACTGAATGATTTCGGTTAATGATTTTAAGACAGGCTTAACAATTGCAGTAGATAATGGTATATGGAAAGTATTAGATTTCCAACACGTAAAACCAGGTAAAGGATCTGCATTTGTGCGTTCAAAATTACGTAATTTAAGAACTGGTGCTATTCAAGAGAAAACATTCAGAGGCGGCGAAAAAGTCGAAACTGCTATGATTGAAAATCACCGCATGCAATATTTATATGCAGATGGTGATACACATGTTTTCATGGATAATCAAACTTTTGAACAAACAGAATTAGCAGCCGATTATTTAGAAAATGAATTGAATTTCTTAAAAGCTAATATGGAAGTTCAAATTCAAACTTACGAAAGTGAAACACTTGGCGTTGAATTACCAAAAACTGTTGAACTTACAGTAACAGAAACAGAACCTGGTATCAAAGGTGATACTGCTAACGGAGCAACTAAGTCAGCTACAGTAGAAACTGGTTACACATTAAATGTGCCGTTATTTGTAAATGAAGGCGACACACTTATAATTAACACAGGCGACGGTAGCTATATTTCAAGAGGTTAATACTTATAAAAATAATCATAGTTATTATTTTTTAGTTTATCTCATACCTATTAATAACCTTTCCAATTCACGAAGCGTTGGAAAGGTTATTTTATTTTTTTCATTTTATATTAAACAAACGACTGTTATAGTAGTGTTATTCAAAAAAATTAAACTTTATATCAATTAATTACAATAACATAGCCCCATTCCGTTAAAAAAACGTTATAATAAATAGAATTCTCATTAAATTATATCTATATACAACTACATAAAGGATAAACACTTTATTATTGAAAGCATGTATATGCTTGAATTGAACATTTCACTAAAGTAAAATAAACTAGGTAAATGAAAACAATCTGAAGGAGTCAGTACTTATGAATTTTAAAGAAATTAAAGAATTAATAGAAATTCTTGATCAATCTAGCTTGACTGAAATCAATATAGAAGATAAAGGCAACGTTGTTAATTTAAAAAAAGAAACTGAAATCATTACACCTCAAATTTCACAACAACCAATGCAACAAGGTTCACCGCAACAAGGTGTAATGTCAGCTCCTGTAAGCACGCAAAGTTCAGAGGAAGTAAATACAAACGCAGTGGAAGACAACTTACAAACAATTAACGCACCAATGGTAGGGACATTTTATAAATCACCATCACCTGAAGAAAGTGCATATGTACAAGTTGGAGATTCAGTTACAAACGAATCAACAGTGTGTATATTAGAAGCAATGAAATTGTTTAATGAAATACAAGCTGAAGTAACTGGAGAAATTGCTGAAATTCTAGTAGAAGACGGTCAAATGGTAGAGTATGGCCAACCGTTATTCAAGGTGAAATAATGAATAAAATATTAATTGCAAATAGAGGAGAGATTGCGGTAAGAATCATTCGTGCATGTCACGATTTAGGATTACAAACTGTGGCTATTTACTCTGAAGGAGATAAAGACGCTTTACATACTCAAATTGCTGATGAAGCATATTGCGTTGGCCCAACACAATCTAAAGATTCTTATTTAAATATCCCAAACATTTTATCTATCGCAACATCGACAGGTTGTGACGGTATACATCCTGGCTACGGATTTTTAGCGGAAAATGGTGATTTCGCTGAACTATGCGAAGCCTGTCAACTGAAATTTATTGGTCCAAGTTACGAATCTATCCAAAAGATGGGTATTAAAGACGTTGCTAAGGAAGAAATGAAACGCGCGGAAGTACCTGTTGTCCCAGGTAGCGAAGGTCTTGTAAAGGATATGAACGATGCAAAAGGCATTGCTGATAATATCGGTTACCCAGTTATTATTAAAGCAACTGCTGGCGGTGGTGGTAAAGGTATCCGTGTGGCTCGTGATGAAAAAGAATTGGAAACTGGCTTTAAAATGACACAACAAGAAGCGGAAACTGCATTCGGTAATGGTGGACTTTATCTCGAGAAATTTATTGAGAATTTCAGACATATAGAGATTCAAATCATGGGTGATAGTTTTGGTAATGTTGTCCATTTAGGTGAACGCGATTGTACAATACAACGTAGAATGCAAAAACTTGTGGAAGAAGCACCATCTCCAATTTTATCTGAAGAAAAACGTCAAGAAATGGGTAATGCTGCAGTCAGAGCAGCAAAAGCTGTTAATTATGAAAATGCAGGTACAATTGAATTTATATATGATTTGGATTCTAATGATTTTTACTTCATGGAAATGAATACACGAATCCAAGTTGAGCACCCAGTAACAGAAATGGTTACAGGTGTAGATTTAGTTAAATTACAATTGAAAGTTGCGAGAGGCGAAAAATTGCCATTCAAACAAAAAGATATCAAAATAGAAGGTCATGCAATGGAATTCCGTATCAATGCTGAAAACCCATATAAAAACTTCATGCCTTCACCAGGTCAAATCACTCAATATTTAGCACCAGGTGGCTTTGGCGTTAGAATTGAATCAGCATGTTATACTAATTATACGATTCCACCATATTATGATTCTATGGTTGCTAAGCTCATTGTACATGAGCCAACTAGAGAAGAAACGATTATGACAGGTATACGCGCTTTAAGTGAGTATCTCGTTTTAGGTATAGATACTACGATTCCATTCCATATTCGTTTGTTAAATAATGACATTTTCAAAAGCGGAGAGTTTAATACTAAGTTTCTTGAAAAATATAATATCATGGATGATCAAACTAAATAGGAGGTATGTGAAATGGTCAAAGTATCAGAAACCTCACATTCCAATTTAGGAAAAATAGAAATTGCACCTGAGGTATTAACAGTTATAGCAAGTATTGCAACAGCTGAAATAAAAGGTATACAAGGTCATTTTAAAGAATTAAAGAATAGTAGTATTGAAAAATTCACTAGAAAGCAACTGAGCAAAGGTGTTAAAGTTGATACAAGAGAAGATGGTATCTATATTGATATATATTGTTCATTGTCTTACGGTATCAATATTTCAGAAACAGCGAAAACAATCCAAAGTACTATTTTTAATTCTGTAACAACGATGACTACAATTGAACCTAGCCAAATCAATGTTCATATTACACATATTGAACCAACCAATTAAAATTATATAAGCAAATTTACTTTAAATACATTTTGTAGATATGTAATAACGAATATTTTAATGTATTTGTTATTACGTTTCTCAAATGATTTATAAAAATACAATGCTTGAAGGAGTTTATAATGAGTCGAAAAGAATCCAGAACACAAGCCTTTCAAACTCTTTTTCAACTTGAAATGAAAAATAGCGAATTAACAATTGAAGAAGCAATTAGTTTTATTAAAGATGAAAACCCAGACTTAGAATTCGATTTTATCAACTGGTTAGTAACTGGAGTAAAAGATCATGAAACGATTTTAGATGAAAAAATCCAACCACATTTAAAAGATTGGACACTAGACCGTTTATTGAAAACAGATCGCATTATCTTAAGAATGTCTACTTTTGAATTGTTACATAGTTCAACACCACAAAAAGTAATTATAAATGAAGCTGTTGAGTTAGCGAAACAATTCAGCGATGATGATCATTATAAATTTATCAATGGTGTATTGAGCAATATTGAATAAAAGAGTGATATAAAATGGCAGACTATTTAAGTGTTTCCGCATTAACTAAATATATTAAATACAAATTTGACCAAGACCCACATTTACAATCTGTATTGATTAAAGGGGAACTGTCTAACTTTAAAAAGCATAGCAGTGGTCATCTTTATTTCAATGTCAAAGATAAAAACAGTGTCATTAGTGCAATGATGTTTAAAGGCAATGCTTCTAAAATTGATTTCGATCCTAAAGAAGGTGATGAAGTACTATTAGAAGCACGCGTTTCTGTTTATGAGCGTAGAGGGAATTATCAAATCTATGTTAATAAAATGCATATTGACGGGGTAGGTAATTTATATCAAAAATTAGAACAATTAAAAAAGAAATTAACTAAAGATGGTTTTTTTGATCAAAATCATAAAAAGTTAATCCCTAAATTCCCCCAAAAAATAGCAGTGTTAACTGCAGGTACTGGAGCGGCAATTAGAGATATTCATACAACGATAAATAGTCGATATCCACTAGCTGAACAAGTTCAAATTAATACTTTAGTACAAGGTGAACAAGCTAAAAATGATATAGTCGAAAAGATACAACAGGCTGATCAATTAAATGTTGATACAATTATCATAGGTCGTGGTGGTGGTTCTATAGAAGATTTATGGAACTTTAACGAAGAAGATGTTGTGAAAGCAATATATTTTTGTGAAACACCAATCATATCCGCTGTTGGACATGAAACTGATTTTACATTAAGTGACTTCGTAGCTGATGTGCGTGCTGCTACACCAACACAAGCAGCAGTAATGGCTACACCAGATCAATATGAATTACGTCAATATTTAAAGCAAACGAACCTTTCACTCACCCGTTTTATCAAACAACATATGCAACAACAAAGAAAACACTTAGAACATGTATCTTCATATTACAAATTTCAAACACCAACTTTGTTATATGACCAACAAATTCAAAAACGTGATGACCTAGAAAAGCAGTTAAGCCTATCAATGAATTTGAGAATTAAAAATGAACAGCAACAATTACAACTATTAACTAATAAATTTAACTTGAAGAATTTCAAACAAAATATTAATAGAGAACAATTAACAAATAATCAAAAGCGCATAGATTTAAATAAAGTCATAAATAATTTTATTACCAATCAACAAAATAAACTTACTAGTAAACTAGAAAGCTTAAATAATCTCAGTCCAACAAACACAATGTTACGTGGCTATACAATTGTGAATAAAGATGATGATGTAATAACGAGTACGAATGACTTAGCTGAAAATGATAACATTGTATTAACGATGAAAGATGGCGTTGTTGATGCACAAGTTAAGAAAGTAAGGTGTAAAGATGAGTAATAGTAATTCACAAAGTTTTGAAGAAATGATGAAAGAACTCGAAGGCATCGTTCAAAAACTTGATAATGAAAATGTTTCATTAGAAGAATCATTAAATTTATATCAACGTGGTATGAAATTATCTGCCACTTGTGATGAAACATTAAAAGATGCTGAAAAGAAAGTTAATGAGCTCATGACTGATGAAAATGTTGAAAATGAGGAGACGATTGATAACGATGGCGAATAACAAAATGAATAATTTAATAGAAGAAATTAATCAAAAGTTATCTACAACTGTTCCAGAGTCTTCACTCAACACTAATATTGAAGAAAGTATGCGTTATTCTTTAGAAGCAGGCGGTAAACGAATAAGACCTGTCTTATTATTACTAACTTTAGATATGTTATCAAATGAATATAAATCCGGATTATCATCTGCCTTAGGTTTAGAAATAGTTCACACATATTCATTAATTCACGATGATTTGCCACCGTTAGACAATGATGATTATCGTAGAGGAAAACCTACAAATCATAAAGTTTTTGGCGAATGGAAAGCGATACTTGCTGGAGATGCGCTACTTACCAAAGCCTTTGAAATCATTACCAATGACACTAGTCTAACTGATACAGTTAAAATCAAACTGGTTAAACGTTTATCTTATGCGAGTGGGCACTTAGGTATGGTGGGTGGACAAGCATTAGACATGCAAAGTGAAGGCTCATCTATAGATTTAAATACACTCGAAAAAATTCATAAAGCTAAGACTGGTGAGTTACTTAAGTTTGCGGTTATGGCTGCAGTAGATATTGCAGAACCAGAGCAAGCTGTGGCAGATTTGTTAGAAACATACAGTGAACATTTAGGTTTAATGTTTCAAATTAAAGATGATTTACTGGATATCTATGGCGACGAAACAAAATTAGGCAAAGCAGTAGGTAGTGATATTGAAAATGATAAAAGTACTTACGTATCTTTATTAGGTCAAACTGGCGCAGAAGAGAAGCTGAAATTTCACTCTGATGCTGCATATCAGTGCTTAAATGAATTGCCAGAATCATATAATACTCAAGATCTTGAAAGTATTATTGAATTATTTAATAATCGTGAATCATAATACGACACTTTAGATAATTATTTATAACGTTTTCTACCTTTAAATATTGCTCAGTAGAAGAAAACAATTAACTGCTCAAGAAATCATGCTACGTATATGTAGTGTGATTTTTTATTGATTAAATATATATTATTCAATAATTATTCATCAATTCAATAATTTCTTTACATAATATACTAAATTTTCACAACAATTATATGTATGCTTTATAGTGACATTTTACTGATATATAGCATAATTAACGTAATATATTTAACGATATTTCGAATTAACTTTAGTAGTAGAATTCACATGCTTGTGGTAAAATAAATGTATAAATATTCGTTTATAGAGGTGCTATACATGGCTAAAAAATCAGTGAGACATATAAAGATACGAGAAATTATTTCAAATGAAAAGATAGAAACACAAGATGAATTGGTAAAGCGTTTAAATGAGTACGAGTTGAATGTAACTCAAGCAACAGTTTCAAGAGACATTAAAGAATTACAACTTATAAAGGTACCGACGCCTGCAGGACAATATGTCTATAGTTTGCCAAATGATCGAAAATATCATCCTTTAGAAAAATTAGGTCGATATTTAATGGATTCTTTTGTAAACATTGATGGAACAGGCAATTTACTAGTTCTAAAAACATTACCTGGTAATGCTCAATCAATCGGTGCAATTTTAGACCAAATTGACTGGGAAGAAGTTTTAGGGACTATTTGTGGTGATGATACTTGTTTAATTATCTGTAGAGATGATTCTGCGAGCGAAAAAATTAAGACACGCATCTTTAATTTATTATAAGTATAAGGAAGTGATATAAGGATGCTACAAACTTTATCTATTAAGCAATTTGCAATCATTGATGAATTAGAAGTGCATTTTGGTGAGGGCTTAACAGTATTAAGTGGTGAAACAGGCGCAGGAAAATCTATCATCATTGATGCAATTGGTCAACTCATTGGCATGCGTGCTTCTTCAAATTATGTAAGGCATGGTGAAAAGAAATCAATTATTGAAGGTATCTTTGACATCGATGAAAGTAAAGAAGCTATTTCCATTTTACGTGATTTATCAATTGATATAGACGAAGATTTTTTATTAGTTAAAAGAGAAATCTTTAGTTCTGGAAAAAGTATGTGTAGAATTAATAATCAAATTGTTACACTACAAGACTTGCGAAAAATAATGCAAGAATTGTTAGATATACATGGTCAACATGAAACGCAATCATTATTAAAGCAAAAATATCATTTACAATTATTAGATAATTATGCAGAGGATACATATAAACCTTTGCTTGATGATTATGTATCTACTTTTGATCAATATAGAGCTAAAAAGAAAGAGCTTGAAGATTTGCAAACTGCAGATCAAGCACTACTTCAGCGACTAGATTTACTTAAATTTCAATATGAGGAATTACAGGAAGCACAATTAACTGATGGAGAAGTTTCACAACTTGAAACAGACATTAAACGCATTCAAAACTCTGAAAATTTAAGCTTAGCTCTAAACAATGCACATCTAACATTAACTGATGAACATGCAATTACCGATCGTTTGTATGAGTTAAGTAATCAACTTCAGTCAATTAGTGATATCTTACCTGATAAATATGATCGACTTAAAGAAGATGTAGATCAATTTTATTACACCTTAGATGATGCGAAACATCAGCTATATGATGAACTCACAAATACTGAATTTGACGAACAATATCTTAATGAACTAGAAGCTAGAATGAACGTATTAAATAGCTTGAAACGTAAATATGGTAAAGATATTAGTGAACTCATTGTCTATCAAGATAAATTGGACGATGAAATCAACAAAATTGAGAATTATGAAGAGAGTACGTCACAATTACGTGAAGAAATAGAATCACTTTATGATAAAGTTTTCAGATTAGGTAAAAAATTATCTCAAGAACGTCGTGTTGTAGCTCAGTCGCTGCGAGACAATATTGTGGATGAAATTCAAAACTTACAAATGAAGGACGCGAACTTAGAAATTTCCTTTAAACCTTTAGATGCACCTAACCGTGAAGGCATTGAATTTGTAGAATTTTTAATTAGTCCTAATAAAGGTGAACCGCTTAAAAGCTTAAATAAAATCGCTTCTGGAGGAGAATTATCTAGAATTATGCTGGCGCTCAAAACAATCTTTGTAAAAACAAGAGGTCAAACAGCTATTTTATTTGATGAAGTAGATTCTGGTGTTTCAGGTCAAGCAGCACAAAAAATGGCTCAGAAAATGAAAGACCTAGCACAACACATACAAGTAATCTGCATTTCTCATTTACCACAAGTAGCTACAATGAGTGATCAACATTTATTTATTAGTAAAACTTCTAAAGATGATAGAACTACTACTCATGTTAAAGAATTATCCGGTGAAGAACGTATTGATGAAGTAGCAAGAATGATTTCCGGAGCTAGTGTTACTGAGCTTACGCGTCAAAATGCTAAGGAAATGATAGAACAAAATCATCTTAATGATTAATAATGCGAACGTATAAATACTACTTTACTTATATGGAAAGGTGTTGGTTTTCATGCAATATCAACATTTAATTAATCCGACTACAACTTTAAAGGGTAATATAGCCATTTTATATGCAAATGATGAAAAGATGCTCTCAGTCGTGACAGAAGCACTAACTTTAACAGATATAGAAGTGTTCTTATATGATACACATGATTTAACTGAAATCATAAGATCTTTTAATATAGATGCACGATTATTAAACAGAATTCACATTTATACATTTGAAGATGAAAATGAATTATTTAAACAATGTGCACAAGATTTATCACGCGGAAAAGTTTCGATATTAATGAAAGGTAATTTAACGTCTTCCTCATTATTATCTTTTGTTTTAAGTAATAAAAATTTCTTAGAAAATCATGGTTTTCTAAGTCATGTCGCATGTTTCGATATACCGAATTATCATAAAACATTAATGATGAGTGATGTTGCTTTAAACATTTCACCTTCAGTAGAAGAAAAGAGACAAATCATTAAAAATTTATCGCTATTTAGTAAGGCATTGGGTTATGAACAGTTTAAAGTAGGTTTATTATCATCTGTCGAAAAAGTTACAAGAAAAATATCATCTTCTACAGATTCTGAAAAAATCAAAAATATTTTTAATAGAGATTGGGATGATTATTTAATTGTTGACGGTCCTCTAGCTTTAGATAACGCGATAAGCATGGAAAGTGTTATTAAGAAAAATATTAAGTCTACAGTAGCTGGTGACGTAGATGCATTGCTTGTATCGCATATTGATGTTGGTAACGCGTTATACAAATCATTCACATACTTTGCTGATGCACGTGTAGCAAGTCTAGTTTTAGGCGCAAAATTCCCAATTGTACTTACTTCTAGAGCTGATAATAAACAAAATAAACTCGATTCATTGTTGTTAGCCCTAAAAGTTTTAAATTAACCTTGCTATGAAAGCCTCATTTTACTTGTTGCGATTAAAAATAGGTTATTAATTTTATATTTTGTCTATTTGATGTAAAATATAAGTGGATATTATAAATAGTTTAATATAATCCTTTTATGTGCGATGACTTTTCAATATTGACTACTTATTTCAAATTTGAATCTTGTAAACTAGCCGTTGCATAATAATAAATAAACTATGTTCTCTTAGCAGATAGAGTTAATACTTTCTATTTTATTTTCAATAAAGAAGGTGAGGCAATGTCTCAAATTTTAGTGCTTAATTTAGGAAGCACATCTTCTAAGGTTGCTATTTACACAGATGCGTATTGCAATTATAACGAAACAATACGGCATGATTTTGAAATTACTTCCTTAAATCTGATAGAGCAAATCAAACATCGACGATTTGAAATTGAACATTTTGTGAAAAAAGTAGCTGACGTAAATTTTAGCGACTTTGATGGAATTGCGTGTAGAGGAGGATTATTAAAACCTATACGTGGCGGTGTCTATACAATTAACGAAACAATGTATAATGATCTTCGAACATTTAAATACGGCAACCATGCATCTAATTTAAGTGGTGTTATCGGTTATGAATTAAGTCAAGATCTTCAAATACCTGTTTTTACAATTGACCCTGTAGTTGTAGATGAATTAATGGATATTGCTAGAGTTACAGGTATTAAAGGTATAAAACGAAGGTGTATTTTTCATGCATTAAACCAAAAAGCTGTTGCAAGCTTATATGCAAATACATCCAATAAAACATATAAACAAGTTAACGTTATTGTTGCGCATATGGGTGGTGGTATAACTGTTGGAGCACATAAACAGGGTCTTGTCGTTGATGTGAATGTAGGCTTGCTAGGCGAAGGTCCTTTTAGTCCTGAACGTGCAGGTTCGATACCAAATGATTTGTTATATGAATATGGCTATAAACGCAATTTTACACCACAAGAAATGAATCACTTTTTGAGCAAAAAAGGTGGTTTTGTTAATATGTTTAATACAAATGATTTAAAAGGGTTGTCACATAAATATGAATCAGATAATGATGTAAAACTAGCGTTTGATGCTTTAGCATATCAAGTCGCGAAGGCGATTGGCGAACGCGCAATCGTTTTTAAAGGAAACGTTGATCAAGTCATCCTTACTGGAGGACTGAGTTATAATAAAACACTAACATCCTTAATCCAATCTTATGTCGATTGGATAGCACCAGTAACAATTTATCCCGGTGAAAAAGAAATGGATGCTTTAGCGACTCGCACATCGCTTGTTTTAGAAGGTATAGAAAGTGCTAAAGTTTATAGTTAGGAGTGCAAGCATGTCAGAAGAAAAATATGATTTAGTAATATTAGGCGGAGGTACAGCCGGTTATGTCTCGGCAATCCGAGCATCTCAACTTGGCAAAAAAGTTGCACTTGTAGAAAAGTCATTACTTGGAGGCACTTGTTTACATAAAGGATGTATCCCGACAAAAGCACTTTTAAAATCAGCAGAAGTTATGCATACAGTTAAAAATTCAAGTGAATTTGGCGTTGATATAAACGATTTTAAATTGAACTTTTCACGCGTTCAGGAACGTAAACATGAAGTCGTAAATCAAATGTTTAACGGTGTGAAACATTTAATGGACCATAATAAAATAGATGTATTTAATGGTACGGGTCGTTTATTAGGACCTTCAATATTTTCACCACAAAGTGGTACTGTTTCAGTAGAATTTGAAGATGGTGAGTCAGAGTTAATCCCTAATAATAACGTGTTGATTTGTACTGGTTCTCAACCAATGGAACTACCATTTTTGCCATTTGATCATAATATCGTCCTATCTAGTGACGATATTTTAAATCTTGAGCATCTACCAAGTTCTATCGCAATTGTTGGAGGTGGTGTAATTGGTTTAGAATTTGCATCATTACTTGTAGATTTTGGTGTCGATGTATCAGTGATTGAAGCTGGAGAACGTATTCTACCAACTGAAAGTAAATCAGTAGCAAAAGTATTAAAGCAAGAATTAACTGAGCGCGGCGTAATGTTTTATGAAAATACGCAACTAGGTGAAGAAAATATTATAATTGATGAAAATAAAATTACAATAACCCTGAATGATGCATCAATTACATTCGATAAGGCTCTTGTTTCGATAGGTCGTAAACCGAATACTGATGATATCGGACTAAACAATACTAAAATCAAGCTGACTGATAAAAACCATATCACCGTCAATGAATATCAACAAACTGAAGATAAGCATATTTACGCTGCTGGTGATTGTATTGGTAAATTGCAACTTGCACACGTGGGTTCAAAAGAAGGGATCACCGCTATCGAACATATGTTTGAATCATCGCCACTACCGGTAGATTATCTAAAAATGCCAAGATGTGTTTATAGTAAACCTGAAGTAGCGAGTATTGGCAAAAATATAGAACAAGCCAAAGCAGAAAATATTAAAGCACGTGCAGTAAAAGTGCCGTTTAAAGCAATTGGTAAAGCGGTAATTGAGGAAACAGGAAATCAAAGTGGTTTTTGTGAAGTCGTAATCGATCAAGAAAATGATACTGTATTAGGACTGAATATGATTGGACCTCATGTTACAGAACTGATAAATGAAGTATCATTATTCCAATTTATGAATGGTTCAACATTAGAACTTGGTTTAACAACCCATGCACATCCTTCTCTTTCTGAAGTACTAATGGAATTAGGATTAAAAGTTGAGAATAGATCGATTCACGTTTAATAAGGAGGCAATAAAATGTTTGATTATAAATCAGTAGGCTTAGAAAAAGAAGACCTACAAGCAATGTACAAATGGATGGACTTAGGTCGTAAAATAGATGAACGTATGTGGCTACTAAATCGTGCAGGCAAAATCCCCTTTGTCATTAGCTGCCAAGGACAAGAAGCAACACAAATAGGTATGGCTTACGCTATGCAAAAAGGTGATATTTCGTCACCTTATTATAGAGATTTAGCACTTGTAACTTATTTAGGTATGACACCACTAAATTCTATGTTAGCTGCTTTTGGTAAACGTGATGATATCAACTCGGGTGGAAAACAAATGCCTTCTCATTTTGGTCAAAGTGACATAGGCATGCTTTCTCAAGGTTCTCCAGTAGGAACTCAAATTTTACACGCTGTTGGTGCTGCTTTATCCTTGAAAATGGATAAGAAACCGAACATAGCAATGACAACTGTCGGTGAAGGCAGTTCAAACCAAGGTGATTTTCACGAAGGTTTGAACTTTGCAGGAGTACATAAATTACCGTTTATTTGTGTAATCGAAAATAATAAATACGCGATTTCAGTACCTGATTCACTTCAATATGGTGCTGAAAAACTTTCTGACCGCGCCATTGGCTATGGAATACATGGTGAGCATGTGGATGGAAATGATCCAATAGCTATGTATAAAGTAATGAAAGAAGCTAGAGAACGCGCTTTAAATGGTGGTGGGTCAACACTTATTGAAGCTATGTGTACAAGAATGACTGCTCATTCATCTGATGATGATGATAAGTATCGTCCAAAAGAAGAGCGTGATGAACTTAAATCTTTAGATTGTAACCTTAAATTTAAAGCATTTTTACTTGAAGAAGGTTTTATTGATGAAGACTGGTTAGATGATTTAGAGAAAGAACATAAAGAAATAGTCAATCAAGCAACTAAAGAAGCTGAGCAAGCACCTTATCCATCAGCAGAAGAAACTTATACGCATGTTTATGAAGAAGGAGGCTCAAACAATGGCTAAATTATCCTATTTAGAAGCCATCCAACAAGGGCTAGACCAATCAATGGAAAAAGATAATGACGTTTTCGTATTAGGAGAGGATGTTGGCAAAAAAGGTGGTGTATTTGGCGTCACTTTAGGATTACAAGAAAAATATGGTGAAGCGCGTGTATTAGACACACCATTAGCAGAATCTAATATAGTTGGTACAAGTATAGGTGCTGCAATGTTAGGTAAACGTCCTGTTGCTGAAATTCAGTTTGCTGATTATATTTTACCAGCTACAAACCAAATCATTAGTGAAGCTGCTAAGATGAGATACCGTTCCAATAACGATTGGCAATGTCCGATTACAATTCGTGCGCCGTTTGGTGGCGGAATTCATGGTGCGCTTTATCATTCGCAAAGTGTTGAAGCGATATTTGCATCGACACCTGGTTTGACTATTGTTATTCCTTCTACACCTTATGATGCAAAAGGTTTACTATTGTCATCAATTGAGACGAATGATCCAGTGCTCTTCTTTGAACATAAAAAGGCATATCGCTTACTAAAAGAAGAAGTACCAGAAGACTATTATACTGTACCTATAGGTAAAGCGGATGTTAAACGTGAGGGCGATGATATTACTGTGTTCACTTATGGCTTATGTGTAAATTACTGTATTCAAGCAGCAGATATGTTATCTGAAGATGGAATTAATGTAGAAGTTGTTGACTTGCGAACAGTTTATCCTTTAGATAAAGAAACAATTATTGAACGTGCTAAATTGACTGGTAAAGTATTATTAGTCACAGAAGATAACTTAGAAGGTAGTATTATTTCTGAAGTATCTGCGATTATATCTGAAAACTGTTTATTTGATTTAGATGCACCTATAATGAGACTTGCTGGACCAGACGTTCCATCAATGCCATTTGCACCAACTCTTGAAGACGAGTTTATGATCAATCCAGATAAGATAAAAATTAAAATGCGAGAACTTGCAGAATTTTAAGGAGGCACAATCATGGAAATTAAAATGCCTAAACTCGGTGAAAGTGTGCATGAAGGAACAATAGAACAATGGCTTGTATCTGTAGGCGACACAGTTGAAGAATATGATCCATTATGCGAAGTCATCACTGATAAAGTGACAGCAGAAGTGCCGTCTTCATTTTCTGGAACAATTAAAGAAATTATAGTAGAAGAAGGCGCAACAGTAGCAGTAAATGAAGTCATATGTCTTGTTGATATAGGTGATGAATCTCAGGAAACGAACAACCCAATTACACATCAAGCAACAGAATCTAATGAAGCTCAAGATGTTGCTTCAAATGACATAGATGATAATGTGAATAATGCTTCAAATGAAAATAAACCTAAAAACAATGGTCGCTTTTCACCAGTGGTATTTAAACTTGCTTCAGAAAATCAAATCGAGTTATCTGAAGTGATTGGTACTGGGTTTGAAGGTCGAGTTACGAAAAAAGATATTGAAAAAGTAATTAAAAAAGGCACAAACAAAACGCCTTCAACAGTTGTAGCACCTAAAGATTCACCTAAAGTTACAAAACAAGCGTATTACAATGAACCTTCTCCAGGATCATCAATTCCAGTTAATGGCGTTCGTAAGCAAATCGCTCAAAACATGGTAAATAGTGTTAATGAAATACCACATGCATGGATGATGGTAGAATCGGACGCTTCAAATTTAGTGAAAACACGTAATTATCATAAGCAAAGCTTCAAAGATAGCGAAGGATATAATTTAACTTTCTTTGCATTTTTCGTAAAAGCTGTTGCAGAAGGCTTAAAAGCGTATCCACTGTTAAATAGTAGCTGGTTAGATTCAGAAATTGTTATGCATAAAGATATAAATATTTCTATAGCTGTCGCAGATGAAGACAAATTATATGTTCCTGTAATTAAAAATGCAGACGAGAAATCAATTAAAGGTATTGCCCGTGAAATTAATGAGCTTGCTAATAAAGCGCGTAACAAAAAATTACGCTCTGACGATATGCAAGGTGGTACGTTTACTGTGAATAATACAGGCACATTTGGTTCTGTTTCATCTATGGGTATCATCAACCATCCTCAAGCAGCAATATTGCAGATTGAATCTATTATTAAAAAACCTGTCGTAATTGATGATATGATTGCAATTCGCAATATGGTTAATTTATGTCTATCGATTGATCATCGTATTTTAGATGGCCTTCAAGCAGGTAGATTCATGAATTTTGTAAAAACACGTATTGAACAATATTCAATTGAACATACAAGCATATATTAATATATTTAACTCTGTAGAATGAGTGTGAGACTAAAGTTTCACACTCATTTTTCATTTAATTTGCTGAATTAACATATGTTTTATCAACCGTTCACGATATAATTTTTATGAATTTAAGCAATATTATTATATATAATAATCACACATGTTGAAGTATTGCGCATATATTAGTAGAATAAAAGTAATAATTCAGAAATGAAAGGTGACGTTAATATGGATTTAAATTTTGATTTATATATGACTGATGTTGTTAATCAAGCAAGAAATGAAATAGAACAAGCTGGATATGAGCAATTAACATCTCCAGAAGAAGTAGATAAAGTATTACAGCAAGAAGGAACGACACTTGTGATGGTTAACTCAGTATGTGGTTGTGCTGGAGGTATCGCTAGACCAGCAGCAACACATGCTCTACATTACGATAAAACACCTGACCGCCTTGTAACTGTATTCGCTGGTCAAGACAAAGAAGCAACACAACAAGCAAGAGATTATTTTGAAGGTTATGCACCATCAAGTCCATCATTTGCATTAATCAAAGATGGTAAAATTGCTCAAATGGTAGAACGTCACCAAATTGAAGGTCATGACGTAATGGATGTCATCACTCAATTACAAAACACATTCGACACTTATTGTGACGAAAAATAGAGGGACTAACACATGACACGTTTGAATCCATACCGCATCGGATTTAGAACGATAAAGACTGCAATTGGAATGGCACTAGGTATTATTATTGCAAAATTAATCGGTTTAGATAATTTTGCATCTAGTGCCATTTTAGTGGTTCTTTGTATTAAACATACAAAGGTTCATTCGCTACAAGCAATTGTATCTCGTTTTGTATCTTGTCTTATGATACTAGCACTTGGCTCTATTGTTTTTAATTTATTAGGACAAAACGCAATTGTTTTAGGTATTATTGTACTACTTTTTATTCCTTTAACTGTTGTATTTAAAGTTCAAGAAGGTGTTGTTACAAGTTGTGTTATCTTACTTCATGTTTTCAATGCTAAAACGATTGACATGGATTTATTTTTCAATGAAATTATCTTATTAATTGTTGGGCTCGGCATCGCATTCTTAATGAACGTTATTATGCCAAGCTTAGATAGTAATTTAAAACAATATAAACAACAGATTGAAAATCAATTTACTGAAATTTTTCAAATGTTCAGTAAAGCTTGTAAAAATCCAAATCCCAGCTTAGATATATCTTTTGAAAAGTTAAAAGTTACGATTCGCAAAGCTAAATCAATCGCATTTAGAGATGTTAAGAATCACTATGTTAGAAATGAAAATTCTTATTATCATTATTTTGATATGCGGGAAGAACAGTTAGAACTATTACGAAGAATGGCTCTAATCCTTCAAAATATTGAAACCAAAGATTGCTTATTATCCAAAATATCTAATTTATTTGCTGAAGTAGGAACAAATGTAAATAGTAATGATTATACTGCGTTAAGATTGCATTCGTTATATGAAATTCGAATAGAATTAAATGAATTAGACTTACCTACATCACATGAAGCTTTTCGAACGCGTGCAAACCTATTACAACTTTTAAATGAACTTGAATCATATTTATTATTAAAATCACAATTTGGATCATTAAGATTACATAATGATTCTAAAATCACAACAACCTAAATATAAAAGCCATACAAAATTCTTATAATTTAAGGATTTTGTATGGCTTTTATTCATTTTTGTAACTGTATTCTTCGACTATGCATATATTAGTGATTTATCGCTTTAAATAATAAAATAACGTTTAGTTAAAAATTGATGCTTTCAAAATCCATTATGATTAATTCACTAATGGAACAACGCTTGTCAATACCAGTGCAAGAATAATAGCTACTAACATAACTATAATAATAACTCTTAAAACTTTGTTGTTACTCACAGATGATTCCTCCAAATCTAGAATATGGAATTAAAAAATAGATAAAGCACACTGTAAATATCAATATAATTCAATTACAACATATTCAATTTTAAACTATTTTATAATAATATTATATCATATGAATCCTCTAGAATTGAAACATATTAGTTTTGCTTACGGACACATTTCGTTACACTTAAACATAAAGCATATAAAAAATGGAATGGGGATTTTCAAATGATAAATAAACAACGACTCCTAGCTACTTTTTTGGAATTAGTGCAAATTAATTCTGAGAGTGGGAATGAGATTGAAATTCAACAGTTACTCAAATCTAAATTTGCAAACTTAGGATTAAAGGTAGTTGAAGACAATGCTGGGCAACATGAAAATTTGGGAGCAAATAATTTAATTTGCACATTAGAAGCAACGACAAATGATGACAATATAGATAATATCTATTTCACAAGTCATATGGATACAGTTGTGCCGGGGATTAATGTAAAGCCAATAGTTAAAGATGATGGTTATATCTATTCAGATGGAACTACGATTTTAGGTGCTGATGATAAAGCTGGATTAGCTACTATTTTAGAATTAATTTACATATTAACTGAACAAGACATAGCACATGGTAAGATTCAATTTGTACTTACTGTTTCGGAAGAATCTGGTTTGGAAGGGGCAAAAGCATTAGATACATCTTTACTCGATGCTAAATACGGCTATGCTATCGATGCAAGTGTAGACGTAGGAACAACTGTTATCAATGCTCCCACACAAATGAAAATCAATACTACAATTCATGGCAAAAAGGCTCACGCGAGTGTACCTAACAAGGGTGTAAGCGCGATTAATATTGCCGCTAAAGCTATAAGTGCGATGAAATTAGGTCAAATAGATGAATATACGACAGCTAATATAGGACGTTTTGAAGGCGGGTCTGCAACAAACATTATAGCTGACAAAGTAACACTTATGGCTGAAGCTCGATCACATTCAGACGAAAGTATAAATGTTCAAGTAGCTCATATGAAATCTATTTTTGAAGAAACAGCAGAAAAATATGGTTGCTCAGCTACAGTTGAAATTATTAATAGTTATCCTGGCTTTAAAATTTCACAAGATGCCATAGTTACTAACGTAGCTAAAGCCAGCGCAATTGCATTAGGATTAACACCGAACACAGTTATGGCTGGCGGGGGATCTGATGGTAATATAATTAATCAATTGGGTATACCTACTGTCATCTTAGGTGTAGGTTACGAACACATACATACAACTGAAGAACGTATGTCAATTAATGCTTTAAATCTTCTAGCAGAACAGCTTATAAAAATAGTTGAAATAACTACTCAAAAATCTGAAAACTGATTAAGTGAATATGAGTGATGCTTTGTGATACAATATATGAGAAAACTTTAATAAGAGAGGTTAGTTAAATGACACAACAAATTGGTGTAGTAGGTTTAGCCGTAATGGGTAAAAACCTTGCTTGGAATATTGAATCACGAGGATATAGCGTTTCAGTTTTTAACCGTTCATCTTCTAAAACAGATGAAATGGTAACAGAATCTGAAGGTAAAAATATACATCCGACGTACTCTATAGAGGAGTTTGTGAATTCTCTAGAAAAACCCCGTAAGATTTTATTAATGGTGAAGGCAGGACCAGCAACAGATGCAACAATCGATAGCTTATTACCATTACTAGATAATGATGATATTTTAATCGATGGTGGTAACACTAATTATCAAGATACAATCAGACGTAATAAAGCACTAGCTGAAAGTGGTGTTAACTTCATCGGAATGGGCGTTTCTGGTGGTGAAGTTGGTGCGCTTACTGGTCCTTCATTAATGCCTGGTGGACAACAAGAAGCATTTGATAAAGTTAAAGACATTGTAGAAGCAATCTCTGCTAAAGCTGAAGATGGCGCTGCATGTGTAGCTTATATTGGACCTAATGGTGCCGGTCACTACGTTAAAATGGTACACAATGGTATTGAATATGCAGATATGCAATTAATTGCTGAAAGTTACGCAATGATGAAAGACTTACTTGGTATGTCACATGAAGAAATTTCACAAACATTCAAAGACTGGAATGCTGGTGAACTTTCAAGTTACTTGATTGAAATCACTGGTGACATCTTCACTAAATTAGATGATGATGGTAATGGTCCATTAGTTGAAAAAATCATGGATACTGCTGGCCAAAAAGGTACAGGTAAATGGACTTCTATTAACGCTTTAGAATTAGGTATTCCATTAACAATTATTACTGAATCAGTATTTGCACGCTTTATTTCTTCAATTAAAGAAGAACGTGTGAATGCTTCGAAACAATTAAATGGACCAAGTACTAAATTTGAAGGAAACAAAGAAGAATTCCTTGAAAAAATCCGTAAAGCACTATATATGAGTAAAATTTGTTCATACGCACAAGGCTTTGCTCAAATGAGAAAAGCTAGTGATGACAATGAATGGAATTTAAAACTTGGAGAGCTTGCTATGATTTGGCGTGAAGGTTGTATTATTCGTGCACAATTCTTACAAAAAATTAAAGAAGCATATGATAATGATACAGAATTACAAAATCTATTATTAGATCCATACTTCAAAGATATCGTAACAAACTATCAAGATGCATTACGTGATGTTGTAGCTACTGGTGTACAAAATGGTGTTCCAACACCAGGTTTCTCTGCAAGTATTAACTATTATGATAGTTATCGTTCAGAAAACTTACCAGCTAACTTAATTCAAGCTCAGCGTGATTATTTTGGTGCGCATACTTACGAACGTAAAGACCGTGAAGGCGTATTCCATACACAATGGATTGAAGACTAATTCACATCTTCATATAACATTATAAAAGACGTGAAGCTACTTCGCGTTTGAAACTACTAGCAAAGTCTACGGACTTTACTAGTAGTTTTTTTATGCAGATTTTCAAAATCAGGCTTACTATTACATTGAGTTAGCAATTAATGTAATTTCTAAAAAAATTTAATCCATAATTACAAAAAACACCAACTATATGCAATCGTTTGCACAAATCCTTTGACTTTCCTTTTATACTTACTTATCATTATAATTATAGACTTGAAAACGCTCCACTTATACACATTAGCAAAGGATGACTTAATCTTGATAACTATAAAGGATGTTGCGAAAGCAGCAAATGTAGCTCCATCGACAGTTTCACGTGTCATCAGTGGTAACAATCGTATAAGTGATACCACTAGATGAAAAGTATTGTCGGTGATGAAAGAACTAGGCTACCAACCAAATCATGCAGCTAGGACCTTAGTTACAAAAAAATCTAAAACAATAGGTATCATTCAAAAAAGCGGACGTAATGAAACAAGACAAAATCCATTTATCATAGATGTCCTTTCAGGTATATATAAATCATGCAAAGCACATGGTTATGCAACAATATCAACCACAAATGAACAATACGAAAATATAGAATTAGAAGTAAGTCACATGATTTCTTATCATGCAGTAGATGGGTTTATTTTATTATACTCAAAAGAAAACGATGTGATAGAACAGATACTCACTCAACAAAGTATGCCATACGTCGTGGTGGGGAAACCTTTATTAGATAAACAAATCATTCATATAGATAACAATAATGTTGAAGCATCTGAGCAATTAACACGCTATCTCGTAAGTCTAGGGCATACTAAGTTCTTATTTTTAGCTGAACGTGGAAATTATGAAGTTGTTAAAGATCGAATCGAAGGATTTACCAATGTTCTTAAACAACATACACAAAAAGGCCTTATTGAATATTTTGATATGAATTACCAAAGCATAAAATCATACTTTCATCATTTACTCACACATAACGAACTACCTTCAGTCATTATTACATCAGATACGATGTTCAACCATATTGTTCTTAGCGTATTGTATGAATTACAAATTCGTGTACCAACAGATTTACAAACAGCAACCTTCAATGATTCATACTTAACTGAATTTGCAGCGCCACCACAAACTGCAGTCAACATTCATCCTGACTTATTAGGTGAATCAGCAGGCAACGCAATCATTCAATTAATTAGCGGAGAACATATTGTCGATTTTAACAAAGTTATTCCAACAGATATTATCAAAAGGGTATCAACTCAATATTTAAAAAAGGAGCAATAATATGAATAAACAGTGGTGGAAAGAGGCAGTAGCTTATCAAGTTTATCCTAGAAGCTTTAACGATTCAAATAACGATGGGATTGGTGATTTACAAGGGGTTATTGAAAAACTAGATTATATACAAGATTTAGGTATCGATATCATCTGGTTAAGTCCGATGTATAAATCACCAAATGATGATAATGGTTATGATATTAGTGATTATCAAGATATCATGGATGAATTCGGAACGATGGAAGATTTCGATCAATTGTTAGATGGTGTACACCAACGCGGTATGAAACTCATTCTAGATTTAGTAGTCAACCATACATCGGATGAACATCCATGGTTTATAGAATCTAAATCTAGTAAAGATAATCCAAAACGAGACTGGTATATCTGGAAGGATCCAAAAGCTGATGGATCTGAACCTAATAATTGGGAAAGTATATTTAATGGTTCTACATGGGAATATGATAAAACAACTGGTCAATACTATTTCCATTTATTTAGTAAAAAACAACCTGATTTAAATTGGGAGAATAAAGACGTTAAAGCAGCTGTTTTTAACATGATGAACTGGTGGTTTGAAAAAGGGATTGATGGCTTCAGAGTGGATGCAATTACCCATATTAAGAAAACATTCGAAGCTGGGGATTTACCAGTTCCTGAAGGCAAAACATATGCACCCGCGTTTGACGTAGATATGAACCAACCTGGCATACATGATTGGTTACAAGAAATGAAGGATGAATCCTTAAGTCATTATGATATTATGACAGTAGGTGAAGCAAATGGTGTGAATCCTGATAATGCTGATGAATGGGTCGGTGAAGACAAAGGTAAGTTTAATATGATTTTCCAATTTGAACACTTAGGTTTATGGAATACGGGGGATATTAAATTTGATGTTAAAGCATATAAAGATGTGTTAAATAGATGGCAAAAAAAACTTGAAGATATAGGCTGGAATGCATTGTTTATAGAAAATCATGATCAACCTAGACGTGTATCTACATGGGGTGATGATGAAAGATTTTGGTATGAGTCAGCTACAAGTCATGCGGTTGTATATTTCTTACAGCAAGGCACACCATTCATATATCAAGGACAAGAAATCGGTATGACAAATTATCCATTTGAAAGTGTGGAAACATTTAACGATGTTGCAGTCGTGAATGAATATAATATTGTTAAGGCTCAAGGTGGCGATTTAACCGAACTATTAAACAAGCATAAAATGGAAAATAGAGATAATTCTCGTACACCAATGCAATGGTCTAACGGTATAAACGGTGGTTTTTCTGAACATGAACCTTGGTTCCCAGTTAACCCTAATTACACTGAAATTAATGTATCATCACAGCAACAGGATTCAAATTCAATATTGAATTTTTACAAATCTCTTATACAACTGAAAAAATCACATGATATTTTTACGTATGGTACGTTCAATCTGATAGATGCTGAAAATGAACATGTATTTGCTTATATTAGAGAATTAGATGGGAAACGTGTACTTGTAGTAGGAAACTTAACTGATAAGTCTGCCACATTGGAATTCAATGAAACGATAAATGAAAATAATATTGAATTGCATAATTACAAAGACAACAAATTAAATTTAAATGCATTACGTCCATTTGAAGCTTTTGTAATAGCTTTATAAAAAATTATTATATTTAAGTCTACAAAAAACCTCTAACGATATTTGAATTATTTTGAATTCAAATTATGTCAGAGGTTTTTATAGTTCGTTGTCATGATATTGTTCTTGATCTACAGGCATCCATAGCTGAACTTTAGTCACAGCATCATCAAAAGATAATTCCAAGGGATAAACTTCCACATACAAGCTGTTATGCTCATATGGCAAGGTCATTTGAAGACTTGTTTCGATGTAATACCAAGCTTCGTTAATGACATAGTCTAAATCACCTTGTAAGTTAAATTTAGCATATTGTCTTTCAGGTAGGAAACGGCTTTCTAAGTGAGCAGGGTATCTTTCACTTGGTACACCCACAAATATTTCCATGCCTTGATCTAGTGGACAGTTAACTACGAATAACTCATGTGGACTTACATCATTATAACGTTCAAGCTCTTTTATTTTTCCATCGACTAATAAATCTTCTAAAAAATCAGGCACTTTATATGGATTTTCTAATTCATCTGCATCTAAAAATTGATTGTAACCTACTAATGACAAGCCTTGCGTATCTTCTAATCTGTAATTATAAGGTGCAGTTTCTGTTGTTGTCAGTTTTATATAAAGTCTTGGTTGCATTTTAAGTTCTTCGCGTTTGGTATTAACTTGGATGGGTGACACCCCATGAAAATCACTGAAATCATTGGCGAAGGCGTTTGTATCACTATAATTGTATTTTTTAGCTACATCCACTAAACGACTTGAACCACTAATAATCTCTTTTGCTGCTAAAGTCATTCTACGTGACCTCGCATATTCACTTGGAGACTGACCAACAATCATTTTAAATGATTGATCAAGATGATAAGGTGAAAGACCAACGTAATCACTGAGTTCTTGCAAATGAAAAGGCTCTAGCAAATGATCTTCTATAAAAACAATTGCCTGTTGTATTTGCTTGATAACGTCCAAAACTTTCACTCCTAATTTTCAAATGACTCATTCGTCATCATTGCTTTTAAATTTATTGTTGGAAAACGTTAGCATTGTTTACCTAATTAATTATATTCTACATCATTTCACTTATACTTACATCTCAAAAATATTGAATAGAGTAAAATGTAAATAAGTAAAGTTGTAAAATTTATGTAATTTACTCAATAGATTAAATCATAACACAAAAAAAGGTTAAGAAAAAAGCAACAACACAAGTGATGTTTTACACTTGTGCTGTTGCCTTATGTTATAGAAAGATAAACATCTTAATGAATATCGTCCCACCAATGGAAACCATCTCTACTTAAGAGTAATTCACTTTCTAATGGACCGTTTGATCCCGCTTCATAGTTCGGGAATTCAGGTTCATTTTGGTTCCATTCTTCTTGTATTGCATCTACAAATTTCCAAGTAGATTTTAACTCTTCCCAATGGGTAAAGTTAGTAGCATCACCATTTAGACAATCAAATAATAAATTCTCATACGCATCGACAGTATTCATTTTATCTTGTGCACTCATTGCATAAGATAATTGAACAGGTTCTGTTTCAATCCCCTGAACATTTTTCTTCGCATTTAAATGTAATGATACACCTTCATTAGGTTGGATGTTGATGACAAGTAAATTTGAATCTAATTTTTTATCTGTTTCATAATATAAATTCATAGGAACTTCTTTAAACTCTACAACGACTTGAATCGTTTTACTCTTCATTCGTTTACCTGTTCTAATATAAAATGGCACGCCAGCCCATCTAAAGTTATCGACAGTCAATTTACCTGAAACGAAAGTAGGGGTTGTGGAATCTTCAGCAACACGTTCTTCATCTCTGTAACGTTTTACTTTTTGACCATCAATTGTACCTTCGTCATATTGACCGCGAACAAAGTTTTGACGAACTTCTTCTGATTCTAATTTACGCAATGATTTGAGCGCTTTAACTTTCTCAGCTCGTATATCTTCACTGTGTAAACTAATTGGTGCTTCCATTGCTAATAATGCAACCATTTGTAACATATGGTTTTGAACCATATCTTTTAAAGCACCACTTGATTCATAGTAACCACCCCTATCTTCAACACCTAATACTTCTGAAGATGTTACTTGAATGTTAGAAATGTACTTATTATTCCATAAAGGTTCGAACATCGCATTTGCGAAACGAAGTACTTCTATATTTTGTACCATGTCTTTACCTAAGTAATGGTCAATACGATAAATTTCTTCTTCTTTAAAAGAACGACGTAATTGTTCATTAAGTTGCTCTGCTGACTCTAAATCTGTGCCGAATGGTTTTTCGATAACTAAACGTTTGAAACCAGTAGTATCGGTTAATCCAGATGATTTCAAATAATCAGAAATCACACCAAAGAAATTAGGAGCCATAGCAAGGTAGAATAATCTATTACCTTGAAGTTGGAACTCAGTATCTAATTTATTACTCACTTCTAGTAATGATTGATAACTTGCTTCATCACTGACATCATGTTTATGATAAAACACATGTTCCATAAATTTATCAAGATGTTTTGTATCTTTAACATGTTCTTGAATTGATGATTTCACTTGACTACGGAAATCATCGTTTGTTAAGTCTCTTCTACCTATCCCAATGATTGCAACTTGTTCATTTAAGTTTTCTTGTTGATACAAATGGAATAATGATGGAAATAATTTTCTGTGACTAAGATCACCAGTTGCTCCAAAAATTGTTATTAAGCATGGAATATCTTTGTTTCTAGTATTCAAGATCAAAACCTCAATTCTTTTTATAAATCTCTATTTATTATAGACCAATATTCAGTATTGTTCCTACAATTTTGCTCGGAAGTATTTAATTTTAATATATTTTTTATTCTTTTGTGTGATAAAATGTGAACAAGAAGAGGAGGCATATGCATGGAAATCACATTTTTTGGCACGAGTGCAGGTCTACCAACCAAAGAAAGAAACACCCAAGCAATTGCATTAAATTTAGAACCATACTCAAATAATGTTTGGTTATTTGATGTGGGTGAAGGGACTCAACATCAAATACTGCATCATTCAATCAAATTGGGTAAAGTTGATCATATTTTTATTACACATATGCACGGGGATCATATATTTGGTTTGCCCGGACTACTAACGAGTCGTTCATTTCAGGGTGGAGAAGGTAAGCCACTCACTGTAGTTGGACCAAAGGGTATTCAACAATTTATAGAGACGGCCTTACAACTATCTGAATCCAGATTAAATTATCCAATCACATACATAGAAATTGAAGAACAATTAAACTACCATCACAACGGTTTTAATGTGAACGCGCATCTATTAAATCATGGGATTACATCTTATGGCTACAGAATTGAAGCGCCTTATACCCCGGGGAAAATTGATGTTCAAGCCTTAAAGGATATTGGTTTGGAACCGGGACCTAAGTATCAAGATATTAAAATTAATGAAACTTTTGAACATAATGGATTAATTTATGATTCTAATCAATTTAAAGGCGATGCTGTTAAAGGTCCTGTTATCGCTATATTTGGCGACACGATGCCTTGTAAAAATGAGTTGTTAATTGCTCAAGATGCAACAGTAATGGTACATGAAAGTACTTATATAGAAGGAGATAAAATGTTAGCAAACAATTATCACCACAGTCATATTGACGATGTATTTGATTTAATTGATGAAGCTCAAGTTGAATATAGTTTAATTACACACATAAGTAATCGCTATACAAAAGAAGAAGTAGAAACGATCAGTCAGTCATTAAAATCACGAGACACAACACCACCATTCATGTTTGTTAACGATTTTGATTCATGGTCATTTTAATTACAGCTAATTTAAAATAGTAATATAGATATATAACGAAAGCGCAAGTTCTTAATTTAGGAACTTGCGCTTTCAAGATATCAACAGTGCCTTTAATATATATTGACATTATGTTACTCCATGCTTTGTGCACACTTTCCACGAGTTTAGTTGTAAAATAAAGTGATGAAATATTACGAAATTAAAATAACACTAATTCATATGCAACATACAATGAATTAGTGTTATTATTTTATATTTATAAATGAGTTAAAATAGCACTTGTATTTATACTTTAATTTAACTAATCGTCATCTTGACTTGATAATTCAATACTTCTATTAACAGCAGCGCGTAAACAATCTTCGAACACACCTTCAATATCATGTTCTGATAACGCATTTAAGCCTGCTTGGGTAGTACCACCTTTAGAAGTTATATTTTTTCTCAATTGTTCCATACTCAATTCAGATCGTTCAATCATTTTACTTGTCCCTATAATTAAATTACGGATAGATTCTTCGACTTGAGATTTCTCTAAACCTAGTTGCGTGCCCGCAGTAACATATTGTTCGAATACGTGATATAAAAAGGCTGGACCGCTTCCTGTAATCGCAGTAACTTGATGCAAGTTATCTTCAGAAACTTCTATTGCTGAACCAAATGCATTGATTAAATCATCAACTTCTTCTTTAGATTTTGGTCCAAAATTATTAGAAAAACTAATACCTGTTACAGAATGACCTACATGCGCATTTGTATTTGGCATAATACGAGCAATTGGATTATCAGCACCAATTTTTTCGCGAATATAGCTTATTGGTAAACCAGCCATAATAGAAATGAATTTATTATTTTCTGTTACATTAGGTCTAATACGCTCAGATAATACATCAAAATCATAAGGTTTTGTACCTAAAAATACATAATCAGCATCTTTTAATAATGCTTCATCATCATAACTATAATTCACACCTAATTTTTCTGCATAATCTTTAAGTGCAACTTCGTTAGAACGATTTGTTAAATAAATATTGTTAGAATCAATCACTTTTGAATTAACGATACCTGTAAAAATGGCATGAGCCATGTTACCAGCACCATAAAATACTAGTTTCATGTGAATATTTCACTTCCTCTTAGTTTTTATGTTTCTATACTAACATAGATTTATAATATAACTAATATTTATATTATATACATGACATACCATAGCCATTTCAATTATACTAACTGTACATTGACAAAGGGTAGGGATAATTATGATTGGCAAACATTATATTTTAACTGGAGGAACGAGTGGTTTAGGTAAAGCAATATTAAAAATACTATTAAAAAAAAGAGTGTTTGTGACAGTAATCGTACGTAATCCACAAAAATTAGATGATATTATTGCGCAATATGGTACAGAACATTTATCAATCATACAATGCGACTTACAATCACAAGCTCAAATTCTAAAGCTTAAGCATCATCTTCAAGACCAATCAATCGATGGTTTAATTTATTCATCTGGGTTAGGTTATTTTAAATCAATAGAACAACATAGTATTGATGAAATGTTAGAAACGTATACTTTAAATATAATGAACTTCAATATACTTATGACTGCAATACAACCATTTCTAAGCACTCATCCATCTATCGTTGGTATTGGCAGCCAGTCTGCTATTTTAACACAAGCTTATGCTGCACATTACGGGGCAAGTAAAGCAGCTTTTAACCAAGTCTTGAATGCACTTCGCATTGAAAAGCCCAACTATCATGTCTTAACTGTAAATACTGGTCCCATTGCTACACCATTTCATGAAAAGGCAGATCCATCTTTAGCATTTGCACAAAAATATAAAAGTATCATGCTAGATTCAGATAAATTGGCTCAGCAAGTCGTAAAAGGGATGCTCACGAACAAAACAGAAATTAACGAACCTAAATGGATGCATTTTATGTTAAAACTGTATCAACTTGCACCACGCTTTATCGAAAAACATTTCACTATGTTGTTTAAAAATAAAGCTTAATTACTACTATTCTATTTATCTATTATGAACTTAAATGGCAATATAAAAAGAGTTAGCTGTACTTTAACGATAATAGATGAAGAACATGACATCTACTTTCACAAGCATCAAACTAACTCTTTTTAGTGTTGTGATTTATTATTTTAAATGTTGTGTATATTCCAAATTCTTAACACGATTACGTGCAGCTTTTAATTTTTCTAAACTTATTTCTTTTGATAATTCGTAATTCTTCACATTTTCATCTAATTGATCAACACTGCTAGCTCCCATAATAATAGATCCTAGAGCATCATGTGACGTAAGATAGTTAAATGTTAAACCAGTTAAATTATTTTCGATTTCTTTAATAGAAGCTATCGTTTCACCTAACTCTTGGTAAGTGTAATCAAATATACCTTCTGCAAATTTTGAATCTAACGCTTGATTACTATTAGTAGTTAACAATCCTTTGAAAATAGGACCACGCGCAAGTACTTTAACCTTTTTAGCATGCACATCATCTAATAATACTTCTGGTCTATTATCAATTAAGTTAAATTGAGACATTAAAGTTTCGATATCGCTGTGTTTTAAATAATAATCGATCACATTAGGTCGAATTGACGATATGCCATACGCACGCACAATACCTTCTTTTTTCAATTCATCAAATGCACTAATTGTTTCATCTAGTGGATCGTCGATTGTGCCACCATGTAATTGATATAAATCTAAGTGATCTAATCCTAATCTTTGTAATGAGTCCTTCACAGCATCTTTGATATAGTTTTTAGAAGGATCCCAAAATGTAGTACCATCATCAGCTAAATGATTACCCACTTTTGTGCCAATCACAATATCATCTCTATTTTGATATTTTTTCAAGGCTTTTCCAACAATATCTTCGTTTACACCTTTATCATAAATATCAGCCGTATCAAAATATGTGATGCCTTGTTCAATCGCACGTTCTATAATTGGTTCTGCTTTTTTATAATCAGTGCCTAAACTCATACAACCTAAACCTAATTCTGAGATTTCGATACCACTTTTTAAAATGTTTTTTTGCATGTCGTTTCTCCTTTCGATACACTTAATGATAGGGCATAGATGTAATAAAGTAAGTCGTTATGAATTACTTTATTACATTGCGCAAAAACTTTAGATAGAAATGAAATATTAGCACTTAGATTTCTATAAATATCGCTTTTATCGCTTTCGCTATCGCCTGAAACACTATCGTGTTAATCTTAACAATAACCTAATTCAAATAAAAGGAACGTGATTATAATGAATCTATTCGAGAAAACATTACATAAAGAGTCCATTTACAAAGGCGCAATTATTGATTTAGAAGTCCATGATATAGAATTACCCGATGGACAAACGTCAAAACGTGAATTGGTCTACCATAATGGGGCAGTTGCAGTATGTGCAATAAATCCAGATAATCAAGTTATTCTCGTCAGACAGTATCGCAAACCTGCTGAAAAAACATTATTAGAAATACCAGCTGGTAAATTAGAAATTAATGAAGAAAGAGAATCGGCTGCCAAAAGAGAATTAGAAGAAGAAACGGGCTATATTGCTGAAAATTTGGAATTGATTACTGAAATGTATGGTTCTCCTGGTTTCTCTAATGAAAAGATTTCTATTTATCTTGCCAAAGACCTTAAAATAGGTGAAATGAATTTAGATGATGATGAATTTATTGAAATCGAAACATATAATATTGAAGAAATAACAATCATGCTCCAAAACAAAGAAATCGAAGATGCTAAAACGATTATTGCTTTACAATATCTATTACTTAATTATAATCATTATAAATAACTCGCCTACAAACTTGCGTATTTTATCAATTATTGGTATTTTATATATATAAATCATTATGTAAATTGAAATGATTATAATTATTAGTAGGGGAGTGAGGCTTCCGTGGAAGAACGATTAAATCGCGTGAAGCAACAATTACAACAATCATCTTATAAATTAACTCCGCAGCGCGAAGCAACTTTAAGAGTTTTAATTGAAAATGAGAAAGATCATTTAAGCGCTGAAGACGTTTATTTAAAAGTTAAAGATAAAGCACCTGAAATAGGACTTGCGACTGTCTATCGGACGCTAGAATTATTAGCAGAATTAAAAGTTGTGGATAAAATTAATTTTGGTGATGGTGTTGCCCGTTTTGATTTACGTAAAGAAGGCGCTAAACATTTCCACCATCATCTTGTTTGTATGGAATGCGGTAAAGTAGAGGAAATCGAAGAAGATTTATTGCCTCAAGTGGAAGAAAAAGTAGAGCAAGATTTTAACTTTAGAATTTCAGACCATCGCTTAACATTCCATGGTGTATGCTCAGATTGTCAAGCTCTAGGCAAATAAGCTCAACATCATACACTATTTAATAAATAGAGGTGGTACCATTGGATACTATAATTGAGGAATATTTGAGATTTATCCAACTAGAAAAAGGGTTGAGTTCGAATACAATTGGCGCATATAGAAGAGATTTAAAAAAATATGCCACATTTTTAGAAGAACAAAAAATAGGACATATAGATTTTGTAGATAGACAATTAATTAACCAATGTCTTGGTTATTTACACGACGAGGGTGCTTCAGCAAAATCATTGGCACGTTTCATATCTACAGTACGAAGTTTTCATCAATTCGCATTACGAGAGAAATATGCTGCAAAAGATCCAACTGTATTAATTGAAACACCAAAATATGATAGGAAATTACCGGATGTCTTAGAAATAGATGAAGTACTTGCTTTGCTAGAGACTCCGAACTTATCAAAAATTAACGGTTATAGAGATCGTACAATGTTAGAATTATTATATGCTACAGGCATGCGCGTTTCTGAACTTATACACATAGAACTTGAAGATATCAATTTAATCATGGGCTTCGTCAAAGTATTTGGTAAAGGGAACAAAGAACGCATTATCCCATTAGGTGATGCAGTTATAGAATATTTAAATACATATTTAGATACAACGCGCCCTCAATTATTGAAGCGTACTGTGACAAATGTATTGTTTTTAAATATGCATGGTAAACCTTTATCAAGACAAGCTATTTGGAAAATGATTAAACAAAATGGTGTGAAAGCGAATATCAATAAAACGTTGACACCACATACATTAAGACATTCGTTTGCTACACATTTACTTGAAAATGGTGCTGATTTACGTGCTGTACAAGAAATGTTAGGTCATTCTGATATTTCGACAACACAACTTTACACACATGTTTCAAAATCACAAATCCGCAAAATGTATAATGAATTTCATCCACGTGCATAAACACAAACCAGTTTATTCGTTGAATAGCTAGCTTGTGTTTTTTTGTTTGCGCCATCATTTTAATAGGACTTGTTTTATTCATTTGACTTAAATTTATTCTTTGTTTGCATGGCGTATATCAAGTGCCTGTTGTCGCGCTTTGTCAACTTCTGAACGATCTCTTTCTAAATGATGATTTACAATATAACTATCTTCTATCACATGTGGCATTTTGACAAAATTAGGGTATTTTTTTAAAATATCCTGTTCCATTTCTTTGGTTATTGGTAATTGAATAGGCACAAATTGCTTAGCATTAGCCACAGACTGAATTAATTCTAAAATAATTTTTATATATTCATCTGTATAGATACCTAAATCAATGGATTGTTCACTTTGTTCTATAACACTTAATGCTTTTTTAAAAGAACGTAACGCGCCAACATTGTTATGTCTACGATAATGATAGCAACCGGTTGCTAACAAAATCAAACTTACAATCGCATCATCTTTACTGAATTGCGGATTCTCTTTCCAAGCTTCTTCTAAAATGTCGTGACACAAAAAATAATGTTGTTCCGTATGAAATTGATAATAAAAATCTTGCAATGCATTTTCCATAATTAAAACCGCTCCAAATTTAAATGTTTTCATTAAACATGCTATAATATTTTAGTGAAATACGCACATAACTTGCTATATGAGGTAGATACTATGTATGAAGTAAAACTAGATGCTTTTAATGGTCCCTTAGATTTATTATTGCATCTCATTCAAAAAATTGAAATTGATATTTATGATATTCCCATGAAAGAATTAACAGAACAATATATGCAATATATACATGCGATGAATCAATTAGAGATTAATGTCGCTAGTGAATATTTGGTTATGGCCTCTGAACTACTTATGATTAAAAGTAAAATGCTGTTGCCTCAAACAGAAGAATCCGACGAATTAGAAGAGGATCCACGTGAAGACCTAGTGGGACGATTAATTGAATATCAAAATTATAAAGAATATACTGAGATTCTAAACGAAAAAAAATCTGAGCGTGCTTTTTACTTTTCAAAGCATCCAACTGATTTAACACACCTAGAATCTAATGAAACTTGGGATTCAAATAACACAATTGATTTAACAGATTTAATCATCGCTTATCAAAAAGTTAAAAATCGCGTTGAATTCAATACACCAAAAACTGTAGATATCCGTAAAGAAACATTTACGATTCAACAAGCAACTTCTCAAGTTAATGCGCGTTTACAACAACATGATTCGTTTAATTTTTTTAGTTTGTTTAATTTTACAGAACCTGTTGAAATGGTAGTCACACATTTTCTAGCAATACTTGAAATGTCTAAATCAGGCATTGTAAATATAGAACAACTCAAAAATTTCGACGATATCAATATTATAAGAGGTGTAAACTATGGCATTGAACGATAAAGGTATACTAGAAGCATTACTTTATACAGCAGGTGACGAAGGTTTAGATGAAAAACAATTACTCGAAATTTTAGACATAGACCAAACACAATTGTCACAACTCGTTTCTGAATACATATCAGATGGCTTAGAAATTCAACATTTTGGTCAAACTTATGTACTTACAACAAAAAAGGATGCAGCAAATTATATTGAAAAATTAATAGAACAAAAATCAAAAATGAAATTATCTCAAGCAGCAATGGAATCATTGTCTATTATTGCCTACAATCAACCTTTATCACGAAGCGATATCGAGATGATTAGAGGTATAAATTCTGACGGTGCTGTTAAAACTTTAATCGCTCGAGGATTAATAGAAGCTAAAGACGAAGCGGATTCCAGAAGTCAACAACTCTATACTACAGAACTATTTTTAAACGTATTTGGCATTGAACATTTAGATGATTTACCAACAACTGATGAGGAAGATGAAGAAATAGAAGCTTTCTTCAGTAATTTAGTAAATCAAAAAGGAGAAAATAATGAATAAAGAGACAGAAAGATTACAAAAGCGTATTGCAAACAGTGGTCACACCTCACGTAGAAAAGCTGAAACATTAATCACAGAGGGCAAAGTGTTAGTTAATGGCTCAGTTGTAACAGAATTAGGTACGAAAATTAAACCTTCTGATACGATTGAAGTTGAGGGTATTAAATTGGAACAACAAGATAAACTATATATTTTATTTTATAAACCAGCACAAGTTATCACTAGTGTATCTGATGATAGAGGTAGAAAAGTGGTTACAGATTACTTTAAACAAATTAAAACAAGAATTTATCCAGTGGGTCGTTTAGACTATGATACATCAGGTTTACTTTTATTAACTAACGACGGCGAATTCACTAATTTAATGACACATCCGAGTTATAAAATTAAGAAAAAATATGTCGTTAAATTGAAAGGCTATTTAATGCGTGAAGAAGTTAAAGCTTTAGAACATGGTGTTGAACTGGAAGATGGTCATACACAACCAGCTACTGTAAAAGTAAAAAACCAAGACAAAGATAAAAATTCAACACTTGTTGAAATTACAATTACAGAAGGACGCAATAGACAAGTCCGTCGCATGTTTGAACACTTTGGTCACGAAGTTACAAAATTACAACGTATTGAAGTTGGACCACTTAATCTTAAAGGGCTTAATGCAGGTGAGGGCAGAGTCTTAACACCTCATGAAGTAAAAGTGATGCGTCAACTTGCAGAACACGGTAAATAATAGTTATTACGTTTAGCTTGATTCAAACTATGAGAAAGGTTTCACAATCTTTTCCTTCGTAATCACTTTTCCTGCTAAACGTATGATATAATGTGATTAAATTGAAAGTTAGCAGTGTGGGAGGTACATACGTATGTCAAATGAAATACTTATCGTAGATGATGAAGATCGAATCAGAAGATTATTAAAATTATACCTTGAAAGAGAATCTTTTGAGATATATGAAGCAAGTGATGGTAATGAAGCATATAAAATGGCGATGGAACATGATTATTCATGTATTTTATTAGACCTCATGCTTCCAGAGATGGATGGTATCACTGTAGCCTCACGTCTCAGAGAACACAAAGAAACACCAATTATTATGTTGACTGCTAAAGGTGAGGAAACAAATAGGGTAGAAGGATTCGAATCTGGTGCAGACGATTATATCGTGAAACCATTTTCTCCTCGTGAAGTGGTATTACGTGTCAAAGCGTTGTTAAGACGTACACAAGTAGCGCATACAGAACAAAGTGAACCACATGCACGTGATTTAATTGAATTTGACCACCTTGTCATTGATAACGATGCACACAGAGTATTAGCAGATAATAACCAAGTTAATTTAACACCAAAAGAATACGAACTGTTAATATTTCTAGCTAAAACACCTAACAAAGTCTTTGATCGTGAACAACTTCTAAAAGAAGTATGGCATTATGAATTCTACGGTGACTTGCGTACTGTAGATACTCACGTTAAACGTTTAAGAGAAAAGTTAAATCGAGTATCTGATGCGGCAGCTCAAATGATTCAAACTGTTTGGGGCGTCGGTTATAAATTCGAGGTTAAGTCCAATGATGAATCGGCTAAATAATGTAGTGATAAAACTGTGGTTAACTATTATTTTAATAGTAACGACAGTTTTAATTTTACTAAGTGCTGCACTCATAACATTTATTCAGTCCTATTTTACGCAAGAAACTGAAGATTCATTACTCAAAGATGCACAGCGTATCAGTCAATTGGTGGAAAGCGCTGATGACAAAGCTACAGCTATTGAATACAGTCGTAAATTGATAGAAAATCCAGATGGACTTATTATTATGAATGATAAGCATATGGTGAGCCAACATAAAGATAAAATTAAAGACAAGATGTTTAAAGAAATTAAAAACAATAAAGATTATAACCAAGTGTTTGATAAAGGAAAACAAATTTCGGAACATGTTACTGTTAAAATCAATGGGCAACAGCGAACTTATGTGTTAATTGGTTATCCTGCTAAAAACTTGACTGAACAAGATAATAATCAAAATAATAACTACAGTGGCGTATTTATATATCAAGATTTAAAAACTGTTGAAGAAACCAATAACGTAATTACAGTTATTATTTTAATTATAGCTATTATCTTCTTAGCTATTACAACCGTTTTTGCCTTTTTCTTATCATCTCGTATAACAAAACCGTTACGAAATTTACGGACACAGGCCTTGAAAGTTTCTAAAGGAGATTATGCGCAAGTCGTACCTGTCAATACACGTGATGAAATTGGTGAATTATCTCGTACGTTTAATACGATGAGTTCAGAAATTCAACAACATATAGATGCCTTATCATCTTCTAAAAATATTCGTGATAGCCTAATCAATTCTATGATTGAAGGTGTATTAGGATACAATGATAAAAAAGAAATTATAATTTCTAATAAGATGGCTCAAAATACACTTCAAATACTGGATGAACATGAACTGAAAAAGCTTGATAAACAAAATGAACGTACTTTCAAAAACAAGCAAACACAATTTGAAGAATATGAAATAAACACACGTTATTTAGTAATAATAACGAGTTATATTGATCAAATTCAGCCAGATGGTCGTAGTGGTATTGTCGCTATTATTCGTGATATGACAAACGAACATAACATAGATCAAATGAAAAAAGATTTTATTGCTAATGTTTCACATGAATTACGTACGCCTATTTCATTATTACAAGGGTATACTGAGTCTATTGTGGATGGAATCGTCACAGAGCCTGATGAGATACATGAATCACTTTCTATTGTACTAGATGAAACTAAACGCTTAAATCGACTCGTAAATGAGCTACTCAGTGTTGCACGTATGGATGCTGAGGGTCTATCAGTAGAAAAATCTGTTCAGCCTATTGATACATTACTAAATAAAATGCAACAAAAATACCATAGTCATGCAGAAAGTTTAGGTTTAAGCATCAATTTAAATCCAAATACGCACGAACAGTTGTGGTATTATGATTTAGATCGAATTGAACAAGTATTAACTAATTTGATAGACAATGCAACAAGGTATACCGAAACAGGAGATGCCATCACTATCAGTTATGGAGAGTCAGAAACAGAAAATATATTATATATTACTGACACGGGCTCTGGTATTGCGCCAGAACATCTACAACAAGTGTTCGAACGTTTTTATAAAGTTGATTCTTCACGTAAACGTGGTAAACAAGGTACAGGTCTAGGTTTATTTATATGTCGAATGATTGTAGATGAACATGGAGGCAGTATTGACGTTAAAAGTAAACTAGGTCAAGGAACAACCTTTATTATCAAATTACCAAAGTTAACTGATAATGAGATGTTATAGCACTTACTTGAGTGTTACTGTTTAAATTAAACAATAATATAAAGACCGACGAAATCATTATTGTTATTTCGTCGGTCTTTATTATCAATTATGCTTACAAACTTACTAAAGAGTGTATATTTCCTATAATTCAGTCGCTTTCACTCCTTTTTAACATATTTAGAGCAATAGTATTGTTTTTATCTGAGTAATAAGCTATGATATATTTATAAAAATTTAAGATATTCATCTTCGGGGTAGGGTGCAATTCCCAACCGGCAGTAATTAAAGCCTGCGACCCATTTATTTTCATTTAAATAAATGGCTGATCTAGTGAAAATCTAGAGCCGACAGTAAAGTCTGGATGGGAGAAGATGGAGGGTTGTTTGTTGTGCTATTAAATCCTCCTATTCGATAAAAGATGAATGGAAGGAGATAATTTAATATGCAACAACAAACAAAACGACTTATTACGATAAGTATGTTAAGTGCGGTTTCTTTTATATTGATGTTTATAAAATTTCCAATACCATTTTTACCGCCTTATTTAACTTTAGACTTTAGTGATGTACCCGCATTATTAGCTACATTCACACTCGGACCGCTCGCTGGTATTATTGTGGAATTTATAAAAAATTTATTGAACTTTTTATTCAATCTTGGAGATCCAGTTGGTCCAGTTGCTAACTTTTTAGCAGCATCCAGTTTTTTACTGACAGCTTATTATGTCACTAAAAACAAATATAACCTTAAATCACAAATTATAGGTTTTACTGTAGCAACTATTGTGATGACAATTATTTTAAGTATCTTAAATTACTTTGTGTTGTTACCTTTATATGGCATGATTATGAATTTATCTGATGTTGTTGAAAACGTTAAGATTGTTATTGTATCTGGCGTTATTCCATTCAACATTATTAAAGGCGCTATTATTTCTATAGTGTTCATTGTTTTATTTAAACGTTTAAAAAATGTATTACCAAAATAAATTTAAAAATATCTGGAGATTAATACTCAGATAAATAAAAACAGGGTGATTTCTATTGAAGTAATACAGAAATCACCCTGTTTTTATATTTTAAATTAACTATTAATAATTCAGAACCATCTTAGACATAAAAATTAGCATGTTCCACATAATGAGAACACGCTAACCTTAAACATAGCCATTAGTAATTATAGATAGTAATCACTGTTTTCAGGCAAATGCTTATTATATATAATTAAGTATAAACGGCAATACTTACTTTTATGGAACTAACCTTGCTTTTATTCAAACTTTAATGCATCTCCATCAAATGATTCTTCTTCAATTTTAATTGAATCAGTAGGACAACCATCTAACGCATCTTCCATATCCTCATATAATTCTTCCGGCACCTCTGCTGTACCTTTGTTGTCATCTAGTATCACATAGGCAATACCTTCATCATCATAGTCATATATATCAGGGGCAGCGGCACCACAAGCACCACATGCAATGCATGTATCCATATCAACAATTGTATATTTAGCCAATTTCTTCGCCTCCTTTGACAAAAATGCTACACTAATAGCACAATTATTATTGTAGTCACTGTACTAAGTTTTTTCAAATGTTTTCGTTTTATAAAATGAGGGAGTAAACATGTATAATATAATCCAATTTGCACAAACACATGCACACAATTACAAAACTGAAAAAAGTATATTTAATATTATCACAGGGAAAAAGTCACATCAAACTTTTTTTGATGCCTGTAGTCAACAACTCTTATCATTATATCACAGCATGCCTAACTTGAAATATCAGTCGTTCGAGCGATACCTCAATCAATTTAATGATCAACATAATAGCTATCAAAATATCGTTAATCATCCGAGACATACGTTTGATAGTTTAACCAATACATTTAAAGCCATACAATTGTTAACTCAGACCCTATCTAACACACAACATAAGGTCTATCAATTCGTACCTATTACTCAACATAGTACTGTACACCAACAAGTTAAATTTGTATATAAAGAAATTATAAGCAATCAATTACAAGAACAATTCGTTGCAGAACTTACAACATTATTCCAATCTATACTGAATAAAAATAATACAATATATATTCACTATTACCTACAAGGTTTTGAAGAAAGTATGTATACACGACAACAAATCAGTTTAATAGAAGACATACCACAAGAACACTTATTTGAATTAGAATTTACAGATTTGGTCACTTTAATGTACGAGATTGAGCACGAGTCTAACTATCCACTGTTAAACAAACTCATTGTGCTACCATCATTATTAAATAAAACAGAGCAAACTTACTTAGGTTTACAAAATGGATTAAACTTCGAACAACTGGCTGCACAACAAAATGTTAAACCTAATACGATAGATGATCATATTTTAGAACTATTTATAAAAGGCTACATATCGAATTATGAAGATTATTTAACACATTCAACTTATACTGATTTCATGACTTACTACATTTCACATCGTAGTGAGAGGCTACGCAATTATAAAGAAATATTTCCGGACCTCAGCTATTTTGAATTGAAATTGATTATCGTTGGAATTGAGAGAGGTGAAATCAATGTTGCAACATGAGCTGAAAAAGTGGTTCGGGTTTGAGGATTTTAAACCTGGTCAACAAGAGATTATAGAAAGTGTATTGAACAATGAAGATACATTAGGTATTTTACCTACAGGAAGTGGTAAAAGTCTTTGTTATCAATTACCAACCTACATACGTCAACAACCGACACTCATCATTTCACCCCTCATTTCTTTGATGGATGATCAAGTCATGCAACTCAAATTACACGGTGAACATCATGTTTGTTGTATTCATTCAGGTATGGATGAAAACGAGAGAAAAAGAAACATTGAAGCACTAACAAAAAGTCGTTTTATCTATTTAAGTCCAGAATTTATACTCCAACCACAAAATTTTAAACTCATTAAAAATTTGGATATCGGCATGGTCGTATTAGATGAAGCACATTGCTTATCTGAATGGGGATATGATTTCAGACCTCACTATGCACTTATAGGTAAAATTATCTCCCGTTTTCCGACAGCAACCGTGCTTGCGCTTACAGCAACTGCACCGAATTATTTAACTTATGATTTAAACAATATGTTAAAAAAGTCTTTTCATGTTATTAAAACGAGTATGAACAGAGACAATATTTCTTTAGCACATAAAAATTTCAAAGATGATGAAGCTAAATTAAAATGGTTACTACCAGCATTAGAAAATTCAGGACCTACAATTATTTACGTTTCTTCTAAAAAAGTGTGTCTAACTTTAGCAAAAGAAATATATAATTATGGTTTTTTAACAGGAATATATCATGGAGATTTATCTTATCAAGAACGGCACACAGTTCAGCATCAATTTTTAAATAATGAAATACCTATCATCGTGGCAACCAGTGCATTTGGTATGGGCATTAATAAAAAAGATATACGTTCTATTTTTCATTACCACCTATCGACAAGTCCATCAAACTATATGCAAGAAATTGGTCGCGCTGGTCGTGATGGGGCAGACAGTCAAGCAATTAGTTTATTTCAACCTGATGATAGTTTTTTACTAGAAACACTATTATTTACGGATATGATGACCACTAATGACATAGATGCTTTTGAAACAGGTGCCTTTGTAACTCCGGACAAATTTGAAATATTAGAAATTTTAAATAGCTATTACTCATTTGCTGAGTTACGTACGATATTCGACAGGACCTATCAGCGAAAACGCCAAGGTTATATACGTATGCTAGGATACAAAAACCTAGACCAATGCCGACGCACTTATATGATGGAATTCTTTGGTGAAACGTTAAGTAAAAGACCTGATCAATGCTGTGATAATGATTCTGATTTAAATGTAATTAATTTAATTAATAGAAAAAAAGTAAAAAGAAAAATGGATTTTAATGAAAAAATACAAAATTTGTTTAAATAATAGACAAATACTTTACTTCACTTTTTCAAACAAGCTATAATACTACATATATACTAGCTTAATAGTAATTTTTTGCATAAAAAGTTATACATATTTACTTATTTTTAGGGTATAACAGTATATACTTAAATTAAAACAAGGAAGGATGATGAATTTGTCTAACAACAATTTTAAAGATGATTTTGAAAAAAATCGTCAATCTATTGATCCAAAAGAACATCAAGACAATGCAAAGGATTCCGTTAACGGTTCAGTTGACAACGTAAAAGAGGAAGTTTCTGATAAGACAGACGAACAATTCCCTCCTAGAAACGCTCAAAGAAGACAGCGCAGACGTGACACAGCAACAAATCAGAATCCAAATAATCAGCCTGAACAAGATAAAGGTGAAGTTCAAGGCGATGATCAATCACTACAAGATAATAACGCATCAGAAGCAGATTATGATAATAATAACTCAACAAAAGATCCTTCGAAGAATAATGATTTAAACCCCGAATCTACGAACAATCAAAATAACAAAGGAAACCAAAATGATTCCAACGAAAACGTTGAATCACAAAAAGATAATGAATCTAATAAAAAAGGTGCTGCTGTAGCTGGTGGCGCTGCTGCAACTGGTGCAGGTGCTTATGCTGCTGGAAAGCACAATGATAATAAAGATTCAGCAGAAAATGACTTAAATGATAATGAACAAAATATCAACAACTCTGATAACGAACGAGCAGACAAATCAGATGATGCTTCGCATTCAGAAAATGATAACAATAGTTCTAAGAAAAAGGGTGCTGCTGTAGCTGGAGGTGCCGCTGCCGCAACCGGTGCAGGTGCTTATGCTGCTGGAAAGCATAGCGATAATAAAGATGAACATAACCAAGATAACAACCAAGATAATAACAATAAAGCAACCGAGCAGAATAAAAATGAACAAGATATAGAAGATCAAGATAAAAAAGATCAAGATAAAGAAGGCTCTAAGAAAAAAGGTGCTGCTGTAGCTGGAGGTGCCGCTGCAACTGGTGCAGGTGCTTATGCTGCTGGCAAGCACAAAGGCAACAAAGACAATAAAGATAATCACAGCGAAAACGAAGCACAAGATAAAGATGAAAAGAACAAAGAAAAAAATGGTTCTAAGAAAAAAGGCGCTGCTGTAGCTGGTGGCGCAGCTGCTGCCGGAACAGGTGCTGCCGCAGCGGCACATTCTAAAGCTGGCGGTGGCAATGGCAACGGCGGTAATGGTAATGGCGGCAATGGTAATAATGGTGATAACAATGACGACGATAATAAGAAAAAGAAAAAAGGCGGTTTATTAGGTAAATTATTACCAATATTGGCTGCGATATTAATATTAGCTGCAATTGCTATTTTCGGTGGCATGGCTTTAACTGGCGATGACGAAGGTGACAAAAATAGCGATGACAAAAAAGTAGCTGATAATAAAGATAGTAAGTCTGATTCTGAAAAAGATAAAGATGAAGATAAAAAATCAGAAGATGATAAAGCCAATAAAGATGAAGACAAAGATGACTCATCTTCAAACTCAGAAGACAGCAATAGTGGTTCAGATTCTGCCAATTCTGATAGCGAAAACGCTGACCAAGCAAACAGTGATGCTAATTCTGATTCAGCTAGCAACGGTTCACAAGATGCAACAAATAGTACGCAAGACAGTCAAGGTCAAAGCGACCAAAACAGTCAGAGCGGTCAAGATCAACAAAGTGATCAATCTAACGCTCAAAGCAATTCATCTTCAGATCAATCACAAGCAACTAACAACCAAGATAGCGAACAAGCAAATAGTAACTCTGGCCAACAATCACATGTAGTCAATGGTCAAAATCTATATAGAATTGCTATTCAATATTATGGTAGTGGTTCTCCAGAAAACGTTGAAAAAATCAGACAAGCCAATAATCTACAAGGAAATGAAATCCATAATGGACAACGCCTTGTTATTCCACAATAGTTCATCATGTTATAAGTAAAAACCTATTAAACGACCAAACTCTTTAAATTAGTGAGTTTGGTCGTTTTTGTATTTAGTTTTTAAGATTAATAAAGCGTCAATATAATTTGTGCAAGAATATTCGATTTCTATCATTTGGTTTTTTCTAAACTACTGGTATAATATATTGGTGGTATAAGGAGGACAAATAAACTATGCAAACAGTTGAAAGTATAATTATTGGTGGCGGTCCTTGCGGATTAAGTGCTGCTATTGAACAAAAGAAAAAAGGTATTGATACTTTAGTTATTGAAAAAGGAAATGTTGTAGATGCAATCTATAATTATCCAACGCATCAAACTTTCTTTTCATCAAGTGATAAATTAAGTATTGGGGATATTCCATTTATTGTTGAAGAAAGCAAACCACACAGAAATCAAGCTTTAGTATATTACAGAGCAGTGGTTAAGCATCATCAATTGCGAGTTAACGCTTTCGAAGAGGTCCTCACAGTGAAAAAAATTAATAACCGTTTTACGATTACAACAACTAAAGATGTCTATCAATGTAGATTCCTTACTGTAGCAACTGGCTATTATGGTCATCATAATCATCTTGAAGTAGATGGAGCTGAGCTTCCAAAAGTAATGCATTATTTTAAAGAAGCACATCCTTACTTTGACCAAAATGTTGTAATTGTCGGAGGTAAAAACTCAGCTGTAGATGCTGCTCTAGAGTTAGAAAAGGCTGGAGCAAACGTAACAGTTATTTATCGCGGAGAAGATTATCCAAAAGCAATTAAACCTTGGATTCTACCGAATTTTGAATCTTTAGTACGTCATGAAAAAATTAACATGGCATTTAATTCAAATGTTACTAAAATAACAGAAGATAGTGTGTTTTATGAGCAAGGAAATCAAACAATTGAAATTCCTAATGATTATGTCTTTGCTATGATTGGTTATCATCCAGACTATGATTTCCTACAATCAATTGGTATAGATATCAATAGTAATGAGTTTGGTACTGCACCAGTTTATAATAGAGAAACTTATGAAACAAATGTCGAAAATTGCTATATCGCTGGTGTCATTGCGGCAGGCAATGATGCAAATACAATATTTATAGAAAACGGCAAATACCACGGCGGTATTATCACTCAAAGTATTTTATCTAAAAAACAAACACCACTTGAATCATAATAATATAACAAACTAGAGCGTAAGACAGAAATTAAATTTTTCTAATGACATTTTTGTCTCATGCCCAGCTCTGCAAAATCAATTAAAAAATGATGGTTCCTACGTTTAATAAAGTAGAAACCATCATTTCTTTTTTTAAATCATTATAACTGTGATTCGAAATATTTTTTTAACTGCTTAGCGTTTAATTGGTTACTTAAACCTACTAAAAGTTTAAGTCTTGCTTTCGGTCCATTTAATCCATTTGAAAAAACAACGCCTTTTTCAGCTAAGGTAGCACCGCCACCTTCATAGGCATAAATTGGGCCAACAATACCATTAAATGAGCGTGAGACAAGCACAACTGGTATCTCTTTATCTAAACACTTTTCTAGGCCTTCCAAACAAGTAGGTGGAAGGTTGCCTTGTCCTAGACCTTCGATAATAATACCATCAACTTGATGCTCACTATAAAAGTTTAATACATCATTATTCATACCCATATAAGCCTTTACTAAAGGAATGTTTAAATCATGGTTAATATCATTTAAAACTAAATGTTCGTATGGTTTATGGTGGAATTGAACACTATTTTTTGTCACTACGCCCAATGGTCCATGATTAGGACTCTGGAATGTATTCGTATTGGAGGTATGCGTTTTAGTCACATTTCGTGCAGTATGAATTTCATCGTTAAATACAACCATAACACCCATATCTGCTGCATTATCACTTGAAGCCACTCTAATAGCTGAGATAAAATTATATAAACCATCTGAGCCAATTTCATTTGAAGAACGCATAGCACCCGTAATTGTTATCGGTTTTGAAACATTTATAGTAAGATCTAATAAGTATGCCGTTTCTTCTAACGTATCTGTACCATGTGTAATAACAAACCCATCATAATTTTCATCCCTATTAGCATCTTCAATAATAAGCTTTAATGTTTCTACATACTTTATATTCATATGTGGGGATGGAACGTTAAATGGCGTAATTTCTGTTACATCAGCATATTGTTTAATAATGTCTTGATGGTTGGATATTGGATTGTCTGAATTTGTTACTACTTTATTAGTTTCATCTTGTGACATGCTAATCGTCCCACCAGTATGTATGAGAAGAAGTTTTTTCATATGGGCATTCCTCCTATTTATAACTTACATATTTATGATAAAATATTATACATAAAACAACAAGGAAGGTTTACTAAAATGAAATTAATTAATATCGCACTTGATGGACCTGCTGCAGCAGGGAAAAGTACAATAGCTAAACGCGTTGCTGCACAATTATCTATGATTTATGTAGATACTGGCGCAATGTATCGAGCTATAACTTATAAATATTTACAACAAAACAAGACTGAAGACTTCTCGCAATTGATAGATTCATCTGAATTATCATTAACATATGATGAAGAAAAAGGTCAGAGAGTCATTTTAGATAACTATGATGTTACTGATTTTTTAAGAGAAAATAATGTAACAAACAATGTTTCCTTTGTAGCATCTAAAGAAGCTGTGCGTACTTTTGCAGTTAAGAAGCAACAAGAATTAGCAGCTCAAAAGGGCATTGTTATGGATGGTAGAGATATCGGAACAGTTGTATTGCCAGATGCAGATTTAAAAATTTATATGATTGCCTCTGTTGAAGAACGTGCAATGCGTAGACAAAAAGATAATGAACAAAGAGGCATCGACTCTAATGTAGAACAACTAAAGCAAGAAATTGCGGATCGAGATAATTATGACATGACACGTGAAATTTCACCTTTGAAAAAAGCGGATGATGCAATTACGGTAGATACAACTGGTAAAAGTATTGAAAAAGTAACTGAAGAAATTTTATCATTAGTTACTGAAATTAAATAAAATAATAGTTTTTTTATAAATACAGCGTATTATAGTGCCGTTTCTTTTTAAATTGTGTAAAAAGGTTATATAATAACTAATGTAGGGTATATAAATAAGGTACATTTTTATATCAATTAGATCTGCATATATATAAATAAATGTAATTTTTAGGTAAAAATTTCAAAGCTTTAGTTAGCTATAAACCCTGATTTTACAACTTTTTAACAAATAGAATTTGAATTCCTATAATAAAGGGGAATTTCTTGACAATTCTGTCAGTTTATAAGATGTTATAATTATGTAGTGTAATAAGGAGGCAGACAAGATGACTGAAGAATTCAACGAATCAATGATCAAAGAGATTAAAGAAGGGGATACGGTTACTGGTGAGATTCAAGAAATTGATGAAAAACAAGTAATTGTAAACATTAACGGTGCTAAATTTAATGGTATTATCCCTATTAGTCAACTTTCTACGCATCATATAGACAACCCAGGTGATGCTGTCAAAGTTGGTGATGAAATTGGTGCATATGTTACAAAAGTAGAGTATGACGAAGAAAATGAGACAGGTGCTTATATTCTTTCTAAACGTCAACTTGAAACAGAAAAATCATATGAATTTTTACAAGAACAATTAGACAACAATAAAACGATTGAAGCTAAAGTCACTGAAGTAGTAAAAGGTGGTTTAGTAGTCGATGTTGGTCAAAGAGGGTTTGTTCCAGCTTCATTAATTTCAACAGACTTCATTGAAGATTTCTCTGATTTCGAAGGACAAGTTCTTAAACTAAAAGTGGAAGAACTAGATCCTGCTAATAATCGTGTCATTCTTAGTCGTAAAGCTGTAGAGGCATTAGAAAATGCAGAGAAAAAAGACGATTTATTAAATTCACTTAATGAAGGCGATGTTATCGAAGGTAAAGTTGCACGCTTAACTAACTTTGGCGCTTTTGTAGATATCGGCGGCGTAGACGGACTTGTTCACGTTTCTGAATTATCTCATGAACACGTTAAATCTCCAGAAGACGTAGTATCTATTGGAGATACAGTTAACGTAAAAGTAAAATCAGTTGATAGAGATTCAGAGCGCATTTCATTATCAATTAAAGATACTTTACCAAGTCCATTTGAATCAATAAAAGGTGAGTTTAACGAAGGTGATGTCATCGAAGGAACTGTTGTTAGACTAACTAACTTCGGTGCCTTTGTTGAAATTAAACCAGGCGTTCAAGGTTTAGTACACATTTCTGAAATAAGACATACTCACATTGGTTCACCAAGCGAAGTATTAGAGCCTGGAGAAGTCGTAGGTGTCAAAGTACTAGGTGTCGACGTAGAAAAAGAACGTATTTCGTTATCTATTAAAGCAACATTAGAAGCGGAAAATGTAGTTGAAAGTGATAGTGCCACTACGAAATCATACTTGGAAAGTGGTTCTGACGATGATGACAACCCTACTTTAGGTGATGTTTTCGGAGATAAATTAAAAGACTTCAAGTTTTAACGTATAAATTTAACACCAATTTTAAATCTTGTCCTAACATCTATTTAGGACAAGATTTATTTTTATGTAATCTCTAAAAACAGTTTTTTTAAAGCTAACCTAATAATATTAGTACAGATTAAATATTTCTTTTGATTTGCTTTCCCCTTATGATAGAATTATAGAGATTAAAAAAGAGAGGAAGTTAGTTATGACTAAACCTATAGTAGCAATTGTAGGCAGGCCCAATGTAGGCAAATCTACAATTTTCAATAGAGTCGTAGGTGAGCGTGTATCTATCGTAGAAGATACACCCGGTGTGACTCGAGACAGAATTTATTCATCAGGCGAATGGTTAACACATGATTTTAACGTCATCGACACAGGTGGTATTGAAATTGGTGACGCACCATTCCAAACACAAATAAGAGCACAAGCAGAAGTTGCAATTGATGAATCTGATGTCATTATTTTTATGGTTAACGTACGTGAAGGTTTAACACAAAGTGATCAAGTTGTTGCTCAAATGTTGTATAAATCAAAAAAACCTGTTGTTTTAGCAGTTAATAAAGTAGATAATCCAGAAATGAGAAATGAAATCTATGATTTCTATGCGCTTGGCTTTGGCGACCCTTATCCAATTTCTGGTTCGCATGGTTTAGGTCTAGGTGATCTTTTAGATGAAGTTGTCAAACACTTTAAAGAAGAAGAACCTGATCCATATGATGACGATACGATTCGCTTATCTATTATCGGACGTCCAAATGTTGGTAAATCTAGCTTAGTCAATGCAATACTAGGTGAAGAACGTGTTATCGTTTCGAACGTAGCAGGAACAACACGTGATGCAGTCGATACTCAATATACTTATGACGACCAAGACTATGTCTTAATTGATACAGCGGGTATGCGTAAAAAAGGTAAAGTATATGAAAATACGGAAAAATATTCTGTATTACGTGCCCTAAAAGCCATCGAACGCTCAAACGTTATTTTAGTTGTTATTGATGCTGATCAAGGCATTATAGAACAAGATAAACGCGTGGCCGGATATGCTCATGAAGAAGGTAAAGCTATTGTAATCGTAGTAAATAAATGGGATACAGTTGATAAAGAAACGAATACTATGAAAAAATTCAAAGATGAGGTTCGTAAAGAATTCCAATTCTTAGATTACGCTGAAGTTGCATTTGTTTCTGCAAAAGAAAGTCAAAGACTTAAAACGTTATTCCCTTATATTACACAAGCCAGCGAAAACCATAAAAAACGCGTGAAGAGTTCAACTTTAAATGAAGTAATCACTGACGCTATTTCTATGAACCCAACTCCGACTGATAAAGGTCGTAGATTGAACGTTTTCTATACTACGCAGGTAGCAATTGAACCACCAACCTTTATCGTTTTTGTAAATGATGTAGAATTAATGCACTTTTCTTATAAACGTTATTTGGAAAATCAAATCAGAGCAGCATTCGGTTTTGAAGGTACACCTGTGCATATTATACCTAGAAAGAGAAATTAATTATCGGAGGAGATATTCATGTCTAAAGTAACAGTCTTTGGTACAGGAAGTTTCGGTACAGCTTTAGCAAATGTTTTAGCTGAAAATGGACACCAAGTATTGATGTGGGGTAAAAATGAACAAACAATCAATGAAATTAATAAACAACACATCAATAGTAAATATTTAAAAACAGCTAAGATTAATGATTCAATCAAAGCAACATTAGATATTAAAGCTGCTATAAATTTTTCTGAAGTTTTTTTAATGGCATTGCCTACAAAAGCTATTAGAACAGTAGCAAGCGAAATTGATTCACTTTTATCAACTCCAAAAACATTTATACATGTAGCAAAAGGAATAGAAAATGATACTTATAAACGTGTCTCTGAAATGCTAGAAGATTCTATTTCAGCAGAACATAATGCAGGTATCGGTGTATTATCAGGCCCAAGTCATGCAGAAGAAGTTGTCATTAAACAACCAACGACAGTTGCTGCATCTTCTAAGTCACCTGAAGTAAGTAAATTAACACAAGACTTATTCATGAATGATTATTTACGTGTTTACACAAATGATGATCTTGTAGGCGTTGAATTAGGTGGCGCCTTAAAAAATATCATCGCTGTAGCAAGCGGTGTGATTTCAGGTATGGGCTTTGGTGATAATGCTAAAGCAGCACTCATGACAAGAGGTTTAGCTGAAATTAGCCGTTTAGGTGAAAAACTAGGTGCTGATCCTATTACTTTCTTAGGTTTAGGGGGCATTGGTGACTTAATCGTTACATGTACATCTACGCATTCTAGAAACTACACTTTAGGATTTAAATTGGGTGAAGGAAAATCATTAGACACAGCGTTAGATGAGATGGATATGGTTGTCGAAGGTGTGTACACCACAAAATCAGTTTATCATTTAGCAAAAGCGCAAGATGTTGACATGCCAATAACGAATGCACTTTACAGTGTATTATTTGAAAACAGACCTGTAGATGAGAGTGTTAAAGATCTTATGGGCCGTGGAAAAAAATCAGAATAATGAAGCATTATTACACTTTTTAACAAATATATAGCAATTTGTTGTTAAAATCCTATTATTTCAACGTTTTCTGCGCATAAATCATTGCAGTTGCAGTATTCGTTGTGTTAAAGTCATACCATAATGATATTAAGTATCATTATAAACCCTAGGGGAGGTGAATTCATAATGAACAAGACAGATTTAATTAATGCTGTTGCAGAGCAAGCTGATTTAACTAAAAAAGAGGCTGGTTTAGCTGTAGATGCAGTATTCGAATCAATTCAATCATCACTTTCTAAAGGTGAAAAAGTACAATTAATTGGATTCGGTAACTTCGAAGTACGCGAACGTGCTGCTCGTAAAGGCCGTAACCCACAAACAGGTAAAGAAATTGATATCCCTGCAAGCAAAGTTCCAGCATTCAAAGCTGGTAAAGCATTAAAAGACGCAGTTAAATAATTCTTTACTAAAACTAAAGCCCTTTTATAAGGGGCTTTTTCTTTTTTTATACACTTTTAATTTAAGAACGTTAAACAATTTGCATTTATTTATACTTAATATGATATCATCGATATAACGTTGAAATAAATTAAATATTATAATTGTCACAGCGCTTAATATAAATTAAATTATACATACATAAGTCAAAATATTAATCGCTTCATCACTCTAAAAATGTATTTATACAAATACTTCATACATAAATATTTACCACTATAACTATCGTTGATTTTATTTTTCTCTATATAATGTTAATATGTATATGGATAATAACGTGAGGTGTGAACATGGAAACGACATTAAGCATATTAGAAAAACAAATTGTATATAGACTTAAAGGTATACATTATTATGAATCTATAGCTATTGATGAAAACTTAGCGCAAATTCTCGATTCATATGATATTCCTGAAGAAGCTAGATTGGCTTGCCTCACAATAGATACTGCGATGCGTCATTTAGACGAAGTTTCTACAACGTTATCGTCTAAAAAGTCTATTTTAATTGGTGACTTATTGAGCGCACATTTTTATACATTATTAGCAAAGTTAAACGCTCCAACTTATCAAAAAGAAATAAGTGCAGCAATCGTTGAAGTGAACGAAATGAAGTCGTCAATACATCACGGTGCACTTACTAAAGAGAACATCAGTCAATATATATTAAAAGTTGAAAACCTATTTCCACGTATTACAATTCAACATTTTGCTCCTGATGCCAATCTTGAATCACTCAATGATAAATTATTAGCGAACTTAGCTAAAAAACATCCTTCTTATTTAAGTAAATTTTCTAAAGATGAATTAATTACATTTTTAGGTGAAATAAAGACTGAAATACATTCAAAAAAGAGGTAATTAACTATGGCAGATAATAAAGCAAAAAAAGAACAAGTACATGACGTTTTTCAAAATATTTCTGGCAAATACGATCGCCTAAATAATATTATTAGCTTTGAGCAACATAAGACTTGGAGAAAACGGGTTATGAAAGAAATGAACGTTAAACCTGGTAGTAAAGCTTTAGACGTATGTTGTGGTACTGCTGATTGGTCTATCTCACTCAGTAAGGCTGTAGGCCCCACAGGCGAAGTCATTGGTGTAGATTTCAGTGAAAACATGCTCGAAGTCGGCAAAGGTAAAACACAAGATATGCATAATATACAACTTGTACATGGCGATGCAATGAATCTACCATTTGAAGACAATGAATTTGATTATGTAACCATTGGATTTGGTTTACGTAATGTACCTGACTATTTAGCTACACTTAAAGAATTATACAGAGTGCTTAAACCAGGCGGTATGGTTGTCTGTTTAGAAACTAGCCAACCTACAACACCAGTATTCAAACAAGGTTATAAACTCTATTTTAAATTTATAATGCCTATTTTCGGTAAAATTTTTGCAAAATCCAAAGATGAGTATGAATGGTTACAACAATCTACTTTTGATTTTCCAGATAAAGAAAAGTTAAAACGTCTGTTTACTCAAGCAGGTTTCAGTAATATAAAAATACGTAGCTTTACAGGTGGCGTTGCAGCGATGCACCTTGGCTATAAATAAAAATGAATCAACCAAAGGTGATTAACGTGTCAAAGTTAAACATGAATAGTGAAATAAAGAAAATCGAAAAGCGATTAGAACAATCTCTTATAAGCAATGATAAAGTACTAGAAGATGCTTCTTATCATTTGTTTTCTTCAGGTGGTAAACGCGTTAGACCTGCCTTTGTAATTTTAAGTAGCCAGTTTGGTAAAGAAATGAATGAGGATGTTTATCGTGTAGCTGTTGCGCTTGAATTAATTCATATGGCAACTTTAGTTCACGATGATGTCGTAGATAAGAGTGATAAACGTCGAGGAAGCTTGACTATAGCTAAAAAGTGGGATCAAAATACTGCTATTCTTGCCGGTAACTTTTTACTTGCATCAGCGCTTGAACATATTTCTAGCATTGAAGATAACCGTATTCATTCGGTGATTTCAAATGCCATCGTTGAAGTATGTATGGGGGAGCTATTTCAATTTCAAGATCAATTTAATGGTTATCAAACAATCACGAGTTATTTGCGCAGAATTAATCGCAAAACAGCATTACTGATACAATTATCTACAGAAGTAGGTGCGATTGCTTCTGGTGCTGATTTGAAAACAGTTCATAATTTAAAAATGATTGGTCATTATATTGGCATGAGTTTTCAAATTGTTGATGATATCCTCGATTTTACAAGTACAGAAAAAAAATTAGGGAAACCAGTTGGTAGTGATTTAATGAATGGTCATATCACTTTACCTGTATTATTAGAAATGAGAAAGCACCCAGAGTTTAAAGCACAAATACAACAACTTACTCCAGATACAGATCAAGAGACGTTTGACTATTGTATCCAGCGCATTCAATCATCTGATGTTATACAAGAATCACAAGTAATCAGTGATAAATATTTAGAAAAAGCATTAAACCTACTTGATCAATTGGAAAGCGAAGCTGCTAAACCTTTATTTAAGAAATTAATTAAAAAAGTGGGGAAAAGAAATTTATAATTACATGAAAAGCATTGAAAGCGCTTTAATTACCTGTTAATATATTAATGTATCTCAAAACATAATATTTTATTGATACATAGTCATGTACATTATTACTGTACAATTGATACATAACAAACAGGGGGATTCACACATTATGGAAAGAACATTTCTAATGATCAAACCAGACGCGGTACAACGCAATTTGGTAGGAGAAATCATTTCTCGTATTGAACGTAAAGGACTAAAGCTTGTAGGCGGTAAATTTATGACTGTACCACAGTCACTTGCAGAAGAACATTATGCAGAACACACAGATAAACCGTTCTATAACAAATTGATTGACTTCATCACTTCTGCACCAGTTTTCGCTATGGTAGTTGAAGGTGAAGATGCAGTAAATATTTCGCGTCATATTATTGGTAAAACTAATCCATCTGAAGCTACACCAGGCACTATTAGAGGAGACTTAGGTTTAACTGTAGGTAGAAACATTATTCATGGTTCAGACTCGGTAGAATCAGCTAAAAAAGAAATTAACCTTTGGTTTAAAGTTGAAGAATTAAGTGATTATACTGGATCACGTGAAGCATGGTTATACGAATAACGTTAACTTCAATAAATCATAGGCTTTATGAAATGAATTATTATAATAAAAAAGCTAACTGAAAAATTCAGTTAGCTTTTTTATTTTATGTTTAACATTTATTTATACACTATACTTAGTATAGTGTATAAAATGTTGTAGATGGAGAGTAAGAAATCAAATTGAACCTTTGCTTTCTTTTCCTCCTATTAAATAGATAATATTGGAAAATGTTAATATTTCTATATAAAATCTAAAGTTATTACTATAAAAAATATTCAAATGTTACACTTAAAACATGGAAGTTTTCATAAGATTCAATATTTGTAAATTTTTCTGTTAATTTGAACAATTGAATGTGATAAGATATAGAGAATATTATAATTTAAAGTACTAAAGGAACGGAGTGGGAAAAGTATGAGATATTTAACTTCTGGTGAATCACATGGACCACAGTTAACTGTAATTATTGAAGGTGTACCAGCAAATCTAGAAATCAACGTAGCAGATATTAATGAAGAAATGTTTAAACGACAAGGTGGATACGGCAGAGGTCGTCGTATGCAAATTGAAAAGGATGCAGTTGAAATTGTTTCAGGAGTGCGTAATGGCTATACTTTAGGTAGTCCAATCACATTGATTGTTACAAATGATGACTTTACACATTGGAAGAAAATCATGGGTGCTGATCCAATAAGTGAAGAAGATCAAGACAATATGAAACGTGTAATTACTAAACCACGCCCTGGCCACGCTGATTTAATTGGTGGTATGAAATACAATCATAGAGATTTAAGAAACGTGTTAGAGCGTTCTTCAGCAAGAGAAACTGCTGCACGTGTTGCAGTAGGTGCAGTTTCTAAAATTTTATTAAAACAATTAGATATTAACTTTTATAGTAGAGTGGTTGAAATTGGTGGCATCAAAGATGATATCGAATATGACCTTGAAACGATTAAAGCTAATATTGATAAAAATGATGTTCGTGTTGTAAATGATGAGATAGCTCAAGAAATTCGTGATAAAATTGACTCAGCTAAAAAAGCAGGCGATACAATAGGCGGTGTAGTTCAAACAATTGTCGAAGGCTTACCAGTAGGTATTGGCAGTTATGTACATTACGATCGTAAACTTGATGGTAGAATTGCCCAAGGCGTTGTAAGTATTAATGCATTTAAAGGGGTAAGCTTTGGTGAAGGATTCAAAGCAGCTGAAAAACCAGGCAGTGAAATTCAAGATGAAATCTTGTATGATACTACAAATGGTTACTACAGAGGTTCAAATCATTTAGGTGGATTCGAAGGTGGTATGTCTAATGGTATGCCTATCGTGGTTAATGGTGTAATGAAACCAATCCCAACACTTTACAAACCACTAAACTCCGTTGATATTAATACAAAAGAATCATTTAAAGCTTCTATTGAGCGTTCTGACAGCTGTGCTGTACCCGCAGCAAGTGTTGTAGTTGAGAATGTTGTAGCATTTGAAATTGCAAAAGCATTACTTGAAGAATTTCAAAGTAATCATATAGAACAGTTAAAATCACAAATAGATGAGCGTCGTTTATTAAATATAGAATACTAAGTAGCAATTTAAAATTTATGAAGTAACTAGGTGAGCATATGAAATTAGAAACTACTTATACATCCAATAACTATCCAATTATTGTAGAACACCATGCATTAGATCAATTACATCAATATATAAATGATTATAAAGATGTTGTGTTGGTAGTTGATGAAACGGTAAATAATAATTGGAATGAAAAGATAGATTTTATCAGTTCTGAATATGGCGCACATAAACTTATCATTCCTTCTGGTGAAACGACAAAATCGTTAGCCTTTTATGAAGAAACGATTGAAGTATTACTCAGTAAACAATTAACACGTGATACTTGTTTAATCGCAGTTGGCGGTGGTGCTACTGGCGATTTTACAGGATTCCTTGCTGCAACCTTATTAAGAGGTGTAGATTTTATTCAAGTACCAACGACTATTCTTGCACATGATTCAAGTGTAGGAGGCAAGGTAGGTATTAATTCTAAACATGGTAAGAATTTAATAGGCGCCTTTTATAGACCTAATGCCGTTATTTATGATTTGAACTTTCTAACAACTTTACCCTATGGAGAAATTTTAAGTGGGTATGCAGAAGTTTATAAACATGCCTTATTGAGTGACATGGAAGCTGTACAAAATATTGAAACACAATACTCTGATCAGCCAGCACTCGCTTCGTTAAATGAAATTGAATATTATTTATTTAAAGGAATCCAAACGAAATTAAATATTATCGTCAAAGATGAAAAGGAATCCAATGTCCGTAAATTTTTAAATTTAGGTCACACATTTGGACATGCAGTTGAATACAACTTTAAAATTCCTCATGGCCATGCAGTGATGATAGGCATTATTTATCAATTTATTGTTGCTAATAAAGTCTTAAATAGAGATTTTGATATATCTCATTATTTTAATTATTTAGTCTCATTAAATTACCCATTAGATATCATTAATGAATTTGAGTTTGAAACCTTATATCAACTCATGTTAAAAGATAAGAAAAATGATCAACAAGGGATTCAAATGGTATTATTGGATGGCATTGGCAATCCTGTGGTAAAACACATAGATAAGCCAACACTTCTACATGCATTCACAGATTTCCTAACATATTTTAAAAAGTAGGTGGATTTTTTGACAAACAGTAAAACAATTGATATTAACGGACCATTGATTGGTGAAATAGAAGTACCAGGAGATAAATCTATGACACATAGAGCCATTATGTTAGGTTCTCTTGCATCTGGCACCTCTACAATATATAAACCACTTCTTGGTGAAGATTGCCTGAATACAGTGGAAATTTTCCAACAATTAGGTGTTGAAATTACTGTTGGCGAAGATAAAATAGAAATTAATTCTCCTGGTTATAAACACTTCAAAACGCCTCATCAAGTACTTTATACAGGTAATTCTGGTACAACGACACGTTTGGTGGCTGGTCTGTTAAGTGGTTTAGGCATTGAAACTGTTATTTCAGGTGATGAATCTATTGGTAAAAGACCGATGGACAGAATTATGAAACCTTTAAGCTTAATGAACGCTAATATAACAGGCGTCGATAATAATTACACACCGCTAATCATTAAACCTGCACAAATTAACGGCATGTCTTATCAAATGGAAGTTGCGAGTGCACAAGTGAAAAGTGCAATTTTATTCGCCAGTTTGTTTGCAGAAGAGCCGACAACTGTTAAAGAATTAGGTACAACACGCAATCATACAGAAACGATGTTCCAACATTTCCATATTCCTATTACTACTGATGGGAAAACGATAGAAATGCCAAAACGAGGAATCGAACATATTCAATCCGTAGATTTTCATGTGCCAGGTGATATTTCTTCAGCAGCATATTTTATAGTGGCGGGCTTGATAACAAAAGACAGTGATATTACAATTCACAATGTTGGCATAAACCCAACACGTTCAGGTATTATAGATATCGTGAAACAAATGGAAGGGAACATTACGCTATTCAATCAAACAGATGGTCCAGAACCAACTGCTTCAATCCGCATACAATATTCACCTGATATGAAACCACTCCAAATTGATGGAGATTTAGTGCCAAGAGCAATTGACGAAATTCCAATTGTAGCATTACTATGTTCACAAGCTGAAGGTACAAGTATTGTAAAAGATGCAGAAGAATTGAAAGTTAAAGAAACAAATCGTATTGATACGACTGCGAATATGCTAAATTTATTAGGATTTATGTTACAACCAACAAGCGATGGTATGATTATACATCCTTCAACTATGGAGCAAACAGCAACAGTCGATAGTTTTACTGATCATCGTATAGGTATGATGCTTGCTATTTCATCATTATTAACAGATGAATCGTTAACTATTAATCAATTTGATGCTGTAAATGTTTCTTTCCCGGGTTTCTTAACGAAGTTAAAACAATTAGAAAAAGAGGGATAAAAGTATGGAAGATATCTATAAACTCATAGACGATATCAACTTACAAAAATTAGATAACTTAGACACTCGTGTGAATGAAGCATTAAGTTCTCCAAAGGACGATGCACTTTTTATACTTGGTGAAACGTTATATAATTACGGTTTAATGCCTCAAGGGCTCGAAGTATTCCGTACGTTATACCATAAATATCCTGATGAAAGTGAACTACTTATCTACTTCATCGAAGGTTTAATGGCTGAGAATCAAACTGATGAAGCTTTAGAATATTTAAACCAAGTTGAATTATCAACTGAACGTTTAATGTTAGAAGCTGATTTATATCAACAATTAAATATGTTAGAAGTTGCGATAGATAAATTAGTCGACGCCATAGATATAGAACCAAATGATCCAATTATACACTATGCACTTGCTGAATTATTGTATTTTGACGGACAATACTTACGTGCAGTTTCTGAATACGAAACTGTGCTTGAAACAGGCGAATATCAAGTGAATGGCACAAATTTATTTTCTCGCTTAGCAGATTGTAGTTTGCAAAGTGGAAACTACAGTGATGCGATTAAAATGTTCGATGAAATCAATGAAGAAGAAATGGTTTCTGAAGATTACTTTAAAAAAGCGATTGCTTATGAAAAAAATGAGCTCTCTCAAGAAGCAATTAATTTAGTTCAAACACTATTATCTAAAGATCCTGACTTCTTACAAGGCTATTTTTATCTGCAACAACTTTATGAAAATGAACATAACCATGCAGAAGCCATTGAAATTGGTAAAGAAGGCTTGAGATTAAGTCAATTTTATAAAGAGTTGATGGTATCAACAGGCAGTATAGCAATTGAACATGGCGATGCTAATGAAGGTGTACAATTATTATTGCAAGCCTTAGAAGTTGATAATGCTTACCAAGAACCACTTTTAATCCTAAGTGATTTATATAGACAAGAAGAAGACTACGAGGCACTTATAGCATTATTGAAATATGTTGATGAAGAAGATTTAGATCCCGTGTTTATGTGGCATTTAGCATTTGCGTTAGGACAAGAGGAACGTGACAAAGAAGCACAACATTTCTTTGAATTAGCATATCCAACATTGCACACGCAATCTGCGTTTCTAAGTGATTATTATTTCTATCTAGTTGAAATCGGACAAATTGAACAAGCAAAAACAATGCTAAATCAATTACTGGAATTAGATCCAAGCAATGAAACATGGCATGATGAAGCAGAAAGATTATTATCTTTCTAGTCAAGGAAGGTGAGTAAGATGAGTAATACCCTACAACAAGTGAAAGCTAATTTCATTGAATATCTGCTTTTTCAATATCAGTTTAAATCTAGGATTAGTGTGTGGGTATTAAACTTAATTAAGTCTTCACCTGAGTTACTACAACAAATTCATTTTGTGGATGAACTCATTTCCGATCATCATATTTTGGAAATTGCTATGGAAGATACTGAGCAACAAGGAATCAGGTTTACACTTAAAAACCAGCAGTTGATTAATAGTGACGAAATCTTCAATTATATAGCAAATGATGCTGTGTCTTTTGATATCAAACTGCATTTTAGCAAAGCACAATCTCGAGAGACTCGTTTAGATGAATTATTATTAATGCAATTGTTACATTCACCATACTATGCTATGTATATGCAAGACATCTATAGTATCCCGCTATCAAAGCAAAGCGAGTCCTCTATTATCACGCATTTACAAGATAATATTGATTTAAGTTTACAATTGCATGATAAAGCACTGTTTTATCAATTAACTCAAATCCTTAATACTTTTGAGTTAAGAAATGTAAATAAAACAATGAAGGATTGACCTTATGAATATAAAATCTTTATGGCATTTACTCATTTATAATAAAGGTGTACTTTACTTTCTGCTTATTTGTAATTTATTAGGCACGATATATGGTTATATATGGTATGGTAATCAACTGAGTGTATCGAGTTGGCAGTTCATACCGTTTGTGCCAGACAGTCCAACCGCTTCATTATTTTTATGTATTGCATTAATCGGACTTATCGCAGGTAAGAACTTACCAATTATTGAAGCTTTAGCTTTTGTATCGCTGATAAAATATGGTGTATGGGCAGTTATTATGAACATCATTATGTTTATACAATACGACTCAGTTACAATTATTGGCTGTATGCTTATATTTTCTCACGGTATTATGGCTATAGAGGCATTTTTCTTTTACCCAAGATTTAAAATTACTATTCTTGCTTTTACTATTGCTGTGATATGGGTATTCCATAATGACATTATTGATTATGTATTTATGCAATATCCTTACTATGATTTCATTGCTAACCATGTTGAAGGTATTGCTTACCTCGCGTTTTGGTTAAGTGTCATACCTTTAGTGCTATATTTAAATTTAACTCGATTTAAAAAGGATAAAATATTTGACCATCATTAACGTTCACAGTAAAATGTTTATAAAGGAGTGAGGATTTTTGTCTTTTATCTATATGATTATATATTTTGTTATTCTAATGGTATTGCCTTTATGGGCGCAGCACAAAGTTAAGTCTAATTATGAAAAATATTCACAAGTAAGATCGACAAGTGGTAAGACAGGTCAAGAAGTTGCTATAGAAATACTTCATGCAAACGGCATTTATGATGTTGATGTCGTTGAAGGAAAAGGGTTCTTAACAGATCATTACGACCCTAGAAAAAAAGTTCTCGTGTTATCACCAGCTAACTTCAGTAGACCTTCAGTTGCTGGTACAGCAATTGCAGCCCACGAAGTTGGTCATGCGATACAACACGCAGAAGGTTATTTCTTCTTAAGATTCAGAACATCTTTAGTACCACTAGCTAACGTAGGTAGCTCAGTTGGTTACTTAGCAGTATTTGCAGGTATTATTTTAACTACTATGCAAAGTACTTTAGGTTCTACAGCATTATGGATTGGAATTGCATTCATGTCTCTTGCAGTATTATTCTCAATTGTTACACTACCAGTTGAATTTAACGCAAGTAGTAGAGCTATGAAACAAATAAAAAGCTTAGACATTGTTAATGAAAAAGAACACCGCCATGCTAAAAAAGTACTTACAGCAGCGGCAATGACTTATGTTGCTTCAACTGCAGTTGCATTAGCAGAGCTTGCAAGATTTATTCTTATTGCTAGATCAAGTGAATAATAATATAAATAAGGTTGAGACATATAATTATGTCTCAACCTTATTTTTTTAGTCATCTTTGCAGGAGTGAAACGACGAAATCTTATTAGAAAAATTAGATTTCTGTCTTGCTTCCATTTTTGTTTAAACTGACATTCTTATTATTTCGGATTTAAATCTCACCAAAAAACACATCTAAGCAAAAATATTAATTTACTCACTTTTAAAAAGAAGTGGTTACTACTTAATTACGTGTAATAATGAAATAAACAAATTAAAACGATTATAGTCAAATAGTAAATAATATAACGGTTAACTATTGCAGGAATAATGCATGAAGCCTAAAATTAGTCTATACTATATAAGAAACCGTTAGAATGTGAGGCGTATATGATGAAGACTATGAAAAATATGCAAACTGAAGTGGATGACTATATTGGTCAATTTAAAACAGGGTATTTCTCTCCCTTAGCTAATCTTGCGCGATTAACTGAAGAAGTTGGTGAACTGGCAAGAGAGATTAATCACTACCATGGTGAGAAAAAGAAAAAAGAGACAGAAGACGAAAATACAATTAAAGCAGAACTAGGTGATAATTTATTCGTTTTATTATGTATTGCCAATTCTTTAGATATTGATATGACAGAAAGCTTTGATGAAACAATGAAAAAATTTAATACACGTGATAAAGATCGTTTTGAACGAAAATAATTTAATTTGAAATAGAAAGGGTGTCCCACCTTATGAAAATAGGCATTACTTGTTACCCATCTATGGGTGGTTCTGGAATCATCGCCACTGAATTAGGCATAAAACTTGCTGAACGTGGGCATGACATCCATTTTATTACATCTAATATACCTTTTAGAATACGCAAGCCATTACCAAATATCACGTTTCACCAAGTTGAAGTCAATCAGTATGCTGTTTTTCAGTATGCTCCTTATGACATAACTTTAAGTACTAAAATTGCTGAGGTTATCAATGAGTATGATTTAGATTTGTTACATATGCACTATGCAGTCCCTCATGCAGTTTGTGGTATTTTAGCAAAACAAATGTCCAAAAAAGACATTAAAATTATGACTACATTGCATGGGACTGATATAACTGTACTAGGTTATGATCATTCTTTAAAAAACGCAATTAAATTTGGTATAGAAGAAAGCGATATTGTGACGAGTGTAAGCCAGTCACTCGCAAAACAAACTAATGATATCATTGAAACAAACAAAGAAATTATTCCAATATATAATTTTGTTCGGGAAAATGAATTTCCAACAAAACCCGATGTACAAACTGAAGAAGATGAACGATTAAAAGCTTGTTATGGAATAAAACCAGAAGAGAAAGTTTTAATTCATGTTTCAAACTTCAGAAGTGTAAAACGTATTGATACAATTATCGATACATTTGCAAAAGTACATAAATCTATGCCGTCAAAATTATTATTATTAGGCGATGGTCCAGAATTAATGGATATGAAACAAAAAGCACGTGATCTAAATATTGAAGATGAAGTTCTTTTTTTAGGAAAACAAAATTGGGTTAGTGAATTTTATCAAATTTCAGACTTAGTCTTACTACTAAGTGAAAAAGAAAGTTTTGGTCTAACACTACTTGAAGCAATGAAATCTGGAGTAGTGCCAATTGGATCTACGGCTGGTGGAATTAAAGAAGTCATTAAACATGAAGATACTGGTTTTTTAGTTGATGTAGGTGATAGTACAAGCGCAAGTGAGTATGCCTTAAAATTACTCACAGATGCAAAGCTTTATAAAACAATGCAAACACAAATGCTAGCAGATGTCTCAGAACGCTTTTCGTCTGACTTAATTGCAGATCAATATGAGTATTACTACAAAAAAATGTTAGAGGGTAACAATGACTAAAACATTATTCGAAGCGGCAAAGCCAATTTTAGAAACTTTACAAAAACATCAGTACCAAGCATTTTATGTTGGTGGGGCAGTTAGAGATTACTTAATGCAAAAATCAATTCATGATATCGATATTACGACTAGTGCCACACCAGATGAAATTGAAGCAGTATTTGATAAGACCATTCCTATTGGTAGGGAACATGGCACGATTAATGTCGTCTATAATGGCGATCAATATGAAGTGACAACTTTTCGTGCTGAAGGTGAGTATGATGATCATCGTAGACCTAATGAAGTCTTTTTTGTAAGAGACTTATACGAAGACGTAAAACGAAGAGATTTTACAATGAATGCCATTGCTATGGATGTGAATTATCAAATCCATGATTACTTTGATGGACTAAAAGATATAGAACAGCGATTAATCAAGACAGTTGGAGATCCAGCAGAACGATTTAACGAAGATGCATTACGTATTATTAGAGGTTTGCGCTTTCAATCACAACTTGGGTTTACGTTGGAGAAAGCTACATTTAATGGTATGCATGCCCATATAGCAGATATTGCGCATTTATCTATTGAACGTATCGTAATTGAACTTAAAAAATTAACATTAGGTCAATATGTGGCCCAAAGTTTCAATAATTTAAAGTACTTTAATGCATTTAATTATATACCATTTTTTAAACGTTTTGACTTATCAAAATTTATATTAGAAGAATCAATATCATTATCAATGTTAATTGCATTCTTAAAAGCACAACAACCCGATGTTGACACACAGCTGTCAGATTTGAAAATTAGCAACAATGAAAAGAAATATATCACTAGACTCGAACGCATGTTACAACAAATGCCAGAAATCCACAGCAAACAAAGTTTGAAGTTATTTGTTTATGATTTCGGAAAAGAAGATATACTACAAGTACTAAGTTATGAACGTATGCTCAATAGTAATAATATTATAAAAGTATCTCCATTGATTTTTAATGCTGCTTCCATCAATGAAATTAGCCAAAAGTTACCGATTTCATCAAGAAAAGAAATGGATATAAATGGTAAAGATATATTACAAGTATTAGATAAACCAAGTGGTGCATGGCTTAAACCCATATTACGTCAAGTTGAATGTGCCATACTATCAGGTGAGGTCAAAAACTTTAAACCAGAACTGCTAAAGTGGGTGAAAACACATGTCCAAGTATAGTAAAGATGTTGTTCAAATGTTATATCAGCACCAACCTGATTACATATCGGGTCAATTTATAGCAGAACAACTAAGCATTTCACGTACAGCTGTAAAAAAAGTAATAGATCAACTTAAATTAGAAGGGTGTCAGATTGAATCAGTGAATCATAAAGGGCATCGCTTAATCCAATTACCTGATAAATGGTATAGTGGCATTGTATTACCAATGCTAAAAGCACAAAATGTATTTGATCATGTTGAAATATTGGAAAGTGTTAATTCAACTCAATTACTGGCTAAGCAAAAATTAGTAGGTAATACAAATACCTTTCTTATTTTAAGTGATGAACAAACACAAGGTAAAGGCCGATTCAATAGGCCTTGGTCCTCTTCCAAAGGAAAGGGCTTGTGGATGTCGATTGTTTTAAGACCTGATGTACCTTTTGAAATGATAACAAAATTTAATTTATTTATGGCTCTAGGCATAAGAGATGCGATACAACAGTTCAGTATCGATCCGGTTACCATTAAATGGCCAAATGATATTTATATAAATAAACAAAAAGTTTGTGGCTTTTTGACAGAAATGGTTGCGAATAGTGATGGTATTGAAGCGGTTATTTGCGGCATTGGTATTAATATGAACCATTTACAAGAAGATTTTAGTAATGAACTACAACAAAAAGCTACAAGTGTCCGCATTCATGCTGACGAAAAAATTAACCGCTACTATTTTTTACAATCGCTTGTAAGTCATATTGAATATCGATATAAACAATTTCTTGCAGAACCATTTTTAACTATTCGAGACGAATACATAGCAGCCTCGAATATTTGGAATAAAACATTAAGATTTACCGAGAATGGTAGACAATTCCACGGAGAAGCGCTTGATATTGATGAAGATGGTTTTTTACTTGTATTGGATGAAGAAAACAATCAACATCGTTTAATCAGTGCAGATATAGAATTTTAACCTCGTTGAAAGGAGGAATGAGAATGACAAAACCGTGTTATGCCGTTATGGATTTAGAAACAACAGGAAACCAATTAGACTATGATGAAATCATTCAAATAGGTATTACTTTTGTTCGTGAAAATAAAATAATCGGCACGTACCATTCAATGATTAAAACAGATTTAGAAATTCCTCCTTTTATACAAGCATTAACATCAATAGAAGAAGCAATGTTAAATCAAGCACCATATTTCCATGAAATAGCTGAAGATATTTATAAACAAATTGATGGTTGTATCTTCGTGGCACACAATGTTGCTTTTGATTTGAACTTTATAAAAAAATCTTTTAAAAATTGTGATATCAACTATCGTCCCAAAAAAGTAATGGATACGTTAGAATTATTTAAAGTCGCTTTTCCAACAGATAAAAGTTACCAGTTAAGTGAGTTAGCAGAAGCACATGGCATTGTTCTAAACAACGCACACCGTGCTGACGAAGATGCTGCTACAACAGCGCAACTTATGATACTCGCATTTGAGAAATTCGAAATGTTGCCTTTAGATACTTTGAAACAACTATATTATTTAAGTAAGAATTTAAAATATGATTTACATGATATTTTATTTGAGATGGTACGTAATCATAAAGATAAGTCACTAGAGGATGTTTATGACCAATTCGAACAAATTATTTATAAAAAACAAAAAGATTTCAAAGCACCAACAGTAGATTTTGATGGCACTTTGAAAGATTTATATACCTTGATTACTAAGGAACTTAATTTGACCTATCGACCACAACAATTATATCTTTCAGAGATTATTTTAGAACAGTTAATGAATAGTGAAAAAGCAATGATTGAAGCACCACTTGGAAGTGGCAAGTCATTTGCGTATTTACTCGCTTCTTTAATGTATAACATTGAAACTGGTAAACACGTAATGATTTCAACTAATACTAAATTATTACAAAACCAATTATTGGAAAAAGATATACCTGCGCTTAAGCAAGCTTTAAATTTCAAAATAAATGCTACTTTAATAAAAAGTAAACGTGATTATATTTCATTAGGTTTAATTAGCCAAATCTTGAAAGAAGAAGCCAGTAATTATGAAGTCGGTATATTAAAAATGCAATTATTAATTTGGATTACCGAAACAGACACAGGTGATATTCAAGAGCTAGACTTAAAGGGCGGACAAAAAATGTATTTCGAACAAAAGCTAGAGACTTATGTACCTGTTCGAAATGATATACATTACTTCAACTTCATTAAACGAAATGCTCAAAATATTCAAATTGGTATTACAAATCATGCCCATTTAATACATGCTGCACATGATAATTCTATTTATCAATTATTTGATGATTGCATTATCGACGAAGCACATCGCTTGCCTGACTATGCCTTAAGCCAAGTAACCAATGAATTGAGTTATTCTGACATCAAATATCAACTCGGCTTAATTGGTAAGACAGAAAATGATAAGCTGCTTAAATCTATCGATCATTTAGAACAACAAAGAATACTTGAAAAATTAGATATACCGCCTATAGATGTTTTCGGGTTAAAAACAACAGTCAATGAGATACATGATTTAAATGAACAATTATTCACTACTATTTTTGAAATCATTCAAAGTTCTGAAGTGCATGACGATGAAGTTCACAAGCTCCATTTTGTCTATCATTTTGACGTTGCACCAATTTTGAACGATTTACATTCAATTATTCATAAACTTAATATGACTTTAGAATTCTTCAATGGTATGAGTCACAAAACAATCAAGTCTGTGCGCAAACAAATACTTTATATTAATGATCGTTTTAAAGAAATTGAGCACAGTTTAAAAAATAACCACACAAGTTATTTATCAATTAAAAATATAAATCAAAAATCAACAATTAGACTTAATGTCAAAGACTATGATGTTAAAGAAATATTAACGACACAAGTATTAGATAAATTTAAATCACTTACATTTATTTCAGGCACATTAACGTTTAACCATTCATTTGAAAATTTCAAACATTGGTTTAATAAAGATATCGTCTTTAACACGTATGAGATTGATTCGAAGGTAATGTCACCAAACCAAACTACCGTATTCATACCTAATGATGTGGCTTCATATAATTATAAAAGTATTGATGATTATGTGAGTTCTATCGTTAATTACGTGATTGAGTATATTAACATTGTAGAGTCTAAATGTTTAATACTATTTACAAGTTATAAAATGATGCATATGGTTCAAGAGTTATTAAATGAATTGCCGGAATTTGAAGACTATGTCGTTTTGACACAACAGCAAAATCAAAACTATAAGATTGTTCAACAATTTAATAGTTTTAATAAAGCAATCTTACTTGGCACAGGTACATTTTTTGAAGGCTTTGACTTTCAATCTAATGGCATAAAATGCGTCATGATTGCTAAGTTACCTTTTATGAATCAAAACAATACAAAATATTGGTTAATGGAATCTGAGTTTACTTCTACATTCAAAGATTATGTATTACCTGATGCTGTAACGCGTTTCAGACAAGGCCTCGGTAGATTGATACGTAGTGAAAATGATAAAGGCATTATCGTATCCTTTGATGATCGCTTAATTCGTAGTAATTACAAACAATTTTTTGAACAATCGTTAGAGAGTTACCGTCAAAATAAAGGTGATATCAAACAATTTTCAAGCATACTCAAGAAATTAAAAAAAGAGGACAAACGTAATTAATAAACTCAGCACCCACAACTAGAACTTATACATCTATTTTGTTAAAATATATAAGGATAAAGAAAAGAAGACTACAATATTATTAGGAGACTGGCTATGAAGACAACGATTAAAGAAGCTAAACAATATCTTAACCAAGAAGTTACTATTGGCGCTTGGTTAACTAATAAACGTTCAAGTGGGAAAATAGCATTCCTACAATTAAGAGATGGTACAGGCTTTATGCAAGGCATCGTAGCAAAAGCAGAAGTAACTGAGGAAACATTTAAATTAGCTAAAGAATTAACACAAGAATCATCTATTTATATTACTGGCGTTATTTCTGAAGATAATCGCTCAGATATTGGTTACGAAATGCAAGTGAAATCAATAGAAGTAATCTCAGAAGCTCATGATTACCCAATTACACCTAAAAGTCATGGTACAGAATTTTTAATGGACCATCGTCATTTGTGGTTACGTTCTAAAAAACAACATGCTGTAATGAAAATTAGAAACGAGATTATTCGTGCAACTTATGCATTCTTTAATGACAATGGTTTCACAAAAATTGATCCACCTATTTTAACAGCAAGTGCACCTGAAGGCACAAGTGAGCTATTCCATACAAAATACTTTGATGAAGACGCGTTCTTATCACAAAGTGGACAGCTTTATATGGAAGCTGCTGCAATGGCTCACGGTAGAGTGTTCTCATTTGGTCCAACATTCCGTGCTGAAAAATCTAAAACACGTCGTCATTTAATTGAATTCTGGATGATTGAACCTGAAATGGCTTTTTGTGAACATGCACAAAGTTTAGAAGTTCAAGAACAATATGTGACATATGTGATTCAATCTGTATTGACAAATTGTAAACTTGAACTTAATGTATTAGAACGTGATACATCTAAACTTGAAAAAGTAACTACACCATTCCCACGTATTACATACGATGATGCTGTAGTATTCTTAAAAGAACAAGGTTTTGACGATATAGAATGGGGCGAAGATTTCGGTTCTCCTCATGAAACGGCTATCGCTAATCATTATGATTTACCAGTGTTTATCACTAACTATCCAACAAAAATTAAACCTTTTTATATGCAACCGAATCCAGAAAATGAAGATACTGTACTATGTGCAGATTTAATTGCACCTGAAGGTTATGGTGAAATTATAGGTGGGTCTGAACGTATAAATGACCTTGACTTACTAGAGCAACGTATTAATGAATATGGCTTAGACGCTGAAAGTTATAGCTATTATTTAGATTTACGTCGTTATGGCAGCGTACCTCATAGTGGTTTTGGTTTAGGCTTAGAAAGAACTGTGGCTTGGTTATCCGGTGTGGATCACGTTCGTGAAACAGCACCATTCCCACGCTTACTTAATCGATTATATCCATAATATTTTAAATAATATAATAAGATTCACAAACAGCGTCCAGTCCACAAATAATGGCTGGACGTTTTTATAACAATATCAAAGATGGGAGGGGTTAATTTGGATAGAGAACAATTAAAAACAAGACCTATTGTAATTCGAAAAGAACTACTTGATCATTACAATGAATTAGGCTTAAATGAAACAGAGTTAGTGATTTTAATCAAATTATTACATGCCTCTGAAACATCTAATAAACAACCTTCAATTGAAACTTTACAGCAAGGATCTGCATTAGATTCAAGAGAAATCACTTCAATCATTCAAACTTTAATACAGCATGATTTACTAGAACTTAATGTTAATAAGGACGAAGAAGGTAAGTTCACTGAATATATGAACCTTGACCAATTCTATGATAGGTTAAGTGAAATTATGCAACAAATGAATGTAAAACAAGTCGAACATGAATCTGAGCTAGAGTTCAATACATTATTTCAAAAAATAGAACAAGCGTTTGGCAGACCTTTATCTCCATATGAGATAGAAACATTAAATCAATGGTTAGATATAGATAAACATGATTTAAGTGTCATTCAAGCTGCTTTAAACGAAGCAGAGAGCCAAAATAAAATGAGTTTTAAATATATCGATCGTATTTTACTAAATTGGAAAAAGAATAATGTAAAAACGATTGAAGATTCGAAAAAAATTAGCCGCCAATTTAACCAACCTAAAATGAAACATACAGTTAGTAAGGTCCCTAAATTTGATTGGCTGAATGGGGAGAATCCAAATGGTAAGTAATAAAAAAGCACTTGAAATGGTTGATGTCATAGCTGAAATGTTTCCAAATGCTGAATGTGAACTTGTCCATGACAATGCATTTGAACTTACAATTGCTGTACTCTTATCTGCACAAACAACTGATATTTCTGTAAATAAACTTACGAAACCTTTATTTGAAAAATATAAAACACCAGAAGATTATTTAAGTGTGGATATTTCAGAACTAGAAAATGATATACGTACTATTGGTTTATATAGAAATAAAGCCAAAAATATTCAAAAATTAAGTCAATCGCTTTTAGATAAATTTGATGGTAAGATTCCTCAAACACACGCTGAGTTAGAAAGCTTAGCAGGTGTGGGTAGAAAAACGGCCAACGTTGTTATGAGCGTAGCTTTTGGAGAACCTTCATTAGCTGTAGATACACATGTAGAACGTATCTCAAAACGTTTAGGTATATGTCGATGGAAAGATAATGTACGTCAAGTAGAGGATAAATTGTGTACAGTAGTTCCTAGAGAAAGATGGAACAAAACACATCATCAACTCATATTTTTCGGTCGCTATCATTGCTTAGCACGTAAACCGAAATGCGATGTTTGCCCATTATTCGAAGATTGTAGAGAAGGTCAAAAGCGCTATAAGGCAAGTTTGAAAGAGGCATGAACAAAATGATTACAAAAGAAGATTTTACAAAGTTAGAACTGGAATTGGATTCATACGCGAAAGTAAAAAAACTAAAATCACCAGAAGCAAAACGATTGTTAGATCAATACTTTAATCTGATTCAACTTTACTTTCAACAAATTAATGGTATTGAAATTATTGATTTTAAATACTTAGATGAATATGCTGTCGTTCCAATGAATTTCGAAGAAAGATATCATTATATGATAGCACGTAAATATCATTTTATGGGTTACAGCCAAATGAAAACATTAAAATCAGAACTTATTAAAATGAACGCATCTTATCAAATTCGTCTAAAAAACAAACATTAAAACAATAAAAACAGTGTAAGCTCTCAAAGTTAGAACAATTACGCTGTTTTTTATTCATTATTGTATTTATTTGATGAATTAATATGTATAAATGTACTTTAACTAAAAACAAAGACCCGATTTCCAATTAATATGGAAACCGGGTCTTTTAAAATTGAAGTCTTGTTATTGTGTACTATTTGAAGTAGCTGTGCCACTTCTATTTGCATTTGTAGTATTTGTACCGTTTGCATTGGTAGTGTTTGCACCACTTGTATTATTGGTATTTGTGCTACCAGTATTGTTATTACTTGAACTATTACTGTCTGAATCACTATCCGAATCATTATCTGAGTCACTGTCTGAATCGCTGTTATTGCCTTGACCTTTAGGATCATTATCAGTTGTATTGTCATCAGACTCACCTTTAACTGATAAATTATCTTTACTGTCTCCGCTAACAGAGTCTGGTTTCGTAAAGTCTTCACCATCACGTGGTGAAATAGTAGACATTACATCTTCTAATAGGAATTGAGGATATTCTTGTTCATCACTTCCTACAAAGGAGTTAGTTCCACCTTGTTTAACTTCATTGAATCCCATCCATACAGACATACTGTATTTAGGTGTGAAACCATTAACCCAAACATCTTTAGCAGCATCATCAGGTAAATTATATTGTTGGTAAGTTTGTTGTCCATACGTACCTGTACCTGTTTTAGCGCCTATGTTTACTCCAGAGATGTCGTGTCCATATGCAGAACCATAAGCTTCAAATGTACCTTTTAGCACTTCAGCTAGCATATAAGCAGTAGAATCTTTCATAGCTTTTTTGCTTGTATGGTCATATTCAATGACTTCACCATCTTGTTTTTCAACTTTTTCAATTGAATGCGCATTGTTGTACTCGCCACCATTTGCAATTGATGCAAATGCTGATGCTAATTGTGTAGGTGAGAACTCAGATGCAGAACCACCTAGTACTTCAGAAGGTCCAATATCTCCTTCATATTCTAATCCTACTTTTTCAGCGAATTCCTTCGGCGCATCATTTCCAGCATTTTCTTTCGTTGATTGCCAAGCTTTTAAGGCAGGGATGTTGAAACTTTGACGTAATGCATCATAAAGTTTAACCGTTCCGTGACTTTCCATGTCATAGTTTCTGAATGTAACACCATCAACTTGGTATTCCTCTTCATCTTTCATAGCATGGTCAGTTGCCCAAGACATGTTTTCAATTGCTGGGCCATAAGATAAGAATGGTTTTAAAGACGATCCGGTAGGGTGTGCGTCTGTTGCTAAGTTTCTATCAACGACGTCTTTATAATCTCTACCACCAGATATTGCAACAAGTTCGCCAGTTTCACTATCTACAATAGATGAACCAACTTGTTGATCCTCATTTTTATAGTAGCTACCATTATTAATACGATCTTGCAATGTTTCTTGAACGTCTTTGTCCATATTTGTATGGATCTTAATACCACTATTTAATACAGATCCTAAATCTTCATCTTTAAACTCTTTATTATTCATAAGTTCTGATTTTACAAAGTTAATATATGAATCATATTCTTTTTTAGAATCATCTTTACTTACTTGTCGCTCTTCATTAGTTCGTTGAACAAGTGTATCTTGTATTTTAGTATCTTGTGCTTTTTCTTTCTCTTCTTTGGAAATCCTATCATGATATTCCATGAGATAAAGCACAGTGTTTTTACGTGATTCCGCTTCTTCAGGATTATCATAAACATTATACGTATTTGGTACTTGTGGTAAACCGGCAAGATATGCTTCTTCAGTTAAAGTCAAATCTTTCAATTCTTTATCAAAGTAATACTTAGCTGCCGCTTTCACACCATAAACACCATCAGAATAATAAATCTTGTTCAAGTACATTTCGAATATTTCATCTTTACTGTACTCTTGTTCTAATCTGTATGATAAGTACGCTTCTTGTGCCTTACGTGCAATAGATTTTTTATCTGTCAAGAATGATCGTTTAACAACTTGTTGTGTTAAAGTCGATGCACCTTGCGAACCAAATCCACCAGTAATATTTTTGGCAACAGCGCCGAACAGACGTTTATAGTCTAGTGCACCATGACTGTAGAAGCGATTATCTTCTGTAGCTAATACAGCATCCTTCATTCCTTTAGGCACTTCATCTAATTCAACATGTTCACGTCGTTGTCCGTTATCAATTGTTTTCACCAATTCTCCATCTTTATCATAAATCTTAGCTGGGATTGGATCTTGTAATTTTGACTCAGTAAACGCTGGAGCTTTCCAAGCATAATAAGCAAATAACAAGATACCTATTAACGCTAAGACAATGAACGCAATGATAAGAAAGCCAACTATCTTGATTATCGTTCGTTTAATATTCCTATTCTTTTTTTGATCGGACTTGCCTTTCTTGTTAGATTGGGAAGTCCTTTTTTTCTCCGTCATACGCGGTCCTCACTTTCATCTAATATCAACTTATCAACAGCTTTGAGGTAATTCAATCGTGGTTGATACTGATAAGGAATATAGTAACCATTTTTTCTTACTTCTTCAACCGTTACCGACTTTTTAATGTTATTCGTATGTCTTTCCCAAAAATATTTAAACTTAGAATAGGGAAGGAGATATACTTCATCAAGCGTTTTAAATCGAATTAATAAAAATACTATCCCATTTTGTTTGAAACAAGACGCCATATGTGAAACTTGGTGTTCATGCATATTACTCAATGGGAAAGAAGTCTTATTTTTCGTTTCTTTCGCTTCAAAGTCAAGGTAATGTCCATTATAAATACCATTATAATCAGTTGTAGACGGCGTTCGGAAATAAGCCTCATTAATTACAGCCTTACTTCTCATAGGATAATGAACATTTACGATTTGAACAGGCGTTGGTTTTTTATGTATAACCGCCATTCCATGGTTCAAATAGTATGTGTTCGACAGTTCGATATCATTTTCAAGCGTCATACCTCTGCCACCATAGTCTATTTTACCCGTTTGACCCTTATGAGTTCGTCCGACTTGAGACTTATTTCTATTAAATGGTTTCCCATTAGGGTAATTCATTGTTTTTCACCACTTTAGTTTGGAAATCAAAAACTTTTTCCATTATACCCGACTTTGGCAAATTTTTCCAAACCTTGAAATATGAATCAATGTATTTACAAATACATCAAGTACATTTTAACGTGCTTTGCATAATTAAACAATATTTGGAACTAATTAAGGCGCTATTATAACATAAATGTAAGACGACGCTTTAGAAATGACTCACATTATCTTTTATGGTAAATTTATTGTGTAGGAGGAAACTTCATGCAACAGTTAATTACGCAATTATTAGATGATGTACAGCTTATGCAAGATAAATATGAATCCGTAAAAGCATCTGGCGAAGATTATGATTTTTATTCTGTTGTCGTCCCATTCACGAACAATATTGATGAATTACTCACATCCTTTATTCAATATGAAACTCAAATACTTCGCTTGCAATATATGAACAAACAAAAATTTGATTTATTAGTTTCTAATATCGAAGAATTATCTGTGGAGTGCCATTTTAAACGCTCAAGCCGAAAGTTGTTCACAGAAAAAATTAAGGCTGTTCAATATGATTTAAGCTATATTCAAAGAAGTGAGTTGTATCTATGATAAAAACAGTTTATGTCACAGGTTATAAATCTTATGAACTTAATATTTTCAAAGATGATGCTCCAGAAGTTTCCTATTTAAAAAAATTTATAGCACATAAATTAAATCAATTGATTGAAGAAGGCTTAGAATGGGTATTAATACAAGGACAGATGGGTATAGAGTTATGGACAGCAGAAGTAGTACTTGATTTGAAGGCAACACATCCAGAACTTAAATTAGGTATTATTACGCCATTTCATGGTCACAGCGATAGATGGAACGAACAAAATCAAGCTAAATACCAAAATATCACGCAAAAGGCTGATTTTGTAGATAGTGTGTTTCATTCACCATACGAAGGACCTCATCAATTTAAACAGACAGATCAGTTCATGTTAGATCATACAGATCAAACATTATTAATATATGATGAGGAGCAAGAAGCAAGTCCAAAATTCTTCAAGCAAATGTTAGTTGATTTTATGGAAAAAACAAATTATACTTGTGACATTGTGACGTTCGATGAATTAACTGAGTTCATCAATGATTTACAGTGGTCTCAAGAACAAAGTTTCGAATGAGGTGGGAAAAAATGGCAGATATTTCATTGAAATTATCAGCAAAGGATATTTATGAAAAAGATTTTGAAAAAACTATGACACGTGGTTATAGAAGGGAAGAAGTCGATGCCTTCTTAGACGACATCATAGCGGATTATCAAAAAATGTCAGACTTAGATAGTGAAGTTGTTAAGCTTTCCGAAGAAAACAACAAACTAAAAAAAGAACTTGAAGAACTTAGATTACGTGTAGCGACGTCAAGACCACAAGAAAATAAGAATTTCTCTTCCAATAGTAATGCTGCAACTAAGAGTAATAACAACAATAACAATAATAATGTTGATATTCTAAAAAGAATTTCTAACTTAGAAAAAGCGGTATTTGGAAAATAACACGCTAATGAATAATTATAGTGTGTGCAAATCGTAGATATAGCTTCATCTACATAAAACCAAGTTTTGATTTCATTCAAAACTTGGTTTATTTTATTTGTTTAGCCGTCTAAAGCATGGTATACTTTCAAAGATGGTGTTTTGGGTGATCGCTATAGCAATATAGAGGAAAGTCCATGCTCACACAATCTGAGATGATTGTAGTGTTCGTGCTTGATGAAAAAATAAGTCAAGGCATTAAATTGACGGCAATGAAATAACCTAAGTCTTATAGATACGGTTAAAATAGTTTGAAAGTGCCACAGTGACGTAGCTTTTATAGAAATATAAAAGGTGGAACGCGGTAAACCCCTCGAGTGAGCAATCCAAATTAGGTAGGAGCACTTATTTAACGGAATTCAACGTATAAATAGGACATGCTTTTAAAAGCATGTAGACAGATGGTTACCACCAGCGTACGAGTGTATCTAGTACACGATTGCAGTACAACGGTACAAAACATGGCTTACAGAAATATCATCACTAGACCCAAGCTCTCCCACATAGGAGAGCTTTTTTAATTTCTAAAGTTATAGAAGGTATTCATTAAACTGAGTTGCATTAGAACTTAGTACATTGTCATATCTATTTAAAAAATTTTTTGATAAAATATAAGTAAATCTTTATTTAAGAAGGAGCAAACTAATGTATCAATTATTAGCCGTATGTCCTATGGGATTAGAAGCAGTTGTGGCGAAAGAAGTTCAAGAATTAGGTTATGAAACAACTGTCGAAAATGGCAGAATATTTTTTGAAGGTGACGAATCTGCAATTGTTAAGTGTAATTTATGGTTACGTACAGCCGACAGAATTAAAATTGTAGTAGGTCAATTTAAAGCCACTACATTTGATGAGTTATTTGAAAAAACAAAGGCCTTACCATGGGAGACAATCGTTGAACAAGATGGTAATTTCCCAGTACAAGGCCGTAGTGTGAAATCAACGTTGTTTAGTGTGCCTGATTGCCAAGCAATTGTAAAAAAAGCAATTGTTGAACGTTTAAGACGTGCGTACCAAGAACGTGGTTGGTTAAATGAAACAGGTGCAAAATACCCAGTAGAAGTTTCAATATTAAAAGATAATGCACTCCTTACAATAGACACTTCTGGTTCAGGGTTGAATAAACGTGGTTACCGTTTAGCTCAAGGTGAAGCACCAATTAAAGAAACACTAGCAGCAAGCTTAATTCGTTTAGCGAATTGGACAGGTGACACACCGTTAATAGATCCATTCTGTGGTTCTGGCACAATAGCGATAGAAGCTTGCTTAATCGCGCAAAACATTGCTCCTGGATTTAATCGTGATTTTGTTTCTGAGAAATGGGACATGATGCCTGACAATTTATATGATGAAATGAGAGACGAAGCAGACCAACAAGCTAATTACGATAGAAAACTTGAAATTTATGCTTCGGATATCGATCCAGAAATGATAGATATTGCACGCAGAAACGCTGAAGAAGTGGGATTAGCTGATATTATTCAATTTAGCGTGAAAGATGTTAATACACTTACAATAGATACAGATGAGCCAATCGCACTTATAGGCAACCCGCCATATGGTGAACGTATTGGGGACCGTGATGAAGTAGAAGTTATGTATCGCTATATAGGTGAACTAATGCAACAACATCCTCATCTATCAACTTATATTTTGACAAGTAGTACAGAATTTGAACATTTAGTTAACCAGAAGGCAACTAAGCGTAGAAAGTTATTTAATGGATATATTGAATGTACGTATTATCAGTATTGGGGTAAGAGAAAACCTCAAAATTAAAAATTTAATAGAGTGAAAAGTAGAAAGAGGTGCATCTTTTGAACACTGAATTTAAAAAGGGAATCGTATTTGCTTTTGGTGCATATATTTTATGGGGTGTTCTACCCATATATTGGGATTTAATTAGAGAATTAGGCGCATTTGAAATTTTAGCATATAGAATTGTGCTTTCGATGATATTTATGCTATTTGTTGTAGTGTTCACTAAAAATACTGAACCCTTTAAACGAGATGTTCATCAACTCTTTACAAACCCAATTCAACTCATTGCTATTATTGCAGCAGGTTATGTAATTACAATTAACTGGGGCACATTCATATGGGCTGTAGCAAATGGTCACGTACTGCAAACTAGCTTAGGATATTATATTAATCCACTCGTAAGTATTATACTTGCACTCATATTCTTGAAAGAACGTTTTAATAAATTAGAGTGGATCGCAATTGCATTAGCAGTTATAGGTGTGCTCTATATGACATTAAAAATGGGTGTATTCCCAGGTATTTCGCTATTATTAGCAAGTTCGTTTGGTTTATACGGGTTAATTAAAAAACTAGTACCGATAGATGCCATTAGCAGTATCACTATAGAATGTATTGCTACTGCTCCAGCAGGCTTTATATATCTATGGTATATATGGCAACAAGGAAGTTCTTCTCTAGGAGTCAATAGTTCATCATTTTGGCTATTATTTTCAGGGGCGATTACAGCGATTCCGCTAATATTGTTTTCAGCAGGTGCCCGTAGAATCCCATTGTCATTAACCGGCTTCATTCAATACATCGCTCCAACATTGATGTTTGTATTAGGGATATTCTTATTTAAAGAACCATTTAATATTGACCAGTTAGTAACGTTCATATTTATATGGATTGGTATTATTGTCTATAGCATTTCTCAATACTTTAAAATTAAGAAAGATAAAAACCCTTTAATTCGTTAACAATTTAAGCTTATCATTACATTTAGATCTCTAGATGTTGAGAGACTGGGACATATCACGTGTCTCAGTCTCGTTTTTTATTTTGTCAGTGGCTGACTGAATTGAAAATGCGCTTATATCAAACTATTAAAGAAATACTACTTCATTTATTGTAATCAAGTAGTTCTTATTCAAGCTTTCCAACGATTGTATTACATTTTACAGTCACCTATGTCGGGCTCACACATACGACGAAATTTTATTAGAAATATTAAATCTCTGTCCCACTCCCTTAACATATCTAGAGATTTTACAATTCCACACATTATATGTACAAAAATGCATATCGCTAATATAGCTATGGTGATTAATCATCAATACATTATAGTAATCCAATTAAGCACTCAGATTGTAATCAAGTATGTTTTAAGTTTAATATGAGGGTAAAGAGGTTAACTATAGTACTGTGAGTTTAAACAGATTATATGTAATAAGCCTACTTCAGTCTTAGTAATGAAAAGAAACGAAGTAATATTTTTGATTAAATAGCAAAGTTATTAAAAACAATAATATAATATTGGAGTGATTGGATGACAAGAGTATTAATTCTAGGGGCAAATGGTGCAGTTTCTAAAGCAGCTATTAATTCTTTTTTAGAAAACACATCCTATACCTTAAGATTATTTTTAAGAGATGCGAATAGATTACCTGACTTTGCATCAGATAGAATTCGTGTGCGAGAAGGTGACGCTACTAACTTTGACGATGTTAATAGTGCAATGGACGATGTAGATATCGTCTTAGCTAGTTTATCAGGAGACCTTGATAAAGAAGCAGCAACTATTGTAAAAGCAATGCAAACAAATGATGTGAAACGTTTAGTCTTCGTAACATCTTTAGGTATATATAATGAGGTCCCAGGAGAGTTTGGGGAATGGATTCAACAACAAATAGGTGATAGATTACCTGTTTATAAAGCAGCAGCTGATATTATTGAAAGTTCAGGGCTAGATTATACTATTTTTAGACCAGCATGGTTAACACATACAAATGAAATTGATTATGAAATTACTCAAAAGAACGAATCATTCAAAGGTACAGAAGTATCTAGAAAAAGTGTAGCAGCTGTCGTTGTTAAAATCGCTAAAGATCCAAGTCTTTATTTAAAAGAAAACATAGGTATCAATAAGCCGAATACTGATTACAATAAACCTAAAGGGAGTTAATAATAAGTAGGTATATAAAGACTGAGTAAAACAATAGACAGACTATCAATACTGAAGCGTATATATAGATTAGTTCATCATAAACTACCTTATGCTGGTGTCATTCCAAATTTGTTTGGAGTGACTTTTTTATTACGATTGTTTTATATCATAACAACCCATTTCTATAATCATGCTAAGTGATTAGAATACACTACGTACATAACGTAACATTAAGATAAATTATCATTAATACGGATTAAAAGAAATTTAATTTCACTTACTACCTTTAGACAAACAATAATTTGTTATACAATAAGTTTAATTACATACAAGTAATCAAAGGGGATACATATAATGTCTAATACTGAGCAACTCGATATTTTATATAAACTAAAAAAAGAAGTTGAAAAATCAAATAATGGACGTCTTGTCCACATCATCAATCAAGTTATTAAAAAGGTATACTTAGAACAATATACTGCAACTTTTGTAGGCCACTTCTCAGCAGGTAAATCTACTTTAATTAACTTACTCTTGGAAGAAAGTATTTTGCCAAGTTCGCCTGTACCAACAACAAGTAATACGGCTATTGTGTCTGTGTCAGACGAACCAGGAATTATTGCAAACTTAAGCAATCAACAATATACATTATTAAATAATTACGATGAAGTTAAACAAATGAATCGTGAAAACATAGATGTAGAATCTGTAGAAATAAAATTCCCATCAGATAAATTCAAAAAAGGTTTCACGTTACAAGATACACCTGGTGTAGACTCTAATGTTGCAACACACCAATCAAGTACAGAGGAATTTATGTATACGAGTAATGTACTTTTTTATACAGTAGATTACAACCATGTGCAGTCAGCTTTAAATTTCCAATTTATGAAACAGTTAAATGCAGCAAATGTGCCAGTGGTATTTGTAATTAATCAAATAGACAAACATAGCGAAGAAGAAATTACTTTCGAGACATTTAAAGATCGTGTAGAGAAATCAATCGCTGAGTGGGAAATCGAATTAGATCAAATATTTTATGTCTCAAAATATGATCATGAATATAATGAAATTGACACGCTTTCTAATTATTTAATTGAAAAAGACACCCATAGAGAATCTATCGAGGATTATGTGGAACGAATTGTTGAATTTATTACTGATGAACAATTATCTTATATTCAATATGAAATTCAAGATATTTTAGATCAACTTGATATTTTCGAAGCGGATTTTGACCAAGCTTATCTCAATTTCCAACAAAACCAAGAGGTCAGTGAAGAAGCCAAGTTATTAAATAACCCTGATGAATTATATGACTTTTTAAAGCAAAAACGTAAAGATATTTTAGATAATGCATATATCATGACGCATGATATTAGAGAAAAAATCAAAATTTATTTAGAAAGTCGTACGAAAGACTTTAAAGTCGGCGGTTTATTTAATAAAAAACAAAAAACATTAGAAGAACAACAAAAGAGATTAACAGCAGTTGTAGAACAACTCCAAGACAAAGTAAATCAAGAAGTCAGACAACCACTAAGAGAAGACATGTCATTTTTAACACGTTTTATAAATTCTTCAGAGGTAAATGACGACATTCTTAATCAACATTATACAATACACCCAGAACTCATAACTGATTTATATCAAATGCAAATAACAATTAGTAATCAATATGTTTTAACATTTGCAGATGATTTGATGGCTTCACTTAAAAAATTTATTGCAAAAGAATCTGACCCATTATTTAAAAAGGCTATTAAACATTCACAAGCAAATGATATCGGTACAGAACAAGAAGACGATTATAATGATTATGTGAAATTTATGGAAATGCGTAATTTGAGAGAGTCTCTGGAAACACAAAACTATATGCATTATTACATTCATATGGATGACTCTTTAGATAAATTAATAGACCGAACAGAAATCAAATACACAGCACAAGACAATACTGATACTGTCAAGATGAGTAAAAGAAACACAATTGAGAAACATTACGATAACCAAGACAATACGCAAAACATCAAAAATGCACTTGAATTAATTCAAGATATACCTTTATTCGAACAAACAAAAAAAGACATTGATGATACATTAACGAGATTAGAAAATAAAGTTGTGAAAATAGGGGTCTTTGGTACATTTAGTGCAGGCAAAAGTAGTTTGATTAATGCCTTACTGGGTGGCTCGCACTTAGTCAGTTCACCTAATCCAACCACTGCAGCAATGACTGAATTAACTTATGGACATGAAAGTCAGATTACACTTAAATCATCTGAACAACTTTTAGACGAGTTAAATCAAGTTTTCGAAATTGAAAATAAAGCATTTGATAGTATTGAAACGTTTTTAAGTAAAAATACAGATAAAATCAAAGCGACTTTGGAAAAAAATCAATTGGCTTTTGTGAACGCAGTTGAAAAACATTACAGTATGTATAAACACATGTTAGAAGAAGGTCAAACACATACTATTCCACAAGATGATATTAAAAAATGGAGTGCAGAAGATGAGTATGCAACGTTTGTAAACACAGTACACCTTAAACTACCAATCGATTGGTTAAAAGATAAAATCATCGTTGATTCCCTAGGATTACATTCCAATAATCAACGTCATACAAATGAAACTGAGAAAATACTAACATCTTCAGATTTAATCTTATATGTAAGTTATTTTAATCATTCGTTTACAAACAATGACAAACGCTTTATTGAACATATGAAAGAAATGAATCAATTAAATGAAAATCAAGCTTTCAAAATGATTATAAATGCTACTGACTTAGCAGAAACTGATGAAGATTTAAATGCTGTGATAGAATATGTTGGTGATGCTTTAACTCAAGTTAACATGGATTCAGACATTTTTGCTGTTTCCAGTAGAGAAGCACTTAAGTCTGGCGATAAAGGAATAGATAAATTACAAGAGAGTATTCAACACTTTACTCAAGTTGAATCTAAATATATACTTCAACAACAAATGTTAAAACAACTCACACATATTTCCGAAGCGTTTGAACAAATGATTGAAGAAACAAAGAACAACAAAGCTCAAATTGAACAACGTAAACAAAAATTAAAAAATTATGAACAATCAACAGTGTTGAGTTATAACATATTACAAACTGCAGAACAACGTGCTTCAAATGAGGTAGAAGACCAAATCTATCACTTAAACGAACGCTTGAAATTACAATTACAAGATGAAGTCAAATCTATTTATAATGGACAAATGACAAAAAATAGTAATTTCAACGAAGAAAAACGTCTATCTACAAAAATTTATTTAGATCAAATTCATCAACGCTTGTACTTAGAGCAATCCTTACTTGTTGAACGCGTCAAAAAATATTTCCACGAACAATTGCATAATGAAATTGCACCGTTAAAGCAAAAACTTGAACAATTGCATGTGTTTATTGAACCAAAATTTGATAAAAACAATATTGAATTAGATGAACCTTATTTAAAAGTTGAGTTAAGTCATATGGTTGATGCATTACCTAAATCACTTTCTAAAAAGAATATCCTGCAACCTAAGACACAAGGTGAGTTACAAGAACAAATTACTCAAGAAACAATCAAGTTACTTGCCCCTTGTATCGCTGATCTTAGAAAAGCACTCAATGAAATCGTCTTAGTTATGAACGAGAATGCTGAAACAAAATTCAAGCAATTTGAAAGTGATATTCATCGTCAAATCAAAGAATTATTATCATTTGAAATCGATGATGCATTGATTCAACAATTGCAAGAAACGAACGCACAATTAAAAGTGCTATTGTAAACAAGAAAGAGGTACACAAAATGTCTAATAAAATATTACTAATAGATGGCATGGCTTTATTATTCCGCCATTTTTATGCTACAAGTCTTCACAAACAATTTATGCGCAATTCTTCAGGTACACCTACAAATGGCATACAAGGATTTGTGCGTCACGTGTTTAGCGCAATCAATGACATACAGCCAACACATGTAGCTGTATGCTGGGATATGGGGAAATCCACTTTTAGAAATGATATGTTTGATGGTTATAAACAAAATAGACCAGCACCACCTGAAGAACTTATCCCTCAATTTGATTATGTGAAAGAGGTTTCCAATCAATTTGGTTTTGTTAATATTGGCGTTCAGAACTATGAAGCTGATGATGTTATTGGAACGTTAGCACATCAATATTCTGATGAAAATCAAGTTTATGTAGTAACTGGTGATAAAGACATACTACAATGTATCAATCCCAATGTAGAAATTTGGTTAACTAAAAAGGGGTTCAGCATTTATAATCGCTACACGCTTGATAGATTCCAAAGTGAATATGGATTGAATCCGTTACAACTTATTGATGTAAAAGCCTTTATGGGAGATAGCGCAGATGGTTATCCCGGCGTAAAAGGCATAGGAGAAAAAACGGCAATTAAACTTATTCAAAATTATGGTTCTGTAGAATCTGTCGTTGACGCAATAGATGAATTGACACCTGGTCAACAGAATAAAATAAATAATGATATGCAAAACTTAAAGGTTTCCAAGTCTTTAGCTAAAATTCACACTGAAGTGCCTTTAGATACAACAACATTATTACAAGATATGAAATTTGGTACAGATATCACTAAGATATTAAATATCTGTAACGAACATGAGTTATACGTATCCGGAAAATACTTATCTACTCATTTCAGTTAAGCATACAAATAAAAAAGTGGTTGTCAGCAATCCATTCGGAAAGCTAGCAGCCACTTTTTATATTATTTGCCTTTTTTATTTTTAGTGATTTTATACAGTGCATTTTTAGCATGATGATTTGCTTCCTTATTTTGATTTCTAGGAATCCATCTTACAAAAAGTAAATCAAACTGTTGTTCTAATTTTAACATTTCACGATAATAAGGTTTGAATTTATCATTTTTTACGCGTCCCTTATTCAAACTATCTTCAATTAATTTTGAATCTGTATAAACTATCGCCGTCGTCACTTTGTGTTTCACAGCACTTTCTAAGGCAAACACCAACGAGGCCCATTCAGCACTATGATTATCCATTATACCCAAACTAGTATCATACTGAATTCTTTCGTTGTCTGTTACTATGACAACTGCACAAGCACTTTCACCTGGATTACCGGCAGTAGCTGCATCAAAATATATTTTCGCCATAAATTCACCCACATTATTTAAGTTAATCTTATCTTATCAAAACTATTTCATTTATACTATATAAGCACTAACCATATCAGTTGGAAATTCAATATATTTTTCGTATCCTAGATATATATTGAATTTATACTTGAATAGTCGGAGTTAAGCAAGAGAGGTCTGATACTTTGAAAAATATGTTTATTATACATGGTTACCAAGCACATACTGATAGTCATTGGTTTCAATGGTTAGCTACTAAAATGAAAGCTTCTGATTATAAAGTTGAAGTCATACATTTACCAAATTCAAATCATCCAGATATAGATCAGTGGTACAAAGCATTACACAATAGTATGGCACATAAATTGAATTCTGAAACGCTTATTGTCGCTCATAGCCTTGGAGTAATAACCGTACTTAATTATTTATCTCAACTTTCTCAATACCCGCATATTAAAGGGTTATTTTTAGTTTCAGCCTTTAATGAAACATTAGAGAATTTACCAGAATTAGATTATTATATCAATCAAACTAACGTTCAACTTGATCGCATTAATGCTCAACATATTATTACTATCGGTAGTGATTATGACCCTGTTGTTAGTATTAGCGCAACAGATAGATTATCTAAAGCTTTAGGAACTCAAACAATTCATATTCCACACAAAGGGCACTTTCTAGCTAGCGATGGTTATGAAACATTTGAATTTTTAAAAGAACAAATTATCACTATTTTAAATCAAAAAAACTCTGAAATTGGTATATAACCAATTTCAGAGTTTTTTAGTAACCTTCATCTAATTTTTGTATTTTACCTTTTCGATACATAGATTTTGCCCAGTAACCGAATGGCACGTTAAATATTGTAGAAATTATTTTCAACAAGTAAGTTGTTATAAAAATTTCAAAAACTGCTTCATTTGGCATTGTCCCTAAAAACGCAATAGCTACGAATAATGCTGTATCTATAATATTACTAATTATCGTACTTCCATATGCTCTAATAATAAACGTACTATCTGAACTGAATACCTTTTTAATCAATGAAAACAGCAGTACATCTAAGTGCTGTCCAATGATATATGCAATAACAGAACCTAACGCTATTCTAGGTACAAGATTAAATATTGTATCTAGTGCACCTTGAGTCGTGTCCACTGGAGATGGGGTGAAGTATAACGATAGTTGCATGACAATAATCATGACTAACGTTGAACTAAAACCTAACCAAACCGCACGCTTTGCAATTTTTCTACCATATATTTCATTCAAAATGTCAGTAGCTAAATATATCGATGCAAACATTACATTACCTAACGTTGCAGAAATAGTAAAAATATCTACTGTTTTTATTACTTGTATATTAGCAATAATTGTACCAATTGCAATCCAAGCAATTAATCCTTGTTTTCCAAAAAAACGATACATTGCGACTAATAATAAAAATGTGATTAAAAACGTTAACACACCAAAAACTTCGTTAAACAATTTAAATTCCTCCTAAATTTTGATGATGCGGGTGTTTAGAAACCGCATATTTAACAACTGCATAATCTTATCAGAAAAATTAAAAATTGCAAGTATACTTTTAAAATTAATACACCTTATTTTCAGATTAATCTTAATTGCAAATTTAATATTAAACAATCGTAGTTACAAATGATATAATACCTTCAAGCGTCAAATCTTAATATAATTAAATACTTTTATTTACAGAAACACAGGAGAGTGAAGTTTATTCTAACTTATTCTGAAAAAGAAGCAATTGATGCGATAGATCATTTAATGAACACCTACTGCAAAGAATGCTTACTTAAAAACCATATCAGAAAGACTGAAGGAAAAACCCAAGCACATCACTTTTGTATAAATGAGTGTTCAATTGGAAAACAAATCAAACAAATAGGAAATGAATTACAATAAGGAGGATTTATAATGGAAATTTTAAATGTAGAAGCAACACCAAATCCAAATACAATGAAATTTGTATATAGCGTTGAAGGTGGAGACACAAAACCCAATACGTATACTAAAGTAAAAGAAGGTCAGCCTGAATTTATTAATGCAGTATTAGAAGTAGAAGGCGTAAAATCTATATTCCAAGCTATGGATTTTATTTCAGTTGATAAACAAGCTAATGTTGAGTGGGATGATGTATTACCGAATATATTAGCAACGTTAGAAAGAATATAAATATAACAAGGAGGTTCCTTGATGGAAATTGTTCGTGTTGAACCTACACCAAGTCCAAATACAATGAAAATTGTCTTGAGTGAGAAAAGAGAAGATAATAAATCAAATACGTATACTGCAGTTGCCGAGGGACAACCTCATTTTATTAATGATGTATTAGCAATCGAAGGCGTTAAGTCTATATTCTATGTCATGGACTTTTTAGCAGTGGACAAAAAGCCAAAATTTGATTGGGAAGATGTTTTACCTAATGTAACTGCAACGTTAAATGAAGACCAAGAAGAAATAAATGAACCTTTACCAGATGAACATTATGGAGAGGTTAAGGCTGAAGTATTAAAATTTAAAGGCATTCCTTACCAAATTAAACTTACTACAAGCTCTGAAGAAAAACGCAAACAATTACCAGAAGTTTATATCGACAGCATGCTAGCTGCACAAAAAGATAATGATAATATCGTCTTTCTTCGTAAATGGGATGATTTAGGTGTGCGCTATGGTGATTTAGATGAGATTATGTCTGAAGTATTTGAAGAAATCACTGCTATTTATCCTGAGGAACGATTAAAAACACTTGTGCAAGAAGCATTAGCTACAAATATTGTTGTTCCAGAAAAACAATATCAACATGTTTCCCTTGAAGCTTACCAAGCTGCTGATGATTGGAAAGAACGATTAAGAATGTTAAAATCCTTTCCAACACCAACTGTACAAGATTTTCCACTATTAGGTGAAGCAGTGAGTGATGAGCAAAAAATACCCTTGAGACGTGAAGCTATCGTACTACTTGGAATGGTGGAAGATAAAGCTGTATTACCTTATCTGTTTAAAGGGTTAAATGACAAAAGTCCTGCAGTAAGACGTACAGCAGGAGATTGTTTAAGCGATTTAGGTTTTAAACAAGCGCTGCCAGAAATGGAAAAAGCGTTAAATGATTCGCAAAAGATTGTAAGATGGAGAGCAGCAATGTTTATCTTTGACGAAGGTGGTCCTGAACAACTCGAATCATTAAGAGCACATGCAGATGACCCTGCATACGAAGTCAAATTACAAATAGAGATGGCAATTTCTAGAATAGAAAATGGTGACGAAGCTTTAGGATCCGTTTGGAAACAAATTGCTAACAGAAACAAGTAATTACTGATAAAAATGAATTAAAAGATAAATTTTAGGAGTGTTATCAATGAATGCATATGATGCTTATATGAATGAATTATCTACTCAAATGCGTAGTGAATTAACAGAACATGATTTTGAAAGTTTAGAATCTGCTGAAGCAGTTTCTAATTATATGAACAATGTCGGAACAGATGACACAACTTTTGTAGTTATTAACTCTACATGTGGTTGCGCAGCTGGGTTAGCAAGACCTGCAGCAGTGACTGTAGTTGAACAAAATGATAAAAAACCTAGTAATAAAGTCACAGTTTTTGCAGGACAAGACAAAGAAGCTACTGAAGAAATGAGATCATTTATTCAGCAAGTACCATCAAGTCCATCATACGCTTTATTTAAAGGTCAAGAATTAAAACATTTTATTCCTCGTGAACATATTGAAGGTAGAGATATTCAAGATATTTGTATGGATATCAAAGATGCTTTCGATGAATATTGCTAGTTACTTAATTTAATATAATCTGTTATTTTATATTAAATGGTAATGGTGATTGAATCTGGATAAACGTTACTTTAAACCAACCTATTATATCTTACTTATTATTTAAGATATGGTAAGTTGGTTTTTTAAATTTAAAAATAATGCTACATTTTAAACGTTTTCAAAGAAATAATGTATACTTTGTATAAAATGACTTATTTTTTACACTATTAATAGTAAACTCTTTTAATTGTTAGTGATTTCCAATAAGATAAATATAAATAATAGAAAGGAGTGTGGTTGTTATGCTTAATAGTTTTGATCAATCATATCACAATCTATGCGAAGAAATTTTAGACATCGGTAAACAAAAAAATGATCGCACAAATACAGGTACAATTTCAAAATTCGGACATCAATTAAGATTTGATCTATCGAAAGGGTTTCCTTTATTAACAACTAAAAAAGTATCCTTCAAATTAATTGCCACGGAGTTATTGTGGTTTATTAAAGGTGATACGAACATTAAATATTTACTCCAATATAATAACAACATTTGGAATGAATGGGCGTTTGAAAATTATGTAAAATCATCAGATTATAAAGGACCAGATATGACCGATTTTGGACATAGAGCACAAGCAGATGAATCATTTAATAAAATATATAAGGAACAAATGCAACAGTTCAAACAACAGATTTTAAACGATGATGCATTTGCACAAAAATTTGGTGACTTAGGAAATGTATATGGTAAACAATGGCGCGACTGGGAAGATAAAGATGGTAACCATTTCGATCAACTTAAGACTGTTATAGAACAAATCAAAAACAATCCGAATTCTCGACGTCATATTGTGTCAGCTTGGAATCCAACTGAAATAGATACCATGGCATTGCCACCATGTCATACGATGTTTCAATTCTATGTACATGAGGGTAAATTAAGTTGTCAGCTTTATCAAAGAAGCGCAGATATATTTCTAGGCGTCCCTTTTAATATTGCTAGTTATAGCTTATTAACGCATTTAATTGCTAAGGAATGCGGACTAGAGGTGGGAGAATTTGTGCATACATTTGGTGATGCACATATTTACGCTAATCATATTGACGCTATAGAAACACAATTATCACGTGATGGTTTTGAACCACCTCAATTAAAAATCAATAGTGATGCTTCTATTTTCGATATCAATTACGAAGATCTGGAAATTATAGATTATGACTCTCATCCAGCAATAAAAGCACCAATAGCAGTGTAATCTACAAAACGATTAAAATTGATTAATAGCTTAATATATAATGAATATTAAAAAGTAAAGTTAAAATCTTGCTATATTAGCATTAAGGAGGAAATTTATGACACTTTCAATACTTGTGGCGCATGACCAACAACGTGTTATCGGCGTAGATAACACATTACCTTGGCATTTACCGAATGATCTTAAGCATGTAAAAAAATTAAGCACTAACCATACACTTGTGATGGGGCGCGCAACGTTTGACTCTATAGGAAAACCACTTCCTAACAGGCGAAACGTTGTATTAACTAGAAATAAATCATTTCAACATGAGGGCGTTGATGTCATTCATTCTATGGAGGATATATTTGATTTACCTGGCCATGTTTTCGTATTTGGTGGCCAATTATTATATGAAGAAATGATTGATAAAGTTGACGATATGTATATCACAGTGATTGAAGATAAATTTAATGGGGATACATTTTTCCCACCTTATACATTCGAAGACTGGGAAGTCGAATCATCAGTTAAAGGGGAATTAGACGAAAAAAATACAATTCCTCATACTTTTTTACATTTAATTCGTAAGAAAAATTCATAGGAGGACATTATGATTAAAAAGAAAATTGTAACCGATTCAACTTCAGACTTATCAAATGACTATTTGGTTGAAAATGATATCCATGTTGTACCACTTAACTTAACAATTGATGGAAAATCATATGTAGATCAAGTAGATATCACTTCTGAAGCATATATACAAAAAATACAGGATGATGCAGATGTTAAAACAAGTCAACCAGCTATTGGCAAATTCATTGAGATGTATGATGAATTAGGTGCTGATGGTTCTGAAATCATTAGTATTCATATCACTTCAGGATTAAGTGGTACTTATCAAACTGCGCTACAAGCCAGTCAAATTACTGATAGCAATGTAACTGTTATAGACTCTAAATCAATTTCTTTTGGTTTAGGTTATCAAATTCAGCACGTTGTAGATTGGAATAATGAAGGTATTCCAACTGAAAAAATTATTGAAAAATTGAATGAATTGCAAAAAAACATTAAACTTTATGTCGTTATAGGCCAACTTAATCAACTTATTAAGGGTGGACGTATTAGTAAAACAAAAGGTTTAATTGGGAATATGATGAAAATTAAGCCAATCGGTACAATTGTTGATGGAAAACTTGAAATGTTACACAATTCACGTACGCAAAATGCAAGTGTTCAATTTTTAAAGAAAGAAATAAGTCACTTTATAGGTGATAAGAATATAAAATCTATTGGTATTGCTCATGCCAATGTCATCGAATTTGTAGATAAGGTTAAAAAGCAATTTTCTGAAGAATTTAATTTCAATCATTTTGATACTAATGTAACAACACCTGTTATTTCAACACATGCAGGTCAAGGTGCAATTGGTTTAATTGTTTTAAGATCTTAATATAATCTTGATTCATATACGTAGTTACTATTATTAAGAAAATTTACAGTATTTATATTATTTATAAACAATTTGATAGCATATCTCTTAAAATAATGGTAACTTTATGACAAAATAGATATAGGAGGTATATTATGGCTTATGCGACATTAGCTGGCGGTTGTTTCTGGTGTTTAGTTAAACCTTTTACTTCTTATCCAGGTATCGAAAATGTTGTTTCTGGTTATAGTGGTGGCCATTTGGATAATCCTACTTACGAAAGTGTAAGCACGAACCAAACTGGTCATGTAGAAGCAGTACAAATCACATATAACTCTGAAATCACTTCCTTCGAAAATATTTTAGATGTTTATTTCAAAACATTTGACCCAACTGATAATGGTGGCCAATTTTTTGATCGTGGTGAACACTACGAACCAGCCATTTTTTATCACAATGAAGAACAAAAGAAAGCTGCAGAGGCAAAAATACAGCAATTAAATGAACAGGCTATTTTTAATAATCCGGTAATTACACCCATTAAACCTTATAAAAACTTTTATCCTGCTGAATCACAACACCAAGATTATTATAAGAAAAATCCACTGCATTATGAGCAATATCAACGTGGATCAGGACGTAAAGCATTTATAGAAAAACATTGGGGGGAACAAAATGATTAAAAAAAGTAAAGATAGTTTAAATGAAATGGAATACCTAGTCACTCAAGAAAATGGAACAGAACCTCCATTCCAAAATGAGTACTGGAACCATTATGAAAAAGGCATTTATGTCGATAAAATTTCAGGAAAACCTTTATTCACCTCAGAAGAAAAATTTGAATCAGATTGTGGTTGGCCTAGTTTTTCTAAAGCTCTAGATGATGAAGAAGTAGTTGAACTTGTAGACAAAACTTTCGGCATGGTACGTACAGAAGTACGCTCAGAAGATGCAAATAGTCATCTAGGTCATGTATTTAATGATGGACCGAAAGAAAGTGGCGGTTTAAGATATTGTATTAATTCCGCGGCAGTTCAATTTATTCCTTTCGAAAAGCTTGAAGAATTAGGCTATGAAGATTTAATATCACATTTTGAAAAATAAGGAGCGAACAAGATATGTTTAAAAAATTATTCGGCAAAGGTAAAGAAGTCAATAAGGATAGCGTTATTTATGCGCCAATTACAGGGGAATATGTAAAAATCGAAGATATTCCAGATCCAGTTTTCGCACAAAAAATGATGGGCGAAGGTTTTGGAGTAAACCCAACAGAAGGCGAAGTCGTATCACCAATCGACGGAAAAGTAGATAATGTATTTCCTACTAAACATGCTATTGGTTTAAAAGCTGATAATGGTTTAGAATTACTCGTTCATATCGGTTTAGACACAGTTCAATTGGATGGTAAGGGATTTGAAGTTTTAGTCGAAAGTGGAGATGTAGTAAGCATTGGAGATCCATTATTACGTTTTGACTTAGATTATATTAAAGAAAATGCGAAATCTGTAATATCACCAATCATTATCACAAATTCTGATAATACATCATCTCTTAATATTGAGGATGTAAATTCTATTATTAAAGGCGAAACAAAAATCGTTGATGTGACAATGAACTAATGAAAGATCATTCATTTTATCAATTTGTGCTAACGGCAAGAGGTCGTAAAAATGAAAAAGGTGAATTAGCAGAAGCAATTTTTGATGATTTATCTTTTCCAAGGCAAGAGAAAGATTTTCATAATATATCTGATTATATAGAGACACAAGGTAATTATCCCATTTCAATGGCTGTGTTCGATGATTTATATGAAGAATATACAGAATGGCTAAAATTTTAAATCACTTAATATTTGTGTAAATAGATTCAAATATATTAAAATATTATAGTGTCATATAAGTAGCTGGGATTAATCGAATATGGTTCAATCCCAGCTTTTTTATTTTAGCTGAACTTTAACAGTAATTTTTACATATGTAGTAGGAAGTGATTAAATGTCAGATCATAATGACATATATGAGGAAAATAACAACGACAGTAATAACGATAATAATCACCAAAATAAATCTAAATTTTTAAATTTCAAACGCAGTCATTTTATTTTATTAATAATAGTTACTGTGATTATCACAGCACTCATTGCAGTATTTGCAACAATTGGCGTTAGTAATTGGAAAAGCGGATTAAATAGTGATCAACGAACAGAAATGCAAAAGGTCCAAGAAGTTTATAAAACTTTAAATGATGAATACTATAAAGAAACAGATTCCGAAAAATTATCTGAAGCTGCTATTAATGGAATGGTAAAAGAATTAGATGACCCGTATTCTGATTATATGACTAAAAAAGAAACAAAATCTTTTAATGAAGATGTTTCTGGAGACTTTGTAGGCATCGGCGCAGAAATGCAAAAGAAAGGTAATAAAATTGAAATTACAAGTCCAATGAAAGATTCACCAGCTGAAAAAGCAGGTATACAACCTAAAGATGTTGTGACTAAAGTTGATGGTAAATCTATTAAAGGGCAACCATTGGAAGCCATCGTAAAAAAAGTACGTGGCAAAAAAGGAACGAATGTTACTCTAACAATTGAAAGAGCTAATCAAGCCCATGATATTACAATTAAGCGTGATAAAATACACGTGAAAAGCGTTGAATATGAAAAACAAAATGACATTGGCGTTTTTACTATCAACAAATTCCAAGATAGTACTGCAGGTGAATTAAAATCTGCGATTATCAAAGCACATAAAAACGGCGTCCGCAAAATTGTTTTAGACTTAAGAAATAACCCAGGTGGTTTATTAGATGAAGCAATTAAAATGGCTAATATTTTTATTGATAAAGGTGAAACTGTCGTACAACTTCAAAAAGGCGATCACAAAGAAGAAATAACAGCTTCTAATGACGCGTTAAAAGAAGCAAAAGACATGGAAGTATCAATTCTTGTTAATAAAGGCTCTGCAAGTGCTTCCGAGGTGTTTACAGGCGCTATGAAAGACTATGACAAAGCCAAGGTTTATGGTTCTAAAACATTTGGTAAAGGTGTTGTTCAAACAACAAATGAATTCGATGACGGATCATTATTAAAATTTACCAATATGAAATGGCTAACACCAAATTCACACTACATTCATGGCAAGGGAATTAAGCCAGATGTGAAAATTAGTGAACCAGAATATCAAACTTTAAATGTTATACCTAATGATAAAACATATGAGTTAGGGGATAGCGATAAAAATGTTAAAACAATGAAGTTAGGATTATCTGCATTGGGCCATAAAGTAAATAATAACTCTAATGAATTTGATAATGCTTTGCAAACTGCTATTGAATCATTCCAAAAAGAAAATAATTTGGAAGTACATGGCACATTCGACAAAAAAACAAATGAAAAGTTCACTCAAGCGCTTGTCAACAAAGCCAATAAAGAAGACACTGTTTTACAAAAACTTCTTAAAAAATTAAATTAACTATAGTGAGGTACTATTTCTATGATTAGAATTGCCAACAAAAATGATTTATCAAGTGTGCTAAAAATTGTAAAAGAAGCTAAAGCAATCATGAAACAAGATAATAATAATCAGTGGGATGAAAAATATCCTTTGGAACAGCATTTTAAAGATGATATACAAAAAGGAACACTTTATGTACTAGAAGAAAATTCTATAATTTATGCTTTTATAGTTGTCGACCAACAACAATCAGAGTGGTATGATGAATTAGAATGGCCAATTGACAGAAGTGGTGCATATGTAATCCACAGACTTGCTGGATCAGCAACTTATAAAGGGGCTGCTACTCAGTTGTTTAACTTTGCCGTTAAACTTGCACTCGACCATGATATTCACGTTTTGGTGACAGATACATTTGCATTAAATAAGCGTGCACAAGTTCTGTTTAATAAATTTGGTTTTAAAAAAGTAGGCGAGACAGAAATTGATTATCCTCCTTTTAATAAAGGGGAACCCTTTTATGCCTATTATAAAAAATTAGAAGAATAGAGGTTATAATATGACTAAAATCGCATTTACTGGGGGAGGCACTGTTGGACATGTCTCAGTCAATTTAAGTTTAATACCCACTGCCTTAGAAGAAGGTTATGAAGCCTTTTACATTGGTTCAAAAAAAGGGATTGAACGCGAGATGATTGAATCTCAATTACCTGAAATCAAATATCATTCAATTTCTAGTGGTAAATTAAGACGTTATATTTCTTGGGACAATATAAAAGACGTATTCAAAGTACTAAAAGGTATATTAGATGCGAGAAAAGTATTAAAGAAAGAAAAACCTGATTTATTATTTTCAAAAGGTGGTTTTGTATCGGTCCCAGTAGTTATGGCTGCAAAATCTTTAAAAATTCCTACAATAATTCATGAATCAGATTTAACTCCTGGCTTAGCTAACAAGATTTCACTCAAATTTGCTAAGAAAATCTACACTACTTTTGAAGATACATTACAGTATCTTCCTAAAGATAAAGCAGATTTCGTTGGTGCAACAGTACGTGAAGATTTGAAAACTGGTGATAAAAACCGAGGTTATCAACTTACTAAATTTACTAAAAATAAAAAAGTATTGCTCGTTATGGGAGGCAGTCTAGGCAGTAAAAAATTAAATGAAATCATACGACAAAATTTAGATGCACTTAATGAAAACTATCAAGTTGTACATTTAACTGGTAAAGGATTGTTAGAAAAACAATATTCAAATAAAGAGGGGTATACTCAATTTGAATTTGTGAAAGATGATTTAACAGACTTATTAGCAATTACTGATACAGTTATTAGTCGTGCTGGCTCAAATGCGATTTATGAATTTTTAGCACTTAGAATTCCTATGCTATTAATTCCACTTGGTTTAGATCAGTCCCGTGGTGATCAAATTGATAACGCTAAGAATTTTGAATCTAAAGGTTTTGGTAAAACATTACCAGAAGATACGTTAACTGAAACACAATTAATAACACAGCTCAGTGAAATTGAAGCTAACCGTGAATCAATAGTTAAACAAATGCAAACATATAAAGAAAGCTATACGCGTCAAGATTTATTCAACAAAATTATTAATGACGCACTAAACTAATGGGAGGTCATATGCAATGAGTCGATGGAAACGAATATCATTACTAATCATTTTCACTTTAATATTTGGCATCATTGCATTTTTTCATGAATCTAGATTAGGAAAATGGATTGATAATGAAGTATATGAATTTATCTATTCTTCTGAAAGTTTTATTACGACTACTTTCTTCTTAGGCGTTACTAAGATTGGTGAAGTATGGGCGATGGTCTGTTTATCACTATTATTAATTGCTTATTTAATGCTAAAACGATTAAATATTGAAGCTTTATTTTTTACTATTGCAATGAGTTTATCTGGCACTTTAAACCCTTTGCTAAAAAACCTCTTTGATAGAGAACGTCCAACATTGCTAAGGCTCATCGATATTTCTGGGTTTAGTTTCCCAAGTGGTCATGCTATGGGCTCCGCCACATTCTTTGGCAGTACAATGTATATCGCTAATAGAGTACTACAAGGTAAATCTAGAGCATTTATGATAGGATTATCTGCATTATTTATCATCCTAATATCATCATCTCGTGTATACCTTGGTGTACACTATCCAACTGATATCATTGCTGGTGTAATTGGTGGCGCGTTCTGTGTCGTACTACCAACGCTTATTTTAAGACATAAACTACAAGTCTAGTGTTTATTGATAGTTATTAACAATAAGACAGGGAATGAGACAGAAATCTATCGTTTCTAACAAGTTTCTTGTCGTCGCACCCCACAGCACACCTGACTAAAAAATGAAATACAAGAGCCGAAGCGCTTGTATAATAACTACTTGTCTTCATAAACGAAGTAGTAGTACTTTAAAAGCTTGCTATAAGTACACTTTCAAATTAGTCAGCCACTGTCAATATAATGATTGAGGCTGAGACATGTATTTATGCCCGATCCTCTAAATAGCTGCCGAAAAGTTAGTGACTTTTCGGCAGCTATTTATTTATGATTCTGTAAAGATCTTGTCTTAATTTAATCGAAAAAAACAAGCCAAACGTCAATATTAACGTTTGGCTTGCCTAAATTCTTAGCAACTCGATATATAACTCAACTTGTTGCTTTTGTGTCAAAATTTATTATAAAAACCGATTTTACAAAGTAAAACCGGTCTTTATATTCACTTTGTCTCGCAACGTTAGTCTTTTACGGGCATATAAAAGGGGATATTTCTGAAAATGATCAATCCAATAAGATCGAAATTCGTGTGGGGGGAATGTCTTATGTTTGGAATTGATAATCATTTTCAATTACATTATACAACACTGAGAATTATTGTCAATTAGAATTGGGTATTTTTTATAATTTCTTATATATCAAAATTCAATATCCTTTAAAAGGTTAACATAGCGCTATATTATATGATTTATTAGTTTGAATATTTCTCGTATAAAAGCAACAAAAATTATACAATTATTAGTAATAACTTCCTACATGATGTATTTTCATTTAAAATATAATTTGAGGTGCAACTTATGACAAAAATATTAATAGTAGAAGATGAACAAAATCTTGCTCGCTTTATAGAACTTGAACTTGAACACGAAGATTACACTGTAGATATAGAATACGATGGACGTCCTGGTCTAGAAAAAGCATTATCCAATAATTACGACCTTATACTCTTGGATTTGATGCTACCAAATATCAATGGCTTAGAAATTTGTCGTCAAATTCGTCAAAAACAAACAACACCAATTATTATTATTACTGCAAAAAGTGATACATATGATAAAGTCACAGGTTTAGATTATGGCGCTGACGATTATATTGTTAAACCATTTGATATAGAAGAATTACTAGCTAGAATACGTGCTATGCTTCGTAGACAGCCACAAAAGAATGTCATCGATATCAAAGGTATCATTATAGATAAGGATGCTTTTAAGGTCACTGTAGAGGGGGAATCATTAGATTTGACGAAAACAGAATATGATTTATTATATTTACTTGCTGTTAATAAAAATCATGTTTTACAAAGAGAACAAATTATTACTGATGTCTGGGGATATGATACTGAAGTTGAAACGAACGTTGTAGATGTTTATATTCGTTATTTAAGAAACAAACTCAAACCCTATGGTAAAGATAAATACATCGAAACAGTTCGTGGTGTTGGCTATGTGGTTAGACAATGAAGCAAAGAAAATTAAAAACAAAATGGATGATGATTACAACAACAATAACGTTTTCAACGATATTTATTTTTAGTTTAATTATTATATTCTTCTTGAGTAATAGTTTACGCCACAATGAATTTACTGAGGCAGAACGTAGTTCGTCAGATATTGTAAATCTTTTTGAAACTAAACAAATTGAAGATATAACACCCTTAGATTTAAATGCTTCTTTAGGCAACTTTCAGAAAGTGATACTATACAATGACGACGGCAACAAATTAATGGAAACTTCAAATGATAATACGATAGGCTACACGCCCAATTTTGCGACTAAAGATGCAAATCAAGCGTCCATTAAAAATCACCATAATACAGAATACTTGACTATAACGCAACGTATCGATTCTCAAAGTTTCAAAGGATATAGTGTCATTGTCCATTCATTAGAAGACTATAATACACTCGTAAACTCTTTATATTTTATTGCGCTTATTTTCGGCATCATTGCAACGTTTATCACTGCCATTGTTAGTTACTTTTTCTCATCACAAATTACAAAGCCATTAATATTGATGTCTAACAAAATGCAACAAATACGTAGAGATGGTTTCCAAGAAAAAGTAGAATTAAATACAAACTATGAAGAAACAGATAATTTAATCGTTACGTTTAACGAAATGATGTTCCAATTGGAAGAATCTTTTAATCAACAAAGACAATTCGTGGAAGACGCTTCTCACGAATTACGTACGCCATTGCAAATTATCCAAGGTCATTTAAATTTAATTCAACGTTGGGGAAAAAAAGATGCAGCAATACTCGAAGAATCTTTAGACATTTCCTTAGAAGAAATGATGAGGATTACAAAATTAGTAGAAGAACTTCTCTTACTCACAAAAGATAATAATAATAGTCGTGATGGAGAAATCGAAAATGTAGATATCAATCAGGAAATTACTTCTCGCATAAAATCATTAAAACAATTACATCAGGACTATAAATTTGAATTTGAAGCTTTTCCTAAACCACTTAATATTAAAATTAACCGTTATCAATTAGAGCAAATACTAATTATTTTCATTGATAACGCTATGAAATATGATCAACATAACAAACATATTCATATTCAAACCAATCTGAGAAATAAACAAATTTCTATTGAGATAACAGACCATGGTGTTGGTATTCCTAAAGAAGACATCGAATTTATCTTTGACCGTTTTTATAGAGTCGATAAATCACGATCTCGTAAATTAGGTGGAAATGGACTTGGTCTATCTATTGCTAAAAAAATAATTGAATTGAATCATGGCACCATTCAAGTTGAAAGTGAAATAGGTAAATATACAACTTTTAAAATCACTTTTTAACACGTATAATCTAGCATTTAAAAAGTTAAAATTTAGCAAAACCTACGTCACATTATTATATATATTACAAAAGTAACAGAATCTATTTCATTTAGGTTCTGTTTTTTCATATAAGTAGGCTATTGGTACTTTAATTTGCGCTTGTTTAATGCTATTATTGATTTGTAAGCGTTTCAACTATTTTGTGGAGGGTGTAATATGAGCAACGAAAGACAGGTTTCCGAGGCACCTGTAAATTTCGGGGCAAATCTTGGATATGTTTTAGATTTATATGACGTATATCTAAATGATCCGACTTCAGTCCCAGAAGATTTGCAAGTCCTATTTAGTACAATTAAAAACGGTGAAGCTAACATCGTAACAAATAAGGAAGGTCAAAGTAATGTGACTAAAGGTGATAGCACAATCAAACGTGTTATGCGCTTAATAGATAATATCCGCCAATATGGGCATTTATCAGCAGATATTTATCCCGTCAATAGACCTGTAAGAGAAAATGTTCCAAAGTTAAACTTTGAAGATTTTAATTTAGACAAAGAAACACTTGAATCTATTTCTGCAGGTATTGTATCAGAGCATTTCAAAGATATTTATGACAATGCTTATGAAGCTATTGTACGTATGGAAAAACGTTACAAAGGACCAATCGCCTTTGAGTACACGCATATCAACAATAATAGAGAACGTGTATGGTTAAAACGCAGAATTGAAACACCGTACAAAGCAACTTTAAATGACAATCAAAAAATCGAACTTTTTAAAAATTTAGCACATGTTGAAGGTTTTGAAAAATATCTACACAAAAACTTTGTAGGCGCAAAGCGCTTTTCAATTGAAGGTGTAGACACATTAGTCCCAATGTTACAGCAAACTTTAAAACTTGCGAGTGACGAGGGTATTCAAAACATTCAAATTGGTATGGCTCACCGTGGGAGATTAAACGTACTCACACATGTTTTAGAAAAGCCATATGAAATGATGATTTCTGAATTTATGCACACAGATCCAATGAAGTTTTTACCAGAAGACGGAAGCTTAAAATTAACTTCTGGATGGTCTGGCGATGTTAAATATCACCTTGGTGGCGTGAAAACAACGCGTTCATATGGTAGTGAACAACGTATTTCATTAGCTAATAACCCAAGTCATTTAGAAATCGTAGCGCCTGTTGTTTTAGGTAAAACACGTGCAACACAAGACAATACAGATAAACCTGGTGCAGTAACAACTGAATTCGAAAAATCAATGCCAATATTAATTCATGGTGATGCAGCTTATCCTGGTCAAGGTATCAATTTTGAAGCAATGAACTTAGGTAGTCTTGATGGTTATTCTACTGGCGGTACACTCCACGTTATTACAAATAACCGTATCGGCTTTACAACAGAACCTGAAGAAGGTCGTTCTACAACATATTCTTCAGATGTTGCAAAAGGATATGATGTGCCAATTATGCATGTTAATGCAGACAACGTTGAAGCAACAATTGAAGCAATTGAAATTGCTATGGCTTTCAGAAAAGAATTCCATAAAGATGTTGTTATTGATTTAGTTGGTTACCGTCGATATGGTCATAATGAAATGGATGAACCATCAATCACAAACCCACTACAATATCATGAAATACGTAAACATGACTCCGTTGAACTTTTATACGGAAGACAACTCGTTGATGAGAATATTATTACAGAAGATCAAATGAATAATATTATGGATGAAGTACAAAAATCATTACGAGCAGCTCATGACAAAATCGATAAAAATGATAAAATGGATAATCCAAATATGCAAAAACCAGACGATTTGGCAGAACCAATTCAAAGTCAAGATACAGAATTAAGTTTTGAACATCTAAAAGAAATTAATGATGCGATGCTTACGTATCCTTCAAATTTCAATGTATTGAAGAAACTTAATAAAGTATTGGAGAAACGTAGAGAGCCGTTTGAAAAAGAAGATGGATTAGTTGACTGGGCTCAAGCAGAACAATTAGCTTTTGCGACGATCACTCAAAACGGCAATCCAATACGCTTAACAGGTCAAGATAGTGAACGTGGTACTTTCAGTCATCGTCACGCAGTATTACATGACCCAGAGACTGGTGAGAAGTATACACCGTTACATCATGTACCTGATCAAAAAGCGACGTTTGAAGTACGAAATTCACCATTATCAGAAGCTGCGGTAGTTGGCTTTGAATATGGTTATAACGTTCAAAATAAATCATGTATGACAATTTGGGAAGCTCAATATGGTGATTTTTCAAATATGTCTCAAATGATTTTTGATAACTTCTTATTTAGTTCAAGAGCTAAATGGGGCGAACGTTCTGCTTTAACATTATTGTTACCTCATTCATTTGAAGGACAAGGACCAGAACATTCATCTGCACGTTTAGAAAGATTCTTGCAACTTGCAGGAGAAAATAATGCGACAATCGTTAATTTATCTAGTTCAAGTAATTATTTCCATTTATTACGTGCCCAAGCTGCTACATTAGGTACAGAATCTATGAGACCTTTAGTAGTAATGTCACCGAAAAGCTTATTACGTAATAAAACTGTAGCAGATCCTATTAGTAAATTTACTACGGGCAAATTTGAAGCGATTTTACCAGAAGAACATCAAAAAGACGCTGTAAGAAAAGTTATTTTAGCTTCAGGAAAAATGTTTATTGATTTAAAAGAGTATTTGGCTAAAAATCCAAATGATTCTATATTAGTTGTTGCAGTTGAAAGACTTTACCCATTCCCTGTAACAGAAATCGAAGCATTATTAAATGAATTGCCGAATTTAGAAAACGTAGCTTGGGTACAAGAAGAACCTAAGAACCAAGGTGCATGGTCATTTGTTTATCCATATCTAAAAGAATTAACTACAGATAAATACGATTTAAGTTATCATGGTCGTATACAACGTTCGGCACCAGCTGAAGGTGATGGTGAAATTCACAAACTCGTTCAAAATATGATACTCGAACAAAGTACAAAAATTAACTAGGGGGAAGTCAAGCATGCCAGAGGTAAAAGTTCCAGAATTAGCAGAATCCATAACAGAAGGTACCATTACAGAATGGTTAAAACAAGTAGGCGATAACGTAGATAAAGGTGAAGCTATCGTTGAACTAGAAACAGATAAAGTAAACGTTGAAGTTGTTTCAGAAGAAGCAGGTGTTCTTCAAGAATTACTTGCAAACGAAGGCGATACAGTTGAAGTAGGCCAGTCTATCGCTGTCGTTGGAGAAGGTAGCGGAAACAACGCTTCAGAAGCATCAGCTAAACAAGATGATGCTAAAGACGATTCATCATCAGAAAAAGCTCAACCACAACAATCTGAAACACAAAATGATAAATCAGAAGAAAAAGATCAAGACAATGGGCAACGTGTTAATGCAACACCGTCAGCACGTAAATATGCTCGTGAAAAAGGTATCGACTTATCTGAAGTAGCAGCGCAATCAAATGATGTTGTAAGAAAAGAACATGTTGATCAAAGTCAAAATCAAGCAAGCTCAAAACAAGAAGCACCAGCCGCTAAAGAAGAAGCGAAAAAACCAGCACAACAAAATCCATCAAAACCAGTAGTGAGAGAAAAAATGTCTCGTCGTAAGAAAACAGCTGCTAAGAAATTATTAGAAGTTTCTAATAATACAGCTATGTTAACTACGTTTAACGAAATTGATATGACTAACGTAATGAATTTACGTAAACGTAAAAAAGAACAATTCATCAAAGACCATGATGGTACTAAACTCGGATTCATGTCATTCTTTACAAAAGCAGCTGTTGCAGCGCTGAAAAAATTCCCAGGTGTGAATGCTGAGATAGACGGCGACGATATGATTACTAAACAATTCTATGATATCGGTGTGGCAGTATCTACTGACGATGGTTTACTTGTTCCTTTCGTTAGAGATTGTGACAAGAAAAACTTTGCTGAAATCGAAGAAGAAATTGGTAATTTAGCTAAAAAAGCACGCGATAAAAAACTCGGCCTAGACGATATGGTAAATGGTTCATTCACAATTACTAATGGCGGTATCTTTGGTTCAATGATGTCTACACCAATCATCAATGGTAGCCAAGCTGCTATTCTAGGTATGCACTCAATTATTACACGTCCAATTGCTGTCGATGCAGATACAATTGAAAACCGTCCAATGATGTACATTGCATTAAGCTATGATCACAGAATCATTGATGGTAAAGAAGCAGTAGGATTCTTAAAAATGATTAAAGATTTAATTGAAAACCCAGAAGATTTACTATTAGAATCTTAATCCAAAACACAAAATAGTTTATTAATCCCAATACAACGGCGCTAAGCGTCGTTGTATTTTTTTAAATTTTAATTACTTTAAAATCCAAATAAGGAGCGTGAACATGAAATCAAAATTCGACTTCGTATTCACGCCCCAAGCTAATCAAAAAATAAAGGCGATGATTAATATTATCAAGCCACACGTTAAACAAATATAACCGGAAGCCTTTGAGCGTTGTCTTAGAAGAAAAATACTAAAACTAATTATGGCAACACTTAAAATCAACGATGTTATTAAGTTTAACCATGAATTTAATAAAAATAGATAGTATTAGAAAACCGAGTTATGTCTTTGACTATACTTAACAGATATATGGAATTATAAAAATATGCTCATTTAAAAGGACATATACAACAACAATAACTCAAAAGGTATATTTAATCACAAAATAAGACATCAACTTAAAATCGCACTTAAATTACAATGTGAGCGATTAGTATGCAGTTACTTATATTTTTATTACAACCTGAAAACAGTTAAATATTTCTGCAAAGAAATTAATAATGCACAATCATATTAAATCGAACTGATGAATTATTTTCATTTGAGTAAAAATGGAAGATATTAGCGTTAAATTTAATAGATTCATCTTTGTGAACCGTATAGTTGTCTCCATCCAATTTAAGCGTTAGTGTACCTTCATAAACCGTTATGTACTCTATAGATCCAGAACCATGTGGCGAATCTTTCATAAGACCGTCAGGCTCTATAATAACCATATGACTCTCAAACTTTTTCTCAATATCAAACTTAAAAAATGGATATACTTTATATTTATTATCTTCTGAAGTTAATGGCTTCAACTCATTCGCAGATATCTTTCTAATATATTCAATATTTTCTTGTGTAAGTTCAGAGAATGAAACTTTTAAACCGTTGGCAATTTTCCATAATGTTGTAATCGATGGAATAGATTCTTTACGTTCAATTTGTCCAAGCATCGTTTTACTTACTTCAGTCAAAGTGGATAAATATTCTAATGAATAACCATTTTGTTTTCTATACAACTTAAGGTTTTCAGCAATAATATCATTAATTTCTTTCATAGATTTTCCCGCCTTTATTTTTATAATCTAACGTAAGGAAACTTCATTTTAAATCATAAAACGTTATAACGTCATTATACACGTTATAACGTTTTATTAAAGAGGGGAGGTAGTAAAGACATTGTATAAAAACTATAAACCTTATGATAGCAGTGTTAGTGTAACTATTTATTAATTTGAATATTCTGGGTTTTAAACACGTAAAACAGCAGATTTCATGTTTGAAATCTATAGTAGCTACGATATTTCTATTTATTCTGATGATCACAGTTCATTATTCTATTTCAATAACTAGCTTATTATATTTTACTTTTGACCATTCAAATAATGATTACTAACCGTTACACATTGCTAGAGTATAAACTTAATTTTTGTATCTTTAAAAGCATAGATGCATTTTTATCATGTTAAGTACTTTTTCATAATCGGTCTTTCCATTAAAAAAAGCCATCACTATAGACTCACTAGCTGAGACAATTTTAAAGTAATGGCATTTCTCTACTATATTAGCATTTAATTTTTGACGTGTTTTTGATAATAATCACGTGGGCTGCATCCATAAGACGTTTTGAATTTTCGATAAAAGTTAGAATAATCGCTAAAACCACATAAGTTGGCAACTTGTTGTGGACTTTCTCCATTTTTCAACATACGTTGCGCATTTTGTAATCGTTTCTGTAATAAATAGCGATAAGGTGGGTAACCTACAAGGCGAGTAAAATGTTGAGTAATTTTATAGCGACTAACATAGAATTTCTTTTCCAAATCTTCTAATGAAATAGGATCTGCATAATGTAACTCCATGTAATCTAATACTTGTCTTACTAACTCCGATTCCGGATCATCTAGCACTGATACCTGTTCATTAGCAATAGACACTCTATTTAAAAGTATAAAAAATTGAGTGAGCAATGCTTCTTCTGCTAATTTCTTCCCGAATTTCTGAATATTTTGTTCATTAATTAAACCCTGAAGCAAATAATATAGTTCTCTTTTTTGCGATTCTGACAATTGTAGTAAATTTTTAAAATTTGGTGATTTTGTGTCAAAGCATCCACTTAAATCACATTTATCTGTAGACAAATATTCTAATAAATGTGCATCAAACCTTAATCCAATACGTTCGGCATGCCCATCCATTTGTTCATTTAATTGATGAAACTCATATGGCGTAATGAGCAATAAAGAACCTACGTCTAACTGATATTTTCTACCTTCAATGGTATATAGCATATTACCTGATAGTGAGAAAAATATTTCATAATGGTCGTGATAATGTAATTCATTGCCAAAGTGACCATCACTTATCCTGTGCCATGCTGCATACTCTCCATCAAAAGGTAACGAGATAGAATCAAATTTAAACTTAATATCCCCATTATCTTTCATTAAATTACCTCCCACTCAAAAAACAATCTTTTTCCCTTTATTTACAATGTTGTTAATTTTCACTCAATATATAATTAAATTATAACACTAAAGCAATATTAAATTGAAAGGATGATTTATATGACTGAACCACAAATTGGAGTTCAAATGATGATGCTTAAAGATAAGGTAGCTGAAGATGGAATATACAACGTTTTAAATAAAGTAAATGAGCTTGGCTACCATGCTGTTGAAGTATCTCAAATAGAAATGACAGAACAGAACATTACTGAAATGCAACGTGCAATTAAAGATTTTGGCATGAATATCGCAGCAATGTCTTGCGGGGTTGAAGATATTTCTGAAGAACAAAAATACCCAGGTGATACATTACAAAATGATTTTGATAAAATTGTAGCAGATTGTAAAGCTGTAGATTGTACAATTTTACGTATTGGCATGCTTCCTATGAATTATATGGGTTCTAAAGAAAGTACGCTTAAATTTGCCGAAATCTGTGAGGAATATGCTAAACGTTTAAAAGAACATGGCATCGATCTATACTATCATGCGCATAACATAGAATTCGTTCGTTATAATGGAGAGCTCATGTTAGATTTAATGCGTGATAATACTGAACATTTAGGCTTTGAGTTAGATATACATTGGATTTGGCGCGCTGGTATAGACCCAGCTAAATTCATACCAACATACGCAAACCGTATTCGTGCCATTCACTTAAAAGATTACCGCATTGGAGAAATTGACTGGAACCAATACCCTGGAGAAGGCGTTGAGAAGGTATATTATATGCTACATATGATTACACAATTTGCTGAACTTGGTGAAGGTACTTTACCTTTACGAGATATCATAGAAGCTGGCCTTGAAAGTGGCAGTGAATATTTCTTTGTTGAGCAAGATGAATTGTACGGTGCCGATCCCTATGATTGCTTAATCACAAGTCGTGACCACTTAATTGATTTAGGTTATAAAACATGGTTCTAATTTAAATTAATCGTCTATTTACACCTTGATAGGTGCTTTTTAAAGCAAAATTATGTAAGCGATTGCAATTAACTATTTTATAAAAGTTAAGTTATATTTATTAAAAATGGAGGTATTTTTATAATGAAAAATATCGCAATATCAGGATTTTCTGATGAAATATCATCAGAATTAGATACTCAGTTAAAAACTGTCAGTGAATTAGGTATGCGCTATATCTCACTGCGCGGTGTTGATGGTGAAAATATTAGCAAATACTCAGTTGAAAGCATACAAAAAGATGTCTTACCAAGGTTGGAAAAATGGAACATTGGTGTTTCATCCATTGGATCTCCAATCGGTAAAATTTATATTAATGATGATGCCGCTTTTGAAGCACAATTAGAAATATTAAAAACATTATGCCAAATATCAAATGCTTTAGATTGTAAATACATTAGAATATTTAGTTTTTATATACCAAAAGAAGATAATTTTGATGATTATGAAAAAGAAGTCATTGCTAAATTAAAGCAATTTGCCAAAATTGCTGAACAATATAATGTGATATTACTTCATGAAAATGAAAAAGATATCTTTGGGGATATTGCTCGACGTTGCAATGTTATTTTAAATGAAGTCGGTTCAGAACATTTTAAGGCAATCTTTGATTTCGCAAATTTTGTTCAATGTGACGAGGATCCACAAGCATGTTATGAATTATTGACTCCACATATTGAATATATTCATATTAAAGATGCTGTTTATGAAGATAGCGTCAATGTCTTATGTGGCACGGGGGATGGTCAAATTGAATCGATACTTAAACAAGCAATCGACCGCGGCTACGAAGGTTTTTTAACACTAGAACCTCATCTCGTTGTGTTTGATTCACTTAAAGATTTAGAACTTGAACATTCCACAGAGACAATCCAAAACACAGTAGCTAAAGATGGTGCTGAAGGATATAAAATGCAATATGAAGCTTTACTTAAAATACTATCTAATATTGAACAAGAGGAGAATGCATAATGGAAAAAGTTCGTTTAGGAATTATTGGTTTAGGTGCACAAGGTGGTACTTATGCAGGTTTTATTCATAGCGGAGAAGTAGATAAACTAGAAATCGGTGCAATATGTGATATTGATCCAGAGAAAAAAGCGTTAAGTGCTGAAAAGTATCCTGATGTACCATTCTACGACAACTATATTGATATGTTAGAAAGTGGTGATGTAGATGCAGTCGTTACGACAGTGCCTCATTACCTCCATACAGAAATAGGCAAAGAAGCATTGTCTAGAGATATTCATGCACTTTTAGAAAAACCTGCAGATATCTATGCTGAAAAAGTTAAAGAAATTAGTGATTTAGCAGCTTCTAAACCGGAATTAACATTTGGTATTTTCTTTAATCAAAGAACTAACCCTTTATATCAAAAAGTTAAAGCATTAATTGATGATGGTGAAATTGGTCAAATTCGTCGTACAAATTGGATTATCACTACATGGTGGCGTCCACAAGCATATTATGATCAAAGTTCTTGGAGAGCAACTTGGGATGGAGAAGGTGGTGGTGTTTTAGTAAACCAAGCGCCACACCAAATCGATCTACTCCAGTGGTTATGTGGCTTACCTGAAAAAGTATTTTCAAATGTCAAATATGGTTACCAAAGAGAATTAAACGTCGATGATGATGTAACAACTATATTAGATTATGGCAACGGAGCAACAGGTGTATTCATTACATGTACACATGACATTATCGGAACAGACCGTTTAGAAATCACTGGCGATAAAGGTAAAATATTAGTAGAAGATAGTAAAAAAATTACACTGACTCGCCTAAAAGATTCTGAAACAGATATGAATCGTAATATGTCGTGGGAAGATGCTGCCAAAATTTTCACTGGCAATGGTTTTGACGATATCTATGATCAAGAAACATTTGAATTTGAAAGTGTGTGGGGTCAACAACACATCAGCGTATTAGAAAACTTTGCAGCTAATATTATCGATGATACACCATTGATTGCCCCAGGCAGTGACGGTATTAATGGTGTTAACTTCGTAAATGCCATTTACCTTTCAAGTTGGTTAGGCAAAGAGGTATCACTACCAGTAGATCCAACAGAATTTAAAAATGCATTACAAGAAAAAATTCAATCAGAACAATAAATTAACTCATAAAAGCATAAATAAACGGAGATGGTCATATGCTTAAAATTGGAATTGTTGGACTAGGTGATATCGCTCAAGTACATATTCAAGCGATTGATGATAATCCAGAAGCTCAATTAGTAGCAGTTTGTGATGAAAATGAATTATTTAAAAATAAAGTGCCTCATGCTCATTTTTATAAAGATTTAAATGAAATGTTAGATTCAGAAGCGTTAGATTGTGTTCATATTTGTTTACCTCACTATTTACACTTATCAGCGACAACGACTTGTGTCGAAAAAGGCGTTCATGTGCTTCAAGAAAAACCACTCGCAATTAATGCCAAAGAAGGACTTGAATTAGTGAAATTAGAACGTAAATACCCAGAAATAAAAATTGGTATTTGCTTTCAGAATCGCTATAACGACACCTTTCAAACACTACAACAAATCGTCGAAAGTGGTAAACATGGCAACATCATCGGCGTAAAAGGTCTCGTAACTTGGTTTAGACCTGAAGCTTATTATACAGAGAAACCTTGGCGCGGTAAGATGGACACTGCTGGTGGTGGCGTGTTAATCAATCAAGCCATTCACACACTTGATTTAATGCAATTACTTTGCGGCAAAATCTCGTCTATTAAAGGCAATGTCTCACAACTATTAGATTACGATATTGAAGTAGAGGATACCGCAGCAGCACATATAGAATTTGAAAATAAAGCAAATGGCATGTTTTTCGCTACAAATGCCAGTATTGGAAATTCTAGTGTTGAGCTTCAAGTCATCTTTGAAAATGAAAAATTCACAATTAAGGATAATATTCTGACACGCGTAAATGAAGACGGTTATAAAATACAAGTTATAGAAGATGCTAAAGCACCTAAAACAAAATCTTATTATGGACCAAGTCATGGTAAACTGATTAATCAATTTTATGACTGCATACATTACGATACGCAAAATTATGTACATGCTGATGATGCACTCGCATCCATAGCTATGATAGATGCAATTCAAATGTCTTCTGAATCAAATCATACCGTAACATTTGCCAGTGATTAAATTTTCACTACCTTAAAGATCTATTCAGCGCAAGGGACATAAATACAACATGTTATTTTATAAATGTAAATAATATATTTCACTGTAGTGGTCTGTATTAATTCAGCAATGTGGGAGCAGGGTAAGAAACCAAAATTTGATTTCTTACCTTGCTCCTTTTTATTCGAACATTTTTGATTTTAAAAGTACATGTTTGCTTGGAATATAGAATGATTGTTTTTTTATTTAAGCTTCATTACAATAAATATATAATAATATATCTTAATGAATGAAGGTGCCTTTTATGATCAATAATAGCAAAATCATATTAGATCTTGCTGTAACTTTAGATGGATTTATAGAAGGGGCCAATGGTGAAATTGATTGGTGCATCATGGATCCAGAAATGAATTTCAATGCATTTTTAAACCAAATAGACGCTATTATTTATGGTAGAAAAAGCTATGACTTATGGGGAACGTTCCAACCGCACGCAGATGATAATATCAATGGAGACCAGTTGATGTGGGACAATATTCATAGCAAAAGGAAATATGTATTTACACGTCAACATATTCCCGATCAAACAACAACTGAATTTATTAATAATCCTGACATTATCAAGTCAGTAGAACAAATCAAATTAGCCCATACAAAGGACATCTGGTTATATGGTGGGTCTAGTATTATCACCTCATTTATAGATAATAATTTAATTGATGAGTATCGTTTATCTATTCACCCTGTAGTGTTAGGTTCTGGAAAACCATTATTTGAAAATATGAGTCAGAGATTGAATTTGTCATTGCTAAAAACACATACTTATCAAAGTGGTGTCGTACAGCTCATTTATGGCAAAGGTAAATAATAAACTTTTATAGAAAAAGGAATGATTTTCAGTGCACATAGCGATTGAAGCTAAAAACGTATCAAAAATGCTTAACCAAAATCTAATCATTAATGATTTGTCCTTTAAAATCCCCAAAAATTCCATAACTTTAGTAAAAGGAATAAATGGAGTGGGTAAAAGCTTAACATTAAAACTTATTTCCAAATTACAGTTACCAAGTAACGGCAATATTTATACTGATTCTAAAATTAGCTATGCCCCGGATACATTTCCTAAAAACATTAAAGTAACAGTAAAACAATTTTTATTATTCATAATTAACTCAAATGATCAAATTAATAAAAAACAAGTACATACTATACTGCAAAATTATTTGGATTTATTTTATTTAACTGAATTTCAAGATTTGAAGTTGCATCGTTTATCTAAAGGAACATTACAAAAAGTTAATATTATACAGTGTCTATTAGCGGATGCTGACATTTTAATTTTCGACGAACCATTTTCAGGTCTAGATAATAAATCAGAAAAACGATTTATAAATCATTTAAAACAATTAGTTAAAACGAAAACAATTATTTTAACAGCGCATGATTACAATTTTGAAAATACTGTAGTCACTCATATACTCAATTTAGATGATTACACATTTAAATCCATCTCTAAGCAAGATACGCAGAAATTAATTATTGTGCAAAGCCATAAACAAAATCACAACAACTTAATTATGGCAAATAATGAAGATTCTATAGTTTCTACAATAAAAATTAGCGACAATAAGTTAGCGATACAAGTATATAAATCAAAATCTAACTTAGTTATACAAAATTTAATAGATTATAATTATGAAATTATAGAAGTAAAGGACTTATAATATGCTACTTACTTTTTTAAAATATGAAAATTTAAAGTTTTTAAAATCTTATATTTTTATACCACCTATTTTTATTTACTTATTATGTCTAATAAGCATCTATATCTATAAAGATGTCCCTGTATTATCTAGTTATGGTTCCACATCAATTGTACTATTTCTTATAATGACTTGGCTTACAATTATTAATTTCAAGCACGATACTATTAACGAACGCTATATTTTATATATCCAATTAAGATCTAAAAACAATTATTTAAAACTTAAAGTTTTATATCTTTTTCTAGTTAGCTGTTTATTAATACTACTTTCACTATCATATCCATTATTAATCCATGTTTTTAATAAAGATGTTACATTAAATTTAATTTCCATAGGTTTAATCACACATATATTAATGGGTTTATTTGGGATATTATTAGGTTCTTTTGTAACAAATACAAAAATTGCTAGTAAAAACTTTAATTGGCTTCTTACAATACTTATCATAATTGTTACACTTACCAAGGATTTATTAATAGAACAATTTTCATTTTTGCAATGGATATTATGGACTCTTCCACCTATAAGCAGTATTTTATATCTATTAAATAAGGATTCCATTCATATATTTAACCTAGACTTTATAATGTTATGCATCCATTCTTTTATATATATAGTTATATTTTTTCAAATGATCAAATATTTTTTCAATAGGCAATAAGATAAGTAAATGTTGTTAATACAAAAAGGGTTTAGTTATACGAAAACAAGTAGACGCTTTACTATCATTAAAAATTAAATAGGAAGCCCAAATCTATCAGTTTTTCTAATAGATTTGGGCTTCCTAATAGAGCATGAGATAATTTTATCCCAAACCTTTTAAATTTTACTATGGCTTTATTATTCAAGTATAACAACTACATGTTATTTTAAATTTTAACTCCAATAATCTCGATTAAATTTACATGTCTTAAAAAATGTAAATTTATTAAGCTATATACACAAAAAGCTCAATAATAGCTAGAATTAAAAATACTAAGAAAACTACGCCATAGATATTATTTTTCTTAACACTTTTAGCATTAGCACTTTTTTGCTTTGCTTTATTATTTATATTTGAAAAGAAAGTAATTCCAGAATACACTGCTATAAGCACAGTGATACCAAATACAACCCATACTGTTAACATTTTAAAACCTCCTTCTAATTCAATAAATCTATTTTCAAATTTGTCATGAACAATAATAAATCACGATATAGATACATTTTAATACATTTTCTTAATTCGTCCAATGTATAATCGTTATAATTTTGTAAAACCATTATTCATCATACAAATAATACTTAAAGTAAGTTATAATTAGTTGAAAAGATATGAATAGAGGGGTTAATATAATGAATGGTCTTAGAAGTGTTACTACAGGGACAAATGATTTAGAAAAAACTAAAACTTTATTTAAAGATATACTCGGACTCAATGTGACAAACAAAGGGCAAGCGCTACGTTTTGGAGATGCTGAACTTAATTCTGGTACACGTATACATTTCGTAGAAATACCTAACTATATTAACAATAATAATCATATAGATAATATTGGTTTGCGCGTACCAAGTGATGAAGGTCTGGATGAGTATAAATCAGTATTAGATAATCAACACATTAACCATGGTGGAATTACAGATTTAAATGGTCATAAATATTTTGATTTTAAAGACCAAAATGATCAAACTTTTAATATTTACTCAAACGAACATAATACTGGAGCACCATTAGGTATGCCATCATTTGAAAGTACTGTAAATCCGTTACACCAAATCCAAGGTTTAGGACCTGTCATATTGAAAGTTAATGAACTCATATTAACGCAATCTATTTTAACTAAAGTTTTTGGACTCATACATTTTGCTGAATACGTACCAACAGACGATGCCGATTACAAAGTACAAGTATTTCGTATTGGAGACGGTGGGCTAGGTGGCGAGCTACATATCTATGCTGCAAAAGATGAAGTTAAAATGCCTGAACATGGTATAGTTGAACAAATTGAATTTGCTACTGAATCAAAAGCACATTTTCAAAATGCATTACAACAACTTGAAGTCATTGGGATTCCTTATCAAACATTAGATCAAGATGGTGAACGTTCTTTAAGAATTAGTGAAAAAAGCGGCATCACATTTATTTTAACTTTAGAAATAAAACAATAAAGAGAGGTTTTTATAATTATGTTACATGAAACTTGGAAAACAAATACACCTATTAAAAAAGTCGAAGTTGAACATGCGGAAGCGAAAAAATTCACGGTATCTGATATGCTAACAGTAGGAAAGCAATATAACGTTATTAATGAAACCGAAGAATATTATCAAATCATCGATAACTCTGGTCTAGTTGGCGGATATTATAAAGAGTATTTTAAAGAAGTATAATATTTTAAATATATCGTATTGAACCATGAAAGCAACGAACAATTACTCACAATAGATTGTGAGTTTATATATTTTCTTATTAAAAATAGACTAGGGCAAAATATGATAATGTATTCTTGTCCCAGTCTATTTTTAATGGTTTTTAACAATTATCAGACAAACATGTAAATGCCAAAGGAGACATTTAAAAATGACAAACGCACAATATATTAATAGAGATGAAACTGTTTTTAATGATGCCAAATCATTAATGCAATTAAATAAAAATATACTGTTAAAAGGACCAACAGGTTCTGGTAAAACGAAACTCGCTGAAACATTAAGTGAAACTTTAAATAGACCAATGCACCAAATTAACTGTTCCGTCGATTTAGATGCAGAAAGTTTATTAGGATTTAAAACAATACAAACAAATGAAAATGGATCACAGGAAATTGTCTTTATAGACGGACCTGTCATACAAGCTATGAAAGAAGGAAATATTCTTTATATCGATGAGATTAATATGGCGAAACCAGAAACGCTTCCAATACTAAATGGTGTATTAGACTATCGAAGAAAATTAACAAATCCATTTACCGGGGAAGTTGTAAGTGCGGCACCAGGTTTTAATGTTATTGCAGCAATAAACGTAGGATACATTGGTACATTACCTATGAATGAAGCATTAAAAAACCGTTTCGTTGTTATTGAAGTAGATTATATTGATGGTGATATTTTAAGTGACGTTATTAAAAATCAAAGTCAGTTAAAAGACGATGCTGTTATCCAAAGCATTATAAAATTCAATGAAGATTTGAGAACAATGACAAAACAAGGTCAAATTTCTGAAGAAGCAGCAAGTATTCGAGCACTAATCGATTTGAGTGATTTAGCAACCATCATGCCAATAGAACGTGCGATACAACGTACGATTATAGATAAATTAGAAGATGAACGTGAACAACAAGCAATTAAAAACGCAGTAGAATTAAACTTTTAGTGAGGGATAACCATGAGTGATCGTTTTATAAAATTTAATGACGAACAGCTTGATGCAAAGCAAGTCATGATGCTACAAGATTTAGCTCGTCTTTTACTGAAAAATGAACAAGCACATGTTAAGATTCAAAAATTTCCATATTATGATCCTATCAACCATACGCTAATTACAAGTTCATTTTGGTCACATAGAAGCAAAGAAATAGAATCAACTGGATTAAAATCAGATGTATTACTTGCTACTTATGGCTATCAAATGATGGATGAAAAGATTGTTAATGAAGTCATTCATAATCGTGAGTTTCAACATCCTAAATTCTTCCAACAACTTTTCAAATTATTAGAAGACAAACGTGTATTAAATACCATAGTACAATTACGTCCATCTACAAAACCTATAATTCAAATGCGTAATGAAGTCAGATTGAACTATACTCAGACACAAATCAAAGTTTATAAAACTAAAACAACCTTTACAGACTTACTTTTTTTATATCTAGAAGCATCTTTTTTAACAGAAAACTTTTATGATGTACCACAAATACACCCTCAAATTGATGATGTTTTAAATCATATGTATCAATATTTACCTAATTTCTTCTATAATGAAACGTCTGAAGATAACATGTATTTAGCAGAACGTATCATGTATCAAATTGATGGTATTTTAAAAGAAGATATGTTGAATGAATATTATCATTTACCGAAAAAAGTTTATGAAGCAATACAAGAACTTAATTTTGAGGATTTAACGAGAACTGATGCAAGTAACTCAGATGGACAGTCTGATGAACAAAACGATGAAGAAGTTGTAAGTGAAGAAATGGAATCTAATAATCAAGATAGTGCGTCTGAAGGTGGCGCTTATTTAGAAATGGAATTGCATGAAGGTGAAAATAGTGATGTCATGGGAGATAATGACACCGCACGTGAAGGCGATGCGAGCGATGATATGACTGATATGCAAACAAAAAAGGGCAAAGGATCTACTGATAATGTTGAAGATGACGAAGGTGGTTCTGTCGGTCATAATCAAGCGTTCGCACTCAAAGGTATCAATCAAAATGTAGAGATTAAATGGAATATCCCAGACATTGAACCACAATATATCAATGATTATCATAACGTTGAATCTGAGGTTCAGTTTGAAACAAAAGATTTAATTCAAATTATTAAGAAAACAATTGATAGAGAATATCAAGATGAACGTCGTAATTTAACTAAAGGAAGATTACAGAAAAATCTACTTAATTGGTTTATTGATGATCAATATAAGTTATTTTATAAGAAACAAGATTTAAGTCAATCCTTTGATGCTACTTTTACATTGTTAGTTGATGCATCTGCAAGTATGCAAGATAAGATGGAAGAAACCATCAAGGGTGTTGTTCTATTCCATGAAACTTTAAAATCATTAAATGTTAAACATGAGATACTTGCATTTAACGAAGACGCGTTCGATGCTGATGATGCAAATCAACCTAATATTATTGACGAAATCATTTCATACGACCGCTCAACCTTAGAAAAAGATGGACCTAGAATTATGGCATTAGAGCCTCAAGATGATAATAGAGATGGCGTAGCAATTAGAATAGGGAGTGAACGATTAATGCGTCGTTCGCATAACCAACGCTTTCTAATTGTATTTTCAGATGGTGAACCTTCAGCATATAATTATAGTCAAGATGGTATTTTAGACACTTATGAAGCTGTTGAAACCGCTAGAAAAATGGGAATTGAAGTATTCAATGTATTTTTAAGTCAGGAACCTATTACAGAAGACATTGAACAAACGATTCATAATATTTATGGTCAGTATGCAATCTTTGTAGAAGGCGTAGAAAATTTGCCAAGTCATTTGTCACCATTATTGAAAAAACTTTTATTAAAATCATTTTAGCTAGACTAATTTTTATAAATAAATCGCTATATATTTAAATATTCTGAAATTTATATAGACGGCATCTAATTAAACGTGATAGAATAGGTAATATTATTTTATTGGATTAAAAGGAGAACGTCATATGAATAAAAATACATGGATTATAGGTTTCACATTGTTTGCAATGTTCTTTGGCGCTGGCAACCTTATATTCCCACCTAATTTAGGTTTAGATAGTGGGGAATATTTCTGGCCATCCATTTTAGCATTTGCATTAACTGGAATCGGATTACCGTTGTTAGGCGTTGTCGTGGGAGCGTTAGATAAACAAGGCTACATCGGTTCATTAAATAAAATTTCACCGAAGTTTTCAGTAGTATTCTTAGTAATTATATACTTAACAATAGGTCCGTTATTTGCAATTCCACGTACAGCATCAACATCATTTGAGATGACTGTTACACCGATTGCACAAACAAATAGTAGTTTAGCATTATTTATATTTACAGTTATTTATTTCTTAATTGTATTATATTTATGTATCAACCCTAGTAAAATGATTAATCGTATCGGCTCATTGTTAACACCATTACTACTTGTTACTATTTTAGCAATGATCATTAAAGGATTTGTAGATTTTGGTGGTAATGCTCCAAGTCAATCTGCCGAAGCGTTTACTTCTGGCTTTGCTGGATTTTCACAAGGTTTTACGAATGGTTACTTGACGATGGACGCTATTGCAGCAATTGCCTTTTCAATGATTGTAGTTAATGCTGTAAAAGCGACAGGCGTTACAAACGCGAATAAGATATTCAAGCAAACATTGCTAGCTGGTCTAATCGCTGCAATTGCCTTAATGTTCATCTATATTTCTCTAGGTTTTATAGGGAATCACATGGATGTATCACAAGAAAAAATTGCTAGTTTAACAGCAAAAGATCAAAACATAGGCACATACTTATTAACTACAATGGCAGGTGTAGGTTTTGGAACTTTTGGTAAATATTTATTAGGCATTATTGTTGCACTTGCGTGTTTAACTACTGCATGTGGTTTAATCGTTTCAGTGTCAGAATATTTCCATAGAATTTTACCGAAAATTTCTTATAAAATGTATGTAATTGGTTTTACTCTAATTAGTTTTATATTAGCAAACCAAGGTCTAAATTCAGTAATTTCAATGTCTGTACCAGTACTTAGCATTGTATATCCAGTAGCAATCACTTCAGTATTGCTGATATTGATTGCACGTTTTGTACCAACTAAGCCAATTGCACAACAAATTCCAGTTGCGATTGTTTCTATTGTTTCAATATTAAGTGTAGTACACACACAAGGCTGGATAAAAATGAGCTTTATTGATAGCTTACCTTTAAAAGACTATTCATTAGAATGGTTCCCAATTGCTATAGTAACTACAATTATAGGTTATATTGTAGCTACCATGGTTAAAAATCAAAAGCCTATCGTTTACGAAAAAGATTAAAAAGTTCATTTAAGTAGATACTGCTCAATATTTAAATGCAACATTTTTGTAATGATCAACCCCTTCAAAGTAATCACTTTTTTAAGTGACTACTTTGAAGGGATTTTTTATGTGTAACACTTTTATTTTGGTGTTGGGAACCTTAATTTAATTCAAAAAATCATTTTTTAAGATGGTGAATTTTCCAAGTGCATGATTAATATATAATTATTTAATCTTAAAAATTATAACAATTTTGCAAAGTCCAATTGATTACTAAGAAGAAGTGGGCTATAATCTTAACTTCAAGTGTTTCGTCAGTGACGATAGTAAGTCTCTTGTCACTATCATAAATAGACTTACATATTTTTTATTAAAGATGGTAAATACACGTATTCATATTCACAAAAACACCATTTGCTATAGCGTGAGATTTCATTTTCATACTTATAATCTTGAATTCTAAAACAATATTCAATGATATTCGTAAGCATTTCAATAAGTATTGAAAAAGCTAACTATTTATTATAAAAGACTTAATATAAAGAAAAATAGAGAGAAACTAAAAAGAGGAGTAGAATAACATTAAATTTTCTTATTGGAAAGATAAACTAGATTGGCCAGTGTTTCTTATTAGCGGTGGCGTACTTGTATTATTTGTAATTATGTCATCACTATTTACTACAGCAACTTCGGATTTCGTGCAAAAAGGATTTGAACTTTCAATTTCATATTTTGGTGCATTTTGGCAAGTTTTATTGCTAGCAACATTTGCAGTAGGTGCTGTTTTAGCTTTTTCAAAGTATGGCCGTGTGAGACTCGGAAATGCTTCTAAACCTGAAATGAGTTACTTCAGATGGGCAGCAATTGTGATTACATCAGGATTAGGCGCAGGCGCTATATTTTGGGCTGCTGCTGAACCTATGTATTATTTTATTGATGTGCCACCAACTATGGATTCAAGTATCAAAGATAGTAGTACAGCAGCTATACCCGCAGCAATGGCCCAAAGTTTCACATCATGGGGCTTTACAGCATGGGCGGTTTACGGTGCTGTAAGTGGCATTATAATCATGTATGCACATTATAATAAAGGGATGAAAATGCGTCCAAGAACAATTTTATACCCAGTATTTGGTGAAAAGATTGAACATACAAAGACAGGCTCAATGATAGATGTCTTTTGTATTTTAGGAGCAGTAGCTGGAACAATTGGAACAATTGGATTTTTCGGTTTTCAATTTAGTTACTGGTTACATAGTATTTTTGGTATTCCAGATAACATTATTACTCAAGTCTTATCTGTTGCAGGACTTATGGTCATAGTATCTATATCTGCAACTACAGGAATAGATAAAGGTATACAGTTTCTTAGCAAACTAAATATATGGTTAGCAATAGCGCTTGCCGTCTTTATATTATTAATAGGCCCTGGTGGCTTTATTATTGATACATTTATTTCTTCTTACGGAACATACATCACTAATTTCTTAGAAATCAGTACCTTTAGAGGTGATAATCAATGGGCTGGCGCATGGATGCTTTTCTTCTTTGGTTGGTTCATAGGCTATGGTCCTTTGATGGCTATGTTAGTTGCCCGTGTATCAAAAGGGCGTACAATTAGAGAAATCTTCATACTTGTTTCAGTCGTAGCAGCTGTGGTTTCTCACTTTTGGTTTTCTATTCTAGGTGGAAGTGGCTTGTTTTATGAATCTAAAAATAACGGTTCAATTAGCGATCCTTTATCTGAAAATGGTTTACCTGCAGCAGTTATCTCAATTGCTACACAATTACCTTTAGGCAACGTACTAGTTATAGCTTTACTCATTTTGACGCTTATATTTGTGATAACAACTGCCGATACAATGTCATATTCAATTTCTATGTCAGTTACCGGCGAGGGAGACCCACCTAAAATCATCAGATTATTCTGGGTTGCCATTATGGGTGTAATCTCAATTATTCTTATTAATATTGGCGAGGGCAGTATTAGCGCAATACAGTCCTTTATAATCGTAACGGCAGTACCTATATCGATTATAATGCTCCCTGTCGTTTGGACAGCACCGAAAATTGCTCACAAACTTGCTGTTGAACAAAATATAGTAACGACTCAATCTACAGACACAGTTGACGATACAGATAATTTAATTAAAAAATCAACAACTCAACATACAGAAGATAGTAAGCATTAAATAGGGAGATTAGAATAAAATCTCTAATCTCAAAATTAAAATACCATTCTATTGGTTTAATCTAATAGAATGGTATTTTTTAATGCATATAGAAAAAGTAGATGGGTATGGGGAAGAAATCTAATTTTGATTTTCTGGCCCAATTCCATCTACTTTTTTTGTTAATAAAAATCTTATTTATTATCTTTCATATCTAACAATTGATTTTGTAATTCTGATTCAAGTTGATTTAATTCTGTTTCTGCTTGCTTACGTTTAGTACGGCCTTGTTCTTGTATTTGAAGTGTCTGTTCAATTGTTTCGATAATATCATTTTGTGTTGTTTTTAGTGTCTCGATATCAACGACACCACGTTCATTTTCAGTAGCTGTTTCTAATGCATTTTGTTTTAATAATTCAGAGTTTTTTAATAGTAAGTCATTCGTAGTATCTGTAACGGCCTTTTGAGCAGATACAGCATTACGTTGTCTCATCAATGTTAACGCAATAGACATTTGGTTTTTCCATAACGGTATACTCGTTAAAATTGAACTTTGAATTTTTTCAGCAAGAGCTTGGTTTACATTTTGAATCATACGTATTTGAGGCGCTGTTTGAATTGCAATTTGTCTTGATAACTGCAAATCGTAAATACGTTTATCTAAACGATCTATAAATTGTTCCATATCAGATGCGGCTTGCACATCCATTTGATTACCTGTCGCTTTTGCTTGTGTTCTAAGTTTAGGCACTTCAGTCTGTTGTAGGGCATGCTGTTTCTTTTTAGCTGCTTCAATATATAAAGACAATTCTTCAAAATAATCTTTATTCATATTGTATAATTCATCTAACATGTCTATATCTTTTTTTAAGTTATTTTTATGCTTATCTAACTCAATAGAAATGCGATCAATCTGAGAACCTACAGACTGCATTTTCGAAAATATTTCATTAACAGATGCTTTCGTGCGTTTAAATATGCGTTTCAACTTAGATTGATTTTCTGGATTAAGTTCTTCTGGATTAACTGATTTTAATTTACTCATTAAACCATTCAGAGATTCACCGACAGGCCCAACATCTGTAGTGTTAACTTCATTTAAAATACGGTGTGAGAACTGCGACATATTTGATTGTGCTTGTGTACCATAATTCAGTAAACCATCATTATCCATTGGCTTTATTTGTTCACTCAACTTATCGATTTTTTGTTGTTCCTCTTGAGTATATTGTGTTTTATTATTGATTATTTCATTTTGATTAGCTGACTGTTCATCAATATATTTGTCCAATGGATGTGAACTTAAAAAATCTTGTTCTTTAGCCATTCAATTTCTCTCCATTCTTAATTCTATGTTATTTATTTCTTTTCTGTTCCATTTTGTTTAATTCCATCTCTATATCTAACTGGCTATAGTCTTCGTTATTAATTCTCTTCAAGTCAGCAACTAAAGTTCTTTTCACTTCGTCTAAAGTAATTCTTGTTTGTTCTAATTTTTGTTTTTCTTCTTTAGATTTTTTAGGTGACTTAGACAATCTTGTATATGCTTCAATTAAATTCAATGCATTATCAATATGTGAATAGAAGAAACCTTCTACTTTGAAAAATGAACCCGGTTGTTGTTTCACTGCAAAATAAATTGCACGAGAAATTCGGTATATTTCATTCACTTGTTTAAAATCTTTAATAGATCTCACATTTACAAATGTTTTCAAAATTCTTCTAATCTTATCTTGTGCATTATTTAACTGGCTATTTACAAAATGATAATCACGACGTGACAGACCAATTTCATTTAAATATTTTCTAGAAGTTAAACGTTGAGTAGGGAAGTAAATTGCCAAAAACGTTACCGCAGAAATAAGAAAATCAAATATAACATAAATATCTAGAGCAAAAACACTAGTAAACCATGCGATAACTGCTACTGGAAAAGCTATAATTGTCCCAAAAATACGTGAAATAGTATATCTCAAACTTCATCTTCCTTTATATAGTTTTAAAATCCTTTAATGTTTCATCAATATTTAATTCTTCTATAGTATAATCTTCAACATGCGAGGCAGGTGACGCACCGTCTATAACTGCATTTAAAAATGAAGTTAATGCTTTTTCATTTCCTTGCGCATAAATATCAACATAATTATCAATATTCTCAACTGTGCCCACAATATTATACTTTCTAGCTATCTTCTGTGTATAGTATCGGAAACCAACACCTTGCACCATTCCAAATACTTTAACATGTTTGCACTGCATATTATCACCTCTTATTAGTATTATACGAAATTTTAGGCCACAAAACTAATATTTACGTTTGAGCAACTGATGTATATAGGTCAAAAGTATGAGTCAGATAACTTGATTTTGTATATTATCTAGTTAAAATATTACTCATAGACAAATTGTGCGACTCTAATTAAATTATATAAAGTATATAACTAGTTTTATTCATATCTATTTATAAACGTGGGGGATTTTATTTAGAGTGAATGTATGAAGACATACATAAGTATAATCAACTTGTTCTATTAAGCTTAAAATTTTGAACATGATATTTAAATGTTTTGAAAATATTTTTGAGCTGACTATGAAAGGGTGAAAGAAAATGTGGACAGTTGCAAAAATTCGGGCTGATTATGAAGGCTGGTGGTTATTTAGTGACTGGACTGATCATATCGTAGAACAACATAATTTTGAGACATATAACGAGATGTTAAGCCAATACCAATCAATCATTTTAAAATGTAAAAAAGATTATGATAATTATTTAGTTGGTAAATATAATATTCATGCTTTTTATAATAATTGCGATTTAGGATTTTGTGAAGATTGCGATGAAGATTTACAAATATTCTATAGTTTTATTGTTTTATATAATAATGAAGTATATTATAAATTACCTATTGTTGAATAAACAGTTTATTCAGATTTGTATTGCAATTTTATTTAAATTGCTTTATACTGTTAGTCAAGCAATAGTTTTATTCCATATTGCAAAGAATATTGTACTAACAGACTTAAACTGTGAAATTGTATTTTTTGTAATATGCGAATAACGCATATTGAATGAATATTAGTCTTGGAGGTTTCACAGTTATGAAACAAGGTACAGTAAAATGGTTTAACGCCGAAAAAGGTTTTGGTTTTATCGAAGTTGAAGGAGAAAACGACGTGTTCGTACACTTCTCAGCAATTAACCAAGAAGGATACAAATCATTAGAAGAAGGTCAATCAGTTGAATTTGAAGTAGTTGAAGGCGACCGCGGTCCTCAAGCTGCAAACGTTGCTAAACTATAATATAGATTGCTATATTGACTTTATGTAAAAAAGAACCTTGTCAAAGGTTCTTTTTTTTATATATAGAAAGCCTTACTCGATGAAATCGAGTTAGTCTTTCTTAATGCATGCGCAAGGCATGTAATCCGCTAATGCTTTTAAGATTACATTTTCAATATGTTAGGGCGCCTTAATGCATGCGACAAGCATGTAAACCTTTATTTCTGTCGATGAAATCGAGTTAGGCTTTCTTAATACATGTGCTTAACATGTAAATTTCTAATATTTTCCAAGATTACTTTTAAGGTTAGAGGTTCTTAATGTCTTCAATATACATACATTCATTCAATACAGGCATTTAAAGAGCTTTCAATTATAATCATGACCAAATTAATCCAGAACTTTATATTGTTTGTTTAAAACGCTTAAAACACCATTTTAAAAACATAAAAAAGGTTGTTAACATGCCCAGTAGGGAATAGCTAACAACCTTTTTTCTTATATAATCATTTATCTTGTATCATTAATGATTAATTGACGCAATGATTGACGTTTAATAACTTCTCTTGCCTTACCATCTTTTAAGAAAAATACGGACGGTTTCTGCATTTGGTTATAATTTGATGCCATTGAATAATGATAAGCACCAGTTGATAAAATAGCTAAATAATCGCCACGTTTAACTGTACTTGGCAATTGTGCATCTTTGATAATAATATCTCCAGATTCACATAATTTACCTGCCAGTGTTACAGTTTCATCCTTTGGATCATTTCGATTGACCAGTAGAGCTTCATACTTCGCATCATAGAGAGAGGTACGAATATGATCACTCATGCCACCATCGATAGACACATATTTATTTACATTAGGGATGTCTTTAATTGTACCTACTTCATATAAAGTAATACCTGCTTCACCAACAATTGAACGTCCAGGTTCAATACCAATTTCTGGAATAGGGTAATCAGCTTCTTGTGCTATCTTTTTAATTGCTTCAGTTATTTCTGCAATACCATCTTCGATAGGGAAGCTCACATCGCCTTCAACATACTTAATACTAAAGCCGCCACCTAAATTGATTAATTCTATTTGAATATCATTTTCTTTCAGCCATTGAACAACTAATTTAGTAGTTTCAATCATAGCTTCAGTACCTTCAATTTGAGAACCTACATGGAAGTGAACACCTTTAAGATTTAAGCGCTTAGCATCTTTAACTTTTTTGACACCTTCAATCGCCAAACCATGTTTGATAGACAAGCCAAATTTACTATCTTCTTGTCCAGTTTGAATAAACTCATGTGTATGTGCTTCAACTCCAGGATTTAACCTTAACACTACATTCACTTCTTCACTTGCATAACGGTTAATAAGATCAATTTCTTCTAAAGAGTCAATAACGATATAACCCACTTTACTTTCTAAGGCATATTGGATTTCACGTTTTGTCTTATTATTACCATGAAAATGTATGTGTTGCGCATCAAAACCAGCAGCTAGTGCTGTGTATAATTCACCTTCAGATACTACATCTAATTCGAGTCCTTCTTCTTCTACTAATTTAACCATTTGTAAACAAGTAAATGCTTTAGAAGCATATGAAATATTATAGTTTAATTCGCTCTTTTGAAAAGCTTCGTGAAAACGTCTCATTTGCGTTCTAATTTGCGTTTCATCATAAACAATTGTAGGCGTCCCAAAACTTTGTGCTATCGTTTTGAGGCTTGTACCTCCAATTGTAAGCTCTCCTTTATCATTGTATTCTACTACCATAATTTATCTATACTCCTTTATTAGTGAGTCATGATTCATCGCGCTTAATTGTTCAGAATTTGCGCCCACACCCTTAAATGTGAACTCATCTACGCGTATATCGTTATTATATAGTATCACTTCATCTTGTGCACGAACATTGCTATCTACTTCCACAAACATATGACTCATCATTAACGCACGTATAGGGTAGCGTTTACCGTTAATCAATGCTTCATGTTGTGCTCTTGATTTAAGTATACCATCGCCATAACCAACATCTACGACTGCTAATCTTGTTTCATCTTGCGTAGCTTCATAAGCAAAACTATACCCACAGTAATCTCCCTGATTAACTTCACGTACTTGAATGACATTACCTTTCACAGTTAATGATTGTTTAATTTCTGTTTCTTCTACATCACTATAGGGTCTTGAACCGTACAATGCAATGCCAACACGCGCATGTGTATGATGGGGGAAAACACCATCTTCTCGATAGTAACTCGCACTATTTTGCGCATGAATTAGATCAAACTGATAACCGTCAGTTAATAACGTATCTACAAGATCTAGCCATGCTTTTCGCTCAATTTCATAATCCGGAACATCAAATTCGTCTGCATATCCAAAGTGTGTCCATAGGCCAGTTATTATCATACGCTGTTCATTTCTATTTTGCGCATGATGTATAAGGACTTCTCTCATTTCTGCAATTGATTTTAATCCTGAACGATGTAATAAATTTTCATATTCTAAATGAACTTGAATATCATATAAATCTTCTACATGTTCATAATAGAAATCTAGAGAAGGTAAAGTCATCTGAATATGATAAGCACGTAATTTATCGAATTCATAAACTGCATTCATTAAAAATATCGTAGCATCGGGCGCAAGTTTACGAATTCGAATTGCTTCCCTTAAAGAAGTTGTACTAAAAGTTTGAATACCAACTTTTTTGAATTGTTGAACAGCAAATTCTAAACCGTAATGATAAGCATTATTTTTAACTACTGCCATGAGCTGGTTGCCTTGCGCTACATTTACTGCATTTTCATAAAATTTCTCTGTGTCTACTGACCAAATGGCTGTCATTGTACACGCACCTCGCTGTAGGATTTTAGAAGTTGTTCATAATAATCTGCAATACGTATGAGCATATATTCATTAAAATTTAAATGAGCAGTATGTAAGCCAGTCACATAACCCTTCGCTTCATCACGTACACCGACAAATACAAAATAACTCGGTGCAAGTTGACTATAAAAACTGAAATCTTCACCAAATAAATAAGGCGTAGGTTTATCTATAATTTCAAAATCTGCATTATCTAATCCATGTTCAACATGTTTACGTAGTAATGGATCATTATAAGTAGGCGGGTAACCTTCTTCAAACTTAACTTCACATTCTACATTAAATAATAAGCTTACACTTTCAGCAATTTTGGCCATTTGTTGTTTTACGATTTCTAAATCACGCACATCATATGTTCTGATTGTACCTTCTAAATAACCATGACTAGGGACAGTATTAATCGCTTCTCCAGCTTCAAAATGACCCATATGGACAATATTTCGTTTTAAACCGTTCAAATGATATTGTTGAATTTGTCCCACTTGGCTTAATACATGCTGTAATGCTTCTCCACAAGAATGTCCTTGTTCTTTATCCGCAACATGACTTGAAAGGCCATTTAAATAAAATCTATATTCCGTAGCACTTGCCGTTATTTCTTCATCTCGAATAACAACTTTGCCTTCATTTTCAAAGGGCATAACATGAATACCAAACACGGCTTCAATATCATAATTTTTAAAGGCACCAGCACGAATTAATCGATTTGCACCGCCACCTGTTTCTTCAGCAGGTTGAAATATAAAAACAATACTTTGCGGTAACGTTCCTTGGTCAGCCATCGCTTTACATCGCTTTACAAACAGCATTAACGCAGTAGTGTGCCCATCATGTCCGCAAGCATGCATCACATTATCTGTTAAACTTTTGTAAGCTACATCGTTTTCTTCAAAAATAGGTAATGCATCAATATCTGCACGATAAGCTATCGTATGCTCACCGTTCCCAGGTAGATAAGCAACTAATCCTGTATCAAGAGGGCGTTCATAACTGATTCCTAATTCATCTAAGAAAGCAGCAATATAGGTAGTAGTCTCATATTCATGTAGACTTAACTCTGGGTTTTGATGCAAATGACGTCTATGTGTTGTTACGAATTCTAATTCATTCACTTAAAATCAAATCCTTTTAGTTTTATTAATTAACTTCAGACTTTATTCTAAAGTCCTTTATTTATATGTATAAAAAAGCGAAAAATATAATATTAAAAAAATGAGGAGGTAAGACGGATTTATCAATGTATAATGGATAGCAACTTTTTAAAAGTTATAAACGCCATCATTAATTACATCTTGTCTCGCCTTAAACCTCCTACATTAATATTTATTGATGTTCGTACTAAGAAGTATAGTCCTTATTTATTTGGAACAATAACTAACTTAGTAAAAGTGGAAATTGCATGAAATTTAAGCTTTAGTCATTCAATTTTCTTAAAGCTGAAACAATTTCACGTTTTGAATCTTCAACTTCACTTGTCTGTTTAATCACTTTAGCAGGTGTACCTGCAACAACTGATCCAGCTGGCACGTCTTGCGTTACAATTGCACCTGCAGCCACAATAGAGCCTTTACCAACACGAACACCTTCAAGAATAACTGCATTCGCACCAATAAGTACATCATCTTCGATTACTACTGGTGAAGCACTAGGTGGTTCAATGACACCAGCTAATACTGAGCCTGCACCAACATGTACATTTTTACCAGTAGTTGCACGGCCGCCAAGTGTTGCATTCATATCTACCATTGTACCTTCACCAACTACAGCACCAATATTAATTGTTGCGCCCATCATAATCACTGCGCCATCTTCAATAATAGCTTGTTCACGAATGAAAGCGCCTGGTTCAATACGTGCATTTGTGTTAGTTAAATCTTTTAATGGAATAGCCGAATTACGACGATCCATTTCAACTTCTATTGTTTCAATGCTAGATTGATTCGCTTCGTAGAATGTTTTCCATTCATCCGCTTCACAGAAAACAACTTTTGAATCAGGTGAACCAAACACTTTGAAACTATCAGGGAAGGTTACATTTTCAAAATTCCCATTAATATAAACCTTTAAGGGTGTAGATTTCTTTGCATCACTAATATATTTAATAATTTCTTCTGCCGTTAAATGTTGTACCATAATTTAATACGCTCCTTAGTTTTTATAGGTTATCAAATGTATAATAGTCATTTGCCTTATTGATTAATTTTTCTGCTGCACCAATTGCACCATTTGCAAAAATATCTTTTGACTGTGCTCGATGCGTAATCTCTATTGTCTCATCAGTACCAGCAAATAGCACGTCATGTTCTCCTACAATCGTGCCACCCCGAATGGAATGGATACCGATTTCATCTTGTGTGCGTTTTTCAGTATGCTCATGTCTATCATAGACTGGTGTAGATTTTTCTCGCAAGTCATCAATCACATCATATAATTTTACTAATGTACCACTTGGCGCATCCACTTTTTTATTATGATGTGCTTCCGTAAGTTCAATGTCAAAATCTTGTAATAGGGGCACTGCCGCTTCTAAAATTTTTGTTAAAGCATGTACACCATAACTCATATTCGCACTGAAAAAGACTGGCATTTGATTACTTAACGCTTGAAGTTTATTGATTATTTCTTCTTTTTCACCAGTCGTTGCTATTACTAATGGTAAATTAAAGTCTTCATCCAATAATGGTAATAACAGTTCTGGGTTTGAGAAATCTATTGCAACATCTGCTTCTTTAGCATCTGCAATACGTTCAAATGTAGGGTACGGGTAATCCTTGGTAGCATCTCGTACAATAACACCAATTATTTCATGTCCTTTTGATTCAGCTAATCTTGCGACACGTTGATTCATCGCACCATAGCCTATTAATACTATCTTCATGCTTTGTCACCTGCTTTAAATTGTTCGTACGCATTTTCTAACGTTTTACGGTCTTCATCTTCTAAAGGTACAAGTGGTAAACGCACCTCATAATTTCCGAAACCTTCTACCGCTGTGAGTGCCTTCACTGGAATAGGGTTCACATCCACTGCTAATGCATCTAACAATGTTTGAATCGGTTGGAATTGTTTTTCAATATCTTCTCCATTTTGTTTTGCATCGTATAACGCTTGAAAAGATTTTGGGATCACGTTAGCAACTACTGAGATAACGCCATGTCCATCTTTATTAAAATAGTTAACTACATTGTCATCATTACCACTATAAAGCGCAAAGTCATTTAAGTTGATACGTTTTTTTACTTCTTCTAAATATTCAAAATCGTTGGTCGCATCTTTTAATGCAATAATATATTCATTCTTGCTTAATGTTTCAACTGTATCTGGTTCTATAGTCATATTTGTACGAGAAGGCACATTGTATAACACGACTGGTAATTTAATTGCATCTGCTATTTTCGTAAAATGAGCAATTAAACCACGTTGATTCGTCTTATTGTAGTAGGGTGTGATCAGCATAATTGCATCTGCACCCATTTCTTTAGCACGAACTGAAGCTTGAATTGATTTTTGTGTATTATTCGTACCTGTTCCAGCAATTACAGGAATGCGTCCATCTACATAATTTACGACTGCTTCTAGTATTTGATCTTTTTCGCCATCAGTTAATGCTGGATTTTCAGCTGTAGTACCATTTACAACAATCGATTTCACATCATTTTCAATTAAATATTTCAAATGTCTTCTAAGTGCATCATAATCTACTTCATTGTGTGTAAAAGGTGTTGTTAAAGCGACACCTACGCCTTCAAAAATATGTCCCATATTATTTTACTCCTTTCAAGCTCATAACTTGTTCAAGTATTTGCACTGCATTCAATGCCGCACCTTTCAATAAGTTGTCAGAAGTACACCATACGTGGAATGTATTATCTAATGTTTCATCACGGCGAATACGTCCTACAAAAATTTCATCTCTGTCAGTAGAATTAATCGCTAATGGATATACATTATTTTGTGGATCATCTTCAAGTACCACACGGTCATCATTTTCAAATAATTCTTGGATTGCACTCACTGTAGCTTCTTTTTCTAACGTTACACTCATGTGAACACTATGACTGTCTTGGACTGGCACACGTACACAAGTAGCTGTAACTTTTAATTCATCATCTTTTAAGATTTTACGTGTCTCGTCTATCATTTTTTGTTCTTCTTTTGTATACCCATCTTCAAGGAAAGTATCTATATGGGGTAACACATTATTATAAATAGGGTGTGGATATGCTTCAGGCGCTTTACCATTTGCTCCTTCTGCTAAATCTTGTTTACCTTTTACCCCAGAACCTGAAACCGCTTGGTATGTCGTATATGCAACACGTTTCAAGCCAAATTGTTCTTGTAATGGTTTAAGTGGTACGACTGATTGTATTGTTGAGCAATTTGGATTTGCAATAATTTTTCTATCTAATACAGGCTCGTTAACCTCTGGAACGATTAAGTCTACACCTTCAGTCATTCTCCATTGACTTGAATTATCAATGACAATTGCACCCGCTTGTTCAAAAATAGGGGAGAAGTGTTCACTTGTGCTACCGCCAGCACTCATTAATACATAATCAAATGATTCCTTAGCTGCGTCTTCCGTCAATTCTCTAACAGTGTAGTTTTTACCTTGAAATTCAATGTTTTCACCTGCTGAGCGAGCCGAAGAGAACAACACTAACTCATCAAATTCAACGCCTTTGCGATCTATTGTTTCTAACATTTTTCTTCCTACTAATCCTGTTGCGCCTGCCAATGCTAATTTTGTCATATACCATACACTCCATTTTTATTATTTTAATAAATATTAATTATAGTCCGAAAATTCAGATATCAAAAGCTTGATAAAGGGCTCGAACAGCTCGTTCGCCATTCTCAGCATCTATTACACATGAAATGCTTATTTCTGATGTTGTAGTTTGATAAAAAGAAATATCGTTTTCAATTAAAGTAATGAATGCTTTTGATGCTACACCAGAAATATCACGCATACCAGAGCCAATTAAAGAGATTTTAACGTATTCTTCATTAATCTTGAAGTCTAATGCATTAAATTGTTCTTTTAAAGTTTCTAATATAGTTGAAATCTGAAAAGCATCTGTATCTTTAATAGTAAAGGACATTTGTAATCCTTCCAAGTTAATAATCTGAGAAATCATATCAACATTTACTGAACCTTCTTCCAATTGAGTAAAAAGCTCAGTAAGTAATCTATTATCTGGTAAGGGATAACTAATTGTAACGTGCATCATATGTGTATCTAACGCCACACCTGTAACTGCTTTTTTTTCTAATAATTCTGCTTGTGACATAATCCATGTTCCTTTCACATTTGATAAAGTTCTTCCTAAATAAAGCGGAATATTATAGTTGTTTGCTAATTCGACGCTTCTTGTTTCTAACACACCTGCACCTAATGCGCTCATCTCCATCATTTCTTCATAAGAAACGTATTCAAGTCGTTTTGCTTCTTTATATAATCTTGGGTCAGTAGCATAGACACCATCGACATCGGTATAAATCTCACATGCCGTGTCGTTACTTGCTGCTAAGGCAACAGCAGTAGTATCTGAACCACCTCGACCTAACGTCGTCACTTCAAGCGATTCATTTATGCCTTGGAAACCAGCAACTACCAAAACATCATTTTCTGTAAATGCGATTTCGAATGTATCAGGATTAATTTCTGCTATTCGACTTTTTAAATGATGTCCAATTGTCTTAATACCCGCTTGATATCCGGTCATCGCTTTGGCGTTTACACCGATATCATTTAAAACCATAGATAAGTAAGAAACTGTCTGTTGTTCACCCGTAGTTAATAATAGTGCAAGTTCTTGATCTTTAGGGTTGGTAGTTAATGCAGAGACATTAGCCATAAGCTCATCTGTTGTCTTGCCCATGGCACTAACAACAACAATAAGCTGTTCACCTTGATCAACTCTTATTTTCAACATTTCCGCTATATTTTTTATTTTGGTAAAATCACTTACTGAAGAACCTCCAAATTTCAAAACACTTCTGTTCAATTCTATATCCTCCTCAATCAATAGGGGAGAATCACAGTATTAAAAAAAGAACAAGTTCGGGATGCGAACTTGTTCTATAATTTATATACAAGTGATGCACTCCATTATCTTACAATAATGACAGACTCTTAGCTCTTAACCATAAAGTCCAACGTGTTATAAGCTGCTATTATAACTATTTCGGCATCTCACCCTTTCAAAATTAGCTGCTAGCAGGCAGGTTCTTCTAATATTTACTAATGATTGATGCGCCTCATCAAAACCATATTTAATTTTTGTTTGTTTATGATTCATATTATACATATGCTTATATGTACTGTAAACCGCTTTTGTGAAGTTTTTTAAATTTACTGAAAAATACAACATTATATTTATACATTTTACGTTATAAGTGTAAATATAATTAAAATTGTTTAGTGACAATCATTTTCCGATATTTTCAATTTTAAAATTCTTCATATATTGCAGGGTCTTGACCTTTTAATCTACCATCTTTTTGAGATAAGTTGTTTATCTTTTCTACGTCTTCAACTTCTAAGTTAAAATCAAAAACATTTAGATTCTGAATTTGTCTCGTTATAGAAGTAGATTTTGGAATTGGTACTACACCTAATTGAACGTGCCATCTTAATATAATTTGAGGTATTGTTTTATTATATTTTTCGGCAATTACAGCGATATCTTTATCTTTTATTACTTCAGATGCACGACCTAATGGACTCCATGCTTCTGTAATAATTCCTTTTTTATTATGATACTCAATCATATCTTGTTGATTAAAATACGGATGTAATTCAATCTGATTCACTGTTGGTAAGACACCAGTTTCTTTTTCTAATTTTTCTATATGTTCTGGTAAGAAATTACAAACACCAATAGATTTAATTAGTCCCGCTTTTTGAGCATCAATCATCGCTTGCCAAGCTTCAACATATTTATTGTGTCTTGGATTTGGCCAATGAATTAAATATAAATCAATATAATCGACATTTAATCGATAAATAGATTCTTGTATAGCTGTTAATGCTGCATCATAGTCTTGATAACGACCTGGTAATTTCGAAGTGACAATGATTTGATCTCTTGAAACATGACTTCTTTCAATTGCTTTACCCACTGTACCTTCATTTTCATAGTTATAGGCTGTATCTAAGATTCTGTATCCTTGATTTAACGCATTAACGATTGCATGTACGCCTTGCGCACCATTTAATTTATATGTACCGAAACCGATTTGTGGTAAAAGTTGTCCATCAATCATATTTAAATTTTCCATTGAAATAACTCCTCCGTTCATTTGAATTAATTATGATTATATAATTCAAAAATTCATTTTGAAAGTAATTAGCCCAAACAATGGGGCGTTTCATCCTAAATAAGATGAACAAAGTGGGGGACATCCTTAACTTAAGGTCTTCGTTTAGTGCTTTATTAATTTGTAAGTAGTTAGCTCAAATCACTACAATTTTAAATAACAATAAAATGATTCAACCAACCAATTTCATAGATTTAACTCATATAAAGATAAAAGAACATGAAAAAGACACCCCTAATACCTTTATAGTATTGGGGTGCCTATATTTTAAGAGGGGAGTAAGACAGGAATCTAATTGTTCTAACAAGATTACGTCGTCTCAGCCTCCGCTTATTTATTGCGTTATATTTAAATCAATAACACATGGTTATTATTTTAATACACCAGTTTCTTCTAAATAGGCTCTATAAGTCGTTTCTTTAGAAAGACCACCAGTTGGATTTAAATCAATGACACGGTTTGCAATCGTATTGATGAATTCAAAGTCATAAGATGTAAAGATAATAGAACCTTTGAATGATTTCAAGCCATCATTGACTGCAGTAATACTTTCTAAGTCTAAATGGTTTGTAGGTTCATCCAGTAGTAACACGTTAGAACTTGATAACATCATTTTACTTAGCATACAACGTACTTTCTCTCCACCAGATAAGACACTCGCTTTTTTCTTAACTTCTTCACCGCTAAATAGCATACGTCCTAGGAATCCACGTAAAAATGTCTCTGTTTGTTCATCTTCAGGTGCGTATTGACGTAACCAGTCAACTAAGTTTGTATCTACACCATCGAAGTAGAATGAGTTATCTTTAGGTAAGAAACTTTGAGAAGTTGTTACGCCCCATCTTACTGTACCTTCATCTGGTTCCATTTCACCAGCTAAGATTTTAAGTAATGTTGATTTAGCAAATTCACTATCACCAACTAATACAGCTTTATCGTTAGGATCCATAGAGAATGAAATATTATCTAATATCTTTACGCCGTCGATTGTTTTAGAAACATTGTCGACATGTAATAAATCATTACCAATTTCACGTTCAGGTGTGAATTTCACAAAAGGATAACGACGAGAAGAAGGTTGAATATCATCAATCTCGATTTTTTCTAATTGTTTCTTACGACTTGTTGCTTGTTTTGATTTAGAGGCGTTTGCAGAGAAACGTGCCACGAAATCTTGTAATTCTTTAACTTTTTCTTCTTTTTTCTTGTTTTGATCTTGAGCCATTTTCATAGCAAGTTGACTTGATTGGTACCAGAAATCATAGTTACCAACAAACAATTTAATTTTGCCATAATCTAAGTCAGCAATATGCGTACAAACATTATTTAAAAAGTGTCTATCATGAGACACAACAATAACTGTGTTTTCAAAATTAATTAAGAAATCTTCTAACCAGCTTATTGCAGGGATATCTAAACCATTGGTAGGCTCATCTAGTAATAATACGTCAGGTTTACCAAAAAGACTTTGTGCTAATAACACTTTAACTTTTTGATTGTTTTCTAATTCAGACATTGTTTTATCTTGTAGGTCTGCTTTGATACCTAGTCCAGAAAGTAGGGTACCCGCATCTGCTTCGGCATTCCAGCCGTCCATTTCAGCAAATTCGCCTTCTAGTTCTGCAGCTCTAATACCATCTTCATCACTGAAGTCTGGTTTCATATAGATTTCATCTTTTTCTTTCATTACTTCATATAAACGTTCGTGTCCTTTAACAACAACATCAATTACACGTTCATCTTCAAATGCAAAGTGATCCTGTTTTAAAACTGCTAAACGTTCGTCTTTCCCCATAGAAACATGACCAGTTTGAGCGTCTAATTCACCCGATAAAATCTTTAAGAACGTTGATTTACCTGCGCCATTAGCTCCTATTAATCCATAACAATTGCCATCTGTAAATTTAATATTTACATCTTCAAATAGCTTACGATCACCAAATCGCAAACTTACATCAGTAACTTGTAACATGCATTTACTCCTTTTCGTTATCCTTTTCGTTAATCTACCGGACAAATTATAACACACTTATCAACTTGTTTCGACCATTCTCGATGTAGTGATGCTAGTTTCTTCATAGCATGTTATAATAAGTAAGAATAAATCTGTATGTACGAAGGAGAAAAGTATGGCCCAAGATGAAAAAGATATTGTAGGTTCTATAGAATTTCTTGAAGTTGTTGGATTAGAAGGTTCAACATATAAGTTAAAAGGACCAAACGGAGAAGAAGTTAAACTCAATCAATCCGAAGTAAAAGATGAAGATGAATTAAATATAGGGGAAGAATATAGTTTCTTTATTTACCCAAATAGATCAGGTGCATTATTTGCTACACAAAATATGCCTGACGTAACGACTGATAAATACGACTTTGTAAAAGTATTAAAAGTTGATCGCGATGGTGCACATGTCGATGTAGGTTTACCAAGAGAAGTATTAATACCTTGGGAAGATTTACCAAAAGTTAAATCAGTTTGGCCAGTACAAGGTGATGAGTTATTCGTTACGTTACGTATTGATAGAGATAACAATATGTTCGCACGTTTAGCAACAGAAACAATAGTAGAACAAACATATAAGTCTGTTTTCGATAATGAATTGAAAAATAAAATCATCGAAGCAAGACCATATCGTTTATTACGCATAGGTAGTTTCTTACTATCAAAAGAGGGTTATAAAATATTCGTTCATGAAACAGAACGTAAAGAGGAACCACGTCTCGGTGAAAATGTAAAAGTCCGTATCATTGGTCAAAACGATAAAGGTGAATTGAACGGTTCATTTTTACCACTTGCACACGAAAGACTTGATGATGATGGTCAAAATATTTTTGACTTACTCGTAGAGTACGATGGGGAATTACCTTTCTCAGACAAATCGAGTCCCGAAGCTATTAAAGAAATTTTTAATATGAGTAAAGGTTCGTTCAAAAGAGCAATCGGGCACTTATATAAAAACAAAATTATCACGATAGACTCTGGTAAAATCGCTTTAACTAAAAAAGGTTGGGAAAGAATAGAAAAGTAATTCCTTCTATTATAAAGTGATGTTTTTATCTAAGTTGTTTTATAACAATAATAATAACAATTTATAAAATGAATTGGACTTCAAAATACAATTCTCAACAAAACAATCCTGAAATCACTATTTTTATATAGTGATTTCAGGATTGTTTCTTTTTTTATATTACAATTTCATAGTTATTTGTAATATATGCTTTGAACAAAACGTTGTATTATCAACATTTACAAGTCACTCCTATATTATTTCATACCATTTATAAACTTTGTAAATAGAAGCTCTCATAACTTAACGAAAGATTTACAATATCTATATTTGTATTTAATAAATTGTGTGTAATATAGGAACTGTAAGAAATACATATAACTTTTAAGGGTTATTTATTTATTAGGAGGATGTTTCAATGAAAAAATGGCAAGTATTTGGAACTACAGTAATTGGCTCTTCACTTTTATTAGGCGCTTGTGGCGGCGGAAATGCTGGTTCTGGTGGCGGCGAAGGCGAAGTTAAAGGCGACGGTTCATCAACAGTAGGTCCAATCATTGAAAAATTAAACGAAAAATTTGCTGAAGAAAATTCCGATGTTACAGTTTCATCTGGTACATCTGGTACTGGTGGCGGATTCGAAAAATTCATTTCAGGGAATACTGATTTTTCAAACGCATCTAGACCAATAAAAGATGAAGAGAAGAAAAAATTAGAAGATAAAGGTATTAAATATAATGAATTTGAAGTTGCAAAAGATGGCGTAACAATTGCAGTTAATAAAGAAAACGATTTTGTAAACGAATTAACTAAAGATCAATTGAAAGATATTTATTCTGGCGAAGCAAAATCATGGAAAGATGTTAATCCTGAATGGCCAGATAAAGAAATTAAATCATTTTCTCCAGACCAATCACATGGTACGTATGATTTCTTCACTGAAGAAGTTATGGATGACGGAGATATCAAAGCAGAGAAAAACGCTGATACAAACGTAATCGTTCAATCAGTTCAAAAAAATGAACAAGGTATTGGTTACTTCGGTTATAATTTCTTTGAAGAAAATAAAGATAAATTAAAAGCCGTTGAAATCAAAGATGATAGTGGTGAAGTTACTAAACCAACTAAAGAATCAATTCAAAATGGCTCATATGCTTTAAGTAGACCACTGTTCATTTATACAAACGAGAAAAAACTAAAAGAAAATGAAGGATTCCAAGATTTCATGAAATTTATCTTTGAAGACAAAGGTAAATCAGCTGAAGAAGCAGGATTTGTAGCTCTACCAGAAAAAGATTACCAAAAACAACTAGATGAATTAAAAGAGATTACTGGTAAAGAAAGCAAAGACAAAGAAGAAGATAAATAACACATAGCTGTAAATCTTAAAGGTCGGGATTCTGTATTAGAAAACAAAGTGGCGATGGGAATAACGTCCACTTTGTTTCTCTATTTCTAAACATCCCAACCTTTTTTTATAAATTTCGGAGTCTATATGAAGGAAGGAAATTTACATGGCGAATAAAAACCGCTCCGTAAGCGAAATGATAGAAAAAAACAATGCCAATAAAAAAGGTGCAAGTGATAAAATTGTTCCAATTATTTTAGGTACAATAGCAATTTTTTCTATATTAGCGACAATCGGTATTGTAGTCACATTATTAACAGAAACCATTACGTTTTTCACACGTATTCCTATTACAGAATTTCTCTTTTCGATGGAATGGACACCATTCTCATCTGATCCTAAATTTGGAATTTGGCCATTAATATTAGGTACGTTGAAGATAACTGTAATAGCTACAATCGTAGCAGTGCCATTAGGTCTGGGTGCAGCACTTTACTTAAGTGAATATGCTTCGCCACGTGCTAAAAGTATTATCAAACCAATATTAGAAATATTATCTGGTATTCCAACAATCGTATTCGGTTTCTTTGCTCTAACATTTGTTACACCGTTAATACGTGGAATCTTTCCAGACATAGGCAGTTTCAACTCTATTAGTCCAGGTCTTGTAGTTGGTGTAATGATTATTCCATTAATATCAAGTATGAGTGAAGATGCAATGTCATCGGTACCAAACAAAATGCGTGAAGGTGCACTAGGTTTAGGTGCTACAAAATTTGAAGTAGCAACTAAAGTTATTTTACCAGCTGCAACTTCAGGTATTATGGCCTCAATTGTATTAGCGATTTCACGTGCAATTGGCGAAACTATGATCGTATCTCTTGCTGCAGGTAGTACACCGAGTGCATCACTAGATATAACAGGCTCTATCCAAACAATGACAGGTTATATCGTTCAAGTAGCAACAGGTGATGCAACATTTGGTACTGATACTTACTATAGTATCTATGCGGTAGGATTCACTTTATTCTTATTCACATTAGCAATGAATTTGATTTCTCAATGGATTACGAAACGTTTCAGAGAGGAGTATTAATATGACTGAAACAAACAAAAATGTGCTCGTAGACCAACAAACAGTTGAAAAGAAACTCTCTGGAAGGTTAACGACAAATAAAGTTAATAAATGGGCTTTCTTTGCCTGTACAATGGTTGGTTTGCTTGTATTAGCGGCATTACTCATTGATACACTTATAAAAGGTGCTGGACACTTAACTCCATCATTTTTCACTAATTTCTCATCATCAACGCCTTCAATGGCAGGGATTAAAGGTGCTTTTATCGGTACTATATGGTTAATGGTTACTATTATCCCGATAACAATTACTTTAGGTGTTGGTACTGCAATATATTTAGAAGAATATGCTAAAGAAAATGCACTTACAAACTTTATTAAAGTGAGTATCTCAAACTTAGCTGGTGTACCTTCAGTCGTGTTTGGTTTACTCGGTCTTACAATTTTTGTAAGAGGTATGGGTATCGATTCAATTGCACTCGGCAACTCTGTTTTAGCGGCTGCATTAACAATGTCGTTACTTATCTTACCGGTAATCATTGTAGCTAGCCAAGAAGCAATCAGATCTGTACCTAGTTCTGTAAAGGAAGCTTCATACGGACTAGGTGCCAACAAATGGCAAACAATACGCCGTGTTGTGTTACCAGCGGCGATTCCTGGTATTTTGACAGGTTTCATCTTAGCACTATCTCGTGCATTAGGTGAGACAGCACCATTAATTTTAATTGGTATACCAACGATTTTATTACAGCTACCATCTACAATATTCGATCAATTCCAAGCGTTACCAATGTCAATTTATAGCTGGACAAAATTACCACAAGAAGAATTCCAAAACGTTGCATCGGCAGGAATTATCGTATTACTCGTTATATTACTATTAATGAATGCAATAGCGATATTCTTAAGAAATAAATATAGTAAAAAATACTAAACTTAAGATACAAGAAATACTATTTAAATAAGGCTAGTAAATGGGAATATGCTAGAATTTCAGTAAAATCTTAGCATCTAGTCTATAAAAAGGAGTTTTAATTATGAATAAACAAATTATAGATAATAACGATACGAACGATACATTAAAATCACATACTGACCGTAATGACTCACCAATAGCAACTATTGAGCCAAATCATTCAGAGAATAAAATTCCAGATAGCCAAAAGAAAATTGTCTATTCAACTAAAAATCTTGATTTATGGTATGGAGAAAATCATGCTTTAAAAAATATTAATTTAGATATTTTAGAAAATAATGTAACAGCAATTATTGGACCTTCAGGTTGTGGTAAGTCAACATATATTAAAGCATTAAATCGTATGGTTGAACTTGTGCCATCTGTTAAAACTGCTGGTAAAATAATGTATCGTGATAAAAATATTTTCGATAATAAATATTCAGTTGAAAAATTGAGAACAAATGTAGGTATGGTATTCCAACAACCAAATCCATTCCCTAAATCAATTTATGACAATATCACTTATGGTCCTAAAATCCATGGTATTAAAAACAAAAAAGTCTTAGATGAAATTGTTGAAAAATCTCTACGTGGCGCTGCAATTTGGGATGAATTAAAAGATGACTTAGACAAAAATGCTTATAGTTTATCTGGTGGACAACAACAACGTGTTTGTATTGCTCGTACGTTAGCTATTGAACCAGATGTTATATTGATGGATGAGCCAACATCAGCTTTAGATCCAATATCAACATTAAAAATTGAAGAACTTGTTCAAGAGCTTAAAGAACAATATTCAATCATTATTGTTACACATAATATGCAACAAGCTGCTCGTGTTTCTGATAAAACTGCTTTCTTCCTTAACGGCTATGTTAATGAATACGACGACACTGATAAGATCTTCTCCAATCCTGCAGATAAGCAAACTGAAGATTATATCTCAGGTCGCTTCGGTTAATCTATGGCAACAATTAGACATAAATATGAAGGCCAACTAGACGGACTTATTAAAGATCTACGTCGACTTGGTCTTTATGTATATCGTAATATAGAATTTGGACTAACGTCGTTAAGTGAAGAAGATCGTAATTATGCTAGACAAACAATAGCTAAGGATAAAGAAATCAATGAGCAAGAAACTGCAATTAATGAAAAAGTAGTCCTGCTTATCACTAAGCAACAGCCGATTGCTACTGATTTACGTTTAATGATGGCTGCTTTAAAAATTGCTACTGATTTTGAACGTATAGGCGACAATGCAGCAAGTATAGCGAAAATTAGATTACGTGCAAAAATTATTGACGAATATGTACTGACGAGACTTAACACTATGGGCAAACTTGCACTCTTAATGTTAAAAGACTTAGATGATGCAGTTAATGATAATGATATTACCTTAATAAAAGAAATCATTGATCGCGATAAAGATATTGATGATATCTATAAAAATATTGTAAACACAACTTATTTAATAGATAACGATCCTTTCGTTGCAGGTCAAGCACATTTAGCTGCAAGACATTTAGAACGTATTGGAGATCACATTTGCAATATAGCAGAAAACATTTATTTCTTTATTACAGGTGAACGTTATGAATCCTATAATAAATAAAAATGTTCCACATAATAAAAGCACAATGGCTTTACAAAGATAACTCGCTTTCAAATAAATGAAAGTAGATGATCTTCAAAATTGCCATTGTGCTTTTTAATTTTATAAAATACTATTTATTTTCAATTTCCTCAGTCAGTGTTTCTAATTCATCAACAAGTTTGCCAATATAGCCAATTGTTGATTTTAATGGTTGTTCAGTTCGGATATCAATACCTGCAATTTCAGCTAAATCTACTGGTGATTTACTACCTCCAGCTTTTAAGGTATCTAACCAAGCATCAACAGCTGGTTGTCCTTCATTTTGAATGCGTTGAGACATCACTGTACCAATCGTTAAGCCAGCTGAATACGTGTAAGAGTATAATCCCATATAATAGTGTGGTTGTCTCATCCAAGTTAGCTCTGTACCTTCCGTAAGTTTCACGCTGTCTCCAAAGAATTGACTATAGACATCAAGCATAATGTCATTAAGTACTGGTGCAGTCAATGATTCTCCTTGATCGACTTTATTGTAAACTTCACGTTGGAAAGCAGCTTCAAGTAAATGTGTAACCATATTATGGTAATATGTTCTTGAAATAATAGAACCTGTTACCCAACGTTTAAATTTAGCATCATTACTATTTTTAAATAAGTAGTTCGCCATAAGCATTTCATTCATAGTAGAAGGTGCTTCTACAAAGTACATCGAAGCTTCTGATTCTAAATAATTTTGATGCGCTTGTGCTAATGTAAAGTGGCCCGCATGACCTAATTCATGCGCTAACACGAAAGTTTCAGTCATTTTACCAGTCCATGATATAAAAACATATGAGTGTGAAGCATAGGGACTCGCACAATAAGCACCTGTTTCTTTACCTTTGTTTTGCGCAAAATCTATCCATCTCTCTTTATAAGCAGCTTCAACCATTTCTAAATAATCTTCACCAAGTACATTTAAAGCACCATAAATATATTGTTTAGAATCTTCAATTGAAATTTCTGGCTCGTAGTTTGGATCAATAGAAACCTTTAAATCTTCAAAATGCATTACATCTAAGCCATGGACACGTTTAACTAATTTCGCATATTTTTGCATAATAGGTGCTAAATCACTCATAATCACATCAATTTGTCTGTTAAACATGTCTCGCGTCACTTCTTGCTCTTGTAGTAAATAATCAATAACAGAATCATATCCTCTTAAATCTGCTTCGATTTTCTCTTGTTGCACTTGCATATTATATGTCGCTGCTGTCGTATGTTGGTACTTACTTAATGCATTACTAAAATGTTTGAAACTTATTCTTCTAAATGCTTCATTTGGGTTATCTTCATATTCATTCTCAAAAGTAGCATAATCTAAAGGATATGTTTGTTGATTATATTCAAATGGTTCAAATTCAATATCCAACATTTTTGTAGTTCCATAAAGTTCAAATGCGCTCTCAAAAGTAGGGGACAAACTTGCTAATACTTTTTCAACTTCTGGAGTTAATTGATGTGCCTTATTCGCTTTTAATTTCGTTAAAAAATGGGGATACTTTGATGTTTGAATAAGTTGTTCAAGTGTTTGATCAGATAGCTCTAATATTTCTGAAACTACAAATGAAAGTTCACTAGCGATTTTTCCATAAGATGTAGACAATTTTGCGCTTAATGTCTGTGCATGTTCATTAGCTGTATCAACACTCAATCTTAACTCAGCATAATTTGCCATTCTATCTAATTGAATTAATAGTTCAGAATATGCATCCAGTGCATCTTCAACAATATTCACTTCAATTAATTGCTCTGCATATTGTTGATTAAATGCCTTAGCTTGTTCCAATGTATCATTCAGTGTGTTATAAAATGCATCATCAGAACTAAATAAGTCAGTTACGTCCCATGTTTCTTCAATTGGAACATTATTTCTAAATGGTAGTGTTTCAGCCATATAATCTACTCCTCTACATTTATATTGTATTCATAATTAATTATACATGAATGACCCGCATAAATGATAACCGAAAGTTTATCTATATTAAAAGTGGGGAACAGTAAACCAAACTGGATTGACACGTATTTTATATTAATTTAATATAAAATTATACTGCTCAAGACTGAATGTATTTATATAGAAAATATAGTATGATATATATAATGTAAGTAAAGTATAAATATTAAATAAAAAGGAGTGGAATAAATGACTATTTTTGATATGCCTAATTTTTTATGGATTACTATAGTTGCTGTCATATTAGTAACAGTATTTTGCAATCTTGTCTTAAATAAATGGTTTACTGCACCAATCTTAACGTTAGTAGTATTAGCAATAGCTGCATTTTTAATACCAAATTTCCAAGATATTACATATGAACCTTTATTAGGTTTTGCTGCGTTTATGACGATATTAAGTTTAATTCTAAGCTTTGTAATATGGTACATGACACGTAACTGGAGACGTAAACGCCGCGAAAAGAAAGCTAGAAAAGAAATACGTAAACGTGGTGGCATCCCAAAAGATGAATTAGAAGATTATAAACAAAAATAAAAAATGAACTGTAGCTATAATTTAAGTTACAGTTCATTTTTTATTTACATCTTTAAATTTAAGGTGATGATTTAATAGCATGTTTAAGTAATTCAAGCGAAGTTTTAAAATGTGATTTAGTAAAATGTTATATCATAATTTAAACCACAGCATATACTATATATGAGGTTTAAACCAATATAGTAAAGTCGATAATTTGATAGCATCAGTAAAGTATAATAGTAACAAGCTAATCAAAGATATAAGCTATCGTAATACATGCATAATGAACAAGAAGAAATTACATCAAAGTACTTGAAAGAATGATTGCATTAACAAGCATATATAACATAATAGGTAGTGAATTAACAATTAGGGTATTTTCTATCAAATTATAATAACTTCCTATAATATATATTATGTAAACTAAAAAGTAAATTTTAAAACTTACATATCTATATAGCTATTTTACTAATTTATTATGTATTTAGCATTTATACTTATTAATCCTAGTTTAGCTTTTTCATAAATATACTACATTACATCATTAAATATTTACGCATCTCATTTAATGTCTTGTTATAATTGTCATATATTAACTCTTAAACTATCTACAATCAATTATATGGTAATATCATTCGTTACATAGATATATCTAAACATATTTAGCTTTAGCTGTGTGGATCTTAGAAACTTATTTTGCTTATTGCTATGCTTTATATAATGATCAAGCTCATAATGTTACGTGTATTCGGATGGATATAGACCAACAAACTCATATTTAAATGCCAAGAAATCGACTTCTCAGCGCCTTGTTTTTAATGACTTTATAATTTTAAGATTAAATAATACTTTTTGCTTTAATTTTGCTATTATTTTGGCTTATCCTTGGTTTTTATAGCAATCCTTAGAAAAAAGGTTTTTTATTTAAACCAAATACTTATAGGGTTACATAACATAAATATAGGCACCTATAAAAAACGTGTTCTTTTTTGTCATTTGGGTATATACTATTTAGATAATCATTTAGGAGTGAAATTTATGCAGGAACGTTCCCGAATCAAATGGTCGAGTTTAGTGATTGGCGTCATTTTTCTAATTATTGGCGTGTTTATTTTAAGTTTTCCTGAAGAAAACTTATTTGCTATTACATGGCTCATAGGTCTACTATTTATTATTAACGGTTTTTTAGAAATTTTCGTTCGTCGTGTAATGAAAAAAACAGATAAAAATGCCTCAACCATAGTACTTGTACTTGGTGTAATTAATATTATTTTAGGGTTATTGATTTTATTTAATATCGTTACAAGTACGACATTTATTGTTTATTTATTTGCTATTTGGTTTATTATTAATGCGTTATTTAATATGTTTACGGTAACGCCACTTGAAAAATCAAATAAAGGTTTTCATATTGTATCGGTTATTTTGAACATTATTACCGTTGTTTTCGGTATTATTTTACTGTTCAATCCACTTATGGCGGCAATTTTAGTTGCTATCTTCATGAGTGCGGTATTCTTTATTATTGGTATAACTTATATCATTAAAGCATTATCTTAATGATCCGTAACTTATAAATAATTAAATAGGGCGTATTTTGAAAAATCACGCTAGAAAGCGCACTACAAGTCGTCTTGTAGTGCGCTTCTCACATTTTCATAACAATTATATATATATTACTTTAAATATGTTATAAAAATAAATTTTACTATAAAATTATTATAATGTAAGGTTATTGCATTGCTGAAATCCTATGCTATACTAAAAATTGTGGAGAACAACAAGAATTAACATCTCAGACTAATCCACATTTAGTTCATTGTTATATTGGAATTGCCATCCTAGTATAACTAACTTCAGAACGAAAGAAAGCATACTGATTAGGGCTTACATACCAGAATGCTTTCTTTTTTTATGCTATTTTTTAACTTTTTTTCTAACATTATTCAACGTATTAAATAACCAATATTTTGTTTTCTTAATTGGTTTATAAAAATCGCCGATTAATTCTTCAATTTGCACATTAAATCCACGTTTAAAGCGATATACTCCGTAATCTTCACTATTTTCAGTGAAATCGCCTGATAAACCATAGAAATTGTAGCGACCATAACCATTGTCAAAACAATAGTTCAACATGTACCAATGCATCATATAAGGTCCCATATATTGATTATATTTTTCTGATGAACCACCAGAGAAGTAGTTTACTTCATATGCATTTGCAAAATAAACACCAGCAGCTAAATTTAATATAGCACCATCTGTTAATCTTAATTCACTTGCATGCATTAACTCTTTTTTATCATGCTCTATTTGTTTATCCAGTTCTGTAATTTTCTTCAACTGTTTATCTGTTTTATTTTCATTCTGCATGATTTGATCTCTACGTGATTCTTTATCATTAATACTCTCTTGTGTATTTTCAATATATTCATTTAAGTCTATATATGCTAAAGGTATTAAAGCTTTATCACCATAGTTATCAATAAAATTATAGAAATATTCATCTGTTTTAGATACGAAGCCAGCACGCTTTTCAGTTTCTCGATAAAGATCTAAGAAAAGACCGAATTCATCTCTATTTAACAACCTAACTTTAACACCAAAATTGATTGCTTTATTGATATTACGTTTTCTTTGGCTATCAAATTGTTTTTTTAGAGAAGCTGGTGTTTGTCCATCTAAGTTCAATACACCCATCCATCTTACTTGGCTAGATGTATCATATTCAGTCGTAAAGCCGTGATGTGTATACCCATGAGATTTAAATAAGTTGACTAATGCGTCATTCTTATCTGGTTCTGGCAATGGATTGATATCTTTATCGTATATTTTATAGATCCAGTACGGGTCCATTTTGACATATAAACAATTATGGTGTTGAAGATAATGATCTAATTCACGTAAATAGAAATCTACTAAACCTAAATCATTGTAATCCATAACTGGACCACGATTAGAATAATAAACATAGCTTCCCATTGTAGGAATTTTAGAGAAAAGACTAGCAGCAATAACCTGATTGTCGTCATCTTTTAAGCCTAATAGTACAACTTGAAATCCATCTTCTTCTCTTGTTGCAATATTTTCTTTTACTTGAAAGTAATGACTCTCTAATGCCGGGTTTTGTACAAAATTGTCATACTCTTTGACGGTTAACTCTGTAAATTTCATTCTAGCTTAGTTCCCTTCTATAATTTATATCTACTTCTTAATATCTTTTAGTTTTTTTAATGTCGTATAAATTTTGTACATTGGCTTATTAATAGGTTTTACAAAATCTCCAACGTATTCTACGACTTCGGCATTAAATCCTTTTTTGAATTTCACTACGCCTGCATCTTCCGCATCTTCTGTGAAATTACCACTGATACCGTAGAAGTTATATCTATCTATATTATTGTCAATAGCGTAATTAATCATCTTCCACTGTATCGCATAACTACCAGCAAAGTGTCTAAATTCATTTGAAGTACCACCTGCATAATAAACCACTTCATAGGGATTAATAATAAAGTAAGCTGCAGAAATTGGTAATTCATTACCGTGTTCAGCCTGTAATGATTGCGCTTCTTCTATTTTTTGTTGATTTGCAATAAGCTGTTGTTCTAAATTATCTCGTTTATTATAAGCCTTTTTATTTTCAGGTCGCTTTTCTATATCTTTAATCGCTTTGTTAATATCTTTACTTAAGACATCACGCTCTGCTTTTAATTCTTCGATATACTCATCGAAGTCCATATAAGCTAATGGAACCAAGATACGATTCTTATAATATCTCAATCTATTATAATAAAAGCTATCTTCCCTATCATCAAATTCTTTTGATTCAGATGTATCTTCCATAAACGAGCGGAAGATTGGTAATTCGTCTTCTTCTAAGAATCTTACTTTAACACCATTCTTCTGAACTTTTTTTGTATTACGTTTACGTAGACTATCCATACCGTTAAGTACATCTTTAGCTGTTTTACCTGCTAAATCTAATACTGAATGGTATCTAATTTGAAGAATTGGATCAAAGCCAGTTAAAAATCCTTGGTGTTTGTATCCTAATTGTTTCATTTTGTCGAAAAACCAGTCATGACCAGCATTTTCTAACACTTCTCCGTCATGGTTACGATATTGATAAGCTAAATAAGGATCAACTCTTAAATGTAAACCTTTATGTTTTTTAACATATTTAGTTAATTCATTAAAGAAGTAATGAACAAGTTCTTTATTTTCAAAATCTATAACAGGTCCTCTGTTTGTATAAAAATATTTATAAAACTTCATTACTGGTACTGCAGTAAGTAAACATGCTGCAATGACTTCGTTTTCATTGTTTTTAATACCAACTAAGTGCGTTTCTGTACTTTCTGCAATTTTCAATTCGTAGTTTCCTACCATTTGTGTGAAATGACTATTTGGCATATTATCTGTAAATGTACCGAACTCTTTAGCAGTTAAATTCGTAAATTTCATTTTGTATACTCCTATTTGTTTATAATTCTTTTTTTATTTGAGTTTAAACTTCAATCTTGATTATTATACAATAACCATTTATAAAACTAAATCAATAGCATATATAAATTCATTATACATGAACTTTATGTATGACTTATTATATCACTACTTTTATTTTAACAAAGAATGAGCAATTAAACACATTTGCCCATAGTTATAACAACAAAAACTGGAAAACTTAATAAGTTTTCCAGTTTTCTTTATAGTTGGGAGTGGAACATGTATATCTGTCCCACTCCCTATCATACTATGTTCTAATTTAAAGCGTCTCGTAATGTTTCACCTATTACTACGCTTGATTGTGGATTTTGACCAGTAATAAATTGGTTATCTGTTTCTACGTGTTCAGTGAAGTTGTCTTGAGTTACAAATTGAGCACCTTGGTTTTCTAATTCTGACTGAGTTAAGAAAGGTACTTTGTCCTCAAAGCCCATTGCACGTTCCTCTTCATCTGTAAATGCAGTTAACGTCACACCCTTCACTAGGAAGTTACCTTTCTTATCTTTAGCACCGACAAAAGCACTCGGTCCGTGACATACAGATGCAATAATTTTATCATCTGCTTTAAAGTCAGCAAGTACTGAAGCTAACTTCTGATTATGCGCAAAATCAAATACAGTGCCGTGACCTCCTGGTAAATATACAGCGTCATATTGACTCACATCTATATCTTCTATACTTGATGCTGATTTCGTTTGCTCAACAAATGCTTTATATTTATTAAGCTCACCATTCTGTGTGGAATTGGGATCTAATGGGACTTCCCCGCCATTTATTGTAGCAATATCTACATTAATGTTTGCTGCTGTTAATATATTATAAGGTTCACTTGCTTCTTCTAACCATAATCCTGTTGGTGTACCATCTTCAAATTGGTTTACACTTGTTATGATAAACAAGACTTTTTTACTCAAATTATGTCACCTCTTTTAAAAAATAAGAGAATAGCTATATTTTATTCTATGAAATTGCATCACTTTAAATTACATGCTACATACTTCAAAAATGTATTCTCTCTTAGTAGCGTACCCATAATTCCAACGTATTACACACACAATGCTTTATTCACTTTTTTTATCGAGCGCACTTCTAATAGAATTAAAATAGCTGACTGTGTCTTCTTTTGGATCTCGTGCTAATCGTTTAACAATTTCACTCCCTATAACCACACCATCAGAAGCTTCTATGATATCTGATACATGTTTTGGTGTACGAATACCAAATCCTGCAACCACCGGCACATTGGACATTGATTTTATATGTTTAATTCTATCTTTAAGTTCAGGATGGAACTTACCATTTTCTCCTGTTGTCGCATTCATTGTTACTGTATAAATAAATCCTTCCGCATCTTGAACGATTTGATTACTACGTTCTTCAGATGTCGTCATAGCAATGAGTGAAATAATATTCACTTTTCTGTCAGGATGACGTTCTTTTAATTGTTGCATAAGTTCATGTGGCAAATCAGGAATGATTAAACCGTAGACACCTGCTTTTTCACAAGCTTTAAAAAATGCATCTTCTCCATAAAAATTAATAATATTATAATAAGTCATTAATACATATTTACTTGATATTGAGTCACGATGTTCAGTAAGTTGATCTAAAATATACTGAATATTGACGCCTTCTTCTATAGCTTTGCTACCAGCGTCCATAATGACTGGTCCATCAGCCACTGGGTCTGAAAATGGCACACCTACTTCAACAATATCAGCGCCTGCATCACTGACGGTTTTAAGATTTTCAATAAAAGATTTATTACCCATAATATATGGAATGAATAGTTTACGCATTAGAATCACCGCCTTCTTTCATATAATTTCTAATCGTTTCCATATCTTTATCGCCACGTCCCGAAACTGTAACAACAAGAATTTCATCTTTGCCCATCGTTGGTGCTAACGTTTCTACATAGCTTAATGCGTGTGCACTTTCTATAGCTGGAATAATACCTTCAGCTTTTGTAAATCTAACTAAAGCATCCATCGCTTGTTTATCACTTGCAGTTGCAAACTTCACTCTACCTATATCGTGATAATACGAATGTTCTGGTCCAACACCAGGATAATCTAAACCTGCAGATATGGAATGTGCTTGTTGAATTTGACCATTTTCATCTTGAATGAGATACATTTTAGTACCGTGTAATACGCCTTCTTTACCTTTGTTAATCGCTAGTGCATGTCTATCTGTATCATAACCTTCACCTGCAGCTTCTACGCCATATAATTTCACATCATCTTGAACGAATGGATAGAATGTACCAATGGCATTAGATCCACCACCAACACAAGCTACAATTGCATCTGGTAAACGCCCTTCTTTTTCTTGAATTTGTGCTTTGATTTCTGTACCGATGATTTTTTGTAAATCTCTTACAATAGTTGGAAATGGATCTGGTCCTAAAGCTGAACCTAATAAATAATGCGTATCATCTACATGGCTTACCCAGTATTGTAATGCTTTATTAACAGCGTCTGATAACGTCCCTTGACCTTCAGTTACAGATTCAACTTTCGCACCTAATAATTCCATTCTAAATACGTTTAACGATTGTCTTTTAATATCTTCTTCACCCATAAATACTACCAATTCCATATCAAATAATGCAGCAACCGTCGCACTCGCAACACCATGTTGACCCGCGCCTGTTTCAGCAACAAGTTTATTTTTACCCATTCTTTTGGCTAATAGTGCTTGGCCTAATGCATTGTTTATTTTATGCGCACCAGTGTGATTTAAATCTTCACGTTTTAAATAAATTTTGGCGCCACCAAGGGCTTCTGTATATGAATCAGCATATGTCAATGGTGTTTCACGACCAACATAGTCTTTAAGGTAACCATCTAATTCTTCTTGAAATTTAGGGTCTGCTTTGGCTTCTTGATAAGCTTGTTTCAATTCTTGAATTGCTGGCATTAACGTTTCTGGTACGTATTGACCACCATAAGCACCGAAGAAACCAAATTCATCTGCTTCTGTTTGTATGTTTTTATTCATAATTAATTTGCTCCTTTTACGAGTTTAATAATTGCTGCCATTTTTTCCATATCTTTTTCATTATTTGTTTCTATGCCACTAGCGATATCATAGCCTTGATGTTCTAAATCTAAAGATGTTACAGCTTGTATATTGTCGTAATTCATACCGCCTGCGATTAAATAGTTAACATCGTTGAGTGTTTTTAACATTTCCCAATCATATACTTTACCTGTACCACCATAAGACTTCGATGGTGTATCAATAATAAACATATCTACATTATCTTTATAATAATCAATAGCTGTCGTTAATGTTTGTTGGTCTGTTGCGGGTAAGGCTTTGATAACTTTAATGTTCGGATTACTTTTTTTAATAAAATGTACAGTTTCTAACGGTTCATTACCATGGAGTTGAATTGTTGAAATCTGCGTCTGCGTTATCAAATTGGTAATCGTGTCATAATCTGGATTAACAACGATGACTACTTTTTCTTTATCGTCAGGTATAACTTCAGTCAATTGTTTAATGGTTGGAATATCAACATATCTTTTACTCTTTGGAAAATGAATAAACCCCATTGCATCAATATTTAAGTCTTTTGCTTTGTTTACATCGGCTAATGTGCGGAAGCCACAAAACTTTAACTTCATCGTTGTACCTTGTCTAATTTTAGACCTGGTAAGAATTGACTTAAGTCATCACATTTCATTAATGATTCACCAATTAATAAACCATCTATACCCGAATCAACGATATTTTGAACATCTTGCTCATCTTTGATACCACTTTCTGAAATATAGTAATAACCTGTTTTTTTATCTTCTAAAATCTCATTTGTATGCAAGACATCTGTAATGAAACGCTTTAAATCTCTATTATTCACGCCGATAATTTTCGGATCTAATTTATATGCACGTGCCAATTCTTCTTTATCATGAACTTCTACGAGCACTTCTAAATTTTGCGATGTAGCATATTGATATAGTTCTCTTAATTCTGGGTCAGTTAAAACGTTAACGATAAGTAATATTATCGAAGCGCCTGCTTTTTTAGCAACATCAATTTGAATAGGATCTACTACAAAATCTTTACACAATACTGGTAATGATGTTTCTGTTGTCAATGCTTGTAAACGTTCATAGCTACCACCAAAATAGTGTTCATCAGTTAATATAGAAACTGCATTCGCGCCATGCGCTTCATAATCTTTCACTTGTTGCGCTAAGTCTCTTGCTGGTAATCCATCAAGTGTTGGACTTTTAGATTTAATTTCAGCAATTACCCCAAGTTGATTTGAATCGTCTAATTGTGATTGGAATGTTTTTTTATGTGAAATATCCACTGCTTCTAGTGTTGATAACTTATCTTCATAATAGCCTTGCTCTAGTAAACCTCTTTTATATGTTACAATCTCATCCAATATAGTCATACGTTTTGCCTCCCATTTTATTATATTGCGCTAAAGCTTTACCACTTTCTATTAATGCTCGTGCTGCTTTCACACCAGCTTCTATTGTTTCAGTTTTTTCTGCTACATAGAGTGCGATGCCTGCGTTCAAGATAACAACATCTCTCTTAGCACTATGATCTGTTCCATTTAATATATGCTTCGTGATTTCTAAATTGTCTTGTGGTGTACCTCCAACAAGTGCTTCGTTTGGCGCATAATCTAAACCTACATTTTTTGCATTCAGCGTATATTGTTTAATTTCTTCATTTGCTGTTACTTCATAAATAATATTGTCGCCAGATAATGTAGCTTCATCCATGCCATTTGCACCGTATACAACGATTGCTTTTTTACGTCCTAAATCTGCTAAGGTTTGTGCAATTTTTTCTAATTTTGATGTTTCGTAAACACCCATGACTTGATAATCTAATTTAAAAGGATTAATGATTGGCCCAGTAATATTAAATATTGTTGGATTGCTGATACCTTTTCTGATAGGTTGAATATTTTTCATTATCGGATATGTTTCAGTAGCATTTAAAAAGACCAATCCATTGTCGTCTAATTGTTTTGGTGTATCTTCAACAGTGCTTGACTTAATAGCCATTGCATTTAACAAATCCGTGCTTCCAGATGATGAAGTGACACTTTTATTACCATGCTTAATGACGGGTACACTTGCACTAGCGATAACAAAAGATACAGTTGTTGAGATATTAAAACTATTTGATTTATCTCCACCTGTGCCACAAACACACATAGCATTAGGATAGTACGGTTGTTCACGATACATAGAATGGATTAAACTATTTGATATATAAGTTAACTCCTCTTGTGTAGTTTCTTTTTCAGAAAACGTTTCGAGTAACTCGATTTTTACGCTGTCTTCTAGATTTTTAGAAATAAGTAATTCTATAAATTCATTCATTTGTGTTTGGTTGAGTGGTTTATATTGTTTTAACTGTGTTTGTAGCTCCATCTTCTGTTACCTCCTTCATTATGTTTAAAAAGTTATTAATGATTTGTTTACCATGTGCCGTAGCAAATGACTCGGGGTGATATTGAATCCCATAATGTAACAATTGTGTGTGTTCAAATGACTGTATGCAATCTTCTGTTTGTGCCGTTATTGTTAATGTTTCAGGTAGCGTTTGAGGGTTACTCATCAATGAATGATACCGCATAATTTCTGAATATTCTGGAATATCAGTGTATAACAATGTTTCTTTTGTGATACGCATTTGGTCTTTTTTACCATGTTTTATATAATCACATTGGATAACATCGCCACCATGATAACAAGTCAAAGCTTGCGACCCTAAGCAAACGCCTAAAATCGGTTTATTTTTATAATGATCAATGATTTGCATTAAATCGTTTGTATCTAATGGATGGCCAGGACCTGGTGAAATGATTACTCCGTCAATATTCAGATTATATATAGATGGGTCATCCGGATATTTAACTATCACTTCTTCTTTCTGTGCAATCATATCTACTAAGTTATAAGTAAATGAATCATAATTATCAACTATAAGTATCATGGTGACACCTCCAATAAGCTTTTAGCTTTTAATTTTGTCTCTTCAAGTTCTTTTTCTGGTATTGAATCATAAACCACACCACACCCTGCTTCCACATTAATGTGCGTGTCATCAATCATCATTGTGCGAATCGCTAATGCGAAATCTAAGTCGTGATTACAATTAATATAACCAATACCGCCACTGTATACGCCACGTTTTTGTGGTTGTACTTCATAGATACGTTGAATCGCTCTTAGCTTAGGTGCGCCTGATACAGTACCTGTAGGTAATAAACTCGCAATCACTGTCATCGGTGAATAATTGTCTTTAAGCTTTCCAGTAACTTCACTAACGATATGCATCACATGTTCGTAACGTTCAATTGTCATTAATTTACCGATTATCGAAGTCCCTGTTTCACTTACACGATGGATATCATTTCTACCCAAATCAACAAGCATACTGTGTTCGCTTAATTCTTTTTCATCGTTTTTTAAACTTGCTTCGTTTGCTTGGTCCTCTGCTTCAGTAGCACCTCGTTTTATCGTTCCAGCAATTGGATTAGTCACTACTGTTTGTCCTTTTACTTTTACAAAGCTTTCCGGTGAACTACCAACGACAATCGGCTGATCCATATTCAAGTAATACATATATGGACTTGGATTTTGACGTTTTAAATTTTGATAAAGCTGATAAGACATGGCTTGTAATTGTTGACCAAAATGATGTTCGTAACTATAAACGATAGATGGTACAACTTGGAACATATCACCTTGTTGAATAAGTGACTTCATTTTACTAATTGTATTAATAAATTGTTCAGGTGCAATATTTGATTTGATCTCTTTTTCTGTAGCTATATGTTCAAGCTCAGAAGGATAAATCGTAATTTGTTTTAATTCTTCTACACGTTTTGCCACGCGTGCTTTTAATTGCTCGTCATTTTCTTTTGAAAATAAGTTTGTTGCAATAACGTATAAATGCTCTTTGTAATGATCAAATATATATGCATCTTCAACCATATGAAACTTAGCATCATGTTGTGGATGATCTTCAAGATTGATTTGTTTCAGTACTGGGAATTCATGTCTTACTAAATCAAAACTACATGACCCTACAAAACCAGAAATAAAAGGTAATAACGCTAATGCTTCGTCTTCAATTTCTGCTTTATATTGATCAATTAAATCTTTCATTTTTTTATAAGGTTGCTCATGTTCTATTCTGTTTTCTTCTGGTGTACATACAGTCATTGTTTCATTATCTAACGTGATTGAACCGTAAGTATCGAAAATCACTATAGAATAACGCCCCTTTAGTTTCGATTGTTCTGAACTCTCTAATACGATTTTATTTTCTCTCAATCTTGCTAACGCTTCTGGTGTTACTTCTGCATTTAATCTTTGATATTGCACTTTCATTTTATTTTCCTCCTCATAAAAAAATCAGCATCCTTAAACATTGTTAAGGACGCTGACGCGCGGTACCACCTAAATTAGTAGATATATACTTGCTTTGATCTACTCTCTCATTGATTTATTCATTTGTTATCCAACAAAACCCAATTTCAGTATATGTAGGTGTTAGTTTCCATCAACCACTAACTTTCTGCTTGTTACCTTTACATCACTTACTTCATTTTGCTTTCTTATTTTTTGGTATATAAAAAACACCACACTAACGCATATCTGTAAGGACGCGTTACCGTGGTGCCACCTTAGTTAACAAATTATTTGTTCACTTTAAATATTATAATTTTTAATTACATCTAAAAGCCCAATTCACATTATATGTAGTGCTAATTTCCATCAACCATTAGCTTTCTGCTTGCTACATGTCATATATGCTACGTTATCTTTCAAATGGCAACCTAAGTTGCGAAAAGTAATTACCTAGTATGCTACAAGGATATTTTTAATTTGTCAACATTTGAATTTATATTAATTATTATTTTACTTTAAGCGATGATTATTGTTGAAATCATTTTGGTTATACTTTTTGAAGTTGGTTTTGAATACATAACCCCCAATGACTAGCATTAAAATAGGCATAATAATAATGACATATATCGCCTCACTACCAAAAAAGTTAGTGAAAAATGCTAAAGCAAAAATAATGAATAATATTAAAAACAAAAGGTTTAAGATTACTGTTTTTTTCATTCTGTATCTCCTTTTCATAAAACAAAAGTTACATTCAAGCTTATTTTTAGCATAGATTATCATCTTTGTACATGGAATCCGCTGAATTTCCATTACTATTTTATGATATTTTATATGAAAATCAATTATTTATTATCTATGAATACGATGCTTAATAAACAAAAATAGAATAGAATATATTTTTAATATTATAAATGATATAATATTAGTGTCGTCTATCTCTCAGGTGTCAATATGACGTAGAGAGGAGGTGCATATTAATGATCGAAGCTCTTGTTCATACCACTGTCACAGTAATTAGTGGTTGCATCGTTACCTTATTTGCGTATTGGTTACGTAATCGTAATGACAAGTAAAAGGCGACATTAACCACACCAAAAAAACCCCCTAGCTATTAGTGGTAGCGAGGGGGTTGGTGCATTCAATGCACGAAACTCTTGTTAAATATATTATAACATCATATATAGGGGCATTGCAAAATTAAATAGATAATCTAGGGTTCAATATATTTATGATTGAATCGGTGCTAAACAATAAGCATGTAACAATGCTTGTGTCGCTTTTAGTGAATTAATATGCGTACGTTCTAGTGCATGTGATGATTCGATACCTGCACCGAATAAGCCATGTTTTATATCTGCACCTGCTTTTAATGCTGCTGAAGCATCAGAACCATAATATGGATAAATATCAACTTTGTATGGGATTTTATTTGTTTTACATAGATTTACGAGTTGTTCACGTAATGCCTTATGATATGGACCTGATGCGTCTTTAGCGCAGATAGAAACCGTATATTCATCTGAAGCTTGACCGTCCCCTAAAGCACCCATATCGAATGCAATAAATTCAACAATATTTGATGAGATTGAAGCATTGGCACCGTATCCTATTTCTTCATTATTAGAAATGTAAAATTGTATCGTATGCGGTAATTTGAGATTTTCTTTTTTAACTGTTTTTAAAAACTCTATAATCATGGCAACACTTGCTTTGTCATCTAAATGACGTGATTTTATAAAACCCGAAGATGTGATTTGTGTTCTAGGATCAAAACTTATAAAATCACCTACCTCGATACCTAATTGTTCTGTATCTGCTTTTGTATTTACCTTTTCATCTAGTCTTACTTCCATATGGTCTATGTTTCTAGGCTCATTATCATTATTACGATATACATGTACGCTTGTTTCATGTAGACATATTGTCCCTGTGTAAGTTTGTCTTGCAGAAGTTTCAATTTCGCAATATTCCCCTTCTATTGCGTTATAACTAAAGCCACCAATTAAATCTAATGCTAAGCGACCGTCTTCCTTAATTTCTTTTACCATCGCACCTAATGTATCCACATGGGCTGTAATACATTTATGGTCTTGATTATTCTCGCCTTCTACAGTAATAATCAACGCGCCTTTGTTAGTAATATGAGTCGTATAACCTAACTTTTCAACTTCATCTTTAACGTATTTAACTGCCTTTTCTGCATGCCCTGAAGGACTATTAATATTCGTTAATGCTTGAATTGTCGTAAAAATGGATTCCGTCATACTATACCCTCCTTATATGTATATCTTTAGTTTAACTGTTATTTTCTAAAATTGGTAAGATTCTGAATAGAAATTCCTATTTGATAACAGTAATGCTAAACGCAAAAACTTTATCCTTTTATACAAATAGTATAAAAAAACTTTAAAATTGATTTACAGCATATGGAATTTATTATAAAAATATTGTAACAAATTACATCTCATAATAAGGTGGATGAATTATATTGAAAAAATTAATTTTAAATATAATTATGTGGGCTTTGTTTATAAGAAGCATAGTAACTTTGATAAATTGGTTTAATGGGAACAGTGACGTAAATATTATAATTATATTTGTCTATTTAGCTATTCTAACTTGGGTAATCATTTATCTCGGTTATAGCTTGGTTAAAAATCACCTTTATAAGAATATTAAAAAATGAGTCTTAATTCATAAAAGACTCATTTGCTTTTAATATGAAACTTTATTGCGATCAAGATCCAGTAAAAAAATCATACTTTGTACATTAAAACACAAATAACTTATATTTTTATTACAATTTAATAACCTCTACTGCAGTCTACTTGATTGGATAATGTTTCATCTCTTTCTATATGCTCTAATGTGTTATAGAAGCATGAAATAGCATCATCTAAATCTGTTAATGCTGAAATATGTGGCGTTATCGTAACATCTTCCCTGTGCCATAACTCTGATGATTTGGGTAATGGTTCTGACTCAAAGACATCTAATACTGCATGTCTGACTTTTTCAGAATCTAGTGCCTTTATAAGATGATTTGTATCAACACCCTGTCCTCTACCAACATTTATAAAATAAGCATTGTTTAAATAACTAAAGATTTGTTCATTAAATAGTTTTTCAGTTTGTTGTGTTAACGGTAAGGTACTAATAATATAATCCGATTGTTCAATCAATGGTTTGGATGTTTCTAACGTATTTACTTGTTTAAAGTACCTTTTGTTTTCTCCACTACTTGAAACACCGTATACAGTTGTGCCAAATGACGATAAAACTTTTGCTATTACTTTTCCAGTTTCACCAGTGCCGAATATCGTTATCGTTTGATCTTTCAAGGCAGCGGGTGTTTCGCATGACCAGATCTTATCTTTTTGTTGGGATTGGAATAATTTGTGATGTTGCAAATCTTTTAATATATAACTCAAACAATATTCACTCATTTTTTCTCCAAAGTCACTCACAGTTCTAGTTAATACCGTATTTGATGTCTTCCAGCCATCTATTGCTAAAAAATTATTTACACCGGCATTAAACGCATGGACCCAACTTACCTTAGCAGGATGAAATACTTTACTAGGCGCAAAGCCTACATAAGCATCTGCCCACTCCATATCACCTTCTGAAATCATATCAATCGATTGAAAACGCAAATGATACTTTTCTAAATGCATCAAATATTGCTGAAAAGCAGATTCATATTGACCAGCAATCAAAATATTTTGTATATTCAATTTCACCACTCCTATATAATTTAAATACTTTTTATTTTGTTTTTATTCTTTCATACATAAATCTTTATTGAATTATCTCATACCTTTTCATCATACAAAGTATATATCAATTCATTAAATTATAACTTGCTTAGTAAGTTAAATCTTCATTTCAGAATTTATGCATATTGCGAAATAACATTTGCTGCTTTACAATGTTACTATTCTGAAAATTTTGATAGAGGTGATTCGCACAATGAAACAAATACTTTTCGTTGGCTTAGGTCTTATTGGCGGAAGTCTAGCGAGTAATTTAAGATATTATCATGATGATATAGAAATCACAGCTTATGATGCAGATACCTCTCAATTAGATAAAGCTTTATCTATAGGTATTATTGATTTTCAATCGACAGATTATAAATCGAGCGTTGAAAGTGCAGATATCATCATTTACGCAACACCGGTACAACAAACGATAAAATACTTACAAGAATTACCAAACTATCATATGAAAAAGAATGTGATTATTACAGATACTGGCAGTACAAAGTCAACCATCCAACAATATGAACAACTTCTTTTATCTCACGATATCCATCTGATTGGTGGACACCCTATGGTGGGTAGTCATAAGTCAGGTGTGTTAAATGCTAAAAAACATTTATTTGAAAATGCATTTTATATACTCGTTCATGATGAATCAGCTAATGATATGGCTTTTGAAGAAATCCAAAGTTTATTAAAAACTACAGATGCGAAGTTTATTTCTATAACTCCAAAAGAGCATGATTTCGTGACAGGTGTCGTAAGCCATGTCCCCCACATTATTGCTTCGAGCTTGGTACATTTAAATGCCAAACATGCTGATGAATCTAGCCTTGTAAAAACACTTGCAGCTGGTGGCTTTAGGGATATCACAAGAATTGCGAGTGGTAGCCCTGTTATGTGGCGAGACATTACGATTGAAAATAAAAACACAATCTTAACTATTTTAAACGAATGGAAAACACAAATGGAAGATGTTATTGCTCTCATTGAGCGTGATAGCTCTGATGACTTATATGATTTTTATAACGATGCTAAAATATATCGTGATGAACTTCCCCTTAAATCACAAGGCGCGCTATCTATTGAGTATGATCTATATGTGGATATTCCGGATAAATCGGGTATGATAAGCAAAGTTACAAATATCTTGAGTTTACATAATATTTCTATAAGCAACCTAAGAATTTTAGAAGTGCGTGAAGATATTTATGGTGCATTACGTATTAGTTTTAAAAACCCAGAAGATCGCAAGAAAGGTGCTGAAGCACTGAGCGATTTTGATACTTATATAGCCTGATTTAATTAATAAGCCAAACGCTAATAAAGACGTTTGGCTTATTTTTATATTTAACATTATTAATTCCTAACTATTATTTAATAATGATAGTGATTTGAGCTGAATCTTGCGAAAAAAGCACGAGCCGAAGACTATAGGCTGATGCTGTGATCGAGAATATCGCGTACAAATCAATGCTTTACGTCGAATAATTTTATCAACAGGTTTAAACACTTCATTATCTAATATGCTAAGCATTTTTTACATCTTATGACCTGCCATGAGTCCTAGACGGCCGTGTTTTGTACCCGCATCAGTATAAGATACAGCTTTAGATACGATGCCTCGACCAAATTTCTGATGTAAGGCATCAATGGTTTTTGCTAATTTTTCATTTCTTTTTCTTTCATATTCATCTATAAACAAGTTTAACTGTCTGTCTTTTTCATCTATAAATTTCGTTAATGAAACACTTACAGTTCTAAATAACATAGTATGATCACATAATTTATCTGCGAAATGTTCAACGACTTTATAAATTTGCTCTTCCAAATTCGTCGGATCCGGTAAGGTGTATTGTTTATTAACGCTACCTTCATCACTATAACCAAATGAAAAATGAATTGTTTTTGCTAATTGATTTCTTGCCCTAACACGACTAGCAACATCTTCAATCAACTCACGCATGACAACCTTAGCTTCTTCATAATGATAATCGCGCATCAGTATTTGACTCTTACAAATCGACGGATTCATTACTTCATATTTATCTCTTACTCTACTTTGGTCTATGCCATTCGCATGTAAATGTAAATCAACGCCTACAATCCCTAAATCTCTCTTTAAATATTGATAAGGATAATTGGCTAAATCACCTATAGTAAAAATACCTCGTTTATTCAATTTTGCTTCTGTTTTCCTACTAATTCCCCAAAATTCACTTAACGGCTGAATAGGCCAAAGTTTATTCGGGACATCTTGGTAACGCCACTCTGCAATTAAACTAGAAGAATGTTTCGCTTCTACGTCCATTGCGATTTTACTTAAAAGCATATTTGAGCCAACACCAATAGAACAGTTAATTCCTGTTTCTTCTTCGATCTCACATTGCAATTTTTCACAAAAAGAATGAATCGTAGTACTAAAACGGTGATAGCTATCCGTAACATCCATAAAAAACTCATCAATACTATATTGATGTAGATCTTCTGGCGCTACATAACGTAATGCAATTTTTGATATTGCTACGGACACTTCCAAATATTTTCTCATACTCGGATTAATAATATATATGTCGCTTCTATGTGGTATTTCGAACAGTCTTGACCCAGTTTTAATACCTAGTGCTTTTAAAGGTCCTGTAGCAGCTAAAACAACTGATCCTTGTCTCTTCGTATCGGCAACAACGGCTAATTTCTCCTTCAATGGATCTAATCCTTTTTGAATACAAGACACACTTGCAAAAAAACTCTTTTGGTCTATACACAATACATCTCTTTCTTCCACTAGATTATAATCATACATATCAAATACCTCCCTCAATTAATTCTATTATATACGAACAAGTGTTCTCATTCAATACTAATAAGAACAATTGTTCTGTTTTAATTGTTTTTAGAATTTTGAGAATTTTCATGATATAATAAGTTCAAACTGTTATAGGAGGAAATACATATGCCAATCGTTAATGTAAAATTATTAGAAGGTCGTTCAGATGATCAACTTAAAGATTTAGTCTCTGAGGTAACACAAGCTGTAGAAAAAACTACAGGCGCTAATAAAGAAGCAATACAAGTTGTTATTGAAGAAATGAAAGCATCACACTATGGTGTTGCTGGCGTTAGAAAATCCGACCAATAAATTATCTATGCTAAATTTATACTTATAGACAACCCCAAACAAAAATTTTAATGACAAAACAAAAGGTAGGCAATCATAAAAATGACTGTCTACCTTTTGTTTTGTCATTACCACATATGGTAACTTCCTTATATTATTCGTTTAAAAACTTCTGAACTTCTTCTTTATTTTTCGCTTTATCGATTTCTAATGCACTACCATCACCAAATGTTTGAATATCTTGGTAACTTCCTTCGACAGGTAACGTTAGAGAATCAACATTTTTATCGCCTCGAATACCAAAGTTTAAACCTGCTTGCATAATTGCAGAGTCTGGCATGTTCGTATTCAAGTAACCTCTTAAAATACCAGCAACACGTGGCAATTTAGGAAGTGTATCGATACTTGCAAGTTCTCCTTTAAGTGCTTGCATCACTTGTTGTTGTCTACGGACACGACCAAAGTCCCCTTCAGCATCATGTCTAAATCTAGCATAACCTAAAAGCTCTTTACCATTTAATCGATGGTGACCTTCTTTCAGTGATACACCTATATTTTTCGACATATCTTTTTCAACATCTATAGGTACACCGTTAGGTTCTAGTTCATCAATCATTTTTTCAAAACCAGTAAAGTCTAAAATAGCGTAATACTCAGGATCTACACCTAAGTTTTTCTTCAGCGTTTTTCTCATTAATTCTGGACCGCCTATAGAATATGCAGAGTTAATCTTATGTTGCCCATTTCCAGGAATATCCGCATAGATATCACGCATGACAGACATCATTTTCAACTTTTTATGCACAAAATCATATTGAGCAATCATGATAGAGTCTGTTCTGGAGATACCGCCTTGCTCCTTATCTGCACCTAACACCATGACTGTAATCTTACCATCATTTTTTTGAGCACCATTAAATTTATGCTCTTTCAGTGTTTTACCATGGTCTTTAGCATAATCAATACCTGAATTATAACCATGAATTGCATAACCAATCACTATCGCCAATAGGATAATGATAATTAAAATAATGAAGGGAAGCTTTCTAATCCGCTTCTTTTTCACCCTTCGTAAAGGGGCTTGTGTTGTTTCTTCGTTCGCATCTGATGTACTTCTTTTTTTGTCCTTATTCATTAGTATCAACCTTATATCTTCAAAATTGCACTTCTATGTACTATAATTAACATATATTAAAGTTATATAAAAAGAGTATAAAAATCAAGTAATATCTTAATATATGGTACTAAGGTCTAATACAGAAAGGATGTTAAGCATGAATATAAACAAAGCATACTTCGCCGGAGGTTGCTTTTGGTGTATGGTCAAGCCTTTTGACACGTATGAAGGTATTGAACAAGTAACCTCTGGTTATATGGGAGGTACAGTTGATAACCCGTCATATGAACAAGTCAAGACTGGCAACACTGGGCATTATGAAACCGTCGAAATCGAATATGATGTCGCATTGTTTTCATATAATAAATTATTAGAAATTTTCTTTTCTGTAATAGATCCAACTGATGACGGCGGACAATTCCAAGATAGAGGTTCACAGTATAAGACAGCTATTTTTTATTCTAATGACAATCAAAAGGAAGTAGCTGAAACGTATATCGAAAAATTAAAACACACGATTAATAGAGACAAAGCAATTGCAACTCAAATCTTGCCCGCTTCTAAATTTTATAAAGCTGAAGCAGAACATCAAGAATTTTATAAAAAAAATCCAGAGCGTTATGCCGAAGAACAAGATGAACGTCAAAATTATAAGCATTAACAAATCAATCATAAAAGCCGGAGCATATCTTCTATGCATCCGGCTTTCTTATACTATATGATCGTACTCACTTATTAATATGCTATAGCGTTTCAAGCTATTTTTAGCTACTACTCTTGTTTTTTCATTTCTAATGGAATCTTATTCTTCTTCTCTATTTCCTTACCATTGTGTAAATCTATTACTGTTTTCAAACTTTCTTCACCCATCAAATCAGGTTGTTGCGCGACCGTAGCATATAACTTACCTTTGTCTACTGATTTAATTGCATCTTCATTACCATCGAAACCAATAACTTTAATATCTTTGCTGCCAACCGCTTCTATTGCGCCTAATGCCATTTCATCATTTTGTGCAAAGATGGCTTTAATATCTGGATGTGCTTGAATAATATTTTGAGTTACGTTCAATCCTTCTGTTCTATTAAATTTCGCACTTTGTTTGGATACCACATCAAGTGAGTCATCTGCTACGTTATGGAACCCTTTACCACGTTCTCTTGTAGCACTTGCCCCAGGTATACCTTCTAACTCTGCAACTTTAGTACCTTTTCCAAATTTATCAACGATGAGGTTTGCAGCCATTTCCCCACCTTTAACGTTATCTGACGCAATAAATGAAGCGACTTCCCCTTTAGCAACTTCTCTATCTAAGGTTACTACTGGTATATTCTGATCATTCGCTATTTGTATACTACCAGAAATTGCATCTGAGTCTGTAGGATTCACAATAAGATAATCTACATTTTGCTGTATTAAATCATCAATATCGTTTGCTTGTTTTGCTGCATCATCTTGCGCATCTGCAAACTTCACTTTAACACCTTGTTTTTTTGCCTCGTCTTCAATACCATCTTTAATTTTCACAAAAAATGGGTTGTTTAACGTGGATATACTTACACCGACGACAATATCAGATTTTTTCTTATCTGACTTACCACCATCATTATTTTCCAAAGGAGACTCAAGTGAACATCCTGTTAAAAATAATAAAATAGCAATTGCACTGATTAATATTTTTTTCATCTTGTTAACCTCCCACACTATTTATTCTTTCTATCAATTAATACAGCTATGATAATCACTACACCTTTAACAACCTGTTGATAGAATGATGAAACTCCTAATAAGTTCAAACCATTGTTTAACACACCGATAATAAGTACACCGATTAATGTACCGAGTATGCGTCCCTTACCACCCGTAAGTGATGTACCACCCAGTACAACGGCTGCAATCGCATCTAGCTCATATGACATCCCTGCTGTTGGTTGAGCAGAGTTTAAACGTGATGTTAATATTGCACCTGCCATTGCCGACATTAAGCCAGCTAAGCTATAAATCATGATTTTTAATTTATTTACTTTAATACCAGAAATAAATGCTGCCTTCTCATTACCTCCCATAGCATAAGTTTGTCTACCAAATACTGTTTTATGTAGCAAAATATATAAAATGATAAACGTAACAAACATTGTGACTGCCGGAACAGGTATGCCTAAAAAGTAACCACGACCAAATAATTGGAATGCATAGCTCCCATTTAAGTTTGTAATCGGGTTACCATCCGTAATTACGAGTGTTAAGCCCCTAAAGACGGTCATAGTAGCCAACGTTGCGATAAATGGTGCCATCTTACCTAAAGTAATTAACAAACCATTAACTGCCCCTAAAACTGCACCAAAGATACATCCAAGTAATAGGGCAATTATTGAATCTACACCTGATACCATTAAAATTGCTACCATTGCACTTGATAACGCCAATGTAGAACCGACCGACAAATCAATACCGCCCGTTAAAATAACAAATGTCATACCAAATGCAATGAGTCCATTAATCGATACTTGTCTCAGTAAATTAAATAAGTTGGATGGTTCTAAAAATGCACTGTTTAATGCACTAATGATAATAACTAATAAGATTAACCCAATAAATGGAATTATTTTTTCTAAATATGAAATTGATAATTTAGACTGTGTCATGTACTTCCCCTCCAGTAGCTAATGTCATAATACGTTCTTCTGTTAATGATGCTTTCTCTAACACGCCTGCAATATTTCCTTCATGCACAACGGCCACTCTATCACTCATACCTATGATTTCAGGTAATTCTGATGAAATCATAATGATAGACATGCCTCGTTCGGTCAATTCATTCATCAATTGATAAATCTCTCTTTTCGCACCTACATCAATACCACGCGTAGGCTCGTCTAATATGAGAACATGTGGCGCAGTCGCTATCCATTTGGCAATCACAACTTTTTGCTGGTTACCACCTGATAAATCCACACAAGCATCATTTTTCTTACCTTTAATATTCAAGCGTTGAATCATTTGTTCTGCATATTGCTCCATAGAACTTCGTGTTAAAAAGCCGGATTTCGAAAAACTTTTCAACGCTGGTAATGAGATATTTTCTAATATTGAATCTTGCAGCACCAAACCTTCTTCTTTTCTGTTCTCTGTGATAAATGCTAAGCCTTGTTTGATAGATTGATTAGGATTATTTATCTGTAATTGTTTATTATTGAGCGTTACTTGCATATGCCCTTTATCTAAACCGAACAATACACGCATAATTTCAGAACGTCCTGCACCCATCAATCCGCTAAAACCTAAAATTTCACCTTTATGTAGATTAAAGTGAATATCATTCAATTTATGTTCAGTTGAACTGAGGTTTTTAACAGAAAGAACAACTTCCTCATCTTGTGTGTAATGTCTATCTGGGTATTGATTATCTAAGTCTCTACCAATCATTGCCTTAACAATCTTCGCATTTGTTGTATCTGCAGTTGCAGAAGTTAAAATAGAACGTCCGTCTCGCATTACTGTAATACGATCTGAAATACTGAAAATTTCTTCCATTCTATGAGAGATATAGACAAATGACACGCCTTCACTTTTTAGTTTTCGAATTTGTTCAAATAAAATATCAATCTCGTTATTTGTTAATGCTGCAGTAGGCTCATCCATAATAATGACTTTTGAATCTTGCATTAAAGCTTTACTAATTTCTAACATCTGTTGCATACCTACAGATAAAGCACCCGCTTCTTTATTTAAGTCAATATTAATATTCAACTTTTTGAAAATAGCATTCGCCTGTTTTTTCATCGCTTTATTATCAACAATACTTAAGAACTTTGTTTCCTCTTTACCGAGAAATAAATTTTCTAATACCGTTAAATTAGGCCATATATTTAACTCTTGTTGTATGAACGACACACCATTAAGTTCCGCGTCTTTGGTATTTTTAAATTGAATCGCTTCACCGTTTTCTTCCACAGACCCACTATCCGACTTATATACACCAGTGAGTATTTTCATCAATGTACTTTTTCCAGCACCATTTTCTCCCATTAAGGCATGTATCTCACCATCACCGATTTCAAAATCCACGCCTCTTAATACGTCATTTTGCCCAAATGATTTATATATTTGTTCCATCTTTATCATCTTATTCACCCCTTAAAATAAAACACCGCTTGTTAGTACGACATTAGCAAATGGTTTAGCTTCGCCTGTGCGAATGATGGCTTTAACTGTTTTACTTTGGACTTTGAATTGCTCATGTGATGTCGTTTGAATTTCAATATTTTCATCTGATAATGTCTGGTATAATGTCGTGTTTTGCGTTATCATTTCTTCAGCTAATGTCATTTGCTCGATTTCCATATGTTTTTTTATAAGATTAAACACTTCTATAAAAGAAGGCTTTCCAAATTCCAATGCTAGATCAATCTTTTTCACACCTTCTGGAACTGGAAGTCCACAATCTGCAATGATAATTTGATCTGTATGCCCTAAATCACTTAACAATTTTGAAATTTCACTATTTAATATACCTGTCTTATACATTCAATCACTCCTAAAATTTTATGTAACCCGTTACATGTTGCGCATTAAAATCTCGTACTTTCCCTTCGCCTCACTGTAATTGCTACTTGATCAACGTGATGTTCGTCTCCCTCCTCATATAAATTGAGTAGTTTCGATACAGCAAGCTCACCTATACGGTATGCCGATTGGTCTATTGTTGTAATTTGAGGAAATGTCATTTTTGCAAATGGTATGTCATCATAGCCAACAAGTTGTATCTCATTCGGCACTTTAAATCCATGTTGTTGAATAACACCTAATATTTTAATCGCAATTAAATCATTACTACATATAATGCTATCGATATGATTTTGCCGTATTTGTTTAATAAATTGTGCTTCGTCATCTATTTGGTCTTCTTCACAACGGCAATATGACACATTATGTTGGTTGAGTACTGTTTCTACACCATTCACGCGTGAATGGAATGCACGTACATTTAAATCAGAATGCACGATTAATACATGCTGTGCCTGTCCTTCAATGATTAATTGAGCTTGGAGTTGGCCACCTTCAAAATGATTTGTTGAAATCCCTTTATTGCCATCATGAATGCGATCAACAAATACAAATGGAATACCATATGAATGAAGTGTATTTTCAATTACATTTTCATTTAGTGCTGTTGAAATCATACCCGTACAATTGTGTGCTACAAATGTAGAAAGATAATTTTTCGCTTTATCAATATCGTTATCGCTATTACCTATCAATACTTGGTAACCGTGTGCTAAAGCGACATCTTCTACTCCACGAGCAATAAGTGTGAAAAACGGATTACTAATATCTGGAAGCAATAATCCTATCATTTTAGATTTTCGCTTATACAGCGTACGTGCCGCTTCATTCGGTTGATAATTCAGCTCGCTAATCGCACTTTCAATTTGTGCTCTTGTTTGTGCTTTTACGTAACCATTATTATTGATTGCTCTAGAGACAGTTGCTACTGAGCATCCTGCCAATTGAGCTACTTCTTTTATAGTTGCCAATGCAATCACCTCAATTTGTGTAACCGCTTTCATATTACCACACCTTTTTATAATTTAATAGAACAATCATATGTTCTATTTATTAGATTAATTTTCTGTAGAGATATTTGCAGTTTTTTAAAATAAAAAACGGTATTCTTTTAACTTTAGAATACCGCTCTTACATATCAATGCCTTTATCAAATTATATGTAATGTCGTTCAATACTAAGACTATTGATCTAGTTATATTAAATAGCAAAATTACCACATTGTACTTTTTAACGATTACCGGTTACTTGATCAATACTTTCTATCCCCTTAATTTCACCATTTTGACCTACATAAACTTTTACCGAAAATTTATTATTAGGATTATCATCATAAATCATTGTATTTTTTTCGTAGTTTATTGTTCTTGTACCATGTACTTGTCTAAATTGTTGGACATTCACGTCTTCCGGTATGATAAAGAAGCGGCTCACTTTATGATTCGTGTAGTGAACCCCAATGTTACCGTATTTAACAACTTTCACACCGGCCATATCAATTGTTTGCTCACTTTTACCAAATTCAGCTTCTATTTTATCTTTGTGCATGCCCTTTGATACTTTATGATAACCATGTCTTGTATCATGATTCATGAAATCTGTGCTAAATTGCTGCGCTAACACATCTATTTTCGGCGGATGACCGTTACTTTTTTCTTTATTGTGCTCGTTACTCTGAGAAACTTGTTTTGTCCCTTTATAATTAGAATTAAGAGATTGGTATAAAAACGTGCCAGCAACAATTAATGCAATGACTAATAAGGCTAAGATAATACTAATTATGATTTTCTTCATTTTAATACGCCCCAATATTTTTAATTTATTTTATATCTTACTACAAATGATGAACTGATTGAATCTATTTTTAATATTAAATAATTATAATGCAATCTTATTTTTAGCGAGCGTTCCACTCTTAGTGAGTAGTAATAATACAATTAAATTTTAAAAGGAAATTATGTAGATAAAATGTCATTTTTTATTTGAATAATCTTACTTTCCATCATTGAAAGCGTTTTCTGATGATGATATATTATAATTATACCTTAACAAAGGGGTAACGAGAAATTCATATATAGTTAGAGTCAAATGATATTTAGAACAGTTCTACCAGTTAGTTTATTTAAAGTAGTTAATAACTTCTCCAGATATTAACTACAGAAACCATTAAACACTTTTAAACTCCTTAAAAAAGCAACCAACACATAAACGTGTGTTGGTTGCTTTTATATTTATTACTTCTTATTTATGCTTTCTAATTACACGCATCACTTTTAACATACTAAGCCATAATGAATGATGTTTTCTATAAACTAAAAATCTCGGTTCCCAAATAGGATTAAATTTCTCTTTGTATCTTCTGAGACCTTGAAATCTATACAAACCATTAAAATGCTCAAACACTCTACCTGCGATTCTCTCTCCATAAAATGAGAACGGCACTTGCCCTACATTAGATAATGTAGCCATACCCATGTTAAAGTGCTCATAATTATGCGCCTTTGCCCATAACAACATATTCAAATATAAACCATCCATTAAAGGTAACTTACTATCTGGCTTCCAACGAATTAAATCTACAGAAAGTGTTGCTTTGTAATACGTAGGCATAAAGGTACAAAATGCGATGATAGCTTCATTTTTATCTTTAATGACCGCTATAGGTGCTTGCGATAAATAATGCTCATTAAAGCTACCTACAGAAAAATGCATTTCATTTCTTTCTGCTAGCCAATCGTCACTAATGTTTTTCAACTCCGCAAGTAATTCGGGTGAAAACGATGGTTCTAAAACTTCAAAAGTTAGATTAAAATCATCAAACTTATTTAATGTTGCACGTAAGCCACGTTTCTTTTTACCTGATGTAGTAAATGTAGTTAAATCTATAACCGCTTCTTCACCTAACTTGAAAAATTGATTGCCAAAATCATGGTAAAGTGACATATATTTATCACTTACTTGATAAAAAATCACATCGTATCCTAAGTATTGCGCTTCACGGTAAAACGTCTCTAATAATTCATGAAATGATTCTGGATTGCCTACTGGGTCACCTAATACAATATATGCACTGTATTTATAACGATACATAATAAAGGCATCTTCTTTTTCATTGATAAAATAATACTTATCTCCACTGTATATTAAATGGCTTAAATAGTTACCGCCATATTGCGCTATGATTGCTTCGCACATTGCAATATTATTACTTCTATTCTTTACTCTATAACGATACTCAAACCACCAGACGATTACACCCACAATAATAGCAACGAGTAAAATCGTAAACCAGAAATAATACCTTAATATTGAACTGTCCATTTCCAAATGATAAATATCTAATGTATAGAATGTACCATCTATAACAATATGATTAGTATACAAAATAAGTGAACCTACAGCGACACTTAACCATAACCTTGTATATCTAAATGGTCTTTTAATTGTATTCGAACGTCTATAAAATACCAATAGTAGGACAAACATAACTGCAAGCCAACTCAGTAGTATAAAAGAAGCATAAGTATAGGCTGTAACAATAAATATTAAACTAATCGAAATCATTGAAAATAAAATAGCACGTTTAGATAGATGATATACACCAATTATATTTAATAATAAAAGTAAACATGCCGATGTATGCACTGATACGATAATGTAATAAATATAATGATTAGGATCATATAAACCATCATATATAATCGTCATGTTATTTAAAAAAGATATTAAGCTTGTATACATCAGTAATACCGCAATTGCAAACGACGGTACTCTTGCAATAATATCTTTTTGATACGATGCTACAAGTGATGTCATATCTTTCACTGGTAACATAAGCTTTGAATCTTCCCAATAGCGTTTTGCAGTACTCTTGAATTCAAATGTAGAAAGAATCAGCGCGATTAACACTGGGAATAAATAATAAGCAAAACGATAGAGTAATAATGCTAAAACAATTTCTTCTTCCGGTACATTTAAGCTTTTCAAACCTAATAAGACGACTAAATCAAATGTTCCAAATCCACCAGGGATAAAACTAATCAAACCTGATAATGACGCAATAATAAAAATACCAATAAATGTCGTAAATGGTATGTGGATGCCTACAATGACTAAAGCCATATATAATACAAATGAAGCTATCATCCATTCAACACCAGAAACAACTGTGCAATAAACACCAAGTAATTTATGTGATTGTTTAACTGGTTTTATATAAGTTATTATAATAAATATTGGTAAAAATAGCGCCACAATATACAATAACCAACGAATCCACGGAAAAGGACTAAATATATGCGTCACGTCAAATACTTGAATCACTACAAGGATAGACAGTAAACTAAGTCCTGTTAACATTGATATTAAAACAATAGAGATTGTATGCACTAACGCCTTTTTATCATCGGTTGCATTCTTGTACAATAAGAAACGTACACTTGCACCAATAAAACCTCCAAATCCTACGACAGCATTAAGTGCATTTACAATATAACCAATACGAATGGTTTTCAATAAAGAGAGTTTCAACTTTAACGTTTTTACTAAGAGGACATCATAAAGTGATAATACAATAATAGATAAACCACCACTTAAGAATAAAGCCACTAACCATACTCTATTAATATCCCCAAATGATTTTACTGTTTCTTTAAGATTAATATGTGAGAGTTCTTTATATAATGTGAAAACAACAAAAATAAATAATGTAACTGCAAATACTATTTTTAATATAGAAAATAATTTAATTCTTAATTCCTTAGACATATTTTCACTTCTCTTTTCAGTGTTTCTATTGTGTCATAAAAAATATAGCACAACACTAAAATATAATAAATAAATTTTTAATGACATCTATATAACATAATTGTTAGGTGGCTTTCATTTAAATCATTTATACGATGCACACTAGACTAAAATAATACTAAAACTTGTTTTCGTATAAAAAAAGAGCGTGAATAAGAAATCAAAAACTGATTTCCTATCCCCACTCTATAAGACTGACTATAACATGTAATACAGGAACTTGAAAAAAACTTTATTTAGGTATCAGATAGCTACTGTGCAATCTAATTGAAGATACGTTAATATTAACGAATTTCTTCTTCTGATGAAGTTTGATACTCACCTGCATCTTGACCATAATATTTATTATATCTACGTTTATACATAGAATATAAGTGTGAAATAAGCACTTTCAAAATAGCGTAAGCTGGTATACCTAAAATAACACCAACTACACCGAGTAAGTTACCCGCACTTAACAAGATGAAAATAATTGTTAGTGGATGTATTTTCAGTGTTTTACCCATTACATTCGGTGAAATAAAGTGCCCTTCAATAAATTGTACAGCCGTCCACACGACAATTAATTTCAATAACATAATTGGCGAAGTAATTAATGCAATGATAATTGCAGGTGAAATAGCAATCGTAGGACCAATATAAGGTACTACACTCGTTACAGCTGCAATAGATGCTAAGATTAAACTATAATCTAATCCGATAATACTATAACCAATAAATAATAGAATTCCAATACAGAACGAAACAACAATTTGTCCTTGGATATAAGAACCTACTTGAACACTCATTTTGTCTAATAAATCATGAAAATCTTTTCTGAATTTTGGTGGCATTAATTTTGTAGAAAAATCTTTAAAACGATAACCATCTTTTAACATAAAGAATAATACAAATGGTGTTGTTGCAATTACTACACCAACATTGACTAATGCTTCAGCAAAATTCTTAACTTTAGATCCAAAACCATTAAAATAATCAGAAACCATACTTGGTAATTTTTTGGCTAAAGTATCAAGTTGATCTTGAATCTGCGTATAGAAATTAGATATCACAGAAAATTTAGTAAGACTATCAATAAATTGATTCACTTTATCGACATAGTATGGGAAATTATTACCAAAACTTTTGAATTGAGACCCAATCACTGGGATAAGTAGATTAATTGCCAATGATATTACACCAACGATGAGTAGGAATAAAATGATAACGCCCCAAACTCTTGGAATATTATATCGTTCCATTAAATTAACTACCGGGTTAAATAAATAATAGAGAATAATTGAAACAATGATAGGTGCTGCAAGCGTATTAAATACGATAATAAATGGTTTGAAAATGTAAGAAACTTGATCAAATATAAAAATTGAGAAACCTACTAATATTAAAATCAACAAACCAAAAAGTAAATCTTTACCGCCTAAAAACTTCATGAAGCGGGTTTCTGGAAAACTCAGTTTCAATTTATCTTTTCCACTCTTTTTTTCTTGCTTTATATTTTCTTCATTCGACATATACTCACCATACCTTAATTTGATTCTAAATTATAATTTCACATTAAAATGATACAAAATGTAGTACAAAACTACGAACGTAAAATATGTTAATGTGTTGTCGATTTATTTGCTAATATTAATATTAACACATTCGTCATCTTCCAAACATATATTTTACCACATTATATATTGTAAGAATCTTTTCGAGAAATTATACACATAAATAAAAGACAACATTACTTTCATTATTTTTGTACTACTACATCTTTTAATAAAAAAGAACAAACCAAACATGATGATTTGCTTGGTTTGCCTAGACGTTAATAGATTCTACAATAATGCGAAAGCACTAAATTATTAATTTAAAGTAGGTTCATTTTCACGAACTGGTTCTTCGGTAATAACTTTATTTTTATTAGTCTTCTTTTTGGGAATCGGAACGATATAATTGCCATAAGGTAATTTGCCAATTAAGTATACTAATAATACTGATAGTGCAACTGCTGCAATAAAGACGCTCACCAATTTACTTTGTGGTGCTATGTTCTCTACAATTGGTAATCTTTTCACAAACTGTATGGCAACATAATGGACTAAGTAAATCCCCATTGAATAGTTACCAATTACAGTTAACGTATTTAATACAACTTTATTTTTCTTAACATGCTCATACATGTAATTAAGAAAAACGATAAAGAAAGGAATATAAATGATGTTCGAAATTGTGATTGAACTATTGAGATTTTCTAAATCAATACTGATAAGTAAATCTATAAATAATATTGCAATAATTATAGAAAGCAGCGTCTTATACTTAAATATCAATTCTTTTATTTCATTATAATATTTAGCATATACAATACCTAGCATAAAGAATGAAATCCAATTCAAAATAAACAGTTTATCATTAACAAAGCGTTCGACGCCTCCGCCACCCAATGAAATTGGCTGAATGATGATCCAAACAACGTTGACAATGGTCGCTAAAATGAAAACCGATATGATTGGCCAACCTTTTTTAAATTTATGCACAAATGGAAAAAGAAAATAAAATTGAATGACAGTCAAAATAAAGTATAAATGAAAATTAGCTTTACCATAAACGAAATAGTTAATTAACTTACCGTCGTCCTCAAGGTTATGTAAAAAATATTCTCTATATAACAAATAAAAAATCGTCCAAATTATGTAAGGGATAAAGATTTTACTAAATCTAGATTTCATAAAGTAATTTAAACTAAATCCTCTATTAATAACTGATATAGTCAATAAAAAAGCACTAATAACAGCAAATATAGGCGTCCCTAATCTTGCCATTTGATTGATATATCCTAAAGCGTCAGAAGTAAATTCGCCTGTTGAAGCTGAATAACCAATACTATTGACTGTATGAATTGCTACAACTAACATAGCCGCTACTGCTCTTATAATAGGCACTTCATCATAATACTTCACGTAACTGTAGCCCCCTACTCATAATTAACCTGAAGACTAAGTCTATAATGTTCATCATAAGCTGTAAACCTTGTTGGCGCTGAAATTTTAAATCTTAATACATTATTATATGTTATTTAATATTGTCTAAATACTCTTTACATTTCAACCTTTTTAAAAAGTAAAATTACTTTTTATCTAAATTATAAATTAAAATAACAAAATTCTTTAATTTAGTTTGTGAGTTTTAAAAATAACACCTAGTCATTTGAAATGACTAGGTGTTATTAGCAGTATTAACTGGGTCATATAATAAGTTTAATACATAAGTTTATATCATTGTTCGATTTCGTAATTAATTAAATTATGTTTGATCTGACGGCTTATCAACCATAAAATGATAAACATGTAATGTTAAATAAATGACCTCTGCCTCATATACAGTAACATTCAGTTCTTGTTGCAACATTTTCATTATTTTCAAGGCGATATTAAAACACAAAGGATACTGCGTTTTTAATAATTCTTCAAACGCACTTGTTTTTTGTAATACTTCTCCTTTATTTAATCTTCTTATTAAAAATTGAATGTGTCTAATAAACCGTTGATATTGAACTGTTTCTTTATCTATTGTATGTTTCAAATCATGCTCTAAAATAAAGATACTTTTATTAATTAATTCATTTATCTTTTCCATCTCACGTATGGACATTGTATCAGTATTAGAAGCAATATGTAATGCGATAAAACCAATCTCATCTTCTGGAAAATTCACTTCTAAAACATGGTTTAATCGTTCAATTACTTTTTCTGCTATTTCATATGCCTCACCATATAATTGCTTTGTTTCCATTACGAATGGATTATTAATTAATTGGTTTTGTTTCATACGCTTATAAGCAAAAATAATGTGATCTGTTAACGATACAACCAATTTTTGATTATCTATTTTCATTACCGAATTGGTAATAATATTTACTGCGTCGATCACGGCTTGTATCAAGTTATCATCAGCTAATTCAACCAATGTTTTATAATGATCTTGTTGTGATTTTTGATCTAATATATATAATTTTTCAATGGATTGGTTTTCATGTAATGTCATTCCAATCTTTTTATTAAAACCAATGCCTTTTGCAATTAATACATATTCTTGCATTTCATTAGTACAAATAATTACATTGTTATTTAAAACCTTTGTAATAAGGTAAGAACTCATGTCACTCATCCTTCTTATTATGTCAATAAGCATTATATAGTGAAAAATAGAAAAATGAAAGTAGTAAAGCGCTTTTCTATTAATTTTATAGTATTATTACATAAAAAAACTATGTATTTTCATTTTATAGAAAATACATAGTTACTCACTTTATATCATTATTTCTTTTTCATGCCCCAGCTTTCAATGCCAAATAAATTAATTTCTAATTCTTCTGGTTTAAAGATAGGTTTTTTGCCTGCTTTACGTTGACGTTGGTAATCATTCATAACTGCAAACGCAATATTAGATAATCCTATAATTGCCACTAAGTTGACGATCGCCATTAAGCCCATAAATACATCGGCTGTACCCCAAACGGTTTCCGTTTTAATTACTGCACCCACGAATACAAGTACAACAACTAAACATCTAAAAATAAATAATAATGTTTTGTTTTTTGATAAAAATTCAATATTCGATTGTCCATAGTAATAGTTTCCTACCACAGATGAAAAGGCAAATAATGATATTGCTACTGTTAAGAAAATACCACCAGCACTACCTAAATGTTCATTAAGTGCAGATTGTGTTACTGCAACGCCTTGAGCTGCATTTTCACCAAATTCTAATCCTGTATACAATAAAATCATAATCGCAGTTGCTGTACAAACAAGCATTGTATCAAAGAATACACCTAACGATTGAATTAAACCTTGTTTTACAGGGTGAGGAACGGCTGCTGTTGCGGCAGCATTAGGCGCAGAACCCATACCTGCTTCATTGGAGAACAAACCACGTTTAATACCTTGTAAAATTGCTGCACCAACTGCACCACCAGTCGCCTGTTCAAATCCAAAGGCGCTCGTAACAATCGTAGTAATCATCGGAATAATTTGATCATAATTGATAATCAGAATAACAAATACGAGACCAATATATATGACTGCCATAAATGGTACGATGACTGATGATATTTTAGCAATACTACGGACACCACCAAAAATAATAATACCTGTTAGTACTGCTAAAATAATACCGGTTACAACAGGGCTTATGCTATATTGTGTTTTTAATGATTCAGCGATTGTATTAGATTGCACAGTATTAAACACAAATGCAAATGTCACTGTAATTAATATGGCAAATAAAATACCTAGCCATTTTTGATTTAAACCTTTAGTTATGTAATAAGCTGGTCCCCCACGGAAACCCCCATCTTCATCAGGCACTTTATATACCTGCGCTAAAGTAGCTTCTATAAAAGCACTTGCCGCACCAATCAAAGCGATAACCCACATCCAGAACACAGCGCCTGGTCCACCTAAAACAATTGCAGTAGCCACACCTGCGATATTACCAGTACCGACACGAGATCCCGCGCTTATTGCAAAAGCTTGGAATGGTGAGATACCTTTCTTACCACTATCTAGTGTTTCGGGTTTTTCGCCAATGGCACGAAACATTTCTGGAATCCATCTTAATTGAACAAATTTAGAACTAATAGTAAAGTATAAACCTGCTGTTATTAGTAGCCCAATTAGGTATTGCGACCAGATTAAATCATTCCCGACTTGAACAAAAGTTTTGAACCAATCTGGAATTAAACTATCAAAATTACTCAATTTAATCCCTCTCATCTATATAATTTGAATTTTATAGCAAAATCAAGAGATTTATAGTTATTTCATGTACATATTAATAATCAAAATGCATATGTTGCACATGAAAGTGAGCGAAAGTTTAACAGTGTTAAGCTAAAAGCCTTGCACTATCATGTCTTGCTCCACTATAAATCTCTTGGTTTTATTTTTTATTGCACCTAAAAGGTATTTTATCACTATATAGTTGTATTTACTAACAGTTTTTTCAATTTATATTATTTAACAACTAAACTTTCTACTTCGCCAAAGTCATTAATATCTACTATAAAACTACCGTTCGTATATTGTTCTGATAAATGAATATCTTTAATATCGCCAGTTTCTTGTTGTTTATTTGAATAGATTGTATATTGCTTTTGTCCTGGTTGGACAACTTCGGCAGCTACAATACGATGTGGTGCTTTCTTAAGTTCCTTCAACAATGTAAGTCCACGTTGTGCACGTTTTGCTGTTTGCAATACTTTAAATCCTATACGTTTTAATGAACCTCTTTGCGTAGCCATTAGAATTGAATCCTTTTCAGAAATCAATTGTGTAAGCACTGCATAATCCTCATCTTTTAAGTTAATAGATTTAACGCCAGCTGCTCTTAAACCAGTATCAGAAAGTTCATCACTACTATATGTTAATGACATACCTTTATGTGTAAGTACTGTAATCAGTTGTGGCTCTTCTATGCGCATGACATTAATAATTTCATCATCCGTTTTTAACTTCATTGATACTAATGGTTTATTAAAGCGTGAAGTTTTGAACATAGAAACATTACTTTTCTTAATCATGCCATCACGTGTAGCAAGAACATAAAATGCTTCAGGTTTAAAGTCACGTTCACAAAAGACATCTATAACATGTTCACCTTCATCAATAGGTACGATTTGCGATACGTGTTGACCTAAATCTTTCCATTTGATCTCTGATAATTTATGCACTGGAATATACAAGTAACGTCCTTTATTAGTAAATACAAGTGCTGTATCTAAAGTATTAACTTCTTGATATTTCAACAACTCGTCGCCTTCTTTGACACCAACTTCTTCAGCGCCACTTGCGTTAAAACTACGTAAAGAAGTACGTTTGATATAACCATGTTTTGTGACACTCATGATTACAGTTTCACTTGGTATCATAACTTCTTTGTCAATTTTGATTTCTGTAATTTCCGCTTCAATTGAAGACAAACGTTTTTGTTTATAGCGATTTCTTATTTCAGTTAACTCTTCTTTAATAACATTTAATAAGGCATCATGATTATCTAAGATATTTCTTAAAGCTTCGATAGTCTTTTTCAATTCATCATGTTCATTTTGAAGTTCAACAATATCTGTATTTGTAAGTCGATACAATTGCAACGTCACAATTGCTTCAGCCTGAGCATCACTAAAATCATATTCCGCTACTAAATTATTTTTAGCATCTTTTTTGTTTTTAGAACTTCTAATGAGTTTTATGACCTCATCCAAAATAGAGAGTGCCTTCATTAAACCTTCTACAATATGCATTCTACTTTCAGCATGGTTTAATTCATAGCGCGTACGTTTCGTTACAACATCAATTTGGTGATTGATATAGCTGTCAATAAATTGACGTATACCCATAAGTATAGGACGTCCATCACTAATCGCAACCATATTAAAGTTATATGCAACTTGTAAATCAGTATTTTTGTATAAGAAGTTCGCTACCGCTTCACTATTTACGTCTTTCTTCAATTCAATTGCTATACGTAAACCAGTTCGGTCTGTTTCATCACGTACTTCAACAATACCGTCTACTTTTTTATCTGCACGTAACTCATCCATTTTTTTAACTAGTGAACTTTTATTCACTTCATATGGTACTTCGGTAACGATAAGCTCTTTTCTGCCATTTCTTAGTTCTTCTAATTCTACTTTAGAACGGACAATAATTTTACCTTTACCTGTTTCATAAGCTTTCTTGATACCGTCAATACCTTGGATAATACCACCAGTAGGAAAATCTGGTCCTTTAATATATTTCATCAACTGGCTCACTGTAATATCAGGATTGTCAATATATTTAAGCGTTGCTTGTATTACTTCTGCCAAGTTATGCGGTGGTATATCTGTTGCATAACCTGCAGATATACCGGTACTACCATTAATCAATAAATGAGGTAACCTTGCTGGTAATACCATAGGCTCCATTGTTGTGTCATCATAGTTCGGCATAAATGGCACTGTTTCTTTATTAATATCTCTTAATAATTCTTCTGAGATACGACTTAATTTAGCTTCCGTATAACGCATAGCTGCAGCCGGATCATTATCAATACTACCATTGTTCCCTTGCATTTCGATTAATACATGGCGTAATTTCCATTCTTGACTCAGTCGAACCATTGCGTCGTATACAGAGGAATCACCATGTGGATGATATTGTCCAATGACATCACCGACAGTTTTAGCACTTTTACGGAAATTTCTATCATACGTATTTCCACTTGAATACATTGCATATAAAATACGTCTTTGAACAGGTTTGAGCCCATCACGAACGTCTGGCAATGCACGTTCTTGAATGATGTATTTACTGTACCTACCGAATCGATCGCCAATAACATCTTCTAGCGATAAATCTTGAATTATTTCACTCAATTTATTTCCTCCTCATCGGGGTTTTCCTGTTCTAGAATTTGAATTTCATTATTATCCAAAATACTTTGTTCTTGTTGTAAGCCAAATTCAACATTTTTTTCAATCCATTCACGTCGTGGTGCTACTTTATCACCCATTAACGTTGTAACACGTTTAGAAGAACGCAATTCATCTTCAATTTGTACTCTAATTAATGTTCGCGTTTCAGGATTCATTGTTGTTTCCCACAATTGATCAGCGTTCATTTCACCCAGACCTTTATAACGTTGTAATGTAAAGCCTTTACCTAATTTATCTTGTAATTGCTCTAATTCTTCGTCAGTCCAAGCATACTCAATTTTTCTCGAAGCACCTTTACCTTTTTCTAATTTATATAAAGGAGGTAGCGCAATAAATACTCTTCCAGCTTCTACTAAAGGTTTCATATACTTAAAGAAGAATGTTAATAACAATACTTGGATATGTGCGCCATCGGTATCAGCATCTGTCATGATAATGATTCGATTATAATTGCTATCTTCAATCTTAAATTCATTACCGACACCTGCACCAATTGTATGGATAATTGTGTTGATTTCTTCATTTTTGAATATATCATCAAGTTTAGCTTTCTCTGTGTTTATTACTTTACCTCTTAGCGGTAATATAGCTTGATACTTACGATCTCTTCCTAATTTAGCAGAACCACCTGCTGAGTCACCCTCTACTAGGTATATTTCTTTCTTCTCAGTATTTTTACTTTGTGCAGGTGTTAACTTCCCTGAAAGCAATGTATCTTTACGTTTGTTTTTCTTGCCTGAGCGTGCATCTTCTCTTGCTTTACGTGCTGCTTCTCTCGCTTGTTGAGCTTTCAGTGCTTTTTTCACTAGAGATTTAGATAATTGCCCTTTTTCTTCTAAATAATACGGCAATTTGTCAGACACAACAGAATCAACTGCACTTCTAGCTTCTGGAGTACCCAATTTAGACTTGGTTTGGCCCTCGAATTGAAGTAATTCTTCCGGAATACGTAATGATATAATTGCTGTAAGTCCTTCTCTTATATCATTACCATCTAGATTCTTGTCTTTCTCTTTTAATTCGTTAATACGTCGTGCATAGTCATTAAACACACGAGTCATAGCTGATTTAAATCCAACTTCATGCGTGCCGCCATCTTTAGTACGTACATTATTAACGAAACTCAAGATACCTTCTGAATATTGATCGTTGTATTGAAATGCTACTTCTACTTCAATTTTATTCGCTTCACCTGAAAAATTAGCGACTTCGTGTAATACTTCTTTGCCTTCATTAACATAACTCACAAATTCTTTAATGCCATCTTCATAGTGGTAAACATCTTCACGTTCTTTACCAGCTCTTAAATCTCTAAGCGTGATTTTTAGGCTTTTAAGTAAAAAAGCCGACTCTTGCAATCTTTCACTTAACATATCGTAATTAAATGAAGTTGCTGCTTTGAAAATTTCAGGATCCGGTTTAAACGTTACTTTCGTCCCTGTTCTTTTTGTTTTACCGTGTTTTTCAAGTCCTGATGATGGTTTACCGCCATTTTTAAAACTTTGGGTATATATCGTACCATCTCTATAGATTTCAACCTCTAACCATTCACTTAGCGCATTGACAACTGATGCACCTACGCCGTGTAAACCACCTGAAGTCTTATATCCCCCTTGTCCAAACTTACCGCCTGCGTGAAGTACCGTGAAAATGACTTGAACTGTAGGCTTCCCTGATGTGTGGATACCTGTGGGCATGCCTCGTCCATTATCTTCTATAGTAATACTTTCATCTTTATTGATAGTTACTATAATTTCACTACCAAAACCGTTTAATACTTCATCGACGGAATTATCGACAACTTCATACACTAGATGATGTAATCCACGTTTATCGGTAGAACCAATATACATACCAGGTCTTTTTCTTACGGCCTCTAACCCCTCAAGAACCTGAATGGAATCATCCGAATAGTTATTTTGTTTATTCATTGCCAATCGTTTCGCCCTCCTACAAACATACGTTCGTTTTTAAAACTATACATTAGTTATTCTTATATAAATCTGGATAAATTGCAAGCACCAAATCAATTTTCAAAAAATAATTCATTTCTATATGAAAATTTTTATTCGTCTTATTATGGTCTTATATGGTAAAATAATTTTAATGTCATTAAAGGATGTGGATTATATATGATGATGATTATAATCATGTTGATACTAAGTTACCTCATTGGTGCATTTCCAAGTGGCTATGTAATAGGGAAATTATTTTATAAAAAAGATATCAGACAATTTGGTAGTGGCAACACTGGCGCGACAAATAGCTTTAGAGTATTAGGTAAACTAGCAGGATTCCTAGTTACTTTCTTAGACATATTTAAAGGTTTCATTGTTGTCTTCTTCCCACTATGGTTACCTGTCAGTGCAGAAGGTCCTATTAGTTCATTTTTCACAAATGGATTAATCGTTGGTGCTTTCGCAATTTTAGGTCATGTATATCCAGTTTACCTTGGATTCAAAGGCGGTAAAGCCGTTGCTACAAGTGCTGGCGTTATACTCGGTATGAATCCTATCTTATTAATTATATTAGCAGCTATTTTCTTTATAATATTGAAGTTAACAAAATATGTTTCGCTTTCAAGTATTATTGCGTCAATCTGTTGTCTTATTGGTGCTGTACTCATTCGAGACATCATCTTGGTTATCGTTAGCATCGGTGTGGTTGTATTACTAATCATTAGACACCGTTCTAATATTGTAAGAATATTCAAAGGTGAAGAACCTAAAATAAAATGGATGTAACTATTACACAAGTCACTATGTAAACAATCAAGTAATTAAAAAAAGCTAGAGGACATCATTGTCTCCAGCTTTTTATTTTTAGCTTAAGACCCCTAACATCCACATACGAAGAAGTAATTTCTCCGATCACTTTAAAACATCATTACTTCTATTATACTACTAATGTAGCGCTTTAACATAGATTTTCGCTATTTCACATATGTCTAAATTGTTTTTAAATAATTTTCTAATAATTTATGCTATAATATCTTTAGTATTACTCAAAACGGGTAATGTATATAATACTAATTTTTAGATTAGTGACTAACTATCATAAGTTAAGCACTTGTGAACCGAAAGGAGACTTTTATTATGGAAATAGAACTTTCAAATAATGCAGTGTCTTGGTTTAAAGAGGAACTTGAATTACCCGAAGGTGACAAAGTCTTACAATTTTTCGTTCGTTATGGTGGAGAATTCCAGTTAAAACAAGGATTTAGCCCTGCCTTTAGCGTAGACAAAAAAGATGAAGTTGAAATTGGTTACGAAAACAATTACGAAGGTTTAGACGTTGTAATCGCTGAAAAAGATTTATGGTATTTCAAAGATGATAATTTATTCATCGATATAAATGATAGCGTTGACGAGATTTCATATACTACAAAATAATATATAGTTAAATTATTTTGAACTTAAGTTAATGTACAATAGTGTTGATTATTATCTTTCTTCTATATAATATTGCTTACACAATTGTATTGAAACTATTATATTCAAATGATTTACTATTAGTATAATTAAGCAAGGTTTCGAGATAAAGCATTAAAGTTAAATAAGAAAAAGGATGATTTCTATTAAATACTATAGAAATCATCCTTTTTTATTTGTCTTGTCATGTATCATTTCATTAATACTTAACCCAAAACATTATTAAGTTTAACACCTCATACAAGCTCTAACGTTTCGCCTGCTTTATTTCTTTGATCAATATCAAGATAAGCTGTGTGCCACTCTGGGAAATACTTGTCTAGTCTAATAGGCTTAAAGTCTTCTTTTTTAATACAGGTTAAAGTAGTAGACCCTGTAGTCGCTAGCTCGCCTACTTCATTAAAAATTTCATAACGATAGACATATCTCAACCTAGAATATTTATCTACCCAAGTCTTAATTGTTACCTTTTCTGGATAAGTGATAGATTTAATATATTTAATGTCTATATCTGTTACAGGTGAGATAATACCCGCATCTTCCATGTCTTTATAACTGAAGCCTAATTTAGAGATATAATCTGTACGTGCGACTTCGAACCAAGTAGGATAATTACCATGATAAATCACTCCCATTTGGTCAGTCTCTTGATAACGTGATTCTATTTTTGTCATACTGTAAATCATTTTACGTCCTCTTTTCAAATACACATAGTCAATTATTACACATTAAATATTAACATAAAAAAGGGAGCAGGACAGAAATCAACGTTTGATCTCATTTTCCCACCCCCACAAGACTGATTAGATAAAGAAATACAAGTGCTTAAGCTCTTGAATAAGAACTTAAAACAAGTGAATTTATATATCAGACAGTTACTGTGTAATCTTTAAGTTATTAATTACTAGCTAATTTTTTTCTTAGTACAAGTTGTAAGATACCACCATGACGGTAATAATCCATTTCCACATTGGAATCAAAACGTGCAACTGCTTCAAATTCAATGACTTTACCATTTTCTTTTTTAGCTTGCACTTTAACTAAATCATGAGGTTTAACATTTTCATCAATATCAACTGAAATAACTTCAGTTCCATCGATGCCTAAACTTTCTGAAGACTCTCCGTCTTTAAATTGTAAAGGTAATACACCCATCATAACTAAGTTTGAACGGTGAATACGTTCGTAACTTTGAGCAATAACTGTTTTAACACCTAATAGATTTGTACCTTTAGCTGCCCAGTCACGTGAAGAACCCATGCCGTAGTCATTACCTGCTAATACTACTAAACCAGTGCCATCTTCTTTATATTTCATTGCTGCATCGTATATTGGCATTTGTTCACCTGTTGGCCAATATGTTGTGAACCCGCCTTCTGTACCTGGAGCCAATTCGTTTTTAATACGAATATTAGCAAAAGTACCACGGACCATAACTTCATGGTTACCACGACGTGAACCATATGAGTTAAATTGACGAATTGGAACATCGTGATCCAATAAGTATTTACCTGCTGGTGTGTCTTTACCAATAGCACCTGCTGGCGAAATATGATCAGTTGTTACTGAATCTCCAAATTTACCCATAACACGTAAGTTCTTAAGTGATTCAATTGTTCCTGGCTCTTTAGATAAGCCTTGGAAGAATGAAGGGTTTTGAATGTAAGTAGATTCAGAATCGAAATCATATAATGGTTTATCTGTAACATCGATTTCGTTCCACATTTCATTATTGTTGAATACCGTTGCATATTCTTCTTTGAACAATTCAGGTGTAACGACATTATCTACAGTATCAGAAACTTCTTTAATTGTAGGCCAAATGTCTTTTAGATATACATCTTCGCCATCTTTGCCTTTCCCTAGAGGTTCATTTTGTAAATCGATATTTACTGTACCTGCTAAAGCATAAGCAACAACTAATTGTGGTGAAGCTAAGTAGTTACCTTTAACTAAAGGATGGATACGTCCTTCAAAGTTACGGTTACCTGATAATACAGATGTAACTAATAAATCTTCTTCTGCTATAGCTTTTTCAATTTCTTCTAGTAATGGGCCAGAGTTACCAATACAAGTTGTACAACCATAACCTACAAGATTGAATCCAAGTTTATCAAGATAATCATTTAATCCTGAATCATTTAAATAACCTGTTACAACTTTTGAACCAGGCGCTAATGAAGTTTTAACGTATTCTGGAACTTCTAAACCTTTTTCAACTGCTTTTTTAGCAACAAGTCCAGCACCTAACATTACATATGGGTTAGAAGTGTTTGTACATGATGTAATCGCAGCAATAGCTAAGTCACCAGTTTTCATTGTTGTACTTGAACCGTCTTTAAATTCAATATCAACAGTTTTATCAAATTCGCTTTCATCAAATCCGTGACCTTGGTTACCTGCTGGTGCAGTAACTGATTTTTGGAATTCAGATTTCATATCACTTAAGGCAATTAAATCTTGAGGACGTTTTGGTCCTGCTAATGAAGCTTCAACAGTTGATAAATCTAATTCAACAACTTTAGTATATTCTGGTTCGTCTTCTTCTACGGTGAAGAACATGCTGTTTTCTTGTAAATATTTTTTCACAAGTTGGATTTGATCCTCAGAACGACCTGTTAAGCGCATATATTTTAATGCTTCTTCATCGACTGGGAAGAAACCACAAGTCGCACCATATTCTGGAGCCATGTTTGCGATTGTTGCACGGTCTGCTAATGGTAAATGTTGTACACCTGGACCAAAGAATTCCACAAACTTGCCAACTACGCCTTGTTTACGTAACTCTTGAGTCACTCGTAAAGCTAAATCTGTAGCTGTTGCACCTTGTGGTAATGCGTTAGATAATCTAACACCAATTACTTCAGGAATTGGGAAGTATGAAGGTTGACCAAGCATTCCGGCTTCAGCTTCGATACCACCTACGCCCCAACCTAATACACCAAGACCATTAATCATTGTCGTATGTGAGTCCGTACCAACTAATGTGTCAGGAAATGCTACTGTTTCACCATCTACTTCACGAGCATGAACAACATTTGCTAAATACTCTAAGTTAACTTGGTGAACGATACCAGTTGCTGGTGGCACTGCACTGTAGTTGTTAAATGCTTTAGTAGCCCAATTTAAAAATTGATAACGTTCGTAGTTTCTTTCAAACTCTAATTTCATATTACGTTCTAATGCATCTGGGTTTGCATAACTATCAACTTGAACCGAGTGGTCAATAACTAAATCTACTGGTACTTCTGGATTGATTTTATCCAAATCTCCACCTACATCATTCATTGCTTTACGTAATGATGCTAAGTCTACAACAGCAGGAACCCCTGTGAAATCTTGTAGAATAACACGTGAAGGTTTAAATGGTACTTCGCCTTCTGTGCCTTTAGTGAAATCAGATAATGCTTTGATGTGTTCATCAGTGATTACAAAACCATCTTCTTGTCTTAAAACAGACTCTAGTAATACTCTTATTGAGTACGGTAATTTTGATACTTTCGTTAAACCTTGTTCTTCTAACGTGTTTAAATCATAAAACGTATATGATTTTCCGTTAAGCTCAAACGATTTTTTCGCTTGTTGTTTGATATTAGAAGCCATAAAAATCCCCCTTGAAATTTATATTGATTATATGCCGTTATCTGAATTGTATAATTAAATGCAACTTAAAACAACTACATAAGACTAGAAACCTATATAATTTAGATTTGATTTTTCAATCAGTATGTATAAGTATAACTTATCACGCTATGATTGTGTAATAAGTTAATGTTATCAATTGAGAATCATTATCAGCTATATTTAATTTTATATACATTTCTTTTTACTATTTTACATAGTTCTATTTACTTATATTTTTTATTTATATTAAATGCTTTAACATTAGCCGCTCATACTCAATACTTAATCTTTTTGCGCACAAAAAAACTGGGGATCCATTAGGATTCCCCAGTTAGTTCACATTATTTTTCGTTTTTTTCATTGTCTCTTAATGGTTTACGTCTTTCAATAATGTCATCTTCATAATCGTCTTCTTGATGTTGTACATAATCTTGCAATCTATGTTTGTTAGGTGCCAATGTTAAGCCTAAGAACTTACGCTCTTTGTTCGCATCTTTGTAGAATGAAACCATCATCATTATAACTACAAAGGAGAACGGTAAGGCACTTATAATGGCGGCACTCTGAATCGCATTCAGGGCTTGTGCGCCATCACCACCACCAGCAAATAATAATACGAAAGCAATTAATGACTGTGCGATACCCCAAGTGACTTTAACGTAATTCGAAGGATTTAATGAACCATATGTTGTTTGCATTCCTAATACAAATGTCGCTGAGTCAGCTGATGTAATAAAGAATGAAGCAATTAATACCAATGCAATTATTGATAATATAATGCCCATAGGTATTTCGTTAAATACAGCAAAGAGTTGTGTTTCTACAGTCATGTCGAATATTTCAGGATTTTTCTTACCAGTTTCAATACCTAGTACACCAAATACACTGAACCAAACGAAACTTACTAATGCAGGTACTAAGAGCACACCAGCGATAAATTCGCGGATAGAACGTCCTTTAGATACACGTGCAATAAATATACCTACGAATGGACTCCAGCTTAACCACCAGCCCCAATAGTAAAGTGTCCAACTAGACATCCATTCATTTTTTTGAGGGTTTAAAGCTGCTGTATCAAATGAATTAAATAAGAATGTGTTCAATAGACTACCTGTTGAACTTGTCATCATATTTAAAATTAATACTGTTGGCCCAATAATTAGTACAGCTACCATCAATATTAAACCTAAACTAATATTTAGGTTACTTAAATATTGGATACCTTTACTTAATCCAGACCAAGCACTCATAAGGAATAATATTGTTACAACTAATATGATAAGTCCTTGTATCCATATATTAGTTGGGACGCCAAATAAGTAATTCAAACCACCATTGATTTGTAATGCACCCATACCAAGTGATACGGCCACACCTACAACAGTAGCAAATACTGCTAATACATCAATCATTGTCCCGATAGGACCTTCTACTTTATCGCCTAAGATAGGACGTAAAGTTCTAGAAATAAGTCCTGGTTCACCTTTTCTAAATTGAGCATACGCAAGCGCTAATGCTACTACGCCATAAATTGCCCATGCGTGGAATCCCCAGTGGAAGAATGTTGCGCGTAAACCTTCAGTATACGCTTCAGTTGTTTTTGGATCTGCAGTTGGTGGGGCAGCAAAGTTAGCCATTGGTTCAGCCGCACCATAGAATACAAGTCCAATCCCCATACCAGCACTAAATAACATTGCAAACCATGAAATCGTATTAAACTCTGGCTTGTCATTTGGTTTACCTAGTTTCAGTTTACCAATAGGACTAAATATTAGGAAAACACAGAAGAAAACAATGAGCGTTGTAAGTATTAAATAATACCATCCAAGTTTGTCCGTTATCCATAGTTTGATTGTATTCGTAACAGTGTCAAACTGTTCTGGTAGAAATGCACCAATAAGTACTACAATCGCTACGATAATCGCACTATAGATAAAAACTGGAGATATCTTCTTACCGCTAGGTTGGTTGTTAGAAGAATTCATAAATAATAACTCCCTTTCTCATCTTATTTAATTTTTAAAAAACCTAAATAGAAAAATTACAATAATTTCTATTTTTATCTTTCGCCACGTCTTAGAATAACAAACCCCCGAGTTAATATCAAATTTAGTTAAAAAAACTATTCTCTTTATTTGAAACTTATTGTATAATAAAATTTATATTTAATTAAGAGGTGTTATATAATGTTAAAGGAATTTAAAGAATTTGCATTAAAAGGTAATGTCTTAGATTTAGCAGTAGCTGTAGTTATGGGTGCAGCTTTCAACAAAATTGTTACAGCACTAGTTGCATACATTATCATGCCTCTAATTGGTTTGATTTTCGGAACTGTTGACTTTGCAAAAAGTTGGACGTTTATGGGTATCGAATATGGTATGTTCGTACAATCAATCATAGATTTCATTATCATCGCTTTTGCATTGTTCATATTTGTTAAAATTGCAAATACATTAATGAAACCTGAAGAAGACGAAGTCGAAGAAAACACTGTATTACTAACAGAAATTCGCGATTTACTACGTGAAAAAAATTAATCAAACTAGCCTTAGACATTTGATGTTTATTGCTTTTAAATACCAACAAAATCTATCGATTCCGTTGGTATTTTTTATGCCTATTTTTGCGTATAATCTTAAAACTGTAAACATAATTTAGCTTTTTATTATAAAATAAGTGTTTCAATAAAAAATGATATAAACAAACCAACCAATTGTTATATAATCAATCGGTTGGTTTGTTTAATTATTGCCTTTTAAATTGTGTTGTACTTTGATATTGCTCTGTACTAACTTCAAGTATTAACGGTATTCTTTGCTTAAGTTCACTTACGTGAGAAATAATACCTACCATTCTCCCTGTAGATTTCAAACTCAGTAATGTATCTAACGCTGTTTCTAATGTTTCTTGATCTAATGTTCCGAAACCTTCATCTACAAACATTGAATCTAAAGCAATTCCTCCAGATTCTTGTTGAACTACTTCACTAAGTCCTAATGCTAAGGCTAATGATGCTTGGAAAGTTTCTCCACCAGATAATGATGAAATATGTCGAGATTGATTCGAATGCGAATCAAAGACGTCTATTTCAAGTCCACTGTAACCCTGTGATATTTGTTCTCTTCTTGTTAATTGATAGCGTTGCCCTGTCATCAATGCTAAACGTTGATTGGCTTGAGCAAGAATTCGTTCCAAGTAGTAAATTAATACATAGTTTTCTAAAGTTAACTTTTGATCATTTTTACCTGACAAGATTTCCGCTAATTGAAACACTTCTTGCTGTGCTTTCAATTCCTTTTCTAATTTTTCTATAATTGTATTAATTTCATTGATTTTCTTCTGATTAAAATCAATCTTATATTCATGTTGGCTTAATTCCGTAGCTATCTCGTCTAATACTTGTTGCTTTTGTTGATGAATTTCTTTTAAATGTTGGCTATCTTGGAGTTTTTTATTTTTAGTTTCCTCACTGAGTTGCGAAATAACTAATTCCAAAGATTGTTTCTCTTTATTGTAAGTATTAATCTCCGCTTCAATTTTATCTTTATCTGCTATTTTAACTATCGTTGCTTTCACCTGCTCAAATTTTGTGAAGCCAATTCTACCCATTTCCTCATCTATCTTCAGATTCATATTTTCCAATTCATTTTTTAATTCTTTTAGGCTTGATTCTAAATATGCTTTACTATTTTCTTCAATAGACAGTTGTTGGTTACTATTTAGAATATTTTGTTCTAATTTATAACAAACATCGTCATATTCTTTTATCTTTTCTAAATTACTTTCATAAACTTTCACAAACTTAGCAACATTATCAAATTCGGTGTTATATTCGAAGTCATTTATAGCAATGTCATTTTCTCTTAAAGTATGTTGCTTATTTTTCATATCTAATTCAAGCGTATGATAACTTTGTTCGTTTTTTTGTAATTGCTCTTTTAATTGATTAATCTCTTCATTTTCTTTTTCTAAGTTCTCTTTTTCAACATATTTATGATCAATACGCTTTTCAAGTTCATGATAATTCGTATTATTAAGCTCTTCTTGAGAAAATTTTTCTATTTGTTCATTCAAATAGTTCAATTCACTTTCACATTTTATCTTTTTCTCTTTTATATTTTTATGTTGTTCTTCTATTGCAGTTAACGCTTGATGTCTTTCCGTAAGTTCATCAAAGTCTAAATGTTGCTCAATTGAATGTACTTCATTTCCACAAACTGGACATATATCACCTGAATTTAATGCTGATTGAACTTTTGCAATAATATCCTTTTTATTGTTTAAATCTATATTTGTTTTGTCTATTTTAGAATATTTGTCATCTAATTGTTGAAGCTGCAAGTGAAATTTTTCTATATCTCTTAACTTCTGTTTTTTTCTGTTTTGTAAGCTTTCAAATTCAATTTTTTTGAGTTCATTCTGTTTTAACTCTTTGATTTCATTATTTAAATTGAAAATTTGTGAATTAAGCAATTCGACTTTTTTATAATCACTCTTACGATGGTTTAACTTCTTAGCGAGATCATCCAGTAGTTGCTTTTGTGTTTTAACCTTTTCTTCAAGTGTTTCGTAAGCTTTATTTATTGTTTCACGTTGATGATATGCCTCTTGATATTTACTTGCTTTATCATAAAACAACTTACATTTTTCTACATACTTTCTAAAACCTTCTAATATATCCGAAGTCTGTAAATGTTTTTCGAGTTGTTTTTTATTTTCATGTGCCTTATCTTTGAGAGTATTAATCGAGTTTTGTTTTTCTTCTATATCTTTTATTGATTTTTCTTTTTTTAAAGATAGCGTTTCTTTAGACTCTAGCAAATTGGCTAACGGTCTTACTTCATAAATTTCATTTAATAGTTTTATTTTCTTCTTGATTTCGTCATCGTTTAAAAGTAACTGTTCATATTGCTGTTGTTTCTCTTCAAGCTGAGTTAATGCTTCTTCAAGTTTTAAATTATGATTTAAATTATTTTCTGCCGAAGTCACTTCAGCTTTATATTTACTCTTTTTTTCTTTTATTTCCTGTTGTATTTTTCGTGCTTTTTCTTTAAATTCAGGTAATACTTCCATAATTCGATTTGTTTGTCTAGCATTGATTGTTTTATATTCAGTTAATATTTCATCATCAAATGTTTCAATGTCATGCCAATTATTTTCTAATATATTGAATTTCTTTTCAATTTGTTCTCTAACTTCTTTTACATCGTTACTCAAGTGTTTCTGTATTTCTTCAAAACGCTGACTATTAAAAAGTGTTCTTAAAATTTCTTGCTTCTCTGAGCTTTTAGATAGTAAAAATCGCTTAAATTCGCCTTGAGGTAATATGAAAAGTTGTCTGAATTGCTCAGCGTTTACGCCTAATAAATCTCTGATAAATTGATTACCCGTATTTATTTTACTCTCTCTGAGATTATACTCATCGTCTTCGTATTGGTATATGGCTAACTGGCCTAGTGTTTTATTTTTATTACCTTCTTTAATAAATGCGCCTTGTCTCACAATTTTAAAAATATGATCTCTTAGCTTAAATTCAAATTCTACAGTCATAGGAGTCTTGCTATCTGCAAAATGACTCCTTAAATCACTCTCTTTTCTATCTTTAGTAGACGCTTCACCAAAAAGCGCATACACAATTGCGTCAAAAACCATTGTCTTACCTGATCCAGTTTTACCACTGATTAAAAAAAGTTGATTATCTTTTACGTTATTAAAATCTATCACTTCTTTTAAGAAAGGTCCGAAATTATTTAAATTTAATGTTAAAGGTCTCATTTATTCAGACCCTCCTTCTAGTAAATCATTTAACACCTTAGCTACAGTTTTACTTTGAGTTTGTGTTAGTTCTTCATCAGTAATATTTTTATAGAATTTATCAATTATCGTTTCATCATCTAATTTTTGAATTTCATAGTTATCTTGATGAATATGTGCGCTAAAATCAAAAGTCTGGTTTGTAAGTGCTAATGTATTAGGATAAATTTGTTTTAAATGTACCATTGGATCACTGACATGAGACATATGCTTTAATTTGAAATGTAAATAATTATCTTTACCCTTTACCTTTAATTTTTCTTGTATCGCATCTTCGTAATCGCCTTCTATAACTTCTAATTGTCTTAAAGGCGCAATCGGTATGAACTTCTCTTTGATTGTATCTTCCTTAATTTCAATGATTCTATATCCTTTAGGTTGATTCACTTCAGAAAAAGAATACTGAAGTATTGACCCACTATAGCTTATAAAATCAGAATCTATGCTAAACGGATGGTGTAGATGACCCAGCATAACTCTATCAAACTGTTGAAACGAGTCAGCTTCAACAGATTCGACTGTCCCTATAGATAAAGGTCTCTCTGATTCTGAACGCACACCACCTTGTACAGTTAAGTGACCGATAAGAATATTGGTATTATTCTTATTTATATTATTACTCATATATTCAATAGATTTACTTAAAGCTTGTTGATAAGTTTCTATCGTATTATCTTTTAAAAAGTGTTGAGTTTCATTAATTGTTGCAAACGGTAGCGTATAAAAATCTACATTTCCAATTGAAATAGGTATATTTATGTCTTCAAGTTTTGTACGTATATATAAATTTGACTTTTCAAACCACTTGGAACCATAGTTCAATCGTTCTTTACTATCATGATTACCGCTTATCATAATAATCGGAATGCCCATCTCTAGATTCAAAGTATCAATTGTACTTTCTAATAATTGGATGGCATCTTTATTCGGATAACTCGTATCATATAAATCACCCGCAATTACTATGACATCCGGTTGTTCATTGTCCATCGCTTCTATAAAACGATTTAAAATATATGCTTGGTCTTCTAATAATGATTTACCATTTAAAATTCTGCCTAAATGCCAATCGGCTGTATGTATTACTTTCATTTTTACACCTCTAATAGAACGTTTGTTCGTATTTATATAATATAATATCTTTACCACTAAGACAAGTATAAACATAATGGTATTAAACTGTTTTTCCTTTTCTTCAACTACTGCTAATAAAACAATTGAGGCTGAGACATGTATGTATGCCCCAGCCTCCCCAAACTATTGAATTAATGTGCTTTTAAGCTTCTTATATTTATATAACATTGCTAAGCGCCAAGGAACAATCATTGAAAAACCAAGTAAGAAAAACATGCCACCAATTTCTCCTGGATCTATTTTATTGCTAATAAATATTTTAAGTAATGTACGTATTAACAGTAGTGAAATAAGAATGATAGGAAAAGCTTTAGAGCGCTTCATATATATTTCACTGCCCTGAGTTTCAAATTTAGATGTCCATATTAAAATTGTAGAAAACGCTATACCTAAAATAATACATTCTACAATTTCAAGACCAGTTAATCTAAAATATGGAACAACATACATTAAAGCACCTGTTGCCATAAAAAATGGCGGTAATATAATTTTCTTTTCATTAACTGGAAAATTTTGCGCTTTCATTCGCACAAAGATAGCACCTAGTCCCATTATAAAAGCGAAAATTATAGAAATTACTAAATATAACACACTTACACCTTCTTTAAATTTCTATAAGATGATATTTACTTTCGATAGTATATCACTTAACAAAATATTAATCAGTATTTTTAATTCGTTTTCACCTATTTTATCGTTTCTAACATTACATAGTATATATTAGCATTTTTAAATTAAGTAAATAACAACTATCAATATCTTTTCCTTCTATAAATTATAAATTTCCTATACTAACATATATGCGAAGAATATAAATTTATACTATTGTTCCTTTTTTATTCTTGGGAAAAGTGAAGTGCTATGACTAAAGCTTTGTGAACCTAAAAAATCTAAAACATACACCATAAAAAATGCCAACAAAGTCGTTAAGACTTTGTCGACAATGTGAATGAACCTTGGTAAAGGTTTATTCTATCATTTTTGCTCTATTACACATGCGAATTAACACATGCTGATAATGCATCATTTAGTGTATATCTAAGATAATTCATATCATGAGTTTGCATTGCATTATGATATTTCTTAAAAGCTTCATCGTTCGGAAAGTTAATGTGCATATTAGCTAGACGATCTAATACTTCTCTGTCTTCCATGTCATAAGCATCCTTCACTTATCGATACCTCCCTTATATATATACAATTATAACAAAAATCATATCACAATCAAATATTTTCTGAATATTTGAAATATAATACTTACATTTTATTCATTGAATACTCTAGAGTTTGCGACTTAAAACCTTTTATAATACTATCCTTCACTTTGAAAAATATTTAATATGTCTAAGTATTTAATACATTAACCTTATTGCTAAAAAATAAAGGTTCAAACCAATTCACTTATTGGCTCGAACCTTTTATAGAACATTATTTTGTTTTTTTCATTTGATCTTGTTGATTTTTGTTCATCATCGTCATCATTTGATTTATTTTCTTTTGAGATGGTTTTTGACCCATTTGCATCATCATCATACGTAGCATCTCTTCGTTAATTGGTGGGTTCTTTTTAAGATAATCCATCATATATTTTCTTGCAAGGAAAAATCCACCGACTAGTCCTAGAATTAGTGCTAACACGATTAATAAAATTGCTAACCAAGTTGCCATTGTTTCACCCACTTTCCTATCCTAATGAATTTTACTAAAATTGGTGCTCCTTTTCAAGAGCAACTCAATTAATATATTTTTTCAACCTTATGTATTATATCAATTACAAAATCAATTTGTAAATATAAGCTATGCTTTATATCTAATAATAAAAATTGGTATGAGAACTTTCGCTCTCATACCAACAATTTAAATAATTAATTATATTAATTAGAATGTTTGTATTTGATTCAATACGTTTTCTTTAGTGAAACCATATTTTTCAATTACTAAATCACCAGGCGCACTTGCACCAAATCCATCAATTGCGATGACTTTGCCTTGCGTGCCGACATATTTATGCCAACCAAGTGGTGAAGCCATTTCAATAGCTACACGTTTTGTAATTGATGATGGTAGTACTGATTCTTTATACTCAGCAGATTGTTGATCGAATGCATTCCAGTTAGGCATTGATACAACACGAACGCCTTTACCTTGTGCTTCTAAATCTTTTGCTGCATCTACAGCAAGATTAACTTCTGATCCAGTTGCTAATAATAAGAATTCTGCTTCTTTATCAGATTCAAATACTACATAAGCACCTTTACGTACGCCCTCTTCAACTGTCTCTTTTGGTAAGTCCATTGTTGTAAGGTTTTGACGTGTTAATACTAATGATGTCGGTGTACTTTCTGATTCTAGTGCTACTTCCCAAGCTACACGTGTTTCGTTACCATCTGCAGGACGAATCACATTCATATTAGGAATCGCACGTAAACCAGCTAATTGTTCGATTGGTTCATGTGTTGGACCATCTTCACCAACAGCAATTGAATCATGCGTAAAGATGAATGTTGAATTTAAGCCCATGATTGATGATAAACGAAGAGCTGGTTTTAAATAGTCACTGAATACAAAGAATGTTGCACCGTATGGATGTAATCCTCCATGTGCAGCCATACCATTTACTGCAGCTCCCATTGCGAATTCACGCACACCAAACCAAATGTTTTTGCCTTCTGGTGTATCTTTGTCAAAATCAGCTGCATCCTTCACATTTGATTTGTTAGAACCAGCTAAGTCAGCTGACCCACCAAAGAATGAAGGTACTGTTTTACTTAATGCTTGGATTACTTCACCTGAATCAGCACGAGAAGCACCGCTATGACCAGCTTCAAAGTGTGGCAATTCATCTTTATAATTTACTGGTAATTTACCACTAATAGCTAGTTTGAATTCTTCAGCTAAATCTGAGTACTTACTGCTATATTCTTCAACAAGCTTATTCCATGCTTCTTCTTTTTCGTTAGCACGTTTTAGCATACTTTGTTGGAAAATTTCATATACTTCTTCAGGCACATTGAAACGTTTTTCAGGGTCTAGACCATAATTTTCGAAAGCTAATTTTCTTTCGTCTTCACCTAATGGTGCACCGTGCACGCCATGAGAAGCTTGTTTGTTTGGTGCACCATAACCAATAATTGTTTTAACTTCGATTATTGTAGGTACATCATTAGACTTCGCTTCTTCAATTGCTTTATCAATTGCTTCGATATCATTACCGTCTTCAACTAAAATATGTTTCCAACCGTATGCTTCGAAACGACCTTTTACATCTTCAGAGAATGCTTTATCTAAATCACCATCTAAAGAAATATCATTAGAATCATATAAAACAATAAGCTTATCTAATTGACTATGACCTGCTAATGAAGCAGCTTCATGTGAAATACCTTCCATTAAGTCACCATCAGAAGCAAGTACATAAGTATAATGATCTACAACTTGTGCATCATCTTTATTAAACTTGCCAGCTAAGTGTTTTTCTGCCATTGCCATACCAACTGACATAGCGAAACCTTGTCCAAGTGGACCTGTTGTTACTTCAATGCCATCCGTATGTCTAAATTCAGGATGACCAGGCGTTTTAGAATCCCATTGTCTAAATTGTTTAAGTTCTTCTAATTCTAAACTACCTGAAACATGTAATAAACTGTATAATAACGCAGAACCATGTCCCGCAGATAATACAAAGCGATCTCTATCAAAGAAATCTTTTGATTGGGGGTTAAAGTTTAAATGACGCGTCCATAATGTATAGGCCATAGGAGCAGCGCCCATTGGTAATCCAGGGTGACCTGAGTTTGCTTTTTCAATAGCGTCGATACTTAACGCTCTAATCGTATCTATCGCTAATTGATCTTTTTCTATATTCATCTAATATGACTTCCTTTCTTCTAGCAAGATTCAATATCATTATACATTACTTTTCTTCTATTTAACAAAAAATTGATTTAGTTTTTATCTTCTTTATCTTTAGAATCTAATATTTTTTTCACTTTCTTAGGTGTAACATCATTTCCTTCTGAATCAATAACTCTCGTACTTTCAATTTGTTGTTTGAACTTGCCTCTAAATTCATCTAAATAAGCTTTGCGCAACTTAGATTGTTCTTTAGCTTCAGTTTGAGTTAGTCCTTGTTCCTTTTTCTTCTTTGCTAATTCATTAATACGTTCTAAATCTACGCCACCCTTGTTAGCCATAGTAAACCTCCGTAATTTATAATCTAGAAAAAATATAACAAAAAAGTGAGCGAAACTAAATCGTTTCGCTCACTTTATCCCTATTTACTATTAACATGCTTGCTTTCCCAAATCACTTCTATTTAGATCGTTATTTAACTGCTGCTATAACCGGTTGGTGTTCGTGTTCGCTATTACCTTCAGTTTTCACGTTATATTGTTCGCTTTGTACCGGTTCACTCGTTAATTGATGATCGGTCATTTCGTACGTCTGTTCTGATTCTGCGTTGTTATGCGCACTTATAATAAATAATGCGCTTAATAACATCGTAACAAATAACACTGTTATATATGCTTTTATTTGGTGTTTATATATTTTTATCATTAATAGTCACTCCTAGAACGTTTGTTTGTATTTATACCTTACCAGAACACGTGTTCCGAGTCAACAATAAACGAACAAACGTTTGTAATATATATATATGCATGCTATAATAAAAACAAATTAATCTAGGGAGTGCCTACTATGAGAGAGTTAACAAAGCGACAAAGTGAAATTTTCGAATATATAAAACAAACAGTTCATTCAAAAGGATATCCGCCAAGTGTAAGAGAGATTGGTGAAGCCGTTGGATTAGCATCAAGTTCTACAGTTCACGGTCATTTATCAAGGTTAGAAGAAAAGGGTTATATAAAAAGGGATCCTACTAAACCTCGGGCAATTGAAATTGTATCAGAACAATTAGGTGATACTTTAAATATGGAAGAAACTATCCACGTTCCTGTAATCGGTAAAGTAACAGCTGGCATACCTATTACTGCTGTAGAGAACGTTGAGGAGTATTTCCCATTACCCGAACACTTCACTTCAACTCATAATAGTGATATTTTCATTCTCAATGTAGTTGGTGACAGTATGGTTGAAGCAGGTATCTTAGATGGCGATAAAGTAATCGTTAGAAGCCAGACAATCGCTGAAAATGGTGATATTATCGTTGCTATGACTGAAGATAATGAAGCTACTGTTAAACGATTCTATAAAGAAAAGTCACGTTATCGCTTGCAACCTGAGAATAGTACAATGGACCCTATCTATTTAGAACATGTAACTGTATTAGGTAAAGTTGTAGGACTATTTAGAGAAATGTAATTATAAATTTAACCCTTTAAAAACACTCTCACAAAAATAAGAGGTTGAGCTATGAGCTCAACCTCTTATTTTTTGTCTTTTTTATCTAAGACTTCTTTTACTTTTTCAAGTATATCTTCTGTTTTATCTTTTTTATTTGTTGTCATAACTTATTCATCCTCACAAATAGTAAGATACCCTCTTATAACAATCAATAAACACTATCCACTGTAATTTTCAGTCCAATAAGGTTGTCTTTCCTCATTAAAGTCCACACCTACACCTAATGTTTTGAATTCTTTTTTTAGTATGTTCTTTCTATGTCCTAATGAATTCATTAAACCTTGGTGTGCATAAATGCTACTTGTTTGACCATAAGCTAGATTTTCACCTGCTGCATTAAAATCATGACCGTCTGCTTCTAATCTGTCGAACGGTGATTCGCCTGATAAATTATCATGATTAAAATAGTCATGCTCTGCCATATCTATACTATGTTTTCTCGCAGTATCAGAAATACTAGCCGAATAATTTAACGATGCTAAATCACGTTGGACTCTCTCAGCGTTTACTAAATCAAAGTTTTGTAATTCAAAACTTTGTGCCAATCCTTCTGATGGTGCAGCATATTGTTGTTGTAAGCGGTTTTCCATTTTTTCGCTAACTTGTAGAAGTGCAGTTAAGTTATTGTTTTCATGTTTGTCATAAAAAGCTGTTGTATAAATTTGATCATCATGAAAATTGTCAAATTCATCATCTTGCACATCAAATTTTACATGACCTTTTTCTTTTTCAGTAATAGGTTCACCTAATCTATCTCTAACGACTTCTTTCGGTGTTCCATATTTAATTTTTGATTTTGATGAAATTACATTCTGATTACTATAAAGTGCGTTTACTTTATCATCAATGTAACTCACCATCACAAATGATCTATAATCACCAGAATAGTAAGTATGCCAATTTGTGCCATACTCATTAGAAGTCACACGTTGTGCGTCTCCTAACTTTTTGTCAACTTCATCCTTAGTCATATTCATTTGAATATTATTTACAGCAAATTCTTGTTCACTTGGCACTTTTAGCGCATCATCAGATGTAGATTGTTCTGATGTCCAACCGTCCACTTTTGATTTAAACTGTTGTTGTAATGATGTCAGAGGTGTAGTTTCTTGGATTGGAACGACTAATACTATTATTAAAAAAACAACTATATATAATAAAATTTTTCTGATTTTATACACCCACTATAAAACTAATCTCTATCACCATTAAAAATAGAGTTTCTAACGATTACATAATCCACTTTTCTTAATGATTTCAAATCTTTGCCACCTGAATACGAAATTGAACTTTGTAAATCTTGTTGCATTTCTATTAGAGTATTAAGTAAAGAACCTTTGTGTTCAACAAACATTTTTTTACCTTCAACATTTTTGTGTTCGCCTTTTTGGAATTCAGAAGCACTACCAAAATATTCTTTATACATTTTACCATCTAATTCAACAGTTTCGCCAGGAGATTCTTCATGAGCTGCAAATAATGAGCCCACCATTACCATTGATGCCCCAAAGCGAATTGATTTAGCGATATCTCCATGCGTTCTGATACCACCATCAGCAATGATTGGTTTGCGTGCTGCTTTACTACAATGGTTGAGTGCCGATAACTGCCAGCCGCCAGTACCAAAACCAGTTTTAATTTTAGTAATACAAACTCGACCAGGCCCTATACCTACTTTCGTTGCATCCGCGCCTGCATTTTCAAGTTCACGAACGCCTTCAGGTGTACCCACATTACCAGCAATTACAAATGTCTCTGGAATATGTGCTTTTATATGTTTAATCATATTAATGACTGAATCTGAATGACCATGTGCAATATCAATTGTAATATAGTCAGGGATTATATTTTCTGCTGCCAATTTTTCAACAAAACCGAATTCACGTTCTTTTACTCCTACAGAAATAGAAGCGAACCAACCTTTATCTTGCATCTTTTTAGTAAAAGGAATACGAGCTTCTTCATCAAATCTATGCATAATATAAAAATAATTATTTTCCGCAAACCATTCTGCTAATTCTTCATTCATAACTGTTTGCATATTTGCTGGTACTACAGGCAACTTAAAGTTTCTTGAACCAAATTTGACAGTTGTATCACATTCAGAGCGACTATCAACAATACATTTATTTGGTATCAATTGGATATCTTCATAATCAAAAATTTTCATAATTTAACAAACCCCTAACATTTTTAATAAAACAATAATACAATCGTAAGATTTTCATGATGATTTCAAATATTGTACAAGGAAAATACATATATTTACAGCAAATTCCGAACAATAACTTTTTGATTTATCTTAACCAATTGATAATATACATTGTTTTACTACAAATGTAAACGAACTTGGGTCGTATTTACCAACTTGATTTTTTAACCCCTGGAATTTGTCCTTTATGCGCATATTCACGAAAAGCAATTCTAGACATTCCAAATTTTCTATAAACACCTCTGGGTCTTCCAGTAACCTTACAACGACGTGTCAATCTTGTCGGTGATGCATCTCTCGGTAATTTTCTTAAAGCTTCATAATCTCCTTTAGCTTTTAATTCTTGACGTAATTCATAATACTGAGCGACTAAGCGTTCTCTTTTTTGTTCTTTTGCTATTTTTGATTTTTTTGCCATAATGTATCTCTCCTTTTAAATCGTAATCATTTCGTTTTAAATCATAACACATCCTTTTCATTAATCAAACAGAAAGTTCCATATTCAAATTTTTATTGCAATTTTTTGAATGACATCATTTGTTTCTTCATTATTAGATATTTATATTTATAGAAAAGTAATTGAAATTGCATAATTTATATGGTAGAATTTTAAAGCGTAATCATTCCTGTTAAGAAAGAGGTGTTAACTTTGCGCGTAAATATTACATTGGCTTGTACTGAGTCTGGCGAGCGTAACTATATTACTACTAAAAATAAACGTAATAATCCTGAGCGTATAGAACTTAAAAAGTTCTGCCCAAGATTAAATAAATATACGTTACATCGTGAAACAAAATAATATGATGTTAGACCTTATCTTTTGAATACGACATATTTAAAAGTAATACTGAACTTAAATTATTTGTTAAGTTCCAGAGATAAAGGTGTTTCCATAATGGAGACATCTAAGAACTTAGATAAACCAATTGCTATAAAAGCATTTGGTTTATTTTTTTAAGTATTTTTATTGAAAGTATCTTTTTGTCTATTCTATTATTTAAGGCTTTTCATAATAAAGAGGCCTTCATTTTAATTTAAAACTTTAAATTTCATTAGATTATCACAAGTAAATAAGCCCTTTTGCTACGTATTTTATAATTTTCAAATCTTATTTTTCATTAATAAGTGTTAATTAACATTTTACAACTTAATTGTCACTTTTAAATTTTTGCACAGTCTTCTAATCAACCGTGAAACATCTTATAATAGTATAACCATCTATTATTGGAGGAGAATTTTATGGAAAATCGCCACATGTCAGACGAGCAGAAAAGTCATATCATTAATTCAATAACGACAAAAACGAAAAACAAAAGTATTTGTAATTGTGAACATCCTAAAATCGAAATTTTAAATGGTCATTATTTCGCACCCCTATTAACAGCTTCATTAGGAAATGATGCAACTCCATTAATTGCACTGATGTGCAATAATTGTGGTAAACTTCATTTTTATTCACAAAACTTTTTAGGTATTAAAACGAGATAACATAAAAAGGTAGCTTCCATTATATTGGAAGCTACCTTTAATTATAAATTCTGCTTTAAAGTTTTAAAAATCTTAAAAGTTAATACCCATCATATTAACTTAGTCTGCTGCTTCTATGTCTACATCATTGATATCAATGCCTAATGCATTTGCCACACCTTTACCATATTCACTGTCAGCTTTGTAACAATGACGGATATGACGATGTTGAACTTCTAATGTAGTACCTTGCATTTCGTTTGCAGTATTTACAAATATACGCTCTTGTTGCTCTTTAGATTGTAATCTAAATAAGCGACCTGGTTGTTCGAAGTAATTGTCATCATCTTGTCTATAATCATATTCATATGCTTCGCCTTCAATTGGTAATCCAGGTTTTTTAAATTGTGGTTGATCCTCAAAAGAACCATCACTATTTGGATAATAGTGTGTGCCACCGCCTTGATTATTATCTAAAATTCTCATTTGACCATCTCTACTGAATGGACAAATATTTTCAACACCTACACCTTTAGGTTGGTTTACTGGAATTTGCCAATGGTTAGCACCTAAACGATATCTTTGTGTATCACCATATGAGAATAAACGACCTTGTAACATTTTATCCGGTGAAAAATCTAATCCTGGAACAATGTTTGTTGGCGCAAATGCAGCTTGTTCAACATCTTGGAAGTAATTATCAGGGTTACGGTTAAGTTCCCATTCACCAACTTCAATTAGTGGGTAATCACCTTTATACCAGACTTTAGTTAAATCAAACGGATTATCTTTATGATTTCTTGCTTGTTCTTCAGTCATCACTTGAATATATAATTTCCATTTTGGATAATCTTTATTTTCAATTGCTTCGAATAAATCACGTTGTGATGATTCTCTATCGTTAGCAATAACACTTGCTGCTTCCTCAGGTTGTAAGTTTTCAATGCCTTGTTGAGTTCTGTGATGGAATTTCACCCATACACGTTCACCCTTGTCATTGTACATTGAATAAGTATGAGAACCAAAACCGTGCATATTTCTAAAACCTTTTGGAATCCCTCGATCTGACATCAAAATTGTTACTTGATGCAATGCTTCAGGTAACGAAGTCCAAAAATCCCAATTGTTTTGTGAACTACGCATATTCGTTCTTGGATCACGTTTTACTGCGTGATTAAGACTCGCAAATAATTTAGGATCTCTAAAGAAGAATACTGGTGTGTTATTACCTACTAAATCCCAGTTACCTTCATCCGTATAAAATTTCAAAGCAAATCCACGGATATCACGTTCAGCGTCTGCTGCCCCACGTTCCCCAGCTACTGTAGAAAAACGTGCAAACATTTCTGTTTGTTTTCCAACTTCTGAAAAAATACTTGCAGAAGTATACTTTGTAATATCATTTGTAACTGTGAACGTACCAAATGCGCCAGAACCTTTCGCATGCATGCGTCGTTCAGGAATAACTTCTCTATCAAAATGAGCCATTTGCTCTAAAAAGTACCAATCTTGCATTAATAATGGCCCTCTAGGTCCTGCCGTCATACTATTTTCTCTGTCCGAGACTGGCGCACCAAAAAGACTTGTCAATTTTTTATCATTACTCATAAAAATTCCCCCTCGATTTTCTAAATAATAATAATTATTATCTAGCACTTATTTTAATGTAATATAACTTTAAAAGCAACAAAGTCTCATTGAAATATGTGAAAGTTTTCTAAATATTTAAATATTTTATGAATTTTAAGTCACAAAAGGCATTGCTTGTATCACTTAAAAGCATTAAAATGGATTGTATATATAAAATTCAATAGATTATAGGAGATTTTTTATGGCACAAAATAATATGAATCGTGGTCTTAACTCTCGACATATTTCAATGATAGCAATTGGTGGCGCCATCGGTACCGGGTTATTTGTAGCAACTGGGAATGTTATATCTCAAGCTGGTCCAGGCGGCGCAATATTGGCTTACTTGATTATTGGCGTAATGCTATATTTCTTAATGTCGTCTATCGGTGAATTAGCCACGTTTTATCCTGTTTCGGGATCATTCAGTTCATACTCTACCCGTTTCGTGGATAGTTCATTAGGCTTTACGATGGGTTGGTTATATTGGGCAATATGGTTACTCGTAACGAGTGTTGATATTATTATATCTGCAAGCGTACTTTATTATTGGGATGTATTTCAATTCTTTTCACCAATGACGTGGAGTATTATCTTTTTATGCTTACTCTTTTTACTGAACATTTTTTCAGTTAAAGCTTTTGGTGAAACAGAATTTTGGTTATCTCTAATCAAAGTAATAACAATTGTTGTATTCATCGTAATTGGTGTATTAACTATTGTTGGTATCTTAGGCGGTAAAACATATGGCTTAAGCAATTTCACAAGCGGAGAAGCACCGTTTGTGGGTGGATTTTCAGGCTTTTTAGGCGTATTACTGGTCGCAGGTTTCTCTGTTGGTGGTACTGAAGTTGTTGCTGTAACAGCTGGAGAATCATCGAATCCACATCGATCAATGCCTAAAGCAATTAAACAAGTATTTTGGAGAATTTTATTATTCTATGTATTATCAATAGCTGTCATATCAGCAATTATTCCTTATACTGATCCAATGTTATTGAACCAAAGTGAATCAGTAGCACAAAGTCCATTTACAATTGTATTTGACCGTGTAGGTATTGCATTTGCAGCATCGGTAATTAATGCTGTAATTTTAACTGCATTATTATCTGCAGCGAATTCTGGTATCTATACAACGAGTCGTATGCTATTCTCAATGGCTGAAGATAAGCAGGCACCAAGATTCTTAGGTAAATTAAATAAAACTACAAAATTACCGATGGCTGCACTTTTCACTACTTTTATCATTGTATTAGCAATAATTATTATCGCTCAATTTAAATCAGACATTATTTTCACATTACTTAATATCATTGGTTCTTTAGTCATTGTAATTTGGGGATCCAGTATTTTAGCACAAATAAGATTACGGTCAGCAATTAAAAAACAAAATAAAAATCCTGATGATGTACTTCCTTATAAAGCACCATTTTATCCATTAGGACCAATCATTGTAATTCTTTCCTTACTATTCTTATTTGTCGGAAATTCATTTGGCGCTGTTATGGCTGGTGATTTTGGAGCATTATTCCGAAATATTTTCCCTATGATTATTTTAGCAATTATTTACTTTGCACATAAGTATTTCAAAAAAACTAAAATTGTTAAACTAGAAGAATTGGATTTAAAGAGCCACGATTATAGTTAACATTTCAGCATTGATACACAGAAGCAATTATTTGTTTCTTGGATCAATGCTTTTTCTTTTATAATAAATAGCGTTTATTTAATTCAATACGATTTCAAATCTATAAAGCATTGATATTTTCAGTTGAAGGGAAATATAGTATAATAGTTTATAATAATAAACGTAACTTAGAGGTGGAAACTATGATTGGACAAACGAATTTATTTGACGATATTTTAGAAACTGAGGAACGCTTCGTTATTGTTGTGCAATCACTTGAAGATAGACATAACCGCTTAATAAAACGCACATTAAGGGAGTATAGTAGTTTAGACCATTCACAAATGGAAAGTCTTTTTAACCATCTTAAAGATTTATTTCTCGAGGAAGATTTCGAAGAAAATCAATCTGCATTTTCTATTACAGTCTACACAAATTTAGATTATGCAGCCGATCAAGTATACGCACATGTTAAACGACATCGTGGTAAAAATGAATGGACACATACAGCAAAATAAATACGAAAACATACTTAATGCTCTATTCATAAAACAAATCACCAATTCAACGGCTTAATATGCCGATGAATTGGTGATTTTTAAATACCACGAATATAAACTGGACTTAAATCCAAGCCTATTTCTATTTTATTATTTTTTGTAAAGTGTGTGGAATACCATTATCAATATTACTTAAAGTAATTTCATCAGCTACAGCTTTCACAGCATCATTTGCATTGTCCATGGCTACTGCATAGCCTACAACTTCAAGCATTGATATATCGTTAGAACTATCACCAAATGCGATAACTTGCGCTATATCTATATCCAATTTCTCACATAGAGCAATAATTGCATTTCCTTTAGAGACGTCTTTAGTCATGAATTCTAAAAAATAAGGTTTGCTCGTTGTAACATCAACAGCATCATTGAAACTACCATCTAATTCAGTGTTAATAGCTGAAACCTTAGAAACATAATCTACACCCATAATCTTAGGCACATCTGTTTGAATATACGCCTTCATATCATCTACATGTTTCATTGGTAAACCAGTAAGTTCTGATTCAATGTTCATATATTCGTGTTCACCTTCATAAATGATGTGACCATCTTGATAAGTTAATACAAACAACTCATGTTTTCTACAAAAATCTACAATTAAATCAAAATTTTCTTTTGTTATTGCACGGCTCACTTCAACCGCTTCATCACGAACATTGATTGTTTGACCACCATTATAACTAATCACATAACTATTATGTTGATCTAACTCTAATAATTTCGCAGTGGGTAGCATACCTTCAGTTGGACGACCTGAAGCTAAAATAACTTTATACCCTTGTTTTTGTATCTCAATTAAATAAGATTCTGTTTCAGGGCTGACTTTATTTTCAGCATTCATCAAAGTATCGTCCATATCCATTACTATAACTTTATATTTACTCATGTTGCCTATCTCCTTTCAACATCTTCAATCTATACTACACCAAATTAAAGATGTTGGTACAATACTTTAGATTCTACACCAGATTCGTTGATTGTAACAAGTTCAGATCGGCAATTTTCAAATTCATGCTTCAATTCCCTTACTAGCTCCCCACTTCGTTCAGGTGCGATTAAATTTAATACCGTAGGCCCTGCACCACTTATTACTGTCGCATAAGCTTGGTATTGTTTAGCAATCGCTTTAATCGATTGGAATTCAGGTATTAAATGCTGTCTATATGGTTCATGGAAGCCATCTTGCTCCATCATCTTGCCAGCGAGTTCATAATTGTGCTGTATGAGTGCACTAATCATCGTATTACTTATTGCACTGTTTTGAACTGCCTTTTTGTGTGAAAAAGTATCAGGTAATGCATTTCTTGAGTCAGTTGTCTTCAATTCATACGACGGAATTGTGATAATGATATCTACCTTAGGTGTATCAATATAAGACACATCTGTAACTTTTGTATCTGGATTATAATATCCGAGTACTAAACCACCATATATCGTCGGTGCTACGTTATCAGGATGTCCTTCAAATTCTGTAGCAAGTTGCAGCAATTCATACTTAGACAGCTCTATGTCACCAAAATAATTAGCAATATAAAGCGCACCAACCAAAGCAGACGCTGAAGAGCCTAATCCTCTCGCCAATGGAATTTCACTTCTCATTTCTATCTCTAGGTTGGGTAACATAACGTTATATTTACGCGCAACCTTTTGAGCAACTTGATAAATATAGTGACTGTTATCAGTTGGTAATCCTTCAACATTGGGCCCAATATGGTTAAATGTCCAAACATTACTTTCACTTACTTTCACATCTAAATATAAAAATTTATTTAAAGCCATTCCTATAGAATCAAAACCGACACCTAAATTTGCAGTAGATGCCGGAATTTTTAAATATAACCTATCGCTCATGCTATAGTGCTCCTTTGATGTAGTCTAGAATACTCTTTCTATCATTTGGTAAAGGTTTAATAGGGTTATCTAATAAAGAAATTGCAGTATCAGGATCTTTTAAGCCATTACCTGTTAATATGGCCACTACTTTTTTATCTTTTGGTAATTTTCCAGAACGGTGTAGTTTAATTAATCCCGCGATTGAAGCATTACTTGCAGGTTCACTAAAGACGCCTTCTTTTCGTGCCATAAGTTGATATGCTTCTAAGATTTCTTCATCAGTCACACTGTCGACTAATCCATTAGATTCATTCAATGCATTTGTCGCTTTATCCCAACTTGCAGGGTTTCCTATTCTAATTGCTGTTGCAACTGTATCAGGATCCTTTACTACTTTATTTTGTACAATTGGTGAAGCACCTTCAGCTTGAAATCCATACATGTTAGGTAATTGCGTATCATGTTTGTCGTGATATTCTTTAAAACCTTTCCAATAAGCTGAAATATTTCCAGCATTACCTACTGGTATAGATAGAATATCAGGTGCAACACCGTCTAATTGTTGAATTACTTCAAAGGCACCTGTTTTTTGACCTTCAATACGGTATGGATTCACTGAATTTACAAGTGCAATTTCACCGTTTTCAGCAACTTCCTGAACAATCTCTAAAGCTTCATCGAAATTGCCTTCTATTGAAACAATTTCAGCACCATACATAACTGCTTGAGATAATTTGCCTAAAGCAATTTTCCCTTCAGGTATTACTACGATTGCTTTTAAACCAGCACGTGCAGCGTATGCTGCAGCTGATGCTGATGTATTACCTGTAGAGGCACAAATCACTATCTTTTTGCCTTCTTCTTTTGCTTTAGCCATAGCCATAACCATGCCTCTATCTTTAAACGAACCTGTTGGGTTTGCACCTTCATACTTCACATGTAATTCAATACCAAGCATCTCTGACATGTTCTCACAGTATATTAATGGAGTATGACCTTCGTTTAATGTTAACTGTGGTGTCTCTTCATTTACTGGTAAATATGTTTTAAATTCTTCAACTAATCCTTGCCATCTTTTCATAAATATTAAACCCCTTCTACTGGATAAATTTTCTTAACAATATAACCTGACTCTGTAATAGAGGTCTCTGGTGCTTCATCAATACCCACAATGACTATACCTACAGTATGTGCATCGCGCTCTGATACTGATAATGATTTATGGAAAGGTAATTTACTTTTAATTTGAGTTTCAACTTTGTTTATTTCTTCACCATCTGTTTGGACTACTAAGTAATAACTTTCTTTATCTTTAAGAGAAATTGTATCATCGTCATCCATCATTTCTTTTGTTTCTGCAGTTTTCAATTCAAAGTGTGGTGGTAATGTATGCAAATTCGTTTCGAAATTTAATGTGACATTTAATAAGTCACTTACTACAGCACTACCTGTAGCTAAACTACCCGCACCTTTACCATAGAACATCGTTTCACCGACAGCATCACCAATAACATAAATTGCATTGAATTCATCTTCAACTGAAGCTAATTGATGTGCTTTATTAATTAGTGTTGGCGCAACAGAAGCTTGTACTTGGCTATTTTCATATGTACCTTTACCAATTAATTTGATTTTATAGCCTAATTCATCGGCTACTTTAATATCTGAAAGTTCAACGTCACTAATACCATGTCTATCTACATCAGCTAAATTGATAACTTGATTAAATGATAAATAAGACGTAATTACTACTTTTCTTGCTGCATCGATACCTTCCACATCATCAGTAGGGTCTGCTTCTGCAAAACCTAATCTTTGTGCTTCATCTAAAGCATCTTTAAATGATGTTTCTTCTTGAGTCATTTTACTTAAAATAAAGTTTGATGTTCCATTTAAAATACCCATGAATTTACTGATATTATTTGCATTCAAACCGTTATTTATCGCATTGACGATTGGTATACCACCTGCAACACTAGCTTCATATTTTAAAGCTACATCATTTTTTTGCGCTAATTCTTCTAATACATTCAAGTGAACTGCCAATAAATCCTTATTTGCTGTAATAACATGTTTTTTCTCGCTTAAAGCACTTTTCAACCAATCTACTGTTGGTTCAATACCACCCATGACTTCTACGACGATATCAATTGAATCATCCTTTAATATTTCATCAATATCTTCCGTCAAATGATACTTCGAAACATTTATAGGTCTTGAACGACTCTTGTCGCGTACCAAGATATGTCTAATATTAATATCTTTGTTCATTGTTTCTTTAATTTGTTCTCTATTCTCTTCAATAATTTTTACTACACCTGAACCTACAGTACCTAAACCGAGCAGGGCTACATTTAATTCCTTCATAAATTCATTCCTCCGATTGTTCTTCTAAAAAATACAATTGTACAGTTGAAAAATACTTGAATATGGTATAGTATAAATTCATTCATTATTTTTGTAAAGCTTGAAAATCTAAATCGTATATCTATCCTATCACTCTCGTGATAAAAACTAAACAAAATTTTCTGATTTTTTAGAAAGGTTGTATGTCACTATGAAAGTTTCAAAATTTGGAGGAAGTTCTGTTTCCAACGCAGAACAAATTAAAAAAGTATTAAATATTATCAATTCGGATGAAGATAGAAAGATCACTATTGTTTCTGCACCAGGTAAACGACATAAAGAAGATGTGAAAACAACTGACTTATTAATTCGTCTATACGAAAAAGTAATCGATCATTTAGACTATATTTCTAAAAAAGAAGAAATCATTCAGCGTTATGCCGATATTATTCATGAATTACATATGAGTGATACATTACTATCTACGATTGATCAAACTCTAGAGTCTTACATTGCTACATTAAAAGACAAACCTTCTCGTTTGTTAGATGCATTATTATCTTGTGGAGAAAATTTTAATGCTCAATTGATCGCTGAGTATAATAACAGCCAAGGTATTCCTACCCGTTATATTTCGCCCGGAGATGCTGGCATAACTGTTACAGATTTACCTCAAAATGCCCAAATCTTAGATCAATCTTATGAAGCGTTATATAAATTAAGAGAATATGATGAAAAATTAATCATCCCAGGTTTCTTTGGTCTTTCAAGACAAAATTACATCGTTACATTTCCTCGTGGCGGATCTGATATTACTGGAGCAATTGTCGCTAGAGGCGTTAGAGCAGATATATATGAAAACTTCACAGATGTATCTGGTATTTTTAGAGCCAATCCTTCTATTGTAAAAGATCCTGAAGTGATTGATGAAATTACTTATAGAGAAATGCGTGAACTTTCATACGCTGGCTTTGGTGTCTTCCATGATGAAGCATTGCAACCATTGCATAAAGATAGAATTCCTGTCGTTATTAAAAATACGAACAGACCCAATGATATAGGGACATATATTCGTCATGATAGAGAAATCAACTCTAATAATGTTATCAGTGGTATAAGTTGTGACAAAGATTTTACAGTACTGAACATCAAAAAATATTTAATGAATAGACAAGTAGGTTTTACACGTAAAATATTAGGTGTACTTGAAGATTATGAGATTTCATTCGATCATATGCCTTCAGGTATAGACAGTATCAGTATCATTATGCGTTCAAAAGAAATTCAACATCGAGAAGAACAAGTCTTGAACGATATTCGCGAACGTTGTGATGTTGATGAGTTGAGTGTAGAGCACGATTTAGCTGTACTCATGATTGTAGGAGAAGGCATGCATAGAATTATCGGCACAGCCAATACAATAACGCATGCGCTTGCTGAGGCTAATATAAATTTAAAAATGATGAACCAAGGTGCTTCGGAAATATCTATCATGTTCGGAATAGATGTATCAGATGCAGAAAAAGCGGTTAAATCAACATATGAATACTGCTATAATGGTCAATGTTTAAAGATTTAACATGTTTTATTCATAAATATTAGATAATAAAAATCCTTCAAATCAAATGGTTCTTAAGTTAAAAGACTGACATTCTAATTTGAAGGATTTTATATTGCTTTCTTTTCTGAAATTAATGCTTGGTTAATACGTTCATCTCCTACAACTAAGCGTAAAATAACAAATTGATAATAACTTAATGAATCAATAACGCTCCTGTAATTAGGAATTTGATGATAATCGATAGGATCTAACAATTCATACATCAAGACAATCTCTGGTTTAACATAATCTACATCCCATTTGATTGAATGGAAATAAATATGTTTCTCAGGCATCCTGATATTATGATTCCATCTAAACATCCAATCTTCATCTTCTACATCATAAACAATAATCGTCATGATGATTTCTTCATTATCAAAGATATTGGCATGTGTCACTTTAGGAAAATCAATTTTCGTGAAATCTGACGTTGAGGATGTGCCATCATAAAGCACAGATTTAAATGTTTTTGGTATATATTTTAAAACTTCCCCTAAAAATTTCCTTTCAACACTGATATCTACTTTTCCATTTAAATTAAATTCATCATGCAAAAATAATTGTTTAGCAACTTCACCATTATATTTAAATAAACTAGCTACATTTTCGTTTAACGTCTCTACAATTTGTTTAATATTTTTATTTTTAGTATCTGGCAAATGAGCACCTCCTATTAAAAGTAAGCGTTTCCAATAATATTCATTATATAATTTGTAGAAGCGTTTTTCAATGTATAAAACATGAAAATGTGAAATAAAACACATTTAATTTTAAAAGTCTCCTATATGTATAAAATCATGTGCTAATCTGGTATTTAGAAATTCAGGTCTATTTATAACCAAAAACTGATCAGCACTTTGTTTTAGTGCAATTTGAATTTCAGCTACTTCAGGTATAGTCTGATACAATGAATTATCTGCCATATAAGGCATTGCAGCAAAATACCGACTAATACGATATTTTGAAAATGTTTGAGCAACATCTGTGCCTACTATAATATGATATTCACTACTTACCACGCCATTTGATAATATAATGTTAAAGTTTGTATATTTAGCTACATATTTAATAATATCCGTAGAATAACTAATCACTGAGATTTTAATTCCATTATAAAATAATTGATCAATTATTTTATAAGCAGCAGGATGATTATCAAATGCAATAATTTCATTTTCATTGATTTTCTCAGTAATTTGTTCGAGATAACTTTTAATTGCACTCAAATTGTCGTCCTCCATCTACACTATTTATATTGCGCATAATTTATTATATCTATTTATGGTCATAAATAAAACTATAAATCATTGTTCAAACGTTCGTTTTGTTAACTTTTATTATAGAATTAATCGTAACAATCATTACAATCATTATTAATAATTATTTTATTGTATTTTTTATAACAATTTAATAAATACAATTTGTACTACTTTAAAGAAAGGCGTAAAATAAACCTTGTTAAAAATTAAATTAAGATTAGGATGGTACACATGTTTTTAATTTCTATTTTACTCATAATAATTGTTCTATTAATTATTATTGTATTTATAAATCATCACCTTATGAAACATAAGCTTGATACTGAAATATATTCTAAGAATCAATTAGTTAATAAAATCAGTATGGTTACGAGTGAAAACACACATTTAAAAAATCAGATGTTAGATATTGACGCAAATAACGATACATATCATCATGGATTAAGAAAAGCTAAACAAGTTTTAAATGAAATTTTATCACAATACAAAACAGATGCTCAGATTAAGTTTTATGACATCATTGCTACGAGTAATCTTGCGGTAAAACATCCGTTATTTGAATATGCAAGAACATTCGATTATATCATCATAACTGATAAAGGGCTCTTCAACATTAATGTCAAAAATTGGAAACAAAAAACGTTCTACCATTTTAATGCTGACTCTAACTTAGAAACTTTATCTAATAATGACGACACTGTAAATCAAACTGTCGGTCGCTACATTGCGAATCAATACCATTCACAATTTCAAACAAAGCGAAAAACAAATTATACATTTATAGAACGTATCAAAAATAATTCAGTAATTTTTGAATTTTATAATTATGATCCATATGAACAATCTTCACAAAATGCCAAAGTATTAGAAGATAAAATAAATGAACATCTCAAACGTCAAATCAAGAGTATAGGTCTTGTTTATTTTACAGATGGTAGTGTGAATATCATAGATGGACCAGCAATTAGAGGAAATTACGCAGAAACCGTCTCTTCAAAATCATCTTTAAAAGAAGTCATTGGTGAAACACTAGCATCTTCTAACGAATCATTAACTGAAGAACAATATAATAAATTAGTAAATCATATGCATTAATCGAATTACAACAAATGTCATTTCAAAATCGATATTACTAGAAAGAATAGTAGCAAAAATAAAAGGTAGCTTCCTAAAATGGGAAGCTACCTTTTATTTTGTGCACAAAGTCACATGATTTCTTTTAGCATTTATGTGCATACCTTGTACAACAATGTTCAGTTAATTACTTTAACTCCAAATATTCTCATTGTTATTTTTTGCTTGTTGTTCAGCTTTTTCAAATATATCTCTGTATTTACCATTAGGTGCATAATATTTTTCTTTAGCCAAACCTTTTTTTATTAACTCTTCATTAAACATTGTATCCTTATCTAACCATAAATAAGCTAATGTTCTTCCATATTGATCTTCTTGCTCTTCATCATATTCCAAAAAAACGTCTTTGTTCGTTAATTGTGCTTTAGAATAATCTGAAGCTTCTTTACCATATGGTTGAACTGGTGTATCAGGTTTAACTGTTTCTGGTGTATCCACTCCGATAAGTCTAACCTTCAGTTCTTTATTATTGTCATTTTTGGCAACCAAAGTATCACCATCAACAACACGTTCAATGTGCACTTCTTCAGTTTCTTTAGGTCCAGATTCTGATTTTGATCCATTATTTTGAAAAGGCCCTGTTTCATTTATAAATTGAAACGCAAGTACACCTAACACAATCATACTAACAACTAATATTGTCATTTTTTTAGTCGATTTCACAGTTGCACCTACTTCTTTTGAATTGTCCAAATTATCATATAGAAAATCAATTAAGTCGTCAAGTTAGCGTAGTCCACAATATTTTATACTTTAATTCAAATGACAAAATTCTGTTATAATATCCAACGTAAATATAATGACGAATAATAATATTTTATTTCATATCACTGATAAACTCGTGCTATAATACATTAGATAGGAGTGAACAAATTGAGTATATTTAAAGAAAATATGATTACAATTATCGCAGTGATTATTGCAGTGATTGTGGGGCTCATATTACAAAATCAATTTCAATTACCATTAATGGTATCAGCAGTCGTAGCGGTTTGTTTAGGTATCCTTATTGGGTTCATTGTTTTTGTTATCCAAACAATCGTAACGAAATATAAAAAGAAATAATCTTTACTGCCGCATATCAAAATGCAGGCAGTTTTTTTATGTATCATTTGAATACGTATTAACTATAGGATGAGAAGGAATGAAACGTTTTCTTTAGTTTACATAATTATATTATAGTTTAATGAATTCCTTTTAAAGCTTTTTAATTAGTTTCATTACTCTATACGTTGCTTTCACAAAATAAAAAAGTCGTGTAAAAAGTTTTATAACTTCATACACGACTTTTTATTTTAATCATTTTTTACGAATGTCAGTATAGCATTAAACTCTTCTTCATTCGATGAGTATGTGCGTTCCTCAACTTCTCGCACTGTAGCATTTAGTAACTGATAACCTGCAACTTCATCATCTTCTAAAAATGCATTAATACTACTCTCTAATTCTTTTAATGATGCCGCTCTCAATGTACTTAGTTTAATCTTGTTCATCTAACCATCCCCTTATCAAGATAAATAATATTTATTAGTTACATATTACTACTTATACATCATACATACAATTAATAATACAATAGCATCAAATATTAACGTGGATTTAAATGCTCTTTGTTGACTCTTATAATCTTTTTATCTTAAAATTAAGTTTCAGTTTATAATGATTGAGGTGATTATTTTCTTCAAATCAAAAGAAGCGCGTGCATTTATTATATACTTTGGAATATGTCTTACTTTATTAACATTATATTTATTACCTTTCGTGCACGCGATATTCGGTTAATATAGTCGTATCATTACATTTACATTATCTCAACAAACAAACAGGTTCAAATCACTCAATAGATTGAGCGATTTGAACCTGTTTTTTAATAAAAATAATTTAGCATAGAATATTCTTTTAAATTCACAAAAATCATTCGTTCACTTCGGTATAAATTTGAAATCTTACTCCAAATTTATCTTTAACTACTCCAAATGCCGGACTAAAACCTGTTTCAGATAATGGCATTTCAATTTGACCTTCTTTTCCTAAAGTTTCAAAAATTTGGCTTGCTTTATTTTTATTATTTAAAGTAATACAGATTATAACTACATTACCCTCTTGAGACGGATAACCTGGGAACGTATCTACAATCATAATTTTCGAATTCTCTATTTCCAACGCTGAGTGAGAAATTAAATCTTTTGTATTTTCAGGAAGTGAAAAACCTGGGTCCTCTGGAAGATCCCCATATGTCATAATCCCTAAATTCTTAGCTCCAAAAGTATTTTCATAAAACTCAATTGCTTCTCTAGCATTTCCATTTAATTGCAAATAAGGACTTAACTCCATCTTTTAGTCTCCTCTTCATCTATTCACACAATTTTCACCTTAATATATTTTAACAATACCCTAGATAAACAAAAGTTAACGATAAAAGTACCAAAAACGAGCATTAAGTGGACCACAACTTTCATAACAATCATTAGTATATGAAACTTTTGCATAAAAGTACTTACATATTTGTCCTTTATGTTCAATTTCTTCAATCTTATTTTCAAAGATAATATTTGGGTCTTCAATTCCAAGTGTGTTTGATATAAAATGATTCATAGGCGCATAATCTCTCCTTAATTTATTTGGTAGGATATTTAAATTATAGAGATTTTTGCGCCTTTTTCATACAAAAAACAACCCGAAATCATTCATTCAAAATGACCCGAGTTGTTGATATTACTAATATTATCCCTCTTGCTTAGCACCTAGTATTCTTTAAGGTATTGTTCTCTTTCCCATTCAGAAACTTGTGTTCTATAATAATCCCACTCAATTGATTTAGAGTTAATAAATTGATTATAAATATGATTGCCTAAAGCTTCTTTAATTGGTGCGTTATTTTTCATTGCTTTTACAGCAGTGTATAAAGTTGAAGGTAAATCTTCGATACCAACAGCTTCACGTTCTTCACGATTCATTTCATAAATGTTTTGGTTAACTGGTTCTGGTACTTCTAGTTTATTTTTAATACCATCTAAACCTGCTTCTAAAAGTGCTGCTAATGCTAAATATGGATTGGCAGCTGGATCTACTGAACGTACTTCAACACGTGTAGATAATCCACGAGAAGTTGGTACACGGATTAATGGTGAACGGTTTTTACCACTCCAAGCGATATAACATGGTGCTTCGTAACCTGGAACTAAACGTTTGTATGAGTTTACTAAAGGATTACATACAGCTGTGAAACCACGTGCGTTTTTTAAAGTACCTGCTATGAAATGATAAGCATCTTTCGTCATTTGCATATCGCCATCTGGATCATAGAATGCGTTCTCTTTGCCTTTGAATAATGACATGTTAAAGTGCATTCCACTACCATTAACACCGAATAAAGGTTTCGGCATGAACGTCGCATGTAGATTATGTTGACGTGCAATTGTTTTTACAACAAGTTTAAATGTTTGAATGTTATCACAAGCTGTAATTGCATCTGCATATTTAAAATCTATTTCGTGTTGACCTGGTGCGACTTCATGGTGACTCGCTTCAATATCAAAGCCCATGTCCTCAAGTTCTAATACAATATCACGACGACAATTTTCACCTAAATCTGTTGGTGCAAGGTCAAAGTATCCACCATTATCATTTAATTCTAATGTTGGTTCACCTTTTTCATCTAATTTAAATAAGAAGAATTCTGGCTCAGGCCCTAAATTCAAATCTGTGAATCCTAATTCTCTCATATTTTCTAAGACACGTTTTAAGTTTGAACGTGGGTCACCTTCAAATGGTGTATGATCTGTTTTATAAACATCACAGATAAGTCGTGCAACTTTTCCTTGTCCTGCCGTCCATGGGAAGATAACCCATGTATCTAAATCTGGGTATAAATACATATCTGACTCTTCAATTCGAACAAAACCTTCAATTGAAGAACCATCAAACATCATTTCATTATCTAATACTTTTTCTAGTTGGCTAACTGGTACTTCTACGTTTTTAATTACGCCTAAAATATCAGTAAATTGTAAGCGTAAATATCTTACGTTTTCTTCTTTAGCAAACTTATGAATATCTTCTTTAGTAAATGTACGTTTTGGCATTGTAAATGTCCCCCGTTAATATTATTTGATAAAACGTGATAAGTCACCACGATTTATCGGTATTGCTTCTCGCTGTGGTTTCTGGGTAGCTTCAACTATCATTTGTTTTCTTGTTTCTTGTTCATCATCAGAAAGATGACTTTGCTCTTCATTAAGAATTTGCTTAATACCCTTGATATTAAATCCTTTTTCAATCAGTTTTTTAATTTCTAAAAGTCGTTCCAAATCATTTAATGAAAAGAGCCTCTTATTGCCTTCTGAACGTTGTGGTTTAATCAGTTCATGTGTTTCATAGTAGCGAATTTGCCTTGCGGTTAATTCGCTCAATTTAGTTACAACACTGATAGAGAATACAGGCATATTGCGTCTTAATGTATCGTTTGACTTCAATTCCCTCACCTCTATTTTTGAACTTGTTCTAAATTTAGCACAATTTTTCAATAATTTCAAAAATATGTAAGGTTTCCTTACATATCCTTTGAACCCTTGGTATCACTAGCGTACGTCTTATCAACACTCGTGAATCATATTAATTTTTAGAAAATTCCTTTAATTTGTTCAAAAAAAATCCATATATTTTATCAAAATTCACATCATTAACAAGTATATTACTTCAAAATGTGTGTTTGATAGAATACATGGATTTCAACTTCTTTTTATATCAGTTGCTGTGATTTAAGATTTGCTGCAGCTCTTGTTACTGCCAATTTCACATGTTCGTAGGTTAAGCCACCTTGTACATAGGCTTCATAAGGGGGGCGAATTGGACCATCAGCTGATAATTCAATAGACGAACCCTGGATAAATGTACCAGCAGCCATAATAACATCATCTTCATAGCCTGGCATAGAAGCAGGTTCTGGCTTAAAGTGCGCATTGATCGGTGAAGCTTGTTGAATACTTTGGCAAAATTGAATCATTTGCTCTTTAGTATCGAATTCAACCGTTTGTATAAGATCGGTTCTAGGAACATCGTATCTTGGTTTTGTACGCATGTTCATTTTTTCTAATAAAAGACTTGTAAATAATGCACCTTTTAAACTTTGGCTAACAACATGAGGTGCTAAGAAAAAGCCTTGGTACATTTCTTGTAATGAGTTAAGAGAAGCGCCCGCTTCTTTACCTATACCAGGTGCAGTTAAACGGTATCCACATCTCGCAACCAAGGATTCTTTGCCAGCAATATAACCACCAATTTTAGCTAAACCACCACCTGGATTTTTAATTAATGATCCAGCAATTAAATCCGCACCACATTCTATTGGTTCATGCGTTTCAACGAATTCACCATAACAATTATCTACAAAAATAATCACGTCTGGATACTGTGCTTTTATTGTTTGAATTGCACTCTCAATTACTTCTAAATTAAGAGATGGTCGTTGGTCATACCCTTTAGAACGTTGAATTGCAATAACTTTAGTTTGTGGTTTGATTTGATTCATTACTTCTTCTATATCTATATCATCTTCTTTTAAATCAACTTTATTATAACTCACGCCATATTCTTTCAAACTTTCAATACCATTTCCATTTATGCCAATAACCTCTAATAAAGTATCATAAGGATTTCCTGTTATATATAACAGCTCATCACCATACTTTAATGTGCTTTGTAAAGCAATCGTTATTGCGTGAGTACCTGAAATAATTTGTGGTCTGACAATAGCATCTTCTGCTTTAAAAACATGGGCATAAATTTCTTCTAAATGGTCTCTACCAAAATCATCATAGCCATAACCAGTAGTGCCTTGTAAATCATTTTCAGTTGCTCTTACCGCATGAAATGCATCTAATACTTTTTCCTGATTAACATATGCTGTTGCCTCAATGTTTCTAAAATATGGTGCTAATGTTTCTTCTGTATTAGCAATCAGCTGTTTCATATCTTCCATTAATCATTACTTCCTTCTATTCTTTTTTATATCCTTTAATTTCGTAAGTTGCATCATCTTCATTAAATATTAATTCTGACACAAGTGTATGCTGTTTAAGAAAGTATAATCTATCCGCATTCGCACTTGGGATGGTTTCTTCATAATATGTGAGTATTTTTTTAACTTGATCAAATAGTAATTGTTTTACTTTGTCTATATCTGTTTCATCCCGACTAGAAACAAATACCGATGGCTTATTCGTTGTCGGCGTCGCACCTTCATGCAAATCTTTTTTATTAAATATAATTGCTTGCGGAATTTGTGCCATATCTAAATCTGCAACAATTCCATTCACAGTATCATATTGTGCTCTATACTCAGGATGACTACTATCAACGACATGTAATAATAGATCCGCATTTTTTGCTTCTTCAAGCGTTGATTTAAAAGCTGCAATTAATGTCGTTGGTAGCTTTTGAATAAAACCAACTGTATCAGAAATAATTAAGTTAAACCCATCATTTATCTGGATTTGTCGTGTTTTAGGATCAAGTGTTGCGAATAATAAATTCTTTTCATATGTTGTTTCATTGGCAAGCATGTTAAACCAAGATGATTTACCTGCGTTCGTATAACCTATGAGTGCAACTTGGAAAACATGGTTCTGTTCACGTTTATTACGATAACGTTCACGATGTTCAACCACTGTTTCTAATTGGTGCTTAATTTCGTTCATTCTCGTTCTAATATGACGACGGTCCATTTCTAGTTTCGTTTCACCAGGGCCTCTTGTCCCAATACCGCCACCTAAACGTGACAAACTACGTCCATGTCCTTGCAATCTAGGCATTAAATAATCAAGTTGCGCTAATTCAACTTGTAATTTTCCATCTTTACTACTTGCTCTTAATGCAAAAATCTCTAATATTAATTGCGTTCTGTCGATAATTTTCACATTTAAATTTCCATTTAGCGCTTTTGATTGTGCTGTTGTTAATTCATCATTAGCAACAACGACATCGATATCATGATATTCAATATACGCTCGAATATCTTCTAATTTCCCTTTACCAACATAATATTTTCTATCAAAATGTGTTCTGTTTTGAGTAAACTGTTCTTGAACGTTTAGTTGACACGTTTCTGACAATGATGCTAATTCTTCCATTGTCGACTCAAAATCAAATTCGTCATCATTTTGAGCATGTACTCCAACTAAAATAGCTGTTTCTAATTCTTTTTTTGTATTATAAGTTTGTTGTTGGGTCATAACATGCACCTCTTTTCTTAGCTATTCTATCATAGTGTATATATAAAGACTACAGCGCCAAATTATGTTAGATTACTTATAAGAGGTGAATTAAAATGACTATATATGACATAGAAGTTCAGAAACCAAATGGAGAATCGTACAAATTAGATACGTACCAAGGACAACCCATGTTAATTGTTAACACGGCTAGTGAATGTGGTTTTACACCACAGTTCGAAGGACTTCAAAGTTTATATGATAAATATAAAGATCAAAATTTTATAGTATTAGGTTTCCCTTGTAATCAATTTGGAGGTCAAGAGCCTGGCACTGGTGAAGAAGCTACACAAAACTGTAAAATTAACTACGGTGTTATCTTCCCAATGCATGAAAAAGTTGATGTCAAAGGTGAAAATCAACACCCACTATTTGAATTTTTAACTAAAGAACAAAATGGTGTCTTCAATGAAAAAATCAAATGGAACTTCACTAAATTCCTAGTAGATAAAGATGGTAAAGTTGTAAAACGCTTTTCTCCACAGAAAAAACCTAATCAAATCGAATCAGAAATTGAAGCATTATTATAATTTGAAAATTCTATGATTTTCTGAAACAATATTAAGCATTACAATATCTATAAACAAATATAAGCTACACTAGATATCAATTAATCTAGTGTAGCTTATTTAGTTTTTAACTTTTAATTATATATTTTCTAATTATGATGTTTGAGGTGCATCATCAATTGTGAAAGTACTAATAGCATGTTTATAAATAAAATGCTGTTTACCTTGAGATAATAAGCATACTACATACTTATCATAATCCTCAATAACACCTTTCATTTGAAAACCATTCATTAAAAACACAATCACTTTTGTTTGATCAGTCTTAAATTGTCCTAGGAATTTATCTTGGATGTTTTCTGTTGTCTTCATGTTCTATACTCCTTTTCTTTATTTGGACTGAAACTTCATCTAACATCGATGAAAGTGACATTTTCTCTTTATCTAACCATACTAGGTCTAGCTTATTTTTGAACCAAGTCATCTGTCGCTTTGCATAGTTTCGAGAATGTTGCTTTAATTTATCTATTGCGTCATTTTTATTTGTACCGCACTTCACTACAGGCAACATTTCTTTATAGCCTATAGCCTGCATACTTTGACATGATTCATATCCCGCATCTACGAGTTGTTTCACTTCATCAAGTAAACCACGTTCCAACATTATATCTACGCGTTTATTTATCCTTTGATATAATATGTCACGCGACATTTCTATCCCTAATAATAATGTATCATAATTTTCTGTATATTGTTGAACTTTCTTTCGAGAACTTAAAAGTTTTTTTGTTTTTAAATAATATTGAATTGCTCTGCGCACTCTTTTTCTATTATTGGGATGAATATCTTCTGCAGACTCACTATCAAATGATGATAAATACTGATGTAACGCTGCATTTGATAGCTGATCTAATTCTGCTAACTTTTTGTCTACTACTTCACTTTCTTCGTCTGTGATTGTTTCATCTTCAAACGCATAATCGTGTATCAAAGACTGGATATATAAGCCCGTGCCTCCAGCAATTATAGGCACACATCCTCTATCAGTAATCTCAGTTATTAATTGCTGCGCTCTATTTTTAAAATCAAACGCAGAAAACGTTTCATCTGGCTCTAATATATCTACCATATGATGTGGCACACCTGACATTTCATCTGACGTTATCTTTGCTGTACCTATATCCATATGTTTATATACTTGCATTGAATCGCCACTGATAATTTCACCATTAAATTTTTTCGCTAATTCAATGCTGAATTCTGTCTTTCCTACAGCAGTCGGACCTACAAGTACGATTAAAAAAGGTTTATCGTTATGCACGTGTATATCAACTCTCTTTATTTACTATTGTTATTTATCTTTTTTAAAATTTGCTTTTCAATCCATTCATACATGTTATTCCATGTAATATCAGAATCCGTATCGAATAAAACTTCATGGCGTTTATTTTTGTATAAATGGACGGTTACATGTTTCACGCCGCAGCGTTTATATAATTTCCCTAGTTTTCTAATACCTTTACCTTTGCCACCTAACGGATCATCTTTTCCCGATATGAGCAATACAGGAAGTTCTGTGTTCATTTTTTCGATGTTTTTTACACGGCTTGTGCCTAACGCGTGTTTTATTATTTGGTATATGAGTTGATTGGAAACTAAAAAACCAGTATTTGGATCTTTGATAAATTTAGCAACTTCTCGAGCATCGCTAGATAACCAATCGCTTGAAGTTTTTTGATTTTTAATATCTTTATTAAATGATTTATACATTAATCGATTAACCCACTTCAATCGACGTCGTTTTCCTAATATTAAAGTAATGATTTTCATTAACACAGCAATAGGTAGACCTAAATACTTTGGATATTGGGCTGTGCCACTAAGAATTAAACCTTGCGCTGCATCAGGATATTTTTGAGCAAATATACGGGCTATAATAGAACCCATAGAATGACCTATCATAATGTATGGGATGTTCGTGTAGTGTGTACACATTGTCTGCGCAATTTCATATGTATCATCCGCAACTTGCGATATATCATCTATATGTCCACGTTCTTTTTCCTTTATTTCTTTCCCATGACCTCTATGGTTATGGCGTAATACATCATATCCTTGTTGATTAAACGATTCAACAAGTTCATCATATCTTCCCATATGTTCTGCCATACCATGAAGCAAATGTACAACACCAATTGTTTCATGCTTGGCTTTATCTAATTTCACTTCTAACATTGTGCCATCTTCAACAGTAATCTTAAATTCCTTTTGACTCATGTGATAGCCCCCAAATCATGCATCATTTCAAACTTCTTATACTATACAATATACCCTCAAAATTCAATGTTATCAAATAGAATGCAAAACGTTAACCACTAGACAACGATATATTAAAAAACATTGATTTTATAAAAACTCAAGCAAGTGTTTTACTTAATAAAAACGTAATTATTATTCGAAACACTAATATAATTCTATTTTAAAAATGTTATACTCAATATCAAGTATTAAGTCAGGTTGTCGACTATATCAATAACTTTGTTGATAGTTTATTGGTTAAACTATATGGAGACAAATGCATACAAACCTTTTTCTTCATTTCTAATTAATTATTAAATAAAGCAATTAATGAACACAGTTTGTCTCAAAGAAAAATATTTTTTAATATCAAATGCTCTTATAGCAATTGGTTTAGCTACATTTTGAATCAGTAAGTAATAAGTATCGAGTTATTTGTACTCAACATAAAATGTAACACAGACAACAATTCATCGAGGAGGGCATCTAATGGATATAACAATTTTTATTTTTATTTTATTAGCTATATTCTTAGGTGCTTTAGTACGTACATACTTTGGCTTTGGAGAAGCTTTAATAAGCATGCCTTTATTAGCTTTAATAGGTTTAGACATAAAAACAGCAATATCTTTAGTTGGTATCGCTGGTCTAACTGTAGCTTTATTTAATATTTTTTCTGAAATGAAGTATATTAAATATAGAACTTTGGCAGTCATGATGTCAGGTAGTTTAATCGGCATACCTGTAGGCATATGGATACTCCATCATTTTGATACTGGGAAAATCCAATTACTATTAGCTATTTTTCTAATTCTTTATGGTATTTATGCTTTTATCAAAACCGTTTTTCTCACCCACCATTCTAAAATCAAACTAAAATCTTCTCTATGGGAAGGTTTGGCAGGACTTGTTTCTGGTGTATTAGGCAGTGTTTATAATTCACACGGTGTACCAATCGTTATTTTCGGAACGCTAAGTCAATGGCATATTAAAGACTTTAAAAGTACAATTCAAGCTCATTTTCTATTAACAGCTATCTTTGTTGTCATGGGTCAATTATTAGGCGGTATATGGACGAGCCAAACTATTCGATTATTCTTAGCTACTTTACCTATATTGATTGTTGCAGTTTTATTAGGTAAGTATTTATCGAAAAAGACACACCATAATCATTTTGAAAAATGGATTTATATTTTTATAGTTATCTTAGGTATATTAATGCTCTCAACACAGTAATTGGCTTTTTGTATAATTTGCTTCTGAAAACAAAAATACAAATATAATTTAGCAAAGGTTGGTTTATTATTATGTTTGAAGAATATGCTTCTAAAAAGTTAATAAATAAAATGGATGAAATGGTAAATGACTTTTCCCCAGTTAATTTTGAAATTGAAAAATGGAATCGTGAGTATGAAGGTTTTAATTTTAGCTTAACTCATCACACTTTTAAAAGTCGTTTAGCTAAGAAGACACCTAAAAAAACTGGTTATTTCGTTGCAATGTGGCAAAAAAATGAAATAGCTAAAAATATCCCTTTTAATTGCGAGAATTCTAAAGATTACTTGGTTATTAATATTATTGATGGTGCCCGTACAGGACAATTTATTTTCCCGAAAGATATCTTGTTAGCAAACGGCATAATAACATCTACTAAACACAAAGGAAAAATGGCAATGCGTGTTTATCCGCATTGGGAATCCAATTTGAATAAGACTGCACTAAAAACACAAAAGTGGCAAAGCCCTTACTTTTTAGATTTATCTACCACCCTCAATGAAAAAGATATCTGTACATATTATGAGATAAAGTAACACGAAGATATATTGAGATAGACAAACCATTTGCTCTAAAGGCATTTAGTTTATTTTTTTATAAATATAACTTAATTTTAAAAACAAAAAGTGGTCTTTCAGACCATTTCTGGCCCTTTTATAAGCCACATTACCATTTTCTTAAGATTCATGGCAACACTAATCAGCGTGGTATCCATGGAAACTTTTTTGATACCTCTATATCGTGTCCATCTCATACCATGCTGCTCTTTTGCATCTCCAAATCTTCTTTCAATTGTTAGGATTGGATACATACAGTCTGTGACCTATTGGCATTGTTCGTTTAAATATTAATGTTTCATCGTTAGGACAAATATAATTATCATAGTAACCAGAGTCCGGATCAGGCGTACTTACTTTTTTTACTTTTGTATTCCTCCTTCTTTTTCTTTTTTATAGGCTTTTTTCCTTGAGATAATCTTTGTTCATTAATTTCATTATCTAATTCTTCTTGGAAATGAAGAGAATCTTTCTTTTTTCACTAATTCAGTTATATATTTATTTTTATTTGCGTTTGCTTTTATGTGGGTTGAATTAATGAATAAAGATGAATGATCTATTAAATTATTTTTTATTGCGATTTTAAGAATTCTTTCAAATATTTGTTCAAATAAATCTGTATCATGAAAACGACGTGTATAGTTTTTACTAAATGTACCGAAATGAGGTACTTTATCTAAAAAGCTATAACCTAAATACCAACGGCAAGCTACGTTCGTTTCTATTTCTTTTATCTTTTGTCTCATTGATTTTATTCCAATTAATCTTTGAATAAATAATATCTTCACTAAAATTACAAGGTCAATTGATGGTCTTTCATTATCAAGACAATATTTTTCTTCGACAAGTTCATAAATGAAATTTAAATCCAATATATTATCTACTCTACGTAATAAGTGATTACTAGAAACTAATTCCGATATTGAAATCATTTCATATTGATCTCTTTTATCAGTTGATTTATTCAACATTACAAACACCACCATTGTTTAATTTAAATATATTATATTATTTTTGTTTAAAAATGGCAGTAATTTGTGCCGACTCCTGCGGGAAAAGCACTAGCCGAAGACTATAGGCTGAGGCTGTGCCCGCGGAAAGCGTGCACAAAAAAGTGCCAACAAAGTCGGAGACTTTGTCGACACTCTGAAACTGGCGACAAAGTCCTAAGACCTTGTCGCCAGTTTTAATATTTACGCTTTAACTGCTGGTTGGTTATTACCTGTTTGTGCTTCTTTAATCGCAGTTTCTAATTCTTTTGTATATAATTCTTTTTGAATGTTTGTATAGCCTAATAATTCAGCCATTACATCGATTACTTGTTCTTTATAATTTAATACATCATCAATTTTGAAATATAATTTACCTGTACGACGGATAAAGAAATCAGTTGGACGGTGAACCATTTCATTTTGAATTGAATAAATTAATTCTGTGTAGATATCTAACGGTAAACCAGTTTCTTGATATTGCGCAGTTTGTGCAATTTTGAATAACTCTTCAGCGTTTGAACCATATTTAGATACAAAGTGACGTGCAGTCGCTTCGTCGATTTGATAAGCTTTTGCATCTTCAACTTTTTGTTCAATATATTTATCAAAGTTTTTACTGCCGCCTACATCGCCACCAGAGATTGTTAAGTGTTTTGTTGCCGCTTTATCAAAAGTAAGTTTATATTCTGATTTTAAGCGTTTTGCTAATAAATCAACAATCTCTACTGCCATATGACGGTAACCAGTTAATTTACCACCTGCAATTGTTAATAAACCAGATTTACCTTCCCAAACTTCGTCTTTACGAGAAATTTCTGAAGGATCTTTACCTTCTTCTAAAATAAGTGGTCTTACACCAGCCCATGATGATTCGATATCTTCATCAGATACATTAACATCAGGGAACATATAGTTAATTGCTTCAATTAAATAATCTCTATCTTCTTGGTTAACTAACGGTGATGTCTTAACATTGTCATAAAATGTATCTGTAGTACCAACATATGCTTTACCTTCACGTGGAATAGCAAAAATCATACGGCCATCGTTTTCTGTATCAAAGTATACAGCTTGACCTAGTGGGAATTTAGATTGATCAATTACAACATGAACACCTTTTGTTAAACGTAATTCTTTATTATTACGTGCATAATCGCCACTACGTACTTCATCTACCCATGGACCACTTGCATTGATAACTTTTTTAGCTTTAATTGGGTAAGTTTCATTGCTAATTTGGTCTTCTACTTGAATACCATTAACTGTTTCATTTGAGTCATATGTGAAATGAACAGATTTTGTATGGTTAATGATAGTAGCGCCTTTTTCTTCAGCACGTTTCATTACTTCAATAGTTAATCGTGCATCATCTGTACGGTATTCAACATAAGAGCCACCAGCTTTAAGACCAGCTTTCTTAACAAGTGGTTCTTTTGCAAGTGTTTCTTTTGCATTTAACATTGTTTTACGTTCAGCTTTTTTAACACCTGCTAATCTATCATAAACGCCTAAACCAATCGATGTAGTGAATTTACCCATAGATCCGCCTTTATGCAATGGTAACAGCATACGTTCTGGTGTCGTTACATGTGGACCATTTTCATAAACAATCGCACGTTCGCGACCAGTTTCTGCAACCACGCCTACTTGTAATTGTTTTAAATAACGTAAGCCACCATGTACTAATTTAGTAGAACGTGAGCTTGTACCTTGTGCAAAGTCTTGCATCTCTACTAAAGCGACTTTCATACCTCTGTTACTAGCATCTAAAGCAATCCCAGCTCCGGTAATTCCGCCACCGATAATCACAACGTCATAAGCGTCATTTTTCAATTCTTTCTTAATCTGTTCTCTTTTTAAAGTTGATAAACTCATAAAATCCAGCGCCTCCTAAAGTATTAAAAAAAGAGAGACTCATCCCATACATATATAATTGTACGAATTGAATCTCTCATTTCTCATCTCGATATTATTAACTTACCCGTATTGTAGCATAGATAACACTTTTAAGTCTAATTTTTTTACTCATCGTCTAATTTAAAGACTTGAGTAGCTTCTACAGCTTTCTTCCAGCCTTTGTAATGTTTTTCTCTTTCTTGTTCTACCATATCTGGATTGAATTGCTTATCTAACTTCCAACGGTTAGCAATTTCATCTTTACTATCCCAGAATCCAACTGCAAGTCCAGCTAAGTATGCTGCACCTAATGCTGTTGTTTCACTAATTTCTGGACGTTCAACACCAACATTTAAGATATCAGATTGGAATTGCATGATGAAATTATTTTTAACTGCGCCACCATCAACACGTAAATTATTTACTTTGATACCTGAATCTTTTTCCATAGCTTCTAATACGTCACGTGTTTGATAACATAATGATTCTAAAGTAGCTCGGATGAAATGTTCTTTTTCAGTACCGCGTGTAAGTCCGAAAATAGCACCTCGTGCTTCTGCATCCCAGTACGGTGTACCAAGACCAACAAATGCTGGCACAACATAAACACCTTCTGTTGATTCAACACGTTCTGCATAATTTTCTGATTGTGGTGCTGAATTAATCATTCTTAATCCATCTCTTAACCATTGAATTGCAGAGCCTGAAACAAAGATAGATCCTTCAAGTGCATAGTTGACTTTACCATCAATACCATATGCAATAGTCGTTAATAAACCACTTTTAGAAGTAACTGCCTCTTCTCCTGTATTCATTAACATAAATCCACCAGTACCATAAGTGTTTTTCGCATCACCACGTTCGAAACATGCTTGACCGAATAATGCTGCTTGTTGGTCACCAGCGATACCAGAAATCGGCACTTCTTTACCGAAGAAATGATAATCTACAGTATTAGCATAAACCTCACTTGAAGATTTTACTTCAGGGAGCATTGAATTTGGAATTTCTAAAATATCTAATAATTCTTGATCCCATTCCAAATCATGAATATTGTAAATTAATGTACGACTTGCATTTGTATAATCTGTGATATGTGCTTTTCCACCTGATAATTTCCATACTAACCATGAATCTATTGTTCCGAATAATAAATCGCCATTTTCAGCTTTTTCTCTAGTACCTTCTACATTATCAAGTATCCATTTTACTTTTGTACCTGCAAAATAAGGATCTAATAAAAGACCTGTTTTTTCACGGAATTTACTTTCTAAGCCTTGGTCTTTTAAGTTCTGACAAATACTTTGTGTTTGACGAGATTGCCATACAATTGCATGATATACTGGGCGAGACGTATGTTTATCCCATACTACTGCTGTTTCACGTTGATTTGTAATACCGATACTCGCGATTTGATCTGCGCCAATATTCTCTTCATTTAACACTTCAGCAATAACTGCTAAAACAGATGTCCAAATTTCATTTGCATCATGCTCTACCCAACCTGATTTAGGAAAATATTGTTTGAATTCACGTTGTGCTACACCTTGGATTTTTCCATCTTGATCAAAAAGAATTGCTCTTGAACTTGTTGTACCTTGGTCAATTGACAAAATATATTTTTTCATAATGATAATCTCCCTTATATTATGTTTGTAGGATGGACAATAATGTATGTAAAATGAATAATTCCCAACAACATATTTATATACATTCTATTTTAATAATCCAACAAACATATTCATATTATTTATTTTTTTATAATATAAGACCTGTTTATATTTTAACGTATAAACAGGACAGTTAAAACTTATTTAATAAATTGATTCGATACCTTTTGCACTTTTTGCTTTATTTAAAGCGATTCCAAGCGCAATTGTTACGATTAGCAACACTATTGATACAACAGACATCATATCAAAAGCACCTTTATAGAATAATCTATAAATAACTGCACCCATCATACCACCTGTAATAGGCCCTAAAATTGGAACAATTGCATAACCCCAATTTGAGTTACCTTTTCCAGCAATTGGTAAAATGGCATGTGCAATACGTGGACCTAAATCACGAGCAGGATTAATGGCATATCCAGTTGGACCACCTAAACTTAAGCCGATAGCAACGATTAAACTACCAACAATTAGTGGATTTAAACCATCAGCAATTTTATTCATCCCAATGAATAATAAGCCCATTGTTAAAGCAGCAGTACCAATAATTTCACTTAAGAAGTTGGCAAAGTAATTTTTTATTGCTGGTGCTGTAGAAAACACAGCTAATTTTGTATCTTTGTCTTCAGTTGCTTTCCATTGCGCTAAGTACATTAACCAAACTAAAGTACCACCGATGATACCACCAAGTATTTGACAAATGATGTATCCTGGAACCATACCCCAGCTTAATGCACCGTCCATTGCGAACGCTAATGTAACGGCCGGATTTAAATGCGCACCAGATATTTCACCTGTAGCATAAACACCCATGGTTACAGCAAGTCCCCAACCTGTGGCAATTACAATCCAATCAGCACCGTTACCATTGCTTCGTTTTAAATTAACGTTGGCAACAACGCCACCCCCAAATAATACTAATATTGCTGTTCCCAATAATTCAGCAAAATATACACTCATAGAGACTCCTCCTAAAAAAAGACAAAGAGATTCCTACAATTATGTCCAGCGTTAATACACTGGTTTAATGACTGTAGAAATCTCCCATCTCTGTTCTAATTATTAACTTGTGTTTATCTTACACCTCTATTGAAAGCGTTGTCAATCTTTTTTGTAAAAAAATTGCCACAATTTAAAAATCAATAACAGCGCTTTCTTTAATTTCGAATTGCTGAGTATAACAATTTATTTTTGCTGATAAGCCATAAGGCATGCTGTGCTTGGGCTCATTGTGTCCAAATGACAAATTATATAAAATTGGAACGTTTGGATTTTTACTTTTTTTAATAATTTTTAATATTTCATTTTTATACGCTTCATAATATATTTGATTAAATGGTTTACCAAAAACAATGCCTTCAACTTTATCTAACACACCTATTTGTAATAATTGGTTAAACATTTTTGAAAATTCTAAAGGAGATGGTGTATCTTCTGAAGTTTCCAAAAAAAGTATCGCATGATTAAATTGCTCTAATTCCGGAAATATGGAAGTATCTATCAAACTCACAAACGTTTCTAAATTACCTCCGATTAAATGACCACTCACAATATCGGCTCCATTTATAACTTCATAACTTTGGTTATCTCGTTTAGTCCTAGCAATATTTTTATTTTCTACTTTCCATTCTAATCCTGTTGGTCTTGTATAAGGCGTAGGCAATCGTTCGCCAATCGCTGAACTATTGAACCAACATTTTTCAATATCATTAATTGTAAAGCTATCCATTTCTATATTCTCCGCAAAATCTGTTAATAAGGCTTGTCCATAAAAACTAACAATACCCATTTTATAAAACATCATGTGGACAGTCGTTGAATCAGAGTAACCCGAGAAAATTTTTGGGTTATCGTAAATTGCTTGAAAATCTACATAAGGTAATATTCGAATGGCATCTTCACCACCAATACAACTTATAATCGCTTTTACATCACTATCTTGTAATGCTTCATTTAAATCAGAAGCACGCAGTTCAGGGTGTTCACGTACATATTTAATACCTTTGAGTGCATTGGGCATGACTTTCACATGCAAACCAAATACGGATTCCAGTCGTTCGATTCCTTGTTTAGTTCGCCATAAAATCGAATCTTCTCCGGCTAAACCAGAAGATAAAGATACAATTGCAACAGTGTCGCCTCTTAATAATTTTCTTGGTTTTATCATTAAATCTCCCCCTAGGATTTTAATTTATATAAATTAATACTATTCATTAAAAAATGGTAAAAAAAAAGAATTAGCTATAAGCTTTAGAAATGATTATACATTAATAAAATGATTTAATGCGTTTCTAAAATAGCTAATTCTAGTAAGACAATTACATTATAGTCAATGCCATTCAACCTTTATTCTTTATTAGAACGACTGTTAATTTAACTGCTTTAGTTGTATTACCATAAATCCCTATCGCTTGTAGTGATATATTTCGCACCATTTTCCACCGCAACATCAACTTCCTCAACATCATTAATCAAACCACCAGCAATCACAGACGTATTTGTCTCTTCATTAATGATTTTTATTGCCTTTGTTGCTATACCAGGCAACACTTCAACAAAGTCAGGTTCAACACGTTTTATAAGCTCAATACTTCTAGTTAGTGCATGACTATCTAGAATAAATACACGAAAAACAGTAGTCGTATTCAACGCTTTGGCTTTGTTTATAACTTTCGTTTTTGTTGATACGATGCCTTTGGGATGGTAGTTTTGAATGATAAATTCACAAGCAAATTCATCGTGACTCATACCTCTAATTAAATCGATATGCATATACACTTCTATATTATTCTTCTTCATCAATTCCATAATGCTTTTGATATGACCTATATGCGTATCTAATAACACACATTCTTTATAATCTGTCTGTATCAGTTTTTCTAAATCTTTCATTGAGCGAATAGCCGGTAAAATATATGGCTTCATCCACTAACCTCCTATATAATACGCTTAAATAAGCGTTCTAATTCATAATTTGAAAAATTAATGATTATCGGTCTGCCATGTGGACATGTAAACGGATCTTCTGTTTCTCTCAATTGATTCACTAAATCTGCCATTTCATTATTTTTTAAATAGTGATTTGCTTTAATTGATTTCTTACAACTCATCATAATAGCAGCTTCTTCACGTATTTTTTTAACATTCACTTTTTTATGCTCTAAGACATACTCAATCATATCTTTAATAATTTCTTCCGCTTCAGCAGCAGGAAACCACACTGGATAACTATCAACAATATAATCATTACCACCAAACGGTTCTAAATGCACGCCTACTTTATCTAATTCTTCTACGTGTTGATTGATAATCATCAACTCGTCTTTTGAGAAGTGAAAAGTTAAAGGAATTAATAAATTTTGTATTTCATTAGAGACATCGCCTATTTTTTCTCTAAAATATTCGTATTTAATTCGTTCCTGTGCAGCATGTTGATCAATCATAAACATACCGTTCTCATTTTGCGCAATAATATATGTGCCATGCACTTGACCTACGACTTCCATATAAGGTATACGCTGTGAAGGGTTGCTACTGATACTTCCTTTAATATCTGATGCCTCAGATACATCTTCAGAAGGTGCTAATGTATCAGTAATATCTTGTTCTTCCATATCAGTCAACACATCTCTTTGCGTCTTAGCATAATCATAAGTCGATTCTTTCACTGAATAGGAATCGTTTGAAGTGGTATTCGGATTTGAGAATGTATTATCTAAGGTTTGATTAGATTGATTTGTTTCATTGGGCTGATTATCATCAAGGTCAAAATTCAAATTCGTTGAATGTGTAGCATCTCTTTGCTGTTTGCGTTTCTCAAAATCAATTTTCTGTTGTTCAAATTTATCCAGCACTTTATTTTTCTGCGTCAATTTATTCATATCATTTTGCGGTATTAAAATACGATCTTTAAAAGCTTCTCGTATTTTTTCTACGATCAGTTCAAACAACTGATCTTCTTTAGATAAACGCACCTCTAATTTAGTTGGATGCACATTGACGTCTACCAGTATCGGATCCATTTCAATATTAATATAACAAATTGGAAATCTGCCAATCATTAGCAGTGTATGATAGCCTTCTAAAATTGCTTTGTTTATTAAAAAGTTTTTTATATATCTACCATTAATAAAAATAGATATATAATGTTTATTACTTCGTGAATGTTCTGGTTTAGCAACATAGCCTTCTAAGCGATAGTCGCTTGTTTCACCCGTAATGTGTACTAAATCCTTAGCCACTTTCATCCCATATATTTCTGCCATAACTTCATTTGTACGTCCTGAACCATTTGTTTTTAGAATCGTTCTGCCATCTGAAATAAGTGAAATACGGATATCTGGATGACTCATCGCCATACGATTTACGATATCTGTAATTTTACCTAATTCAGTATATAAACTTTTAATATATTTTAAGCGCGCTGGTGTATTATAAAATAATGATTCAACCAATATATCAGTACCTTGTTTCGCTTTTGCAGGTTTTTGATTAAGAATTTCACCATTTTCCACATAAATCTCTTGGCCTTCTTGATTATCTGTACATGTTTTCAGTGTCACTTTGGAAACAGAAGAGATACTTGCTAACGCTTCTCCACGAAATCCAAGTGTGCGAATATGAAACAAGTCATCGTCTGCATCTAGTTTACTTGTTGCATGTCGATGAAAGACGAGACCTAAATCTTCTATATGAATACCCGTACCATTGTCAACTACACGAATAGATGCTACGCCAGATTGTTCAACTTCGATATTGATTTCAGTCGCTTGGGCGTCAATGGCATTTTCTAATAACTCTTTGACTACTGAACCTGGACGGTCAACAACTTCCCCAGCAGCAATCTTATTCGCTAATGATGTTTGCAACTCTTTAATCTTACCCATTTGACTTCACCTCTATTTCAATTGTTTTTGTAATTCACTTAATTTAATTAATGCTTCTATCGGTGTCATATTAGATAAATTCAACGTCTTAATTTCATTTTCTATTTCAGATTGCTCGACCGGCGCATCAAATAGTTCAAATGCTGTTTGTTCAAATTGATTTTTTTTATCATCCTGTTTTGCATATTCCGATTGCTCAGGATATGTTGCAACTGGTTCTACTACATTTGAGTATTGTGCATCTTGAATACTTGAGTCTACTTCAAGTTTGTTAACTACGACTTGGTTTTCTTGTTTGTCAGTCTGTTCAAACGCATCTAATATGACTTGCGCACGTGAAATTACTTCGTCAGGTAGATGTGCTAATTTAGCTACTTGAATACCATAACTATCATCTACTGCGCCATCTTTAACCTTATGCAAGAAGATAAGTTCACCTTTGTATTCGTTTGCTGCTACATGCACATTTTTCAAACAAGATAAAGACTGATCTAAAGTTGTTAACTCATGATAATGCGTAGAAAATAGTGTTTTAGCATGAGACGTATTCGCAACATATTCTATCATTGATTGTGCAAGTGCTAATCCATCGTAGGTCGAAGTACCTCTTCCAATTTCATCAAAAATAATCAAACTATTTTCTGTCGCATGTGCGAGTGCTTTCTGCGCTTCTAACATTTCAACCATAAATGTACTTTTACCTGATACAAGATCATCTGCGGCGCCTATTCTTGTAAATATCTGGTCAAAGACTGGGAGCGTTGCCGATTCACAAGGGACGTATGCTCCCATTTGAGCCATGATACTAATTATGGCTACTTGGCGCATATATGTGGATTTACCAGACATATTAGGCCCAGTTATTAAATAGACAAATGTATCTTGATCTAATTCACAATCATTTGGCACATAATCATTATGGTCCATCACGCGTTCGACAACCGGATGACGCGAATTGGTTAATTGTAGTGTTTTGTCTTCGCTAAAAGTTGGACGTGCATAGTTATATTTTTGTGCAATTTCTGCAAAACTTTGTAAACAATCAAGTTCTGATATAACTTTTGCTTGTTTTTGTAAACGTTCTGTATAGGTTTTAATTTTTTCTCTTAGTTGAACAAACAATTGATATTCTAAGTCGATTGCTTTATCTTCAGCACCAAGAATAATGTCTTCTTTTTCTTTCAATTCATCTGTGATAAAACGTTCTGCATTAGATAATGTTTGCTTACGATGATATCCAAATGCTGTTGGGTCGAAACCTTGTAAGTTCGCTCTAGTAATTTCAATAAAGTAACCAAACACTTTATTAAAACTAATCTTTAACGATTTAATGCCAGTACGTTGGCGTTCTTTTGCCTGTAATTCAGCTAGCCATGACTTTCCATTTTTAGATGCCTCTAAATACTCGTCTAACTCACTATTAAAACCAGTTTTAAAAAGGCCACCTTCTTTTACAGAGATTGGTGGTTCTTCTTTTAAACTTTCTTCTAGTAAGCCAAGTAATTCTTCTAAAGGCTCTAGCGCTTTAAATTGTGCAGTCATCTGTTCATCAAAATCATTAAGTAGATTTTTAATATTTGGGATTTCTGAAATAGAATGTTTCAACTGAATTAAATCACGTGCATTGACGTTACCATAACTTACACGGCCTACTAAGCGTTCAATATCATAAACTTGATTCAAATGATTTCTTAATGTATCTCTTTCGATGAAATGATTAAGAAACTGTTCTACTGTATCTAAACGAGATTCTATATGTGCTTTATGGATAAGTGGTCTATCAATCCACTGTTTTAATCGTCTGGCACCCATTGGCGTCTTAGTCTCATCCATTAACCAGAGCAATGTTCCTTTTTTAGTTTTTAAACGAATACTTTCTGTTAATTCTAAATTTCGTTTAGCGTAAAAATCCATTTTCATAAAGTCTACCGCTTCATATTTAACAACTGCTTCAATATGGGATAAATCTCTTTTCTGTGTGTGATATATATAATCTAACAACAATTGTGTCGCATTAAACAAGTTGTGTTCTTTCATAGTATTTACATTATATTGTGCATCTGAAATTTCCGATAATACCGTTATCGTTTCAGTTGTTAAACTGATTTGTCGTTTTAAATCATCACCAATATTCTCGTTTACGACGATTTCATTAGGATTAATAGTTGTAATTTCATTCATTAGCGTCGCTTCATCTTCGAAATGTGTAACTTTCAACTCTCCAGTTGAAACATCACAATAACTTAATGCATAAGCGGCACTATCTTTCACAAAACTCAATATATAGTTGTTTTGTTTTTCATCAACGCCACCTTTATCCATTACCGTTCCAGGAGTAACAATTCTAACAACTTCACGACGAACCATACCTTTAGTCTGTCTTGGATCTTCCATTTGTTCACATATAGCTACTTTATATCCATTGCTAATCAATGTTTCAATATAGCCATCTGCTGCATGATAAGGTACACCACACATCGGTATTGGGTTCGTTTTTTTGGCATCCCTTTTCGTCAAAGTGATTTCTAATACTCTTGACGCCTCTTTCGCATCATCAAAAAACATTTCATAAAAATCGCCCAATCTAAAAAATAATAGACAATCTTGATATTGTGATTTTATTTTTAAATACTGTTGCATCATAGGAGTTTGGTTAGTCATTTTGATATTTCACAATCCTTCTATTAGTTTCTTACTTTTAAATTATCAATTTGGATTATACTTAATTTTGAATATGTAAGTTGCATTGTATCAATGTTTTTACATTTATCTATTTAGTAAAAATTAGCATTTATGTTATCGCTATCCATTTAATTTTCTTTAACTTAATTAGTTAATTTAACTCTTAAATTTTAACATAACTTTAGATATTACGCCTATTTATTCAATCATAGCGTTAAAGCTTAATTATTATCAAACGCTTTTATAAGCGTTTTTAGAAAAACCTTAATTTTAAGTATTCAAACTATATTGATGCGTATATATTATATGTATATTGTCTATGCAAATGTAATGATAAAGTCACACGAACAAAACCCCTCACTACTGGCACAGTGAGGGGTTTTGTATTTATACTACAAATCCTAATAATAATCAATTTACATATAATTATTTATGCTTTAATTCTTCATTTGCGGCATTGATAAAGTCATGTACTGTCGCTATATCCATATCGAGCATTATAAGTGAACGTAATGGTAAATTTTCAAAAAGTGGCGCAAGTTCTGGATCTTCTGTTACCTTACCTATGAGTTCGTCTAATTGATATTGTTTCAGTGATTGTTTGATTTCATTTTTTCTTAACACTAATTCATATACATAAGTATCTTCATGAATCCAATACGATTTTGTTTGATTAGTTATATCTAAAGTAATTGATTGCTCTAATCTGATATCTTCAACTGAAGAACCTACATATACTACGTACTCTCCATCATCTATTTGCCATTGTCTCGTATTATTATTAAACCAGCGCAAAGCTTTATAAGGTATATCAAACGTAATTATTTTTGATTCGTTTGCATCTAAAGCAATACGTTCAAAATCTCTAAGTTCTTTGAGTGGCATATCTATATCACTTGCACGATTTCCAATATAAACTTGTATAACTTCTTCCCCAAATATTTTCCCAGTATTTTTGATATCCAGATTAATTTTCAAGCTATTTTCTTGAGGAGCAATTTTGATATTAGAATACTCAAAGGTTGTATAACTTAAACCATGGCCAAATGGAAATTGCGTTTTGATATGTTTTGTATCGTAATATCTATAACCTACATATATGCCTTCTCTGTAATCTTCTTCTGCTTTACTTTGATTAAATGTTAAATACGAGGGAACGTCTTCAAGTCGTTTTGGAACAGTTTCTGTTAATTTACCTGCTGGATTTTGTTTACCAGTTAAGACATCTTTGATTGCTTCTCCTACTGCTTCACCTGATAAATAGGTTTCAACAATAGATTTCACTTTATGTGCCCAAGGCATAAGTACTGTCCCACCATTTTGTAAAACAACAGTTACATTTTGATTCTCTCTCGTTACTACATCTAATAATGTTAATTGATTGTCTGGTAATGCTAAAGCATTTTTATCGAATCCTTCAGTTTCATAACTTTCAGGATAGCCTAAAAATAATATTACTTGGTCGTTTTGTTGCGCTACTTTTACTGCTTCTTGTTGAAGCTTTTGATCTACTTCATGATTACTAATGTAATAACCCTGAGCATATTCAACTTGATGTTTATTAAAAGCTTCCAATGGCGTTACAATGTTATATGGATTAACTTTAGAAGAACCGCCACCTTGAATTCTTGGTTTAGCTGCAAGTTCACCAATCAAGCCTAATGATGATGAATTTATTGGTAGGTTATTGTTTTCATTTTTTAATAAAATAATACTTTTACTTGCTAGTACTCTTGAGAAATCATGGTAACTCGCTTTGTCATAAGACTGCGCTTCATCTTTGATTTGATGTTGTTTAATTAACGTTAAAACACGATCCACTGAGATATCTAGTATATGCTCGTCCAATTCGCCATTTTTTACAGCATTTGTTACTTCAGTCAATGTGCTTTGTCCCTTACCAGGCATTTCTAAATTCAGCCCTGCTTTTAATGAATTGGAACGATGTTTTATCGCCGACCAGTCAGAGACAACGACACCTTGATATCCCCATTCATTTCTCAGCACATCTGTAAGTAGCCATTTATTCTCAGAAACAGGAACATGGTTAATAGCATTATAAGAACTCATAATCGTAGCTGGTTGAGCATATTTTACAACTGTTTCAAATGCACTAAGATAAATTTCTCTCAGTGTTCGTTCATCTATATTAGAAGAATTGGTAAATCGTTGATTCTCTCTATTATTAGCGGCAAAGTGTTTTACACTTGATCCAATACCCTGAGACTGTAAACCATTAATATAAGCTGTTGCAAGCTTACCAGCTACTAAAGGATCTTCAGACATGTATTCAAAATTCCTACCAGCCAAAGGGTTTCTTTTAATATTTATACCAGGACCTAACAACACATTAACTTTTTCACTTTTTGCTATTTGTCCTAAATATTCACCATATTGACGTAGCAAATTTTTATCAAATGAACTAGCAATTAGTGCTAAACTTGGAAAACTAATAGTTTTTATGCTTTGATTTAAGCCTAAAGCATCAGCTCCCTCTTCTTGCTTTCTTACCCCAGAAGGACCATCAGTTAGTAGTAGTGCATTTAATCCTTTATCTTCTAGGTCATACGTATACCAAAATGCATGGCCAGTTACAATTTTAATTTTTTCTTCTAACGATAAATTTTTAATTATTTCATTGTTTTTCATAAGACATTTCTCCCTTAAAATAAGTATTACGAAATTTGTGTCGCTCCAAATGAATTTTTTACTTGTCAAAATTTTCTTGTTTAGTTTGTAATAAAATGAATAGTTTCTTCAAGTGCATCATCAGCTTCAGGTGAATATCCAAGATCATTTATGAATGCGTGATAAGCATTTTCATATAATAGGCATGATACTTTATGCCCAGATTTTTCTAATAACTCAGCGTATTCTATACCATCACTTTTTAGCCCATCATTTTCAGCTACCATAATTAAAGTATTAGGCATTTCAGTTGGTATATTTGCTCTTAATGGTGATACATAAGGTAAGTGTTTGTCCTTTTTGTTCTTTAAATATAAACGCTGACATACGAAAATTAGTTTTTTCATCCCTTGAAAAGCTGCACCTTGTTGTTTATAGCTGGGTTTGTCTAAAGAAACTAAATCTGTCAAAGGATAATATAAAATTTGGTTTTGGATTTTAATCTGTTCTTTTGCTAATTTTAATATTAATGCCGCTGCTAAATTACCACCTGCACTATCCCCGGCTATGCTAATTTGAGTTGTATCAATATCAAAATCACTCGCGTATTTCAATAAATAGTTTAAGCCCTTATAGCAATCGTTTAACCCTTCTGGATATTTAGCTTCAGGTGATAAGGTATAATCTACACTCGCAATAACGTAACCTGTTCTGTCAGCAAGTGCTCTCATGAAATTATCATTTACATAGGAAGAACCACCAATAAATGCACCACCATGAATAAAATAAAGTAGCGGTTTCTTGCCATCCGCGTTACTATCACTTCGATATATATTTAATGAAATTAAATTTTTCCAACCGTAAATTTTATACGTTTCTTTATAAATTGGTTGACTGTAATTTAATAGTTTTTGATCTTGATTTTCCATAGCTTTTCTAAAAGTTTTAAGATTGAATCTAATCAAATATTCTAATACAGGGCCAGGAAGTTTAGTTAATAACTTCATACTATTTATAGCATTTTCTTTTTTATCTTCACTTAATTTTTTTCTTACTATATCCACAGTAGCGTCACTCCTTTTATTTACAAACAGCGTAATAAATAAATCTTTTCTTATATCACTTATTCTATTCTTTTCCCAAAAGATTTAATTGCACTTTTTCCATAAAAATAGTATATTTTCTATCAATAAGGGAGGAAGCTTTATGAAATATGAAAAAAAGATGAACTTGATTATATTTGTAAAATGCTACAAGAAAATACTGGTATGAATATTTCAATAAGCAAGGCAAATATCACTATTAAAGAATTTAAGTTTGTAAATCGGGAAAACCCTTTTCTTCCCACAGATGGACTTTATCAAGAACTATTTACTGAAAATGAATCTATTTTTGAAATACCCTTCATCAGATCACTTAATGATATAGAATGTTTTTTATGTTTACGAACAACATACTTTGACTTAACTATAGGGCCTTGTGTGTTAGAAGAAGTGACTAACAGTCTTTTTTATGATTATATAAAGCGTTATAAAGTGCCACTTTATTTAAAAAAGAATTTAAGAATTTATTTTAACTCCATCCCTATCTATAAAAAAAATGACCTCATTAGTATGGGACAACTAGTTTATTTTCTGTTATTTAACAAACAACTATCTCCATTAACTATTAAAGAACAATCACTTAATACGTTAATCTTAGAAAATGATATTGATTTCGAGCTTTCAATTAAACGTCTTAATGAACAATTACATCATGATATTTTATTAGAAAATAAATTTAATGAATATATAAAACAAGGAGATATTGATAGTATAAAAAATATTTTTAAAAATACAATTGATTTAGAAAAAGTTGGGGTAGTTATGCCTGATAATCTTACTCGTAATGATAAAAATTTAGCTATTTCTGCAGTAGCCATAGCGAGTAGATCAGCAATCGAAGGTGGATTACACTATGAAGTAGCTTACTCAATGAGTGATATACTCATCCAAAAGATAGAGGTAGAAAAGGAAATTGACTTATTAAAATCAGTAGAATATATATTTATAGAATTTGCTAATCAAGTAAAAAAATTAAATAGTGATAAATATTCACAGCCCATTAATTTAGTGCAACAATATATTTATAACCATTTATATCAACTTTTAACTTTAGATATATTAGCAAAGCATGTAAATTTAAGTTCAAAATATTTATCTCATTTATTCAAGAAAGAAGTTGGTATTACGATAAGTGCCTATATTACAGAGAAAAAACTAGAAGAAGCTAAATTATGGCTAGATAACTCAAGTTTATCCATTTCTGAAATAGCTCATCAGCTCAGCTTTTCAGATCAAAGCTACTTTATTAAAGTTTTCAAACGTTCTATTGGACTAACTCCAAAACAATACCGCTTAAAAAATTATAAAACATAAAATACCTTTAATGTTATCAAGATTGTAAAAGTAAAGTAGTCATAAGTCTTTATTCATAAAAACGAGACCAAGTCTCTATAAGTAATCAAGAATATTAGCATGTCATAACTTGTTTCGTTATCCATCCAAAAACTTCATGATTAATTATTTGAGTCTTAATCTCGTTTCGTAAATCTTATATAGCTTATAAGAAGCGTTTTAATATACCTTTTCTTTTCAATATCATTAATAATATATAACTGATGATAGCACCAATAATGCTTGAAACGATAAATGCTAACATTAACGGTTTAATAGCAAAGTTAGAAAAGCCAAGTATCCAGGCTAATGGAATACAAACTATACTACCAATAATACCTGTCCCTATCACTTCCCCTACCGCAGCCATAAAGATATGCTTACGGTAATGGTAAAAACCACTTGCGAGTAGTACACCTACCATACTTCCAGGAAAGGCGAAGAAGCTACCAGTACCAAAAATCATACGTAATACAGAAGAAATAAATGCTTGAGCTAGTCCAAACCAAGGGCCAACAAACACGGCACATAGTACATTAATTAAATGTTGAATAGGTGCTGCTTTAATCGGGCCTAACGGAATGACAATAATACTACTCAACACTACATTGATAGCGATGAATATTGCGGTTAACGTTAACCTTTTCGTCTTAATTGACTTCATTCGGTTCATTCCTTTCCTGAAAGTACATTACTTGCTAGTCCTCATTTTGCTCATGTTGATTCAAACGATCAGACATTGTACTTATCATCATTTGTAATAAATCGTTGGCTTCAGTTTGCGATTCTCTGAATTCTTCCACTATCGGTAGAACATTAATATCTTGCTCAATACCTTGTATTTTACCTTCAGATTGTTTTAAAGCTTCTGTTTTACCGTAATTTTGTAAATTTACGGATTGCTTTTGTGTTTTTTTTAAATCTTTCATGCGTTGTTCAATATTTTTATTGTAATGAATTTGTTGTTCAACAGTGTGATAATCTTTAACTGTATCCAATGATTTGATTCGTTCACTAATGCGATTTGCTTCAGCTAATATGTCATCTTTTTCATACATTATTGAGTCACCACTGCTTTTTCACTCGCACGTAAAAATGTACCGTTTAATGAAAATTGCTTCGCTTCGTCAACTTGTACATCAACAATTCTGCCTATCATTTCTTTAGGCGCTTTGAAGTTAACAAGTTTATTTTTAGAAGTATAACCCGCTAACACAGCATTATCCTTCTTACTGGAACCTTCACACAATACTTGGATTACTTTGCCTTCATATTGCTTCATAGCTTGTTCTGAATAATAAGCCACTTTTTTATTTAATTGTTGTAATCTATCTTTCTTCACTTCTAAAGGCACATTATCTTTCATCTTCGCTGCTGGTGTACCATCTCTTTGTGAATAAATATAAGTATATGCATGTTCAAATTCAACTTCGTCATACAATGTTAAAGTTTCTTCAAATTGTGCTTCAGTTTCATTTGGATAACCTACGATAATATCTGTAGTCAATGCCACGTTAGGTATCTTCATTTTAATTCTATTTACTAAATCTAAATAGCTTTCACGTGTATATTTACGTCCCATAATTTTTAATACTGCGTTGTTACCTGATTGAACTGGTAAATGTACGTGAGGTACAATATTGCCCCCGTTCGCAATAACTTCAATCATACGATCCGTAAAGTCCCAAGGATGACTTGTAGTAAATCTCACTCTTGGTATATCAATTTGTGTAATATCTTCTAATAAATCACCCAAACCATATTCTAAGCCCTCTATATCTTTACCATAAGCATTAACGTTTTGACCCAGCAACGTAATTTCTTGATAACCTTGGCGTGCTAAATCTCTCACTTCAGCAATGATATCTTCTGGACGTCTACTACGCTCTTTACCTCTTGTAAAAGGCACAATACAATATGTACAGAATTTATCACAGCCATACATAATATTTACCCAAGCTTTAATATTACCTTTTCTTACTTTAGGAAGGTTTTCAATAACGTCTCCTTCTTTTGACCATACTTCTACTACCATCGCTTTTGATAAATAAGCTTCTTCTAAAATTTCTGGTAAACGATGAATATTATGTGTTCCGAAAATAATATCAACGTTCTGGTATGATTTAAGAATTTTGTTAACAACTGATTCTTCTTGTGACATACAACCACATACACCGATAACTGTTTCTGGCTTTTCTCGTTTTAAGTGTTTTAAATTACCAATTTCACTAAACACTTTACTCTCTGCATTTTCACGTATTGCACATGTGTTAATTAAAATCACATCAGCATGATTAATATCTTCTGTAGCAGTATAACCTAAAGCGCCTAAAATACCAGCCATGACTTCTGTATCATGCGCGTTCATTTGACAACCATATGTTTTAATTAAGAAGGTCTTCCCTTGACCCATATTGCGGAATTTTTCATCTATGTGGAAATCACGGTTATAGTTCACTTCTTCTTTACCACGTTTACGTGCTTCCTTTAAACTTGGTGGTTGATAGACATGCTCAAAATACTTGCTATAATCTTTAGTCTTCTTATCTCGTTCGGCTAAAATATCTATAGAAGTACTTTTTCTTTGCTCTTCATTCACTCTACAAAATCCTTTCTATATCATATAAACTATGAACACATGTTTTAAAATATGTTTTATATTTTGGTATTTCAACCTAGTCGTTCAAAGTTCTATAACTTTATCCATAATCATTACTTCATTATATTAAATTTAGCCCCAAAGTGCAAAAGTCTTTCCCAATAAGCAAAAACGATTCAACATCTTGATATGTTGAATCGCTTTTCTTTATTATATATTTTTTTAAATTTCGTCATATTTTCCAGTAAGTGTCTCGATTGTAATACCTTCAGGAACATGATAAAACTTAACCTGACTAATCGTACTCGGTATCTCCAATTCGACCATACGCTCATTTAACTTTTGAATCAAGATCAAACATTCATTCATCTCACCTTGTACTGTCGTTTCTAGTGGTCCAACTCTATAAGCCAAACCAGAATCATCAATTATTTTTATCGCTTCATCAACATAAGGTATAACATCTTCACCATTAGCAGTTTTCGGAATAATTTGGACACTCATTAACGTATCATGCATATCACTTCAGCCCCTTATCTGTTTTATTTATCTTTTAGTCTATCAAATAAGATGTTCAAGGCATAGATATAAAGCGTTAATCATTTATCTCATAAGATATATTTTAAAAATCTTCATTGATTTGTGTCATCATTATCATTTTAGCAACCATACCGCCATTGGCCGCTGCATCTATAATTTGGCCAGCGAAATTATCTTTCGTTTCTCCTGCAATATAAAAATGCTTAATTGAAGTTTCACCAAATGCATTGACTTCAAATTTTTCATTTTCATCACGCTCTAAACTCAAATTTTTCAAGAAATCAAAATGAGTATCCCATTGCATTTGGCTAAATCCACCTTCAACTTCAACTTTTTCATCATTTGCTAATGTAATATGAGTCAATTGACCATTTTCACCATTTAAATCAGCAATGAAATCGGTATATATATCAATGTTTTTAGCTTTAAGCCATGCTTTATCTTCGGTTGTAACACTTTCACCATTTGTAAAAACGATAAGATCTTTTGAAAAGTTACTTAATAATTTAACCATATGTGCCATCCTCTCAACTGTATAAATGATAGCCAATTTACGGTGACGCATTTCATAGCCATCACACCACGGACAATAAAATATTGATTGTCCATAAAATTCATTGAAACTAGGTATGTCTGGTCCTCGTTCTCTTAAACCTGTTGCGAGTAACACTTGTCTTGCTGTAAATGATTGTCCTGGGGTAAAAACTTCAAATCCGTCATCGTTTTCCTTAATATCTAAAACACGTTCTGCTAAAAATGATACATCTTTGTATTTAGCAATATCTTGTTTTGCTTTTTGTTTGAATTCAGTTGGTGAAATACCATCTTGCGTTAAATAACCATGTGATTCTGATGTCACTCGATTTCGTGGTTTATCCTCATCAATAACCAATGTATGCATCATACCTCTTCCAAAATTCAATGCTGCGCTTAAGCCAGCAGGACCGCCACCAATAACTATGATTTCATAATCCATTTACTCCACTCCTTTACACCTTTTAAAGATTCTTAATATCTATAATTAATTGAATAATATAAGGACTTAGTATTAAGCTAAGTCCTTTAATTTTTTTTGTTCTAAATTATTTATTAAACTACGTTCCGCTTCATCCATGATTTGTTTAATAGAACAACCTTCACCATGGTTAAAACTATCTTCTAGTAAGCTTTGTTTGCCATCAATAGTTACAATAATTTCATATATTGAAACCTCTTGCCATCCATTTTTTAATTGATAGCCGCCTTTAGCACCACTATTTGCTGAAATTATCCCAGCTTTTACAAGTCGTGTTAAAATTTTAGATAAATAAGTAGTAGAAACTTTCAATGCAGCTGCTAAGTCTTGTACTGGTATTCTTTTTGAATCACCGTTACTTTTTATCATAAATAATAAAGCGTGTAATGCATAATCTGTTGCCTTAGAACATTTCATTTGTTTATCAACTTCCTATTATCGATATCATATATCTATAATATCTTATTATGTTTTGTTTTGCAAATATTAATTATAATGTTGGTTAGAATGACATCATAAATGGTTAATTGGGCTCATGTTGATAATGGTTTACAGCGTCAACAATTGCTTGCGTAAAATTAGTCATTAATGGAGACCAATTATCTCGATTTTCCCTATCATAAAGATTATATCTTTTGTTAATAAAGAATTTTTTTCTTAGACGCGCAGTTATTTCTAGCTGAACGCCAGCTTTGTGTTGACAACAATTAACAAAATTATCATCGTGAAGTCCAGAAATATGAGCTGGCGCATCTTTAACGATGATATTAATTTCAGATAAATATTGTTTAATATAATTTATCAGTGCTTGATCTCTTCCACCAATATATACTTCTGGTTTATCACCCATACAACCGTGAACAGAAATCGCATGTCTATTGTCATTGATCATTTGTAAAAGTTTGGGCTCATCGAAATGTCTTGATGTCACATGTAGTTCGTGATTTTTATTGTGGCGTACCCCTTTAAAAGTATAAAAATCATAGTTACCGCGTTCGCTTATAGATTGAGCAAGTTCAGTTGTTCCACGTTCAATCGCCCCACCATGGACTGCCGTAATAATCATTGGCTGAGCTGTTTGCCGCGTATGAATTTCCCAATCTTCACCTTCACTTGTATGTAACATAAGTTCAGTCATTGAATTAAATTGGTCTATCATGGTATTCCCTCCAAAGTATAAAGCCCTATTTAGTTTCTATAATACTATAAATCAGAATATGTTATTCCTTCATTTACTAAAAAAGCTGATACTATACGGTGTTGAATGTGTCTCAATCCAACTCCGTATGTAATCAGCTTATATGCTATCATTTAATTATTTTTACTATATTAGTATTATCTATACTTCCAATTTAAACAAATTGTTTTGTTAATTCATTGAATTGCGTTTCATCAATATGAATATCTCTTTTAGCTAATGGCGTATCTTCCATTTCTTCAATTTGAGATTCATATGAAGGTGTTTCAGTATCTTGATAAACAATGCCTTTAATTAGCGAATCATACTCTAAAACTTTTTGTGTTGCTTTACTTTTATCTGTAACATCAAAACCTTCTATATCTTCAATGCTTGTAAGGTTTTCTTTAAACCAATCATAAGTATTCACTTTATTATATGTGACACATGGTGAAAAGACGTTCACAAATGAAAAACCGTCGTGGTTAATAGCATCTTCAAGCATTTTTGTAAGTCCTTTTATATCACTTGAGAAACCTTGTGCTACAAATGTTGCCCCAGAAGATAACGCGAGCTCTAATGGTTTAACATTTTGCTCGATATTTCCTTTTGGTGTTGATTTTGTAACAAAACCTGGCGCTGATGAAGGTGATGTTTGACCTTTAGTCAGTCCATAAATTTGGTTATCCATTACAATATATGTCATGTTCATATTTCTACGCAATGCATGAACGGTATGGCCCATACCTATTGCATAACCGTCACCATCTCCTCCGGAAGCAATAACAGTCAAGTCTTTGTTCGCCATTTTCACGCCTTGTGCTAATGGTAATGAACGACCATGTATACCATGTACACCATAAGAATTCACATAGCCAGATAAACGACCTGAACAGCCGATACCAGTAATGATTGCTACTTCTTCAGGTTCCAAGCCAATATTGGCTGCTGCTTTTTGAATCGCTGCTTGGACTGAAAAATCTCCACAACCTGGGCACCAATTGGGCTTAACATTATTTCTAAAATCTTTAAACGTTGCCATTTATACCAGCTCCTTTAAATCTTTGGCAATCTCAAGTCCTTTTGTTTCAATTTCATGTGGCAAGAATGGCGTACCATCGTATTTTGTTTGGTTCACTAATTTATCACCTAATGTAACATTCATTTTCAAGATGCTTGCAAGTTGTCCTTGGTAATTGTGTTCAACTACGACAACTTTTGATGCTTTATCAATGGATTTTTGTAGTGTTTCTTTAGGAAAAGGATGCAATTGTCTAATTTGTAAATGATTTACTTTTAAGCCTTGCGCTTCTAGTCTATCTTTACCTTCTTGAATTGCGCCCTTAGTAGAAATGAAACCTAAATATAAGATGTCTGCTTCATCATGTTGTTCATCTGCCTCTACTGGGTCTTTAATCAGTAAATGCTCAGTTTTACGCATACGTTTATCCATTTGTTGTTGTCTATTATCAGCCGCTTCACTCGTCTTACCTTCTTCGTTATGCTCTACACCTGTTACATGGTGTATACCGCCTTTAACACCTGGAATCGGTCTAGGTGATACGCCACTTTCAGTCAATGCATAACGTTTGAAATACGCTTTGTCATCTTCTTCTCGTTCTATATCAGATTGGATTGTTTCGCCACGGTTAATTTCTATTTTGTTATAATCTAATTTTTCAACAGTTTGTTTGCCTAATGACAATTGTAAATCACTTAAAATAATCACTGGGCACTGATACATTTCTGCTAAATTAAATGCTTCAATTGTTAGATAAAATGCATCTGCTGCATCTGTAGGTGCAACTACGATTTTAGGGATATCCCCATGTGTACCGTAAATCATCTGCATTAAATCAGATTGTTCTTGCTTGGTAGGCAATCCTGTAGAAGGCCCGCCACGTTGAGTATTAACCACTACAAATGGTGTTTCTGTCATACCCGATAGACCAATCGCTTCCATCATTAATGAAAGTCCAGGTCCAGCACTAGCTGTAAAAGCACGTACGCCAGCATAATTTGATCCAATAGCCATGTTTGCCGCAGCAATTTCATCTTCAGTTTGTACAACTGTGCCGCCTACTTTTGGTAGATTATCAATCATATACTCCATAATTTCTGAAGCAGGCGTAATAGGATATGCCGCCATAAATCTTGATCCAGCTGATAAAGCGCCTAAGCCGATTGCATCATTACCAATCATATATAGATGTGGTGTTCCATCTGTTTCTTCTAAAACAAAGTCACCTTCAACATCATTAAGTTGCTCCATCATTAAACGATAACCTTCATTTAATGCTTCTATATTCATTTCGACAACTTTCTCGCCTTTTCTAGTAAACATATTAGTAATAAGCGTTTCAAAAGCTGAAATATCTAATTTCATTACTGCACATGTAGCACCAATAGCAACCATGTTTTTCATTAAGGCAGTGCCTAATTCTTTTGCTGTTGCCGTAAATGGTAAAACTATAAGTTGCGCACGACAACCTTCAGGTTTTTCTGGTTTTGCCTTGCTGTCTGCAATAATAATACTATCTGTTCTCATTTCATGATGGTTAACTTCTATTGTTTCTTGATCAAAAGCGATTAATATATCTAAATCATCACTTATCGCATGTACAGGTGATGTTGAAACTCTTATTTTATTATTCGTATGTCCGCCCATTATTCTACTTGAAAAATGACGATATCCATATAAATAGTATCCTTTACGGTTCATCGCAGTAGCAAAGATTTCCCCCGTTGATTCAATACCTTCACCTTGCTGGCCGCCAACTTTCCATGATACTTGTGATTTCATACCATCTTGCCTCCTAATGGTTATAATAATTCATAATCAATCATATCAAAATAAACCACCCTATTACTATGTAAAGAGTGGTTTATTTTAAAATTCATACTAACGGACGATAATTAAAATGGATGATCATCGTTGATAAGTACGCGTTCAATATGCGTTGCTTTACCATCTTTATTAATATCTATTATAACACCAGACAAGACACTACGTCCTTCATCCGGCACTACATGTCTTTGTGGTAAGCTAGTAATAAAGCGTGTGATAACTTCTCCTCTATTGATTCCAAGTATACCATCGTAAAATCCAGTCATACCTACATCTGTAATATAACCTGTACCACCTGGCAATATTCTTTCATCAGAAGTTTGAATATGTGTATGTGTACCTACTACAGCACTCACTCTATTATCTAAATACCAACCCATTGCATTTTTTTCAGAAGTTGTTTCCGCATGAAAATCTACAAATATATAATCTGTCTCTTTTTGTGCTTCAGCAATTAATTCATCTGCTTTTTTGAATGGATCATCTATGTCTTGCATAAATGCACGACCTTGTAGGTTGATAATCGCCAATTTAAGATCGTTGATTTGAATAATGCGCATACCTACACCTGGCGCTTCATCTGGAAAATTTGCTGGTCGAACCATACGCTTAGCACTTTCTATAAAATCATAAATTTGACGTTGTCCGTATGTATGGTTCCCCATAGTCATGAAATCTACGCCTTCTCTTAATAATTCTTTATATATCTTTTCAGTTAATCCTTTACCATGTGCGGCATTTTCCGCATTTACGATTGTAACTGTAGGACGATGCGTTTGTTTAAGCTTAGGCAAGTACGTGTTAATTGCTTCTCTACCTACTTTACCTACGATATCTCCAATAAATAATATTCTCATTTACTTGTTCATCCTCTCTTAATGCTAGTTTAATGTAAATGATTTACATTGAAAAGGCTCTTTAGTAAATATTCCTTTAATTTTTAAGTTTTATATTTTGTAATGGGGGTATAACTCATTATAGTAATTATTTTAATCCACAATATAGGAGTTGGAAGTAATACATGTCAATTAATATCGATCCACAACATTTTGCTGATCTAGTTGTTACAGCAAACCCATCAAAAAGTGAAGATGCAGAAGATATAGCAAAAGATAGTCTAGAGCTATATATCAATGCTTACCGTTTAGCAGAAAGATATGCAAATATCGCTACAAATTGCTATGACACAGCTGAAATTATCAAAGAAGTTAAAGTTGCAGATTTGGAATTAAACAAATAAACATATAAATTGCTTAGTATAATGAGGTTTACTTCAATATATCGATAAGGAGTCTTTTAACTTTATAGTTAAAGGCTCTTTTTTGTTATTTGAGACTTTGAAGTTCTTTTACTATTTAAATAACATCATAAAACAGTAAATGATACGAATCATCAAAAAACTGCCAACAAGTCCTATGACTTTGTTGGCAGTCTCTAGTTAGACATTTAATGACTAACATTTATTTTGCATATTCAATTGCTCTAGTCTCACGAACAACTGTCACTTTTATATGACCAGGATATTGAAGTTCGTCTTCAATTTGGCTTTTTATATCTCTTGCTAAGCGATGTGATTTTAAGTCGTCGATAGTATCTGGTGATACAATAACTCGAATTTCTCTACCTGCTTGAATTGCAAACGCTTTTTCGACACCATCATAATTTTCAGATAGTGTTTCTAATCTTTCCAATCTTCTAATATAATTTTCTAAAGTCTCTTTACGAGCACCTGGTCTCGCAGCTGATAATGCATCTGCTGCTGCTACCAATATAGAAATAATTGAAGTTGGTTCAACATCACCATGGTGGGAATGAATTGCGTTAATTACTGTTTCATTTTCAGCATATTTTTTTGCTAATTCTACACCTATTTCAACATGGCTACCTTCAACTTCATGATCGATTGCTTTACCAACATCATGAAGTAGACCAGCACGTTTAGCTAATGTAACATCTTCACCTAATTCAGCCGCTAACATACCACTTAAGTGTGCAACTTCGATAGAATGTTTCAATACATTTTGTCCATAGCTTGTACGATATTGTAAACGACCTAAGATTTTAACTAAATCTGGATGCATATTATGCACATTTATTTCAAATGTAGCTTGTTCCCCTGCATCTCGAATAATATCGTCTACTTCTTTACGAGCTTTGTCTACCATATCTTCTATTCGTCCAGGATGGATGCGTCCATCTGAAACAAGATTTACTAATGCAGTTCTTGCAATTTCACGTCTGATTGGGTCAAAACCAGAGAGGATAACCGCTTCTGGCGTATCATCTATAATTAAGTCAATACCCGTTAATGTTTCTAACGTACGGATATTTCTTCCTTCTCTACCAATGATTCGACCTTTCATTTCGTCGTTTGGTAAATTAACAACTGATACTGTAGATTCAGAAGTATGTTCTGCTGCTAATCTTTGAACAGTAGTTGCTAACAATTCTTTTGCATTTTTATCGACTGCTTCTTTTGCTTCTTTCTCTTTTTCCTTAACAAGTATTGCAATATCTTGTGACAATTCATCTTCAACTCTTTGAAGTTGCTCTTGTGCTGCTTCTTCTTGAGAGAGACCAGAGATGCGTTCTAATTCTTGTTCATGCTTATTTATTAATGTTTGAACACTACTCTCTTTTGCATCTACTTGTTGTTGTCGTTCTTCAAGTTTAGACTCTTTTTGCTCTAAAATCTCATCTTTTTTATCTAATAAATCAGATTTTCGCTCTAAGTTTTCTTCTTTTTGCAGAAGTCGAGCTTCTTGCTTTTGAAGATCACCACGTCTTTCACGCAGTTCGTTTTCACTTTGTTCTTTTAAGATTTGGTTTTCTTCTTTAGCTTCTAGGAGCTTTTCCTTCTTAGTATTCTCTGCTTCTTTATTACCTTGTTCAATAATATCTTCTGCAGTTTGTCTTGCTTGTAATTGCTTTTGATGCAATAGATTACGGGCTACAATGTACCCTACAACAACTCCGAGAATAATACCTAGCAAAATGAGTAGGAGGTCTAATAAACTCACACAAACACCCCCTTTTTATCTAGGATTTTGCTCTGTATATCAATTTCAATATGATTATATCAAGTTATATAAGAATCATACAATGTAATTGTACGGTTTTAAACTAAGAAGTGTCAAGGTTTCTGACACATTAATTCAATATTTGAGTCTCCTCTTTTACACTATTTCCACTATAATTATTGTTGTCACTTATATTATAAAGCTCATATAGCAAAATATTTGTTATATTATATTTTAAAATTCTTATATTGATGTAAAAAAATAAGCGCATATTTTTACATATACGCTTATTTTATAGTAAATATTTAATTAATTTTAGATAACACTATTCATCTTCAAGAAGCGTAGTTTGTTTTTCACTTTCGTCTTCTTTAACATCACCATCGATAATGCCTAGAGCTTCACGCAATCTACGATTAATATCTTCTTTGATTTCAGGGTTTTCTTTCAGATATAATTTAACATTTTCTTTACCTTGTCCCATACGATCTCCATTGTATGAATACCAAGCACCTGATTTATCTACAATTTCATTTTCAACACCTAAGTCAATAAGTTCTCCTTCTTTAGAGATACCTTTACCATACATCATATCCACTTCTGCAACTCTGAATGGCGGTGCTACTTTATTTTTAACAACTTTAATTTTCGTTCTATTACCAACAATATCTTGGCCTTGTTTTAATTGTTCAGCACGACGTACTTCTAAACGTACAGAACTATAGAATTTCAATGCACGTCCACCCGGTGTTACTTCAGGATTACCGAACATCACGCCTACTTTTTCGCGAATTTGGTTAATAAATACTGCTGTTGTTTTTGATTTAGAAATAGCGCCTGAAAGTTTACGCAATGCTTGTGACATTAAACGCGCTTGTAAACCAACATGTGTATCTCCCATTTCACCTTCAATTTCAGCTTTTGGAGTTAACGCAGCAACGGAGTCAACAACTACGATGTCAACAGCACCACTTCTAACGAATGCTTCGGCAATTTCCAATCCTTGTTCCCCATGGTCAGGTTGAGATAAATATAGATTTTGAATATCTACACCTAAAGCTTCTGCATAAACAGGATCTAACGCATGTTCAGCATCAATAAACGCCGCAATCCCACCATTTTTTTGTACTTCTGCAATAGCATGTAATGCCACTGTAGTTTTACCAGAACTTTCTGGCCCATATATTTCTATAATTCTTCCTTTAGGGTAGCCACCTACACCTAACGCATTATCCAAAGTAACTGAACCACTTGAAACGCTAGACACTCTTTGGGCTTTATTATCGCCTAATTTCATAACTGCGCCTTTACCAAATGATTTTTCCATATTTTTAATTACTGTATCTAAAGCTTTTTGACGATCGTTATCCAATGTTGGACCTCCTAATTGAGATTAATCTCTGTAAAATATCTTAATCCTACTATACCTTGATTTAAATAATTCTGCAAGCGTTTTGCGAATATTTGTTCGCTTATATAGACGGAAGTTACAACGAAAACAGAACACACGTACTATATTTTTAAATTTTTGTAGACTTTAAATGCTTATTTAAACCAATTTAGTAATCGTATTAGTACAAAATTTTGAGTTCTGCTTTTTATTGAATTTCTTCTTTGCGTCATTTTAAAGGACTGAATTCCAAGTCTCTCATTTTCTAAAATGCCTAAATAAATTTTATCCTTATGCTTCATTATTGAAATACCAACTTCTGTTTGATACAAAGCTTTAACGATATTGGCAGAGACAGAAAGTTGAGTTTCAATTGTATCACGTTCATCTATAAATTGTGTATGATGTGGTAACATTCCTTGAAGCAATTGTGATGTATTAAAATTCTGCAGTCTGGAATATAATTCTCCATCTGTAACAGCATCATATATAGCAAATGATTGGTGTATTTGATCCATCAAAGATTGTTCCAGTAATATATCATCAGAACCATAATAATATTCACCAATACGTGATAAAATTTCTGCTTTAATAGGAGCGATGAGTTGCTCGCATTCACGTTGCGTATCTCCATTTGCCGTTAATCTAATATTAACTTCGTGCGTTCCAGCCAATGGCGCAATCGTAGGATTTGTTTGTCCATCTATTAAATCCATTAATACTGTTTCTACTTTAGATTCGCCGATGCCTGCAAAACGCAATAATTCTGAGAATATAGTACTTTCACCATTGAAAAAGAATGGCAAAAGTTCGTTTTTAGCCATAGGTTGCATTTCTCTTGGTGGCCCTGGTAACAATACAATACGTCTTTCATCTTGATCTACTAACATACCTGGCGCCATACCGACTTTATTTTCTAATACATGTGAACCTTCTATAACTAACGCTTGTTGGCGGTTATTTGGAGTCATTTCAATATTCTGTTCTTCGAAGAATTGTTCAATGTAATTCAAAGCATGTTTATCAATTACTAATTCTCGACCTAATACCTTAGCAACCGTATGTTTCGTTAAGTCATCTTTAGTTGGGCCTAAGCCACCTGTTAGTATAACAGTATCATAATGATTAAATGATGCTTTTATGACTCTTTCTAATCGTTCTGGATTATCACCGATTACAGTATGCTCTACCACACTGTGACCTACACCATTTAGCAATTTTGATAAATATTGACCATTGGTATTAGCTATTTGCCCCAACAATAATTCTGAGCCCACCGCAATGATAGATATCTTCACAACTTCTCCTCCTCAACACTAAGTTACATAATTCACTTTAGTCTATACTTTTTACTCACTTAAAAGCGAGCGGAAAAATGTTTTACGATAAACTTAATTATAAATCTTAATTCCTTAAAAAACTAAAGATTAGATTTTTATGTCTTTTTAAAAGCTCCGTAAATCTTAACAAATCAATTTTTTTGTTATTTGATAAAATAACATAAAAACAGCCCAAATTTTATCGCTTTGGACTGTTTTGCTATATCATAGTACTTAATTTTATTGATAAGTATGGGAGTAGTAAATGTATTGGAACTAACCTCAATTATTTTGCTTTAAATACATCTCTACCTTTATAGAAGTATTCAATTCCAGATAACACTGTGAAGAATACACCGATGTATAACAGCACTTGTCCTAATTCAAAACCAATCCAAGTTGCTAAAGGATCACCTAGGAGAATCCAAACAATAGCAACCATCGTAACAGCAGTTTTAATCTTACCTAATTGCCCTGCAGCACTTACAAAACCTTGCTCAATTTGTAATAAACGTAATCCTGTTACAGCGAACTCACGTGCAATGATAATAATTGCAACGATTGAATTTGTTAAATCAATTTGCACAAGTGCGATTAAAGCACTTGAAACGAGTAATTTATCAGCTAATGGGTCCAAGAATTTCCCCATATTTGTTACAAGCTCCCATTTTCTTGCTAAATAGCCATCAACAAAATCACTTAACGACGCGATAATAAAAATAACACCACTAATTAATAATTCAATTCTAATTTCATTACCACCGATAAATGAAATGTTGCCAAATCCAAAATCTATCAGTGCAAATAGAAGAAATATTGGAATTAGTATAACTCTAAAAACAGTTATCCAATTCGGTATATTCATAAAAAGTCCTCTTTTCTTTTTTATAACTTAATCGTTGCTATATATTAATCAATTATAATACTAAAACAGCTAAAATCCATAATAGTGCTGAAATGATAATAACAACACTTACTATAACAGCTACTTGCAGCGGCTCTTTATTCTTACTACGATATGTCGGCTTATTTTCTTTAGAAAAAGCTTCAATCGTCTCTTGCATGCTTTCGTCATTATTTGGAATTTCGTCTCTATGTGCTTTAATTAACTGTACAGAATCAATATTAACGGCTTTTGCATATTTTTTAATAAAACCTTCTGCATAATCAACCTTATTTAATGATTCAAAATCGTTATTTTCTATCAAAGTCAAAGTTTGACGTTTTATCTGTGTGCGTGTTTCTAATTCATTTAAAGTCATACCTAAACGTTCTCGACGTCCCTTTAAAGTTTGACCAACTGTGTTCACGATGTTAGTCCTCCTTGATAACTACTCATTTTTTTATTCAAAGAAACCAAAACCGCCACCAAATTCATCGTTACCAAAATCTAAGTTGTTTTTACTTTTAACAGTTTGTTTCTTCATTTCTTCGTAATGAATTTCTTGGTTCTTATTTTCTCTTAATTCAATAATATAATCGAAATCGCTCATCTCATAGTCACTTGTTTCAACAAACAAGTCAGGATGTTCAACCACCTTGATTGAAGGCAAACTCATAACTTCTTTTACTAATTCTTGGTGTTTTACATTAGATTCTCTTGCTGTTACTGCTCCGTCAATGATATAAACATGATTAGTATCGTACTCACCTTTAATTAATGAGCTACGCACTGTTTGTTTGATTAATGTAGAACTGATGAACAACCAACGTTTATGCGCACAGACACTGCCAGCAACAATAGATTCTGTCTTTCCTACCCTAGGCATACCCCTAATTCCTATTAGCTTATGACCTTCTTCTTTAAATAATTCTGCCATAAAATCAACGAGCAAACCTAAGTCTTCTCTTTCAAAACGAAATGTCTTTTTATCATCGGCATCTTGCTCTATGTACCTGCCATGTCTCACTGCCAATCGATCACGAAGTTCAGGTTTACGTAATTTAGTAATAGAAATATCATCAATTTCAGTGACAATATTTTCAAATCTACTTACTTTTTCTAAGTTATCAGACTTAATGAGTAAACCTCTACGACCTTCATCAACACCATTGATTGTTACAATATTGATGCCCATCATACCTAACAAACTAGATACATCGCCCAATAAACCTGATCTGTTCAACGTTATCTCATATTCTAAATACCATTCTTTTTTAGTAGCTACTGTCATGAAATAAACACCCCTTAGTTTAAAAACAACGGTTATTTTATAATAGATTGGTGCTCAAGAAACATCTATTAATATCACTTTTTTAAATCCTGTGATTTATTGTATTGTTATTATATCATTGAATGTTTCATAGTTGGCTTATTTTTTTACACAATATTAAAATTTATAAATACCATGCTCCGTTTACTTTTTGTATCGTTCCAGTAATACTCTTAGCTAATGGGTGGCATAAATAACTACATGTATGTGCAATCTCTTCAGGTTCAATCAATCTTTGTTGTGGCAGTTCTTTTGTTATCTCGCTAAGTTCATCTGCTGTCCAAACTTGAGTCATGTTACCACTGACAAACCCGGGTGCGATAGCATTAACCGTGACATTCGTCATAGCTAACTCTTGGCTAAGCGCTTTAACAAAACTAATTTGAGCACCTTTCATAGCTGAATAAACAGTCTCCATGCTGGAGCCAGTTTCACCCCATATAGATGAGATAACGATGATTCTACCATTTGTACTTTGTCTTAATTGATCTGCAAAATATCTACTTGTTCTTATAAATTGACGCACATGTATTTGATAACTCGAATCGATCATTTCGTCTGTCATATCCTGTAGTTGTCCATATAAAGCTGAACCACTAGCATAAATTAAACAATCCAAATTTTTTATGAAAGCAAAAGCTTTGTCCAAGTCATTACACTGAGTTAAATCACATTTTACAAATTGTACTGACTTCTGTTCATAGCGTTTTGTTATAGTTTCTATGTTTGATTTATTATAGTGTACGATGACTTCATACCCATCCGTTAATAAACGATCGACAATTGCAGAACCTATTGTACCAGATCCACCCATGACCAAAGCTTTCATTTTATTTCATCTCCAAACGACTATCTACAACTTGCGTTAGATTTAAACATGTATTTGCTGTTTCGTTCACGCTATCTAAAGTGATACTCTCAACAATGTCTAATAAGTCGAATAAACTTACGCCTTCAAAATAAAGTTTTGTGTATTGGTTAGCAATATACTCTGGAGAATTTAAACCTGAGATAAATTCTCCAATAAATTGTTTTTTTAATAAGTTAAAGGCCTCTGCATCACTTAGTTTACCTTGTGTGTTTTCTAATTCCTCTAATAATAGTGCTTTCAATTTATCAGGGTATTGTGTTGCACTCGTGATAACTGAAAAGCTATAGGTTGGTTCTAAAACAAATTGATAACCAAATGTTTCATCTATTAAATCTTGATTGAGCAACGTTTGATAAAAATCTGTCTCTTCACCAAACACCATTTCATAAAATAGTGTCATTTCTAAATCACGTTTAACATAGGCTTCGTTAGGTTCATTTTTTAAAGTTTCGTTTTTAAAACCAAGCATTAACCTTGGGGATTGAAGTTTCATAGATTCTGTTACATTGAATTCATTAACTTCACTTTTTTCATTTAAAGCATCTCTGACAATTTGTGGTTGATTCACTTTATCTCTTTTATTTTCGTGCTCAGCAATGACTTCATAAATGTGCTCTGCATCTACATCACCTACAACAAATAACACCATGTTCGATGGATGGTAGAATGTTTCGTAACATAGATATAAATCATCTTTAGTTATTTCATAAATGCTTTCAACACTGCCTGCAATATCCACACGAATCGGATGTGTTTCATACATAGCTTTTAATGTATTGAACATTAATTTATAACCAGGTTGTTCTTGATACATTTTAATTTCTTCTTCAATGATTCCTTTTTCTTTATCAACCGTCTCTTTAGTAAAATAAGGCGTTTCTACCATTGTTAATAAGCGTTTGATATTGCGGTCTACATTATCGGTAGCACTGAATAGATAGCTTGTTCGATCGAAGCTCGTAAATGCGTTAACTTGAGCATTGTCTTCTGCAAAAGCAGTAAATAAGTCTTCTTCTTCATTTTCAAATAATTTATGTTCTAAAAAGTGTGCCACGCCATCTGGAACTGTGACATATGTATCACTACCATGTGGTTTAAATTTATTATCTAATGAACCAAATTGTGTTGTATAAGTTACGAAGGTTTTTTGAAATCCTTTTTTCGGAATAATAAATAACTTGAGACCATTATTTAACTCCGCTTCATAAACTTTTTCGTCTATTTGTTTATAATATTTTTCATTCATCAGTCATTACCTCCTTTCGTCAAAATGTAAATCGTATCTAATATTGTTTCTTGTGCTAATTGCTGAATATCTGTTCTAGATACATTTTGTATACCTTCAATAAAACTAGTTTCTGACATATCTTCATCAAGTAATATATTATTATTTAATATTTCAATAATACTTTTCGGTCTATCATGAGATTCTTGACGTTGTGAAATAATCACTTTTTTCGCTAGCTCTAATTTATCGTCATCAAACTCACCATGTTGAAATTTTTCAAATTCAGCTATTATTGTATCTTTAGCTATTTCATATTTATCTGCTGAAACGCCACTAAGTACAAACATAAAACCATTTTTAGCATCCATTTGAGAGTGTATCGAATAAGCTAAACTTTGCTTCTCACGTACTTCATTAAATAATACGGAGGAAGGATCTCCACCAAACATGACATTTAACACGACCATAGCAAAGTATTGTGAATCTCCATATTGTGCTGGGAATTTATATCCCATATTTAGTTTGGCTTGATCCACTATATCTGTTTCAATAATTTCTTGTGGTAAATGATGTGATTTTGGCTTTGGCACTGCATGTGATAATTCAAATTGAAAAGGTTTAAGATCAAAATATGATTGAATTTGTGATTTCACTGCTTGCTCATCTACGTTACCTACTACATAAACCGCGCAGTAGTCATCTTTTAGCATAGATTGATATGTATGATATAAATTTTTAGGTGTTATGCCTGATATGTATTCTACTTGCCCTGACGCTATATGGCGATAAGGTTGGTCTCCAAACATATTTTTCAGTAAGTTTAAAAATGCAATTTGTGATTTATTATCAACTATAGCATCTAATTTTTTTGTTAATAACGATTTTTCTTGTGCAACAAAAGTTTCATCAAATTCACCATCTGTAATTAACGGGTTCCAAATCATTTCTTTTAGTAGATCCAAACCCTTTTCAAATAATGGTGTTTGATCTTTTAAATAACGTTCATTTACGATTTCTAAAGATATTGTAATTACATGCTTGTCTTTGAATTTCGAAATAAAACTGTTAACGTATGCACCATATAATTGTGATAAGTGTTGGTTAAATGCTTTATCCGTTGGCCATTGTTTTGTCGCACGAACGAGTACTTTGCTCAATAGTGAACGTGCTGTCATTGTTTCGCTATCTAATGGCGCCATAAATTTCAATGTGATTGTGGTTGTTTTAAATTTTGTTGTTGGCATTACTTTTATATGCAAGTCATTTTGCTGTTTATCTATCTTCAAATTGTCATGCCTCGCTTTCATAATTTTGTTTTTATATTCTATTTCTAACCGTTTTAAATTTTACTAAACTACTTTTGAAATAATTAAAAGAATAAAGTATTGGATTATCATCATTATCATAATGTATTAATTTCAAAAGCATGAGCCCTTCATGCGGTGATGCATCTAGCACATCCGAGATATGAGGTTCATAACTTATGGCCTCTATTTCTGTATTTGCATAGGCAACTTTTTTATTAGCATAAGCTTCAATCGCATTTAATAAAGATTCATCACTGTTTTGATACTGGGCACACGTTAAATCATCAGCAGGCACTTTATCTAAGCAATATACTACTGGTTGTCGATCTGCGAGTCTCACACGCTCTATAATGGTCACAGAAGCTTTATCAGGAATGTTTAATCTTAATGCATCCAATGAAGTAGCCGGTTTTTCATCTAAGCTTATAAATTCTGTTCTAGCGTTAAAGCCTTGTTGCTCTATCATTTGACTAATACTTACAAGTTCACCTAAAGGATAGAAGAATGGGTGCAGTGATTTAACACTCGCACCTTCCTCTAAATTATTAGATAATACTTGCTCTGTAATCAATTCATCCACAGCATCGTAAACGTCATCTGTTTTAACATTTAGTGTTCTAGCCACTGCTAAATTACTTGGCAATGGCTCTCCAGGACTCAATTTACCTTCTTTAATTTGTTGAATCATCCACTCTTTAACTTTATACACAGAAGTAAGTTCCATAATTACACCTCATCACTATCTAAATCCACAAGTATCTGTCTAGGTTTGCTACCTTTTTGTGGTCCAATAACTTGATTCCGTTCTAAATCATCCATCAATCTTGAAGCTCGATTATAACCAATTCTAAACTGTCTTTGTAACAAGGATGTACTTGCTTTTTGTTGTTCAATTATAAATATATATGCTTCATCATAAAGTGAATCTTCACTCTTCATTTCTGATTTTTCAACTGGTGCATCTGGTTCCATTTCTTTAACATAGTTCGCTTTTTGTTGTTCAACCACATAATTAACAATATCTTGTACCTCTTGATCGCTTAAAAATGCACCTTGCACACGTGTTCTCGTAGAACCACCATTTGCAACATATAACATATCACCTTTACCTAGTAACTTGTCTGCACCGCCACTATCTATAATCGTTCTAGAGTCAATTTGTGAACTCACAGCGAAAGCGATTCTTGATGGAATATTATTTTTGATTATACCAGTTATAACATCTACAGATGGGCGTTGCGTTGCAATAATTAAATGAATACCTGCTGCACGTGCCATTTGAGTAATACGTTGGATTGCATTTTCCACATCTTTACCTGCAACCATCATTAGATCTGCTAATTCATCAACAATCACCACTATATACGGTAACTCAGATTTTTTCTCTTCTAGTTCCTTATTTTGTCGTTTAATTGCTTCGTTGTAGCCTTCAATGTTTCTAGTTGAAGAATGTTGGAATAGATCGTAACGTCTTTCCATTTCAGCAACTACTTTTTCTAGTGCTTGTGATGCTTTATGTGGATTTGTCACAACAGGTATAAGCAAATGAGGTATACCATTATATACATTCAACTCTACCATTTTTGGATCAATTAACATAAGTTTTACTTCATGTGGCTTAGCATTAAGTAAAATACTTGTAATAATACCGTTAATACAAACTGACTTACCACTACCAGTTGAACCTGCTACGAGTAAGTGAGGCATTTTATTTAATTCAACTGTAATTGGATCACCCGAAATATCTCTACCTAATCCAACTTCTAATTTGTTTTTAGCAGGAAACTTCTCATCTAATACTTCTTTTAATGAAACAAGCGAGACCTTGTCATTCGGCACTTCTATACCGACAGCTGACCGTCCAGGTATTGGCGCTTCTATACGGATATCTTTCGCAGCAAGTGCTAAAGCAATATCATTATGTAAATTAACGATTTTACTTACTTTCACACCTTGCGCAGGTTGTATTTCATATTGCGTGACTGCTGGACCAATTTTTATTTGAGTCACCCTTGCATTCACACCAAAGTTTTTGAGTGTTGTTTCTAGTAACTGTCCTTTTTTTTGTACTTCTGCCTTAGATGTAGCTTTTTGCTTGGCAGGTTGATTAAGCAAAGAAAGCGGCGGTATTGTATATGCTTCGTTTTCAACTTCACCTGCTTCAGATATGGAATTTGCACCATCTTCATCTAATGGTTGTTCAGATTCATCTATCAACTGATCTAATGAAGCTTGTTCCTCTTTAGAATTTTGTTGTGATGATATTTGTCCATTGGTGTCTTCTTGATTTAGATTACGTTGGCTACGTTTATAATTTTTATTTTCGGTAGGTTGAGCGCTATCATCATCGTTATCACCATGTCCATATATAGGTATGGATTGTTGCTGTTCTGCAGTTAAATTTGAAACTTCAGGTAAATCACTTACATCTTTAACTTCATTATTGGCTTTATCCTGAGTAGCAGCTTGTTGTGCTTGTAATTCAGCTTTTTTCTCTGCTTTCACACGCGCTTTAGCATCTTTCTTAATTCTATTTTGTTTTCTTTTTTCTTTTAAGTTTACTGAAGCATCTTGACCTTTAACTTTCATCTTTTCAAATACGATTTTCGACACATCACGATGACTTTGTTTTAAAAGTAAAATTGCACTTGAAGCCATCAATAAAATTGTCACAATAATAATACCAATAATAGAAATTAAAGGCGTGAATAAAGTTAATAAGTAATATCCTATTAATCCTCCACCAAAATCAGGAAAGTTTGTCTGTTCATAAGCCTTATAGACAAATGACAATACTGGTTCCCGTTGAGCTTGTGCATTATTAGTAAAGTAAAAAAAGATTTGCGTCACTAATAGTAGTGCTAATTGTAATATAAAAGCACCAACTGTACGTCTTGTCTTTGGTAAAGCTTTATAATAAGTAATAAATATTGTACCTATAAATAGTAATATATAAGTTAAGTAACGGCTATTACCAAATAAATAATTCAAGAAACTATCTATCATTGTTCCAATAATACCAAGCTGAAACGCGCCTAGTACAATTAATACAAAGACGATAATAGCAAAAACATATCTTATAGGACTGTCGCTTTGTTTTTTCTTTTTATTTGTTGTTTTTTTTCTTGTATTTGTTGGTTTTCTCTTAGTTGTAGTTCTCTTTTTTGTTTGTGCCACGTTCCACACCTACTTTTCTAACTCTGATTTCAATTTCATTTTAATTATATACCCATTGATTCTTATGTGAATCACTTTTATTTATCGTAAATAATATGTATTTAGCTTTTATTATATAAGTATGATTGTATAATAAAAGTTTATTTGTATTCTATAATAACACAAAAGAGGTAAGACAATATTCGCTTTGAGTGGATTTAAAGGTTGCTTGCATGTCATATTTAAGATATAACAATCAACTGCAATCTACTTTTAAATATGTTTACCTAAGCGTTTGTCTTAACCTCTTTGTTTAGTATGGAAACTATTAAATTTCAGAAATAACTGGAATGATCATTGGACGACGTTTCGTGTTTTCAAATAATAATTTGCTAATTTGATCACGCATACTTTGTTTGATTTCAGACCATTCAATTCGTTTCTCTTGTAGTCCTAGTTCAACGATTTCACGTACTTTTTCTTCAGCTTCATTTAATAAAGCTTCACTTTCTCTAACATAAACGAAACCTCTAGATTGAATTTCTGGTCCGGCTGCAATTCGTCTATTTTTCGGATCAAGTGTTACGACCGCAATAAAGATACCATCTTCTGCTAATAAATGACGATCTCTCAGAACGATATTTCCTACGTCTCCAACACCTATACCATCGATAAGTACATTACCAAAATTTACTTTTTCATTTAAAATCATTTCGTCACCATCATAGTTAACGACATCACCTTTTTCCACAAGGAAGATTTTCTCAGGTTGTACACCTGATTCATTCGCTAATTTTGCATGAGCAATTTGCATTTTAAACTCACCATTTACTGGTATAAAGTATTCTGGTTTCATAATATTAATCATCATCTTCAATTCTTCCATGCAACCATGACTTGAAGTGTGTATTTTTTTACTACTAGGTAAGATTTCTGCACCAGCACGCGCTAATTCATTTAGCGTGTTACCAACGATAACTTCCATACTTGCAGAAGCAGTAATTGCTAGGAAAACAGAATCCCCTTGTTCAATATTCATTATTTTATGTTTCTTTTGAGCCATTTGACTTAATGCTTCTACTGGTTCACCTTGCATACCAGTTGCAATAATAATAACTTCATTTTTAGGATAATTTTCAACTTCATTAATTGGAATTAATAAGTCCTTAGAAATATCAAAATAGCCCATCTTTCTAGCAATATTAAATGAACTCTCTAATGAACGGCCTAGGAAAGAAACTTTTCTATTCAACCTCTGAGCCAAATTCAATACTTGCTGAATGCGGATAAAGTTCGATGCGTAACAAGAAACAATCAATCTGCCTTTTACTTTAGTAAATGCATCATACATATGTGATTCAATTACATTTTCTGGTGTATTATAACCTGGTTTTTCTGCCTCAGTCGAATCACTGATAAGCGCAAACACACCCGCTTCGCCTATTTCAGTCATTTTTTTCAAGTCTGGTGCGTAATGACCTTGTAGACTTTGATCAAATTTAAATTCGCCTGTATAAACGATAGCACCATATGATGTATGAATACATACGCCTAAACTGTCTGGAATACTATGCGTTGTATTGAAAAATGTAATGTTTACTCCTTTAAAACGCATAACTGATTCATTATTCACTGTATAATATCTTACTTTTTTATTAACATTACGTGCTTTCATATTTTCTTTAATTAACGCAATTGTCAGTTTAGAACCATACACAGGCGCATCTACTTGTTCTAATACATATGTGACAGCTCCGATAGCGTGTTCGTGCCCGTGCGTTAAAAATATACCTTTTAATTTATCTTTATTCTCAATCACATATTGAATGTCAGGAATTACAATGTCCACACCTAGCATTTCATCTTCTGGGAACATCAGTCCTGCATCTAACATAAACATTTCATCGTCTACTTCAACGACATACATATTTTTCGCAATTTCTCCAACTCCGCCAAGTGGAATTATACGAATATTTTTATTTTTTTTCTTTATTAAACTCAAAATGTTACCTCCTATTTAAATTCCCGTCCATATATAAACTCATAGTATATTATAAGTTAAAATAGGCTTTATGTACACTATTAAAGTAATTACTATAAATAGTTTGGGATTGATATCAATAAATAAACAATTACTTATAAATCTTCGATATTTTCATATTCACGCTTTTACTACAATAGACACTATGAATTTACCAAAAATTAAACTTTAGTCTTATAAACTTATGTATTCCATTATTCATGGAATGATTCTAACTACTATTTGCATTGGAATTAAATAAAAAAAGAAACCAGTATACTCTAATATGAAAACCGATTAAAATAGAACAGGAAACATTCTATCGTAACGCGATTCATATCATTTACTAGTTTCTAATAAAATTCGATTTTTTATTTTATATTAATTTGATAAAAGTACTTTATGAGACGCATTCACGCGACCTTGTTTATCAATTTCTGTTACTTTTATTTTAAATGTATCTCCAATTTTCAATACATCTTCTACTTTATCAATACGTTCATTTGCAATTTGTGAAATATGAACTAAAGCATCTTTACCAGGGAATAATTCAACAAATGCACCGTATTTTTCGATACGTTTTACTTTGCCTTCATATACTTGGCCAACTTCAGCTTCACGTGTAATGTCTTCTATGATACTACGCGCTTCGGCGATTGCATCTTTATCAACAGCACCTATAAAGATTGTACCATCTTGTTCAATATCAAGTTTCACACCTGTTTGATCAATGATTTCATTGATTTTCTTACCACCAGGACCAATAACATCTCTGATTTTTTCAGGTTTGATTGTCATCGTAACGACTTTAGGTGCAAATGCACTTAACTCACTGCGTGTTGTATCAATTGTCTGTAACATATGATCTAAAATAGCTAAACGACCTTCTCGTGCTTGATCTAAAGCTTCTCTAATAATCTCTTTTGTTAAACCATCAATTTTAATATCCATTTGTATTGCAGTGATGCCTTCAGGCGTACCTGCTACTTTAAAGTCCATGTCACCTAAAGCATCTTCCATACCTTGAATATCCGTTAAAATAGTATAACTATCATCACGTGTTACTAATCCCATAGCAATACCTGCTACTGGAGCTTTAATAGGAACACCTGCATCCATTAACGCTAACGTAGAACCACAAATTGACGCTTGTGAAGATGAACCATTTGATTCTAATACTTCACTCACAATTCTTACAGTATAAGGGAAATCTTTAGTATCTGGAATCACATGACTCAATGCACGTTCACCTAAAGCACCGTGTCCAATTTCACGACGTCCTGGAGAACGAACTGGACCTGTCTCACCAACTGAATAATTAGGGAAATTGTAATGATGCATGAAACGTTTTTGTTGTTCCTCACCAAGACCATCAAGAATTTGATATTCGCTCATTGAACCTAATGTTAACACAGATAGTGCTTGTGTTTGACCTCGTGTAAATAAACCAGAACCATGTACTCGTGGTAAGACGCCAACTTCTGATTCTAGTGGACGAATTTCATTTGATTTACGGCCATCAGGTCTGATTTTTTCTTCAGCGATTAATCTTCTTACTTCTTCTTTTACTAAACTATTTAAAATGCCATGAACATCTTTAATTAGTTCAGCATTATTAGCATCTTCTTCATCAATAAATTCTGCAACGACTTTTTCTTTTAATGTGTCAAGATTGATATCACGTTGTTGTTTGTCAAACGTTAATACAGCTTCTTTTAAACCATTGGCTTCAGTAAGCTGTTTCACTTTGTCTTCAAGCTTTTCGTCTTGTTCAACGGGTGTAAATGGTTTTTTCACTGGTTGGATGTGATCAACAATTTCTTGCTGGAAATTAACTAAACGTTGTATTTCATTATGACCAAAGAAGATTCCCTCAAGCATTTCACTTTCAGTAATTTCACTTGCCCCTGCTTCAACCATATTTACAGCATCTTTGTGTCCAGCTACTTCTAAGTCAAGACGCGACACTTCTTTCTGTGCAACAGTTGGGTTAATCACGTATTCACCATCAACATAACCTACGTTTACACCAGCAATTGGCCCATGGAATGGAATGTCCGAGACACTAAGTGCCATAGATGAACCTATCATTGCTGCCATTTCTGGAGAACAGTCAGGATCAGCACTTAATACGGTATTCATGATTTGTACATCATGTTTATATCCTTTAGGGAAAAGTGGACGAATTGGTCTGTCGATTAAGCGCGCAGTTAATGTTGCTTCGTCACTTGGACGTCCCTCACGTTTTTTAAACCCACCAGGAATTTTACCTGCTGCATACATTTTTTCTTCATAATTTACCATTAATGGGAAAAAGTCAACATCGCGTGGTTCTTTTGAAGCTACTGCAGTAGATAATACTACTGTATCACCATAACGAACTAACACAGCACCGTTAGCTTGTTTAGCAAGTTGCCCTGTTTCAATCGTTAATGATCTATTTGCCCATTCAGTTTTAAAAACTTTTTTCTCTTGAGACATTACGAATCTCCTCTCATATATCTATTAGTTATATCATATCATTTCTCAGAAAAATTTTATATTAGTATATTACTTTTTAAATAATATGCTTTCTAGATTATAAAAAAGGGAAAGGACCCTAAAGGTTCTTTCCCTATCAATATCCATATTAAAATTAACGACGGATACCTAATGATTTAATTAATTCACGGTAACGTTGTACATCTTTGTCACGTAAATAGTTAAGTAAATGTCTACGACGACCTACCATTTTTAATAGTCCACGACGTGAATGGTGATCTTTCGTGTGTTGACGTAAATGTTCGTTTAATGTAGTGATTTCTTCAGTTAACACAGCGATTTGTACTTCTGGTGACCCAGTATCCGCTTCGTGTGTACGATATTCTTTAATTAGTTCATTTTTACGTTCTTGTGAAATTGCCATAGTCAATTTCCTCCTTTTATTTTTATGCGCCTTTAACCGAGCGAACCGTTGGAGACTCGGACTGCCAAGATAAAGGTGCCTTAAATGTGTAAAACACATTCGACTTAAATATTATATGATATTTCGTCTCCAAAATCAACCGATAATAAGTATTTTGCTTTTTCTTTATCTTTATTCATTTGTTCTACTAAAGGATCTATCCCATCAAATTTAATTTCTGGTCTTAAATAATGATGCCAAAATACAGTGACACGCTCGCCGTAAATATTTTCGTTAAAATCAAATAAATTCACTTCTATAACTACTTGTGCTTTAGAAGGATCATGAAATGTAGGTTTTACACCCACATTGGCCACACCTCTATAAACTTTTTTATTTGCCCCGATTTCCATACTAACTGCGTAAACACCATTTTTAGGCAATACATAATCACCACTAGGTTGAACGTTTGCTGTTGGAAATCCAATTGTTCTGCCACGTTTTTCACCTTGTACTACTGTTCCTTTAATGCGGTAGAGATAGTCTAATTCTTCATTAGCCTTTTGCAAGTCGCCTGTTTTAAGCGATTTTCTAATTTCCGTCGTGGAAATTTTTTCGGATTCTATTTCTTGTTTACTTACAACTGTCGTATTAAATTCAGTCATTTCATTTAATATCATCATATTACCTTTTCCAAATTTACCAAATGTAAAATCAAAACCAGCTATTACTTCTTTTACATTATTTTTTATAATATATTCTTCTATAAAAGTTTCAGCGGGTACATTGGCAAATTTTGAAGAAAAGTTAATAACAATACAATAATCTATGCCATAAGACTCTAATATTTCAACTTTATCTTGTATTGGTGTTAAATAATCAGTACGTTTCCGTTCAGGATTTAGAACTACCGAAGGATGAGGATCAAACGTCATCACAGCTTTTTTTAAATTGGATGATTTTGCTTTTTGCTCTAGAGTATCAAATACTTTCGCATGTCCCTTATGCATGCCATCAAAAAAACCAAAAGCCATGGCAACGTCTTCCGTTATATATTGATCTTCTTGAATTGGATGAGCTACTTCTATCACTTTCATGCGTATTTCTCCTTTAGTTAAATACCTTCTTAGGCTTAATTTCGTCATTTTTTTCAGGATGTGGTGCATAAATTGCTAAGACTTTATTGTCTGTAACATCTACTAATGCCACTATCGTATCTATTGCTTCTGTGAATTCTTTTTTATAAAATTTTTGGCCGTTTAAAATTTTGCTTTTTACTATTTCATCTGAAATCAAAATTTGTTTTAAACCTTTTAACCCATATTCTATAGGAAATAACTTTTCTTGTAACGTGTCATGCTCATGTAATTCTGCAACGTCATTGAGTGTGAGACTCTCCTCTAAATCAAACCCACCACTTTGAATTCTAGTTAATTTTGACATATGGGCTGGAAATGCTAAGGCTTTTCCAATATCTGTCGCTAAAGTTCTGATGTATGTTCCTTTGCCACATTCAACTAAAATATCGAAATGGCAACTTTCGTCTTCAAAGCGAAGTTCTGATGTGCGTTTAATTTGTATAATATTAACTTGTCGCTCTGGTCTTTCTACTTCTTCATTATTCCTTGCATATTCGTATAATTTTTTCCCATTCACTTTTACTGATGAGTACATCGGTGGTATTTGAGTAATCGTTCCTTCAAATTGATTCAATATTTGATCAATGTCCTGAGCTATAATTTCATCTTGAGCAATAGTTGTTTGCTCAAGGATTTCACCAGTTTGATCTTCAGTAGTTGTACTGCTTCCAAGTGTAACAGTCGCTTTATAAGATTTTCCCATATCCATGATGTAATCACTAACTTTTGTTGCACCACCAATACATATAGGTAAAACGCCTGATACTTCAGGGTCTAAAGTACCAGTATGTCCAACTTTTTTTGTTTTTAAAATTTTCCTCAATTTAAATACTACATCGTGGCTTGTTAAACCACGTTCTTTATACACAGGCAAAATACCATTATACATTTCCACGCCACCTTTAATGCTCTTTTTTTACATTACTTACATATTAACATGACTCAGCTTACTTTGTGTTACGTAAAAAAGCTGAAACATAAAATCTAAAGAGATTTTGTTCCAGCTTGTTATAATAATTAATCTTTTTTGTGTAAATCTTGAATCATTCTTTCAATTTTATTTCCGTAATCAATTGATTCATCATATTCAAAATTCAATTCAGGAATAATTCGTAATCTCATTCTTGAACCTAGTTCAGATTTAATAAAACCTTTTGCCTTTTCTAACCCTTTAAAAGTATCTTCTTTTTGTTTTTCATTACCTAATACTGTTAAATAGATTGTTGCAATTGATAAATCATTTGTTAATTGCACATCTGTAATCGTTAAAAATCCGATTCTTGGGTCTTTGACTTTGTTATTAGCGATATCCATAATTTCTTGCTTCATCTGTTCGCCAACACGTTCAGCTCTCATATTCATTATATTCACCTCACACGATTTATTTGTCCGGGAAATGTTTCCTTACTTAAAGATTATATGACAGTTCATTTCATAACGTCAAACAAATTTATTATTTCAGTAACTACTATTTTCAAAAGTTTTGTTCGAGTCCTGTACACTTTATATTGTACATTATTAACAAAAAATAAACATTTTATGACACTTAGGCATTATTTTAATTCCTAACTGTTATATTATGAAACATTTTTTCATTAATAGTCAATAAAATCTATTTTAAATTTCTTAAGTGTTTAATATTATGCCCAACTGTTATTTTAAGTGGATTTTCTGACGTACAAATGCATTTCCTTTGTCTATAAATATTTTTTATATAGTTTCACACATTATATAAACTATAATGTTATACTATAAGACAACTTAATAATTAATTTTATTTATTTTAGGAGTTGTAAATGATTGGAAAAACCAGAAAGACTTTTATATATTTATACCCGCTTTTTAAACGGAAAGAAACTCAATAAAGAAGAACTCGCCCAGCGACTAAATGTCAATGTTCGTTCCATACAGCGAGATTTTAGTGATATTAATAATTTTTTATACGAAGATAATGAATGGCATGGCCTTGATGGTGAAATAATATATGATAATAACTTTGAAAAACATTGTTTAAGAATCGACAGATATAAATTTAAAAATAATAGATTACTTAACTTGCTCTTTAGATTGAAAAATTTCACACCGATAATACATGAAGATACTTATAATCTCATTAGAGGGCTGAACGCAAACTCTAATCTTGCTGAAAAAATATTGTCTAACAAACTCTTAAGCCAGTTCAAAGTGACTCGTGAGATGAGCAAAACCACGTTAATTTTTAGACTCCAACTAGCAATTGAAAATAATAACTTTGTTGCAATTCATATAAGTCATGATTTGACTATAAAAGTAATACCTATATATACTAGATATTTTTCAAACAAATATTGGTTTACTTATTTGTATCAAGGAAAGATACAAATATTAAATTTGTCATCAATTATAAATATCGATCAACTTGACGAAGTGTTTGATAAAGCTATTTTTTCAGATATTCAGGCTGTAAAAATACTTATTAAAGATCCTCTTTGGTCCGAAATACAAAGACAGTTCATTATTATTGACACAACTAAAAGTGATTATGGAACTATCGCTAATATTATTATTTCAAAAAAAGAAAGCCTACAAATTGCATATGAATATCCACAGTATATTACAATCATAGAACCTCAATATTATGTAGATGAATTCAAAACACATATCCAGACTATATTTAAAAACTATGACATTTAAAATTAGCCTATACTCGCCTTAGATATCTTCTATGCTGAATATAGGCTTTTTTATAATTTATATTTTAGTGTTGATGTTCTACATCTTTTTGCATTGTGCTAATTTTTCTATAAAAATCTGAATTACCTTTTTCTCGTTTTTCTCTTTGTTCTTTATTCCAATTGTAGTATTCTATTTTACTCAATTCTTGTTTTTTTCTTAAACGTATTTTGTGTTCTTGGTAACTTAGCACATTGCATAAAGTAACATGCCGATTTTGTTTTGAAGCAAGTACAAATAAATGATCAATTAGATAGTCACATAAAGAACTATGAGCAAAGTTCTTTAAAATCGAAATATATAGTTCTTCCTCACTAACAAGATATATACGATGCTTATCATCGTTTAAAAGTTTCAACAACAAATCAAAACTCATTCGCTGAGAAGGTAAGCCATGTTTAAATGTTAAAAAATCTTTAGGTATTCCTGCAGTATGACCCGATTGATAAGGGAAAAAGTTAAGTACCATAACTCTGTTTGGATCAATATTAAAACGTTTTAAAGTCGAAGAAGCGTTATATAAATATTTCATAAACCATCTATGTTTATCGATATAGGGTAAAAACAGTTTCTCTCCATTAAATGTTAATCTACCTTGTATATCCAATAATATTCTTTGGCGATAATCTATCACTACAGATTCTGGTATATCGGGTTCATACATTTTAAAATCATTTTCGGGCTGTTTTTTTAATATAACAATATCTGCTAAATCAGGGTTTCCAAAATATGGTCTAGCTATAGCAGGGTTTATTTCTGCATTTTCAAATAAAATTCTTTGTCTATTTTTATCAATAATTACTTTTCCATTTGCAAAGTCTATCATTTTTTTAAATCTAGGTATTTCAGTAAAGTTATTCCCAAAATGTTCTTTAAAATACGCTAAATCCTGTGGATGTAAAAATGCTGTTGTATCATCATTTTTTATAATTTGTTCTAAAGTATTTTGATCATAAATAGAGTTATATTGCTTTAAATATTCTTGCCAAAATTCATTGATTTCCCTTAAATATTCACTCATCATTTATAACCTCCTATTTCATTTAATTGTAATTAAGTACATAGACAACTAGTGTCAATAAAATAGTTATCCCCAAATTTTACTACAATATTTTTACTTATTCGCAACCAAATAAGTACATATGATGTTGAAAAACATATGTTACCCTTTTAATATAAGATTTAATTGTTGTGAAAATTGTTTCGTTAAGGCGTTTTTTAATTTGATATTTAAAGTAAGCTACATTATTACGAGGTGTTAAAATTTCTATTTCTAGTTGAAGTTGTATAGTTGAGTCGTGTTATATTTTAATCTATAAACTAAATTGTTAGATTTTTATGTAATAATATCATTATACTTATATATTTCACTTTTGGATAGCACTTTAATTCTAATAATTACATTAAAAAATCCACTCATATTTTCAACATAAAATTATAAATTGAAGTGATTATCTGCCATATATACAAATCTGAAGTCAATATAAAAAGCCTCCAAATTATTGGAGGCTTTCTTGTCATTAAATTGGATTAATCTCCAATTACTTATCTTTTTATTTCAACCATTTCGAAAGCTTCGATAATGTCGCCTTCTTTTAAGTCATTGTATTTCTCAACTGTGATACCACATTCGTAACCTTTAGCAACTTCTTTAGCATCATCTTTAAAACGTTTTAGTGTATCTAATTCACCTTCAAATTGTACAATATTGTCTCTAATGACACGAACGCCAGCATTACGCGTGATTTTACCATCAATAACATAACTACCTGCGATTGTACCAACTTTAGAAACTTTGAACGTTTGACGAACTTCTGCTTGTCCAATAATTTGTTCTTCGAATTCTGGATCTAGCATACCTTTCATTGCGAATTCAATTTCTTCTATAACACTATAAATAACGCGGTGTAGACGCATATCAACGCCTTCAGTTTCAGCAGCACGTTTCGCACCTGTATCAGGACGAACGTTAAAGCCAATAATGATACCATTTGAAGCGTTAGCTAGTGTAACGTCAGATTCGTTGATTGCACCCACAGCAGTGTGAATGATACGTACATTTACGCCTTCAACGTCTATCTTCATTAGAGATGCAGCAAGCGCTTCTACTGAACCTTGCACATCGCCTTTAATAATGACATTTAAATCTTTCATTTCACCTTGTTTCATTTGTTCAAACAAGTTATCTAATGAAACACTCTTACTTTCATGACGTTGTTGAATTACGTTCGCTTCATGGCGAGATTCACCAATACGTCTTGCTTGTTTTTCATCTTTGAAAACAACAAATCGATCGCCTGCTTTTGGCACATCATGAATACCAGTAATTTCAACTGGTGTAGATGGTCCTGCAGTTTTTATACGTTGACCTAAGTCATTGACCATAGCACGAATTCTACCATACGTATTTCCAACTACTAAAGAGTCACCAACGTTAAGTGTACCGTTTTGTACTAATAATGAGGCTGATGGTCCACGTGATTTATCTAATTCAGCTTCGATTACTGTACCAACAGCTTTTTTGCTTGGATTAGCTTTTAATTCTTGTACTTCAGAAGTAAGTACAATCATTTCTATTAAATCATCAATGCCATCTCCACTTAATGCTGAGAGTGGAACAAAGATTGTATCGCCGCCCCAATCCTCAGGTACTAAACCATATTCAGTTAATTCTTGCATTACACGATCTGGATTTGATGTCGGTTTATCAATCTTGTTAACAGCAACAATCGTAGGTACATTTGCTTCTTTAGCATGATTGATTGCTTCAATTGTTTGAGGCATAACACCATCATCAGCTGCTACAACTAAAATAGTTATATCCGTTACTTGTGCACCACGCGCGCGCATTGTTGTAAATGCTGCGTGACCTGGAGTATCTAGGAATGTAATTTTTTTACCATCATTTTCAATTTGGTAAGCACCAATATGTTGTGTAATACCACCAGCTTCTCCAGCTGTTACTTTTGTATGACGAATAGAATCTAGTAACGTTGTTTTACCATGGTCAACATGTCCCATGATTGTAACAACTGCTGGACGTTCAACAGCATCTTCATCTTCAGTTTCATCATCGAAGTAAATTGATAAATCTTCTTCATCAATAACAATTTCTTTTTCAGCTTCAACACCGTAATCATCAACGATTAACTCTAGTGTTTCTTCATCTAATGATTGATTAATATTAGCCATAATACCAAGTAAGAATAGTTTTTTAACAATACCTGAAGACTCTACGTTTAATTTCTCCGCAAGTTCACCTACTGTAATACCTTCTTGATAAGTGATTTTTTCTGGAATTTCTTTAGGTTCTTCTTGTTTGATTTGTTTTGATTTTTTATTATTCTTTTTGTTATTCGGTTTATTGTTGTTTGATTTATTATTTTGGTTACCTTTATTATTTTGATTATTCTTGTTGTTTTGGTTACCTTTATTATTTGATGATTGTTGCTTGTTTTGAGCAGTTTTTTGTTGTTTTTTCTCTGCTTCTTTTGCTTTTTCAGGTTTGTAAATTTTATCTAATGCGTGAATTTGATTATCTTCTAACGTTTGCATATGACTTGTTACCTCAACGTCCATCTTCTGCAATTCGTCGATAATATCTCTACTCTTTAATTTTAAATCTTTAGCGTATTCGTAAATTCTTTGTTTACTCATATAGTCACTCCTTACGATATTCATCAATCATTGACAATAACTTTTTAGCAAAGCCTTGATCAGTGATTCCAATGTTTACACGTTCTGCTTTACCTAAAGCTTGTCCTAATTCAGCTCTTGTTCCAAATATACGTAATGATATATGGTAACTTTCACATTTGTTCTGCATCACTTTCATTGTGTTGTCAGAAGCATCTGTTGCAATGATTACGAGCTTTAATTTATTATTCTTCAAATCATTTATAATGACTGATTCGCCTGTTTTAACTTTTCCTGCACGCATTGCTAAACCTAAAAAATTCACGATTTTTTCTTTTGTCATTTAGGTATCTCTTCACGATAAATAAGACGTATAATCTCTTTATAAACAGGCTCTAACGTTTCAGCATCAGATTTGAAATATCTTTCTAATGTTTCTTTTTGTTGCGCTTCTTCTACTAATTTAACATTTTTAGATACATAAGCGCCACGGCCTTGTTGTTTGCCAGTTGCATCAGCAAAAATTTGTCCGTCTTTATTAATTACAACTCTAATCATGTCATTCTTAGGGTACATTTCATTTGAAAGTATACATTTACGCATTGGAATTTTTTTCTTTTTCATAAAGTTATCACCCCAAGTTATTTTTCAGCGTCTTCTTCTTCAGTTACTGTTTCAGAGTCTTCATTGACTGTGTCTTCCAAATCAACATTCTCTTCGTCAACAACATCATTAAGTTGATCTTCTGTGCCTTCAACATCTGTCGGGTAGACACCTGCTTCTCTAGCATCTGTTTCTGATTTAATATCAATTTTCCAACCAGTTAATTTAGCAGCTAAACGGGCGTTTTGTCCGCGTTTACCTATAGCTAATGATAATTGATAATCTGGCACTACAACTACAGTTGATTGATTTTCTTCATCAACAATAACTTGTAATACTTGTGACGGGCTTAAAGCATTTTTTACAAACACTTTAGGATCTTCATCCCATTGCACAATATCAATTTTCTCGCCGCCAAGTTCTTCAACAACAGCTTCAACACGACTACCTTTAGAACCTACACAAGCACCTACTGCATCGATGTCAAGGTTGTCTGAGTGTACACTGATTTTTGAGCGATCGCCAGCTTCGCGAGCTACAGATTTAACTACTACTGTACCGTCAAAGATTTCTGGTACTTCTTGTTCAAATAAACGTTTTAATAGACCTGGATGGCTTCTTGAAACGTATATTTGTGGTCCTTTTGTAGTTTGTTCAACTTTGTTCACATACACTCTTATTCTTTCATTTGGAATATAGCTTTCATTTGGGCTTCTTTCTGCTTCGGACAATACAGCTTCAGTACGCCCTAAATTCACATATACATAACGATGATCTACTCTGTCAATAAGACCAGTAACAATATCATCTTCTTTGTCGATGAATTCATCATATAGTATTTCACGTTCAGCATCACGTAAACGTTGCATAACAGCTTGTTTAGCTGCTTGCGCCCCTACGCGTCCGAAATCACTTGGTGTTACGTCTTCTTCGTAGATATCACCAATTTCATAAGCAGGGTTTTTTACTAGTGCCGTACTTAAGTCGATTTCTTCTCTGTTATCAAATGATTCTTCAACCACTTCTTTACGTGCGATAACATTAAATGTACCTTCGTCCATGTTTAATTCAACACGAACGTTTCTTGCACTTTCATAGTTCTTTTTATAAGCAGTAATTAATGCCGCTTCGATAGCATCAATTAATACTTCTCTAGGAATTTTCTTTTCTTTTTCTAAGTACTCAGTAGCTAATAATAATTCATTACTTGACACGATTTATCATCCTCCTCGTCACGTTATATAATTACTGCATGACGTGCTTTAGCGATTTTACTTCTTGGTATTTCAACTTGTTTTGTTTTTGATTTCTCTTTAACTTCCATAACTATTGTTTCATCATCAACTGATTGCAATATACCTAACCATTCTTTTGCGCCTTCGATTGGAGCATATAAAGAAACAAATACTGGTTTAGTCACAGCGTTGCGATATTCTTTTTCTTTTTTAATTGGTCTTTCAGCACCAGGTGAGGCAACATCTAAATAATACATCTGTTCGATAGGATCTTCTGAATCCATTACTTCACTTATTTTTTCAGAAGCAAGCGCACAATCATTTAAATCTACGCCACCTTCTTTATCGATAGATACTCTTAAAAAATGATCGTTTCCTTCTTTTGTAAACTCAACTTCTACTAATTCAAAATTTAAGTCGTCAAGGACAGGTTGAATTATTGCTTCAACTTGCTCAGTTATTTTACTCATGCTGACCTCCTGTTTTGGCAAATAGAAAAGAGCGGGTATTATGCCCACTCTTTCTGCCTGAGTCTAATTTTTTAAGCACTGTTATTATATCATATGTTTATTTGGTAGACAAATAACTATATTTGTAAAAAGCCTATAATGACAAGTTAATTCATGCTTTTTGTTATTTATTAAGTCTTTTTGTTTATTACATATCAAAAATTGATAATTGCGCTTTATCAGGTAAATTAGGTAAAGAACCTAATTCATCTAAGTATTCTATTACTTTTTGTGATAATCCAGCTTTTTTATTTAAATCTTCTTTAGATAAAAATGGACCTTCTTCACGAGCTTCTACAATTCTTTGTGCAACGTTTTCACCTAAACCTGGAACAGATATAAATGGTGGAATCAAAGTATCGCCTTCAATAATAAATTCAAATGATTTACTTTTTTCTAAACTGATTGGCTGCATACGGAAACCACGTTGTGCCATTTCATTCATTATTTCAAGCACTGTTAAAGTATCTTTTTCTTTTTTAGCTAAATCCATATAACGTGAGTACATATCATTAACAGTATTACGAATACTTTCTTTATCTTTAATCATTGTAATTAAATCAAAGTCAGATGCGCGTACTGTGAAATAACTTGCATAATAATATAGTGGATAATGTACTTTAAAGTAAGCAATTCTTACCGCCATTAACACATAAGCTGCGGCATGGGCTTTAGGGAACATGTATTTTATTTTTCTACATGAATCTAAATACCAATCAGGTACTTCATTGTCTACCATTGCTTCGACCATATCGTCAGTCAACCCTTTACCTTTACGCACAAATTCCATTGTCTTAAAGGCAAGTGACGGCTCTAAACCATTATACATTAAATAAACCATAATATCATCACGACAACATATTACACTCGCTAAATCACATTTACCTGAACGTATTAAATCTTGAGCGTTCCCTAACCATACATCTGTACCATGTGATAATCCTGATATTCTAACAAGTTCTGAAAATGTTGTTGGTTTTGTGTCTTCTAACATTTGTCTAACAAAGCCAGTACCAAATTCTGGTACACCAAACGTGCCAGTTTTACATAAAATTTCCTCTTGTGTAACACCTAAAGGTTCAGGCGAACTAAAGATGCCCATCGTTTCTTTATCATCCACTGGAATTGTTTTGGGATCTATTCCTGATAAGTCTTGTAACATGCGAATCATTGTTGGATCATCGTGTCCAAGTATATCTAACTTTAGAACGTTATCATGTATGGAGTGGAAATCAAAATGCGTTGTCATCCAAGATGAAGACTGATCGTCCGCTGGGAACTGTACAGGTGTGAAATCATATATATCCATATAATCAGGTACTACAATAATACCACCTGGATGTTGTCCAGATGTACGTTTAACGCCTGTACAACCTTTAACAAGTCTATCTACTTCTGCGCCACGTTTATGGATACCTTGGTCATTTAAATAACCCTTCACATAACCAAAAGCTGTTTTCTCTGCGACTGTACCAATTGTTCCAGCACGGAATACTTTATCATCACCAAATAATTCTTTTGTATAATTATGTGCATTCGGTTGATATTCTCCACTAAAGTTCAAGTCAATATCTGGTACCTTATCGCCTTTAAAGCCTAAGAATGTTTCGAAAGGAATATCTTGACCTTCTTTAATAAGGTCGCTGCCACAAGTTTCACATTTTTTATCTGCTAAATCAAAACCAGAGCCAACAGAGCCATCATCAAAGAATTCACTCGTTTTACATTTTGGACAAATGTAATGTGGTGGCAATGGATTAACTTCTGTGATTTCTGTCATAGTTGCTACAAAACTTGATCCTACAGAACCACGTGAACCAACGAGATATCCGTCATTTAAAGATTTTTTAACAAGTCGTTGTGAAATGAGGTATATAACAGAGAAGCCATTACCTATAATACTCTCTAATTCTTTTTCAAGACGATCAATTACAATTTGTGGTAAATCATCACCGTAGAGGTCTTTTGCATTAGAATAGCTCATTTCTCGAATTTCTTCATTTGCGCCTTCCATTCTTGGTGTATATAGCTCATCTTTAATTGGAACAACACGCTCTATACGATCTGCTAGCTCATTAGTATTCTTAATGACAAGTTCATAGGCTTTTTCTTCACCCAAGAAGTGCAATTCGTCTAACATTTCGTCTGTAGTTCTAAAATGCGCCTTTGGCAATGTAGAACGGTTTAATGGATTACCAGGTTGTGCAGCAATCAATATTTTACGCGCAATCGAATCATGTTCATTCAAATAGTGTGCATTTCCTGTAGCTATAACGGGAATATCGTTGACTTCACCCGCACGAATTAAACGATTATATATTTCATATAATGTTTCATTATCACGTATCAGTTCTCTATCAATTAAGCCTTGGTATAAAGCAGGCGGTTGAATTTCTATGAAATCATAGTATTGAGCTATACGTTCAACTTGAGACTGATCTTTTTGCATTACTGCAGTAAATACTTCTCCTTCGTCACATGCAGAACCAACGAGAATACCTTCACGATATTCATCTAATAATGAACGTGGAATTCTAGGTGTTCTATAATAATATTGGACTAAGGACGCACTTACAATCTTGAATAAGTTTTTAAGACCTTGTTGATTTTGAACAATAAGCGTGACGTGATTCGGACGTGCACGTTTGTATGCATCTTCATTTGATAACGATGTATTAATATCTTGGTGATTATGAACGTCAAGTTCTTCTAATTGTTTAAGCATTTTAATAAACATATAAGCTGTTGCTTCCGTATCATAAATTGCTCTATGGTGTTGTGTTAACTCTACGCCGTATTTTTTGGCTAAGAAGTTCAATCCATGTTTACCGTATTCAGTATTGATTGTTCTTGATAATTCAAGTGTATCTATTACAGCGTTTGTAGACGCACCAATACCGACATGTTCATATCCAGTATCTATAAAGCCCATATCAAAGGATGCGTTATGAGCAACGAAAATAGCGTCCCCTACCCATGCTTTAAACTCAGTAAGAACTTCTTCTATCTCTGGAGCATCAACTAACATATCATCCGTAATATGTGTCAAATTAATAATAACATCGGATAAACGTTCATGTGGATTACTAAAACGTTCAAACTTATCAATGATTTCCCCGTCTTTAACTTTGACTGCAGCGAGCTCGATAATTTTATCGTATTGATTGGATAAACCGGTCGTTTCAACGTCGAATACAACATATGTTGCGGTTTTCAAATCACGGTCCATAGGTTTGTATGCAATAGGTACACCATCGTCAACCAACATACCTTCCATTCCGTAAATCATTTTAATACCATTTTTTTCAGCTGCCGCATGTGCGTCTGGAAAGGCTTGTACACCATTATGGTCAGTCACTGCAATAGCTTTATGACCCCACTTTGCTGCTTGATCTACGTACGCTGAAATATTAGGTATGCCATCCATTTGACTCATTGCCGTATGCAAATGGAATTCTACTCGTTTTTCTTCAGATTTATCTTGTTTCGTAGCTTTTTTAATTTCTTCAATATCTGACATCATCATCACTAAATCACGAACAAATGAATCTTCTTCTATGCGTCCTTGTGCGCGAACCCATTTACCGACGCTCAATGCCTTAAAGTTATCTAAATCATCTTTGTTTTTACGAGTGAACATTTTTAATACGAGCGAATCTGTATAGTCAGTTACCTTCAACTCTACAATGTGTCGCCCACTCTTCAACTCTTTTAAGTTAATATCAAAAATAACACCTTCAACTGCTACTTTGAATTCTTCTTCAATAATAGAATCTATAGGTTTAATATTATCAATTGGGATTGGTTTACCAATTTGACACTTAGTTACCGAACTTTCATTATTATCTTGTTGTTTTGCCTTCTCGGCTTTCATTTTTTCTAATTTTTCAGTAGCTTCACGTGCACTCTTTTCATCTTCTTCTTGAATATGTGCTTCTAATGATGCTAAATCATCTTCGTTTCCAACGCTATCCGTTTCAAAAACTATCTTACTAATATCGAATCCACACTGTTGAAATGCTTTAACTAAGCTACCATTACAGGCTTTATCAAAATGATCTCTCTCGATATCATTTTGACAAGTTACTTTTAGCACATCTCCCGACATAATTAAGCGTTTTTGCTTTAATTGTCCTTTTACTTTAGGTGAAAGTTGTGTTTGATCAATACAATGATTAAAATACTTTATCGCATATTCATCTTGGTTTGATTTATTATTTATCGTAATATTACATTCTACATTTGCAATTGATTTAAACTCTTCTGTAATTGCACCTGTAAAAAGCAAATAATCTTCTATTGATAGAAAGTGTGGTAATGTGATTTGAAACACCCATGTACGATCTGTTGTCTTAACATCCACACGCGTTAGTTCACTTTGTTCCAAAATTTCTGGTTCCAAATGGTTTGTTATTTTAATTTGGTCAGCTAGGATTTTAAATTTTTCCTGATTTGTCATTGCCATGACGATAACCACCTTACTATTAATTACACTGCTTTACTTGTATATGCTTACTTACATTAAATGACGGTGTATGTATTATTATTCCATTCTCTATATTATAACGGATATGTGTGAAATTCTAATAGTTAAACTTAATAAATTAAATTCATATTTTTGTGAATAATAAATGGGAGCGGAACAGAAATCAAACTTTAAAATTTGATTTCGTATTCCCGCCCCCTCCTTAAAAGTTTGAGTCAAACATATCTAAAAATGAGACAGCTAGTGTATATTTTTTAATTTACACTCACAAATATAGATTGTTGAATTTGTGCGTCAGCCTTATGATTTTATATAAGTAACATCTAGCAATTCCCTTATAGATTATAAATTTGTATATAATTCATTTACATAATTGATTAAATTATCGATATGCACATCTTCACTGTCACCAGTATCGCGACGTTTAACTTCTACAATGCCTTCTGCAGCATTTTTGCCTACGACAATACGTATTGGTAAACCGATTAAATCAGCATCATTAAATTTCACACCAGCACGTTCTTTACGGTCATCATAAAGTACATCATAATTTTCTTTTAATTGCGTATATAATTGATCCGCTAATTCACGTTGGTCATCTTTTTTAGGATTGATTGTGATTAAATGTAATTCAAATGGTGTGACTGATTTTGGCCAAATAATACCATTTTCATCGTTATTTTGTTCAACGATTGCACTTAATGTTCTTGAAATACCAATGCCATAACATCCCATTAATAATGGTTGTGCTCTACCTTGGTCATTTAAGAACGTAGCGTTCATTGATTCAGAGTATTTTGTTCCAAGTTTAAAGACTTGGCCTACTTCAATACCTTCTGCAAAGTGCGCTTTGTCTGAGCTATCTGCTAATAATTCACCTTCTAAAATGAATCTAAAATCTCCATAGGCTTCTACTTCAAAGTCACGATCGACATTTGCGTTTAACAAGTGATATCCATCTTCATTCGCACCAACGACGATATTATTCAAATCTTGAATGAAATTATCTGCATAAATTTTAATGTCTTTATCGAAAACTGGACCCAGTGAACCTGGTTTTGCACCTAAAATATTAATAATTTCATCTTCAGTTGCTAACTCCACATTGTCAGTACCAAAATAAGCTTTTAATTTAATATCATTAATTTCATGGTGACCTCGAACTAATACTAATATAAATTCACCATCGACATTAAATATCATAGATTTAGTAATTTCGTCTAATGGTTTGTTTAAAAATGTCGCAAGATCTTGTGCTGTATGCACATTTGGCGTTTCAATTTTTGTTAACGGTTGTACATCTTCATGTTTTTTATTAGGATGGTAAACCACTTCAGCTTTTTCAATATTTGCAGCGTAATCACTTTGCTCACTGTACACAATCGTGTCTTCACCGATTTCGCTTAACGCCATAAATTCATGTGTATGACTACCACCAATTGCACCTGAATCAGCAACAACAGGTCTCGCGTTAATACCTACACGATTAAAGATGCGACCATATGCATGGTACATATCTTCATATGCTTCATCTAGTGACGCTTCATCAGCATGAAAAGAATAAGCATCTTTCATTATAAATTCTCTACCACGTAATAGACCGAAACGTGGACGCTTTTCATCTCTAAATTTAGATTGTATTTGGAAAAGTGTCATTGGCAGTTGTTTATATGATTTCAATTCATCACGAACAATTGAAGTCACAACTTCTTCATGTGTTGGTCCAAGCGCAAATTGACGGCCATTACGATCTTGTAAACGCATAAGTTCTGGACCATATGCACTCCAACGTCCTGATTCTTCCCATAATTCTGATGGTTGCAATGCTGGCATTAATATTTCAACCGCATCAATACGCTCCATCTCTTCGCGTACGATAGCTTCAATATTATTTAATACTCTCGCTGCAATTGGTAAGTAACTGTAAATTCCACTTGTACTTTGTTTGATTAAGCCTGCTTTTAATAATAGTCGATGGCTTAATGCCTCAGCACCAGCTGGCACTTCTTTCATAGTTGGTATAAATACTTTTGATTGTTTCATTTAAATGCTTCTCTCCCTCTTATAAGAAATAACGCTGAATATCGTTCCAAGTCACTAATACCATAACGATTAATACAAATACGGCACCAATGGCGATAATTGTAGTTTCTGCTTTTTTATTTACTGGTTTTCTAAAGATTGCTTCATAAATGACAAATAAAATTCGTCCACCATCTAACGCTGGTACTGGTAGTAAATTCATTAATCCTAAGTTAACGCTTAGCAAAGCAGTCCATGAAATCAAGTTAATTATACCAGTTTTAACGACAGAGTCGACAGTATGATATATACCTACTGGACCATTCAACATATCAAATGAGAATTCTCCAGTGAAAATGCTTGCAATCATACTTACAATTGCAGTGAAAATAATTTTACCTGCACTAAGTGTTTGTTCCACACCCGCTGCAATTGGTTTGAAAATAGTGTGTTCAGTCGCTGCACTATAACCTAATAAATATTTTGTTTCTGAGTGTGTTTTCGTTACTTTTTGTTCAACCTTTTTAGGTTTAATATCAAATGTTTGCTTGTTGCCATTACGTTCGACGACTAATTTTGTCTTGTTATCTTTAATTTCTTTTACTGCTTTATCAATATCATCTTTACCATCAATATTATGGTTTCCTACTTTAACAATCGTGTCACCAGATTTAAGACCTGCTTGTTCAGCAGGTGAATCTTTAACAACTTCATCAACTGAATTTGTTGCTGTACCTTGATAATATGCTAGACCAATAAATAATACTAATGTAAGTAAGAAATTAAACAATGGTCCTGCGAATAAAGTTAAGAATTTTTGATAAGGCTTTTTATACGTGAATTGACGATCTCTAGGTGCAATTTGAATTAAACTACCATTCTCTACAAAGTAAGACGTTTTAGCTATTGCATAGCGTTGTCTTTCTTGATTATATGATGTTACCCCTTCAATGAATAAGCCATCTTTAAAATCACATTGTTTTACTTCTATTGCTTCAATTTGTTGAAATTTGTGTTGATCATCTAAAATGATGTGCGTAATTTCATCTTTGTCATTTAATTTTATTTTTACATGCATACCTGGTTGAACTGGTGGTTCTTCTAAACCATCACCAGCCATGCGTACGTAACCTCCGACAGGTAATAATCGAATCGTATATAACGTTTCATTCTTTCTGAAACTAAATATTTTAGGTCCCATACCAATTGCAAATTCCGGACACATAATGCCTGCGCGTTTTGCAAAAAACATATGTCCATACTCATGAACTGTGACAAGGACACCAAAAACGATTATAAATGAAATAATTGTTACTAGAAAACTCACTTTGCTACACCTCATATTTTCGAAATAAATTGTTTGCTCATACTTCATATATTAATTCATATGATTCATTTTCTTATGACTAACTGCTTACTTTAGATTATAAAAGTATAACACAACAATGCTGAGTGACACACGTAACTTTAATATGTCTTCTAGTCACTCGCTTACATTATTCTTATCATTGTACAGTCGTAATTACACAAAGTATTTTTGCTTGTGAAAAGGAGTTAATAAATAAAATAACTGCATTGAAGCACTCAGTTATTTTATCTCATTAACTCCTTATTTTTGTTTATATAATTGTATAGTATCACTTTGAATTTGTAGTTAAGCTTGTATTAACAAGATGTTTAATAGTGGCAATACAAACATAAAACTGTCAAAGCGATCTAAAATACCACCATGACCAGGCAAAATTCGACCAGAGTCTTTCACACCAAAATGGCGTTTGAAACCTGATTCAACAAGGTCACCAAGTTGTCCAAACATACTTAAAATGATCGTAACAATTAATAATATCCACGTTGCAATATTAAAGTCTACAAACATAATCATAACAAGTGGAATAATTAAACTACAAATCAATCCACCAACAAAACCTTCTATTGTTTTATTAGGACTAATCACAGGCCATAATTTATGTTTGCCCATTAAACGACCAAAAATATATGCCCCTGTATCTGTTGACCATACGATTAGAAATGCAAATAGTATGTAGTGTAAGCCTTCAGATCGTGTTTCATAAAGATACATGAAACCAATACCAACATACGCAATCGTCATTAAACAAAATGCAGCGTCCATAAAACTAAATCTATTTTTAGAAAGCACTGTATAACTTAATAAAATAAAACTCATTGCTATTAATGACTTTAATTGTAAATCATTAACCCAGTTACCCGCACCTTGAGGTAACATAATAATTAAAATTCCTAACGCACTTATGATACCTGGCACCGATAAAAACTTAATCATATTCATATTCAGCAATTCTTTCAATGCTATGAACGCTAATAAATACGAAAACAGCATTAATATAACTCCGCCCTTTAGTAAGACCGGGAGGAAAATGATAAGTCCTATGATTGCCGTCAAAGTTCTAACTTTCATACTATTCTCCTAACTACTTATAATCCCCCAAAACGCCTTTGACGAGATTGATAAATTTTAATACAGTTTATTAATTCTTCTTTATCAAAATCTGGCCATAATTTTTCATTAAATAAAAATTCACTGTAAGATACTTGCCAGATTAGGAAATTACTAATACGTTGCTCTCCTGATGTTCTAATCAAAAGATCTGGGTCAGGGTAGCAATGAGTCATTAAATGCTCATTAATCATTTCTTCAGTGATTGCTTCACTTGTTAAACCTTCAGCAGTCAATTTGTCGTAAATTGATTTCACACTGTGGACAATTTCGGCTCGTCCGCCATAATTTATAGCAAAGACCAATTTTAAGCCCGTATTATTTTTTGTTTCTTCTTTTGCTTTATCTATCGCTTTAAGTGTAGATGTTGGTAAATGCTCAATAAAACCAATCGTCTCTACTTTAACATTATTTTCTATCAACTCTGGTAGAAATGTTCTTAAAAAGTTAACTGGCAAGTTCATGATGTAATTCACTTCATTTTTAGGTCTTGTCCAATTTTCTGTAGAGAAAGTATACAATGTTAAATATTTAATTCCTAAATCACTAGCTGCTTTAGTAATTTTTTTAACAGTTTGCATACCTTGGTAGTGACCTTTTATTCTAGGCAATTTTCTTTGTTTAGCCCAACGACCATTACCATCCATAATTATAGCAACATGTTCGGGTATATTATGTACTTCCAAATCTATATCGGATTGCTTATACTGATTTTCTTTCTTCTTTTTTAACTTTTTAAACATGGTATTTCCTCCGAGCTTGATCATCTCTGTTTATTATAATTAGATTCTAGATGCAATTATCTACCATTTTATCATAATAGATAGGTGCATTGAATAAACAAATAAAAAAACTGTACCAAAGTCTGATTTGATACAGTTCAGATAAATAAATGATATACCTCTTCTTCAAGCTCTAACTATAAGTAATTATATACCTTAATGAGTGAATAGAAGTATAATCATCATTACCATGTTTATACTGACATTATATCTTTTTCTTTTTCTTCTAATAATTTATCAATTTCTTTAATTGAGTTGTCAGTTAATTTTTGTACATCATCTGTTTGTGATCTTAAATCATCTTCAGTGATATCGCCATTTTTTTCTTGTTTTTTAAGTACATCATTTGAATCACGACGAACATTTCTAACTGCTACTTTCGCATCTTCGCCAATTTTCTTAACTTCTTTTACAAGCTCTTTACGGCGGTCTTCAGTTAATGCTGGAATAACAATACGTATAACTTCTCCGTCACTTGAAGGATTCACACCTAAGTTAGCAGCATTGATTGCTTTTTCAATATTACCGACAGATGATTTATCATATGGTGCAATTACTAATAAACGTGCTTCTGGCACATTGATACTAGCAAGTTGTTGAACTGGTGTTGGAGCACCATAATAATCAACATTTACGCCATTTAATAAATTGGAGTTGGCTCTTCCGGCACTAATATTAGCTAATTCTCTTGAAAGATTATCAACAGATTTTTGCATTTTTGATTTCGTATCATTAATAATGTCGCTCATTCTCATACACCTCTAATTATTTTGTTATTATTGTTCCTATTTTTTCACCCATTACTGCACGTTTAATATTACCTTCTTCAGTAATTGAGAATACATTCAACGGAATGTTATTATCCATACAGAATGAAGACGCTGTTGAATCCATTACTTGTAAACCATCTTGTAACATTTGAATATGAGTAAGATGTTCATACTTAATAGCATTAGGGTCTACTTTTGGATCAGCAGAGTAAACGCCATCAACATTATTTTTACCCATTAAGATAACATCGGCTTCAACTTCAGCCGCACGTAGAGCTGCTGTAGTATCAGTTGAGAAGTATGGATTACCAATACCCGCTGCAAAAATAACTACACGTTTTTTCTCTAAGTGTCTAATTGCACGACGACGAATGTATGGTTCTGCAACTTGTTTCATTTCAATTGAAGTTAAAACGCGTGTGTCACATTCTAATTGTTCAAGGCTATCTTGTAGCGCTAAAGCATTCATTACTGTAGCTAACATACCCATATAATCAGCAGTACCACGATCCATGCCTAGGTCACTACCCGTTTTACCTCTCCAAATATTACCTCCGCCAACGATAACTGCAATTTCGCAATCCATCTTTGCAACTTCGGCTACTTGTTCAGCCACACTTTTAATCGTAATTGGATTAATTCCAAATCCATCGTTACCTGCTAGTGCTTCGCCACTTAATTTTAAAACAACACGATCGTATTTAGAAGTTTGAGCCATTGTCTTTTCCTCTCTATTGTAAAAATATGTAATTGATACAAGTAAAGAAGACACAATAGGTCTTCCAATACAAAAGTAAATCTTTCATACGGAGCACAAAGGTGTCTTCTTTCTTGTTTTAACTATGAAAAATTATTTCATTTGTCCTTTTACTTCGTCAGCAAAGTTTTCTTCGCGTTTCTCCATGCCTTCGCCTACTTCATAACGTAAGAAGTCAACAAGTTTTCCACCTTTTGATTTCAAGAAAGCTTCAACTGTTTGATCAGGATCTTTTACAAAGTTTTGGTCAACTGCACAAATTTCTTGTAAATATTTACGTAAACGACCTTCAACCATTTTTTCTACAATTTTCTCTGGTTTGCCTTCGTTTAGTGCTTGTTGTTTTAAAACTTCTCTTTCGTGATTGATTTCATCTTCGCTTACTTGTTCAGATGAAACATATTTAGGGTTGATTGCAGCAATGTGCATAGCTACGTCTTTAGCTGCTTGGACATCAGTTGAACCTTCAACTACAGTTAACACACCGATACGTCCGCCCATGTGTAAATAAGAACCAAAAGCATCATTGTCTGATTTTGTTCTAATAGCAAAACGACGGATACTTAATTTTTCTCCGATAGTTGAGATAGATTCTTTAACACGTTGGTCTACTGATTTACCATCAGCTAATGTAGTTTCTAATAAGGCTTCTACTGTTTCAGCCTTTGTTTCTAATACTTGATTAGCAATTTCTTTCACTAATTCTTGGAAACCTTCGTTACGAGCTACGAAATCAGTTTCTGAATTAATTTCTACAATTGCTGCTTCATTGCCTTTTTCTTCAACATGAACTAAACCTTCTGCCGCAATACGGTCAGATTTTTTAGCAGCTTTTGCAATACCGTTTTCACGTAAGTAATCAATAGCTTTGTCGATGTCACCATCAGTTTCTGTTAAAGCTTTTTTACAGTCCATCATACCTGCACCAGTTTTTTCACGTAATTCTTTTACAAGTTTAGCTGAAATTGCCATTTCATATTCCTCCATTATTTAATGAATTTTAATATATTTGTTTTTAAAAAAGGGTGATAAGCTTGAATATCTTATCACCCATTTTACATTATTCTTAGTTTGATTCAACAGAAGTGTTTTCTTCAGTTGTTCCTGCTTCAGTAGCTTCTTTTGATTCTTTTAAATCAATATTTTGTTCTGCTGCTACTTCTTCATTAGATACACCTTGTTGACCTTCTAAGATCGCATCTGCCATTTTACCAGTTAATAATTTAACGGCACGAATAGCATCGTCGTTTGCTGGGATAACGTAATCAATTTCATCTGGATCACAGTTAGTATCCACAATACCAACGATAGGGATGTGTAATTTGCGTGCTTCAGCAATTGCGTTGCGCTCTTTACGAGGGTCAACTACAAATAATGCTTGAGGCATTGATTTCATATCACGAATTCCGCCTAAGAATTTGATTAAACGGTCGTATTCTTTTTTAAGTTCTACAACTTCTTTTTTAGGTAATACTTCGAATAAGCCATCTTCTTCCATTTTTTCAATCTCAGAGATGCGTTTGATACGTTTAGAAATTGTTTTATAGTTAGTTAAGATTCCACCTAACCATCTTTGGTTTACATAGAATTGACCCGCACGTTCTGCTTCAGCTTTCACTGAGTCTTGTGCTTGTTTTTTCGTACCAACGAATAAAACTTTTCCGCCATCTTCTGATACTTGTTTAATGAAGTTATAAGCTTCTTCTACTTTTTTCACTGTTTTTTGTAGATCGATAATGTAAATACCGTTTCTTTCAGTGAAAATGTATCTTTTCATTTTTGGGTTCCAACGACGTGTTTGGTGACCAAAGTGAACGCCTGCTTCTAGTAATTGTTTCATTGAAATTACTGCCATAATTAAAATCCTCCTATTGGTTTATTACCTCCACAAAAAGCTCATATAAACACGATAACTAAATATCGCACCCTTTATACTTGCACTTTTTGTGTGCGTATTGGCTTCATAGCCGTGAGTAAATATATCATATTTGTATTTATAAAGCAATACTTTCACATTACTATTTCACACATTAAAAGAACATCTAAAAGTCTTATGATTTAGACGCTCTTTTTGATGATATATTTTTAAATTAATTTACGTATCGATTATTTAATTCTTTCTAGCTCATCTAAGAATTTTTCTTTTTTCACTTTAATAAATGTACCTTTCATTCCTAAAGAACGTGATTCAATAACACCAGCACTTTCAAGTTTACGCAAAGCGTTAACAATAACTGAACGTGTGATACCTACTCTATCAGCAACTTTTGATGCAATAAGTAATCCTTCTTTACCGCCTAATTCTTCAAAGATATGCTCGATTGCTTCACTTTCAGAATATGATAAAGAATTAATTGCCATGCTAATAGAAGCTTTGTCTCTTGCTTCTTGTTCAACTTCACTATGTTTTTCACGTAATATTTCCATACCAATAACTGTGGCAGCATATTCACCAAGAACTAAATCATTCTCAGAGAAATCTTCTTGAACACGTCCAAGTACTAAAGTACCTAATCTTTCACCGCCACCTAAAATTGGAAAAATTGTAGTTCGGCTAATTTTGAATAAATCTTTATTTTCTGGTGGGAACACAGATAATACGTTTTCTATATCAATATTAGATTGTGTTTCTCTAACATCCATTAGTTTATCCGTATATTCTTTAGGGATATGTCTATTTTCAAGCATTTGTATAATACGATCATTTTTCAACAATTCGTTTAAGCTTGACCCTAAAATCTTTCCTTTTCTAGACACAATAAATACATTTGTTACTGTTACACTACTTATTGTTTGTGCTACATCCTTAAAATCAACGGCAATACCTTTGTGCTTTTGCAAAAGTGTATTTAATTCTCTAGTTTTCGATAATAAGCTCATATTCCTTCTCCTTTTTATTTATATTATAAAATAAATGCACTTAAATCTTTGTTTGTTGAAATTGATTTCAACTTATCATCAACATATTGTGGTGTGATGTCTACAACCGCATTGGGCATACTTGGTGCTTCAAATGATAAATCTTCAAGCATTTTTTCAAGTATAGTATGCAAACGACGTGCGCCAATGTTATCAGTATCTTGGTTTACCTGGAACGCAATTTCTGCCAGACGTTTAATCGAGTCATCGGTAAAGTTGACTGTCACTTCTTCTGTTTGAAGTAGCGCTTCATATTGTTTGATAAGTGATAATTTCGGTTCAGTCAAGATTCGTACAAAATCTTCTACTGAAAGACTTTCTAATTCAACACGAATTGGGAAACGACCTTGCAACTCAGGAATTAAATCACTTGGTTTAGCCACGTGGAATGCTCCAGCACCAATAAATAGCATATGTTCAGTGTTAACAGTACCATATTTCGTTTGTACCATGCTACCTTCAAGTATTGGTAAAATATCTCTCTGAACGCCTTGTCGAGACACATCTTGACCTGAATTTTGATTATTTGTTGCAACTTTATCGATTTCATCAATAAATATAATACCCATTTGCTCGGCAAGTTCAATTGCTTGTTGATTTGCTGATTCTTGATCAATCAGTTCGTCGGCAAATTGGTCAGTTAATATTTTACGCGCTGTTTGTACAGGAACTTCTCGTTCAACTTTTTTCTTAGGCATGAGTTGTTTCATCATATCTTGCATTTGTTCATTTTGATTTGTGCCTAACATGCCCATAGCACCTGGGTCTTGTTCTACTTTTAATCTTACTTTTTCTTCTTCTAGTTCACCATTCAACAATTGTTGTTTAATTTCAGAACGTTTTGTGTTGATTTCTTCTGTAGGTGTATCCTCTTCTTCATCATTATTCTGACCAAAGTTTGGCATCGAACCACCAAATAGTGATTCTAGAGGGTTATTCTCACCGTTATTCGTATTATTTGCTTTTTGCTTCATGCTAGGTACTAAAAGTTTTACTAATTTTTCATTTGCTTTTTGTTTCGCTTCTTCTTCAACTAAAGCTTTCTTTTGTTCTTTAACTAGTCTAATAGCTACGTCAACTAAATCTCTTACCATGCTCTCAACATCTCGACCTACGTAGCCTACTTCTGTAAATTTAGTTGCTTCGACCTTTATAAAAGGTGCACCTACAACTTTAGCCATTCTTCTTGCTATTTCCGTCTTACCTACACCTGTTGGTCCGATCATCAAAATATTTTTGGGTGCAATCTCTTGTTTAGCTTCTTCAGCTAAAAGACTTCGTCTATATCTATTTCTTAATGCAATTGCTACTTTGCGCTTTGCATCATCTTGCCCAACAATGTATTCATTCAATTTTGAAACGATATCTTTTGGTGTTAATTTAATGCCAGTCGTTTCCATAAGATAAATTACCTCCGTAATTTTGATTTCAATTATTCTAAAAATTATTTGTAAATTTATTTATTATTACTATATCCTAAATTTTTACGATTATACATTTTTATTTTTCATTGTGCTTTTTTAGTTTCAATTTTTATAATTTTTCAACTACGATTTGATCATTTGTAAATACACAAATATCAGACGCAACTTTTAAACTTTCATAAGCCATTTCTTCTGCAGTTAAATTTGTGGCATGACGTTTCAAGGCTCTTCCTGCACTCAATGCGTAATTGCCTCCTGAACCAATTGCTATTAAAGCATCGTCTGGTGCGATTACTTCTCCTGTACCACTTACTACAAGGATTGAATCCTCATCCATAACGATTAGCATTGCTTCTAGTTGACGCAGTTGTTTGTCACCTCTCCATTCCTGAGCTAATTCAACTGCGGCTCTTTCTAAATTACCACCGAATTGTTGTAATTTAGTTTCGAATTTTTCGAATAATGTAAATGCATCTGCAACGCTTCCTGCAAATCCGGCTAAAACTTTATCATTGTATAAGCGTCTAACCTTTCGTGCTGTTTGTTTCATAATCACTTGTTCACCAAGTGTTACTTGTCCATCACCTGCCATTGCTGAATGGCCGTTATGTTGCACTGCAAAAATCGTTGTCGCGTGAATAGATGTACTCATAATCTAATTCTCCTTTTTTGCACGAGGATGTGCGTTTAAATATACTTTTCTTAATTGTTCATTTGTAACATGTGTGTAACGACCTGTAGTTGATAAATTCACATGACCTAACAAGGATTGAACGGTACGTAAATCAGCACCCTGATTAAGCATGTGTGTTGCAAATGTATGTCTTAATTTATGTGGGTGAATATCCGTTACGCCAGCTGTACGTTTTACAACATCGTTTAACACATAACGAACGCCACGCTCTGTGATAGGCGCACCGTTCATATTTACTAATAAATAATTATGATCATTTTTAATTTTAGGTTTAAATAATTCTAAATATCGTTCTATACTTTGCTTGCAAAATTCTCCAAATGGAATAAAGCGTTCTTTACCACCTTTACCTAACACCTTCACACCAGGTAAATTCATATCTAAATCAGACTCTTTTATATGGACTAACTCCGAAACCCTTATGCCTGTTGCATAAAGAAGTTCCAAAATCACTCTATCTCTCAAACCTTTTTTCGGGTCTTTTTCAACAGTGTCAAATAAAGCTTCCATTTCTTCTTCATAAAAAAAGTGTGGTAAATATTGTTCTTTCTTGGGATGCACTAATTGAATAAATGGATTTATAACTTTTTCATCTTGTGTCATCCAATATTCGTAAAAACTTCTCAGCGTAGAAATTTTACGAGAAACTGAGGTTCTTTTCAAGTTTTTCGAATATAAATAACTTAGATAGTTTCTTGCATCTTTATATTCGAATGCAGATAGCTCTAAATATTCTTGTTTTAAAAATACATTGAACTGTTCTAAATCATCGTGGTATGACTTTAAAGTATGCTCTGAAAACTGTCGTTCAACTTTTAACATAAATAAATATGCCTGTTGGATTTCTTCCAATAAAAACCCCTCCATCAATATGAATTGTAGCATATTGATGAAGGGGACTGCGAAAAATAACTATTAAATTGAGTCAAACTTACAAAATTTTTAGAAAATGGTTATATCTACGAATATTTTATAAAGTTTGCTTATAATTATCTAAATATGATAACGCGCGGTCTGCAAGTTTTTCGTAACGTAATTTTTTATCTTTAACACGTTTTTCTAAAGTTGGCAGTAAACCAAAATTCGCATTCATTGGTTGGAAATTTTTCTCGTTTTTAGCATGAGAAATATAATAAGCCATACTTCCAATCATTGTTTCTCTTGGAAATACTACGCCGCCTCTATCTTTAATTTTATGAGCTACATTGATGCCTGCTACTAAACCACTTGCTGCACTTTCAACATAACCTTCAACGCCAGTCATTTGACCAGCAAAATGAACTTCTTCTCTACCTATCAACTCATACTTTTCTGTCAACACATCTGGCGAGTTAATAAATGTATTTCGATGCATCACACCATATCTTACGATTTCTACATTTTCTAAACCAGGGATTAAACGTATAACGTCTTTTTGTGCCCCCCATTTTAAATGTGTTTGGAAACCTACAAGATTATATAATGTACCTGCAGCATCATCTTGTCTCAATTGTACAACTGCATATGGACGTTCACCTGTTTTAGGATCTTCTAACCCTACTGGTTTCATAGGTCCAAACAATAAAGTTTTACGTCCACGTTCTGCCATAACTTCAAAGGGCATACACCCTTCAAAATACTTTTCCTTCTCAAATTCATTTACTGGTGCAACTTCTGCTTCCATTAATGCATCATAAAATATATTGAATTCTTCTTCAGTCATTGGGCAGTTCAGATATGCTGCTTCACCTTTGTCATAACGAGATTTCAAATATACCTTATTCATATCTATACTTTCTTTTTCAATTATTGGAGCTGCGGCATCATAAAAATACAATTGATCTTCACCAGTAGCTTCAACAATTTCAGCAGCCAATTTTTCTGTAGTTAATGGACCTGTAGCAATGATAGTGTAACCATCAGGTATGCTGTTAATTTCTTCATTTAACACTGTTACATTGGGATGATTTTTCAAAGTTTCTGTAACGTAACCAGCAAAATCATGTCGATCTACTGCTAACGCACCACCAGCAGGTACTCTTGCTTTATCTGCTGCACTAATAATAAGTGAATCAAGGCGTCTCATCTCTTCCTTAAGAACACCAACTGCATTTGTTAATGCATTGCCACGTAATGAGTTTGAACAAACTAACTCTGCAAATTGATCAGTATGATGTGCTGGTGTTTGCTTCACTGGCCTCATCTCTATTAAATTAACTTTTATCCCTCTTTGAGCTAATTGATATGCTGCTTCTGAACCGGCTAGACCAGCCCCTATAACATTGACAGTTTGAGTCATTTAATTTCCTCCAATACATTAAAAATAGCAACTACGACATCATATCATAATTATAGATATATGCGTCTACATTATAAATATGTGTCGTTAGTTGCTTATAGAATTATTAACAATATTCGTAATGTACGTTTGAATTACGCAATAATTAATAAATGATATGATTGTTTATTTTTGCAGTTCTTCTTTATAATCACAGTTTGAACAAATAACCTGACTTTTACGTCCTTGTTTTTTCTCAACAAGATATTGTTCACATTTAGGACAATCACGACCTACAGGTTTATCCCATGTAACAAAGTCACACTCAGGATATTTTGAACAGCCGAAGAAAATACGGTTCTTTTTAGATTTGCGTTCAACGACATCGCCCTCTTTACATTTAGGACAAGTCACGCCAATCGTTTTGATAATTGCTTTCGTGTTACGACAGTCTGGGAAGTTAGAACATGCCATGAATTTACCATAGCGTCCCATTTTAATTACCATTGGTGATCCACATAGTTCACAATCTTCTCCAGCTGGTTCATCTTTAATTTCAATTTTTTCCATTTCTTCTTCTGCACGTTCAACATCTTGGCTAAAGCTACTATAAAAATCACGAATTACTTTTTTCCAAGGAATTTCGCCATCAGCTACTTTATCCAATAATGTCTCCATGTTTACAGTAAAGTCGACATCAATGATTTCAGGGAAATAATCCTTCACTTGTTCATGAACGATTTCACCTAGTTCAGTTGGAACAAATCGCTTACTTTCATTTTTTACATAATTTCTCTTTTGTATTGTATCTATTGTCGGTGCATACGTAGATGGTCGTCCAATTTTCAATTCTTCCATTGTTTTTACTAAACGCGCTTCAGTATAACGCGGTGGTGGTTGTGTGTAATGTTGAGAAGGTTCAATATTAGTTGCTGTAACCATTTCGCCTTCTTCAATTTTAGGTAATTTATTTTCTTTACCGCCTTCATCGTCGTCTGTAGTTTCAATGTATAATGTCATGAACCCTTTAAACTTAATCGTTTGTCCGTTCGCACGGAATTTCAAATCATTTTGTGTTAAATCCATAGCAACAGTATCTAGAATCGCAGGTGCCATTTGACTTGCTACAAAACGTTCCCAAATTAATTTGTATAATCTGTGTTGATCACGTGTTAAATAATTTTTCATTTCATTTGGTGTACGCAATGTTCCAGTTGGTCTGATTGCTTCATGGGCATCTTGATCGCCTTGTTGTCCTTTAGCTTTACGATTTGACAAATAGTTATTACCATATATTTCTTCAATATAACTTTTCGCTTCAGATTTAGCTTGATCAGATACTCTTGTTGAATCTGTACGCATATATGTGATTAAACCGACTGTACCTTGTCGTTTCAAATCAATACCTTCATACAATTGTTGCGCTAGCATCATTGTTTTTCGGGCTTTGAAGTTCAATTTACGCGCAGCTTCTTGTTGCAATGTTGATGTTGTAAATGGATTAGCTGGATAACGTGTTTTTTCTTTTTTCGTTACTTTCGTTACCTCAAACTGATCTCCATCTAACTGTGCTGTAATTTTTTCTACATCATCTTTATTCGTTAACTTAAATGGCTTGTTTTTTAAATGAAGGAATTTGGCATTGAATTTGGATTTCTTGTATCTAAATTCACCATCAATTTTCCAATATTCTTCAGGTTTAAAGTTTCTGATTTCATTTTCACGATCAATAACTAATCTAAGTGCTACAGATTGGACACGTCCAGCCGACAAACCTTTTTTAACTTTTTTCCACAATACTGGTGAAATATTATAACCAACTAAACGGTCTAATATACGTCTCGCTTGCTGAGCGTCAACAAGATTCATTTCTATGCCTCTAGGATGTTTAAAGCTATCTTTCACGGCATCTTTTGTTATTTCATTAAATACTACTCTATTTTCTACTGATTCTTCTAAATTTAATATGTTCGCCAAATGCCAAGCAATTGCCTCACCTTCACGGTCAGGGTCACTCGCTAAGAATATTTTTTTTGCTTTCTTAGCATGTTTTTTAAGTTCTTTAACAACTGGACCTTTGCCGCGTATCGTAATATATTTTGGCTCAAAATCATTTTCATCATCTACGCCCATTTGGCTACGTGGCAAGTCTCTAACATGCCCCATAGATGCGATAACTTTATATTTTTTACCTAAATATTTTTCAATGGTTTTAGCTTTTGCAGGCGATTCAACTATGACTAAATTTTCTGTCAAAGTAGTTACCCCCTTGCATTTCTAATTACAAAGATAAATGATAAACGGTCTATTTTGTTTTTGTCAATGTTTTTAATTTTAAGTTACCTGGATTTCTCAGAATATTGACTAAAAAAACAAAACAAATGTCATCGTAATTTCATAATTATAAAATGCCTTTTCTTTCATTAATAAACTTCCATTTAATGTCCATTAGATTCAAATAAATTTCAATTATAATCTATTAATATATCACTTGCTTTTAATACAATTTTTGCTCCTTCTTGAGCACTTAATAAATTCCCTTCAGTCATCGGATTAAAAATAGAACCTGGTAGTATGTATACTTCTCTATTTTGTTCTAAGGCAAAATTTGTTGTAATACATGTTCCACTATTTGCTTTAGATTCTGTAATCAATATACCTTTTGACAATCCACTTATTATTCTATTACGCTCAGGAAAATGATGCTTTTTCGGTCTCTGAAAAGGAATGTATTCACTTACTACAAGTCCTTCGATTTCTAATCGTTTTCTAATTTCAAATGTTTCTTTTGGATAATGTTGTAAATGGCCGAAACCTAGTACTGCAATTGCAGACATGTTCATTGATAGAGCGAGTTCGTGTGCCATTTTATCTGCGCCTTTAGCTAAGCCAGAGATTATAGTTAAGTTTTCTTTTTTAAATGAAGGAAAAAGAATGTTCAATGCTTTTTGACTATATTCTGTCGCATGCCTTGACCCTATAATAGCAAGAGTTTGAGGAGATTGCATTAAAGATATCTTTCCTTTATAGAAAAGGATGAGTGGTGGTTCATAGATTTCACGAAGTAATATGGGATATGAAGACTGCTCTATTGAAATGTACTTTAAATTCCATTGTCGTAACGTTGTTAATATGTTTTTAACTTCTATATTTAGATATTGCTCATAAATTTCTGTTTTTCTCTTTGTTTTTAATGTACTTAAAAATTGTTTGAGTAGTTGATTTTGTTCCACTTGCTTATAGTCTAAAAAATTAGAATTATACCTTAACAGTTGATGTATTTGGTGGGTCGTTAAACCTGAAAAACGTAGTTTTAAATATTGGTGTTCTCTCATAATGATTCTCCTTTTCACCTCAATTATAATGGAAAACAGCAATGGTTTAGATTACAAAACCACATCTTTTTCTAGTGAAAAGTAACAAGGTTTTAAGGAGTAATTCTCTATTTTAAATTCACTTCAAACTAGAATTTCCTTATATTTTAATGACTAAAATAAAATTTATACACGTATTACTTTTAGCTAAGCTCTACAAATTTTCAATCGTTTTTCTTCTATTATAAAAGTAGACATAACAAATGTTATAAAATTAAGATTATTCAACATAAAACATCTCTTCTACAAATTGAATCTTTCAGTTTTATAAATCATAAAAATTTCATACAACAAAAAACGGTTGATAAGAAAAGAACATCTATCCCTATCAACCGCAAGTATTATTTTATCTAAAATGTTTGAATACTTAAAATAGCACAAACTCCGACATATTTTCGGAATTTGTGCTGGGTTTTTACAATACAATTATTGTTTTACAGTTAATAATTGCTCATAGATGCCTGCTTCTTTAGCGGCATCTATTAATGTTGTACCAATTTCTGATGGTGTATCTGCAGTTTTAACACCACAATTATTAAGTGTTTTAACTTTTTCTTCAGCAGTACCTTTACCACCTGAAATAATCGCACCGGCATGGCCCATACGTTTACCTGGAGGGGCTGTTTGTCCTCCGACGAAACCTACTACAGGTTTAGTCATGTTAGCTTTAATCCATTCAGCAGCTTCTTCTTCTGCTGTTCCACCGATTTCACCAATCATAACGACTGCTTTTGTTTCATCATCTTCATTAAATGCTTTTAGCACATCAATAAAGTTTGTACCATTGACTGGATCGCCACCGATACCTACAGCTGTTGTTTGACCAATACCTTCTTCAGTTAATTGGTGTACAGCTTCATAAGTTAAAGTACCTGAACGAGAAACTACGCCTACGTGACCTTTTTTATGAATATAGCCTGGCATGATACCAATTTTAGATTCATCAGCAGTAATAACACCCGGACAGTTAGGTCCAATAACACGTGTTTCTTTACCTTCTGAGTAACGTTTAACTTTAACCATATCAATTACTGGAATATGTTCTGTAATACAGATAGCTAAATCTAATTCTGCATCTATACATTCTAAAATTGCATCTGCTGCGAATGGCGCAGGTACATAGATAACAGATACTGTAGCACCTGTTTCTTTTTGTGCTTCTTCAACTGTGTTGAATACTGGTACACCTTCTACTACTTGTCCGCCTTTACCTGGTGTTACCCCAGCAACAATTTGTGTACCATATTCAAGCATCTGTTTTGTATGGAAAAGGGCAGTTGACCCTGTGATACCTTGTACAATTACTTTTGTATTTTTATCAATAAATACGCTCATCTTAGTGCTCCCATCCTTTCCTACGCTTCTTTAACAAGTTTTACGATTTTTTGTGCGCCTTCTGCCATAGTTGCAGCTGATTCAATTGCTAAGCCAGAATCTTTAAGAATTTCTTTACCTTTTTCAACATTTGTACCTTCTAAACGTACAACAAGCGGTAAAGTAAGTTCTACTTCTTTAACTGCAGCAACGATACCTTCAGCAATAATGTCACATTTCATGATTCCACCAAAGATATTAACAAAAATACCTTTTACGTTGTCATCACCTAAAATGATTTTAAATGCTTCAGTAACTTTTTCTTTAGTTGCACCGCCCCCTACATCTAGGAAGTTTGCCGGGTTGCCGCCAAAGTGGTTAATTGTATCCATAGTTGCCATAGCTAAACCAGCACCATTTACCATACAACCGATATCTCCATCTAATGCAATATATGATAAATCGTACTTAGAAGCTTCGATTTCTTTTGGATCTTCTTCTTCTAAATCGCGTAATTCTTGGATATCTTTATGTTTAAATAATGCATTATCATCAAAGTTAACTTTTGCATCTAATGCTAAAACATCACCATCATTAGTTGTTACTAATGGGTTGATTTCTACAATAGAACAGTCTTTTTCGATGAAAACATTATAAAGTGAAACTAAAAATTTAGCTGCTTTATTAATTGATTCTTTTGGAATATTAATATTAAAAGCGATTCTTCTAGCTTGATATGGTGCTAAACCAACAATAGGATCAATAGTTTCTTTGAATATTTTTTCAGGTGATTCAGCAGCAACTTCTTCAATTTCAGTTCCGCCTTCTTCTGATGCCATCAAAGTAACACTGTCAGTCGCACGATCAATTACAAATCCAACATAATATTCTTTTTGAATATCGCAGCCCTCTTCTATGTAAAGGCGTTTAATTTCTTTACCTTCAGGACCAGTTTGATGTGTTACAAGCGTCTTACCTAATAATTCTTTAGCGTAAGTTTCAACTTCAGATAGTGATTTAGCAATTTTAACTCCACCTGCTTTACCTCTACCCCCAGCGTGAATCTGTGCTTTTACCACATATACTTTTGAATTTAATTCTTTTGCTTTTTCTACCGCTTCGTCAGCAGTGAACGCTACGCGTCCTTCTGGGACAGCAACGCCCATAGTACGAAATAATGCTTTACCTTGATACTCGTGGATATTCATTCTCCATCCTCCTGTTTCTTAGGTTAAGTTCATAACTAATTATATGAAATGTAAGCGCTGTTGTAAACTCATTTAGCCCAGTTATTTAAATCTTTTGTTTTTTACCATTAATTTGAAAGTGATTTAATTGGTTCAAAAGTTTTTCTGTGTTCATTTATTATGCCGTGTTGACTAATACCATCTAAATGTTGTTGAGTACCATACCCAACATTTTTTTCGAAACCATAACCTGGGTGTTTAACTGCAAGTTCGCGCATATATCTATCTCTATGTTCTTTGGCTAATACACTTGCTGCTGCTATAGATACGCTTTTAGCATCTCCTTTAACTAAGGATGTTTGAGGAATATCTACATCTAGTGTCATCGCATCTATCAGTAAATGTGTAGGCTTAACAGATAAAGCCTCAACTGCTCTTATCATTGCCAATTTAGTTGCTTCATAAATATTAATTTGATCTATTTCCTCAACTGTTGCCACACCATACGCATATGCATATACTTCTGATAGCAATTGTTCTTCCAAAATATTTCTTTTCTTTGCAGAGAGTTGTTTTGAGTCATTTAAACCTGTGAAATGGTGATCTTTATTTAAAATAACTGCGCAAGTAACAACAGGACCAGCTAATGGCCCTCTTCCCACCTCATCTATGCCACAAACTAACGCTTTGTCATCATCAGACAGTATTTCATTTTCATAATGAGACATCTCTTTATAATTTTCTAGTAATTTTTGAACTTTTTCCAATTGTTTTCTTCTAGAAACAATTGCGTTTTGTACACCTTTACGATCATCGTCATTAACAGAATGATTTTTTAAAGTTTCTAACGAATGAATATCTTGTAACAATAATTTAATTTGTTGAATGGTTTGACTCATAATATATTTACACGTCCATTTCACTAGCGATATCAAAAGTGTAAGTGCCGATTCTGGCATTTCTCACTTCATGTATAACTAGATCAATAACCGCTTCATAATCAACTTCATTACCACGTCTTAATAATCCACGACGGCGCCCTATAGCATCAAACCACTCTAGGTTCTCTGCATCGATTGGCACATCGACTTTGTAATGTTCTTTTAACCCTTCGTAGTCGTGTTCTTTCATAAATTCTAAACCATAAATTGCTACTTCATCTAAATGCACAATACTATCTTTGATAGCTCCAGTGATACTTAATTTTTTTCCAACTAATTGGTCTTCAAATTTAGGCCATAAAATACCTGGCGTATCTAACAATTGCAATGATTTCCCTACTTTAATCCATTGTTGTTGTTTTGTTACACCTGGCGTATTACCTGTTTTAGTGACAGATTTATTTGCTAATTTATTAATTAATGTTGATTTTCCAACGTTAGGAATACCAACAATCATCGCTCTAATAGCACGTGGTTTTAATCCTTTTTGCTTTTCTTTTTCGAATTTCTCTGTTGTTGCTTTTATTGCTGCTTGCTCTACGAGTTTTAAACCCTTGCCGTGTTTTGCATCAATTGCTACAGGATAAAAACCTTTCCCTTTAAAATAGTTTTCCCATTTTACTAGCTCTTTTAAATTTGCCATATCTTTTTTATTTAAAATGACTACACGTGGTTTTTGTTGTATTACTTCATCTATCATTGGATTTCTTGAACTGTAAGGGATACGTGCATCTACAAGTTCAAACACTACATCTACTTTCTTTAACTCTTCGGATACTTCTCTTTTTGCTTTAGCCATGTGTCCTGGATACCATTGAATTACCATATATATCACCTTTCTCTATTTACGCTCTATTTAATTAAAAGTTTTAATTTTACACTTGTGCTTTTATTTCATTTTCTGTTCTTTGACTTTAAAATCATAACACGTCACCTATAACGATATAAATAAAATAATGTCATTAACTTTAATTTTACAACATTATTTAGTAATATACTTCAATTTATTTTAGACACCACGTTTAGATCTCTAAAAACGATTAAAATTCGTTTATTTTTTATTTATCCTCTTTAACTTTTAAAACGTTTAAGACTTAATGAATTATATTTTTCTAAATAAATAATAGTTATTTTTATCTTAATTCATAAAATATCGTTACAATGGAATTATATTTATTACATATACAGGAGTCGTTTATGAAGCGTAAATTTTTGTACACATGTTTATTCTTATTACTAGCTGTTATTGGACACAGTTATGTTATTTATAGATTTATCCATGATGGCGTTTTATTTACAGGGCCTAATGATGGTATGGAACAAATGGTGCCAATTCAAATGTATTTGTTTGATAATTGGAGTCATGACAATTGGTTTTATGCTTCTGACTTTGGTCTAGGCGGAGACTTTTTTACTGACTTAAGTTATTACTTTTCGACAAATATTATATTTATTTTGAACGTCATTATCATTGTCTTACTTAAAGTAGTCATACCGATGGATACCTCTGATGTGATGTTTTGGATGACAAATGCCTTAGTCGTTTCTATAATTAAATCTTCTATAGCAATGATAGCAACATTTATCTATGTTCAATATGTTTCACACAATCGCAAAATAGCCGTATTATCAGCATTTATTTTTGTAATGTCACCACTTTATTTTAGGTTCACAGTTTATTGGCCATTTTTTAGTGACGTTTTTATATGGTTACCGTTACTACTATGGTCCATCGAACGCTTCTTAAAAAGTGGCAAACCAGGTTTCTTTATAATTATCGTAACCATTTCATTAATTAATAATTTTTATTTTGCCTATTATCAATTAATAACAGGTCTTTTATATTTTATGTCTAGGATGGTTTTCAAACATAAGAATGATCTCGTAACTAGATTCAACGCATTAATGACATTATGCATTTCAGCATTATTTGCACTAGGTTGCAGTTTGTTTTTCTTTTTCCCAGCAATACAAAGTTACTTTAATAATAGACGTATCCCTTTTGATGGAGATGTAGACTTATTTGAACCTTTTAACCAAAATACAAATATATTTTATGACAATTATTTAATCGTCATACTTTTCTTAACGATTCAAGCATTGCTATCATTCAAATTATATAAGCATTTTTATTTCAAATTATTCGCAATTTTTACTTTGATTTCAATTTGTGCTAGCTTTCTACCTTTTGTAGATCAGTTATTTAATGGCTTTTCAGCACCACAAAAACGCTGGCACTATCTCATTGCTTTTAATTCGGCCATTTTAATAGGATTTTATGTAAAATATTTCCGAACATTACCTTTAAAAACGTATATATTATCTTCTATAGTCGCTCTAGGGTTTATCTTTGCAAGTGCTTGGCAATATGACAAGTTTGTTTCGTGGCTATGGTATATGCCTATAGTTAGTGTGATTGGTTTACTCATACTTTTCGTTAAAGAACCTAAAATAAGAACGAAATTAACGCATCTCTTTATATTGTCTATTATGATACTTTCTGTTTTAGTGTCTGTCGTATTTATACGCAACCAAATTTATTTTGATGATCATGTTCAACGCGCAAATAGTTATTATGTTAATGCCAGTCTCTTTAACACACCGCTTCAGCAGCAGTTAGTTACTAATATGAAAAAAGAAAAATCTGAAGATGAGCGGATTGATTGGCGCGTTAATGAGCAAGATAATACACCGATGTATCAGCATTTTAAGGGAATGAGTCTTTATTCAAGTATTTTTGACCACAATATACTTGATTATTATTACGATGATTTGAAAATTAATATGAAAGAAGAATCTGTAAGTAGATACCAATCAACGAATGGTAGACAAAACATTAATAGTTTATTATCTGTTCGTTATTTAATGTTAAAAGATTACCAAAATAGCGTGCCTGCACATTTCAAAAAAGTTAAAAAAGATGGACAATACCAAATCTATGAAAATACTTTAAACTTGCCTTCCGTGCGTGTTTCAGATCAAGTCTTTGATGCACAAGAACTTAAAGAACCTATAGATAGAGAACATGCAATGATTGATGGAATAATTTTAAATAATGAGGGTAAAACATACACAGATAAAGCTGAAAACTTATTAAATCAAACCAAAATCACCTATCAAAATATGAATCGTAAAACAGATAAAAAAATATATATTCCTAACAATAATAAACAGGGACAAGTACAAATCCATGTTCCAAAAAACATTAGATCACAATATAAAGATTTTTACGTGACGCTAAAAGTTAAAAGAGGCAAACCTGATAGTAATTTTTCTGTAAATATAAACGGTTATTCGAACAATCGGTTATTCAACAATTCTACTTATCGTACTGGGGTTGATACACAACTTTATAGAACACAACCAGATAAAAATGGTGATATAAACATTGCACTTAGCCCTAGTGGTAATTATGAATTTGAATTACAAAGTTTACATGGAGAAAATTATAAAAAGCTTGAAACCGCACATAGCACACAGAACAATGTGGGGCATTATCAAGATATCAAAAATGGCGTTAAAGTAATATTAGGTCCCCATAAGAAAGGTATTGCTTCTATTAATATTCCTTATAGAAAAGGTATGACTGCATACGTAGATGGTAAAAAAGTAAAACCATTAAAAGTAAATTATATGATGACAGGTGTGCCTGTAAATAAGGATAGCAGTGAAATTACAATTAAATACAAACCACAATATTGGTATACTATGATCGCACTTTCAGTCATTAGTATCATCTTGAGTGTAGTTTGGTGCATTCACATAAATAAAAAAACACAGCGCAATTTAAATTAATATTTAAAAGGAGTTTGTCAGAGATGAGGTATGACGATGTTTCGTAAACTTTGGGCCCACAAAGTTACAAGATTTATTTGTATTGTTGCGCTGGGTATAGGCGTTGCTTTACTAACATTCACACCATATATCTTTCGTTATTTAACTGAAGGGATTGTTTTTAGCGGGAGTGGTGATGGCTATAGACAAATGATGCCATTTCAAATGTATTTGTATGAACATTTTAGCCAATTCAAAAGTTTTTATGATCATTCATTTGGTTTAGGTGGCGATTATGTAAAAGATTTAGCTTATTATTATGCTACTTCGCCATTTACTTTGATTAATTTTATTTTTGTCTGGCTATCAGAAGTATTATTTAATAGTAATCCAAGTAACATCACGTATTGGGCAAGTAACCAACTGATTGTTGCTTTTGTAAAAGGTGTAGTAACGTTCGTACTAGCCTTTTACTATTTTAGATATATAAAATTTAATCGTCATGCTGTTTTTTTGGCTTCTATGTTATATGGTGCCTCAACAGTAGTAATTTATTTTAATTTTACTTGGTCATATTACGGAGACTTGCTTATTTTTCTTCCACTCTCCTTATTGGCTATTGAACGATTTTATAGAGAAAAGAAAATAGGGTTATTTATTTTTGCTGTAGCTCTAACTTTATTTTCAAATTTCTATTTTAGTTATTATGAATCGCTTGTACTATTTGCATATTACTTTTATAGATTAGTATTCCCTCACCCGAGTGATATCGTCACTCGCAAGCAAAAATTATGGATTATTCCTGTAGCAATAGTATTAAGTACACTAGTCAGTATTTGGGGATTCTATACCGGGGTTACTTCGTTTTTCAACAATGATCGAGTAAGCAATCCACATTTTAAAATAAATATGTTTACAGATTTTGCACGACAAAAACACTTTTTTAGTAATGGGTTTTATATCACTGTTTCGATTATCGCTATAGTAGCATTGCTATCATTTAAGTTATATAAACATTATTATTATAGATTTTTTGCAATTATGATTTGGATTATGTTGGTTGGTTCATTGACACCCTATTTTGATAGTATGTTTAATGGCTTTTCGACACCCGAACGCAGATGGGTTTACATATTTGCTTTCACCACAGCAGGATTAATTGCATTGTTTATTCAACACATTTCAGAATTAAAACTCAAGCCATATATCTTAGCATGTGCCCCCGCCTTGCTTTTCATGTCAATCATGACAATTATAGTTGAAAAAGAAAAAATGACATGGATGCTCGCTTGTCTCATTATTATGATTTTTATCGGGATACTTTTATTTAAAAGGTCTCTACTAAAAAAACGTTGGCCTTTAGCAGTATTATTAGTATTATTTATTGTTCAACAAAGTATGATTCTTTCTAATCATCACTACAATAATGTAAGGAATTATGAATCAACCAAATCAGCTATGCATGCTTCAAAATATAAAAGTCCTGCTTTATCTAAGAAAATAGACGAGATTAATCAACGGCATAATGATGATCCACTGAGTAGAATTGATTATATGTCGCAATATGGTCTTAATTCACCAATGATTTATCATTTTAATGGTATTGCTTTATATTCAAGTATTTTTGATGGTGACATATTAAAATATTATGATCAGACATTACAAATTAATATGCATACTGATAAAAATAGTACTTATCGATTATTATCAAATAGAGCGAATTTAATGGCATTATGGAACGTTAATGATCGTATACGTCGACCAGATGATTCGAATATGTCTTTCGGTTTTGAACCTAAAGATACGATTCATCATTCAAAAAAAGAGTCATTTATTCATTCAACAAACGAAATTAAATATCCAAGTGCTCATATAACCAACAAGGTGTATGATTCGAAAGATCTTAAATCACCGCTTGATAAAGAACAAGCAATGTTACAAGGTGTCGTGTTCAACGATAAAGATGCTAAACCAAACAGCCAAATTAAGTCTAATGAAAATTTATTAGACAAAACCTCTACCTCATTAAATAATGCGCATAGAGATAAAGACGGAAAGCTTACAGTGACAAAAGACAAAGGTGGCATAACTTACACCCTACCATCCTCCATTGCAAATAAATACAAAGACATGTATATAGAAATGGATGTTGAACTATTAAGCCCTGACAAGCAACATGACGTCGGTGTGAACGAATACAATCAAAGTCGTAATGAATTGACTTATAAATATCGTCGGTTTGTCACGCCTGTTACAATGCGTGTAAAAGCAGATGAAAAACTACAAGTTAAATTATCACAAGGTAAATATCGCTTTAATATTAAAGGCATTTACGGTGAAAACTATGAAACTTTAAATAAAGCGTCTAAAGCGTTAGATAATGTACAAGTGTCTGAACAACGTTCTGGTTATACAATTAAAAAAGACAAAAATGACGAAGGCTATCTTGTCTTACCAATGGCATATCGTGATGGTATGAAGGCATATGCCAATGATAAAACACTCCCTGTAAAACAAGGCAATGGCATAATGACCGTAATCCCCGTTGAAAAGGGGCAAGAAAAAATAGAACTCAAGTATACGCCACCACATACAACTATCTTGGTAGTTTTAAGTGTTCTAGGTATTATATTGAGTATTGGATTCACGAAATGGATTAAACCAAAAAATTAAGCATAATATTAAAGTGCTAAATCTGTTATTTTCTTATACGCTAAAGGTAATGAGACAGAAATCTAATTTTTCTAACAAGATTTCGTCGTCTCACACCGGCAAAGCTGGCTAGAAAATGGAATACAAGCGCTTTAGCTCTTGCATAAGAACTACTTATCTTCATAAATGAAGTAGTAGTTCTTTAAAAGCTTGATATAAACGCATTTTCAGTTCAGTCAGCCACTGCCAATATAATAATTGAGGCTGAGAACATGTATTTTATCTCAACCTCTTTAATGAGCTACTTAGGTTTGCTAGAAACTTCGACTAAATTTATTTTTCTAGCAAGACAACCTAATGTAGCTTATATTATATATATGCATCAAAAAAAGCGACTCCCATTGGGGAATCGCTTTTTTTATGTCTAATTTGCTGATTAACGAATTTCTTTAATTCTAGCAGCTTTACCACGTAATTCACGTAGGTAGTATAATTTAGCACGACGTACTTTACCACGGCGTTTAACTTCAATTTTTTCGATTTTTGGAGTGTGTAATGGGAATGTACGTTCCACACCAACACCTGAAGATATTTTACGTACAGTGAAAGATTCTGAAACTCCTCCACCACGGCGTTTAATAACTACACCTTCGAATAATTGGATACGTTCGCGAGTACCTTCAACAATACGTACGTGAACTTTTAAAGTGTCACCTGGACGGAATGAAGGTATATCTGTGCGTAATTGCGATTGAGTTACTGCTTCGATTAATTTGTGATTACTCATTATTTTTCTCTCCTTCAACCTATGTTCTTGCCTAGACAAAATATAGCAGCGGATCATAGTGATTTTCGTGTGTCGCACACTTAAAATATATTAGCATACTACTAATCTTTTTTCAATTGCTTTTTATATCTTTCTATAATTTCTTGGTCTTTTTTAGTCAACGGATACTGTTCTAATAAATCCGGACGTTTTTCCCATGTTCTTAAAATTTTCTGTTCATAACGCCAGTTATCAATGTGGGCATGGTTACCTGATAATAAAACGTCTGGTACATTCAAATCTTTGTATATACGTGGTCGTGTATATTGTGGAAACTCTAATAAACCATCTTGAAAGGAATCATCCATGTGAGATTGTTGATTACCTAAAACACCAGGTAAAAGTCTAACTACCGCATCTGTCATTACCATCGCCGGTAGTTCACCACCAGTCAATACATAGTCCCCCATTGAAATTTCATCAGTGACTAAATATTCACGGATTCTTTCATCGTAGCCTTCATAATGCCCGCAAATAAATACTAAGTGCTCTGCCTGACTGAGTTCATTAGCAATTGCTTGAGTAAAGGGACGACCTTGAGGGCACATTAAAATGACCCTTGTGTCTTCTGTTCGCTCAATACTATCCATTGCATTGAATATCGGTTCCGGCTTTAACACCATCCCCTGACCGCCTCCAAATGGGTAGTCATCCACTTGATTATGTTTGTTTTCAGCAAAGTGTCTAAAATCCACTGTATTTACTTGTAGCAAATCTTTTTCTTGGGCTCGTTTTAAAATAGATTGGTTTAAAACACCTTCAAACATGCCAGGAAATAATGTTAAATAGTCGATTCTCATTAATCTAATAATCCTTCCATAGGCGTGATTTGAATACGTCTACCTTCTACATCAATCTCTTTGACCACATCCGCGATATAAGGAATGAGGTATTCTTTGTCGCCTTTGACTACCCACACATCGTTTGCACCTGTTTCAAATATCTCAATCACACGACCAATTGGAGTATCTTCATTAAAAACGGTACAGCCAATGATATCTGAATAATAAAATTCATGTTCTCCAAGTTCTATTTCTTCATGATCACGTTCTTGTAAAAGTGTTTCACCTTTTAGGTACTCGATATCATTAATGTTATTGATACCTTCAAACGTAAGCATATGCAGTCCTTTATGCATACGATATGAAGCAATTTTAAATTCAAGTGGCGCTTTATCTTTACGTGCTATTTCAACTATTTCTCCTGGTTGAAAACGTTTATCTGTAAAATCAGAATTAGACTTTATTTTCACTTCACCTTTAATGCCATGTGTATTAACAATTTTTCCAACTTCAACTTTCATATATGTGCCTCCGATAAATGTATCTTATAAGTGTTGTGTAATTTTTATGTATTATTTAATTATTATAACATGTATAAATCTAACATAGTAATACATTCCTCAATAGAAAATTTTCTTATTCTCAACTATGTTAAAGCACTGATTATAATATTTTCCATTAAAAAAAGAGCACCTAAACGGTACTCTTACAAACACTATATTTGTTTAATAAGTTTAAAACTTATTTTTGGTCGTCGAATTTTTTCAAAATACCTTCTCTTGATAAGATATTGTGAACTGTATCAGTCGGTTTAGCACCGTCTTTTAACCATTTAAGTGCTGATTCTTCGTCGATTTTAACTTCTGCTGCATTTACATTGTTAGGGTTGTAAGTACCGATTTGTTCGATAATACGACCGTCACGTGGTGCACGAGCATCTGCAACTACGATACGATAGAATGGATTTCTTTTTGAGCCTAAACGTGTTAAACGAATTTTAACTGCCATTTATATTCTCTCCTTTTAATTTCATAAGTATTTATTTTCTACAAGAAATAATGATACCAGTTCTTCTAATATTTGTAAAGAGGTTATCCTTTACCAATTTTAAAAAATCATTTTTTCTCATCAATTACCTATTAAATAACGCGCTTTTGTCAATTTCCTCTTTTCACGCACTTTACACCACTATGATATGCCTTGTCTTATATTAAGTCTCTTGACATCTATATTTAAAAGCTATACATTGAGATTAAATTAAATAAGCACATGCACTAGGGGTGTTTTTAACTGAGATGAGTACAACTCAAACCCTTTGAACCTGATCTAGCTGAAACTAGCGGAGGAAAGTGTGAAAGATTTTATATCCTATATTCAAGGGGCAATCTTGCCTTTTTGCAATATTACTATTCTATCATTTCTAATACACAACTTTCTATAGTGAGGGTTGTGTATTTTTTTAATTTTACTTTTTAAAATTTTAGGAGTGAAAGTTATGAATAAAACTATTTTAGTAACTGGTAGTAGTAGAGGCTTAGGTGCAACGATTGCAAAAACATTATCGCAACAAGGGTACAATATTATAATCAATTATTACAAAAATAAATCGTTAGCAGAAGATCTTGTTTCTGACATCGGCTCTGACCATGCAATTGCCATTCAAGCTGATGTCACAAATAGAAATGATATTGACCACTTAATTGAACAAGCTACCCAATATTTCGGGAAAATTGATGTCGTGATTAACAATGCATTAGTAGGTTTTAAGTTTGATCCTACACAGCAGAAATCATTTGCAGAGTTAGCATGGGATGATTATCAACAACAGATAGATGGCACTTTAAAAGCTGCCTTCAATGTAACACAAAGTGTCATGCCCCAATTTTTGGAAAGACAGCAAGGCATTATTATTTCTATCGGGACAAATTTATATCAAAATCCCGTTGTACCTTATCATGAATATACAACTGCAAAAGCAGGATTAATTGGCTTTACTCGTAATATTGCTGCCGAGCTTGGTAAATTTGGTATTAGAGCTAATGTCGTGTCAGGAGGTCTGTTAAAAACAACTGACGCAAGTGCTACAACCACGACTGAAGTATTTGACATGATTGCACAAACAACACCGCTTAAACGAGTGACTTCGCCACAAGACATTGCAAACATGGTTGCATACTTAGCTTCTGAACAAGCTAATGGTATAACAGGACAAAATTTCACAGTTGATGGTGGCTTAACAATGAATTAACAAATTAAAATTAGGAAGTGCTTTCTATGTCTGATAAAAATCAAAAACAACTTAATATTGGCGTTTTATTATATGCTTGTGGTCATCACCAAGCTGCGTGGTTAATGCCGAACTCTAGTGTGTCACGTATCGGTGAAATTACTTATTATCAGGAATTAGCTCAACTTGCTGAAAAGGGACTATTCGACGCAGTATTTTTCGCGGACAATCAATCTTTTCCTGCGAAATCTTCTACTGATATGCCGGCATTTTGGTTCGATCCTATCGTCAGTTTATCTGCTATTGCTCATGTGACAACACATATTGGACTTGTCGCAACAATTTCAAGTACATTCTCAAATCCTTTTACCGCATCTAGACAGTTGCTCAGTCTAGATCATCTTTCAAATGGACGTATAGGTTGGAATCTTGTCACCTCTATGACAGATTTAGAAGCTTTAAATCACAGTATGGAAATGCTCCCTGATCATAATGAACGCTATGAAATTGCTGCTGAATTTGCAAAAGTGATGAATCGGTTATTCACATCTTGGGATAAAAAACATTTTTTACATGATCGAAAGAATAAAAAAATTATTAATGATGATGACATTAATGCTATTAATCATCATGGTAAACATTTCAAAGTTAAAGGACCATCAACAACGCCAAGTAGTCCACAAGGTCGTCCAGTAGCTATGCAAGCTGGTGCATCTTCACAAGGTATTGCTTTAGCAACTCAATATGCAGATGCAGTGTATTCAGTATCCTGGAACTTTAAACAAGCACAAGCTTTTCGAGAAAAGCTCGATCAACAATTACAATTATCAAAAAACAATAGTAGATATATCAAAATTTTTCCCGGTCTAGTTACATATGTCGCTGAAACTTATGAAAAAGCCTATGCTAAGAAAGAAAAGTTAGACAAAGCCTTACCGGTGGAAACCGCATTAAAACAATTAAGTTTCTTTATTCAACAAGATTGTCAAAACTGGGAGTTAGATGAACCCGTGCCACCCCTGCCTCCTGTAGAAGATTTTACAGGACCAGTTGGCCGTTACGAAACAATATTGGAAATTATTCGTGATACTCATCCAACTGTAAGAGAACTACTCGGTTACTTAAATGCTGGTGGCGGGCATTTCACCTTGATTGGTACTCCTGAAGATATCGTAGATCAAATGGAGTACTGGTTACTAAGTGGTGTAGCCGATGGTTTTAATTTGATGCCGCCTGTCTTTCCAGATAGTTTAGAGGATTTCGTAGCATTGATTGTACCAGAATTACAAAAAAGAAATTTATACAGAACAACTTATGATGGTCATACTTTCCGTGATCATTTGGGATTAGAAAAAATTTAATCATTCTTCAAATAATATAATTGACGAGAAACCAGAACGGTAATTTGTCTAAGAATCATTACAGAACGAAGACAAACCAAATGACCTTACATCATTTGGTTTTTTAATAAGTCTTAATTTTTAGGATTTATGGCAAGACAAATCAGCGTCGTATTTATAGATTTTTTATTCCTCTACACTTTCTCATATCATATCTTTAGTATCTTCAAATCTTCTTTCAATTGTTTGAGACCACAATTTTCACTAATTCTATTATACATTTGTTTTTTATTTACCTTTATATAAGTTGCATCAATAAATAACGATAAATGATTTATTAAATTCATTTTATTTGAAATGTGGCAGTGGGTTGGGCGGACTCCTGTGGAAAAGTATTAATCGAAGAATACAGGCTGATACTATTAACTAAGGAAAGAAAGCACAAAAAAATGCCAACAAAGTCATAGACTTTGTCGACACTATGGAACGATTTGTCTAAGCATCGTTGTTTTGGTTTTTATTATTTATAGTTATACAAAATTTATGATTTTAGAATGGTAAGTTCATGCCATTCATCATATTTTCCATTTGTTTGCGTTTGCCTTTTTTGCCTTTACCGCCACCGGAAAATTGTTTCATCATTTTTTTCATATCAGTGAATTGTTTCATTAATCTATTGATTTCTTGCACTGAACGTCCTGAACCTTTAGCAATACGTTTTTTACGAGAAACATTTAAAGTTTCAGGTTTGTTACGCTCATTAGGCGTCATGGATTGAATGATGGCTTTAATATGATCAATTTGCTTATCGTCCATATTCATATTTTCAATGCCTTTCATTTTGTTCATGCCAGGAATCATTTTCATAATGTCATCAAGAGGTCCTAAACTTTTAACTTGGTCTAATTGTTCTAAGAAATCTTCCAATGTAAACGAAGATGTACGCATTTTCTTTTCTAAGTCTTTTGCTTTATCTTCATCCACATCTGTTTGTGCTTTTTCAATTAAACTCAATACATCTCCCATACCTAATATACGAGATGCCATACGTTCAGGATGGAATGCTTCTAAGCCATCTAGTTTCTCACTCATACCTACAAATTTAATCGGTTTTTGAGTAACTGATCTGATTGAAAGTGCAGCACCACCACGTGTATCACCGTCTAATTTTGTTAATGTTACGCCAGATAATTCTAATTGAGAATCAAAAGATTCTGCAACATTCACAGCATCTTGACCTGTCATCGCATCAACAACTAACATAATTTCATCTGGTTTCGTAATTTCTTTTACATCGCTTAATTCTTGCATTAATGCTTCATCAACGTGTAAACGACCAGCAGTATCAATAATAACAAAATCTAAATGCGCTTCTTTTGCATGTGCGATTGCATTTTCAACGATTTGTTGTGGCTTAACTTGATCGCCTTCACTATAAACTGGAATGTCGATTTGTTTACCTACTGTTTGCAATTGATCAATTGCCGCAGGACGATAAATATCTGCCGCTACCAATAATGGCTTTTTATTATATTTTTTACGCATTAATAATGCTAATTTACCAGCAGTGGTAGTCTTACCAGCACCTTGTAAACCAACCATCATCACTACAGTTGGCGGCTTGTTAGCCATTTTAATCGTAGCATTTTCCCCTCCCATAAGTTGGGTGAGTTCTTCTTGCACAATTTTGATGACTTGTTGTCCAGGTGTTAATGACTTCATAACATCTGAACCTAAAGCTCTATCTGATACAGTTTTGACAAATTCCTTTACCACTTTAAAGTTAACATCGGCTTCTAATAATGCTAATCTTACTTCGCGCATCATCAATTTAATATCTGCTTCAGTAACTTTACCTTTGCCTCGGATTTTTTGCATCGTTCCTTGTAGACGATCGGATAATCCTTCAAATGCCATATCAAATACCCTCCTTTATATACTTTTATTCTAAATCTTCAAGTGCTTGAATGTATTGTTTTATTTTTTCTGGATCATTTATGTGCTGTTTTATATGTTCATATAATTTTTGTCTTTGTTCAAAATTCCGGTATAATCCTAATTTTTCTTCATAATCTTCCACTAAATCGCCAGTTCTTCTTATATTATCATACACTGCTTGGCGACTCACATCAAACGTATCAGCAATCTCACTTAAAGAATAATCTTGTAAATAAAATAATTCTAAATAGTTTCTTTGCTTATTTGTTAGTAATGATTGGTAAAAGTCAAACAGATAATTCATACGTATCGTTTTAATTAAATCATTTTGACTCATCTGAATTACCTTCAATTTCTGCTTCACTCTGATTTGACTCAGGTGCTTCTTCGACATTTTGTTCAATCATATCAGCGAATAATCCATACACATAGCTCTCAGGATTGAATGGTTGGAGATCATCTAATTTTTCACCTAAACCTACGTATTTAACTGGGATATGAAGTTCATTACGAATCGCTAATACGATACCACCTTTAGCAGTACCATCTAATTTTGTTAATACAATACCTGTAACGTTTGTAACCTCTTTAAATGATTTTGCTTGTGACAATGCATTTTGACCTGTCGTTGCATCAAGACAAAGTAAAACTTCATGAGGTGCCTCTGGTACAGCACGTCCAATAACTCGTTTAACTTTCTCTAATTCATTCATTAAATTAGATTTATTTTGTAAACGGCCAGCAGTATCACATATTAAAATATCTACGTCTTTACTTTTAGCTGCGTTAATTGCATCATACATTACAGCAGCTGGGTCTGAACCTTCTCTTTGGCTCAACACTTCAACACCAACGCGTTCACCCCATACTTTAAGTTGTTCAATTGCACCAGCTCTGAATGTATCTCCAGCAGCAAGCATTACTTTTTTGCCTTCAGCTTGGTAACGATGCGCTAATTTACCAATTGTTGTTGTCTTACCAACACCATTCACTCCGACCATAAGGATTACATTTAATCCTTCATTTTCTATATTCATCACTTCTGAGTTATCATCATCTTGGTGATAGATTTCTACAATTTTCTCAACAATAACTTCACGTAAATCCTCTGTTTCAGTAATATTGCGACGTTGCGCTTCTTCACGTAATTCTTCTACAAGTTGCATCACAGTATTAAATCCAACATCTGCAGTAATTAACATTTCTTCTAATGCTTCGAAGAACTCTTCATCAACTTTACGATAACGTGCGAGTAAATTATTAAGTTGTGCTTGGAAATTCTCACGCGATTTTTCTAAACCAGCTCTAAATTTGGCACCGAGCTGTTGCGCTTCAATTTCTTCAAAATCTTCAATAGAGATTAATCCATCATCATCAAAGTCAGCTTCTTTTAATTTTTTAACTTTTTTCGCTGGTTTATCTTGAATTTCGGTTTCTCTATCTTGTGATGCTTCACCTTGTTGTTCTGATTGTTGTTCTGCGTCTTGTTGTTCTAATTCTTCAAGTTGTTGCTTTTGTTCTTCTGAAGGTGCTGAAAATTTATCTTTTAATCGTTTGAAAAAGCTCATGTTTGTTCCTCCTTAATCACTTCATCAATCGTATTTAAATTAACACTTACTAGTTTGGAAACTCCAGATTCTTGCATTGTTACACCATATAAGCGATCTGAGAATTCCATTGTACCTTTACGGTGTGTAATCACAATAAATTGAGTTTGGTCTGATAGATTTTTTAAATATTGTGCATAACGTATCACGTTTGCTTCATCAAGTGCCGCTTCAACTTCATCTAAGATAACAAATGGCGCTGAGCGAACTTTTAAAATCGCAAATAATAATGCTATAGCACTCAAGGCACGTTCTCCACCACTAAGCAGTGACAAATGTTGTAACTTCTTACCAGGTGGTTGCACAATGATATCTACACCTGCAGATAGATAGTCATCATCTGTTAAGCGTAGTTCTGCTTGACCCCCACCAAACAATGATTTAAACACATCTGAAAAATATCCTTGAACGGCATGAAATGTTTCTTTAAAACGATCTTTCACTTCTTGATCCATTTCTTCGATAAGTTGTTCTAAAGTTGTTTTCGCTGCTCTCAAGTCAGCACGTTGTTCATCTAAAAATGTAAAACGCGTATTAATTTCTTCAAATTGTTCAATCGCATTTAAATTAACTGGTCCTAACTCTTCAATAGACATTTTAGTTAATTTTACTTTTTTGCGTAAAACGTCTATATCTTCATCTAAATCATATAATTCACTCGCACGTTCATATGTTATGTGATAATCTTCGCTCAAATGATCAATCGCATAATTAATTAATACATCTAAACGTGACTGCTCGGATTTAATATCTTGATAACGATTTTCTATAGAAAGAATATCTTGATTTGCTTCTTGAAGTTTTTGATCTGTCACTTCAATTGTATCATTCAATTCGAGTCTACGCGATTTAACGTCTTCTATGTTTTGAGATAATTTTGCTTTCTCGGCTTTACTTTGTTCCATATTATATTGAATCGTTTCAAATGCTTTTTCGCCTGTCATTTCATCTGAATTAAAGAGTTTAATTTGTTCTTCTAATTTTTGATGTTGCACAATAACATCATTGAGTTGTTTTGCTATTTTTGACTCAGTTTGTTTTTGAGTATTTAATCGTTCTTTTACAACTGCCAAATCGGATTGCTTTTGATGTAATTGTTGCTGGATTTGTGTTGTGCTTTCTTTACCTTCTTTAGAAAGTTTTGTATAAAGATTGATATCATCTTCTAATTTTTGTAGCTGTGTTTTGATTTTAGATAATCTTTGCTTTTTATCATCAAGTGTTTGTTTACTTGTTTCACTTTGGTAGCCATCATTTTTTTCAAATTCAAATTCTTCATGCTCGTCTTTTAAATGCGCTTCACTTTTACGTAATCTGTCTAGTTCTAATTCATAATTATGAGCACTTTGTTTAATAGCATTATAATGTTGACTTGTATCAAAATATTTTTCGCTCAGTTGATCTGACTCATTTTTAATATTTTGAAATTGTTTTTCAAATGCTAATGTTTGCTGTTGATAATCTTCGAGTTGGGCACGCATCGTTGTCAGTTCATCTTTTTGAGCTAAAATACTTTTAGATTTACGATCTCCGCCACCCGTCATTGAACCACCAGGGTTCACGATATCGCCTTCTAAAGTCACAATACGCGTACGATAACGGATTTTACGTGCTAAGTCGTTGGCATTTTTCAATTCATCTACAATTATTGTATTACCAAGTAAATTTTGAACTACATTTTGATAATCTGAATCTACTTCAATTGCTTGTGCAGCAATATTAATAAAACCCTCACTATTTTGTGCAGTTTTCATAATTTCATTACCAATTTGGCGAGGTTGAATTACATTGAGTGGTAAAAACGTCGCTCTACCGAAACCGTTTTGTTTTAGATATTGAATTGCCTGTCTACCATCTTTTTCTGAATCTACAATCACATGCTGTAGTGATGCACCAAGTGCAGTTTCGATTGCTTTAGTTAAATCGGATGGCACTTGAATTACTTCAGCAACTGCTCCACGTATCCCTGAAAGTTTATTGTCTTTAGCCTTAAGTATATGTTTTACACCATTAAAGAAATAGCTATATTCTTCCTGTTGCGTGGCCAAACTATCGATACGGGATTTTAATTTATCGTTAAATCTATACGCTTGATGCAATTTTTCTTCGTACTCAGATTGTTGTTGTTTAAGTTGTGTTAATTTCTTTTCATAATTATTGAGCTGTTGCTCAGATTTTTTCAATTCTTTTTGAGCCGTCGCGGTTTGTTTTTCAGCTTCATTGATGTCGCTTTGAATTTTCTTCAGTTGTTCAAAGGCTTCAAGTAATCTACTATCTAAACGTGATTGTTTCGTTTCATTTTCTTGGATGGTATGTTCTAAAAAGCGAATGTCATTATTTACATCAGATTGTTCAGACATGAGTTGATAATATTCATCTTTGATTGTTTCTAATTTTTCGTCATGTTGTTCATCACTGACATAGAGTTGTGATTCAAAGTATTGAATTTTTTCATTCAACTCTTTTTGTTGTTTTTTTAATTTATCTATTTGATTTTGTGCATCTATCTTTTCTTGTTTTAAGGTTTCTGTTTGTATTTTAAGACTTTCTTGTTCTTCTTCAAAACGAGCGTTTGTTTGTGATTGATTTTTCTTACGTTCTTCTAACACGTTAAGTTGTCCTGCATACTTTTCAACTTCTTCTGTCGCTTTAACAAGTTGAAAATTTAATGATTCAATATGTTCATCTAGTTGTTGTCTTTCAGATTTATATTTGTTTAATGCTTGTGTATATTGTACTTTCTCTGCATCTTTTGTAGCTTGATGACTCTTTAAATTATTTAAATTATCATCAAGTTCATGAATATTCTTACTATATTGTTCAATATCATAAACCGTTACAAGTACATCACTTCTTTCCATTTCTTTGGAAAGATGTTTATATTCTTTAGCAATTGCTGCTTCTTCTCTTAATGGTTCAACTCGCCCCTCTAAATCATATAGAATATCTTGTATTCTTGAAAGGTTATCTTCTGTTTGATCGAGCTTTTGTACAGAAGCAGCTTTGCGTTTTTTATATTTTAAAACTCCTGCAGATTCTTCTAGTATTTGTCTTCTATCCACTGGTTTAGCATTTAGTATTTCATCTACACGACCTTGCGAAATAATACTAAACGCTTCTTTTCCTAAACCTGAGTCTAAAAACAAATCAATAATATCTTTTAATCTTGCACGGTCATTATTAAGATAATACTCACTTTCACCACTTCTGTATAATCGACGTGTTACGACGATTTCTGTCGCGTCTAATTGTAACTTGCCTGAGCTATTATCTAATTTCAATTTAACTTCTGCATAATTTTGAGCTTTTCGATGTTCTGCGCCTGAAAAAATAATATCTTCCATTTTAGCGCCACGTAGTGATTTAGCTGATTGTTCACCTAACACCCATTTTATTGCATCTGTTATGTTACTTTTCCCACTGCCGTTAGGGCCTACAATTGCTGTTACACCTTCATCAAATTGTACATTTGTGTGCTCCGCAAACGATTTAAACCCAAAGGCATCTATTGATTTCAAATATACCATGCTATTCTCCTTTAAAGTGTTCCTTGCTGCTTCACAGTTTAGAAATACTCATGCATTAACCTGAAGGCTAATATATTTCTTTATTAACTACATTGCTATTGCGAAGGTCTTAACAATATATGATTTTTTTATCATATTGTTTTATAACAAAGTTATTTAGCTTTGTTTTTCATTGATTTATATGCACTTTCTGCTGCTTTTTGTTCGGATTCTTTTTTAGTCTTCCCTTTACCCTCTGCTACTGCAGCATTTTCTAATATCACTTCAGAAGTAAATAGACGATGATGCGCTGGTCCTTCTTCATTGATTAAACGATAAGTGACATCACCTTTATTTTGTTTATGGACAAATTCTTGAAATTGGGTTTTAAAGTCTACAACACCATCAAGTTCTTCATCTTCGACATACGGAAAAATAATTTGTTCTGCAAATTTCCACACAGATTCTAAGCCTTGGTCTAAATATAACGCACCTACAAATGCTTCAAATGCATCTGATACGAGTGAAGGACGAGTTCTGCCACCTGTTTTCTCTTCACCTTTACCTAACAAGATAAGTTCATTGATTTGAATTTTTTTCGCAAATATTACAAGTGAAGGCTCACAAACAATTGTTGCACGCATTTTTGTTAAATTACCCTCTGGCAATTCTGGATATTTATCAAATAAATAACGTGAAACCGTCAATTCTAATACCGCATCTCCTAAAAATTCTAATCGTTCATTATGCTCTAAACGATTCATATTAAAATCATTTATAAAACTCGAATGCGAAAATGCTTGCTGATATAATTCTATTTGTTTAAAATTCAAGTCTAATTCTTGCATCTTCTGCGCAAATTTTTTTTCAAATGCTTTAACCATTTCTATTTTTTTATAATTGGACAATCTATTCCCTCCTCAGATTTAATGATAAAGTACTAATACCTTTATATTTTACGTGAAAATACAATAAAACTAAAGAAAAAAACTGTCTACTGTATTTACCATCTATATATCTAGTGATAATCGTTATAGCACTATTATCTTACAATATAAATTCTGTTTAAAATCAATAAAAAATCTGAGCCGTCATCTCAACGACTCAGATATTTTTTTATTATTTTTCGATACTATTAATAAAGTTTACTGCGTCACCAACAGTGTTGATTTTTTCAGCTTCTTCATCAGGAATTTCAGTACCAAATTCGTCTTCTAATTCCATAACTAATTCAGCAATATCAAGTGAGTCAGCGCCTAAATCATCTTTGAAAGATGCCTCTTTAGTTACTTTTTCAGCGTCAACACCTAAACGGTCAACGATGATATCTTTTACTTTGTCGAAGTTTTCCACGTCGATTCACCTCCTTTAAAAAATCTTATTATAGACTTATATATTTTCCCACTTTATCAATTGAAATACAAGTAGTATTTCAATTGATTGTACTGTATAAACATTATATAAATGGATCTTATACAATAAAGTGTAGTAATGAAGTTGTGACACAATCATTTTAAATCTATACTTTATACCATATCATAATCTCTTATATGAGTTCAGAAGTTTTATAAAACAAGATTTGTCATGTTGTGTAGCACTTACTTACATATACATACCACCATTGACATGTATTGTTTGACCCGTAATATACTTCGCTTTGTCTGAAGCTAAAAATGCTACAGTATGAGAAATATCTTGGTCTTTCCCGAATTTAGCTAATGGGATTTGTTCTAACATTTTTGCTTTAAGCTCATCACTTAAAGCATCAGTCATATCAGAAACAATAAAACCTGGTGCAACAGCATTTACTGTGATGTTTCTTGAAGCCAGTTCACGTGCTGATGATTTCGTTAAACCAATTACACCAGCTTTAGTCGCAACATAGTTTGCTTGCCCTGGATTACCCATAGCTCCAACAACACTTGATAAATTAATAATTGCACCACTCTTTTGTCTTAGCATTTGTGGTGTCACTTTTTGAATACAGTTGAAAACGCCTTTTAAGTTTGTATCAATTACGTCATCCCATTCTTGCTCTTTCATACGCATAAGCAAATTATCACGCGTAATACCTGCGTTATTAACAAGGACATCAACAGAACCAAATTCGCTAACAACCGCTTTAATCATTGCTTTTACTTCATCACCATTTGCAACATTTGCTTGAATAGCAAAACTTTCAACGCCTATCGCTTTAATTTCTTCAACAACAGCATCCGCTTTTTCTTTGTTTCCCGAAAAATTCACAGCAACATTGTATCCTTCTTCTGCCAATTGTATCGCTATACTACGTCCTATACCTCTCGAAGCACCAGTTACTAATGCACTTTTAGTCATTTTCATTCCACGCTTTCATATCTTCTAATGTTTGAATCGAAGTTATTTTCACATCTCTATTTATCTTTTTAATTAAACCTGAAAGTACTTTACCAGGACCAATTTCAATAAAGTGATCTACACCTTGATCAATTAACCATTGCGTTGAATCAATGAATTGTACTGGTGAATATAATTGTTTAATCATATTATCCTTAATTACATTGGCATCTGTTTCACCTTTTGCATGCACATTTTGAACTACAGGGAATTGTGCATCATTCCAGTCAAATTGTTCAACATACTCAGCAAAATCGTCTTTGATCACCTGCATCATAGATGAATGAAATGGGCCAGATACAGCAAGTGGTAGGACACGTTTCGCACCTAATGATTTGCCTTCTGCCACTAATTTATCTATTAATGTTTTGTGTCCAGAGACAACGATTTGTCCAGGAGAATTTATATTTGCTGGTTCAATAATTTCTTCATCTGTTGAAAGTTTTTGACATATTGCATTAACATCATCAAAATCCAAACCTAATACTGCTGCCATACTTCCAACACCATCAGGAAAAGCGACGGCCATCAGTTGTCCACGCTTACGAACAATTTGAACTGCATCATCAAATTTCAATACACCACTCGCTACTAGACTCACATATTCACCTAAACTATGGCCCATTGTATAATCAGCATTTAGATTATTAAGTGCTTGTAATAAAGCTGAGCTATGTGTGAGCAACGCCGGTTGTGTATTTTCTGTTTGACCTAATTTATTTTCTTCATCTGAAAACATTGTTTCTAAAATATCAAAATCCATTTGTGCTTGTGCTTGATTAAGAATCGTTGTTGCAGCATCATTTTGATTAAATAAATCATTTGCCATCCCGACTTTTTGTGATCCTTGGCCTGGGAAGATAATCGCAGTTTTACTCATTTACTTTACCCACCGTTTCTCTCATAGTTTCCACAATATTTTGTTCTCCCGCTATTTTAGCTTGACGGATTGCTGAATAAAAAGCTTTCGCACTAGAACTACCATGTGCTTTTACTACAATGCCATTCAATCCTAATAATACCGAGCCACCATATTCTGCATAATCCATTTTTGACATTAAACCATTTAAGTCTTTACGTAATACAAATGCGGCAATTTTATTCTTGAAACTACTTAGAAGCGTTGTTTTAAGCATTTTACCCATCGCTTTTGCAACACCTTCTAAATTTTTAAGAATCATATTACCAGTATATCCGTCTGTAACTACAACATCAGCTGCGTCGTCCATTAAGCCTTTTGCTTCTACATTTCCTGTGAAATTGAAGACATTTTGTTCGTCCATCAAACTAAATGCTTTTTTAGTTAACGTGTTACCTTTAGCTGCCTCTGTACCAATATTCAACAAACCTACTGAAGGCTGTTCAACGCCCCTGATTTTTTGGGCATAAATATTGCCTAATTGGGCGTATTGTAATAAGTGTTCCGGCTTGGCGTCTGCATTAGCACCTACATCCATAAACACAAATCCTTTTCCAGAAATTGTTGGCAAAGTGAGGACTAATGCGGGACGCTCAACACCCTTAATACGTCCTACTATAAACAAACCAGCAGACATCAATGCACCTGTATTTCCTGCAGATACACAACCATCTGCTTCACCAGCTTTAACTACTTCAGCCATACGTGCCATTGAGCTATCTTTTTTACGTTTAATCGCTCTAACTGGTTCATCGTCCATCGTAATTTCTTCTGTACAATGACGTACTTCTACACGACCATGTTTGAGTGTGCATTTAGTTTGATCACCAAATAAAATTATTTCTAAATCTTTAAAATCATTCACAGCTTTTTCAACAGCTTCTAAAACGATTTCAGGTGCATCGTCTCCACCCATCATATCAATCGCTATTTTAACCATCTTGTTCATCCTCACTTGTATAATACATTTTGAATGTACCTCTAAATACCAAAGTATCTTTGACATACGAATTTACTTTTATCATATAATATTTACTTGTAATTTCAATCGTTTGTGCGTCAGCACGTACTGTATCATTTAATTTCACTGTTTTTAAAAATGCTACATTACTTTCCTGAGTTAACACAACAGGTTTATGTATAAGCGCTACACACAGTGAATTCGCTTGTGCAAAAAGTACATGTCCTCTGGCAATTTTATTTCTAGTAAATACAGAATCTTCATCAATATCTATAATTGAAGTTGCGAGTTGATCAGGCTGAACATTTATTACATCGCCTATGATTTCACTACCATCAATGGATCGAATACTTTCATAATTTTTTCTTGCTACGGATTTAATTCGTTTTCTTAGTTCTGGAATATCTAAGTATGTACGATCTAACCTAATAGTTTGAATACTCACTGAAAAAAGTGTACTCAAATCCAAATCTGTAATAAAGGGGTTTTTTTCAATCTCTTTTTTAATTGCTTCGCGTCGTTCTTGTTTTTTTAACTTCATTTTGTTCTAACCACCTAAATCACCTAATTTTTAGTACCAAGTCTTAAACATTCCTAACACATCATAACACTTTCTATTTCATTAGCTCAACAAAAAACATACTTCCTTAGATGTTTTTCATGTCAGATAACCAATATAAGAAATATTATAACGTTTAAATCGATTTCCAAGGGGGTTAATTATCAAAATAAATACAAACACTAATCATTCTATATAAATATTTATTAAGATATTGAATTAAATAAAATTGAAATGTATAATTTGAATTGTTTTAAAGGTGTATTATATTTATTTTTCAAAAATTATTCCATTAATTGGATAATTTATTTAGGAGGATCTAATGAAAAAAGTATTATCAACTACATTACTGTCATGTTCATTATTAGCCTTTACTACAAGCTATGCTCATGCACAAGAAAGTAATAGTATTAAACCTGAAAGTTTAGAATCATCAAATACCCCTACGATTAATAATAATGCAGATGTAGAACAATTTTTACAAAATAATGCACAATCTCTTGTTAATCAATCATCCAAGACCAAGCAAGAAACTATAAATAAAGAAGCTTTCAAACAATACAACGTAATAGATAAGCAACAAGATAAAACTGGTGTCACACATTACGCATTGAAACCAAAGGTAAACGACGTTACATCAGAAGGCACAACAATTAAAGTACATGTCAATAATAAAGGTAATGTAACATTAATAAATGGTAATGTAGATAAACCATACATAAAGGTAGAGAATGAAGCTAAATTATCTTCTGCTAACGCTGAAAATAAAGCTTTTGAAGCTATAGGTAAAGCAAAGTCTGATGTAAAAAATATAAAAAGCTATCCTGTAGTCAGTAAAAATAACCTTGATATAAATAGTGATAAACAAAGACTTGTTTATGATATCGAACTTAATTACATTTCCCCTAAAGCAGCACATTGGAAAATTCAAGTTGACGCTACTACTGGTGAAATATTAACAAAACAAAACGTTATCAAAAATGCAACAACTGAAGGTAAAGGAACAGGCGTTAATGGAGATGAAAAACAACCTTTAAGCGTTACAAAAGCAAATGGTTCATATTCATTACTCGATACTTCTCAAGATGCAGTTATAGAAACTAAAACTGCAAATGAGACCACAAATGCCTATTCACCTATTACAAATGACAGCAATAATTTCAATAAAGAAGATCAGCGCGCTGGTGTAGACGCTCATTACTACGCAAAAGAAGTCTATAACTATTTCCTCAATAAACATGATAGAAACAGTTATGATAATAACGGCGGTGACATTGATTCGGTAGTCCATTATGACAAAAGCTTTAATAACGCTGCTTGGACCGGTCAGTATATGATTTATGGTGACGGAGACGGCCAGACGTTTAAAGCATTGTCAGGTGCGAATGATATCGTCGCCCATGAGCTCACGCATGCAGTAACAGAACGAACTGCTGGTTTAGAGTATAGTCATCAGTCGGGTGCATTAAACGAATCTTTCTCTGACGTTTTTGGTTATTTTGTTGATTCAGACGATTGGTTACTAGGTGAAGATGTATATACACCAAATAAAGATGGCGATGCATTAAGAAGTTTAAAAAATCCAGAACAGTATAACCAACCTGCCCATATGAATCAATATTTACAAGGTAGCCAAGATAGTGGTGGGGTTCATACCAATAGTGGCATTCCTAACAAAGCTGCATACCTAACAATTAATGCAATTGGCCAAGAAAAAGCTGAACAAATTTATTATTTAGCACTCACACAGTACTTAACACCAAACGCCCAATTTTCTGATGCAAAAGCATCATTAAAAGAAGCTTCTAACCACCTTTATGGTACGAATAGCGAAACATCTAAAGCAATTGAAAAAGCTTGGACTGACGTAGGTGTTAATTAAAACACTAGCAAACATTATACATTCTCGTTTCAGCGGGAGCTGGGACATAAATATCCCATTCTCAAATTTATAGCACTAATCTATTAATTTATAATAGATTAGTGCTTTTCTATTTAAAAGCGCGTGCCTTCCTAGGGTATCGGACTCGGACAGAAATCTAATTTTTCTAACAAGGTCTCATCGTATGAACCAGCCCAGCAAAGCCCCCTAGAAAATGGAATACAAGAGCTGAAGCTATTGCATAAGCACTACTTATCTTCATAAATGAAGTAGTAGTGCTTTAAAAACTTAGTATAAAGGCATTTTCAGTTCAGTCATCTACCGCCAATATAACAATAAATGCTGAGAGATTATTTACTTTACTCACCAACCGTTAAAAGTCTATAGCCAAAATAAAACACTTTCGTATAAATTCATTTTAGTATGAATTCAACGAAAGTGTTTTTATTTTATTCCCACAATTTGGGATTAGTTCATAATAGCACTTGTTTTGTTATTTTGTGCCTTCTTTATTAATCAAAACTCATATATAATAAGTTTTCTTCTACAAATGTTCTCAACATTTGATATTGTGATTCGAAAAAGACACCAGACTGAATTAATTCAGCCGCTTCATCTCTTGCTACTTCTAACATTTTATAATCTTCAACAACATTTGCGACTAAGAAGTCAGGCAAACCACTTTGTTTCACACCAAAGAAATCACCTGGACCCCTCATTTCTAAATCACGTTCACTTAATTCAAAACCATCTGTCGTTTGCGTCATAATATTCATTCGTTCAATACCCGTTTCTGTTTTCGGTGAAGCAATGAGTACACAATAACTTTGCTCTTCACTTCTACCTACACGCCCTCTTAATTGATGTAATGTAGATAAACCGAAACGATCAGCATCATAAATCATCATGAACGTTGCATTAGGTACGTTAACCCCTACTTCTACAACGGTAGTTGATACTAAAACGTCTATTTCGTGATTACTAAATTGCTGCATTACTCTATCTTTTTCTTCTGAATGCAACTTACCATGTAGTAGTCCTACTTTTTCAGAACCATAATATATCTGTAGCGATTCATATAACTCAACAACGTTCTGTACGTCTTCTAAATGCTCAGAACTTTCAATTAGAGGACAAATTACATATGCCTGCCTACCTTTTTTTAATTCCGAAGTCATTTGATTGAGTACACTTTCATAGGCTTCATGTTTGGACCATGAAGTAATAATCGGCTTTCTGCCTTTTGGTAATTGTTTAATGGATGACACATCCATTTCTCCAAAAACGGATATAGCTAATGTTCGTGGAATGGGTGTAGCAGTCATGAAGAGGACGTTAGTCATCGCACCTTTTTCTCTCAACAATTGACGTTGATTCACACCAAAACGATGTTGCTCATCTGTAATCACTAAACCAACATTATTAAATACTACATCATCTTGTATTAAGGCGTGTGTGCCGATAATACAATCAATTTCATTATTTTGTAGTTGTTCTAACAACAGCTTTCTCTTTTTACCTTTCACTGAACCTGTAAGTAACGCCACATTCATCCTGTCACCGAAAATTTCAACTAAACTTTCTGCATGCTGTTCCGCTAATATTTCAGTAGGCACCATCAATGCTGATTGAAATCCCGCAGTTTTCAGTGCATACATACAGATTGCTGCTACGACAGTTTTACCTGAACCTACGTCACCTTGTAAGAGACGATGCATTCTTATTGGTGCTTTCAAGTCTCTGAATATTTCATTTACACTATGTTTTTGCGCATCAGTGAGTTCAAAAGGAAGACTATCAATGAAATATTTCACTAAATTGATATTATAATCTACTTCAATCGCTTCATCTGATGTTTTTTCTAAGCGGTTTAACCATTGCATTCGTAATTCAAACATAAATAATTCTGTAAAAGCATACGTTCTACGTGCTTTTAACAAAGATGACTTATCTGTCGCAAAATGCAACGCCTTAATCGTATTCTCTAATGACTCTAATTTATATTTTTGTCTCAATTCATCAGAGAGCCATTCATGTATTGTGACTTCTCCCAATGATTGTCGAATCATATCTCTCAATGGTTTTTGTTTAATGCCTTCTTTAACACGATAAACAGGTTCAAATTGTGAGTTTTGAGACTCTTGTTGATTGAAGAACATCCTACTGCCATTTATCTCTTGCTTACTTCTATTCCATTTACCTTTTACCGTAACCGTACCATGCAATTCAATTTTCTTTTTTAAATAAGGTTGGTTGAAAAAAGTGCATTTTACAGCAATATTATTGACCATGATATGTACGGTTAACTTAGATTTATTACGACCAAAAAAAGCGACAGTAGGTGTCGAATATACTTCTCCTACCACTGTCACTGTCGCTTGATCTTCGGCCGTATTCAAGTCAATTACTGTATTATCTTCGTAACGGGTTGGTAAATATAAAATTAAATCCTCAACAGTATGGATATTTAATTCATTTAATACGGACAACCTTTTTGGCCCCAGTCCTTTTATCTGTGATAAAGGAAAAGGACTATCTATTAAATTGACTTTTGACATTTTTAATCACCAAATATTTCTTGTTTTAGACGCTGACCTGTTGGTGTACCAGCTAAACCTCCACGACCAGTTTCACGCAATGCTGATGGCATTGTTTGGCCGATCTTGTACATTGCTTCAATCACTTCATCTGTAGGGATTCTTGAAGTTACACCTGCTAAAGCCATATCAGCAGAGACAATTGCGTTTGATGCGCCTGCAGCATTTCTCTTCACGCAAGGCACTTCGACTAAGCCAGCTACTGGGTCACATACTAAACCTAGCATATTCTTCAAACAAATTGCAAAAGCTTCAGCCGATTGTTGTGGTGTTCCGCCAGCAAGTTCCACGGTTGCACCAGCTGCCATCGCTGCAGCAGAACCAACTTCTGCCTGACAACCGCCTGCCGCACCTGAAATTGATGCATTGTTGGCAACTACAAAACCAAATGCTCCTGAGGTAAGTAAAAAGTTCAGCATATCTTTTCTAGTAGGTTCAAGGCGTGGTTTGAGTCCAAATAATACGCCTGGTACTACACCTGCAGATCCGGCAGTAGGAGTTGCACAAATTTTACCCATTGCTGCGTTGACTTCGTTTGTCGCAACTGCTTTACTCACTGCATCCAATAAAGTTGGGCCAGATAATGATTTACCTGTCTTCAAATAATTTTTGATTAACACAGCATCTCCACCAGTTAATCCGGTAGTTGAAGTTACCCCTTCTAAACCTTCATCAAGTGCATTTTCCATCGTTTGTAAGTTTTTATCCATACCGGCATAAATATCAGCTTCAGATAAGCCAGTAACTTCCATTTCTTGCTCGAGCATGATTTCATGAATTTTTTTATTTTCTGTTTCGCATTTTTCTACTAATTCTTTCACACTTTTAAACATGCGTTACCCTCCATTAGGCGTCGCCCATGAGTGAAACTGTCACTACACCTTCGACGTTTTTAATTTTATCTATAATCTCATCTGTCACAGATTCATCTAACTCACAAGTCATTAATGCTTGGTCGCCCTTTTCTTTTCTAGAAACTTGCATACTACCAACATTAATACTAGAATCACCTAAAATATTTGCTACACGACCAATTGTGCCGAAAGTATCTTTATGAAAAACAAGCAGTGCTGGATAATTACCGCTAATCGCAATATTAAATCCATTAATCGCAACTACCTCTATTTTGCCGCCACCTATAGAAACACCTTCAACAGAAATTTCTTTATCCGCATCTCTCATATTAATAATAGCAGTGTTAGGATGTGATCTTTCTTCAGCCATTTCTATAAAATTCACTTTCATTCCCATTTGCTCAGCCGTTTCTAAGCTTGTTTGTATACGGTCATCATCTGTATCATAACCTAGTAAACCACCAACAAGTGCTACATCTGTACCATGTCCTTTGTATGTTTCCATAAACGAACCGTAAAGATAGATATCAGCTTGTTTTGGCAATTGATTAAACAAATCTTTTGCTACTAATCCAATTCTTACTGCACCAGCAGTATGAGATGAAGACGGCCCCACCATTGTAGGTCCTATAATATCGAAAACTGTTTTATATTTCATAATTATACCCCACTCTTATTTTTAATGTTTCTAATGTAATGCGCTTACATTTATATGCATGCAACTCATTATAACAATTAAGCTAGACATTATAAACCAATACTGGTTGCATTATCCTTATTTAAAACAAGAATATTGTTGTAGAAGGTTTAAATAAATAAAAATGTTTCCATTTAATTTAATTATACAAATTTTTTCATACGATAAAATAATTGCTATCAAAAATTTTATCCTTAGTAGACTAACTCTATATTTTTTAGTTTCTGAATTTTTCATCTAAGACGCCTGTCATAATGCGAATTATCCAGTATGAGTCAATGACTATAAACTGAGGTCATGCCCTAGATAAGCGAGGATGAAATTTAGAATGAAGCTGTAGTTATACCAACGTAAAGCGTACATAAAAAAATTGCCAACAAAGCTTTTAGACCTTGTCGACAACTTAAAATAGCTTCCTAAAATGGAAGCTATCCTTATATACAAGTGTTCAATAAATATATTTATTCTACAGAGAAAAGATACTGATATACAGGTTGTTGGCCATCATGTTGATCTAATTCAATTTCTGGATAAGATGTTTCAAGCCAAGTTTCAATATCCGAAGTCAATGATGCATTTGCATCTTCACCGACAATCATCGTAATGATTTCACTATCATCTTGAATCATTTCAGACAATAAACCTTTAACAGTTTCAAATTCATTTTCGTTACTCGTAACGATTTTATCTTCAACTAAGCCCATAAATGCGTCTTTTTTAATTTCAACGCCATCAATTTTTGTATCTCTTACAGCATATGTCACTGAACCTGACGTCACTGCTTCAAGTGATTCAACCATACGTGTTTTGTTAACTTCAAGAGCATCTGATTCATCATAATTAAAGAGTGCAGCAATGCCTTGTGGTATTGATTTAGTTGGGATAACTACAGCTTCAGCACCTACGATATCTGCAGCCTGTTCGCTAGCCATCATAATATTTTTATTATTTGGTAAAATAATTGCGCGTTTACATTGTGACTGCTCAATTACTTTAACAATATCTTCAGTTGATGGATTCATTGTTTGACCACCGCTAATCATATGTGTTGCACCCATTGATTTGAACAATTCAGATATACCATCTCCCATTGAAATAGCAATAACTGCTGTTTCAACTGTTTCAGGTGTTTGAGCATCACTTTGACTTACTTGTTCTTTTTTTACAACTTCTCGGTGTTGTTCACGCATGTTTTCTACTTTTAATTTAATAAGTTCTCCATACTGTTGACCATAATTAAACACATCACCTGGTTTTTCACTATGTACATGCACTTTAACGATTTCGTCATCGTTTATGACTAATAATGAGTCACCATATGTACTCATATCTTCTCTAAACGTTTGTTCGTCAAATACTTTTTTATTTTTACCGAAACGAACCATCATTTCTGTACAATAACCGTAAACGATATCTTCAGTATTAATTACACCATGAAAATCATGTTCTTCATTAACTAAAGAATCTTTATCTAATTTGGCTGTTTCAGCACTTACCGTTTCACCTTTTAACGCTTTAAGGAAGCCAGCATAAACGACAACTAAACCTTTACCACCGCTATCTACTACGCCCACTTCTTTTAATACAGGCAATAAATTAGGTGTATTTTCGAGTGAGATTTCTGCTTCTTCTAAAATATATGTCATCAATTCGATACAATCTTCAGTTTCTTCTACTTTGCGCATAGCAGCATCTGCAGCATCTCTAGCTACGGTTAATATCGTACCTTCCACAGGCTTCATAATTGCTTTATATGCAGTTTCTACGCCAGCTTTGAAACTTTCTGCTAATTGTTGTGCATTGATTTCATCATACGCTTCTAAATTTTTACTGAATCCTCTAAATAGTTGTGATAAGATGACCCCAGAGTTCCCTCTAGCGCCCATTAACAAACCTTTTGAATATGTTTTTCCTAGTTCACCGATATGCTGCGACAAGTTTTCTTCTACTGATTCTCTTCCAGATGTCATCGTTAAATTCATGTTTGTCCCTGTATCTCCATCTGGTACTGGATACACGTTTAATGAATCAACCAAGTCTGCATGATTTGATAAATTTTGTGCCCCTTGTATAATCATTTCGGCAAATAATTTACCATTAATTTTGCTAACCATTCCGTATTGTCCTCCTAGTTCTTAGTGCCATTATTAACTCGAACACCTTGTACAAATATATTTATTGAATTTACTTTTACTTTTAATGTTTGCTCTAATGTATATTTTATTGTTGACTGTAAATTGCTTGCTACTTCAGATATCTTAGTACCATAACTTACAATGATATACATATCAACATCTATAACGCCATTGCCTTCTCTTACAACAATACCTTTAGAATAATTTTCATGCCCTAATATTTCAGCAATTCCATCTCTTACTTGTTGTCTAGAAGCCATTCCTACAATCCCATAACATTCTACTGCTTTGCTACCCACAACTGAAGCTATTACTTCGTTTGAAATGTCTATACTACCATAATCATTTGTGATTTCTAATGTCATTTAAATTGGGCCTCCTAGTTTATGGTTGTTTAATTAACTATAAAATTAACAAATAATATAATTTATCTAATTAAGCAAATTTTTACATTTATCCACAGTTTATAATTATACCATAATTTGATTTTAACAAAAGTAGAATCTATGTAAATAGAAAAATTCATTCTTCTTATTTACATCTAATTTTATTTGTGGTACATTATTCAAGTATGTAGTAGATGCGTGTATTTATATTTATTAAAGGAGGTACTTTCATGGGCAAACAATGTTTCGTAACAGGTCGTAAAGCTTCAACTGGAAACAATCGTTCTCACGCTTTAAATTCTTCTAAAAGAAGATGGAATGCTAACCTTCAAAAAGTTAGAATTCTTGTAGACGGAAAACCAAAAAGAGTTTGGGTTTCTGCACGTGCTTTAAAATCTGGTAAAGTAACTAGAGTTTAATAAATATAATGCACGAAAAGACCAGTCCTTATGTGGAGGAATGGTCTTTTTTTATGCGCTCATTTAAATTAACTCATAAACATAAGCGTTATTATGTTATTGGATTTTAGTCTTTACTTCTCACCATTAATACGTTGCCTTCAGTAATATTCACATCACCTTCTGTTTGGTTAAGTTCGTTGGAAATCGTAAGCGTAGATCCTAGTTTAAGTTGTTCCTTTTCTAGATTATATTTAAAATTATTTAACGAGATAACCGTAGGATAAGTGACTGGAATAAATGAGATATAACGGTAGTTGTCATTTTTCTGAATCGTATATGACCCTGTTTTTAAAAATTGAATTTCATTATTCACATCAATAAGTTTAATGACAATATTTTGCTCTGTATATTCTGGTTTTTCTAAAATTTGTAACGCGCCCATAAAATGATCTAATCGACCACCTGTAGCACCATAAACACAAATCTCTTTATAACCATTGGTCACTGCTTGATCAATACCTAAAGCTAGGTCTGTATCATTTTTTTCCGAATTAAATGGATTAATGTCAATTCGTTTTTCAACAAATGCTTTTTCCTCACTTGTAATTGAGTCAAAATCACCTACAGCAAATCGAGGTATTATCCCTGCTTCTATCAAAAGTAACGCTCCTCGATCAACCCCAATCCAATGCTCATCTGTTTCTGTCTTTAATAAACCTTCAGGCAAATTTCTATTGCCACACAATAAATTCACTTTCATTAGCTTCAGCCTTTCAATGTTTTCGTTACTTCTTTGTAATCATCATGTTTAAAGAAATATGACCCCGCAACTAACATTGTAGCACCATGGTTTATAACAGTTTCAACAGTCTCATTGTTAATACCACCATCTACTTCGATTTCAAATTCTAAGTTCAATTCATCTTTGATTTTTGATAGTTGATCTAATTTTACAACAGTATCATTAATAAATGATTGACCCCCAAAACCAGGATTCACCGTCATCACTAATACAAAATCCACCATTTTTATCACTGGTAAGATTGCATCTACGGGTGTGCCAGGATTGATTACAACACCTGCTTTTACATTTTCATTCTTTATTTGTTCTATTACTCTATGAATATGTGGTGTTGCTTCTACGTGCACTGAGATCATATCAGCCCCGTAGTCGGCAAATAATTCGACATATTTTTCTGGTTTTTCAATCATTAAATGAACATCAATTGGCAGTCGTGTACCTTTACGCACTGCTTCAAGTATTGGTAAACCAATCGAAATATTTGGCACGAATTGACCATCCATAACATCAAAGTGTACACCGTCTACACCTGCTTCTTCTAATGCTGTTAATTCTTCTTGTAATTTTAAAAAATCAGTTGATAATAATGATGGATAAAGTTTTGCCATTTAATATCTTTCCTTTCTATTTGCAATTTCGTTAAAGAGTTGTAAGTAATGGTCATATCTGAATTGTGCAATGTTTCCATTTTCCAACTCATTTTTCACATTACATTTTGGTTCATTAATATGATTACAATCTCTAAATTTACACTTTTCGCCGTATTCATTAATCTCCATAAAGTAATTTTTTAATTCGTCTTTTTGGATATGTGTAAAATCTAACGCACTAAACCCAGGCGTATCTGCTATATAACCATGGCTTCGTTCAAAAAGCTCTATATGTGTTGTAGTATGACGACCGCGGTTAAGTGCTTTTGAAATATGTTGCGTTTCAATATTCAGTTCTGGAAAATATTTATTTAATAGTGTTGATTTACCGACACCAGATTGACCGCTTAATACAGCAAGTCCTTCCCCCCAAGCAGCAAAAACAGGTTCAATATCATCATCGATACTAATGAATTGTGTTTTATAGCCCATATTTTCATAAATATTTAACAATTGTGTAACTTTTTGCTGCGTTTCAACTGAGGCTAAATCTCTTTTAGTTATGAGAATACGCGGGCGCATATGATACGAATGCGCAATGACTAAAAATCTATCTAGTAATTGCGTTGAAAAATCAGGTTCTACTGCACTCATTACTAATATAAGATGATCCACGTTACTAACAAGTGGCCTTTTTAATTCATTTTTTCTATCATGAACGTATTGAATATATCCTTCTGTTATATTTTCAACTTCGAAATCAACTACATCACCAACGATTGGTGAAAATTTATTTTTTCTGAATAAACCGCGTGGTTTCGTATCGTACATTTCACCTTCTACATCTACACGATAAACGCCACTTAATGATTTTATAATGCGTCCTGTCTTCACTTAGACACCTCTCTTTAAAAACTATTATCTTATATATTATAGCAAAGCCTTTTTAATTTAAATATGATTTAAGACTATTTCGTATAAAAATCAGCATAAACCATCTTACTATTCTTATATAAACAATAAAACCTATAAAATAAAACACCATTTCAACAGACTTTATATCAGTTGAAATGGTGTTCACTTATGTTTATTTGACTCTAAGATAAATTAGCAACACTAAACTCTCTTTGTTCGTTAAGTGCCAGTTCAGATCGCAAGCTTTGGCTTGCATTAGCAACACTAAACTCTCTTTGTTCGTTAAGTGCCAGTTCAGATCGCAAGCTTTGGCTTGCATAAGCAACACTAAACTCTCTTCGTTCGTTAAGTGCAAGCTCGGATCGCAAGCTTTGGCTTGCATAAGCAACACTAAACTCTCTTCGTTCGTTAAGTGCAAGCTCGGATCGCAAGCTTTGGCTTGCATAAGCAACACTAAACTCTCTTCGTTCGTTAAGTGCAAGCTCGGATCGCAAGCTTTGGCTTGCATAAGCAACACTAAACTCTCTTCGTTCGTTAAGTGTTGCTAAAAATCATAAGGGATATCTTTATCAGCAACGATCTTATCATCAACTCGAATGGTATATCCTGCTGTCTCACCTTTTTGAATTGTCATTGGGATTTTTACTGTTTTATTTTCTTTTATCTTGTACGTCTGTGAAGGTGAATCGCCTTCGTCATCTTTATCTCTTACATAAACTTTGACTTCTTGGCTCTCATCATCATCACCTGTATACTGTACTTGATATGTCTCTGTATACGTTTTGTCTAGTTCATCATCTTTAGACTTATCTTCATCTTTTTTATCAGAATCTTCTTTATCCTTGTCTTTGTCTTCATCTTTTTCCTCAGGTGCTCCTTTAGAAACTGTGAATCCAATAGTTGAACCTTCATCAACTTCTTCACCTTTTGGTGATTGGCTGATAACGTGATCTTTCTTAACTTTGTCGTCGTCTTGTTCTTCATTAACCACAACTTTAAAGCCTTTAGCTTCTAACTCTGATTTAGCTGTTTTAAAGGATTTGTTTTCATAATCTTCGACATAAACTTGTTTTGTACCTAATGATTCAGTTAATTCGATATTACTATCATTCACTTCAACTTTATCGCCAGGTGATACGTTTTGTCCTTCGATTAATCCTTTAGCTACATTTTGGTTCGTATACGCTTGTTTTACTTTAGCGTCTTTAATGCCTAAGTCTTTCAACTTATCCATCGCTTCTGCTTTAGGGATACCATAAAGACTAGGCATTTCTGCTAATTTAGGCCCTTTAGATAAAACGATATCCACCTTACTATTCTGTTCTAAACGCTCACCTTTTTTAGGTGTTGTTTTAATGATTTTATTTTCAGAGTATTTATCACTATACTCACGAGAAATATCACCAAGTTCTAATTTATTATCTTTTAATATCGTTTCTGCTTCTTTTTCAGTTTTACCAGATAAGTCAGGCGTCTCTAAATACTTACTCCCAAACATTCCCATAGCCATAAAACCAAATAAGCCAAATAATAAAAGAATAATTACAATAGCGTAGAAAAACTTCTTTTTCTTTGAACGTTGTTTCGTTGGCACTGCATATATATGCTCTTCACTAGATTGGAATTTTTGTTGATTCACAATAGGGATTTGCATCGTTTCTTTAATATTTTTATGTTGATTTTCTGATTGTGTTTGATTAGCAATTTCTTCTTTATTTATAGGCACTGTTTTAGTGTTCGCATCATCTGACAGATATTTTGCTTCATACTCTCTACTTTTTGACAATGCACTATCAAGATCTTCTTGCATATCTTTAACAGTTTCATAACGTTCAGATCTATCTTTTTCAGTTGCTTTTAGCACAACATTACTTATAGCTTGTGGCACATCTGATCGATGCTCCGTAACATTGGGCATCGGGTCTTGTATATGCTTAATTGCAATACTTACTGCGGTTTCTCCTGAAAATGGAGGCTTACCAACAAGCATTTCATACAATACTACACCGATGGAATAGATATCAGTTCCATTATCTGTAGACTTTCCTCGTGCTTGTTCTGGAGATAGATACTGTACTGTACCTAACACATGATTCGTTTCGGTCATTGTTGTTTCACTTAACGCTTTAGCTATACCAAAATCTAATATTTTTAAAGTTTTATCCTTTTCCACCAAAATATTTTGAGGTTTGATATCACGGTGAACAATTTTAGTATCATGCGCATGCTTGATACCATCGATAATTTGTCTCGTGAAATTCAACACAGTTTCAATATCTAATGGATGATTTTCTTGAATGTATTCTGATAATGTTGGACCTTTTATGTATTCCATCACTAAAAAGAAGTTCTCTTCATTTTCTGTGACATCAAATACACTAACAATATTGTCGTGTGAAAGTTGAGTTAAGTTATGTACTTCGCGCTCGAAACGTTTAATTGTTTCTTCTTTTTCACCCGAGGGAATTCTAATTGCTTTAATTGCAACTTGTCGGTTGAGTATCGAGTCTTCAGCAAGATAGACAGTACTCATACCACCGCCACCAAGTTTTTTAATCACTTCATAGCGTTCATTTATTAATTTGCCTATCATACTTTATCACCTTCAATCTCAGCCAAAATTAAACTTACATTATCATTCGTATCTTGCGATAATGCAAGTTCTATTAAATTTTGTCCATGTGTTTCTAATTCATTGTCTTGAATTAATACTTCTTGAATCATATGATTACGAACAAAATCAGTTAGACCATCAGAATTCAACATTAAAAAATCATAAAAATTCGTTTTTTTCACAAAAATATCTGGCGTAACTAATTTATCCGTACCCATCACTTTCGTAATAATATTGCGTTGTGGGTGCGTAAATGCTTCTTCAGCGCTAATTTGGCCGATCATCATAAGATGATTCACGAATGAGTGGTCGTTGGTAATTTGTTCAATATCTCTACTATTCACTAAATACGCACGTGAATCTCCAATATTTGCAACAACTACATAATTATCAAATACTAATGCACAAACACAAGTCGTACCCATACCTTGGTATTTTGGATTTTCTACTGACAATTGATATAATTCACGGTTAATCGCTTTTAGTGTTGTTCTCAACCAATCTTCAGCTTGATCTGCCTCGATGAGATTTTCTTCTTCAAATCGACTTTGCAGTTCATTGGTTACAAATTGGCTCGCGACTTCACCTGCAAGATGTCCACCCATACCATCACAAAGCACTAATAACTGTTGCTCTGTTTGATTATAAAATACGCCACCTGCATCTTCATTCTTATCACGATATTGACCCGTGTCAGTAAAAAATTGTGCTTTTAGCATGTCTCTACCTCGTTTCTACTTTTCGTTCCTTCGCTCTTAATTGACCACACGCAGCATCTATATCTGCACCTTGTTCTCGTCTAATTGTTGCATTAATACCTAAACGTTTTAATTCTTTTTCAAATTTAAATATGTCTTCTTTAGGCGTCTTAACGTAATTTCGTTCTGGTACGTGGTTAACAGGAATTAAATTAACATGACAATTTAAGTTTTGAATTAAATGAGCTAATTCTCTAGCATGTTCAAGTTGATCATTAACGCCACCAAACAATCCATACTCAAACGTAATACGTCTATTTGTTGTTTCTTGATAATAATTAATAGCTTCCATTAATTTTTCAACGTTGTATGCTCTGTTAATAGGCATTAATCTAGAACGTATTTCATCATTTGCACCGTGTAAACTCACAGCAAAATTAATTTGAATGTCTTCGTCTGCGAAATCATATATACGTGGAATAATACCTGAAGTTGATACCGTAATATGACGGGCACCAATATTCAACCCATTATCGTTATTGACAATTTTTAAGAAATCCATCATTTCATCATAGTTCTCAAACGGTTCACCAATACCCATGATAACAATTTGTGATACGCGTTCTTCTGATTCATCTAGTGCTTTTTGAACAGTAAGTACTTGCGATACTATTTCACCCGCTTCTAGATTACGTTTCAACCCACCTAATGTAGATGCACAGAACGTACAACCAATACGACAACCTACTTGTGTCGTAACACATACTGAATTCCCATATTCATGTCTCATTAGAACTGTTTCAATTGTATAGCCATCTTGTAGTTCAAATAAAAATTTGATTGTACCGTCTCGGCTCTCTTGTTTAACGACTGTCGTCATAGTTGTCATTGTAAAACTTTCTTTTAAAACTTCTCTAAGTTCCTTAGATAAATTCAGCATTTCGTCGATGCTATCTACACGTTTTTCATAAAGCCATTCAAAAATTTGTTTCGCTCTGAATTTTTGCTGACCATTTTGTATCAACCAATCTTGCATCTCGTCATATCTAATTGAATAAATGGACTGCTTTTCAAAATTGGGAAGAAACTTATTCTTTTTCTTCTTTTCTTCAGTAATCATAATTTAATTTTCCTTTCTTCTAATCCTAGTAATGAAAAAGCCATCAGAGTTGAAATCTTGAGGTAGTACTTGCATCGTTTTCACTTTTTCTCCAGTAATCGGGTGTTCAAATGTGTCAAACTCAAAATCTTTATTATCTTTTAAAAATGTATATACTACATTCTCATTTTCTAATTGTTCAATTGTGCATGTAGAATAAATTAACGTGCCACCTGGTTTTAAATTATCTTTCACATTATTTAAAATTTCCAATTGAATTTCGACTAATGATTGAATCGATTGTTGCGATTGTTCATATTTAATTTCAGGTTTGTGTCTTAGGACACCTAAGCCACTACATGGTGCATCAACTAAAATCTTATCATACACTTTACCATATTTTTCAGTAGCGTCGTGTTCAAAAGCAGAAATGTTAGACAATCGTAATTTTTTAATATTGAAATCTATCAAATCTATCTTATGTTCATAGATATCAGTTGCATCAATATGGCCTGTGCCGTTTAATACTTCTGCAATATGGCACGCTTTTCCACCTGGCGCACTACATGCATCTAATACTTCGTCGCCGTCAGTTAATCCCATTAATTCCGCAACGAACATAGAACTTTTATCTTGGATAGAAACTAAACCATCTTTGAACATACGTGATTCGATAATTGGTTTGCCACTGATATGCAAACACGTATCAATTTCGTTATCTTGTTCCACGATGTAATCATCTTCAACTAATCTTCTAATTGCATCTTCAATTGAAATCCTTGTTAAATTCACACGTACAGTTGTCGCTACTTTTGTTAAAAATGATTCCGCGATTGCTTCAGTTTTTTCAATACCAAAGTGTGTCGACCAATGATCTACTAACCATTTTGGCAAACTGTATTCGATAGCGATTCTTTTTTTATCATCAGTGATTTCAGTGAAGTCTGGCAAGTCACTGCGCATAATATTACGTAATATACCATTCACTACGTTACCGTTATGCGGTCCACCCTTACGTTTAGCAATTTCTACTGCTTCGTTAATAATCGCATGTTCAGGAACCTTGTCTAAATAAACATATTGATAAATACTCATCCATAATAATTGTCTTACCCAACCTTTGAGCTTTGTTTGAACGAAAGGTTTTAGTAGGTAATCCAGTGAAAATTTTCTTTTTAATGTGCCATAAACGAGTTCAGTAAATAATCCTTTATCTGCACGATTTAATTCATTATTAGATAAAACATCATTAATGATGATATTGCTATAAGCCTTGTCATTAATGATGTCTTGTAAAGTTTCAAACGCTAACTGTCGTACATTCGTGTCTATTGTCATAATAATACCTTCCCAACGAGTGACGTTTGCACTCCACTTAAGTAATTTGCAGCAAGCATTCGTTTTTTACCTGCAACTTGTATGTCTGTTAAAGCAATAGCATCTTTAGAACCCGTTGCCACGATGATTGCTTTTTTAGTTGTTTCTATAATCGTACCTGGTTTTCCCGTTTTATCTTTTTCAATTCTAGATGCATATATTTTTAAATTTCCGTCATCCATCACCGTGTAAGCAACAGGCCATGGTGATAAGCCGCGAATATGGTTATATATCTGTTCTGCTGATAGTGTCCAATCAATTTTCTCGTCTTCACGATTAATATTAGAGGCAAATGTCGCTTCACTTTCATTTTGAACAACACTGTCATTGGTGCCATCTATTATAGAGGGCAACGTTTCTTTCAGTAAGTTTGCACCTAAAAAACTCAATTTCTCGTGCATCGAACCTACATCATCTTGCTGTTCTATCTCGATAGCGCGTTGAGATATAATATCACCCGCATCTAATTTTTTAACCATATACATAATAGATATACCTGTTTCCTTTTCACCATCAATAATTGCTTGATGAATTGGAGCGCCACCTCTATATTTAGGTAATAATGATGCGTGGACATTAATCGCACCCAGTTTAGGTGATGCTAATAATGATTCTGGTAATAATTGTCCAAAAGCTGCTGTGACGATTAGGTCTGCATTTAAATCAATAAGTACTTTTAAATCTTCTGATTGTGCTAATTTTTCTGGCTGGTAGACCGCAATGTCATGTTCTACTGCCACTTTTTTTACTGGTGGTGGTGTGAGTGTACGCTTTCTACCAACTGGTCTATCTGGTTGCGTTACAACTGCAATTACATCATGTTCAGCAATTAGCATTTCTAAAACTTTAGTTGAAAAATCAGGTGTCCCCATAAATATAATTTTACTCATTGTCAAAATACGCCTCCATTTCAGCTTCACTTAAAAATTTACTTACGCGCTCAGTAAATAACTTACCTTCAAAATGGTCAATCATATGTAATATCATACGTGCAATATCATCATATGCAGTCATTTCAACCTCATTACCATTTTTATCATTACTTTTAACAACGATCATTTTGCTTCTGGTCACTTCACCATATACGTTAGGTATACTAATAGAGCCTTCTAAATCTGTAACTTTCTCATTAGATTCGCTTATTAATTGAGGATTAATCAGTTGTAACAAGCCATCTACTTCCATATCTATAATCGCTACTTTTTGCGATATACCAATTTGTGGTGCACATATAGCGGATGCACCTACATCATACATTGTATCTTCTAAATCGAGTAACAACTCCGCTAATTGAGCGTCAAATAAAGTAACATCAGGTATTGATCTTTTTAGAATTGGGTGTTGACTCGTAACAAGCTGTTTAATTGTCATCATAATTCTCCTCACAAAAATTCATCATATCATTATAACTTATTTTGACCAAAAATGCATCATGCATTGTGTAACAGCTAATTTAAATAACCGTACTAGCCGTTTATACTTTAATTTGAAAATATATTTCATCCATTTTAATTACTACATACAGCTTAACAATTCCAAACAAAAAAAAGGAAATATTTTATCAGTTTACAATAAAATATCTCCTTCGTTTTACATGTAATTCAATTATATAAATATTAATTCTCTTTTTTAATTCATAGATAAACTAGTAAGCTGTATGCCAAACTCATCAAAATTATAAGGATTCAGCCACTTTTCAAATTCTATTTTATTTTCATGCCATTCGCTATCTATCATAGATAACCAACATGTATCTCGACTTCTATTTTTATAAATTGTATGATTTCTAAAAATGCCTTCATATTTAAATCCAAGTCGTTTGGCTGCCTTAATAGAAGGTTGATTCAAAGCATCACATTTCCATTCATATCTTCTATAACCTAATGTTTCAAATACATACTTTGCTAATAAATATTGAACCTCAGTTGCAATACGTGATTGTTTTAAAACATTTGAATAATGAATATGGCCCACTTCAATAGATGCATTTTTTTGATTTATTCTTAACAATGATAAAATACCAACCGCTTCTTCCGTTTTGTTGTCAATAATTGAAAAGAAATAAGGATCTTTTGATTTAATTTTATTATTTATGTAGGCTTTAAATTGATTGAAATCTTGAGTTTGTTCATCAGGTAGATATGTCCAATTCGGCGCATCTGCTTCTACACTAAAATGGTTGAATAAATCATCGATATGTTGTGTTGACAATTTTTCCAAGTGACTATATTGTCCTTTTAATGACTTTGTTTCAGGAAAACCAGGCATTTCAAAATCATTTATTATATCACCAATTGGTTGATTGTATTCATTATATACCATTGCAACATCGCCCCTTTATTCACTCGTACTATGCCGAGATTTATAGGCTCACTATACACTAATATTTTAAATTTTGTCTATTTATTTTAAATATTAATTTATAACGCTAAGCTCAATATTTAACAGGTGCGATGATGCGCACACTTTATTGTTACACACTTATTTGGATGAATTTTTGAAGTCTGCTTGATTCACATTAAATCTTCAGAGGTTGTATTAAAAAATTCAGCCAATATTTGTGCGTCTTCATTTTTTAACTTCGTTTGCTTACTTTCTATGCGTTCAATTAATTCAGGACTTAATTTCGTATTATATAAAGATGCGATGCGATTTGATAATTCAACTATGCTTAATCCCGTAGCTTCTCTCTTATTCATTAAACTCATAGACAAAACCCCTTAGATATTGTATTTAGATGATGAAAAATACTCAGCAATGTATTTTATTGTTGATTTTAAAATCTCAGACCTTTATTTTAAATAAGTTCGATTTCAATTTATATTGGACTCGTTACTATTCAATATAACTGTACAAATCATTAAATGCAAATTTTAAATTTGATATGTTTTATATATATTGAATTTGCATACATAATAATTGTTATAGACATTTAAAGTTTTAAAAACAAAAAGTTAAAAAGACCTTTATAATAAATAGTAGCTCACTATTCACTTTTAATAACATTGTTAATTTAACTTAAAGATTTAATTACATTCACCCTATGTTATTGATTTTAGTTATTCTTTTATAATATGGTTACTATATACTTTTACAAAGGATGAATAAGTTTGGATAAAGAAAACTGGTTTATAGCTATTCTAGTAATACTTATGTTTTTAGCGTATTTATTCCCCTTCATAGATGCTATTTATAATCATTAGCAATATTAATAATCTCTTTTTTCCTCACAAAACTCCTCTAATATAATATTTCAAGGATGCAAATCGACGAATGCCAAATATATTAACCAACATTGTTAGCAATCATTCAAATATATAACATTAAAAAGGACAAACAGTTAACTAAGACTTTAAAAACGTCTCAAATTAAACTATTTGTCCTTTTTTGTAGTTTATTTAATTATACAAACCTCTCTAAACTTTGGATCAACTGTAGACAATACATTTAACTAAGTTGCTTACATCATCATTTGGGGATTAATATCAATTTTTAACGATAGCTTGTCTTTTAAATATTGGTCATGATAATAATCATCTAAATACTTAAGCGCTTCGTGGAGCGCTGGTTCACTTTTATATTTAATTAAGATTTGAAAGCGATATTCATTATTTATCCTTGATAATGCTGCTGGTGATGGTCCTAACACTAATGCTTTATCCGATAAATGCTGTAATAAAATTTTATGAATATGTTTCGATGCTTCCATGACTTTCTTCATATCTTTGTGTGAGATAGTGAAATTAATTAAAAAGAAGTAAGGAGGATATTTACCTATTTTCCTATAATTCATCTCTTTGTTAAAGAAAGCCGGATAATCATTTTCTTGAACATCTTTAATCGCATAATGTTCTGGGTTATAAGTTTGAATGATTACTTGACCTTCTTTTTCGTGACGTCCTGCACGACCTGATACTTGCGTTAATAATTGGTAAGTACGTTCACTTGCTCTGAAGTCAGGAAGGTTCAACATTGTATCCGCGTTGAGTACACCTACGAGTGTGATGTTAGGAAAATCTAACCCTTTCGCAATCATTTGAGTACCTAATAAAATATCTCCTTTACCTGAGCCAAAATCATTTAATAATTTTTCATGAGCACCTTTACGAGATGTAGTATCAACATCCATTCGTATAATGCGTGCTTCCTGGAACACTTCTTGTAATAACTCCTCAACTCTTTGTGTTCCAGTACCAACTTGTCTGATATGTTCACTTTCACAATTAGGACATTTGCTCGGTGGTGTTTCTTGATGACCACAATAATGACACTTCAATTGATCCGAAGACTTGTGATAAGTTAATGAGATATCACAATTAGGACATTGTGGTACATGACCACAATCTCTGCATAACATAAATGATGCATAGCCTCGACGGTTTAAAAACAATACAATCTGTTCTTGTTTATCTAAACGAGTTTGAATGGCTTCACGTAATTGTTCGGAAAACATAGACCGATTACCTGAACTTAATTCAGCTCTCATATCAACGATTTCAATTTCTGGCAACGCCTGTTGATTGACTCTGTTTGGTAAAGATAACAGTTCATAAACGCCCTTATCTGCGCGCGCGTATGTTTCTAAACTTGGTGTGGCACTCCCTAATATCAATGGGCACTGATGATATTGACTGCGCCACTCTGCGATATCACGTGCATGATATCTAGGATAATCCTCTTGTTTATAAGATGATTCATGTTCTTCATCAATAATGATCATGCCTAAATTTTTAAATGGCGCAAACACGCTTGACCGTGCACCAACACTTACCCGAGCTTTACCATCTCTGATTTTTTGCCATTCATCATAGCGTTCACCTTTCGACAAACCTGAGTGGAGCACGGCAACTTCGTCACCAAATCGTTGCTTAAACCTTAAAACCATTTGTGGGGTTAATGCAATTTCTGGCACTAGCATCATAGCTTGTCTATCTAAATGCAACACTTCCTCAATTGTTTGCAAATAAACTTCAGTCTTTCCTGAACCAGTCACACCATGGAGTAAAAAAGTTCTCTGTTCATGTGCCTTAATATTTTTAAGTATTGCTTCAAACGCTTGTTGTTGATCAGCTGTGAGTTGTTGCTTTTCATCTTGTTCAAATACACGCGTTTCAAAGGGATCACGTTCCACGATTGCATCGTATTTTTCCACAAAGCCTTTGCGCATCAGTGTATCAATACTTGATTTTGAAAAGTTCATTGCTTCTAATTGTTTCAGTAGTACAGTATGATGACGTTCATCAATTAAATAAGCATATAAATCATATTGCTTTTGAGACTTTTCTAAAGAACCCAATACAGCATCATATTCAAAACCTTCTACCACTCTCACAGCACGTTGTTTCTTTTTGCTGAGACTTTGAGAAAGCAATGTCACTTCACTAATATCACCTTGCTTTAATAAAGGAGAGATGGCGGATAGATCATCATTATATTGAGCTTCTTTATACGCATAATGACCTTCACTGTCAAAACGGAGTCGTAACTGTTCCGGAATCGCTTCATCATTTTCAATTGAAAAAACTTTTGTATATTTAGCTTTAATTGCACTTGGTAACATCACTTCTAACATAGAAATACGCTTCGTCACAAAGTAATTATTATACCAATCTGTTAACTTAATAAGTTCTTCAGTTAATTCTGGTTTAATATCTTGAATTTCTTTTATCTCTTTAAGCTTAGCTATATCTATATTTGCATCGGGTTGTTCTGTTATTTCCATAATATAGCCTTGAATTGTCCTTGGTCCAAAAGGCACAATGACACGCATACCAACTTGTATCATAGATTGTAGTCTTGTAGGAATTATATAATCGAACGTAAAGTCCACACTTTTAGAAGGTATATCAACAATTACTTTTGCTATCATTTTATTCCCACCTTGTTTCTAAACTATCTAAGATATGCTCCGCTAATATGACTTTTTTGTGTTTTCCTAAACTCATAGGATTTCCATTTTTAAAGTACATCGTATAGTCATTATCATCTGAACTAAACCCTATTGAACGATCTCCTACGTTATTAGCAATAATCACATCTGCATTTTTATGTTGCAGTTTTTTCTGCGCATATGTTTCAATATTTTGTGTTTCTGCTGCAAAGCCTACTAAGAATTGCTTTGTTTTGTGTTCACCTAGATATTTCAAAATATCTGGTGTACGTTTAAAAGTCACAGATAATGTACCGTCTTGTTTTTTTAGTTTGTGCTCTAACATTTCAGCAGGCGCATAATCTGATACTGCTGCAGCTTTAAATACGATATCTTGTTCATCAAAGTGTGTTTTCACCGCTTCAAACATTTCCTCAGCACTCTGAATTTGAATAACATTCACATTTTCTGGAGGTGTTAGATGTGTAGGTCCAGATACGAGTGTGACGTTAGCCCCACGCTTAGTTAGTGATTCTGCCAATGCATAACCAATTTTTCCTGATGATCGGTTAGATAAATAACGTACTGGGTCTAACTCTTCGACAGTCGGTCCAGCAGTGATTAGTGCATTCATACCTTCAAATCGACTGTCTATCGAATAAGATGCTTGGTCATTGTGTTTAAAAAACTGGTTTAACCTTTCAACAATTTGCAAAGGTTCTTCCATACGGCCTTTTGCTACATAGCCACATGCTAAAAAGCCCTCACCAGGTTCAAGAAAATAATAACCATCTGAACTCAGTGTAGCGAGATTGTGTTGTGTTCGCTTATTTTCATACATATGCACATTCATCGCTGGCGCAATAAATTTAGCAGTTTCAGTAGCGAGCAATGTCGACGTTACCATATCATCTGCAATACCATTTGCAAGTTTAGCAATGATATTTGCTGTCGCTGGTGCCACTACGATTGCGTCTGCCCAATCACCTAATGCGATATGTTGAATTTCTTCCGGATTTTGTTCTAAAAAAGTACTTGTATAAACTGGATTTCTACCAATTGCTTGAAAAGCTAATGGAGTCACAAACTCTTGTGCATGATCTGTAAGCATGACTCTAACGTCATAGTCTGCTTGCGTTAATTTACTTGTTAAATCAATTGCTTTATACGCAGCAATTCCACCTGTAACAGCAAGTAATATTCGTTTCATTGCAAATCTCCTCCAAATAATTTAAATATGACCTCTTAATGGACTATAACTTTATATTTTTAAATAAAACAAAGGTTAATTTGTTATTGAATGCTTTAAATAAATGATTAATCACCATTATACACAAAATTTTAAATTAAATAAAAAAAGGGAGCAGGATAGAAATCAAAAATTTGATTTCGTATTCCCGCTCCGCAAGCCTTATTAAAAAAGAACACAAGAACTGAAGCGCTTATATCCGCACTACTTTCTCTTCATAAATGAAGATATAGCACTTTAAAAGCTTGAAACAAGTACAATGAGATATCAAACAACTACTGTTCAATCTAACAAATGAGTCTGAGACACGCATTTATGTCCCAGACTCATTTTGAAAAACTTTAAACTAGCAGCGTGCTAGTTATTATTTATATGTTTCAAGATTAACTTTTAATTACTTAGATGGTATTTTATATAGTCCGTCCGGATAAACATCTCCGCCAGCGATTTCTTCTAGCGCTTTACCTACAGGTTTTTTTGCATCATATTTACTTAACAATGCTGATTCTGGATTTTCATCTATTTCACGAGCACGTTTTGCAGCAGTAGTTGCAATTAAATATTTTGAATTAACTTTTGCTGTTAATTCGTTTAATGGTGGGTATAACATTATTTTTTTGCCTCCAATATCATTTTTCTATATTTCGCTTCAATACGTTCTCTCTTCAAATGCTCAGCTTCTACAATAGATTGAATACGTTGTTTAGCTAACTCTACTTCATCATTAACTACAACATAGTCATACAAGTTCATCATTTCGACTTCTTTACGTGCTTCATTCACACGACTTTGAATTTTTTCATCAGATTCCGTACCACGACCGACTAATCGTTCACGTAAATGATCTAAACTTGGCGGGGCAAGAAAAACAAACAATGCATCTGGGAATTTCTTACGCACTTGTTTCGCACCTTCTACTTCAATTTCTAAAAATACGTCATGGCCTTGCTCCATCGTATCTTTAACATATTGAACAGGCGTCCCATAGTAATTTCCTACGTATTCAGCATATTCTATAAATTCATCTTGTTTAATTAATTCCTCAAATTCTGCTTTTGCTTTGAAAAAATAATCAACACCATCTACTTCACCTTCACGTTTACTACGTGTGGTCATTGAAATAGAATATTTATAAGATGTGGCTGGATCATCAAATATTTTTTTTCTAACTGTCCCTTTTCCTACACCAGAAGGTCCAGATAGTACAATCAATAAACCTTTCTCATTATCCATGACTTACTACCTCTCTAAGCTAATCTTCTATTATTAACATATGATACCATAAGAAACATTCAATTGTATAGCGTCCCACAACACAAACTTTGCTCATGACCTAATCTTTGCGCCATGTTACAATATGTTGAATGACTAAAAATAAGGTGGCTGATAGTAATGGCATATGATGGTTTATTCACTAAAAAAATGGTGGAATCTCTACAATTTCTTGTAGGTGGTAGAATCCACAAAATAAATCAACCAGAAAACGACACACTTCTTGTCGTCGTGCGTCAAAATCGTAAAAATCATCAGCTTCTACTTTCTATCCATCCAAGTTTTACTAGAATGCATTTAACTAATAAAAAATATGATAATCCATTTGATCCTCCTATGTTTGCACGTGTGTTCCGTAAACATATTGAAGGTGGCTTTATAAAAGCAGTAAGACAAATTGGTAATGATAGACGTGTAGAAATAGATGTACAGAGTAAAGATGAAATTGGCGATACAATACATCGTACAATTATATTGGAAATTATGGGTAAACACAGTAATTTAATTTTAGTAAATGAACAGCGCAAGATTATTGAAGGCTTTAAGCATTTAACACCAAATACAAATCAGTATCGTACTGTAATGCCTGGTTTTCAATATGAAGCACCACCTGCGCAAAACAAAATTAATCCATATGATATATCAGGAGAAACTGTATTAAAATATATAGATTTTAATAGTGGAAAAATAGCACGACAATTACTAGATCATTTAGAAGGTTTTAGTCCATTAATCACTAATGAAATTGTTAGCAGAAAACAATTTATGACTGCTCAAACATTGCCTGAAGCATTTGATATAGTAATTGAAGAAACTAAGGGGGAGCCCACACCTGTTTTCCATAAAAATCATGAAACAGGTAAAGAAGATTTTTACTTTATGAAATTAAATCAATTTTATGATGATGTTGTAGAATATGATTCACTGCATGATTTACTTGATCGCTATTATGATGCACGTGGCGAGAGAGAACGCGTCAAACAACGTGCGAATGATTTAGTTAAATTTGTACAACAACAACTTCATAAATATCAAAATAAATTAAGTAAACTAATTGATGAGCAAGAAGGTACAAAAGAAAAAGAATTACAGCAACTGTATGGTGAGTTAATAACTGCCAATATTTATCAAATTAAGCAAGGCGATAAAGAAATTACAACGCTTAATTATTATACTGGTGAAGAAATTACGATTCCTCTTAACCCAACTAAAGCCCCTGCTGTTAATGCGCAGAATTATTATAAAAAATATAACAAGTTAAAAACAAGAGCACACGAGTTACTACGTCAAATTGAATTAACTCAAGAGAATATTGCTTATTTTGAAAGTATTGAACAACAACTCGCACATATCTCTGTTGATGAGATTGATGATATCCGTGATGAGCTTGCAGAACAGGGCTTTATGAAACAACGCAAACAAAATAAGAAGAAAAAGAAACAAACCATTCAATTACAAGAATATGTTTCAACTGATGGTGATACAATTCTTGTCGGTAAAAACAATAAACAAAATGATTATTTAACGAATAAAAAAGCGGCAAAAAACCATCTTTGGTTCCACACGAAAGATATACCAGGCTCACATGTTGTGATACTTAGTGATGCACCAAGTGAAGACACGATTAAAGAAGCGGCCATGTTATCTGGTTATTTCTCCAAAGCTGGTAATTCCGGACAAATTCCAGTAGATTACACAGAAATTAGGCATGTACACAAACCTTCAGGTGCCAAACCAGGTTTTGTAACATATGATAATCAGAAAACGCTTTTTGCTACACCAGATTATGATCACATTCAAAAAATGAAAGTAAAATAATTTTTATTATAAGCGTTAGGATTATCAAAGCGCATAATAAAAAAGCTAGGATAAAGTCGTTTGCTCTTTCAAAAACGATTATATCCTAGCTTTTTTCATTTTATAATTTAATTTTATTCTGGCAATGCTAATTGAAAATTAACACCAAATTTATCTTGTATCCAAGCAAATTCTCTAAATGGTGGCATCTGAGTTTTAGGCATTAAAATAGCCCCACCACTTTTCAGATTACTGAATAAGCGTTCCATTTCTAACGCACTGTCTACAGTGACATACAATGATACGGCTGGATTCATTTCTATATCGACACCATTCATGTTATCAATTGCCATAAACACTTGATCTTTCAACCTGAAAATAGCGTGTTGAACAGCACCTGTTGGTTCTTTATCACTTTCACTATATCTTACCAATGCCAATATTTCAGCATCTTCAAATGTATTAACATATAAATTAATTGCTTCTTCTGCATCTCCATTGAACATTAGAAATGTAGTTATTTTTGGTATAGCCATTATCCAACCTCCTTAATTCTTCTTAATACTAGAATAAATGATAAATTGTAAAAAATCGAATATACAACGCTATTATAAATTGTAAAATATTTACAAATTCTTATTTGCAATCGTTTAAAATATTGGCTTATGTTAAATTAATAAATCCACTGCCTAGCACGTCACGTACATCATGTATAACTAAGAAAGCTTTGTCATCTTCTTCATTCACCAATTTTTTGACTCGCGTGACTTGGGATTGTGGCACTACAACATATAACATACTTGTTTCTTTTTTACCGAAACCGCCTTTCCCTTTAAGTAAGGTTGAGCCTCTGCCTGTAAAACTGTTAATTTTATCACTAATATTTTCATTTTTATCTGAAATAATTGTAACAGCTTTTTTAGGATTAAATCCTTCAATTATAAATGCAGTTGCACGTTCGGTAATGAATATCATAATAATCGTAAACAACACATTTTCTAACGGTAAGACAAACAAGAACGATAGGACAACTAAACCATCTAATAAGAATATACCTTGTGAAGTTTTTATATCAAAGTACTTATTCAGCATTTTAGCTACAACTGAAGTTCCTCCAATGACACCACCTGCTGCAATAACCAAGCCGATGCCCACGCCTACAAACACACCACCAAAAGCAGCGTTGATTACAAAGTTATCTATACCTGTACTAAAATTTTCAGTTAAATCTAAAAATAGAGAAATTGCCGTATTTGCAATAAAAGTATATACAGCAGTTCTGGTACTTAAAAATTTCCAACCTACAATAATAACGATTGTATTAATAATTAAAGAAGTTAAAGCTGGCGACCAACCAAAAGCATATTTGAGCGCTAAAGATATACCAACTGTGCCTCCATCCCCTAGATTAGATTCTAAGATAAAGCAATTTACTGCAATTGCACTGACAAATGCGCCAATTAAACAAACAATGACATTTTTAGTATGATCACGGAATAATTGTTTCATCATTTTCATTTAAGCACCCCTTACATTTTCAAAAATTATACCTCTTTGGCAAACAATTACGAGTAGTATTTTCAATTCAGTCAGCTAAAATCAATATAACTATTGAGGCTAAGACTTATATTTATGTCCCAGCCTCATGAAAATATATTATTGTAATTCTAAGTTATACATCGTATTATAAATGTAAATGTACCACAACAATAGTAGTCACACCACTTTGTAATTTTTGTAAAGCTTTTAGCCCATTACTTTCAAAAAATGTATAACAGTCAACTCTTTTTTTAGTTGAATGACTATATCATCTTTATTTCTTTTACTTTTTCATATTTACAGTTAGAATAAATATAAATCTAATTGGAGGTATTTCATGTCTTTTTATATTATTCCATTACTTATCGCAGCATTAGTATTATTAGTAGGTTATATTATTATTAAACTTATGATCCGCTAATAACTATACTACACAATTACACAATTTAGTTTTAATACGGTCAGCACATATAATAAGTACTATATTGATAGTCTTTATCGGTAAAAAATGACTTTAATTTAACAAATTCCAACAAAAAGTTTACTATATCAAAATGATTTAATATAAAGAGGAAGGTCAAAATGGAATTCATTTTGATCTTCCTCTTTATTATGGTCTTAAATACGTCTATACATATTACATGTTATGATTTACTTAATGTGTCCTTTTTGTTTAATACTAGACTTTGATTTCTTGTATATATTTGCTTCAGATGTGTTAGCTAGCCATTCGTTTTTATCGTCTGAATGAGATGGATGTCTATAATCGTCTTCTTTTTTTAAAAAATCATTTAAATGTGCAAAGTGATTATATGCTTTTTTCGGGTCTTCTGTCATAATATCCCCTCCAACTCATATTTTAAGACAAGTTGTCCCGCCATTCAACTAATGTATCAATATCAATGTCAGAAATTTCTCCCTTTTCTTTAGCTACCTCAATTAATTCATTATAATTACTTAAAGTAAAGAAAGGTATTTGGGCTGCTTTAAATTGTTCATCCGCTTTTTTTAGACCGTACGTAAATATAGCTACAACGCCTAGAACATCAGCTCCTGCCTCTTTTAACGCCTCCACAGCAGTTATAGAAGAACCTCCTGTTGAAATTAAGTCTTCAATGACAACCACTTTTTTACCTTTGCTCAATGCACCTTCAATTTGGTTTTGTTTACCATGGCTCTTACTTTTAGAACGCACATAATTCATCGGTAAATCTAGCACTTCAGAAACATAGGCAGCATGTGGAATACCAGCTGTTGCAGTGCCTGAAACGATTTCCACATCCGCAAAATTATTTTTAATTAATGTAATTAAACCATTTCTAATATTACGTCGAACAGAAGGATGACCTAATGTCACTCGGTTATCGCAATATATAGGTGATTTAATACCTGAACTCCATGTAAACGGGTCGTTTGGCGAAAGTGAAACTGCTTTAATATCTAATAGTGCTTTTGCTATTGCTTTAGCCATTTTAACTTAACCAACTTTCTTTAATTTTATGATAACTTGCAACCGGATTATTACTTTTTGTAATTGGTCGTCCTACTACAATATGTGTCGAGCCTAATTGTTTTGCTTCTTCCGGTGTAGTAATTCTTTTTTGATCGTCCAAATGCGTATTCGCTGGCCTAATACCAGGTGTTACTTTTAAAAAGTTTTTGCCGAGTTCGCCTGTGAGTAATGCCGATTCAAGTGGTGAACATACGACACCATCTAAACCAGATGTTTTGGCTAGATGCGCATAATTAAGCACTGCATCTTCTATAGAACTTTGAATATTTTGTTCATTTCTTAACATGGTTTCTGTAGTTGAAGTAAGTTGCGTAACTGCCACAATTTTAATATTTTGGTTATGTTTTTTTAAGCCTTCTAATGCGCGCGTCATCATTTCAGTTCCGCCAGCAGCATGTACGTTGACTAAATCAACGTTTAATTTACTTAATCCTTCCATTGCCTTACCCACAGTATTAGGGATATCATGTAATTTTAAATCCAAAAAAATATCGTGTCCGCGTGCTTTAATAGACGCTATTAATTGTGGTCCAGTTTGATAAAAAAGTTCCATACCTATCTTTACAAAAAGTGGCTCATCAAATTGGTCTAAGAATGTATCCACCGCTTCTGATGAATCAAAGTCTAGTGCAATAATTGGTAAATTATTCATAATATGTTCTACACCTCGTATTTTAAAAACTTCTACTATATGAACTAAGATAAAAAAATTGTTGCGCAATCACGCTATTATTTTATCTTAGTTGATAGCAAACTTAACTATTACATATTTTTCATGGTAAATGTCATGCTTTCAATCACTGACGTTAGTGCATCAGCTGTGTCTAATGAAGTGAGACAAGGCACGCCATTCTCAACTGATGTACGTCTGATTTGGAAGCCATCACGTTCGAATTCCTTACCTTTCGTCATCGTATTCACTACAATTTGTACTTCGCTTTGTTGAATACGCGTTAATAAATCATTTTCTTTACCAATTTTACCGACAATTTCTGTTGGTATATTATGCTCAGCTAATTTATTGGCAGTACCTTCTGTTGCTAAAATTTTATAGCCTACTTCATTTAAACGATGTGCGATACTGACTACTTCTTCTTTATCTTTATCACTCACTGTCATCAATACAGTACCATGATCTTTTACTTCCATACCGCTGGCTGTTAATCCTTTGAATAGGGCTTTTTCCATTGTTGTATCTTTACCCATAACTTCTCCTGTTGATTTCATTTCAGGTCCGAGCGTAATATCAACATTTTTCAACTTATTAAAGCTAAACACTGGCGCTTTGACAAAGACACCTTCAGTATATGGCTGAATACCTGCTTTATAACCTAAATCTACAAGTTTTTCACCCATAATCGCACGCATCGCTAGCTGAGCCATTTGGATGTTCGTAATTTTACTTAAAAATGGTACTGTACGGCTCGAACGTGGATTCACTTCTAAGACGAAGACACCATCACGCGCAATAACAAATTGGATATTAATTAATCCTTTAATATTTAATCCTTTAGCTAACCTAATCGTATAGTCCTCTAACGTAACCATTTCTTCTTGCGTTAATGTCTGTGGTGGATAGACTGCTATAGAGTCTCCTGAGTGAACACCAGCTCTTTCGATATGCTCCATAATACCAGGGATTATAACAGTTTCCCCATCAGATATCGCATCCACTTCAATTTCTTTACCTGTCAAATAACTATCTACTAGTACTGGATGATCAGGACTCGCTTTAACCGCTTGGTTCATGTAATCTTCTAGTTCGGCATCACTATTCACAATTTCCATCGCGCGTCCACCTAATACATATGAAGGCCTTACAACAACTGGATAACCTATATTTCTCGCATTTTCTAATGCTTCTTTTGGAGACGTCGCTGTTTTACCTTGAGGCTGAGGTACATCAATCATGTGTAATAATGCTTCAAATTCTTTACGGTCTTCAGCACGATTTAGATTTTCTAAAGATGTTCCTAAAATTTGAACGTCATGCTTAGCAAGTTTATCTGCTAAGTTGATTGCTGTTTGGCCACCAAATTGTACAACTACACCTTTAGGCTGCTCTAAATCAATAATATTCATAACGTCTTCTTCTGTTAATGGCTCAAAGTATAATTTATCAGAAATTGAAAAGTCTGTTGATACGGTTTCTGGATTGTTATTAATGATAATTGCTTCATAACCTGCACGTTGTATTGCCCACACCGCATGCACTGTTGCATAATCAAATTCTACGCCCTGTCCTATACGAATTGGCCCTGAACCGAGCACAAGAATTTTTTCTTTGTCTGTAACAATAGATTCGTTTTCATATTCATACGTACCATAATAATATGGCGTTGCTGATTCGAATTCTGCCGCACAAGTGTCTACCATTTTATAAACTGGCGTTATACCATTTTTTATTCTTAAATCATGAACTTCTTCTTCGGTCATATCAAAACGGTGTGCAATGACACGATCACTAAAGCCATAATCTTTGGCAAATTTCAGATATTCGATATCACCTTTATTGGCCTTCAAATCATGCTCAATGTTGATGATATGTTGGAATTTATTTAAGAAGAAGTAATCAATTTGTGTCATATCATGAATTTCTTCTAATGTTGTTCCACGGCGTATCGCTTCACCTATAAAGAATAAACGTTCATCATCTTGATCATTGATACGAGCTTTAATGTAATCTAAATCATAAGAATCTCCGTTTGGTAAACCAAGGTGATGTACACCATACTCTAAGGAACGAATTGCTTTCAGTAGTGACTCTTCGTAAGTTCTACCAATTGCCATAACCTCGCCAGTTGCTTTCATTTGAGTTCCTAAAACACGTTCACCTTTTTCAAATTTATCAAATGGGAAACGTGGAATTTTCGAAATAACATAATCTAAAGTTGGCTCAAATGCAGCATAAGATGTACCTGTAATTGGATTTAACATTTCGTCTAACGATAAGCCAACTGCGATTTTAGCTGCTAATTTAGCAATTGGATAACCTGTTGCTTTAGAGGCTAATGCCGACGAACGAGATACACGTGGATTTACTTCAATAATATAATAATCCATAGAGTGTGGATCTAAAGCTAACTGCACGTTACAGCCGCCTTCTATACCTAAAGCACGGATTACTTTTAATGACACGTCACGTAGCATCTGATATTCAATGTCTGACAATGTTTGACTCGGCGCCACAACAATCGAATCGCCTGTATGTATACCAACTGGATCAATATTTTCCATGTTACACACAACGATAGCGTTATCGTTTTTGTCACGCATTACTTCATATTCAATTTCCTTGAAACCAGCAATTGATTTTTCAATTAAACATTGTGTTGCTGGACTATAATGTAATCCATTCGCTACAATTTCTTTGAATTCATCATCATTATGACAAATACCGCCGCCAGTACCTCCCATTGTAAATGCTGGTCTTACGATGAGTGGATAGCCAACTTTTTCTTTAAACATAAACGCTTGTTCTACAGTGTTTACAATATCACTTTCAGGCACAGGCACATCAAGTTCATTCATTAATGATCTAAATAATTCTCTGTCTTCTGCCTGTTGAATAGATTCTAATTTAGTGCCTAAAAGTTGTACATTGTTTGCTTCAAGTTCACCGCTATCATGTAATTGAATGGCCATGTTCAATCCTGTTTGTCCACCTAATGTAGGTAATAATGCGTCCGGCTGTTCTTTACGAATAATGCGAGCTATGAAATCATGTGTTAATGGTTCAATATATACTTTATCTGCAATTTCTTTGTCAGTCATAATTGTTGCTGGATTAGAGTTTACTAATATTACACGGTAGCCCTCTTCCTTTAATGCTAGACAAGCTTGTGTTCCTGCATAATCAAATTCTGCAGCTTGACCAATGATAATTGGTCCGGATCCAATAACTAAAATCGTTTCTATATCTGTACGTTTAGGCATTTGACATACGCTCCTTCGCTTTAAAATCATTCATCATATCGATAAACTCATCAAATAAGTAATTTGAATCAGATGGTCCTGGACATGCTTCAGGGTGATATTGAACTGAAAATGCTGGTAATGACTTATGTTTTAAACCTTCTACCGTTCCATCATTGATTGCAATATGTGTAATTTCTAAGTCACTATCAATTAATGAGTCTTTATCGATTGCGTAACCGTGGTTTTGACTTGTTATTGCAATTTTTCCTGTTTTGAGATCTTTTACAGGATGATTGGCACCTCTATGACCAAATTTCATTTTGAATGATGTGGCACCTTGAGATAAGGCGAAAAGTTGATGTCCTAAACATATACCAAAGAACGGAACGTGTCCTAGTATACCTTTAATCATTTCAACTGCGATTTTTACTTCTTCAGGGTCTCCTGGTCCGTTAGAAAGCATTACCCCATCTGGAGTCATTCTCATAATTGCCTCAGCTGAAGTATCATATGGTACGACGGTTACATTACAACCACGCAAATTCAATTCTCTAACGATATTCTGTTTTTTACCAAAATCGACTAATACGACACTCAAATCATAACCAGTTGAAACGTAAGGTGTTTTCGTTGATACTTCTGTCACCTCATTTTTAGGTAATTCAGTCGTTTTTAACTGTTCTACTAATGATTCAATTTCAGCTTTATTATCAGTATAAGCTGCTTTTAACACGCCGAAATTTCTGATTTTTCTGGTAATACTACGCGTATCAACACCTGAAATACCTGGAATATCATATTCTACTAATACGTCATGTAATGTCTTTTGTTTTCTGAAATTGCTTGGATGATCACTTGCTTCTTTAACAACTACACCATTTAGGGTAGGTACAAGTGATTCAAAGTCATCTCGATTTATACCATAATTTCCGATAAGTGGATATGTAAATGTAATAATTTGACCCGTGTATGACGGGTCCGATATTGTTTCTTGATAACCCGTCATTGCAGTATTAAAAACAATTTCTCCTACTGTTAATTGGTCAGAACCAAGGGGATAGCCTTCGTAATATGAACCGTCTTCTAAAACTAGATAGCGTTTCTTCAACATTATTGTTCCTCCTTAAATTTAACTTCACCTTCAACCATTGTTAATACTGGCGTACCATATACTTTATAACCTATAAATGGCGTATTACTTCCTTTAGATGCAAAATCCTCTGCTTTTATTTCACTTTCCTCATCTAGGTTAATAATTGTTAAATCTGCTAATCCGCCTTCTTCTAATGTACCATAAGGTAACTCGAAAGTCTGAGCTGGTTTAATCGTTAAATAATCTACTAACTGTTGTAACGACCAATCAGCATTTTTTACAAAATGCGTATACAATAATGGGAAAGCTGTTTCGCTTCCAACAATACCAAATGGCGCTTTTGTCATAGGCTGTGCTTTTTCTTCTGTAGCGTGTGGCGCATGGTCTGTTGCAATACAGTCTATCGTACCATCTAATAGGCCTTCAATCAGTGCTTCTCTATCTTCTTTGCTTCTTAATGGAGGATTCATTTTATAAATCGCATCATCACCTGGAACATCATCTTCAGTTAATAATAAATGATGTGGTGTAACTTCTGCTGTCACATGTATCCCTGCTTTTTTAGCATCACGAATTGCTCTGACACTCTCTTTCGTAGATACATGACATACATGATAATGTGCGCCAGCCGCTTCTGCTAATAGCACATCACGTGCAATTTGTACTGCTTCACAAATATTTGGAATACCAGGAATGCCTAAAGCTTTACTGCGTTGTCCTTCATGCATAGCGCCACCATAAATTAAACTGTTATCTTCACAGTGTGCTACGACTGCTTTATTCACTTTTGCTGCTGCTTGCATCGCCTCATACATCATATTAGCTTGTTGAACACCTACACCATCATCTGTAAATGCAAATGCACCGTTGTTAGCAAGTGTTTCAAAATCGACATGTTCTTTACCAGCTTGTCTCACTGTAATAGCTGCGTAAGGTAATACTCTTACTTCAGCATTATCTTCTATTAATTGATTTAAATGATTTAAATTTTCTTTTGAATCAGGCACTGGACGCGTATTTGGCATTGGACAGACGGTTGTAAATCCACCTCTAGCAGCTGCTTTCGTACCCGTTGCTATTGTTTCTTTATGCTCCCCACCTGGTTCACGTAAGTGCACATGCACATCTACTAAACCTGGAGAAACAAACCGTCCTTTAACATCAATTATCTCAGTATTTGTATCTACCTCAATTTGCGTAGCTATTTGTTTAATATGTTGTCCTTCAACTAAGATAGACACCGTTTCAAATTCACCGTTTTTTAAGATTTTAGCATTCGTTAATAATTTCATTTGTTTCTGCCCCTTTCGATTGTAAAATATAATCTATAACTGCCATGCGTAAGTACATGCCATTTTCCATTTGTTTGAAAATACGTGATTTTGATGCTTCTACAAGTGAATCTTCTATTTCCACACCTCTATTTACTGGTGCTGGATGCATCACGATTGCTTGTGATTTTAGCCTATTATATCTCGCTTGCGTTAACCCGTATTGATTATGATAGTTACTTACTTCAAATTGTGTTGTGTTCTCGTCTGTATGTCTTTCGTGTTGTACTCTTAATAACATTACTATATCTACCTCATCTATTACAGTATCAATATCTTGATACGGCGCATCTAAGGAATCATCTTTCCAAGCATCTGGGCTAGAAAACATTACGTTAGCACCCAGTGCTGTTAAACTTTGAAAATTACTTCGAGCGACACGAGAGTTTTTAATATCACCACAAATCAAAATATTTAAGCCCTCAAAAGTTTGATATTCTTCATAGATTGTCATGATGTCTAGTAAGCTTTGTGTCGGGTGTTGCCCACTGCCATCTCCTGCATTAATAATTGGTACGTTAAGCGATTTTAATTCATCATAATAAGTGGTTTGTGAATGTCTTATTACCAGAACATCTGCACCTACTTGTTCTAAAGTTTTACACGTGTCATATAATGTTTCCCCTTTTTGAACAGAAGATGTATTTGTTTCAAAATCAATTAATTTCAGTCCTAATTTTTGTTCTGCTACTAAGAAACTACTTTTCGTACGTGTTGAGTTTTCAAAAAATAAATTTGCTACAAATTTATCTTCATAACGTCGAGGTTCTAGTTCACCTTTTTTTATTGCACTCGCACGTTTGACTAATTCATATATTTCATTTGTAGTTAGATGTTCCATCGACAATAAGTTATCCAATTTTTTAGCCTCCTCATAATGATCAATGCTTATTTATTCGCTGGTGTTTCCTTAGGTAAGATAAGATTGAGTATAATGCCTGCTAAAGCTGCTAATGCCATGCCTTCTATTTGCATATTGATACCGACGCCATTTAAGTTAAAGACGAGATTACCAATACCAATTACAAGGATAACTGATGCAATAACAAGGTTACGGTTACTTGCAAAATCAACTTCACTTTCGACTAGCATTCTTAGACCACTTGCTGCGATAATACCGAACAGTAGTATAGATACACCACCCATTACTGGGGTAGGTATAGATGAGACGAGTGCTGTAAATTTACCAACAAATCCTAAAATAATAGCGATAACTGCTGCGCCACCGATGACGTATACACTATAAATTTTTGTGATGGCTAAAACACCAATATTTTCACCATAAGTTGTGCTCGGTGGCCCGCCAATCAAACTTGCAAACATGGTAGAAACACCGTCACCAATAATCGAACGATCTAAACCTGGATCCTTAAAAAAGTTACGTCCTACAATTTTGTTAATGACCATTTGGTGACCGATGTGTTCACTTACAGTCACAAAGACAATAGGTATCAGGACAATGATTAGTCCCATGTGAATGGATGGCGTGTAGTCTTTAAATGGCAAGTACACGTCTGGAAATTGTAACCATTTTGCTTTCGCTATTGGAGCAAAATTGACAAGTCCCATAAATGCTGAAAGGATGTAACCTGTGACGATACCAATTAATACAGGTATCAAGGATAAGAATCCTTTGAAGTACCCTTGCACTACGATTGTTACTATCAACGTGGTCATTGCTACTGCTAAATAACTCAGATTATAGCCTTGCATCTCTGAGGAATTCTCAAACATTGCCATATTAACTGCTGTAGGTGCCAAACTTAATCCTATAACCATAATGACTGGTCCTACAACAACCGGCGGCAATAAATGCATCAACCATGCTGTTCCAGTTAATCTAATTGCTAAACCGATGAGTACATACATTACACCGCTCATGAATAACGCCATCAACATGTCACCTAAGCTATGTGAATTAAGTCCTGTAATAATGGGTGTAATAAATGCAAAGCTCGACCCTAAGTATGCTGGTATCTTTGCTTTGGTAATTAGTATGTATAACAATGTCCCAACACCAGAAGCTAATAACGCTGAAGATATAGGTAATCCTGTTAAAAATGGTACGAGTACAGTTGAGCCAAACATCGCAAATAAATGTTGTGTACTTAGAAATGCCCATTGTCCTAATTTAGGTCTATCTTGCACATCTAATACTGGCTTAACTGTCCGTTCAAACATTGTTTCATTTTCCATGTTTTATGCTTCCTCTCATAAAAAAATCTCTTTACATTAAATTCATGTAAAGAGACTAAAAAGTATATATCTTGATTATTGCTATGTTGAATTATAGCCATTTACATTTAATGACTATAGATAACTCGCAATAAAACAAAGTATATGTGAAGAGGAATGTTATCAACATCGTGCATTTGACAACTATAAATGAATTGCTTACGTATCTAATGGTTAGATCGTAGCTGAAAATTTAAATCCTCTTCCCTTTTTCAGTCTCTCGTACTGAATTAAAAGGTGCTATTCAATTACTACTGCATTTCTATCATCAATTTCTTCAAGAAAAACTGCCACAGCTTCTTCCCTTGCTGTTGGTATGTTTTTACCAACAAAGTCTGCACGTATCGGTAATTCTCGATGTCCTCGATCTACTAGTGTAGCTAAACCTATTTTCTTAGGTCTAGCGTACTGTAACACTGCGTCTAAGGAGGCCCTGACTGTTCGTCCTGTATATAAAACATCATCAATGATAATTACGACTTGATTTGTAATATTAACATCAATTTCATATGCGCTTTCTTCAGCTTCGTTTATTGTCTGTTCTAAATCATCTCTAAATTGAGTGATATCAATTGTTCCAGTTGGCACAAGTTTCTCTTCTATGCGCTCAATTTTTTGTTGAATACGTCGTGCTAAAAATGCACCGCGCGTTTTAATACCTAACAATATTAAATTATCAGTACCTTTGTTATATTCTAAAATTTCATGTGCAATACGTGTCACCGTTCTTTGAATCGCTGCTTCATCCATAATAACTCGTTCTGACATTTTAGGCACCTTCCTTAATTTGATAAATATTTATCTTATTTAATATAAAGAAAACCTCATGTCTTTTTAGACATGAGGTTTAGTTATAAAGTATCATAAACAAACAAGAGATTTATCTTCACTTAACTTAGATGCTTTCTCTTCACAGGGAGTTAACCACTATGTTTCCCATTGCGCGATAAACTTCAGCTACAACAGTGTTCATTTGTCTTCACAAACATACAATATGTTTATGTACCTTATATTAAATCCATGTCTTCGAAGCCTCTCTGGACTTTCATTTAAAGACGATATGGCGCTCTATTAAACTGTCACTATATTACCATGAATATAATTCACTTGCAAGCGGTCAAATAAAATTCAAAATAATCATTTGACGCTATTTCACGTCACTCATATGATAGATTAGGGGCGGGACCTGTATTTTGTCCCAATCTCATAAAAAGCTACTAGGTTCTAATATAGAATTCTAGTAGCTCGTTCTTATATATTAAATTTAAGCCTTCAAAACTTTATATTTCAAATTTACTTTTATTAGTTAGCTGTCACTTTTACGAATATCTGCTAATAATTGTTCAAAATCCTCAGGAAGTGGTGTAGACTTTTCAATATATTCTTGCGTCACTGGATGTTCAAAACCAATGATACCGGCATGTAGCGCTTGCCCGCCAATATTCAAGGTTTTCTTTGGTCCATATTTCGGATCGCCTACAAGTGGAAATCCAATATACTTCATATGTACACGTATTTGGTGTGTACGCCCTGTTTCTAATTCACATTCTACTAAAGTATAATTATTAAAATGCTCTAATACATTAAAATGTGTAACTGCTTCTTTACCATCATCAACAACGGCCATTGATTGACGATCATTTTTATTTCTACCAATTGGTGCCTCTATCGTACCATAATCATGCGGTATATTCCCATGAACAAGCGCTACGTATTTACGTGTCACAGTTTTCTTAACTAATTGATTCACTAAACTACGATGTGCAATATCATTTTTGGCTACCATTAATAGACCAGATGTATCTTTATCAATACGATGTACGATACCTGGACGTACTTCACCATTAATGCCAGATAAATTTTTCATTTGATACATTAAACCATTTACAAGTGTCCCTGTTGAATGCCCAGCTGAAGGATGCACCACAATACCTTTAGGTTTATAAACGATTGCTACATCATCGTCTTCATAATATATATCTAAGTTTAAATTTTCTGGATTGATGTCTGCTTCTACAATTTCTTTTTCAGTTACTACAATATGGTCGTTTAACTTCGTCTTATAATTTGGTTTAATTAGCTTATCATTTACTTTTACAAGTGATAATTTTATCCAATCTTGAATCTGTGTACGTGACCAATCTGAATTGAATTCAGGTAATACTTTGTCGATACGCTGGCCTGCGTCATCTTTATTTTCTATCTTATACTCATGTATTGTCATGCAAAATCTCTCCTATTCTTCGTTCTTCATATCTGTTAACAAAGCGATAATAATTAACAAAACGCCTATCGTCAAACTAGAGTCAGCTACATTAAATATTGGAAAGTTATAACCAAATATATATGTGTCAATAAAGTCAACAACTTCACCGTGTAATACGCGATCAATAAAGTTACCTAAAGCACCTGCAAATAATAAACTAATAGCGATTTGCATTAACAAACTGTGTTTTGCTTCTTTAATATAAAATACAATGAGCACTACGAGTATAATAACTGTAATAATATAGAAAAAGCCCATTTTCCCGCTCATAATACCCCAAGCGGCACCATCATTTCTGTGAGAAGTTATATTTAAAAAGTTGGGAATAACTTCAAATGTTTCTCCAACCTTCATTGAACTAGCAACAATAAATTTTGTGATTTGATCTAATATTAATATAACGATTGTTATGAATAAAGAAATACCAATATAGTACGGACGTTTCATGTCTGTACCTCCTATTCTAATCTCAGTCGCTTTTACAACATCTTTCATTATATCCTAATCAAACTTATAAAAAAAGTTACAGTTTGAATATCTGATAAAAAAGTTACATTATTAATACTAAATCACTAATAATATTCACATATACAATAAGGTAATTTAAAAATTCATCTACAGTTAACAATAAAATGGCGCACCATGTTGCCTATTTTTAATAGTTAATGTAGATGAAATATTTTATGTTCAAGTAGTGACAATATTGTATTGAAACGTCGGCACCTAGTCGAATAGTTCAACATGAGTTGAATACTAAAGGCTGTGGCCGCGGAAAGCATGCAAAAGAACTGCCACAAAATAAAAAACTATATGAATATATTAAGTAAATCTTCCTATTAAAACATAGACATGAGTTATTGAAAACATATTTCATATTATTTTAATATTAAATCAAGGTAACGACTTGTGCTGACTCCTGCGGGAAATGCACGAGCCGAAGACTACAGGCTGAGGCTGTGCCCGCGGAAAGCATGCACAAGTATTGTCTCTAAATACTATTATGTTTAAACACTAGCGTTTTTCTTAGGATGGATATATTTATAATCTTTAACTTCGTCTTTCGTTATAATTCGGTTTGATATTTCAAAAGGCTTGTTATAATTCATTTCACTAACTTCTAATGAACCATTGTCATTTCGTTGTTCAATATAAGCTACATGACCATACTCACCTTCAGTAGTCTGTAAAATGCTCCCTACCTTGGGTGATTGATTGACTTTATAGTCACTTTTTTGTGCATACGATGCCCAATACTTTGCGTCGTTCCATTTCTTCCCTATTTTCATTCCATCTTCTCTTACTTTTTCAAAGACGTAGTGCGTGCATTGTCCTTTAGTATACGTATTATATTTCATTGGATCTAATGACCAGAAATGATTTGTTGGCTCAGTCATATCTTGGTTATCTAATCCTTCATATGCAGCAGCAACAGTAATAATAGCACTTATCGCAAACATCGTACCAAGTCTTTTTTTCATTTAATCACACGACCTTATTATAATTAAATCGAAATTGTATACCATCTGGTCCTGTTAATAATTTGTGCGTAGTCTCAGGGTAATGAAAATCAATAATTGCTAAACCATACGTTCTATTATTCTCAATTCGTTTAATACTAGATAACCAATTATTAACCACTAAATGTTGATGATAACCATTAGAGGATAAGTAAAATGCGCCATCTGTTTCTAATGATGATGTTTCAAGTCCGAAATAATTATTATAGTACTGCTTAACTTTGCTTAAATCAATTGATTTTAAATTCAAATAACCAATAACACTTTCATCAGGTATACCTTGCCATTTTTCATTTGAAGTATACGCTAATAGATTAGGCACGTTAATCGGTTGCGTTTCAAGCACTACTTTTTCACCTTCAAATAACCAGTCTTCAATTGGATTATCAACATAAAATTCTAAACCATTACCTTCAGGGTCTTCTAAATATAATGAGGTTGTCACATCATGCTCCCCACCGTGTACTGGAATACCAGACTCATCTATTTGTACAAGCAAATCTGCAAGGTCTGTCTTAGCAGGTAACTTGATTGCCAAGTGAAATAATCCTGCTTCTGAACGTAACGGCTCTCTGCCCTGTATAACCTGGTTAAAAGTCATAAAATGATTTAAATTACCAATCTCATATTGGATTGTTGAATAAGATTCATTTACCACATTCATACCTATGATGTTTTCATAAAATTGTTTCATTTCATCTTTATCTCTAACATTTAATGTAATGCCATTTACAAAATGCGCGCTTTGACTATGGAACATGTATAACACCTTTCTAAAACTCTAATAAATTCAGTATACTTGAAATCCATTTTTATACATTAAAAAAGCTCATTCAATAGTATTATTTTTATCCATTTCTTCATAATTATCTTAATAGTTCAAACATGAAAAAGGCTATATGCTTTGCGCGAGGCAAAACATATAACCTAATTTAATTATTTCATTTTTATTTCTAATTAATCACACTACGTTTTATACGAGTGTTTTAACGACTTCTTGGCAACGTGGACATAAGTCTTCAAGTTCGCCAACTGAGCCTAGTTCTTCACTATAATTCCAACAACGTTGACATTTTTCACCATGCGCGTGTTCAATACGGATATCACCATATTGATAAGCCACACCATTTTCAACTGATTCCACTACTTCTGCTTGAGAAGTAATAAATAACTGCTGTAAATCAGAGAATTGTTGTAAAAATGATGTTGCATCAAAGTTGTCATTGCTACCGATTACAACTTTTGCTTCTAATGATTTACCAATTACTTTTTCACCACGTGCTACTTCTAATGCACGGTTAACATCATCACGTAAATCCATAAATGTATTCCATCTATCTAAAAATTCACGGTCTACTTCAGCTCGTTCTGGCATACGAGTTAAGTGAATACTTTCTTCTTCAACATGCGGAATATGAGACCAAACTTCTTCAGCAGTATGCACTAAGATTGGTGCTAATAATTTCGTCATATCCACTACAATTTGGTATAACACTGTTTGCATACTACGACGTTTATGAGAATCACGTTCTTCAATATATAAAATATCTTTACCATAATCTAAATAGAAATTACTTAATTCTACGTTAATAAAGTTTTGAACTTCTTGATAGATATCTAAGTAATCATAGTTATCATAATGATCTAAAGTATTTGCTGTAAATTCACGTAGTCTATTTAATAAATATTTATCTACTTCTAATAAATCTGCTTCAGCTAATGCATCAGTAGCAGGATTATAATCATTCACGTTACCTAACATAAATCTTAATGTATTTCTGATTTTACGATACACATCAGAAGTTTGTTTTAAAATTTCATCTGAGATACGAACGTCAGCTAAGTAATCAACACTACTTACCCACAGTCGTGCAATATCTGCACCTTTTTGTTTAACAATTTGATCTGGCACAATAACGTTACCTAATGATTTACTCATTTTTTTACCTGAGCCGTCCATAACAAAGCCGTGAGATAAGAGCATTTTATATGGTGATTTACCTCTTGTCGCAACAGAAGTTGTAATTGATGAGTTAAACCAACCACGGTATTGGTCACTACCTTCAATGTATAAATCTGCTGGATAAGATAATTCAGGACGCCCTTCTAAAACGCCTCTGTGAGATGAACCAGAATCAAACCAAACATCCATAATATCTGTTTCTTTAGTAAATTCACCGTTTGGACTACTTGGATGTGTAAATCCTTCTGGTAGTAAGTCTTTTGCATCACGTTCAAACCAAACATTAGAACCAAATTCTTCAAATAAATCTGCAACATGATTAACAGTTTCGTTTGTCATGATGATGTCACCATTTTCAGCATAAAATACTGGTAGAGGAACACCCCAGACACGTTGACGTGAAATAACCCATTCACCACGGTCACGGATCATATTGAAAATACGTGTTTTACCCCAATCTACTTTAAAATCAGTTACTTCAATTGCATCTAAGATGTCTTGACGAACTTTATCAATAGATGCAAACCATTGTGGCGTTGCTCTGAAGATAACAGGTTTTTTCGTACGCCAATCATGAGGATAACTATGTGTGATAAACTCTAAATTTAATAAAGCATCTTTTTCTTTTAACACATCCGTAATTGCTTTATTGGCTTTGTCATAGAACATACCTTCAAATTGACCAGCTTCTTCTGTAAAGACACCTTTATCATCAACTGGGCTAATTACTGGTAATTTGTACTTCTGACCAACGACATAGTCATCTTCACCATGACCAGGTGCTGTATGCACACAACCTGTACCAGCATCAGTAGTAACATGTAAGCCATTGATAACCAATGAAACTCGGTCAACAAATGGATGTTGTGTCTCCACATACTCTAATTCGCTACCTTTAAATTCTTTTTCTAATTCAAGCGTATTTTCATCCCAGCCTAATGCTTCAACAACATCACTCGCTAAGTCTTTACCGATAATGTATTTTTTACCGTTCACATTATATTGACCATAAGTTAAATCAGGATGTACTGTAATCGCCACGTTAGAAGGTAATGTCCATGGTGTTGTTGTCCAAATGATGAATTTCGCATCTGAATCTACAACGCCTTTACCATCTTTAACATCAAACGCTACAAAGATAGACGCTGAACGTTTATCTTGATATTCAATTTCTGCTTCTGCAAGTGAAGATTCACTTGATGGTGACCAATATACAGGTTTTTTGCCTTTGTAAATTAACCCTTTATCTGCCATTTCGCCAAATAAACGAATTTGTGCTGCTTCATATTCTGGTTTTAACGTGATATATGGATTATCAAAATCACCTTTAACACCTAAACGTTTAAAATCTTTTTTCTGATTTTCAATTTGTTCTAAAGCAAATGCTTCACATTTTTTTCTGAATTCAGCAATAGATAATTCTTTACGTTTAACACCTTTTTTAGTTAGTGCTTGTTCAATAGGTAAACCATGCGTATCCCAACCTGGGACGTAAGGTGCATAAAACCCACGCATTGATTTATATCTAATCATCATGTCTTTTAAGATTTTATTCAGTGCATGTCCCATATGCAAATTACCATTAGCGTATGGTGGGCCATCATGCAAAATGTATGATGGATTCCCTTCATTTTTATCTAACACTTTTTGATAAATGTTTTGTGCTTCCCATTCTTCTTGGATCTTAGGTTCTTTATTTGGTAACCCTCCGCGCATTGGGAAATCTGTCTTTGGCATTAATAACGTTTCTTTATAATCCATTTTATACACTCCTTGTTCCGATTTTCATAATAAATTCAATTCATCCGTACAATAAAAAGAACCCTAAGTTCAATTAACAGGGACGATTAATACCGCGTTACCACCCTGATTAACTCAACTTAGAGTTCTCTCATTGTTCATATATTTTTTTAAAATTACAGTGATATAAACATCTTACATATGAAAGGCTCTCACTGTCCCTAACTCGCTTTGATATGCAAAAAGATGTTTACGCGTCTGTTATTTATATTAATTACTATTTTTTATCTGTTTCAGTATTTGTAGCCTGAGCATCTGCTTCTGCAGTACTATCTGCCTCTGCTTTCGCTTTCATCGCTTTTTCTTCTTCAGTCAAATCATTTTCATGTAAATGATTAATATTTTCTTGAGTTACTTGTTCAGAATCAAGATCATAATTTAATAAATAATCCCAATCTTCACTTTTTAGTAAATCAAGTTGAGCCTCAACTAACATGCGAAAACGTGATCTAAATATTTTTGATTGTCGTTTCATGTCTTCAGTTTGGAATGAGAGACGACGTGCTTTTTCAACCGCATCATTAACAATTTTATTAGCCTCACTTTGTGCTTTAGAAACTGTTGCTTCAGCATCTTTAGTTGCAGCTAATTTCGTTTCTTCCCCAGCTTGTTTCGCATGAATTAAAGCATCACTTACAGATTGATGAACATCTTTATATGACTGTATATTTGTATCTTTATCTTCAATGACTTTCTCTAATTGCTTTTTATCTTCTTTTAAACGTTCAATTTCGTTACTTAGTTGTTCTAAATAGCTTTCAACCTCAGTTGGTTCAAAACCAGTTTTTACGCGTGTAAAGTCTTTGTTTTTTATTTCATTTGGTGTAAAAGGCATGCGTTATCCTCCTTCTATAATACACTATTTTAGCACTGCTTTAAATATCTGAAATAGTGATTTATGTCTATATTTTCTATTTTTTTATAATCATTTGTATGCATTCTTATTGATAGAAATCTAATTTAACTTGTTTATACGTTATATAAGTATAACATTATTTGAATAAAGTTTTGTACGAAATTCTTACTTTATCTTTTTTTGTTTTACCACCAATATCAGTAATCATTGCTCTACCATAACCTTGGATTGACAATAAGTCACCACTATCAAGTTGAAAATCTGTAGCGTCGATCATTGTATGATTGACCTTGACACGCTTTTTATCAATTAATTGTTTAGCAATTGTACGGGATTTGCGAATCATTTCTTTTAAGATGACATCTAAACGCAAACCACTCACAGTAGTTTCATATGTTTGCCAATGCTCTTTTGATTGTATCATATCTTTTATAGGAATAGAATTAAGTTTAACTGTAGCACCCTTAATCCTATTTAGTTCTAACATAATATAAGATTCCAATTGTTTTGTCAAAGTAAATTGAATTGAATCATCCACAATAATATCTCCTAATTGCTCTCTTTCTATCCCTAAAGACATAATTGTTCCTAATATATGTTGATGTTGTAGCGTTACAAACTTTTTAGGATAGTCTATTTCAACCAATACAATTTCAAACAGTTCTTCTTCTGGCACAAGATAATCAGGTGCAACAATAGCCCTTTTGCGTTCTGCATATGGCCCACCAAAGAATGTGACTTCTAAATCATCGTAACTACCCACTATAACACTTATAATATATTGTCCACGTGGGTCTAGAAAAGGTGTTAATATAGGCGCATACTGCTCATTCGCACGGTTACACTTATCCATAAGTTGATCTATTAATTCATGTTCTTCTTTTCTAAAATGCTGGTAAATATCGATGTTAATCACTCCACATACAAGAGAAAGCACCTCGCGTCATACAACGTTAGGTGCTTCTCATTTATTTTATACATTAGTTATAAGTAAACTTAAATTCTATTTAACGTAAATTGATTTAAGCTAAATTACTCAAAATTAAATTAAAAATACTTGCTAAACCTTGTCGGAATAAGACAAGTACAATTATTGCTACAATTGATGATATATCGATCATACCAATTGGAGGAATAATTTTACGGAATTGTTCTAAAAATGGTTCATAAATTTTAGCTAAAAATTGACCGAATTTATTTTCTCGTGCATTAGGTATCCATGACATAAAGAAATAAACAATCATTCCGTAATAATAAATTTGAACCAAGAATAAAATAAAACTAAATATACTTCCTAATAAACCTATATCCATTTATTATTACCTCTATTCACCTTGGTATTCCATATTTTCTATGTGATCTGTAATACTACCAGCGACTTCAATATTATCTGGAGTACATAAGAATATATCTGACCCTACGCGTTGAATGTCTCCACCGATTGCATAAACTGTACCGCTTAAAAAGTCGATAATACGTTTAGCAGAAACTTTATCAATACGCTGTAAATTAACTAAAGTTGCACGACGATTTTTGAGTTCGTCTGCGATATCTTGAGTATCTGAAAAAACACGTGGTTCAAATAAACACATTTTAGAACTTTCTTCTGTAAAACCGAATTGATCTTGTTCTTGATTATTCATATTCACAACGTTCCTTGCATTATTTTTTGATGAAGTGTTATTCATTTGATACTTCCTTTCACCTGAGGATTGCTGTAATCTTGATGACTGCTTTTTGGGAACGGATTGTATGGATCTTTGTCGCTCTGTATTTTCATTATTTTTATATTCATTGAAATTCGTTTGAGACTGCGCTTGTTGCTTGTTTTGTTGTCTACCTTGTTCTTCTTCTGGTGCTTCTAATTCGTCATCTTCTTCTTCAACCACGAAAAATCCACTAAATAAATCTTTTAAAGCCACGGGGCTCACTCCTCTTTTCCTACAAGTTTAGTCCCAATTCTCACAAATGACGCACCTTCTTCAGCAGCTAAATGGAAATCATTACTCATTCCCATCGATAACTCAGTGCATGGTGCATAATTTAAATTGAGCGCTTTAATCTCATCTCTTTTATTCTTTAATGATTGAAATAAGCTTTTTATATATGACTCGTCATCAGTTAATGGAGCCATAGTCATAAGACCAACTACTTCTAAATTTTCATATTGTTCCAATGTTTCAATAAAAGTATTCACATCTTTCAACGCAACACCTTGTTTAGATTCTTCACCTGAAACATTTACTTGAACAAAACACTTTATTTTGTGTTCTGCCCTTTTGTTAATTTCTTTTGCTAATTTAAGACGATCTAATGCATGAAAGTAATCAATTTCATTAATCACTTCTTTTACCTTTCTAGTCTGCAATGAACCAATAAAGTGCATTACTATATCGTCAGGTAAAGCTTCTTTTTTTAGTTGAAACCCTTCTAAACGATTCTCACCAAAATGTCTAATCCCCGCATTATAAGCATCATTAGCTCGGTCTATTGTAACATACTTTGTCACTGCAATCACGTTTGGCAACGTTGAAATATTACCTTTTTCGCAGTGTGTTTTTAATTGTTTTTCAATTTGTTCTAAATTATATTGTACGTTCAAATCTCTACACCTCTTCATTATTGACCGATAAATGCTAACATGCGGCCAGTATTCCCTTTCTCTACTCTATATGAGAAAAATAAGGATAAATCGTCAGATGTCGCATAGTTAGTAATATAAATATTGTCTTTAGGAACACCTGCATTTTCAATTAATAAAGCATTTGCGCGTTTTAAATCAATGCCATGTCTGTCATTGTCTCTTGTCTCAATATATTCATTCATGTCTATCGGTAATGATTCAAATTTTGATTTAATATCATCATTAATTTCATAAGTTGTAGATGTTGCAGGTCCAATTACGATATTCAAATCATTTAAATTAAAATTGATATGGCGAATGACTTCATTCACAATTTGACCGACAGTTCCTCTCCAACCAGCATGTGCCAAACCGATGTAATGATGTTTTTCACTATAAAAATATATAGGTACACAGTCCGCGTAACACATTGTAAGCAGAATATCAGATTCATAGGTATATAATGCATCTACACCATGTAGAGCATCCGTTAAAATATCAATATTCGTGCCTTTATCTTTAGCTGTCACCTCTACAACTTTATTTTCATGCGTTTGTATAGGGAATACCCATTGTTCTCTCGGGTATTGAATTACAGCTGCAAGCTCTTCTTGATGTTGTGTAACGTGTTGTGGATTATCATTAATATATCTAGCCATGTTAAAAGCTGATTTAGGATAGGGACTCAAACCTTCTTCTCTTGTTGTTATACCCAATTTTACATTGCTTAAATGGCTATCCTCATATTTCAATATATGATTATCTTTAATAAATTTATCATGCATACTATGACCCTCCATTAATTAAAACTGTAATTCCTCGCTATGACTTCATATAGGAGACCCGCGACAATAATTTATTCTAAAATTTTAGACAGATATATGATTAAGTTATATTCACAAATAGCAATAAAATTCAAAAAAGTCATCAGATCTTTGGACCTGATGACATCATTGTATTTATTATTGACTACTTTAAGCTTTAAGCCTTATGTATACAAGGCGAGCTAGTTCGAAAATTAACGTCTAGTTCTTCTTGAACGTCTTTCTTCTCTATTTCTGATAAAGCTTGGAATGTCATCTTCATTTGTAGTATGACTTCTGCCTTCACTAGCACTTTCTGATGGTTGAGAAGTATTTGCTGTATTTGATGCAAATGAATCTTCTTTTGAACTGTTACTACTTGTTGCGCTTGTACCGAAACCAGTATTTGAAGCTTTACGTGCTTGTGATGAAGGTTTATCTTCAAATCCAGTAGCGATAACTGTAACTACAATTTCGTCTTGTAATTCTGGATTAATTACAGTACCGAAGATCATATTTACATCTTCATCTGCTGCATCTTGTACGATGTCAGCTGATTCTTGTGCTTCGAAAAGTGATAGTGACTCTCCACCAGTGATATTCATAAGTACACCCTGTGCACCAACGATTGAAGTTTCTAATAATGGTGACGAAATCGCCTTTTTAGCTGCTTCTACTGCGCGGTTTTCGCCAGAAGAAACACCAATTCCCATTAATGCTGAACCTTGGTTAGACATGATTGTTTTCACATCTGCAAAGTCAAGGTTTACTTCACCTGATACTGCGATTAAATCAGAAATACCTTGAACACCTTGACGTAATACGTTGTCGGCTTCTTTAAATGCTTCCATCATAGGTGTTGATTTATCAACGATATCTAATAATCTGTCATTAGGAATAACGATTAATGTATCTACAGCTGCTTTCATTGATTCTACACCAGCTGCTGCTTGTGTTTGACGCTTACGACCTTCAAAACCAAATGGACGTGTAACGACACCTACTGTTAATGCTCCCATTTCTTTAGCAATTTTTGCTACGACTGGAGCAGCACCAGTACCAGTACCGCCACCCATACCAGCAGTTACGAATACCATATCTGCGCCTTGGATAGCATCTTCAATCTGTTCACGAGACTCTTCTGCAGCTTTTTTACCAATGTCCGGGTTAGCTCCAGCGCCTAAACCACGTGTTAATTTTTCACCAATTTGGATTTTAGCTTCAGCTTTAGACAGGTTTAAAGCTTGTCCATCCGTATTGATTGAAATAAATTCAACATTATTCATACCATGGTCAATCATACGGTTTACAGCGTTGTTACCGCCGCCCCCTACACCGATGACTTTCAACGTCGCTAAATGATTAAATCCTTGTTCAAATTCTAACATTTATATTTCCTCCTAGTTTTAATGGCCAATCAATCGAATAGAGATTTCATAAGTTTTTTGAATTTACCTTCTTCTTTGTCCTGAGGTTTACGTTCTTCATCTTGGTTGACGTCTACTTTTTCGTCGTATTCCTCAGGTGCTTCTGGTTCTTCCATTTCAGAAGCTGACGTTTGTGGCTCTTCTTGTTTGTTTGATTTTTTCTTGAACCAGTCAAATCCGCTTGATTTTGTGCTATGTTCTCTTTCATCAGATTCGATGACTTCTTCTTCGAATTCTTCACTGTCATGATTACTAATTGTAACATAATCTAGCAATTCGTCGAAAGTAATGCTACTAGAAATTGTTGAAATTGCTGAAGAAAATTCAGGTTTTCTAATGCCCATTTGTGACGGTGTATGAATTCTTACTTTTTCACTTACCATATCTTGTAGTAATTCTTTAACACCTAATAGGTTTGCCGAACCACCAGTAACAACGAAACCGCCGTTAACTTTAGTAAGTCCTAGCTCTTGTAATATATCAAAAACATTAAAGAAGATATCTTCAACACGTGCTTCAATAATATCTGCTAAATCTTTTTGAGTAAATTGAGCTTCTTCTTCACTATCCACTTGGTCTACACTAAATACGTCATGATCAGAAGCAGATTCAAAGAAAGCGTGACCATATTGATGTTTAATCTTTTCTGCTGTTTCATAAGATGTGTTTAAGCCTTGCGAAATATCTTCTGTGATATCTCGACCAGCCATCTCAATTGCCTCAGCATCAACAAGCTCGCCACGTTCATAAAATGCAAGTTGTGTAATATCTTCACCGATATCGATGATACATGTACCTAGCTCTTTTTCAGTAGCTGATAGCACTGAACCATAGTTATACGCATCTGAATACACATCTAATACATCTACGCCACAAGATTCAACACATTTAATCATATTGATTAAAATTGATTTTTGAATTGCAATAACACCAGCTTCTACTTTCAAACCATGTCTAGCAATTAATTCTTTTGGATCTGAAACTTCATTTTCCCCATCAACAATAAATTTAATCGGGAATGCATTTATAATTTCAGTTTCTGGCACATCATTTTTTTCACGAATACCTTCAAGCACACTTTCAATATGTGTACCATTCAATTCTGTATCTTCATAAAATTCTATTTCATTTACTTCATCAAATACTTCAGTTCCGACTATTGGAAGTTTTAAAAACACTTCTTTAATATCTACACCTGAAGCAATAGAGGCTTTTTTGATTGTATCTTTTACCGCTTGTTTAGCGATATCGAAATCATCAATAAGACCATTTTTAATCCCACTTGTGTAGGTCTGTCCTGTACCTATCACATTTATACCATTGTGAAATTTTTCGCCCACTATCGTTTTAACGCTTGATGAACCAATATCTATACTTACATAATAATGCTCTTCCATAGATAGGCACCTCCTGACAATAACTTATTCAAGTTCACACTATTAACAGTTTACAATACGTTTTGATGCTTGTGAACTATAAACACATGTATTTGTCGAAATTTTTTAATTATTTTTATCTGATTCTTTATTTATTTTGTTTAATGCACTTTGTAACTCATCTTTTGCTGCATCTGTTTCTGTTGTTTGTTCGTCTACATTTTTGTCACTTGCTGATTTTGTTTCATTACCACCACTATAAGGAATAAATGATGCACCTACTGATAAATCAATATATCCTGACTTTTTCAATTCGCCTGATTCATCACGTTCTAGCGATTGAGACATTTGCGGATAATATTTCATTTTATTAGCAATCGTATTGAGATTACCAAGAATTTGAATATCATCAGATGTGAATAATTTGATTTGATTTTGTAAATTTTCTTGAGGATCATATTTAATTTCTGCAATCATACCTCTTACATTTGCTGGCATTTTTGCAAGTTCATTAATAATTTTTTCTTTCTCCTCTTTTTCAAATCCTTCTAAAATGGGTCCATCATCCGTTGCATTACCATCATAGTTTTTCAATTCTGTACCATTTTCTAGAATAGGCACGTAATTATCTTTCTTTTTCGTCATTCCAACAATTTGATTTTCAGAGATCTCAACCGTTAATTTATTAGGCATTTGTTTCGTGATTTTCGCGCTTTTTATCAATTTGTTTTCTTTTAATTTATCCGTCGCTTTTGAAGTGCTATATGTGTACATTCTAGAGTTGTCTTTAACATCAATTGCTTTATTGATTGCACTTTTGGAAACATTATCATTGCCTTTTATTTCCACACTACTTATCTTACTTAAAGGCGTGAACATATATATAAGAATCAAAATGATAATAAATAACAATACACCAAATACTGAATATTGAATTTGCTTTTGTCGTTTTCGACGTTTTGCTCGTTTTTCTTTTAAGTATTCAGAGTCAAATTCACTTACTTTATTAGTCATTCATTTTCACACCCTTTAAAAAGAAGGTAAGTGCGCTTGGAAACTTTTTATAAATTTATTTCCACGCTCTTCAAAAGTATTGTATTGATCCCAACTTGCACAGGCTGGAGATAAAAGTACAACGTCATTTGGCTCTATAGCGTCTTGTATTTTATCGACTGCGTCTTGTACATCAGTCGCTGTTATTACGTATTTGCCCTGACTTTCACCTAGTTTCACAAATTTACTTTGTGTTTCTCCAAATGCGACCATCACCTTGACGTTTTTCATATAAGGAATAAGTTCATCAAAATCGTTACCACGATCTAAACCACCACACAACCAAATAATTGATTGATCAAATGAATTTAGTGCAAATTGTGTTGCAAGTGTATTGGTTGCTTTTGAATCATTGTAATATTTATTCGTTTTATTTGAACCCACATATTGTAATCTATGTTCAATACCAGAAAATGTAGTAAGACTATCGATGATTGCTCTTACTGATATACCAGCTAAAAGTGCAGCTAACGTCGCTGCAAGTATATTTTCTAAATTATGTTCACCTGGTAATACTAAATCGTCTTTATGAATAATTCTAAATCCTTGAAACACAATAAAACCATCTTTTACATAAATACCATCAACTTCTTGTTGTGTAGAAAAATAATAGGTTTTGGCACTTAATGATTCCGATTCAATTAAATGACGTTGGTGATAATTACAAATTAAATAATCGTCCTCTGTTTGATTTTTATAAATTTCTTTTTTAGCATTTTGATAGTTCTCTAACGATTCATGGTAATCAAGATGTGCCGAATATATATTTGTAATAATAGCAATATGCGGCTTGTATCGATCTATACCAAGTAGTTGGAATGAAGATAGTTCCGTAACTAAATAATCATTTGCTGTAACCTCTTGAGCTACTTTAGATGCAACATATCCAATATTCCCTGATACTTTACCTGTTACTCTGCTTTTTTGAAACATATCTCCAATTAATGACGTTACTGTAGTTTTACCATTGGTACCTGTGACACCAATAATAGGTGCTTCTGATATCAAATAACTCAATTCAACTTCTGTTAAGATTTTCAAGCCTTTTTCTACTGCTGCTTCAAGTAAAGGTACAGTGTAGGGTATTCCAGGATTTTTAACTATAATAGGATTACTATCAAGTAAAGACAATGGATGTTCTCCACCAATGACTTTAACCCCTCTATTTTCTAAATCTTTGGCATGTGAATCTTGGCTTAAATCTTTGCCATCATTAACTATGACATTCGCGCCCAACTTACTTAACAACTTCGCTGCTTCATAACCACTTTTCGCTAATCCAATTACTAATACATTTTTATTTTCTAATCCTGTATATTTCAGCAATTTAATTCACTCCAATCCATAGGCCAATTAGTCCTGAAATCAAACCTACTGTCCAAAATACCGTCACAACTTTCTTCTCATTCCAACCAACTAATTCGAAATGATGATGTAATGGTGACATTTTGAAAATTCGTTTTCCTGTTAATTTGAAAGATGTAACTTGAATAATTACTGATAAAGTTTCTGCAACAAACACGAAACCAATAAAAATGAGTGATAATTCTTGATTTAACATAATTGAAATTGTGGCAAATATACCACCTAACGCCAAGCTACCTGTATCTCCCATAAATACTTTAGCTGGGTTTAAATTGAATGGTAAGAACCCAACTAAAGCAAAAATCATAATAATACAGAACAGACCGATAGAGGTAGCACCTTGGAAATAAGCCATAATTGCATACATAACAAATCCAATTATAGACAAACCAGTTGCTAGTCCATCTAAACCATCTGTTAAATTCACTGCGTTTGAGAAACCTACTTGCCAAAACACAATGAATATTACATATGCAATAGATAGTGGTATTTCTGTATTCGTAAATGGAATATGTATTCCTGTAGAAAAATCAGTTAAATTAAACGCTTGGCTCAAAATGAAGAAGATGACTGCTATCGCAATCTGTGCTAAGAATTTTTGTTTACTTGTTAACCCTTCATTGTTCTTTTTCACAACAATGATGTAATCATCTATGAATCCGATTAAACCAAACCCTATTGTTACAAATAATAGTAAAATAATTGGATTAGGATTTTCCATAAAAATAATTGCGAGTATCGAAGTTACAATGATACTAATCAAGAAAGTAAGTCCACCCATTGTAGGTGTGCCTGTTTTTTTCATATGACTTTGCGGGCCCTCTTCCCTAATACTTTGCCCAAATTTCATTCTTTTTAATGTTGGTATCAATACTGGGACTAATATAAAAGTGACTAAAAGTGCAATAATTGCGAGTAAATAAACCATATTATGCTCCTTTATATATTTAATTGGATTATTTCTAAGTGCTAAGTGGCTACAGTATGTATAGAGGTAAGTAGCTTTATCAGTTATTTAATTAACGTCATACGCTACTAAATACTGACAAGCTCCTATTTGTGAACACCTCATAATCATGAAACAAATATTCTAACATGATTTAAAATTGAATTCAGAAGTTGTGCTAATTAAATTTATTCTTTATCTTCTTTATTTTCTTCATTGTCTTTAGATTTTGATTCGTCATCAGCTGTTTCTCCATTAATTTCTTCAGAAGACAACGTTACTTCTATATTATCTTTTTTACTTATCTTTTGACCTTCTGTTATCGATTGCTCTGAAACAAATCCACTACCTTTAGTAGTTACTTTTGTATTCGTAAGCTTTTCAAATGCAACGACTTCTTCTTTAGTCCAGCCGGACATGTTTGGCATCGTAACATCGCCATCAGTCAATAATAACACTCTACTATTAGGCAATACTTCTTTATCTGCAGTAACAGATTGTTTTGTGATTTTCTCACCGTCACCTATAACAATAGGTTCTAGAGACTTACTATTCACTTTGTCTTGTGCTTTTTGTGTTTCTTGGCCTTCAACGTCAGGCACTTTGCTGTATTTCACATCTGATTTGTCTTTCGAATTTTTATCGCCGACGTTCAGATATTTCAACGTGTTCTCCATAATTGGTTTAAAAGCCTTACTTACACCACTTTCATAAGCTTCTTGGTCATTTTTCTGAGCTAAACTCATACCAGCATAAACGACAACTTCTGGGTCATCTTTTGGTGCATCACCGATAAAGCTTACGAAATATGGATTTTCACCCTCTACGTATCCACCATTATCTGGATCCGCTACTTGTGCTGTACCGGTTTTACCTTCTATTTCATACCCATCGATTCTATAGTTTTTAGCATTACTCTTTTCGCTGTTGACAACCTTATCCATTTCAGTACGTACTTTTTTAGCGGTATCTTTTTTGATTGGTTTACCAGCGATTTCTTTTTCACCTTTGTAGAAAGTATCATTACTTACAGGATTAGATACACTATCTATAAACCATGGTTTCAACATATTACCTTCATTATAAAACGCTGATTGCGCTTGTAACATTTGTACTGGTGTTACAGTCGTTGATTGACCAAATGCAGATGTTTTTTGCTGTGCTTCATTATCCCATGCAATGTCACCAGTAGCTTCACCATCAAACATGCCGTTCGTTGATTCACCGAATCCAAATTTTTCATACCATTCTTTCATCTTATCTGAACCAACTAAATCTTGTAAATGCATCATTAAGGTGTTTGAAGAATATGTGAACCCAAGTGACATTGGTATTTCTCCCCAACCTACTTTGTTCCAGTCGGAAATTTTTGAGCCCATGACTTCTTTAGGTTCTGCTGTATATTTTTTATCTGGCTTAAATTCTCCTTCTTCAATTGCTGCTGCTAAACCAAAGTTTTTAAATGTGGAACCTGGTTCATACGTATTTTGATACAAATCATTCGCCCACTTTTTACCAAAATCTTCACCAGTTTCTGGATTGAACGTAGGTCGTTGACTGTAAGCGAGAATTTCGCCTGTATCTGCATCCATGACTACAGCAAATAAATCTTTCGGTTTATAATGCTCAACCATTCCATCTAGTGCTTCTTCAACAAAGACTTGAATATTGGAATCTATCGTTAGATGGACATCATCACCGCGTTGTGGCGTTTTCTCTTTTTTAGTATTCGGCGCAATATAGCCCCAAATATCATGAATATAAGATAATGCACCTTTTTGTCCTGATAAATAACTATCGAATATCTTTTCAACACCCATAGCACCATTTAATTCACCCGTATCAGCATCTTTTTGTGCTATTCCAATAAGATGTGATGCAAAGTTACCATTAGGATAGAAACGTTCAGTTTCTGGATAAAGCGTAACTCCAGGTAAATTCATTTTCTCTATCTTTTCTTTTTCTTGATAGGTTAAATCAGAACCTTTTTGTCCAAATTCAACTTGAAATGCTTTCTTGTTATCCAATCTTTTCTCAATATCTTCTTCAGACATGTCTATCACTGTCGCTAATTTTTTTGCAGTTTCTTTTTTGTCTTTAACATGTTTCGGTTTCTCGCTACCTTCACTCGCTTTTTTATCAACAATGGCAACGACTTTATATCTTTCTACGTCTTCTGCTAGTACTTTTCCATTACGGTCATATATTTTTCCACGTTCAGGCTGCTCTTGGCTTTGGACTAAATATTTTTCGTTTGCCTTCATTATTAAATCTTCACCGGAAGAGTGACCTGTCAACATAATATATGAGTATCTTAAAACCAACGTAAAAAAGAGCAGTCCAAATCCGAGAACGAGTAGGACTGCCCCTATTTTACTTTGTTTAATTAAAAAGTTCGGTTTTTTAAATCTAATTTTTCGCTTCGCCATTATTACGCACTACCTTTACATTGTCGTTCTTAAGGCTCATTCCTTCGTCTTTTGCCTTATCGTAAATGCGTTCATATGAAGAGTTCTTTTTAATTTCAGATTCTATTGCGCTGTTTTCACTTGATTGTTGTTCGATTTTAGTATCTAAATCTGCAATTTTTCCTCGAGTATCATACGCATCCATTTTTAAAGATAGCATATAAATACTTATTAAAGCAATTACTGTTATAAGTCCTATGTATAACATTTTCTCAAACTTTGTAAGTTGAACTACTACTTTGCGTTTTACGGTTTTGGTTTTAGGTTGCGTTTTAGGTTGTTTCCTCGGCTGTGATTCGGGAATCTGTTGTTCTGATCCATTATAAGGTTGATAAATCTTCTCTACTGCCACTCATCATTCACTCCTTATTTCAATATTTCTGCAACACGTAACTTCGCACTACGCGCACGGTTATTATTATCTAGATCTTCTTCAGCAGCGGTAATGGGTTTACGGTTAACGCGTTTCAATTTAGGCGTGTACGCTTCAGGTATGACTGGCAATCCCCGTGGAACATCTGGACCTTTTTCATATTCTTGAAACATTTGTTTGCATAATCGATCTTCCAATGAATGGAAAGTTATGACTGAAATTCTACCATCAATTTTCACTGCACCTATCGCTTGTTCTAGCGAATCTTCGAATGAAGATAATTCATCATTCACTGCGATTCTAATTGCTTGGAAAATCCTTTTTGCAGGATGACCACCTTTTCGTCTAGCTTTTGCAGGTATACCTTCTTTTATTACATCAACGAGTTCTAACGTTGTTTCGATTGGCTTTTGTTCTCTGTTCTGTTCTATACGTCGGGCAATTTGTTTTGAAAATTTTTCTTCACCATATCTATGAAAGATTCTGACTAATTTTTCAAATTGCCAATCATTTACAACTTCATAAGCTGATAACGATTGTGTTTGATCCATCCGCATGTCTAATTTGGCATCGTTATGATAACTAAACCCACGTTCAGGTACATCCAATTGTGGACTGGACACACCTAAGTCGTAGTAGATGCCATCTACTTTTTCAATATTCAAATCATTTAAAATTTCAGTTAATTTTCTAAAGTTGCTATGGACAAAGGTCACTTTATGTAAGTGTTCTTTCAAAACTTCTTTAGCATTTTCAATCGCTGTTCTATCTTGGTCGATTGCTATAAGCCTACCTTCGTCACCCAATTGATTTAATAAATAGAGAGCATGCCCTGCGCCACCTAATGTACAGTCGACATAGACACCATCTTCTTTAATATTTAAATAATCAATGGTTTCTTTAAGCATAACGCTGACATGATGAAACAAATTTAACTCCTCCTATTAAAACTCAAAATCAATCAGGTCTTCAGCAATATCTTCGAAACTATCTTCAGATTCTTCATAGAAACTGTTCCAAGTTCCTCTATCCCAAATTTCAATACGATTTGAGACACCTATTACTGTACATTCCTTACTTAAGTTAGCGTATTGTCGCAAATTTTGCGGAATGTTAATACGCCCTTGTTTATCTAATTCTACTTCTACGGCTCCAGAGAAGAACATACGCATAAATTTACGGGCGTCCTTTTTAGTCATTGGTAATGTCTTCATCTTCTCTTCGATAATTTGCCATTCTTCCAAAGTATAGCCAAACAAACATTTGTCAAGGCCTCGGGTGATTATAAAACGCTCATTTAAGTCATAGCGAAACTTGGAAGGCACTATCATACGTCCCTTTGTATCCAACTGATGCTCGTATTCTCCCATGAACATTTATAATCACCTCACCTTCTCATATATATAATTTACCACATCTCACCACTATCCTCCACTAATTATACAATTTTCACCACAATTTCTTATTCAACGTAAAAAAAACCCGATTCATCATAATGATGAATCGGGTGCACCCTTACTGCCTCTAAGGTTTTATTATAATATGATCAAAAGTGTAAGAAAGTGGTGGATAAGTGGAGGGACTGAACACATTCATCCCAAAATCATTCATAATTTGTAAAGGGTTCCATATTCTTTCTTGCAATCCTTCCATTGGATGAAGTGCGCCACTTAATTCTTTGAAATGTTTCATACTAATTTCATTTTCTCGTTCTATATTTAATAAATATCTATTTATCAAATAATCGTATTGCTTTTGATGAATTGAATTGTTTTTTTCTAATAACAATGTATTATCATTGTTGCCTTTTACTTCTGATTTTAACGATTGATATAGTGTTTCTTGTTGTGCTTTCATTGATTCGATTTGATCAATAAATGCTTGAGATGCTTGTGCTCTAACAAATTTTTGTTTTTCATCTTCAATTCCATTTTCGATAATTTGGTTTTTATCCAGTTGATATTGTGTTAATAATTTTTCAATTCTGTGATTAATATAAGTAATTCGCAAGCGTGGTAGGACGATTGGCATTGAAACATCCAACGTTCTAAACACATCACTCAATTCAGTCCAATACTTTATTTCACTTGGTCCGCCAATAAAAGCAACAGTATTAAATAACCATTCTTCCATTACAGGTCTTGTTACCACATTATTTGAAAATCTTTCTGGTTCAGAATCTACTATACTTAAAACCTCTTGGGGCGTCATTGTCTTATCTGATTTATTCAAATAGAATTGTCCCTCTTTGAATGTTAGTAATTGTCTCATATTGTCTTCGTGTAAAAACAAATGCACATTTGTATCTGTTTGAATCATTTGCTCTAAACCACTATTTGTTGTTTGTGTTTGTGTTTTCCTAAAGGCTGCATCAACATCAAGATGATTTTCCACAATCTTTCTAATCAACGGTTGCTCTAACCGACGTAGTTCAGGATCATTAGCATCTATCATTAATAAACCATATGTTTTAAACACTTCATGTAGCAATGCTTTAAACATATCGGACCAACTATCATGTGCATCAATAATATTACGGCACATTTCAATTAAAGGTCGTGAATGTTCAGTTTCATTCAGTTGTTGGAAAAATTGATTCAAAGTTTCTTTAAGTTGGGCTTTATCAGGATTATAATGTGAGACGCTTGCTTCAGGTGGCTCCATTGTATGATATTTGATTTTATGTAACTTAGCATCTTGATTATTGTATGCATAAGTATGATTTACTTCGTCAAAATCATGGTCTTCCCCTGCAATCCAAAACACAGGTACAATATGTTTGTTATAATCTTTAGATAGTTTTTGGCTTAGCGTAATAATAGAAAATATTTTATGGAATGTATACAAAGGTCCACCAAATAAACCTGCTTGTTGTCCACCAACAATTACTTTTGCGCCATTACTTAATAATTTAATATTACTTTCTTGTTCTTCAGTCAAAGATAAATCACTCATATAGTTTTCAATCACTTTTGCTAATGCAACTTCTCTTCCATTATTTTCACTAAGAAGTCTGTGTTTATAGTTCTTCTCATCCATTGCATCTAAATGATAGAACTGAGCTAGTGTTGAATCACTTTGTTTAATTTTTGAAATAAATTGATCTTTTTCGTTAAGTTTCGTAGTCATACAATCCATTCGTAATTCTCCTTATGTTACTCTATTCCTAATCAGTATAAAGTTTATGTACTATATTGACAATTTAACGGCTTAAAATAACCTGTATTTTTTACTTCTTTAATTCAATGTATATACTATAATAAACGATTTTTGAAAAATTTAAAAAAAGTGTGTTTATGTATTTGAAATAAGTATCGTATACAGACCATTTTAATAGTATGTTTCGCGTCATCATTTTTGTGAAATATCATTAGAAATAAGGTATAATAAAATATAATAGTACAAAGGGGGAAGACGCTATGAGTAACGTGAAACGTCTCGATATAAATTATAAAACAGACGAATTATTCGAAGATTTTAGAAACTTCGGCAACAAAGACTTGTATATGGTTGATGAATTACGTGGAGAAATGATAGATGCGAGTTCAGATTCACCTTTTTATGGTATTCAAATTGGTGATAGATTAGGTGCAAGAATGGCATTGTATCGTAAAGGGGATGTTGAAGAAGTCTACTTCCCTGATTTCGACGATTACAACGTTTTGTGGAAATTAGAAGTATTAAACGACTTTCAAAATCGCGGTTACGGTAAAGAATTATTAGATTTCGCGAAAAAACAAGGACTTCCTATTAAAGTAATCGCTCGTAATCAATCTAAAGCATTCTTTATTAAACAAGGATTCAAAGACGTAAATGCAGTAAACAAGGATGGACATGATGTTCTAGTTTGGACACCATAAACAAGAGTACGAAAGATAAACATATGTCTTAGTTATTTATTTTCATCAGCAGTCCGACACTCAATGTATTTGTTTTCAACTTTAAAAAAACTACGCGTATACATTAATGTATACGCGTAGTTTTTATACGACCATTCCAACTCTTGAAATCCTCTTTAGTCAGCCGAGTATGGGCAAAAATCTGAAATACAATTTGATTTCGTATTCTTCCCCTCTTCTATTCCATATAAATTAGTAATTCATTGAGTGATGTTATTGTAAAATCTGGTTTGATATCAGTTTCATTTATTTTATTTCTAGGATTAAACCAACACGTGTCAATTTGGGCATTTTTGCCGCCTAATATATCTGACGTCATAGAATCTCCGACAATTATGGCATTATCTCGTTTGTCTTCACCGATTTCCTTAAATACATAATCAAAAAATTCAGGCATCGGTTTTTGGTAACCTGTTTGTTCTGAAACAAAAACACCTTTAAATAATTGACCAAACTGAGCCTTCTCAATACGGCGCTCTTGCGTTTCTAACACACCATTCGTCACAATATATAAATCATGATTTTGTTTTAAATACTTTAATGTTTCAACTGTGTCAGGAAAGAATTTTATTGGTGCTTTCGCTAATTCATCTCTAAATATGTGATCCGCTTCTTTACCATCCACAGTCATTTCATGTAAATCAAAATATACTTCAAATCGTTTGCTTAAAACTTCTTCTTTCGTTAATTTATTAATTTGAAAAGCTTCCCAATGCGCTTGATTCACTTTCATAAATGTTTTTAAATCGTCATGATTAGCGATTAATTTATATCTTTCTGTCATTTTGAAAAATGCATGTGATTCTGCATCATGAAAATCTACAATTGTATCATCAAAATCTATGAGCAGGCTTTTAGAATTCATTTTTATTTCTCCTCTTTTTATACATATTTATTATTATAATTGGATGCACTTATTGTTTATATTCACACAATAACAGTATACACATTTTGAACACACAAAAAAATGGCCAAGGTTGTTACCCTGACCACTGCTTTCTATTTTAATAATTAGAATCCAAACAATTGTCCTAATAATCCAGCGCCGCTTGATACGATATCTACAATGCTTGTCCCTAATTCCACACCATTACCTGATTGTGCTGCTTGTATAGTATTTGCAATAGCTTCTGCTAATTTAGTCATAAAAAATCTCTCCTCTGTTTATAAGTTTTATAATTTATTTTTACTAGAATCCAAATAATTGTCCTAATAGACCTACACTGCTTGATACGATATCTACAATGCTTGTCCCTAATTTAGCTCCGTCTCCTGCAATACCAGCTTGTACCGTTTCTTTTATTGCGTTAAATAAATCTGACATATCGATTATCTCCTTTAAAGTATTATTTTTTGAAATCTACTTAGATTAAAATCCTAATGCTTGAGAAATTAATGCTGCTCCATTAGAAATGATGTCTAAAACGCCACTTCCAATTTTGATGCCATCTCCTGCAATACCAGCTTGTACTGTATTTTTAATTGCTTCAAATAAACCTTCCATTATAAACACTCCTTATAAAATAAGATTTCTCTGACTGAAAACTATGTTGAAAACGATACTTAATAAAAAAATTTAGTTTGTGTATCGCTTGTTATATATAATATAAGATAATCCTTAGTTATATTGTTTAATATTCCTTACTTAATCATAAAATTGCTTTATCTGTTATTTAATTGCTAGTTTAAAACAGTTATGAATTCCCAATTGTATTTTGTACAATTAAATAACACTTTATAATATTAATGTATTATTAATTTCGTGTTAGAAAATCATTAATTTTATCAGAAACTTTAAAGATTAATGTATAAGTAGAATTACTTTGTAGTATGCTTATATAAATAAATTCAACAGACTATCTTAATAGATTGGGAGGAATATTATGAAAGCAGTGCTTAAAATTAATAACCATATACGTCTTAGGGATGCTCAAACAAGTGACATTGAAGATTATCTCTCAGTCCCTTTTAATGAAGAACTTTTGAGAATGTATGGCTCTGATATGAATGTAGAAACAGAAAAGCAAAAATCTGGTGCTAAATTACTAATTTCTAGAATTATTAATAACCCATATGAATGGGTTATTGACTATGACGCTTTATTTATAGGACAAGCTCGTTTATCTTTAGATAAAACAAATAATAAAGCAAAATTTGCAATAGGCATATTTAACCCGAATTTTTGGAATAAAGGAATTGGCACTCAAGTAACACATCAAATTTTAGAATATGCCTTTAATCACTTAGAAGTGCATAAAGTTTACTTAAGAGTCCTATCATATAATTATAGAGCTATAAAGTCTTATAAAAATGCAGGTTTTATAATTGAGGGTAGTGATCGTGAAGGTTCTTATATAAATGGAAATTATGAAACAGACTTATATATGAGTATCTTACGCAATGAATTTCAAAGTAATTTCATCGATAAAGTTAAAAATTAAAAAGGAGACTCCAAAATTGGAATCTCCTTGCAATATCTATAAAGTCACAGTTCTTTTTTAATTAAACCTCTTTAACAAAATTTCTATTTGCGGTAATAAATGTACCATGCATTGTTTTGAGTCGTGGCGTACCTTTTGAAGAAGCTACTACTTTCTGAATAGCTACTTTTTCATTTACCTTAAGCTCTTTCAAAGCTTCACCGCTAAAGTCCCTATTTTGATATTCCTTACATTCTTTTGTAATAATCACTGTTTCAGGTTTCTCATAAATATATCGATTAGCGTTACTAGTAGCAACACGATAAATAAACTTTTGATTAGCTGTTAGTACTAATCCATCAACTGTGATGAGTCTTGGCGTATTCTTTTTAGTATAGCCAATGTTTTTAATTTCTATTATCTCACCTATTTCAACATTAGCATCTGCGCGCTCTTCAAACTCCACATCTTTATATAAATTGACCTTTTTCGCTATGCCAATCGTTATTGGATTATAAGTGAAATATTTATTAGGCGCTTCTGTCTTTCTAGATTTTTTTTCATTCACAATAAATTCAGACTTGAAATTTTGTCTATTAAGTTTGAGCGTCTGCGTTGCATTAGGTAAATTCATGTTAATCGTATATTTCTTATATTTATCGTGAATTAAATTAATGTTAAAGTCAAAGTCGCACTTACTTAAATCCTCAGTTTTTACGTATAATCGATGCTCATCTTCAGAGAATTCAACTTCGATTGCATTGAGCTCGTAATTAATTTCAGTAAGTAACACTTGATCAATTGTAGTCTCTGGGGCTTTATAAACTCTTATAACTTCTCTTAATTCATTACCAATAAGATGCGTGCCTTCATAAACAGCAAATAACTCTTCTTTCATTGGTAAATAATCTTTTATAGTTTCCGGCATTAAAAAGTGAATTTGATTATCTTTCACATATCTATCTGCCTTTCCACCTTTTAATAGCATGCCGATAAAGTCAAAAAGTTTTTCATATTCTTTATTTATAAGCATTTGATAAATGTTTTTATATTTATCTCCAATGATATAATCTTCAACATTTTTATCATGCTCATTTAAAGTGTCTATCATTTGTTGAAATAGATTATAGAATACGGCTTTATTTTCACTTTTTAGAAATCTGCTATTATTAAATAATCTAGAAATGAAATCTACCTCTACAAGTCGACTCAATGATTGAAATTCTGCAGACTTAGGTATATCCAATTTCAACACTTCTTGTAGTACCAATAAATTAAAATGTGTTTTTTCTATAATATTTGTTTCACCTACAAGTGATTGATTATACGAATATCTATTCACATGATAAACAGGCGTTGAATTCATAGAAGCTGTTTTACATTTAGAAATAGCATTGATAAAGAACAATTTATCTTCACCAAATTTCATATGCTTGAACTCTATTTTATTCTCAACAATGATATCTCTTTTAATAATTTTCCCTGGTGGCCCAACTGCTCTAAATATCTTATTAATTTCATATGGCACTAAATCATTTGCAACTTTATACGAAGTGAATCTTCCTAATTTGCTAATCGCTTTATCCGTATGTTTAATACTATGTCCAAACGCAACATCGGCATTGTTCTCTTCAGCTTGGTTTAACAACATCGGCAAACCAATTGAATCTAACCAATCATCGGCATCAAGAAAAGTTATGTATTTCCCATTCGCATTTTTAATACCCACGTTTCTAGGTTCAGCAGGACTACCCGTGTTTTCTTCTAATTTAATGAGTTTTAAAAAACTGTATTTATTTTTATATCCTTCAATTATTTTTAATGAGTTATCGCTAGAACAATCGTCTATAAATATCGCTTCAATTTTATCTTCATCAATATTTAATGCCCCAATTGATTCTATACATTCATTAAGAAATAATTCCTTGTTGTACACTGGTACAATGATAGACAGCAATTTTTCCAATTCCTAATTCCCCTTTTAGATTATTTAGTATTCATTATATAATATAAATGATTACTAAAGTATTTTTTATAAAAAATAATCCCTACTTATTTTTATAATTCATTAATTTTTTAAATATGTATAAAAATCGTTTGTTATGTATTCATTAATATTTTAAAAACTACTACCTCAAAATAACATAAAATGGTAATACACAACACTTTAAATGGAATTATTTTAAAATACTAATCATTCATGTATTAAATTTAGTGAAAATTATAATTGGAATATATCTTTCTCTCATATTAAAGCGTCTATTATTATTTATTACTTTACAATATCATCTCCATAATTTGTAAAAAATCCTTTCACTCCTATTTTTTTCAAAAATCTATAGTCATTCTCATTGTTCACAGTAAATGCGTGTACTTGCATAGCATTATTTTCAATACTTCCTATAAGTTCACGATCTATTTTTTTATGCGAAATTCCAACTGCATAACTATAACTGCTTATACTTTCTAACATATTATCGTCTAATTTGTTTAATTCATTATCATAAATCAATTTAACCAATGGTATGTTTTCATCCTCATTTTTAATTGTTTTTAAAGCTCTATCATCGAAGGATTGTATAACTATGTATTTAGAATTAAATAACCTTTTATTCTTTAATTTTTCTACCGTAATATGTGCCATATTAGGATTATCTTTAGCGTTTTTTAACTCAATATAGTATTTAACATTGTTATCATATTGATCTAAAACCTCATCAAAAGTTGGAATCTCCAAACTTCGCTCTTTCTTATCTTTTAACTTCATTTTTTTTAGTTCTTCAATTGTATAGTCATCCACCTTGCCTTTTCCATTTGTAGTCCTATCTACTGATTCATCATGCATAACCACTAAATTATCGTCCTTAGTTATTTGTAGGTCCAATTCCAAATAGTCAATATTCATTTCATGAATTGCTTTATCATACGCTGGGAAACTATGTTCAGGTTCATAACCACTAGCACCTCTATGGGCAATTATTAACGGTTTTTTTCCGTTCCTTCATACCATTTAACTTTTGGTATGAATATTATTATAGACACTATAATAATCAGAATGATTCCAGGTAAAACATATGTGTAAAATGATTCTCTCTTTATTTATATCGCCCCATTTTATTTTAAAAAACTATGAAAAATGTTTTTTTCTTAACTTTTTAATTATATTGTATTATCCGTATATTTAATATACCATATACACAAATGTTTTAGATTTATTTAGTTATATATAATAAATAGCCAATACAATGAGACGACTTATAAAAATTAGATAATATATTTATATTGTGGTTATTTATAGATAGAAAAAGGGCAACACACCATACGTGTATCGCCCAACTGAGCCCCTTAAAAAGACGGTGGCCTCGTTTAATAAATGATTAAATAACCATCAAACTCGGTCAAAGTTAGAGATGGTTATTTTTTATGGTTTAATTTAACAATTGTAATAACTAAACCTAACAAGGTAACGATGAACGTACCGAAACCTAACATTGAGTGTAGCGCTTCTACAATTGAAACCACAAAAGGCGTCTCCTTTCTAAAGTTGTTAACGGTACTTTCATAAGCATCACTTTACTTTATACTGAGGTTAGCCACCATCTATCCAATTTACTCGCTCTTATTTCACTATATTTTTCTACATACTATTACTTTTGTCGACCTATAGAATTTGATAATATTTTTATATTGTGGTAATTTATAGATAGAAAAAGGGCAACACACCATACGTGTATCGCCCAACTGAGCCCCTTAAAAAGACGGTGGCCTCTGTATCTAGTTATAGTATAACCTTCTACTGCCAGCCAAAGCGAATAGAAGGTTATTTTTTATGGTTTAATTTGACAATTGTAATAACTAAACCTAACAAGGTAACGATGAACGTACCGAAACCTAACATTAAGTGAAGCACTTCTACAATTGAAACCACACAAGGCATCTCCTTTCTAAAGATTTTAACGGCACTTTCATAAGCACCACCTCACTTTATACTGAGATTAGCCACCATCTATCCAACTTGCTCGCTCTTATTTTACTATAATTTTTAATCTCATAACCATTACTTTTAATGACCTTTTTTCACTACGTTATAATCAAAATATTTCAAGCTGATAAGTATAAGATTTAAAAAAAGAACCCTTAGCTGCATCTGTAAATGGGTTATCTTTCCACATCGTGATTAATGCGACTGCGATAGTCATTAGTGTTGACTCATCCACTGGAATAGGACTCACTTCTTTATTTGACAACCACTGGTTCACTAACACCAAAATTAAACTTAATACTCTTACGATTACTGTTACTTTTACATCCATATTCTTTTCCTCCTCATAATAAAAAGCCGACACAATATGCCGACTTAAACATTTGATAATATTTATATGTTGTGTTAATTTATATATAGAAAAAGGGCAACACACCATACGTGTATCGCCCCAATGAGCCCGTTAAAAAGACGGTGGCTTTGATAGTTATTTAGTAACCATCTACAACTCGCCAAAGCTAGAGATGGTTATTTTTTATGGTCATTTTTACTAACTAATACTAGGCCAATGATTGTCATGACAATCATTAACATTTCATAATCAGTCAATGTTACTCCTTTCTAGGAGTCAAACCACATTTCATAGGCATCACCCCATTTATAATGAGATTAGCCACCATCTATCCAAGTTGCTCGCTCTTATTTTACTATAATTTTTAATCTCCTGACCATTACTTTTAATGATCTTTTTTCACTACGTTATAATCAAAATATTTCAAGCTGATAAGTATAAGATTCAAAAAAAGAACCCCGTCGTTACAGGGTTCTTAGTTTTAAAAGGTATGTAGTTTTACTGCTTTAGTGTCCTGGGAGGGATTCGAACCCCCGACCGATGGCTTAGAAGGCCATTGCTCTATCCAACTGAGCTACCAGGACATAATCTTTTTGAACACAAGAATAATTATATCTAACTTAGCCTAATAAAGCAATACTCCGAGCATTAAAAATAAATATGATTTTTCACTATAATAAACCTTTTATCTTATTTTCATACTATTTTTGAAATTTAATTTAAAACAACCGCTGAAACTGCCATATTAATTATTTATCCATTTTAATAATATATAGAAGCGCATACCCATAATGACTCGAATATGCACTACTCATATTATATACTAAATGTTTCACTATCAATTATATCGTGATTTCGATTACGAAAATTTAATTTTGCGCTTTGGTCTTCTTCATTGATCAATAATTCTGCATAAGTTTCTTCAACTCGGCTTCGTGATTGTGAAATACTACCAGGATTAATAACATGAACGCCACCAATATTTTCATATTTTGCCACGTGTGTATGGCCATAAAAAGCAAATTCACAACCTAACGCTGTAGCTTTTTCAGCTAATTTCATTCTTGTACGATTAACGCTATATAAATGACCATGCGTGGAGAAAGCATGAATGCCATTTTTTTCTATTTTTTCTTCGTTTGGAAATTCTGGAGAAAAATCTGTATTTCCTTTTACTCTATGAAAATGACTGAGTTCACTATCATCATAAGCAAATTCAGAATCACCTAAATGCAATGCAACATCTGCATCTTCATGATGATTGATAACATCAAAAAGCACGCCCTGTTCAGTGTGATTATCACTGACTATAATCCATTTTGTCATTAAGCATCACCTTCTAAATAATGTTGTAACTTCTCTATTGCTCTACCCCTATGACTTATTTCGCTTTTTTCTTCAACAGTGAGTTGAGCCATTGTTTTATTTTTGTCATCTATATAAAATATCGGATCGTAACCAAACCCATTTTCACCGATTTTATTTAATGTAATTTCTCCTTGGACTGTGCCTTTAAATTGAACTGTTTCTTCATTAGGCGCACTCATGCTAATTACACATACGAACTGCGCACTACGATTTGTTGACCCACCTAATTTGGAAAGGACTTTTTCAATATTAGCATCATCATCTTTAGCCGTGCCAGCATATCGAGCTGAATAAACACCCGGCTCTCCATTTAAAGTAAATACTTCGAGTCCACTATCGTCTGCAATCACACGTTTGTTTAATGCTTTTGCCGCTGCTTCTGATTTTAATTTTGCATTGGCTTCAAAAGTATCACCAGTTTCTTCCACATCAAAATCTTCAATAATTTCAGAAATGCTAATGACATTAAAATCTGGAAAAATAACTTTAAAATCATTTATCTTACCTTTATTATTTGATGCAATTACAATATCCTCCACTATTATGTTCCCTCTTTCTATACTTCTATTTTTTCTACTTTTGTTTCCATATTTAACCATTCTTCTATTATACGTTCGATATGCTCTGTTTCACCCGTAGCAAAAAACCTATGTTCTGGGTGAGCTGTATAAGCAGCATGTTCATTACTAAATGTTAATAATGCGCTTACTTCACGTGCTGTCTCTAAACCAGAAGAAATCACCACTTTTTCGCCACCAAAATAATCGTTTATTGGCTGATAAAGTAAAGGATAATGCGTACAACCTAATATAACAGTATCTGCATTACTATTTCTCCAATGTTTCAATGTTTGATGCACGATAATACTAGTTATTGTAGGATCTTTATAACGCATTTCTTCAACTAAAGGAACAAAGCCAGGACATGCGATACCAGAAACTTCTACATTAGGATTAATGTTTTTAATGTGATATCTATAAGCCTCAGATTTAATTGTACCTTCTGTACCTAAGATTAAAACATCATTATTTTTCGTTGTCATTATTGCTGTTCTCGCACCAGGCTCAATGACACCAATGACTGGTATAGCTAATAATTTTTGTAAATATTTTAAAGCAACTGCCGTCGCAGTATTACAAGCAATAACAAGCATTTTTATATCAAATTCCATCAGCTTTTCAGCTAATTCTGTTGTGAATTTCCTAACTTCTGCGCCTTCTCTCGGGCCATAAGGGCAACGTTTAATATCACCCAAATAATAAATTGTTTCGTGAGGTAGTTGGCGCATGATTTCTTTTGCTACTGTTAACCCACCGACACCCGAGTCTATTACACCAATTGGTTTCTCCATATTCAATTACATCCTTATTCATTTGCTTGTCCTTTATTGTAGCACAGCCTTGTTTTCAAAATCATTTATCAAGACTGAAATACAATATTATTTTTTGCTATACATATATAATTATACCAATTAGCAAATTATGACACCTAGTAAAACAATAAAAATGAGCGATAAAAGACTCTAGCCATATCTCATGTTCCTTTAAAATCTGAAGATTTTCAAAATAAAAAGACTTAACATCTGTTTTAAATAGATGTTAAGTCTTTTGTTTATATTATACGCTATTAATTGACTTGGTGATCTGAACCAAAGAATGATTTAAACATATGGAATGATGTTTCTCTATTTAATGCTGCAATCGATGTTGTTAAAGGAATACCTTTAGGACATGCATTGACACAGTTTTGAGAGTTACCACATGCTTGTAGTCCACCGCCACCCATTAAGGCTTCAAGACGCTCATCTTTTGTCATTGAGCCTGTTGGGTGTAAATTAAATAATCTAACTTGTGAGATTGCTTGTGCACCAACGAAATCATTACTACTTGTAACGTTAGGACAAACTTCTAAACATACACCACATGTCATACATTTTGATAATTCATAAGCTGTTTGACGTTTTTTCTCAGGCATACGAGGTCCAGGACCTAAATCGTAAGTACCATCAATTGGAACCCAAGCTTTCATACGTTTCAAGTTATCGAACATTCTAGTACGGTCAACTTGTAAGTCACGAATAACTGGGAAAGTACTCATTGGTTCTAATTTAATTGGTTGTTCTAATTGATCAACAATTGCAGAACATGATTGTCTTGCTTGTCCGTTAATCACCATTGAACAAGCACCACACACTTCTTCTAAACAGTTCATATCCCAGATTACAGGTGTTGTTTTTTCACCTTTACTGTTAATTGGGTTACGTCTGATTTCCATTAAACATGCTATAACGTTTAAGTTTTCTCTATAAGGAATTTCAAACTCTTCCTCATAAGGTTTTGATTCTTCTGTATCTTGACGTTTAATAATTAATTTGATTGATTTTTGGCTTGGTTGTTGGTTTTGTTCTTCTTGCGCTGCCGTTTCATTTACTTCTTTTGTATCTGCCATAATTATTTACCTCCTTTAGACGTCGTAGAGTAGTCTCGTTTACGAGGTGGAATTAAGCTTATATCAACATCTTCGTAAGTGAATTTAGGCGCTTCTGTTTTTCCTTGATATGTTGCTAAAGTAGTTTTTAACCATTCTTCATCATTTCTATCAGGGAATTCTGGTTTGTAATGTGCACCACGAGATTCATTTCGGTTGTATGCACCGATTGTAATTACACGGGCAAGTACAAGCATGTTCCATAATTGACGAGTGAAGAATACTGCTTGGTTACTCCAAGTTTGAGTATCTTCAATATCAATATTGTTATAACGCTCCATTAATTCTAAAATCTTTTTATCAGTTTCTAATAAAGTTTTATTTTCACGAACAACGGTTACGTTAGCTGTCATAACTTCTCCGAGCTCTCTATGCAATTTGTACGCATTTTCTGAACCTTGCATATTGAGTAATTTATCAAATTTCTCTTGTTCTTCTTTTACACGTTTTTCAAAGATACTATCATCTAAGTCAGCGTAAGAAGTTTCAATGTTAGAAATATATTCAATAGCATTTGGACCTGCAACTGTACCACCATAAATTGCTGACAATAGTGAGTTGGCACCTAAACGGTTACCACCATGTTGTGAATAATCACATTCTCCAGCTGCGAACAAGCCTTTGATATTTGTCATTTGATCGTAATCTACATATAGCCCGCCCATTGAGTAATGCACTGCAGGGAAGATTTTCATTGGTACTTTACGAGGATCATCACCTGTGAATTTCTCATAAATCTCAATGATACCACCTAATTTTACATCTAATTCATGTGGATCTTTATGTGATAAATCAAGGTAAACCATGTTTTCACCGTTGATACCTAATTTTTGGTTTACGCAGACGTCAAAGATTTCACGGGTAGCAACGTCACGTGGTACAAGGTTACCGTAGTCTGGGTATTTCTCTTCTAAGAAGTACCAAGGTTTACCATCTTTATAAGTCCAAATACGTCCACCTTCACCACGCGCAGATTCACTCATTAATCTAAGTTTATCATCACCAGGAATTGCTGTTGGATGGATTTGAATAAATTCACCATTTGCATACATTGCACCTTGTTGATAAACAATTGATGCTGCTGAACCTGTGTTAATCATTGAGTTCGTTGTCTTACCAAAGATAATACCTGGACCGCCTGTAGCCATGATAACTGCATCAGAACCAAATGATTCAATACCAGATGTCGTCACGTTTTGAGCAACGATACCTCTTGCCATGTTGTCATCATCTTTAACTATACCTAAGAATTCCCAGCCTTCGTATTTAGTAACTAAACCATCTACTTCAAAACTACGAACTTGTTCATCTAAAGCGTATAGTAGCTGTTGACCAGTTGTTGCACCAGCGTATGCTGTTCTGTGATGCATTGTTCCACCAAAACGTCTAAAGTCTAATAAACCTTCATTTGTTCTATTGAACATTACACCCATACGGTCTAGTAAATGAATGATCTTAGGTGCTGCATCTGTCATTGCTTGAACTGGTGGTTGGTTTGCTAAGAAATCTCCACCATATATTGTATCGTCTAAGTGAACTGCAGGCGAGTCGCCTTCACCTTTTGTATTTACTGCTCCGTTGATTCCACCTTGTGCGCACACAGAGTGTGAACGTTTAACAGGAACAAGTGAGAACAAGTCGACATGCGCTCCTTGTTCTGCTGCTTTAATTGTTGACATTAGACCGGCAAGTCCTCCACCGACAACAATAACTTTCTTCTCTGCCATAAATTGTCACTCCCCTAAATATAAATCTGAAACTTATTTTTTATCTTATAAAAACGCAAGAATAGCACTTATACCAATGTATGAAACTACGATAAATACCACTAATGAAACCCATGTGAAAATTTGTTGTGATTTTTGTGATTGTAATACACCCCATGTTACTAAGAATGACCATAAACCATTCGCAAAGTGGAATGTAACAGCTAATAAACAGACAATATAGAAAACCAACCAAAATGGGTTAGTTACAATGTCATGTACCATGTCGAAATTTACTTCATGACCTAACGCACGTTGAATACGTGTTTGCCATACATGAATAGCAACAAACACAAAAGTGATAACACCTGTTATACGTTGTAGTAGGAACATCCAGTTTCTAAAAGCTGAGTAATGCCCTACGTTCTCTTTTGCCGTAAAGGCAATATGTACACCATAAACTGCGTGATACAGAATCGGAATGTAAATCAATACAAATTCCAATACAATTAAGAAAGGTAAAGATTCAATGAATCCAGCCGCTTGGTTAAATGCTTCTGCACCTTTCGTTGCTTGGTGGTTTACGAGTAAATGGAAAATTAAAAATCCACCTATAGGTATGACACCAAGTAAAGAATGTAAACGTCTTAAATAGAATTGATTTTTCGAGTATGCCAAAAGGAAGTTCCCCCCTGTGAAACAGTTGATTTTTTTGAAATTCTTTCTTAGAAATATATAAAGCGATTACATAATTTCTTTCGAAAACAAACGTACAACACTAAATTATAATATTATATGTTTGTTGCAATATAATATTATGCCGTATAATTCTAAACATTTAAGCGAATCCTTAATTGAATATTACTCAATGTTTAAAAGGTTTGATTTCAAATGATAATTTTTCTCAATTAGAAAACGCTTCCACATACTTTTAAAAAAAGAATTCCTCTTATTTGCTATTGTAACACTAATTAAAAACAATTTGGGCATGAGAATGATTCTCATGCCATAAACATTTTATTTTTTATTGTATAAGGCTTGATGTAAATTTTGGGCTACATTTTGTGGTAAGCCTGATGCTTTCAAATCATCAATACTTGCTTCTTTCATTTTTTTAATTGAACCAAACGTTCGCAACAATTTCGTTTTACGCTTGGCACCAATACCATCTACTGTATCTAATACTGATTGCAAACCTGTTTTTTGGCGTGTTTGTCTATGAAAAGTAATAGCAAATCTATGCACTTCATCTTGTATCCTTTGTAACAGATAAAATGCTTGGCTGTTTTTTTTGAGCGGAACGATTTCAGCACTTTCTCCATATAATATCTCTGACGTTTGATGCTTATCATTTTTACGAAGGCCAGAAACAGGGATATCTAATCCTAATTCATTCTCAAGCACATCTATTACACCACTCATATGCCCTTTACCACCATCTACAATAATTAAATCTGGCAATGGTGCGCCTTCATTTAGGACGCGCGTATAGCGCCTACGTACCACTTCACGCATTGATTTATAATCATCTGGCCCATCTACTGTTTTAATTTTATATTTTCGATATCCTTTTTTATTTGGTTTACCATCAATAAACGAGACCATAGCGGAAACTGGATTGACACCTTGTATATTAGAATTATCAAACGCTTCAATTCTAATTGGTGTTTGAATGCCCATACGGTCACCAAGCTCTTCAATTGCTTTAACTGTTCGGGACTCGTCTTTTGCGATTAACTCGAATTTATTTTCAAGCGTTACTTCAGCATTATGATTCGCTAAATCTACCAATTCTTTCTTTTTTCCTTTCATAGGTTGGACAATTTTTGTATCTACGACTGAACCAACCATTCCTTTATCTAAATGTTGCGGAATGTGCACTTCTTTAGGTAACAAGTGTTGATTCAAATCATAAAATTGACCGATAAAAGTATAGAATTCTTCTTCTTCTGTTTGTTGTATCGGTATCATTGTTGCATCACGTTTAATCATATTACCTTGGCGAACGAAAAATACTTGAATACACATCCAACCTTTAGATACGCTATATCCAAAAACATCTCTTATTGTATAGTCTGAAGTTGTGATTTTTTGTTTTTTAGTTAAATTATGAATATGCTGAATTAAATCTCTATACTCTTTTGCTCTTTCAAAATCTAACGTTTCACTCGCATCTTTCATATTTTGTTCTAAATTATGCAAAATCGTTTTATCTTCACCATTTAAGAAATCTGAAACCTCTTTGGTCATTTCTGCATATTTTTCTAATTCAACTGGATAGACACATGGGCCGAGGCATTGACCAATGTGATAGTATAAACACAATTTGTCAGGCATTTTATCACATTTTCTAAATGGATAAATACGATCAAGTAATTTTTTTGTCTCTTGCGCAGAATAAGCATTAGGATAAGGGCCAAAATACTTGCCGGTACCCTTTTTAACTGTTCTTGTAACAATTAACCGCGGATATTTTTCTTTAGTAATTTTAATAAAAGGATAACTTTTATCGTCTTTTAATAAAATATTATATCTTGGTTGATATTGTTTGATAAGGTTAAGCTCCAATAACAGTGATTCAGTCTCACTAGACGTGACAATAAACTCAAAATTTCGAATCTCTCCAACTAAACGTGTTGTCTTTGCATCGTGAGCTCCAGTAAAATAAGACCTTAATCTGTTTCTTAATTTCTTCGCCTTACCGACATAAATAATTTGGTCATTACGATCTTTCATCAAATAACAACCTGGTTCAGTTGGTACAACTGTGAGTTTCTGTTTGATTTGTTCTTGATACGTCTCCACGTTAATGTCTCCTCCTTTCACTTCATATTTCCTTTAAATCTATATAATACAACGACATGAAAGTAAATATACATCATGTTTTAGTTAATAATTTTTAATCATATATACATCTCATTATTTGAGTTGTTAAATATTACCTACAATCTATTATAAATAGTACCGACGCATTAAACAATCTATTGAAACGCTAATAAATTGAAAACTGGGACATTAAATAAATTAATGTCCCAGCTTTGCTAGTGATTTACTATAAATGTTTCTCGATTACTTCTGCTAAGTTTTCTTTAGGTTGGAAACCTACTACTTTATCTACTGGTTCGCCATCTTTAAATACGATTAAAGTTGGGATACTCATAACTTCAAATTTAGCAGCTGTTGATGGATTTTCATCTACATCAAGTTTTAAAATATTAGCTTTGCCATCATAGTCACCAGCTAATTCTTCTAATACTGGAGCAATCATCTTACAAGGGCCACACCATGTTGCCCAAAAATCTACTAAATTTACACCTGATTTGATATTTTCATCAAAGTTTGAATCTGTTGCTTTTACGATTGCCATAACTGCCAATCCTCCTTAAATTTCAAATGATGAAGAAATTATAACAGACTTTATATCATTCTGCATATTTCTTGCTCACGCTTATTTTAATTCTGCCACGGTAACGCCAAATCCACCTTCGCTTGGCATTCCGTTTCTATATGATGACACACTTTTATGTCGTTTTAAATGTTTTTGCACACCTTTTTGTAAAGCACCTGTACCTTTACCATGAATAATATAGACTTGTTCATAATTACTCAACACTGCTTGGTCTAAATATTGATCAACAGCTACCATTGCTTCATCATATCGATAACCACGTAAATCAAGTTCCATTTTAATACTTTGTCGGTTTTCTCGTTTAATCATCTTGGTAGGTGTTTCTTGGGTTTTCTTCGTTTTCTCTAAATCTTCTAATGGTAATTTCATTTTTATGATACCCATCTGTACTACCGCTTCTTTATCACCTATTAACTCTAACACATCACCTTTTTGACCATACGTCAGTACTTTTACTTCATCTCCAGCTTTAATCTCGTCCCATTTTTGCTTTTGAACATTTTGTTTCAGTGATTTAGCTTCGTACTGGTCTTCAAGCTGTTTCTTCTTATCAATTAACTCATGCTCTTTAACATCAGCACCTTTTTTATCTCTAAGATCACGTAACTCTTTAAGAATGTCATCTGCTTCTTTCGTAGCCGATTTCACACGTTGATTCGCTTTTTCTTTCGCTTCACTTAAAAGTTGTTTTTCATAATTTTGATATTGCGCATACTGTTTAGCAAGTGCATCACGCGCTTCTTGTGCTTCTCTTACTAGCTGATCTAATTCAATACGTTGTTCGTCAACACGTTTAGAATTATGTTCTAATGAGGCAATCATTTCATTAATTTCTTGTTCATCTTGCCCAATCATTGATTTGGCTTTTTGAATCACTTTCATATTAAGTCCTAATTTTTTAGAAATATCAAACGCGTTTGATCGTCCAGGAACACCCATTAATAATTTATAAGTCGGACTTAATGTATTAACATCAAATTCGACACTGGCATTCATCACGCCTTTCCTATTATAGCTATATGCTTTTAATTCAGGATAGTGTGTCGTAGCCATTACAAGTGAACCAATTTCATGTACATGATCTAATATGCTCATTGCTAATGCAGCCCCTTCACTTGGGTCTGTCCCTGCACCTAATTCATCAAATAAAATCAAACTATTTTTAGTAGCGTCTTGAAGTATTTCTACAATATTTTTCATATGAGAAGAAAACGTTGATAAAGACTGCTCAATGGATTGTTCGTCACCAATGTCACAATACACATTTTCAAAAATACTTAATTTACTGCCATCAAGTGTAGGAATTAACATGCCTGATTGAGCCATAGCAATAATTAATCCCAGTGTCTTGAGCGTTACCGTTTTACCACCCGTATTTGGTCCCGTTATAATCACAGTTTCTATATCTTGAGCAAATTCAATCGTATTCGCCACAACAGAGGTTCTATCTAGCAAAGGATGAAATGCTTTTGGTAGATAAACAGTTCTATCCGTAGTAAATTCTGGTTTCGTACCTTTAATTGATCTTGCATAACGTGCTTTAGCTGTTAAAAAATCAATTTGACCCATAATAGATTCTGAAATCAAACAAGCGTCTGCTTCTTCAGCAACCTGTACAGTTAGTTCAGTCAATATACGTTCACGCTCTACAGCTTCATCGTTACGGAAACTACTAATTTGATTACTCATTTCTACAATTGAGGAAGGTTCTATATACAATGTTTGACCAGAAGCTGATTGATCATGCACAATCCCGTTAAAATCTTGACGATACTCAGCTTTTACTGGTATAACATTACGATCGTTACGTACTGTCACAATTGCATCAGAAAGTTTTTTCTGGTTGCCTTGATGCTTTACAATTTTATCTAAATTTTGTTTTATGCGTTGCGTTGTTTTAGAAATCTTACTTCTAATACCTTGTAATTCGTAACTAGCATCATCAAATAAATCATAAGCATCACATTTTTGATGTATATTTTGATACAAGTCTGATAACACAGGGAGTTGTTCCATTCTATCGTTTAGAATTGGGTAATTAATTTCTTCTTCTTCGTTCAACAAACTATTATAAAATGTTTTATATTGATTTTGTATTTGTACTAAGCGTTTAATTACATTTAATTCGCTAACATTGAGTACGCCACCAATTGTCGCTCTATGAATAAATGAAGATATTTTTGCTAAACCACTTAAACTTGGCATGCGATGCTTATTATAGATTTGAGCTATTTCATCTGTTTCATTCATTTGAAATTCGACAGTATTGAAATCAGTTGCTGGAGTCATCGCTACAACTTTTTCTTTACCTAAATCACTTATTGTTTCATTCTCTACAAGTACTTTTATTTTGTCGAATTCCAGGACATTTAATGATTTCTGTCTCATATAATCCCTCTATTTCTTCAATTTAATGTTATTTTCTATAAGCGATTTAAACGCCTCTCGTGACATCGTATTGATTACTCTGTCTTTTTTTACAAACCCTTTTTGTGCAGTCGCCACACCGTACTTCATGAATTCAAGATGATCTACATGATGGGCATCCGTATTAATAGTTAATTTAACATTCGGATGTTTTTTAACTGTTTCGGCATTTAGATCTAACCGTTTAGGGTTTGCATTAATTTCTAAAATCGTGTTTGTCTCTTCGGCAATCTCACATAATCTATCAATATCTGGTTCATAACCTGGGCGTTTACCAATAATACGACCAGTTGGATGTGCAATATGTCTAACATATGGATTGCGACATGCGTTTTCTAAGCGTTTCATAATGTCTTCCTGCGATTGGTTAAAACTTTGATGTATTGCTGCAATAACATAATCTAATTGCGCCAATACTTCATCGTCATAGTCTAAACGGCCATCAGGAAGTATGTCCATTTCAATACCTGAGTAAATATCAATTTCTTCATATTTATTATTCAAGGCTTTGATCTCTTCATTTTGGCGTAATAGGCGCTCAACTGACAAACCATTGGCAACTTTTAAGCTTTGAGAGTGATCTGTAATCACCATGAATTGATGGCCTTTAGCAATGTTAGCTTCTATCATCTCTTCAATACTGAATGCACCATCACTATACGTCGTATGCATATGAATATCACCATTAATGTCATCTAATTTTATAATTTCTGACAGGTCCTTATCAAACTCGCTTCCATCTTCACGCATTGCTGGGTCAATCCATTTCACACCGAAATGATCATAAATTTCTTTTTCACTTTGATATTGCAGCAATTCGCCATTTGCTTGTTCAATGCCATATTCACTCACTTTTTCATCTTTTTCTTTAGCTAACTGACGAATACGAATATTATGATCTTTAGAACCAGTGAAATGCTGTAGTGTGTGATAGAAAGCTGAGGGTTCGATTAATCTGAAATCTACACCTATTGTTTCATCATCATAAGTTACTTCTAATGATACTTTTGTTTGTCCAACAGCTACTTCTTTAACTTTATTAGGTATATCAAGTAATGCCTGTTGTACTTTAGTTGGTTCATTTGTACTTATAATATAGTCTAAATCTTTACTCATTTCTTTAAATCTTCTATAACTACCAGCAACTTCGTATTGTTCGATACCTTCAATTGAGGATAAATGTTCATTAATTTCAATGTTTAAGCCTCGCATTTGATCAATAGGGTATTTATCTTTTTTCGCACCAAGCGCTTTAACTGCCTCTAAGATATTTTGTTCCGTTTTTTTAGCAAAGCCGCTTAATTCACTCACTTCACCAGCTTCACAAGCTTTTTGTAATGCTTCTTTACCGTCTATATTTAATTCTTTATAAAGTTTCGCTATTTTCTTGCTACCTAATCCCTGTATTTTCAGTAAAGGGATTAGCCCTTCTGGTACTTCTTCTTGTAGTGACTCTAATGTCGAAGAAATTCCTTCTTGTTGATATTCTTTAATTACGTCTCCTACACCTTTACCAATACCTTTTAACTCTGTGACATCCTCTATTTGATCAAGTGGACGTTCATCTATTTCAAGACTTTGAGCTGCTTTTCTATAAGCTGAAACTTTAAATGTGTTTTCACCTTTTAATTCCATATAAGTAGCTATTTTTTCTAATAATTGAATAATATCTTTTTTTGTCATTACTTTCACTCCATAAAAAAAGGTCAAGACAGATTACTGTTATGCGTTCATCAGTAAATTGGTTATGCCCTGACCTCCTGTATTTTAAAAATCTATATATTTTACGAAAATTATGCTAGCTATATGTTTAATACAAACGTCGATACATAAGGTGTATGTAATAACATATATTCTGCAATAATCGAGCTTGAAAGTTGCTGTTGTATGAATTCTAATGGATAAAGTGCTGCACTATACAATAATGTTGTGCAGATAATAATTGAAGATATTATTCCCATTAACATACCAATAAATCGACTTATTAAATTGAGCCCTCGGTATTGAATAACCTTATCAAAGACAACAATAACCCCATAACAAATTATCTTGGTAATTGTCGCTACGATTAAAAATGCAATAATGTGGTCGAATCGCTGTTGTAGGTTATCAAATTGAAAAGCATAATTCAAATCGTAAGCTTGTGTTTTAGGAAAAGGTATAAATAATTCCAATCGTTGAGATATTTGCAAATAAAATCGTTGCGCTACCCATAATGAAAACAACGTAGCACCTAGATGTAATGCACTAAACCATACACCTCTTCTAAATCCAATCATTCCTATGTAAATAAAAACAATTACAATTAATATATCAAAAATCATTATTCATCACTGTTTTTCAGTTGTTTTATTTCTTGTTGCAGACGATGATTTTCCTCTTCTAATTGTACTTTTTCATGCATAATGTTTACTGCTGTTAATATTGCTTTTCTTGTCGTGTCTAAGCCTGCACTCTTACTACCTAGTTCTTTAATCCTTTCATCGACGAGATGTGCTACATAACGGATATGTTCAGGGTTGTCCTCTCCGACAATTGTATAACGCTGATCATTTATAGTGACGTTAATCCGATTTTTAAACTCTCCCATATAATAACTCCTGACTTTTGTTTATATTTCCGAATTCATTCTCTAATTGATTCTTTTAAGTGTTTAATTTAGTAATTTATACTATTTATTACGAACCATTATACACGACAAAATATTATTTTGTAAGAGGTGTGATTTGTAATATTTGAAATATTTGTTATTTATAACATTTTTGACAATGTAAATGAAAACGCCTCTACATAAACTTTTAATAGATGGTGCTTTCACTAGTAGCTCGGTTATTTATACTTGTGATATGATATTCATTGTTGAAATATAAATATTAGTAATCCATATAAAGTGAGGCCAAAAAACATGACAAATGTTGTACTTAAATTAACAAATCAAGAAATCCAGCAATTAATGTCTAAAATTCAATTTGATACATCGAATGTTTCTCAAGGAATGAAAGGCAAAACCAAATATAAAAGCACTTCAATTTCAATTTACAATTCAAATAAAGTCATGTTTCAAGGTAAAGATGCAGATAATATAGCATCTCAACTCTTACCTAATACAGCTAAACCTGCACAATCTAAAACGAATTCAGTTAAAAAAACTTCTAGCACTAATAAAACTATTCGATATAACAATTATCAATGTATTGGTAGTGATGAAGCAGGCAGTGGCGATTATTTCGGTCCACTTACTGTATGTGCTGCTTATGTTTCCAAAAAGAATGTACAAGTATTAAAAACGCTTGGCGTTGATGATTCTAAGAAATTGACTGATGCAAAAATCGTTGAATTAGCTGAACAACTTGTAACTTTTATCCCTCATTCTTTGTTAACTATGCACAATGAAAAATATAACGAAAAACAAAAATCTGGCTGGTCACAAGTTAAAATGAAAGCAGTATTACATAACGAAGCAATCAAAAATGTAACACAAAAGATAGATACTGATGCATTAGACTATATTGTCATTGATCAATTTGCTGAGGCTGGTGTATATAAACGCTATGCTCTAACCGATTTACCCTTCAGTACTAAAACAAAATTCGAAACAAAAGGTGAATCTAAATCTATAGCAATTGCGGCAGCCAGTATTATTTCACGTTATGCCTTTGTTAAAAATATGGATAGTCTCTCGCGTTCTGCTAAAACAGAGATTCCGAAAGGAGCTAGCAATAAAGTCGACCTTGCAGCAGCTAAAATCATTGATCGTAAAGGCATTGACTATCTAGACTCTATTACTAAAAAGCATTTTGCTAACCGTTCAAAAGCAGAAAAATTAGTACAAAAGAAACATCGTTAGCAACTAAATTCACTATTAATATTATAACTTTAGCATAAAAACCTTGACATCCCATAATAATGGTCTACCAAGGTTTTTAAATTACACTATTTTATCTAATTGTTGCACCTTCTGCTTGTAAAGCAGCTAAGATGTCTTCATGTACTGCATTTACTTTGTCATCTGTAAGTGTTTGTTGTGTATCTAAATAAGCTAAACGAATTGCAATTGATTTCTCATCTTCAGCAATGTGTTCGCCTTCATAAACATCAAATACTTCGGCTTTTTGTAAAATTTCTCCACCATGATTTTCAATGACTTTCACTAATTTAGCTGAAGGTATTGTACGGTTGATAACTAAAGCAATATCTCTTGATACACCTGGGAATCTAGGGATTGGTTGATAATTAATATATCCAACTGAGACAGCCATCAATTTCTCATAATTTAATTCAAAAACGTATGTGCGTTTTAAGTCATTTTCTTTTTCAACTTGAGGATGTAATTCACCAACAAAACCAATGATTTCATCGTTTAATTTAACCATAGCTGTTCTACCAGGATGTAAGCCATCAATTTCTCCAGATTCATAGTCAAATTGGATATCCAGTTTTTCGGCAATGCGATCTACGATACCTTTGGCAACAAAGAAATCAACTTCTTCTTTCTTACCTTGCCAAGCATTAACTGTGTAATCACCTGTTAAGATGCCACTTAGATATTCAACTTCATCTGGTAATTCACTTTCGCCATTACCAAAGAATACACGTCCTAGTTCATACAAGCGCACATTATTATTTTTACGTGCGACGTTATAAGAAACTGCATCGATTAAATGAGGTATCAAACTTTGTCGCAAAGTAGCATGCGCCTCACTCATCGGCATTAATAAATCAATTGTAGCGCGTTCTTGTAGTGCGAAATCTTTTGCTCTTTGTTTGTCTACCAATGAATAATTTATTGCTTGACTTAAACCAGCACCTTCTAGTGTTGCTTTCACGACACGAGACTTACCTTGTCTATCCGTTAAAGCACCATGTGTTACTTCCTCAAACACAGGTAATGTTGATGGGATTTCATCATAACCATACATACGTGCAATTTCTTCAATTAAGTCTTCTTTTATTGTAATGTCTTTACGACGAGACGGCACCATAACAGTTAAGATATCTTCATTTCTAGTTGTTTCAAATCCTAATTGTACAAAAATCGCTTCAATTTCTTCCGCTGATAGTTCAAAACCTACTGTAGTATTTACTTTATCAATAGAAATTTCAATTGGAGTAACAAATTGACCTAAATCGCCTTCTGCCACACGACCTTGTGTTACTGAACCGCCTGCATAAGTTTGTAGTAAATAACACGCTCTATCTACCGCTTCATCTACAAATTCTGTCGCAATACCTTTTTCAAAACGACTAGAGGCTTCACTTCTTAAGTTTAATCTTCTTGACGTATGTCTAATAGAAACAGGGTCAAAAATCGCACCTTCAATCACAACATTCGTTGTTGATTCAGTCACTTCTGAGAAATCGCCGCCCATTACACCAGCTATTGCTATTGGATTTGTGCCGTTTGTAATAACAATATCACTGTCTTTCAATATTCTTTCTTGATCATCTAAAGTAGTCATTTTTTCATCAGTATGAGCTTGACGTACTTCTATTTGACTTGAACCTATTTGATCTTTATCAAACATGTGTAGTGGTTGTCCGTATTCTAAAAGTACATAGTTTGATATATCTACGACGTTATTGATTGGGCGAATGCCTGCTTTGATTAAACGCATTTGCATCCACTCTGGAGAAGGCGCGATTGTTAGACCATTTACTACTCTTGCACTGTAATATGCTACTTTATCTTTATTTTGAATGTTCACGCTGATTTCATCTGACGTTTGTTCAGAAATTTCATTACTATTTGTTTCTGGTTTCTTCATTGACACATTGTATAACGCTGCAGTTTCATAAGCTGTACCAATCATACTTAATGCGTCAGCTCTATTTGGTGTTAAATCAAATTCCATCACTTGGTCATTTAAATATAGCGCAGTCATAGCGTCTGTACCTGGAGTCACTTCAGACGAAAAGACATAAATACCATCTTCAAAGTTTTTAGGGACAAGATTGCTTGGCACACCAATTTCTTGAAGGGAACAAATCATACCCTCTGAACGTTCTCCACGTAATTTAGCACGTTTAATTTTTATGCCACCAGGTAATCTGCCACCTACTGTTGCTACAATGACAGTCTGACCAGCATCAACATTAGGAGCACCACACACGATTTGAACCGGTTCTGCTTCACCAATGTCTACTAAACATATATTTAGCTTGTCAGCATCTGGATGAGGCGCTTTAGATTGTACGTATCCGACAACTAAGTTCTTGATTTCTTTTGTATAATCTACAATATCATCTACTTCAATACCAGTACGTGTAATTCTTTCTGCAAGTACATTAACTGGTTCATTAATATCTACATAACTTTCTAACCATTCTTTTGAAATAAACATTACTTTTCACCTCTATCTTCTACAGCTTTAAATTGATCTAAGAAACGTACATCATTTGTATAGAAATGACGTATATCCTCAATACCATATTTCAACATTGCAATTCGATCAGGACCCATACCAAATGCAAAGCCAGTATATTTATTTGAATCAAAACCTGCCATCTCTAACACATTAGGATGCACCATACCAGCTCCTAGAATTTCTATCCAACCAGTTTCCTTACAAACATTACAGCCTTCACCTTTACATTTGAAACATGAAACATCTACTTCTACAGAAGGTTCAGTGAATGGGAAGTAACTTGGACGTAGTCTAATTTCTCTCTCTTCACCAAATAATTGTTTAGCTAATAATTCTAATGTACCTTTCAAATCGCTCATTTTAATATTTTCATCTACAACTAAACCTTCAATTTGAGTAAATTGATGACTGTGCGTTGCATCATCAGAATCGCGTCGATAAACTTTACCAGGGCATAAAATTTTCACAGGACCTTGGCCATTGCGTTCCTCCATCGTTCTTGCTTGAACAGGAGACGTGTGTGTACGCATTAATATTTCATCTGTAATATAAAAGCTATCTTGCATGTCTCTTGCAGGATGTGATTTAGGTAAGTTTAGCGCTTCAAAGTTATAGTAATCTTTCTCTACTTCAAAACCATCAACAATTTCGTAACCTAAACCTAAGAATAAATCTTCAATCTCTTCAATCGTTCTTGTTAAAGGGTGTTTAGAGCCTATCGAAATTTTACGGCCAGGTAATGTAACATCAATTTGTTCTTCTTTTAATTGTTGTTCTAATTGTTCATGCGCTAAAAGTTCATGACGTGATTCAATTTCACCTTCAATGGCTTGTCTCACTTCATTCACTTGTTGACCATAGGCTGGTTTTTCTTCATTCGATAAATCTTTCATATGTTTCATTAAACCAGTAACTGAACCTTTTTTACCTAAATATTTAACTTTTACATCTTGTAATTCTTTTTCATTTTGAGCTTCATTAATATCAACTAATGCTTGCTGCTTAATCTCAGTCATCGCTTCTGTCTGTGCCATACATAGTCCTCCTATTTTAAAATCTTAATGTGTAATGATTTTTTGTAAAAACGCAAAAAAGACTTCCATCCCTTGAAACTGGGACGAAAGCCTTCCGTGGTACCACCCAAATTTATGCCTAAGCATACACTTGCTGTCATTGATAACGGAAATGAGATCCGACTTAAATTTCTTTAAGTAACCAAAAAGGTGAAAAAAACTAAATACAGTGGATTATCTTGCAGTCTTCGGATAATCTCCCTTAAGCAACTGTATGAAAATAGTCTACGTCTTTTTAAAGGTTAATATTTATTTTGAAATATCATTAACTATATTATATACGATAATTGATTAAAGGGTCAACCTTTCAAGTGATACATCACGATACTACCAGCTATTGCTACATTTAAACTTTCTGCCTTGCCATAGATAGGTATTGTTAAATTTTGAGACGTTTTACTCAATAATTCAGGGTTTACACCTTCACCTTCATTACCTAAAAGTAACGCGAACTTTTCTTGACTTTGTATTTGATTATAGGCTACTGCATCATCCAATGCAGTACCATACACTCCCCCTTCAAATCCATCAATAAATTCACTTAAATCTTGTGACACAATTGGAATATGAAAGACGCTGCCTTGACTCGCACGCATAACTTTATCTTGATAAGGGTCTGCTGTACCTTTTTCAAGCACAATTAAATCTAATCCGGCAGCATCTGCGGTACGAATTAATGTTCCTAAATTACCTGGATCTTGGATACAGTCTATAAGTAGCACTTGTTGTGCTTTCGCTGTTTCATGAACAGGTTTTTCAATCACCGCAAAGAAGCCTTGTGGTGTAACTGTACCTGATAATGCTTCAGCAACTTTTAAATTAATTTCAAATACTTCTTCAGCATAATTAATCATACCATCATCAAGTCTTTCAATATCTACGACATACAATTGTTCAATTTTTAAATTGCTTTTATAAGCTTCTTCAATTAAATGATAACCCTCGATAAGTGCGCGTCCTGTCTTATCTCTTTCACGTTTCTTTTTTAATTTAATTGCATTTTTAACTTTACTATTTTGAGCCGAAGTAATCATTTCCATAGCATAGCCTCTTTATTTTAGTATTTTTAACTCTTAAATTTATGCTTAATATTGGTACTAATATTTTTAAAAAATGTAGAAAACTGGCTTTCACTTTCCACTAAAATATTATCTCCTGTATATGTTACTATATCACCTTTAACTGGTGAAGCGTTATTGAGAAATTTAATTTTCAAAGTTTGAGTGGTTTGTATATCTTTATGATTCATCACTTGAAAGTGTACATGTGGCTCAGAAGCATTTCCTGAATTACCTACATTTGCGATATGTTGTCCACGTAATAATGTATCACCTTTCTCAATTTTGAACGAATACGGTTTGATATGTGCTATCATACTATATTCATTACGACCGTGCTTAATAACTATGTAATTACCTTCGGGATGCATTGTATTATATTCTCCAGGTGTGCAATCAGGAATCCCATCTACAACTTCTTCTACTACCCCGTTTGCCGGAGCTAAAATAGGTGCATTATAACTAAAATAATTCTCGCACTCTGTGGGGTCACCATTATATGTAAAACCTTCTATTACTTTTACAAAATCAAAAGCATTACGTTGATTTTTATATCTATAGTGATGATTTAACAACTCATTTGCGCCACCAGTATGAACTAGCCAATCTTCTTGTAAAGGGATTGTATAACTACATTTCGAGAATTTAATTGAATGTGATTGCTTAATCGGTATTAGTGCCATTCCAATAATTTCTTGATATTTATTTAAGATAACACTTACACCTGATTCCATATTAGTATCAAACCAAATATACTCATCTTGACGATTTATATGTAAATGCTTATACAACCTGTTTGTTCCTCTAATACTGTTATACGCACTTAATAACTTCTTAAATTCTTTATAAGAAGAAATTTCTTGAAAATAATCACTAAAATGCTCATAAAGCCAAATGGCATCACTATTTTCTATTTTATTTATAATTATTTGTGCATTAATTGTTTCCATAATTTTACACAACCTATCAGCTGAATATAAATACTACCTATCACTAACATAAAAAATCGCTCAAAAATTATCAAGTGAATAATTAGTGAACGATTAGTATAGGCTATTATTAAGCCATTTAATTAAATGAAATTATTTTGATACAACGTCTTCGCCATTGTATGAACCACAGTTCTTACACACGCGGTGAGATAATTTATATTCTCCACAACTTGGGCACTCTGTCATACCAGGTACTGAAATTTTGAAATGCGTACGACGTTTATTTTTTCTTGTTTTTGACGTTCTTCTTTTTGGTACTGCCATGATATATCCTCCTTATATTCAAACACTAAATAGAAATTTTCAGATTCAATAATCCATTATACTATAGATTATTAAAATCCGCTATTACTCTTCGTCATATAATTGTTGTAGTTTTTGAAGCCTAGGATCAATTTGCTTAGATTCAGATTCTTCCTTATCTTTTGCAAGCTCAACCGCTTCTTCTTCGTCAATAACTTCCCAACCATTGCCTTCACTTAACATCTGATCGCTTTCGTTTGAAAAAACACGCATTGGTTTTCCAATGATAACTAGTTCTTCAGTAATATCTTTTAGATTTATCATACCGTTTGTTGCATCATGGTAATGTTCATCTTTATCTTCGCCATTACTATATTCATCATATCCTTCTAAATCAAAAATCTCTTGAGATTTAATATCTATAGGAGTTTCTACAGGAACTAAAGTACGTGCACACGGCATCGTATACGTTCCAGTTATATGCATATCTGCAATGACTTCATTTGATCTGACGGTTAATTCACCTTCAACATCAATATCAGATAGATCTATTAAATCTAATGATTTTACTAAATGATCAAAATTAACCGTTTGATGGAATTCAAATGGTTTATCTTGGAATTTTCTTAATTGTGTTATTGACCATTTCATAGGGCTTCACCTCTAACAAGCACAAAATTTATTTTAACTTTATAGACATAAGTTGTCAAGATTTTTTCTTAACACATTTACATCTGTTACAATATATATAATGAATTCTGAAAGGAAGAATTGCAAATGAAAAGCGTTGCACTAGTCACAGAATATAATCCTTTCCACAATGGTCACTTATACCATGCACAGAAATCAAAGTCAATTACTGAAGCTGAAGTTTCTGTCGCAATTATGAGTGGAAACTTTGTAATGAGAGGCCAACCAGCAATTTATAATAAATTTACGCGAACACAAATGGCGTTAACCGCTGTCGACCTAGTTATTGAATTACCTGCCTACTCTGCAATTTCTGCAGGACAATATTTTGCAGAGACTGCAGTTCAAGTCGCAGATTATTTAAATGTTAATCATTTATCATTCGGAAGTGAATCTGGTGATATAAATGCATTTTTATCACTTGCACAAGAAATGAATAAAGTAGAAGATTCACCACAATTTTCAGAAAAATCTAAAGAAGGTAAAAGCTATCCACGAATCATTAGTGAACTTATCTCTGACCATTCATTACTTTCGTCACCTAATAACACTTTAGGGATATCATATGTGCGTGCGATTCAAAAATGGGCACCAACCATCCAACCCTGGACGATAACTCGAGAACAAAGCGCTCATCATGATGATTTGATTTCAAACTTTGCTTTTGCAAGTGGTACTTCGATTCGTAAATCAATTCAAACAGGTGATGACCAATGGAAAAAAGTTGTTCCTGAATCGGCTCAAACACTTTATGAAGCGCCCCAAGTTTCAATTGAAGATACCTTCACTTATATCAAATACGCAATTTTAAGCCAAGATGTGCAAACTTTAAAACAAATCCACTTAATGAGTGAAGGATTAGAACATCGTTTAGTGCATTTAATCAATGAAGCTACTTCTTTTGAACATTTAATGAAATTAATTAAGTCAAAGCGTTATACATATACGCATATCCAACGTTTACTTATGAACATTTTACTGAATTTCAAACAACAAGATAAACCTTCAACAATTGAAGCAGTTAGAGTATTGGGCATGACACAAAAAGGACAACAGTATTTAAAATATTTAAAGAACACTTTTCCAGAGCGTAATTATATAACACAAGTCAACAAACAAAACGCGCATTATTTTACGAACGAAATACACGCTACTCAAATTTATAATTTTCTTTCTAATAATACCGCTACCGACTTCAATACACCTGTGATACGTGTTTAAAAAGTGTAATAATCATAAATTAAAAATGGCTGACCGCATACCTAAAAGTATGAAGTCAGCCATTTTTAATTATCCAGTTGCCTACTTGAATAGCTACAGTTCAGCGATTTCATACAAAGTCTAGAGCCATTTTCCAATTTGTTATTTAGCATTTGGTTCTTTATAGTTATTTTCTAAATTTTTTATTCAATGCTTTTTCCACATGTACTGGAACAAAATCTGAAACATTCGCCTTATATGCAGCAACTTCTTTAACAACACTTGAACTAATAAACGAGTAATTTGTACTAGTCATCATATACATTGTTTCTACATCACTATTTAGCTTTTTATTCATTGAAGTCAGTCTCAATTCATATTCAAAGTCACTTACAGCTCTCAAACCTCTGATTATTGTCTGCGCACCAATATCGTCACAAAAATCAACAAGTAAACCATTAAAATGATGTACTGTAACGTTATCCAAATGTTTCACTGATTCTTTAATCAATTCTATGCGTTCTTCAATTGAAAATGTTCCTGCTTTACTACTGTTTTTCAAGACACAAATGTGAAGCTCATCAAAGCGATCAGCACTTCTATCTATAATATCTATATGCCCATAGGTAATTGGATCAAAACTTCCGGGAATAACTGCTTTAGTTGTAGACATTTTAATCTCCTTTTTCTAATAACAAAGTGTCTGTCAGTCCATAATGATAACGCTTTATCACATGGAAAGGATCAGTATTAATTTTTTCGTGATGATTGAACTCACAAACGATAATACCACTTTCTTTTAATAAATTAAACTTTGCGATTTCTTTCAACGCTTCATCTATTAGTCCTTTTTCATATGGGGGGTCCAAAAAGATTACATCAAATTGAATATCTCGTTTCGAAAGTGCTTTCAACGCACGGTCTGCATTGTTTTTATATACTTCAGTTTGCGATTCTATATTCAAACTCTTTAAATTTGCTTTAATCACTTTAACGGCTTTAAAATTTTGATCTACAAAAATCATTTTATCAATACCACGAGACAAAGCTTCGATACCTAAAGACCCGCTACCTGCATATAAATCTAAGCCTATTCCTGAAACTTCATGAAGACTATTAAAAATGCCCTCTTTCACTTTATCCATTGTAGGTCTGGTATTGCGCCCTTCTATGCTCTCTAGCGCTTTACTTTTATGTATTCCTGAAATCACTCTCATATTATTAACACTTCCATTCTTAAATCAAATTTTATATAATGCATACTGCATGATAAGGAGGATACAATAATGAAACAATCATTTATAAAATTAGGCGAAGGCCTCACAGACTTATTCGAATTTAACACTTTAATAGAATATAATTTCAAACGTATCGACCATATTGTTTATTTCCACGCTGCTACTTTCGAGAAAAAACCTTCTTCAGTAGCAATCGTTATGCATCCTACAAGTGAAAATCACTTCCAAGCTATGTATATCATGGTTAATGCTTTAAATTACCCCTATCCTAATTCCAATAAAAAGTTTGAAATGATCAATGAGCAAGCAAAACTATATAATATAGATATCAAAGAGGTAGATGTACAACCTAGTGAAACCTTCCACGACATCGATTTATATTTTAACTACTTAATCAGTGTTTTAAGACTACAGAGATGGATTCCACCATTGCAATAATTGAATAAAATAAGCCACTGTAGACAATCACTGTACTATTGTGGCTTTTTAACTCATTCCTATTAACTCTTTAGCTACATTTCTTTTAATCAGATACAAAAAATCAAGATATTTCATGCTGTTCTTTTTCATAAACCTTTTTTAAATATTTATAAGGTGAGCCTTCAATATCCTTTACATATTTGAGCTTCATTAATTTTTCAACAATTTGATCCGCTTCTTCTTCATTTATATACATTACAACATAGCGTTGTTGTCTATTTACACTTACAATATGGCCAAACTTTCTTACTTGTCTTTCGTGTTTCATATGTTTTAAATAAATTATCAAACTTGTTCTAGCTATAGTGTTCATATTTTTCACTCCAATTATTAGCCTTTATATAATATCATGTCTTTTTATTTTTAGAAATAACAATTATTTTGATGTATCACAAACATTTGCTATATTACTTTATATACTCAAAACTGAGGAGGATTGCTCGTGACAAAAATCAATAAATTAATTAAGGGCGGATTTTTAAGTACACTTGGTTTAGTCGGTAGTGTATTTTTACTTACTAAATATAAAGCTAAACCGAATAATCAAAGTATACCATCTTTCTTTTCTAAACCTGCACCATATATATTTGCCCATCGTGGTGGCATGGCTGTAAGACCAGAGCAAACTAAACTTGCTTTTGATAATGCAGCAGCACATGGTATTGATGGATTTGAAACAGATGTGAGACTTACAAAAGATCGAAAACTCATCGTTTTCCATGATGTAGACGTGGATCGTACGACTAACGGATCAGGTAAAGTATCCGAACATACTTTAGCAGAGATAAAACAGTTAGATTCAGGATATCATTTTGTAGATATAAACGGTCATAAACCTTATAGAGGCCACAAAGATGCTTATATTTTATCTTTTGATGAATTACTTAAATTATATCCAAATCAATTGATTAATGTTGATTTAAAAGATGACCCTGAAAGTGAACATGGCCATCTTGTACCAGAAATTATATTTGAGGATATTGTTGCTAATAATGCTCAAGATCGCGTATTAGTAACAAGTTTCCATAGTAAACAAATTGAACGTTTTAATATAATAAGTAATGGTACAGTAGCCATTGGCGCAGGTCAAAGTGAAGTTGCAGAAGGTTTCTTAAAGTTCTATTTAGGACTAGGCAATAGCTTTCAACCACGTGCGCACACTTTCCAAATGCCTGTTTCATTCAAAGGTATTAAACTAACTTCACCAAGATTCATTCAATGGCTAAACACACGTGATATCATTCCAGGTTATTATGGTGTGAATAATCTCGACTTAATGAATGATTTGATTTTTAATGGTGCGCATACCCTTGTTACTGATAGACCCGATTTAGCAGAACGCTTTAAACATACTTATCACTAGCAACGCATGCTTCAGAATAAAGCTGGGAAACCTCAATGAGGCGTCCCAGCTTTTTTCAATATTTCTTATTGATAACTCTTAAAATTCAGCTTAAAGTGAACAGCTACATGATCCACCTGTAGCACAACCACTTGCATCTTTTTGGAAAAATGGATTGCCTGTTTCAATTTTTACATTTTCAGAAACAGCGTATGCAATTTTAACAATCACTTCATCTATTAAATCCTGTAGTAAAACTTCTTTTTGTTTAAAATCCATTACAACTGGCAACATTTCATACGCACGTTTACGTTTACGTGTGTCCAACATCACTGTTTGGTAATCAGGGTGGTATTTACCAAAACGCATAATTTCATCATATTTATCTTTTGATTTCAAAAATGCTTGGTATAGTAAGTGTGCCTCATCATTATCCGCTAATTGTTGTTCAGCCTCTTTATATTCTTTATATAATCTTGATTCAAGTATTTTATCACTAAGTGCTTCAATTTCATCAAGCACTGTTAATGTTTCTTCAGTAATCATCGTTACAAATCTCCTTTCTATTTATCTTCAACAAAAATAATTGTGTAGTAACCATTCGTTACTTCGCCACCCATTTCATTATATTTAGAGTTTAACATCCTAGATCTATGAATATCTGAGTTGAGCCAACTATGTATTAAAGTTGGAACTTCGTTAAAATCATAGCCTACATTTTGACTAGCAGATACAAATGGCACTTCTTGCTCATTTAACTGTTGTTTTAAAGCATCTTCAGTAAATTCAACACTATCAGTACCAATTGCTTCATACAAGTTAAATGAGGCAATATGCGTCAATTGATTATTAACCTTCAATGGCTCAGCATCCTTTAACTTTCTCATTTCATTTGTAATTTCATAAAGTGTAGTCAGCTGATTTGAGTTTTGCTCATAAGTAATATTACTATATTTACTTTTAACTTCTTTATCTTCTTTGGTAGATAACATTTGATACGGTTTAAATGCTGCCAAAGCTTCACTATCTAAATATCTAACCGCGACTACCTCATTAGATTGCTGATCTATGTAAACTTGAGCATAGATATCTTTGAATTTAATTAATGCTTGTGTTTTCATATCTGAATCAGATAATTCTAATTGATATTGCTTACCATTTACAGAAATCATTGGTTCTGGATTGATACTATATTTTTCAAAAACGTGTGACGCATCATCCTGTATCTTTATAGGATTTACATTAGCATCTTTACCTGTCGCATAAACAGACTTAACAATCCCTTTTTTAGTAGTAATCAAATAATATTTATCTTTTTGCTTAAATACATAATTTTTAAAATTATTTTTATATGGATAAACTCGATCAGCTTGACCATATTTATCAGTTAATTCATCTAAGCTTTGACCAACCCACGTACTTACGCCCTTTTCAGGTTTAGGGTTTTCAGCGTTTGTCTCAGTTTTTTGAGCATCCTTATTTTGAGTCGTTTTAGTTGAATCTTTATTAGGATTTTCGAGTACGTCAAACTTTAAACGCGGTGAGTAAAATAGATAAATTAAAAAACAAATTAATAATAATACACCAATAATTTTAATTATTAGTTTTTTCATCGCTCACCCACCTATATATTACTTTCATTTATTGTACATGTTTCATTATGTCACAAGCAAGGTATGACGTTGTAAATTCTTTGTTAAGATTAGCACAGGTCATTTAAAATACACATTTTTACGATTCAGCGATACAAGTGATACATCACCTTTTTTTGGGTATAGTGATAATTGAGAGGTGAAAGTCATGACAACAATTCGTATTCACGGTGCAAAACAAAATAATTTGAAAGATGTTTCTGTCGATATACCCAAGCATCAAATAACGGTTTTTACTGGTCGCTCAGGTTCAGGAAAATCTTCATTAGTATTTAATACCATTGCTGCCGAGTCAGAACGTCTTTTAAATGAAACATATTCTACATATATACAACATCAATTAACTCAATATTCAAAACCAAAAGTAGATTTGATTGAACACCTACCAGTTGCTATGATTATCAACCAAAAACGATTGGGTGGTAATTCGCGTTCTACAGTAGGTACAATATCTGATATATATGCTTCAGTGAGATTATTATGGTCTCGAATCGGAGAACCTTTTGTGGGTTACTCTGACATATTCTCATTTAACAATCCTAAAGGGATGTGCGATACATGCTCAGGTCTAGGCTATGTGGAAGATATAGACTTAAATGAGCTGTTAGATTTCAATAAATCATTAAATGAAGATGCGATACGATTCCCCTCTTTTAGACCGGATAGTTGGAGAGGAAAGCGTTATTTATATACAGGGTTATTTGATAACGATAAAAAATTAAAAGATTATACACAAGAAGAACTTAATACATTGCTATATACAAAGCCTACTAAACTGAAAAACCCACCTGATAATTGGCCTAAAACAGCCAAATTCGAAGGTTTAATTCATCGGTTTAGACGTTCTTTTTTACTCAATGATAATTTTGAAAAAAATAAATTTAGAGATGCCATAGATCGTGTCGTAACTTCAAAAGAATGTCCGAAATGTCATGGAAAAAGATTACATCCAGATATTTTAAAATGTAAAATTAATGGTTTTGACATCTCAGATTTCACTCAATTATCCATAGATGATGCATTAGATTTCATTAAAAACATTCACTCAGATAAAGCCCGCGTCATCATTGAACCGCTACAGCAACAATTACAATCTTTAAGTTATATCGGGCTTAATTACTTAACTTTATCTAGAGAAACTACCACGCTTTCTGGTGGTGAATCACAACGTATTAAATTAATAAGACACCTTAATAGCCCTCTAAGCGATCTAGTTTACATTATAGATGAGCCTAGTGTTGGTTTGCATCCTGATGATATACAACGTATAAATGAAATCATACAATCTTTAAAAGACAAAGGAAATACTGTGTTGGTCGTTGAACATGACCCTGATGTTATACGTATTGCTGATCACGTTGTAGATTTAGGTCCACTTGCTGGAAAAAACGGTGGAGAAATTACATTTACCGGGTCTTACAATACTTTATTAAAATCAACTACGAGTACAGGCGTTGCTTTACGAAGAATGCATAATCTTAAATCACAACCTAGAGAAATCCAAGATTATATTAAACTTTCTAATATTTCTCGTAATAATTTAAAAAATGTTTCAACTAAAATACCTAAACAAGCTATGACTGTAGTGACTGGTGTCGCAGGTTCCGGCAAAAGTTCATTAATTCATGAAGGATTAGGTCAGTTACAAGACACTATTTTTATTGATCAAAAACCTGTACATGCATCAAGTCGTTCTAACTTACTCACTTATTTAAATATATTTGATGAAGTACGAAGCTATTTCAGTGAAGAAACTGGATTAAAAAAATCTATGTTTAGTTATAATTCAGAAGGCGCCTGTCCAGAGTGTCATGGTAAAGGAATTTTAAAAACTGAGCTTGCATTTATGCCAGATTTTACTCAAACATGTGATGTTTGTGACGGCTTAAGATATAAACCAGAAGTTCTTGATGCAAAAATAGCTGGTTATTCAATCGCAGATATTCTTGCGCTAACTGTAGATGAAGCAATCGAATTCTTCCATTCAAAACACAATATTTCAACACCTTTAAATGCTTTAAAATCCACGGGACTTAATTATATGACATTAGGTCAAACATTAAATACATTATCAGGCGGCGAAATTCAACGTGTGAAACTAAGTAAATATTTAACACGTACTGTAAATCACCAAACTTTTGTCTTCGATGAACCTACAACAGGATTGCATGAAGATGACATACCTATCTTATTAGACTGTTTTAATCAACTCATTGATGACAACAACACAGTAGTAGTAATAGAACATAACTTAACCATGATGACTCATGCAGACTGGATCATTGATATAGGCCCTTATGCTGGTGGACAAGGTGGTCAATTGCTATATGAAGGAAAACCAAAAGGGTTATTAGACATTAAAGCTTCTGTAACTGCCAAACATTTACTAAGATATTTAGGTAACTAGATTGAACCTTTGGTATTGTTGTTTATTAACGATATCGCTGTAATTAAAAAATGGTAAGCAATCAAAATTTGATTGCTTACCATTTTTATTATATGCCGATAATCTTTCCGTAAAATGACTAACAGTAAGTCAAAAATATTAGTTACAATCCAAACGTTGCTTTAATTAGCGATGTAGTCTCTCCGCCAGGATAAATTACATAGAGTAAAGCATAAACTGCTACACCAGTAATTGCAGTAAAGAACCATATAATCGATGCAATCGGGCCGACAAATCTATGCACTTTAAATTTCTCTTTAAAGGCCGTGATGATTTGTGATACACCTAAAATTGCACCAATTGTTGCTAAATTGATATGGAATACTAAGAATATTGTGTAATAAATTTTCACTGAATCTGGACCGCCGAAAGCAGTATTACCAACGAAAATCGTTCTTGAAGCATAAATGATAAAGAATGCGAGTGCAAAAAACGCTGCGCTTAGCATTACTTTTTTATGACTTTCAATTTCTCTCTTCCAAATTTTGCGCCAACCTATTGCAACTAAGATCGCACTAATAATAATAAAACTTGTACTTAAAGTAGGTAAAATTGGTAAATTCATATAATACATCCTCATTATTAATTATTAGAACATTTGAATTAATGACACGACGACAACGAGCACAAAGAATACTACTAAATAATTCAATGAATAAATAAACATTTTTGTTGCCCATTTCGTTTCATCTAAATCTTTCTTAAAGCTTGTTAACCACATGTACACCCAACCTAAATTCAACAATGTTGCGATTACAATAAACGTTGTGCCTAAAGTGCTAAGTAAAAATGGTAGTGGTAATAAGAAAACAAGCCATATTAACATGCTTACTCTCGTACGACTAAACCCTTTAACGGATGGTAGCATTGGAATATTTGCTAATGAATATTCATCTTTACGCTTAATTGCTAACGCATAAAAATGAACCGGTTGCCAACAGAATACTACTAAGAATAGTGCTACTGCTACCAAACTGAGGTTTCCTTCTATTGCAGTCCAACCAATTAATGGTGGCACTGCACCTGGAAAACTACCAATTACTGTATTCCAAACCGTATGACGTTTAGACCAAATAGAATAAAACGAAACATACCCAACGATTCCTATCAAGCCAATTACTCCCGAAGGTATGTTTAACGCAAATAGAAATGCCTCCCCTATAAGCATCATTCCAAAACTGAGAATCAATAGATTTCTGTCTGAGATTCTCTCATTAACTGTTGGTCTCTGTTGTTTACTTGGCATGATACTGTCAATATCTTGATCATAGTAATTATTTAAAGCACATGCGCCCCCCATAATTAACGTAGAGCCCACCAACATCATTAAGATTTGTGGTATTGACGAGAGGAAGGAATGATTCGCCAACACAATTGCAAGCCATGAACCAGCAAATGCAGGCAGTAAGTTTCCTTGTACAAGTCCTGTTTTGATGATTTGCTGTAACTCTTTAAAAGTTACACGACTAGAATTATGTGACAAAGTTTGTTCTTTGTTCATAATTTCCCTCCTATTTTTTTCATATAATACAATGATATATTAAATTTGTGTTATTGACTACATTTATGTAAAGTTATTTGTGACACTTTAGCGACTTTCACAAATAGTCATTTTTGTGACACAATTTAATCTATATTTCTTGTTATAATGTTAGTTAAGATTTATTTAAATTTTATAAGTATGTTTTTTCGAGATTAATAATTACAATAATTACAACAAATAATGGTACAACTGAATGTAATTTAATGTCTCAAGAATTTTACATATAAGTGGGGGGTTAATTCTTGTTTAGCAAAAAAAACCTAAAATGGTTATCTGTTTTAGCAACACTCATTATGGCTTTTGTTCAATTGGGTGGTGCCTTAGTTACCAAGACTGGTTCAGCAGATGGATGTGGCTCTGACTGGCCATTATGTCATGGTGCATTTTTACCTCAAAATTTACCAATTCAAACGTTGATTGAATTAAGTCACCGTGCAGTTTCAGGCATATCCATGCTTGTTGTCTTATGGTTAGCGATAGTTGCTTGGAAACATATTGGTTATATTAAAGAAGTAAAACCTTTAAGTATTATAAGTGTTGGATTCTTAGTCATCCAAGCGCTTGTTGGTGCAGCAGCAGTAATGTGGCAACAAAATTCTTATACGTTAGCTTTACACTTTGGTATTTCATTGATTTCATTCTCATCAGTGTTTGTCTTAACTTTAATTATTTTTGAAATTGATCGAAAATATGAAGCTGATGAACTATTTATCAGAAAACCATTAAGAATTTATACATGGATTATGGCAATTGTTGTATATTTAACTATATACACGGGAGCACTAGTAAGACACAAAGAAGCCAGCTTAGCATATGGTAAATGGCCACTGCCATTTGACGATATCATACCGCATAATGTACAAGACTGGGTAAACTTTACCCATAGAGGTATGGCTTTAATTGCTTTCATTTGGATATTATTAACATTTATTCATGCAGTAAAAAATTATAGCCATAATCGTACAATACGTTTTGGTTATACATCTGCCTTTGTCTTAGTAGTTTTACAAGTTATTACAGGTGCTTTATCTATGATGACAAATGTTAATTTATTCATTGCTTTGTTACATGCGCTATTTATTACTATATTGTTTGGCTTAATAGCTTACTTTATAGTACTAATGCTTCGAACAATTCGAAGTGGCGGATAAATTAGATTTTATTGGTTCATAAACAATATAAGTACGTAGATAAACCAAATGCTAAAAAAGCATTTGGTTTTTTATTGATAATATTCATTAAAGCTATTTTCATTAAGTGGGTTATATATTCATAGTTATTTGCGTTGCATTTTTAATAATTCAACTAATTAATTATTAAAAATGACAATGCTTTGAGCGGACTCCTAAGTTGTTGAGGAAGCACTAGTTGAAGACTACAGACTGAGAGTGTCCCGCGGAAAGTGGACAACACATAAAAAAATTCCAGAGACTTTGTTGACTCTTAGAACTACCCTTTTCTATTAAAGTTTTTGACATATAAAACAGCCGTCAAATTCCCTTTAAGAAATCTGACGGCTGTTTGATTGTAGAATAAAAAATTTAATCTACTGGCTCTTTCTCAATTTCAATTAATAAGTCACCTGTTTGGATTGCTTCTCCACTTTGAACTGTAACCTTCTTAACCACACCATCAAATGGTGATTGGATTGTAGTTTCCATTTTCATTGCTTCTGTAATTAATAAAGCTTGACCACTCGTAACAGATTCACCTTCTGAAATTTTGACTTCAGTAACTGAACCTGGCATTTGAGCGCCGATATGATTTGGATTTAATTTATCTGCTTTAGGTTTCACACTTTCACTTGCCTTGACGTTTTCATCTTGAATGAAGATACGACGTGCTTGACCATTCATATCATAGAAAATTGTGCGAATACCTTTTTCATCAGGTTCTGTAATTGTCTTAAGTGTAATAATGAGTCTCTTACCTGTATCAATTTCGATTTCTACAGTCTCGTTAGATCTCATACCGAAGAAGAATGTTGGCGTATCTAATAATGACACATTACCGAATTGTTCTCGCGTTGAGATAAACTGTTCATAAACTTTAGGATATAACACATAACTGATTATATCTTGTTCTGTAACTTCTCTTTCTTGTTTCTCTTCTAATTCTTTTCTTACAGCTTCAAAATCTACAGGTTCTAAATATTCACCTGGTCTATCTGTTAAAGCTGTTTGACCTTTTAGGATGACTTTTTGCAATTGTTTATTAAATCCACTTACTGGTTGGCCAATTTCTCCTTTAAAGAATGATACAACAGATTCCGGGAAGTCTAATTTATAGCCATCATCAATGATAGTTTGCTCATCTAAATCATTTTGCACCATGTATAAAGCCATATCACCTACCACTTTAGAAGAAGGTGTTACTTTTACAATATCGCCAAATAAGAAATTAACACGTTTGTACATTTCTTTTACTTCATTAAATCTATTGCCTAGACCTAAACTTTTAGCTTGTTGACTTAGGTTTGAATATTGTCCCCCTGGCATTTCGTGTTGGTAAATTTCAGTATTAGGTGATTTAATATCACTTTCAAAATCACTGTAATACTGACGCACTGTACCCCAATAATGAGATAATTCTTCCATACCATCAATATCCGCTCGTACATTTCTACCAAAACCATTTAATGCATAGTATAACGAATTAGAACTTGGTTGACTTGTTAGGCCACTCATTGACGCTACAGCAGTATCAATGACATCTACACCAGCATCTATCGCTTGTTTGTATACAAGTATGCCATTACCACTTGTATCATGCGTATGCAGATGGATAGGTAAATCTACTGCAGCTTTTAATTCTCCAATTAACTCGTTCGCAGCTTTAGGTTTCAATAAGCCCGCCATATCTTTAATCGCTAAAATATGGAAGCCTTCTCTTTCAAGTTCTTTCGCCATATTCACATAATATTCTATTGTGTACAGGTCAGAACGATTCGGATTCAAAATATCGCCTGTATAACAAATTGCGCCTTCTGAAATTTTACCTGCTTCTTGTACTGCTTCGTTTGCTACTTTCATTTGATCTACCCAGTTTAATGAATCAAATATACGGAATACATCAATTCCAGCATCTGCACTCTCTTTGACAAACTTTTTAATTACGTTGTCAGGGTAATTTTTATAACCGACTGCATTAGAAGCACGTAGTAACATTTGGAATAGTACATTTGGAACAGCTTTTCTTAATCTTTCTAATCTTTCCCACGGGTTTTCTTTTAAGAAGTTAAATGCGACATCAAATGTTGCACCACCCCACATTTCTAATGAAAAACTATCTTTCATTACATCTGCAGTTTTAGAAGCGATGTTCATCATATCTTTCGTACGTACACGAGTAGCAAGTAATGATTGATGTGCATCTCTAAATGTTGTGTCTGTTATTAATACATCTTCTTGTTGTTTTAACCAATCTGCAACTGCTTTAGGGCCTTGTGCGTCTAAAAGTTGCTTAGTACCTTCTAATTGTTCAACCTCTTTTTTAGCAATCTTTGGAATTGGAGATGCTTCATAAATCGGTTTTGGTCGTTTTTCAACATTCGGGAAACCGTTAATTGAAACATTACCTATATATTCTAGTGTTTTCGTACCACGATCAAGTGTTGGTGCTATATCAAAAAGCTCTGGCGTTTTCTCGATGAATTTTGTTGTATAATCGCCGGTTTTAAATTGTTCATGTCTCATCACATTAATCAAGAATGGCACATTGGTTTTAACACCACGTATTCTCATTTCTTGTAACGAACGATCCATTTTTTCATTTGCTTGTTTAAATGACATCGCATGAGTAGATAGTTTCACAAGTAATGAATCATAATAAGGTGAAATTTCTGCACCTTGGAAACCATCACCAGCGTCTAATCTAACACCAAAGCCACCACTTGAACGATAAGCTATGATTCTACCCGAATCAGGCATGAAATCATTTGTAGGATCTTCAGTAGTAATACGACATTGTATAGCGTATCCTAACGTTCGAATATCTTCTTGTTTTGGCATGTTTATTTCATCGTCAAATAATACTTCACCGTCTGCTACAAGTATTTGTGTTTTTACAATATCCACGCCTGTTATCATTTCAGTAATTGTATGTTCAACTTGTACACGTGGGTTCACTTCTATGAAATAGAAATCATCTCCTGATACTAAAAATTCTACAGTACCAGCGTTAACGTATTTTATATTTTCCATGAGTTGGATTGCAGCATCAGAAATACGTTCTCTTAAATCATCAGACAAAGCAACAGAAGGTGCTACTTCTACTACCTTTTGATGACGTCGTTGTACTGAGCAATCACGTTCATATAAGTGAACGATATTCCCATGTTCATCACCGATAATTTGAACTTCTATATGTTTTGGATTATCGATATATTTTTCAATATATACTTCACTATTACCAAATGATTTTTCAGCTTCAGACTTAGCACGGTGGAATGCGTCCTCTAATTCATCTTCTGCATAGACGATACGCATGCCTTTACCACCGCCACCGCTTGTAGCTTTAATCATAAGTGGATAGCCCGCTTCATTTGCAAAAGCTATAGCATCTTCTTGATTATCAATTGGTCCATCAGTACCTGGGATAACTCTTAAATCTGCTTTAATTGCTGTTGATCTTGCTTTAACTTTGTCCCCAAACATATCTAAATGCTCTACACGTGGTCCAATAAATTTGATGCCTTCTTCCTGACATCTGCGTGCAAATGTTTCATTTTCACTTAAAAAACCATAACCAGGATGAATTGCATCTACATCGGCACGTTTCGCCACTTCTAAAATGCGTTCAATATCTAAATATGATTCTGCAGGACCTAAATCTTCGCCTACTAAGTATGATTCATCTGCTTTATATCTATGTAAAGACCCTTTATCTTCATTTGAATAAATCGCAACTGTTTGTACATTTAACTCAGTTGCTGCTCTAAAAATCCTTATTGCTATTTCTCCACGATTGGCTACCATAAGTTTATTTATTTTTTTCACAACATGGTCCCCCTTAAAATTTGAATTTTCTAAAAAGTTTGATATAGAAACCATTATAGCAAAATGCGAACAATGTATACAAATAAAGTTTGTTCGTTTATTCTAGAAACACTTCTTAAACTGTTGAATTATGATCACTGAATGATAAAATTTTATCTGTATGTGATAGTCTCTAAACACTGTAGTATACTCGCATTTCTATGGAATTATATCATAGCTTAAGTATAATAAAAAATTATTAAAATTGATAACTTTTTATTATCATTAACTTTAAAAACACTAAGTTTTTCAAAATTAAGATGTCTGATTATAAAAATAAGCAAACGTTTTCAACATTTTACTGTTGTAACGTTTGCTTTTACAAATTACATATTTATATCATAACTACCATAATTAAGTAACTTATGATCTTCTAGAAATTCCTACATTATCGTTAATTTTATTTGCTTTTTTCTTTCTTAATTCTTCGATTTTAATTTGTTTCGCTGTAATTAGCAATAGACCCATGGCGATACTTAAACTTATCATTGAAGAACCACCAAAGCTTATGAATGGTAATGGTACACCTGTTAATGGTATTGTACCTGAAATGCCACCTAAGTTAACAAACGTTTGACTGCCGATATAGCTTGCAATACCTACACAGACCAACTTGTAAAAGTAAGAATTGGTTTTATTTGCAAGTTCAAATGCTCTGTAAACTATAAAGAATAATAAGCCTATAACCACGACGCAGCCTATCAAACCTAACTCTTCAGCAATAATTGAAAATATAAAATCAGTATGTGGCTCTGGTAAGTATCCTAATTTCATAATACTATTACCTAACCCTCGTCCAAACAATCCGCCATTTCCGATTGCAATCAAGGAGTTAGAAATATGATACCCAGTACCTTCTTCATTACTAAATGGATTAGTTAATGTACTAAAACGCGCAGTCAAGTAATCTGGAACTAATCCTAACAGCAGGAACAACCCACCTATAATAACTACACCGAATAAAATCATCAAACCATATTTAAGTGATTTTTGAACACCAATGCCTGCATAAAATATGATTGAAAAGAAGATTATTAAAATTAATAGTGTTTGGCCTACATCTCTTTGTAGAAGCACAAGTGCTATACAAAATGAAGCCAAAATAATTGGTGATGTTAATAGTTTAGGATTTTTAAAAACTTTTGGTCGTTTCTTTTCTATCATATAAGGTATATATACAATTATTGCAATTTTCAATAGTTCCGAAGCTTGTAGATTCATAAACCCTAAATTGAGCCAACTTTTCGAACCATTAATATTACTTCCTACAAGTAAAGTTGCTACAAGTAAAGCAACCATTATCATCATCATCCATTTCTGAAATTTGATGGATTCAAGGAATTTGACATTCATAAAGAAGGCCATGAAAAAGACAAGAATTAAACTCATGATTACATACATTAATTGTCTTGTATAAAAGTAAGTCCCAGTCACTGGAACGCCACCTGTCAATGAACCTTTTGTAGCTGCAACCATACTTGCACTATATACCATTACTAAGCCTATAAGACATAATAAAATATATGTAATTACTAACGGATAATCAATATACTTGGCATTTCTACCAATATATCGAAAAAATTGTTTTATGTTATTCATTTGACATATCATCCAATTCTAATTATTAATATCATTTATCATTACTAGCTCAAATTCGTAACATTAAAACGATATTTATTGTTGTAAATCGTCTTAAGATATTGGGTCTGTTTCATAAAAAATAAATTACACTTTTAACATTATATCAAACATCACTATGATATTTCGAACAAATATAACACTAAATACCATTATTTTAACCATTAATTTCGTCATTTGTCTATTTTGAGCAAAAGAAAATGGCTGCGATGCAATCAACAATATATTGATGTCCCAGCCACTCTGAAATATGTTATGTAGTTTTGAAGATACTACTTATTCAAGTTGTGTGTATTTTCAAAGCTGGTTAAAATCTTTCCAGCCAAAAAATCTATTTATTTAACCATATTAAACATTAGTAAATGCGTCATGCAATTTAGAAAGTTCTTTTTCTAATCGTAGCATTAAATCTTTGCCCACTTCTATATCGACTAAACCAAGTTGAACAGCAAAATCTACTTCTTTTTGCAATCCAAACATTTGTGTATCGAGTACTTCTTCATATAACGGGCATTGAGGTAACGTCAGATTATCCATTTGTACTTTTATAAGTTGGAGAATCCTATCAGCATCTTTATTCAACTGGTCATATGCCGCATTGTTCATTTTTTGATTTTTTACCAAGACATACTCCCCCTATCAATTGTAACTTTATATGTAGAAGTGTATCTTACTGATTCATAAAAAGCAAGTGAATTCCTTAATATACTAAACCGTGTTATTTGTGATAATATTGATATTAAAGAAATCTTTATCTCAAATATATTTTTTACAGAATCGTCAGACTACTGACATCCGTTGTGAAAACGTTTTATTTCAACACAGTTTTTAATGTACAATGAGTATAGAAGTGTTCACTAACAAGTGAGAAACATTCACAAAAAGTTCATTTTTACATATTTTTGTTATAAAGATAGATAAGATATACAAATAGGAGTGGGACTATGATTCAAATTAAGGGCGCAGTTAAATTTCCAATATCATTAGATAGTACAACTTGGATTTTTGATGATAGAAAAGTACAAATTGAAGATTTAGAAAAAGGTGTATTCGACGGTACAAAACCAATCAATTTTGACGATAACCGTGAATGGAATCGTGCAATTTTGGAAGGCCAAACTAATCCGCCAACATTAAATTCTGAAATTAAATATAAAAGACGTGCAGTATTGGAACAATCATTTGTTATCAATATGACACCTTTTTTCAAGAATGCTGAACCACATGATTCTGCAAAGATCATCCGTTTATATAATGAGAATGATGCCATTGAGGTTCCGATTGATTTATTACCTTACCTCTTTTTCCAATTCGCTAAAGATGGTAAAAGATTATATGATGACTATAGTGTAGATAGCTTTGTTTACATTCCAAATGAAGGTTATTCTTACCAATTTGCATACGTTACTCATATTGAGGTGATCTAAGTATGAAAAAAGTTCAATGTATTATTTGTGATACAGAAGTATTTATCGATCAAAATACATTAGAAGCGAAAAGACTTAGAAATGATCCGATGCACACATTTATGTGTGATGAGTGTAAAAGTAGACTTGATACACCTAAACAGCGCAATCAAGTAACAACTTACAATCATCTCTAACACAAAATTTTATTACACAATAATTTAATAAACAAACTTTATAATTATAATAGCTAATTGTTCAATAATTACGAGCCGTAACTAAAATGCAGCTCAAATTGTTAAATGCTTAGCTATTTTTATATGTTATAAATCATCAAGTACATATAATGTTAATAGCAATATACTTTTAATTTTATTAACCACATTATTTTAAATGACAATTTTAAAATAAAAGAACCAAACTAGATAATATTAACTAGTTTGGTTCTCATATCAAATCTTTTTTAATTAATCATCTTCTTGCATCAATTGTTTGATACGTTTAGATTCTTTTTCACGTGCTGATTTTTCTAGCACTGTTTTTCTAATACGAATATTTTCTGGTGTAACTTCTACAAGTTCATCGTCATTGATAAATTGTAATGCTTCTTCTAATGTTAAAATTCTTGGGCGTTTCATACTTACAGTTTGGTCTTTATTAGCAGAACGTACGTTTGTTTGGTTCTTTTCTTTCGTAACATTAACTGTTAAGTCATTATCACGGTTATGTTCACCAACAACCATACCTTCATATACTTCAGTACCAGGTTCCATGAAGTTTGTACCACGGTCTTCTAAGCCCATAATTGCATAAGCACTAGCTTTACCTTGATCAAGAGATACAAGTGCACCATTTCTTCTGCCACCGATACGACCTTTAACACGTGGTCTAAATTCGTCAAATGTATGGTTAATGATACCGTAACCACGAGTTTGAGACATAAATTCTGTAGTATAACCAATTAAACCACGAGCAGGAACCATAAAGATAATACGAGTTAAGCCATTATCTGTTGTAACCATATCAAGCATTTCACCTTTACGTTGGCCTAATGACTCGATTACAGGACCTGTATATTCTTGTGGTACTTCACATTGTACACGTTCAAACGGTTCACATTTCACACCATCAATCTCTTTTAAAATAACTTGAGGTTTAGATACTTGTAATTCAAAGCCTTCACGTCTCATGTTTTCTATTAAGATTGATAAATGTAATTCTCCACGACCTGCAACAACCCATTTATCTGGTGACTCAGTTGGTGTAACTTTTAATGAAACGTCTGTTTCTAATTGTTGATCAAGACGTTCTTGAATTTGACGAGATGTTACATAATCGCCTTCACGACCTGCAAATGGTGAATTGTTAACTCTAAATGTCATTTCAAGTGTTGGTTCATCAATTCTTAATACAGGTAACGCATCTTGGTGATCACTTGGCGTTACTGTTTCACCAACGTTAATATCTTCCATACCCGATACGGCAATTAAATCACCAGCATATGCTTCGTTAACTTCTTCACGTTTTAATCCGAAGAAACCAAAGATTTTTGTTACACGGAAGTTTTTAACAGTACCATCTAATTTAATTAAAGATACACTGTCTCCTACACGCATTGTTCCTCGGAACACACGTCCTACACCAATACGTCCTAAATAGTCACTATAGTCTAATAGTGCAATTTGGAATTGTAGCGGCTCTTCTCTATTATCAACTGGTGCTGGTACATAATCGATAATTGTTTCGTATAAAGATTGCATATTTTCATCTTGTTTTTCTGCATCTAAACTTGCAGTACCATTTACAGCTGATGCGTAAACGACTGGGAAATCTAATTGTTCGTCAGAAGCTTCTAACTCGATAAATAGGTCTAATACTTCATCTACTACACCTTCAGCACGTGCTTCTGGTTTATCAATTTTATTTACAACTACAACTGGTTTTAAGTTTTGCTCTAATGCTTTTTTCAATACGAAACGTGTTTGTGGCATCGTTCCCTCATAAGCATCTACTACAAGTACAACACCATCAACCATTTTCATGATACGCTCAACTTCGCCACCGAAGTCAGCATGTCCTGGTGTATCTAAAATATTAATTCGATTGTCTTTATAGTTAACTGCTGTATTTTTAGCAAGGATTGTGATACCACGTTCTCTCTCAATATCATTAGAATCCATTGCTCTTTCGTCTACTTGTTCATTTTCACGGAATATTCCTGATTGTTTTAATAACTCATCTACTAGTGTTGTTTTACCATGGTCAACGTGAGCGATGATAGCTATATTACGAACGTCTTCTCTTCTATTAGTCATTTATACAAATTCCTTTCTCGAGTAAATTCCCACTTTTCTTTGCAACTTTTTTATTATATCATATAATTGGTTAAAGAAAACTATAAAGGTGTGGTAGTATGCAACAAAAAAAATCGAAAGCAATATTCTGGGTACTTGCTGTAGTAGCTGTAGTATTCTTGCTTTTATTTAGCTTTAGTTTAGCTGCAACAAATGTTCCATTGATGATTTTAACACTTATATTATTCATTGCAACATTTGGTTACGGTTTCACTTTAAAAAAGAAATATCGCGAAAACGATTGGCTATAATCGAGTCAAATTTTATATACAATCTATAAAAGCGTCTCAATTCTAAAAAATAGGATTGAGGCGCTTTTCATAGGCTGTTTTTTCTTCTAAAATAATCTTTTATTATTTATTTTTTAAACGTTGTTGCAATAATCCAATGATTTCATTATTTTTTTGAAAATGTTGTTCAATGAGTTCAGCGTGTAATTGTTTATTCGCCATTACAATAGAACTAGGTTCATAAATTGATAGTGCGTCTCCCATTAAATCTGTACCTTTTCCACCTACTTCATTTAAGATGATGTGACCACCAGCAAAATCCCAGGGTTGTAATCGAGGTGTAATATATCCAGCTAATTTTCCGGTTGCGACATGAATAATTTCTAAAGCAGCTGATCCATAAGCTCTGGCACTCCTGGATTCTTCTACTATAGGTTTAAATAATTCTCCTAAACGAGGCTTGGTTAGCCAATTAGGATTAATGCCAATAATACTTGTACTTAAAGTTGTCGATTTTATTTCAGGAAGTCGATTTTCATTCTCGAATGCTCCTTCTCCAACCTTAGCGTGATATAGTGCATCGTTCATCACATCATATACAAATCCTGCATATGGCTGCCCATCATTATAAATACCGATAGAAATTGCAAAATTTTCTTTTTGATGAACAAAATTCAATGTGCCATCAATTGGATCAACTACCCACACAACCCCCGTCACGTTGTTAAGGTCATGACCATGCCCCTCTTCACCAATGACATGGTGGTTAGGATATGTTTTTAAAATATTTTCAAAAATATAGTTTTCTGTAGCTTTATCTACATTAGTCACTAAATCATTAGGATTTGATTTTGTTTCTATCTCTATATCTTCTTTCATTATTTTTTTTACATTATTCCCTGCCTCTAATATGAGACCTTTAGCAAACTCGTAAACAGTCATTGTATCAGCTCCTTATGGACTTCTCATTATACAGTAATTAATACTTAAAAAGTTAATACTTAACTTTTCTAATTTCTAATAATAATATGTATAAAAATATATTTTGTATATTTTATGATTTCTTACATGTATACCCTATTTAGTCTTTTCTACACGTGCACCATAAAGTTATGTTTTAAGGTGCGCAAAATGGGCAAAGACAATGTTAAACCAATTATATTATGCTACAATACAAACGTAAATAATGTTTACAGGAGGCCCCAATGACTAAATACATATTTAAACCTAAAGATTTCAAAGCATTCACAGTTGATGGTCTTGATGCAAGAATGGAAGCGTTAAATGAACGTATCCGACCACAACTTAATGAATTAGGTGATTATTTCGCACAATATTTAGAAACAGTAACCGGTGAAAAATTTTATCCACACGTAGCTAAACATGCACGTCGAAAAGTTAACCCACCAAAAGATACATGGGTCGCATTCGCTACAAATAAACGCGGTTATAAAATGCAACCTCATTTTCAAATAGGTCTGTTTGAAAATCAATTATTTGTCATGTATGGTATCATGCATGAAACAAAAGACAAAGCACAACAAATAAAAGCTTTCGAGGACCAATTTGAAACACTTAAAAATTTACCAAATGACTATAGCATTAGTCCTGATCATATGAGCCAAGAAAAATTTTACATCCATGAAATGTCAGATGAAGACCTAACAAAAGCGCTCAATCGTGTTAAAGAAGTTAAAAAAGGTGAGTTCTTTGTAGCTCGTACATTGTCACCAAATGCTGAACAATTACAAAGCGATAAAGTCTTTTTAAACTTCCTCGAAGAAACCTTCGAACAATTACTCAAATTCTATAAATAATTCATCTGATATATCTAAAAAGCACGTTACTTAAAATAAATTTAAGTAACGTGCTTTTCTATTTTTACCAATTTATCTTTATAAATGATTGTCAGATACATTTAGTAAATATACGGGTCATCATCTTTTTTTCGTTTCATTTCTGCCTCAGGATCCATATCTTGCTGCTGGGGCTTTTGTTTTTCTTTTTCGTTATTATAAATATTATAATTTGGCATCTGATTGATGTGATTAGCTTGATTATTGTCGTCTTTTTTAACAAATAGCATAATACCAACAATAAACCATAAAATCATCGCAATAAAGTTGCCACCAAACATACCAATAATAGCAGAAACGATAAATAAACATCCTGCGAGTATGCGATTGCCTTTAATCGTAAATACTGCAATAAAAGCTAAAATCGTTGAAATAAGTGTAAAGACACCTTGGAATATGATAGAAGCTTTAAATGCTTCTGGCGACATTTCTACACCTTGTTGTTGGTTCATTTCATTAAACACTTCTTTAAATTCTGGCACGTTGATGAACGCATATACAATTATCGAAAATATTAAGAAAATTAAACTAAGACTATTTGCTATCCAAGCTAGAATACGTTCTGTTTTCCTACTCATACTCTTCCTCCTATAAATTCATTAATTATATCATAGCAAATTTATGAATAATTAAAAATAACCACGACCTATCGCTAAATAATATTATGTTAGAGCAATATAAATAAAAACCCGATTGCCGCACATCATGTGAGCAATCGAGTTTATTAATCGAATAACAAATGGAATTGTTTTAAAAATAACACAACTTTTATTATGATTTGTCTTTTGTTTCAGAATCATTTTGTTCTTTAGACTTTGCATCTTGTGATTCTTCGGCATCTTGCGAAGTGATTTTCTTACGTTCTTCGAAATTCTTTCTACGCTGATTGGCTGCACTTGGTTGTTGTTTACGTTTTTCTTTTTCACGTTTTCTGCGTTCTTTTTTCTCTTGTTTAATACGTGCTTTTTCTTCTGCTTTTTCTTGTTTCAATCTTGCAGCTTCTTCTGCTTCTTCTTGTTTACGGCGTTGTTGTTCTTCTTGCTCAGCTTGTTTTCTTTGTTGCGCTTCGTATGCTTCTTGTTTACGGCGTGCTTCTTCTTCCGCCATACGTTGATTTTCTAATTCTGTTTCATTATCTTGTTGTTTTTCTTGCTCATTCGTTACTGCATCTTTGCTATTTTGGTCTTCGTTGGCAACTGCTTCACCATCTTCATTATATACATTGCTAACTTGACCGAATTCATCTTCAGTACTTTGACTGTCATCTTTAACATTATTGTGTTTTCTTTGCTTATAATTATATTTTGCTTGTCTAGAAAGTACTTGTGGTTCTTCATCAGATGCATTATTTTCAGAGTTTACTTTTTCTGCAACTTCAGAACTATAACCGCCTCTTCTTAATTGATTATCATTACTTTGTTGTTGTTCTACGTCAGAAGTTTGTTGCTTTTCAATGTATTGAGGTGAGTTCGGTTCTGATTGTTGCTCATAATCTGAAAAACGTTCTTGGTATCCTTCTGCATAATATGCAGGCACCGTTTCTACCTTTTCTTTTCGTGCAAACATCATGATTGCCACGATTAAAAATAGAATTGGGATAATTAGCGGTACAAATAGCAACACTAATGGTAACGTCACTATCGTTGCGACTAAAAATAAGAATCCTGATAAAATTCTTATATTCATTGAAATTAAGGCTAAAAATGATAAAAGCAAACAAACGATGAAATATACTATAATCGCCCACACGCCATTTTGTAGCCATATTACAAATTGGATTGTATTTAATCCATTATTCGCTAATATTTGTTGAATAAAATCATTGCCATTCAATGAAGTCTCCAAATTTTGTATTGATGCTTCACTACTAAATGATACTAGTGCAATAAACATCGTAATAATGGTTAGTAATAATAAGAATATCCAACTCAACCAACCTAATACTTTTTCTGCTAGTCGACTCACCGGGCGTCTAACTTGAGTATATTGCTCTCCTGACATGTCTTTACAACTCCTTATATTGCTTGTCAAACTATTATATCGAATTAACGATAAAATAACTACTAACTATGACTTATTTTAGTGACATTTTAAAATTTAAAAATCTTTCATTATATTCACTTAATGTCTCTTTCCCTAAATCTTTATAAACTTCTAAATTAGCTTGTTCTTCCTTTGTAGGATAAAACCGCTCATCATTTTTTATGCTTGCAGGCAATTGTGCTCTTGCTGATTTATTAGGCGTCGCGTAGCCCACCCATTCTGTATTTTGTTTACTATGCTCTGCATCTAATAAAAAGTTCATAAACTTATAGGCACCTGCTTTATTTTGTGTTGTCTTAGGTATAACCATATTATCAAACCACAGATTTGAACCTTCTTTAGGAACTACATAATCAAATTCTTCATTTTGTTGTACAATTGGAGCTGCTACACCGCTCCATACTACTGCAACATTTGCTTCATGCTGTTCTAACATCATTGAAATTTCATCACCTACTACGCCTTTTACATTAGGACCTAAATGTGTTAAATTTCTCTCAGCTTCTGCTAAATATGATGAATGTGTCTCATTTAAACTATAACCTAATTTATTTAAAGCTACACCTATAATTTCTCTCGCACCATCTACTAATAATATATCATTTTTATATTTCACTTTATAAAGCTGATTCCACGATTCAAAGTTATCATTTGGATATACATTTTTATTGTAAAGAATACCCACAGTACCAAAAAAATAAGGTATTGAATATGTATTATCTTCATCAAATGGCATATCGAGATAATCTGAATCAAGATTTTTCATATTAGGCAGTTTCTCATGATTTAGAGGTAATAACAATTGTTGTCTTTTTAATTTTTGCACTGTATAGTCACTCGGAAAAGCAACATCATAATGAGTGCCGCCATTTTTTATTTTGGCCTCCATCGCTTCGTTTGAATCAAAAGTTTCGTAGACGACTTCAATTCCTGTTTCTTTTTGGAATTGTTTTAACAAGCTAGGATCAATATATTCTCCCCAATTATAAATATAAATTTTTTCACCAGTGCTAGAATGATGTTTTGAAGTGAATTTTTGACTGATAAATAAACATATCAAACCAACGATGATAGAAATTATAATTAACTGTAAAAAACGTTTCATTATAATATACCCCGTTTCACTTGTTTTTTATGCTTAAGCACATTTTTAATTAAATAATAACCAAGTATACCGAACATAATCACGACAAATAAAAGTGTAGATATTGCATTTATTTCCATGCTAATACCTTTTCTTGCCATTGCATAAACTTCCACAGAAAGCACACTAAATCCATTACCGGTAACAAAGAAACTGACAGTGAAATCATCTAATGAATAGGTCAATGCCATAAAAAAGCCACCTATAATTGCTGGCATCAACTGAGGTAACATGACCTTATTCAAAACTTGAAACTCCGTTGCACCTAAATCACGTGCCGCATTTAACGTATGGTTATTCATTTCATACAGTTTAGGTAACACAATGATTACCACAATAGGAATACAAAAAGCAACATGTGAAATAAGTACCGTCATCAACCCGAGACCCATACCAGTAAAATGTCCGATTGCTGTAAACATAATCAAAAATGAAGCGCCTATAACAACATCAGAAGACACTAATAAAACATTATTTAATGTAAGTAATGAAACCTTTATTTTTTTATTTTTTAAATGATATAAACCAATCGCACCTAGTGTTCCTATCACAGTAGCAAATGCAGCGGCTAACAATGCTACACCTATCGTATTAAAAATAACAGACATTAACCGGTCGTTACTAAATAATGATTGATAATGTTCTAAAGTAAACCCATCAAAATGAACCATATTACCAGCAGCATTAAATGAATAAACCATTAAAAATAAAATTGGAGCATATAAAACAGCGATTAATATGCCGATATATATTTTTCCATACCATTTCATATGATTCACCTTTTCCCATTCGTAGGTTTAGTATTTGTAATAATTAAGACTAGCGCCATAAATACAATTAAAAACAACGCAATCGTAGAACCCATTCCATAGTTTTGTATCACTAGAAATTGTTCTTCTATCGCCGTCCCAATATTAATCACTTTATTTCCTGCAATTAGTCTTGTAATCATAAAAAGCGATAATGCTGGTATAAATGTGACTTGAATTCCTGTCAATACGCCTTGCTTCGTGAGTGGTATAATAATTTTTCTAAATGTTGTTAGCCTGCTCGCACCTAAATCACTTGAAGCTTGCAAAATATTATTAGGAATATCCTTCATACTATTGAAAATAGGTAAAATCATAAATGGAATGTAAATATAACTTGCTACTATTAAAAACGCAGGAACAGTAAATAACAATTCCATTTTAGGCAAAGATAAAACATTCAATATTTGATTGATAATACCATCATGACTGAATATGCCTATAAATGCATAGGTCTTCAGTAGTAAATTAATCCAAGTTGGTACAATCAGTATAAGTAACCATACATTTTGATATTTAGATGAACTTATAAAATACGCAGCTGGATAGCTTATAAGTAGCGTCATACACGTAATCGCTGCCGCAAAACATACCGAGTCCCAAATCATTTTGAAATATTTGAGTGAAATCAACTTTTTATAATTTTCCAATCCAAAATGTCCTTGTATATCAATGAATGAGAAATAAACAAGAAGGATTACTGGAACAACGATAAATAAAACCATCCACAGTATATAGGGTATAAATAGATATGTATTAATCTTGCGCATGATTTATTTCCTCGTAACTTTGAATACGCTTATCAAATTCAGCTTCACTTTCACCTGGCACCATAATATGAATTGTTTCTGGCTCAAAGTATAAACCCACTTTACTATTAACTTCTGCTTTTTTAGTAGAATGAACTAACCATTTATAACCTTTACTATCAGTACAATTGATTTCATAATGTACTCCTCTGAAAAGCATAGAAACAACTGTCACTTCGAATAAACCTTGCTCTGATTGTACCAAGGATATATCTTCTGGCCTAATCACTACTTCTACTTGCTCTTGTGGTGAAATACCCATATCTACACATTCTAAATCTTGACCATAGATGTTCACCACATAATCCTCAATCATAGTACCCACAATAATATTTGATTCTCCAATAAAATCTGCAACAAAGCGATTTACAGGTTCGTCGTATATATCAGTAGGTGTGCCAAATTGTTGAATTTCACCATTTTTCATTACAAATATATAATCACTCAGCGCTAAAGCTTCTTCCTGATCATGTGTAACAAAAATAAATGTTATACCTAATCTAGACTGTATTTCTCTTAATTCATATTGCATTTGGGTTCTTAATTTTAAATCCAGTGCTGATAAAGATTCATCTAATAATAATATTTCTGGTTCATTCACAATCGCACGTGCAATTGCAATACGCTGTTTTTGCCCCCCACTCATACTTTCAATTGTTCTATCTTCATAACCAGTGAGTTTTACAAGTTTTAATGCTTCTTGCACTTTTTTATTTATGTCGCTTTTGTTCATTTTCTTTAGTTTTAATCCAAAAGCAATATTATCATAGACATTTAAATGAGGAAATAAAGCATAGTCTTGAAATACTGTATTCACTTTGCGTCTGTTTGATGGTATATGATTAATTGTCTGATTTCGATATATAATATCCCCTTCATCGGCTTGTTCAAATCCTGCGATAAGTTTTAAAATTGTTGTTTTACCACAACCAGAAGGCCCAAGTAATGTATAGAAATGACCTGACTCAATATCTATATTGATTTTATTTAATACTGGTATATCATCATAAGCTTTACTTACTGCGCTGAAAGATAATAACGGATTCATTTGTGTTTCCTCCTATAAATATGACGTGGTTGTAACAATCATAACTTGAGTTTCATTTGGTGTAGGATTATGTATTTTTATGACGTGCACTATAATAAAATTTCGCAAAAAAAGCTATATACTGTTTACTTTTATCAAACATTTTGTTTAATGCTTAATAAAAATATCAGAATATAGCTTACATGACAATAGTTATTTTTTCGTTGCGCTAAAAAACGTTTGACTGTTGTCAGTTTGAACTGTTTTAACAGCTTGGTAACTATTATATCCACTACTTTTTTCGAATTCTTTAAAAATCTGTTTTTCTTCTGCTTTCCCAGGAACGATTGTTTTAAATTGCTTGTAGCGATCAATTAATAATTTTCCTTCTACTTCAGATTCATAAAAAGATTCCACAGCATTGAAAAATGACACAACTTGCATCATTTCGTCATTTGACCAATCAAGATCTATTGGATATTGATACTCCATATAAGCATGCCTCCTACTTTTCCATTGAATATTTATAGTTAAAGTTTATTTTAGATATTACATTTTAAAATGAAAAAGGAGCGGGACAGAAATCAAAATTTGATTTCATATTCCCGCCCCCACAAGGCTATCGTTATATCTGTTACAACAATGAAATTACATTGTGTGTACTGGTAAACCTATAGCTTTTTCAGCTGCTTCCATAGACATTTCACCTAATGTTGGGTGAGCATGTACAGTTAATGCTAAATCTTCAGCATTCATACCAGCTTCGATTGCTAAACCTAGTTCAGAAATAATATCAGATGCGCCAGTACCAACTACTTGAGCACCTACTAAAGTATTATCTTCTTTAAGCGTAATAAGTTTAACAAAGCCAGTAGTGTCATCTAATGATAACGCACGGCCATTAGCTGCATAAGGGAATTTAGAAGCAGTAATTTTTAATCCTTCTTCTTTAGCTTGAGCTTCTGTATAACCTACTTGAGCAAGTTCTGGCTCAGTGAAACATACAGCAGGCATACCGATGTAATCTACTTCTGATGCTTCACCAGAGATTACTTCAGCTGCAACTTTAGCTTCATAGCTTGCTTTATGCGCAAGTGGTAAACCAGGAACAATATCACCGATTGCAAAAATGTTTTCAATTGAAGTACGGCTTTGTTTGTCTACCTCGATTAATCCACGTTCTGCAAATTTAAGACCTAATTCTTCTAAGCCTAATTCGTCAGTGTTAGGACGACGACCTACAGTAACTAATACGTAATCAGCATCAATTGTTTGTTCTTCGCCTTTTACTTCGTAAGTTACTTTAACACCGTCTTCAGTTTCTTCAGCAGATTTAGCCATAGCTTCAGTTACAATATCAACGCCTTTTTCTTTCATGCCTTTTTTAACAGGTTGAGTCATTTGTTTTTCAAAACCGCCTAAGATATCTTTAGCGCCTTCTAAAATAGTAACTTCAGAACCAAAGTTTGCAAAAGCAGTTCCGAGTTCAGAACCAATATAACCGCCACCAACAACTACTAATTTACCAGGAACTTCTTGTAAATTTAGAGCGCCAGATGAATCAATTACACGATTTCCAAACTCAAAGTTAGGGATTTCAATTGGTCTTGAACCAGTTGCAATGATCGCGTTTTTAAAGTTATATGTTTGAGCACTTTTCTCATCCATAACACGTAAGCTATTGTTATCAACAAAGTAAGCTTCGCCTTTAACGATTTCTACTTTATTACCTTTTAACAATCCTTCAACGCCACCAGTTAATTTTTCAACTACTGATTGTTTGAATTCTTGAACTTTATTAAAATTAAGTGAAACACTTTCAGCAATAACACCTAAATTTTCTGAGTTCTTAGTTTCATCATAACGGTGTGAAGCGTGTAACAATGCTTTAGAAGGAATACAACCAACGTTAAGACATACGCCACCTAATGTTCCTTTTTCAACGATTGTTACTTTTTGACCTAACTGTGCTGCACGAATTGCTGCAACATAGCCTCCTGGTCCTGCTCCGATTACAATAGTGTCTGTTTCAATTGGGAAATCTCCAACTACCATATTTTACCCCTCCATTAATAATAATTCTGGATTATTCAATAAACGTTTGATGTGATTCATAGCATTTTGTCCAGTAGCACCATCAATTTGTCTGTGGTCAAAGCTTAATGATAATGATAATACTGGCGCAGCTACTATTTCACCATCTTTAACAATTGGTTTTTGTGCAATACGGCCAATACCTAAGATAGCTACTTCTGGGTGGTTGATTACTGGAGTGAACCATTGTCCACCAGCTGAACCGATATTACTAATTGTACATGTAGCATGTTTCATTTCATCTGCCGCTAATTTTCCGTCACGTGCTTTAACAGCAAGTTCGTTAATTTCGTCTGAGATGCTAAACATTGATTTACGGTCTGCATGTTTAACAACAGGCACTAATAGTCCTCTGTCTGTGTCAGCAGCAATACCAATGTTCCAATAATGTTTGTGTACGATTTCGCCAGCATCTTCGTTAAATGAAGTGTTAAGCGCTGGATATTTTTTAAGTGCAGAAACAAGTGCTTTAACAACATAAGGTAAGAAAGTTAATTTAGTACCTTGTTCAGCTGCAACTTCTTTGAATTTTTTACGGTGATCCCATAATTCTTGAACATCAATTTCATCCATTAATGTTACGTGAGGTGCAGTTTGTTTTGAATTAACCATTGCTTTAGCAATTGCTTTACGCATTGCAGGTATTTTCTCAGTTGATTCTGGGAATTCACCTTCTGTAGAAACTGGTGCTGATTGTGCTGCACTTGAAGTTTCTTCAGTTGCTGTAGCTGCGCTTTCATTTGAAGCTGCTTCTCCGCCACCATTTAAGTAGGCGTCCACATCTTCTTTAGTTGTACGGCCATTTTTACCTGAACCTGAAACAGCTTTAATGTTAACACCATTATCGCGAGCATATTTACGAACTGAAGGCATCGCTTTAACGCGTTTACTTTCATCTACTTCTTCGTCTTTAGATGCTTGTGCAGGTGCTTCTTCTTTAGTGCTTTCTTCTGCAGGTGCTTCTGTTTCTTCACTTGCTGAATCGTCACTTTCACTACCTTTGAATTGCATATCTTCTGCATCTGGTGAATCGATTTTTACGATTGTGTCACCAACAACTGCAACAGTACCTTCATCTACTAGTACTTCTTCAATAGTACCTGAAACAGGTGATGGGATTTCAACAACTGATTTATCGTTTTGTACCTCAGCTAAAATATCGTCCTCTTCAATTGTATCTCCAGATTTAATAAACCATTTTACAATTTCACCTTCGTGGATACCTTCACCAATGTCGGGTAATTTAAATTCAAATGCCACGTTATTATCCTCCTAAAAATTCATATTAAGTCAAAAATTAGAAATTGAGCGATGGACAATTAAGTCACTATCTCATGCTATAAATATAAATTTGGATGAAGTAGGTGCATCAATTAAACTGATATCATCCTACTTCATTAAATATATATTAAAATTCTAAAGTTTCTTTCGCTTTTTCAATGATGTCATTTTTGTTTGGTAACCAAACATTTTCAGCCTGTGTAAACGGATAAACTGTATCTGCCGCTGCAACACGAGCGATTGGTGCTTCTAATGAAAGGATAGAGCGTTCTGCTAATTCAGAAACAACTGTTGCTCCAACACCCGCTTGACGTTGCGCTTCTTGTACTACTACAGCACGTCCTGTTTTTTCTACTGAAGCAACAAGTGTTTCGATATCGATTGGTTGAACAGTACGTAAGTCAATAACTTCTACTGAATAACCATCTTTTTCTAACTCTTCTGCTGCTTTTAATGATTCTTGCACCATTGCACCATATGCAATAAGTGTAATGTCATTACCTTCTTGTTTCACGCTTGCTTTACCAATTTCAATTGTGTACTCTTCTTCAGGTACTTCATCACGGAAAGAGCGGTATAATTTCATATGTTCTAAATATACAACCGGGTCATTACTTCTGATTGCTGAGATTAATAATCCTTTAGCATCATATGGGTTAGACGGGATTACAACGTGTAAACCTGGTGATTGAGCTAAAAGACCTTCTAAGTTGTCAGCATGTAATTCTGGTGTATGAACGCCGCCACCAAATGGTGCACGAATAGTAACGGGTGATTGTTTAGAGTTACCAGAACGGAAACGCGTACGTGCAATTTGTCCTGCTATAGAGTCGAATACTTCAAATACAAATCCAAAGAATTGTACTTCCATTACTGGACGGTATCCTTGAGTAGATAAACCTAAAGCTAAACCACCAATACCAGATTCTGCTAAAGGTGTATCAAATACACGGTCTTCACCGAATTCTTTTTGTAAACCTTCAGTTACACGGAAAACACCACCGTTAACACCGACGTCTTCACCGAAAAGTAAAACATTCTCATCGTTTTGTAATTCGGTTTTAAGCGCGTTGTTAATCGCTTGAACCATTGTCATTTGTGCCATCGGTTACTTCGACTCCTTCTCTTTATAGATTTCATATTGCTCTGCTAAATTTTGAGGCATTTCTTCATACATATTTTCCATCAAGTCAGTAACTTTTTGTTTTTCAGTATTGTCTGCTTCTTTAATAGCAACTTTAATTTCAGCTTTTGCACGGTCGATAACTTCATTTTCTTTATCGCCAGTCCATAGACCTTTATTTTCAAGATATTTTCTGAAACGAACTAATGGATCCTTTTTCTCCCATTCAGAATCTTCATCAGATGTTCTGTATTTCGTTGGGTCATCTCCAGCCATAGTATGTGGACCATAACGATAAGTGATTGTTTCAATTAAAGTTGGACCTTCACCATTAACAGCACGATCACGCGCTTCTTTAGTTGCTTGGTATACTGCTAAAGCATCCATACCATCAACTTGAATACCTGGGATACCAACTGCAATAGCTTTTTGAGCTAATGTAATAGCAGCAGTTTGCTTACTACGTGGTGTTGAAATCGCATAGTTGTTGTTTTGTATAACGAAAATTGCAGGTGCTTTATATGCAGAAGCAAAGTTAATACCTTCATAGAAATCACCTTGTGAAGAACCACCATCACCAGTATAAGTAATTGCTACAGCACTTTTACCACGTTTTTTAATACCAAGCGCTACACCAGCAGTTTGAACATACTGAGCACCGATAATAATTTGTGGGCTTAATGCATTAACGCCTTCAGGCATTTGGTTTCCTTTAAAGTGACCTCTTGAGAATAAGAAGGCTTCAGTTAAAGGTAAACCTTGCCAGATTAATTGTGGAACATCACGGTAACCTGGTAATATAAAATCTTCTTGTTCTAAAGCATATTGTGAAGCTAATTGTGAAGCTTCTTGTCCTGCTGTCGGAGCGTAGAAACCTAATCTCCCTTGTCTGTTTAATGAAATAGAACGTTGATCAAGAATACGTGTCCAAACCATTCTCTCCATTAATTCAACTAATTGCTCGTCTGATAAATCTGGTACTAGATCTTCATTAACGATGTTACCATCTTCATCCAAAATTTGGATCATTTCAAATTGAGATTCAGTATCTTTCAATACTTTCTCTGCATCGAATTGGGCTTTCAATTTCGGAGCCATTCAATTCACCATACCTTTCCCGTATAATAGAAACTTATTTTATCCTTCAATATTGTACCACAAAACTGTTACACTGTTAAATAATTTGAAAAAGTTCTGTAATACTTACGACAAGTATAGTTTTTAATCTGTACCACTGTTTTTCATGGCGCTGTACTATTTAAAAACTAAGTCGCTATAAAGTAATTCCCTTAAAATTGTAAGCGCCCTCATAACTTATGCTATAACGTAGCAATTTAAAATTCAAATTTACCGCTTTATAATTTAAGAAAGGTTATCTACATCTTCTTTTTCTTTGTTCACTTTATTCATTGCATCTGAGTATTTTTCAAATGCTTTATTCATGTTTTTATATGCTTTCGAAACTGCTTCTGCTTTTTTGTCTATTTGTTCTTGATTCACTTGATCACCTGAAGTATAGCCAAACATATCTTTTTCCTTATTCAAAATGTTTTTATATGCTTTGGCATATTCATCATGTGCTTTGTATTTATCTTTAAGCGCTTGATTCAATTGTGTCACTTCTTTTTTCTTATCATCATCACTTATATTATCGACATGCTTTTCAGCTTTTTCAAATTCTTTTTCTGAGTTATCTATAGCTTCTTCTTCTTTTTTAAATGTTTTTTCTCTTTCTTCAACATTGTCCACGACTTTTTTCGAAGTATCCTTCACTTCTGCTTGGTCTTTACCATTAATTTTCTCTACTAATTTTTGCTTGTCTTGTTCAAGACTATTTAACTTCTTCCCTACTGAAGACACAGGTTTCTCTTCATCAAATGCTTTTTGTACTTTTTCGTTATAATCTTCTATTTCACCTTTGTCTGTTGTACACCCCGCTACTAACATTGTAGAAGCGAGTATCGCACCGATGCTATACTTTAATTTCATTTTTTGAGAAATCCTCCTTTATTTGTGTGTTATATTATATAATATTTTATAAGAAATCAAATGTATCACTGTATTTTAAGCGTTAAACTTTGGTATATTTTATATTAAGGAAGGTGTATGAACAAAATGATAACAATGAAAGATATTATCCGAGATGGTCACCCAACACTTCGTGAAAAAGCAAAAGATGTAACAATACCGCTTTCTGACGAAGATCGTGAAACTTTAAAATCTATGCGCGAATTTCTAATTAATAGTCAAGATGAAGAAACAGCTAATAAGTATGGACTTCGCTCAGGAGTAGGCCTTGCTGCTCCACAAATTAATATTGCAAAAAAAATGATAGCAGTCTATTTACCAGATGACGGTGATGGCAAAAGTTATGATTTAGCATTAGTTAACCCTAAAATCATGAGCCACAGTGTTCAAGAAGCATATTTACCAACTGGCGAAGGTTGTCTAAGTGTAGATGAAAACATTCCAGGACTCGTTCACCGTAAATATCGAATCACAGTAAAAGCAACAGATATAGATGGTAATGACGTAAAATTACGTTTAAAAGGTTATCCAGCTGTTGTCGTTCAACATGAGATAGACCATATTAATGGTGTAATGTTTTATGATCATATTGATCCAAATAATCCACTTACACCACATGAAGATGCAGTAGAAGTTTAATCTATTAAAAATAAAATGCCGTTAGCACTTTGAGAATTTCTCATTAGCTAACGGCATTTTTTACATAAAGTCATCTCTACGTTCAGTAAATGGTATATCTAATTTTTTAAGTTCTGTCTTTAAGTCGTTTAATTCTTTAATGTCTATAAATTCTGGATCATGATTATGTTTGACGTAATTTTGATCGCCATTTACAGTATCAATTATTTCATTATAATTAAAAAACATGATTACTTGTTCTGTACGGATTTCAAAAGTTATATCTTGAAATATTTTATCGTGTCGTTTTTTTTCTCTTTTAACATCTTCTATAATTCTTTTTACTCGATCCATTTCTATCACCCTTACCCATCTATCATTTCTATAATTAATAATAACTCCCTTTCATCATAATTAACTTTCAACGTGCACTCAAGTTTTATGATAATTTTTTGCAGCTTTTTTACATAACTAAAGATTTGATTTTGCAGATTAAATATTAATTATAATAAAAATGAAATTATTTGTACTTATTAAAAGAGGTACTAAAGATAAAACTGCTTTATTTATTCTACTACATCATGTAAAATGAGAAATAACTGAAAACATATGAATCATAGTGTTTGTAGTTTTCTAAACGAACGAACTGAAGATCTCCCTAGAAACATACTAAGCAAAAAACTAGTATGTTCTATTTATATACAGTATTAGTGTCCATGCATAATTAGAAGTGCAGTTAATTTCAAATAACCAATGGGTACTTCAAACTTTTATATTACTAGGGTTTTAATATAAAAAATTAAAAATCAAACATGATTTTAGGAGGAAATATATAAAATGGCAGTATTTAAAGTGTTTTTTCAAAAAACCAAAGAAGAAGTAATTGTACGTGAACACACACAAACAATTTACGTTGAAGGACAAACAGAAGAACAAGTAAGAAGATATTTAAAAGATCGTAATTTTAACATTGAATTTATTACTAAATTAGAGGGCGCACATTTAGAATATGAAAAACAATCAGATCACTTCAATGTGGAGCAAGCTGAATAATGAAACAAATTCATAAAAATGAAGTTGCGGTTTATGCTCTTGGTGGCTTAGGCGAAATTGGTAAAAATACTTATGCCGTTGAGTATCAGGACGAAATCGTTATTATCGATGCAGGTATCAAATTCCCTGATGATAATTTATTAGGTATTGACTATGTCATTCCTGATATTACTTATTTAGAGCAGAACCAAGATAAAATTGTTGGTCTGTTTATCACTCACGGACATGAGGACCATATAGGTGGTGTGCCCTACCTATTAAAGCAAATTAATGTGCCTATATATGGTGGACCATTAGCTTTAGGTTTAATCAGAAATAAATTAGAAGAACATCATTTATTAAGAACTGCAAAACTTATTGAAATTGATGAAAGTAGTGTCATCAAATCTAAACATTTTGAAGTTTCATTCTATTTAACTACACACAGTATTCCAGAAGCATATGGTGTTATCGTTAATACGCCAGAAGGAAATATTGTTCATACGGGTGACTTCAAATTTGATTTCACACCAGTTGGTGAACCAGCAAATATAGCTAAAATGGCAAAATTAGGTGAAGAAGGCGTCCTTTGTTTGCTTTCTGACTCTACCAATTCACTTGTACCAGATTTTACTTTAAGTGAACGTGAAGTCGGCCAAAATGTTGAAAAGATATTCCATGATTGTAATGGACGAATCATATTCGCCACATTTGCATCAAACATCTATCGTGTTCAACAAGCAGTTGAAGCTGCAATTAAACACAACCGTAAAATTGTTACATTTGGTCGTTCAATGGAAAACAACATTAAGATTGGTATGGAATTAGGCTATATCAAAGCACCACCAGAAACGTTTGTTGAACCAAATAAAATTAATACCGTGCCTAAGCATGAATTATTGATTCTATGTACAGGTTCTCAAGGTGAACCAATGGCAGCATTATCTAGAATTGCCAACGGTACGCATAAACAAATTAAAATCATCCCTGAAGATACAGTTGTATTTAGTTCTTCACCTATTCCAGGTAATACGAAAAGTATTAATCGCACAATAAATTCACTTTATCGTGCCGGTGCAGAAGTTATTCATAATAAAGTATCTAATATTCATACTTCTGGTCATGGTTCTAAAGGCGATCAACAGTTAATGTTACGTCTGTTACGTCCTAAGTTCTTTTTACCAATCCATGGTGAATACCGTATGCTAAAAGCGCATGGTCAATCAGGTGTTGAGTGTGGCGTTGAACCAGATAATGTATTTATTTTTGATATAGGTGATGTCTTAGCACTGACACATGATTCTGCTAGAAAAGCTGGTAGAATACCATCAGGTAATGTATTAGTTGATGGTAGTGGTATTGGTGATATCGGTAATGTAGTTATTCGTGATCGTAAACTATTATCAGAAGAAGGTTTAGTGATTGTTGTTGTAAGTATAGACTTCAAAACAAACAAACTACTTTCTGGACCTGATATTATCTCACGTGGTTTTGTATACATGCGTGAATCTGGACAATTGATTTATGATGCACAACGTAGAATCAAAACGGATGTTATTTCAAAATTAAATCAAAACCCAGAGATTCAATGGCATCAAATTAAATCGTCAATCATTGAAACGTTACAGCCTTATCTATTTGAAAAGACTGCACGTAAACCAATGATCTTACCAGTCATTATGAAAGTAAATGAAGATAACAACCAATCATTTGCTAAGAAACCTAGCCCTAAAAATGACAAACCTAAAAACAACAACACGAAAGCACCAGCAAAAAATCCAAAACCTAACAATCAAAACAAGAAAAAAAACAATAACAATAACAATCCAAAACCTAAACCTAAAAAAGATGAAACAAATCAATCATCTGAATCATAGGTCTTATAAACAGTCCACACATTGTCAAAACAATGTGTGGACTGTTTTGCTATGACTAATCTATTTCATAAAAACTGAACATTTTACTACATAAAAGCAATTCCATAATTTCTACTGCTTAACATAGCACTTTTTAACCCTTTTACCATTTATTAACACACCTCGTTTAATTAATAGTATTTTTATGTGGTTTTGAACTAATAATCTTTATTAAAGTTGAATACTTGTTTATTTCTTTAGCTGTTATATCGATGTTATTTTCATATTCATTCAATTGTATTTTTAAGCATTCAAACAGTTCAACTGGTGGGAGTGAGACAGAAATCTAATTTTTCTAACAAGATTTCGTCGTCCCAGCCCAGCAAAGTTAACTAGAAAATGGAATACAAAAACTTCAACTCTTGCATAAGAACCACTTTCCTTCATAAATGAAGTAGTATTTCTTTAAAAGATTGATAAAAGCGCATTTTCAGTTCAGTCAGCCACTGACACTGCCAATATAATAATCGAAATAATAAAAAGAAGCCTCCAATTTTGGAGACTTCTTCAATATTACATTGTTAGCGAACTACTTTTTTCTCAAAACGATTTAAGTCATTATCATGCCCTATCATAATTAATATATCACCGATTTCAATACTAATATTAGGATCAGGAGAAACTAAAATTTCTTTACCTCTTTTTATAGCAATAATACTTATCCCGAATTGTGCTCGAATATCTAATTCTATAATGGTTTGGCCAGCCATTTTTTCGCTCGCTTTAATCTCTACAATTGAATGTTCATCTGCAAGTTCTAAATAATCTAACACACTTGCACTTGCGACATTGTGAGCGATTCTTCTTCCCATATCTCTTTCTGGATGGACAACTGTATCCGCACCAATTTTATTCAAAATTTTTGCGTGATAATCATTTTGCGCTTTAGCTGTTACTTTCTTAACACCTAACTCTTTTAAAATTAGCGTTGTTAATGTACTTGATTGTATATTCTCACCTATTGCTACGATAACGTGATCAAAATTTCTGATGCCTAAACTTTTCATAACAGCTTCATCTGTTGTATCAGCAATGACAGCATGTGTGGCAATATCACTATATTCATTTACACGTGCTTCATTCATATCAATTGCCATAACATCCATATCTAATGCATTAAGTTCTCTTACTATACTGCCACCGAATCGACCTAAGCCGATAACCACATACTCTTTGTCCATATGCGTCCTCCAATTTAAAAAATCACGGATAAGATAGCTACTCATCAGCCTAAGCAAGCGAATGAATAACTATCATTACCTCATTTTAAAAAATTTATTTATTTTTTTCCTTCAACATAATCTTTGTCGAAAACAAATAATCTTAATAATAATATTAACGATGGAATGAGTAAAAGTAAACCTAAAACAAATGCAATAATTAAAGCAATGGCCATGTTACTATTAACGACACCTTCATCTATACGAACATATGGGTATAAGATGTATGGCATTTTGCTGGCGCCATATCCGAAAAATGCAAATGCCATTTGTAGTATAACAAGGATAAATGCAAATCCGTGCCATTTTTTTATTAATGTAAGTACCATGACACCTATAAAGCTTATAAAGCTTAGTAGGAACATCCACCAATAATCAGTTACTGCGCTTAAGAAATGCGCTTCGTTTTGTAGTCTTAACGATACAAATACGAATAATGAAATTGCGATCATCGGCGGTCCCCAGAACAAGAACCAATATCTTAATAAATCATATGCTGGTTTATCTTTAGCTTTTGAAGCATAGTACGTAAGGAAGCCTGAAGAAATATATAGCACTGATATAACGGCTAAGAATACGACAGACCATGAATAAGGACTCAAGGCTAATTCAAGCCAGTTCAAATCTATATTATCACCTGAACCTGTAATAAAGCCCCCTTCTGATATTGTTAGCGTTGTAGCAAGCGCAGCTGGAATAAACAATCCTGACAAGCCGTACATTGCTAACCAAATGAGTTTTGAATCAGGTCCATAATTTTCAAATGCGTAAAAACTACCTCTAATTGTTAGTAATATTAATGCAATTGAAGCTGGTACGAGTAGTACGGTACCAAAGTATTTCGCTGCATCAGGGAAAAAACCTACGATGCCAACGAAAAAGAATACAAAGAATACGTTTGTTACTTCCCACACAGGATTTAAATAACGACCTATTAAATGGTTAATTTGTTTATCTTGTTTAGTCACTTTTGCGTGAAGTGTAAAGAACCCAGCACCAAAATCAATAGAGGCGATAATAATATAAGAGAATAAGAATATTCCAAGTACTGTAATACCTATATAAGCAAATATCATTACTCATCACCTCTTTCTGGTGTATTTTCTTCTACATCTTTATATGTTGGTTTATTACTGAACATCCGAATTAATACATATGCGGTAGTCACGATTAATATTATATATAAGATACCGAATAATATTGTCACGAGTGTTAAACCACCTGCTTGAGTTGCAGCATCAGCTACTTTAAGGTAGCCACGAACCAACCATGGTTGACGACCTTGTTCAGTTAAGAACCACCCAGCTTCTATTGCAATCATTGCTGCTGGTCCAGTTAACAATGCACCATACAACATTGGTTTTGAATAAGTGAATTTGCGTAACTTCTTAAATATAAGTGTTAATATAAACGCACCTGATATAATCAAGCAGAATACACCCATAGAAACCATAATATCAAAGTAATAGTGTACAATCATCGGTGGATGCAGTTCTTCTGGAAACTCATTTAATCCTTTTACTTCTGTGTCTGTATTATTATCAGCCAAGAAACTGAGTATGCCAGGTATTTTTATGGCACCGGATACTTCTTGTGTTTCTTCATCTAAACTACCAAAGAATATTAAATCTGCATTGGACTCTGTTTCAAAGTGCCATTCATAAGCAGCAAGTTTTTCTGGTTGCTCTTGATGTAGAAACTTAGCTGATAAATCTCCAGCTAACATAGAACCTAAAGTAAATACTACGCCAAGAATCATCGTTAGTTTCAATGCTTTTTTATGATATTCTGTGTCTTTTTTGAATTTATTTTTCAATAATTTAAATGCAGCAATTGCAGCAAGTACAAATGCCATCGTCATAAGTGCTGTAGCAACAACGTGGAATGATCTAATTAAGAATGATTCGTTAAACATTGCTGCCCAAGGTTGGACGTTAACCATTTTCCCATCCTTCATTTCAAAGCCAGCTGGTGTATTCATAAATGAATTGACCGCTGTAATGAAGAATGCTGAGAATGTACCACCTATAATGACAGGAATACTAATAAGGAAATGAGTCCATTTACTCTTAAATCTATCCCATGTATATAAATAAATACTTAAGAAAATTGCTTCAAAGAAGAAAGCAAATGTTTCCATAAATAATGGTAATGCAATAACATGACCGCCCATTTGCATAAAGGTTGGCCATAATAGTGATAATTGCAGTCCAATAATTGTTCCTGTCACAACACCAACAGCTACCGTAATGGTATATCCTTTAGACCATCTTTTGGCTAATGTTATATATTTTGGATCATTTCTTTTTATACCTAAAAATTCAGCAACAGCAAACATTAATGGCACGCCCACACCAATCGTTGCGAATATGATATGAACCGCGAGTGTCATCGCAGTTAAAAAACGGGCTAATTCAACTGAATCCATAATATCACCTTTTTTATTTATTTGTGACAAAAATCACAACGTTCATTCATTATAAACTGCTTTACGTTGTATTGAAATAAGTTGCGTTCAAAATATAGTGACAAATTAATGACCACTTGCATGTAAGTCAAAGATTTGTAATAATTTAAAAAGTTTCTTATATTAAAGTATATCGAATTTAAAATAGGAAGGACGAGTTTTAATGGATAAAATAATAATTTATACGCAAAATGAATGCCCACCTTGTACTTTCATAAAAAACTATTTGTCAGATAAAGGCGTCTCATATAGCGAAAAAAACATCTCAAATTCCCAATATAGAAATGAAATGATAGACTATGATGCTTTCGCTACACCTTTTATCTTGTTGAATAATGAGCCAATGTACCAAATTGACATTGATAAAATCAACCACACTTTAAATATAGAATAGTTATCAACCAATGTAGCCATTCTACATTTGAATTAGTAAATCTTTCACTTTCTAAACTATATGATTTTTAGTGTTATTACAAAGTTACTGTTTAACAACATGAAATGACTTATTACGTTAATTCTAATTTTTTTGAATTTATAGCAAAATAAAAAAGCTGATAGCCCCACTATAAATGGTCTATCAGCTTTTTTCGAACTCAAATGTTCAATTATTATTTAGCATATTGCTCAACTAGTTCTTGTACTTCTTCAGATGTTGCACAATTAATTGCTCTTTGTGACAATTCTTCCATTTCATTTTGGCTTAAACCTTTGATTTGACGACGGGCTTTAAGCACTGATGTAGCACTCATTGAAAATTCATCTAATCCTAAGCCTAATAATAATGGAATAGCGATTTCGTCGCCTGCCATTTCGCCACACATACCAGTCCATTTACCTTCTTTATGTGATGCTTCGATCACTTGTTTTACTAAACGTAAAATTGAAGGATTGTATGGTTGATACAAGTAAGAAACGCGTTCAGACATGCGGTCAGCCGCCATTGTATATTGAATTAAATCATTTGTTCCTATACTGAAGAAATCAACTTCTTTTGCGAAGACATCTGCTAATGCAGCAGTTGAAGGAATTTCAACCATGATACCTAATTCAATATCATCAGAAACATCTGTACCTTCTTGTTTTAAGTTTTCTTTTTCTTCAAGTAATAATGCTTTAGCATCACGGAACTCATTGATTGTTGCAACCATTGGGAACATGATATTTAATTTACCGTAAACAGATGCACGTAATAATGCACGAAGTTGTGGTCTAAAAATATCAGGTTGGTCTAAACATAAACGAATCGCACGATAACCTAAGAATGGATTCATTTCTTCAGGTAAATTTAGATATGGTAACTCTTTATCGCCACCGATATCTAATGTACGTACAACAACACGTTTATCTTCCATCGTTTCTAGAACTTTTTTATAAGCTTCGAATTGTTCATCCTCAGTAGGCATTTCATCTCTACCCATATATAAAAATTCCGTACGATATAAACCAATACCTTCTGCACCATTTTCAATAACACCTGTTAAATCATTAGGTGTACCGATGTTTGCAGCTAATTCAGCATGTTTACCATCAATTGTTTTTGTTTCTTCATTGCGTAATTTTTGTAATTCCTTTTTATCTTCGAAGAAACGTTCACGCTTATTTTCATAAGCGATTACTTCATCATCTGTAGGATCAATAATTACTTCGCCTGTTAATCCGTCAACGATAATCATATCGCCTTGTTTAACGTCTTCAGTAATAGATTTTGTACCTACAACCGCAGGTATTTCTAAAGAACGGCTCATAATTGCTGAGTGTGATGTTCTTCCACCAATATTTGTTACAAAGCCTTGTACGAATTCTTTATTTAACTGAGCAGTATCTGAAGGCGTTAAATCGTTTCCAATTATAACAACGCTTTCATCAATGATACTAGGATTTGGTAACTCTACACCTAAAATATGTGCTAACACACGTTTAGAAACGTCACGGATATCAGCAGCACGTTCTTTCATGTATTCATTATCCATATTTTCAAATATAGTAATGAATTGTCCAGTTACTTCAGATAATGCAGTTGGTGCGTTAACTTGGTCATTTTTAATCTTGTCTTCAATCGGTTGAATTAACTCTGGATCATCTAAAACTAATAAATGAGCATCAAAAATCGCTGCTTTATCAGCACCTAGATTTTTTTCAGCATTATTTCTTATTTTTGTTAACTCAACTTTAGATGTTTCGATGGCGTCATTGAACTTAGCAATTTCAGCGTCGATATCTGTAATCTTTTCACTATTATATGAAAGATCTGGTTCAACTAATAAATATGCTTTAGCAATAGCTACACCATCAGATGCAGCAATGCCATTTATATAGTTAGTCATATTATTTAGTTAATCCTTCTTTAGATAAAATCTCAGTGATTGCTTCGATTGCGTCTGTTTCGTCGCTACCATCAGCGTAGATAGTGATTTCAGCATCTTTACCTACACCTAAACTCATAACACCCATGATTGATTTCAAGTTAACTTTTTTACCGTTATATTCTAATTGAATATCTGAATCAAATTTTGAGGCAGTTTGAACAAGCATTGTCGCTGGACGAGCGTGAATACCTGTTTCATCGATAATTACATATGATTTTTGTTCCATAATTTATTTCTCCTTCGTATAGTTAGAATCGTTAGTTTATTATAAAACCTAACAAAGTTTTATATAATAAGATTACCAAATTATATATATAAATTCAATTCCTTGCACCCATGACATGACAATATTCAGCGTTTATTTAACAATTTGTGAAAACGCTGTAGTTTTACACAAGTGATTTAGCAACTTTTTCACATTTTTGAATATGATCATTACCTATTTTTTTCATGAAATAATAACTTATAGAAGCAGTGATTGCTTGACCTACTACCGGGAACCATTTCGTTTGTTTTGCTGCAGTACGTTTCGCTACATCACGAATAACTACTTTGAGAATAGCACTTGATACTTTTTTACCAATAAATTGGCTGCCTTGAATTGCCGCAGTAGTTAGCACACGCTCTTTCATGTCATCTCCCATGGTATTAACTTGTTTATGATCAAGACCATAAATTTTATTTACGTCCTCAATTATATCTTTCATAAGTTTAATATCTACACTGAAGCCTAAACCAGGAATAGGTACTACACTTACCCCAGATGATAGCATTGATTTTTTTCTTACTAAAGCCTCTGCACGTTGGCGACGTTCTTCAATTTCACTATGTGTTGTTGGTATGCTACCTTTATTATTTATATCTTCTATATTTAAGACTTTATTTCCTACTTTTTGTGTAACGTTATTTGTGATTTTATTTTTAAAACTCATTATGTTCACTCCTTAGTAAATTCTATACACTAAGAATAATACCCGTTTTTTCACACTTTACTGTATTTTTACAAAAATCGCTTTTAAATATTTTGAAGGTTTATAGTGTGCATGCGTCTTAAAATCTTTTGGCAAGCCCATGACATCAATAATTTCAAAGTCCACTTCTTCTTTAGTTAATGTTTCTGTAACTACATTTTTAAAAGCTTTTAGTGAAAACGTACTATTATTTGTACATAATAGCAATGTACCTTCAGGTCCAAGTATATCGAGTGCACCAACAATTAATTTATCGTAGTCTTTTAATACAGAAAATGTTTTTTTCTTATTTCTCGCAAAACTTGGCGGATCGATAACAATTGTATCGTAGAAGAAATCATGACGACGAGCATAATTATAGAAATTAAAAGTATCCATAACATAAATGTATTGTGACGCTGGGTCAATAGAATTTAAACCGAAATTACTTTCAGTAAGCGCTCGAGAACGGTTAGCTAAATCAACGCTTGTTGTCATCTCTGCATTTTCTGCAGCTACAACTGAGAATGCCCCTGTATAACTGAATAAATTCAATAAATTTTTATCTTGCGCGTATTGGTCTTTTAATTTCTTTCTTACTTCTCTTTGATCTAAAAAGATGCCCGTCATTGGCCCATCATTTAAATGCACATTATAAAATGTAAAGTTTTCTTCGATGACAATTGGGAATTCCGGTGCATCTCCGTCAACGAAGCCACCTTCTACATTAGCATCTTTAAAACGTAACTTTTCAAAAATTGACGTATAACCAAATATTGCTTTCAGCGCACTCAAAATATTATAACGGAACTTATAAATACCTTTAGAATACCATTGAACTAAGTAATGACCGTTGTAATTGTCGATTGTAAGACCACCAACACCATCACCTTCTCCGTTAAATACTCTAAATGCATTTGTGCCCTCTACATTATAAAAATATTCACGTTCTTTTTTCGCAATATCAAATAATCTTTCAAAAAATTGTGTGTTAACAATTTCATCACGCGAGTAACTCAATACCCAACCGATGCCTTTATGCTGACGTCCAACATATGCTGTTGCAATATACTGGTCTTTATCATTTAATAATTGAAATAAATCTCCTTCGTGTAAGTGATCGTGTGCGTAAATATCATCTTCGCTTACCAATGGATATTCATTTAAATATTTTGTTTCTTTACCTCTATTTAATGTGGCAGTTTTCATAAAATTATGTCAGCCTTTCTACTATTTTTTTATATTTATCTGTCGCTTACTTATTTTATCATTTCAAGTACATCGTAACATCATTAATATTCATTTAGCTCAAACGTTTTGACTAAGTATTGATCTTTTTTAATAAAAAAACCTATCTTCCAACCAATTGGAAGATAGGTTCGTCAAACAACAGTATTAAGTTCTTAATCTCTAGAAGGTTCTCGCAATTTAATTATAAACGCTACCACAATTGCAATTAACATCATAACTAGAATCGGTGTAATGAAAATTGAAAGTAATAGCCCATGAACCATTATATTCATAAATTCAGTGAATAATTTAAAGAACAATAAACTTACCATAAATAATTGTAAATAATAAAATCGGCCTTTCAAATAATTCGTCAATGTCGTTAAAATATAAATAATGATGATGATCATTAAGATGAACAACGTTATCCATTCAATAACATATTGTGTTTGGCCAATCTCCCAATTACCAGAAACGAATAATGAATTTCTATTATTAAATTCAATTAATGTGAAGAATAATAAAACAGCACCACAAAATAATTCTACATAACTCGGTTTAATCCATTTCGGTTTCTTCATCCAATTTGGAACATCATCTTCTTGTATATCAATAATGTTCTTCCATTTTTCAATAAATTTATCTTTCTTATCTCTTACTTTCTGAATATCTACACTTCTGCGAGTTTTACGTGTGAATTCTGTCGTTTTGTCTTGTAAAGTCTTCCAACGTTCTATCGTTTGGTTCGTTACAGTGTCCTTACTCGTTCTTGATAATTCTGGTTCTTCTTCGCCTAATTCCTGTTTTGTTAATGGCAATGATCTTCTTAAGAATAAGAAATTCCAAATTGACATTTGTCCCAGTAGCCACATAATTATGAAAAATGTGTTAACACTTAAGATGTCGATTGGTATAATTTCATCACTTTCGATTCTTCCATATAACACCAATTGCGTTATCAAATAACTAAACCCATAACTGAAAATAATCCATAAATAATGATATTTTCTATGCTCTATATTTAACTCATCTTTATAAACGATATAACCAATGTGAATTACAAATGGTATTACGAAAATAATAGCGAAAAAACTATAAACTTGGGTCATTAAAATTAGCGTTATGATAAAGAATAGAATACCAATAACTAAAAAGAATATTGAAATATCGTAGTCATATCGTGTTGTTCTAAATAAAGTAATTCCTAGCATAATTAATCCAATGCCAAATATAATTATTAAAATGGCGCTAACTACTGGAAAATCCCCTATGTAATTGCTCATTACCCTAATTATTTCAGCAAAAAATGCGTTTATAAAATCCCATACATTATGAATGTGTAAATCAATTTTACCTTTGCCATTTAATTTATGGATCATTGGTAAATTAATTAAAATGATGAGACCTGTGAAAAGCGAAACGATGCCTATAATATAACTATATAATATCTCAGCGTGTTTCTTCATAAAAGACATACCATTCACCTCAAAGTTATTATATATTAACATTTAGCTCTTGTCTTTAATAATTTCAATAAATAAGTCTATAGTATGATATAAATTAGTTGTATAGTCAAATTTCCACATATACCTTTACTCTAAACAATTTATTTAATATTACTTTTAATTTTACAGTTTTATCCTTCATTTTTTTAAGTACTTTTGTTTACCTCTTTTTCTTCGTGGTATTTATATTGTATAGATGATTAAAACATGAAGGAGTGTTTTGTTTATGAGTAAAGAAGAATTAAATAAAAAAGCAGCTGAAAAAGCTAAAGAAACTGAAGATAAATTAAAAGATGAAAAAGATTCGTCTGAAGAAAATAGCGAAGAAACGCAAAAAAATATTCAAGATACATTTGATTAATTAAAGCGTAAATTAGACGTATATAAACATATCAGACTTAATTATTATACTAGTAGTAGTTATCTGATAGCTATTCTACTTTGTGGGAGCGAGATTACAGAGTCAATTTTTGATTACTGTTTCGCTCTCTTTTTTAGTTTTATGTCATCTTCCCTCACCTTTCGTCTAACTTAAATCATTTACAGTGTTTTATATAGTGAAAGGCTCAATATATTTTAAATACATAATATTTTTGATTAATTTCATTTACAACCTTGACAGAAGTGATTAAAAATCATACATTAGAGTTAAATTAAATAATCATTCGCACTAGGGGTGTTTAGTGACTGAGATGAGGTATACCCTCAAACCCTTTGAACCTGATCTAGATTAAACTAGCGTAGGAAAGTGTACTGCGATACTTTTATAAAAAAATGGTATCCGTATGCCTGTATTTAACGCGCACCTTTCTAGAAGGTTGTGCGTTTTTTTATATAGGAGGAGTATATATATGTCCAAAGGATTAAAACTTTCTGAGATACTGGTAACTGTATTAATAGCAGTAGTTTTCGCTGTCATTTATAATATTTGGAATTTTGTCTATAAAGCGTTACAAGTTACAGGTCTACATTTTGAAGAACTAACTTACGGCGCTTGGTTTATGGCAGCTATAGTAGCTTATCTTATTATTCCTAAAGCAGGCATTGCTATTTTAGCTGAATTTGCTGCAGGTGCCGGCGAAACCATCGTTATGGGCCGTTTTGATATCGCTACAATGATTTATGCTTTAATACAAGGTTTAGCATGTGAACTTATCTTTGCACTTTTCAGATATAAATCTCGCTCAGCAATGGTTGCAATGTTGGCCGGTTTCTTAGCCTCAGTATCTACTTTACCCTTGGATTTTGCTTACGGTTATCTCGGTGAAATAGCTGGTTGGAACCTTATGCTATATATCGTATTTCGACTTATAAGTGGAATTGTTGTGGCTGGACTTTTATCTTACTATATTGTAAAAGCCTTAGATCAAACCGGTGTCACTAAATTATTCAGACCTGCAACTCAGAGCGATTATGACAATTTATAAGGAGCAATAAAGTTGATAGTCACAAAAAATTTACGCTTAAAATACCCTAACAGTAATAATAAAATATTTGATAATTTAACACTTCATATAAAAAACAAAGAAAAAGTGTTGCTCTTAGGTCCTTCTGGTTCAGGTAAAAGTACGTTATTAAACGTTTTAAGTGGTATCGTTCCTAATCTAATTGATTTACCTATGAAATATGATGAATTACAAATTGAAGAAGATTGTGGCGTTATTTTTCAAGATCCAGACACTCAATTTTGTATGCCTAAAGTATATGAGGAACTGGCTTTTGTTTTAGAAAATTTGCGCGTACCACGTGATGAAATGGAAAGCCGAATTCAATCTGCCTTGTCAGCAGTAGATTTAAATGTCGATGAAAATCAACATATTAATCAATTGAGTGGTGGAATGAAGCAAAAATTAGCAATTGCAGAAACTTTGTTACAACAAGCAAACACCCTATTCTTAGATGAACCAACAGCAATGCTAGATGTGGATGCAACTGCGGATTTATGGCAAAAAATAAAATCATTCTGGCATGACCAAACTGTGTTAATTGTAGAACACAAAGTAGAACATATTTGGCAACATGTTGATCGTGTCATTCTATTAAATTATGATGGTGCCATAATAGCCGATGCACCTCCTAATAAGATATTGCATGACTATGAGCATCTATTAACAGAATATGGTGTCTGGCATCCTAATGCTTGGCAATACGCCCCACCATCATCAAAAACACAAAATGATGCAACTACACAACAATCAGATGATAGCTTTAAATTTAAAAACGGTTTGATTAAACGAGGTAAACAGCAACTGATCAACATATCAGAATTAAACATTTATGCTGGCGAATGGATTACCATTACTGGCTCAAATGGTAGTGGCAAAACGTCCTTATTAGAATCGATGATGCAACTAATTAAATATGACGGAAAAATGTATTTTAACAATCATACTCTATCAAAAATTAAAACCGCCGCAAAGCATATGTATTTAGTTTACCAAAACCCAGAATTACAATTTATTACACATTCTGTATATGATGAAATTTACATTCAATATAAGAATAAAAACCGTTCAACTGTTGAAGCTGAGCGAGAGACTCAAAACATGCTTGAAATACTAAATTTACAAGCCGTTAAAACACAGCATCCATTTGAACTGTCTACAGGCCAAAAAAGACGTCTAAGCGTTGCTATTGCACTAAGTTCATCTTCTGACTTTATTTTACTTGATGAACCTACCTTTGGTCTCGATAGCCATAATACATTTAACCTTATTAAATTATTCCAAAACCGTATACAAAATGGACAAACGATTGTAATGGTGACGCATGATTCAGAAATTATTGCACGGTATCCGACCCGTAGACTCCATGTCGATCAACATCAATTAACTGAATTAAAGGGTGATACTTATGTTTGAGATGTGGAAAAAACACTATTCATTTGTTGATGACGTCAACATTATTACTAAATTAGCAATTGCAGTCATTTTGTTTTTCTTTGTAATCTTTGTACATCAATTTGATTATATGCTCTATATAACGTTATTAATGTTGATATTTCTACTTTTATTTAATGGATTGAAATTCAAGGTCACTTTTGTTTTCATACTCTTTACTGTCACTTTTAGTTTGATATCTGCTTTATTCATGATTTTTTATGGTGATGGGACACACACGATATTTAAGCTAGGCTTTATTCAAATTACTACCGAAAGTTTATATCGTGGTCTACATTTAGCAATGCGTACGACAACAGTTTCTCTTTTTGGAATTTTAATTGCCTTCACATCACAAATCGTCATGATTTTCTATAGTCTTATGCAACATCTCAAAGTTAAACCTAAAGTAGCTTATGCCTTTATGGCAGCAATTAGAATGGTACCTTTGATGTTCACTTCATTGTTCGAACTCAGAAAATCATTGAAAATGCGCTATCAAATGATTGATTCACGTAATTATAGAGGGTTTCAACGTTTAAAACACCTTGTAATACCGCTACTAAGTCAAAACATTAGAAAAGCACATCAATTGTCAGTTGCTATGGAGAAAAAAGGATTTAAAGACGGACCTAGAACATACTATTATTATGCACCTTTCTCGTATAAAGATCTTTTATTAATCGTAGTTGTAAGTTCTATTTTAATCGTTGCATATTTCCTAGCACAATATATTCCAATCACAGGAATTAATGATGTGCGTATTTCAAGTATTTACTGAATCACTTTACTATCCATATAATTTAAATAAAAAAGCGTTAAGACAAAACTTAAACCATTTTGTCTTAACGTTTTTTTGATAGCTAATTCAATTTTCTTGATTACATTTATATAATTCAAAATAATCATTTGTAAATTACTTTAATTGCTATTTAAGTGCTTTATCACTAATATCCTTTCGATAAAACAATGCATTGCTTTTAATTTTATCGACTGCTTCATACGCTTTAGCTTTTGCACTTGCAATATCTTTTCCCTCACCTAAAGCTAGAATGACACGGCCACCAGATGTCACATATATATCTTGTTCTTTTTTTAATCCACTTACAAAGTATTGACCATCTAAATCGAAGCCAGAAACAGTTTTACCCTTTTCATAATTTGCTGGATAACCTTTAGATGCAAGCATAACACCTACTACGGAATCTACTTTCCATTGAAATTGGATTGGTTTTTTAGCTTCTAAATCTAAAATATGCTGCATCAAATCACTTTCCATACGAGTTAAAAGCACTTGAGCTTCGGGATCGCCAAAACGTGCATTAAACTCAATCACTTTTGGTCCTTCATCTGTAATAATGGCTCCAATGTAAAGTACACCAAAAAATGAGTAGCCTTCATTAACCAATGCTTTTGCAATAGGCTGTGCAATTTCATCATTTGTTCGTTTGATAATAGAATCCTCAATATGAGGCACAGGACAATACGCACCCATACCTCCAGTGTTCGGGCCTAAGTCACCATCAAACGCACGTTTATGGTCTTGAGCTATGCAATCAAACGGAACAGCATAGTCATTATTTACGAAAGTCATTAACGAGAATTCTTCACCCTCAAGAAATTGCTCAAAAACCACAATACCTTCTTCTTCCTGGTATAGTTCTTCTACACCTGATAATGCTTCCTCATAACTTTCCGCAATGATAACCCCTTTACCTGCTGCTAATCCATCTTTTTTCAATACAACTGGATATTCACATGATTGAATATAAGTTAATGCATCTTGCTTATTTGTAATTTGAGTATATTCAGCAGTTGGAATATCATATTTTTTCATTAATTCTTTCGCAAATAATTTAGAACCTTCTATTTGTGCTGCTGCTCGATTAGGTCCAAATACTTTTATTTGTGCAGCTTCTAATTTGTCAGTTAACCCTTCTGTTAAAGGTTGCTCAGGGCCAATGATTGCCCATGTAATACCGTGTTGTTGTGCAAATGCTACAATTTGTTCATGTTCTGTTTCTGCTATTTCACTATGTACCTGTGCAACTTTCGACATTGCGTCATTACCTGGGATTGCAAATATTTCATTAACAAGTGGTGATTGCTTTAGTTTGTGCGCTATTACGTGCTCTCTACCACCTGCACCAATTACAAGTACTTTCATAAAGTATATTGCCTCCAATTCCCTTAATGTTTAAAGTGTCGAACGCCTGTAGTTACCATTGCAATACCATATTTGTTCGCCATATCAATAGATGCTTGATCTTTAATTGATCCACCTGGTTGAATAATAGCTTTGATACCTGACTTAGCTGCTAATTCAACTGTATCATCCATTGGGAAGAAACCATCTGATACCATTGCAACTTGATCATTCATTTCTATCGCACGATCTATGGCGATTTCTGCTGACCCAACACGGTTCATTTGCCCTGCGCCAATACCGACTGTTTGTTTTGCATTACTTAGAATGACAGCGTTACTTTTCACAGATGCAACCACTTTCCATCCTAATAACATTGCATCCCATTGTGCTTCAGTAGGCTCAACTTCCGTAACCACTTTCATATCGTCACGTGTTAATTTCACATTATCTTTATCTTGTACTAAATAACCACCTGAAACAGACACGACTTCTTGTTCACTATTATCAATCGTCATATCAATTTCTAAAAGTCTTATATTTTTCTTTTTACTTAAAATGTCTAATGCTTCTTGTGTGAATTTTGGAGCAATGATAACTTCTAAGAATATTTCATGTAAAGTTTCTGCCAACGTACTATCTACAGATCTATTTAAAGCAACGATTCCACCGAAAATAGATTGACTATCCGCTTCAAAGGCATGTTGATAAGCATCATTAATTGTTTCGCCAACACCTACACCACAAGGATTCATATGTTTTACCGCTACTGCCGCTGGTTGTTCAAATTGCTTAACAAGTGATAAAGCTGCATCTGCATCTTTAATATTGTTATAGCTTAATTGTTTACCATGTAACTGTTTAGCGCCTCCAAGTGTGTGCGCTGCAGTAGATGTACGAACAAACTGTGCTGATTGTTGTGGATTTTCGCCATAACGTAAACTTTCTTTATTATTTTTAAAGAATTCAACAATTGCTGCATCATATTGATTTGAGTGATCAAACACTTTAATCATAAGTGACTTACGGTACGCTTCATCCAAATCGTCATTTTTCAATTTTTCGATAACTTCATTATAATCTGCTGGATGTACGACTGTCGTCACGTGCTTAAAGTTTTTAGCTGCAGCACGTAACATAGTTGGTCCACCGATATCGATGTTTTCAATTGCATCGCCTTCTGTAACGTCAGGATTCGCTACAGTTTCTTTAAATGGATATAGATTAACTACAACCATATCTATAAGATCAATATGTTGCTCTTTTAATTGTTGCAAATGCTCTGGCTTATCACGATCAGCTAGTATACCACCATGAACAGATGGATGTAATGTTTTAACTCTTCCATCCATAATTTCTTCAAATTGTGTTAATTCTGAAATTGATTTTACTGGAACATTTGCTTCTACTAAAGCTTGCATCGTGCCACCTGTAGAATATAACTCATACCCTAATTGGTTTAAGGATTGGGCAAATGCCACAACACCACTTTTATTAGACACACTTAAAATTGCTTTTTTCATTTTGTATTGGCACCTCTTATTGAATGATTTTGGATATCACTTTCGGATATAACTTATGTTCCATCACTTTAATTCTTTCTTCTAGTTGTTCTTTAGTATCGTCCGTATATATATCACATGTCCATTGTTCGATAATTTCTCCTGTGTCCATCCCACTGTCCACATAATGCACTGTTGTACCTGTAATCGTGTCGCCACTCTCCAGAGCTTGGCCTACTGCGTCTTTACCTTTATATTTAGGTAACAGTGAAGGGTGTATATTAATAATACGTCTATTGTATGCTTTTAATATATTTTCACCAATCAGCTTCATATAACCAGCTAGGACAATCCATTCTACTTGTTCTGAAGTAAGCCATTCGATAATTTTGCGCTCATAATCTGCTTTAGAAGGAAAATTTTTAAGTTCATTGATATGAACATCTAAATTATATTTTCTAGCACGCTCAATGCAATACGCATTTACTTGGTCTGTATATAAGGCAGTGACTTCTATATTCGGTAAATTACCTTCTTCGATTTGAGTCATGATGCTTTCAAAGTTACTGCCTGATCCTGACGCAAAAATAGCTATTTTAGTCACAGTTATACCCCCAATAATTGAATTGGCTGATCACCTTTAACAATTTCACCAATTTGGTATGCCTTAACTTGTTGTTGTTGTTTCAATATATTTAACACTGCTGCTTCATTTTCTTTGTCTACAATTAATGTAAAGCCAACACCCATGTTAAAAACGTTATACATTTCTTCAGTTGAGATTTCTCCTTGTGCTTGTAACCAGTCAAATATTGGTGGCGTTGGGAATTGTGACGTATTAATTTTTGCCATAACTCCTTCAGGCAAAGCTCTAGGAATATTTTCATAGAAACCACCGCCAGTAATGTGCGTCATTGCATGGATTTTCACTGCATCTTTGACAGCAAGCACTGGTTTAACATATAAGCGTGTAGGTTCTAAAAAGACATTTAGATATGTGCGTTGTTCATCAAACTTATCATTTAAGTTAATGCCAGATTTTTTAATTAAATTTCTAACTAAACTATAACCATTTGAATGAATACCACTAGATTCGAGACCTATAATGACTTGTCCTGGTGCTACTGAAGTACCATCGATATATTCATCTTTTTCTACAGCGCCTACAGCAAAACCTGCTAAATCATATTCTCCTTCGTGATACATTTCTCCCATTTCAGCTGTTTCTCCACCAATAAGTGCAGTGTTTGTTTCTTCACAGCCATCGCTTACCCCTTTGACAATCTGTTCAACGACTTCTGGAATAACTTTATGTGTTGCGATATAATCTAAGAAATAAAGTGGCTCTGCACCGGTTGTTAAAATATCATTCACACACATTGCAACGGCATCGACACCTATTGTATCGTGCTTATTGTTATCTATAGCTAATTTCAACTTTGTTCCAACACCATCAGTTCCTGAAACAAGTAATGGTGCTTTCATATTCAATTGTGACAAATCAAATGTTGCGCCGAAACCGCCAAGTCCACCAAGTACTTCCTTACGCATCGTTCTTTTGACATGACTCGACATACGATCTACCGCTTCATAACCTGCGTTAATGTCGACACCTGCTTGTTGGTATGCTTTAGACATTTAAATTCCCCTCTTTATCAAAGTATTGTGTATGATTTGCTAAATATTCCTTTTGACGCTCACTTAAATGCTCTAGATAGTCAGACTCATAGTCATAAAGTCCAGCTGGATAATCTCCAGTAAAACTTTCTACACATAAACCACTGTATGGTGCATCTTCATTCAGTCCAATAGATTGAATAAGTCCATCGACAGTTAAGTATGCTAAGGAATCTGATCCAATATGCTCGCTAATTTCTTGAGGCGATTTATTCGCAGAAATCAATTCAGCTGTAGTCGAGACATCTATACCATAAAAACTTGGGAACATGAACTCTGGTGATGCAATACGAACGTGCACTTCATTTGCACCAGCGTCTTTTAACATTTGTACAATGCGTTTACTTGTCGTACCCCTTACAATGGAATCATCAACAAGTACAATATTTTTATTATGAACGATATCTTTAACTGCAGACAGCTTAACTCGTACGCCTTGCTCTCGTAGTTCTTGCGTAGGTTGAATAAATGTACGTGCTACGTATTGATTTTTAACAAGTCCCATCTCATAAGGTAATCCGCTTTCCTCTGCATAACCTGAAGCCGCAGATAGAGAAGAGTTTGGCACACCAATGACCATGTCAGCATTGTCAGCTGGGCTTTCTTGGGCAAGCTGTTTACCTGATTGTTTTCTAATCGCATGAACATTTTTACCAGCAATCGTAGAATCAGGTCTTGCGAAATAAATGTATTCCATTGCTGAAATTGCAGTTGTCGTATGTCTTGTATAAGACTCTACTCTAATACCCTCGTCATTAATCACAACATATTCACCTGCATGAATATCTTGCACAAATTCTGCGCCTAATACATCAATCGCACATGTTTCACTAGCAATGATATATGCACCAGTCTTCATTTTGCCTACAACTAACGGGCGAATTGCATTAGGATCAACTGCACCATATAACGCATCTTTCGTTAATAATGCGAAAGTAAAGCCACCTTTGATTTTTCTCAAACTTTCTTGAAGCGCATCTTCAAAGGTTGGTGCCTTGCTTCGACGTATTAAATGCATAATTACTTCTGTATCTGATGAAGAATGAAAAATAGAACCTTGATGTTCTAACGATCTTTTTAAACTTTGTGCATTAATTAGATTACCGTTATGACAAACTGCGGCACTCATATCATAAAAATGATATAAAAACGGTTGGATATTTTCTATTCCTTTATTACCAGAAGTGGCATAACGTACATGACCAATTGCATGTTTATAGGATTTAAAAGATTCAAGTTGGGTATCTGAAATTGCTTCAGTAAGTAAACCCATACCGCGTTGTCCAACAAGTGATTCGCCATCCGAACACACGATACCAGCGCCTTCTTGGCCACGGTGTTGTAAACTGTGTAACCCCATATATGTTAACTGTGCAGCTTCCGGATGATCCCAAATTCCAAATACACCACACTCTTCATTTAATCCACTGTAGTCATACATTTAGGAATAGCCCCTTCCCACAATTCATTCAGATTTTTAACTTCTCGTGTTACTTGAACTTCCTTGTTTGATACGAGGAAATGGTTGTCTTGAGTTAACTTACCAATTTCTACTGCGTTTTCTACATCGAACGATTGACCTTCTTTAACTGCAACAACATAACGACCTTGTGTTTCACTGAAAAGTTGTTCATTTGTAACATCTAAATTAACGTTCATACCTAATTGGTAATGTGCACTTATACGAGCCAATGTCACTAGTAATCCACCCTTACCAACTGTTTGTACATGTGATGCAATACCATTACGAATTACTTGTTTAATAGATTCGCCTTTACGTACTTCGTCCGATAAATCAATCGCTTCAAACTCATGATTGACCTCTTTGTAAAGTAGTTTCTCAATTTGACTTCCGCCAAAATCGTCTTTTGTTTCACCAACAATGTATAAAGTATCTCCTGCATGCGGAGTAAATTCATTTAGATATTGAATATCTTCAATTAATCCAACCATACCTACAACCGGTGTTGGGAAAATAGATGCTTCTCTATTTTCGTTATATAACGACACGTTACCAGACACGACAGGGGTACTTAAGACTTCACAAGCTTCTGCCATACCTTTTGTTGAGTCTGCAAGTTGTTGATAGATTTCTTTATTTTCTGGAGAACCATAATTCAAACAATCAGTCATAGCTAATGGTGTAGCCCCTACAGATATTAAATTGCGATATGCTTCAGCGACGACCATTTTTCCGCCTTCATACGGATTATTAAATACGTAACGTGCTTCACCATCAATTGTGGATGCAATAGCTTTATTTGTACCTTCAACACGTACTACAGATGATTGCAAACCCGGTTTTACAATGGTATTTGCACCGACTTGTTGGTCATATTGTTCATATAAATAACGCTTTGATGCAATTGTAGGATGTTGTAGTAATTGGTCAAACACATTTTCCACATCAATATTGCTATAATCATTTTTTGCTGTACTATATTCTGGTGCTTCACCTTCTAGAGTGTATACAGGTGCTTCGTCTGATAACGGTTGTACTGGTATGTCAGCATATACTTCGTCTTCATAAGTAAGAACAAAACGGTCTGTATTTGTCACTTCACCAATTACTGCACTATCTAATTCATGCTTGTCGAATAATTCCAAAAATTTATCCTCTGTACCTTTTTCAACAACAAGTAGCATACGTTCTTGCGTTTCAGAGAGCATCATTTCATATGGTGAAATGCCTTCTTCTCTAGTTGGTACATTTTCAAGTTTAAGGTGTAAACCACTGCCACCTTTTGCTGCCATCTCTGAAGATGAAGAAGTAAGTCCGGCTGCACCCATATCTTGTATCCCCACAAGTTCGTCAAATGTAATTGCTTCAAGTGTTGCTTCCATTAGTTTTTTACCCACAAATGGATCACCAATTTGAACAGATGGTCGTTTGCTTTCGCTATCTTCACTTAGTTCTTCAGAAGCAAATGTAGCACCATGAATACCATCGCGGCCAGTTTTTAATCCAACATAAATCACTGGGTTGCCTTCACCTTTTGCAGTCCCTTTTTGAATCATGTCGTGGTCGATTACACCTACACACATAGCATTAACTAAAGGGTTGCCATCATATCTACTATCGAACTCAATTTCACCTGCAGTAGTTGGAATACCAATACAGTTACCATAACCACCGATACCAGCGACAACACCACGCAATAAACGACGATTTTGTTTCTCTGTTAATTCACCAAAGCGTAAACTATTTAGTAAATTGATAGGTCTTGCACCCATAGAAACGATATCTCTAATGATGCCGCCCACTCCTGTAGCTGCGCCTTGATAAGGTTCTACTGCTGAAGGATGGTTATGTGATTCAACTTTGAATACTACTGCTTGATCATCGCCAATATCCACGACACCAGCGCCTTCACCTGGTCCCATTAATACATGATTACCAGTAGTTGGGAATTGTGTTAAAAATGGCTTTGAATGTTTGTATGAACAATGTTCACTCCACATTACAGAAAAAATACCTATTTCAGTAAAATTAGGTGCACGTCCTAAGATTTCACAAACTTTGTCGTATTCTTTATCAGTTAAACCCATATCTTTATATAAGCGTTCTAATTTAATTTCCTCTGAGCTTGGTTCTAAAAATTTAGACATTTTGTTCCCTCCAACTATTTACCATTGCTTCAAATAATTTCACTCCACTATCAGTGCCTAGAATTGACTCAATTGCGCGTTCTGGATGTGGCATCATACCGCATACATTTCCTTTTTTGTTAATAATTCCGGCTATGTCATTATACGAACCATTCGGATTGTCCAGATATTTTAAAACAATTTGATTGTTGGCTTCTAATGCTTCATACATTTCTGGCGTACAATAATAGTGCCCTTCACCATGTGCAACTGGATAAATTACTTCTTCATTTGCTTCATATAAATTGGTATACATCGTTTTATTATTTACAACTTTTAAAGTTTCATTACGGCTCACAAATAAATGCGAGTCGTTATGCAATAATGCACCTGGTAACAGTCCAATTTCAGTCAAAATTTGAAAACCATTACATACACCTAAAACCGGTTTCCCTTCATCTGCAAAACGTTTAACTTCTTCAGTAATCGGTGCAACACTCGCCATCGCACCTGAGCGTAAATAATCTCCAAATGAGAAACCGCCAGGTATAAGTACACCATCAAACCCTTCTAAAGAAGTATTTCTATAATCTACAAATTCTGCTTGGACACCAGATTTCACTGCCGCGTTATACATATCTCGGTCACAGTTTGATCCTGGAAATTTCAACACTGCAAATTTCATTAAGCTTTCTCTCCTTCATCCAAAACTTTGTAACTATATTCTTCAATTACAGTATTAGCAAATAATTTTTCACTTAGTGTTGTAACCACATTGTGTACAGCTTCGTCAGTTGCTTCATCAATTGTCATATATAAAACTTTACCTACGCGAATATCGTTCACTTGTTTATATCCTAAATCATGTACTGCGCGGTTTAATGCTTGTCCTTGTGTATCAAGTACTTGCGGTTGTAAAGTGATGTGTAATTCGATTGTTTTCATTTTTATAGTGCCTCCAATTTATTTAAGAAAGTTTGATATGTTTCAATAATTGATCCCGTGTCTTCACGATATACATCTTTATCAAAATTTGTATCGCTATGTTTATCCCATATGCGACAAGTGTCTGGTGAAATTTCGTCAGCTAATATAATTTGACCATCTGTCGTACGCCCAAATTCAATTTTAAAGTCAACTAACCTTAAATCCATTTTATCCATTAATTGAACAAGTATCGCGTTTATTTCTTTAGCTGCTTCTTTTAAAATTGCAATTTCATCATCTGTTGCTATGTGTAATAACTTAATATGATCTTCTGTAATCAATGGATCATTTAAATCATCATTTTTATAGAAAAACTCTACGAGTGGAGCATCAAATTCATGACCTTTTTCAAAACCTAATCTCTTTGTTATAGAACCAGCTGCAATATTTCTTACTACTACTTCCAAAGGAATAATATCTACCGATTTCACAAGTTGTTCAGTTTCAGAAGTCTGTTCAATAAAGTGACTATTCACGCCTTGAGCTTTTATAAAATTAAAAATTCTAGTAGTAATTTGATTGTTTAATCGTCCTTTACCTTCTATGAAATCTTTTTTCGCCCCATTTCCAGCTGTCACTTCATCTTTATATTCAACGCGTAGTATTTCAGGTTCTCCAGTTGAGAAAATTCTTTTCGCTTTCCCTTCATATAACAAAGACATTAGTTGTATCTCCCTTCAAATCTGTTTAACAATATTTCTTCAGAACGAGTCACATCATCAGTTAAAACAGTTAAATGACCCATTTTTCTATCTGATTTACGTGTGTTTTTACCATATATATGCACATGCCAATCTGGATGGTCAGCAAATTGATCTTCTAAAAGATCTAAATCTCTACCTAATAAATTCATCATTACTGCAGGTTTTAGCAATTCAATAGATTGTGGTAACTTTTGTCCTGTAATTGCTAATATATGTGTATCAAATTGAGAGTAATCACATGCTTCTATTGAATAGTGTCCTGAATTATGTGGTCTCGGTGCAATTTCATTAACATATAAATGATTATGTGTATCGATGAAGAATTCAACGGTAAATGTACCTACAAAATGGATGTGATCAATAATTTTTTTAACTTCATTTTGTGCTTCTTGTTCTTTTTCTATATCTGTACGGGCTGGTACAATTGTTTTAAAAAGTATTTGATGTTGATGTTCATTTTCTTGGAGTGGAAAGTACGTGATTTGGTTATCATTGCCAATCGTCACTGTAAGTGAAACTTCTTTTTGTAAGTCTAGAAATTGTTCGGCTACACATTCTTGTTTATCAACAAGCGACTTTGCTTCATCAATATAAGTTGCGTCTTTAACCAAAACTTGACCTTTACCATCATAACCACCGAAACGTGTTTTTACGATAAATGGATAACCAATATTTTCAATTGCTTGATTCAAATCACTCGGTTCAGATAATTGAACAAATGGTGCAATTTGAGTTTGTGCTGCTTGCAACGTTTGTTTTTCAGTCAATCGGTCTTGTAGTAACTGAATTGCTTGATAACCTTGAGGAACATTATATTTTGAAACTAATGTTTGTAATTGACTTGCTGAAATGTTTTCAAATTCGTAAGTAATGACGTCCGATGATTCACCAAGTTGATTTAAAGCTTCTTGATTATCGTAAGCGGCATTAATAAATTCATGTGCAACATATTGACATGGGCATTCTTGATCAGGATCAAGTACAATGACTTTAAATCCCATTTTTTGGGCAGATTGTGCCATCATTTTACCTAGCTGACCTCCGCCAATAATTCCAATAGTCGAACCGAATTTTAATTTACTGAAGCTCATGTTGCATTTCACTCACTTTCTCAACTAATGTTTTTTCGAAATTTTCCAAATTCTTTTGGACTGTTTTATTGCCAATACTTAAAATCCTAGCCGCTAACACGCCTGCATTTTTGGCACCAGCTTTGCCTATCGCAGTTGTTGCTACTGGTATACCTCCTGGCATTTGAACGATAGATAATAGCGAATCTAATCCTTTTAAACTTTTTGACTCGATTGGTACCCCAATCACGGGTAATGTTGTCATTGATGCTACCATACCTGGTAAATGTGCCGCACCACCTGCTCCAGCAATAATGACATCATATCCTTTTTCTCTTGCTTCTTTAGAAAATTCAAACATTAATTGTGGCGTACGATGCGCTGAGACTACTTTTTTATCATAAGGAATTTCTAATTGGTCTAGCATAAGACAACTTTCTTTCATTGTCTCCCAATCAGAAGAACTCCCCATTATAACTACCACTTTCACAATGAACACCCTTTCAGAAATTTGAAATGATACTACTATTAGATGTATATTACAGATATAGCATAACAACTAAACGATGGTTTTTCAATCAAAAATCGAACTTTAAATCAAAAAAATGATTCAATCTACGTCTTTTGGTTGTTATTCATCGAGTTTTTTATGTTAAAGTTAAGTAAAGTACACACATTGGAGGAGGATTTTTCATGGTCGCTAAAATTTTAGACGGGAAACAAATTGCAAAAGATTACAGACAAGGTCTTAAAGATCAAGTTGAAGCTTTGCAATCTAAGGGTTACACACCTAAACTATCTGTAATACTTGTAGGTAACGATGGTGCAAGTCAAAGTTATGTAAATTCTAAAAAGAAAGCAGCAGAAAAAATTGGTATGATTTCTGAAATCGTACATTTAGATGAATCAACATCTGAAGCAGACGTTCTAAACGAACTTAAACGTTTAAATGAAGATGATACTGTGAGCGGTATATTAGTACAAGTACCTTTACCAAAACAAGTAAGTGAACAAAAAGTTATAGAATCTATAGATCCAACAAAAGATGTGGATGGCTTCCACCCTGAAAATATTGGTAAACTTTATATAGACCAACAAACTTTCGTTCCATGTACACCTTTAGGCATTATGGAATTATTAAATCATGCTGATATTGATTTAGAAGGTAAAGATGCAGTTGTTATCGGACGTAGTCATATCGTAGGACAACCAGTATCTAAATTGTTATTACAAAAAAATGCATCTGTTACGATTCTTCATTCAAGAACTAAGGATATGCAAAGTTATTTAAAAAATGCTGATGTCATCGTTAGTGCTGTTGGTCGTCCGGGATTAGTTACAAAAGAAGATGTCAAAGAAGGCGCAGTTGTAATTGATGTTGGTAACACACCAGACGAAAATGGTAAATTAAAAGGTGATATTGCTTATGATGAAGTAAAAGAAGTTGCAGGCGCAATTACTCCAGTTCCTGGTGGCGTTGGCCCAATGACTATTACTATGGTTTTAAATAATACGCTTATGGCGGAAAAAATGCGTAGAGGTATTGAATAATCATTCTAGAATAATTATTACGTATTGTTACAATTAATATTTAAATAAAGAGAGGTTAGATGTCACAATGTGAAATCTAACCTCTCTTTTTATAAAATATTCAAAATTCAAATACTTCATCTAAATAATAATTTCACACCAGTACTTATTTTGGGTATAAATGATTCGAACTTTATTTTCTATCCATTTATACCTTTTTGTCGTAAAGTTGTGATAATAGATTTTAAGAAAAAACTTCCTCCATATATTTCTGAATCTCTTGAAATAAACTTACCTACTTTAAATTTATCAACTATTATTGAAGAAACTCCACCTTCATAATCATTATCAACATCTCTTTTTACTGTAAATGTGAATAATTTAGACCACCTTCTACTATATAAATAGTGTCTTTTACATGACATTCCAATTTTCCACTTTCTACATCTATAATAATATATTGACCAAATATAAAAATGACAGAGATCTTTCAATGACATTTTTCATTTTCAGTTAAAACCCTCCCCCAAGAATTTCGAATTAAATTTAATATTATTTGAAGTTTGTTATGTCAAAACTCGCAGAACGTTCAATTTACTAAATGTTTACTGAAAATTACAGCTAGATTCAAAGTCATAGGTTATATTAAGACTATAGTACGATGTATTCTAAACTCATTTAAAGTATAGTATAGTTGAATAAAACAAATGACGGTCATACGGAGGTTAACGTTATGAATAAACTAATACAGTCATTATCAGCGTTAGGCGTATCTGCAACACTTGTGTCACCTAACTTAAGTGCAGAAGCTACTGATAATTCAACACCAGAACTAAAAGGTACTAATGATACAATCATCGAAAAAGGTGACGATTACAATTTACTTAATGGTGTAAGTGCCTTTGATAAAGAAGATGGCGATTTAACTCATAAAATTACCGTTGATGGAGATATAAATACAAATAAAACTGGAAAGTATAAAGTTGAATACAAAGTTGAAGATTCAAATGGTGCTGTAAAAAAATCTATACGTTATGTTGAAGTTAAGTAACACCTAGGTTTCATACATAGTCTCAAAAATCGTAAATGATAACGATTATCACAATTTTTAAGACAAAATTACCCTTTCGACTTAATTATGACACTTTTCACAAAATGTACACATAATTTTAACAAATCTTTAAAAGCCCGTCAGACATTGGTTCTGTTGGGTTTCTTTTAATTTTACAATAATTTTTTTCGCACAAACACTTGTAATAATTGCGTAATATCTTAAAATTGATGTTAAGCCCTACAATTGTAGTATTAGGAGGTCAAAAAAGTGTCAAAATTTAAGTCTTTGCTTCTACTCTTTGGCTCGCTAATTTTACTTAGTGGTTGTGAGAATGTAGAAGTTTTAAACCCAAAAGGGCCAATGGCAAGTGATACGAAGTTCTTGATTATCTATTCAATCATCTTCATGCTTGCTATAGTTGTCGCTGTAATTCTCTTGTTCACAGTCTTTCTATTCAAATATAGAATGGGCAAAACAGAGGAAACAGGAAAGATGCATCATAGTTTTTTACTTGAATCGATCTGGTTCATTATTCCAATTCTCATTGTAATTGCTATAGCCATTCCAACGGTTAAATCACTTTACATGTATGAGGAAACACCAGACAAAGAGGATGATCCAATTGTAGTTTATGCTACAAGTGCTGGTTACAAGTGGTTCTTTAGTTATCCTGAAGAAAAAATTGAAACTGTTAATCACTTAACAATACCGAAAGATCGTCCAGTTGTTTTCAAACTCCAATCAATGGATATGATGACAAGTTTCTGGATACCACAACTTGGTGGTCAGAAATACGCGATGACAGGTATGACGATGGACTGGACATTAACATCCAGTGAAGAAGGTACGTTCCGTGGACGTAACTCAAACTTCAATGGTGAAGGTTTTTCTCGTCAAACTTTCGATGTTAACTCAGTAAGTCAAAGTGAATTTAACGATTGGGTCAAAGATGCTCAAAGTAAAAAAGAGTTAGATCAAGATACATTTGATAAGCAACTTTTACCAACTACTGAAAATGAAGAGTTAACTTTCAGTGGTACCCATCTAGCATTTGTTGATCCTGCAGCAGATCCTGAGTATATTTTCCACGCTTATGATCGCTTCAATTACGTACAGAAAGATCCGAACTTTAACACTGAAGAAGAATTAACTGAAGATGTGTTAGATGAACCTGATCAACCTGCACGTAAACCGCAAATCACAAATGCGAACTATGAGAGACATGGTATGAAAGCCATGATTCTTGGCAACGATGAACCATACAACAGTGAATTCAAAGGCGAAGAAAAACATAACGTCGAGGAAATGGACAAAATCTCTAAAGGTGCTAAAGACGAAAAAGTATCTGAAATAGAGAAAAAAGAGCATGAATCTGGAGGTGGACATTAATGAATTTTCCATGGGATCAATTACTTGTTGAAGGTTCTTGGATGATTACAATGGCACAAATCGGTGCCCCATTTGGAATCATTGGACTAATCGCAGTAATTACTTATTTTAAATTATGGAAATATTTATACAGAGAATGGTTCACATCTGTCGACCATAAGAAAATCGGGGCAATGTACTTAATCTGTGCCGTATTAATGTTCGTTCGTGGTGGTATTGACGCATTAATGATGCGTACACAATTAGCGATTCCTAACAATACGTTCTTGGACTCAAATCACTATAACGAAGTTTTTAGTACACACGGTGTTATCATGATTATCTTTATGGCAATGCCTTTCATATTTGGTTTATGGAATGTCATTGTACCTTTACAAATTGGTGCTCGAGACGTTGCATTCCCTGTATTAAATAGCGTAAGTTTCTGGTTATTCTTCTCAGGTATGATTTTATTCAACCTGTCATTTATAATCGGAGGCTCACCTGCTGCTGGTTGGACTAACTATGCACCACTCGCAGGCGAATTCAGTCCCGGGCCAGGTGTCAATTATTACTTAATTGCAATACAGATTTCTGGTATCGGTACACTGATGACAGGTATTAACTTCTTTGTAACTATACTTAGAATGAAAACACCTACAATGAAATTTATGGAAATGCCAATGTTTACGGTTACTACTTTCATTACAGCTTTAATCGTTATCTTGGCTTTCCCAGTACTAACAGTAGCATTAGCACTATTTACAACCGATAATATATTCGGTACAGCATTCTTTACAGTTGCTAATGGTGGTATGCCAATGCTTTGGGCTAACTTCTTCTGGGTATGGGGGCACCCCGAAGTATACATCGTTATCCTACCAGCATTCGGTATATACTCTGAAATCATTCCAACGTTTGCGCGTAAACGCCTATTTGGTCACCAAAGTATGGTTTGGGCGACTGCAGGTATCGCATTCTTAAGTTTCTTAGTTTGGGTTCACCATTTCTTCACAATGGGTAATGGTGCATTAATTAACTCATTCTTCTCGATTTCAACAATGCTTATTGGTATACCAACCGGTGTCAAAATATTTAACTGGTTGTTCACGCTTTACCAAGGTCGTATTACCTTTGAATCACCAATGCTATTCGCATTAGGATTCATACCTAACTTCTTAATTGGTGGGGTAACTGGTATTATGCTTTCTATGGCAGCAGCAGATTACCAATACCACAACACGTACTTCTTAGTAGCCCATTTCCACTACACATTAGTAGCGGGGGTTGTATTTGCCTGTCTAGGAGCTTTAATATTCTGGTGGCCTAAGATGACTGGATTTAAGCTGAACGAGACATTAAATAAATGGTGTTTCTGGTTCTTTGTAATTGGTTTCAACATTTGTTTCATACCTCAATTCATACTAGGTCTTGATGGTATGCCACGTCGTTTATACACTTATATGCCTGAAGATGGTTGGTGGTTACTAAACGTAATTTCAACTTTCGGTGCCCTATTAATGGCATTAGGCTTTATGTTCTTAGTCGCAAGTATTGTTTACAGCTTCTTCAAAGCACCACGTGAAGCAACTGGTGATAATTGGGATGGCTTAGGTCGTACTTTAGAATGGTCAACTGCAGCTGCAATGCCACCTAAATACAACTTTGCTATCACACCAGACTGGAACGACTACGATACATTTGTTGATATGAAAGAACATGGTCGTCATTATTTAGATAACCATAATTACACAGATATCCACATGCCGAATAATACGCCAGTTGGTTTTTGGATGGGAATATTCTTCACTATTGGTGGTTTCTTCCTAGTCTTTGAAACAATGCTACCGGCTATTCTTTGTTTAATTGGTATTTTCGGAACTATGATTTACCGTAGTTTCCAAGTAGATCACGGTTATCATATTCCAGTTTCTGAAGTAATTGAAACTGAAAAACGTTTACGTGAAGCACGAATAAAAGAAAAGGAGGCTGTAAGTCATGAGTCATGATGCAAACACAATTGATCAACGTTCGCATGAAGGTGAATTAAATAAGCTTGGCTTTTGGATTTTCCTTACAGCTGAATTCTCATTATTTGGTACGTTGTTTGCAGCGTTACTAACACTGCAACATGGTGGCGATTATGGTGGTAAAATGACTACCGAGTTATTTGAATTGCCCCTCGTTTTGATAATGACATTCGCTTTATTGATTAGTTCTTATACATGTGGTATTGCAATTTACTACATGAGAAAAGAAAAAGAAAAATTAATGATGATTTGGATGATTATCACTGTATTATTAGGTGTCGTATTCGTGGGCTTTGAAATCTATGAATTCATACACTATGTACATGAAGGTGTTAACCTTTCTATTGGTTCTTATTGGTCTAGTTTCTTTATACTATTAGGAACACATGGTGCCCACGTATCGTTAGGTATCGTCTGGATTATCTGCTTATTAATTCAAGTAGCTATGCGAGGATTAAATAAAGACAATGCTCCTAAATTATTTATAGTAAGTTTATATTGGCACTTTTTAGATGTTGTATGGATCTTCATCTTCACTGCCGTATATATGATAGGGATGGTGTTTAGCGGATGAATACAATAGTAAAACACACAGTAGGTTTTATTGCCTCAATCGTTCTGACAATATTAGCAGTGTTTGTAACTTTATACACATCTATGGAACTTAACGTTAAGATTACCATCATTTTTGGTTTTGCTTTTATACAAGCTGCAGTTCAATTATTAATGTTCATGCACTTAACTGAAGGTAGAGACGGAAACTTACAAGCATTTAAAGTTATATTTGCGATTATCATTACTTTAATTACTGTTATTGGTACTTATTGGGTAATGCAAGGTGGACACTCGGCTCACTTATAATCCAAGAAAAGACTTCTCTAAAAGAGAAGTCTTTTTTTATTATTAATTAAATTATAGAAGTTAGTTCCCGTTAAATTTTATGTTTTTTCCCTACTTTTATGCTCAACTTAAATATACATTAATTTATATACAACACTTTTAAAAGAAAACAATGTAAAATGGATCCATACAATAACAAAATGACTTAGGAGGACTTAACAATTATGAAACAACCAATCATTATAGATTCCGATCCTGGTATTGATGATGCCGCTGCTATAAGTATCGCGCTGAATCATCCCAACTTTGACCTACGAATGATTACTACAATTAATGGTAATGTTGGCATTGAGAAAACTACAGCAAATACGTTGAAACTCAAGCAATTCTTTGCAAGTGACGTACCCGTTCATAGAGGGGCTTCTCAACCATTAGTTTCTGAGATTGTAGATGCAAGCCAAGTTCATGGTGAGTCAGGTATGGATGGTTATCCATTTCCTAAAGTAAATGAAAAAGATTTAGCTTCAACACATGCTGTAGAAGCAATGCGAAAAGCTTTAATAAGTAGTGAGATTCCTATAACTCTTATACCTATAGGTCCATTAACGAATATTGCCTTATTACTTTCTACTTATCCAGAAGTAAAAGATTATATTAAGGAAATTGTATTAATGGGAGGCAGCGCAGACCGTGGTAATGTCACCCCTTTAGCGGAATTTAATATTTATTGTGACCCTGAGGCTGCACAAATCGTTTTTAATTCTGGTTTGCCTTTAACCATGGTAGGACTTGATGTAGCAAGAAGTTCAACATTAAGCCATGCATTTGTAAATAAACTACCAACACTAAATGAAACTGGTGATATGTTGCATCAACTCTTCAAGCATTACAAAGGCGATGATTTTGAAAAAGGGATTAATGTATACGATGCATATACTGTGCTTTATTTGCTTCATCCTGAGAAATTCAATGTACAGGAAGCAGATGTACAAATAGAAACGAATGGTACATTTACAAAAGGTGCAACAGTAACTGATTTCAAATCTCGCTTCCCTAATTGTTCAGTGGTCATGTCCATTCATCCCGATACGTTTGAGGACATGTTCGTCAATGCACTAAAATACTGTAAATAAGGTGAATATGATTTGTAGCATAATATAACTATTATTTATACTTAAGAAAAAACACTCCTAATACTGTCATCAAGTTAAAGGTTGTACCTTTACACTTTACAGTTAGGAGTGTTTTAAATTACTTCATTTTAGGTTACTACAATAATCAAGTAATTAATAACGTTGCCCTACTATATTATAAGGCTTGTCTTGTTTTAGTAATTTATTAAAAATATGTTTTATCTTTTCCTCATTATTCACATCATTATTTTCATAATTTGTCCCAAGCACCACAATATAGTCGTCATTAAAATATGCCGTAAATACTTGTCCAAAAAAACCACCATTAATTCGATTTTTATTAGGAAGTGAATAAAAACCATAACGATACGCTTTTGGATAACGTGGCGTTAAACTTTCATGTAGTAAAGGCGTTGTTATATTATCTTTGAATAGTTCATTGTTTTGTAAAGTTAATATCAATTTCCCCATATCATGAGGGGTCATATATAAATTACCAGCGCCTTAATATTGGTTTAAAACATTAGGCTTCTGCTTAACCGGTTCACCTGTATTTTCATCTTTTTTATAGCCTTCCGCCATATCTTTTTTGAAAGTTTCATCATTAAAAAATGCCGTGTGCTCCAATCCGTATGGCTTTGATAATCTGTTTTCGAAATTCTTTGAAAAAGATTTACCAGTTACTTCTTCTATCACACGAGATAAAACTAAATAATTAGCATCATTATATCTATTTTTATTATAAAATTTAGTCTCAATACCTTTGCGTTGTATTGACTGTACTGCATTATCTAGATTTTTATAAGAAGTTGAAGCTTTATATTTATATAAACCACTTTGATGAAGCATAAGTTGATTTAATGTAATAGGTTTGGATGTTTTGAACCATGGCAAATATTGATGAACCACATCATTCATATTAATTTTTTGCTCATTTTCTAATTGCTTAAGCATTAATCCAGTGGTGAATTTTTGAGAAGATCCGATTAAATATAATGTGTCTGCCCTATTCTTTTCATCTGTTTCAAAATTTTTGAAACCATATCCTTTATTTAATTTAAGTTGACCACGTTCAAAAACAGCTATAGTGCCGTTAAAATTAACTTTTTCTAAATATTGATGAATCGCGTTTATTTGTGGGTTGTTTTTACCCATTACTGTTTTCAAATTATTCGTATGAATAATTTGGTATTTCGTGTCTTGTTTATTATCTTGATAATATCTATATCCAATTGTAAAAGTGATTATTGTTAAAATAAAGATTAAAAAAATGATAAATTGTTTTAGTTTTTTTGATGTCATCTTGCTGCCTCTACATAAATTAATCTATATTTTGAATATAGTCTTTTTCAAATTGATCTGTAATTGCATCTATATCTTCTACATTCAGAGAGAAATAGAGTTTAATTTTCGGCTCTGTTCCAGATGGTCTAAGCGCGATAAATCCATTATCAAAAATGAATCTAATCAAATCCGTTTTCGGTAACGTTAATGCTTCTGTTGTACCTTCTATAACATTTCTATTTTCACCCGTATGATAGTCTTCTATTTGTTTTACATCCATACCACAAATTGAGAATATATCGTTATTTCTAAATTGACTCATTATATTCGAAATCTTTTCTACACCTTCGGCTCCTTCAAATGACGGTGCGAGTGTTCTATCTTTAAATGCACCAATATTTTGATAAATATCTTCCATAGTGTCTTTAAATGTTAAACCATTTTTAGATAATAGATTTTTATATTTAACTAATAAAGGTACCATTTGAATTGCATCTTTATCTCTAGAAATTGATTTCGCTAAATAGCCGTGGCTTTCCTCAAATGCGAGTAATAATTGCGTCTCATTGTCTGCACCTTTTTGCTCAATTAAATCAGAAATATATTTAAATCCAGTCAGCACATTATTAACTTGTACATCTAACGCTAATGCTAATCTTTCTGCTAACTCACTTGTGACGATAGATTTAATAATGTAAAGTGGTGCGCCTGCTTCAACTAATTCTTGAAATCTCAATTTCATAAACAGTAACCCAATTTCATTACCATTAAAATATCTATATTCATTTTTTCCATAACGCTCAATAAAACCAAATCTATCTGCATCAGGGTCTGTAGCTATGATCAGTTGTGCGTCTGTTTTTTCTGCAAGTGCTAGGCCGTAATTAAAAGCAGTTTCATCTTCAGGATTAGCAATTTCTACAGTTGGGAAATTACCATCCGGTGTAGATTGCTCTTCTTCTATCACAAAATTTTGGTAATCCAATTCTGTTAATATATTTGAAACTAACGGTAAACTTGTACCATGTAAACTGGTTAATACTACTTTTGCACCTTTTTCATCAATCGAACCTACTAAATCTTTAACTTCACTTTTATATTTTTCAGTTACTTCACTAGTAATATATTTAATTCTATTATTTTCTTTTAATACTTCAAAATCGCCCTTTTTAATCGATAATGGAGATTCTATCGTATTAATATAATTACTAAGTTGTTCGGATTCATCAGGTAATAATTGGCCGCCTTTTTCATCATAAATTTTTATACCATTATAATTTTTAGGATTATGACTAGCTGTTATCATCACACCTGCATCTGCATTCAAATGTCTAACGGCAAATGATAACTCTGGAGTAGATTTATAATCTTCTGATAAAATAGGTATAACATTATTGTTAGCTAGCACACTAGCCATTTCTTGTGAAAATGCTTTAGATAAAAATCTCGTATCAAAGTGTATTACTACAGTTGGTGAATCAATTTTACTTCTTAAAAATTGAGCTAAACCTAAAGCCACTTTGCGAATTGTAAATGCATTTAATCTTCCTGGTCCTAAGCCAAAAGTGCTTCTAATACCTGCAGTTCCAAAAGCTAAACTTCCTTTGAACCCTTCTTCTTTTTCTGTTTCAGTTTGTATTTCATAAAAATCTTTCACTAAACTCTCATCTATTTTATCTAACCATTCTTGCTTCATACTCACTTTTCCTCCTCATATCTTTTGCTAAAGATATATCCATTTCAATTATTAATTTTAAAAATATTTTATAGAAAGCATTGTTCTTAAATTATAACGTAGCAAAGCCCTTTTTTCTTATATTTATAATTATTTTGTCATTTCCTTGAAACACAGTTATTGTTCACAAGATGATATTTCTATTATATATTATAGCTCATGTATCGCTATAAATCATTTCTAAGCAAATGACAATTTTGTTAGTTTCTACTGATAAATTCCAATATATAAGCATTATACTTCACATACCCTAATTTAATTTTACTTTAAACTTGAAAATAACACATTCATAGTTGATATTTACTAGCTATAGTAATAAAATTATAAGTTATAGTACATTTTCTTCTTTACAAATATTTAATATAGTTAAAAGAGCTATAACATTTAACGATAATATAGTAACATGTACAAAATCATATACATGGGGAGCTTCAAACATGAATAAATTTTTAAAATATTTTTTAATATTTCTATCTTTAGTTCTTGTCGTTGTTCCGGTTATATTTGCTATCATTCTACTCAAATCATCTCAAGGCGCTTTTGAGAATTCTTTTAACGATGGTGACTCCTCTAGGAAATCAAACATTCGTGAATCTAAAGTCGATCCTTCTAAAGATCCTATTTCTATCTTATTTTTAGGTATTGATGGAAATAGTGGACGAGAAAAAAATGGGCAAAGTACTGAACAATCAAGAACCGATGCAATGATTCTTTCAACATTTAATTCCGATAAAGAACAAATAAGAATGCTAAGCATTCCTCGTGATACAATCAGTTATATTCCAAAAGTAGGTTATTACGATAAAATCACTCATGCACATGCTTATGGTGGACCTACAGCTTCAATGGATTCTGTAGAAGCTACTTTAAACGTACCGGTTGATTATTATGTACGTATTAATATGGATGCATTCGTAGATGCTGTTGATGAACTTGGTGGCATTGAATATAATGTCCCTTATGACATCAGTGAACCAAATACTGATGACAGTGGCAAAATAAAAGTTGAAAAAGGACATCAAAAACTAAATGGCGACGAAGCATTAGCAGTCGCTAGAACACGACATCATGATTCTGATTTAAAACGTGGTCAAAGACAAATGGAGTTAATTAAAAAACTCTTTGCTAAGGCACAAAATGCTGGTTCCTTTAGTAAGCTAGATGATGTTATTGAAATAGTTGGGAATAATTCAAAACATAATTTAAGCTATGATGAGGTAAAAGCTCTTGCAACATCTTATTTAAAAGATGATGTTGAAATCAAAAGTAAACAACTTAAAGGTGAAGATGATTACTTAAATGGAATCTATTATTACAATCCAGATATTAATAGTATTCAAGACACTTCAAATTTACTACGTGATGATTTAAATTTACCTAAGATTGAAGATACAAGTGATTTCTTAAATCAACGTGTCACTGATTTTTATGGTACACTCGTACCACAAACAGAGTTAGACAGTAGTCTACTTAGAAAAAATCAAAATGATACTTCCAATGATAATGATGAAGACAATTCATCAGAATTAAATGGCACTGAAAACAATGATAATTCACAACAACAGAATAACGATCAACAACAAATTGATCCTAATCAGCAACAAGTAGATCCTAATCAGCAACAAGGTAACCCTAACCAACAACAAAACAATAATAATCAGCAACAACAGAATACCAATCAGCAACAAATAGATCCTAATCAGCAACAAAATACTCAAGAAGTACCAACTAATCAATATTAACTGTAGAGAGGAGCTCACTATATGTCACGCAAAACATACGAAAAACTTGCTCATATAAACGGAATGTTTAATGTTTTAGAACAACAAATGATACACAGCAAAGATATGGCGCTTTTTAGAAATGAATTTTTCTATGTCAATCATGAACACCGTGAAAACTATGAAGCTTTACGCATATACTATAAAGATAGTGATAATAATCCTATCATCGATGGTGCATGTTATATTGTTGGACTTCCAGAAATATTCGAAAAAGTTGATGTTTTTGAATCAGAATTACCGTTTTCATGGGTTTATAATCAAAATGGTATTACAGAAACAATGAAAGAAATTAGCGTACCCATCCAATATCTTATTGCGGCTGCACTAGAGGTTACAGATGTTAATTTATTTAGACCATCTGGTTTTACAATGGGTATGAATAATTGGAATATTGCACAAATGCGAATTTTTTGGCAATATACTGCGATAATTAGAAAAGAAGCACAATAATCATTAAAAAACGCCCTATCATATTAAACTTTGATAGGGCGTTTTTTTAACCAAAATAAATGAAACGAGGAATAGTTATGTTTAAAATTGTTACAACGCCTTCCATGATGGAAGATGCATATAGTGTACGAAAACAAGTATTTGTTCTTGAACAAGGTGTACCGTTAGAAAATGAAATAGATCAATACGAAGCTATTGCTACGCATATCATTGGATATGATGAAAACAACATCCCCTTCGCCACTGGTAGATTTCGTCCTTATGACAATGCCGTTAAAATAGAAAGAGTTGCTATTATTTCATCTCATAGAAAATCTGGATATGGCAAACTACTCATGCAATTTTTAGAAGAAATCGCTAAAAATCAAGGCCATCATTCCTTAATGCTAAATGCACAATGCCACGCTCAAACTTTTTATGAATCTCTTGGATATAAACCTTTTGGAAAGATTTTTATTGAGGAAAATATTGATCATATTGCTATGACAAAATCTATTTAACCCAATTTAATATGTTTTTGTATTTATATTGCAACTATCTTTTGTAATATTTCAATATTTTCAAAATTAAGCTTTATAACGCATTAAATCAGATGTTATAACTTTTCCAAAACTTAATTAGATTAATTTTATATTACAAATCAGTAAAAAGTAAACCACTCCTCCAAAAGTCGTATTATAATAGATATTAAATTATATAGTTAAAGGGGCAGTTTAATGACTAAGAAAAAGTTTACTTATAAAGTACCGTCGATGGTAGCACTAACGTTAGCAGGTACAGCTTTAACATCTCATCAAGCACAAGCTGCAGATGACGTACAAAATAAATCTACAAACGAGAATGTGTTAGATGATAAGAATACACTTAAACAAAGTGAACAAATCAAATCTGAAGTTAGTAAACCTACCGCTAATATTTCAGGTACACAATCATACCAAGACCCTACACAAGTTGAACAGACCTTAGCAAACGAAGTTAACACTTACGATGCAGAATTAGATGAGTTGAACTCTGATCAAACACCAAGTCAAGATACATACAATCAACAAACTTCAGGCCAAGAAGACCAAGCGAACACGCAATCTGAAGCTAATGAAGTAACTGAAAACACTCAGGATTCTGAAGATGCTCAAAGTATTGAACAAGAGCCCGCTCAAAACAATAGTTCTTCTGACCTAAACCAGCAAGATTCCGAAGAGACTCAACAATCTGTAGAAGATACTTCTAATCAAAATATTCAACACAACGAAGGCAATTCAACTGATGATACAACTACTGCAGTTGATAACAGTCAAACTGTTGAAAATACGCAAGCTACTGAACAAAATACAGCTCAAGACAACACTTCTTCTGATGTAAACGAACAAAATTCTGAAGATACTAAAGCTACTGAAGAAGACACTTCTAATAAAGATGTTCAAGACAATCAAGCTAATCAAAATTCTGAACAAAATAAAGAGGACAACACTTCTTCTGATGTAAACGAACAAAATTCTGAAGATACTAAAGCTATTGAAGAAGACGCTTCTAATAAAGACGTTCAAGACGATCAAGCTAATCAAAATTCTGAACAAAATAAAGAGTACAATACTTCTTCTGACGTAAACGAACAGAATCCTGAAGATACTAAAGCTACTGAAGAAGACGCTTCTAATAAAGTCGTTCAAGATGATGAAACTAATCAATCTACTGAACAAAATACAGCTCAAGACAACACTTCTTCTGACGTAAACAAACAGAATCCTGAGGACGCTAAAGCTACTGAAGAAGACGCTTCTAATGAAGACGTTCAAGATGATGAAACTAATCATTCTACTGAACAAAATAAAGAGGACAACACTTCTTCTGACGTAAGTGAACAAAATTCTGAAGATGCTAAAGCTACTGAAGAAGACGCTTCTAATAAAGACGTTCAAGATGATGAAGATGCTAAAACTTCTGAAGATAATAAAGTAGACGACTCTTCTGACGTAAACGAACAGAATTCTGAAGATGCTAAAGCTACTGAAGAAGACGCTTCTAATGAAGACGTTCAAGATGATGAAGATGCTAAAACTTCTGAAGATAATAAAGTAGACGACTCTTCCGACGTAAACGAACAGAATTCTGAAGATGCTAAAGCTACTGAAGAAGACGCTTCTAATGAAGACGTTCAAGATGATGAAGATGCTAAAACTTCTGAAGATAATAAAGTAGACGACTCTTCTGACGTAAACGAACAGAATTCTGAAGATGCTAAAGCTACTGAAGAAGACGCTTCTAATGAAGACGTTCAAGATGATGAAGATGCTAAAACTTCTGAAGATAATAAAGTAGACGACTCTTCCGACGTAAACGAACAGAATTCTGAAGATGCTAAAGCTACTGAAGAAGACGCTTCTAATGAAGACGTTCAAGATGATGAAGATGCTAAAACTTCTGAAGATAATAAAGTAGACGACTCTTCTGACGTAAACGAACAGAATTCTGAAGATGCTAAAGCTACTGAAGAAGACGCTTCTAATGAAGACGTTCAAGATGATGAAGATGCTAAAACTTCTGAAGATAATAAAGTAGACGACTCTTCCGACGTAAACGAACAGAATTCTGAAGATGCTAAAGCTACTGAAGAAGACGCTTCTAATGAAGACGTTCAAGATGATGAAGATGCTAAAACTTCTGAAGATAATAAAGTAGACGACTCTTCTGACGTAAACGAACAGAATTCTGAAGATGCTAAAGCTACTGAAGAAGACGCTTCTAATAAAGACGTTCAAGATGATGAAGATGCTAAAACTTCTGAAGATAATAAAGTAGACGACTCTTCTGACGTAAACGAACAGAATTCTGAAGATGCTAAAACTTCTGAAGAAGACGCTTCTAATGAAGACGTTCAAGATGATGAAACTAATCAATCTACTGAACAAAATAAAGAGGACAACACTTCTTCTGACGTAAGTGAACAAAATTCTGAAGATGCTAAAGCTACTGAAGAAGACGCTTCTAATAAAGACGTTCAAGATGATGAAGATGCTAAAACTTCTGAAGATAATAAAGTAGACGACTCTTCTGACGTAAACGAACAGAATTCTGAAGATGCTAAAGCTACTGAAGAAGACGCTTCTAATGAAGACGTTCAAGATGATGAAGATGTTAAAGCTTCTGAAGATAATAAAGTAGATGACTCTTCTGACGTAAGTGAGCAAAGCACAAGCGAAGATAGTAAGGCAACATCAACTGCGACAGCAGTTGCAACTAAGCCTAGTTCGCCAAGTACTACTGCGACAACGGTAAGTACAGAAGCTACTCCTAAATTAAGAGTAGCATCAGCTAATGTAAATAATACGCTTTCAACGCGTTCTGCAATAACAAGAGAAGCAGGCACAACAAGTTCTCTACCAGCATATAGTCCACAAGTGAGTTCATCACTTAATAACTATATTCGTAACAATAACTTCCAAGCTCCAAATTATGAACAAGATATTGCAAGTTATTTACCGCAATATAATTATCGTTATGGTAAACCAGAAGGTATCGTTTTACACGAAACTGCAAATGATAACTCAACTATTACTGGTGAAATTAACTACATGAAGAATAATTATAATAGTGCTTTTGTTCATGCATATATTGACGGTAATCGTATTATTGAAACTGCAAATACTGACTATCTTGCTTGGGGCGCTGGTCCAGCTGCAAACGATCGATTTATTCATGTTGAGTTAGTTCATACACATGATTATGATTCATTTGCACGTTCAATTAACAATTATGCTGATTATGCAGCGACAAACTTACAATATTATGGTCTTTCACCAGATAGTGCTGAGTACGATGGACAAGGTACAGTTTGGACTCACCAAGCCGTTAGTACTTTCCTAGGTGGTTCTAATCATACGGACCCTCATGGTTACTTAGCTTCATATAACTACAGTTATGATGAATTATATGACCTAATCTATGAAAAATATTTAATTAAAACTGGTCAAGTAGCACCTTGGGGAGCAACATCTTCAGGTAGTACTAGTGGAAAAGACGAATCTACAAATACAGATGGTTCTAGCAATACTGGTGGCTCAGGTAGTACAGGTGGTTCTAGTAACACTGGTAGTACTGTTACCCCACCAAAAACAGGTTCATTAACAGTAGAAGCTAATAATGGTGTTGGCCGTTTTAATACTACGAATGATGGCTTATATGCAACAGTTTATGACCACCAAGGTAAAAAAACTGATCGTACAAATCAAACACTAAAAGTTACAAAATCAGCCAAAATAGGCAACGAAAATTTCTATTTGGTAACTGATTATAATAAAGGGAACTTAATTGGTTGGGTTCACCAAAATGATGTGGATTATAATACAGCTAAACCTGTTACTGCGATAAATAAAACTTATAATATTAAACCAGGCGAAATTTTATATACAGTCCCTTGGGGTACTAGCTCTCAAAAAGCTGGAACTGTTTCAGGTAACGCTAACCAAACATTTAAAGCAACGAAACAACAACAAATTGGTAAAACAAACTATGTTTATGGCTCTGTAAATGATTTATCTGGTTGGGTAAGTTTAAGTAAGTTGTCTTCACCAAGTTCAACTGTTGCCCCACCTGCAAATACAGGTCAATTATCAGTAACTAATCTTACTAACCAACAAGGTACTGTAGCCAAAACAAATCATGGTGTCTACACTTCAGTTTACGACAAACAAGGTGTACAAAAACCATATGTGAATGGCAATACTTATAAATTAAGTAAAAAAGCTACACTTGGAAGTAATAGTTTCTACTTAATAACAGATAACAAAACGAATAGTAATATAGGTTGGATGCAAACCGGTGATATTACAGTTAATGAAGCTGCTACTAAAAATACAGCAAACCCAACTCAATCAGTAAGTAAAATTGGTCAATTAAATAATACAAATTCTGGTATTAAGACTAAAGTTAATGATACAAAAGCCAAAGATGCATCTAAATTATCAGGCCGTACATTTAACGTTACAAAACAACGTACACAAGGCGATAACACTTACGTATTAATTCAAAATTCTAACCAAAACACACCATTAGGTTGGGTTAATACAAAAGACATCAATACACGTGATTTAAGTAAAACATCTGCTAAAAATGGTCAATTCACAATTAAATCTACAAATAATGGACTTTATGCAGTACCTTGGGGTACAAAAGCTCAACAATTAGACTCATTAAAAAATGTGAAAAACAATCAATTTAATGCTTCTAAATCAGTTAAAGTAGATAAAGATGAATACTTGTACGGTAATGTTAATAACAAGACTGGATGGATTGCAGCTAAAGATTTAAATACAAATAATAAAGTTGCAACCGAAACTCAAACATCTGACGTAACTAAATCGGCAGTTACACCTTATAAATTTGATTATGTTATTTATAATGCTGATGGTAGTTATTACTTAGATCCAACTTCTAATCAACCAGCAGGCTCATTAAATGATTTCTATGAAAGTATCTTTACAGTATTCGAGAAACAAGTTGTCAATGGTGTGACTTGGTATCACGGCAAACTATCTAATGGCCAAATGGTTTGGATTAAAGAAGAAGACTTACGCAAAGAGTTAATCAAATATTATCAATCTGGTCTAACGCTAGATGAAGCTGTTGCAATTCAAGCAGGTTTAAAAACCAAACCTCAAATTCAACACACACCAGGTAAATGGGAAGATGCTACACCTATCGAAATAAAAAATGCTATGGATACTGGTAAATTAGCACAAGACCCTACTCAAAAATATCAATTCTTACGTTTAGATAAATCTCAAGATATTGCTTCAGCAGATTTAGATAAACTTTTAGTTGGTAAAGGCATTTTAGAAGGTCAAGGCGAAGCATTCAGTGAAGCAGCTAAGGCTTACAATATAAATGAAGTTTATTTAATCTCACATGCCCTATTAGAAACAGGCGATGGTACTTCAAAACTTGCTAACGGTGGCGATGTAGTAGATGATAAAGTCGTAACAGATGGTCCAAACAAATATTATAATATGTTTGGTATCGGAGCAGTTGATAGCGATGCAGTTAAACAAGGTTTCGCTACTGCCAAATCTAACGGTTGGGATACAGTTAAAAAAGCAATCGTTGGTGGCGCTAAATTCATCTCAAGTTCATACATCAGCCAAGGTCAAAATACACTTTATAAAATGCGTTGGAACCCTGAAAATCCAGGTGAACATCAATACGCAACTGACGTAAGATGGGCAGAGCACAATGCCACACGTATTAAAGGGTTCTATGATTCAATGGGTAAATTAGGTAAATATTTTGATGTAAATACTTATAAAGCTTAATTTACACCTACAATACTATATTTTCTTTTATACAATTAAAATAAGAGTACATGATCACTCAACAGATATTTTCTATGAGTGATACATGTACTCTTAAATTTTTATTTATTGGTGCTTTCATATAAATTAATCAGCCCCAATAATCTAACGTAAATAAGCATGACGAACGTTTAATTTATATAGCAAATGGTTTAAGTCTTCTATATCTTGTGAAGTTAAATTTTGGCAGCGCGCTTCAATTAAAGCTACCCTTACCTCATTAATTTGTTGTACAAGTTCCTTTGTCTTATCCGTTACCACTAAATCTTTACATCTCAAATCTTTATTAGATTGTTTACTAGTTATGTAACCCATTTGGCAAAGTTTTTTTATCCAACGTGATACAATTGATTGTTCTTTATTAATTTTCATAGTTAAGTCATATTGAGATAAAACTTCATAATTGTATAAAATTCTTAACATTTCTAATTGCTCTGAAGTTAAATCTGTACGTTGGCCAAACCTTCTACTTACTAAGTTCAAATCGTTACTCGTCAGTGTAATTAATTGTTCTAGTTGTTTGTACATGTTGCTTCATCTCCACTATGTTAATTTACTTGTTACTACCAATCAAATGACACTATTATATTTCTTAATATTATAATGTCATTCTACATAATATACAATAATAAAATACAAATCGATCTATTTTGTTGCATTTCTCATATGATTTATAATAAATTAGTATCAGTGATTATAAAATTCACCCGGCACTTTTAAAGGAGAAAAAGCATGGCACAATTAAAAAAGAGAGATTACTTTTTTGACAATGCAAGAGCAATATTGATTTTTCTTGTTGTCTTTGGGCATTTATTACAACCTTACAATGAAGCGAGTACATATCTATCGTCGTTGTACTTAACAATATACAGCTTTCATATGCCAGCATTTTTATTTATTTCTGGTTACTTTGCAAAAAAAGCAGGAGAAGCTGGTTATTTAGAAAAAGTCTCTAAAAAACTATTAATACCTTATATTATTTTCTTTGGTTTTTTCTCTATATATTATTATTTAACTGGTAAAGAAGATAGCGTTCAATTCGATCCTTTCGATCCAGTGTTCGCACTTTGGTTTTTACTTACATTATTCTTCTTTCATGTGATTTTAGTAATTGTTAAAGACTATAAACCTTATTTTGTCTTACCAATAGCAATCATTTTTTCATTATTTGCTGGTTATTCTGACAATATTGATAATTATTTGAGTTTTTCAAGAACGATTATGTTCTTTCCGATATTTTATTTAGGTTATTTATTTACAAGTAAACATACTCAAATTTTACGAAATAAAAAGTTCGTCCCTATTGCTTTTATAATTTTAGTGACTTTCTATATAATCTATACCATTCATCCAATCAATTCAGACTGGTTGTTAGGTGATTCGCCATATATGTCATTAGAAGGGAAACAAGATCTTTACAGTCCGTTCAAAAGATTACTCCTTTATTTTATTATTTTAGCAACAATGTTTTCTTTCTTGAATTTAATACCTGAAAAAGAAAAATTCTTTACTTATATAGGACGTAGAACAATGCATATCTATTTATTACATGGTCTTGTAATCGGAGTGGTTCGTGGTTTTGGTCTTCATCCGTTTAAAGATGAAATATCTGTTTTAACTTATATTTATCTTTTAAGTGCAACATGTTTCATTGTTTATATTTTATCGACACGTTTTGTATCAAAATGGACAAACCCAGTTATTAATTTGCAGTCACCTTCTAAATTCAAAGGTTAATAAAAGCTTTTACCGAATTGTATTTATTTTAAATATGTTATGATAGAAATAATTTGATGATATCTATTAATCATACATATAAAAATACAATTCGGTATTTTTAATCTCGAGGTGAAATAATCAATGAAACTTTCTTTAAACAATAATGCTAAATATTTAAGTGCACCAAGCATACGTCAATTTTCAAGTCGTATTAAGAACATTGATAACTGTATCAATTTAACAATTGGCCAACCAGATTTTCCTATGCCAGATGTAGTTAAATCTGCATATATTAATGCGATAAATGAAAATCAAACAACCTATTCGCATAATAAAGGATTATTTGAAACAAGAAACGCTGTAAGTGAATATTTTGAGCAACGCTATCATTTTAAGTATAGTACTGAAGAAATTATTATTACTAATGGCGCTAGTGAAGCATTAGATACAGCATTACGAAGTATTATTAATCAAGGCGATGAAATTATTGTTCCTGGCCCTATTTATGCAGGATACATTCCTTTAATTAAAACACTGGGTGGCGTTCCAATTTTCATAGATACAACTCAGTCTCAGTATAAAATCACTCCTGAGGCCATAGAAGCTCATATTACGAACAATACAAAAGCAATATTACTAAACTATCCAACTAACCCTACTGGCGTCATATTATCGTATGATGAGGTTCAAGCAATCACTGAGACCTTGAAAGATAAAGAGATATTCATAATTAGTGATGAAATTTATGCTGAAAACACATTTAGTGGAAAACATACTTCTTTTGCAGAATTTGATGCTATCCGCGATCAACTTTTACTCGTAGGTGGTTTAAGTAAATCACATTCTGCAACTGGTATCCGTATTGGATTTTTAATTGGACCTGAGTACTTAATTGAAAAGTTAACATTTATGCATGCTTATAATTGTATTTGTGCAAATGTACCAGCACAAATTGCTTGTATTGCTGCTTTAAATGAAGGCTTAGAAGCACCACAATATATGAATAAAGCTTATATTGAACGTCGTGATTTTTTAATTCAAAAATTAGAGTCTCTCGGATTTGAACTTGATGCTAAGCCAGAAGGTGCTTTTTATATCTTCCCTAGCATCAAAAAATTTACTGATGACGATTTTGAATTTTGTATTAATGTACTTGAAAAAGCACATGTAGCAATGGTACCAGGTTCAGCTTTTACTGATTTAGGTAAAGGTCATGTACGTATATCCTATGCTTATGAACTTGACGCCTTAAAAGAAGGTATGAGAAGGCTTGAAGAATTTCTTAAGGAATACTATCAACAATAACTTTTTATTATAGACACAAAAGCACCCGCTAAATGTTGAATTATCTTCAATGTTTAGCGGGTGCTTTATATTTATAAATCTTCATTTTTCTTAAAAACATTTTTCTCAGCAAACGCTTTTAAAATTTGATAATAAGTAACTGACTCTTCAACTTCCATATCAAATTGTTGAATAACATCTTCGGAGATTTTGCTGAATTCTTCTTTAAGTTTCAAACCTTTTTCTGTTAATCTCACTTTAACTCTACGTTCATCTTCTTCTGTTCTGATTCGATTAATTAGGTCTTTTTTTTCTAAACGTTTAATTATAGGGCTTATAGTACCAGAATCTAAATAGAGTTCATCACATAACGTTTTAATATAAACATTTTTATCGTTTTCAATATAAAGTAATACAATATAGTTAGGAAAGCTTATATCATACTGTTTTAAGTAGCGATTAAAACGATTTACAACTTCTTTACTCGTAATATAAAATAAGTAGCACATTTCTTTTCGTATTTGGTCGTTAGCGTCTGATGCCATTGTTCTCCCTCATTTCTTTTCATTATAATATTAATATATTTTTAAATTATAGTCAAATATATTATAACTATTAAAAGAGTTTTTTAAACAACGTATTTCTAACTATAAATTGATACACTATCTTATTTTTATATAAAAATAAAATCTATGTAATGATTCCAGTTATTCATCTTTTTTATTCTTTTACTATGGGCAAAATCACTGAATAAAGTCACAATAATGGATCGAAATCATATCTTAGATAATTCCGTATAAAGATACATAGTAAAGTCAAAGTTGTAATTGCGCAAAAGCGCAAAAAAATGTCGACAAAGTCTGATACTTTGTCGACAGTATATGTTAACCTCTCAATAACGGTTAATATAATAATTCCTTACGGGAATTTAGGGAATTGGTCAAAATCAGGATCACGTTTTTCTTTAAACGCATCTCTACCTTCTTTTGCTTCATCCGTTGTATAGTAAAGTAATGTTGCATCTCCAGCCATTTGTTGAAGTCCAGCTAAGCCATCTGTATCTGCGTTCATAGCAGCTTTTAGGAATCTTAAAGCAGTTGGTGAATGTTTCTTAATGTCTTCACACCATCTAACAGTTTCATCTTCTACTTCGTCTAGTGGTACTACTGTATTAACTAATCCCATATCTAGTGCTTCTTGTGCATTATATTGGCGACATAAATACCAAATTTCACGCGCTTTTTTATGCCCTACTATACGTGCTAAATAACCAGAACCGTAACCTGCATCAAATGACCCTACTTTCGGTCCAGTTTGGCCAAAGATAGCATTATCAGCAGCAATTGTTAAATCACATACAACATTTAATACATTACCGCCACCTACTGCATAACCTCTTACCATTGCGATAACTGGTTTTGGAATTACACGAATAAGTCTTTGTAAATCTAATACGTTTAAACGAGGAACTTGATCTTCACCTACATAGCCACCGTGGCCACGTACTGACTGATCTCCACCAGAACAAAATGCTTTATCTCCCTCACCTGTTAAAATAATAACAGCAACACGTTGATCATCACGTGCTTTAGTAAATGCATCCATCATTTCTTGTACCGTGTTTGGTGTAAAAGCATTACGAACTTCAGGTCGATTAATTGTTACTTTAGCGATTCCATCGTAATATTCATACTTAATCTCTTTATATTCTTTAATTGTTTCCCACTGTCTAGTCATTTTGCTCCTCCTTTTGAATAAAACCTAATACTATTCTATCAAATTCTGCCATTTCTTCCACATGAACAGTATGACCACTCTGTGCTATTTCAAAAAGTTCAGTCTTCGGTATAATTGAAACTATCTTTTGAGCAATTTCACAAAATTTACCATCTAAATTTCCAACAATAATACATGTTGGGATTTGTATTTGATTCAATTCCGACCATAAATTAGGCATTTTTCCAGTACCATAATCTCTCAACGCTTTTGCTAATCTAGATGCGTCTTGACGCATTCTCATGTTACGAATACTTAATTTAGTGATCTTATCTAAGTCATGTTGTGTATAAAATAGTGGCAGTTTTTCCCAATCATTAACAAAAACTTCTAATCCTGCAATTTCTAATACTCGGGCACGTGCATAATCAACTTGTTGCCTTTCTATCTGTGCTGTTCTATCTTCAATGCCTGGGGACGTACTTTCCAAGACAAGACCTGTCAATGTAGTGTTGCCATGAATTGCATGATACAACGCTATTCTACCACCCATTGAATAGCCATGTAAAAATAATTGATATGCACTAAACACTTCTAGCGTTTCATCTAACTGTTGGCTAATAAAAGGAAAGTCCCACTCTCGATGAAATGGAGATTCATCTGCACCATGTCCAGGCAAGTCAATAGTTACGATATTTACGCTTTCTTTCAATATGTGAATATGGTTATCAAATGCCTGTTGATCACTAATAAAGCCGTGTAGCATCACTAATAATTGATTAGTTGATTGATTCGCTCGATGAAATTTATAATGTAACATTGATAATATCACTCAACTTTTTATAGAGTTTAAGATGTTGTTGTAGGTTATCTTCTCTATGCGTCATAATTTCATAAATATGTGCGCCAAATTTGGATAACTCAGTGTACTTAAATGCTTCAATAGATTCAAATCGTTTAAATGTAAAGTCGTAAAGTAGCGCAGTATGTTCAAAATCCAATCCAGTTGGTGTGCCAAATAACCTTTCGAAATATGCATCGGCTGAATCTTTCTGTGGTAAATAGGAAAAGATTCCTCCACCATCATTATTTAATAGCACAATATTCAAATTGATGTCATTTAATTTAGACATGAGCAAGCCATTCATATCATGATAAAAGGCTAAATCGCCAATTAATAATGTCACTTTCTTGTGTACCGCCATACCTAATGCTGTTGAAGTAACACCATCTATACCATTAGCGCCACGATTTGAAAAGACTGCTGCTTCACAGTCTATAAACAAATTATCTACATCTCGAATTGGCATACTATTACTCACAAATAATGCATCATCTGTTGTTAATTTGTCTAGTACATTTGCTACGTAGGCCGCTTCATCTGTCGCAGTTCTTACATAATCTTTAATTTCAACTTTGGCATGTTTCTCTAATGATTGCCATTTTTCTAACCATTGCTTACGTTCAACTGTAGTTGTCTCAGATAATTGTCTAAAGAAATCATTTGCAGACATCTCGTAAGAAACATGAGGTGTTATTGGAAATGCATCTGGTCTATCGTTATTCTGCACTAATATTTGAAATGCCTTCGTATCTTTTAACCATTGATTTATTTTTTTAGAAATAACTGGTTTACCTACTCTAATTATAAAGTCAACATCTACTTCTAATCCGGCTCTAAATAATAAGTCATATGTCGTTATAACATTAGGATGGTGCTCACGACGTAATTGACTTAATGGGTCAGCAAGTATAGGCATATCATGTATCGTCGCAAATGTGAGTATTTGATCTACATCTTGATGCTGCATATCACCAACGATAATAAGTCCTTTGCGTTTTTTAACAATTACATTTATTTCATTGAGACTCGTCGTTTTTTGATAATGTGGCATAATCTTCGTATCTGAAGTTAACCATTCAACTTTTTCTAAATCAGGTGTCAGCGGCTCTCTAAATGGCAAATTCAGATGAATTGGACCTCGATGCGGGCCATATAAATACTGACTCGCTTTTTGTAATTGGAATTTAACTGTATTCGTCATAAAGTCTTGGTCATCATTACTATCAGCAATAGGGAAATCAAATTGATATTGTGTATAATTTGCAAACATATTTGTTTGATCTATTGCTTGTGGTGCCCCAATACCTCTGAGTTCATGTGGACGATCACTTGTTAATACCACTAGTGGTAAATGACTCAAGCTACTTTCAGAAATGGCTGGTGTATAATTCGCGGCAGCACTACCAGATGTACAAAGAATAGCAACTGGTCGCTCACTACCTTTCATTAACCCCATCGCAAAGAAAGCAGCACTACGTTCATCTGGATGAATCCAAGATTTCATTTTAGGATGTGCCTCAATTGCAATTGCCATTGGTGTTGAACGAGACCCTGGACTTATCACTATTTCTCTTATTCCGTATGCATATAATTCTGAAACAAAAGTAAATACCTGTTTTGTTAATGCAGTTGTATGGTTATTCATATTTCTCGACTCCTAAAGCTTTCATCATTGGGCTAAATTTAACAGCAGTCTCTTCTACTTCACTATCCGCATCAGAATCACTTACAATCCCACAACCAGCAAATAATGTTGCCTGATTTTTCTTAATCAACATAGATCTAATTGCAACAATAAATTCACAATTATCATACATGTCAATATAGCCAACTGGCGCGCCATAAAGCCCACGTGTTCCAAACTCATTTTGTTCAATATATTCAATTGCTTCCTCTTTAGGATAACCTCCAAGCGCCGGCGTCGGATGAAGATTATCTAATAAACCAATATAAGATTTGCTAATCAATTGTCCTTTAATTTTCGTATATAAGTGATACAAATGATCATTTGTTAAAATTTGTGGTTTTTTATTGTATGTAATATCTTCAACATACAATTCAATATCATTCAATATACTGTCTACGACAAAACGATGTTCATTTAAGTTTTTTTCATCGTTTAAAAATGCATTTATATTTTCATTATCTACATCATCTTGGTGGGTACGTTTAATCGTACCTGCAACTGCTTTGGTAGATAGTATTTCATCATTAATTTCCATTAACTGTTCAGGTGTTTGTGAAAAGAATACACTGTCTTGTGATTCTAATACAAATAAGTAACTATTATGTTCACCTTGTGTTGCTTGGTTTAAGATATAAGGGATGTTTATGTTTTTATCAAACATAATCAATCGTTTTCTTGCAAGCACAATTTTTTTATTTTCGTCTAATATATCTATTGTATCTTTAACTAAATCACGCCACTCATCTTTATAAATATCCTCAATGCGCTTAATTTCACCTTTTTCAAAATTTGGGCTAACATTCTCTTGAGTTAACTTATCTATAATCGATAAAAATGAGTCAATTTCAAATTGATCTGCTTTTACAGTATAGGTAATATACGTGTTTCCTTCTTCCATAGTTACCAATACTTCAGGTAATATAAAATGATTAATACCAAATTCACGCCACTCATCTCCAGATTTATGTGTTGAAAATTGGAATCCACCACATATCTTTAAATGATGTCGTTCTGAATTTGGATGAATTAAATCAATATCACTTTTATATTTTTCCCATTCTCGGAAAATAGATTGTTTACTTTCAAAGTCATTTTTAAATCTTTTAATAGCATGATAGCCAAAGAATGAAGTTTCGTTGTCATTTTTTTTAAAATAAAAACGGTCTCCTGCACTGTCTTCCGTAACATGGAATAATACAGTAGGATCTAATTCATAATTTAATTTTGCTTCTACAGAAACCCAAGTATGATTACTTTCGTATACCGCTTCGACAATTTCACTTTCCTTGACGTCCAAAGTCATCTATTTCACTTCTTTCATTTATCAGTTTGCACTCATTATAATATTGTACCACTTTTCACAATATGTGTATGGTATCTAGCCTATTTCATTTATATAATTTTCACGTTATTTGACCTTTACAAGTTCTTCCATTAAAATAAATTTGATAAAAAATATTTTAATATAAAAGAATTCGAGGTATAAAATTTTATGGCATCTCAATATCAACAATATTCTACTGTCAGAAAATACTGGCACTTAATGAGACCACATACTTTAACCGCTGCTGTGGTACCAGTACTTGTTGGTACTGCTACTGCAAAAATATTCCTACTTGGTAGTGAAGATCATCTAAGTCTTACTTTGCTTTTAGCCATGTTAATCGCTTGTTTATTAATTCAAGCTGCGACAAACATGTTTAATGAATACTATGATTTCAAAAAAGGGTTAGATGACCACACTTCTGTAGGAATCGGTGGTGCAATCGTTCGCAATGGCATGAGTCCTAAGTTAGTCATGAATATAGCCATTGCATTTTATGTCATTGCTGCTTTACTAGGATTATTTATAGCCATCAACAGTTCATTCTGGCTCATACCAATTGGACTCGTGTGTATGGCAATTGGTTATTTATACACGGGTGGACCATTCCCTATTTCTTGGACTCCTTTTGGTGAAGTATTCTCTGGAATTTTCATGGGTATGATTATTATTTTAATTGCATTCTTCATTCAAACAGGTAATTTACAAAGTCTAGTTGTTTGGATCAGTCTTCCGATTGTTATAACAATCGGTTTAATCAATATGGCTAATAACATTCGTGACCGTGTTAAAGATAAAGAAAGTGGTCGTAAGACATTACCTATTTTATTAGGTAAAAATAATTCAATACGCTTCTTAGCATTAATGTACATTGTCGCGTATGCATTAGTTATCTATATTACATTCTTCCAACCTGGTGGTTCAATTTTCTTTTTACTTGCATTACTGTCATTCCCGTTACCTATCAAGGCTGTACGTAGATTCAAAAAGAATGACACGCCAGCAACTATGATGCCAGCAATGGCTGCAACAGGAAAAACGAATACATTCTTCGGTCTACTGTATGCACTAGGTATTTATATTAGTGCTCTGCTCGGTGGTATTTAATATATTTCTCAATTAGCAAGTTTAACCCAGCAATCAAATAAAGTAAGTATTACTTTTTCGATCTTCATACTCATGAAGGTCGATTTTTTGTTTTTTAACAGAGATAAAAACTCAGTCTTTTATATGTATCATGTGGTAATGCATATGACCATATAAATCGAATTCACTTGTAGGTTGGAATCCTAATTTTTTATAAACATGTAACGCCCCATCATTGAGTAAATCACAATTTAAGCTCCATTTTTCATCTGGATACGTTTCTAATACATGTTTAATTAATTTAGTAGCGACACCCTGCCCTCTAAATTCTGGGAATGTAGCAACTGTTTCGATATACCATTCATCATCATTAGCCTCTTTCATTGGCATCGGCGTCCCATAAGCTCTAATGTCTTCATCTAATTCCATATCTAACCAAGCCTTTTCAAGCTCTAACTCTTTGTTACCAGGATATGCAATTAAGCAACCTGCAATGTTACCATCGACTTCGTATATCCAAGTGTTACTATAATGACCTCTATATGGTACATCCACCATACTTTGTTCCATGATTTTTAGTAATCTTTCTTTATCGGTGTATTCCACTAAATCTATGTCTAATTGACTCCAGATGATATAACATAATTTTGCAATTTCATGCTTATCGGTAGGTTTAGCTTTTCTAATCATTTGTATTCTCCTTATTATGTTTATTTAACTATATTATATATGAATTAAATAAAAAATTCGAAGTAATAATTGGTTTTTACGAGAAATCGTTTTTCATTAATTGTTTTCGATTGTTGAATCGCTTAATATAAGAGATAATTAAGATAAGAACTTTAAAATGAAAGGACTAGACATATGAAAGTAAATAAAGTCATTTACGTTATACTTGCATTTTTACTCGGTTGGTGTGGCATTCATAAATTTTACTCAAATCAACTTTTACAAGGTATTATACATTTAGTGTTCTTTTGGACAGGCATTCCATACGTTATCGCTATCATTAGTGGCATCATTACGATTTTCTTTAACAAATCAGACGAAAACGGTCTTATTTCTTTTGAAAAATAACCACTTTTTTATTAAAAGATAAAATATTTTCTATTTTCTCCAATATTTCATCTGAAATTGGGTAAAGAAACTATATAGCAAATTATGGAAAGTTGAATTGTAACTTAGGAGGACTAATAATGAAAAATATTATATCACGTGTTTTCAGATCTGTAGTAGTAGGCTTTATTATAAAAGGAATCAGAAATTTAATAAGTAAAAAATAGATTTCATATACATTGAAATTCACGAAAAAATTGAAAAGCTAATCGTTTCTAATTTTAGAAATGATTAGCTTTTATTTTTACAATTACCTTATAGAATTCTTATGATTAACAAAAAACACCCACCAAATGTTGAGTGTTTTTTAATTATTTTCTTTTTCTAATTGCTTTCATAATAAATGAAACAATTAAGATTAATACGATTGACCCGATTAGTGCTGGTAAGATTGGAACGCCACCTAAGACTGGTCCCCATGTACCTAATAATTTACTACCAATAGCTGAACCGATTAAACCTGCAATAATATTACCAATTATTCCACCTGGAATATCTTTACCTAAAATTGCGCCGGCTAACCAACCGATTAAACCGCCTACAATAATCATTATAATAAAGCCCATATATCTCTCTCCTATTTTCTTGATTTATCACAATGCATAGCTTACCACTTTTTTTATTTATATACAACATTGCGAACAACATTTATTTTAAAAACCAAAACAATTTCTTGGTTTTTCCTCAAGCCATATCTATTTAAATTCGCTATAATAATATTTTATAATGAATTTCTTGTTTTTCATGCAATATCAAAATATATAGTCATACAAAATCTTGAAATAAAATCAAAAATTCATTACATTTATTGCATCATATTACCGATTAAGATTTACTCATATCTAATTATCATAATCTTGTTGTTTATAGTACATTTTTCCCTAACTAGTTATTTAAAATTTTACAAACTATAATTATTAATACACTTTTTCATTTTGACGTGTAAAAAACCTTCAAAGTTTTCACTTTTAGTGTCTACTTTGAAGGTTTTTATTATTTTTCTGATTTAATTTATGCTCATTTTTAAAATTGAGATAATTATAGTTCTTTAAATCGTTTAATTGTATCGCCTATTTCATCTCTTACGCGTTGAAACTCTGACCATGCTTTACCTGCTGGGTCATCAAAGCCCCAATGTTCTTTTTTCACATTAGGCGGTATAACTGGACAATTATCATCAGCATCACTACAAAGTGTAACAACGAGATCAGACTGTTTTAAAATATTATTATCAATCATATCAGATGTATGATTTGAAATATCAATATTAACTTCTTTCATAGCTTCTATCGCCTTAGAGTTTACACCATGCGTTTCAATACCTGCTGAGTAAACATTCCATTCTTTGCCGAGTATTTCTCTTCCCCAGCCTTCAGCCATTTGACTACGACAAGAATTACCAGTACATATAAAGTAAATTGTTTTTTTATCCATTTATGATTACCTCTCATTTAAAAAATAATTAGTGTTAAATATAAACCTAATAAGGTTACAAATAAAACAGGGATGGTGATAATAACTCCCGTTTTGAAATACACACCCCAAGATATTTTCACTCCTTTTTGAGTTAGCACGTGTAACCAAAGAAGTGTGGCTAAAGAGCCAATGGGTGTTATTTTAGGTCCTAAATCAGACCCAATAACGTTAGCATAAATCATGCCTTCTTTTAATATTCCTGTGGCACTCGATTGACCAATTGCTATAGCATCTATTAATACAGTTGGCATGTTGTTCATAATAGATGAAAGAAATGCAGCTATAAAGCCCATGCCCATGATACTACTAAATAAGCCGTAACTTGAAATATTTGTTAGTACATCACCAAGAAGTGTTGTAATCCCCACATTTTTCAGGCCAAATACGACGAGATACATACCAATAGAGAATAAAACAATATTCCATGGCGCACCTTTAATTACTTGTTTCGTATGAACGGCTTTAGATTTACGCGCTAATAATACAAATATTAAAGCAATCATACCAGCAATAATAGATACTGGAATATTTATAAACTCACTTATTAAATAACCAACGAGTAAGATAGCAAGTACAATCCAAGAGATGTTAAAAAGCTTTTTATCTTTAATCGCTTCTCTTGGTTCTCTAATATTTACTTCGTTAAATTTACCTGGAATAGATTTTCTGAAATAAAGCCATAACACAAGAATACTTGCAATCAACGAAAATATATTAGGTATAATCATTTTACTAAAGTATTCAATAAAACCTATATCGAAATAATCTGCAGAAACTATATTAACTAAATTACTAACAATGAGTGGTAATGAAGTTGTATCTGCAATAAAGCCACTAGCAATGATAAATGGAAATATTGCTTTTTTATCAAAGCCTAAATTACGTACCATAGCTAATACAATAGGGGTAAGTATTAAAGCTGCACCATCATTTGCAAAGAAGGCTGCTACAACTGAACCCAAAAGCATGATAAAGATAAACATTTTCAAGCCATTACCCTTTGATGCTCTAACCATATGTATAGCAGACCACTCAAAGAACCCAATTTCATCTAATATAAGTGAAATAAGAATAACTGCAACAAACGTTAAAGTCGCATTCCAAACGATCCCAGTAACTTCCAGTACATCTGAAAAACTTACAACACCCGTAATTATAGCTACTACAGCACCAATTAATGCAGTAATTCCAATATCTAAACCTTTAGGTTGCCAGATAACAAAAATTAACGTTAATACAAAGATTGTGATTGCTAATATCGTCATCATTAACACTCACCTGACTTCATATTTTTACAAATACATAATTCATTTGTAGTATTTATTAGATTTAAACTTTGATTAATTTGTTCAAATACATCGTGGTTAAGCCGATACATGCGCTTATTCCCCTCTTTTCGTGTAGTAATTAACTCACACTCTACTAATGATTTCATATGATGACTTAAAGTTGGCTGAGAAAATTGAAAATGTTGCAATACATCACATGCACATAACTCACCACAAGAAAGTAAATCCATAATTTCTAATCTACTTGGGTTAGAAAGCACTTTTAATACGTTTGATAATTCTTTATATGACAAGTTCATCTCTCCTCTTATAACTAAATATAATACTATCTATATAGACGAGTGTCTATGTATTATTGCTGATTACTTATAATTTTTTTATTAAAAAATTGAGTTTTGATATATTATAGTTGATTCACAGCACTTAACACTTGAGCAATATAAAACATGAAGTTATTACAGGATTAACGAAGCTCTATAACAAGTGGTATCAACTAGCAGTACTTGTAGCAATTCATTATACTTTTTAGCTTTTTGCGGTTACTTACTATCATGATTATTAATTGTGAATTTACAAATTATAAATTCACAAAACAAAAAAATACCGAAATCCTGTTAAGGACTTCGGTATTAAAAAGCTTGTTTTTATTAACGGAAACGGAGAGATTCGAACTCTCGCGCCGCTTGCGCGACCTACACCCTTAGCAGGGGCGCCTCTTCAGCCAACTTGAGTACGTTTCCAATGGCTCCACAGGTAGGACTCGAACCTACGACCGATCGGTTAACAGCCGATAGCTCTACCACTGAGCTACTGTGGAATAATTGATATCTCAATCAAGCACAAATACTATTATATCAACTTCAGAGAATTTTTCAAGTACCTTAATCAAAAAAATATGCGGAATATTTACACTAAATTAATATAATATTCCACATATGACATTTTTACATTTAAATTTCAGAAATGTTTTGCTATTTATTTTCAAATAGAGAATATTTTGCTAATGCTTCATAAATATTTAATTGTGGTTTCGTATAGTCTATAGGAGATTCAGGATCAAAAGTAGCCACCCTAGCTGCTCTATCCATCATATAGTAATAATATATACCATTTAAGTATTGATGATGCATACTGTGTGCTGAAATATTAACAACTATAGTCTGGTTATCGACAAATGTGATTTTACATTTTTTATCTTTTAAAGCTCTTATGGTTTGTACATAATGAATATTGATCCAAGTGTTTTCTTCTTTTCGGTCTGAATGTGTAGGAAAAAAATAAGTAGGAAATAATGGAGTGAATAATATCGGGGGTTTACTATTAATACCTGTAATTCTCATTGTGTCTTCTTTTTTAAATACATAACTGCTACCATAAAATCTACATGAACGATCTATAATCTTATGTGTCCGTTCCTTTACAATATCACGCTCCTCCTTATACTTTAATACACAAGTACCTTCATTTAGTCCTATAGATAAATTACAAGGTTGAAGAGCCATATCACCTTTTTTAATAATGTATTGTTGAATCATAGCTGACGCCTCCTTAAAGCTTATGGTGATACTCAAATAATATAACACAAAGATTTTAAAATCAACTTATTTAATAAAATATTTTATAAATTTTCTACAATTGATTTTTAGTTATTATACTTTTGCATTTTCTTATTTTTTGAAAAGTTGCAAATTACACTTATATTTTCGGAAAAGTCTGACTATTTATTGATTTCAAAAATAAAAGGCTGTATACTATATGTAAATATAGATAGAGGGGCTGTGTTGAAAATGAAAAACAATACAAATGTTAAATACAATTCATTAGAATCTTTTGTGTCAACGATTAATGATTTAGGTATTGAATTAATCATTGATGAGTCGTTAAGAAATGTCCGTAAACAGCAGTTAGAATACCTCATTGACCACGCGCTTAAGAATAAAAACGAGCAGGATTTCAAACGTTATACTGAAGAATACAGAAACCTGGAGGAATTTCTCGTTGGATAATTTAATAGCTTGTTATTTAAAATAAGGTCTATTCCCTACTTACACCAATAAGTTAGAGAATAGACCTTTTTGAGTTTTATTTTTACTTATAACTCTTGTTTAAGACATTAATCTAATGAGTTCATGGCGATCGATATCACCAAAATAATGATAAATATCGTAGTTTGAAAATGCTTCTTCAATACTATCAAACTCGTGTAACGTACCTTCTAATGCATTTTCAAGTTCTGTTATGTCACCTTCACCGAAGAAATCTCCAAAAATTCTTGCGTGCTCAATACGACCTTGTTTAACATCTAATTTAATTTGAACGAAACCTTTTTCAAACTTCTCTTCTCTTTCAAAGTTATATTTTGGATTTCTACCATAATTCCAATCCCATGTACGATATTTCTCATTACTCAATGCTTCAATATTTTTCCAATCTTCATCAGTAAGTTGATATGTCTCAACTTGATTTGCTTCTCCAAAAATAGTTTTTAAAATAATATCTTTAAAGTTATCAATATTAATAGGTTCTTCAAGAAATTCTGAAATATTTGCGACTCTGCTTCGTACAGATTTAATCCCTTTAGATTTAATTTTTGCAGGATTAACTTTTAATGCGTTCTGAACTTCATCCAATTCACTATTTAACATTAATGTACCATGACTAAACATACGATCTTTCACTTTTACCATAGCATTACCTGAAATTTTGGCGTTACCTACTTGAATATCATTTCTACCAGTCATTTCAGCATCAACACCCAACGATTTTAATGCTTCAACAATTGGCTCTGTAAATTTTTTAAAATTATGGAAGCTGTTACCATCATCATCTGTTATAAAACTGAAATTTAAATTACCTTCATCATGGTAAACAGCACCTCCACCAGATATACGTCTCACAACATCAATATTATGTGCATCAATATATGGTTTGTTAACTTCTTCAATCGTATTTTGGTTTTTACCAATTATAATAGACGGTCTATTCACATAAAATAGAAAATAGCTGTCGTCTTTCGGCATATTTTTTAATACATATTCTTCCATTGCTAAATTTAATGTTGGATCTGTAATATCATTATTACTAATAAACTTCATCTATTGCACTCCTTTTCCCTAAAAATATACCCTTACCTTATTTATGCTATATTTTCTCTAAAAATGCCAATCATTTACATTAAATATGATAAAAAGTTTCAAAATCGGTTTATATCACACAATTTAATGGTTATTTGTTTATTTGTCTTAAGTTTTTTTGTATAATACTATCTAGTTAGCATTTCTAGGGAGGACTAAAAATGACTGTTGCAGAAGTTGGAAATATAGTAGAATTCTATGATGGTTTAAAAGGCCGTGTAGAGAAAATTAATGATAATTCAGTAATTGTAGATTTAACAATTATGGAGAATTTCAATGATTTAGACTTGCCTGAAAAAACTGTTATTAATCATAAGCGATATACAATCGTTGAACAAGAAGGATAGTAAAAAATGAATAGAATTTCAAAGGCTTTAATATGGTTTCTTTTAAGCTTTATTGTATTCCACATCATCCTCTTCATTATGTGGGGGGAAAAACAAGAGTATTGGTATTTATATACTGGCATTATGCTCATAGCTGGTATTAGTTATATCTTTTATCAAAGAGATATAGAATCTAAGAGATTACTTACTTCTTTAGGTGTTGGAATTGTTACTGGTATTGTATTAATTATTATTCAGCTGATTATTGCAGCAATTTCTTCGGATATAAAATATCTTGAATTAATTAAAGAATTAACAAGAACTGGCGTATATTTTAAATGGCAAATGTTAATAACATTAGTCTTTGTTATACCTTGTCATGAACTCTATATGAGAACAGTTTTACAAAAAGAATTGATTAAATTAAACATACCAAGTTGGCTTAGCATTATAATTACGGCGCTTTGCTCAGCTTCATTATTCTACTATCTAGATAATTTATGGATTGTTTTCTTCATCTTTATCGTACAAATTGCACTCTCAATAAGCTACTTTTATACGCGTAGAATTGCTACCACTGTAATAGCACAAATCGTTGCAGTAGTAATTCTATTAATATTCCATGCTTAACTTATTGCGGAACTTTATACGTTTTATTAAAAATTAAAAACTGGAAGGCGCTCATTAAAATAATGAGCGCCTTCCAGTTTTTTGTGCTATATAAAATAAATATATTATAATGCTCATTTTTCCAGTTATTACAACACTGTTGCATACGAGACACTTGACCAACTAGAATAGTCTAGCATGAATTGAAGGCTACATGCTGAGTCTATAGCCCTATCTTATGCAAACGAGGATATAGTAGTATTTATATTACAATCCTTTAGCCTATGTTATTACATTAAAGCTTTGTTTTTGATTTATTTTATACTGCTCATTTTTCAAATTTCTAGATATTAATTCTACCATCGTTATTTTGCCAGTTTCATGAATAACTGCATTTTCTAAATACTGTCTATAATTTCTATAACAATAATCTGTCATACTTACACGATACATATGATTCAGTCTTATGTTTTTTAAATTAACACGATTAAACGGTGCAGCATTCATATCAATTGTGTAATCCACGCCTTGCCAAAACGTACATAATGTTTCATCAATAATTGTTAAACTGAGTTCACCATGGCTAAATTCTATATGTGAATAGCCATACTCTAGAATATCTTTAATCTGCTGTCCTTTTAAAGTTAAATCAACTGGCACGTCAGGATGCGGATACGCTTTATATAATGCTTCATTGGTTATTGTTGCTTCTAAGCCTTCTTCTCCACTGGTAGGTAAATGTACACATGAAATATCATAATCAAACTCTGAGCGAATACCGTCATGTAAAAGTTGCGTGAAAGGATGGGGCTTCGTAATAACGTCTCCTAAACCATTTACTTGAGCAGAAACGGGCGTAACATTTAAAACTTCTTTCCCCCAATGTTCAACAGTTTTTCTATCATAAAATGTTAAGTTTAGTAAATCCTCATCTTCCTTATACTCATTTAAATCAACAATTTGTGACTCAACATCTTCTAATTCATATGAGGTAGTTCTTTGCTTAAAGTTAATTTTTACATGGACTAATTGTTCCGCATTTTGACCAGCTTGTACATACAATGTTTGATCATCTCTACCTATAAAAGTTTGATGTTGATGACCAGTAATCAGTAAATCAATCACGCCTAATGATTGCATAATTTTTTCCGCTTCATTCACGTTTTGTTCGCGTTCATTTGCGGATTTATTCAGTTGGTTTATACCACCATGATATATGACTATGAGAAAATCTGGCATTTCAGTTTCATGAATAAAGCGAATCCATCTTTTAGAAGCCACTAAAGTTTTATCAATTTGTAGCTCATTTTCCATTTCAAAGTGTTCGCGGTTCATCAATCCGTCTGAAGTTAATCCAACAATAGCTATCTTGACGCCTTCTACTTCTTTTATCGTATAAGGTGTAGAGAAATAAGGTTCTCTTGTACGCTTATATTCAATATTCGCCGATAACCATGGAAACCTGGATAAAGAGACCGCTCTTGAAAAGAAGGACAAACCGAATTTAAATTCATTAGGACTAATACCACTTGCATCATATTGCATAGCATTCATCAGCTTTATCATAGGATGACGCTTATATGGCGCAACAACAGCATAATAAAATGCAGCCAATGAACCAGCCAAACTACCGCCACTGTCCAACAAAATAACATGTTCATTTTCTTTTCTCTTCGTTTTAACGTAAGTACCTGCTCTATATATATTAGAACCATGATCTCCGTTTAGAAAATGACTGTGCATATCTGAAGTTGTGATAACATCTATTGTAATTCTCTCGCTTTTTTTCATATGCCTCTCCCCTCATTTCCTTCAGTTTAACATGTTTCTAAATACCCATGATAGCAAAAGGAAATATTACATTCTAAGAATTTTAATAATTTAAGAAGCCTTGCTTAAATCATTTAATTGCCTCTTTTTAGTGCTTTTACATTATTCTATAAAACATTGAAATTAAAAAACCCTCTCTTGCACTGTTTTCACAAGAAAGGGAATAACTTTATAATTAATCATCTTAAAACTATCAAAATGAAGTTTTAGCCAATTTGAATACGTTCTTTCGGATAATGGTATTTGTCTGGCTCTCTACGCCCACCAATCATAATAATAAAACTAATAAGTCCTACACGACCAATAAACATCAGTACCATCAATACGATCTTACTCATCCCACTAATGTCATCAGTAACACCTAATGATAGTCCACATGTACCAAACGCTGACATGACCTCGAAAAATGCTTGTAGAAATGATATTTTGCCATTTTCAACCACAAGTATTGTAATCGTACCTGCAAATGTGAGTATTCCTGCCATTGTAAAAACAGCAAATGAGCGTTGTACATCTGTTGTATGAATTTCACGATTAAATGCTTTAATCGAGGTTTTTTCATTATTATTGCTAAAGTTCAATAAGAATAAGATTAAGATTGCGAAAGTAGTCGTTCTAATACCACCACCTACTGAACTCGGTGAAGAACCTATAAACATTAAGACACTCATAATTACATTCGTACCTTCTCCAAAATTACTTACATCAATGGTTTGTAATCCGGCACTTCTTGTTGTTGCAGATTGGAACAGTGCGTAAAATAACGATTTATGCCACGTCATATTTTGAAAAGCATGGTTATGTTCAAATAATAAAATTATTATTGCGCCGAATACAAACAATACTAAGTAAGTCATTGTTGTAATTTTAGCAAATAATGAAAATCTAAAATTAGGTATTCTATTTTTAATGTATGCTTTTACTTCAATTAATACTGGAAAGCCAATAGATCCTAAAATAATTAAAAACATAACTATAGTCTGAACAAAATAGTCATTAGCATAAGGAATTAACGATTGTCCTGTTATGTCTAAACCGCCGTTTGTCGTTGCAGATACCGCTACAAACATGCCCTGCATAATTGCATATTGCAAATCTGGATTATCTCTATAAAAATAGAATGCTAATAATGACGCTCCAACAAGTTCTATAATTAAAATTGTACGTACAATATCTAGAATCAGTTTAACTGTACCACTCATGGTATCTTTATTATTATCAAGCATAATAAGCTGACGTTCACGCATGCCAATATGTTTTCCTAAAAAAACCCATAGCATCGTACCAATGGCCATGACGCCAATACCACCGATATTTAGAATAATCATAATTATGATTTGTCCAAAAGTAGTATATGTCTCAACGATATTAACAGGTGATAAACCAGTCACACTCACGCCTGAAACTGCTACAAACAAAGAATCAATCGGGTCAACATTGATTCCAGATTTGTGAACAAATGGTAAATTAAGTAATAAAAATGCTACGATAATTGCAACAATATAATACATCACTATCCCTTGTTGAGGACTTGATTTTTTTAACAATTGATTGAAAATGGACAACGTTTATTCACCCCAACGCTACTTCAATTTAATCTTGATATCCTTAAGCTTACCATCTCTGTATATTTTAGCTGGTAATGTATCCAAATCATCTTTATGATTAAAAATAATTTGTCTATATCTTAGATTATCTTCTAATTCTTTACCATCTAATTCTACTATTACATCATCTTTTTGCAACCCAGATTTTTCACCTGTTGAATTTTCTTTAACTTCACCAATTATTACACCTGATTTCACATCTTCAGGTAGTTGTAATGATTGACGCGTTTCATCATCGATATCGGCAACATTCATGATACGAATACCTGTATTAGGATATTTGACTTCACCTTTAGCTTCAAGTTCTTTTGCTATTGATTCAGCTTGATTTACTGGAATTGCAAATGCAATACCTTCTACATTATCCATATCTATCTTCAACGATGCAATGCCTATTAATTTACCATCTCTATTAACCACGCCACCACCAGAGTTACCAGGGTTTACTGGCGCATCGATTTGAAATGCATCCATTAATACATCATATTGTTCATCTTTATCAATATCTACAGGAATATGACGATTAAGACCTGATACGATTCCTTCTGAAACACTACCTTTAAAATCAACGCCTAGTGGATTCCCTACCACGATAATAGGTTCCCCTAATACTAAAGTGCTTGAATCACCCATTTCGATTGGTTTAACGTCGCTCCCAGACTTAACCTTTGCTTTAACCACTGCAATATCAGAGAATTTATCTGTACCAATAACTTTTCCTATTGAGTAGTCTCCATTACCATATGTAATCTTCTGTTCTTTCTTGTCTCCTACTACATGCGCATTTGTCATGATAAAAATAGAGTCGCCTACTTTTTTGTAGACGACACCTGATCCTAGCTCATTTTCTTTACCTGCTTCTTGTGTCTCTTTCTCTGCAGAAGAATCTTTGTTGCTTGTATCATTCTCAACCGTTACTACTGATTGCGTAGCACTATTAGCGCTCTTCATAGTTGTGGTATATGACTTTTCTTTACCCTTATTACTTTGGAAAATACTATCCTTGTCATTACCGTTTTGATCAACGTTAGCAAATATTGCATTCATCAATGTTAATAATAATATAACTGCAATAACAATAAGTACTTTAGGCCAATGTTCCTTAAAGAAATATTTAATCTTATCAACGTTGCTTAATTGTCCATTTTGATTGGTGTGATTTGGTCCTTGATGTTGAGATGCATGTTTGTTACGCGCTGTTGTTTGCGCTTTTTCTTCTTTTGCATCTACATCATCTTCTTCAACGTATGTTTCAACTCGAGATTGTTGTGCTTCTTCTGAATAAAAGTTATCTTCTTCATCAATTTTTGACGATTGATTTTTTGATAATGTGCTCTGCTCAGTAACCACTGTATCATTTTCTGTATTCTCTCGATGATCATCTGTTTCTTGCTCAGACTTACTTTGAGTATGATAATTAGCATTTTGCTTCTGTGGGTAACTTGAGGACTGTGTGGTATCTGATGACTGTTTATCGCTTGGTATATCTATATTTTCTTTAGAACCACTTTGTTTAGCCATCAAAGCCTGTTGTTGTTGTATCTCTTCTTGTGTTAGCTTTTCGATACGTGCTTTTCGTAAATTTTCTTTCACACGCTCTTCATTATTTTTGGCTAATTTTTGCGCTTTTTCTTTACGCTGTTCTCTGGCCTCATGCTCTAAATGTACACGTTGTTCACGTTCTTCATTATGAAAAAACTCACGTCGTTTACGTCCATATTTTTCTTTAGGAATGACGTGTTTTTTATTTTGAGTCACCTTTATCCCCCCTAATCTTACATAAATCTTCACTATCTATTATGACATAATATAATAGATAATTCTTCTTTATTTTCTTTTATAAAAGTAGATACATTCTGATTATAATCACTTTCTTTCTAAATTTCTAACTTTAAATGATTTTCTCAAATATTTTGACACATCCTTGCTCAATTTTAGTAAACGACAATATTAAAATTTATAAATAATACCTTACATGTTTTTACATAAAAAAACTGGAAAACCTCTATGAGCTTTTCCAGTTACCTTAACATTTACTTTTGCTTTTCTTTTTTCTTGTTATTTCTTAATGAAGTTAACCAACCAATAACTACTAACAATATCATGACAGTCCAGAAAATAGATTGCCATAACGTACTATGTGGGAAGTGTTCAGGTAAAACAGCGATTTCTTCATGCGCAAGAACCATGACCACTAATTTAACACCTACCCAACCAACAATAGCAAACGCTGCGCCTTCTAAACCTGGGTATTTGTTTAATAAGTTTACAAACCATGTTGCAGCGAAACGCATAATTACAACGCCCAACATACCACCTATGAACATAACAGCAAACTGACCTAAGTCCATTCCGCCGAAGTGGATGCCAACTGCTGGTAATGTCACTGCAATTGCAAGAGCTGCAAGCATTGAATCAATAGCAAATGCAATATCTGCAAATTCAACTTTTAATACAGTGCCCCAAAATTCTTTAGGGCTTGCGTGAATCTCTCCACCATCTTCATCAAAGTGATGATCATCACCAGCTTCTTGTTCTTCCTTATCTTTCTCTTTAAAGAAGGATATCAAATTGGTTATGGACATATATAGTAGGTATAATGCACCAAGTGCTTGTATCCACCAAAGATTTGCGATAATACTGATTAAGAATAAAGAAATAAAACGGAATACTAATGCACCTAATAAACCATAAAACAAAGCTTTTTTTCGTTGTTCAGGCGGTAAATGTTTAACCATAACTGCCATAACTACGGCATTATCTGCAGCCAATAGTCCTTCTAAAAATACTAGAACAACGAGCACCCATAAATAAGGTAAAATCATACTTGGATCCATCTAGGACAACTCCTTAATTTTTTAAACATAAAAATAGAGACCTAAGCTAAGTTAGTGTATTGCCGCTATTTAATTTAGTTCATTTAGTTTTTATACACTAAAGAACAAATCAATCACGTTATTCACTATTAGCAAAGGTCTCACTCGACAGTTTGTATCTGCCCATTTTACCGGAAGCAATCAGGCTTCGTAATGACGATAAAATGACTATGTTAAAAAGATATATAAAGTATTTTCTTTAAGCATATAAATGCATGCTTCATATATATTTTTAATAAAAGTTGAGTTACTCCCCTCTGACTACAAAGTCATAGGTATTCTATTAATATCGTTATTATACACAAAATATAGTTTTATAACAAACCATATAATTTAATTTCTGGAAACTTCTCTTCAAACCATCTCGTTGCAAATTCATTATCAAATAAAAACACATAATTTTCATAAATATCTTTAACTAAAATTGAACGCGATGTACTCATCTTGTCTTTAACTTCTTCTTCATTTTCTATCCAACGTGCAATTTTCGGACCGACTGCCTCCATGACAACATCGACATTGTATTCATTTTTTAAGCGGTGTTCGAATACTTCAAATTGTAACTGTCCAACTGCCCCAATAAGAATTTGGTTTGTGTGTAGTGCTTTATAATATTGAATCGCACCTTCTTGAACTAATTGTTCAATACCTTTATGAAAGTGCTTTTGTTTCATAACGTTTTTAGCTGAAACTTTCATAAATAACTCTGGCGTAAATTGTGGTAATTCTTGGAAACTGAATTTTTGATTACCACCAACTAACGTGTCACCAATTTGGTAATTACCAGTATCATACAAACCAATAATATCTCCAGCCACCGCATGGTTTACTGTTTCTTTATCATCAGCCATGAATGATGTTGAACGTGTGATTTTTTGTTTTTTCTTGGTACGCTGTAACGTAACATCCATGCCACGTTCAAAGGCACCGCTTACTACACGCATAAAGGCAATACGGTCTCTATGTTTAGGGTCCATGTTCGCTTGGATTTTGAAAATAAATCCTGAAAAATCTAAATCATAAGGTTTTACTTCCACTTCTTCTTTTGTTTGACGACTATGAGGCATTGGTGCATGATCCACATAAGCGTTTAAGAAGTTTTGAACTCCAAAATTAGCTAATGCCGAACCGAAAAATACAGGCGTTAATTCACCATTTAGTAATGCTTCATTATCAAAGTCTTCGCCCGCTTCTTCTACTAGCATCAACTCTTCAATAGCTTGAGAAAACGCGCTATCATTTTTCATTTTATGATCTTCTTCTAATTCAAAATCATCATTTAAATGCAGCGTATTTTCTTCTTCTCTAAAAGGCTCAATTGTATGTGAGTCGCGATCGATAATACCAAAGAAATTTTGTCCCATTCCTATCGGCCAATTCATGGGATATGTTTCAATTTCTAAAGTAGATTCAATTTCATCTAATAATTCAAATGGTTCTTTACCAACACGATCAAGTTTATTAATAAAAGTAAAGATTGGAATACCTCTCATTTTACAAACTTTAAAAAGTTTTAGTGTTTGTGGTTCAATTCCTTTTGCACAGTCAATTACCATAACAGCACTATCTACTGCTAAAAGTGTTCTATATGTGTCTTCTGAAAAATCTTCGTGTCCTGGCGTATCTAGAATGTTGATTTTATAGTGATCATAATCAAACTGCATCACTGAACTTGTAACTGAAATACCACGCTCTTGCTCTACTTTCATCCAGTCACTTGTTGCAAATTTCCCACTTTTTTTACCTTTAACAGTTCCTGCTTCTCTAATCGCACCACCAAATAGTAATAACTTTTCAGTTAATGTGGTTTTACCAGCATCAGGATGAGATATAATTGCAAAGGTTTTTCTTGATTCTACTTCTTCCTTTATACTCATTTTTAGTCTCCTTTAATCCTCAAGTATCAATTTGACAATGTCAGTGGCAATCTTAGTTGCTGTAGACTCGTCAAGTAACGTAAACAAGTGTATCACAAGTTCATCATTGATATCATCTTCATTTAATGTTGTATCTATTTCTAATGACCAATTTAATTCTGGCAGCGCAATTAAGTATACTTCCGCTTCAGTATTTTCATAAATATATAAATTTGAATGCACATCATTACAATCTATATTGCTAATCTTCAACTGGCCCACCACCAAATTTTTTATATGCCGCTTCTAAACCAATCAAATCATCTCTATGAGGTACTTTTACATGGCCGGGCATAATCTGATACGGCTCCCGCCCTTTCGAAGCTAATACTACTGTATCTCCAGGTTCAGCGATATCAATCGCATGGCGAATTCCTTCTGCACGATCATCAAATTCAATGTAATTTTGATGTGTCGCACCTTGTGCTAGTGCCTGTGTTAACACTTTAGGCTCATCGTTTGCTGGATTATCTGGTGTGAAAACCACGTAGTCCGCACGGCATGCAATGCGTCCCATTTCAGGTGCTTTGCTCATATCTCGTTCTCCTGCCAAACCACATAAGAAAATTAATTTTTGTGAAGTAAAGGGTTGAACTGCATCAATTAATTTATCCATACCATCTGCTGTATGTGCATAGTCAATAATCAAATCAATTGGTAACGTTTCGTCTAATACTTCGAGTCTGCCTTCGACTGGTTCTAAATTTTCAACTGCTTTTACAATTTCACTTAGATTAACGCCCTTACTCCAAACAGCAATCATTGCTGCCATAATATTAGAAACATTAAAAAGCCCGACATATGGTGATTTCACATAAAAATTACCCTCTGGCGTTACAAAATTAAAACTCGCACCCTGTAATGATTCATTTATATCTTCAGCCATAAATTGTGCTTTGTTATTAATGCCGTAAGTAAACGCTTCAAATGGTGATACTGACGCAAGATATTCAGAAAATCCATCATCTTGATTTAACACAACAAACTTTTCTTGAGACAAATCTTGGCCAAGTTGGCTAAATAATAGTGATTTTGCATGGCCATATGCTTCCATCGTACCGTGAAAATCTAAATGGTCTTGTGTTAAATTTGAAAAAATTGCCACATCAAAGTTAACACCACTTAAGCGTCCCAATGATAACCCATGACTTGAAACTTCTAAAGTCATAGCTTCAGCTTTCTTTTCAACAGCTTCATTGATTTTTTTAGTTAAAGCTACAGTTTCTGGTGTAGTATTAGAGCCTTTTGATTTTTCTTCATTAATCTGAAAACCATTTGTTCCTAAGTAAGCACTACCTTTACCTAATTTTCTATAGATATGGTGTATCATTGTAGCAATTGACGTCTTACCATTTGTTCCTGTAACACCATAAGTGACAAGCTGTTTACTTGGATAATTAAATAACTTGTTTGCTAATAGACTTGCTACGCGTAAAGTATCAGGTACTATGATTTGTGTCACATTACCGTCTAATTCTTGCGCTTGACTTACGACGACGATTTGGCAGCCTTGGTTTACTACGTCTTGACAGAATTTGTGACTATCAACAGTATAACCTTTCGATGCTACAAAAACGCTACCTTGTTGTGCAGTACGAGAATCAGTTGTGATATCTGTTACATCTCTCTCTAACGTACCGACAACTTGTTTTACTCTTATTTTTTCAAATAACAAATTTGCATCCAACATTTATCGCTCCTTTATTTCCAATACTTCTATTATACACGTTTTTCTTTGATTTTATAGAATCTATTATCTAGATTATAATAATTTCTTCCTATTATATATGTGCTTTTATAACAGGAAAATCACATGATTTTTTTGAGTTTAAATTAGCTTTGAATTCCTTTGTTAAATTTATGTAACTAATTTGTTAATGCTTTCTATATATTCACTTAATTTTTACTTTTCAAGCATACATTTATATTAAGCGTGGTAATGTATTAATATACAATGACTTGATTTACTGCATACATATTTCTGAATTCAGTATGAATCATTTCATATCAGTATGTAAAATGATATAATCTTCAGTAATTATGTTTTTTCTTTCGCATGTCAAAGAAATGCGTTAAACTTAGCATGAGCTAAATTTATACTATTGGAGGGTGGCTTAAATGGTTACTCAAAATAAAAAAATACTAATCCTTACTGGATCCTTTGGTAATGGTCATTTACAGGTTACTCAAAGTGTAGTGAACCAGTTTAACGAAATGAATCTAGACAATTTAACAGTTATTGAACATGATTTGTTTTTAGAAGCTCACCCAATACTGACTTCTATATGTAAAAAGTGGTACATTAACAGTTTTAAATATTTCAGAAATATGTACAAAGCATTTTACTATAGTCGTCCCGACCAATTAGACAAATGTTTCTATAAATACTATGGACTTAATAAATTAATAAATTTACTGTTAAAGGAAAAGCCTGATTTAATCTTGCTTACTTTCCCAACACCAGTAATGTCTGTTTTAACAGAACAATTTGATATGAACATTCCTATTGCAACTGTGATGACAGATTATAGAATGCAAAAGAACTGGATAACTCCTCATTCTCAAAGATATTATCTAGCTACAGAAGATTTAAAAGATGAGTTTGCTAGCATAGGTATTCCTAAATCCCAGATAAAAGTTACAGGAATCCCTATCGCAGATAAATTCGAAGAGGAAATTGATAAAACATCGTGGCTACGCCAAAATAATTTAGCCCCTGACAAACCAACAATACTCATGTCTGCAGGTGCCTTTGGTGTATCAAAAGGTTTCGATCAAATGATACAAGAAATATTAAACCGAAGTCCTCACTCTCAAGTCGTAATGATTTGTGGTAAAAATAAAGAATTGAAACGTACGTTATCTGCACAATTTAAAAATTACGACAACGTACTTATCGTAGGCTATACTAAGCAGATGAATGAATGGATGGCTTCAAGCCAATTGATGATTACTAAACCAGGCGGCATCACAATATCCGAAGCCTTGACACGTCAAACACCTATGATTTTCTTAAATCCTGCTCCAGGTCAAGAGTTAGAGAATGCAAATTACTTTGAAGAAAAAGGATTTGGTTTGATTGCTGACACACCTGAAGAAGCAATTCAACAGGTGGCAACATTAACAAATACACCATCAAAAATAGCAGAAATGACTCAGTCAATGAATGAATCTCGAATTCCATATTCAACCTACAAGTTGTGTAATGACTTGTTAAATTTACTAGATCATTCATCTCGCTATGAAGAAGTTTACGGAAAGGTTCCTTTATATGCAAAGCTCTTCGTTAAATAAAGATAATTATCATTCAAGTAAAAACTTTATAATATTGTTAGTAATTTTGTTCTTAATGGAATTTGCCCGAGGCATGTATATATTAAGTTACTTAGCATTACTTCCAACAGCAACCTCAATTGCGGTAGGTATTACATCTATCGCTATTTCTGCTCATTTTATAGCTGATGCAACAACCAACTTCGTGATTGGTTTTTTACTTAAACGATTAGGCACGAAACTCGTACTCACATTAGGCTTCCTACTTGCATTCGGAAGCTTGTTCTTAGTCATTTGGTTCCCGACTTCTCCGATTGTTCTAATTATCAGTGCAGTACTACTTGGTATAGCTGTTAGTCCTATTTGGGTTATTATGCTTGCAAGTGTCGATGAGAAAAATCGTGGCAAACAAATGGGATATGTTTATTTTTCATGGCTCCTCGGTTTACTTGTCGGTATGGTGGGCATGAATCTTATCTTCAAGTTCCATCCGACGAAATTTGCATTTATGATGGCGTTAGTAGTACTAATTGCTTGGATTTTATATTACTTCGTGAAGATAAGACTTACGAATTATAATACTCGACCAGTTAAACAACAATTAGGTCAAATCGTAGATGTGACAAAACGTCATTTAATTTTATTCCCAGGTATTTTATTACAAGGTGCTTCTATCACAGCATTAGTTCCTATCCTACCTACATATGCAACAAAAGTTGTCGGTGTATCTACAGTAGAATATACTATGGCACTTGTATTTGGCGGTATTGGTTGTGCAATCTCAATGCTTTTCTTATCAAAAGTCATTGATAAACATGGCACATTATTTATGTACTGCGTCATTTTTGGTGGTTTTATATTATATACGATAATGATATTTGGTCTATCACTGATTACAGATATTGCACTTGTATGGATATTGGCAATCTTTATTGGTCTGATGTATGGTATATTACTACCTGCATGGAACACATTTATGGCAAGCCATATACATATAGATGAACAAGAAGAGACTTGGGGCGTATTTAACAGTGTACAAGGATTTGGTTCAATGATTGGTCCGCTTGTCGGTGGCTTAATCACCCAATTCACAGCTTCTGTAAATAATACGTTTTATTTCTCAGCATTATTATTCTTATTCTTAGCTATATTCTATGGCATATACTTTATTAGAAATAAAAAATATCACCTTAACTCATAACATATTCACAAAGATTATAATCACAAAATAAGGAGTCACTAACAATTTGTTAGTGACTCCTCTTTAATTCCATTTTTTATCGTAAGCAATCATAGATGCTACTAATGGGCATTATTTAAGCTAAGTTAAAGTTATCTAATACTTTCCATTTTTCATCTTTCTCATCGTAATAAACTAAAGAAAGTTGTTCAATTGTTTCTTTATAATCAATACCCGCTAATTTCAATTGTCCATAAATATCTTCGAACTCTTGGCTTGTTAGTCCTTGCGCAATTGTGAAATGTGGTACAAATGAGTGATCTGGCACGCCATGAAAATCACCATTGTTAAATTTGTAGAATAATTTTTCTAAAGTTTCAGTTTTTTCAACTTTAAAATAAATGACATTGGTAATCGGCGCGAAGTTCGATGCTTTTGTTGCATGAACATCAACTGCTGGTATACCCTCAAGTCTAGATTTAATTGTCTCTTTGACAGATTCTAAATCGCTATCGTTTATTTTAAATTGCCCCTTAATCGTGATATGCGGCATAATTGACGCATAGTGAGCATCATAACGCTTACGATATGCATTCACTTCATCTTGAAACGCTTTTGACGGAATTAATGCTAATCCTAAAATCATTTAAATTCCTCCTTTGTTTAACATAACTACATTATATCAAATTTCTGAAAAATTCGTTACTTTAAACTAAATTTTATTCAGATTATTAAAATGAAATATTATCTGACAAAAAATACTTTAGCAAATCATCGAGTAAATGCTTCCATGATTTCCATCTATGGCCGCCTTCAAACTCTATGTAATGATGCGTGAAGTTATTTGCTTCAATAATGGATTTCAGTTCACGGTTAGGCGTTAGAAAATCTGCACGTTTACCGTTTGTTGGTAACTCAAAGTCTTCTTCTTCTAAACCAACAGCATGCCATATTGTTAACTGTTCTTGAAATTGACATCGTTCAATTAAAGTCTGAATCACTTCATCATGTTGTGGACTTAATAAACCGACTTGACTAAAAATTCTTGGATAAGATAAAGCAGTCATTAAGGCTACGCTTCCAGCTAAACTATCTCCAAGTAATATACGCGCATTACCTACTTTATATGTAGGAAACGTTCGATCAATGAAAGGTAAAATTTCGTTCGCTACCGCTTTAACTGTTAAATGCGTACGCGCTCCTTGTGGATGAAATTCAGCACGGCGTTTATCAACGTCTTCATAATGAAAGCCAACGAAGATTGCTTTTTCAATTTCATTCGTTTCACGTAGATTTTCATAACTTCTATGAATTCTTCCAAAACTAAAAAAATCTAAACCATCAAAACAAAATACAACTTTATACTTAAATAATTCCGAAAAATCTTTTGGTAAGTAAATAGATAGTGTGACATCTCTTTCTAATAATTCGCTAGGAAAACTAATTTTATTAATTCTTCCTGGTTGAAAATCATACATAAATAATGCGCCCCCTAGTAGTCTTAATGACATTGTACCAAGAGACGCATTATTTTAAAATATTTCAACTTAATTTTTATAAATTGAATACTGAGTTATTCCTCAAAATTTTCTTCTTTTAGGCGTTTAGGATAATCTTTGTGCCAGAAGACAGCATTAGGTAATTTCTTAGGATCTGGTTTATAAATTGCTTTTTTACCTGATCCAAGGTCGTTCTTCTGTTTCTCATAATCTTTCAAAGCGTTAATTGCAGGCTTATGCAATATCCAAATAGCAATGATATTTAGCCAAGCCATCATACCTACACCTAAATCACCCATCATCCACGCTAAGTCAGCAGTTTTAACTGCACCATACACTGTAGCTGCAATGAGAACAGTTCTAGTGATATTAATATAAACAAAAGTCATTTTTTTCGAACTTTTTCTAGTTAGATACGTAATATTGGTTTCAGCAATATAGTAATATGCCAATATTGTTGTAAAGGCAAAGAAGAATAGTGCAATCGCAATGAAGTATGACCCTATTCCTGAGAATGCAGGATCGAATTGATAACCACTTCCTTGGAAAGCTTTATCAATACCAGCTTGCGCGTACATTGCTGTACCAGAGTAATCTTTATCTCCATTCGACATCTCTACAAAAACACCATTATCTTTAATCAAACTGGATTTACCGTCTGACATGTCAGCATTACCAGTGACATTATATGTACCTGAAAGTAAAATTATTAAACCTGTTGCCGTACACACAAAAAGTGTATCAATATATACTGAGAATGATTGTACTAGACCTTGTTTAGCTGGATGAGATACTTCTGCTGCAGACGCAGCATGTGGCCCCGTCCCTTGACCTGCTTCATTGGAATATAGACCTCTTTTAACACCAATTTCAATCATTGCCCCAACGATCCCACCAAATGCTGCTTCAAACCCAAACGCAGATTTGAATATTAAAGCAAATAGCGCTGGAACTTGTTCAATATTAATAAATATAATAACAACTGCCATTAAAATATATAAAATTGCCATAAACGGAACAACTGCTGTTGCAGCGTTTGCAATCCATTTAATACCACCGAAAATAATTAAAGCAATTAATACTGCCAAAATTGTTGCGACTATCCATGGATCAAAACTAAACGCATTTTTCATTGAACTAGAAATTGCGTTGGATTGAACACCTGGTAATAATAAACCTACTGAAATTACTGTTACTACAGCAAAGATTAAACCATAAATTTTACCGAGTTTACCTTTGATACCATATTCGATATAGAATGCTGGTCCACCTCGGTATTGCCCCTTTTCTTCCCTTTTATAAATCTGACCGAGTGTAGATTCAATAAATGCACTACCAGCTCCTAAAAATGCTGATGCCCACATCCAGAATATTGCACCAGGACCACCAATGAATATGGCAGTTGACACCCCTACAATATTACCAGTACCTACACGACCTGCTAATGATAGTGCAATCGCTTGGAAACTGGATATACCTGTAGGTGATTTCTCCCCTTGAAACATTAGACGTATCATTTCTTTAAAATGTCTAACTTGGAAAAAGCGTAACATAAATGAAAATAATACCCCCGTAAGTAACAAACCATAGACTAAAGGCTTGCTCCATACAATATCATACAACCACGTAAGTAAACTCTCTAACATAACGTATCCCCCTTGTTGTACCATTATGTATAATGATATTTTTTATCATTATACACATATAAAATATTCCGCGCAACGCATTTCATAAGTTATCTTTTTCACAAATTATATATTTTCGATTGTGAATTAATAATAAAAATTTTTAATGACTTAAATTCTCCATTAAAATAATTTTACACTATTTAATGCATTATGTGACTTTACTTAATATTCTATAAAGTTATTTGAATCGATTTAATTATTCATCAAATTGACATCAATTTTTATCTTTTGTTCTGTAGCTATTTGAGATATACTGAATAGTACTTCAAATACGATTTTTTAGGAGGAAAAGTCCTATGCTTAATAAGGTTTGGTTTAGAACAGGTGTTGCCTTGCTCATCCTGTTTTTACTTATCAAATTAGTAATGGAAGTCCATAGTGTATTCACACCATTTATTGTTATTATTCAATCGGTATTGTTACCACTGTTACTTAGCGGCTTCTTATTCTATGTCTGTTTACCTTTTCAAAAAATTCTTGAAAAATACAAAGTTCCACGTTGGGGTAGTATAACAATTATCTTGATTGCGTTAGTTATTATTATAAGCAGCTTTGTAGGTTATATTGCACCGCTGATAATAGATCAAATTTCAAAATTAATTAAACAAATCCCAGCTCTACAAAATGAAATTCAAAGCATTGTTAATTTTGCTTTAGATCAAATGGAAAGATTACCAGCAGATGTAACAGACAGAATTAATAATATGATTAAATCAATGAGCGATGGCGCTACTAGTATATTATCTAATTCATTAGGGTTTGTGACATCATTTATTTCTACTATGTTTCTACTTATCATGGTGCCATTCTTCCTAATTTATATGCTAAAAGACCACGAAAGATTCATTCCTTTTATTGCAAGATTATTTAAAGGGGATAGAAAAGTATTCGTAGTTGAATTATTAAAAGACTTAAATGAAACAGTTAAATCTTATATTCAAGGTCAAGTAACTGTAAGTATTATTTTAGGTGTCATTTTATATATTGGTTATTCTATACTAGGACTTAACTATACATTATTACTTGTTATGTTTGCCTGTCTTGCCAATATGATTCCGTTCTTAGGCCCTTGGATGGCATTTGTACCAGCTGGAATCATTGGCATTATACAAAGTCCAACAATATTTATTTGGGTCTGTATCATTACACTGATTGCACAACAGCTAGAAGGAAATGTCATTACGCCAAATGTTATGGGTAAATCTTTAAACATCCATCCATTAACAGTCATTGTTGTAATTTTAGCAGCAGGTAACCTTGGTGGTTTTGTACTCATTCTTGTTGCAGTGCCACTATATGCTATTATTAAATCTATCGTCCGTAATGTATTCCGGTATAGACAACAGCTTATTGAAGCAGCTAATAGTGACGTCAAAGATTAGCTCGTTTATAAAATCAAAACTTCATTGTTATTTAACTAAAAAAGCTGAAAGATTCTTTTAATGTAAAAGACCTTTCAGCTTTTTAGTTTGTCATCGATTTACCATTTTCATAGTTTAAAAAAACACCTCTAACGTGCAATGTTAATTTCTACACATTGCATGTTAGAGGTGTTTTGATTATTATTTAACGATATGATAACCACTGTCAACATGAATGTTTTCACCAGTTACTCCACTAGAGAAATCACTTAATAAGTATGCTGCAGTTTTACCTACTTCTTCTTGATCAACATTACGTTTTAATGGTGCACGTTCTTTTATCTCATTTAAAATCGTATTGAATCCGCCTACACCTTTTGCACTTAAAGTACGTATTGGTCCTGCTGAGATTGCATTTACACGAATATTGTCTTCACCTAAATCTAATGCTAAATAACGGACATTTGCTTCTAAACTTGCTTTAGCAACACCCATAACATTATAATTTTGAACAGCAAATTCTCCACCTAAGTAAGTTGTAGCTACGATACTACCACCTTCAGGCATCAATTTTTTAGCTTCACGTGACACGATTGTTAATGAGTACGAACTTATGTCTTGCGCTAATAAAAAACCATCGCGAGAAGTATCTATGAAACGACCACGTAAATCTTCCATGTTTGCAAAAGCGATTGAGTGATAAACACCATTAATGTTTCCGACTTCTTCGCCAATTTTCGCAAAACCGTCAACAACATCTTCATCTTTTTGAACATCAATTTGGTACATATGATGTGTTTCTTGATTCAGTTGTGCTACTAATTTTTCCAACTCTTTTTTACTTCTATCTTTACGATATGTAAATACTAAATTTGCACCTAATTCATCTAATACTTTAGCTACACCAAATCCGATACTACGTTTATTAGCAATACCCATAATGACAAACGTTTTATTTTCTAAATTAAACATGAGAATAACTCCTTTATTTAAGTTTTCATTTTAAACCGATTCGAGAAATCATCAGAAAGCTTTGGCTCATTGGCTCGATTCCAATTCCAATATCCTTTATTTTAACATTGGTTTAATTGTTTAAACAGTTTTTTTGCTATATATAATTTATTTAATAAATATCTACACCTTCTAATGAATAAAAGATATTTTCAACCTATGTATAAAAGTAAGGCGTCAGAGGTATCAAAACATAAAAAACACTTTTTCAACTTAACGCTATACTTTTACTAATAATAAAATTCTAATTCACGTTTCAATTCATCCACATATTCTTTAGACCCAGTTACAATCACTCTATCTCTATAACGTAATTGTGTATCACCATGAGGTACGATAGACTCATTATTTCTAATGATACGTACAAAGATAATATCACCATCGAATGGGAAATTACGTAATTGAATTTGGTCATATTGATGATTTAACATTGCAATTTCATATAATGAAGTTTCAACATTACTTAAAAGATTAAGCATGTTTGGTGTTTCAATTAGACCTTTCAGTAATATCTTGTTACTCAAATAGCTACTGAATACTTCTATGCCTTCTCTTTGTAGTTCAATATCACTAGAACTTGATTCTAACCTACAAATCACTCGTTTAACGCCACGTTCTTTAGCCATTAAAGCAACTTTTCGGTTTATATCATCATCATTAGTTGAACAGACTACAATATTTCTTTCAAATAATCCTAAACGTTCCAACAATTCTTCTTCATAATCTGCAATTTCAACCATAGAAATTGCATCAGAAAGCTTGCGTTTATCACTTAAATCATTTCTATAATAAAGTGAAACTTGATAAAGTTGTGAAGTTAAATTTTGAGCGATAGGTATTGTTAATTGATTTTTACCGATTAAGCTAACTTCAATTTGTCTTGTTGCTTCATCTGGCATTGGGAACATCTTTTTAAAGACAATAGGTACAAATACACATGTAATAACTGCACTTAGTATTAAAATACCTGATATTTCACTAGAAATAGTACCTAATTGTTCAGCAATTTTCGCCGATGCGATTACTAAAGACAATGTTGAAGTTAGTAGAAAGGCCGAAGAAATTGTAGTTTTCATATCAAACCATCTACGTATGTAAAACACAGGAACTAATTTCGAAATTAAAAATGCTAATATTAAAAAGGGTATTATTAATAATAACGAAGGTTCTTTAATTAACTCTGGAATATTTAAATCTACCCCTACCATTATAAAAAATATAGGAATAAAGAAACCATAACCAAATGAGTCTAACTTCTCTACCATATCTTCATCTGGACCTAAGAGTGATACAACGACACCTGCTAAAAATGCCCCAAGTATATTTTCAGCTCCTACGCCTTCTGCTAAAGCTACTAACAAAATAATCAATGCAAAGACTGCACGTATTCCAATTTGTGTCGTACCATCCATCAACATTTGTAGGAACTGCGCTTTCTTGAAGATGCCTCCTAAGAAATAAAAGATTAGCGTAAATACTACTAAACTACCAATTAACCAAAGTGATGTACTACCAGAAGCATGTATCGCACCATAACCTGTAAGTAATATCATTGTCACTAAATCTGCTAATACAGCAACAAGTAGGATAAATTGTCCTATTGTAGTACGCATAATGTTCATTTCTTTTAAAGTTGGTACTACTACACCTAATGAAATTGTTGAAATAATAATTACCATAAGTAAGACATCATCAATTAAACCAAACCATTTAAACATATAAGCAAATACAATTGAAATAATCATAATAGCCATAAATACAATAACTGCTAATTGTAAATGCCCAGGTTCTTGTTTTTTAGATTTTTCTTCTTGTGCAGTCGAACTTTTATCTTTTTTAAATGCTTTAAAATCTATTTCTAAACCACTTAAAAACATTAAAAAGATAAATCCTAAAGTGGATAAAATATTAAGCATCGCATCGCGTTCTACTAAATTTAAAAATGAGTGACCAATGACGATCCCCATTAATATTTCAGCAACTACGACAGGTAAAAAACTAACACGTAGTCTATTGACTAAAATTGGTGTTAAAAATGCCGCTAATACAACGACAACAAGCGATAGAAATTCCATATAACCCTCCTACGTTAAATAAGCCATAAATGACGTTGCTAAACCAAAATAAATTAACATACTTACAATATCGTTAATTGTTGTAATAAAAGGTCCACTCGCCACTGCGGGGTCGATTTTCAGTTTATCCATAACTAACGGAATCATTGAGCCTACTAATGTACCGACTGTCATTGCTATCGTCAAACTAGCGCCAACAATCACTGCTAATATTGGTTGACCATAAAGTATTATTATAATTAAAAATAGCAATATTGAGCAAATTAAACCACTTAAAAATCCGCTTCCTGTTTCTCTCAATGCTACTTTGAATTTACTTTGCTCGTAAATTTCACCAGTTGAAATATTACGCACAGAAACGGCAAGCGATTGCGTTCCAGAATTACCTGACATCCCACTTATAATGGGAATAAAGGCAGCTAATAATGCCACTTGCGATAAAGTATCTTCAAAAGAGCCTAAAATTGTGGCAGTAATCATACCTAGAAATGTTAATATGATTAACCAAGGCAAGCGTTTTCTAGCTGTTTTTATAATGGAATCATTGGTTGCATCAACATCTGACACACCAGCTAAGCGTGAGTAGTCTTCGCTAGCTTCTTCATCCATAACATCTAAAATATCATCGATAGTAATAATACCAAGTAAATGATCTTGATAATCTACTACAGGCATAGCAATAAAATCATAATCTCGCATTTTTTGAGCAACATCTTCTTGATCATCTGCCGCATTTGCACTGATTACACGTTCACTCATAATATCTTCTATATATGCATCATTTTCAGCCACAATCAAGTCTCTTAACGAAAGTACACCAGCGAGTTGTTTATTATCATTCACTGTAAAAATAACATAAATTGTTTCGGCATCTGGTGCTTGTTCTTTTACATGCATCATTGCTTCTTTAACTGGCATTGTCGCTTTTAAAGAAATATACTCTGTCGTCATGATACCACCAGCAGTATCTTCTTCGTAGTGTAGTAATGCTTTGATTTCTTTAGCATCTTCACGTTTCATTAATGTGAGCAAGCTAACAATTTTTTGCTTAGATAACTTATTCATTATATCTACAGCATTATCATAAGACATGTCTTCTAGCACTTTACTCGCATATTCGGCATCCATAGTGTCAAAAAGTGATTCATATTCATCTTCGTCAATTTCTAATTGCTCAAAGAAATCAGCTACTTCTTCTGGTGATAATACTTCAAATATTCTTTGTCGAATTTCTTCATCACTGTCTTCAAAGTATTCACTTTGTTCATATGTATGCATCGCTAAGAATTCTTTTCTGAATTCATCGATATGATTTTCAAACAACAATTTATCTAGCAATGCTTGATCATATACTTGTTCATCTTCTAAAGTGATTGAATCCTTTTCATTAGCCAATGGCCCCACCTCCATGAATGTTAAAAATTATATCATATTAAATATAGATTCTATTGCGCTATAATCATCATTTATTTCAAGCTTTTTATACGTAATTGGATGAATAAAAGATACACGTACACAGCGTAATAATTGATGTGTATATATTGGATGCTTTTCTCCGTATAAATCATCGCCCACGATTGGATGTCCTATATGTTGAAAATGCACACGTATTTGATGTGTCCTACCAGTTAATAAATGTACTTCACTCAAACTATAATCTTCAGAATATTGAAGGCATTTAAAACGTGTTCTCGCTTCTTTACCCTTCACATTGACTTGGCGTTGAATAATACTAGATGGATCCCTTGCAATAGGTGCATCAATTAAGCCTTCACTTTTCAAATTACCATGGCATATACATAAATATCGCTTATCAACCTGTGTTTGAGACATTAGATGATGTATGAATCCATGTTTGGTAAAAATAACGATGCCAGATGTATTCCGATCTATCCGAGTAACGATATGAGGGGTAATTGAGAGGGATGACTGCTTAAAATATCCTAATACTTGTTCGACTAAACTCAAATGTTTATGATCTCTCGAGGGTGCACAATTTTGAAGTGCAGGTTTCGATACAACAAGTAAATATTCATCTTCATATAAGATATTCAATCTATCCGTAAATGGCAGCAAATTCGAACTTGGCGTTTCTTGCCCTAAATGAACTTGAAGCACATCGCCAATTTCCAACTGCTTTCTGACTGTAACTGGCTGTCCGTTAACAACTAAAGCGCCATTATGTTTAATGGCGCTTATAGTCCGCTTAGAATAGTGATTTTTTTGTAAAAATGTTCTTACCAATTCTGGAAATTCAATATCATATGTGAATTTCATTACTCATCTTCCTCACTAGAGATAAAGGAGTCATGTACTCTTTTCCAGAAAGGAAATGGTCTAAATCTAGCAAACCTTACTTTTTCATTTGCTACTCTAAATTGTATAGCATTAACATTTTTATGTTTAATACTCACATGATCAATAGTAGTTAATATCGTGTCATGGTTTACAGGTGTTATCAAACACGTATGGTGTTTCGGCAATACTAAAGGCGAACCTACAGTTCTAAACACTCTATTATTAATTGATGCAATTTCTGCAATTTGCATTGCTTCTAGAGATGGATGAATTAATGCGCCACCTAGGGCTTTGTTATATGCCGTTGAACCTGATGGTGTAGATACACATAAACCATCACCTCTAAATCGTTCAAATTGATTACCTCGTATATTCACATCGACCACTAAAGTAGATCCATTTTCTGTTTTCATAGTTGCTTCGTTTAAAGCTAAATATCTTGTTTCGTAACCATTATCGTTATAACGCACAATAATTTCTAACAAAGGATATTCTATGACTTGGAATTCTGAATTATTAATTTCAATAATTAACTTTTCTACTTCATGTGGTAACCAATCCGCATAAAATCCTAAATGACCAGTATGTACCCCTACAAACGCACAGCGAGATAACATGTGACTATATTGATGGAAAGCTTGTAACAATGTCCCATCACCACCCACTGATATAACTATCTCTGGGTTGTCTGGGTCTTCAACCATTTGAAAATCTTTCATATGGTTAATCATTTTATGTTTCAGTGCATTCGATTTTGAATCACCTTTAGATAATATCGTATAACGCATGATTACACCCCCTAGTCATTATTGTGTTTCTTAGAGCGTTTTTTAGAATAATATTTTTGGGCTTCTTGAATTTCTTCTTTGATTTCCGACATTTCTTCATCAAGTAAAAACGCTGCTTCTGCTGCCCGTTCAAGGCGATGTTGAATCTCAGGTGGGTAATCTCCATCATATTTATAACGTAATGTATGTTCAACAGTGGCCCAAAAGTTCATGGCTAGCGTTCTGATTTGAATTTCTGCTAATATTTTCTTTTCTCCCTTTAGTGTTTCAATAGGATATTCAATAATAACATGGAATGAACGGTAACCACTTTGTTTGGTATTACTAATGTAATCTCGTTCTTCCACAACTTTAAAATCTTCACGTTGTCTTAATAAATTAACTACTACTTCAATGTCATCAACAAATTGACACATTAAGCGTAATCCTGCGATATCATACATTTCTTCATGTAATCGATCAAACGAAATTTGACGCTTATTTGCTTTATCAATAATGCTAGTCATTGGTTTGACACGGCCGGTTACGAATTCAATTGGCGAAGCATTGTCTTCTACTTCGTATTGTTTTCTAAGGCCTTTTAATTTAATTTTCAATTCGTCCACTGCTTGTTTATATGGAGATAAAAATTGATCCCATTGATTCATAATGCCTCACTCCGCTTCACTCTAATTCGAAAGTATCTTCTACAACGGAAACAAACTCTTTACCATAATTTAAATTACCTTGTATGTTATCCAATATGTAATTAAATTCCCTTTCGAACTGCTGTAATTCTAATTTATCATTTATTATTATTTTCTTACCTTTATTTTCATGTAGCATAGACCAAGTTTCTTGAACAAAAATTAAATATGAATACGATTGTCCATCATCCAAGATGTATGCAAAACTATAATTATCACTGTCAACAAGCATTTGTCCTGCTTCTTCCAGACCTTCTGTAGACGCTTCTGTATAACAATTAATACTATCTTCTGTTACTTTAATTTCATTTACATAAATACGCATGCTTGTTCCTCCTTATTCTCCATCATTTTAACATAATTCTATCGTACATAACACGTTACAAGTCTAATGTTATGACAACAATTTAGCATAATACCTGAAGTATTTTTAATTTTAAAATGCAGTTCAATTTAAATTATGTCGTAAGTGTTTTAAAATAAATCATTATATGCTTAAAAGGAGTGTTTCTCGTGGCAACTAACAATGAAATTGAATTCAAACAATTATTATCTCAATCACAGTACCAATCTATATATAATAAGTATTTCCCAGAGATGCAACCCTTCAGTCAGACAAACTATTATATAGATACTGAGCAATTTGATTTACGCTCGCATAAGTCTGCATTGAGAATACGCGTAAAAGATGATTACTATGAAATGACCTTAAAGGTACCTGCCGAAGTTGGCTTGATGGAATATAATTTTGAAACACATGTTATACCCGAACTAAATAAAGAATTAGTCGCGAATGATTTACCATTAGAAATCACCGAACAATTAAATAAAATGAATGTTGACGTTAATCAGCTTGTGATTCTTGGTGCTTTGACTACTTCACGTTTAGAAAAAGAAGTTCAAGGCAATTTACTCGTCTTAGATAAAAGTGACTATTTAAATTATCAAGACTATGAATTGGAATATGAAGTTGAAGATTATGATGATGGTTTAATTCAATTTAAAATGATTCTTGAAGCATTCGACATTAAACATGAAACACCCGAAAATAAAGTTCAAAGATTTTTCAATCGTAAATCAAATTTGAACAATAACTAATTGTACGCAAGTTTAAAAAGTCGAATTACTTCCAAATGTAAATATTCGTGTTATATTAGTTATATATTAAGAGAATATGGTGATAAAATGGCACAGACACCTTACGAAATCATTGGACATGACGCATTATATAAGATGATTGACCATTTCTATTTCTTAGTGGAAAAAGACGACAGAATTAACCATTTGTTTCCTGGAGATTTTCAAGAAACAAGTAGAAAACAAAAACAATTCTTGACTCAATTTTTAGGTGGACCAAGCCTTTATTCAGAAGAACATGGTCATCCAATGTTAAAAAGACGTCATATGGAGTTTATAATAACAAACAACGAACGCGACGCATGGCTTGAAAATATGTATAGTGCTATTCAGCATGCAGATTTCCAAGCGGGTGTCGGCGATTATTTGTATGAAAGATTACGTTTAACAGCGAATCATATGGTTAATACCGAAAACTAATTGTAGGTGAAATGTACATGACTGAAGAATTAAAATTAATACATGCTAATAGTCGTGAAGATGCGAATCTTTCACCTGTGAGTAAGATAGAAATTTATTCTTTTTTCGACCCATTCAGTAAAGATTGCTTTAAATTGTCAGCAATTCTCTCCAAATTGCGTATAGAGTATAAGCAATATATCAGTATAAGACATATATTAAATCCATCTTTACGTGTCTTAACTAAATGCCAAGCGCAAAGCACATCGGACTTAGATAATATTGCGCTCGCATATAAGGCTGCTGAACTTCAAGGACGCTTACGTGCAGAACGTTTTATACACCTTGTACAAAATGAAATTATACCAAAACGAGATATAATCACTGAATCAATGGTCAATAATTGCATAAGTAACGCAGGATTAGATTACGAAGTCTTTAAAGAAGATTTGCATAGTAGCTATTTAAAAGAAAGCTTACAAGTAGACTTGCATATTGCACGAGAAATGGAGATTGAAGAAGCACCTTCACTCGTATTCTTTAACGAAGACGTTCACGAAGAAGGTTTGAAAGTTGAAGGTCTATATCCTTATCACATCTATACGTATATCATAAATGAACTAATTGGAACACCTATTGAAAAAAAATTACCGCCTACACTAGAAGGTTATATACAACAACAGCAATTAGTTACTAAAGAAGAGTTACTTACCATTTATGAATGGCCTGAAAAATTAATGAATAAAGAGCTTAAAAAATTAGCACTGCAACAAAAGATAGAAAAACTTAAATCTCCAGATGGAAAATTTTGGAGATCTAAAATTTGAATGTGCAATAAACAGATAACCACATTTTTTAATAAATAAAAAGATAGCCTTTAGGGCTATCTCATAATGCCAACAAAGTCTCAGGCTTTGTTGGCATTTTTTTGTGCATGCTTTTCGCTAGCGCAGCTTCACTCTATAATCTTCTTCTAGTGCTTTTCCGCAAGTATCGGTCCAAATCACCATTTATATTTCAGGAGTGGGACATACCACATGTCTCGACCTCAATTTTTATATTGGCAGTGGTTGACTGAATTCAAAATGCGCTTATATCAAGCTTTTAAAGAACTACTACTTCATTTTTGAAGACAAGTAGTTCTTATGCAAGAGATTAAGTTCTTGTATTCCATTTTCTAGTCAGCTGAGCGAGGCTGGGACAGAAATTTTATTAGAAAATTTAAATTTCTGTCCCACTCTCATCTCACTATAGTTTTCATTATTATTTTATTTCGCAAATACAGCAAAACGTTGTTGGATGTGTTGTGCTTCTAATACTTCATCTACCATTGCTTGAGCAAAATCTGCATAACTTACTTTTGAACCAATAACTTCGTCTGCACTCAATTTATATTCTCCAGTTTTCTCACCATCATATTGAAAATCTGGCGCTGGACAAACAAATGTCCATTTTACATCTTTTCGTTTTTGTATTTCTTCTAGTGTTTTGATTTGTGCTTGGCTAATCTTTTTAAATTGTTCAGGAAAATCCGGTGAGTCTATCAACTTCAGCGTATGTGCTTCATCTACATATAAACTACCTGCCCCGCCAATAATTAACAAACGCTTGTTGCTGTTGCTTACTAAATCACCTAGATGTTTCATTGATTTACTATGTTCATCTAATTTATTTTCATCAGATTGTCCAAAAGCATCGATAACTACGTCAAATTTTGCAATGTCAGCCGTTGTTAAATCGAACAAATTTTTTTGAATCACTTGATCTGTTACTGTTTTATTTGAACTTCGTACAATGGCAGTAACATCTAATCCTCTATCGTAAGCTTCTTTCGTAATGAGTTGCCCTGCTTTACCATTTGCTGCTACAACTGCTAATTTCATATATTCAACCTCTTCCTTGTATTAATTTTAAGTACAAGTTAATTTTATAGTTTTACTTTTTTAAAGTCAAACGAATAGTTATTCATATTTTTGAATTTAATTAAAAAAGGGTATAAAAAAAACGCCGTGTCTGATTACACGGCGCTAAACAAAGGGGATGGGAGAAATTTTCTCACTTCAAACAAAGGGGTATGTTTGTTATGTGATTAATTTCATGTTTATAATATAACACGCTAAAATGCGTCTTTCAACCTTTTAGATTAAATAAAATCACTTTGTCACAAACTTGTCATATTGAAAACGAATACATTCATACTAAGCTTTCATAAGCTTTTCAAAAGCGTCTAATTTTTGTTCAAATACTTGGCAAGCTTGTTCAATTGGTTCAGGAGTTGTCATATCTACACCTGCATTTTTAAGTATTTCAATTGGATAATCTGAGCTGCCTTTTTTCAAGAATTCATTAATATATCTATCTACTGCTGGTTGGCCTTCAGTCAAAATTTGACGACTTAAACTTTGAGCCGCACTATATCCTGTTGCATATTGATACACATAATAATTCATATAGAAGTGAGGTATTCTTGACCATTCTTTACTAATATCTTCATCTGTTTCAACAGAATCACCAAAATATTGTCTATTCAGTTCTGCGTATTCTTCATTCATACGGTTTGCTGTAAGTGGCTCTCCTGATTCTTCGATTTGATGAATCTTATGCTCAAATTCAGCAAACATTGTTTGTCTAAATAACGTTGCACGGAAACGTTCAAGCTCTTGATTAAGTAATAATAGTCTACGTTCATCATCTAAATGTTTGTCCATATAGTCGCTTAACAATGCCTCATTACATGTAGAAGCTACTTCTGCTACAAATATTGTATAACCACTTGAATTGGCTGGTTGGTTTTGACGACTGAAATAACTATGTGCAGAGTGTCCAAATTCATGCACTAATGTATATAAATCGCTCACTGTATTAGACCAATTTAATAATATAAAAGGATTAGTTAAATGCGCACCTGAAGAATAACCACCTGAACGTTTCCCTTTATTTTCGTATACGTCTACCCAACGATGATTTAACCCTTCTTCAACAACTTTCATATACTCTTCTCCCATAGGTTGTAAAGCTTTTACCATCCAATCTTTAGCTTCTTCATATGGCATTTCAAATTTCACATCTTTAACTAAAGGTGTATAAAGATCGTACATCTTCATATCTTCTAATCCTAATAAGTCTTTACGTAATTTCGTATAGCGATGTAATAATGGTAAGTAGTTATGCACAGTTTTAACTAAATTATCATATACTTCTTCTGGTATATGATTATTACTTAATGCTGCTGCTCTTGCAGTTTCATAATTATGTGTTTTGGCATTAAACACATTCTTTTTCACTTCACCAGCTAAAGTTGCGCTTAATGTATTGTTATAAGCACCATAGGCTTTATATAAATTTTCAAATGCAGATTTACGTAAAATACGATCATCTGATTCTAAACATTTTATAAACGTGCCTTGAGTTAATGAATGATGATTACCATCTTTATCAATGGCATCCTCGAATTCTAAATCAGCGTTACTAAACATACCATATACATTATCTGCTGTTGATAAGGCATCTTGTGCTTCAGTAAGTAATTTTTCTTTATCTGCACTTAAAACATGAGGTCGTTTTTCATTAATCAATTTCAAATCAAATGCGTAACGTTTTAAATCATCATTAGACTCAATAAAATTTTGGATTTGTGCTTCATCAATTTGTAAAATTTCTGGAACTAAGAAACTCCATCCAGAACTAAATTTAATAATAAGTTGATGCGCACGTGATTCGTACCCAGTGTACTTATCATTTGCAGTGTCTTGATCTTGTTTTAGATGTGCATATACATATACTTTTTCTAATTGAGAACCTAGTTCATCTTCTAAAGCTAACGCGTTATAAAGTGTTTCTGCACTATCAGCTAAATGACCTCTAAATTGTTCTTCTTGTCCTATGTTATTTTCCACTTCTTTAAATGCTGCTTCAAAAGCTTCATCTGATTCGAAAATAGTAGTTAAGTCCCAAGTATATTCAGGGTACTTACGTTCTTGTTCTTCTCTTGTTAATTGTTCAGTCATAATATTAAGTAAACCTCCTATAAAGTTCATTATTATAATTTTCTCACGTAACAATCATTTTTGCACGTTATTAAGTCCAATGCTATAATTCAATTGTTGAAATTTTCTAACCATTTCACTAGCAATTTCTTCCTTATCAATATCACCTATATAAAATTCATTATACTCAATTAGTTTTATAAAATCACTTAACTTAAATTGTAAATGCGCTAGCATAAATAGAAGTTGTAATTGCCAATATACCGGATGAGATTTCACATATAATTGCTCTGGGAAAATAATGCCAAGGTGTTTACTTATCCATCCTTCTGATAATTGTAATTGGTACATAACGCTAAGGCTCGGCTCGAGTACCGAACGCCTATTAAGACAATGCTTCAAGTATTTAGTAATTGCAGTTTCACTTAATTTTAAAGTTAAATTGTTATGTTGAATATTTACGTGAGTCGAAGTATGTATCAAAGTATCATTTGAAACAATCTCCCTTATTGCAACATAACGTTTGCCTCCTAGATATTGTAAAATCTTATATCTGTACAGTTGTTGGGTGTAACTATTCCAAGCAAATAAATGGCGCTCTTTCAAATTAATATAAGTCCGTTCATAAGTTGTAAGCATTAAAATTTGTGTTACCTTATCATAACTTGGATTATTAATAATCCACACAACATCTAGTCCACATTTTTGTAAGGATATACTGCGTTTTTTTATATTTAATATCGTAATTCGTGAAAATTGTATTTCAATTGCTACACTGTGATTTATGATCAAATCAGGATATTGATAACATCTTGTTATATAAGGTTCTATGGCAACATCATAATTATATTTTTCAAACCATTGAGCAAGCTGGTATTTAAGTCGATAGTGTTCATAAGTTTCTCCTTTATTGCATGTAAGCCCCCTTTCACTTACATGGGCAAAATGAGGTGCAATGAACTGGCCCTTTTTAAATATAACCTTATTATGACAATGCGGACACGTATATTGATGCCCTTTATGAGCAATCATTGCTGATATGATTTGGTTACTTTCATTTTTTGCACATAACAAAATTTTATCACCTCATTTTATTACACTGTTACTAACGCATAATTACTTTTAAAATATAGTAATAATAGAAACTTACTTATATACCTCTAACAATTGAACATTAAATAAAAAAGAGTACACAAAAAGACCTACTGAAAATTAAATTTCAATAGGCCTCAATTTTAAATTCAAAACATTTACATTATTCTGTCGCACTTGGGAAATAACGACGTACTTGTGACGCAACATTATGACTCATAATAATTTTTGCATAGTCGTTTAAATATACTTCTGATTTGTCAGTAGGATATGCGAATTCAAGTAATTGACTATAACTATCATTAATTGATTCTTGATCCACTGTTTCATCAAAATGAACAGCATAGTAGTATATATTATTAAAACTGTATAATAAATCTTCAAAGTCATCTACTGATTGATTATTGTGATGTGCATAATCAATCACTTCTTCTAAATCGTTAAATCTAACAATCACTGTACGTGTGCTTTGTTGTTTATGGTCGTTATTATCTTGGTTGTGGTTGCTTTCTTTTTGTTGTTGACGTTGTTCAAATAAATCTTCTAAACTATCATCTTGATCAAACGTCTGTGATAATAAATCATTTACTTGATAATCAAGTTGTTCGTTATCACCATTCTCTGACATATTAATAAGATCTTCATTTTTAGATTTAGATATTGTTACTTCAACACCTTTTTCAAAAGCATGTACTTGTATCCATAAAGGTCCTTCAACTACAAAATCTTCTTCTTCGTTGATTTCTTCCATCATGTTCCAAAAGAACTCTTCACCACGCTTACGATTTGTCCATAAATCCTCACGTTTAAAACCTCTAGCCTCTATATCACTATATGTTATAAATAATTTAACAGTAGTATCGTCAACACGCTCTATTCTCATATCATCTCACTCCTTACAGTCGATGAATAGTAATCATTATTGTATTAGAACGTAGTAATAATTACAATTGATTTGTTTCATTGATTTTTACTATTTCCTAATTGGTCTCTTATATTAACACATACCCTAACATAAGCCAAAAAAACAGCACTAATTACCAAGTGCTGTTTCGCATTTATCATTCTTTAATCAAATGACCAATTGTTTATAATAGTATTGAAATATAAAACAATCGGTTCGTTTGACTTTACTCTGAGTCTATTTGTTATGCTAAATATAATAAAGCCATAAAGCAACATCATAAACATGCTACTTTATGGCCAATATTGTAATTTTTTTAGTCAACCATACGTTGCGCTTCTTGTAATTGGAACGTACGTACTTTTCTTGGTAAGAAACGTCTGATTTCGTCTTCGTTATAACCAACTTGTAAACGTTTTTCGTCTAAAATAATTGGACGACGTAATAAACCAGGGTTATCTTGAATAATTGAATATAAATCTTGAAGCGGTAATGCGTCTATATCAACGTTTAACTTTTGGTAAGTCTTAGAACGTGTAGATATAATTTCATCTGTTCCGTCTTCAGTCATTTTTAAAATTTGTTTGATTTCGTCAATTGTTAAGTGTTCTGAAAAAATGTTACGCTCCGTATACGGAATGTCATGTTCTTGTAACCATGCTTTCGCTTTACGGCAAGATGTGCAACTTGGTGAAGTAAATAATGTTACCATACATCTCACTCTCCTATTTTTCATGAATTTAAATTCATTAGATTTCAATATTTATATGATTAAGAAACTTTTAAGTAAACTTCGTCTTCCTTAACCTTACAATCAAAGTATACCCTTTCAACATTAAAATTAAATGAGAATTCTTTAATTTTTATCAAAAAATTTAAAATAAAACCATTTCTCAATAAATTCAGGTAGAAATATTGATATGTCTATAGTTTAACATAAATTACAAATGATTGAAATACTGTTATAATGTAGGTAATATATATTAAATTAAATTTTAGAAGGTAGGCATCTAAAAATGGAAACATTATTTTCAGGTATCCAGCCCAGTGGTATTCCAACACTTGGTAATTACATTGGTGCATTGAAACAATTTAGTGAAGTCCAAGACGACTACAATTGTTTCTTCTGCATCGTGGATCAGCACGCAATTACTGTTCCACAAGATCGTTTGAAGTTACGTAAACAAACAAGACAGCTTGCAGCGATTTATTTAGCTTCTGGTATCGACCCAGAGAAATCCACATTATTCATACAATCAGAAGTACCAGCGCATATACAGGCGAGTTGGATGCTCACTACGATCTCTTCTATTGGAGAATTGGAACGTATGACACAATTTAAAGACAAAGCTACTAAACAAACTGAAGGCGTTCCAGCAGGTTTACTTACATATCCACCGTTAATGGCTGCAGACATCATAATCTATAACACGAATATTGTTCCTGTGGGCGACGATCAAAAGCAACATATAGAATTAACTAGAAATTTAGTAGACAGATTTAATTCTCGCTTTAACGATATATTAATCAAACCTGAAATACGCATACCAAAAGTTGGCGGCCGTGTAATGAGTTTACAGGATCCGACTAGAAAAATGAGTAAAAGTGATGGTAATCAAAAGAACTTCATTTCCTTACTTGATCAACCAAATACTGCAGCTAAAAAAATCAAAAGTGCAGTAACTGATTCAGATGGTATTATAAAATTTGATAGAGATAACAAACCTGGTATTTCTAATTTATTATCCATTTATTCTAGTTTAACGGATGAATCTCTAGAATCATTACAACTTAAATATAAAGACTCTAATTATGGTGTGTTTAAATCAGATTTAGCAGAAATCGTAAAAACATTCTTAACAGATTTCCAAGAAAAATATGAGTACTATTTTAATTCAGATGAATTAGATACTATTTTAGATAATGGTAGAGATAAAGCACAAAAAGTTTCTTTCAAAACATTGAAGAAAATGGAAAAAGCTATGGGCTTAGGTCGTAAAAGATAATTATAACAGGCACATTCTATTTGATTAGAATATGTCATAATGCCAACAAAGTCAGTGACTTTGTTGGCATTTTTTGTGCTCGCTATCCGCAATCACAATCTCATCTGTAGTCTTCAGCTAGTGCTTTAAATAAATGTATAACTAATGGAAATAAAAATGTTGCCTTGATTTCAAATAAGTACGTACTAGTAAACTTTTAGTTTAATATGAAAGCAAACAGCACACCAACCTTATGTTGATGTGCTGTTTATAATATTTATTTTATTGTTAAAATTCTATTCTTTCTTTTCACCAGTTTCTCTATCAATACTCTTATCTATTCTTACATTTTTCAGAGATGTATCTCCTCCAATTTGGTGATAGATTAAGCCTTTAACTTGTGGATTTGTTAAATGCGCTTCCCCTTTTTGATATATCGGTGCAACTGGTGCATCTTCCAACATCATTTCTTCTGCTTTCTTCATAGCAGCATTACGTTCTTCCGGTTTTTTCAATAATTTGCCATTAGCATCTTCAATTAATTGATCATATTCTTTACTACCCCAGCCAGTATTATTCTGAGCAGCACCTGTTGTCATAATACTTAAGAATGTTAATGGGTCTGGGTAGTCTGGTCCCCAACCAGATAATGAGGCTTCGTGTGTTTCAGAAGACTCTTGATTCAAACGTTGTTTAAATGGTAATTGTTTAATTTTCATTGTGACACCAGGCAACGTTTTTTCTACTTGAGCTTTAATATATTCTGCTGAAATTTTTGAACTTGGTGTATCTTCAGTATTCATCGTGAATGTCAGATCTTTTATACCTAAATCTTTTTTAGCTTTTTCATAATGTTCTTTAGCAGCTTCTGGGTTATATGATAATGGTGAATCAATCGTTTCCGCAAAATCTTTACCATCAGGTGTTTCTGCTGTTAATTTAGATGTGAAACCATCTGTTGCTTCCGAACCATCATTTTTAACAGCATTTACATAGCCTTCTTTATTAATTGCTTGTGAAATTGCAAGTCTCATATCTTTATTCTTAAATGCTGGTACAGTTTTTTGGTTTAATTTGATATAAAATGTACTTGCTAATAAGCGTTTTTTCAAACCTGCATTATCTTCATATTTATCAACCTGATCAGCAGTAATGACAGTATCATCAACAGAGCCTGTATCATATAATGACGCCCCTGCTTGTTGGTCTTTCAATACTTTATAATTTACACGATCTAAATGAACAGCTTCTTTATCCCAATAATCTTCATTTTTTACCAGTTGAATTTTATCTTCAACCCTCCATTGTTCTATTTTGAAAGGTCCATTAAACACTGTTTTATCAGCTGTAGTACCATATTGCTGACCATGTTTTTTAACAACTTTTTCATTTTGTGGCATAAATGTACCAAAAGCGAACATTTCATTAATATACGGAATTGGTTTGTTTAATTCTACTTTTAATGTATGATCATCAACTGCTTTAACGCCTAATTCATCCACATCTTTTTTACCCATATTAATATCTTCCGCATTTTTCAAATCGTACATAATATAGGCATATTCAGATGCTGTTTCAGGATTAACTACTCGTTTCCATGCAAACTCGAAGTCATGCGCAGTAACTGGATCTCCATTTGACCATTTAGCATCTTTACGCAATTCAATCGTTAATGTTTTACCGCCATTGCTTTCTTTAGGCATTTCCTTTGCCACACCTGGTTGCGCTTTATCATCTTTATCTAATGTATACAGTCCTTCATAAATTTGGTTATACATATCAAATGACACTGTATCTGTTGCCAATGCTGAATCCAGTGACGTAATATCTTGAGATAACACTTTTCTAAATACTTGTCCTTTATCTGAATATATACCTTCAGCACTACCACAGCCTGCTAATACTACTGTCAGCGCAATGAGTATCGTAAATAACTTAAACTTTTTCATCATAATCCCCCTTTCCCCTTTTTATACAGACGGTTCCTGTGTTTCAGATTGCAGTTTTTCCGCTTCTTCATCTGTTGTAAATACATAATGATTTGGTCTTACTTCGTGCAATGAACGCTTGTCATTGTTCTCTGCATCTTCTTTAAAAACGGTTCTCTTTCTCACTCTTTCACTTTCAGGATCTGGCTGAGGTACAGCTGAAAGTAAAGATTTGGTATAAGGATGCATAGGATGATGATAAATCTCATCAGCACTACCTAACTCAACGATTTTTCCGAAATGCATCACTGCAATTCTGTCAGAAATGTATTTCACCATCGAAAGGTCATGGGCGATGAATAAGAATGTAATGCCACGCTCTTTCTGTAATTTTAATAACAAGTTTACAACTTGCGCTTGGATAGAAACGTCTAATGCAGAAATCGGTTCATCAGCAATAATAAACTCTGGTTGTACTGCTAATGCACGTGCAATGCCGATACGTTGGCGTTGTCCACCAGAAAATTCATGTGGGTAACGGTTCGCATGCTCTTTACTTAGACCTACTGTTTCCAATAAATCATAAACACGTTTCTTACGATCTTTAACCCCAGAAGCAAGTTTATGTATATCAATACCTTCAGCTACGATATCCATAACTTTTAAACGTGGATTTAATGATGCATAGGGATCTTGGAAAATCATTTGTATTTTTTTATTAAATTTCAATGAGTCTTTACGATTTTTTATCTTTTGAATATCTACGCCTTCATATAGAATCTCTCCATCTGTAATATCATTCAATTTAATAATGGCTTTACCTGTAGTTGATTTACCACAGCCTGATTCTCCTACTAAACCAAATGTTTCCCCTTTAAATACATCGAAGGAAATGTTTTCGATGGCTCTAACTTCATTTCGCTTACCTTCATTAAAATATTGTTTTAAGTTTTTCACTTGTAATAGCACATCTTTATTATTTTCCATCGAACGACACCCTTTCTACTTGTTGAGGTTTATCGTAATTATTTGGCATTTCACGTAAACGTTTCTGCACCATTTTTGGCGGCTCAATATAAGGTGAACGTTCGTCCAACAACCACGATTTCACAAAATGTGTAGGTGATACTTGAAACCAAGGTGGTGGCGTCTTAAAGTCTATATCTAATGCAAATTGGCTACGCTCTGCAAAAGCATCTCCTTTAGGTGGGTGTAATAAATCTGGCGGTGTCCCTGGTATTGCTAGCAATTCTGTTTCTGAACCTGTAGTTAAATCTGGCATTGATGATAATAATCCCCAAGTGTATGGATGTTTAGGATCATAGAATATTTCATCTACATCTCCGGTCTCTATCATCTGACCACCATACATTACTGCCACACGATCTGCAATATTCGCAACCACACCTAAATCATGTGTGATGAATATAATTGATGTACTAATTTTATCTTGAAGCTCTTTCATCAACTCTAATATTTGTGCCTGCATCGTTACATCTAAAGCGGTTGTTGGTTCATCGGCAATCAATACTTTCGGTTCACATGCTAGTGCTGTTGCAATAACGATTCTTTGTCTTTGTCCGCCTGAAAATTGGTGCGGATAGGCAGTGAAACGTTTTTCTGCATTTGGTAAACCTACTAAATTTAGTATCTCTAAAGCACGTTTTTTCGCATCTACTTTATTATAATTTCTATGCTTCATCAAAGGTTCCATAACTTGCTTGCCAATCTTCATCGTTGGATTTAAAGAAGTCATTGGATCTTGGAAGATCATAGATATATCTTTACCTCTAAGTTTAATTAATTCTTGTTCTGATTTCTTTGCTAAATCTTCTCCTAAGAAATTAATTTCACCTTTTTTAATTCTACCTGCATCACCTTGAAATAATTTAGTGATTGCTTTTGTTGTGACTGATTTCCCCGAACCAGATTCACCAACAATTGCGAGTGTTTCACCTTTATCGACAAAGAAATCAACACCTCTAACTGCTTGCACTTCCCCAGCATCGATATCAAAGGAAACATGCAAATTATTCACTTCTAATACTCGTTCTGACATAAATGTTGCCCCCTTTTATTATCTGCGCATTTTAGGATCAAATGCATCGCGTAATCCATCACTAAATAAGTAGAAGAATAAAATTAATAAACTTAATACTACTGCTGGTATAAATAATTCATGCGGGTGAATTAACAGCATTGCTCTACCTTCATTTACTAACGAACCTAACGACGTCTTAGGTGCCGGTACACCAATACCAATGAAGCTTAAGAACGCTTCGAAGAATATGGCATTAGGTACTGTAAACATAGAAGTTACTACGATAACGCCAAGTGTATTAGGTAAAATATGTTTGAATATTAATTTTAATTTTGATGCACCTAATGTTGTAGATGCTAAGACAAATTCTTGTGTTTTTAATTTTAAGAATTCACCACGTACTACACGACTCATACCAATCCAACCCGTAAGTGCCATGGCTAAAATGATGGTCCAAATAGATGGCTCGAAAATTAATACGAATAAGATAACCACGATCAGTGTAGGTATCGAAGCAACAACTTCTATAATACGCTGCATGACATTATCTATCCGTCCTCCAAAGAATCCAGATATTGCACCATACACAACACCTATAAATATATCTAGCAAAGCTGCTACCACACCAATGAATAATGATACTTGCGCACCTTGCCAAGTTCTTGACCATAAATCTCTACCTAATTGATCTGTACCAAACCAAAAGTTTTCTGTAACGCCTGCTTCTTTATAAGCATCGACACCTTTTGCGCCTTCACCATCAAATGGCAAAAATGGTACTTGATCTAGCACAGGTATTTTAGCTGGTAAGTTACGTCTATCTACATCTTGTTCTGCATAATCATGTGAACTTAATAATGGCCCAATCAATGCTAGTAGTACGATAAGGATTAAGCCAATCATCCCAACTACGGCCAATTTATTTTGTTTCAATTGCTTCCATGCATCTTGCCAAAAGTTTTTACTTTCTCTTTGCATTTCCGGTTCTTTTTCAATATCATTCTTACTTCTAATAAAATCAGATGCCGGTATACCTTCTGAAGTATGCGTCATAACTGCATTTGAATGATCATCTGTTAATTTTTCGTCTCTTTTATCAGCCATTATTTTTTACCCCCTTGTATACGGATACGCGGATCAATTAAACCGTATAAAATATCTACAATGAAAATGGAGACAATAAACAATGTACTGAATAAAATTGTTGTCGCCATGATAACTGGGAAGTCATTCGTAGTGATTGATCTCACGAATTGATCCCCTAATCCTGGCACACCGAAAATATTTTCAATTGTCAAAGTACCAGTTAAGATACTTGCTAACATCGGTACAATAATCGTAATAACCGGTATCAATGCATTTCGTAATGCGTGACCAAATAGTACTCTCATTGTTGAATTACCTTTTGCACGTGCTAACAAGATATAATCCGAACTTAAAACTTCTATCATCTCTGCTCTTATGTATCTTGCCACCGTTGCTAATACTGCTGCCGATAGTGCTAATGATGGCAGTATCGCGGTCGATATTCCTTCCCAACCTGCAACTGGTAACCATTGTAATCTAACTGCAAATACGTATTGTAGCAATACTGCTAAAACGAATGATGGTACTGATACTGCAATAACCGAAATGACGGTGGCTGTATAGTCGACCCAACTGTTTTGCCGTACTGCTGCTATAACTCCTAAAATCAACCCTAATATCACACCAATAACCATAGCTGTCAGTCCCATTTCAAGCGATGGTAATAATCTTGGTTTTATTAAGTCCCATACAGGTTGGTTATCATATTGGAATGAGTTACCAAAATCCCCCGTAACGACATTCTTTAAATAACTTGCATACTGTACAGGTACAGGTTCATTCAAACCATACTTTTCATTTAAAATTTGCTTCTGCTCTTCATTTAATTTTTCATCATTAAATGGTGAACCTGGCATAAGCTTCATTAAGAAAAATGTAATCGTAATGATTATGAATAATGATAAAATCATATATCCCAAACGCTTTAAAACATACTTAAGCATATTTTATCCCCCTTTAAATTCAGAATTAACATTCCCTTTGAAATATTCAGAATATTTATTAACATTATACTTTTACTTTACGTGTAAAGCAATATTGTTTTGCTTTACATTATTAAAGAATTTATTAACAATTTATTTTATAATCTTATACAAGTGTTGATATAATTGAATTTATAGAAGTTTATATTCATTTTTTAGTTATATTAAGTTACAATAAATTTATTGTATAATTGGAGGAGTTAATATGAAACGCATAACAAGTTTACTGATTTGGATACTTTTTACACCTTTACTTACTTTGTTAGTTTGGCTATTTGCTTCACATACATTAGTCCTATACATCAATACCTTTTTCTATATTTCCATTTCATTAGCTATCTTCTTCTTCATTATTATTGTTGTCCAAGAAGGTATTTTAGATCCTACAAGCTATGGTTTTAGAAGATTAAAATACCAACTTACTAACAAAAAACATAAAGACACACTCGAAAATGACGAGTTTTTCAAACCTACGCAAGCAAAAAAAGAAAATTATTTTGTTACGCCATGGGTTAAAATTGCATTTGCTTGTAATTTATTTTATTTATTACTCTCTATCGTAATTTCTTTTGCAATATAAAAGACTGCATTAGATATTGTTTATTTTTCAACAATACTCTAATACAGTCTTTTTATTATCTTGTTTCTATATTGGGATTAAAGAATAATGCATAGTAAAGTAAGACGAAACCGATTAATACAACTGTAGCAACATAGACTGACATCATCCATGGCAGTAAAAATGCCCCCAAAATCAATCCGAATCTAGATAATACATTGGCTCCATAATAAGATACCATGCCAAATGTAGAATAGGTACTGCGCTTGTCATCAGGTATCATTAAAAAGCGCTGCGCATTTTGAATCGGTGAATAAATTAATTCTCCTAACGTGGCAATGATTGCAAATAAACACAATATCCAAAATGCACTGGCTGACGTCAATACACTATAACCTATCGTATATAACACTATACCGATGATAAAGACAGTTTTTTTAGAAGTTTGCGCTATAAGTCGATTCACTGTAAAAGTTAACGTCGCTACCACAATCGTATTGATAATCATAATGACAGTAAACATTCTGACACCATCTATGTAAAATCCTAAAAAATGAAAAGCTTCAAACTCATCTTTTAATCTAACTACGACATATGAATTTAAACTGAGTTCTGCCATAAAAACTAACATCATTCCTAAATTAAAAATCATATAGTATTTATCTTTAAGTACAACATGATAACTATTCACAAAATGTTTAAAGCGAGATGTCAGTTCTTCTTTCTTATTATAAATTTGTGCTACGTCGTAATATTTTTCAAATAAATACCAACTCACTAACATAGCGAAGAAAAACATAATAAATAATAAATGCTTATGACCTAAGTATAGTAATGCACCTAACATCATCCCTATGGCCGTACTAATATTAAACATCCAATAATTGACTTGATATACATATTCCCTTACCTCTTCGTATATCGCATCCATGATGGCCGCATCAAAAATAGGTTGACTCGCCGCAAATAAAATTTCAAAAATAAATACTGTAGCACAAAAAATAATTAAACCGATACCATCCATAGTTACAGTTATACTTAATATAATTAAGCATATAGCATATAAGAAATGTATGTAATTAACGACTTTCTTCCTATTATAATTGTCGCCTAAGTATCCACCTAGAAAAGACACAAAAAAACTAACTACAATATTTGTGATTAAAAAAGCACCAGCAAAAATTGCATTTGTTTTGCTCGTTAAATATAAAGCCATAAAGGGTAAAATCGCTTGACTCGCTACATTCAAGATGAAATCTGCTATTAATCTTGTTTTCAAAGTGGTTGATAACGTCATAAATTTCTTCAAATTTCATCCCTCCTGACTGCTAAATTATTCCCATTATACATGAATCGTTTGTTCTGTACACACAATTTTCAAAATTAATATTTTATCATTATAAAGTTAATAAAAATAAAATTGTAGTCTAAGTACAAACTTAGAATGTGTATTAACACTGAAAAAATAAAACCTCAACCTAAAAAACAGCCGAAATCTTAATTTCGGCTGTTTTCATTAATTTATATTCGTCTTAGACATATTCATTTTAAATCTTTTTAAATAAAAGTTTATAGATTTAGTCAGCGAACTTTTTTAATACGATTACAGCATTATGTCCACCGAAGCCTAAACTATTACTCATCGCATAATTAATTTCTAAGTCTTCCGCTTTATTTGGTACAATATCAAGATCACATTCTGGATCTGGAGAGTCTGCATGAATTGTTGGCGCAATACGACTATCTCTAATAGAAAGTGCAGAGAATATTGCTTCTAATCCACCTGTAGCACCTAGTAAATGACCTGTCATCGATTTCGTCGAACTTATCTTTAATGATGCAGCAGCTTCTCCAAACGTATTTTTAATTGCTTGGATTTCTGTTAAATCTCCAACTGGTGTACTTGTACCGTGTGCATTAAGATATTGTACTTCCTTAGCCTCTATACCAGCATCATCTAAAGCAGCCTGCATTGCACGCGAACCGCCTTCGCCTTCTGGTGAAGGTGCAGTAATATGATGTGCGTCGCCACTAGAACCATAACCTACAACTTCAGCATAGATTTCTGCCCCACGCGCTAGAGCGGAATCAAGAGATTCAAGAACTACGATACCAGCGCCTTCGCCCATAATAAAACCATCACGACCTTCTTGGAATGGTCTACAAGCTGTTTCTTTATCGTCATTTGTAGATAAAGCGCGACTTGCACTAAAACCTGCTAATGCCATATGCGTTATAGGTGCCTCAGCTCCGCCTGAAATCATTGCGTCTGCATCTCCACGTTGTATAACTTTGAATGCTTCACCAATTGAATTCGTACCTGTCGCACATGCAGTCACTGTCGCACCATTAGGGCCTTTAGCACCTAAATCAATTGATACTTGCCCTGCTGCCATATCTGGAATAAGCATTGGTACAAAGAAAGGACTCACGCGTCTAGGACCACGGTTTAATAATTGGCTATGTGAAATTTCAAATGTTTCCATACCGCCAATACCAGACCCAATCCATACACCTATTCTATTAGCAGTATTTTCGTTAATGACTAATTTAGCATCTTGTACTGCTTCTCTAGCTGCAACCACTGCGTATTGTGTAAAACGATCCATACGTCGCGCTTCTTTTTTAGGCATGTGGTCTTCAATATTAAAATCTTTTAGCTCACTCGCTAAATGAACATTATAATCTGTTGTATCTACACGTGTAATGGTATCAATACCGCTTACACCGTTTAGAGCATTATTCCATGATGTTTTTGCATCGTTACCAAGAGGTGATAATGCTCCAATTCCTGTAATTACAACACGTTGTTCTTTGGTCATATTTTATCCTCCTATTTTCCCCATCTTAATGTTACAGCGCCCCATGTAAGACCGCCGCCAAATCCTACTAGTACTAGGACATCATCATCTTTAATCTTGCCATTTTCTAATTCTTGAGAAATACTTAACGGAATAGAAGCCGCTGACGTATTACCATATTTATCTACTGAAACACTCATTTTTTCTTTTGGAATGCCTAAGCGTTCTCGCGCTGATTCCATAATTCTTATATTTGCTTGATGTGGTACAAACAAGTCTACATCTTCAGGTGTTAAATTTGCTTTAGCTACTGCATTGTTAGACGCTTCGCCCATGATTCTTACGGCAAACTTAAATACTTCACGTCCATTCATAGATATTTTTCCATTTTCAGGATTTAAATATAGATATTTACCACCTGAACCATCTGAACCTAATTCGTAGCTTAAAATACCACGGCCTTCAGATACTTCTCCAATGACAACTGCGCCAGCACCATCACCAAATAAAATTGCAGTTGAGCGGTCTGTAAAATCAGTGATTTTAGATAATTTATCTGCACCAACAACAAGTATGTTTTTGTAGTCGCCTGATTGAACAAATTGCTTGGCATTTATCATGGCATACATAAAACCACTACATGCTGCAAGTTGGTCCATTGATGCAACTTTACCAATGCCTAATTTTTCTTGTAATATGTTAGCAACTGTAGGAAATGGAAAATCTCCAGTTGATGTTGCAACGATAATCATATCAATTTCTGATGCTTCGATATTCGCATCTTCTATCGCTTTTAAACTTGCATGATAAGCTAAATCTGAAGTTTCTTCATCTTCATCCGCCCATCTTCTTTCTTTAATGCCAGTCATTTGTGAAATCCATTTATCTGAAGTTTCTAAAAATGATTCAAAATAGGTATTGTCTACAACATTTTTAGGTGTGTATGCACCAAAACCTTTAATACCCACGTCCATGGTTGTACACCTTCTTATTTTTAATTTTAATACCAGGTATTAATTTAACATAATACACATTTCAAATACAAGAACAACACCTATCATATAAGATGTTTTACAGATTAATTATAATTTAAAGCTACTGTTATAACAATGTAAAACTATGAATCTAACTTTGCTACTATACAAATAGCGCTTTCTTATTTATAATGAACCTATATATATTATATTGGAGGCATTACATAATGAAATACCTCGCAACTTTATTTTGGTCTATTGTCTTATTGCAAATGATTAATTTTGTGCTTAATAGTTTAGCAGGCGGTGGCGAGCTTAATCTCATCACACCTATTGTAGGCGCGATATTTTTCACTATTATTATTGTATTATTTGAAATGGTTATTAAAGGCAATAATGATGATACAAAGGAACAACATTAGAACACGTCTATAATTAGACGCGAAAAAAATGCCAACAAAGTCAGAGACTTTGTTGGCATTTTTTGTACTAATTTTTAAAATTAAGTGTTTACTTATCAAACTCTTATTCATTGTTTGGTTTGATTTCTTCAAATATCAAACCATCATCCACTAAGTCTATGTTTACTTTTGTACCTTCTGTTAAGTTTTCTTTAATCATTTTGCGTGCCAGTGGTGTTTCAATTTGTCTTTGCACAAAACGTTTCAATGGTCTAGCACCAAATTGTGGTTCATAAGCTTCTTCACCTAGCCATGCTTTTGCTTTATCAGACACATCAATTGAGAGTCTTTGTGACATAAGTCTGATGTTTAATTGCGTTAATATTTTATCTACAATTAAACTCATATCGCCAATTGTTAATGGTTTAAAGAGTACAATATCATCCATACGGTTGATAATTTCAGGTTTGAAATATTGATTCAAGCTATTCATTACAGCTTTTTCAGTTGCATCAGTAATGACACCTGCATCTTTAACATTTTCTAATAGTACTTGAGAACCTATATTACTTGTCATAATAATAATTGTATTTTTAAAATCAACTTCTCGACCTTTAGAATCCGTTAAACGACCTTCTTCTAATATTTGTAAAAGCACATTAAATACATCTGAATGTGCCTTTTCAATTTCATCTAACAATATCACTGAATATGGATTACGGCGAACTGCCTCTGTTAATTGTCCACCTTCATCATGGCCTACATAACCTGGAGGTGCACCGATTAAGCGTGAAACTGAGTGTTTTTCCATATATTCACTCATATCGATACGAATCATATGTTTTTCAGAATCAAATAACGTTGATGCTAATGATTTAGCAAGTTCTGTTTTACCTACACCTGTTGGACCTAAGAATAAGAAACTACCAATGGGTCTATTGGGATCTTTAATACCCGCACGTGCTCTTACAACAGCGTCTGCAACTAAATCTACCGCTTTATCTTGTCCTACTACACGCTCATGTAAAATATCAGATAGATTTAATAATTTTTCTCTTTCAGTTTCAACAAGTTTAGATACTGGTATACCTGTCCAAGAACTAACAATATCGCCAATTTCTTCATCTGTAACAATTTCGCGAATGATGCGATCATTATCACCATTTTGTTCGTTTTGGAACGCATCTTCAAGTTCACGTAATTCTTTTTCTAATTCTGGAATTTTACCATGTTGTAATTCCGCTGCTTTTTCTAAATCATAATTATTTTCAGCATCTTCTAATGCTTTTCTACTTTCATCTAATTCTGTACGTTTTTCTTGTAGTTTTGCTATTTTACCTTTTTCTTCTTCAACACGAGATTGTATTGCATTTTGTTTTTCTTTTTCATTAGATAATTCTTGTTGCAATTCTTGTAAACGCTGTTTACTTAAATTATCAGATTCATTTTTTAAGGCGCTTTCCTCAATTTCTAATTGCATTACACGTCTATTGACTTGATCTAGTTCAGTAGGATTGGAACCCATCTCAGTGCGGATCGTTGCACACGCTTGATCCACTAAATCAATCGCTTTATCAGGTAAAAAACGATCTGTAATATAGCGATCTGATAATTCTGCAGCAGCTACGATTGCTTTATCTTGTATACGGACACCATGATACACTTCGTAACGTTCTTTTAGTCCACGTAAAATTGAAATTGTGTCTTCTACATCAGGTTCAGATACATTTACTTTTTGGAAACGACGTTCTAAAGCCGAATCTTTTTCAATATATTCTCTATATTCATTCAATGTTGTTGCACCAATACAATGTAATTCGCCACGTGCAAGCATAGGTTTCAACATATTCCCAGCATCCATAGCACCTTCTGTTTTACCTGCACCAACAAGCATATGAATTTCATCAATAAATAATAAAATTCTGCCATCTGAATCTTTCACTTCTTTTAATACTGCTTTCAAACGTTCTTCAAATTCACCACGATATTTAGCACCTGCTACAAGTGCACTTAAATCTAATTCGAAAATTGTTTTATCTAGTAAAGATTCAGGTACGTCTTTACGCACAATACGTTGAGCTAGTCCTTCAACAATTGCTGTTTTACCAACGCCAGGTTCACCTATCAATACTGGATTATTTTTTGTTTTTCTACTTAAAATTCTGACTGTATTTCTAATTTCTTCGTCACGACCTATGACTGGATCCATATTCCCTTTACGTACTTCTTCAACTAGATCGCGACCATATTTTTCTAATGCTTCATAATTTGATTCTGGATTTTGTGACGTCACGTGATTACCTCCTCTTATTTTTTTAATAATTTCTTCGATGACTTCTTTTTTGTTACCGACAAACTGTTTTGTTGTTTCATCAATTTCCATGGCAGAAACTATAAGATGTTCCATAGATATATATTCATCTTCATAGGAATTCATATAAAATTCTGCTTTATTTAAAAGTTCGTTTGCTTTAGGGCTGATGTATTGCCCATATTGAATGTTTTCTCCTTGAACCGATGGATATTTTTTTAATTTTTCATTATATGCATTAACAAGTTGTTCTGTATTAATATTTGCTCTTTCTAGAACACTTTTAAATAGGCTTTCATTTTCTTCAAGTGCTGCTTTAAGCACAGCTTCAATTTCTATATTTTGGTTCTCATTTTCTTTTGCCAATTCAACTGCTTTTTGTAAAGCACCTTGAACTGCATAGGTCATTTGATTAATATCCAAAATGATTCACCTCACCATTAAAAGTTTGATCAAAATAAATCAAGTTTGACTTTGACTTTCTTTGACCTTAATTTAATTATAGTCTTTTCCATTTAAATAATCAACAAATTAGTCTACATTTTAAAATTTATTTCACCTATTTATAAGTCAATGTCTATCAGTCTTTTGCCCATTTTTCACTACGCTTAAACACTGTTTTTCCCGCTTTTAAATAGCGTGGTAAAAACTTGATTAAAAAGTATATTCTGCTAGACTTCTTGTAACTTTACAATAAAGGAAGTGTCCAAAAATGACTGAAGAAATCAAAGTGCCTGTCCCACCTTTCAATGCACAGAGCGCCTTACAAAAAGTGAAAATGGCAGAAACTACATGGAATACTAGAGATCCAGAAAAAGTATGCTTAGCATATACAGAAGATTCAGTTTGGCGAAACCGTAGTGAATTTTTCGAAGGTCGTGAGCAAATTAAAGCATTTCTTTATAGAAAATGGGATAAAGAACTAAATTATAAATTAATGAAAGAATTGTGGTGCTATACTGACAACCGTATATCTGTTAGATTTGAATACGAATGGCGAGATGCAAGTACAAATCAGTGGATGCGTACGCATGGTAATGAACATTGGGAATTTAATGCTAATGGATTCATGACAAGACGTGATATGAGCGCGAATGATTACCCTATTCATGAAGCAGATAAAAAATATTGAAATTAAAATGTCCACTACATCATAGCGGTATTTTGTGACCACGTTTGACTAGTTAATACAACACTAGACAAAGACTACAGTTTGAAGCTATAGTCTTGGAAAGCATGCATAAAAATTATCGACAAAGCGTAAGACTTTGTCGACATTCTGAACGTCCTCAAAAATTGAGGGCGTTTTATTATTTTAATTATACACTTCCTCATATTACTTCTTGTTTATTCATCATTTTTTCGGAATTATATGTTTTAATATTTCATCAGTCATAGCTTCAACACCTGACTTTTCTAAATGAATACCATCTGGTGCAAAGTATTCAGAGTGACCTGCAGAACGTTTGTACCAATCGATGAGCATGACATTATCATGTTCTTTAGCTGCATCATTCATCAGCGCATTAACGTGACTTTCATAATTTCTTGGTACTCGTGTGTTTATTAAATAAACTTAGCACTACCAAATTTACCAATTAATTCATTTAATTGTTCTTTAGAAAAATCACCGTTTGTACCTAATTCTAATATGACTTGGTCATACTTTTTATTATATTGCCGTTCCACTAACGGTATAGCATCATATAAATTTCGTCCAACTTCACCGTCAATTTTAGCATTAGGCACACGCGAATTTAGATGTTGACCAATATCAACCATAACTGAATCACCAATAAACAACGGTTTTAAATCCGTGTACACTTTATTATCCTTATCCTTTTTAAAATTTGCATTACCTAAGAAATTAACATCATCTACTGGTATTGGATGCACTAAAGTTTTATCAATTTTTTCTGTATTAAAAGTCGTCTTTTTATTTGAATCTGTATCTTTACCTAAATGATCAAAAGCGCCTACAAAAACGAAGAGCGTTGGAATCACAATAAGAGTTAATATTACAGTTCTAATAAATCGAACTTTATTAAGCTTTTTAAACGTAAATATTTTAAAACCATTTTTCCTAAACGGTGTCTCAATATAACGATAAGATAATTCTGCGAAAATAGCTGTGAAAGTTAAGTCTATAATATAAACGTAAACAGGTATTTGACCGTCTACATAATAAGCATGTAAAAAACTAATAATTGGAAAATGCCATAAATATAAACTATACGAGCGTTTGCCAATATAGACAAACAAACGGTTACCAATAATTTTAGCGAAATAACCAGATGGATGTACTACGCTAATTATCACAAATAAAGTTAATGTGGATATTAAATAGAATCCTCCATTATATATCCAACTACTATCATCACTTACTTTGAAAAACACTAACAATAGTCCTAGTAAAGCGAACATGCCTATACTATCAATTATATTGCGCAAAATGATATTAGGGTCTTTTTTTAGTTTGAATGGAGGCCAAATAAATGCAAGGATTACCCCTAACAACATTGTCTGTAGTCTCGTATCAGTCCCAAAATACACACGAGAATGTGATGAATGTGGCCCTGAAATAATGACCATCGTCAATAAAGAAATGATTGATGTCGCTAAAAAAATCAAGATGACATTACGACGTTTTTTCATTGTTAAAAGCAACATTATCAAAATTACCGGAAAAAATATGTAGAATTGTTCTTCAATCGCAAGCGACCATAAATGTTTAAGTGGCATGAATGCAAACTGTTCAAAATAATTAACATCTGTTGCTATATACCACCAATTAGATACATAAAGAAATGCCGCAAATGCATCATGTTTTATGCTAACAATATGTTCAGGTTTAAAGATAAGTGTAGCCAATGTAACTACAAGTACTAATACGAAAACTGCAGGTATAAGTCTTTTAACTCGACGCAACCAAAATTGTTTCAAATTTATAATACCTGTTTCTTCATATTCTTTTAACAATAAACTCGTTATTAGATAACCTGATATAACAAAAAAAGTATCGACACCAATGAAACCACCAGATAACCATTGTTTATTTAAATGATATATGATAATTCCAATTACTGATATTGCTCTCAATCCATCTAGTCCTGGCATATAACGCGTATGCCGTTGTATACCATTACGCTGATTCAAATTATTTTTCATTTTATCTCAAACTTTCTTCATTAAAATGTATAAATGACTGTATGTATAGTAACGTATTACAAAAGTCATTGTAATGCTTTTGTAATATAACTGCAATACTTTTAATGAATTGAGCAATATAAAATTAAACATTTTAAATTGCTTGTATTTTAGAAGACAAAAAAACTAGTCTAAGTAAAAGTACATTTGAAAATGTACTTACTAGACTAGTTTTCATTCTACATATTAAAGCTTAGCTTACGCCTAAAGCAATCTTAGCGTAACGAGACATCTTATCTTTGCCCCATGGTGGACTCCAAACGATATTAATCTCTGTATCCTTAACTTCCGGAACTTCAGCTAATACTTCTTTTACTTGATTCATAATCTGCGGTCCCATTGGACAACCCATAGAAGTCAGTGTCATATCTACTGTGCATAAGCCTTCATCATCAACATTCACATTATATATTAAGCCTAAGTTCACAATATCAATACCTAACTCAGGGTCAATTACCATTTCTAAAGCACCTAATATGCTATCTTTTAAATCTTCCTCCATAAATTTCACCTCTTCGTATTTAATCTTATTAACAATATATCAAATATCTTACAAAACGCCAATAAAATGCTATGATATTTATACATCAATTATCAAAGATTAAGGAGATTTACATGAAACCTTATTTAATTTGTCTAGATTTAGACGGAACACTTTTGAACGATGAAAAAGTGATCACACCATATACCAAAGAAGTACTAACAACTTTACAAAATCAAGGTCACAAATTAATGATTGCTACTGGTCGACCTTACAGAGCAAGCCAAATTTATTATCATGAACTTAATATGAATACACCTGTCGTTAACTTTAACGGCGCATTTGTACATCATCCAAAAGATGATCAATTTGAAACAATGCATGAAAGACTAGATTTTGATTTAGCTCGAAATATTATTCAATCTTTAAATGATTTTGGCGTTACTAATATTATTGCAGAAGTGAAAGATTATGTATTTCTTAATAGCTATGATCAAAAATTATTCGATGGTTTTTCCATGGGTACGCCAAAAATTGAAACAGGCGATTTACTTACATGTTTAAATGAATCACCGACTTCAATTTTAGTAGAAGCAGAAGAATTTATGATTCCTAGAGTTAAACAAATGCTTACACGATTCTATGCAGAAAATATTGAACACCGTAGATGGGGTTCACCTTTCCCAGTTATAGAAATCGTAAAACAAGGTATCAGCAAAGCACGCGGTATTGATTATGTTAAAACACATTTAGATATTGATAGAAATCATATTATCGCATTCGGTGATGAAGATAATGATTTAGAAATGATTAAATACGCAAAACACGGTATCGCAATGGAAAATGGCTTGGATGAGTTAAAACATATTGCGAATGAAGTCACGCATTCAAATAATAATGATGGTATTGGTCGTTATTTAAATGATTACTTCCAATTAAACATTCCATATGAAGTAACTGTAAAATCTTATATTTAGTATGAGAATTACTCACTAGGAGGCAATTTATTATGAATAAGATCATAGTCGTTGGTGCTGTTGCTGGTGGTGCGACTGTCGCCAGCCAAATAAGAAGATTAGATCAAGAAAGTGAAATCATTGTCTTCGAGAAAGATCGTGATATGAGTTTTGCAAACTGCGCCTTGCCTTATTATTTAGGAAACGTCGTAGCATCAAGAGATCAAATACTAGAAGCAACACCAGAATCATTTTACGACGCTAAACAGATTGTAGTGAAACCTTATCATGAAGTAACCTCAATCAATGATACTTCACAAACCATAACTGTTTACGATTACACCCAAGATAAAACCTTTGAAGAACGATATGACACATTAATTCTAAGCCCTGGCTGTAGTGCTAATACGTTAAACTTAAATAGCGATATGACATTCACTTTAAGAAATATGGAAGATACAGATGCAATTGAAGACTTTATTGAAGCTAACCAAGTTAAAAAAGCGCTCGTTATCGGCGCTGGCTATATTGGTTTAGAAATTATAGATAATTTATATGAAAGAGGTATCGCACCTACGTTAGTTCATCGCTCAACACATCTCAACAAATTAATGGACGAAGACATGAATCAGCCAATTATCGATGAAATTGAAAAAAGACATATAGACTATCGTTTAAATGAACAAGTATCCAAAGTTATTGGTAATGAAGTTCACTTTAAGTCGGGTAAAGTCGAAGATTATGACCTTATAATAGAAGGTATCGGAGTCAAACCAAATTCAGCATTTATTGAGTCATCCAATGTCATTCTAGATGACAAGAGCTATGTGCCAGTGAATGATCAATTTCAAACTAACATTCCTAATATCTATGCTTTAGGTGATATTATCACTTCACATTATCGCCATGTAGATTTAAATGCACATATCCCGTTAGCTTGGGGTGCACATCGTGGTGCAAGCATCATTGCAGAACAATTAGCCGGTGACCCATCTATACAATTTAAAGGTTACTTAGGTTCAAATATTGTAAAATTTTTCGATTATACTTTTGCAAGTGTCGGTGTATCTCCACAGGAACTTTCGAACTTCGACTATGAAACTGTTGACGCCAAACAAGGAGAACATGCAGGTTATTATCCAGGTAATACAAAGTTACATTTACGCATTCATTTTGACAAAACGAACCGACGTATTTTACGTGCCGCTGCTGTTGGAAAGAAAGGTGCAGACAAACGTATAGATGTGCTGTCTATGGCAATGATGCATAAATTAACTATAGACGAATTAACAGAATTTGAAGTTGCTTATGCCCCACCCTATAGTAGACCTAAAGATATCATTAATATGATTGGTTACAAAGCACGCAATAAATAGCACTAGTGATTCAAACTAAAAGGGACCTTCCAAAATTGGAAGATCCCTTTTTAATTAAACTTGATTTATGTTTTAAATTTTTTATAAACCAAATAGTTGCGTAATTGGTCCCCATGGCAAGATAACACCTAAAAGCATAGTAATTAAAATAACAATAATCGTTGTCCACAATAAACTATGACTTGATTGACCTTTTTTACGTTTTGCAAGTGACACTTCCATAAGTGCAACTACTGCTACGCCACCAATCATTTTCAACGTAAGTAACATATGCCCGCCAGCGTTACCAGATGAGAATGCTTGAATCCATGTCCAAAAACCTGAAATTAAAACTAATACCATAAACACTCTTAAGAGCATATGAATTGGTTTAAAGTAAGGTGATGCGCCTTGTTTTACTGAAAAATTAAAATAAGCAGCAAAGAACAAGATTACTAATAACACCCAACTTGCAATATGCATGTGTAACATAATATATAACCCCCACACAATTTTTACTTCAATAATATGTAAAACAGAAGTATGTTGCACCTTTTAATTAGTAAAATAAAAAGTGCCTTTCTTAATCATACTCAAAATAAGTATATTTTTCAAAAAAGAAATTCTGCACTACTTATTTTATTTGAATATGCCGGTTATTGCAATGTTAATTCTATTTTTCGCATATTAAAACCGGGCATCACATATGTCAGCCCGGTTAATATATCTATCGTTTATTTTTCTGCGATAAAATTAGTCAGTGTACCAATATTATCAATTGTAACTTTAACTTCATCACCTGGTTGTAAAAATTGCGGAGGTTTCATTCCTGCACCTACGCCAGCAGGTGTGCCAGTTGCAATAATATCACCTGGATGTAAAGCAACATATTTAGAAATTTCTTCAATTAATTCATCTATTTTAAGAATCATTGCACTCGTATTACCATCTTGACGAATATCATTGTTTACTTTTGTAACAATATTCACGTCTTCAGGTGTAGGTAATTCATCTTTAGTTACGATGTAAGGTCCAACGGGGCATCCTCCAGTTAAACTTTTAGATAAGAATGCTTGATCTTGTGCATCTTGAGCTTTACGGTCTGTAACATCATTAATAATTGTATAACCATAAATGTAATCTAATGCTAAGCCTTTTGGTATTTTTTCACCAGATTTTCCAATAACAATACCTAATTCACCTTCATAATCTAATTGATCTGTAATATCTTTATGATTAGGAATTGTACTATTATCTCCAGTTAATGAAGAAGCGGCTTTAGTAAATACGTACAAGCGTTGAACTTCGTGATTTAATTCGTTAGCATGATCTTGATAATTACGTCCAAAGGCAATGACATTATTAGTTGGTGTTACTGGTGGTAAAAATTCAATGTCAGCAAATTGTACTTTATAATCTTCGCCTTTACCACTATCTTCTGCAGCAACAACTGCTTTACGAACTTCTTCTTGAAAATCTACGACTTGGTTTTGTTGAAGGCCGTCTAATAACGTTTTAGGATGGAACGCACCCTCCGAAAAATCTGCAAAAACTTTTTGTAAGTCCCACGCAGCTTCTTCACGTTTTACTTTCACACCATATGATGTCTGTCCTTCATGTCTGAATGATAGGAATTTCATTCAATATCAGCTCCTCATCTATATCTTATTACATATTATAACTATATTTACTACTAAATAACAAATAAATAACTAGAATTTTCAAAATTCTATTGTTTTATGTCTAATGCGTCTTATTTTAAGTAAGTAATTTTCCGCCATAACCACTCGATGGGTCCATACTTAAAGAATTTCAAATAATAATAACAAGCTAAAAGTTGCAAACTATATACAACTACTACGATAATATAAGATTGATAGAGCGGTAACTTGTTGTATAAACTTAAGCCTATATCATAATAAATGAATGTGAAAATGATACTTTGGGATATATAAACTGATAAACTAAGTTTTCCAGGATATTTAAAAATGTCTAGTACCTTCGCAGCTTTGGCATATTGACATAAACGAACAAAGATCAAGATGTATCCCATCGCAAGAATCGGCCCACCTACCATTGAACTTATGACTGAAAACGTATTGTTTGCATAATCTAAGGCAAATGGAAGTTTAATAAAATAACCGATAATAAATAAAGTGCTCCCCCATGTCATGGCACTACGTGGGTTGTTTTGAATCTTAGTTATCAAACTTAATTTTTGTGCGGCAATACCTATAAGTATGTAAGGTAAAAGATCAAGATATGCAGCTCTTGTAACAATATCTATAACACTATACTTACTTTCCAATCCATTTACTTGTAAGAATTCAAAGTAATGACCATTTTGTTTGATATCAACCAATTGCGCAAGTGACTTACCTGAATAATTACTTGCTTCATGGCGACCTTTATTCCAATATGCTAAAGAAATTGGAATAACCAATATGACAATTTTCATTATAAATAAGCCAGCAGCTGATTTAATTAAAGTCTTAGGTTTCAATTTGATAAATAAAACTGCAATCATTCCGGTAAAACCATATCCAAATAAAATATCTCCATTAAATAAAAAATAGCCATGTAGTACACCAAAAATAAGTAAAACTACTAATCTTCGATATATAAAAGGATAATATGACATCCCTCTACGTTTACTATTTTCATACATTATGCTTAATCCATATCCAAATAACATTGTAAATATTGGATAAAATGAACTGATAACAAAAAGTGTAACAATGCGGAATAGCCCTTCATTGGCACCATTTAATACTCCAGGTAGATAAGTTTCCTCATAAGGAAAACTAAAAACTAAAATATTCATTAATATGATGCCAAACAAACTAAAACCACGTAATGCATCTAATTCAAATAATCTGCGTTGCGGTGACACAATATAGCACCTCTTTTTGGAAATTTAAGTATCAATTGAAAGTTGTCCAAATTTAAAGAAATATAAATATCCTTTAACTTCGGTTTTTAATATTGTTTCTAATGTGGTGCGGTAATATTCCATCTGTATCTTATAACGCGCTCTCAATTGAGCACCAATTTCTTCATCTGACATGTTCCGGCGTCTATTAAATGCGTCTGTCTTATAATCTACAAAATAATATTGGTCATCTTTTAAAAATATAAGATCAATCATACCTTGAATGATTGAAGCATCTTCGTCATCGGTTTTTAAATGATCCACATTGGATTGATTCACGACGAATGGTAATTCACGATATATTGCATCACTAGAGGCGATGGTTGTGTATAGTTCACTACTAATAAATGTGTAGATATCCTCATAGCGAATATCGTCTTTCGCATCTTCCGGTATGATGTGTTTTTCAATCATTTGATCAATATGTGCATGTAATTCACGTTGTGATAGACCATCGCGTTTAAATGGTAGGTGTTGCATCACTGTATGCATCAATGTACCAACTTCATTTGCTTTCCTTTTAGAGCTATGACTTAAAAAGCCAGGTCTTTCATAAGACGATGTTCCTATACGATATTGTCTTACTCTATCATAATTTGTATCTGCTTGTTCCGTGTCTAGTTGACGTTTTAATTCAGATACAGACTGCTTTGAAGGTTTATCGACAACGTCTTGATAAGGATACGTATAGCTCAGCTGTTGATGAATTTGTGATTTAATTGCTTCATCATTCGTATTCAGCGTCTCAATATCTTCTATCGTGCGTCGTTCACTTTCTTCAACTACCGCTTCTGATGCAATATCTTGATAAAAATCTATATTTAATTGAACATAGGGTTTCATCGTTGCATCGATGTCACCAATCGAGCGTTCAAAACGCAATTCATTCGGTAAAGCAGATGACTGATATTTAGACAATATTGGATAAATCATATCAATCGGTCTTTGCGCAGTTAGTCGATAACTTACAGGCAAATGAGTATCCGACACAGAAACTTGTTCAAACTGAGCTAATTCCTTCTCATCTTTAACACGTCCTATTAAAAATAATTGTTCTTTTGCACGTGTGAGCGCAACGTATATGAGTCTCATCTCTTCAGAGACCATTTCTTTTTCTGCAATGGCTTTATACGTAACGGAAGATAGCGAAGGATACGATAAGTTACTTTCCACATCGTAATAAGTCATTCCTAAACCGTAAGTTTGATTTAAGATCACTGGTTTATGTAAATCATCTCTTCTGAATTTACGAGATAACCCCGAATATATTACAAAAGGAAATTCTAACCCTTTACTACTATGAATCGTCATCATTCTAACCACATCATCATTTGGACCGATAACGTTTTCTTCTCCAAAATCTTTGCCACGTTCTATTAATTCATCTATAAAGCGGATAAATTGATATAAACCACGGAAACTAGAATTCTCAAATTCTACTGCTTTATTAAATAATCCATATAAATTGGCGCGACGCCCTTTGCCTCCAACAATACCACTGAAATATTGAATCACATAATGCTCATTATAAAACTTATCTATTAGCTGATAAACCGGATGGCTTTGGCTATAATGTTGATACATCTCTATATCTTTTAGAAATGCATCTAATTTTTTCACTAATTTTTTATTTGCAACATCATTCAGCATATAATTTTTAATTGATTGATAAAAATAATCATCGTTAGGACTAAATACGCGAATATTAGATAATTCATCTTCAGTAAATTGATAAATCACAGAACGCATTAACCCTACTAAATAGATATCTTGTAACGGATTATCAACTGTTCTTAAAAAGGATAATATCAATCGTATTTCTACTTGTTCAAAATACCCTTCTTTACTATTCACATGGAACGGTATATTGTGATCTTTAAACGCCTGTTGAATCTTACGTGCTTGACCATATGAACGTTCAAGTATGACAATATCTTTATAGCTTGGTTTACGATATTCATCTAATTTCATATCATATATTTCATGTTTATCCATTATTTCTTCAACTTGTTGTACGATATATTCAGCTTCTTGCTCTGCGCCTTTTAAATCTGACTCAGCATCTTCTATCAACATATTCATCTGAACATCATGAGGCTTATCATCATAAGGAGCACCATAATACAATTGTGCAGCATCGTCATATACAATTTCTCCTACTGCTTCATCCATCATATGTTTGAATAAATAATTCGTTGTTGTTAGTACTTCTTCTCTTGAACGAAAGTTTTGTGACAAATCAATTCTCATACCATTTTCTAAGCCATCTAATGAAAAACGATTATATTTTCCTATAAATAAACTTGGATCTGCCTGTCTAAATTTATAGATAGACTGTTTCACGTCACCTACCATGAATAAGTTGCCGTCTGACTCGTTACCTCGTTTAATACATGATAATATTTTCTCTTGAACTCTATTCGTATCTTGATATTCATCAACAAGAATTTCTTCAAATTGTTGACGGTACATGTCCGCAATTTCTGAAGGCGTACCGTCATCATTCATTAATACGCGTAACGCAAAATGTTCATAATCAGAAAAATCCAAGAGATTTCTACTTCTTTTTTTCGAATTAAATTGCTTTATTACATCTGCTGTCACTTGCGTTAGATATGATACTCTCGGTGCTAAGCGCTGCATATCAAGCTTCAATTCTTCTGCTTCACGTGAAAAATAATCTTCCTGAACTTTTGAGACCAATGCTTTATATTGATCATAGTGTTTTTTACCATCATCATACGCATCAAGCATCATCTCATTCGCTTCTTTAATCTTCTTATTTTTAGCTGGGAAACGCGCTTCAAATTGGTGTTCAGCAATGACTTGCGTATTCAATTGACCGCCTTCCATCGCTTGATTTAAAAAGTGTCGTTCCTTATCTAATACAGCTACTTGTTTATCTACTTCTTCTAGCATCATGAATAAGTCATAACTTTTATTCAACGCTTCTAATGCTGAATTCATAAAAATCATTGCTACTTCATTCAATAATTGTAGTAAATCATCTTGTTGCTCAGCATTGTAATAAGGGTCTGCTAAATTTTGCAGCCAAGTTAAAGGATTGGGATTCGCCACACTAAAATAAAACATTTGTTTAATCGTATTCCGTAATTGATCATCATTTCGATCAGACGATAATTGTTCAGTCAAATCTACGAAACTTGGGTCTAACACATCATAATGACTTTCCAATACTTCATCAATCGTTTGTTCAAGCAATAAAATATTTTCCGCTTCACTACTTGTTCTAAAGTTTGGATCAATATCTAAAACATCGTAATGGTGTTGTATTAATTTCAAACAAAAACTATGGAGTGTAGAAATTTGTGCTTGGTGAATTTTGATCCGCTGATTTTTCAAATGTGCATTATCAGGTGATGCCATAGATGCTTCTTGAATACGTTGATCTACACGATGTTTCATTTCACGTGCACTTGCGTTTGTAAAAGTCACTACAAGTAAGCGGTCAACATCTATTTCATCTTTGATAATCCGCTGAATAATGCGCTCAACTAAAACAGCTGTTTTGCCTGATCCTGCAGCCGCAGCTACAAGTACATCTTGTCCTTTGGCATAAATACTTTTCCATTGGTTATCAGTCCATCTTGTATCAGCTGGCTTTGCTGGAATTTGACTCATAATTCATCTTCCTCACTTTCTAACTCCACATTTTGCACTGCTTCTAACGGATTAATCGACTCGTCTACAGTACGATAACGTTTGCTATCAATAGCACCATCTACATGACATACAGATTTATAATTACAAAATTCACAAGGTAATGTTTGATTATATTTCATTGGTGCAACTTCTGTATGACCATCCATAATACTGGAGGCAGTTTCAATAAAATTCTTTTTATTATGCTTTATTAATTTATAAATTGTTTCTTCATCTGCAACTTTACTGTTACTTTTAATTCCGCCATCTTTTTTCAATCCAAGTGGTACAATATCAGAATTATAACTTGGCTCTAATCTTGTATCAAAAGCATCTAATACTGATTCATCACTATTTAATAACCCACTTAATTTAAACGAATTAATAAACTCCGTATCTCTTTTATCTTCATTTAATTGGTTCCACGCTAATTTAATACGCGGTTCATGAACATGAAAATATAAAAGTCCTCCTGGTTTAGTCATCTCTGTTAAACCAAGACGTGATTTATTTTGTAACACAATATCCATATACGTCATCATTTGCATTTGCATACCATAATAGACTTTAGTCAAATCTAGTGTCCCACTATATTTTGAAGACTTATAATCAATAATATTCACAAAACTTTGATCACCTTGCTGATATGTATCTATACGATCAATTTGTCCACGAATATTGATTGGAACGCCTTGTGTTGTCTTCAATGGCTCAGCTAACAATTCACTATTATCACGCGGTTTTCTTCTAAATCCTGCTTCGAAACGTTGTGGCGTGAATTTTGTGTGACTACCTTGATATTTGAGCGCAGTCAAAGTGGTCTCAACAATAGCGCCGATTCGTTGTGATAAATAACGATAGTAAGCCGTTGAATTCAACAAGTTAAATTGAACTTCAGGTAATATTTCAGATAAAGCTTCTAATGTTAATTTATGAATTTGTTTCGTATTTAAGTTTTTAAAGTCACCATTCACTTTTTCTGAAATGAATTTCAACACTTGGTGAAAAATATCACCTAAATCAAAATTTTCAAGTTTGTATTTTGTACGTTCGTTAAGTCGTAAACCATGTGAGGCAAAATGTTTAAATGGACAAGCTTGATATCCTTCAAATCTGGATACACTTGCATTAATCGTCTTTCCATATAAATCTGAAGACAATGATTCACTTAATTGGACCGTTTCATTATCATACGTTAATGCCGATAATAAGTAACTCAAACCATCATTTAAATTGTCATCGTCTCTCATCACTTGATATGTGTCTAACCATGTATCAGCCACAATCTCATCATCTAACCATGCTTTTAACGATTCAAATAATGCAATTTTAGTTTGATGTGGATGTTCCATTAGTGATAATGGATTAGCTTGATGTTGATGATGAATATTTTGAATATCTAGATTTGTATATAACTGTTGAATTTGATTTAAAAATGGGCTCGGTTCTTTTTCATCTCCGCTTGTTCCCATCAAAGAATAAGAAAATGTAACAGCTATACGGCTTCTTGTCATAGCAATGTAGCACACAAACGCTTCATCCATTTGTAATATATCTGCTGTAGGGCTCAATTCTATCGTTGACTGTTCTTGGAAGTATTTCTTTTCGTCGTCTGTAATCAAACTCGATGATGCAACGGTTTGTGGCATGACCCCATCATTTACACCGACAAGGTATACATGTGCTTTGTTATCAACTTTAGCTAAATCCATCGTCCCTATACTCACTTGATCAATCGTTTGCGGTATCATCACAAATTCTAATTGCTCTAAGCCAATATCAAACAATTCTAAAAAACGTGTTTGAGTCATAGTCTGTTCGCCAAAAACAGTAACTAAATCATCCAATGTTTGAATAAAACCATTCCATATCTGGTCAATTTCTTCTGCTTTTTTATGTTCGCCCTCAACATCTAATGTGTCTCGGTCTGTCATCAATTGACTAGGTAAATCGAATGTTTCTATAGCTTCATAAAAGGCTGTCGCAAATTCAATTGCAGTTGTAGCATTATTCATTTTCGATTCAAACATCATCACTTTATCAATCACATCTGTTTTCATTTGAATTACACGTTCAAACGTTTCACGTTCTTCATCAGTTAATGGCTGGCGCTTTAATCCCATTTTTCTAAATTGTTCAACATGGAAATATTTTTCATCAATCCAGCGTTTGCCATAAATTCCACGTTCCAGTACAAAGTTTTCTAAAATATCAATAAGATAATGACTATCTTTAAACTTTTTAGAAAGTATATTTGTCTTAAACAGACGCATAAGTGGATCAAAATTCCAATTTGTTTGTATGACTTCAATAAGTGAGCGCATCATTTCCATTACTGGGTGATGCGTCATAGATTCTTTAATATCTATATTGTATGGAATATCGTATTGCGGTAATATCGATTCCATTAAATATGCATAAGACTCATCTCTATACAAAATTGCGATATCTTGAAAACGTCTACCTTGTTCGCGATTTTCTCTCAAAATACGACGAGCTACTTCATTAATTTCTTCGCGCATTACAGATGCCTCTAAAATTTCAATATTGCCTTGTGCCGAGATTGGCTCAAATTGTAATGCGTTAAAGTTATGCTCTAAATGTTTTAAATCACTATTATTAAACCGATTTGTTTCATTAAAACGTTTAGTGTTGACCTTAATATTCAAATCATTCGCGATGTCTTCAATATGCGTTAAAGATTCAGATGGTTTTCTAAATAAACTAAACGTATCTTTGTCCCCGTCTGTAGTTAATACTACGGTAACCTTTTTCGCATAACTTACTAAGCTACGAATAATTTGATATTCTAACGTCGAAAAGTTATGAAAACCATCGATATATATTTCGGCTCGCTTCAACCACTCAGATTGATCCATCATCGTTATAAAACGTTGAAGAGAATCCTCAGTTGACACATATTCACCATTTATTCTATCTTCTAAATGCTTATAAATAAGCGCGATGTCTTGCAATTTATGTTTCGTGCGTGTTTGTAAGTGATTTGCAGCTATATATTCCTCTAATTGTTCTGGAGAAACTGCATATTTTTTAAAATCTTGTATTTGTTCATAAAGTTTTTCACTAAAACCATAGTATTTAACTTGAGAGCGATAGAGCTTCAACTCTGTTTGATGTTGTTGGATGATATCATAAATCATCATCTCTGTACCTGCTTTTGATAACTGTTGTTCCATCAAGCCACCGACTTCTTGAAACACACGGTAACTCAAACGTTCAAAGTGTAGCACTTCTGTTCTAAGACTACCACTTAGTTCAGGATCGTTTACAAATGCTTGTTCGAGTTGAAAAGTATTTTGCGTAGGAGCAATTAATACAATGGGATCGCCTAGTGGATCTTGTTTCATTTTACTTTTAATTTCTTCAATGATTTCATGTGACTTCCCTGTTCCTGCTCTTCCAATATAAGCATTTAATTCCATGGCAAACTTCCACTCCTTTGACTCACATTTTAACATAGAAAAGGTTCTTCTTTACGAATCTTTCATCTGACTGATTCAACTATTTTAAGTATTTGAATCAGTTCTTTATAAAAAATACCCCTTCATATGTTTTTTTAAATTCCGTAACGATCTCTGATTTAAATTACCTCTACGCTGATTAATAAAAATTATTTAATTTCATAGATTTTTGTATAGAAAAAGTGCTAATCCATTAAATTAACAGATTAACACTTCTCTTATAATATTAGGTAACTATATCTTAAATTCAGTTATTATTTATCTTGATCTGTATCAGGATCAAATCCAAATTTCATTTCATTAAGTGGCCAGAAACTAAATGCTACTTTACCAACCACTTGATCTTCGTCTATTAAACCAAATGAGCGGCTATCTTTACTTACTTCACGATTATCACCGAGCACAAGTAGCTTGTCTTCAGGAATTTTATTTTTCCCATCTACTTGGTTTAAATCTTTTGTTTCAAAGCTGCCTGTAATATATTCATATTGTTTATTTTTTTTGTTTGAATCTAAATATGGTTCTTCTACTTCTTTACCATTAACAAACAATTTGTCTTTTTTGTATTCAATATTATCGCCAGCAGTTCCGATAACACGTTTAACATAGTCGCTTTCTTTATTTGCATGAAAGACAATGACATTACCGTTTTTTATATCGCCAAATTTATAACCAAATAAATTGACCATGACACGTTCGCCGTCTTTTAGCGTAGGATCCATGGAGTCACCTTTAACTGTATATGGTTTTGCCACAAAATTTACAATTAGTAATACCAATGCCACTGCAACGACAATCGACACAATCCATTCCAATATCTCTTTTTTCAATTTTTACACCTCGTCTATTTAATTAAAGTTCACTGTGAATTTTTCAAATGGGAAATACCTCAAACTCACATTTCCAATAATGTCTTCTTTTTGTATAAATCCAGTCGTTCTAGAATCTTGTTTATTTTCACGATTATCATTGAGTACAAAATAAGCATTCGGTGGAATGATATCTCCTTCAGATTGCTGAATATTTCTAAGTGATAAATCATTTATACTATTACTCGCATAAGGCTCATCCACTGCCCTGTCATCTCTGTATAACGTCCCGTTCTTATATGCAATAGATTGACCAGGTTTACCAATAATTCTACTGAATTGAATTTCATCGCCTTTACGATACATTATAATATCATTATTATCTAATATGTTAAATGTAGTTTTAATCTTATTTACAATAATTCGATCATCTTGTTTAAGGTTCGGAGCCATCCAATCATTTTTAATGACGGCGCCTGTAATTACAAACGCTTGTATCAATAGTACAATAATAATCGCAAATATTATGGAAATCAAATGTTTTAATATGAATCGCACGTTGTCACTCCTCTGAAGAATGCATAAAATGTTTCTCGATTTTTCGTCCTACAAACCATACTATTAAAATGACGATGATGATAGTTATCAATCTTGTAGGGCTTGTGAATAAAGTTGTAATATCATTCCCCAACCAACCTACAAGCCCAATCATTACAAATTTTGAAGCTATAAGAACGGTCAAATAGGCATGTGCTTTAATATGCGATAAACTTGCGACAATATTGACTAGCGCACTTGGTGTAAATGGAAAACACATTAAAATAAAAATTGGAAGAACGCCTTTTCTATCAATGAAATGTATCAATCTCTGAACAGAGGTACGTTGTTGTATTTTCTTCATATAACGTGTATGCGTAAGCCTTCTAAAAAATAGGAACACGATATAACTACCAGCCACTGTACCCATCCAAGCCAATAAAGTTCCGATTATAAAACCATATGCATTAACGTTAACAATGACAAATACAATGATTGGCAAAATAGGAATAAAAGCTTCAATAAATGGCAATAAAAAACCTACAATATATCCTAGGTTTCCGAATAAATCAAACCAATATTGTACTTGTTCTTCTGTCATCTAACCCATCTCCATCATTTCTATTGATTATAATTATAAGTGTAATATCATGTTTTTAAAACTATAAAGTACTAGATTTAATATAAATCAGTCTCGAGAATGAAGAAAGCATCATGTCAGAGACTTATAGTATTAGTAATCGTAATGTGCTTGAAAAAATATAGCTAATTATTATTCACTTTAGCGTTATCAATACAGAAAAGACTCATTCCAAATTTATCTTTGGAATGAGTCTTTTCTTAAATCACTATTTTAATGAAACAAGTGTTTCTATATTATAAACGTTTTTCTAATTCTGCTTTTTTATCTTCAAATCCAGGTTTACCTAATAAAGCAAACATATTTTGTTTGTATGCTTCAACGCCTGGTTGGTTGAATGGATTCACACCTAATTGGTAACCACTCATTGTACAAGCCAATTCGAAGAAGTAAACGATATAACCAAATGTTTCTTCATCTAAACGAGGAATATCAACAACAATGTTTGGAACGCCACCATCTGTATGCGCTAATAGTGTACCTTCAAAAGCTTTTGTATTAACTTCGTCTATTGTTTTACCTGCTAAGTAATTTAATCCATCTAAATTATCATTATCTTCTTCTATAGTAATGTTATGTTTTGGATTATTTACTTTTACTACTGTTTCAAATAAGAAACGACGTCCTTCTTGAACATATTGGCCAAGAGAATGTAAATCTGTTGTATAGTTTGCACTTGAAGGATAAATACCTTTGAAGTCTTTACCTTCAGATTCGCCAAATAATTGTTTCCACCATTCATTGAAATATTGCATTGAAGGATCGTAGTTGATTAACATTTCAGTGTCATAACCTTTTGCATATAAAACGTTACGGATAGTTGCATATTGATAAGCAATATTGTCTTCTATGTTTTCTGATGACAATTCTTCACGTGCTTTAGCTGCACCTTCCATCATTGCTTTAATATCAATTCCAGCAACTGCAATTGGTAATAAGCCCACTGCAGTTAATACTGAATAACGACCACCAATATCGTCAGGTACAACAAATGTTTCATAGCCTTCATTTGTAGCTAATTCTTTTAATGCACCTTTTTCTTTATCTGTAGTTGCAAAAATACGTTTTTTCGCTTCATCTTTGCCATATTTATTTTCAAGTAATTGTTTAAACAATCTGAATGCGACTGCTGGTTCAGTTGTTGTACCAGATTTTGAAATTACATTGACTGAGAAATCTTTTCCATCTAAATAATCAATTAGCTCTTGTGTATATGTTGAAGATAAATGATTACCTACAAATACGATTTCTGGATATTCATCACTATTTCTAAATGAAGAAGTTAACATTTCAATAGCTGCACGTGCACCTAAATATGAACCGCCGATACCAATTACTACAAATACATCTGTATTTTCTTTAACACGTTTAGAAGCTTCTAAAATACGTGAAAACTCTTCTTTATCATAATCAACAGGAAGGTCTATCCAACCTAAGAAATCACTACCAGCGCCTGTTCCTTCATGAATTGTTTTATGAATTGATTTAACGATATCTTTTTGTTGTTGTAGTTCGTGTTCTCCAAAAAATTCTAAAGTTTTACCATAATCTAATTGAATATGAGTCATTTGATATTGCCTCCAGTGTTTTTAGTTTCAGTATAATATTACTAAGTTTATTTTGACTATTCAAACAACTAGCCTATAATCAGTCATAAATTATGACAATTTTGCTAATTATTTTTAGCGTATCACTTTTTTTATTCATTATTATATACATATAGATATAATCCTTTAATCAACACTATTCCAATATTCGTAACATAAATACTTCCTTTAATGAATAAGCCTATCCAAATATTTTTGCATATTTATGTATAAAAGTGGTTTTATTTTCAATAAACATCTGCTATACTATTCAATATCAAATAAAAAAACAAATTTTAAAATATCAATTAGAGGTGGAAATTATGAAAGAGAAAATAGTATTAGCATATTCAGGCGGTTTAGACACAAGTGTTGCAGTAAAATGGTTATTAGATAAAGGTTACGACGTTGTAGCTTGTTGTTTAGACGTAGGTGAAGGTAAGGATTTAGACATCGTTCATCAAAAAGCATTAGATATGGGGGCAAGTGAATGTCACATTATTGATGCTACTGAAGAATTCAGTCAAGATTTCGTATCATATGCAATTAAAGGTAATTTAATGTATGAAGGTACTTATCCATTAGTATCTGCATTATCAAGACCTTTAATTTCAAAAAAATTAGTTGAAATTGCTAGCAAAACAAATTCAGTTGGTATTGCACACGGTTGTACTGGTAAAGGTAATGACCAAGTTCGTTTTGAAGTAGCAATTAAAGCTTTGGATCCAGAACTAAAAGTATTTGCTCCAGTTAGAGAATGGGCTTGGAGCCGTGAAGAAGAAATAGATTATGCAATTAAACATAATATCCCAGTACCGATTCAACACGATTCACCTTATTCAATAGACCAAAACTTATGGGGTAGAAGTAACGAATGTGGTATTCTCGAAGATCCATATGCCACACCACCAGAAGATGCATATGACTTAACTAATCCAATAGAAAATACACCTGACGAATCAGATGAAATTGTACTTTCATTTGAGCAAGGTATCCCTACTGCTTTAGACGGTCAATCATATAAATTAAGTGAACTCATTTTATATTTAAATAAATTAGCTGGTAAACATGGTATTGGTAGAATTGACCATGTAGAAAATAGACTTGTAGGTATTAAATCAAGAGAAGTCTATGAAACACCTGCAGCTGAAGTAATTGTAAAAGCGCACAAAGCACTTGAAACAATTACCCTTACAAAAGATGTAGCACATTTCAAACCAGTAATCGAAAAACAATTCTCAGAACAAATTTATAATGGCTTATGGTTCTCTCCATTAACAGATAGCTTAAAAGTATTCGTCGATAGTACGCAACAATATGTTACAGGTGATGTACGTATTAAATTATACAAAGGTAATGCAATCGTTAATGGCAGAAAATCGCCACATACACTATATAATGAAAAATTAGCTACTTATACAAAAGAAGACGCGTTTAATCAAGAATCAGCAGTTGGTTTCATCGATATCTTTGGCCTACCTACTAAAGTGAATTCTATGTTACATGGCGGATATAACGATGAGCAGTAAAGCTTGGGGTGGTAGATTTAGTGAACAACCAGAAGCATGGGTCGATGAATTCAATGCTTCTATCCACTTTGACAAAGCATTAATCGAATACGATGTCCAAGGTAGTATTGCTCACGCAACGATGTTAGCCAAACAAGGTATTATTTCTGATTCAGACTGTGAACAAATTATAGATGGCTTAAATGCTATTTTAGCTGATTATAAACAAGGTAATTTAAACTTAGACGTTTCTTTAGAAGATATTCACTTAAATATTGAACATGAATTAATTAAACGTATCGGTGATGCTGGTGGCAGATTACACACTGGCCGTAGTAGAAATGATCAAGTCGCTACTGATATGCATTTATATACAAAAGAAGAAGTTAACTACTTAATTGAATCTATCACTGCTTTCCAACAAACTATTGTAAAAGTTGCTGAAGCACATGTTGATACAATTATGCCTGGTTATACGCATTTACAAAGAGCACAACCAATATCGTTTGCACATCATATATTGACGTATTATTGGATGTTAGAAAGAGATAAATCACGTTTCCAAGATAGCTTAAAGCGTATTGACATCTCCCCTCTTGGTGCAGCTGCATTAAGTGGTACTACTTATCCAATTGATCGTCATGAAACACAATCTTTATTAAACTTTAGCGCACTTTATGAAAATAGTATGGATGCTGTAAGTGATAGAGATTATATTGTTGAAACGTTACACAACATTTCATTAACTATGGTTCACCTTTCTCGTTTTGCTGAAGAAATTATTTTTTGGTCATCAGCAGAAGCAAATTTCATAACTTTATCCGACGCATTTTCAACTGGTTCTTCTATCATGCCACAGAAGAAAAATCCTGATATGGCAGAATTAATTAGAGGTAAAGTTGGACGTACGACAGGTAATCTTATGAGTATGCTTATGACACTTAAAGGTTTGCCTTTAGCATACAATAAAGATATGCAAGAAGATAAAGAAGGACTCTTTGATGCTGTGCATACACTTAAAGGTTCTCTACGTATCTTCGAAGGCATGGTCGATACAATGACTGTGAATGTGAATCACTTACAAGAAACAGTCTACAATGATTTTTCAAATGCAACAGAACTTGCAGATTACTTAGTCAACAAAGGTGTGCCATTTAGAAATGCACATGAGATCGTCGGTAAAATTGTGCTTTGGTCTATACAACATAACGTTTATTTACTAGACGTTCCGTTAGAAGAATATCAAAACGCGCATGCTAGTATCGAATCGGACATTTATGATTACTTAAAACCTGAAAACTGTGTAAGTCGTAGAATCAGTTATGGTTCAACGGGACAAGAAGCAGTAAAACAACAAATCAATATAATAAAGCAACAACTTTAGCAAAAAGAACTGGAAAACGTGCTTAAAAAAGCGGTCTTCCAGTTCTTTTTGTTATATATATAATCATAACGCCTTAATAAATCATCCTAAATTATAAAGACATATATAGCACTCTGTGACGCAATGACAGTATTGCTAGTTAATATATCTTCAAATAGCCACAACTCTTGAGAAAACAGCTTGTATTAGCCATTCAAGGTATAGTGTCGTTCTTTTATTTGTAATTTTTTGATATAAATTGTAATTATATGTTTAACATTATTTAGTTTGAATAAATATGTTGTAAATCCTATTCTTATTTCTGATTTTATTTTGTACTATGAAATTACAGTTCAGATTAAGGAGTGACAACATTATGAAACACGTCAGTAAATTTATCATTTCAAGTATTGCAGTAACATCATTATTGAGTCTCGGTGCATCTCCAGAGATTCACGCAAGTGGTAAAGGCAGTCAGATGGAAAATCAGAACGCTTCTCATTCACAACAAAGCGCTCATTCAAACGGTATAAATAATAAGCAGAACGAATTACATAATTTAACAGGTGAAAAATTCACAACAATCGCTCACAGAGGCGCAAGTGGCTACGCACCAGAGCATACCCTAGCGGCTTACGATAAGAGTCACAATGCCATAGGCGCATCATATATAGAAATTGATTTACAAATGACTAAAGATGGTCACCTCGTCGCAATGCATGATGAAACTGTTGATAGAACAACGAATGGTACAGGTAGAGTCGATCAATATACACTTAAAGAACTGAAACAATTAGATGCAGGAAGTAAATTTAATGCGGAAAATCCTCAATATGCAAATTCAAACTATGAAGGTGTCCAAGTACCGACATTAGATGAAATTTTCCAACGCTATGGTTCAGGTGCCAATTATTATATTGAAACAAAATCGCCTGATGTTTATCCTGGCATGGAAGAAAAACTTCTAGATACATTAAATAAACACAATTTATTAAATAGTGATTCGCTTGAAAATGGACATGTTATGCTTCAATCCTTTTCACAAGAAAGTTTATTAAAGCTACAAAACCTTAACCCTAACATACCGCTTGTACGCTTATTAGATAAGGGTGAATTACCTAGTATGACACAACAAGACTTTAATGCGATCAAACAATATGCAGTCGGCGTAGGACCTGAACATACAGATTTAACAAAACAAAATGTGCATAATCTCAAAAAAGCAGGTCTCTTAGTTCATCCGTTTACTGTTAATGAAAAAGCAGACATGCAACGACTCAATGAATATGGCGTAAATGGCGTCTTTACGAATTATCCAGATTTATACAAACAAGTAATTAATGAAAATGAAACACAAGCAAAATAAGAATTTCCATTACCTACAACAAATGTCTAAATTAACAACCAAAATAAAAACTATCCTGTAAAATGTTATGTTATTTACTATAGTGATGAATTAGTTTATTATTGATAATAGCTATCAATAGGAGTGTTTTTTTGAAATATTTTTTAATTATTATTGGTGTGTTATTTACAGTCATTGGTTTTGCTGGCGTGTTATTACCTTTGTTACCAACTACGCCATTTTTATTAGTTGCAGTACTTTGTTTTTCTAAAAGCTCTGATAAATTTGAAAAATGGTTAGTACAAACAAAGGTTTATGTTAATTATGTTGAGAGCTTTAAAGAAAACAAAGGCTATACATTGAAGGATAAGTTCAAACTTTTGTTAAGTCTTTATATAGTTATCGGCTTTTCAATTTTCATGATAGATCATCCTTATATAAGATTGGGTTTATTAATCATGGTAACGTTGCAGACGATAGTTTTATTTACTTTTGTAAAAACATTACCAGCAAATTTTTATGATAAAAAATAGTTTGCTGGTAAAAATAATAGTGTTGAGGAAAGTATTATTTTTTAATAATCATCCCATTACTGGATATATATGGATTAACTATTAAATTTATTAAACGCATTTACTTAAAAAGTTAGTTTTCAAACTAACTTTTAAGAGTGTCAACAAATTCTGTGACTTTGTTGACATTTTTTTATGCTCACTTTCCACGGACACAGCCTCTTCCTGTATTTTTTGTCTAGTGCTTTTTTACCGAGTAAGAAATCGCACAATAAATCGCCCTTTTTCAAAAGAAAATGAAATTAATATATTTACTGTGTCAACAAATAGAGATACCCTAAATTTCAAAAAGAATTAAATGATAAGTTTCATGGAAATAGAGTGTTTCAAAGATATAATATCTATAAAAAACACCCCTAAAAATTAGATTTTTAAGTCCAACTTTTGGGGTTCACATCACAATTGATTTGTCTTTGTTTTAAAACGTGAGTTTGAAATGTAAGTTTTTATTTGTAAACTTCGGTAACTATAATCTTCTGAAAAATTTAGTTTTTAATTATTATATTCAGATTTAAGCAAGCTAAACACGTAACTATCAACGAATTTTCCATTCAATTTTTCATCTTCTCTTAAAATGCCTTCTTGTTTAAATCCTAATTTGCGGGGGATTTTTTGACTTTTAATATTTTTAGTCGCTGTTTGTATTTCAATTCTGTTCAAATTTATTTCATTGAAACAGTAATCTATTAAAAATTTTGTGCATTTTGTCATTATTCCTAAATTTTCGTAATTTTGATCAATATAATAGCCTATAGATGTTTTTTCATTCAACCAATTTATGTAATGTAATCCGATGACACCAATCAATTGTTCGTTGTACCAAATACCACAGTGAAACCCATCATTTTCTATAAATTGATTTAGCGCAGATTTTATAAATTGCTTAGTATCTTCACTTGTTTTCGTGAATTTTACAAAGGGAAGTCATTCATTTAGATAGTCTCTTGAATTATCAACTATATTAAAAAGTGCTTGAGTATCTCTTTCTTCTAAAATTTTAAGGCTTAAATTGTCATTAATCTTTGTTTTAAACATAGTACTCCTCCTTTTAAAATCTTATAAGTGTGTTTATATTTTGATATTTTATTTAGGTGTAAAACGAATAATAAATGTATTTTCCTTTTCATTTAATATAGATTACTCAAATATCCTTTCTATTTATAATCACAATAATCGAAGATATAAAAAGCAGTGTTGCAGCTAACATAAATATGAATCTCACACCAAATAAGTCGGTCAAATTCCCTAAAATTAGCGAGGAACCCCCGAAAATTGCCGTTATTAAAGCGTCTTTTGCTGAGTAAATATTAGGTAAAAGTCTATGAACCACACTCTTCTGTACTAATGTCTCTTGAGCAACATCCTTCATCTGATTTACCAAACCAAATAATAAGGATAATACTAATGCCATCCACGGAGTCGACGTTAAACCAAACATTAGAGTTGTTAAACTAGCTAAGAGAGCTCCAACTAAAATAACTTTACTGGAAAGTCTATCTACTAAATGTGACCATTTTAAACTTAAAAACCCACCTATCATTAATCCAGAGAAGAAAGTCGCGTTTATATACCCCCACCATTGTTCTCCAGTTTGCAAAACTTGGTCTACATACACGTACATAATTGCAGCTACCCACACCACATTTGCAATCGATTCAAAAAATTCTACGATACTAATAGTACGTAAGGTGGGTGTTTGCCAAATAGTTACCCATCCTTTTTTTAACACTTCCCAATTTGATAGTTTTATTGACTGTTCATCGCTCACTATATTTCTATCAATACTAGGAATTAAAAACATCATAAAAGTTGATGTTACAAACAAGAAAAATGTAAACCAAAGAACGTTTACTCCCCCTATAATAGCAACAAGCATTCCTCCAACTGCCCATCCGCCTAAACGAATTGTTTGATCAAGAATAGCAAGTAAACTATTAGCTTTCACCAGAGCATTTTGTTCGACTAATATTGGAATAAATGCATTTCTCGCTGGATTTGCCCATCCGTCTAAAAAGGAGATGGTAATTACAAAGAAAAAAATTAAAACAGATGTATTAATAGAAGAAAAAACATCTATATAACCTATAAGTATAATTATAGCTATTGTTTTACCTAATTGGGAATAAGCTAAAAGTGCCTTTAGGCTAACTCGTTCAATAATTAAAGGAGCGATGATGCCACTTACAAACCTTGATGCTGTTATAAAAAAAGGTACAAAAGCCATATAAGTTACAGAACCTGTTAATTCGTATATTATCGCTATTAAACCCACCATATAAAAAACATCTCCGCTATTTGCGAGAGATTGACCAATCCATAAAAAACGAAACGATGATTTATTCATCAGAAATTACTCCTTGAATTAATTTATTATTTAATTTTTATTTTAAATTAAATATGATCTTACATCGGGTCGTCATCCTTTTCTTTATATAGTTTATCAGGTGGAGTTAATTATTTAGCTATTAATATTCTTTTTTACAATAGCATAACTAAAAAAGTACGACAAGTCTGATAATTCGGAAAATAAATAACATAGCATTTTAAATTAAATCAATGTTAATAACAATTATAAGTTTAGTATAGATTTTTGTGTAGCATAAAAAAAATAAAGTTTTTCACTTTTTAAACTTCCACTTTGAAGAGAGCATATAAAATACAATAAATGTTTATTCATTAACTGAAATATGATTAAAGTTTCTACCAGTACTCATAGCCTTAGAAAAATGGATAATTAAATGTAATATACTAACAAAAAATATCGATAAAGTTATAAGACTCAATCGACATTTTGAAAGGAAGTTTCTCCTAAAAAATAAACTCGTAATAAATAGAAAGTACCCACTATTAAAAATTAATAGTGGGTACTTTCTATTTTTCTAAATCAATAACTATTTAAACCATTTATACTCTATTTTACGTTTTATGCCCAACCACGATAACGAGCTGCCTCTGCAGTACGTTTAATACCAACGATAAACGCAGCTAAGCGCATATCAATTTTTCTATTTTGTGATAATTCATAAATTGTATCAAAAGCAGTTATAAGTTTTTCACGTAATTTAGTGTTTACTTCTTCTTCTGTCCAATAATAACCTTGATTATTTTGTACCCATTCGAAGTATGAAACAGTTACGCCACCAGCACTTGCTAATACATCAGGAACAAGTAGAATGCCACGTTCAGTTAAGATACGTGTTGCTGCTGGTGTAGTTGGGCCATTAGCAGCCTCAACCACGATATCAGCTTTAATATCTGCTGCATTATCTTCAGTAATTTGATTTGTAATTGCTGCCGGAATCAGCACATCACAATCAAGTTCGAACAATTCTTTATTTGAAATTGTTTCTTCAAATAAATTTGTTACTGTTCCGAAACTATCTCTTCTGTCTAACAGATAGTCAATATCTAAACCTTCTGGGTCATGTAATGCACCATAAGCGTCTGAGATACCAACAATTTTTGCACCCATGTCGTACAAGAATTTCGCTAAGAAACTACCTGCGTTACCGAAACCTTGAATTACCATACGTGCACCTTTTAAGTCTAGCCCTCTTCTTTTTGCAGCTTGCTCAATGGCAATTACTACACCTAAAGCTGTTGAACGATCACGGCCTTGTGAACCGCCTAAAACAATTGGTTTACCAGTAATGAAACCTGGTGAATTGAATTTGTCTAATGAACTATATTCATCCATCATCCACGCCATAATTTGAGAGTTTGTAAATACGTCTGGTGCTGGAATATCTTTAGTTGGTCCAACGAATTGAGAAATTGAGCGCACATACCCACGAGATAGACGTTCTACTTCATGAATGCTCATTTGTCTTGGATCACAAATGATTCCACCTTTACCTCCGCCGTACGGTAAATCCACTATGCCACATTTCAATGTCATCCACATTGATAGGGCCTTAACTTCTTCTTCATCAACATCTGGATGGAAACGAACTCCACCTTTTGTTGGTCCAACAGCATCATTATGCTGTGCACGATAACCAGTAAATGTTTTAACAGTACCATCATCCATACGGACAGGAATTCGAACTTCAAGGAATCTTAAAGGTTCCTTTACTAAATCATACATACCATCGTCAAATCCCAGTTTATGCAATGCTTCTTTAATAATTTGTTGCGTAGAAGTAACTAAATTATTATTCTCAGTCATGATTCATTTCGCCTCTTTTTCGTAACTAATGATTTCGCTTTCATGATAATTGTAACATAACATTTCGCTTTTTAAAGAGTTTTCAAAACTTATATTTTTTAACTATAAATTTACTCGAAAACGCTTCTTACTTTGTCTAATGCAAAGTCTAATTCTTCTTTTGAAATAATAAGTGGTGGAGCAAAACGGATCACAGTGTCATGAGTTTCTTTGCATAATAACCCTTTTTCTTTTAATGCTTCACAATAAGGTCTCGCATCTTCATTTAATTCAATTCCGATAAATAAACCGCGACCACGAACTTCTTTAATTGCAGGGTGATCTATTTTTTCTAGTTCAGATTTGAAATAATTTCCTAATTCTAATGAACGTCCTGGTAAATCTTCGTCGATAATAACATCTAATGCAGCATTTGAAACTGCACAAGCTAATGGATTACCACCAAATGTAGAACCGTGAGACCCAGGTGAAAACACACCTAATACTTCTTCGTCTGCTAATACGACTGAAATTGGTAATACGCCGCCGCCTAATGCTTTACCTAAAATGTATACATCTGGTTTAACGTCATCCCAGTCTGTAGCAAACAATTTACCTGAACGACCTAAACCAGCTTGGATTTCATCGGCAATAAATAAGACATTATGTTCATCACATAATTCTCTAATTGCTTTTAAGTAACCTTCTGGTGGAACATTGATTCCAGCTTCCCCTTGGATTGGTTCAATTAAAATTGCAGCAGTATTTTCGTTGATTGCGCCTTTAACAGCTTCAATATCTCCAAAATCAACTTTATTAAATCCTTCTAATAATGGACCATATCCACGTTGATATTCAGGTTCTGATGATAACGATACTGGCGCCATAGTACGACCATGGAAGTTACCATTGAATGCAATTACTTCTGCTTTATCTGGTTCTATATTTTTAACATCGTAAGCCCAACGACGTGCAGCTTTTAACGCAGTTTCAACCGCTTCAGCGCCTGTGTTCATTGGCAATGCTTTTTCTTTACCTGAAAGTTTACAAATTTTTTCATACCATTCGCCTAGATTATCACTATGGAATGCACGAGACACTAAAGTAACTTTATCTGCCTGGTCTTTCAATGCTTGAATAATCTTTGGATGTCTGTGACCTTGGTTTACAGCTGAATACGCAGATAGCATATCCATATATTTGTTACCTTCGGGATCTTTAACCCAAACACCTTCTGCTTCCGATATAACGATTGGAAGTGGCACATAGTTTTGTGCTCCATAATGATTTGTTACTTCTATGATTTCTTTTGATCTTGACATGATATCTCCCCTTTGAAAATATTTAAGAGTCTTTTTAAACTCTAAAACGATACTTGTTCATAGCATAACGTATTTAGAGTTCAACTGAAACCATTTTCTAAAACTACTCATTTCATGCGACTTATAAGCTGATACATCAACAAAAATCAAGCTTTAAACATATCTTTAAACTACTCGATTTATATGTAAGCCCTTACATATATAATGACATAATTACCTATGTTTACACAAGATAATTTTGTCTGATTTAAAAAATAAAATATCGTTTATTATTTTTACATAAAATTGTATATTCAATCATAGCTTCATGCATTATAACAGTGGATAAATTAATAAATATACACTGTTATTTACTCGTAATTATATATAATTACTAATGAATAATACCTTGCCCAATATCTATTAGTTTGATGAAGCCATAATAATAATTGTTATTTTTAAATTATTTTTCCGAATTTTTCGTTTTATTTTATCTATAAGCTGCTAATATTTTACTTTTATTTATAATTAAAAAAGTAGCATATCAATCACAATATCTTTGGAAAATTGTGATAATACACTACTTGATGTTCTATATACTATTTATTATCTGTTCTTGGAAGTGGGTAGAAACCTTTATTAAACTGTTCCCATAATTTTGGTGGTAAATGATGCTTGTCTTTTCTATTTGGATCAAAATGAGAAATAATTTGATCTTCTTCACCGTTTTTAATTTTACTAACAAAATTGTGATCTAATAAGATTTCTCTACCTAAAGCTACAAGTTCTACATTTGTTGATTCAATCGCTTCAATTGCTTGTTCCGCAGTAAATATTGAACCAATACCAACAAGTGGCATACGACCATTAATCCATTGTAATAACAATTTAATACGTTCTTGACCTTTATATTGTCCTTCACGCGTTTTTGAATGTATATCCATCAATGAAACGTGTAAATAGTCTAATGGTTTTTCAATTAAATGTTTTACTAACGTTTCTGTAATTTCCATGCTTATACCCGGTGTTTCTGCTTCTTCAGGTGAAAATCTATATCCAACGATAAAATCTTTATTCCCGTGACGTTTAACTGTTTCTGTCACTTCATCAACAACTGCATTTGCGAATTTATAAGGATCTTCGCCCCATTCATCATTACGACGGTTGTAATAAGGTGAGACAAATTGATGGATTAAGTAGTGGTTAGCACCATGAATTTCTACGCCATCAAAACCAGCTTCAATCACTCTTCGTGTCGCTTCACCAAACGCTTTAATTGTTTGTTCTATTTCTTCAACAGTGATTTCACGTGCATGATGTTCTTCTTGTTCTCCAAAACTTTTTAATGAAATTGGACTCGGTGCAGCTACATCTCCATTAGGAGTTAAATTAGGTAATGCCTGGGCACCACCATGATGGATTTGAACGACAGCTTTAGATCCATTTTTCTTCATTGCCTCAGCTAATCGTTTCAACCCTTCTAAATTTGAATCATGTGCTACAGAAGGTTGTCCAGGAAATGCTTTACCTAAATCTGTTACATTACTAGCAGCAGAAATAGCTAATCCCACATCTTTTGAACGTTGTTCCATATATACTACTTCTTCATTTGAAATCGACCCATCATCATTAGAAGATACGTGTGTTAGCGGAGCTAAGACAAATCTATTTTCTAATACAACTTTATTAGGTAATGTGAGCTTTTCAAATAATGGTTGAAATTTTTTATCCATTACAATTATTCCTCCTAAGTAAAATACCATATCGCTTTTTTTCCACACTATTTGAGTGCTTGTTAATTCTAACTACCTAAACTATAAAGATAAATAAATATGCTCACGCATGTAATTTTTGATTATATCTTCTTCACAATAAAAAAATACTGACATTTCTTATCGAAATGTCAGTATCTTGTTAAAGATGTTTTTTCATCTTTAATAGCGTTTTTGGACTGTTTAATCCAAACCGGCAAGCGTTCTTTAATTGTTTGAAACCCATATTTTTCGGTTTCTTTAATTTCATCTAATACTGATTGCTTTTCCTTCTTACGTTCATAATTTTTAAAATAGTCATTATCTTTTAAAGAAAGATTCAGTTTACCTTCATCATCAATTGAAATCACTTTCGCTCTTACAATTTGTCCTTCTGATAAAAACTTTTTCAAATTATGGACGTAATCATCCATAATTTCGGATATGTGGATTAATCCTTCAGCATTGTCCGGGGTTTCTACAAAAGCGCCATACGGTTGAATACCAGTCACACGAACTTTGATATGTTGACCTACTGTATAGTGATTATTCAACGTGATAACCCCTTATTTCGTTTTACTTAACACTATTATAATAGCATATATTATAACTTGGTACTAACATTTAATAGAAAAATTTCACATTTTATATATTCCATACAATAATTCAACAAAATAAAAACCTGAACCTTCTATGTATAGCAAGTATCTACTCTCATTTAACACTTAAAATTGCTAGACTATAAAAAATGCATACATAAAAATGTGTCTACCTATTTTCAATACGTTTAATTACATTGTTAACTTGTAAAGTACTTTCAATAAAAAAAACAGGCTCAACTTCACACTCAACATAAAATTACTAAATTGGGTGTTCGATTGAACCTGTTTTATATATTATATTTTATATTCTGCTTATAATTGCAAAACTATCATTTCTTACTCGCTTACTTTTGGTTTTCTTCGATATCAATTGAATCAATTGTAATATCATGTACTGGTTTATCTTGAGGGCCTACTTTTGTATTTGCAATGTCTTCTAATGTTGCTTTCCCATCTATTAATTGACCAAAAACTGTATGTTTTTGATCTAACCAAGGTGTACCACCATTTTCACCGTATGCTTTAACAATCGGTTCTGGCCAACCACCATCTGCTAATTGACTTAGCATTGATTCAGGTACTTCTGTCATTTGGACAATGAAGAATTGAGATCCATTTGTATTTGGACCAGAGTTTGCCATCGATAAAGCACCATATAAATTAAATGCTTCAAGTGAGAACTCATCTTCGAATGCGCCACCATAAATACTTTCGCCACCCATGCCACTTGCTGTTGGGTCTCCGCCTTGTACCATAAAGTCATTAATTACACGGTGGAAAGTCACACCATTGTAATAACCATTTTTAGCATGTGTTACAAAGTTTTCCACTGTTTTTGGTGCCACGTCAGGTAATAATTTAAATGTCATATCTCCTTTATTTGTGTGTAATACCATTTTAATTTCGTTACCGTTTATTTCTGAATTTAACTGAGGATAGTTCGTCATTTTTATTCTCCATTTCATGTTAAGATGATATATGTATTCTAACACAAATGAAGGGATGTATTGAATTATGTTATATCGTTTTGCACATAAAACTGGAAGTTACGGTGTCATAATAAAGGAAGAAGATGAAAATCAAGTCTTAGTACAAGTGGAACAAGTTATCAAACACCCAAAACAAGGTGATTTACATAGCCCAACTGAAACTGAAAATGTATTTTTTCATGAGCGTAAAGCGTTAAGTCATTTTGAAAAGCGCTATACAACTAAATCGCATCTTAAATCATTCACAGAAGACGAATTACCTTATGAACAATCACTACAACAAGCAATCACTAAACTGGAACTTGAATTAAAAGATCAGGATACGTTACATGCAAAGAAATCACTCGAGAATTTACAGCAACTTAAGAAAGATTACGCAATTCAATATAAACAAAATTTTGAATAAAAATACTGCGTTTCTTCTTATTTAAATAAACATTAAATTCATGTGCTTCATGGGTTAGCCATGTTTTTCAGAATAGTCTAATTCATGTATAATAACCTTATACTATTTTTAAAGGAGGATAAAATAATGAGTTTGTTACATATAGCGGTTCTTCTACCGTTAATATTTGCACTCATTATTCCATTTGTATATCGGTTTCATAAACGAATACATTTAGGATGGTTTGTGTTACCTATCCCCGTCGTCTTATTTATATATTTCCTCTCATATATTTCTACAACCATGTCAGGGAATACCGTAATGCAGAAAGCAAACTGGATGCCTCATTTTGGTATGAATTTCGATTTATATGTTGATGGTCTGGGATTACTATTCAGTTTGTTAATAACTGGCATTGGTAGTTTAATCGTACTATATTCTATAAGTTATTTAAGTCGACAAGAGCAATTAGGGAATTTTTATTGTTATCTCTTGCTCTTTATGGGTGCAATGTTAGGTGTTGTTTTATCTGATAATATTATTATGTTATATCTATTTTGGGAGTTAACTTCATTTTCTAGTTTTCTACTCATATCATTTTGGCGTGACAAACAAGCATCTATTTACGGTGCTCAAAAATCAATGCTTGTCACTGTCTTTGGTGGCTTGTCACTACTGGGTGGTCTTATTTTATTATCACTCGCAGGTGGCTCTACAAGCATTCAAGAACTTATTGGAAATGCATCTGAAATCCAAACAAGTCCGTATTTCATTTTATCAATGATATTCGTATTAATTGGTGCGATGACAAAATCTGCTCAAGTTCCATTTTACGTTTGGTTACCGGATGCAATGGAAGCGCCAACGCCGGTCAGTGCCTACTTACACTCAGCTACAATGGTTAAAGCGGGTCTTTACTTAGTAGCACGTATGACACCCATCTTTGCACTTTCGCAAGGTTGGATTTGGACAGTAACTGCTGTCGGTTTAATTACTCTATTTTGGGCGTCATTAAACGCTACAAAACAACAAGATTTAAAAGGTATCTTAGCATTTTCTACCGTTTCACAACTTGGTATGATTATGTCTATGTTAGGTATAGGTGCAGTAAGTTATCATTTTGAAGGTGCTGAAAGTCAACTTTATGTTGCTGCGTTCACCGCTGCTGTGTTCCATCTTATAAATCACGCTACATTTAAAGGTGCGTTATTTATGATTGCTGGTGCCATTGACCATAGTACAGGTACTCGTGATGTAAAAAAATTAGGTGGATTGCTAACAGTAATGCCTATTTCTTTTACAATTACCATAATCACCTCACTCAGTATGGCAGGGGTGCCACCGTTTAACGGTTTCCTTTCTAAAGAGAAGTTCTTGGAAAGTATGATTGAGGTCACAAACGTTAACTTATTTAGTTTAAATACGCTTGGCTTATTAATTCCAATCATAGCAATTATCGGTAGTATATTTACATTTGTATATTCTATAAGATTTATTGGCCAAATCTTCTTAGGTAGCCATAAATCAGATGCTTTACCGAAAAAAGCACATGAAGCTTCTATACTAATGTTGTTTTCACCAGCTATTTTAGCAATATTAGTTATTGTATTTGGGTTCTTCCCTTCTATATTAACGGGATCAATTATTGAACCTGCTGTTAATTCAATTAGTCAAAGTACTGGAACGCATGCAGAATTCCATATGTTCCATGGTTTTACACCAGCATTTTTCTCTACCATTGGTATATATATTGTTGGTATATTGCTAATTTTATCGTTTGGCTATTGGGTGCGCTTATTACGCGCACATCCTACAAAACTTACAATCAATTACTGGTATGATAAGTTCGGTAATGATTCGCCAGGTTACTCAAGTAAGTTCACAAATGCTTATGTGACTGGTTTTACGCGTAACAACTTAGTAATTATATTTATTTCTTTAATTTTAATTACTTTAGCTACATTATTAGTCACACCATTTGGTATTAACTTTAAAGACGTGAGTGAAGTACGTCCATTTGAATTAATCATAGTGGTACTTATAATTACATCAGCTTCTATGATTATATTTGCACGTTCACGACTGTTCAGCATCATTATGGCAAGTGCTGTAGGTTATTCTGTCGCTATATTCTTTATATTCTTTGGCGCACCAGATTTAGCCTTAACACAGTTTATAGTTGAATCAATTTCTACAGCGTTATTCTTATTGTGTTTCTATCACTTACCAAACTTAAACAGACATAAAGAGACGCGTTCATTCAAACTTGTAAATGTTTTAATTTCTATTGGTGTGGGTGCAGTCGTAACTGTACTTGGCTTAATCGCTTATGGTAACCGACATTTTAGCTCTATTTCTGAATTCTACAAAGATCATGTATATGACTTAGCACACGGTACAAATATGGTTAACGTTATACTTGTCGATTTCCGTGGTACCGATACTTTATTCGAATCTGCGGTGCTTGGAATCGCTGGTTTAGGTGTATATACAATGATCAAACTTCGTACAAGTAATAAAACAAATGACGAAGGAGGTAAAAACATTGAAAAGACAGAAGAATAATATAATCTTTCAATATTCAGCTGTTGTTATCTTCTTCCTCATCGTAATGTTTGGTTTATCTTTATTTTTGGCAGGACATTACACACCAGGTGGTGGCTTCGTAGGTGGACTGTTATTAGCCAGTGCGCTTGTCATCATCACTGTGGCTTTTGATATTAAAACTATGAAAAAAATCTTTCCTTGGGATTTCAAAATATTAATAGGCATTGGTTTGCTATTTTGTATAGCAACACCTATGGCGAGTTGGTTTTATAGTAAAAACTTCTTCACGCACACACCGTTTGAAATACCTTTAGGAATATTACAACCGATAGAAATGCACACAGCAACATTCTTTGACTTAGGCGTACTGTTTGCGGTTGTCGGTACCATAATGACTATAATCTTATCGATTGGAGAGGATGAGTAATGGAAATAGTAATGATATTTGTTTGTGGTATCCTCACAGCAATGAGCGTCTACCTCATTCTTTCTAAGAGTTTGATACGTATCATTATTGGGAGTACCCTTTTAACACACTCTGCCAACTTATTTTTAATTACAATGGGTGGGTTGAAAAAAGGTGAAGTACCGATATTTGAAAAAGATATTACTTCATATGTAGATCCGCTACCACAAGCGTTAATTTTAACAGCTATTGTAATTTCATTTTCTGTAACAGCGTTCTTCTTAGTACTTGCCTTTAGAAGTTATAAAGAGTTAGGAACTGACAACGTAGAAAGTATGAAAGGAGTGCTAGATGATGATCGAGAGTAATCTCATTATTTCACTACTCGTCATACCAATGTTAACTATTATTGCACTTGTGTTCATTGGTAAGCGCCCTATTATTAAACGATACGTTGCACTAAGCGGGACAGCTGTCACATTAATTTTTGCATTTATTAACTTAAACAACGTATTAAAGAATGGGATTATAACTTTAGAACTTGGTTCATGGGAAGCTCCATATAGTATTGTATTAGTACTCGATATATTTAGTATCCTTCTCGTGATTTCAAGTTTAATCGTAACAATGCTGATTATTTTATATTCTTATCAATCAGTGGGCATAGAACGTGAAACGTATTACTACTACTTCGCAGTAATGTTCATGCTAACAGGTGTCATAGGTTCATTTATCACAGGTGATATTTTTAACTTATTCGTATTCTTCGAAGTATTCTTACTGGCATCTTATATTCTATTAGTTATCGGTGGTACGAAAGTACAATTAAGTGAAACAATAAAATATGTACTTATAAATGTTACATCATCCGCTTTCTTTGTTATTGCGGTAGCAATGCTCTACTCGGTAGTTGGTACGTTAAATTTAGCCGATATTGGTGAAAAATTAGGACAACTACCTGCTGCTGATACTGGGATTGTAAATATCATATTCATCATGTTTATCTTTGTATTTGCAACAAAAGCCGGCGTTTTTCCAATGTACATTTGGCTACCAGGTGCTTATTACGCCCCACCAATTGCAATCATTGCCTTTTTCGGTGCATTATTAACAAAAGTTGGTGTCTATGCAATTGCCAGAACATCAAGTCTATTCATTCATGATACATCAAGCTTTCCGTTCTACATTATTCTTTTCTTAGCATTATTAACCATTATTTTTGGTTGTGTAGGTGCAGTGAGTTATTTTGATACTAAGAAAATTATTATCTACAATATTATGATTGCTGTCGGCGTTATTTTAGTCGGTGTAGCTATGATGACCCAAACTGGTATGATGGGTGCTATTTATTACACGTTACATGATATGTTAATTAAAGCAGCACTGTTTTTCTTAATTGGTGTTATGTACAAAATTACTAAAACGCATGACTTACGTAAGTACAGTGGTCTCATTAAAGACTATCCAGTTTTAGGTTGGACATTCTTTATTGCAGCGCTTAGCTTAGCAGGCATACCACCACTAAGTGGTTTTTATGGTAAATTTTATATTGTTCAGGCTACCTTCGAAAAAGGTTTCTATTTAAGTGGTATTGTCATACTGCTTTCAAGTCTTGTTGTACTTTATTCCGTTATTCGCATATTCTTACAAGGATTCTTTGGCGAATCAAAGGGATATAAAGTCAATCCTAAATTACAATATAAAGGTATACTTGCGATTGCTATTGTATCAGTTGTAATTTCAGTACTTTTCGGATTATCTGCAGACTTTCTACATCCAATTATAAAAGATGCTGCAGAGGCGTTCTATGATCCAAGTGTTTATATCGATGGCGTATTGGGGGGAAAATAATATGGCAGTCCAAATATTAGTAAATTTACTTTTATCCGTTTTTTGGTTGTTTGTAACAGGGAGTTATACTTTTAATAACTTTATACTAGGCTACTTATTTGCCCTATTATTAGTATACCTAATGCGTGGTATTTTACCTGGAAGGTTTTATATTATTACAGTTTATAAAATAATTAAACTTTGTTTTGTTTTCATTATAGAATTAATAAAAGCAAATATAGATGTGATACGTATTATTATTAAACCTAAGATGGACAATGAACCAGCATTTTTCACTTATAATACTGACTTGAAAACAGACTGGGAAATTGCGTTATTATCTAATTTAATAACTTTAACACCTGGTACAGTAGTGTTGGGTATAAGTGATGATCGTACTGAAATTTATATACATTGTATTGATTTTAGTACTAAAGAGGAGGAAGTGGACGGTATTAAATCCTCCCTTGAAAAAGTCGTTAGAGAGGTAGGCGAAAAATGATGAACTACAATATAATCTTAATTATCGCATTAGTCATCGTAGCGTTGTCTATGTTAGGTATGCTTGTGCGTGTAATCTTAGGTCCTTCTCTAGCTGACCGCGTTGTTGCACTTGATGCAATAGGTATTCAACTTATGGCCATCGTCGCATTATTCAGTGTGTTCTTAGGCACTAAATATTTAATGGTCGTCATCCTATTAATCGGCATTTTAGCATTCTTAGGTACAGCAGTATTTGCGAAATATATGGATAAAGGTAAGGTGATTGAATATGATAACGACGATCGTCATTAGTATCGCACTTATTTTAGTTATCCTTGGTTCACTCATCAGTGCACTTGCAGCGATTGGACTCTTACGTTTAGATGATGTCTATTCAAGGGCACATGCTGCTGGTAAGGCAGCTACATTAGGAGCTATGTTATTAATTAGTGGTGTATTCTTGTTCTTTATTGGACGTGAAGGCTACGCAAGTATGCAGTTACTTATTGGTATATTATTTATCTTAATTACCGGTCCATTATCAAGCCACCTCATTGTTAAAGCTGCATATAATTTAGATACACCCGCTTCAAAACGAACAAAACGTAACGATTTAAAAGATGAGTTAAAAGATACAAAAATCTAATATAAATTGCTTTTCCCTATATTATGAAACACTCAGCTATCATTAAATAGCTGAGTGTTTTTTTATAATTTATAGACACAGATTAAGATAATTTTAACCAGTATGTTCATTTCTATTTGTCATAGATAAAAATTAATGATATATTAAATCGTAATCATTTCGTTTTAAAGGAGATTTAATACTTATGACAACTTGGACAATTATCGGTGGTGGTTTGCATGCTGCTACAATAGCTATCAAACTAAGATCGAAGGGGTTAAAAAGTGACCGTTTAAAAATTATAGACCCACATCATAATCTCTGCGAACAATTCAATAATTATACTAAACGTATAGACATGCCCTATTTACGTTCCCCATGTGTACATCATGTTCATCCTAACCCATTTCATTTGAAACAATATGCTAAGAAAATGCACTACACACATCCAGCTTATGGTCCCTACAAACGACCAAACCGTGATATGTTTATGGATCATACGCATGAGCTTATTCATCACTTTGAATTAAACCAAAGTCATATACAAAGTTATGTCAATAAAATAGAAAAAGACGACAAGCAATGGTTAATACAATTAAGCAATAATGAATGGGTACATACAGATAATTTAATCATTGCTTTTGGCTGTAATCATGAACCATACACGCCTAAACTGTTTGTACAACAACCCGATATATCACATGTGTTCGATAACGATGAATCCTATTATCAGGAAACTTCACATGTCGTTGGTAGTGGTATATCAGCTGCACATTTATGCTTAAGACTATTAAAAGAAAATAACAATAAAATTCACTTGTGGACGAATAAACACATAGATGTACATGATTTTGATGCAGACCCAGGATGGCTCGGTCCTAAAAATATGACTTCTTTTAATGCCATTGAATCTTCTGAACAAAGATTTGATATTATTAAACGCGAGCGACATAGAGGATCTATGCCTAAAGAACTAGAATTAAGGCTTAAAAAGTACATCAAACAAAACAGATTGAATATGCATATCAATGAACTTACAGATATTCAACAACATCATATTTGCACTGAAAATTATTGCTTGCGCTATGATCATATTTTATTAGCTACAGGGTTTAAAGAATCAATCATGCAGCAGTCCATTATTAAGCACCTTACGAATCACTTCCAAGCTCCTATAGCATCCTGCGGCTTGCCATATATTTCTCCAACCTTAGAATGGTTACCTAACCTCTTTGTCACAGGTGGTTTAGCTGATTTAGTGCTTGGACCATTTGCACGCAATATTATGGGCGGACGTGAAGCAGCACTTCGTATTGCAGAAGCTTATGATGAAATTGAAAATAAAAGCAAATCAAAAAGCGCTATAAAGTTAAATAATTAACTTTATAGCGCTTTTTGATTATTAACGTTTCAGAGGCTTTATAGCAATTGTTCCGCGCATGACACAAATTAATCTATCTGTATCATCTTTAATATCTATATTCCAGACCTGTGTTGTCTTACCCTCATGTATGATAGATGCTGTTGCGTAAATTGTACCCTCTGTAGTAGATCCAATATGATTTGCATTCATTTCTAATCCTAATGGTACATATTGAGCCGTATCGATTAAATATGCCGCACCCATAGAACAAGCTGTCTCTCCTAATGCTAAACTCGCACCACCATGTAAATAGCCAAATGGTTGTTTAACTTGATCCGTTACTGGCATAGACATAATTAACAAACCCTGTGCTTCTTTTTCTATTTTCATATTTAACGCTTCTAACATATTGGTCATTGCTGTCACTCCGTTTTCCACTTAATAGCTTTATAGTACCATAGCAGCAATTGTACCGAAAATAATTAACGGTATATTGTAAAACACAAAGTTAGGTATACACGTATCTCTAATGTGATCATGCTGACCATCAACGTCTAATCCAGCAGTTGGGCCAAGTGTTGAATCACTTGCGGGCGAACCAGAATCACCTAACGCACTCGCTGTACCAATTAAAGCTATAAGCCCCATTGTGCTTAATCCTAAAGATTCGCCTAACGGAACAAATAATGTAGCTATAATAGGTATCGTAGCAAATGATGAGCCAATACCTAACGTGACAACTAATCCAATCAAATACATTACAATAATACTTATCAGTTTATTATCTCCTATGACACCACTTATGCCATTCACTAACTTAGAAATGTCACCTGTTTCATTCATCACACCCGCAAAACCATTTGCAGATAAAATAACGACACCGATAAAGGACATAATTTGTATACCCTCAACAAATTTCTTATCTAATTCAGTCCATTTATATGCTCTAGAAATAAAGAATACTAGGACACCTGCTAATGCACCAAATATCATTGAATCAGTAAGTAATTGTACAAGGAATGTTGCGATAATGGAAACTACTGTAACTATAAGTATATAAGGTTTAATTTCAGTGTGAGTTGTATCTTTTACTTCATCACGTTGTATATATTTTCTTGGCTTTCTATAATAGTATATACCTGCAATCAAGCCGACAATATACCCTATCGATGGTATAAGCATCGATTTCCAAATCATACCCATTTCAATTGGATGATCTGCTTTTGAAAAACCACTTTGAATAATTTGGTGGTAAATCTGTCCAAAACCAAAAGGCATAAGAACATAAGGAAAACATAAACCAAAGCCAATGATGATTGCTATTTGTCTTCTATCGATATTAAGTTCATTAAATAAACTGATTAATGGTGGAATAACGATTGGGATAAATGCAATATGTACAGGAATTAAGTTCTGACTCATTATACTTATCGCTAATAATGCAACAATAATAATAATTTTCACTTTTACTCGTGACATTTTACTATTTTCAGCATGAATAGCATCTATAATTTTATTCACTAAATAATCGGTAATGCCACTATAAGAAATAAGTGCTGCAAAACCACCTAACAAGGCATAACTAAGTGCTACTTCAGCACCATCTACTATATTTTTACCAAATACGGACACAATTTCAGTGATATTCATTCCTGAAATTAAGCCACCTACGAGCGCACCAATAAATAAACTTATCACTACATTTAATCTACATAAACATAAGACAATCATCAGTACGACTGCTATAACTACTGCATTTATCACAAAGCATGACTCCTTTACCACGTTATCGAACTAAAGCGTTACGAAATTTATAATATCAATATCCACTTCAATTGTCAATGGCATTTATCCAATGTGTTTCCATATTTTTAGCTCATTGGTAATTCATAACCTACTGTCAAATGATTATTACATGTTTTTCATATTATAAATAGAAAAATGGAAAACCCTATAAAATAATTTATGAGTTTTCCATTAAAATAATAACAAAATGATTTAAATTACTTTAACATTTACTTTAATGTGCGCAACCATTGAACAATAGTTGGAATTAAATAGCCTGTCGGTCCTTTTGGTCCTTTATATGTGTTGCTTTCAGTTGTTGCAGGCCCTGCAATGTCAAAATGTAAATGAGGTGTCTCACCTGCAAAATGATTAATAAATGTAGCAGCAAACAAAGCTTTTCCATGACCATTCGTATGATTCACTAAATCAGCGACTTCACTTTTATGGATTAAACTTTGTTCTGTAGAGGTCATTGGTAATTCAAAAACATATTCGTCTACTAATTGTGCTTTAGCAATTATAGCCTCAAGCTGGTGTTCTGCGTTATGTTTAAACACTGCAGCTTTATCTTCACCAAGTGCGGCTACAGCTGCGCCGGTTAAAGTTGCAAAATCAAGAATTACTTGTGGCTGAAATTGGTTTGCATAAAATACTGCATCACCTAATACTAAGCGTCCTTCAGCATCCGTATTCAATACTTCAACAGATTCACCGTTTAACGCTGTATAAACATCGTCAGGTTTCATAGCTATTTCATTCACCATATTTTCAGCAGCTGCAATAACCCCTACAATATTTACTTTTAGTTTTAATTGGCGTGCTGCTTCAATCATTGCGATCACATTCGCAGAACCACACATATCATACTTCATCGTTTGCATGCCTATTTTCGGCTTAATAGAATAGCCACCCGAATCGTAAGTGATACCTTTACCTACAAGTGCTATAGGCTCAGCATCCGCATTGCCTCCATTATATGTAAGTGTAATAACTCTAGGACCATGCTTTGAACCTTTACCAACTGCATGTATCAATCCAAAGCCTTCACGTTGTACGGTATCGCTATCTTTAATATCGACAGCAACGTCTGTATCTTTAAAGTGATTTTGAATGCATTCAGCATAATAACCTGGTGTTAATATATTAGGCGGTATATTACTATAATCGCGCGCTAAATTAATCGATGAACCAATAATTAATCCTTGCTTAACAAATGTGTGCACTGCTGAACTTTCTGTATGTATATCTAAATCAAGTTGATAAGGCGGCATTTTATTCGTTTTATAGCCATCAAATTGATACGTTGCTTGTTCACTTTGTTGCCCTAAAATTTCTGCAACCGTATCTATCGTAATTACTTGAGAGCCAAACGTATCAAATAAGAGTGAAGCCTGAGTAATTCTATCTTTTTTTAAATATTGAAATAAGTTGCCAAATACTTTTAAAAAATCACTATAGTTTGTTGTTTTTAAATTGCCTAAACCAACTGTGATGAGTTTTAATTTTTTACCATTTAATGAAAACAGTGTACTAGAAATTGTCCCAACATTTGTATTAATAATTTGATTGCGTTTTAGTTCTTCTAATTTTTCAATTATATTTTCATCTTCTATAGTTAACTCACTAATTTGATTCAAGTGTTCTGGCACACCAACTACTAAAGTTTTATTGTTAATATTAGTATTGCTTTGCATTGTTACTTGCATTGCGCATCCCTCTTTTTCAATTATATTTTTAATGTGTCATTATCTATCCATTATTTTATTAAAAATAATACTACAGTTTATATGGCTTAGTGCTTTTTTATTTAATAAAAAGACCTATCTATTTACTAGACAGGTCTTTTTAAGTACAGAATCACATAGTGCATGCGCCTGTATTATTTAATTGCTATATTAAAATTTACCTTTTTTAAATGCTAAGCCGACACCGCCAAGTTTGTAAACTGCACGTGTATCGATAACTTTTTTCATGAAAGCAGCTTTTTTACCTTGAATATCTTTACCGTAAACAACGCCTACACCATCATCAGAACCTAATGAACATACAGTACCACGATCAACATATTCAAATTCTTGAGTTGGTTGACCTTCTAAAATATTTATAATATTTTTAGCAGTTTGTTCACCTTGTTGCATAGCAATTTGCGCAGTTGTTGGTAATGGACGTTCTTCACCAGCTGGAATAAATGCAGAAACATCACCAATTGCAAAGACATCGTCATAACCTTCTATAGTTAAATCTTGTTTAGTAACGATGCGTCCACGTTTAACACCTTCAAATGATTCTTCCATTAAATTGCTACCACGAACACCAGCAGCCCATACAACTGTATTAGCTTCTAGTTGTTGCTCTTCATCGTTAACTTTTACTACGAAACCTTTTTCGTTAGCTGCAACGATTGGAGTACCAATTTTGAATTCTACGCCTCTATCTTCTAAGTAACTTACAGCGTGGTTAACTAATTCATCAGAGAACATTGGTAACATTTTTGGAGCAGCTTCGACACAAGTAATTTTAACTTTGCCTTGTTCTACACCATATTTATTACATAATTCAGGGATGCGGTCAGTTAATTCACCTAAGAATTCCACACCAGTAAATCCTGCGCCACCAACAATAATAGCTAAATCTTTGTCATCTTTTTGTTTAGAAGATGCATAGTTAGCAAATTTATCTTCGATATGACGAGATAATTTACGAGCAGTTAAAACGTTTTCGATTTGGAAAGCATGGTCTTTCATGCCTTTGATACCAAATGTTTCAGTTTCGAAACCTAATGATACAACTAAGATATCGTAATCAAAAATACCAGCGTCAGTTTCTACTTTTTTAGCATTGCGGTCGATTTTTGTAACTTCTGCTTTAACAAAGTTAACTTTGTCTTTGTTTACTACACTTTCAACTGGATATAGTAAATCTTCATAGCTAATCGTACCTGCTGAAGCTTCATGTAACCAAGTAGCTTCATAATGGTAATCATTTTTATTAATTAATGTAACTTCAGCTTCATCTGCTGAAATTTGCTTTTGTAATTTTGTAATAGTTTGTAAACCTGCATAACCCGCGCCTAAAACTAATACTTTTTTACGATCTTGAGCCATTTCATTCACCTAAACTTTCATAATTTTTTTGTTGCCTTAGTCTTTTGCTATACCCTATATTTTAATTAGTAATTCACAAAAAAGACATTTTTTATCCAATACTAATTTTATAGTTTTTATAGCTTATTTTCAAGCGCTAATGCCCATATTGTTTATTATTTCACATAAACTTATAAAAGGCTATAGCTCACCTTGGATATTATGCGAACTATAGCCTTTAAATTTTAAAAATTAAATTAACAATCTTCTGGAGAACCAGCAACTTTGGCTGTTCTAAATGAACTACCGCAACCGCAAGATGCAATTGCGTTTGGATTATCAATTTGGAAACCGCCGCCCATGAGTGACTGTTTGAAATCAATTCTAGTACCATCTAATACAGGTTTGTCATATTTTTCTACAAGTATCTTCAAACCGTGGACTTCCAAGACTTCATCATTTTCACCTGGCTCTGCTTCAGCTGACATACCATAAGTAAGGCCTGTACAACCTCCACCATTTATTTTAATTTTTAAATAACCATCTGCCATATCATTTTGCTGTAACATGTCTTTTACTTCATATGCTGCTGCTTCAGTTATTTCAACTACTGCCATTATAATTACCTCCTAAAAAATCCATGTTTCTTCTATATGTGCGTAAATTTTTTGTAATAAGTCATCTGGCGATTCACCTTCAACGATATCACCATTCACTAGTGCGTACAACCCACTTGAACATAGTCCACAATTTTGTAAGCAACCATATTCTAATACGTCTACTTCTGGGTCATTTTCAAGTTGATTATATACGTAGTCCCCACCTTTCGCTAAATTCGAAATGCAGAACTCAATTATTGGATTCATAATACACCCTCTCATAAATTATCAATTAAGCAATTATAACAAACACTGCACATAGTTGACTACATACTAGCTTATAAAATCCACACTTTTATACTGTCTTATCAACCAGAATAAACAATTGATTATAGATGTATAATTAATCAATTAGCCACATTTATTTATCAAATAGATTGCGTCAAAATAAGCCGTTATTACTTAAGTAGATGAAATAATAAATTCTGTTACAAATTAAATGTAATTACAAATAATAAAGTATCTACTTTATTTGTAGAAGTATTCAAAAAGGCTTATAATATATCTAAGTAAGCTGATTATAGAAAATTGGTATATCGATGAAAGACGAAATATGATTTAACCACATTATATTTAATAACTTACATTGACGAGTTGAAGATAAAATACATCTCATTTTATCTTAATGCTCAATACAATTTTTACTAGAGGGGTATCACAAATGAAAAACTTAGTCTTATTAGGTGGCGGCTATGGAAATATGCGCATCATGTCACATATTTTACCATCTGCACTTCCTGAAAATTATACGGTCACATTAATTGATCGTATGCCTTACCACTGTTTAAAGCCAGAGTTTTATGAGTTGGCTGCTGGTACTAAATCTGATAAGGATGTTCGTATGAATTTTCCTGATTCTGATCGCATCAACAATGTTTTTGGAGAAATTAATGATATCGATTTAGAAGATCAAATTATTTCCGTTGGCAATACGAAAGTAGATTATGATGAATTAGTGATTGGTTTAGGCTGTGAAGATAAGTATCACAGTGTGCCAGGTGCTGAAGAATACACACATAGTATTCAAACATTATCTAAATCTCGTGAGACATTCCACCATTTAAGCGAATTACCAAATGGCGCCAAAGTAGGTATCGTTGGTGCTGGGTTAAGTGGTATCGAATTAGCAAGTGAACTACGTGAAAGTCGAGAAGATTTAAAAATCTACCTCTATGACAGAGGCGAACGTATTCTACGTCGTTTTCCTGAAAAGTTAAGTCAATATATTGAAAATTGGTTTAAGAAAAATGATGTAACTGTAGTACCAAACTCTGATATTAATCGCGTAGAACCAGGCTGTATCTATAATAATGATGTACCTGAAGAATTAGATTTAGTCGTATGGACTGCAGGTATTCAACCTGTTGAGGTAGTTAGAAACCTTCCAATAGACATTAGTAAAGGTGGCCGTGTTATTTTAAATCAATATCACCAAGTGCCTACCTACAAAAACGTCTATGTGGTAGGTGACTGTGCAGAATTACCGCACGCACCAAGTGCACAGCTCGCTGAAGCACAAGGTGATCAAATTGCAGATGTTATGAAATTACAATGGCAAGGTAAAGCACTTCCAGAAAAAATGCCTGAAATTAAAGTTCAAGGTTTCCTCGGCTCACTTGGGGATAAAAAAGGATTTGCTTATATAATGGACCGAACTGTTACCGGCCGCTTAGCTTCTATTTTAAAATCAGGCGTGCTATGGTTATATAAATACCATAACGGTTAAAAAGTACTCTCTCCTCAAAATTAGTAATATGAAAAACAAATTTGGACAATAAAGCGCTTAAGACATTATAATAAGATGTCTCAAGCGCTTTATCTTTTTAAAACGTAATATTTAATTGAAAGACTAAATAGGATGTGATTAATGCGCATCCATAAATTTCGTTATATCTTTTAATTGTACATAACCATCTGATACATATTCTTCATTTATAGTAACTAATGGATAGAATAATTCATCTTCTTGAATGCGTTCAATGTACTGTTGGTCATGATCTGTTAAGTTCTCAGTATCTTTTTCAATATCAATATATGTGAATTCAAACTGAACATCTGGATATTTCCTTTTTAACAATGGTTGTAACCAATCGTAAGTATTGCGTGCTGTTGGCGCATTAACGCAACTTGCACAAACAATATCTGCACCATAAACGATGACACTAGCTTTATTCATTTTAACATTCCCCTTTTGTATTGATTGATAGATTTTTCCTTACATTTCTATTATAATAAAAAGATAAGTAGAATATGAAATAACTCACTTGAAAGGAGGCATTTCCATGCCAACTGAAAACGTAACAATGTTTGATCAAGTAGCAGAAGTAATTGAAAAACTTCGTCCCTTCTTACTACGTGATGGCGGTGACTGTTCACTCGTTGATGTAGAAGATGGTATTGTTAAACTACAACTACATGGTGCATGTGGTACATGCCCTAGTTCAACAATCACTTTAAAAGCAGGTATTGAACGTGCTTTGCATGAAGAAGTACCAGGAGTAATCGAAGTAGAACAAGTATTCTAATTGATATATTCATATATAGATAACATCTCAAGATTAAGTTTCTTTCGAGCACTTTAATTAACTATTTCATTTTTGTAATGCGAATAGTTTCAAAGCATAGTCAAGCTAAACGAATAACATCGTTTAGCTTTTTATTTTGCAAAAATTACAAGTGCTTTACTAGAAATGTATTCTCCGTCATAATATCAATTTTCCGACTGATTATACAATATTCCGTACTTTTCCATCGTATATTTCTAGTGAATGCCACTTTTTGGATTGTTTAAAGTTAAACAAGAAGTGGAGTTATCTTAATGGCAATAAGCATAAAGAAAATTGTTGATCATCGAGCTACTCAAATATATAAAACATAAAAATGATGGCTTCTATTTTATTTCACATAGAAACCATCATTTTTCAGTTATCTAAGAAGCTTATGTTCCAGATTTAATCCATAATTTTAACTATAAAAAAGAATAGAAGCGTTGAAACTTTCACATTTTCAATTCAGACAACAACTTGATTGATTTAACAATAGACTCTGAAACTTGTTAGTAAAATGCTAAATTATTCTTGTAAGTGTTGATTAATTCTTTCGCTTATATACACCCAGCCTTTCCAGCCAATATGTACTGCATCACTTACAACGTATGGTTCATAATCTTTATCTGACATATCATAAACGTCCCCACCATGCTCTACAATTGTTTGATTAATTTTTTTATAGATACCTTGTCTTCTCTGTTTATCAATACCAATATAATCATACCACTTACCATTAGATGGTAAGATTATATATTCAACATCAGCCCCAGCTTCGTTTAGTGTGTCTACTAACAATGCTAAATCATTAAACTCTGGAGAGTTAATATTAAACTCATAATCTCTATTTATTTTACGTTTATGACTTTTTATTAAATCCCAATATTCATCTCTAATACCAAACTCATTTGATTTCGTTCGTGCTTCACCATATTTTTCTGCTTGCTTTTGAATATCCTCCCATGACTGACCTTCTTGAGTTACAGGTTTAACTTGCGATAATGGAGAAGAAGTTAACGGAAACATCGCTTTTATTAATTCAATTTTTTTCAATTGATTATCTGTGAAAGATGAAATATAAGTATCCTTAACATTTTGAGGTTGTTGCGCTACTTTTTTCAAATACGCCTTATTTTCAGCATCTTTAAACTGTAATAGTCTTTTAGCAAAACGTTGTTTAAGTTCAGGGCTTAACTTATTTTGTTTAAACAGTTGGTTTAACTGTCCTTTAGCAATATGTGCTTTAAAATTTTCAGATGTTAAACCATTATTAGTAAACCATTGCGGTGATACAATAAACGCTATTTTTTTACCTTTAAGATTATCATATTGCGAACCAATTTCTACTGCATTGACTAAATCTGTTGAACCACCTGTTCCAATTAAAAATGGTTTCTCAGGAATATTTTTATCATTGTTTATTAATAAAGCTGGGTTAAAAGGATCATCTTTTTCAAGTTCACTCGAACCATAAATTGGATAATATGCATCAGATTCATACATCTTATCTTGAATTAATGTTCCTTTTAACACTTGATCTGATAACGATATACGTTGTGTTTCTAAAGTTTTTGAATTAATTAAACCTGTAAACCAACTTACTGGTATAGCTAAGAAAATTCCAAACAATATAAGACTTGCGATGATTGGTATAAATGGTTTTAGTTTCATCTTAATTCTTCTAAAACCGCTACTATTTTATTTGGTGTTTCCCATTCGTCTCTATCAAAATCCATGATTGAAACCTCTATATCTAATTTGTTTTGTATTTCTAGTAAAAGTCCCACTGTTTGAAAAGAGTCTATTATACCTTCTTCAAATAATTCAACATCTGGATTTTCTTTAAAGATACTATTTTCAGCTACTTCTTCTAATAAATCTAAAACTTGTTTTCTAAATTCCATAAAAATTCCTCCTATTTTTAAAACAGTTTTCCAGAAAATATCAGAAAACCAAACGTTACAAAATGAAATGTGATAATGATACTTAACATTGTTGTAAATAGATTTTGCCATCGTGGCGGATGATTTTTTCTCCACTTTTCATAATAACCGTAGCCAATAAAAAGTACCGCATGATATAAACCATATAAAATATAATGGATTTCAATACCATGCCACACACCCATGATTAAAAAGTTAAGTGAAAATGCAATATTGGACATCGCAAATTGACTTTTCAATAATTTTTTCTTTGACATAAAGAATAATGATCTCATATATATACAATCTCTGAACCAAAACGATAATGACATATGCCATCTATTCCAAAACTCTTTAATATTTTTAGCTTTAAAAGGTTGCTTAAAGTTTTGAGGAGTTTGTATGCCATACAAATAACTAAATGCAATGGCAAACAACGAATAACCTGCAAAATCAAAAAATAAATATAAACTATAGGCATACATATACAGCCATTTTGCAGTAAAGCTCGTAAAATCTAACATGAGTGGATTGATTGCATACATTTGGATTAAGTACGCAATAATATATTTATACAAAAATCCAAGCATTATAAAATGAATTGCTTTAACTAATAGTTCACGATAATGTTCTCCATTAGGTATTTTATTATCATCTTTTACAAATCGTTTATAACGATCGATTGGTCCAGATGAAATGGTTGGAAAGAATGAAATAAATTGTATGACTTTCCAACTTTTTATTTCTTTAATTGAGCCATCGCGTATTTCCATCAATAATTGAACACTTTTAAAAGTTACATATGAAATACCTAAAAATCCTATAAATTCTATGACTTTATTTTCATGAAGTTTCAGCTGTGCAGCTCCAAACCAAGAACTTTGTATCACTTTCACAATAATTAACGGTAATATAGATAATGTGATGACCATAAAAAATTTACTGAATGTATTATTTTTAGCTCGAGATTTCCAATAATACACAATAATTAAAACTTGCCAAATCGTATAGAGCAAAAAATTTATAACTTGAACACTTAAATAATCCTGTCCAAATAAATTGTGTTTTTCAGATGAGAAAATAAGTACAATCATTATTACAGTACTCACACCATTATATATGCGGCTTCTTTTACCCATAAGACCAAGAATAATGACGGGTATTAATACTATAGTTGCTATGAGAAAAAACGTAAATGTGCCATATGGAATCATTACATTACATCCTCAGCAATCTTTTTACGATCTAATTTACCATTTACTGTTAAAGGCAATTTATCTTGGAATATAACTTTCCTTGGAATCATATATTCTGGTATCCGTTGTTTTAATTCATATTTGATGTTATGAATTGCTTCTTGTTCATTTTCCACACGGTCAGCTTCATTTACTACGATTACAGCATTTAAATGTATAACTTTATTTCCTTTGTATATTGGCACTACTATAGCTTCCTTGATACATGCTATTTGGCCTAATTGAAATTCTATTTCTTCTAATTCCATTCTGTAACCATTTAATTTAATTTGAAAATCTATACGACCATTGATAAACCATTGGTCATCTCTTATTTCCGCTTTGTCACCTGTATAATAGTACTTTTTATTATTATTTATTTTAAACACTTCATTAGAACGAACCTCATCTTTGACGTATCCCGCGCTTACACACTTTCCAGAAATAACAAGCTCACCTTTATCTGTCAGTGATAAAGATGTACCTGGTCTTGGAACACCCACCGGTAAAGGATTATATCGCTCAATTACCGCTTCAGTAATCAATATACTCGTAACAGCTACAGTTGCTTCTGTAGGACCATATGTGTTGTATATATAAGCAGATGGAAAACGCTGTAATAACATTTGAGCAGTTCTATGTGCCAAAATTTCACCACAAAAGAAAAATTCTTTTAAACTCGTGTATGTTGTCTCAGATAAATTGGGTAGCATTAAACACATCTCCATAAAGGATGGTGTGGAAACCCATATATTTATTTTTGAATGCTCCAGCATTTGATTTAATAGTTTAGGTTTATTAATCATCGTTTTATCTACTAAATTTAATGTACCTGCAGTTGCGATACATGGATAAACTGCCATCACTGATAAATCAAATGAAAATGGTGCCTGATTTAACCATTGTTGCTTATGACCTAATTTATTAAGGTCAACCATCCATTTAGTGAATTGATTCAAACTTTCATAGCTTATTTGAACTCCTTTAGGTTCTCCTGTAGAGCCAGATGTGAATATTGTATAAGCAATATTCTCTCCTACCATTCTAGAATCAAATTGCTCCATGTTTAATGCGCTTGTCATCATACTCTGTTCTAGCACATCAATTCCCTTTATATTTATATCATTTTCAGTTGTATTGAATATAAATTGCCCTTCTATTTTTTCAATAATGGACTGAATACGCTCATGAGGTATAGATGTATCGATTGGAACATAACCGCAACCAGCTTTTATACTTGCTAACATACCGACAATCATAAATGGAGACATGTGACCATATAAAATGAGTGGTCGCTTAGAATCTTTAATAATATCGGCCAGTATATTTGAATATTGGTTCAATTCACGATAAGTCAAACTCTCATTATTATGTTGAATTGCTTTATGATCAGGGTGATTTTGGGCATTTTCAATTAGTGATTGTATAATATCTTTCATGCTTCTCTCCTCTATTAAAATTCATTATAAATAAAGTTATTATGAGTATCGCCGGTACCATATATGAGATACAGCGCTATAAAAATAGCAAAATAAAGCAGCGTTATGAGCCAAGGTTTTAACTTATTAAATAATGAATCTTGTTCTATTTTTTTACTCATTGGTCACCTCTTCTTTTCATTTCAGACTAAACTATAATTAAATTATGTAATAAATAAAATTTTATTAATTAAAGCAATTTACATTGCGTTAACATTTTACTAATATATTATACATTTTTTACGACAGATTGACAATTGAATAAACAAATTTATATATAACAAAAATGTTATATTGAATAACGCATAAAAAAAGAGTGGGATTACTTTTTTAAAAATATTAATATAACAAAGTGAGTTTCATGAAAAGTTGGGCACAAAAAAACTGCTAAAAAAGTCAAAGACTTTATTAGCAGAAATATAGACTCATTATCAATGAGTTTTTGTTCTATAAGTTGGGTTCTAAAGTTAACAAATAGGGACTTTAATAATTTATCCATGATTGGATGTACTCTAAAACGATTGACTGTTCTATATGATGGTTTTTGATTTTGAGATAACCACATCATACGAACACTATCTGAAAGTGCAGCTTCAATTCTTCGTCCAGAAAATATTGATTGTGTATAAGCATAAAGAATTATTTTTAACATCATTTTAGGGTGATAAGAGGATGCGCCATTTAAGTGATTGAATTCGTAGAATTCTGTTTCTGGAATTGTTTTAATAATTTGATTAACTGCATGTGCGATATCATTGTTAGGGATCAAAGTTTCAGTTTCCATTGGTAGTGTTAGCTGAGTCATATTGTAATTTTTATACATAAGACACTTCGTTTTAAAGTTATGTTAGAGTAACTTTATTATACGAAAATGGCTTATTTTTTTGTGTGAATTTATATAATTGTACCGATTTTGTAAAGTGCTGACGCCTAGGGTAATAGTATGAGTCTGTAAAACAAATAATATCTCAACTCTATTGCTATATTGGCAGTAGATGACTGAAGTGAAAACGCGCATAATATTAAGCTTGTTTCACTTCTAGTCATCTTTGCCGGGATTAGACGACGAAATCTTATTAGAAAAATTAGATTTCTGTCCCACTCCCATACCCCAGACAAGCATGCACTTTCAAAATCGGAATATTTTAACATAGAAAAGCAGCAATCCATTAGAAACTAATAGATTGCTGCTTTTAATTTGAGAATGGGATATTTATGTCCCATTCTCTCTGAGAAGGTGTAATTTAATTTTATGAAATCGGTGTTTTAGCCTGTTTATGACTTAACACTAAGCGTATATTATCTATACAAAGTTGAATCATGCGATTTCTCGTTACTACAGATGCACTACCAATATGTGGTAAAATGACTGCATTTTTCATTGATAACAATGGATGTGTCATATCAATCGGTTCTTGACGTAAGACATCCAAACCACATGCACCAATTTCTCCATCTTGTAAAGCATTAACAAGTGCTTGCTCATCAACAACTGCACCTCGGCCGATGTTAATGAATATCGCATCATTTTTCATCTTTTTGAATGCAGCAGTATCAAATTTATTTCTTGTATCTTCAGTAAGTGGCGCTGTACAAATAATAAAATCACTATGCTCAAGCATTGTATCAAAAGGCACGTATAAAGCGCCTAATGCTTCTTCAGCATCTTTATGTCTTGACCTATTGTGATACATGATATTTGCATTGAATCCTTTCAAGCGTCTCGCAAAGGCTTTTCCGATATCACCCATGCCGTAGATGCCTACCTTAGCATTATATAAATCTTTACCTGCCAAAAGATATGGCCCCCAACTTTGCCATTCCCCTCTTTGTACGTATTGTTCCGCTTCAACAATTCGTCTTGCCACGGTCAGCATCAAAGTGAAGCCTAGCTCTGCTGTTGTCTCAGTTAACACGCCAGGCGTATTCGTAACAACAATCCCTTTACTTTGTACTAGTTGGACATCTATATTATCGAAACCAACTGCCATATTTGCAATCACTTTCAAATGAGGTGCTGCTTCTATAACTTCTTCGTCAATTTTTTCACTTAAAGTTATAAGACAAGCAGTTGCATCTTTTAAAGAAGCCAAAAATTTATCTCTTGGCATTGGTGTATAAGATTCATTCCAAACTTCTACATCTGCAAGTGTTTCTAATTGTTCTATAAATGACTTAGGTATTTTTCTACTAACGACTATTTTATTCATACAATCACCCCTACATTTTGAGTTCTTTGATCACTTCATTCAAATCTTTAAACGTATAAGTCGGAGGTATTTCTTTGAGTACGATTTGTTCCTTAGTTGTGACACCTGTTTGTACATGTATCGTATCAATGTCCACATTAATTCCTGAAAGAATATCCGTATCATATAAATCTCCAACCATAGCTACTTCTGAACGCTCTAAATCTAAAATTTCCAATGCTTTTTTCATAATAATAGGTTCAGGTTTACCGATAAATGTCGGTTGAATACCTGTAGATACTGTTACAACACTCGTAATAGCACCGTTACCTGGTAAGAAGCCTCGTTCTTTAGGTATCGACACATCTTGATTTGTTGATATAAATTTCGCACCATTACGTACGCCTAATGTTGCAGTAGTCAATTTTTCATATGTAACTGCTTCATCTAATCCAATTACTACGTAATCCACAAACTCATCGTCTTTCAATATTAATCCGTGACTTGTTAGTGCTTTTTCAAGGCCGCTACCACCTAACATATAAACAGTAGCACCTGGAGATTCTTCTGAAATGTATTCAGCAGTTGCAAGTGCGGAAGTAACTACTTCGTCTGCCTTTGCATCTACACCCATTGTATGTAATTTTGAAGCTACTTCTTCTGGTTCTTTCGTAGAATTGTTCGTTACGTATAAATGTGGAATTTGTTGTTGGTTTAGATATTCTATAAATTGCGTTGCACCATCAATAGTTTCATTACCTTTATACATCGTGCCATCTAAATCAATAAGATAAGCTTTGTAATTTTTCATTAATATTTACTCTCCTTTTTTACCAAAAGCTGTAACTGGCACATCTTCACTTTTTAGAAAACGTATGACTTCTTCAATAAATTGTTGATAATAAGGCACCGTCTCATCAAAAAGTGGTATAAGACTAGCCGTATCAAGCTCATCATAATAGTGGACGAATTGTTTTCTTACATCGACCGTTTTGTTAATGTGAACTTGTGTATCTTTAGAAATCACTTTTTCTAATTCTAAAATATCGATAACATCTTTATAGTTACCTGGATCTCTTAATATAAAGCCATCAATAACCATATTTCCGATATCTACAGCTGACTCTATAAACATTTGTGCAATACGTTCGAACGCATAGTGATTATCTTTACTTTGAGGATAATCTGTAATTAATTGTTGTAAATAATTTAACTTTGTATTCAATTTTTCTTTATTAACAAAATACATCATCGTCACCCCTATCATTCTAATCATACCATACCTTTGCAGTCGAATTCATTTATCGTTATACTGTGAATTAAGACTTTTTAATCATGAAAATAGAATCAACTACTGTATTATATTATAAGTCACACACTAAGAGGAGTGTTATAAAATGATTGATATGTATCTATATGACGACGACGAATCAGCTCAAGTCCAATTTGTCGGATTTGTAGGTGAACATAGTCGTTACGATTTGATGTTAGTCCAAACCAATCGCCATTTTGGTAAAACTATCGTATTAAATATGCAAACAAATAAATTTGGGATTATCGGCACAGATGATTTGGAAGAAGAAGGTTACATTTCATATATACTTGGTGTTAATGAAGATGAAGGAAATGAAATCACCGAATATTTAAATGAAGTCATTCAATAGCTATTAACTATTAGAAAGCTTCATTAATTTTATATCACATTTGCATATGAGACTCCTAGGAAACAACGCGTGTCACATACTACAGGAACAATACATATGCCTATGCCTACATAATCAAAATCGTAATATTTAAATATAGCAAAAGAACTCATCCACAAATTTTAATGGATGAGTTCTTTTTAAAACGAGAGCTTTATGTTCTGTTCCCTTTTTATTAATCAACATTTATTTTTCTGTATCTTGAATACTCGGCTTAATCTTTACATCTTGTAATTTATTTTCTTCAAAATCATGATCAACCTCTTCAGTTTCATCTACATATGCTTTAAGTTCTTGTTCTGGAATACGTCTCAAGATAAAATATGGACAACCAAAATTACAATATTCTAATAAATAATCTTGTATTGTCGAAAAACGTTTGCTCAACTCTGCCTTTTTGTTTTTATCAGTATAAAAACCTTTTAATCTTAATTGTTCGTAACCAAAGTCACCTACAACGTAATCATACTTATCTAATATGTCAGAATAACGATTTGCGAAGGTTTCCTCGTCAAAACATTCTCTATACTCTTCTATGATTTCAAAGTAGTGTTCATTCACTTTTATCATTTCATTCACCTAATCTAAGTATACTATCCATGCATTCAATGAACGTCCAACTGCTTTAGTCAGGCTGGTGCTATGCATATATACTTTATATTTCTAATAAAGACTTAGCCCATAAAGTGAAGCTAAATTAAGCACACTTAACAAATGAACTAAGTCTTATTTACTATTAAATCTTTGTATCAGTACCCAATTTTTCTTCACCAATACGATGTTTTTCTTTGGCAGCTGCATTCACTTGTTCATCTGCATGATATGAGCTTCTTACAAGCGGACCAGCTTGGCAATGTTTGAAACCTTTATCCATCGCAATTTTTCTTAATTTACCAAATTCCAATGGTGTATAGTATTTTTCAACTTTTAAGTGTTTACGTGAAGGTTGCAAATATTGACCTATTGTTAAGATATCAACATCATTTGCTCGTAAGTCATCCATTGTTTCATAGATTTCTTCATGTGTTTCACCTAAACCTACCATTAAACTTGATTTAGTTGGAATATCGGGTTGTAACTCTTTAGAGCGTCTTAAGAACTCTAACGTACGATCATACGTTGCTCTTGCACGAACTGTCGGCGTTAATCGGCGGACTGTCTCGATATTGTGGTTTAAAATATCTGGTTTTGAAGCCATTAATGTTTCTAACGCTTCAAAATCTCCACCCATATCTGATGGCAATATTTCTATTGAAGTAAACGGATTACGTTCACGCACTTTACGTACCGTCTCAGCATAAACATTTGAACCAGCGTCTCTTAAATCATCGCGTGCTACTGCTGTTATAACAACATGTTTTAAGTTCATTAATTCAACAGATTCAGCCACACGTTCTGGCTCATCTAAATCTAACTCGTTAGGTAATCCTGTCTTAACTGCACAGAAACGACAAGCACGTGTACATACTGCACCTAAAATCATAAATGTAGCAGTACGGCGTTCTCCCCAACATTCATGTATATTGGGACACTTTGCTTCTTCACAAACTGTATTCAAATTCTTTTCGCGCATCATTTTCTTCAGACCAGTGTAGTTCTCATTAGTGTTCAGCTTTATTTTCAGCCAATCTGGTTTACGTAAAATTTCTTCATTTTTAGTAGCCATATCCGCACAATCCTCCTGAGTTTGAAATCTGTAATCATTATAACGAAATTTTCAATAAATTAAAACGTATATTGTTAATTTTTAAAATTCTAGTAATTTTTCCTTGAAAATATCTCTTAAGAACTCAGGCATTAAGTAATCTATAGCCTCATCTTTTAACATTGGGAAATAACGACCGAATGTGTACATATCAACTGTCCCTAAAATGTAAGTCGCTTCATCATCAATTTCTTCGCCGTTAATAAAGTAACGTGATTCAGATTCTATAAAACCTAAATTATATAATATATATCCACCAAATATATTACCTCTAAAGCCTAAACCTTGTGCATGCTCATGAATATATTCTTGTTTCTGGCTTTTTATTATAACGTTTTTCAATTCTTGTCCACTTAATTTAATCCTTACTGCATTAATTGGGTGAGGTAGCATCTGATGAATATCATATTCAGTAACTTGATCTGCAATGACACCTTTAACGATTAATCCAGCATTGATAATCGTACAGTCAGCATTCGTAAATTCAAATATACTTTCAGCAAGCATATGCGCCGTTTGCGTAATAACATCTGTTCTACGTGGCAGCTCGATTTGTCGATCGACAATAGGTTCACTTAAAAGTGCCTTACCTTCAGCTTCAAAATCTGTTTCAACTTCAGGCAAAGTTTCAACTGGATATATCGTAGCTTCTTTTCTAACAACTTGTTTGTTTTCAATTTCAAGGGTAACTTCACCTAAAAAATTGCCATATTTACCTGCTGCTGCCATTAATACACCGTTATTCATTTCACCATTTTCAAAATAATGATGAGTATGACTACCTAAAATAAGGTCAATTTCAGGAATTTCTTGGCATAACTTTTCATCGAAGAAAACACCGACATGACTCATAATAATTAATAAATCATACTCCCCTTCATTAGCACTAATTTCATCTTTTATTGCTTCTAAAGGATTCGTTACTACCCAATCAAGTGCTCTATAAAAAGGCGTAAATGGTGCAGTAGCTGCAATAAATAAAATGCGTACACCATCTATAACTTTAATTAAAGATGTTGATATATGATTTGGTAATTGTCCTTGTTCATCAAAAACATTGGCACATGTCACTTCGAAGTTCGCATCATCATAAAGTGTATTTAAAGCTTCATGTGAAATTGTCATACCTTCATTATTTCCTATCGTGGCAATATCACACTGTGCTTTATTTAACAGTTCAACATTTTTTGTGCCCATCGTTGCCTCAGTAACTGGCGCAGATAAGTCAACATGGTCGCCAATATCTAAATAGAGTGAGGGATGATCTAGTTTCGGTCTATCTTCGGCTAAATATTTTGAAATTCGTGCATATTCATGTAAATGACTATGTATATCATTTGTATGATAAATCGTTAGTTTCATCTATAATTTCCCTCCTCTTACTTTATAGGAATGATTTTATTATTAAATATATACCCATAATTAACATAAATGTACGTAATAAAAAGACTACTGTATCTGATTTTATGGATTGATTCACTTTCACGCCTAGTTTAGCACCAAAATAACTCGCAATAACTAGGACGATAGCATATGACCACGCGACATGCCCTTGTACAATGTGTCCTGCTGAACTCATTATACTTGTGAAAAATATCATCATCATACTTGTACCAACTGCCACATGAGGCGGGAACCTAAATACAATAAGCATTAATGGTGTCATTAATGCACCGCCACCAATGCCGAATAATCCAGTTAAAGTACCAATAAATAGTGTCGCAATAAATGCTACTAGCGGCGGTACACTATAATGATATTTCTTACCAGTACCATCGACATAACTACGCTCATATTTGGGTTTATCAAATATTTTAAATGGTTTAATCTTATTTCTTATAATAAGTAAGATGGATACAATGATTAAGAATATACCAAAATATAAATTAAAGGATTCTAACGTTAAATAGCGACTTAGTAACGCTCCAATTAAAGAACCAGGCAATAAGCCAAATAAAAATATTGATCCGTTTTTCACATCTACTTGCTTTGTTTTTAAATAACCTAAAGTTGAAGTTAAACCCGTCACTATTAAAATAACGGAAGATGTTCCTATAGCGATTTGAGGCGTAATACCTTCTAACAGGTTATTCTCTACCCCAAGATATATCAAAGTAGGCACGATAATGATACCGCCACCGATACCCACAATAGAGCCTAAAATTGCTGATAACCCTCCAATTAAAATCAATAATATAATTGTTAACATGTAATCTCTCCTAGAATAATTTTAATTGTTGCGGTGCTAACCCTTGATAATCAATGCCTAATATTTTTTGGTAAGTTTTTGCATTTTGAGCAGCATGGCCACCAGAATTATTATTAAAAACAACGTAAATGTTTTTAGCTTTGTGTTCTAATACTTTCACTTTACTTACTAAATCTTTTAATTCTTGTTCATTATAATCGTATAAATACCTTACATCTCTCCATGCTTCATCCGTCATATCTTTTTTAGTCCAGCCGTGAACATTTCTCCCATGATACCTAACAAATGCAGTTTCATGCGTAATGCGATTAACTAACGGAATCGAACCTTGACCTGCTTGTGGTTCATCACACACGGAATGTATTATTTGTTGCTGCGTTAAAAACGCTAATGTTTCTTCTTTATAAGCATCATTAAACCATGATCGATTACGAAATTCTACACACATAGGAAATGCTTTTAATTGCTCACGAATATAGCGTATATATGTAATATTCTGAACTGTACAATCAAACCATGGTGGAAATTGTACTAATACCATAGCCAGTTTATTTTCGTCTTTTAATGGCTCTAGCATCGCTTTAAATTGATCAAATAGGATTTGCCTAGTTTCTGCATAATCATGATAATCAGCATGCAAAGTTAATGCTTGATGTATCTTTACGACAAATTCAAAGCGTTTAGGTGTTTCTCTTATCCATTTTCTTATATTTCTTTCAGGTTGAATTGCATAATAAGTAGCATCTAATTCTACTATCGGGAAATGACTTGCATATGTCACTAGTTTATCTGCTTTTCGTTGCAAGTCTTCGTATAATGAAACATGATCGCCCCAACCCGTTAATCCAATATTTATCATAGTATCACCAATGTAATGATACCATATATGTTTTATTGGATTCACTTGATTAAATTTAATTTACTATAACTTTAAAAAACAAGAGATTTCTATAATATACAGAGTACACTTAGCCTAATTTACTCATCTCTATATTATAGAAAAACGATTGCTCATAATATAAGGATACGAGCAATCGTTTAGCGTAAGACATCTATGTTATTGATATAACAATTTAACTATTCAATAGTGCTTTTGATTCATTAATTATACGTTGAATTAACAACGTAGCGGACACATTTTGAGCAAGACGTGGACTTTGACCGCTCCATAAATGTGTCCACTGTGCATCCCCTTTTTGAGCTGCTTCTTTACGAATCGCACTCGTTAACTGGTTTTGAATTGGATAGTCCGGTATGTCATCGTTATATTCATCCATTTTATGGATAAAATCATTGTCAATACCGCGAGCGGGCTTTCCAGTAAATACATTAGTGATTACAGTATCTGTTTCTTTACTTTGCTGTATCATATTTTTATATAGTAATGATGCACCACTTTCTTCAGTAGTTAAAAATGCAGTTCCCATTTGAATTGCTTCTGCACCTAAAACGATACTTGCCACTAGTCCACGACCGTCCATAATACCGCCAGACGCAATAATTGGTATATCAATTGCATCAGCAATTTGAGGGACGAGTGACATTGTTCCAATTAATGGCGTCTGGTTACTTCCAGTAACAGTAAATGAACCTCTATGACCGCCTGCTTCACTACCTTGTGCAATAATAGCATCTACCCCTGCACTTTCATTAGCGATTGCTTCATCTACAGAGGTTGCGGTACCCACAATGGTTATATCTCTTTCTTTTAATTTTGCAATGGTTATTTGATCAGGAATACCGAAAGTAAAAGTAACCACCGGTACGCCCTTTTCAATAACAACATCAATTGCATGATTAAATTGATGTGTTTCATCCATATTCAATACTGGCTCTTCAATGTTAAACGCACGCCGATATGGTTTTAGCCAAGCATTCATATGTTCTACTTTATCTGGAATATATAATTTCTGACTAGGTACAAACAAATTAACGGCATAAGGTAAATCAGTCAGTTGTTGTACATAGGTAATTTCTTTTTCAAGTCGCTCAGGTGTGAAATAACCTGCACCGATACTTCCCAATCCTCCACTATTACTCACAGTTGCTACTAATTCAGGCGTTGTGTTACCTGCCATGCCTGCTTGCACAATCGGAAATCTAATACCTAAAACCTCAGTAATTCTTGATGATAATTTCATATAGCACACCCCTTTTTCAACACTTATATTTAACTACAAAATGAGTATAAAAGTGTTATTAAAACGTTATTTCTTGTTGTATGCTTTCATTTGTTCTTCGATTTTTTCATTTTCTTCTTCATCCATTTCATCTTCTATCTCCATACCTAACATCTCTTCAATTAGATCTTCATAAGATACAATACCTTCTGTACCGCCGTATTCGTCTAATACAATCGCCAAATGTTTACGTGATACAGTCATTTTTCTTAGCACCCACTCAGCCTTATTATGCTCATTTACAAATAAAGCTTCAGAAGTATATTGTGTCATATTGTTATCGGTCTCACGACTCCAAGCTAATAAATATTTTGAATGGAAAACACCAATAACATTATCTATATCTTCATCATACACTGGATAGCGGGTATAGGGATTTGAAACAACTGTATCATATGCCTCTTTGTAAGACACATCTGATGAAAACGCTGTAACATTTATTCTAGGTGTCGTATCAATATCTTTAATTTTTAATTTTTCAAAATCCATAACCCCTTGTATACGGTTGCGTTCCATTTCATTAAATGCACCTTCACTACCTGCAATCGAAACCATCTGTCTGATTTCCTCTTTTGAAAATCGTTGCTGGTCTTCATTGCCTTTAGAAAGAAACTTATTTATCGCATCAGTCATACTATTTAAGATTAACGTTATTGGTTTAAATATAATAATAAAGAATGAAATCGGTGTATAAACTAAACGTGAAATTCTATCAGGGTATGTAGCAGCAATCGATTTGGGAATGACTTCAGATATTACAATAATCGTTACTGTTGTCACAGCTGTTGCAATACTAACACTAATTCCTAAATCAACAGCTAAAATTGTTATTAATGTAGGTAAAACAATATTTGCTATATTATTACCAATAAGAATAGTGGTAATAAATTCACTTGGTTTAACTAATAATTGCGATAATTTTTTAGACTTTTTATCGCCTTTTTGAGCTTGTGTTTGCATCTTCATCCTATTGGCTGCCGTCAATGCGGTTTCACTGCCTGAAAAGAAAGATGAAGCAAACAAAAGTATGATTATAGCTATAATCATATATGCATTACTCCTTTAGTATAATTTATAATAAAAAAATTTATAAGTTATAATTTGATTCCCTTCTTTCAAAACTTATAAACATTACAAAAGGATTAGGATTTTGAATCATCTAATTGTGATGAATTAACTAAATTAAATTTTAAATAAGTTAATTAGTAAATATCATCCTTTAGTACTATTTCCTATCATATATATATTATGAATTTTATAGCTATGCTAGAATTAAGATAAGCGTGACACTTAAGTACGCTAAATTCGGGAAACTCTTCACAAACTCACTTATATTAGTGAGTTTTTTAAGCTAACTTTACAAGGAATGTTTTATTTATGGGAAATTTAATGATGTATACGGCTTTTGCCTTTTTCTGTATATTATTCTTAATAATAATTTTCAGCCTCCTTTTTGATATTAGCAAACTAGGAAAATGGATTATTATTTGTACAGTAATGATACTGCTCTTATCAATTATCGTTTTGTACAGAACAGGTGCAGACCTGCGAAGAGAAAATATCAGTACGCTCCAATACGGTACTAGCTATACATAAACACAAGTGCCCAACCAATTCATATGGCTGGGCACTTGTTTTCTTATCCTTCTTGAAATTCGTCAAACCCTCACCCTATTAATGGTGAAAAGTTTGAAATATACCTTTGCTTTCTTCTATTTTCAAGAAAATATGTCACAAATAGTATGATTGGTGTATACCAATGCTATAAACTTCCCTTGTATTTTGAAATTATGATAGCGCATAAAGTTGTTTCTTTACTAAAAGGGGTGTTTTTTATTAAGTATTATATGACTTTAGTTTCTGCTTTCGCTACATTAGTCGCCTATCTCATACCAATATTATCTTTTAACAAAGTATTTAATGGTAACTTATATTTTTATAGTGGATTTTTTATAATCATAATATTAATTATGATTAATATTATTTCAGCTATCAATGGTGACCGCATCGTAAATAGCTTACTGTGTTTATTAACACTGGTAGCACTACTTATTTTTACTTTTCCAATATGGAAGGTTTTAATTTTTTAAAATTATGCATAAATACTAAAGTTATGTATAAAAAAGCACGAGATGATACGCAAACTTCGATAACATTTAAAGAATAAATGATATTGAATTCGTATCTCTCGTGCTTTTATTTTGTAAGAAATTGTTGAATCAGCAGCTAAGACTAGCCAATTGATCCTTCCATTTCGAATTTGATTAAACGGTTCATTTCAACAGCGTATTCCATTGGAAGTTCTTTTGTAAATGGTTCAATGAAGCCCATTACAATCATTTCAGTCGCTTCTTCTTCTGAAATACCACGGCTCATTAAATAGAATAATTGTTCTTCTGAAACTTTAGATACTTTTGCTTCGTGTTCTAACGAAATATTGTCATTAAATACTTCATTATATGGAATAGTATCTGAAGTAGACTCGTTATCTAAAATTAAAGTATCACATTCGATGTTTGAACGTGCGCCTTTTGCTTTACGACCAAAGTGCACGATACCACGATAAACAACTTTACCGCCATCTTTAGAAATAGATTTAGAAACAATTGTAGAAGATGTGTTTGGCGCTTTGTGAATCATTTTAGCCCCAGCATCTTGTACTTGTCCTTTACCAGCAAATGCGATAGATAACGTACTGCCTTTAGCTCCCTCGCCTAAAAGTACACAGTTTGGATATTTCATAGTTAACTTAGAACCTAAGTTACCATCAACCCATTCCATATTACCATTCTCGTATACTAAAGTACGTTTTGTAACTAAGTTATATACGTTGTTCGCCCAGTTTTGAATCGTTGTATAACGTACATGCGCGTCTTTGTGTACAATGATTTCAACAACAGCTGAGTGTAACGAGCTTGTTGAGTAAACTGGTGCTGTACAACCTTCTACATAGTTTACAGATGCGCCTTCATCAGCAATGATTAAAGTACGCTCAAATTGACCCATGTTTTCAGAATTAATACGGAAATAAGCTTGTAAAGGTGTATCTAATTTAACGTTTTTCGGAACGTAAATAAATGATCCACCTGACCACACAGCTGAGTTTAACGCTGAGAATTTATTATCTGCAGCAGGTACAACTGTTGAGAAATACTGTCTGAATAAATCTTCGTTTTCTCTTAAAGCGCTGTCTGTATCTTTAAAGATGATACCTTGGTCTTCAAGTTCTTTCTCCATGTTGTGATAAACAACTTCTGATTCATATTGTGCTGAAACACCAGCAAGATATTTTTGCTCAGCTTCAGGAATACCTAATTTATCAAACGTACGTTTAATTTCTTCAGGCACTTCATCCCATGAGCGTTCAGTATTTTCTGATGGTTTAACATAATAAGTGATATCATCAAAGTTTAATTCTGATAAATCTCCACCCCATTGAGGCATAGGCATTTTGTAGAATTGTTTTAATGATTTTAATCTATAATTAAGCATCCATTCAGGTTCACTTTTCATATTCGAAATTTCGCGGACAATATTTTCTGTCAAACCGCGTTCTGATCTAAAAATGGAAACATCTTCGTCGTGGAAACCATATTGATAATTCCCAACATCAGGTGCTTTTTTAGCCATTTAAATCACTCCTTTTATATATTAAAAACGACTTACGTGCAAGTTCATTTATTGTATTATTCTCTTTTAACTGTCTGCTATAAGAATAATGATTTCATTTATATACGTTCATGAAATTTCATGTTGTTCCTACTAGTTTGAATGGGATTTTACACAATGTCAATGGTTCGACTCGAATTAGTCTCCTGCATTGCCTTCCTTTTCAACTGTACCCTTTTCTAAGGCTTTCCAAGCTAACGTGGCACATTTAATTCTTGCAGGAAATTGTGAAACACCTTGCAGTGCTTCGATATCTCCCATGTCTTCACTGATTTCATAATCTTCGCCAAGCATCATTTTTGAGAATTCTTGACTCATTTTCATGGCATCAGCTAACGAATTGCCTTTAACCGCTTCGGTCATCATTGAGGCGCTAGACATTGAAATTGAACAGCCTTCTCCATCAAATTTCGCATCTTTGATAAAACCATCTTCTATATCAAACGTAAGATGAATACGATCCCCACACGTTGGATTGTTCATGTCTACTGTCATAGATCCATTATCTAAAGTACCTTTGTTTCTAGGGCTTTTATAATGATCCATAATCACTGAACGATACAACTGATTTAAATTATTAAAATTCATATGAGAAAAACTCCTTCGTTTGTTTCAAGGATTCAACTAATTGGTCAATATCTTCTTTCGTGTTATAAATGTAAAAACTTGCACGGGCTGTAGAAGATTGTTTTAACCATTTCATTAGTGGTTGAGCACAGTGGTGCCCTGCGCGAACAGCTACACCTTCAGTATCAACCGCAGTTGCAACATCATGCGCATGAACATCAGTCATATTGAAAGTAATGATACCAGCACGACGATCTTTTGCTGGACCATATATCTCGATACCTTCTATCTCTGACATTTTGTCATAAGCATACTGTGTTAACGTTGCTTCATGTTGATGAATTGCTTCGAACCCTAAATTTTGTAAATATTTTATAGCCTCTGCAAAGCCAATCGCTTGTGCAATCAGTGGCGTACCTGCTTCGAATTTTGTTGGCAAATCTGCCCATGAAGCTTCATATTTATCAACAAAATCTATCATATCTCCACCAAATTCAACCGGTTCCATGTTATTTAACAATGTGCGTTTACCATATAAAACACCTATACCCGTTGGACCAAGCATTTTATGACCACTAAAACTATAAAAGTCAGCATCTAAGTCTTGCATATCTATATCCATATGAGGGGCAGCTTGTGCACCATCCACACTGATAATTGCACCATGATCATGCGCTATTTCGGCAATAGCTTTGATATCGTTTATAGTGCCCAATACATTGGAAACGTGCGCTATAGCAACTATTTTTGTTTTTTCATTAATAGTTGCTTTAACATCCTCAATCGCTAATTCTCCATCTTCTGTCAATGGAATAAATTTCAATTCTGCCTTTTTACGCTTCGCTAGTTGTTGCCAAGGAACGATATTAGCATGATGTTCCATTTCAGTAACAACGATTTCATCACCTTCATTAACATTTGCATCGCCATAGCTATGTGCAACAATATTAATTGATGCTGTAGTACCACGTGTGAAGATAATTTCTTCAAAGTATTTCGCATTTATAAAACGTCTTACCGTTTCACGTGCATTTTCATAACCATCTGTTGCTAATGAACCAAGTGTGTGAACACCACGATGCACATTAGAGTTATATCGTTTGTAGTAATCATCAATCGCATCAATCACTTGAGTAGGCGTTTGACTTGTTGCTGTAGAATCTAGATAAGCTAGTCTATTACCATGTACTTGCTGCTTAAGAATTGGAAAATCTTTTACAATTTCACTAACATTTAATGATTCGGTCAAATTATCCACAGACCTTTCTTAATTAAAAATCTATAATCAGACCTTAGTAAAGTTAGGAAGGCTACTTTTAATTCAAATTTAAAAAGTACTTAACAAAAATTATTCGCATCCCTAACAATTGAATTACTACTGTCTTTAACGTAATTAATATCGTTAATTATTTATTAATTTTAAGTTCAATTACTTCACGTAATTTGCGTTTTACATCTTCAATCGGTAATTCACGTACAACTGGATCTAAGAAGCCGTGAATAACTAAACGTTCAGCTTCTCGACGTGAAATACCACGACTCATTAGATAATAAAGTTGTTCTGGGTCTACACGACCTACTGATGCTGCATGTCCTGCTTCTACGTCATCTTCGTCTATTAACAGAATAGGATTCGCATCCCCACGTGCCTTTTCAGAAAGCATGAGTACACGTGATTCTTGTTGCGCGTTTGATTTAGCGCCACCATGTTTAATGTAGCCAATACCATTAAATATTGTTGAAGCACTTTCTAACATAACGCCGTGTTTTAAAATATATCCGTTTGTTTCTTTACCGTATTGTACGATTTTAGACGTTAAATTGATTTTTTGACTACCCGTACCAATAACAACAGATTTTAATTCACTTTCTGAACGATCACCAATTAAATTAGTAGTATTATCAATTATTTGGCTACCTTCATTCATTAGTCCTAATGCCCAGTTAATTGTTGCGTCTGCTTCTGTCATACCGCGACGAATAATGTGACCTGTAAAGCCTTTGTCTAAATAATCTACTGAACCATAAGTGATTTTCGAATTTGCAGCAGCACTTACTTCTGAAACGATGTTAAGTTGGTTACCTTCACCACTTGCATTTGACAAATAGTTTTCAACATACGTTACTTCTGCACTTTCTTCAGTAGCAATAATAACGTGATTATAGAAACTTGCATTAGCATCGTCATGTAAAACAACGTATTGAATTGGATGTTCAACCACTACGTTTTTAGGTACATATACAAACATACCACCATTAACAAGCGCTGTGTGTAATGCTGTTAATCTATGTTCATCAACAGTTACTGTGTCATTCATAAAATATTTTTTTACTAAATCAGGATGATTCTTCAACGCATCTGATAATCCTTCAATGATTACGCCATCGTTTTTTGCAGAATCAGAAACCTTTGTATAAGCAAGTGTATTATTATGTTGTATTACTAAGTTCTCTGTGTTTTCTACATCAATAATTTCTTTTACTTCTGCAGGTAGATTTTCAATTGATTCATAAACATTACCTACTGTTTCATGTTGTTTAAATGAATCGAAATCCCATTTGTTAATTTTTGTTTTATCTGGTTTTGGCATTTCTAAAGTTTCAGTTAATTTCAACGCTTCTCTACGTAATTCAGTTAACCAAGAAGGTTCATTATGGGCTTGTGAATATTCAACAAGTTGAGCTTCAGAAATGTTCAAAGTTTCAGTCGTCATACTATTTTTTCCTCCCATTTGATGATTGTATGATTTAATTCATTGGTATAAATCAAAACCTTAAATCTTCATCTAAATTAATGTTTTCATATGATTTGAGACTTATTATTGAGCGTTGAACTCTTCTTTAACCCAATCATAGCCTTCTTCTTCTAAACGTTTTGCTAATTCAGGTCCGCCTGAAGTAACCACTTTGCCCGCATACATAACATGTACATGGTCTGGAGTAATGTAGTTTAATAGACGTTGATAGTGAGTGATAATTAATGCACCGAATTCTTCGCCACGCATTAAGTTGATACCTTTAGATACTACTTTTAGAGCATCGATATCTAAACCAGAGTCAATTTCATCTAAAATTGCGAATTTTGGTTCTAACATCATTAATTGAAGAATTTCATTACGTTTTTTCTCGCCGCCAGAGAATCCTTCGTTTAAATAACGTTGCGCCATATCTTGATCGATATCTAAACGATCCATTTCTTTATCTAATTTTTTGATAAATTGCATCAAGTTAATTTCATTACCTTCTCCACGTTTAACATTAATTGCTGAACGTAGAAAATCTGCAGTTGTAACACCAGTGATTTCTGACGGATATTGCATAGCTAAGAAAAGTCCAGCTTTTGCACGTTCGTCAACTTCAAGTTCTAATATGTTAACACCGTCTAATAAAACTTCACCTTTCGTTACTTCGTAGTTAGGGTGTCCCATGATTGCTGATGATAATGTTGATTTACCAGTACCATTTGGTCCCATTACAACGTGTATTTCGTCTGTGTTAATTGTTAAGTTAACACCCTTAAGAATTTCTTTATCTTCAATAGACACATGTAGGTCTTTAATTTCTAATGTTGATGGCATACATATTCCCTCCGTATTATATGATATGTTTTTCTTATCTAGTTTATAATAATTTTAATCTACAGTCAAAAGACTGAGCCTTTCTTACATCTTCTAATTATAACGTAGTTATATTCGAATATAAACCTTTTCAGGAGCTAAATTAAAATCGTTATTAAAACACAATCATTTTCGATAGGGATTCTTTAATTTTTGTAACTGATAATAATATCATCTTTGTTCTCAATACCTATATTCTTTTAAATTAGAGTCTCAGTTCATTTATATGTGATAAACAATAATCTTTTCTATTTTGCTTTTAATATTATCATGCTTACTTTTATGCTATTATCATTTATATATTTTTAATCAAAAGGAGACTGTCATGTCAAAAATAAAATGGTCAAATATTTGGAAAGGATTTGCTATGGGAACAACTGATTTAGTTCCGGGAGTGAGTGGAGGTACAATCGCACTCTTACTCGGTATTTATGATGAATTCATTCGTTCTGTTAGTGGTCTTTTTTCAAAACGTTTTTGGGAAAGTTTAAAATTTTTAATACCAATCGGATTAGGAATGGTAATTGCTATTGGGTTATTAAGTAAAGTTATTAATTACTTACTTAATGAACACACAGTACCCACGATGTTCTTTTTTGTTGGGTTAATCGCAGGAATCGTTCCATATTTATTAAAAACTTCTCGATTTAAACAAACATTTAATGTTAAACATTACTCTCTTGTAGCATTGGGTATCATTATAATTGTTGTTATTACTTTATTAAATAACGGCGACAAGCATGCAGGTGAAACACTAGAAATTTCAACTGGTCTTTTCATAAAATATTTTATTGCTGGTGCGTGTGCTTCTAGTGCTATGTTACTTCCAGGTATATCAGGATCATTTATGTTATTAGTGTTTGGAGTATACGGTACAGTAATGTATGCTCTCTCAGAATTTATTTCGCTAAACTTTAATGCCATTCCTGTATTGATTTCTGTTGGTTTAGGCGTTATTGCCGGTTTCTTATTTGCTAGTAAAATCATTCAACATTTATTGACTTACCATACTTACTTAACCTATGCATTAATTATTGGTTTTGTAGTAGGTTCGCTTTACGCAGTATTTCCTGGCCTCCCGGATTCTATTTTAATATGGATAATTTCAATCATAACGATAATTTGTGGCTTTATTATTAGTTATAAATTAGGAAGCACTACAAAAGATTAAAATCAATATATGTTTGAAACGCCGTCGATATTGCTCGATGGCGTTTTTAAATACACTTTCTCAAAGTTTTCGATGACACAAAACACAAATTCAATTTTTTAAACTCTGTAAATCTTGATAGTGGATAACTACACTCATTTTTTATATAATGAACTTTCAATCATTTTTAGATTGAATCAGAAAATATTGGAGGAATTAATTAATATTTGGGAACCCTTATTAGTTTAATCACGTTTATCATTTTATTAATACTTACTGCATTCTTTGTCGCTTCAGAGTTCGCAATAGTCAAAGTTCGAACATCAAGAATCCACTCGCTTGCAACAGGTAATAACAAAAATGCACTTTCAGCACAAAAGGTAGTAACACACTTAGATGAATACCTAGCCGCCTGTCAATTAGGTATTACAATTACCGCTTTAGGCATCGGTATGGTCGGCGAATCGACTTTCGAGTTTATGTTACACCCGCTTTTCAGTAGTTTAGGCTTGTCAGATTCGATGATACATGTCTTCACATTAATTAGCGCTTTCGTAATTGCAACCTATTTACACGTTGTAGTCGGCGAAATGGCTCCTAAGACAGTTGCGATACAAAAAGCCGAACAAATCACATTAATTATAGCTAAACCAATGATCATGTTTTACAAATTATTTTATCCATTTATATATATACTTAATGGTTCAGCGAGATTAATTTTGAAGATGTTTGGCATGCAACCTGCTAAAGAAAGTGAACTTTATCATTCCGAAGAAGAATTAAAATTATTGATTAAAGAAAGTCATGAAGGCGGAGAAATCTCTGAAAATGAATTAACACATATCAATCGTGCTTTTGCCTTTGATGAAATGACGATTAATGATGGTTATATTGCTCTCGACAAAGTTTCAATTATCGATATTAAAAATGATGTTGATGAAACAAAAGCTTATATAAATAATGCGAATTACACAAGATTCCCTGTATTTAGAGATAACCCAACTCAAATTGTTGGTTACTTACATGCTAAGGATTTTTTAAATGATGATTTAACGACACTTGAAAATATTACAAACGATATTCTAAAAGTAAGTCTTAATACTAAATACCATCATGTATTAGAGCTGATGAAAACACATCAAATCCACATCGCACTTGTCGAAGATGAAAACCGTAATCCTATTGGTATAATTACCATGGAAAACATTTTAGAAAATATAGTTGGCGATATTAAAGATGAGCATGATTTAGTCTAAATATGTACTTTAATTAAAATAGTATTTCAACCGTAGACAAACCACCGACGAAGTTAAGCAACTTTGTTGGTGGTTTTTTGTAGTTCTTTAAGTACAATCTTATTATTTTATATGTCAGAAGCGTTTGGCTCAGACACGGTTACATATTTACGTATTGAAGTATTCTGCAAGCACTAAATTAGTCCCATTTGCTCATGCGTCTTGTAAGAATCCAGATAAATGCGCTAAAAAATAACCCGGAAGTATATGTCCCATCACTTTTAAATCATTTATGATATAAAAGCATCCCATAACTTCCGAGCTATTAAATAAAATATCAACAGCGAAAGTGATATTTTATTGATTCTATATATAATCAATATATAAACCTTCCATTATTATAGAAAGCTTACCATTAATTTGTTAGTTCTCCCATTGAAAATTAAACTGATTTTTCTCAATCAATCTATTTCCATTCTCTTATTTTACTCACCTGAGACCACTATTTCAAATATAAGAGATAAGCGTGCATCACATGTTTCAATCATTTATTACAATTCACTTTATAAATGCTATACACAACTATATTTTACAGTTTTTTATTATTGCCTTATATTGTCCAAACGTCAAAAATACATACCCACGCATTTATATATTTTGATAATCTAATATATAATTTATGATATCCTTAAGCAAAAAGGAGATTTATTATGGGTTTACTAGCTGCTATTGTATTAGGGATTATTTTCATACCTATCTACGCTTATTTTTGGGCTTTTATATTTCGCTGGGAAAATAATAGAAGAGTTAAGCGGAACAACTTTACCCCCATGACTGATAAACAGTATTATTTACTTTTAATCGTACATGGAATATTTGCTACATTTTTAGTTATCTTTGCAATATACATAAGTTACTTTAAATGATATGTGGCTATTTCATAATAATAAAGCCCTCTACACTCATATTCTCAACTTTAATTTTTTATTATCGTATTAATTAAAAAACAAGAAAGAGTTAAAATGGAATGACAATTATTACCGAAATAGCAATTTTGTGTTAACGAATCACAATGGCAATCCTATACAACTTAGACGCTTTTACATATTTTTAAGAAAGACTGTTAAAGATGAAGAGATTATAAAAGAAGTATCTTCACAAATATTAAGTCGTAGCCATATCTTTAAAAAGTGTTATAGAACAAATGGATAAGGAAATGATGAACAACCTTGAATAAGTAAAACTTAGTTAACACGTCCAAATTTGGTCGTGTTTTTTATGCTTTATATTCGATAATTTTTACATACTGCCCTTTTTCAATTCTTACAACCATAAAAAAGAACCCTCAAACCGTTGCGGTTAAAGGATTCTTCATAAAATTTGATATTATTTTGCTGGTACGACCGCACCATCGTATTCTTTGTTGATATAGTCTTTAATTTCTTTAGACTGGAGTACATCAATTAGCGCTTTAATTTTCTCGTCATCTTTATGACCTTCTCTTACGCCAATTAAATTCGCATAAGGATTGTCTTTTGCTTTCTCTAGAACAATTGAATCATCTTTAGGGCTTAAATCTTGATCAATTGCAAAGTTTGAATTAATAATTACAGCATCAGCATCTTCGTTTTGATAAATTTTAGGTAGATACTCTGCAGATTGTTTATTATTAAATTTGATGTCTTTTTTATTTTCTACAATATCATCAAACGTAGCGTCTTCTGTTTTAACGCCATCTTTTAATTTAATAAGTCCTTCATCTACGAAGAATTTTAAGAAACGTCCTTCTTCAGCTGGATTATTCGAAACATATACTGTTGCGCCTTTTGGTAAATCTTTTAAACTTTTATATTTTTTAGAGTAAACTGCCATAGGCTCCAAGTGAACGTTTCCTGCTGATTCCACTTTATAGCCTTTGTCTTCCTTCTCTGTTTTTAAATATGGTGTATGTTGGAAGAAGTTCGCATCAAGTTCACCTTTATCTAATAATTTATTCGGTGTTGTATAATCATTAATCGTTTTGATTTTTAGCTTATAACCTTTATCTTCTAACAATGGTTCTGCTTTTTCTAATATTTCTGCGTGCGGTGCTGGCGAAGCTCCGACTGTAATTGTCTTATCTTTTTCATCTCCGCCACCGCCACATGCTGCTAATAAAAGTGCTAAAGCAACTACAGAAACTAAACTTAATATTTTTTTCATATAATAAAGTCCCCTTTTAAAATTTATCGTTTATCTATTTTATTTGTAGACCAGTCACCAATAAATTGAATGATAAATACAATAATCAGTATTAAAACTGTTGATACAAATATGACGTCATTTTGATTTCGTGTGAAGCCAGTTAAATACGCTAAGTTACCTAAACCACCTGCACCAATTACACCAGCAACCGCTGTTGATCCAACTAAAGCAATTGCAGTCACTGTAATACCGGATATTAAAGCTGGCATTGCTTCTGGTAAAAGGACTTTTTTCACTACTGTCCATGTATTTGCGCCCATTGACCAAGCCGCTTCGATTACGCCTTTGTCGATTTCTTTAAATGCGATCTCTACTAATCTTGCATAGAACGGTGCAGCACTAATAATCAATGCTGGTAAAGCTCCAGTTGGTCCACTAATTGTTCCTAATATTAAACTTGTGAATGGAATCAACAAGAGTATGAGAATAATGAAAGGTATCGCTCTGAATAAGTTTACGATAAATGAAACTACACTATAAAAGACTCTTGCCACTGGTGATTTACTTTTAGCTGATAAGAAGAGTAATACACCTAAAATCAGTCCTAAAACAAAAGCAAACGCTGTTGCTATTACAGTCATATAAATTGTTTCATATGTTGCTAACCAAACTTCGTCCCAACTAATATTTGGCATAGTAACCATCTCACGGAGTATGTCACCAAACGAATTACCCATGCTTTAACACCTCCACTGAAACGTGTTGCGCTTCTAAATCATTTTTGAACTTTTCGAATTTTTCTGAATTTACTGTTGGTAAATGCACTACTAAAAAGCCGATTGAACCGTCTTTCGTATGTTTAATATTAGCTTCCAATATATTTACATCAATATTATGCGTCTTAGTTATGTATGATACTAACGGCTCCGTAGTATTGCTTCCTGTAAAATTCAAGCGAACTACATAATCATTTTCATTTAATGTTATTAAATCTGTGATAGATTCATCAAAATCATCGTCTAAATCATCTTTCACAAAGCGTTTTGTTACTTCATGTTGTGGGTTTTCAAAGACAGTTGTAACCTTGCCTTGTTCAATTACACGGCCATTTTCCATAACAGCGACTTCATCACAGATACGTCGAATGACATGCATTTCGTGTGTAATGATTACGATTGTTAAATTTCGTTCTTCTTTAATCTTTAATAATAATTCTAGAATTTCATCTGTCGTTTGAGGATCTAAAGCACTTGTTGCTTCATCGCAAAGCAATACAGTAGGTTCATTAGCTAATGCACGCGCGATACCGACACGTTGCTTTTGACCGCCTGATAATTCCGATGGATATGCATTTTCTCTTCCTTTTAGTCCTACCAATTCCACTAGTTCTAAAGCACGTTGCTTCGCTTCACGGCGCGAAACACCAGCAATTTCTAGCGGAAATGTAATATTATTTAATACATTTCGTGACCACAGTAAATTAAAATGTTGAAAAATCATGCTCACTTTTTGACGTTTTTTTCTTAAATCTGATTTAGATAAATCACCAATCTTATCTCCATCAATAATTACGTCACCTGAAGTAGGTTGCTCGAGATTGTTCAAGAGTCTTACTAAAGTACTTTTCCCCGCTCCTGAAAAACCAACTACTCCAAAGATTGAGCCTGATTGAATGTTTAAATCAACATGATCTACAGCTAGTACGTCGTGTTTTTTTGTCTTGTACCTTTTGACTATTTGATTTAATTCAATCATCACACTTGCCTCCTTGTATTACACTATCAATTAAAAAATGCTTCCTCTATTATTCAGTGAAGAAAAGAGAAAGCATTAATCGCTTCTCTCATCTCCCAAAGTTAATCGTAACTTCATGTGAATTGGCACCATTTCTGATTCAGACGGTTGCCGGGCTTCAAAGGGCACATCCCTCCACCACTCTTGATAAGAGTATCATTTATTTAATTATTTTTAATCCTATCATCGCACTCATGTTTCGTCAATAACTATTTTAAATTTTCTAACAAATAAGGAACAGATTGAAATGCGTAAATTCTTTTCTGCTCTTTACCTTTAGACATCAACATGAGCACAGGTACAGATTGTATTTCTTGCGCTTGGCTAAAATCAGGATGAAAATTCAAATCTATTTTTGTAATTGGTAGTTTCAAAATTTCATTTGCTATATCTAACATGCGTTCTGAAACTTTACAAGTTCCACACGTTGGTGTATAACCAAATATTAAATATTTTTCTTTTTCTTCATGTTCGTGCACATCTGCACGGTGTTCACTTGTTACATTCATGTTAATAAACTTACCCTTTCAGCTATATAATCTAATTTTGCTTTAGCTACTTTTTCTGCGTCTTTTACAGAAAAACCATGTTTTCGCAGTACTTTGGATAAATATGGTTTAGGGCATCTAGCAACCTCACAATATTGTCTATCTATGCGTATATGTTTACTTTCACTGAGATATCGTTTGAACCATTTCCGTATCTTTTCACCTTCTTTATCTGAATCAACAAGAATATACACTTGTTTATCATATAAAGTTTCAACCATTTCATCGATTTTATCAATGCCCATAGTACCGTTTGTACATATGATATCAATTGGCTGATCAATAACTTGCTTTACCCGCTTCTTGTCTGACTTGCCTTCGACAATGATAACTTGGTTTAGTATCGTCATGACATCCACCCTCTAAATGTTGATAGTTGTTCAATCTACTTAGTTCTTCACAATACTTAGCGACTATAAACATAATTTACATATTCCTAATCTTATCTTATTATTGAAAATAATTTTTGTCATTTAAAGACATCTAATTAAATATTCATTATCTTATATAAGAACTGTTTTTTAGTACTATTAAGCTATGATTTACTATAGCTCACTTTATGCATCTTTTAACTTGACTAAAAACCACATAAAATAGATTATTCTCATTAAAAAAACCCCAAGATAATCTATATCATGGAGTTCATACTTTGTTTTTATTCACCAATCATTTCTGAGTATTGCTCAGCTGATAGTAATTCATCTAATTGACTTTCATCACTTAATTCAACTTTTACCATCCATGCTTTATCGTATGGTGATTCATTTACGAATTCTGGGCTGTCTTCTAATTCTTCGTTAGACTCGACAACTTTCCCAGTAACAGGTGCGTATAGTTCTGAAACTGTTTTTACTGATTCAACACTACCAAAAGTTTCACCTTCGTTAATCTCATCGTCGACTTCTGGTAATTCAACGAATACGATATCTCCTAATTCACCTTGAGCATATTCAGTTATACCAATTGTTACTGTATTTCCTTCAATTTTAACCCATTCATGTTCTTTAGAATATTTAAATTCACTCGGTACTGCCACAAGAATCCCCTCCTAAATGATTTTACATATTAATGATGCCATATGAAAAGCTTTCAAGCAACTATTTCCTGATACCATAATGCAATCAGATGTTTTCACAGCAATAGATGAAGCGTTTCCACAATCACTATTGTAACCACTTATTTAATTATGAATTTAAAATTTATTTTATAACCAAGTTTCTTTATATTGGTCTTCTTTAAATCCAACTGTAACTTTATTTCCTGAAATGGCTAGCGGTCTTTTAACTAACATACCATTTGAAGCCAATAAATCTAACTTTTCATCATTCGTTAGATCTTTCAACTTATCTTTCAATCCAAGCTCACGATATTTTGCGCCATGTGTGTTAAAAAGTTTATTAATATCAATTTCTGTCGCTTCAATAATATCTTTAAACTCGTTTTTAGTAGGTGTATGTTGAACGATATCAATTGGTTCAAAACTAACACCATACTCCTGTAAGAACTTAGCTGCCTTCTTACAAGTTGTACAATTAGGATACTGGTAAAATTTTATCATTATGCTGTACCTCCTATGTCTAGTTAACACTAATATATCAAATTTCTACTTAAAACGCTCTTAATATCAAGCTGATTTTTTTAATAATGGCTAATTGTCAGTTATAATAAAGTTAATAATATCTAAAATAAAGGAGTTATACTATGCAACCAATAAATTCTACAGACAATTTTAAAGAAACAATACAAAGTGATAATCCTGTCATTGTTAAATTCGAAGCAGGCTGGTGTCCAGATTGTAAAGCGATGGACATGTGGATTGATCCAATCACTGAAAAATATAATGATTACCAATGGTTCACTGTAAATCGTGATGAATTAGAAGACGTAGCGTCTGACAATGATGTAATGGGTATTCCTAGCTTGTTAGTTTTCAAAAATGGAGAAAAACTAGCTCATTTACATTCAGCAAATGCAAAATCTCCAGAACAAGTTGAATCATTTTTAGCAGAAACATTTAAATAAATTATAAAATATTGCAGATGAAAATCTAAGGCATACATTTAAGTATAAAGGCCGCATTGAATTTTAATTTCAATGCGGCCTTTATATATTTATCTCAACAATCATTCAAATGACTGCTTACCCACTTTACAATTATTATATGACAGTTAAAATTTATCAATTATATTATTTAGATGACGTTCTCTATGTGGTACTTCGTCTTCTAAATCAGTTAAATATAAAAATCCGACTAAGCTCTCATCGTCTTTCACTCCAAATAACGCACGCATTTCAGGTTCAAAAATATATGCTGGCGTTTTCCAACACGTACCAATGCCAACTTCATGTAGAAGAAGCATTAAATTTTGAGTGAAAGCTCCAAATGCCATATAATTTTCTAAATTTTGTTTTTGTCTTGGATCTTCTTTTAAGACTAAAGCTAGCATGCCCCCAAGATTTGTTGCTACATTATAATGATCTTCTTGTTTTTTCTTCAGATTAGGAAACGCGATTTTGGTAAGCTGTTTACTCATATCCCCTAATCTATCTTTAGCAATATGAACAACTCTCCATGGCTCTCTCATACCATGATTAGGTGCATCAGTAGCTTGTTGAATAGCTTGATATAAAGCAGCATCGTCTATATTCATATCTCTTTTGAACACTTTAATACTACGACGTTGTGCTATTGCTTCCTGCAATTCCATATAATATCGCCCTTTCACTATTGATAATTATTTTCAATTATAAGACAGGTCGAGATTATTTTCAAACTACTCATATAACTTTAATTGTTGTTTTAACGCTTCAACATGAATTTGACCTGGTGCTTTAGGACTATCAAGACAGCCATACGTTACAGTGCCTCCAAATAATCCCTGCGCAGTCCTTGATATAACACCCAATTTTGACATTGCAATGCCTATTACTTGTTGAGTGACTGAATCAGACGTTTCTGACATCGCACTTAATAAATTAAGCACATCTTGTTTTTCATGAGGCATTACTGCAACTTTTAAATAATCTGGTTCAAGTTGATGCATTTTAAAATAAAGATGTTTTAAAGCTTCTAATGCCGGTGTTTTTTTAAAATCATGATAGGACAATACCACTTGGATTTGTTTGCTTTTAAATTGTTCAATTAAATCTATTAAAGGTTGTGTTGATTTCCCGGGTTCAAATTCAATATCAACTAAATCAATATGTGCTAAATTGATCATTTCAGCTAATGCATTCAAATATGCTTCTTGTGATAACGTGCCGCTTCCACCTTGTGAAGAAGTACGATAAGTAACGAGTATTTTTTTCCCTAAATTTAAACTATAGATATTGTCTACTACTTTAGACACATGCTTCACATCAAAATCCACCCACTGATCTATTCTAAGTTCAATGATTTCTATTGAATCTTGAAATTTAATTAAGTCTTTTATAGTAGATTGTGAAAGTTCGTTTTCTGGCGCTATCGTAACAGCTATATCAACTTCAGTCATTTTTATTACTTCCTTTATCTAATATGATTAAAATAATTGTATAACAATTTTCAAAAATAAAACAATCAATATACATTAACTTATAAAATGGCAGTATTAATCAAAGAATGAATTTTATATGATTTAAAAATAATTCTTCGGGTATACAGTAATAGTAAGTCATTAAGGAGGTAATAAAATGGCAGTAAATTATGAAACTAAAGCAACAAATACAGGTGGCCGTAACGGACACGTTCAAACAGATGATAAAGCAATCGATGTAGCGGTTATTCCACCAGCACAAGCTGACGCTGAAAAAGGTACAAACCCTGAGCAATTATTCGCAGCAGGTTATGCCTCATGCTTTAACGGTGCATTCGATTTAATCTTAAAACAAAACAAAGTGAGAGATGCTGAACCAGAAGTAACTCTAACTGTGCGTTTAGAAGATGATCCAGATGCTGAAAGCCCTAAATTGAGCGTTTCAATTGATGCTAAAGTTAAAAGCGTATTATCTCAAGAAGACGCTGAAAAATATTTACAAGACGCACACGAATTTTGTCCATATTCAAAAGCTACACGTGGCAACATTGACGTTGATTTAAACGTAGAAGTTGTTGACTAGTATTTAATATAATATTTAACCCCTAGACTCTATTTCGAGCCTGGGGGTTATTTTGTGTTTTGATGTTTCTGCCCTCTTATTTCTTGATGTCTTTAGTATTCTCTGTCTAGGTATTTAATTGTCATCATCACTAAATTGAGTGAAAAAATAAACAACTAAAATTGCAAAAGAAACCAGGATAAGTGCTGTCAGAGAAACAATAATTATAATTAATGCCTCCAAAAGTCTTGCCTCCACTTTAGTATATACCACTATATTATATCATAATCCATCAAATGAATTTCAATTCTTTAAATTTTAAATTTAATTAAAAATAAATTTAAAGCGATGAATTTATTAATCCAAGGAATTTTAAGTTAATTATATTTTTGACATAAGCAAATGGAAAAGTTGCCCAATCACTTCTTTTACTATAGTATTATAAATAAAATATCAGAATATTAATTATTTTATTATATATACTTTGTACAGTTTAGGAGGCATTCAATGACAGATATACGTTACTTAACAAGTGAAGATTCATCTATTTATCGCGCTTTTTTATTAAAGGGCATCCACAAAGAACTTGAAGTATTTGCATGGAAATTGCAAAATGACAAATGCTTAGTTGAATTAAATATACAAAAATTACTTTCTTCACAAACATCAGATTATGCAGTGCTTGGTGCCTTTGAACAAGATGAATTAGTTGGTGCGGCTACTTTAATTCACAAACAAAAATATAGCTTATCTCATAAAGCAATAATGGAAAACATGTGTGTACAAGGTCATGATGATCATTCAAGAGATTATATCTCTAAATTGTTAATGCGCCATATTTTCCAAATATGCCATGACAAAGAAATAGAAATCTTATTAACTTCACTCATTTCTAATAACATTAGTGGAAAAGTATTTTTCAGTAATCTCAACTTTGACACACTCTTTTTAGAGGAACATGCTAGAAAATATGAGGACTATTACGTCGATGAACATTGGTTAATATATTACTTTAAAGGCAATGATTTAGAACTATTTAATTAAATAGTTGATACCTGTATATAAAATAACGTTATATTTATTTCATAATCACAATAGCTCGCTTTATGTAGCAAAATCATCGAGTTAAAGTAATTTTTCAAAAGTTTTCCTATAATGGCTTGCAATCAAAAGCATTTAGAAATATTATTTTAATAAGTCATACTTACAATCTACATATGCACATTAAAATATCATCTTTCCAATTATAGAAAGGACTGAACAAATTGAAATATGCTACTACATTACTATCTTTGTTCTTATCATTAATCACTTTAGCTACACCTTTACTAGCTGTTAACAAAGTGTTAGAAGGCGATATGGCAATATTAGCAGGCGCTTTGTTTATCTTAGGTGTTTTATTATTTAACCTATACGCTTGTATACGTGGCGATCGTGTAGCTAATATCTTTGCTATGTTCGTATCCATCTTCGCATTTATTCTAATGAGTTATCCAATGTGGAAAACATATGTAATGGGTTTTTTAGGTTAGCTTTCTTTTTATACATAACTTCATCTATTTACTATCAAGTGCATCTATTGTTAAATTCAAATTTATCAATAGATGCACTTTTATTTTAAAATTAATTCTTTAGAAAGTTTTTATATAAGTTTTTATTTTTCATTTTACAAATCAAATGAAAGCGCTATAATTAGACAGATGGGGGGGAGTCAAACATATGAATTTAGCTTTATTAGGTTTCATTATGATTATCGTTTTCTTGATATTAATCATGTCACGTAAAATGTCAGCATTAACAGCATTGATTGTTGTACCAACTGTTTTTGCTTTGATTGGCGGTTTCTACTCTGGTCTTGGCGAATACATGCTTAAAGGCATTGAAACAGTTGCACCAACAGGTATTATGCTCACGTTCGCCATTTTATATTTTGGTGTCATGATCGATGCCGGGTTATTCGAACCTGTCATCAATCAAATTATTAAAGTAGTTAAAGGGGATCCAGTTAAAATTGCAATGGGTACTGTTGTCCTAGCTTCTATGGTCGCATTAGACGGCGATGGCACTACTACATTCATTATAACTGTAACTGCAATGATGCCACTATATAAAAAAATTGGCATGAGCTTATATACACTTTCAACCTTAGCACTACTATCAATTGGGGTTATGAACATGTTACCTTGGGGTGGCCCGACAGCACGAGCAATTTCATCTTTACAGGTTACCACTGAGGAAGTTTTCATACCTATTATTCCTGCAATGATTGCAGGTATCGTTTTTGCTTTTGCCGTAGCATACATATTAGGTAAACGTGCAAAAAAATACATTACTTCTAATACACATATTGATTTAGATGATGTAAGACCTACAGATACGAAAGAAGAGTCATTATTAAAAAGACCTAAAATGCTCATACCAAACGCAATTTTAACAATTTCATTAATTGTTTGTCTTGTGATTGGTCTGTTGCCTATTCCAGTTATGTTCATGCTTTGGTTCGGTGTTGCAGTTGTACTCAATTATCCAAACCTAAGTATTCAAAATTCAGTAATTAAAAAGCATGCTGGCGATGTACTATCAGTAATAAGCCTTGTTTTTGCATCTGGTATCTTTACGGGTGTTATGGATGGTACACATATGGTTGATGAAATGGCAAATACATTAGTGCAAATTATTCCTGATGCTTTAGGTAATCATTTTGCTTTAATTACTGCCATACTAAGTGGGCCTTTCACTTACTTTATGGCTAACGATCCATTCTATTATGGCGTATTACCAATTCTTGCTGAATCAGCACAACAATTTGGTATATCTAAAGTAGATATGGCCAGAGCTTCAGTATTAGGACAACCGCTTCACGTATTAAGTCCACTGTATGCTGCCGGTTATTTACTAGTCGGTATGCTAGATATTGAATATGGACAAAACCAACGTATTGTTATCAAATGGGCAATAGGATCAAGTTTATTTATGATTCTAGTCGCTTGTATTCTCGGTATTATACCTTGGTAGAATTATTTTTTTGACGTGTATAACAACGTTTGAAATTAAGAGCCTGGAACATAAATATCCCATTCTCAAATTAAAAGCAGCAATCTATTAGTTTCTAATGGATTGCTGCTTTTCTATGTTAAAATATTTGTTAATTAATTTAGTTATCTTCATTAGTATCTATATTGTCCTTTATATAAGTTCAATCAATGAATAATCTAACGTTTTGTTTTTGTTTAAAAATGGCAGTGATTTGGGCTGCCTCCTGCGGGAAAAGCACTAGCCGAAGACTACAGGATGAGGCCGTGCACGCGAAAAGCATGTACTAAAAGCTGCTCATAAAGTCGTAAGTTTTTTCAACGCTATGACTGGAAACACTCTTTTGAGTGCTTCCAGTTTTTTTATTTAGTAATATTCATATTTTTTGATTAACACATACTAAAAAGCGGGTATATAAAAAGAAAACGCATAACCCATTGCGTTACACGTCATCAAGTATTATTTATTTGAATTACTTGTTTATTAACTTTAAAATTATATAGCTAAAAAATACGATTAAATTTCATTTATTTCACAATTATCGTTTTACCCATATCATACATGGGTAAAACTTAATGTCGGATTTACAATATTAAGGAGTGTTATTTATGAATCAGCTCAAAGAGTGTAATTATATTAATCCTTCGAAAGTTTCACTTGATTGGGAATGTTTTGTCGTCAGTAAGACTGATATGGAATTAGATGGATTACCTAGAGAGCTTATTAATTCATGGATGGCTCAAAGTATACTTGAACCATTCTCTATTAGAAATAATGAAATTAATTTTAAAACAAAAGATATTAAAGATGCTTTAAACAAACAAAACTGGTATTACGAAACATAGATTACTAAATATATTAAGCTATGCTTATATTATTAAGATATAAACTCAGCGCCCGTTTAGCAGAAGCTAACATTTCATGATCTATATAATTACTATAAAAATACGAGTTTAATTCATTATAGCTAGTTGCATCTTTAGGGAAATTATTATCCCTTTTAATTTTGTGAGCGAGTTGTCCAAGAGGTGTATCGTCTTCTATAAAACTAATTACAAAATCATAAAATGTCATAAGCATTACCTCGATTTTATATATTTTTAAATCGTTACATGATTTACCATATCGTACTTTTGTCTAATCATATCAAATATAAGTTATTTGTCTACCACGATTCTTTTTATTATTTAAAAAATTAAAAAGAATTGTTGTTATGGCTATATTTAATTCGGAAATGTAAACTTTATAAAGTTTTTTTAATTTAAAGTAAACATTATAAACTGCCTGCAAAATTGCGTGTTTTGTAAGCAGTTTTTTAATTTAAAAAATAAATGATTACTTTTTATGATATGCCAAGAATTAGAATTAACACCCTTTTGCGTCCATTATACTCATATATTTTGAACGAAAAAATGACTGTTAGATTTCCGTAGAATTCTAACAGCCATTTAATAAGTCTAGGATTGCTAGCCTAGACTTATTTATATTCATATTACTTATACTAATACATTACCGTTCTGATCAGCTGGTTTCAATAATGTAAGGATAGCACCAATAATCGCTAATATTTGAGGAATACCTGTCCAACAAAATACTAGATATAAAATCCCTACGCCAGTTTTCCTAGCGTAGAATTTATGAATACCAAAGCTACCTAGAAACAATGCTAATACAATATAAATCACTTTATTTACTTCATTCATAGCTAAATCTCCTCGCATAATTAATTTACTTTCATTATACATCAAACTACTTAATTAATTAAATAATATTAATTATCGCTATATAATAGTTCAAAATACGATCTCTCAATTGTCAAAATTTCACTATATTCATTTGGCATAATTTCATTACTTAACTCTATTAATTCAGTCAAAATATAATCCATCAATTTAGCATTTATTTTGTGGTCATCAAAATGGACTTTCACTTGCTCAATCAATGTATTTTCTTCCATAAGTAATAATGCACGTCCATATGCTTTATCAACTTTTCCCCTTTGAAACGTCGGTGTTAAATATCCAATAACTTCATCCACATTGTCAAATTCATCAAAGGCTACTTTTATATGCGAACTAAGTTTACTCGCTATTTCTTTGATACGTTCATCTTCTTGTTTGTTATCAGGCATGAGCTTATTTCGTATATAGTCTTTTTGTTTTATAATTTTGGTTTCAGTTTCATCATATTGTTGTTTATTATCAGAGTAATCCTTGGACTTTAAATTATTAACTGCTTCTTTAGTTTCTTCTAAGTTCACATTCATATTTTCCAATATATAACCACCCCTTCCAGAAAATCGTTATTTAAATTGTATAGTATTATCTTTCCTAATTTTATCTTTTGAAACTTTTAATTAATCAAACGGTACTCATCCATTTGATTGTGACTCAATATATTCTATATAAATATTTACACTATTGCTGTTAAGTATTTAGTGATAAACTTATAATGTTATAATAAAAATTATATTTACTACATTTAAAATTACAAAAAGCAATAATATTATGTCTTAAATCATTGGCAATTCAACTTTTATATTAAAGGAGGTCTAGTGCTTTGAGTCTACATTTCATGATTATATTCTGGTTATCATTAGTTTTTCTAGTATGTGGTATCGCGTTACTTATCACTTACAAAAACAAAAAGTCTCAGCAAGCTAAAGAATCATTACTTGGAGCAACATTTATGTTAATTATTATAGGTGTCGCTGGTATTTTATGCTCAATTATATTCAGTTAATCGAATTAAGTCCTGATCACAACGCGAATAATCTCTTAAAGATTATTCGCGTTGTGATCAGGACTTTTTTAATTTCTCATAAAATTATAAACCTAATTTACATGTACAATTATAAAACTAAATTTTCGATATAAATCTGGTGGAATCGTAATTAATCAGTCAGAAAATGATAAATTGTTAACATAGCTATTCCTAAAATAAAAAAGTATATAAAGCGTTTATACGCTCTCCTTTTCTCATGACGAACCTCTTCACTTGAATGGTTAACATTTTCGTGCAATCTCGTATTTACAAATAAAAATGGCATTGTTCCTAAAAATGCGAATACAAGACTTAATATTATTGCTATCAGAATATTCATAACATCACCTCTATTAAACAATTTCTTCAATATTGTTATTCCCTGTAATTAACATTTTAACTAAATGAGTCGCATTTACTTTCAGTTGTGTTTAATACCATTTTCAGCAATATAGTTTATAATGAAAATTAAATAATAATTTTTGAACAACAACAATTAGGAGGGTTAATTTTGAAGTTAACATACTTACCTCAATGGGAGATTATTAATCAAAGTCAGAAACAATTTGTAATACAGGAAGATGCCAATTCTATTTCATTGGTCAGCCCAATTAATGACTATGCAATGGGTATCTTAAGCCAAGTTCATTTTTCTATACAAAATGGTGAAGTAATTAGCACTACTGTAGAAAATAATAGTAAAAATCTAAAAATAGAAATTAATGAAACACAATCACAACTTAAAATCATTGACGTTTAATTTTTTAGACTAAGCCCTTTCTACAATTTGTGTAAAATGCCAATTACAATATTGTAGAAAGGGTATTATATTAATAAGGCAATTATGTATTAAAAATATGTTGCTATATTTAAGTCGTTTTAATAAAGACGGGTGAGTGATAATTATGAAATTATTCAAAAATTTACTTTTACTATTAACTGGTGCACTTATAGTACGAGCATTATTATTAAGTGTAGACAACTCAACTGACGAAAAAGTCGAAAATAAAGTTAGCATACAAGATAAACAAAAATCTTAATATGGAAATTAACTGTACTCATAATCGCTATTAATATAGCTTAGCGATTATGAGTTTTGTGTTAAAACTTAAACTTTTTACTTTAAAATCACAATTGTATTTTAGAGTGGGACAGAAATCTAATTTTTCAACAAGATTTCGTCGTATGAACCTAGCCTGGCTATGCTGACTGTAAAATGGAATGCAAGAGCTACTTGTCTTCATAATTGAAGTAGTAGTTCTTTAAAGGTTTGCTATAAGCCCATTTTCAATTCAATCAGCCACTTCGAATTTATAAATTGAGGATTAAAAATTAAAAAACAACAAAACCCACAAGGCTTTGCTGATCACTTAAAAAACCCCTAATTAAAGGGGCTTTTGACTATAACGGGAGTTATGAATCTTCACATGTCAAAGGACACGTAGAAAACCCATCTCCGTTAAATTCTATCATGCCCTAAGACATGCCTTGGTTATTATATCAAAATAAAAGTTGCCTATACAATCAAAAACTTATTATATCGTCAAATGCGTATATTAAATTTCATAGAGTATCACATTAAGTTATAATTAATTTGTATACATCATCTAAAAGCGAGGTCATTATGCAACACTTTAAAAGTAAAATTGAACACTATCAAATTTATATATATTTTGTAGCACTTGTGCTGGGTATATTAGCTGGTTTATCCTCACAAATATTTTCTGTTTTTCTAGAGTCTGTGGTTTCAATTTTTATTGGTATTTTAATGTTTAGCATGTTTTCACAAATTCCTTTTTTCAATATTCGCCAAAATCTTTTTACCACGAAATATATAATTGCATTAATTTTATCTAACTTTATAATCATACCTATTTTTGTTTTTGCTTTAATACAATTATTTGAAGTTAGTTCTGCTCCAATATTAATTGGGCTATATCTCGTACTGTTAACACCGTGTATTGATTACGTTATCGTCTTCACCGCATTAGGAAAAGGAAATGCACAGCGTATGCTTATTTCTACACCTATATTATTTGTATTACAAATTATTCTACTGCCCGTTTATTTTACTATTTTTTTACATAATGAAATCTTATCAATCATTGATGTAGCACCATTTATTAATGCTTTTTTCACATTCATTATTATTCCTTTGATGCTCGCATTATTATTACAACTGCTCAGTAAAAAATCTAACTCTATGAATCGTGTCTTAAATCTTACTGCATGGTTACCGGAACTCTTTATGTCACTCGTACTTTTTTCAGTCGTCGGTTCACAAATAAACAAGATTACGAATGATTTAAATATTGTATTAACTGTTGTGCCTATTTATATCTGTTTTATGATTATTGCACCTATAATAGGCTTATTTTGTGGAAAGTTATTCCGTTTAGATATTCCGAATTTAAGAACATTAGCTTTCAGTACTAGTACGAGAAACGCATTGGTTGTGTTACCTCTTGCCCTTTCCTTACCAAACCATTGGATAACCATCACTACAATAGTCATTATTACTCAAACATTAACCGAACTCATTGGTGAGCTTGTTTACATTAAAGTTATTCCTAAGCTTATAAAATAAACAATTAAAATTGAATATTGGTGTCGCTAATCCTATATTTAGATATTTAACAACTCATTTTTTTAGTATAATTAATAAAAATACTAACAAACTCATCATATATATATTCGTTTGTCAGTATGGCTGTATGGTAAACTATCTAACAAAGAGGAGCTTGATGTTATGAAAAAAATTGCCTTAGTCTCATTAGGTATTGTTTCATTTTCACTATTAGTAAAATCTATATTAAGTACATCTACTGATTACGGCACAGATGAATATATTGTTGAAGAAGATAGAACAAACGATCAATTTTAATCATTTTTTACATTGCAATTCTATCAAATCATTATAGAAATAGATAAAGCGAGGCTGAGTTCATATATACATTTCTCAGTCTTTTTATATCGTTTAATCACCCTTTTTAAAATCCAATTATTTCCTATTTGATCAAAAATGCTTTAATATAATCGTTAGGTAACATTTTACACTCAAAAGTTTTTGATTTCCTCTTTCTTGCACTTTCGTATTTCTATTTGATGAGGTGATAAAGATGCAAATTCTAAGAAAAGTATATGAAAACAAGGCACCTATTTATCATATAAAGACAAACTTAGGTCTATTAATTAAAGTCAAAACTGATGACAAATCGAATAAAACTGAAATAACTCACTTATTAACTGCCGTTGCTAAAGACATGGACGAAAAATTAAAAAATAATATTGAATAACGGAAAAGCTATACACCACTCGTGTTTATTCAAATAAAATACAGTCCAATAAATTGAATTAAATTCAACTTATTGGACTGTATCTTTATATACATTAATTCATAACAACTATAATAAAACCTACAAATAATATAAGCATAGATAATCTAGGTTTTTGCTTTCCGACTAATCCACTAAGTAAGACTAATGATAGCCCTACAATGAGTAATTGACCATTAAAAGTTGTAATACCCATGGCATCACCAACCATCATAATCACACCATAAACAATGATCAATGCTATAAATATGCTACAAACCAATGATAGTATATTGAGTAATTTCATCTTTTACATCCTTTTAATTTAAATGATACTATTAATATAACTTATCGCTATTATAAAAGAAATACGCCACTTCGAAAAGTGGCGTGAAATCTCGAATCGAAAATATATTCCACACTAAAGTTTGGAGGACTTCTTGTGCTTAGTTATATTTACCCGTTTTTATATAATAAAAACCTAAATAACTAAATTTTGTAAATCGTTCTCAAATTATTTATTTGAACTTATAATTGATTTATCAATGAAGAATATAGCAATATATGTAAATATTAATAAATTTAAATAAAATTAATCATACTGTTGGAAATGAATCCAACAAAAAGTTATCCTATAGTTAAAGTATTAATAACTAGCAATTTATTTTATAAAAATGATTGCTAGTTACGATAACAACTCAATTCTTTACTTTTAACCATTATGTGTTACTAATTATATTGAATTGTTTCAGATAAAAAAGGGTGATGAAATGGAAGTACTACGCAAAGTTTATAAAGATGACGAGCCTATCTATCATGTTAAAACAGATAAAGGTTCTGTTATAAGAATTAAAGGTTCTGATGATTTAACGGACTCTGAAACTGAAGAATTATTAATGTTAGTTTCTCAAGATATTGATAAAATGAAAAAACAATAAATCAGAAGCTAAAGGATATGCATTTAAGTTGGTGTATCAACCGGAGATATTCAAACAAACATTAAGGGGCTATCACATTTGTTTGAAAAAAAGTCTTTCTAAATGATTTTTCTAAAGACGATGAGTTCAAAAAGACCGAAATTACATCTAGGTAAACCCTAGTTAAATTTAAAAGAGTAGTTTCCATTTCGGAAGCTACTTTTTTTAAATCTATCTAATCCGTTTTGTATTAAATTTAAACAGTTCAAACACATTTCGTTTATTAAACCTTCTTATTATCTTACCATCATTTCAAATTTAATATGTGGAATATCGTCTTCTAAATAAATATCAGAAACACCTTTAAAACCAAATGATTCATAAAATGATTTTAAATAGGCTTGCCCCGAAATACTGATGAGTGATCCACTATATTTTTCATTTATAATATCTATTGTTTTCTGTACAATGTTACGCCCAAAGCCTCGCATTCTATAGTTTTGTGCCACTAGCACCCTTCCGAAGCTAATATGCGACTGGCGATCAACAATACGCGTGTATGCAGCAATATGGTTTTCATCCTTCAATATAATATGCAAAGCTTCCTCGTCGTCTTTATCTATTTCTTGGTATGCACATTTTTGCTCTACTACGAATACTTTTATTCTTTCTTCTAAAATATGTAATAGTTCAATATTTGATAAATCTTTTGTCCGTTTAACTACTAATTCCATAAAACACCTCCTATAATTCTTAGAAAATAAACTAAATTAATATTAATGGTAATAGTTCAGTAGTCGGTTACAGTGTCTTTCATCATATATTATTGTTCTATAAGTTGAATTAAATTACCACAAGTATCTTTTATAACCGCAAGTTTGGTGCCATCAACTACCTTAGGTTTAGTATGAAACTCGACACCTAAATTAACTAAACGCTCATGTGATGCTTCCATATTTTCAACACCAAACATAGTTACGGGTATACCAGCACTATATAAACCTTCTTGATAATTTTTGGCAATCTCACTCACATTAGGTTCTAACACTATTTCAACTGGATTATTAGAATTATTTTCTTTTACGGTCAACCATTTAAATTCCCCGCCCATTTCAATATCATGTTTCAGTTCGAATCCTAATTTTTCAGTATAGAATTGTTTCGCTTTATCTTGATTATCAACAAAAATACTCATAGCAATAATTTTCATATGAATCCACCTTATCTCTCTTTTTCGAATTTTTTATTATTAATACATTCTAATCCTGCTCTTATTTACCAAGCTAAATTGCATAATACCAGTATATGATAACGCCTTTATAAGTTCACTGATTTGAAAATAAATAGTGTGTATACTACAATTAAATACGGATTTTATTACAACTCGTTTGGGAGTGATTAATTGTGAAAGTACTAAATGATTTACGTGAAAAATATAATTTAAGTATCTCTAGATTAGTTGTTAATTTAAATAATAACTATGGCAAAGATTTTAGAATTTGTCAGGTTTGGGATTGGGAAAATGGATACCGTCGTGTTTCAGAAAACGATATTGCCATTCTCGCAGATTATTTTAATGTTTCTAAACAGACATTTAGTGCATAATGCTATTGTTATATTAAGCTAAGTACGCATTAAGGGACAGAAATTCGAATAACGTTCTTAGTTATAATAAAGTGGGAAACAACAATCGTTTTCCACTTTTATTTTTTAAATACGACGGTAATAAAATAATCTACACCTTCCAAACTATTTGTAACAGATGGTGTAACGCTCACAAGATCCCAATGTTGCTTTTCACTAACTTCTTGTAGGAATTCGTTCACTCGTTCATCGAAAGCTTCAAAACCCTCTTCATATTGCATATGCAATGTTTTTATCATCATAAATAATTTCTCTCCTTAAACATGACTTCTACACTTATTGTAAAATGTTCAATAGTTCAAAACAAACATTTCCTGATAGTTAATAAAGTATTGAGCAATAATAATGATGTATACTTTAAAATTCCAAAGCTATTTTAGTTCATAATTTAGCCAATCTACAATTTCATTAAATATACTTTTGTTATAAGAAGATTCGTTAAATATTTCGTGTTGCAAGCCGTCATAAATATGAATAGATTTATGCTCTGAGCCTATTTCATTATATAATTGAATTGAGTCCTTATAACTAACTAAACCGTCTTCTTTACCATGTAACATTAATATATTATCCTTGAACTGCTTTGCGTTATTTTTTAAATACTCAACACCATCAAGTAATGTATAAATGAGCCCCATGGATATTTGTTTCGCATTTAAATCATCTAATTTATACTTTTCAACAACTGTTTGGTCAGAACATAATCCATCACTTAATTCATTTTCTACATATTCATATGGAGACATACTTCTATCTAGCTCACCAAATAATTTAATATTATAACGTGTTAATCCCCCCGAAGTGATTATGCCATCTACTGCATTGGGATATTGCGTACCAAATAATGTCACTGTATAGCCTCCCATACTATGGCCAATCAAGTATACTTTACCCTCAAAATTCGATTCCACATAATTAATTACTGCTGATAAATCTTCTACTATTTCATTCATATTACTATAATACGTTTGACGTCCTTCTGAGCGTCCATGTCCTCGTTGATCATATCGAATGACATTGAATTTATTTAAATTTAAATGCCTTGTTAATTCATCATAGCGATCTAAATGTTCTCCTAATCCATGCACTACGATGATATTTGCTTGTGCTTCTTTAACATCATTAATCTTCGTATAAATTCGGGTACTATCTTGAGAATTTAAATATTTTATATAATTCATAAAATCCACCCTTTCATTTAAATTATTGCGCCTCAACAATTTTATTCTAACGGCTCTTTAAAACAACATGACTGTATGATTATTCATGCACGTATGAGTAATAACATATTATATCTATACCCCTAAATTTCTAATATATTTTATTTTCCGTAGTATATAGAAATGGTTTAATTAAAAAAAGCCAACAAAGTCAGAAACTTTGTTGGCACTCTAAATTAAAATCTTATTTACAGAGACCATTTGAATACTCTGGGTTATCTTTATTTAACAACCAATTGCCAGTATTTAAATAGCTGGCATAACTAGACCAAAGAACATAAGGGAAAAGCAAGATACCTGAAATAGGCTTGTTTTTAAAAAATACAACAACGTTAGTTGTTACTGCTATTAATAAAATAAAACTCTCAATCAATGCGATGCCCCTTACTTTCTTTTTAAAATACAATAATGACCATAGAAAATTCAAACTAAGCTGAGTATAATGCGTAACAGTTGCTGCTTTGGTATTTGTTCCATTGCCTTTAACCAAATTATAAGCTATACCCATGCATAAATATAATATTGGCCAAACAATAGGAAACGCATATCGTGGTGGAGAATACGGTGGTTTTTCAAATTTGCCATAATCTTTTGGTGCTTCTTTTGCAGTGATTTTGCCTATGATATTTCCACCCACAAAAGGTAATAATGTTCTCGTTAACATTTTTATCATTCCCATTATAATTCCTCCTATTTCAAATTTTTTATAATTGAAGATTGTTTTATATAATCAACGTTGTAAAAATAAGCCATACTTTTGAGAAATTCTAAAAGATAAGTTTCATCTATTTTATGTTGTTGAAATTGATATTTTAAACTTTTCTGGAATTCATTTTCTGATGAACTACGTATTTTTTTAAAATACCCCCACATATGATCATAAGCATTGATAATAGAACCTTCAGTTGGCTTTAATATTAACGCATATGAAATCAAAGATGCTATATCTCCATATGTCGGATTTTGTTTCATTCTTTCTCTAATTTTATTGTAACTATTTTGGTCGTGCCACAGCACTTCATATTTATATTGACGCCATAACTGTTCAATTTGATAACGTTGTGTCATATTTATCCGTACCTTTTTTAATACCACATCGTGGCGGTATTTTATCTTTTTTCCATTTATTGAATAATAATGTTTGATATAACTCAAATGCATCTTCACCGTGTACTTTATAATCACCAAAAACATAAAATGGAGGTAGTTTTTCATGTGAAAAATATTTTTGATATTCTTTTTTATAAACAATTTCTCTCAAACGTGCTATATCATTTTTAAAATCTACAGACCGTTTTCCTCCTCGGCGAATATGCTCTTCGTTCATACATTCTAAAATTTTGAAAGTATCTATAATATATGGTTCGCCATTGTTATAAACATGAGCAACAATTGGATGTTTAATATAATTACTGTTTACATCAACAAGGTTTAACTTTGCTAAACATACTCTAATAATTTGATATAATTCTAATACTTGCTTCGATAGCCTTCTATTATCTAAAAAACGTGCACTTTTCTTATGGTCTGAGCTTATTCTGAAAATTTGCATATGCATCTTCCCTTACTTATATAGATTATGAATTCTCTAACAAAGTCATTTTTTAAATCCCTACATACAGTATTCACTTTTAAATATTTATATGCAAATGAGAGCTATTTCTCTCAATTTAAATTACCTCTAAAATAAATTAAGCTTCAGTAAATAGAACACTAAATTAAATACTTTTTATAATTCTTGTAAAAGCTTACTCTAAATTCGCTTAATATCAACCTTTGCCCAACTTTTATTTTACAGTTAATGATATGCTTATATAGGAGGCTGATATTAATGTCAAAATACATATTGTCGTATAATTTGAATTCTATTTCATATGGTTATGAAAAATTGCCTGCTAAATTAAATACCTTGGGTAATGCTTTGTATATTTATAGAGGGTTATGGCTTTTAAAAAGTGATTTAGAAAGAAACGAAATATACGAAAGTATTAAAAATTCTTTTAATTCAAACGATGATTTTTTAATATTTAAATTTGAAGAAAGTCCATTAGGTATGTTAAGCGAACAAAAATACGATGAAATCTTGCAAATACTTAATGATTAAACACATCCAAAATTACTGATGTGTTTTTTATTTACATAAATTTCATAGAATAATTCTTGCTATATATTTAAAATTCAATCTTTTTATTACTTTCTACAACAATAAATAGTACAATATAAATATTAAGTTATTTATTGGGGGATGCAAAATGAAAAAGATTTTTGTTTTATTTTTAATGAGTTTTTTAGTATTAGCAGCATGTAGTAACGAAAATGAAAGTAATTCTGATGAAAAAAAGTCTCAAGCTTCCGAGAATAAATCAGAAAAAAAGAAGAATGACGATGATAAAAATAAAGAGTCTGATGAATCAAACTCTAAAGTTTCAAATAAGGAACAAAATAACACTAGCAATGACACACAAAGTAGTAATGAATCATCTGTTGAAAATGAGGAACTAAATCAAGACGTGACTCAAAATAATAATCAACAAAATAGAGCTCTAACAAAAGACGAAATAACACAAAAAATGAAGAATGGCGTAAATGTTAATGGTATGGTTGATGCTGATGGAGATACTTGGTATCAAGCTCCGGGGAATGGAGATGTAGTAGGATATAATAAAGCTGACGGCACTCAATGTACTGTTGGTGGTTGCGTAACTCCAGAACAACAAATGGAAACTAATAGTGAAGATCCAGAAACTGCAAATACCGGTGATGTAAATACTGAAATTAATTCTGCAGAAACGGAAGATGAATATATAAATGCATTACGCAAAAAATACAATGGTGGTCTTTCATCTGGAGAAATACAAACCAAACATGCAATTGAAGAAGGCTATTACGACGGCGATGATGCAGAAGAAGTATATAATGAAATAGAGCAACGTGAAGCAGAAGTCGACTCTGGGAAATATGATCACTATAAAGAATAAAAATATAACAAATCTTATGATATAACGATTTACACTTTAATTAAAGCGCCAATCCATCTTTTTGATGGATTGGCGCTTCTTTTGTTAAAACACGTTAATTTATATAATCTATTTTAAATTTTTTTCCTTTTTAACACAAAAAAACACCCACCCCGTAGGGTGAGTGTTAAAGATAATTTATTATTTTAAATTATGCTTTGTTAACGTTAGCAGCTTGTTTACCACGGTCGCCATCAACGATGTCGAATTCAACTGTTTCGCCTTCTTCTAATGATTTGTAACCTTCAGAATTGATAGCTGAGAAATGTACGAATACGTCGTCGTTATTTTCTACTTCGATGAAACCGAAACCTTTATCTGCATTGAACCATTTTACTGTACCTTTATTCATATGAAAACCTCCGTGTGCTTTAGCACATATATTTGTAACTTGTTATTAAAAAATCCAAAGGAGTAAAATTCAATGAATAAGACTACTTTTAAAATTTCCGAATGAAAAATTACTTGAATACAAATATACTATGGTTATAACGCTTTGTCAACATCTTCTATAAAAATTTGTGTTTCTACAGTTTAATTAAACTATCAGATTTTAGTAAATATAAAATTAAATTAGCTTTTATTACCTTTTTTACAACAAATTAACTTTATATGTAGTACAATTAGATATAATTAGTTATACATCGTTCAAAACAATTAAAAAGTCACGAAAAATTACGAACGCATTCATTGTATAATAAATTCAATTTCCGAGGAGAAATTTATGCAAATCATTAATTATAATATCAATCTTGACCACGTCACTTATACTGTTGAAACTAAAAACGGGCATGTATTTACTCACAGTTTACCGAAAGATACCACTTCAAATAATATATATCGCTACTTAGAAATTTTATCAAATAATGTAGATGGAGCTAACTCATAAATGGACATATTAATCATTATTACTTTCATAATTAGTTTGATTCTATTGATCATTAGTTTGTTTTCATTTTATGAATTTAATAATGAGCGCAAAATCATCAACGAAAAAAAATTAGACAATAACCATGAGTTAGGTATTCAAAAACAATCTAGAAAACTCGTGTTTTTTGGTGCTATCTTATTTATTTTATCAGCCGTATTTTTTGTGATTTCTATAATTTTATTATAAAATATAAAAGACAACAAAAATTCCAAGTGTTTATTTTAGAACATAAACAAACCATTTGTTATAAAAGCATTTGGTTCTTTTTTATGAGCAATTTCTTCATAATGCGACATTAGTACCGAATCTTCCAATTTTGAAAGGACATATCATGATCAACAAAACCTTGAATTTCACTGGTTTAATTTTTATTATTTTACTTTTTTTATATACTTCTATTAATTACAATAGTTTGCCAGAGAAAGTACCTGTGCACTTTGATTTATATAGTAACCCAGATGCGTGGGGATACAAAAAAGAAATATTCCTTCTTCCAATAATAATTTTAGCTTTATGGATTTTCATGTATCTCTTATTTAAGTATTACGTAAAATTCGAAAATTTTAAATCCACTTTTGAGAATAAAACAATATCCAAAGACGCTATAAATTTCAATAGAAGATTCATTACTATATTAAATTTCGAGTTATCCACGCTTCTATCTTTCATGGGTATTAAAGACGTATATAACGCTACTGGCGGAAATATTGATATAGGTATATTTCAATTTGTCATCATTTTAGTAGTCATTTTTTCTACAATTATTTTGCACCTCTACAAGTGCTACAAACACAAATATTTCTAAAGTTTACTACTTATAGTAGAACACCACTTAAAAGAGTTATTCCTCGTCTTTTAAGTGGTGTTTATATTATTATATAAACTCTTTCTGAAATGCTATGAGACATTGTTTTACAAAAATACAGTCTTTATCTTTAAAATAGATGGCTGCTTCATATTGGATAGGTAAATTATTTTTTAATGTTTTAACATTTTCTTTCATTAAATTTGTCTTGCCTCCATTAATCCTGATATCATCATTCAAACAGTCTGGCGCTGTGAGGACACTTCGACCTATATCCCAAGCACTAAGTAAATTATAGAATGTTTCTGTATCTAAACTTTCCAGAAAATTTAACCCTTCACTTTTCGTTTCAGGGTTTTTAATAAACAGTCCAATTATTTTATCTACACCGTTTCTTCGTTTATCATTTTTACTTGTTGTAGAAGCATTCGAGAGTATTACTTTATAGGTATTTATGACATTATTTAAATCCATAGTTATCCAACCTCTCTAAATATCTCATTTAAACTAACTTTACTATACCCATATAGCAAATACAAAAGTATCTGTTCACTATTGTTATAAAGCATAAAGTTCTGCACATACTTTTAAAAAAACGCTTAATTTCTAAAATGATATATCAATTTCTTTTACGTAAACAGCATTGCCAGTTATTTCGATTTCGTTATTTTCTGCAACATTCACTATCATCTGGCCATCCTTATTCATTTCTTGTCCTTGTTCTACAATAAGATTGATAGGCATATCAGACTCTTTTTTTATATACTTGGCAAAATATGCCCCCATTACACCTGAAGCAGTGCCAGTAACCGGATCTTCTATTGTTCCTGAAAAAGTTGAAGAAAAATGACGACCATGCATATCCGCTTCTTCATAATAACTTTCAAGGCAAAATGGATGTACCGATGCGTTTGGTATTTCATTTAAAATTGAAGAAAACACCTTATTATTTGGTTCCATTTTATTAAAAATATCAAGTGACTTTATAGGTATTAAAAGTGTCCATGCCCCAGTGCTACCGTACATTATGGGTAGCTCATCGTCAAAATCCACTTCTTCAATGCCAATTGCTTTTGCTAAATCATATGTAGATCCTTCAAATTTTTTAAATTGTGGTAATGCTTGTTTCATTGTTATATGTATTTCCTTTTGCTCATTCTTTGTAATACGTATCGGTAAGACCCCTGCATTGGTTTCAATAGTTAGCTCTTTTTTATTTTCTAACCATCCGTTTGTCTTTAACGCATAAATGGTTGCCATTGTTGCGTGGCCACAAAGTTCCATCTCTTGTTTTGGTGAAAAATAGCGTATTCTAAGGTCTGCTCTATCAGATGCTATTGGAAAAGCTGTTTCATTAAACCCTACTTTAAAAGCAACGTCTTGCATCTCCGTTTCTGTTAGGTCATCTCCATTTAAAACAACTCCAGCAGGATTACCTTTATTTGGCTTTTTACTAAAAGCATCATAATGATACACTTTTATTGATTTCATCTATAATCCTCCATTTTTCTGTAACTTAATAGTTTTTATAAGCGTATCATGCCTCCAAAAAACTGAAAATCAGAAAATGAAAAAACACTAGGTATCTATGTCTACCTAGCGTTTAACTTTATATCTATATTAATATTACTTAAAGCAATATTTTTTTAATCATTTTTAGATATTAATAGCATTAACTACATTAAAAGAATGGAATTGTTTTACTCGCTTTCATAATATCTTTTGTAAAAAAGAATTGTCTACCTTCTCCAGTATATGCAGGGTTCAATATCATATTCGCTTTAGCACTATATAACCATTCAGGATTAATGCCAGAATTTAGTATTTCTTGGAATTCTTGAAAATCTTTTTTCCAATTTAAATTTGGCTCCATATTTATCACCTCAAAGATATAATAGAACACTTGTTCTTGTTTGTAAACAAAAAAAGAAGCAACTGTTAAAACAGTTAACTTCTCAAATGTCACACTTAGATTAGAAGAAAATAAATAGAGTATCAATTTCAAGCGTGGATACGTGAAGTCGAGCCAAACTTGTTTAAACAACTAGATTACCTTCTATTTATTTTTTTATTAATCTATTTAGACTCCCTATTATGCTTTTTTTCATACAAGAAAGAAATAAAACTTCCAAAAAAGCCTAATAGTGCCATAATCACACTACCAAGCAGTTGATCTTTTCCTGTGCCTATAAACATTAATAAGAAGATTAAAATCCCAATTAAGATGCTCATCCCAAGAGCCTTAACATATAATAACATTTATAATCCCTCACTAAATCTCCAAAATACTACACTAGACCATTCTATTATTTATATTTAGTATCGTAAACCGCCTTTTTACACTTTTCAGATATAAAAATAAGGCTAACGCAACGTTGCGCTCGCCTTAAATTATAATCTGTTAACTTTTTATTAATTAAATAAGAATGAGTAATTGATCAAGTGTTGTGTGCATCATCAATCTTTATAGAAGTAATCTTCGCTACATTTACATAGCTATCACAATCTTTTAGATAAAAGTAATTATATCTATGAATTCCTTTTTCAAATCTTTTAAGTGCTAATGCCTTATCAATTTTCCATATATTCTCCACATACTCACGATAAACATTACCATCGCTACATTCTATTATGAATACATATACATCACTCATGTGTTGTCACCCTAATTAATATTTTATGGTTCTCATACGTTAACTCTATTATCCACCTAATGAGTTAGGGTTGCAACATAATGTGGAGTTATTTATATCAAGATACTCTTGTGCATAATTTTGATTAACCGTTCCAATGATAAACAAACGTATTAATCATGAATTAATTTATTGAACATAATGAGGACGTATAAACCACATTTCAGTTTCATAATCATGTACTACTCTGTGAGCTACTTCTGTTTTTTCAGCGCCACCGCCATCCCAATTTTGATCTAATGATTCAAATTTATCACTAGCGCCATTATAATTACCTTCCGTAACGATTGCTGTGTGACCTGCACCACTGCCAAATTCATCATTGAATACAACGATATCTCCAGCTTGTGCTTGGAAGCCCTCATAATTTTTATATACCGTGGCTTCACCCTCAAAGTTATTTTTAGTTGGAATTTCTTTTGCATAGTCACCTTCTAATCCGTGACCATACAAATAATCCCATTGCTCATTCACTAAATCAAAACATTGCCAGCCATATTCATCATCATAATCCCATCCCTTACCTTCTAACGTGTTCATATGACTTATGGATTCCTCTTGAGTTGCAGCCGTCGCAGCGGATGCAGTGTTTAAATGTGTAAATCCTAATATGCTTAAAACGCCTATAATAAAAAATGAAAAAATATATATGTATCGTTTAATTATAAATCGTCCCTTCTAAGTGTTATTTTACTAAATAAACTATACAAGCAATATTGTCATTGACTTGTAAGCTAAAGTGTAAAATAATTCAATCTTAGAATAATATATCATGTGGTTTTTAATTGCCGATTACACTAATATTAATTCCATTTTAATTTTTTTGGTTAATCTGTAATATTCAAATTAATTTCATTATAAAGTTATCTCAATAATCAAAAAAAGACACCTTAATTAAGGCGTCTCAAAGAATCCAAATTTGCCAACGTTTTTTGTACATACTTTGAGCAATCACAGAAACTGCCTGTAGTCTTCGGCTAATACTTCATCAACTAGGAAGGCGTCAGACCAAGCCTCTACGATTTCTGTAACAGTTTAAAAACAATCCATAGTAATTTTTAGATTTAAAAGTCGTTCTTTTCCACATTCATTCTAAATTGTTCAATTTCTTTAATGTTGGTTAAAACAAATACTTTTTTATCGTTTTTATTTGCCTTAATTTTTTGTAATAAATATGGTTTTCTGTGCTTAGGAAAATTCCAAATATATTTTAAAAATGTGAGATTGATCCTTTCTTTACAATCTTTGCCCATATCAATTCTAGTCTTACCAATATTTTTAAACAATCTCTTAAAAACTCTATAAAAACAAATTTTTCTTGGCAAATCTAAAAGTATCACACTATCTGCAGCATTTAATCTTTCATCTAAGATACCAGTATAACTTCCATCAATAATCCATTTCTTTTTTTGCAATAATGTTTTTTGAATTTCTTTTTGTTCTTCAGAACTTGTCATAACCCAATTAGGTTTCCAAAATAATACGTCTAAATGAAAAACAGGTATATTTAAAGTATGACCTAGTTGTCTTGATAACGTTGATTTTCCAGAACCCGAAGACCCGATAACCATTATTTTCTCCATATATTTACCACCAATCTATTTAAATGAGTTTCATTCACTATACAATAATTTGATTGCTTTCATTCTTAGCAGTTACTTATATTCATTACAGTATAATTCATGTAGTTTATTGATTAAATCATATGTAAAACGCTCAACTCTTTATATTTAACATTACCACTGATACTTAAGAAAATAATATTAAAATAGATTCATTTACTAAACATGCTACATGTTCAGTAGGAATAACGAATATCAATGTTTAAATTCATACATTTAAAAATGAACCTATTGACCAAGAAAAAATTAGAAACTTATAGAAAAGTAACTAAATAGCATGAATAGACTGGTATACTTAATAGTGATAGCACTATCAACTGACAAATATTATTCTAATAATCAATTAGTCCAGATACTGGGTTATTCAATAACAATTCAGTCCATTATAAAATAAATGAATTATTCATCAGGTATTTAATTTACCCTATTATTGTTAGAATTATGTAGAACGTTGTTTTTTAAAAGAGGAGAATATTTATGAATTTAAACGAATTTCAAGCACATATAGAAGATAAATTACCAGCGTTAGATAGCTTTTACGACAAAGCTATCAACTATCAACTAGAAAAGGATAAAAGACGTCCACCGAAAAAGCGCTGGTCAGAGGCAAAAATAGAAAGAGCAGCAAATGCGATGTATAAAGATTTGATGAAAGGTATATATGAAAAAATTAAATCTTTAGTTGAAGAAAGAGAAAAGAAACCGAATGATGTATGGATTGATTATTTAGAAAAATATGAGCTGTACGAACAAATAAACGAATCATTATACGAAATAGAGTTTGATTAAACAATCACAGGTTAACCTCGTAACCCCTGTATATTTCCATCTTTCACTAGTATAAATTAACATTATTCTATTTCTGTTTTTTAAATATCATAACAAGTAGTAGAGGCTGGGACATATCACATGTCTCAGCCTCTTTGCGCAATGTTCATTCCCTATTAACTTTATTTAAGCCCCTTTATTAAATTTAATGACTGTGTAAATAAATATTGGAATTAAAATAATAAATTCTAATGTTCCTATAATGAAAATAAACACTTCAATATTAGCACTAACTATTTCATTACTTAAGATTAGAAAATCCCATAAACAGTGATATATAATAAGTGGTATAAAGCTCTTTAAATTTATTGAGAGGCAAGCATACACTATTCCACCTAAAAATACCCCAATCATTTGGTTTATCACTTCACCTATTGATGATCCGCCAAAAATATTAACTGCGTGAAATAAGGAAAATAATATCGCACTAACTAAAATAGCTGTTACTATTCCGCCCTTTTGTAAAAATGTTTCCAACACTATACCTCTAAATACTACTTCTTCACTAACACCAACTAAAAGTGTTGTTACTAATATTAAAGAAACCATTGGTATTTTGCCGGTAAAATCTCCATTTATAAAAAATACAACCAATGTAATTATGATTAGAATAATAAGAGGTAAAAACCAAAAAGAAAGCCGTATGTTAAATAATTTTTGTGTTGAGAAAAGTTTTTTATACATAAATATGGAAAGCATACTCATAATAATTTCAAAGTAAATCAATACTTTAACCATTTCCGAATTCTCATAATTATAGCCAAAAATATAATGCATTGTTGACATAGCTAATGCCATAATTAACGTAATAATCAATACAAAAACTAAAGCTTTCTTTCTTTTATTTTTCATCTTATTCCACTCTCTCGTTAGTGTAATTTTAAAAACTCAACCTATTTTTTTATCAAGCTAAACCATTTCCAATAAGTTCCCATTCTCCATATATATTCCAATGGGCCATATTTAAAGTATTTCAGCCAAATACTTGTGAATAACAATTGTAAAATATAGATTGCAATACAGATCCATAAAGTATCCATATAATCTACTTGATCACTATCCACACATAATATAACCAGCCAAATTAATAAAGTTTGTCCTACATAATTTGTAAGCGCCATTCTTCCATATAATCGTAATGGGCTTAAGATTTTAGCAAAGCTTCGTACTTTTATAATTAATAATAATAGAGAGACATAAAATAACGCTATAAATGGACTAGTAACAACGATTAATTGATCATACAAATCTTTATTTTGAATATATTTATTAATCAATTCATTGTTCGAACTATCTTCTAAAAATTTATATGTAGGAAATACATATGACTTATTTAGCAAAATCCAACTTAATGCAGACATCACACCTGAAGCACTTACTATTACAATTAACACTTTAGTCTTAATATTCTCAAAAATATTAAATTGACCAGCTGCCAGTCCTAATATGAAATATGGTATCGGTAATATTGTTTTACTACCTATATATAAACAAATAGCCAATAATATTAAGCCAATGGCTAAATTGATAGACCTTTTAAAATAAAAACAAGGCAATAAGATCAAGCCAATGATTGAATATAATAGTAACGCTTCTCCTGGTTGAAGCATTTGATGCAATATACCGAAACACGCTAAGATTACTAACCTTCTTATAAATACGATATTACTATTTAATTGTTTTGCTTTAGCATTGCGAATAAATATATAAAATCCGACTCCAAATAAAAATGTAAATATTGTAAAAAATTTACTTTCAACAAAAAAATCAATGAACTTTAAATAACTAGCCTGATCGTAGTTACTTGGTGCTGGCAAGACAAATATTGAAATTATATTAGTTAGAATTATTCCTAGTAAGGCAAAGCCTCTCATATAATCTAATTCTGAAATTCTATTGTATTTTACGCTCTCGTTCATATTATCCTCCTAAATTAAATATCTTTTTTTAAAGTTGACTTTCATTAAGCCAAAGATAATTTTAACAAAGGCGGGTATTAATACAACTTACATTATTGTCACACTTCATTTCATTAAATTTAAAAACACACCGCTTCTTACAACAAAAAGATTATTTTGTATACGGCACCGTACTTCAACAAGCTTATATTCGACAATACTAAATCAACACAAACTAAAAAGACTAAGCCACAATGGCTTAGCCTTATAATCTAACGTCTGCGGGAGTTAATTACTTCATTTAATACCGCTATAGGTGTTGCTAAATCATGACTCACATTGTATTTCTAGCTGTGTCTAAAATATAAAAATCACAAAAACAACGTAAGTCGTTGCACTTTGTACATATTCATTTTCATACTTGTGTTAGGTAATTATTAAAAAGTGACATTACCTTCAAATTTAAGTACAGTTTCTATTTTAACAACATGATTTAAATTAATTACTTTATTTTTTGGTTTTGTCACAAACAATAAATTCTCGGATGATTTATCAACATCAATTTCTTTAGCACGTTCTAATTTACCAGTTACCAATAATAAATCTATACTCACAACGTTTTCTTCTTTCAATAAATCAGTTACTATATTTATATTCATTTTATAAATCTCCTTTTCTTCATTACCTTCATTATACATCAAAATGTAATTTTTTACTTGATAATCAAAATTTATTATTAATTATACAATTTAATTGTTATATAATCGTATAACAATTAATGGTTTTTATAGTAATTAAGGGTATCTAATTGCAACATAATTTAAAACTGCCCCACTAGACTTATAAAGATACTTAACTTAATCTTAACAATTTAGTTTCACTATTCATTTTTAAGTATAGTACAATTAAGTTATATAATTATTTTTTAGGGGGATGCATAAATGAAGAAGTTATTGTTTTTATTTCTAGCAAGCTTTTTAGTATTGGCTGCATGTGGGAATGAAGAAGAAAGTAAGTTAGACGACACAAAAGAAACTAAATCTGAAGATAAAGAAAGTAAGAAAGATGATAAGGATTCAGATAAAGGGTCAGATGAAGAAAAAGATAAGTCAGATGAAAAACAAAAATCAGACGACAAATCATCTGAAGAAGTAGCAACACAAGATGAAAGTACTGAAGAAGCTCAACCTCAAGAACAAGTGAATACACAAGAACAACAATCTACACAACAGCCGGCCCAATCACAACAACAAACACAACAAGCGCCTGTTCAGTCTCAAGAACAATCACAACAAACTCCTGCTCAGTCACAAGAACAAGCTCCTATGGCTAATGAACAACCGACACAAGAGCAACAAAGAAGAGAAATTGATTTAAATAGATTACCAAATGGCGATTTCTCTACTGAAGGCATGTCCAAAGATGCTCAAATGCAAATAGAAGAATTAACTAGACAAAAAGATTTTGAAGGTTTACCACAAAAAGAGTACAACGATCAAGTATCTGCAATTATGAATAGTGAAATGAATTAATTTTACGATGCATTTGGCAAATGCATCTTTTTATTTAAAATCAATGAGTTAATTCAACTTATAATTAATACTCATAAACAAAAAAGGCTTAGCCACAATGGCTAAGCCTTTTGATATGGAGACGGCGGGAGTTGATTAAAGCGATTATGTATACATTTAAAAATCGCTATAAGCATTGTCATATCAATGTTAAAATTGCATTACTAAGTCAGTGTAAAATGTTAAAATTGCAAAAACAACATAAATTTGTGCACTTATAAATAATTCTGTCCAGTATTATTTTTCTATTACTATAAACTCCATTAGTTCACGAATATCCTCAATTTCTAATGCACTTGCAATTCTAGATATATGGTTAAAATTTAGTACAGTTCTATTACCTCTAATAATATCACTTATAGTAGATTCTCTTATTTTTGTTATTTCTGCAAGACCTTTTTGAGTCATTTTTTTCTCACTTAACAAATCTTTTAATTTCATTTTTAGTTCTACTTCCATATTTAAACCTCTTTATTTAGATTCTAAAACAACAGTCATATATAATATATCCCACAAGGATGACTCTTTACCAGCAGCATTGGGATTCCCTCTTAAAGATTTTACAACCCCCATTGCTTTTTCTGATAAGATGCATCTATTGTTTTGATAAAATTCAATAGGATCTTTTGTCCATTCAAATTTTCCTGTATCTTTATTTTCCACAACTAATGCCCTAAATGCAGCTACTATTGGATACACAATTCCATCTGGTACAGCGTATTTCATTCCATTCTCACTAAATTTAGCATTTTTTATTATCTTATCATTATCATTTGCAGCAAAATTAAAATTACCATATTTTCCACCTGTTTCATTATAAGCATATGGAAAGTCAGTCTCAATGTAGTCATATAAATCAAAAATATCAATAGCAATATTTGAAAGCTTTTCAAAATGTTCAGGATCATCCAAGTATTTATCGAGCATTACTTTTTTACTAGAATAAGCTTGCTTTGGATGAGTACTTTTATATTTATCAATATCAAACATTGATAAAATAGCAACTACTTCTCTTGCATCTATCATTTTAATTCCAGGTCCATTTTGTTGATTTTGCTTAAAGGCAATTCTATTATAAAAAGTCATACCTCCAATTGCATCCTTAATTGGATCAAAATGATTTTGTAACTCTGCTAATGATTTATCATCAACTTGGGCTGATCTATTTCTTGCCTCTGCTAAATCTTCGATCATGTCTTCAACATCAACCATAATTTCCCAAAATACATATTGTTTACTATTAGTAATTTTATTACTGCTATCTTCATCGTGAAAAATCGGGTTATATATGTTTTCTTGAATTATTTTATATGTGTGGCCACCATCAATATTTCCATGTGCCTCTTCATCTTCAAATCGTATAGTTAACTCGTCTGTCTTATTATTATATTTTACACTTTGAGCTGACATAACCATACCTCTATTTTTCAAATGGAAATTCATATCATTTGTTAATAAAGACTCTTTTATACCTTTGGCTATGTTTGTTGTTAATTTTTGATCTCTCGGGTTTGTTCCCATAGGAATATTATGCGGAATATCATGAACGTTAACATAACATACATACTTATCCTTATTTGATCTCCCATTTGGGTCTTCTAATTTTCTAAAATTTTGTACATTTGGTACTTTAATAATTTTTTCCATATTATTACTCCTTTAGTAAATAATTTTGCTTATACACTTATTCAAGTAGTAAAGCTTAAATATAATCTAACACAAATAACAAATTAACGCAATAACGTTATTTAGTATGTGGTATATTATTTTGAAGTTTGATACTATATATGACGTTTGAATTAAAAACCATGCTCTGACATTGCTCTGACATTCACTCTGTGCTGCATCGAGAAATCAATTTACGTATAGTTGTTCGTTTGACGTTCTATAATTATGTCCATATTATCATTAAATATAAACAAATTCTTAAATTTTTATATTAACCATAACTTTTTGTTATCACCTTTATTTTTTATGTATAGTACAATTAAGTTAATAATTTATTTTTTAAGGGAGATGTATAAATGAAAAAAGTTTTATTTTTATTATTAGCGAGTTTTCTAGTATTAGGGGCATGTGGTAACAAAGAAGAAAGTAAATCAGAAGATAAGAAAGAAACAAAGTTATCGTCAAAAGATGATAAAAAGAAAGATGAAAACAATAACTCAAATGACGATAAAAAAGAAGAATCAGATAAAGAAGGTTCATCTAATGCTGTTAGCACGCTACAAGACGAATCACAACAAGAAAATACAGAACAACAAACGCAAAATGTTGAAAAAACACAAGAACAAGTAAATACCGAAGAACAGCAACCTGTTCAATCAGTAGAGCAAGCACCTGCTCAGGATGAGCAACAAAACTCACAAGGAAGCAATAACGAGCAATCAAATGTACCTGCTGGTGACGCTATGTTTGGTGAATATAAAGATGATGGTTCATATTGTACAGTTGGTGGTTGTTTAACGCCTGAACAACAAAAAGATCAAGAAGAAGCAAACTATGAAGAGATGGAAAATCAGGGATATTCTCGTGAAGAGTATGATGAAATCCAGAATAAAGCAGCAGAATTACAACAACAAAGAGACAATGGTGAAATCTCATCAGAAGAGTTCACCGATAGTTATCTTGAATTATATGATTGATAATTCTATTTAATATATTTTTAAATGGGCGTTTAACTACGCCCCTTTTATTTTATCTCCACAATATCTTTTAAATCTAATTTAAGTAACCCTTTATTTTCATATAAACGTAGTGTCTGTGTGTATGGGTCTACTTTGTGAATAATGCCCTCTTTTGATTTAATATAGCCGTTACTAAAGTGTCTTACATTAATGTGTGGGTCATTAAACATTTTAAAAACTAACGTTTCATTTAATTTCTGTAATTGATCGTCACTAAGTATACGTTTATCTATCTTATTCTGGTCCTCCATGTACTGTGCTATTTGCTCATACTGTTCGGGAATTGAAGCGAATGGCTGCCACTTAACTGACCCTATACCTTTTGTAATATTGGAATTTAGATACTCTCTCGGTATCTTTCGATAGTCCGTTTCATATCTATATGGCTCTGGTAAATCTTCATTTATAGCTATCATAAATAATCACCTCATAAATACAATAGAACATTTGTTCGTATATGTAAATAAAAAAATACTTCCTAAAAATATAGGAAGTTAAGATATATTTGTATTATTCATTTGTGTTTGTACCAAATTTAAAATATAAACATAAAGCTATCACTGGTATTAAATAAAAACCTCTAAAAATTTTATAGCTAAGTATAAGTATAAATACAACTGCTAAGAAAGTAAGTATTAGAGTAGCAACCATACCTATAAAATCATTACCATCTTCTGTTCTGGAAATCTTATTTGAATGAAGAAAATCACCTATAAGTCTAGACAAAATGTAATATATATTTTTATAAATATAAAATCCACAACCAAGTAAAATAATAAATGCTAACAATTCCAATTACTTTGCTCCTTCACTTTTTAAGTTAATAAAATTATATATTATTTCTTTTGTTTTGTAACGCTTTTTTCACAAAAAATAAGACAAGCACTTATGTGTTTACCCTATAACTATTATACATTTCTTTATTTTCGTCGTTTCTCTAAATTTAAAATAACCACTCCGAAGAGTGGTTAACGAGAGGCTTATCTTTTCCAGTTATTGTTCATCAAAAATTTTTTGTTCTATCTTATCAAAATCTTCAATAGTTATATTTCTATCTGTTACTAATGACTTTAATTCTCTATGGATTCTTGGAGTATTAATATTCTCTAAAATAAATAACTTCAAATCAACAGATTGATCATAATTTAGATATTTGTCTTTTAGCATTAACAATAATTCGAGTTGTGATTTATTTTCACCTATATTATAAGGAGTAGTTTTGCATTCACACAATTCTATGAACTCTTGCTTTCTAAAATAAATATCTACAGTTTTTGATTTGAAATTCTCAACATTACATACAATTGTTACATCATTTTCTTCAAATTGAGCATCCCACAAAAAATTTTGAGAGTTTTGTTTTGACACATCGTACCTAAGAGAACAAGCGATTGCTTCTGTTAGTAACCCTCTTATATATTTATATTCATCTTTAGAAATATTCTTCAATTCACTTATAATAATACTAATATTGTTAATAATACGTTTTGTATATTCATTAATAGGAAAGGCATTATTCTTATTGTATTCCTTCATTTCCTTAATTAAAGCACCATAATATTCAAAAAAATCTTGTTCCTCATTTGAATTAATTTTGGCATGATTTCGTAAATTTTTATTGAAAGATTTTAAACTTTGTACTAAATTCAAATATTGATGATAGTCCTTTTTAAGGATATCGTGCAAAATTTTAGAAATATTTTTTACATTTTGATAACACGGTTTATTATCTCCTAAATTTGAAGGAATAGCTTTAATCATCTTGATCCTCTTTTATTTTCATTGAATCAATACTGCGAGGAACATCGATTGTTGGCAACATTTGATTATAAAATCCTGCATCTCTTAAATAATTATGAACAACTGATCTGGTAAAAGGAAGTAATAATGGTAATATTAAGCTACTAAGTAAATCATTCTCAATATTATTCCCTCGTTCATTTCTAAACAATCCTTTTACTATTAATTTCAAATTGAAATAATCATTTTGTAAAGTAAGGATTAATATCCCTTCTTTTTTCGCATTATCATTTTTTGAAACTAAAACTTTATATTTTGGTTCAAGATTTTTCAAGTCTTCATCCCATTGTTTCTTCTTCACAAAATTTATTGCTTCAATCTCATATTGTTCTAAAACTACATGAAAATTTGTTTCCATTTTAAATTGCAACTCTTTCTAAATTACTGCTTAATATATCTATATTACTTTCAATTTCATTATCTGTTAACCTTCTAAATTGTCTTTCAAGGTCAATCAATAATTCAATATAATCCGTTGATTTATCTAAATCATCATTTATCTTACTAATTAATTTCAATTCTTTATTTGCTGTTTCCATAATACTACCAAACAAATTATTTTCCATATGCAAAGTTATAGAGAATATTTTATTTTGAAAATTATCTTTTATCCATGCAATTTCTTCATTAATATTTGAACTAGTCTTTGTTAAATCAATTAAAATTGATTCTGATAAACTCAAGAAGTCACTTAACTTACCATTATAAAATGAATTATCAGTATTTCGTAATTCATAAAAATCTATAATATTGTTCATACATTTCCCTCCCAAGCTAAATCGTTTATTAAGTTTATAAAACGAAATATACTTTCTCACATTCCAGCATATAATTTTCCTTGCTTCTATTATACATTCATATGTTCTAAAACAGCAACTATATGTTTTTATTTATTATATAACTTATCCAACAATCTATTCAACATCTGTTTAGCTCTTGCTTCTTTGATGCCAAATATATTTCCAGCCTTTTCAAAGCTCACACCATTACATATCAATAAAAATAAATTGTGTTCTTTTTCAGTCGCTACTCTTTCTATAACAGCTTCTAATTCGTTATAAAATATACTTTCTTCAACATTATTATTATCTAAATCGTTAGTTTCTGCTTGATCATTCACATTAAAGAAATCATCTATATCAATATCTTCATTATATGCATTACTATTATTTATTGTTTTGTGGTAGTTCAATATAAACTCTTTCACTGTTGCTTTATCATACCTCATACATAATCTACTGCCTTTGCAACACGTTTTAATATAACTTCTCTAGCATGTCTTAACGTTAACTTACTAACGCCCATCACATCGGCTATAACTTCATCTGTGTACTTCTTATCATCCCACCATGTGAGCTTAATAATCTGCTGTAATTTCACATCACTATCGTTATAAACTTGAGTAACACCTTTTACAATCGATTCTAGATTCATATATTTTAGGTCGTCCATATCACTAGGTTTATTCTTATAAGTATCTACCATACTATGATAATTACGCATGTAGCGTTCTAATATAGGATAATCTACATCATTTAAACTTCTAATCACACAACCAACTCCTCATGTTCGTTATTTAATGATTTTTTGACTTCTACTACAAAGTTTTTATAAATGACTTCACTCTCTTTTTCATGCTGCTTATTACGCTCTATACGCTTATGATGATGTACTTTATATAAATCTTCCTGTAACTTATCAATCGTCTTAATTGGCTTGTTACTGCCATTAGATTTGAAGTATCTCATCACTTCTTGCTGCTCTTTTGGTGTGTAATTATGGATGATTTTCTTTAGTAAATTTAGCTTCTTAGTACTACTATTTTTAAAACGATTCAATTCTTCTTTTTGATCTATAATCCATAAAACTAACTTCTCTAACGGATATGAAATAGAAATCACGCCCATCACATCATCACAACTCATATGAGATGTATTTAAGTGGTACATTGCATCGATTTGTTCCTGTATAGCTCGTATCTTACTATTAATGAATTGTGGGTTATAATGCGTTAACAATTCATATTCAGTAATTTTCTTTTCTTCGTAATACCACAAAACTGATTTACAACGTTTTAATATCATAGTAGCCCTCCTAGATACTTTTTAATGGAACAAATTTATTTATTAGTCATCATCATCTACACCGAATATGTCATACACCGTTTTATTTCTACCTTTACTAGCAAGCATTTCAGCCAATGCATCATCTTGTGTTTTTGGTGCTTTAGGTTCCAAAATTTTTAATCGTGATTCTACAGTTAACCCTAACTTAGGCGCAATGCTATTTAATTGCGATAACGAATCTCTTTTTATAGCATGATTCTGATTAAGCTTTGTGCCACGTTCAGTAACGATAATTGCGTCTTCATTTTTCATACGTATAGTTGCATTGATGTAATCTGAATAGGCTGTACAATAAGCAGAAACTAATGCTAAATCTAAACTAGCTACAGGCAATTCTTGTAGTAATGGAAATATCCTATGCCATTCTTTTGTAGCCGTATCATCTAGCCATTCAGGAGGTTCTGGTGATAGTTTTGTTAATTGCTGCAATGCTTCTTCTGTAGCTTGTTTCGATTCCTGAACTTCTGTAGTTAATCTACTCTTTTGTTGTGACAATAACTTTCTTTGAGCCATTAAAACTCCCCCTTTTTTCTATATTTTCTATTATGTAAAGCGAATATTCTTTACACATTTTCAACTTTCATTTTCAACATTCGGTTAAGATTAAGTATCGAGCGATTACAAATCTTTTTAAAATACATGGGCGCCTAACAGACCCCTGGCTTTTTATATTAGTAATGCTTAGATGGTAATAGCTGCACGATTATGACGTGCATTTATTATTTATATAGCTTTTAATCACAGTGTTGTTATATGCTCTAAAACAAGTTCTAAATGCCTTCTATGAAGTCTATTTTTAAATGCTTTAGTTTCATATTTATTTCATTTTATAACTTTATTTAGGTAAGTAATTTAACTTTATCTATAAATGTTTTTATCCTTAAAACACATCATTATAATTGGATAATTTATAACCATTGTATTAGTAATCTATTTGCTATTAACCTCTTATCACTATTAAGCATTCAACCTATGAACAAGTATGAAGATACTTATTGTATTCATGTTCATATTGAATATTTATTTTTATTTTAATAATTTATTTAATATTTAATTTCAAATGAATGAACAAAAACATTTTGTAATCATTTATCTTTTAAGTTTGTTCATCAAAGTTATTTCGTTAATCAATCTTCTATTAATAATATAAAAGAATTTATTATGATCTAATCATTTACTTATCTTAATATCATTGTTGATGTAACAACTTAATCTTTATCATCATTGAACTAATATCTTTGTTAATGTTCAATACAACTTCAATCATTATCTATCTTAAATACTTCTTAACTTAACATCACAACAACTTATTATTATTCTCTTCTGAATCAATGTTCATTATCAATATGTTAATCATGATCTAATCACATGTTAGATGTGATTGCTTAATACTAGAATTAACCAATGATATTTCCTTTACAATAAACCTTGATATTAAAACAGCCACCACCACAAGTATAAGAGCAGAACAAGTGATGATGGCGTACAAGGAAAATATACAACTTTCAAGAACAAGCGTTTAAACAACTGATACCAGAAGAATTAGTGAATGTTTTATAAAGCATTCAAGGTAGATTCCTACCTACTTACATTATACTACATAAAATATATTATAACAATAGTATTTTATAAGTTATTTATTTTGTATTAATAGACACTAAATCAATCTTATCAATATTGCCAATAGTTGTATTATCCATACCCAATTTACTAGCGTAACATTGTACTGATACCGATTTATTATTCTTAGCTATATCGATTAATTCTTGCAATCCCTCACCTTTATCTTGAACCCTATCAACTTGAATACCAAAGCCAATGAATTCTTCTTTAATAACAGTAAGTACGCCTGAATCTTTACTGTTAGCAACAAATGATTCCTCATTGTTGTTTATCACAATATTGATACCATCAGTATCTTTAAAGTTTTTAAATACCCTTCTAGTTAAAGAACCTTTTTTATAATTAATATCCGAACTAGCCACACCATCAACGGTAGCAATCCCAACTTGTGTATTTGAATATAATGGTTTTAAAATAATAGTGTTTTTCTTTTCATCAAAGCCTAAAGCATAATCTTGTTTTATTGGACTTAATACTGTGTAACTCATTTTATATTCCCCCTCTTACCATTTATGATTTCCGTTATTGTATTCTGAATCAGCACGACCATTTACATTAAATAATTTTTCCTTAAAACTATTGGCTAATGTAGTTGGGTCTGTATTCGTTCTAAATGGATCATCAACTAAACTTGTATTACGCTGTAGACTCAATCTCCATTGCTCTGGATTGTTAATAGCAGTATTCATATAATTGCGTCTTGATGCTCTACGAATGGCTTCAACTTTATTAGCTGCAATCTTCTCATATACATCATATGCTTCTTGTAATTTTTCATTGAATTCTTGTATTAGTTTACTGTTATTATCTTTTAATTCTTTAATCTCTTTATCATACCCAACATTAAATGCTTTTATATCTTCATCTAATAATTTATGATTGTCATCTTCACTTTGCTCATGTAATGCTACAATTTCATCTTCAAGTTTTCCTTGTTCTTTTTTAAGTGACGCAATCATAGCGTAATCATTTTCATTTCGATAATGTGACATCTTAAAATCAAATTCTTTTAATTTGTCAGTGACTTTGCTTTTTTCTAAAGCCACGTGTTTTTTATTCTCTACCTTTGGTTCAATTACCTTATTAAATACTTCGATTGATTTTTCATTTACTTTAGTCATTTAAAAAACTCCCTTATTTTTTATTTATAAAATCTTTATACGTTTTAATTTGCTTGCTGCTTTTCATTTCATTAATACATTGTTTCACTTCTTCAATATCTTCACGCCTAGTTACATATCGCTTGATTACAGTATCTAAATAACTCTCTGACACATTACTTATATTAGTTGGTAATCTAGCAACAATTTGATTCGCCACATCCCTATACCACATGTGCATATCTCCTTTAATTAAATAGATATAAAATATCTTTAATATCTACCAAAATGTTGTAACTCTATGATTCCTAGTAACTATATTACTTTTGTAATTGTTTGATACTACATTCACTTATTGGATAAAACCAATTTAGATCATCAGCACTTTTAGGCTTAAATCCTGCTAATGCCATCGCCTCTTTCATGTTACTGTTTGATATATAAAAGCCATAAGGCTCACGTTCAAACATATGCTTTAAGTTATAACTGGAATAGTTTTCGTTGACTGTCTTAATAGGTTCTAACTGTTTGCACCACATCAATACTGTTTCAAGTTGTTCCATTGTCATATCATTAAAATCAATTGCATTAAATCCTAAATTATTATCACTCATATACTGCTGTAATTCTTCATCGTTAAAATAAAATACTTCACGTGGATATTCTGTAATCACACGATGTGCATTGTTATTAGTTCTTACTGTTCCATATCTATTGCCACTGTTGTATAGGTATCTCATTTTCTTAATCTCCTTTTTTTATCCGTTTACTTTAAAATGTTACTACTTGGTTACTACTTTTTTGTTAAAGTTACTACTTTCTTATATTACATAAAAACTGTCATATCAAGGGTTACAGCGCACATGTTACTACTGTTACTAGTGTTACTACTTTTTTTAAGGGGCTACTATTATAAGAAACACACACACATTTATATCACTTTATATTTAACCTCTTATTTTGAAAGTAGTAACAGTAGTAACATTTATATTAAAATCAGTTATAAACACTGTAATATCAAGGTTTATAGCTGTTATTACTTTTGATAAATAAGTAGTAACTAGGTAGTAACAACTAGTAACTTTGTTGCTCTTTCTTAAAGTCAAATCCTAATTCCTTAATGATTTCAGTTTTGATGGCATATCCTTTTTGTTGTTCTCCATTAAATCTTATATTTTTTTGCTTGCCATAATTATTCGTTTCAAGGTATCCTCTTTCATCCCATTGTTTAACAGTGGAATTAAATTCAGCACCTAGCATTTCTTTTATGGTTGGGGTCATAATAAGAACAAAATCAGCCCTATAAATTGCCATAAGTTCTGCATTGTCATGATAATAGTGCTTATTGTAAGCGATACGTCCACGGTTAGCATTTAACTTTTCAAGTAATTCTTCTAATAATTGTTTTGGTTTATCAATATTTTTATTGTTCTTCATCATACTTGTATGTGCTTTATTCACATTAATATATGGGTCATGCTCAAAGCCTTCAATATCATTTAATATCTCACCTGTGATTTGTAATAGTGCAAAACTACGTGCGATACGATCCATCACTTCATTACCGTTAGCCTGTTTCATGAAATATTTAACAGCACCTTCAAATGATGCTTTATATTTGTCTTTGTCAGTACGATATTGATTGATGAATAACTTACCTAATAAACCATGATTATTTTCCATTGTTTTAGCTATATCGCCAAATTCAGTTTTATCTGTGTTAGGGAATGGGTCATCTTGTAAAGTAATTACACGACCAGCAACACCTGCCTTATCAGGTGCTATATCTGGTATAGCAACTTCACCACTTGAAAGCATGATATTGTTCCACGGTTCCAAATAATCAATAGAACGGTCTGAATTGCCACGACCTTTAGATTGCCCACCAGAAAATTGATATACAATACTTGGTATTCTAAATGGATTGTCTGCCTTACGGGTATCATCTTTAATTAAAGGAAATGAATTTAAAAATGAAGCCATACGTTCAACACTTACATTTGTGGCATTCCATTCAGTAACTAATTTACGACTTCCCCATATGCTTGCACATATCTTTAAAGTGAATGTTTTACCACTTGAAGTACGCCCTGAAATCTCACTTACAAATGGATCTACGTCAAAATCTTTGAGCAATACAGAAGCTAGTGAGCTATAGAACATCATCATTACCATTGGATTGTCTTTAATAGGCTCAAATACACCATTTATATAATCATCAATACTACCTTTTGTTTCAAATGCATCAATCAACGCTTGATACCCCTTATCAGCATTAAATATTTTGTATTGATTATCTTGCATATCTTCATCGTAAGGTGAAATGAAATGGCCATTTATATTGCCTAATCGAGTAGCTACATCGTAATCTGGTATCTTATTAAAACGTCTGTAAAAACTAAGATATTGAACAAGATTAGCTGCTTCATTTTGAGTAACTTCTAACCCTTTACTAGCAAGTTCTACTAAATATTTACTTTGAGTAATATCTCGAGCTAACACTGGTAATTTATATTTACGTTTTGAATCTTCAAATTCAAGTTCATAATAAAATTCACCAGATTCAATATTTTTGTATCTTTCAGTAACATAAGGTGGCGTGCTAGTAATATAAATATGTGCTATATCTATAACTTCACCTTTGTTATTCTTTTTCTCTTTTTCCAAATATAACCATTTTCCTTTGATTAAATAAGGTTCTGGAATAGTTGGTTTATCTTTATTGATTTCTTGAAATTTTTCAAGACTATTCATAGTTTCAAATACATCTTCTTTAGTTACTTCCATTTCCTCTACTGTCATATCCCGTCCCCCTCTAGTTGTTCATATGCTTTTTGAGTATCGAGTTAAATGTTTTGTTTATTTCTCCATCGTCCATAGGTGGGTTACAAGATTTCCCCCATGCTATCACTAGACCATATACAAGGTTTACGTCTACATACCTACGCAATAAGTAACCACTAATTGATGCTAGCGCTTGATTACGCCCACCTTCACTTACACCAAACGCAAGATCACGCCAATAAGTTGAATCACGTTTTTTCAAATGACTTGAGTAGTTGATGGTAATTGATTTATCTTTTTGCGTATTTTCTAGATTTTTCGATAACTCAACTAAATCATCATTTGTTATTGCTGGTGCATCATTATATTTAAAAATATATGGTATATCCTTATCTGGTCTTACTGGTAACGCCATTGCTCTTGATGGTTGATAGCTACCTTCATCAATCTTATAGCCTATTTTCTTCGCCAATGATTGTGTATACTTTCTATAATCATCTGATCTCACAGGATTATTTAAAGGCACCATAAGGCGAATACGTGGTTTTTCTGTAGTGTGGTTATAAGTTGTGTGGAATGCCCAACAAAAGCCTTCTAACTGTTTACAGATAGCACTGTACAATCCTTTGAAATCTTCAATATCATCATAATCAAGTGCTAGTGTATTTCTATTTATAATATTTTCATCATTGCGATATTTTTGTATTAGTTTCCCATCTTGTTCAACATCTTTAACATCACCATAAACTACCAACCCACGTTGGTATTTTTCATTGTGGTTCATTGGTGTTTGCAATCTATTAAGCCATTCCGACCACATCACATCATTAGTTTGAACAAACGAATAGGAAGATAAATTTTTGTACTCTATAATATTTAATCGAATATCATGCTGTAATTTGATTTGTTCAAAACCCATTATTTTTGCCCTCCTGCTGTTAAAACAAGGCGTGAAATGGTATAATTAAATATATAAATAAGCCATTCTATGCTTGTTTTTTATTAAAATTTCTACGCGTTATCTTCGCTTTGGTCGGCTTGAGATAATGCGTTTTTTGTTTGCCCATATAAATACTCCACGTCACTTACCATTGCTTTAATATCAGTTCTGATACTTTTTAAAATTGCGTGTATATTATAGACATCTTGAATACTTTCTCTTACAATTTCAGATTCAAATATCTTGCCATCTCTTATAAGCATTTTTCTATATGATTCATGACTTTCAAGTCTGTCACATACTAGATTAATCAATCCGTTAATCTTCATATCTAATTCTGTTTCAGTTACTTCATCTATCATCGCTTTAATTTGCAATTCAATATACTCTGTATTTGTCATCCAAATAACCTCCCTATGATTTTATTAATTGATCTAACTTTTCATTAGCTTCTGCTTCTAAATTTTCAACTTCACTGTGTCTATACCATATATCATTTAGTAATTCGTTTAACACGTTGTACTCATTACTATCTTTATCAGTGATGTTATCCATCTTCTCTACAATTAAATCTACTGTTTGTCTGAATGCTTTTCCCATTCCTGCATGATGTGTTGCATCTACTAATAATTTACCTTTGCTTACGTTTGTGTTTTCCATGTTATTTCTCCTCCATTAATTGTTTATATTTACGTTTAATTTTTTTATCTTCCAAACCAACTTTAACTACTATGATCCTACTTTGATTGAATTACTGAAAAGTTCATCAATACTCATTCCATACAATTCAGATAAAATTTTAGCTTCTGGTAAAGTGAACGAACCTTTACCACTTTCCTTAATTTGGTAACGTTGTGGAGAAATGCTAAGTCTCTTTGCGATTGCTTTCTGTGTGTGTCCATGTTCTTTACGTGTGATGTACAACATTGGATATGCTAAGTTTGTCATTTTGTTCCCTCCTTATACTTTTTCTTTTATTTCAAATATTTCTGATACATCAACTTCAAGCGCATTCGAAATTTTTATAGCCATTAAATCAGAAGGATTTGCTTTACCATTAATGATTTTATTTAAATAAACGTAATCCATAGGTACTTGTTCAGCTAATTGTTTAACGTTCCACCCTTTTTTGACTATTGAAAATTTAAACGCCATTCTTTTAATAGCAATACTCATTTTTTTCACCACCACGTCAATATATTTACGTTAATCACGTAAGTTACGTAACTAACTTAACCTAAATATACACTACTTTTACTAACGGTGCAAGCGTAAGTTGTGTTAAAATTTATATTAACTACTATTAAAGGAGTGAAAACCTTGATATTAAAGGATTTACTTAAAAATTTGAGGGAATCAAGAGGACTTAATAAACAAGAATTAGCAAATAAAGTTGATATTTCACGTTCTTATATATCTACTATAGAAAGTGGTAAAGTTGAAAAACCGACTAAAAAAACTTTAATGAAAATTGCATATGTTTTTGATCCAGATGATGAACAAAATATTTATAGTTCTTTATTGGAAGCTTCTGGTTATGATACTAAAAACAGTAAAGAAGAATACAGAGACTATTTAAATGAAATGAGTGCAAATTTTCAAGAAACAAACAAATTCAATGGAGAGGTCTTATCAGGCATGAAATATCGTGTGAATAAGCATGATAATTCTGTTGTGTTTTTAGATAAGCCATACATGAACATATTATGGTTATTAGAACAAGAGGATTTTAGAGTCTATTTAGGTTACGAAGATGATGAATTTTTTATTGATGATAATGGGACACCTTTTAGTAAACCATTAGAACTTGATGATGAAGATAAAAATAATTTGTTATTTCAAGTGCGTAATTTTCAAAGCAATTTGTTATTAATGAAAAAAGCTTTAAAAAACAAAATTGATATTGATGAATTAAATATTGACTCAATGGAATACACTTTAATTTTTGATTTATTAAATAATCGTATTAATGATAAAAATGAATTAATTAGTAAATTAGCTGTTATCAATAAAGAAAGAGAAATATTTAACGCAAAAGAATATTACGAAGAAATAAACAAAGCTATAGAAGACCAAGATGCTATAAAGTTACAACGTCTTGTAAGAATAACTACTATTAATGAATTAAAGAAGTATTTATCAGAACAAAAGTAGGTGAAACACCATGCAGCATGACTTAAAACTATCCCACAACATCCATAAAGATGCTAAACGTGGTACATATTACTTCCGTATCACATACTATGATAAGACAAATACACGCCAATATATAACTCGTAAAGGGTTTAAACAACGTAAGGAAGCAGTTAAAAAATGTAATGAAATAATGGATGAAATTGAAGGAATAGGTAAAATTAATCAGTTACCATTTGATAAACTGGTAGAGGAATATATTGATTGGTATTCAGCTAGAAGAAAATCATCAAGTGTGAAAGCATTAAAAACTCATGCTAACAATCATTTGTTACCTTTCTTTAAATCAATGGACGTATTTAATATTGATACTAAAATGATTATGAAGTTTCAAACACAGAAATTAAAAGAAGGACATTCCCCTGATTATTTAAAAAAGATGCATGTATTTTTAGTATCTATATTGAATCATGCCATGAAGTATCATGATCTAGGGCGTAATGTTGGCTCGTTAGTAGGTAACTTTGAAATTGAAACACAAAAACGTTTAAATTATTGGACGTTAGAGCAATTTAATCAATTCTATGATATGTTACCTACAATACAACAGAAATTGTTCTTCAAATTGCTTTTCTTTGGAGGCATGCGTAAAGGGGAATGTAGAGCTTTAAAATGGGAAAATATCAACTTTGATGAAGATTACATTCATATAAACAAAACGGACTATCATGGTGAAGTGACAGCCCCTAAAACGAAAGCAGCCATACGTGATATATACATGCCTACTCACATGATGGATGACTTACAGAAATATTTAATTTGGTATAAAGAGAATAACATATATAAAGAAAACTATGTATTGTTTGGTACATTCTTTAAAGCTTATAGTGAATCAACTATCGATAGATGGTTTACCAGCACATTAAAAGCATTAGATGATTCTTTACCTGATGGTGAAACATTCCCACGTATTGTAATACACGAACTAAGGCATTCTCACGCATCTATGTTAGTCAATCATGGTGCTAGTCCAATGATAATTGCGCAACGATTAGGACATTCATCTACAGAAGAAGTTACATCACGCTACGGGCATTTGTACCCTAGTACACAAAAAGAAATAATAAAATATTTATGAGGTGAATAGATGAATAATATAAAATGTTTGTTAATTGGTCAAGAGCCTTTTAATAATGATAATTACGAAAACATGAAGTATCAAATAATAACTGCGAAGATAGAAGAAAACATTTGTTTTGAAGATATTGCATTTATACCTGTTGCCAAAAAAAGCAATTATAAAATTAACTATAATACTATAACTTCCTATACAAGAATTTTAGGATTAATTAACAAAATTAAAGTTGATAAAAATAACTTCGTAAATCTCAATTCAAATGTAACTTCTCAAATTACCAATTTAGCAAATAAAGGCGTCTACCTAGTGAATTTTAGTGAATTACAAGCTATGAATTTTTTTCAAAGTATTTATTATAACGTCAATATAACTTTAATTTGTTTTGGTGACAAAGCAATTAAAGGTATAAATCAAATGAATTTAAGTAATGAAATATTAGAATTTCCACATCCTTCTCGACAAAATAAACATCCTCTATGGTATGAATTTTATGATACACCGAGAATATATAATGGCGCTATTGAAATAACAAGTAAATTTTAACGCTTCCTTAATTCAGGGAGTGTTTTTTTATTTGCTGTGCATTATCTGTGCACTTTCTGTGTACCCAAAAATAAAAAGCCCTCAACCGCAATGGTTGAGAGCTATATAGTGGAGACGGCGGGATTCGAACCCGCGTCCAGAGGTCCTGATACAGATCTTTCTACGTGTGTAGTCTATCATTGAGTTTCGCATAATGGTAAGTGATAGACGGCCATCATTATGCTAGTTTGATTAATCTCTTCTAGGCAGACTTCAAACGGCAGTGCCTAGCGTATCCTACTAAAGGTTGAATCGCGGTTAACGGCACATAGGAGATGCCGTTAGGCGATGCAGAGTGCTATTACGCAGCTACTGCGAAATTATTGTTTTCTTTGCCAGTTATTATAACTGTGTGTGTTAGTGACGGAGACAACCCTCCGACACGCTTAACCTGCTCATGGTACCCCTGTCGAATCCAAAAACGCCCCCTAAATAGTATAAAATGCACTTCCTGTCCACTTCACGCTTATCGCTCAGCTTTTTAGAAAGCACATATTATATTACCAAAGATCAGGGTCTTTGGCAATATATCCGCTTAATAACGGTCTTTCATTGCTCTATCCATATCACGTTTTACTGCTTTATCTTTCAATGCTTGTCGCTTATCGTAATTTTTCTTACCACGTGCAACACCTAGCAATACTTTACAGTGTCCATGTTTTAAATAGAGTTTCAATGGCACAATCGAATAACCTACTTCTCTCGTACGCTCACCTAATTTTTCAATTTGACGTTTGTGCAATAAAAGTTTACGTGAACGGCGAGGATCATGGTTAAAGCGATTGCCTTCTTCGTATGGGGCAATATGCATATTATTAAGATACATTTCACCGCGATTAACTTGCGCATAACTATCTTTAAGATTGGCACTGCCACGACGAATTGACTTAATCTCAGTCCCTTGTAACACAATGCCCGCTTCAATCGTATCTTCAATGACGTAATCATGTCTGGCTTTACGATTTTCAGCTAGTGTTCCTGGTGATTTTTTCTTTGGCATTGAGTTTCACCTCTTTGTTGAGTTATTTTTTCTTCTTACGTGCTTTATTTTTCACATTTTTATCTTTATAAAATGGTTTGTGTTTTGTATTACCACTATTTGATTTATCGTTGTTACGCTGATTTTTACCTCTGCGTTGTTTGTGTTTCGTTTTATCCTTGCTATCACCTTTAGATTTATCTGATGATTTGCCACGAGGATTCGCTTGGATTGTCTTACCACGTGAAGGTCTTTGACTGCGTTCATTTTTAGGTAATGGCATACCAACGATTTGGAAATCGATCATGCGCTCATCTACGTCCACGTTGATGACTTTAATTTGAACTGGGTCGCCTATACGGAACACTTTAGCCTGACGTTCACCAATCATTGCCATTTGGCGTTCATCGAAATGGTAAAAATCGTCTGTCATATTCGAAACGTGTACCATGCCTTCAATCGTATTTGGTAATTCAACAAACATACCAAAATTAGCAACTGAACTTATAATACCTTCGAATTCTTCGCCAACATGTTGTACCATATATTCTGATTTTTTAAGTTCATCTGTATCACGTTCTGCTTCAATCGCTCTACGTTCTCTTTGAGATGTATGATCAGCAATTTCTGGTAACAGTGCTTCCCATTTTGACTTCTCTTTATTGTTCATAGATTGTTCTACAATATATTTACGTATTAATCTATGTACGATTAAATCAGGATATCTACGTATTGGTGATGTGAAATGTGTATAGTATTCAGCTGATAAGCCAAAGTGTCCTAAATTTACATCATCATAACGTGCTTGTTGCATTGAACGTAACATCATTGTTGAGATAACCATTTGTTCTGGTTGGCCTTCAACTTCTTGTTGAATCTTTTGTAATGTTGAAGGATGGATTTCTTCTCCTGTACCTTGAATCATTAGTCCAAAATTCGTAATAAAATCAAAGAACTTGCGTAAACGTTCTGATTTTGGTTGTTCGTGAACACGATATATGAATGGTACTTCTAAGTGATCGAAGTGTTCTGCTATCGTTTCATTTGCTGCAAGCATAAATGACTCGATTAAGCGTTCTCCTTCACCACGTTTTCTTAATTCTACATCTGTTGGGATACCTTCTTCATTAACGATTACTTTTGCTTCACTAATATCGAAGTCGATTTCACCACGACGTCTTCTCATGTTAACTAAACGTTGTGATAAATCTTGTGCTAAGTCTAACATTGGCGTAACTTCACTAAATTTTTCACGTGTGTCTGCATTTTGATCTGTAATGATTTCATTCACTTCATCATATGTCATACGATAATTTGAATGTATCACACTATCAAAAATCTCATGCTTAACGACTTCTCCACGTTCATTAAATTCCATGCGACAGCTCAATGTTAAGCGATCAACGTCTGGATTTAAAGAACAAATACCGTTACTTAAGCGGTGTGGAATCATAGGGATCACACGGTCAACTAAATAGACACTTGTAGCTCGACTATATGCTTCTTCATCTAAGGCTGATCCTTCAGTGACATAATAACTAACGTCAGCGATACTGACTGTTAATTGCGTATGACCATTGCTTAGCTTTTTAATACCAATTGCATCATCTAAATCTTTTGCGTCCGCGCCATCAATTGTAATTGTAAGTTCATCACGTAAATCGCGACGGCCTTCAATTTGTGATGGTTCAATTTCATCCGGCACGGCTTCAGCTTCTGCTAAAACATTGTCTGGAAATTCAATTTCAATGCCATGTTGATAGATGATTGATAATATATCTACCCCTGGATCGTTTTTATGGCCTAATATAGCCGAAACTTGTCCTTCTGGATTGTTTGTACCATCTGCGTACTTCGTGATCTGTACAAGTACTTTATGGCCGTCTACAGCGCCTAAGTTATGTCCTTTGGCGATAAAGATGTCTTGCATAATACGTTTATCATCTGGTAATACAAAACCGAAATGGCGTGCTTCGCTAAACGTACCAACCACTTGTGTGACTGAATGCGTTTCTATCGATTTCACTTCGCCTTCTAGCTTACCTTTATGTTCACCTTTTGAATTTTGTACTTCTACTAGGACCGTGTCACCGTCCATGGCTCTATTAATTTTTGTAGGTGGAATAAAGATATCATCCATTTCACCTTCTTCTGGACGTAAGAATGCAAAGCCTTTTTTATTCTGGCTTAGTTTACCCTTCACCAATTTTGATTGTTGGGATTTGTTAGATTCCTTGCGTTGATATCTATCTGTTTTTGTACGTTGAATTAAACCTGTTTGTTCTAATTCAACAAGCACCTTAATTAAGTCTCTAAATGAGTCGGCACTATTTAAACCTAATGCGTCTTGAAAATCAGATACAGACATGGGTTCATAATCTGGTTGTTTAATAATTTCTTCAATGGCTGGTTTTAAATTCATTATGCCCCTCCTTTCTTTTTTTAAATAATTCTATAATTTTTATTCAGACCAATCTAATGATTCTAAAAATTGGTATACATCTTCAAATACTAATTCTTTTTCCTTATCAATTGTAATGACATGTCCGGAATTCGCATACCATTTAATATCTTTCTCATCAGATTCGCTCTCATTGTATATAATGTTTGCAGAATCTGTATTGATCATTTGGTCTTGTTCTGCTTGAACGACCAATAATGGATCCATTACTTCGTCCACATGATCTCTTACATCTTGGATTTGTCCTTGAAGCTCTTTTAAAGTTTCTGAAGGTTGAAAAACGTCCATTTCTTTATTAATTGTGGTTTCATCTTTACCTTCATACTTTTTAAAATTGCGGGCATATTCTAGCACACCATCAAACATAGACCCTTCTGTCTTAATGTACATAGGTGAACACATAGTTATAATACCCTTTACATCTCTGTTTAAGCTTAATTTTAATGCATAGCAGCCACCAAGTGACAAACCAGCGACTACAATTTCATCGTATCCTTTTTCGACTAAAAAGTCGTAACCGTCTAATGCTTCTTTAAACCATACAAAAGGACTGGATTTTAATATTTCTTCAGGGGGTGCAGCATGTCCCTCATAGTGAGGCGCATAAGATGTGTACCCTTTTTTCTGTAAGAATCGGCCTAATTGTCTTACATCTGATGAATTCCCAGTGAAACCATGTAATAATAACACAGCTCGGTTGCCTTCTTCAAAAAAGAATGGCTTTGGAAGTTTGATTTGCATCGTGATTCAACCCTTTCGCTTATGCTTGATTTCGAGTTAATTAATTTTTATAAATTTCTTTTTAGCGTACAACATATCTATTATAAATAAAAAAGCCCGACTTTAACATTGTCGGACCTTATAAACCAAAATAACTTATGCCTAACATTAACAAGAAGAAAATGACAGACAATATAATTGTTAATCTATGCAAGAATAAATCGACACCGCGTTGCTTTTGTTTACCAAATAACTGTTCGGCGCCACCACTTATCGCACCTGATAGTCCATTACTTTTACCTTCTTGGAGTAATACAACAGTTACTAATGCAATACATACTAAAACTAAAATAATCATTACTACTGTATGCATGAAAATTGTCCTCCATTCATTATATACGAATCGCATTATACCACACGTTCGTCTTCTTTAGCAAACTACTATCTATTGAACGTACTCTTACGTTTAATAGAAACAGCTAACATATAAATCGCTAATACAAATGACATAATCAATACAACCGTTAATGGAATTAAATTAATTCCTGCTTTAACATCTAATATTGCTCCATATACCGGACCGATATTAACTACATTATACAAGATTTGTGAGATGAATACAGCAAACATAAACCACCATAAATAAGTATGTCTATTCCAGATGGCGATGATACCTGCTAAGTTAGCAAATATGTACATTACGCCTGTAAATTGAAAACTATTTTTAATTGTTCCAACAGCATTTTCCGATGGCTTTTGTTCACTATTTAAAAGTAATTGTTTAATTACACTATCATCTAAAACAACAAATAAATGTATTGCATAAAGAATAGCGATGATTAATGAACTATAAGCAATCAGATGAGCCGTTTTTGTTTCTTTTGATTTAGGTTTTACATCCATATAAATTAAGGCTCCTTCTATGATTTACATCTTTAATTATATCAGTTTCATAGTGAAAGATGAACAATTTAAGAAAGTCTTACTATATAAATTATGTGACATAATTTATATAGCCATATTGTAAGGTAGTACTATAAATCTTGTTCGTTTAGCATTTCATCTACCTTCATACTTCTATTTAAGTAGACGTATTCATTAACTTCGCACCACTCAAGTGGACTTCTGGAGGATTACAATAGCTAAAGTTATTGCATAAGAAGACCTAACCACTAAAGTGGACACCTAAGGATTACAATAGCTAAAGCTATTGCATAAGAAGACCTAACCACTAAAGTGAACACCTGAGGATTACAATAGCTAAAGCTATTGCATAAGAAGACCTAACCACTAAAGTGAACACCTGAGGATTACAATAGCTAAAGCTATTGCATAAGAAGACCTAACCACTAAAGTGAACACCTGAGGATTACAATAGCTAAAGCTATTGCATAAGAAGACCTAACCACTAAAGTGAACACCTGAGGATTACAATAGCTAAAGCTATTGCATAAGAAGACCTAACCACTAAAGTGGTAAGGTCTTCTTTAAAAAACACGCAAGCCATAAATGACTTGCGTGTTAGCGCGTGAACTCTTTAATTTTTAAGCGGTATTATTTAGATAAGTTATAGAAAGATTTAAGTCCGTCAAACTTAGCAGTTTCGTATAATTCATCTTCAATACGTAATAATTGGTTGTATTTAGCAATACGGTCTGTTCTTGATAATGAACCTGTTTTGATTTGACCAGCATTTGTTGCAACAGCGATATCAGAAATTGAAGTATCTTCTGTTTCACCTGAACGGTGAGAAATAACTGCTGTGTAACCAGCTTTTTGAGCCATTTCAATAGCTTCAAATGTTTCAGTTAAAGTACCGATTTGGTTAACTTTAATTAGAATTGAGTTACCGATACCTTTTTCGATACCTTCTTCTAATTTAACAGTGTTTGTAACGAATAAATCGTCACCTACTAATTGTACACGATCACCGATACGTTCAGTTAATACTTTCCAACCGTCCCAGTCGTTTTCGTCCATACCGTCTTCAATAGAGATGATTGGATATTTGTTAACTAATTCTTCTAAGAAGTCAACTTGTTCTTCAGCATTACGTTTTTTACCATTTTCGCCTTCGAATTTAGCGTAGTTATAAACGCCATCTTCAAAGAACTCAGAAGATGCACAGTCAAAGCCTAAAAATACATCTTTACCTGGTTCTAAACCAACTGCTTTAATTGCTTCTAAAATAGTTTCTACTGCGTCTTCAGTGCCTTCGAATTTAGGAGCGAATCCACCTTCGTCACCAACTGATGTTTCTAAACCACGGTTTTTAAGGATTGATTTTAAGTTGTGGAAAATTTCTGCGCCCCAACGTAATGATTCTTTAAATGTTTCTGCTCCAACTGGTAATACCATGAACTCTTGGAATGCGATTGGTGCATCAGAGTGAGAACCACCATTAACAATGTTCATCATTGGTACTGGTAATTGTGTACCGTTGAATCCACCTAAATATTTGTAAAGTGGTTGGCCTAATAAATCAGCTGCTGCACGAGCTACTGCTAGTGATACACCAAGAATAGCGTTAGCACCTAATTTACCTTTGTTTTCAGTACCATCTAATTGGATCATCATTTTGTCGATAGATACTTGTTCTAGAACTGAAAATTCACCTTCAACTAACTCTGGTGCAATAATTTCGTTTACATTTTCAACTGCTTTAATAACACCTTTACCTAAGTAACGGTCTTTATCACCGTCACGTAATTCTACTGCTTCGTGTTCACCAGTAGAGGCACCTGATGGAACTAATGCGCGACCAAAAGCGCCACTCTCAGTTAATACTTCTACTTCAACTGTTGGGTTACCGCGTGAGTCTAAGACTTCGCGAGCGTAAACATCTGTAATAATTGGCATGTTTATAATCTCCTTTATAAATAAGTAGTTTAGAAATATTAAATTTCATCTTCATTATAGCTTTAAATACTATAAATACAAAGTAATTTAATTCTCTTGTGTTGTTTATAGATGCTACAAATTATCAGAATAAGAAACCCTTCTATCTTAATTTATAGCATCAATTTTCACTCTAAATTTTAATTCATTAAATTAATGATTGATTAATGATTCACCAGTCATATCTTCTGGTTGGTTTACATTGAGTAAATCTAATAATGTTGGTGCTAAGTCACCTAGACGACCCGTTTCACGCAATGTTACGCCTTCTTTAGTAACGATAACTGGAACTGGATTCGTCGTATGTGTAGTCATAGGTTGATCATCATCTGTTAATACCATGTCTGAGTTACCATGATCTGCAGTAACGATAGCATGACCACCCATTTCTGTAATCTTATCAACCACTTCGCCTAGACATTCGTCTACAGCTTCTATTGCTTTAATCGTTGGTTCAAGCATACCACTGTGTCCAACCATGTCAGGGTTAGCAAAGTTTAATAAGATTAAATCTAAGTCACCTTTATTTAATTCTTCAATTAATGCATCTTTAACTTCGTATGCACTCATTTCTGGTTTAAGGTCGTAAGTTGCAACTTTTGGTGAGTCGATTAGACGACGACGTTCACCTTCAAATTCAGCATTACGTCCACCACTCATGAAATAAGTGACATGTGGGAATTTTTCTGTTTCTGCAATACGCAATTGTTTTAAACCATTGTTTTGAACAACTTCACCGATAGTATTTGTTAAATCAACTTTTTCAAAAACGATTTCTGCTTTCACATTGTCGTTATATTTTGTAAATGTTGCATAAAATAAATCGTCAATTTGTTCAACTTTGAAACCTTCGAAAGCTTTGTCTGTAAATATTTCAGAAAGTTGTCCTGCTCTGTCTGGACGGAAGTTATAAAAAACAACTGCGTCGCCATCATTCACACCGTCATTTTGATCTTTTACGATAAATGGTTCAACAAACTCGTCTGTTAAATCTTTCTCGTAGTTAGCTTCGACACCAGCTTTAGCTGATTCAAAAGTTTCACCTTTAAAATTACGGATTGCATTATAAGCTTTTTCTTCTCTATCCCAACGTTTATCACGATCCATTGCGTAATAACGCCCTGAAACAGATGCAAATTGGCCAATGCCAAGTTCATCGAATTTAGCTTGCGTTTCTTCGATATATTTTAGTGATGATTTTTGATCTACGTCACGTCCATCTAAGAATGCGTGAACATAGACTTTCTCAACACCTTGCTTTTTAGCTAATTCTAATAATGCGAATAAGTGTTTATAATGACTATGAACACCACCATCAGATAATAAGCCAAAGAGATGTAGCGCTGAATTATTGTCTTTAACGTGTTGAATTGCGTTGTTTAATACTTCATTATCAAAGAAATCACCGTCTTCGATAGATTTATTGATACGCGTTAAACTTTGATAAACTACACGTCCAGCACCAATATTCATATGACCAACTTCTGAATTACCCATTTGACCTTCAGGAAGACCAACATCTAAACCACTTGCTTCGATTTGCGTTGTTGGGTATTTACTGTAGTAACGGTCGAAATTAGGCTTATTAGCTAGTTTTACAGCATTACCATGTTCTGTTTCTCTGTTTGCAAAACCATCTAAAATAATTAATGCAGTTGGTTGTTTCGCCATATTATTTTGCACCTTCTAACAATTGTACAAAATCATCCACTTTAAGTGATGCGCCGCCTACTAATGCGCCATCGATGTCTGATTGAGCCATGTATTCTTTAATGTTGTTAGGTTTAACACTACCACCATATTGAATACGAGTTGCATCTGCTACTGTTTGACTAGATAACTCAGCAACTGTTTCTCTTACAAATGCACACATTTCATTAGCATCTTCAGAAGTTGATGATTTACCAGTACCGATAGCCCAGATTGGTTCATAAGCAATAACTACTTGTTGTAATTGCTCTTCAGATAAACCTTCTACTGCTTTTTTCACTTGGTTGCCTACAACTTCGTTTGCTTTTCCACTTTCGCGTTCTTCATCAGTTTCGCCAACACAAATGATTGGTGTCATGCCATGGTTAAATACAGCATGTGCTTTTTTGTTAATGTCTTCGTCAGTTTCTTTGAAGATTTCACGACGTTCTGAATGTCCAATAACAACATATTTAACACCAAGGTCTGCTAATGCAGCTGGAGAAGTTTCACCAGTAAATGCGCCATTATCTTCGAAGTAAGCATTTTGAGCACCGATTTGTAATCCTTGTGCTTTACCATCATTTACTAAAGTAACTAATGCGTCTAATTGAATTGCTGGTGCACAAATTACAGATTCTACTTCTTTAGTATCTGGTAATGTTGGTAATGCATTAACGAAATCTTTAGCTTCTTGAACTGTTTTATTCATTTTCCAGTTACCTGCGATAATTGGTTTTCTCATTATATAACACTCCTATTAGTAATTTATGATTAATATTTTAAACACTATAATCATGTCTTGCATATTTAGTCGTGCAATTATTTGTTAGCAATTGCGATAACGCCCGGTAGCTCTTTACCTTCAAGGTATTCTAATGAAGCGCCGCCACCAGTTGAAATGTGACTGAAGTCATCTGCATATCCTAATGAAATTGCTGCTGCAGCTGAATCGCCGCCACCGATAATTGTGTTAGCATCTTTTAATTCAGCGATTGCTTCACAAATACCAATCGTACCTTTAGCAAAGTTACTTAATTCAAATACACCCATTGGTCCGTTCCATATAACTGTATGCGCACCTTGTAATTGTTCTTTAAATAATTCTACTGTTTTCGGACCAACATCCATTGCTTCTTGATCAGCTGGGATATCATCAATAGATACTTCTGTGATTTCAGCGTCATTTGAGAATTCTTTAGCAATTTTACAATCTACTGGTAATACAATTTGATCGCCAGCACGGTCTAATAATTCTTTAGCAAAGTCAACTTTATCTTCTTCTAATAATGATAAGCCAATTTCTTTACCTTGCGCTTTGAAGAATGTGTACGACATTCCGCCACCGATAAGTACTTTGTCAGCAATTTTCAATAAGTTCGTGATGACACCAATTTTGTCAGAAACTTTAGCGCCACCTAAAATTGCAACTACAGGTTTATCAGGGTTTTCAACTACGCCACCGATATATTTAATTTCTTTTTCCATTAAGAATCCTGCAACTGTTTCTAAATTAGATGCGATACCAACGTTAGACGCGTGCTCACGGTGAGCTGTACCAAAAGCATCATTTACGAATACATCGCCAAGTGAAGCCCAGTATTTGCCTAAGTCAGAATCATTTTTAGATTCTTTTTTACCCTCAACGTCTTCATAACGTGTATTTTCAACTAAAAGTACATCACCTTCGTTAAGTGCTTTAACAGATTCTTCTAGTTTTTCACCGCGTGTTTCAGGTACAAACACAACATCTTTACCTAATTTTTCTGTTAATGCTGTAGCCACTGGTTTTAAAGTTAATTCTGCTTTATCACTTTCTTCTTTAACTTTACCTAGGTGAGAGAATAATACTACTTTTCCACCTTGCTCAATAATATGTTTTATTGTTGGTAATGCTTGAACGATACGGTTATCATCAGTGATTTCGCCGTCTTTCATTGGTACGTTAAAATCTGCACGTACAAGTACAGTTTTACCTTTTAATTCTATGTCAGTTACAATTTTTTTAGCCATATAAGCTTCCTCCTCTGAATGGAACAATAAAGTAAAATAAGCGGAGAAGCGATGTGCTCCCCGCTTACTCCTAAGCTTATTGTTTAAATTTAACAACATTTAAGCTTGTTAAATTAATTTTTTAATCCGAATTATTTAGATTGGTCAGCTAAATATTCTAAAGTACGAACTAATTGTGAAGTGTAAGACATTTCGTTATCATACCAAGCAGCTATTTTAACTAATTGGTGATCTCCAACTGTCATAACACGAGTTTGCGTTGCATCGAATAATGAACCGTAAGTCATACCGATTACGTCAGAAGAAACGATTTCGTCTTCAGTGTAACCAAATGATTCGTCTGAAGCATTTTTCATTGCTGCGTTAACGTCTTCAACGCTTACGTCTTTTTCTAATACAACTGTAAGTTCAGTTAATGAACCAGTAGCAACTGGAACACGTTGAGCGCCACCGTCTAATTTACCATCGATTTCAGGGATTACTAAACCAATTGCTTTAGCAGCACCTGTTGAGTTAGGGATGATGTTTTCAGCAGCTGCACGTGCACGGCGTTTGTCGCCTTTTCTGTGTGGAGCATCTTGAGTACTTTGGTCACCAGTATATGCGTGAATAGTAGTCATGAAACCTTCAACTAAGCCGAAGTCGTCATTTAAAACTTTAGCTACTGGAGCTAATGAGTTAGTAGTACATGAAGCACCTGAAACAACTGTTTCTGAACCATCTAATTCACTGTGGTTAGTGTTATAAACGATTGTTTTTAAGTCGCCTGTTGCTGGTGCAGAGATTAATACTTTTTTAGCGCCAGCGTCAATGTGAGCTTCTGCTTTTTCTTTATCAGCGAAGAAACCAGTACATTCTAAAACAACATCGATGTCTAAATCTTTCCAAGGTAATTTACTTGGTTCAGGTTCTGAGAATGATTTAACTTCTTGTCCATTTACACGGAATCCGTCTTTTTCTACTTCAACTTCTCCTGTGAAGCGACCTTGTGTAGTGTCATATTTTAATAAATGAGCTAACATTTCGTCATCTGTTAAATCGTTAACTGCTACTACGTCAATACCTTCTACGTCTTGAATTCTTCTAAATGCTAAACGTCCAATTCTACCAAAACCATTAATTGCTACTTTAACTGCCATTATAATGGCCTCCTTTAAAATGATATTTAAAAAGTGTATTTCACCTTTTATTACTATTGTTTTGCGATTACTCTTGCCGCAGCTTCGTCTGTGATTAATACAGTGTTATTGGGTGCAATTGAAAGGTAAGCTTTAATAGCTTCTCCTTTTGATTTACCCCCAGCTACGGCAAAGATAAACTTCTTCGACTCAAGATCTTCTAATTGTAGTCCAATCGTTTTCACTTTATGGACAATGTCACCTTGATCATCGAAATAATATCCAAATGCTTCTCCCGAGGCATTGTGATGTTGAAGTTTCTCTATAACTTCACTAGGTGATTGACGTCTTCGCGCCATCTTCAGCGCATCACCAATGCCGTGGATCGTAATATTGGATTCCTTAATTTTCTCAAGTGAATGGATAACTGATGGTTCTAACATAAGCGTATTATATGTTGTCTCACTTACATTATCTGGTACATATAGTGTTGTATAATCACCGTTCGTTTGCTGCGCCATACTTGCAGCAATCGTATTCGCTTGATATACAACATTTTCACCAAGTCCTCCACGTGCAGGTACGAATAATACATTGTACGGTTGCTTGTGCATGGCTTCGCTGACATATGCCATCGTTGAACCACCAGTCACAGAAACTATTGCATGTTCGTAAAGAACATCTTCTACAAGTTGTCCCGCCTGACGTGACAACTCAATCTTAACTGTTTTATCAGCATCTGAATCGCCAGGTATGACGTAAACCTCTTTGATGTTGTACTGCTCTTTAATAACTTGCGCAAGATGATGATCGTCTGAATAAATATTGAAATAGCTATTCAATTGACGAATCGTTGTTTCACCTGCTTCAGTTATTTCCATACCTGTTGGTTTAACTTTGATAAGTTCTTGTTTCTTCAATATATCTGTTTCTGAACGCAGTACACGTTCAGTCAAATCCATGTATTCACTTAAACTTCGTCTACCTACGGGTTGATGCTTGGAGATAGTAGTGAGTATTGAAAAACGACGATACATCTTTTCAACAATTTCTGGAACTAACTTTTGTTGAATTTTTATCAAGTCCTTCACTACTATCCACCTCCATTTCCATTTAAAGGGTCAAGTTCTAACCATAGATTGACTTTTTACGTCCCTGGTGGGACAAAAAAATATAACCTCTTATAACAGCAATACTACTACTATATTTTTAAAATTGCAAGAGAAATACCTATCTATTAATTATTAACTATTGACCATTAAAATTTTTGTTACTTTTGTAACTACCTACAATAATTTAATACCCGTTAAAAACATCAATTAATCATTCATACTTATTATTTTTTAATAGTACATATTATAATATAAACACATATTATTCACATTCTTATGCTTTTACAAGCGTGAATGATTGAATGGTTGTCCTATTATCATTAAAATAGTTTTATAATACTATTTTGGAGGAAAAACTATGTCACAAAAAGATCAACCAGAGGTTATCGATCCGGATGACCAACGATATAAGGACCCAGATCATTTTAATAAGCATAGTCAAAAACCATACGCTGGTACACACCAACACCAATCATATAATTATACAAAAAATATCGGTTGTGGTTGTGGCCCATTCGGTTGTTTGAGTGGTTGCATTACCTTAATACTCTTGTCATCGCTCCTTACTTTCTTATTAAACTTCCTATTTTAATTCAATTTGATTCACATTAGCTTTTATTTTATTTGAAATTATAAGCACCCTGCCCTTCAAGTTAATTAAAATAAAGTCTGCGTTTGTCTTTATAAGGGGTCAACTAATTACTAATGATGAATGATTGATTGGTTTAAAAAATGACAACGCTTTGGTCTGACTCCTTCAAGAAAAATCCTAGCTGAATACTATAGACTAAGGCTATGACTGCAGAAATAGCATAGAAAAACGCTAGCAAAGTCGTAGTCTTTGTTGACAATATAAAAGAAGCACCCGTGAGAACGAGTGCTTCTTTTTAATAGCTTATACAACTATATTTACTAAACCGTTATGAACAACGTTAATCTTCTTCTGATGAATTCGAGTTACTATTTTGTGTTGATCTTTCTTGTGTGTCAGCTTGACTACTTCTTTCTTCTGTTGAAGGTTCAGGTGTTTGCTCTTCAGTTGAAGGTTCTGAAGTTTTTTCTTCTGTAGATGGCTCAGGTGTTTTTTCCTCTGTTGTACGCTCTTCAGTCGTGCGTTCTTCTGTAGTGCGTTCTTCAGTCGTGCGTTCTTCTGTACTACGTTCCTCTGTAGTTTGCTCTTCGGTAGAGCGTTCTTCAGTTGTTTCTTCTTTTGTTTTCTCAGGAGAGTCTTTTTCTTCTTCTGTTGTACGTTCGGCTGTTGCAGGTTGTTTTGTTTGTTGTTGAGTTTGTTGTGTCTGCTGTGTTTGTTGCGTAGTTGGAGCTTGCTGAGTTTGTTGTTGGGTTTGTTGCGTTTCTTGTGACTCTTCTGTTGATTTCTCTTTTTTCTTATCTTTTTCTTCTTTAGTCTTTTCTTTTTTCTTATCTTTTTCTTCTTGCTTTTGATCAGCTAAACGTTCGTCGGCTTGTTTCGAATGATCTACAAAGGCAAAAATGGCAAAAACTAATCCACCTACTAATAACAAGACAATAATCGCACTCACAATTTTTGCAAAACTGCTCATTTTCTTGTTATTTTGATTATGCTTTGGCATAAGCTCCCCTCACTTCAATTTATATCATAACTTTTATATTTATTCTAAATGTACTTTCATTAACAAATGTATATTTTACACTATTTTTTATACTAATCAAACCGATTAACTATTTTTTAATATGGCTGTTATCTTGATGTCATATCTGTTGTAAAATACAACTATGCTTTAACATTTTATGATTCAGTATAATATTAATCTAAATCAAACTATATTTTCAATACTTTTATTTAATTTCAATTGTTACTTTACATGTTTCACTATTATCATAACAGGATGTGAGCTAAATATGAATAAACATGATTTATTAAATGATTTTGAGCAGCAGGGTCACCCTAACAAAAAAGGCCTTCGTCAAATGATGGTTGAAAATGACAACTATGAACCAAAGCCTACTTCCAAGAAACGTAATCTTTTCTTTAGTTTTATTATTTTCCTTCTATTAGTTATTTTCAGTCTAATATTTCTTTTCATCTAATAGTAAAGCATTAAAAAATTTATTAAGGATACGTTTATATAAGCAATTTATAAATAAAAAGATAGTTATAAATCTTTAATTACGTTAGCATATAAATATAGGCCTATACGATAATCGCATAGGCCACTACTAAAGGGAGTCAAAATTTTACCTTCGTTAGTATATTATGGGGTATACTCGAAATAATTAAGAGATGATTAATTAATATCGAAGGTACCCTTATTATAACGGTATCCAATATTATTTTAAATACTTCTTAAGATGACTAAATGACATATTCTTGAACAATTTTCGAAAGAATTATGTCAGAAAAATTTAGCTTGAGTCGTTTTTTAATCATTACAGTCTAAAGCATTACTATTTTATGAGGTGATATAATGAAACACTATTTAATAACAGGTGGCACAGGTATGGTTGGTACCCAACTCGTTGAAGCTATCAAGCAAAGTGACGCGCATATAACAATTCTTACTAGACAAGACAAATCAACTTCACATCCAAAAATAACATACGTTAATTGGTCTAAAACGAATTGGGAATCTCAAATTCCTGATATTGACATCGTTATTAATCTTGCAGGTGCAAGCTTAATGAAACGTTGGACAAAAGAACATAAACAAGCAATTATGTTGAGCCGCTTACAGTCTACGCAAGCATTATTCGACTTGTTTAAAAACCGCAAACAAAAACCTTCAGTATTCTTTAATGCGAGTGCAGTTGGTTATTACAAGCCAGATTACGATCGAACTTATACAGAATTATATAAATCGCTCCCATTTGATTTCTTATCAGAAGTAGTTTACCAATGGGAACGTCGCGCACGTCAGTTTGAATCATTAGGCACACGTGTTGTGATTGGTAGATTTGGCATGATCCTAGCAGAAGATGGAGGTGCCTTACCTTTGATGAAACTACCATATGAATTTTACCTTGGTGGTAAACTCGGTTCAGGTAGACAATGGTATTCTTGGATTCATTTAGATGATTTAACAAGAGCCATACTCTATACAATTAACAACGGAAATGCACATGGCGTTTTCAACTTTACAGCGCCTATTGTTGAACATCAAAATTTATTTGGCTATACATTGGCACGCGTCACACATCGTCCCCATTTCACTTGGGTACCTGCATTAGCCTTAAGATTAGCTTTAGGCCAAATGTCTACAGTTGTATTGGACACACAAAAAGTAATACCAAATAAATTACAGGCTATAGACTTTAAATTTAAATATCCAGATTTAAAAATAGCTTTAGAAGATTTAGTAGAATAATAATTAAAAAAGACAAGCCACATGATGTGGCTTGTCTTTTTTAATTAAGCTTTTATATTAATTTTAGCGTTATGCTTCAGGAACCATAACTTGGTCAACTAGACCGTATTCTTTAGCTTCTTCAGCTGATAAGAAATTATCACGATCTGTATCTTTTTCAATTTTTTCAATTGACTGACCAGTACGCTCTGCTAAAATTTGGTTTAATTTGGCACGTGTCTTAAGAATATGATTCGCAGCAATTTCAATTTCTGTTGCTTGACCTTGCGCACCACCAAGTGGTTGGTGAATCATTACTTCAGCATTTGGTAAAGCAAAACGTTTACCTTTTGCTCCTGCTGCAAGTAGGAATGAACCCATTGAGGCAGCCATACCAATACAGATTGTTTGTACATCTGGTTTAATGTGTTGAATTGTATCATAAATTGCAAATCCAGCCGTCACACTTCCGCCTGGCGAATTGATATAAAGATAGATATCTTTTTCAGAATCTTGTGCTTGTAGGAATAATAATTGTGAAACAATAGAGTTCGCTACATTATCATCGATTTGTGAACCTAACATAATAATACGGTCTTTTAATAAACGTGAGTAAATGTCATATGCACGTTCCCCACGGTTTGTTGTTTCAATTACTGTAGGTATTAAATTCATTAATATTGCCTCCTCATTTCTAATTGATAAATTTATTTTAACTCAAAAGTCAAATATGGTCAAAAATTAAAGCTCGAAATTTCACGAAACTTACATTATTCTTATTGACCGTTACTTCTAAGATTTGTACACTTGTATTAGCGTGTTTTTTAACCCCCTCGTAGTGTAATGGATAACACGTAAGATTCCGGTTCTTAAAATGGGGGTTCGATTCCCTTCGAGGGGACTTGAATAAGATTTTCTAAACATCACCCGATACCATAGGTTATATATCTATGGTATCGGGTTTTATTTTTTATTTAAAAACACTCAACTCATTAACCACTTTTACCATATACCCTTTTTCAATATATCTAGTAATCTATGTAGTCTATAATATGCTAAAAATCTATGCAAGACAATTGTTTCTCTTTTTTAAATCAATACTTTTATAAATTTATTTTACATTTATAAAAGTACTACCTAAAACATCTCTCACATCATGGATTACTAAAAAGGCGTTTTCATCTTCTTCGTTAACAAGCTTTTTCACTCTCGTCACTTGAGACTGTGGCACTACCACGTATAGCATATGCGTCTCACTCTTAGCATAGCCGCCCTTACCAGTTAATATCGTAGAGCCTCTTCCTGTAAAAGCATTAATTTTATCGCTAATTGTTTCACTTTTACTTGATATAATCGTAACTGCTTTTTTAGGATTAAATCCTTCTATGATAAACGATGTCGCTCTTTCGGTTACAAATAGCATAATGATTGTAAATAACACATTTTGTAAAGGAAGTACCATCAAAAAGGATAGAACGACGAGTGCATCCAACACAAAGATGCCTTGCGATGTTTTAATTTCTGAGTATTTATTAATTATCTTAGCTATAACTGATGTGCCTCCAAGTGTACTACCTGTCGCAATAACTAAACCTCCACCAATACCGATAATAGCCCCACCAAACACAGCATTAATCACGAAATTATCCACACCAAGATTTATATTTTCAGTTAAATGTAAGAACAGTGAAAGTGACGTATTTGCTATAACTGTATAGACTGCAGTTGTTTTACTCAAAAATTTCCAACCAATTAATACAACGAGTGTATTGATAATTAATGATGTCCAAGCCGGCGACAATCCAAATGAATATAATAATGCTAAAGATATACCGACAGTGCCCCCGTCTCCTAAGTTAGATCCAAGTAAAAAACAATTGACACCTATTGCGTTAATAAACGTACCTATTATACAAAGAATAATATTTTTAGAATGCTTATTAAACAGTTTTGACATTAACTCACTCCTTCGACTCCAACAACAATAGGATTTAAGCATAATTCTATTGCTATTACGCATCACAAATTGTATTAATTATATAAAAAAACACCTCTTTATAGAGGCGTTAATAATCAAAATTAAATTATACAATTATTTTATAATAATACTAGCACAACTAATTCACGTATGACTAGATTTATTTTTAATAATGCCACTAATATTTCTCGAAGGTAGAATTGAAGAGTCCAAGGTAAAATATAAAACTGTAAAGTATATTATTTCAGTTCAATTGGTTCGCCAGTTCTCAATTTATCCGCCATTTCATTCAACTTTCTTAATCGATGATTCACACCAGATTTAGATATATTGCCAGAAGTCATCATTTCTCCTAATTCTTTAAGAGACACTTCTTGGTGCTCTACCCTGAGTTTTGCAATTTCACGTAATCTTTCAGGTAAATTATCCAGACCAATTTCTTGGTCAATTAAACGAATACTTTCTACATGTTTCATAGCAGCGCTTACTGTTTTATTCAAATTAGCAGTTTCACAATTCACCAATCTGTTAACAGAGTTTCTCATATCACGTACGATACGAACATCCTCAAATTTCAAAAGTGCTTGATATCCCCCGATTAAACTTAAGAAATCAGAAATTTTTTCCGCTTCTTTTAAATAGGCAATACTACCTTTTTTTCGTTCGAGGTGCTTGGCATTCAATTCATATTTATTCATTAACTGCGTTATACCTTCAGAATGATCTTCATATAATGAAAATATTTCTAAATGATAAGATGACGTTTCTGGATTGTTTACAGAGCCACCAGCAAGAAAAGCACCACGTAAATAACTTCTTCTCATTTCATCATCATGAATCAATGCTTCATCAATTTCGTGCGTGAAGACACCACTTTTTAAAATACCTAATTCATCCAATATTTCTCTGGCACGTACTTTAATACGACAGATATAAATATTGTTCTTTTTTAATTTCATTTTCTTTCTCACAAGTAGTTCCACTTCAACATTAAATACTTTTTTAATTAACGAATATATACGTCTTGCCGTAGTAGCATTTTCGGTTTGTACGTTAATAACAAATTGTTGGTTGGAAAGACTGAGTGCACCATTCATACGAATAAGCGCACTGAGCTCTGCTTTTGCATTCTCTTCATCTACTTCTATTCTAGTCAGTTCATTTTTCATCTCGGATGCAAAGCTCATAGATTAATCAGTCCCTTCTTTAACTAAATGAAATCACTTAGTTATTATTTATCATTTTCTTTCTCACGCGTAAATTCAATCGTGTCAGTTTCCCTCATAGCTATTTCATAAATCATTTTAGATAATACTTCAGTATTATGACGCACGTAGTATTCTTCAGAAACCTCTACTAAATTAGGATGTGTAAATACTTTAATATTTTGTTCTTCCATATGATCCATATTACATTTCACTGGTGATGCTCCATCTTCCCTATAGCGCTTTAACACATCTTCAGTAAATGATTGGGTGCTACAGATAGAATAATTGATAAAGTTCTGACCAACATGATCATGTATTGCGTTCACATGATCGATTGCAGTGTAACTATTTGTTTCACCTGGTTGTGTCATAACATTTGAAACATATAATTTAGGAACATCTCCACCTAGCAGTGCATTAGAAATACCCTTCACGCATAGATTAGAAATCACACTCGTATAAAGTGAGCCAGGGCCTAATACGATTAAATCTGCCTCTTCTATTGCTTCAACTGCTTCTTCCATTGGCTCAACATCTTCTGGTTCTAAAAATACACGTTTAATCTTTTTATTCTTTTTTGGAATATTAGATTCGCCATATACAATTTCTCCATCTTCCATCACCGCATTTAAACGTACACTCGTATTGGTAGAAGGAATAACACGTCCTCTAATATTTAAAATTTGACTTAGTTCTTTCACTGCATGTCCAAAATCGTTATTGATGTTGGTTAATGCAGCAATGAGTAGATTACCTAAAGAATGACCTTCGACTTGGTTTTCTTTAAAACGATATTGAAACAATTGTTCTATTGTTGATTCTGTTTCACTTAATGCCGAAATAACGTTTCGTATATCTCCTGGAGCAGGTATATCCATTTCGCTTCGTATTTTACCCGTACTACCACCATCATCAGCTACTGTGACAATCGTCGTAATATCGATCGGATAACCCTTTAAACCACGTGCTAAAACGGATAAACCCGTACCTCCACCTATAAGTACAAGCTTAATTCTTTTCATTTTTTTGTTTCACGCCACTTTCGACATGTGCATCCCTATGTTGTACATACACATTATAGTCAAAACTCTCCCTGAGTTCTGCTCCGATACGTTTGGCTAGTGCGACAGAACGATGTTGGCCACCAGTACAACCTATTGCAATAACAAGTTGAGATTTTCCTTCTTTTTTATATCCTGGTATCATAAATTTCAATAAATCCATTAATTTTTCATAAAAAATGTTTGTTTCTTTCCATTTCATTACATATTTATATACTGCTTCATCTTCGCCAGTTAATGGTCTCAACTCATCAACATAGTGCGGATTAGGTAAAAATCTTACATCAAATACAAGATCCGCATCTATTTGTATACCATGTTTAAAACCAAAGCTAATTACATTAATATTAAATGTTTGATAGTTACTTTGATTAAAATAATCTCCCATACGTTTGCGCAATTCTTTCGGTGTCATTTGCGATGTATCAATCGTATAATTCGCTAAACTTTGTATTTCAGTCAACAACTCACGTTCTTCTTCAATAGCTTCAATTAATGAACGTTGACCTTTTTCATTTAAAGGATGTGCACGACGTGTTTCTTTATAACGAGAAATCAGTTTTTCATTCGATGCTTCCAAGAACATTAAATCAACAATAACATCTGAGTTACTCTTAATTTGGTCCATTTCTTTAATTAAAGATTTAAATAGTTCCTTACCTCTTAAATCAATAGCAATCGCTACTTTTTGTAAAGAAGGATTTCCTTGCCCCATCAATTCTACAAATTTTGGTAAAAGAATCGGTGGTAAATTATCTACACAGAAATATCCAATGTCTTCTAAACTCTGAATGACCACAGATTTTCCGGCGCCTGACAAACCAGTTACAACCAACAATTCACTCTTTACTATTTCTTTTTCTTCTCGTTGCATCTCTTTACACCATCCATTGATTATTTTAATCGCAAAATTAGTTCTACGCTGTTAATAGCTTATTTATATTGGCATTTATACAATATCTTTCATTTTTCTCAATATAAGTCTAACGAGTTAATATTATCACATTATATTTTACATGAAAAACGACTAAGGTAGTAGTTTTATCTATCAATATTATAACGCTATAGTTGTTTCATTATGTAAAAAAGCTAGAATGTTATAACTTACTATAGATCGTAAGTATAACATTCTAGCTATGACTGAATTTATCTATGATATTTTATACAATCTTTTATAATCTATGACTTTATCCCATCAATGATACAATTTATTTATGCTTCAATTGTATCGTGTAAATGCTCGATATATGCAATGGCACTTTGTGCAGCAATACTTCCATCACCAGTTGCAGTGACAATTTGACGTAACCCTTTTTCACGTACGTCGCCTGCTGCATATATACCAGGTACACTTGTACTCATGTCTTCATTCGTTAAAATGTAGCCAACTTCATTAGTAATACCTAAATCTTGGAAAGGTATTGTTAATGGTTTCATACCAATGTACACAAATACGCCATCGCCATCTAGTGTTTGTTCTGTGCCATCTTTTGTTGATTCTAATGTTACCGAACCAACTTTGCCATCTTTGTCATTAATTGTTTTTAAAGTGTGACTCCAAATAAAATCAATTTTATCGTTTTTAAATGCGCGATCTTGTAAGATTTTTTGAGCACGTAATTCATCTCTACGGTGAACAATTGTTACGCTATCAGCAAATTTTGTAAGGAATGTTCCTTCTTCTACAGCTGAGTCTCCGCCACCAATAACAAATAATTTCTTACCTTTAAAGAATGCTCCATCACATACGGCACAATAACTTACACCACGACCGCCAAGTTCTTGTTCACCAGGTACACCAATTTTTTTGTATTCTGCACCTGTTGAAATGATTACGGCGCGAGCTGTAATTTCACTATTACCAAGGTTAATCACTTTATGAGTACCTTTATCTTCTATTGATTTGATATCGCCATATTGATATTTAGCACCAAATTTTTTCGCATGTTCAAACATTTTCGTTGATAAGTCCGGACCTGTTACCATTTCAAATCCTGGGAAGTTCTCAACTTCTTCTGTGTTTGCCATTTGTCCACCTGGCATACCACGTTCAATCATTACTGTGCTTAAATTAGCACGTGATGCATAAACTGCAGCAGTCATTCCTGCTGGTCCGGCACCTATAATTGCCACATCAAAATCCACTTGTTCAGCCATTTAAATTGCCTCCTGTTTAATAATTCATTATGCGCAGTATATATGATTTCTTGCATTTCTTAAACTTATATGCTCACTAAATAATCTATCGTTTTATTTAAACGGTAAGAAGATATATCAAACCATTCGATTACTTGTTGTTTTGTTATTTTACTATCAGCATTACGATAATACATATACACAAATGCTGCAATATATTCATTTACATTTGTTAAATCTACTTTTTCAGATATAATCGCTTCTGCTTGATCAATCCATACAATAAATAAATCCTCATTATTTTTCAATGATTTCACACCATACAACATCAATAAGCCTCTATGAATGAAATCTAATTTGTTTAATTTTAAATCTTGAATAATATAGGTAAGATATAGCTTTTCGTAATCTTCCATAGATTCTAGAACTGCCCAAATTTCTTGTGTTAAAAGCACTTCGCGTCCCTTTAACTGGTTTAATAAGAAAATACCATATAACCTATGATGGCTATCGTCATGGAGTAATAATGGTAATACTTGTTCATCGAAATACATTTTACTCTCTGCAATAACCCAAGGTGCATAACCTACATCTACTTTAGTCATATCTTGCAACTTCGACCAATAATATTTACTATCCTCAATATTGTTTAAATAGTAACTATTATAACTTAACGCATTATACATTTGGATGGAAAGGAATTTTCCTTTTCTATAAAGTGGCTGTAATATTTTTTGCGAAGCTTCATATTGTTTCAAGTAACATAAAACGATGCCTAGCTTAAATGATTCATCATCATTCATCGGCATGACTTTATTTAAAATTTTTAAATAGCGTTGGTATTTTTCTTTATCATTCGTATTATAAAGTAATAAAGTATAATGACATAATGCATGTACATCCGTATTATCTTCACTAAGCAATCGCTCAAACATTTCTTTAGCAATGTCATATTCATTCATGTATAAATAACACATCGCAAGTAAATTACGCACTACGCGATGTTCTTGAATTTCATCGTTTTGATTTAAGATAAATGTTCGTGCTTCGGGTAATCTTCCCTGAGAAAATAGGTATTGGAAAATAAGTTGTACTGCAAATAGCTGACTTTCTATCTCTATTTTTTCAGCTGAATTATAAGAAACTTCAAACATTTCTTCAAGTTCTTCTTTATAATCTTCATCGTTAGACATCGTGACATAATTTATACCAAATAAAAATGCTTTATTTGCTTCATTTAATGTAATGTTTAATTGACTAAGCTGATAATAACTTTCTTCTACTAACTCTTGTTGCGCAATACTTTCATAAAATAGATGCTCTGCTTTACCACTTAGTCCTATATTCACAAGACATTCCGCGTATTTTACTTTTACATCAAAATCTTGAGGTGACATATCCAGCACTTTGCCATAATATTCTGCTGCCTTTTTATAATCTTGGTGCAGAAATTTTTGGTCTCCCAATTTTTTATAAAATTGACTATCTAATTTCATTGGTATTACTTTGCCGTTATGCGCCATCCATTATCACCTCCTAAATATTAATTAAGTTCTTATTTGCATGGGATTTCCATATGCTAATGCCGAATCAGGTATGTCTTTTGAAATAACAGCACCCGCTCCGACTTTAACATTTGATCCTATGCTTACACCTGGTAATATTGTAACATTCGCGCCAATTAAAGTATTATCACCAATTTGCACACGCCCCGTTCGAAATTCATCAACGAGAAATTCATGAGTCAAAATTGTAGTATTATAGCCAATCACACAATTTTCCCCTATGGAAATATACTCTGGGTATAATAAATCGGGAACTACTTTAAAAGCAAATGCTGTGTTTTTACCAATATTCATTTTCAATAAATTGCGATACGCCCAATGTTTTAATTTCACGTGAGGCAAGTACCTGCAAATTTCAATAATTATCGTTTGTTTAAATATTTTAAAGTATCTAATATAACGATACATATGCCAAAGTGGGTTATTGCCTTTAACTTTAACCTTTTTTAAATTACGCATGATATTTTATCACTTCACTTTTTGATTTGACCAAGTTAACGGACCAACATCTTTATATCTTGGTGCGTTATATTTCACTCTTCTTATAATCATAATCACAATACCTACTATAATCAGTATAATAGACATTAACTGCGCTACTCGAATATCACTAGTTAACATCAAGCTATCTGTACGCATGCCTTCTACGAAAAATCTGCCGATTGAATACCATATCAAATATAGACAGAAAGTATCTCCTATACGTAAATGTTTTCTAAGCAAGATTAGTATAACAAAGCCTAAAATGTCCCAAATAGATTCATATAAGAATGTTGGCTGGTAGTATTTGCCATTAATATACATATTATTAATAATAAAATCTGGAATATGTAAGTTTTCTAAGAATGTTCTTGAAACAGGACCGCCATGAGCTTCATGATTCATAAAGTTGCCCCATCTTCCAATACCTTGGCCTAAAATCATACTTGGTGCAATGACATCACCAATTTGAAACGGGTTAATATTTTTTTGTTTACAGATGATAATCCCTGTAACAAATCCACCTATTAAGCCACCGTGTATTGCAATACCACCGTGCCATATCATCGGAATTTCAATTGGGTTTTGAATATAATACGGCCACTGGAATACAACGAAATAAAGTCTCGCCATAATAAATCCAAATATTGCACTCCAAAAAATGATATCAACTAATGTATCTGTATCAAAGCCAATTCGTTTCACACCTTCTTGAGCAATAAAATAACCCAAGAGTATCCCAACAGCGATAATAATTCCGTACCAACGTACTGAAATAGGCCCAAGCTCAAGTGCAATTGGATTGATATAATTTAATGTCATCATTACCTATTTCTCCTCACTATTGCTACCATTTCGTAATATTTCAGCATTTAAGCGATCATTAAACTCTTCTGCTGTATTGATGCCCATAATATTCAGTCGGTAATTCATTGCCGCAACTTCAATAATAACCGCTACGTTACGTCCAGGTCGTACAGGAATTGTTTTTTTCGTAATTTCAGTATCTAAGATACGTAATTTTTCTTCATTTAAGCCGACTCGATCATATAATTTGTCTTTATGCCAGTTTTCTAAATGAATATTTAAACGCAATCGTTTTTCAGTTAAAATCGAACCTGCACCAAACAATGTCATTACATTAATGATACCTAAGCCTCTAATTTCTAATAAATGTTCTATTAATTTAGGTGCTCTCCCAATCAATTCGTCTTTACTAATTTCTCTAATTTCCACATTATCATCTGCTACTAATCTATGACCACGTTTTATTAATTCTAATGCCGTTTCACTTTTACCGATTCCAGAATCACCAGTAATCAGTACACCTACACCATAAACGTCGACAAGTACTCCATGCAGTGATGTTGTTCGTGCGAGTTCATGTTCTAAAAATGTAGTTAAACGACTCATTAATTGTGTAGTAGCAATCGTCGACGCAATTAAAGGCGTGTCGAGTTCTTTTGCTGCAGCGATAAGTTCCTCTGGTGGTTCTAAATCTCTCGTCACAATAATCGCTGGTGTATCTGGACGACATAACTTTCTCATACGACCTTTACGTTCTTCATCTGGTAATAAGTTATAAAAAGATAATTCCGTCGTACCTAATAATTGAATACGGTCAGAAGCATAGTGAGAAAAATAACCTGCCATTTCCAAACCTGGTCTTGAAATATCTGTATTTTTAATTTGTTTGTTTAAACCTGCTTCTCCAACAATAAGATCAAGTTCAAAGCGGTCTACTAAACTCTTGGTAGTTAACATAGTTCACCTCTATCAATATTTCTCTTACATTTGCAATATGATATTATCATATCAAAAAGAAATGATAATCCATATCAAAAAGTGTAGAAGATCGATAATTCAACACATATCTATAATATCTATCATTATATCAATTATAAACGATATCACACACCAGTGACTGATTATATTTTCAATTTATTCATTTAATTTACTACAAATCATTTTCTAGGTATTTGTTGGTAATAAATACAAAAATACCCCCTTCAAAGTTTGCACGTTAAAGTACTTACCTTGAAGAGAGCCATTTATACTTATGTTCCCGCCTTTTTGAGTGGAGTTACATACTTATATTGTTTATTTTACTGTATCTCTTTCTAGCACAGGCTTTAAGTATTGTCCTGTATAACTTTCTTTTACTTCTGCAATTTGTTCTGGCGTACCGGTAGCTACAAGCGTACCGCCCCCATCGCCACCTTCTGGACCTAAGTCAATAATATGATCTGCCATTTTAATAACATCTAAGTTATGCTCAATAATAACCACAGTATCACCATTTTCCACTAGTTTATTGAGTACTTTTAATAATCGACCAATATCATCAACATGTAAACCAGTCGTTGGTTCATCAAGAATATAGATGGAGCGACCCGTAGAACGTTTATGCAATTCAGATGCGAGTTTAACACGTTGTGCTTCCCCACCAGAAAGTGTTGTTGCTTGTTGTCCGAGTGTAACGTATCCTAGTCCAACATCAACTAATGTTTTCAATTTACGATGAATTTTTGGTACTTTTTCAAAGAAATTAGTCGCTTCTTCAGCTGTCATTGCTAAAATATCTGCAATGTTTTTACCTTTATACGTGACTTCTAGCGTTTCTCTATTGTATCTAGAACCACCACAAATTTCACACGGTACATACACATCTGGTAAGAAATGCATTTCAATTTTTATAATACCGTCACCTCTACAAGCTTCACAACGACCGCCTTTCACATTAAAGCTAAAACGGCCTTTAGTATATCCTCTTACTTTAGATTCGTTTGTTTGCGCGAAGATATCCCTAATATTATCGAATACCCCTGTATAAGTTGCTGGATTTGATCTCGGTGTTCTTCCAATAGGTGATTGATCAATATCGATTATACGTTCAAGTTCTTCTATTCCTTGAATTTCGTCACAATCACCTGGTTTTACTTTTGATTTATTAATGTGTTTTGCTAATGATTTATACAGCACTTCATTAACTAACGTACTCTTACCTGAACCAGAAACACCTGTAACTACTGTCATTGTTGATAATGGAAAATCTACGTCGATATCTTTTAAGTTATTACTTCTTGCGCCTTTAACACTGACTTTACGATCAGTTATTTCACGGCGTTCCTCAGGTACTTCTATCAGCTTTTTCCCGCTTAAATATTGACCAGTGAGTGATTTTTTCTGATTCATTACTTGTTTAGGTGTACCACTCGCGACAATTTCGCCACCATGTTCACCTGCACCTGGGCCTACATCAACCAAATAATCAGCCGCACGCATTGTATCTTCATCGTGTTCTACAACGATCAAAGTATTACCTAAGTCACGCATTTCTTTTAATGTACTTATAAGTCGATCATTATCTCTTTGGTGAAGTCCGATAGAAGGCTCATCTAACACGTAAAGTACACCTGACAGTCTAGAACCAATTTGTGTAGCAAGGCGAATTCGCTGCGCTTCCCCACCTGATAATGATCCTGATGCACGATTGAGTGTTAAATATTCTAAACCAACGTTGTATAAAAATTCTAAACGTGAGTTAATTTCCTTTAATATTTGATCTGCAATTTTTCTATCTTGATCTGACAATTCAATATGTTCATACATATGCAAAGCATCTTTAATTGAATGTTCAACAACTTCACCAATATTCTGACCAGAAACATATACAGATAACGCTTCACGGCTTAAACGTTTACCATTACAAGTTTCACAAGGTAGCTCAGTCATATATTTACTCATCATCTCTCTAACAAGTTCAGATGGTGAGTCATGATAACGACGATTAATATTATTAATCACACCTTCAAATTCCATTGTTCGTTTACGTGTTTGACCATTGCGTTGTTTAAAAGTGAACTCAATTTCTTTACCTTTAGAACCGTTTAAAATGATATCTTGTTGTCTATCTGTTAATTTTTTAAATGGTTTATCCATATTAATTTTATATACTTCACAAACACGATTTAATAATGTTGGATAAAAATCAGAACTTGAAGATTCCCAAGCTATGATTGCACCTTCATTTAAAGTTTTGTTTGTATCAGGAACCACTAAATCTAAATCTACTTTCAATTTCAATCCTAAACCATCACATGTTGGACATGCACCAAAGGGGCTGTTAAAACTGAACATACGAGGTTCTAGTTCACCAATTGAAAAACCACATATCGGACAAGCATGGTTTTCCGAGAATTTTAATTCTTCTCCCCCAATTATATCAACGATTAATGTACCTTCAGCAAGTCTAATCGCAGTTTCTATAGAATCAGCAAGACGTCCTTCAATACCTGCTTTAACCACCAAGCGATCTATTACGACTTCGATAGTATGATTTTTATTTTTATCTAAATTTGGCACTTCGTTTACATCCATAATTTCACCATCAACACGTACACGTACATAGCCTTTTTTGCTAATGTCGTCTATGAGTTTTTCTTGTGCACCTTTTCTATGAGAAACCACAGGAGCCAATAGTTGGATTTTAGAACGCTCTTCAAGTTGCATCACTTGGTCTACCATTTGTTGTACAGTTTGCGATTCTATTTCAATACCATGATTGGGGCAAAATGGTTTGCCTATACGTGCGTAGAGCAACCGTATATAGTCATATATTTCAGTTACTGTCGCTACAGTTGATCTTGGATTTTTACTTGTAGTCTTTTGGTCAATTGATATCGCAGGTGATAAACCTTCAATCGTATCAACATCTGGTTTATCCATTTGACCTAAAAATTGTCTTGCATAAGCACTTAATGACTCTACATATCTACGCTGACCCTCAGCATATATTGTATCAAAGGCAAGTGAAGATTTTCCTGATCCAGACAGTCCCGTCATCACGATGAGTTTATCTTTCGGTATTTCAATATCTACACCTTTTAAATTATGGGCACGAGCCCCTTTTACTACAATGGATGGTTGTTTCATATTTGTCACCCTTCTGCTTTTAATTCAAACAACATATCTCTAAGCTCTGTTGCTTTTTCGAAATCTAAATCTTTAGCTGCTTGTTTCATTTCTTTTTCTATATTTGCGATTGTTTTTTCGCGTTCTTTTTTCGTCATTTTCTTAGGTACTTCAGTTTGTTGTTGTTCATTTGTTTCATCATTTTCGACAGTTGCACTAATAACATCATGAATTTTCTTATTAATCGTAGTAGGCGTAATATTATGTTTTTCGTTATATGCTTTTTGAATTGTACGACGTCGCTCTGTCTCATCAATGGCATAACGCATGGAATCTGTAATCTTGTCACCGTACATAATAACTTCACCGCGACTATTACGTGCTGCACGTCCACTTGTTTGAACAAGTGATCTATGTGAACGTAAGAAACCTTCTTTATCAGCATCAAGAATAACAACAAGAGATACTTCTGGTATATCGATACCCTCTCTTAATAAGTTAATTCCAACAATGACATCATAAGTTCCCATACGTAAATCACGAATAATTTCTATACGCTCCAATGTTTTAATTTCTGAATGTAGGTAATTGACCTTAACGCCAGCTTCTTTTAAATAAGTAGTTAAATCTTCACTCATTTTTTTAGTTAATGTTGTAACTAGCACACGTTCATTACGTTCAATGCGCTCATGGATTTCACTTATTAAATCGTCAATTTGATTTTCCGTTGGTCGCACTTCAATCTCAGGATCTAATAGACCTGTTGGACGAATAATTTGTTGTACCATTTCATCTGTATGTTCTAACTCAAATGGACCAGGTGTAGCAGATACATAAACGAGTTGATTGGTTTTTTCTTCGAATTCTTCAAATTTTAAAGGTCTATTATCCAAAGCGCTCGGCAAACGGAAACCATGATCTACAAGTACTTGTTTACGTGCACGGTCTCCATTATACATACCCCTAATTTGAGGTAATGTCACATGTGATTCATCAACCATTACAAGCCAATCATCGCCAAAATAATCTAATAACGTATATGGCGTTGAACCCATTGGTCTTAGTGTTAAATGCACAGAGTAGTTTTCAATACCAGAACAGAAGCCCATTTCTCGCATCATTTCTAAATCATAATTCGTACGTTGTTCTAGTCGTTGTGCCTCTAATAATTTATTTTCTGAGCGTAATTCTGTTAAGCGTTCTTCTAGTTCATTTTCAATTCTTTGTATTGCAGATTTCATTTTCTCTTCACGTGTTACGAAGTGGGATGCTGGAAAAATCACAAAGTGATCACGCTCTCTTAAAACTTCACCCGTTAAATAATTTACTTCACGGATACGATCAATTTCATCACCAAAAAATTCTACACGAATACACATTTCTTCTCTCGAAGCAGGGAAAATTTCAACTACATCTCCCCTTACACGAAATGTACCACGTCTAAAATCAATATCATTTCTCGAATATTGAACGTCTACTAATTTTTTTAAAAGTTCACTTCTGTCCATTTCCATACCAGCGCGAACACTGACTACTAAATCTCGATATTCTTCTGGATTACCTAAACCATATATACAACTGACACTCGCAATAATAATGACATCGTCTCTTTCAAAAAGTGAACTTGTCGCTGAATGTCGTAATTGGTCAATTTCATCATTTATTGAAGCATCTTTTTCAATAAATGTATCAGTTGATGGCACATATGCCTCTGGTTGATAGTAATCATAATAACTAACAAAGTATTCTACTCTATTTTCTGGAAAGAATTCTTTAAACTCACTATATAATTGACCTGCTAATGTCTTATTGTGGGCGATAATGAGTGTGGGTTTGCCTACTTGTTTAATAACATTACTCATCGTAAAGGTTTTACCTGTACCTGTCGCACCGAGTAAGGTTTGATGACGTTTGCCCTCATTAACGCCTTCAACTATTTTCTTTATCGCATCTGGTTGATCACCCTGAGGTGTAAAATCAGATTGTAATTTAAATTGATGATGTTCCATAGTGACACATGCCTCCTATATAATTTCTAACGATACGAACATACCTGATGTGTCTATGTTTAAAATGTATATACTACTGTTGCTGTGTGTCTGCATCAAGTTTGCAGATTCATATTCTCGTTACATATTTTAACAGATTTACAAACGAAAAAGCAAACATTTGTTCGCTTTTATCTTGCTATATATAAAGAAAAACAAACATAGTTCTGTCACCATGTTTGCCTAAGTTGTATTTGTTTATTCTAAAATAAACTATATTGTTGAAGTTATACAATTATAAAATGCATATTTAACTATAGCAATTAAGTTGCTTAACATTTATTACTCAGTCATCTTCTTTTTTATGAAATTCTAATTGATCGATAATAAGGTAACCAGCCAGCAACGAGGCAACATCTATAAAAATGATCCATTCATTATGAAAAAAACCTTTTTGAACGGATGCACCAATTATAATTAATGTTAAAATCGTTCCTACCCATTTACTTCGTGTTAGCACGCTGAAAAATACCACGAAAATACATGGAAAAAAGGATGCGAGCACATACCAAATCATTCACTTCACCCATTCCTATTATTTAAAATAGCCATTGTTGTTTCACGTAATTCTGATCTTGGGATGAATTTTTCCGTTAACATTTCTGGAATAATATTATCTATAAAATCTTGTACCGAACTTAGATGATCAAATTGCATAATCGTTTCTAAGGACATCTCATATATTTCAAAAAATAGTTGTTCGGGGTTACGCTTTTGTATTTCTCCAAATGTTTCATATAATAAATCTATTTTGTCAGCTACAGAAAGTATCTGACCTTCTAATGAGTCATCTTTACCTTCTTGAAGTCTTTCTCGATATATATCTTGATAGGCTTCTGGAATTTCTTCATTTATAAAATGATCTACCATTTCTTCCTCTACTTGTGAGAAGAGTTTTTTTAATTCGCCACTTGCGTATTTAACTGGTGTTTTAATATCACCCGTAAAAATTTCAGCAAAATCATGGTTTAACGCCTTTTCATATAAACTTTTCCAATCTACTTCATTACCATGGTATTCCTCTACTGTAGCCAAATATTGGGCAATTTTTGTCACCTTAAATGAATGCGCAGCGACATTATGCTCAAAGTATTTAAATTTTCCCGGTAATCTAATTAATTTTTCTAAATCAGACAAGCGTTTAAAATATTGATGTACTCCCATGACATCGCCTCCTAGTTTGTTTAATGAATGATTATACTTAATTTTATAATATCATTCAACAATCAAAATGTCTTATCAATGTAATTGAATTTAACTAATTCAATTTATGGGGTGTCTAGTACATAAACTTATATCTCAGCCTCCGTTGTTATTTTGACAGTAATTGGCTGGGCATATACTACGAAATATTATTAGAAAAATTATATTTCTCTCCCATTACCTTATTAATGATATTATTTAAATACATTGAGCTCTAAACATAGAACCACTCCAAAACATGCAGGAGTGGTTCTATGATGTACCATTTATTATACTCAGCAAAACTTACCTCTAATATAATCTCACTATTAAGCACCTTTTCTTTAGGTATTCAGATGATATTGTAGGTATATACCAATTTATGATTTGCTAATGAATATAATTATATTGACCAATGTTGTGAATCGTTCTATAAGATTTTTGTCCTACACCTTGCCAATTCATTTCTGATACTACAATTGAGCCATCTGGGTTTTTACGTTCTACAACACCTACATGGCCATAGTTACCGGCATTACTTTGGATAATCGCACCCACTTCAGGTGTATGGTTAACTTTGTAGCCACTATTACTAGCTGCTGAAGCCCAATTATTCGCATTACCCCAAAGGTTACCTACTGATTTTCCTAATTGTTGACGGCGATCAAATGCATAATATGTGCATTGTCCCCAACTATAATAATTACTACCATTTGAAGCGACTTGTGTTGGTTTATATTGACTAGAATACATTTGTTTACTTTCATTTTGATTATTTGCTGCTTCTTTTTCCACGTAATTCCAAGTATGTTGTGTCGTTGGTACAAGGTTATTTGATGTTACTGGAACATCATTACCTTCTCTTGTTTCATTCTGTACTTGTTGTTCGTTAAAAATACTATGAAGCTGGTTATTTAAATGTGCTGAACCCTTTTCAGATACTGCCACTAATTGGCCTGGGTAAATAACTTCACCTAGATTTGGGTTTAACTGATAAATTTGTTCTAAATTAAGTTGATATTTTTCAGCAATATTTAAAACTGTATCTCCTTGTTTTATTTCTACTATATCTTTGTCTGGAAGTACTAATTGTTCTCCTGCTTGTACAGTTACTCTTTCATTCAATTGATTTAATGACTGAATTTCATTTGTTGTTGTGGCAAATGCATGCGCTATATCAGATAATTTAGCATCTTCTTTTACTGTGTGAATTTGGTCTGCTGATGCAATACCATTAAAACCAAAAAACAATGCTGCCGATGTTACAGAAAATGTTAATCCTTTCTTCATTACATGTTCAACCCTTTACTGTCTTAAATTTTAATCAATCATAATATAGCATAAAACATTTCGTCTTTTGCGGTTGTTATTATACTGTAATGTAATAGACAATTGATACTTAATATGGGTCAATTCAATTAGCTTAAATAGCGCTTAAAACATTGATATTACAACCTTATAGAGGCTATATACATACATCATCCAAATCTAACGTGTAATATTTAAAATTGCATTTTACATGCTTTTATTCATTCTTAAAAAAACAAAAAATCTCGTCACTAGTTTAAATACTAACGACGAGATTTCTAATTTTCATTTGCTTAACTTTCTGAATGATCCATTTGACTACGTAAGTATGCTTCTATAAATGGACTTATATCTCCGTCCATAACTGCATCTACCTTACCTGATTCTTCATTTGTTCTATGATCTTTAACCATTGCATAAGGATGAAAAACATAAGATCTTATTTGACTTCCCCAGCCAATTTCTTTTTGCTCGCCACGAATTTCTGCCATTTCTTGCTCTTGTTCCTCAATTTTTAATTGATATAACTTAGCTTTCAATGTTTTCATTGCAGCTTCTCTGTTCTTAATTTGAGAGCGCTCATTTTGGTTGTTTACTACAATGCCTGTAGGTTGATGGGTAATTCTAATTGCTGATTCTGTTTTATTAATATGTTGACCACCTGCACCAGACGCTCTAAATGTATCAACATTAATATCATCTGGATTGATATCAATTTCAATTTCTGTATTATTGAATTGCGGTATAACATCACAAGAAGCGAATGACGTATGTCTACGTCCTGACGAATCAAACGGTGAAATGCGGACAAGTCGATGCACGCCTTTTTCAGCTTTCAAATAACCGTAGGCATTATGACCTTTAACAATTAGTGTAACGCTTTTAACGCCCGCTTCATCACCAGGTAGGTAATCTGCAATCTCAACTTTAAACCCTTTTTGTTCACAATACCGTTGATACATTCTTAAAAGCATATTTGTCCAATCTTGCGATTCTGTACCGCCTGCGCCAGGATGTAGTTCCATAATGGCATCGTTCGCATCATATGGACCATCAAGTAATAATTGTAGTTCAAACTTATCTAAATTTGCTTTAAAATCTATTACGTTCTGTTCCAAATCTGACTTCATATCATCATCGTCATCGTCTAATAATAGTTCTCTTGTTGTTTCCATGTCTTCTATTTCAGATTCTAATCCTCGATATGCATTTACAATCGTTTTTAAAGCATTATTCTTATCAATAATTTCCTGTGCTTTATCTTGATCATCCCAAAAAGTAGGATCAGCCATCATTTCTTCGTATTCTTGAATATTTGTCTCTTTTTCTTCTAAGTCAAAGAGACCCCCTAAGTTGCTCTAATTTTTCATTATAATAATCTATATTACGTTTAATTTCTGATAGTTCCATCACTGCATCTCTCCTGTTATCGTACGATTGAAATACTACTATTAAATTATGTCATTTTATTCAATATATCTATTCTACAAAAGTTTGCAGTTTAATTACAACTCTGCCGCTATTTTTATTTATCAAAACAAGTTAATTTTAATTTTGATAAATAAAAACCGGAAGTTGATATATGCTTTATCAAGGCTTCCGGTTTTATTTAAAATCATTTTCAAATTATGCACCATGGCAGTTTTTATATTTTTTTCCACTACCGCAAGGGCAAGGATCGTTTCTACCGATATGTTCATCTTTAACATAAGGCGATGCTTTAGCCTTTTCTTTACCATCTTCTGCAGATACGTGTTCAGCTTTACCGAAATCTGTTGCTTTATCACGTTCTAAGTCATCTTCAACGGTAACTACTGATTTCAAGATATATTTGCTGACATCTTCTTCGATGTTTTGCATCATTGTATCGAAAAGTTGGTGTCCTTCGTTTTGATAATCACGTAATGGATTTTGTTGACCATAAGAACGCAAGTGGATACCTTGACGTAATTGATCCATTGTATCTATATGGTCTGTCCAATGTAAATCGATTGAACGAAGTAAAATCATACGCTCGAATTCATCAAATTGCGTACCAATTTTCTCTTTTTGATCTTTTAAAGCGACTTCAACTTTCGACCAAACAATATCAATGATATCCTCTTGATCCTTACCTTTGATATCTTCTAGTTTTAAGTCACCTTCATTTAAGAATACATCATCAATATAGTTGATAAATGGCTCATAATCTAAATCTTCTTCATCTTCATTTATATAATAGTGAACGCTTCTATCTAATGTAGAATGGAGCATTTCATTTACTAAATCTCCGCTTTCATCATTATCAATAATACGGTTACGTTCACCATAGATAATATCACGTTGTTTACGTAATACATCGTCATATTCAAGTACACGTTTACGCGCATCAAAGTTATTACCTTCTACACGTTTTTGAGCAGATTCAACAGCACGTGACACCATTTTAGATTCTATCGGTGTAGAATCATCCATACCTAAACGATTCATCATACTTTGTAAACGTTCCGAACCAAAACGTACCATTAAATCATCCTGTAGTGATAAGTAAAAGCGACTGTCCCCTTTATCACCTTGTCGTCCAGCACGACCACGTAATTGGTCATCAATACGACGAGATTCATGTCGCTCTGTACCGATTACTGCAAGGCCGCCAATTTCTTCAACACCTGCGCCCAGTTTAATATCTGTACCTCTACCTGCCATGTTCGTAGCGATAGTAACCGCTCCACGTTGACCTGCATTAGCAACTATATCTGCTTCACGTTCATGATTTTTAGCGTTTAAAATGTCATGACGTACGCCATGTTTTTTCAATAAATTAGAAATATATTCACTGGTTTCAACTGCAACTGTACCCAATAGTACAGGTTGACCTAGTTTATGTTTTTCAATAACATCATCAACAACTGCATCAAATTTACCTTTTTGACTAATGTATATTAAGTCTGGTTTGTCCACACGTTGTATCGGTTTGTTAGTAGGAATTTGAGTTACAGTCATATTATAAATGTTTCTGAACTCTTCTTCTTCAGTTTTAGCTGTTCCTGTCATACCAGAAAGTTTGTTGTACATTCTGAAATAGTTTTGGAATGTAATAGAGGCCATTGTTTTAGATTCGTTTTGAATCTTCACGCCTTCTTTCGCTTCTATGGCTTGGTGTAAGCCTTCTGAAAAGCGACGTCCTGGCATTGTACGACCAGTAAATTGGTCAACAATTAAGACTTCACCATTATTCACCATGTAATCCACATCTCTTTGCAATGTTACATGTGCACGTAACGCAGTATTAATATGGCTAATAATATCCACATTATTCACATCATATAGATTATCAATCTTAAACATGCGTTCTGCTTTATCAATACCTTGCTCTGTTAATTGAACAGCTTTTGTTTTCTCATCGTAATTATAGTCGTCTTCATTTTTAAGCATTTTAGCAAAGACATTTGCTTGTGTATAAAGCGAAGTCGATTTCTCAGCTTCACCTGAAATGATCAGTGGCGTACGTGCTTCATCAATTAAAATTGAGTCAACTTCATCAATGATAGCAAAGTTTAAAGGTCTCATAACACGTTCTTCTGCATAGTTCACCATATTATCACGTAAATAATCGAATCCTAACTCATTATTCGTACTATACGTAATATCACTTGCGTATGCTTCTCGCTTCTCAGTTGTTGTCATACTATTGATGTTTAATCCTACAGATAACCCAAGAAATTCATATAGTTCTGCCATTTCTTCGCTTTGCGTACTAGATAAATATTCGTTTACTGTAATAACATGCACACCACGACCTAACAATGCGTTTAAATAAACTGGCATTGTAGCAGTTAACGTTTTACCTTCACCTGTTCTCATCTCAGAAATGTCGCCACCATGAATTGCAATACCACCCATAACCTGAACTTTATATGGAATCATATTGAACACACGTTTTGAACCTTCTCTTACGAGCGCAAAGGCTTCCGGTAAAATATCATCGAGCATTTTAAATTGTTTTTTTATATCTTCTTCTGCTTGTAATTGTTTTTGAAATGCTTTTGTTTTCTCCCTAATTTCTTCATCAGTTAATATCGACGTATCCTCTTCTAACGCAAGGACTTTGTCGGCTAATTTACCAAGGCGTTTTATTTCTTTTTTATTGCCATCTGCAATCTTTGATAAAAAACCCATTTTGTTCGCTCCTTTAGCTTTTTAACTCTTTGCTTACAACAATTTATGATATCATTTATAAGCTTAAATTTACACTTATTAACTTTCCATTTAAACAGTTTTCTCGCTTGTTAATGCTATTTTTTATTTATTAATAGTTTTCGTTTTTTATTTTATCTCTTATCCAATAAAAATATACACAAGATCTTACCTAACTTTCAAATTATTTCATAGTAACACAACAAAAAATGAGCGTCCATGATTTAACTCAATCATGAACGCTACGGTTAGTTTAATATTGGACTTAATTAAAACAAATTATTCAGTTGTTTCAATCAAACCATATTTTCCATCTCTTCTTTTATAAACAATACTCGTACCATCAGTTTCACGATCTGTGAAAATAAAGAAATCATGTCCTAATAAATCCATTTGTAATACTGCTTCTTCTGAATCCATAGGTTTCAAACTGAAATTTTTTGAACGAATAATTTCGATATCACTTTCATTGTCATCATTTTGAATTTCTTCTGCTTCACTTTCTTGTGGTAATGATGCAAATGCTTCTTGTTCTCCACGATTTCGATTTTTACGATTTACACGCGTTTTGTATTTTCTAACTTGTCTTTCAAGTTTACCGTTAATTAAATCAATACCAGCGTATAAATCATCGTGGCGTTCTTCAGCTCTTAAAGTAACGTTTTTCAATGGAATAGTTACTTCGATTTTTGCTGCCGAATTTTGATACGTTTTTACTTTAACGTGTGCGATTGCATTTGGCACATCGTTAAAATATCTTTCTAATTTACCAATTTTCTCCTCAATATAGTTGCGAATCGCATCAGTAATAGTGAGGTTCTCCCCGTGAATTTCAAATCTGATCATAATAATCGACTCCTTTAAAACCTCTATATTGGTAATATTGCTTACTCTTATAATACCACGTTTCTCCTACCGTGCAAACGTAAACACATCGAATTTTCTGATTTTTCTAACAAACAGCAACTCTGCGGCATTATGAACTGTTAATCCTGTAGTGTAAATGTCATCTACAAGTAAAATATTTTTATTTTCTAAATCTATATTTTTTACGATTTCAAATGGATTTTTTGATTGCGCGCGTAATTGTTTTCCTAAAAGTGATTGCTTTGGACGGACCCGTGTATATAGTAAAGGTTCATAATTCACACCCATTTCATCTAACACGGCCAGCACGGGATTAAACGTTCGCTCCTTATCTCTAACTAACGGTGACGGTATAGGTACAATGTAATCATATGATATTTTAGGGAACTGAAGCTGTGTTGCTAATATTTCACAAATTGCGACATCTTTCTTGAATTTATATTGATGAATAAGCGTCTTTAACATACCTTTATATTGGTATTGGCAATATAACTGATTCATTAAGTTATATTTTGTTGCTAAAAATAAACAGTCTAAGCAATTCTTCTCATTTTCGTCTAATTTCTTTAAACATCTGACACAGCGATTGAGGTGTTTAATATTGATATCATCCCATTGTTCTATGCATGATTCACATAATTTAGATGCTTTTTTATAAAATGTAAAAGCATTAAACGCTTCAGAAAAAGTATGATGACATTGAATACATCTAGCCATCTAACCATCCCCTGTTATGCGCTAATGCGTTCATTTTCTTAATGTCTTTTCGTGCTTTAAGCATGTCCATCGTAATTCCCTCATGTAAATATAATACTAATCCTGATGGTGCCTCTAATTTACGACCCACTCTTCCAGCAATTTGAACAAGTGCACTGCTTTCAAACATATGACTATTGAGCACAATAACGTCTAAGTTTGCCATAGTAAATCCTCTTTCTAAAATTGTAGTGGTAAACATAACTTTATATTCACCTTTTCTTAAAGCGCTCACTTTTTCAAAACGAAGTACATCCTCACTATGCACATAGGTCAATGAAGTTATTTCTGTTTTATAACAATGATACATTTGTTTCATATGCTGTATGTCATTAAAAAACACGAGCGTATATCTATCTGCTTCAATTTGTTGTTTCAATAGTTTCATTAGAAAGCGTTGTATTTTGTGAAATTTTATTTTGTGATATTTAAACTGAGGGACTGGCAAAGGTTGCCTATGAAAACGGGCGGGTAGCGTTATTATAGACCCTTCTTTCATTTTTCTAAGTAATTTAGTTGGCGGTGTTGCAGTCATATAAATGTGGCCATGATGTTCTTTTGAAGCATGTGTTATGACATCAAAGAGTATTGGATCCATTGATAATGGAAATGCATCAACTTCATCTACAATAATCAAGTCAAAGTGATGTTTAAATCGATATAATTGATGCACCGTAGCAATCACAAAGTGTCCATTATGACATTGTCTCTGACCTTGATAGAGTACATCTATTGCTTCATCTCTAAAAGCTGCTTTAATACGCAAACTCACTTCTATAACAACATCAACTCTGGGCGATACAACCGCAACATTATAGCCTTTTCTTCTCGCAAAGCTAATACCTTCAAAAATCATTTCTGTCTTACCTGCGCCTGTCACAGCATATAATAAAATAGACGTTAAATTTTTAACCGCTTCTAAAATTTTAATTGAAGCAAAACGTTGTTGTTCTGACAATTTAAATGGTAAATGATATATCCCTTGGGACATATTTACATTTGTTTCAGTAATATATACTTCATTAATATTATCCATTCTGCCCAAATTGATACAATTTCTACAATACACAACTTCTTTATCTAATAATGTTGAAAAGTATTTGTAAAAATGACGTTTCTCTTGTGTATGACACTGTATACAATACCAACACCCTTTTTTGTTTATCACACCAAGAGAAATATGTCTGATTTTCTCATTTGATAACATATTTTTTTCGATGATTAATTTTCCATAATGTTTTATTTCAAATAACCTCCAATAAAAAAAGACATGCATACCATTCTTGGCACAACATGTCTTTAAACGAGTTAATATTTATGATAAACGTATGTTTCTCCCTGTAAATCCTAGTCCCATACCACCAGAACCTAAGTGCGCTGCAATAACAGGTCCTAACTTAGATCGGTGAAGATTATATTGTGGATATTTTTCGTGTAATTCCTTTTCCATCCAATCTGCATCTTCTGGTTTATCTCCCTCAATAATATATAATGTTACTCCATCATAATCTTTCACTTGAGCGGTAACTTTATTAATTATTTCATTGAGTGCACGTTTTTTAGTACGGACTTTTGCTTCTGGTACAATTTTGCCGTCATCAAATGTTAAAACAGGTTTCATTTTCAACATTGTACCTACCCATGCTTGCGCTCCGGTGATACGACCACTTTTCTGTAGATTTTTCAAATCATCTACCATTAAGATTGCACCAGTCACTTCACGCATAGCTTCAAGCTCTTTAATAATATCTTGGGGCTCATATCCTTGTTCTATCATTTCAACTGCAAGTAGTACATAACCACCTTCTACCATCGCGGCTAATTTTGAATCAAATGTATGCACATTGATTCCTTCCACCATTTTTCCTGCTTGCGTAGCTGTTTGATAACTGCCACTAATTCCAGATGATATAAAAACAGATATGACATCTGTATAACCTTCCTCTCGGAGTTCTTTAAAATGTTTTATAAACTCTCCAATGGCAGGTTGACTTGTCGTAGGAATTGTATTTGAAGTTTCCATTCTTTTATAAAATGCTTCCGTTGATATTGTTGCATTTTCCACAAAGTTTTCACCGTTATCGAAAGTTACGCTTAGCGGCGCAATTCTTATATTATATTTTTCTATTAGTGTTTGAGATAGATAGCTCGTTGAATCTGTCAAGACAGCAATCTTCATCTTAATCCTCCTCAATTATACTCACAACTATGATACCCTATTTTAAGTAAAAAGAAAATTTATTTTTGTATTTAATCTATAATACAATACAGTGTATAATATGTGTAATTAATGAATTTTTAAAACATACATAAATGATTGTCTGACTATACAAAGATGAGGTGACGATAAATGGATGATGCAATAATCACAGTTAAACAAGAACATACAATTGAAAATATAATCAGTAAATCACGTTTTATAGCGCACATTAAACCTGTTGAATCTGAAGATGCAGCTAAAGCTTTTATCGACGCAGTGAAATCTGAACACCGAGAAGCAACTCATAATTGTTCAGCATATACGATTGGAGACCAAATGAATATCCAAAAAGCATACGACGATGGCGAACCAAGTGGCACAGCGGGAGTTCCTATGCTCGATATTTTAAAGAAATTAGAGATACATAATGCTGCCGTGGTTGTTACACGCTACTTTGGTGGTATTAAATTAGGCGGTGGCGGATTAATACGTGCGTATAGTGGTGCAGTACGAGATGTAATTTATGATATTGGTAGAGTAGCTATGCGTCCTGCTATACCTACAACGGTTACCATTACTTATGATTTAACGGGTAAGTTTGAATATGAACTCGCGAGCACACCTTACTTATTACGTGAAACAAATTACACCGATAAAGTAAGTTATCACATTGATGTTGTTAAAACAGACTACGATCAATTTATAGATTTTTTAAATCGTAACACTTCAGGGAATAACGATTTAATAGAAAATGAAGTGGTACGCTTACCTTTCGATATTCCTACTTCCTAATCTTAAAATCCAAATTATACGTATGTGAGTATAAAATAAAGAGGCCTCCGTCTTGGAAGCCTCTTTATTAATGATGTTCATCGTCTTTGTTCTGTTGTTTGTTTTCAATTAATTTCATTAAGGGTCTGTAATCATCATCAATGAGACCAGTAAATTCTACAATAAGCTCAATTGTAACTAAAATAAGGATGAGCATCATGAGTACACCCCATGGTTGAGACAAATATAATATAATACTAGCAAGACTAAATAGTAATGCTATAGAATATATAAGTACTACGGTCTGGCGATGTGAATAACCTAATTCTAATAATTTATGATGTAAATGCGATTTATCTGCCTGCATAATATGCTGACCTTTCTTCACTCGACGTATCATCGCAAACAACGTATCAATAAACGGCACTGCTAAGATAACAATCGGGAAGAATAGTGAAATGAAAGTTATATTCTTAAATCCGAGTAATGATAGGAATCCTACAATAAATCCTACAAGTAATGCACCACTATCACCTAAAAATATTTTAGCTGGATGGAAATTGAAGAATAAGAATCCTAAAAGCGCACCTATTAAGACACTACAAATCATCATAATAAAAATATTTGCTTGTAATATTGCTATAAAGCCAATTGTCATTAAGGCAATCATCGATACACCAGACGCTAATCCATCTAATCCGTCGATCAAGTTAATTGCATTAGTGATGGCTACAATCCAAACCACTGTGATAGGGATCCCAAATACGCCAAAATGTATCGTAGGCCCAATTGGTAAGGAGATAAAATCAATCGTCACTCCATAATAGACAACGACGAGTGCTGCAATTACTTGGCCAATTAATTTTATAACTGGTTTCAAATCATAGATATCATCTATAAGTCCCACCAAATAGATTAATACTGATCCAATAACAAGCGGTTTAACTTCGGTTTCTATCGGATGTCCTAGCCATATCCCTAATAGAAACGCAAAAAGTATTACAGTTCCGCCTAATACAGAAACGGGTTTTGTATGTACTTTTCTAAAATTCGGCTTATCTACAATGCCTAGTTTATGAGAAACCTTTATAATTATTGGTGTTAGTATTAAACTGACAATCATTGAAAAAATGATTAATAATAATGTATACATCAGTTCACCTTCATTAATATAATTCTTGATTATTTTGAATTTCAAAGTCGTTACATTGAAAAAAATTTTAACTTTAAACTGCAAATTTATATTATCTATAAAATGGTCTGTGATGTTGATGCAACTCTAATAAATTGCACACCTACCATATTTAAATATTTATGCACTTAATACCATAATACCTCATACGCTTTTACTTATACAAATAGTAATGAGATAATTAATAATCTATAAACGAATTCGTTTTGATTTTTAATTATAAACTAAGTGATTTTTATATAATCACTCAGACAAATATTTTAACATGAATATTAAGTGAATGTTATAAATTTCTATTTCTATAGTGATGACAAAATGTAAGTTTTCACTTACAATAACTAAGTGTTTATTCAAAGGAGTGTAACGTTAAATGTTTGAAGCTATTATCTACAATATCTCTGTTATTGTGGCAGGAATTTACTTATTCCATCGCTTACAGTATTCAGAAAATAAAAACATGGTGTTTTCAAAAGAATACGTCACTATTTTAATGACGATAGTAGCACTTTTACTATCCGCCTATCCAGTGCCACTATTCAATGAATACGCACTCTATTTATCATTTGTGCCTATTTTATTCTTAGGTAGATACACAAATATGGTATACACCGTTCTAGCCGCAGTCATTGTCTCTGTAGTCAATGTGCTAATTGGTGATTTCACTATTATTATTGCTACGATTCTCATTGTTATAGCCATCGTAGTTGGTGCAGTTGGACCATTTTTAAAACAAAGCGATATTGTTTCATTACAAATCCTTAATGCAATTACATTAGTTATTTTGGTTATTTTATCACTTATTAGCCCTTATTATGAATTAACAGAAGTGTTGTTCTTAATACCCTTATCCTTTATTTTAACGATTACTTCTTCTATCACATTTGTTGATATTTGGCATTTTTTCTCATTAGTTAATCGTTATGAAAATGAAGATAAACTGGACTATTTAACTGGCTTGGGAAATGTTAAAGAATTTGACAGACATCTAAATGAAACGACGCGTATCGCTGAAGAAAACAATGAGAGCTTAGGATTATTGCTCATTGATATAGATGGTTTCAAAGATGTAAATGATAAATTTTCACATAAATCTGGCGATGCCGTGCTTAGACAAGTAGCTCAACTATTAAAAAATTATGTACCTCAACAATTTAGTATTTATCGTAATGGCGGCGAAGAATTTTCAATTGTTTTATACGATTATACTTTAGATCAATGTGTAAAACTTAGTGAAAATATTCGTACAGGGGTTGAACAATCTACTTTCCATATGCCAAATAAAGAAGTCATCAAATTATCTGTATCCATTGGTGTAGGTTACTTAACTCAAGAAGATTACAAATCTCAACGTAAAGTATTCAAAATTGCGGATGACATGCTGCATATGGCAAAAAATGAAGGCCGTAATCAAGTTATGTTTAATCCAATTGTTAAATTATAAAAATATTACCAAATTTAACACTGTTCAAACTGGGAGTGGATGTATGAAATCAAGGTTCAATCTTTGATTTCATACACCCACTCTTTTTTTGTGCTCGCTTTTTGTAGAGACGTTTCAAATCATTTAATTTATCTCCAATTTCAAAAAAAATAAATACGTCTAAAACAGACACAGTCAACACTCAAAGAATCTATATGTTAAAATTAAAATCTAGATTCAAGCGCATATTTCAATTGTTATTTTTTTAACTTAAAAACAACAATTGCAAAATTATGTTTGTTACAATATATAATGAAAGTTCAAAAATTAATAACATAGTATGAATCATTATTGAAAGTTACTGTTGTACGCTGTAAACTTTCAATTGTTATAAAATCATTTCAGGAGGTGACCAACTATGTCAGATACAATCACTATCATCGATGAAAACAAAGTGATTGACGTCGTACTTATTGCGGGAAGAATTTTGCTAGAAAGTGGCGCTGAAACCTATCGTGTCGAGGATACGATGACACGAATTGCTGCCAATTATGGTTTAGATGATACATATAGCTTTGTAACTTCTACAGCAATTATTTTTTCCCTTAATGATCGTACGAACACACGACTCGTACGTATTCGTGAAAGAACGACTGATTTAGAAAAGATCGCCTTAACCAATAGTTTATCGCGTAAAATTTCAAATAATCAATTAGATATAGACGAGGCAAAATCAGAGCTCATACATTTGCATCACGCATCTTTACAATTTTCATCTATTACAAAATTCTTCGCAGCAGCAGTCGCATGTGGATTCTTCTTAATCATGTTTGGCGGCGGAATTAACGACTTCTTTTTCGCAATTATTGCCGGAGCTGGTGCGTTTTTAACTTTTGATTTTGTACAACGCTATATTCAAATTAAATTCTTTTCAGAATTCCTTAGTGCAGTAGTTGTTATAACGGTCGCCGCCACATTCACTAAATTAGGTCTGGCAGAAAACCAAGACTTTATAACCATAGCTGGCGTCATGCCTCTTGTACCAGGAATATTAATCACCAATGCTATTCGTGATTTAATGGCTGGAGAATTGATTGCTGGTATGTCTCGTGGCGTTGAAGCAGCTCTCACAGCATTTGCAATTGGTGCCGGCGTTGCCATTGTTTTATTAATATTTTAAAAAGGAGTGCTTATATGCTCATCGGCTATTATGTTTTACAATTTATTGTCAGCTTTTTAGCAACAATGCTTTTTTCGATTATCTTTAACGCACCACGTCGACTCCTTTTAGCTTGCGGTTTCGTTGGCGCAATGGGCTGGATTATCTTCAAACTTACTGTGGACTTGGATTTCGGTAAAGTAATGGCTTCATTTTTAGGAAGCTTTATTTTAGCAATTATGAGTCACGTAATGAGTAGACGTTACAAACGACCTGTTATTATCTTTATTGTTCCAGGAATTATCCCATTAGTACCAGGTGGTTTAGCATATGAAGCGACGCGTTATTTAGTTAGTAATCAATATACACTCGCTACAAATACATTTCTTGAAGTCACGTTGATTTCAGGCGCGATTGCTTTTGGTATTCTATGTGCAGAAATCATCTATCATCTCAATACACGGATTAAACAACATTATGGTAGAATGAATGGTAAAACATATAAAAAATCTTACAATATGAACAATAGAGCTTAAGGGGTGTTTTTTTGAAAACTGATATAATTGATAGATTAACAAGATATGTAACAATAGATACACAATCTGATCCAGAGTCTAATACTACGCCTTCTACTGAGAAGCAATGGGATTTACTAAATTTGTTAAATGACGAGTTAACGGATTTAGGTTTAGAAACTGACATTGATGAACAAGGTTATTTATTCGCAACATTAGAAAGTAATGTTGACGAAGTTTTACCTACTGTTGGCTTTTTGGCACATGTTGATACTTCGCCTGATTTCAATGCATCAAAAGTAAATCCACAAATTATAGAAAATTATGATGGCCAACCTATCAAATTAGGTGAAACGAGTCGTATATTGAGCCAAGATGTATTTCCTGCTATGAAACACGTAGAAGGTCATACGTTAATGGTCACAGATGGCACATCACTATTAGGTGCTGATGACAAAGCTGGTGTCGTTGAAATCATGGAAGCAATGAAGTATTTAACAGAACATCCAGAAGTCAAACATGGACCTATTCGTATTGCTTTTACGCCAGATGAAGAAATTGGCAGAGGTCCTCATGCCTTTGATGTTGAGCGCTTTAATGCGGATTTCGCCTACACTATGGATGGTAGTGAATTGGGCGAATTACAATATGAAAGTTTCAACGCAGCAGAAGCAATCGTTACGTGTCACGGTGTCAATGTACATCCTGGTTCTGCTAAAAATGCTATGATTAACGCTATTCTCTTGGGTCAACAATTCAATTCATTATTACCACAAAATGAAGTACCCGAAAGAACAGAAGATTACGAAGGTTTCTATCATTTAATGAAAATGAACGGTGATGTTGAAAAAACGACATTACACTATATTATTCGTGATCATGATAGAAATCATTTTGAATTACGTAAGAAGCGTCTTGTTGAGATTAAAAATGATATTAATACGCATTATACTGATGCACCAATAGAAATCGAAATCAATGATCAATACTATAATATGGGTGAAAAAATCGAACCAAACCCACATGTAATTGATATACCTAAACGTGTCTTTGAAAAGTTAGAAATCCCTGCTAATACAGCACCTATTCGTGGTGGAACAGACGGGTCTCAACTTTCATATATGGGACTACCAACCCCTAATATCTTTACAGGTTGCGCTAACTTCCACGGCCCTTTTGAATATGCTTCCATTGATGTTATGGAAAAAGCTGTAGATGTCATTATTGGCATTGCGCAAGAAGTCGTAAACACTTATAAAAAGTAAAATAAATTTGTTATATAGATCCATGCTCAATAAAAAAGCGTAGATTCCTCACTTTGAGAAATCTACGCTTTTTCTATTACTCATATATACTTATATTCGTTCCTGTCTACTTACAGTCGTTTATCTAGCATGTGTTTGAAATGTTTAACATCTACCTGTTTACACTTCAAATTGTGTTTTCAATAATTTAATTGCTTGTACTGTATAGTGTCTGATTTGAATACCCATCTTGAAGTCTGTAAAGCTTTCAGGCATTTCTATAAACGTATTAAATGTAGCAGTAACACCCATTGATTCAAACAAATCAAATTTGTCATCTGTTGCACATATGGCAATAGATGGTTTATTATGTTTGGTTGCTAACTCTGCAAGACGCACTGTTGTTGTTTCTAAGATTTGGTCTGCTTCATTTACACCTTCACCGAATATAATTAAATCCGCTTGTTGTATCAAATTATCTAAATGAGTAATTTGATCGACCAGTTCGTGGCTTGTCATAATTTCGGCATCATAAAGTACATTTAAGGCTGCAGCAATACCACCGCCTGCGCCACCTCTTTGAACAGGACCCATTGTCAGTTTTAGCTCACTTTTGAAAATTTCACTTAAATACCACAGTAAATTGTCTATTTCAGCAGCATCTTGACGTGTCATTCCGTAAAGTTCATATGTTTGCATAATTTCACTATTTTTACCATATAGTTTACTGTCAAAATCAGACATTAACTGAAAACGTACATTTTTCAATTGTGGATGAATGCCAGAAATATCTATTTTACGTATATATTTCAACATCTTACTACCTTGACGTAAATCCACTTCTTGAGCCTCATCATCATAGAATTTAGCTCCAAGTGCTTGTAGCATACCTGCACCACCGTCAAAGCTGCCTATGCCACCTAAAGACATAATAATATGTTCGGCATCATTATCTAATGCATCTAACACAATTTCGCCTAAACCATAACTTGTACGCTCAATGATTGGCTTGTCCCCTTTTAAAAACAAGTTACCTTCAATAATGGTCATATGGTTATCAGTAATGCCATAAACCGCTTCTACCTCATTCATATCTGCATCATGTGCTGGCACTTTATATTTCGTACCTGACTGCCATAAAAAGACAGAATCCATAAGTTCATGACGACCATTAAATAATGGCACTTGAACAATATCTGCTTTTTCTATTTGGCTAGCTACCGCTTCTTCCACATAACGATTGGCTTGATAGCTAGATATAATACCATTAAATTCATCCATCGCTACTAAAACTTTCATATTTGTCACCTCAAATTATTTTGTTAATAACTGTTATTTTATGATGATTATACATAACTCTAAGAAAATCATCTTCCCTCTGTAGACTTATTTATTATAATAGTACATATGTTGGTTTATATCCCTATGCGAGCATTTAAAACACACTTGCTTTGCAATTAAGCGTTCTAACTCATAACCAACGCTATAAATTATAAAGTTTAGCTCTATAAATTCGTTCACTACCAAATAGCAGTCTATATTTCTCATTCACTTATTTATTATACATGCCATTAGGAAATTTTTCACATTAAAAGAAACGCTTGCTAATCTCTTAGTGTTGATAAAAGATTAACAAGCGTTTCTAAATGTACTTAAATTTGTTTTTACTCTTCAGCGTTTGCCAAAGAAGCAACATTAATTTTATCATGACTTGCATTCCAAATTGCTTGTCCCTCAACAAAATAAAATGCTTGTGGCGATTCGTGTTTCACATCTGTTTGTTCTTCTATATAATTAGATAAATCTCTCTCTTGTTGTACGATTAAGTAGTAACCATCCATATCTCTTTCATATAAAAATTTGTTGAATTGGTCCATTGCATTTGCTGAAATCGGACATGTTTCACTATGCTTCAATACAAATGCATATTTGTTTTCTTTAATAATTTGCTTAAACTGGTCAATCGAACTCAGCTTTATAGCCATTCTATTCACCTCTAAAAATATTTAACACACCCTAAGTCTCACCAAGTGTGAAAGTTCCACGATATTCTCATATCATTGTTTCCAATTATACACAATTCTCTTTTTATTGTTAACAGTTTATTCAAATTCTTATAACTTAACTTATACATCTATTAATTGTAGTTATCATTAGCTTGCTGATATTTCTTATTAAAAGTAGTTTCATACTGTTCTAGTTCTTCACCTTTTTGGGGTAACTTATTGTAATCTATTTTCGCTAATTGCTCACTAATTTCAATAGTTTCTTCTCTTGTTTCATAATAATTTTGCAAGCTATAATACATCTCAATAGCATTTTTTCGAGCGTCATTGACATAGGCATCTGTTATTTCAGCTTTATTCAAGTCTCTAATTTGCTTAGTAATTAATGGCATAATTTGCTCTTTAATAGATTTTTTTATTTCATTTGAATCTGTAGAATCAGCCTCTTCTTCTGCAGTGTTTTTTAAGTCTTTATTGTTTTGTTCTAATTTATTTTTGAAATTAGTAACATCTGTACTATTACCAACTGTACTAGCTTTTTGTATATTGTCCTCTACTTGTGATCTGTTTTTCTCAAATAGTTTTGTGTATTCTAAGATATCTTCATTTGCTTTAATCGATTGATTACATAAATCAATAAACGTTTTCAATTCATTGATTGCTGATTTTTTCTTTTTTACTGAATCTAAATAAGTAGATTTAAGCTCTTTTGTTTCATTTGAACCCGTTGGTAAATTTTTTGCTGCTGTTTCGTATTCTTCTAGTTTAGGAATCAATTTGCTATTTAATTCATTTTGCAAATCATTAAATGCTTTCTTGTTTTTATCTGTCATATCTGTCTTACTCAAATTATCTAAACGTTTTAATTGTATGTCATCCATAGCATTTCTTAGTTCTTTTTCTTTATTTTTCACGTCATTTAACGAACTATCAAAATCTTTGAATTCGTTTTCTCCTTCGTTGTTACAAGCAGCTAGTGAAATAGAAAAACAAACTAATAAAACAATGTACAGTATTTTTTTCATTTCTGAACTCCTTATCATTCCATATTATACAGAAACTTATTTAACTTGAAAATGATATATGATATATTGTTTCAGAATTTACAGTTTAACAGTTATATAATAACATTTAAAGAAGTGGTCAACCTATATGTATTCACGCAGACTATTATTTATAACTGAAGATAATAACAATCATTTCACCTAGCGATATAATTATCTCAAAAATGTTTTATTCATTTTATTAGATAAACCTGTCAAATCAACACATCACATCGGAGGCACAAGACACTTCATGTATCCTACTGAACCTATATTAGATATTTTAGTTGGGGTAAATAATTTACATGACGTGACTTCTTTAGACGAAAAGCGTTTGAATTATGAAGGCTTATATCGATTACACCATCCATATAAGAAAAAATAGTCATGGCTCAATTTAACAATCTTATAGAGTTAAAACAAATCACACGACTACATATTATTCAAAAAGACACGCCACTCTACACTGATTATTTAGAGATGGATAATTTACTACCTTCAAACAGTATGATTGCTATGCATTTTAATAATAAAAAAACAGCGTTTAGCAAGTCATAACGTAACCATTCGTGATTATGAAAAACACAAACTAATGTTATTTCAACAATTCATTGAACAAACAGACCACAAGTCATTATTAAAATGATTTATGGTGACTTATTAATTTAATCAACAGCATAAAATTTGAATAAAACTATAAAACCTTTAATAAATTGCTTTACTATTTAGCAAAGACGGGTAATCATTGGTATAATAAACAAAATGAATTCAACAGGAAAGGATGTTCTAGACTTGCATAAAGATGACATCTTAAAAGAATTAGAAGCAATTGTTCCAAAAGAAATTATTAAAATAGACGAACCATTAAAACGTTATACATATACTGAAACTGGTGGTCAAGCAGACTATTATTTATCACCTACCCAAAATGAACATGTCCAATCTATCGTTCACTATGCATATACAAATGATATCCCGGTCACTTATTTAGGCAATGGCTCAAACATTATTATTCGTGAGGGCGGTATTAGAGGCATTGTAATTAGCTTACTCTCACTAGATTATATAGACGTTTCAGATGATGCTATTATTTCAGGCAGTGGTGCAGCGATTATCGATGTATCTCGTACTGCTAGAGACCATGCGCTAACTGGCTTAGAGTTTGCTTGTGGTATCCCAGGATCAATTGGTGGCGCTGTTTTTATGAATGCTGGTGCATATGGCGGCGAAGTCAAAGATTGCATTGACTATGCGCTGTGTGTAAATGATAAAGGTGAACTCATTACATTAACTAATAAAGATTTAGAGTTAGATTACCGTAATAGTATTGTTCAAAAAGAACATTTAGTCGTTCTCGAAGCAGCATTCACTTTAATGCCTGGTGACAAACAAGCTATCCAAGAAAAAATGGATGATTTAACGGAAAGAAGAGAATCTAAGCAACCTTTAGAATATCCATCATGTGGTAGTGTGTTTCAACGTCCTCCTGGCCACTTTGCCGGTAAATTGATTCAAGATGCTGAACTACAAGGTCATCGTATTGGTGGCGTCGAAGTGTCTAAGAAACATGCTGGCTTTATGGTGAACGTAGACAATGGAAGCGCAACAGACTATGAAGATCTAATCCACCACGTTCAAAAAGTAGTAAAAGAGAAATTTGATGTTGAACTACATCGAGAAGTTAGAATTATTGGCGAACACCCAAACGATAATTAGGAGAATTGATTATGGTTAATATATATGGTTCTACTGTAGACAATGAAGCACGTTGCACGCATTATCCAACACCATTAGACATCATCGCAATTAAATTTAAGTGTTGCGGTAAATACTATCCATGCTATAAATGTCATAACGAACATGAATCACATGCTATAAAAAGATGGGATTCTAGTGAATTTAATGAAAAAGCAATTTTATGTGGTGTATGTAGACATGAAATGACAATCAATGAATATATGATGATTGAAGCCTGTCCTAAGTGTGATGGCCACTTTAATAATCGTTGTAAATATCATTACCATCTTTATTTTTCTATATAAACTTCATGCGTTATGCTTAATAATGAATTGAAAAAGGTACTAATCCGTTAATTAATGGATTAGTACCTTTTTATATATTTAAAATAGACTTATACCGATTTTCAAGTACATGCTTAACTAAGCAAACAAATATAAAATAACTTTAAGGCTTGGCACTATGTACTTTATTTTAAAATTCTCATACTATTTTATTTGTTCTTTTACAAATTGTACAAAGGCTTCTGCATCACCTTTTTGTATTTGCTTCATTGGCATTGGTCCAATATTAAAAGTAAAATCAATTTTTTCACCATCGTAACTAATTTGTTCTACTTCTTTATAAGCAATACTTCTGTAATAAAATTCCCCATTCATATCAACATTTAAAATAATACGTTCATTTGTTGCAATAAAAGCACCTTCAAATTCTGAAGAACCTTGAACTGAATATTCTATTGTTCCTAATACACTTGGCCCCTTTTTCTCAGTTGGAAATAAATCACTTGGATTTACATTATCTAAAATCATGTACTTCACTCACCCTTTTCTTTAGTTTATTATACAAGTTTTAAAAATGAATTTTCACGTACTTAACCAATTCATTTTTAGCATAACAAAGAAAATGTTTAATCTAAAGTTCCAAGCCACCCCAAACTATCTTCATGAAACATAAAAAGTCGACAAAGCCATATGGCTTTGTCGACTTTCTGAAAGGAATTGTATCCCCCACGATTATCCTTTTTAAATATTATTTTTCAATTGCTTTTTCTACTTCTTCAATTTGTTTAATTGATGTAGTTGTAGAACCACTTGCGAAGTACCAAAGTTTTGGATCTAATTCATAAACTTTGTCTTCTTTTATAGCATTTACATTTTTGATAACGTCGTTACCTAAAGCTTGTTCAGCTGTTGACTTACCAGCAATTGCTTGTCCACGGTCCATAGCAAAGATGATATTAGGATTTTTTTCTGCTATATACTCATTCGTTACGTTTTGACCGTGTTTACTACTCTTAATATTTTCATCTGCAGCTGTGAAGCCCATTGTATCAAAAATCATTGCACCGAATCGTTCTCCAGCACCGTATGTTGATAATTCACCTTCGTTAACTAATAAGAATAATGCTTTTTCATCTTTTAAGTCTTTTGTTTTTTCTTTGATGCCAGCAATTTTATCATCTAATTTTTTAGTAAGTGATTTTGCTTCGTCTTCTTTTTGGTAAATTTTACCTAATGTTTCAGTGTTTTTCTTCATTGAATTCACTTGGTCTTTGTCGTCAGCGCCAACATATACAACTTTTGCATCTGGTGCTGCTTTTTTGAATTCATCTAGATTTTTTTGATTTGCTGTACGCCCAGAAATATAAATTACATCTGGTTTAGCTTCTGCAACTTTATCGAAATTAACTTCTTTTAGGCTTCCTGTGTTTAAGTATTTTTCATCTTTAAAATCGCTTAAGAAATCAGGTAGTGACTTAGCACCTTCACCTTTAGGAAGTGCTTTAACTTTATCTTCAAGTCCTAATTCTTTCAATGTATCTAATGTACCATAATCAAAAACAACTGCTTTTTCAGGGTTTGTAGGCACTTCTACTGTTTCTTTAACCGTTTTAGCATCACTGCCATCACGTTTTTCCCCACTAGCCTTATAATTATTTTCAACTTTTACAGTTTTATTTGAACCTTCACTTTCTGATTTTGTATCAGATGATTTTTTATCCTCTGATCCACCATTACTACATGCTACTAATAAAAACATTAAACCTACAACTAATAATAAAGATAATTTTTTCATGTTTCTTACGCCTCCTGATTTTCCTAATGATGTATTCCTTTTATGCCCTTAAAAAGTATAACCACGTTACAGTTGCATCACTCCCTTCAAATGTTACGAATGGAATTACATTGAGTATGCGAGCTCTAAATCTTGAGTTGCTGTGAGCTCATCGAAATACACACAAATGCGTTGACCGCGGATTTCTTCAATTCTTACATCCATGTCATATAAAGCTTTTAATGTATCTGTTTGAATAACCTCATCTTTTGTACTTGCTTTGACAACTTCACCGTCTTTTAACGCGATAATATCGTCTGAATAACATGAAGCGAAGTTAATATCGTGAATAACAACGATTACAGTTTTATTTAAATCTTTTGCGAGTTGTCGTAATGTTTGCATAATTTGAACTGAATGTTTCATATCAAGATTATTCAATGGTTCATCTAACAAGATATAATCTGTATTTTGCGCAATTGTCATGGCTACATATGCACGTTGACGTTGCCCACCAGATAGTGTTTTTATATAGCGATTTCTAATCTCTTTAAGATGTAGCAATTCCAACGCATATTCAACTTGTTCTTTATCTTCTTGTTTGAGATGACCTTTAGAGTATGGAAATCGTCCAAAATTGACTAATTGCTCTACCGTAATATTGAGCTCGGTATGATTAGATTGTTTAAGTATTGATAATCTTTTAGCTAATTCATTACTTTTATAATCACTAATTGATTTACCTTCGATTTCTATAGAGCCATCTTCAAAATCCATTAGGCGTGTAATTGCGGCTAACAATGTACTTTTTCCAGCTCCATTTGGTCCAATCATAGAAGTGAGTCGTCCTTTATTTATATCAACATTAATATCTTTTAAAATTTCTTTATCTTGAATATTTTTATTAAGCCCTTGTACTCGTATCAATTCGCATGTCTCCTTTTTATTAATAAGTAAATGAAGTAACTTCCACCTACTAAATCAATAATTATACTTACTTGCGTCGTTGCTTGGAATAAATTCTCTACTACACCTTGTGCTATGAATAGACTTAGCCAACTCATTAAAATAGTTGCTGGTAATATGTATTTATGTTCATATGTCTTCATCAATTCATGTGCTAAGTTAACAGTTAATAATCCTAAAAATGTAATCGGACCAACGAGTGCTGTTGAAACAGATACAAGCACTGAAACGAGTATTAGCAATAATCTCGTTAACGTTTTATATGAAATACCTAAATTGATTGCTTGATCTTTTCCTAATAAAAGCACATCTAAATATGGTATAACCCGCATCGTAATCAAAATGAGAATAACTAATATAACACCACAGAGCGTTACTAATTTAGTATTAGATGCGTCAAAGTTTGCAAACATGGAGCTTTGTACAGCCAAGAAATCTTCTGGGTTTATTATTAATTCTAAAAATCCAGTAATACTTCTGAAAAAGGTCCCGAGTATAACCCCTACGAGTAGGATGAAATAAACAGAAACATCACCAATTCTGAAGATACCTTGAAATAAAAGTAATGAAAAAACAATCATTACTAATAATGAAATAGCAAAACTGAGATACAAGTTAGTAACAAATACAGACTGTACGCCAAATGCAAACACGATTAGAACCTTCACAAACATGTATACAGAATCAAGTCCCATAATTGAAGGTGTTAGTAACCGGTTACTTGTAATCGCTTGGAATATCACTACTGAAGCTGCGATTGCGGCTCCGACTAATATCATCAGTATTAGTTTTCTTAATCGGCTAGAAAATTGATACTGGAAAATATCAAAATCAATACCTATCACAAGGTAAAGACCTGCAGCTACCACTGTTACTGCAAATAAAATAGATAGTTTTGTTTTAGGGCTAGTTTGCATAGTTATGTCGTCCTTTCATCAGCAAGATTATAAAAATAACAGTGCCAAAAACACCAATTGTTAATCCAATATTGATTTCGTAAGGATACACAACAATTCTGCCGATTATATCTGAAAACATTACAAAAATAGCACCTAACATTGCTGTATGTGGCAATGCGTTTTTTAAATGATCTCCTCTGAATATAGAAACGATATTGGGAACAATCAAACCTAAAAATGGAAGTGTTCCAACTGTCACAACTACTAATGCAGTAATTGTTGCAGTAATAAATAAACCGACGTTAATTATTCTTTCATAATTAACACCTAGATTATTACTAAAATCTTTCCCCATCCCAGCAATCGTAAATTGATTCGCAAATATATATGTAAGTATTAATAAAGGAATGCTTAAGTATAATATTTCATATCTCCCGCTTGTAATAATGGCAAAATTCCCATTCATCCAGTTTCCGATACTTTGTACCGCATTCGTTCTTAAGGCAATAAATGTAGCGAAACTAGAAACGATACCACCGAGCATAATCCCTAAGAGTGGAATAAAAATGACATCAGTAAATCGAATAAATTGAACTAATTTCACAAACAGGAAGGTGCCACCAATGCTTAGCGTGACCGCAAATACTAATTTAATAATAATATTTGCTTCTGGAAATAGTATCAGCGATAATAAAATACCTAACTTAGCCCACTCCATCGTTCCTGCAGTTGTTGGACTAACAAATTTATTTTGCATCATTTGTTGCATAATCAATCCCGCAAGTGCCAACGTGCTTCCAGAAATTAATATACTTACCGTTCTCGGAATCCTACTAGATACAATTATGTTTATTTGCTCTTTAGATAAGTGGAATATGTCTGTAATTGAAACATTACTGACACCAATAAATAGAGAAAGGATAGTTAATAATAATAAAATGATAAATAGGACAATACCATTAAGTAAGAATTTCATAATGAGGTAACCTAATCCTTTCGATGTACAATGAATTCATAAACACTATTGGTTTTGATAATCATTATCAATAGTTATATTAAAATTTTAACATTTTTGGCGGTAAATTCAATAGCAATAGGCCATTTTAGTAAAAGTATTCGTAAATTATGTAAAAAATGACCTTTCAAATTATTTTTACCAAATAAAAAGCCACCAAATTCTCCCTTCGGAAAATCTAGCAGCTCTTAAAATAGGAAGCATTGTTCCTAGTATTTTCTTGTAGCGTCATGTTATCGGGGCAGTCTTAAACAGACTTAATCAAATTACATAACTGCAACAATTTTATTTTAATCTTCAAATACAAAGTCTTCATCTTTTAATGCTTCAACATTCAACGCTAACGTATAACCGTCACCTTTAACTGAGAAAAAGTCATGGTTTTTCGTTGAAGTATCTAACGCATTTTCAATAATTGGGTTAAATTCTTTTTCTTCAAAGTATGAATCAAAGCCTAAGTTAGCTAATGCTTTATTACCATTATATCTAACATAATTTAGTACATCTTCTGCTATCCCTACTTCATCGTATAGTGAATGTGTGTACGCTACTTCGTTTTTATACAAGTCATCTAACAACTTATACATGTCTTGATCTGCTTGTTGTTTTTCACTTTCTGACAGTTCATTACGCATACTTTGTGCATCCATACCTGTAAATACACCGTGGATAGATTCATCTAATAAGATTTTACGTATAATCTCACCCGATGTTGTCATTCTTCCTTGTCCTGCAAGGTAAAGTGGATAATAGAAACCAGAATAGAATAAGAATGTTTCTAAAAATACACTTGATACACGTGCCATATATTGATCATATACAGATGCATCTTTACCCCAAAGTTTGTGATAGTTATTTACAATTTTATCTGATTTGTATTTTAAATGTGGTTCTTCTAAAACCCATTTATCTAATAAATAGTTCGTTTCACTGGAAGGTAGTAACGTTGTAAAGATATGTGAATAACTTTTAGCATGGACTTGTTCCATCATACCCATAAATGAATAGACCGCTTTTTTACGTAAATCCGTTGTGTGTAACATGATAAGTGGCATACCGTCATCTGCTTGATGTGTATCCAATCCTGTTAAACCTGCTAAAGCTTTTTTGAAGGCGTTCTTTTCTGCGTCAGATAAAGTCTTCCAACTTGCAATATCTTTTGATACTTTAAACTCTGTTTCTACCCACATTTGTGAAATATTTTGTCGCCAAAACATATTTGTCATGTCTTCTTGCGTATTCCAATTGACTGCTTTCATTTAGATAAATTCCCCTATCCAGTAAAAATTTAATTAAGCAGTGATTTACAGCCTAATCTATATAAAAGACTAGGCTGCTTGTAAAAAACCACATTGCTTATCTGTTACTTAAAATTCTATATCGAACAACTTGTACATTCTTCAACGCTTAACAGTTTATTTCTAGTATAATATAACGATTTTAATCCTTTGTGATGTGCATAAACATATAGTCGAGACAGTTCACGCGTAGATATTTCTGAATTAACATAAAGAATGGTAGAAATACCTTGGTCCACATGTGTTTGAATCGTTGAGATTAAATCGATTAATTTCATTTGATCTGTATTAAATGCTGATTTATAGTACCACATTGTTTCTGGTGATAAGAAAGGCATAGGATAAAATGTTTCAGCATTACCATAAGTACGACGTTCAATTTGATCGACGATTGGCATAACAGAGCTTGTCGCATTTTGTACATAAGAAATACTTTGTGTTGGCGCAATTGCTAAACGATATGCATGGAATAAACCATTTGCTTCAACTTCTTTTTGCAATGCTTTCCAATCTTCTGGAGATGGTATCTCTAAACCATCAAATAATTTGCGTACTTTTTCAAATTTCGCTTCGAATGTTTGTGAAGTATAGAATTCAAAATATTTACCATTGGCATAATCTGATTTATCAAAGTCTTTATAAGTTTCTTGTCTTTCTTTAGCAATTTCCATTGAGCGTTCAATGGAATAATAGTTCATCATCATAAAGAAAATATTAGCAAAGTCTTTTGCTTCTTCAGACTCATAGCCAATTTTATTTTTCGCTAAATAACCATGTAAGTTCATTACACCTAAACCAACTGAATGTAACTCACTATTTGCTTTTCTTACACCTGGTGCATTTTGAATGTCTGCTTCATCACTTACTACAGTCAATGCATCCATACCCGTGTGTACTGAATCCTTGAATTTACCTGATTCCATCACGTTAACGATATTTAACGAACCTAAGTTACAAGAGATGTCACGGTTAATTTCATCTTCTGTGCCATAATCGTTAATAATTGAAGTTTCTTGTAATTGGAAAATTTCAGTACATAAGTTACTCATTTTAATTTGGCCAATGTTTGAGTTTGCATGAACTTTATTAGCATTATCTTTAAACATTAAATAAGGATAACCAGATTGTAATTGTGTCTGAGCAATTGTGTTTAACATGTCACGTGCATCTTTTGTCTTTTTATCAATATTTGGATTTGCGACAAGTTCATCATAATATGCATCAAGATCAATATCATCTAAAGTCACACCATACTCTTTATAAATAGTATGTGGTGCAAACATATGGAAATCTTTACCTTCTTTTGCTAAATCAAAGAATTTAGACGGCACGATTAAACCTGTTGATATTGTAGATAAACGTAAATCTTCATCAGCGTTTACTTTTTTCGTATCTAAAAACTCTTCAACATCATAGTGGAAGATATTTAAATATACTGCGCCAGCACCTGGGCGTTGTCCTAGTTGATCTGCGTAACTAAAGCCACCTTCAAGTGATTTTGCAACAGGTAGTACACCTTTTGCTACACCTTTAATACCTTTGATTGCTTCACCACGCGCACGTAATTTAGACAAGTTAATCGCAACACCGCCACCAATTTTACTTAATTGTTTCGCTGTGGAATCAATGAAGTTGATAGAATTTAAACTGTCATCTGCCTCAAGTAAGAAACAAGATACAAGTTCTCCGCGGCGTGCGCGTCCAGCGTTTAAGAATGTTGGTGTTGCAGGTTGATAACGTTGTTCAACCATTGCAGAAATAAACTGTTTAGCTGTAGCTTTATGTCCATTTGCTAAATATAATGCAACAATTGCAACGTGTTGCTTGTAGTCTTCTAAATATTGACTTTTATCATTCGTTTTCAATGCATAATCTTTATAAAACTTACTTGCAGACATGTAGCTCGCAAAATTGAATGGAATGCTTTTAGCATAATCAGTGATTTCTTCTAATTCTGCCACTGAATATTTAGCAAATACATCAAAATAGAAATCATTATCAACGAGATAGTGAAGACGTTCAAGTTCAGTATCAAAATAAATTGTCTTATCCTGTATCTCTTCTAGATAGACTGCTAATGCCTCTTGATCTTTTTCTAAATCAAAAAAACCATTTTCTTTGCGCTTGGTAACTTCGTTATTTAATTCAATATGATTGTATTTCTTCTCGTCCATAATCTTCATTGAAATGCCCCACCTTATCTTTAAATTCGCTTATATCGTTCGTTGTGCCATGTAATTCAAACTTCATTAATAATGGAACTTGATACCGTTCCGAAATAGATCGTCCAGCTTTTGCAAAATTTTGTCCCCAGTTTCGGTTTCCGCTAGCTGCAACAGCTTGTAATAAGTCGTGATTAATATCTAAAAATGACTGAACAGGTGGCGGTACTTCGCCAAACCCTATTGTTCCAGTGACCAATATGAAAGGCTCATCCATTCTTTCAGAACAATTATTTTGTGTGATTTCCATTACGTTGGTAAGTTCAGTTCGCTTTATGAATCTACGCACATTGCCAGAAAATGAAAAATATACAACCTTCATCGGATCACCTACTTTCTAAAATATATTTATCTTATTATGATAAAATCATGTATTATATTTAAATGCTTAAAGACACTTTGAAAAATCAAAATAACTTAGTTTCTCGAACTAACCACAATATATAGTAATTTCTATATCTATATGTAGTTATGTAAAAACTCAATAATTAAGTATTAATGCTTGATTTGTCATGTTTAAGAGCCTAAAACAGTGTGATTTTACATAAATTTTGATTTATTATAAATAAATTGACCACGTAATAAAACACTATATATTGTGTTTCGTCCTGGTCATCAATACTATATTATGTGTTTCATTATACATAACTCAGAAGATTATTAAAAGGCTTTTATTTACGACAAAATGTTGAATAATCAATAGAAATGGCACCAATTCAACCTTAAAGTGATATTCATGAATCAAAAAATATTTTTTTGTGATTTTAAGGTTTTATTATTTGCTTTTCATAAAAATCTTGCAATGCTTGATGTGTCGTCTTTTACACAAAATCATTTTATACATTGTGTGAAACACAATGTGTCACTATCATATATTCTATTCTTATAAGTAAAAGATTCACTCTAAATAATAGAACGTTTGTTCGTATTTATATCTTAATATATTTCTCTTCGATTTTCAACCATATATACATCTTCAGAGCATATATGCTAATATGAATACGTTAAAAATTAAAAATTGAGGCGATACATGTGAATCCTAAAGTTAAAGGTATCATTGCTATCTTAGTTTCAGCAGTTGGCTTTAGTTTTATGACTGTCTTCTTCCGATTAGCCGGTGACTTGCCTGTATTTCAAAAGTCTCTCGCTCGAAATTTAGTAGCAATGTTTATACCATTATATTTTATTTTAAAGTATAAACAGCCCTTATTTGGCAAATTAAGTAGTCAACCTTTATTGATTTCTCGTTCAACGTTGGGATTGATTGGTGTGTTACTTAATATCTACGCTATCGATCACATGCTTTTAAGTGATGCAGATACATTAATGAAGCTCAATCCATTTTGGACGATACTACTAAGTATTATCTTCTTAAATGAGAAAGTACGTAATTATCAATTTGTAGCTATGATTGTAGCTATTTTTGGTATGTTGTTTGTTGTTAAACCAGAATTCTCCTCCACTATGATTCCTGCATTGGGCGGGTTATTCTCTGGTATTTTTGCAGCAAGTGCTTATACGTGTGTCAGAGCATTGAGTACACGTGAAGCACCTTATACTATTGTATTTTATTTTTCATTCTTTTCCATTATAGTATTGATACCTTTTACTGTGTTTACATTTGAACCCATGTCTACGATGCAAGTTGTTTATTTAATCGGTGCGGGATTAGCAGCTGCTGCAGGACAAATTGGTATAACACTGGCTTATAGTTACGCACCAGCTAAAGATATTTCAATATTCACGTATGCATCTATTATATTTACCGCAGTATTTGGTTTTATATTATTCGGCGAAACACCAGATTCATTCGCTATCTTAGGCTATATTATTATTATAGGTGCCAGTTACTATATGTTTGAAAAAGCACGTCGACAACCACTTACAATTCAAAAGGAAGAACAAAAACCTAAACGCTAAAGGAGCGATATGCAATGACTGAAGGACGCAATAAAGAAGAATTAGAAGATATTACATTATTAGGTAATCAAAACAATAAATATGATTTTGATTATAGACCTGATGTTTTAGAATCATTTGATAACAAACACCCTGGACGCGATTATTTTGTGAAATTCAATTGTCCAGAATTCACATCATTATGCCCTATTACAGGCCAACCTGATTTCGCAACGATTTATGTTTCTTATATTCCTAATATTAAAATGGTAGAATCTAAATCGTTAAAGCTTTATTTATTTAGTTTTAGAAACCATGGTGACTTCCACGAAGACTGTATGAACATTATAATGAATGATCTAATTGATTTAATGGATCCACATTATATTGAAGTTTGGGGCAAATTCACGCCGCGTGGTGGTATTTCAATAGATCCATATACAAACTATGGCCGTCCTGATTCTAAGTATGAAAAAATGGCAGAACATCGTTTAATGAATCATGACCTTTATCCAGAAAAAATAGATAATAGATAATAAATTACTATTTTTTATCTACGCCTCACCTACAATGATTGAAATTTTGGGATATTAATATATGTCTACCATCATTAAACCATCGACTAAGTCACATGATTTAGCCGATGGTTTTTTGTATGCTTTCACGGGGATAAATTACTAAACTTTAATATGATATTCTCACCCTATTTTCATAATTTTTAAATGTATAGTGTAAAATTTACTTACATTTGAATAATTCAGGGACACACTTGTTTTTTTTATGAAAACAGTATAGAATAAATCCAACCATTTAAGGGGAGGGAAATTATGAAAAAAGTTAATCATAGTCACGAAGAAATCATGAAAAGCATTCCAAACAAAGGTTTCTTCGGACATCCAAAAGGACTAAGCACACTATTCTTGACTGAGTTTTGGGAGAGATTCAGTTACTATGGTATGAAAGCCATATTAATTTTCTATCTATATTATAGTGTTGCTGACGGTGGCTTCGGGCTTAGCCAAGCAGTCGCTATGCAAATTGTTGCTATTTACGGAACTTTAATTTATATGTCTGGTCTTATCGGAGGGTGGATTGCAGATCGGATTACTGGAACGCAAGATGCCGTCTTCTATGGTGGGTTCCTCATCATGTTTGGACATATCCTATTATCCATTCCGGGTAATTTAACAGCAGCAATGATAGCTTTACTACTAATTATCGCAGGTACAGGGTTATTAAAACCAAATATCTCTACTACCGTTGGTGAATTATACGAACGCAATGATCCAAGACGTGATGCAGCATTTACGTTATTTTACATGGGGATTAATTTAGGGGCTTTGCTTTCACCTTTAATTACTGGGCAATTGCAAACTAGAATTGGTTTCCACGCTGGTTTTTTAGCAGCAGCAATTGGAATGTTTTTTGGTCTAATCGTTTTTGCACTCAAACGTAAAAAGAATTTAGGGTTAGCTGGTCGCAATGTGCCAATACCGTTAACAAGACCAGAAATCAAAAAATTCGTACTTATTACTGTTGGCGTTATCGTTTTATTCTTAATATATTTATGGATTCTACATTTAAATAATGCCTTAACATTAGGTAACTTTAGTTTCTTAATTACACTGTTAGGTATTGTATTACCGGTATACATATTCCTTAATATGATATTAAGTAAGAATATAACAAAAGATGAACGTTCACGTGTTTATAGTTATGTACCTTTATATATCACTTCCGTGGCTTTCTGGATGATTCAAGAACAAGGTTCAACGATACTTGCAACATTTGCAGATAAAAAAACACAATTAGAAATGTCAGAATTAACAAATGGTTTAATTGATTTTTCAATACCTGCAGCATGGGCGCAGTCATTAAATCCAATTTTTATTGTGCTCTTGGCGCCAATTTTCGCAACACTTTGGATGAAATTAGGAAAGTACAACCCGCCTACCGTACATAAATTTGCTATCGGCACGATTATCGCGGGCTTCTCCTATTTAATTATGATTATTCCATTAGCTACAGGCAACGCGTTAATCAATCCATTATGGCTTGTACTAAGTTTCTTATTGATTACGATTGGTGAACTTTGTATCTCACCAGTAGGTTTATCTACAACTACTAAATTAGCACCACTAACGTTCACTGCACGTATGATGAGCCTATGGATGCTAAGTAATGCAACTGCACAAGGGCTTAACGCTCAACTTGTTGTTGTCTATACAAAGATGAATCAAAGTGACTACTTTATGTACTCAGGTCTTATCGCTGTAATCATTGGTATTCTATTACTTATGATTTCACCAAAAGTAAGACGTGCTATGAAAGGCGTTTACTAAACAATCAAAACTAAATACGATTTAAAAAAGTAGTGTCACTTCATTGTGCCACTACTTTTTTGTGTACATTATCAACAAAGACTAATTTTACTAAATGTTAATGCTTTAAAATTAAAATCAAATAAAATAACTTTAAAATATTAACAGAATTTTCCGAATATTGTTATTGTGAGAATATTATTGAAATTTAGTTTTATTAGGAGTAAAATCAATTTTATACATTTTTTTATTGGGAGCAAGAAAGGACGGGAATTTTTATGCAAAATCAGGACAAAACCCAAGACCAAGCCATCCAATCCATTCCACAAAAAGGATTCTTTGGTCACCCTAAAGGTCTAGGGGTTTTATTTTTCGTTGAATTTTGGGAGAGATTTAGTTATTACGGGATGCGCGCGTTACTTATCTTTTATATGTATTTCGCGATCAAAGATGGTGGCCTCGGTATGGACAAGGGTACTGCACAATCAGTCATGGCTGTTTATGGTGCTCTAATCTATATGACTTCAGTACTTGGTGGTTGGATATCTGATAGAATCACTGGTACGCGTTCAGCCACATTTTACGGTGGCGTATTGATCATCATTGGACATATATTTTTAAGTTTACCGCTAGATATCGTCGGTTTATTCATCTCCATGTTCTTTATTATCGTGGGTTCAGGATTAATGAAACCAAGTATTTCTAATATTGTAGGTAGACTATATCCTGAGAACGATACACGTATGGATGCTGGATTTGTTATTTTCTATATGTCTGTAAATTTAGGTGGGCTACTTTCACCATTAATATTAGATCAATTCGTTAAATCAGGCGATTTCCATGCTGGCTTTTTAATTGCAGCAGTGGGTATGGCACTAGGTTTAGTTTGGTATATGATCTTCAATAAGAAAAACATTGGCGATGTAGGAACGAAACCTACGAATCCTTTAAATCAAAGTGAGAAAAAGAAATACGGTTTAATATTCGCAGCTTCAGCTATAGTTATTGCAGCGGTATTAATCATCACTGGATTAACTGGAACACTTTCATTTAACATTGTAAGTACCACTGTATTGATACTTGGGGTCGCGTTACCTATCATTTACTTTACTATTATGATTCGCAGTAAAGAAGTTACATCTGATGAACGTTCACGTGTCATTTCCTTCATTCCCCTATTTATTTTAGGTGTGGTTTTCTGGTCAATTCAAGAACAAGGTGCAAATGTGCTTAACATTTTCGCGCTTGAAAGTAGTGATATGTCCTTAAATATATTTGGATGGACAACAGATTTTGGACCAACCTGGTTCCAATCTATTAATCCTCTATTCATCGTATTACTTGCGCCAGTACTTTCAATTATATGGGCTAAAATGGCAAGACGTCAGCCAAGTTTAGCTACGAAATTTGTCTTAGGTGCATTTTTAGCTGGGGCTTCTTACATAATGATTGGCTTAATTGGCATTTCATCCGGTGGTGCAATGATAAGTGTAAACTGGATTATCTTGTCATATGTTATTTGCGTTATTGGTGAATTATGTTTATCACCTACTGGTAATAGTGCAGCAGTAAAACTTGCACCTAAAGCCTTTAACACACAAATGATGAGCTTATGGTTACTAACAAACGCCTGTGCTCAAGCCATTAACGGTACTTTAGTAAAACTTATCGAACCACTTGGCTATAAAAATTATTTCCTATTCCTAGGAGTAATTGCGATTGTAGTCAGCCTAATCATCCTTGCCTTTGTACCAAAAATCGTCAAAGGTATGCGCGGGGTTAAATAATAATTTGATGATTTAAGTTTGCACAGTAGCTGCCTGATATTTAGTCAGCCCTATGAGAGCGGGAATACGAAATCAAATTTCAAGTTTTGATTTCGTATTCTCCGCTCTTTTTTATTTATTTTTATTGAAAATCGGGTAAACTTAATAGGTAAATCAAAATTCTAAGAAATATGGTGAATAAATTGACACAATCAAAATTTAAACACGGCGTATTATTTTACCATGAACACTCAGGTATAAAAGATATATATAACGGGCTCGGAGATGTAGCATCATCACTGACAACATTTTGTAAACATCTCTCTATCCAATTAAGTGAAAATGAAGGAGACATAATTAGTTATTGTAAAAAAATAAAAGAACAAAGTTATAGTGATGATGTAGATATTATCTTTATTTTAGGTGGAGACGGCACGGTAAATGAACTCGTTAATGGCATGATGCAAAGTCAGCTTGATATCCCAATCGGTATTATACCTGGCGGGACATTTAATGATTTTGTAAAAACATTAAATTTACACCCACGTCATAAAGTAGCAAGTGAACAACTTAAAGAAGCAGAACTAAGATCTTATGATGTTATGAAAGTAAATGATGAATATGCTTTAAACTTTGTAGGCATGGGGCTGATTGTACAAAACGCAGAGAATGTACAAAACGGTAACAAAGATGTCTTTGGTAAACTAAGTTACGTTGGTTCTACAGTGAAAACATTACTTAATCCAGAACACTTTGACTATAAAATAACTGTCGATGAAAATGAAATTGAAGGTAATACCACAATGCTTGTAGTAGCGAATGGCCCGTTCATAGGTGGCAGTCGTATACCTTTAACCGATTTATCTCCCAATGATGGTTATTTAAATACATTTATCTTCACAGAAGAAAGAACCAGTGTCTTAAACGATATATTTAAGCAACGTGACAGTATGAATTGGAATAATATGACGGATGGTATTAAACATGTATTAGCGAAGAAAATCACCATCGCTACTGACCCACAGATGAAAGTTGACATTGATGGTGAAGTTGACTTAAAAACACCGCTTCAAATCGAAGTTGTGCCTGATGCTATTCAAATACTAACACTTCCAGAACATAAACAAGTGACCGATACTGAATCAGAATAATTAAGCTTTAACACGATGTTTTAAATTACAAACAACCACTTAGTTTCAAAAGTCGTTATATTTTAACTAGCAAAGAGGCTGAGATATAGGCTTCTCAATTAACTAAAAAATGGTGTTTTCTACGTGAAATAAATTAGAAAACACCATTTTTATGTTGTTATATATTTGTATCTAAAACGCATATCTCAAACACTTAAATGGTTAAATGTTGTACTCACTATCTCCTAGGAAATAATTCTCAACATCTTTCCAATTATTCACACGATCAAATCTGTCATCATTGATATTGTGCGTTGCAGTATACATAATCGGTGTACCAGTAAAGATGCTCAACTGTCTAGGATTATCGTCGATTAAATAATCCGCTTTAACAATATCTTTTCGACCACAAAATACAAAATGCTGAGGGTCTAAAAATGGGAAAAAGTGTCTTAACCAATCATACTTATCATGGAATGAAGTCGGTACATCCATTGCTGCAGTTGCGATATATACATCATAATGCTCAGTTAGTTTTTTAACGACATCTTGTGCATCATCCATAACTTGTAATCTTCTGAAAAAGCCAGGTTCCCTTAAAATTTCTGTTAGTAAGCCATCATGCTCAGGCATTGCATGTCTCAATTTTATCCCGTCTAACATCTCATATGTAATCCCTAAATCCGTGCGTTTATTCACGTCATCAAGTAATGCACCTACTGTATCAGCAAGTACCTCATCCATATCAATAGCAATCGATTTTCTCGTCATTTACTACTCTACTCCCTTTTCAATAGCTTCAATCTTTATTATATATAGCCTAAACACTATGTAAAAAGTGACTACATATAACTCCTTTTTTCACTTCTAAGTATAGCAAATAACGTTCAACTAAACCAAAATTGTACTTATAAATATAATTTAAACCATGTTAAATGCTATTCACATAACACTTCTCATCATCTTAAATGAATTGGTTTATTATATTTATCTTTACATACACATTTTAGTCTCGTTGAACGTCATCATCATTGATTATAATTAAAATTCAAAGCTTTTAAGTACTTCGATCATTTTATCATTTTGTTCTGGAAAACCGATTGTCACTCGAACCCCTTTAGGAAATTCTCTTGTAATGCAACCAACATTTAAAAATGCTTCATATAAATCATGCGGTTTGTCTGTATTGATATAGACAAAGTTTGTTTGGCTTGGATAAAATCTATCACTTACAGCTAATTCAAAGAATTTTGCTCTCTCTTGTGCGTTATGTTCGCGAATAGATGCTAAGTATTTTTGATCTTCTAATGCTGCCAACGCTGCATACTCAGATAAGCGTCCTACATTAAATGGTGGACGTATAATATTCCATTTTTCGATTGCTTCTTTAGCTGCAACGACATAACCAATACGCATGCCTGCTAAGCCATATGCTTTAGAGAATGTGCGTAATAAAAATGCATTTGTAAATTGCTCTTGTAAGGCTAATGTATCAGGGAAATCCTCCGCAGTTACAAATTCTACATAGGCTTCATCTATAATTACTGGAACATGACTTGGTACACGTGTTAAGAAATGTTGTAACTCTTCATGCGTAAAATAAGTGCCTGTTGGATTATTTGGATTACATAACCATACGAGTTTCGTATCATCGTCAATCTCTGCTAATATACCTTCTAAATCAAAACATCCATTTTGCATAGGCACTTGTGCTACATTTGCAGCTTCTACGGTTGCATTATGATAATACTGTCCAAACGTCATTTCACTTGTTACTATTTTATCTCCAGGAGTGAGTACCGCACGTGAAATCATTAAAATGACTTCGTCTAGGCCTGCCCCAAATAATATGCGTGATGCATCAACATTTAAGTGCTTACTGATTGCTTCTTTGATTAATGGAGAACCGGTCTCAGGATAAAATTGCAATTCATCTAAATGTGCTTGAATCGCCTCGTTAACTTTTGGTGACGGACCATATAAATTTTCATTTGAAGCTAATTTATATAATTCACCTTCAATCCCGTAACTTTCTTTCAATGCTCTAGGCGATAAACCTGGTTCATATGCTGATAATTGTTCAATTTGCTTTTTCATTGTTGCTTCGGGCCTCCTTAAATTTACAGAAATTTCAAAACTTAATAACTATTATAAACCCAATAATAGTTTAAAATCAATGTGTCCTCCTCAAACAGTTTGATTTGTAATCAGTAAAAAAACGAGTTCAGATAAATTAAGCGTGTTATTCCTATCGCTCATCATCCGAACCCGTAATAAAAGAGTTAATGTTTAATCTATTAAATTATGCTTTTCTAGATATGCTTTTGCAACTTCATATGGGTCTTCTTTTTTCACAGTCACATCGTAGTTCATTTGTTGCATTTCTTCATCTGAAATTTTACCTGCTAATTTATTTAGCGGTGCTTTAATTTCAGGATGTTCTTCTAAATAAGATTCTTTAAACATAGGCGCACCTTGATATGGTGGAAAGACATCTTTATCATCCTCTAGAACGACCATATCATATTGTTTTAATTCAGCATCTGTTGAATATGCATCTATTAAATTGATATCGCCACTTTCAATTGCTTGATAACGTAATTTTGGTTCCATCGTTTTGACGTCTCCTAAATCAAGGTCATATGCTTTTTTCACAGCTGGATAGCCATCTTCACGATCATTAAATTCTAATGTAAAGCCAGGCTTGATTTTACTACTGACTTTATTTAAATCACCAATTGTTTTAATATCATGCTCTTCTGCAAAGTCTTTTTTCACTGCTAAGGCATACGTATTATTGTATTCCATTGGTTTTAACATCGTCATATCATATTTACTTTCTAAACTCGATTTAGCTTGTTCGTATACTTCGTCTTCTTTCTTAGACTGTAGATCTTCTTTCGTTAATTCACCGAGCACTGTCCCTGTAAACTCAAGATAACCATCTATATCATCTGATTTTAAGGCGTTAAATAAGAAAGCTGTTTTACCCAATCCGTCTTCAACTTCAACAGTATGATCTGTTTCTTCTTCAATTAAAATTTTATACATATTGGTAATCACTGAAGGCTCTGAACCAAGCTTACCTGCTAAAGTCACTTTATCTCCTTTTTGCGCTAACAACGGACCAACTATAAACAATAATAAGATTAATACGATAGCACCTAATGCAATCAGTAATTTTTTGTATGACATTTTTTGCATAAAGCGTAAGGCTAAATCAAATAAGATTGCGAGCAAGGCCGCTGGAATGGCACCGATAAGTATTAATGACGTATCATTTCTATCGATACCTAATAATATAAGGTCACCTAAACCACCTGCACCAATTAAAGCTGCTAATGTTGCCGTACCAATGATTAATACCATAGCTGTGCGAATACCCGCCATAATTACCGGCATCGCAATTGGCAATTCTACTTTACTCAAACGGCGTCCTGGTTTCATACCTATACCTTTTGCTGCTTCTATTAACGAAGTATCAACTTCGTTAATACCCGTGTATGTATTTCTCAAAATAGGTAGTAGAGCATAAACGACTAAAGCAATCACGGCTGGCACTTTACCTATACCAAATAGCGGTATCATCAAACCGAGTAAAGCAAGTGATGGTATCGTTTGTAGTATAGCTGCAATATTCATCACGACTTCAGAAAGTTTACGCGTTTTTGTAAGCAGAATGCCTAAGGGAACACCAATCAGAGTCGCTATTAATAAAGCAATAAATGATATTTGCATATGTTCAAAAATAGTTGTTAATAATTGACCTTTGCGCTCTACAAGAGTGTTAATGAATTCATTCATCCATTATGACCTCCTTTGCCTTCTGACAAAACTTTAAATATATCTTCTCGTTTTAGCACATGTTGTGTAGAAGCTGCTTCGTCATCGACAATAATTGCTTCATGGTCAATTAAATGCTCATAAATATCGCGTACAAAATAATCACTTTGTACAACAGGATAACTTTCATGAGTCATTTCTGATTTATTGTTTGGTAAATTGCTAACCAGTTCAGATAATTTCATATCATTAACCGTACGTTTTACTTTATCTCCCATAAACTGCTTCACAAAGTCATTTTTAGGATTTTTAATAAACCCTTCTGGTGTATCAATTTGTTCAACTCGACCCTCATTTAATAAACATATACGGTCGCCCAGTTTCATTGCTTCTTGAATATCATGTGTTACGAAAATAATCGTTTTTTTAATTTTTTGTTGTAATTCAATTAAATCATCTTGTAACTTTTCACGGCTAATCGGGTCTAGCGCACTGTATGGCTCATCCATTAATATCACTGGCGGATCGGCGGCCAATGCACGAACCACGCCTACACGTTGCTGCTGACCTCCTGACAACTCATCTGGTTTACGATTTTTATATAATTCAGGTTCTAAACCCACCATATTCAATAATTCATCCACGCGTTGATTAATATCTTTTTCTTTCCACTTTTTCATTTGTGGCACTTGAGCGATATTCTCTTTGATTGTCATGTGAGGGAAAAGTGCGATTTGTTGCAGTACATAGCCAATATCCCAACGCATTTCATAAATAGAATAATCACTAATTGGTTTATCATTAAAATAAATATATCCTTCAGATAACGAAATTAAGCGATTGACCATTTTTAAGGTCGTTGTTTTTCCACAACCTGAAGGACCAATTAACACAAAAAATTCGCCTTTTTTTATATTAAAACTGATGTCATCGACTGCAGTTTTATCTCCATATTTTTTCACTACATTTTTAAATTCTATCACTTTGTCACCTTCACTTTACTGTCCTCTATTTTAAAAAATTAGATTAAATTCACATTTACTACAACTATTCCCTATTTTCATATAATTCATGTATTTATCAAGCAATTATCAAAGTTTTTGTTTTACTTCATTAATAACTTGTTTTTACAAAAAAGCGAAGTTAACTCAAATCAAAAATATACCTATGATTTTTTGTTACATAGTATATTAAAATTTGAAATTTAACTTCGCGGTTATGGTTATATTTATTAAAAACAGAAAGCTATGTGGCACTACAACAACTAACTTGATTATATTTTTGCTTTATAAGATTGAATGGTTTCTAAGAACATTGGACAGTAATGTTTTAATTTGTAACTACCTACGCCATCAATTAAAATCATATCTTGTTTTGATTCTGGCTTTCTTTTAGCAAATTCTTCTAGTGTAAAATCAGAGAAGATACTTACTGGCGGAATACTCAAGTCCTCACTTAGCTGCTTACGTACAGCTATAAGTTCATCAAATAGTGCACGATCCACACCTTCAACGGTATTGATATTAACTTTTTCTGTAGTTTTACGTTTAAATGGCGTCGTAAATATAGTGACTTGATCACTCAATAAACTTTTCACAGAGTTATCACAAGTTAATATTTCATCATACTCATTTAAAAAGCCTTTAAATCTCAATTCATCAATAAGATGACTTAAATCTGATGTAGTGTAGTTTTTCATAATACCATGTGTCGACAATTCATTATAATCACAGTAGCGAATATAATCAGATTCTTCGCCTCTTAATACTTGTATAATGACGCTATAGCTTTCTTTCTGTTTCATACGTGCAATACAACTCACAATCATTTTTGCTTCATTTGTCATATCGTACGTTTTATTTTCTCTTACGCAATTACTACACTGTTCACATTCTTCAAGCTTTTCATTCGGCTCAAAATAATGTACAAGTGTTGCTTCTAAACACTTTTTAGTTTTTGTATAAAGTATCATTTTATTTAATTTTTCGCCCATCTTATCTTTATAATCATCATCTGCTTTCGATGAAGATATAAAATACTGATGTAAGCCGATGTCACGTTCACTAAATAATAAAATACAATCACTATTTAAGCCATCACGACCTGCACGACCTGCTTCTTGATAGTATGATTCTAAATCGCCAGGCATATTATAATGAATAACAAATCTTACATTGGATTTGTCGATACCCATACCAAAAGCATTCGTAGCTACAACTACGCGTACACGATCATAAACAAAATCATTTTGGGCAGCTTCACGCTCTTTGTTCGATAGTCCACCATGATAGGTTGTACTCTTAATATCATTAATCGCTAACGCTTCTTGTAATTCTTCAACTTGTTTTCGTGTTGAACAATAAATAATGCCGGATTCTTTTTGATATTTTTTAACATATTCCAACACAAATTTTTGTCGTTGATATGTAGGATTGACTTGAAAGACTAGATTTCGACGTTTTGTACTTGTTTTAATCTCGTCATTTTTATTAATATTCAAGCGATCCATAATGTCTTTTTGAACTTCAATTGTCGCAGTTGCAGTAAGTGCTACAATTGTAAAATCTTGTGGTAATGCAAATACCTTATGAATCACATCTCGATAACTCGGTCTAAAATCGTGACCCCATTTAGAAATACAGTGTGCTTCATCAAAAGCAACTAACGGTATATTTAATTGTTGCACCATTTGAACAAAATAAGCATTATCGAAACGTTCAGGCGCCACATATAGAAATTGGATTTCACCTTTTCTAAGTTGTGCCTCTATTTCTTTTTGTTGTTTCTGAGTTAAACTACTGTTTAAGTACGCCGCGCGTATACCCATGGCCTTTAATTGATCAACTTGATCTTTCATTAGCGAAATTAATGGACTGATAACGATTGTCGTACCGCCCAACATTAATCCCGGAACTTGATAACAAATTGATTTTCCCCCGCCAGTAGGTAATACACCTAGCGCATTTTGATGATTCATTACTTTTGTTATAATTTCTTTTTGACCCGGACGAAATGTATCGTAGCCAAAATAATGCGATAATGTTGATTCCATGTTAACAATCCCTCATTGTTCTTTTAGTTCTTCTAGTTCACTCCATCTTGCCATATCATCTTCGTACGTCTGGTTAAGACGACGTTGTTCTTCAGTTAATTCTTTGATTTTAGCATAATCTGAACTTGCTGCAATCATTTCTTCATCGATGCTTTCTAATCTTTGCTCAGTAGTTTCAATACGTTCAATAATTGTTTCATATTCTTGCTTTTCTTTAAAAGATAGCCCTTTTTTCTTATTCGTATTTTGTTTTACATGTGTTTGTTGTTTCTGTTGCTTTTGCTGTGCTTGGGCTTTATCTTGTTCTTTTTTATATGCTTCATAATCTTCAAATGTCCCTATAATACGTTCCATTGTACCATCGTGAATATACCAATATTCTTGGGCTACTTTATTCAAGAAATATCTATCATGACTTACTGTGATTACAGCGCCGCCAAATGTTTCAATATAATCTTCTAATATTGTGAGCGTTTCAGTATCTAAGTCGTTTGTTGGCTCATCTAATAGCAAGACATTCGGCTGATGGACTAATAATCTCAACAGATATAGTCTTTTTTGTTCGCCACCTGATAATTTATATATTTTTTTACCATGTGTGGAACTTGGGAATAAGAAGCGTTCGAGTAGTTGTGTAATTGAAACTGAAGTACCATCTTTTTCTTTAGCTACTTCACTTTCTTCTCTTAAATAATCAATCATTCTTACATCACGATCTAATCGCTCTTCACTTTGTTTAAAGTAAGCAACTTTTACGGTCTGCCCAATTTTCAGATTACCTTCGAAGGCTTGATCTTCGCCACTCAATATATTTAACAATGTTGTTTTACCAGCACCATTAGGCCCAACAATACCAATTTGCTGACCACTTTGAATTATTTGAGTGATGTCTTCGAACAATGTCTTATCATTTATGCGCTTAGTCAGAGCATCGAATTCAAAGACTTGTTTCCCCAATCTTGAATAAGCAAGATTTAAAGATGCTTTATCTTGTTGATGCTGATTTTTGACGTCTTGTTCTAAATCGTTAAATCTATTTTTACGTGCTTGTTGTTTTGTAGTTCGTGCTTTTACACCCGCACGCATCCAAGCAAGTTCTTTTTTATATAAAGATTGTTGTTTCGATTGTTGTTTTTGTTCGATAATTTCATTTTCTGCACGTTGTGCTATATAAGCTTCATAATTACCAGCATAAGTGCGTAATTTCCCACGGTCTAATTCGATGATTCGTGAGGATACTTCGTTTAAGAAATAACGATCATGTGTGACAAATAACACCGTGTGTGGATATTGTTTCACATAATTGATTAACCAATTGATAGATTCAAAATCTAAGTGGTTAGTAGGCTCATCTAGAAGTAATAAATCAGGTTGTTCAATAAGTGTCTTCGCAAGACCCACTCTTTTTTGTTGACCACCTGAAAGTTCACTTACTTCTTTTGTCGTATCATGAATACCTAATTTAGAAAGTATCGTCTTGATTTCTGCACTGTAATCCCATGCTTGATTCGCATCCATTGCATCTTGTGCTTGCATCATTTTTTGTAAATCTGACTCACTCTGGGTCGTACTATATTGATTCAGTGCAGACTCATATGCACGTATAACTTGAAGTGTTTTAGTTTCTGAGGTTAGTACTGCTTCAAAAACAGACATATTTCGATCAAAATCTTGTTTTTGAGAAGAATAACGGACGCGATACGAATTGGGATGTGATATTTCCGCATCGTAATCTTCGTCTAGTCCTGCTATTACTTTTAACAAAGTACTCTTGCCAGTCCCATTTATACCAACGAGTCCTATTTTTTCTCCTTCAGAAATAGAGAGATGTAAATCATCGAAAATAGTCTTATCGGCATATGACTTATTTAAATGTTCAATTTTGTATGCTTCCATCATTCTACATCCTTTTTAATATCGAAATTTTTAAATATCGAAAATAGTAATTATATCTGTTAAACTTAATTTCAGTTCTATATATTATACACCTTTTTGAACTCAAATGATACAAAGGAGAGAAGCTTATGTCGGAATTTTTCCAAAACTTACCTCCTTACATCCAAGCATTAATAGCTGGTCTTATCACATGGCTACTTACTGCATTAGGAGCAGCATCGGTATTTATTTTCAAAAGAGTTAACGATAAGTTATTGAACTCAATGCAAGGTTTTGCTGCAGGCATTATGATTGCTGCAAGCTTTTGGTCATTATTACAGCCAGCCATTGCTTATGGTGAAGGCACAGCTTTCCCATGGTTACCTGCTGCTATTGGTTTTTTATTGGGTGGATTATTTATTCGTGGATTAGATTTAGTTATTCCTCATATACATCCAAATACCAAAGACACTAATCAATTTCATGAAGGTGTAGGTACTAAAAAACTCAACAAAAACACATTACTTGTATTGGCAATTACGTTACACAATATTCCAGAAGGTCTTTCTATAGGTGTAGCCTTTGGTGGTATTGTTTCTGGTAATGGCCAAGCAACATTTTTAGGCGCTGTTGGATTAGCCATCGGTATCGGGATACAGAATATTCCAGAAGGTGCAGCATTGTCAATGCCAATACGCGCTGCAGGTGCATCAAGATGGAAAGCTTTTAATTATGGACAAGCATCAGCCATCGTCGAGCCTATATTTGCTGTAGTCGGTGCTGCTGCGGTGATAATGATCACCCCTATGTTGCCATATGCTTTAGCATTTGCTGCAGGTGCAATGATATTCGTTGTGGTTGAAGAACTTATACCAGATTCTCAAGCAAGTAATAATACAGACCTTGCAACGTTAAGTCTAATGTTAGGATTCACAATCATGATGATACTTGATGTCGCACTTGGATAAGGACGTAAATTTTGTATTAAAAATGGTTTAGACATAAACCTAATTAGAAAAATAGCTATGGGCACTTGAAAAAGTACCATAGCTATTTTTGTGTCATTTTTTAAATATGTAGTCGAATGAATCTAAAGTAAAATTTAAAAAGAGCCAATACACCTAAATTAGGTATATTAGCTCTATAAATTAACTATTATTTTTTCTCTTTTCCTTTTGGACCTGGCTTATATTCGTACTCAGAAGGTTTCACTTTTTCGAAATCTGGATTGTCATAGAATCTCAATAAGTCACCATTAATCAAATCGTCACTCATTTGTAGATCTTTTTCAGCCTGTTGTTTACGTTTTTCAAAATCTTTAGGTTTTTCTGTTACTGGTTCATTCGTCTTATTATCATAAATTCTACCATTAACATATTTATAATCTTTCGTTATAAAGTCACCATTTCTGAATGGCACTGTGTTGTTATGTTCTTTCGATAACATGTCTGTACCCATCATTAGGTAATTCTTAGTATCAATACCCATTAAATGAAGCAGTGTTGGCATAACGTCTGCTTGACCAGCATACGTTTCATCTACTGCACCTTCCTTACCTGGTATTTTCAGCCAGAAGCCTGTACGGTTTAAGTCAGTAAATTTAGCAGGTGTAATTTCTTCACCTAATAATTTCTCCATAGCTTTATTATGGTTTTCAGAAATACCATAGTGGTCACCGTAAATCATTATAACGGAATCTTCATAAAGACCTTTTTCTTTCAATTCATTAACAAATTCTTCTAACGATTCATCTAGATATCTAGCTGTTTGAACATAGCCATCTACCGTTGAATCTCCAGTATTTGGTGATTCTATTGTTGCATCCTCTGGTGATACAGTAAATGGATAATGGTTTGTTAATGTAATTAAATGACTGTAGAATGGTTCTTTTTCTTTAGCTAAGTAATCTGCTGACTTATCAAAGAACTCTTTATCTTTAAGACCTAGGTTTTCAAGATTTTCTTCAGACATATCATAATAGGTCGCATCATAGAATTTATCTATACCAAAGTGTCTATACACTTGATCACGGTTCCAGAACGTTTTGTAATCACCATGCATTACACTAGATGTATAACCTTGTTTTTGATCAAGAATTGCTGGTAATGCTTGGTAAGTGTTATCACCTTTCAATGAAAAGGCTGAACCTTGAGGTAAACCATACAAACTATTATCCATTGTAAACTCTGAGTCTGATGTTTTACCTTGACCCGTTTGATGGAAGAAGTTTGGATAATATCTATAACCTGCATTCCCTGATGATAATTTGTTTAAGAATGGTGTTACTTCTTCTCCGTTGACTTTTTTATCAATTAAGAAAGTTTGGAAACTTTCTAAGTGTATTTTTATAACATTTTTCTTTTTACCTGCACCAAAATACTCTTGGTTCGGTTCAACTCGTTTTTGTTTCGAATAATTTAATACTTTAGTTAAGTCATCTTCATTAGCTAAAGCTTTTTGTTGGTTATTTTGAATTGTTTTCACACCATCATAAACAGTGAAATTATACGGTCCTAAATATTTCACTAAATATTTGTGATCGAATGTACGTGTTAATAATTCAGGACGATCTGATTCAGCAAAAGCTAAATTCAGGAAGAATAAGGCAATTGCAGCTGCCATAACTACTGGCACAAACTTTTTACTGAATACACGTTTATCTAACCATTTTTGTTTAAATATCAAGATAAAAAGGTAAATGATTGTATCAATAAAGTATACAAAGTCATACCATTTAAATGAAGCTGTCACTGCGCCGCCCATTGAATCAACATTTCCAACTTGGTTCAATGTACTAAACGTTATAAAATCAGAGAAGAATCTGAAGTAAACAACGTTCGCGTATAGTAGGAAAGTTAAAACAAAGCCACCAATAAAGATGAACCAGAATGCTTTCTTCCCTTTAAAGAATAAGAAAATACTTAATACTAAAGCGATTAAACTGTATGGATTCATTAATAGGATTAGGTTTTGTACTAACCCTTTAACACCTAAAGAAAAATCAACATAATATGAAAAATACGTTTTAAATGCGACAGTAAGCACGGTCAGAATAAAAAACGCAAAAAGAGTTAATTTCTTTTTGTGTAGACTCATGTTTGTTTCCCCCGATATAGATTAATATAGGTTGGAAAATAATCCATACCTAGTAAAAAATTGGCAAAGTTACTGTGTTCAATATGTTGTTAGCGATGTTAGTATCCCTAACTAAACAAAGGTCGTTATTGGCAAAAGTTATCTTCTTTAGGTTAAGTTTTTTAAAATCCTGATCAGCTGTGTATGTAATTTAAATTTCTATACACTAGAATTTTATTAGCTTGTTCAATTGTGAACTAAAGTTATAGTTTTTGAAATTTTAAGTTTTATATATTCTAATTTAGAAACTTTTCATTTGTCTATATAGTGTAAATTGTGTTAACGTTTTCGATTATTGCTTAACGTCATCTTCACAGTTTTTATCATTTTGTAATGTTTCCGTAACAAAACGCATATAGTTCAATGTATAAATATAAAGCAATTCCGGTCAAATTTCAAGTAAAAACACACTTTCAAACATAATTTAACGTTTTGCCACCGTTTTGTTAAAGGCTTGTTAATTGGCTGTGAATATATCATTAAGAAATAATATGCTTTTTAATTATACTCTGCTTGGTTTTTATATTAATCGGACTAGAGTCGTATATGAAATGAATTTTTATTTTAATATTTCACGAAATAATAATGCCCTTCTAGAAAGCTTTCTACAAAAACTCAAAAGTTATATATCTAAATATGCGCAATATAAAAGCTGTAACCCTCGAAAAATTAACTTGAGGCGTTACAGCTGATCAGCAAGTCTATATATTATCCTTTATTCAGTAATATATAGCCTTTCTATTTTTTATTTCAACATCTCTAACTGCATTCTATATTCAATACCATGAAACAATTGGTTTAACCAATTCGTATATTTAATTAAATTCTTTTCTGCAGTTTCAATATCTATAAATTGGAACTTTAATTTTGTACCTTGATGCTTTTGACCCAACTTAGTTAAATGATAACTCGCTATTGTCCCAATTTGTGGGTAACTGCCTATTGTATAATGGTCATTGAGTAAAATAATCGGTGTGCCATCTCTTTTAACTTGTATCGTGCCTATTTGAACAGACTGATGTGCCGGCATATCTTCATAAAAAGCCTTCACGGGCTGTCCTTCTACATACATCCCGACTCTATTTGCTTTACTCGTGACTTTATATTCTCCAAGCGTAAAGTGACTTAACGCTTCTTGTTCGAAGTCTTCTGTCCCTTTATTTTTAATGACATGAAAAACATCGGACATATAGTTAAAGGAAAGTGCATAACCATCAATACCCCAGTCTGTTTGATGTTTTTCTTCTAGATTTTCAAACAATTTAAGGTGACGTTCAGTATAGTCGCGTTTCATATTAATTTCGTCACCTTTTTGCAATTTACGTCCATGAAAACCGCCAATTTTGACTTTGAAGTCGGTGGAGGTTGAGCCTAACCATTCATCTAATTCGAAACCACCACCGATTGCTAAATATACTCTAGAAGTGCGATTTGTCTCTGTAAATACAAGTACGTCACCTTTTTCCATTAAGTATAATTTATTTGGTAATACTTTCATATGCTCTGTTTTAGCTTTAAAACTACCACCGCTTAACGCAATCAATGTCGATTCAGTAAAGCGAATGCTCGCCATTCTATTTGTCATCTCTAACGTAGCTTCACGCTTATCATTTGCAACGAGTCTGTTCGCTATTTCATGAGATAATGGATCTAGTGCGCCACCAGGAATAACACCGTTGTGCTCATAGCCTTTACGACCAAAATCTTGGAAACTTGAGAATAATCCTTCACCTTCTATTATGATTGACATGGTTCGAAGCCTCCTAGATCCAGCGTTTCTTCTGTTATTGCTTTAAATTTAACATTATCGCCTAATTTTAGCTTAGTAAAATCTGCTAGTTCTGGGTCAAACAAACGAATAGGTGTATAGCCAATGACTAACCAATCGCCATAAGTATCTATTGTAGTAATACCTGTCTTTTTCCCTTCTATTATGACAGAACCTGCTGGAATAAATGTTTTTTTGCCACCTGTGTGATTAACAAATAAACGCTTATCCATTCCGGTAAGATAAGGGAATCCAGGTGTAAAACCCATCATTGAGACAAAATACGTATGTTTCGTATGTAGCTTCACAAATTTATCAAAATCTAATTTGTAATGCGTTAATAAAGCCGCTAAATCAGGCCCAAATTCTCCACCATAAACAACTGGAATTTCCATCGGTTCAATCGTTTGCTCTTCGTGTTTAATCTCTAATTGTACGGTTTGCATTAATGCGTTCATATATAAAAATGGTGATTTAATATTGTAGTGTTTGATCATGTCTCGCGCATCATAACAAATCATCATATCTGATTCAGTAGGTACAATTTCGGTTATAAAAGGATAATCTTTTTCTAATAAATACGTTTTTAATGCTAATAAATCTTCTGTTAAATCCTTAGAGACTTCTTTTTCAATAGAAACTACAATTGCTTGGTCTCCCTGGCTATATATTTTCATAGGCTCACCTCTTATATTCTTACTAATGATAAAACACATTTAACCCTTGTACCAAATAACCCACAAGTGCTTTCACTAGAAAATAGACTACTACAAATTGAACCATGCAAGAGATGGTAATTACGAATCTTGCAATATAAATCTGTTGTTTCTTCAGCAAACGATTTACATACCATTTTGAAAGCAAGGTTATTAAAATCATTGTCAGTATCCAAACTAATATCATCGTTATGCCCCACTCGCTGTTTATAATTTATTACGTAATTATTTAAGTGCACCCTTGTATATAGTCTATTGGGAATGCTTGTGTATCACTAAATTTAATACTATGATACGCCTTATTTTACCTATGTAAATCAAAGGCTAATTTGCCACAACTCACATATTTTCACGTTGACGATTTTCTATAATGGGTCCCATCTCTGAATTCATAGTAAACCCAATGTTTATACTTTCTATATTCTATAGATAAATTTCAACCTCGGCAACCTCTCGCAAACTATTTATAAGAAAAACCTGTATCTGGTTTTTCAATATTTTATCTTTAAAATCATTTATATCATAATTTTTTTGCGATAATTTCCCATCATCTATAAGTGATTGTCTCATACAACCACGCAAGAAATCTTCATTATATAGAGGTGTATAATAGCATTCATCTTCTTTTATCATGATATTTCCAATATCAAATTCTAATATTTTTCCATTTGAATCATACAACAACACAAGGTCAGTCTGATGATTATGTGATAAATGTTTTCTAATAGTTGTCTTATTTATTAATTCGGGTTTATTTACATTATCTGGTAAAGGTACTAATTTTGCTGTAAATTTATTTTTATCAGATAAGGTTGCAACAACATAATCTAGTGATCCATCTTGGTCTAATAATATTTTTATGCGATACGCACCTGTTGGATAATCATTCATTAACATTTCGATTAACTGATTCCATTTCACTTCATCCAAGTTAAATTTAAGTTGCTCAGCAGACTGTTTTATTCTTTTTTTATGATAAGGCAGGCGCGGAAACTTTCCTTCTTCCAAACGCATCGTTTCAAATAACTGCATTATAACCTCTCCAATATCTTTGTTTTATCCTTAAATTCTTGCACTTCATCGTCAGGCTTAGAGTCTATAGTAATACCTGCACCCACGCCGTATATGGCTTGGTTATCCATGTATTGAATCGTTCGAATAGGCACGTTGAAAATGGACTTCCCTTCAGGCAACAACAAGGCAACTGTACCACAATAACCATTTCTCGGGGTTTGCTCTAACTTTTTAATATACTTCATAGTATTGATTTTTGGTGCTCCTGTAATAGAACCGCACGGAAATAATGCTTTTAAGATATGCATGAGTTTAGTCTCTTGATGTAACGTCCCTGTGACCATCGACGTCATTTGAAACACAGTGTTGTAGCGTTCTATATGAAATGGTTTATAGACTTTTACAGTTCCTGTCTCTGCAATACGGCTAATATCATTTCGTAACAAATCCACAATCATGACATTTTCCGCTTTATCTTTAACTGAATTCATTAACGTATGTAAATTTTGCTGATCTTGCGTTTCTGAATGTCCTCTAGCTATAGTACCTTTCATGGGCTTACTTAATAATACATCTTTGCGATTTTCAAACGGACCACGTTGGAAAAATAATTCTGGCGAAAGAGAAGCTAACTGTACTTCATCTGTATCGATTAAAGCAGAATAAAAACCATGATTTTGCTGCTGTAACACTTCATATAATGTAGCAATCGGATAATGAATGTCATCAGTCAAACGTGTCGTATAATTCACTTGATATGTATTACCTTCAATAATTGCGGATTGAACTGCTTTAATATGAGTAATTAATTGAGATTTATTTAATTGAAATTTAAAATCACATTTTGGTATGTATTGCTCTTTTTTGTCAGTTAATGTTATATCTTCCTTTTTGTCAAAAACATAAGCAGCTGCAAAAACATATTCACCCTGTATTTGTATTGTAGCCATCTGTTCATTAAAAAAAGGTGCCGCTTCATACGGTAAATACAAAGCTACATAGCTACCTTGGTGTTGATGCATTTCTGCAAATTGTATAACGCTGCCTACTTCGTCTAAATGATATGCGATTAATTTATCTTTACACTGCGTAAATTGGTATTGATGGGATTCATATTCTGATTCGTCTAATAAATAGCGATAATTAAATTGTATCTGCATGAGAACCCTCCACGATTTCTATAAATAATTTTATTTGTTCAATACCATATTCACTCAGGATAGATTCAGGATGATACTGTACACCAAAAACAGGTAACGTTTTGTGTGCACACGCCATAATGATACCTTCTTGATTTGTTGCTGTAACTTTTAATATTTTTGGAAATGTCTTAGTATCAGCAATTAAAGAATGATATCGCATAACATAAAATGTATCGGCTAAACCTTTAAAAATACCACTGTTATCATGTTGAATTTGAGTTGTGTGACCATGAATCGGTTTATCACCTTTTATAATATCTCCGCCAAAATAAGTCGTTATTTGTTGAAATCCTAGACATACACCTAGAATTGGAACTTGTTCTGAAAAAACTTTTATAACTTCATTTAATATAGGATAATCATCAGGTGATCCTGGTCCTGGAGAAATAACTATAGCATCTGGAGACATTTGCGTAATCTTCTCAGTAGTAACCTCTTCAACATCTACTACATTAACTGCCCCACTATAACTTTGATTAATATAGTCTACAATATTGTATGTAAATGAATCTTTATTATCAATGATTAGTATCATTTCTTCACCTCGTTATGTATCTTTCACTACCTATTATACTCATTATCCCAAATCTCAACTTGATTTTACAGTTTAAATGTATTATTCTTATCACCGTATAAATGAATATAAAGAGGTTCCTAGCTGACACCCTCTATAAAAAACTAGACACGTAAACAACGTCTATCTTTTTTATAAGGATAGGCGTTTTTTTATGGTGTCATAGCGAAAATGAGTCAAAGCTAGTATGACATTATTAAGGAGTGCAAGATATTATGACGCAACAATCTTTAAACAGTAATAAAGCCATCGTCGTTTTCAGTGGTGGACAAGATAGCACGACTTGCCTATTTTGGGCTAAACAACATTACGATGATGTAGAATTAGTGACATTTGAATATGGACAAAGGCACGATACAGAAATTAAAGTAGCAAAGCAAATTGCTGAAACACAAAATGTAAAACATCACATATTAGATATGTCCTTACTTTCTCAACTTACACCAAACGCATTAACGCAGCATGATATGGATATTGAAGTTGGCGAAGACGGCGTGCCAAATACATTTGTACCGGCCAGAAATCTTTTATTCTTATCATTTGCAGGTGCGCTTGCATATCAAACAAACGCGAAACATATTATTACTGGCGTTTGTGAAACTGATTTTTCTGGATACCCTGACTGTAGAGATAGTTTTATAAAATCAATGAATGTTACTTTATCTCTATCTATGGATAAAGATTTCGTTATACACACACCATTAATGTGGTTAGATAAAAAAGAAACTTGGGCACTAAGCGATGAACTTGGCGTACTAGACTATATTAGATACAATACGCTCACTTGCTACAATGGCGTTATCGGTGAAGGTTGTGGAGAATGCCCTGCTTGTGAATTAAGAGCACGAGGTTTAGACGCTTATCTAAAAGAAAAAGGAGCTGAATAACGTGTTCCAACAAAATTATCCTAACGTTCAACATCCTTATAGCTTTGAACTTAATAAAGACTTCAACTTTTCTGCAGCCCACTATATTCCTAGTGAAGATGCCGGAAAATGTATGCGTACACATGGTCATACCTACTTCGTAAATTTAACAATTGGTGGCGACACATTAGATCATAATGGTTTTTTAGTGAATTTTAGCGACTTAAAAAAATTAGTTCATGACCAATTCGACCACCATTTACTCAATGATTTACCTCAATTCAAAGGCAAGAGTCCATCAACAGAAATCGTTGCACAGACTATTTATGAAATGGTGCAAACTTCATTAAATGAACGAGACAACCAGCCTAAATGTCTACAAGTTTATGTTAGAGAAACGCCAACAAGTTATGTGGTCTATAGACCAAAGGAGTCCAAATATGAGTAAAATTCCTGTTTTAGAAATTTTCGGTCCAACAATTCAAGGTGAAGGCCGAGTGATTGGACGAAAAACGATGTTTGTTCGCACAGCTGGTTGCGATTATCGTTGTAGTTGGTGTGATTCAAGCTTCACTTGGGATGGTAGTGCTAAAGAAGATATACGCATGATGACCGCTGAGGAAATATACGACTCACTTTATGAAATTGCTGGTGACTCATTTAATCACGTAACAATTTCTGGAGGTAACCCTGCTCTTATAAAAGGCATTCAGGATTTAGTCGATCTTTTTGAAACTAAAAACATTTATAGCGCATTAGAAACTCAAGGGAGTAAATTCCAACCTTGGATGACACAAATTGATGACTTAACTATTAGTCCGAAACCCCCAAGTTCAAAAATGAAACCTAATCTACCAATATTAGATGAAGTTATTGAAAATTGTATACCTGCTTCTTTAAATTTAAAAGTAGTAATTTTTGATGACCAGGATTACGATTTTGCTAAAATGATACACCATAGATACCCTACGATTCCTTTTTATTTACAAGTAGGTAATCCTTATCTAGATGGCGATTACGTTGAATCACATACTGAAAAGTTATTATCATTATATGAAACACTCGTCGATCGTGTAATGGCAAGCAGTGATATGAATAATGTTTACGTCTTACCACAGTTACACACATTGTTATGGAGTAATAAAAAAGGTGTTTAAATTGAGTATTTCGTACGATACGTTGTATAATGCTTCTTATCCACATAACGGTGTCACTCATTTTAGTGACTTTAAATCGTTAGGATAACTATCACTGCTAATATATATAAGAAAAACATATTTATTTCTATTTGACCTAATATTTTATGTAAATTTAAATAATTAATTGTTATTAAATGATTAACGTAATATTAATTGGTATAATGTTGCAGTGAAGTATCTAGGTTAGGAGAGCAACATGCTAATAAATATAATTATAAATATAGCTGCGGTATTAATTATTCTTGGAATTGATTTATATCGTCAGAATTTCAAACAACTTAAGTTTAGCTCTATACTCATTGCTTTATCTGTAAATGGTCTCATCAATTTATTTCTCGTCGGTGAATATGACTACATCGCATTTTATACAAGTGCGCAACTCATCATTTGGACCATATTACAATTGTATATAAATAGAAAAGTAACTGTATACGTTATAACAGATCAAAAATTTATTGCGATTGTTCTTACTATTATAATGAGTACATCCTTAATACTTACTTATAGTACAAGTCATGATTCATTTTATATGTCTATTCCTTATTTAGCCCCAGCCATTTTTATCATAGGCGCTATCATGCTTTTTTATAGCACATTTCAACCAAAGGAAAAAGAACAACTTAAATTTATGAATCGTATTCGACGCCCTATTTTTGTGGGCCAAATATTAATTATTGCATCATCATCAGTAATGACACTATTAACACCTTATTGGTACGCTTTTTTAATTATTCATTTATTATTTATATCATTCTTATTATGGCAGAATATATTTTCTTCACATAAATGATTAACCTTTTATATTTCGTGGTATAGATTAGAAGTCGAACGAATAATAAAGGAGGCAAAACAATATGGGCTTTATACTTATGTTAATAGTCGGTGGTTTAATCGGTTGGATAGCTGGTGGCATCGTAGGTAAAGATATACCAGGTGGTATTTTAGGTAATATTATCGCTGGTATTGTAGGTTCCGCACTAGGCTCTTGGTTACTTGGTGATTGGGGTTGGCATTTAGGTGGCATCGCAATATTCCCAGCACTTATTGGGACAATTATTCTAGTAGCAATTGTTTCATTTATTTTCGGTAAATTACGTAAAAAATAAAATTACTAATCTAAAACATTAATAATTTAAATCAAGGCGATAAACCAAATGCTGCAAAGGCACTTGGTTTATTTTTTATAGCTATTAATTCTCTTGAGTCAATCTGTGTTTATTAATTCCATTATTTAATGCCAATTGAAAAGGCTATTGATGATGACTGACTCCTAACTACTAGTTAATAAAGCACTAGACGGATACTAAATGCTGATACTGCGCCTACAGAAAGTGTACAAAAAAAAGTGAAGTTGAGACATGTATTTTGTCTCAACCTCACTTTTTAATTTGGCAGTGGCTGACTGAATTGAAAATGCACTCATATCAATATTTTAAATAACCACACTACTTCATCTATAAAGTTAAGTTGTTATTATGCGCGCACTTCAGCTCTTGTATTCCATTTTCTAGTCATCTTTGCCGAGCTTGGCTCATACAACGAAATCTTATTTAAAAATAAATTTTTGTCCTACTCGCACTTTAAAACATCTAAGTTTTAATTATTATCTATTTTTAACAAGTTTTTTCTCTTCTTCACTTTCATTTATCTTACTTTCATAATTTTGATGATCTTGTTTAAAACGCTCATTCATAGTTTCTTCAAAGCTACGTTCCACTCGTTGACTTGAACAATTTAAGTTCGATGCTTGTACAATATATTTCGGTCGTTGTTTGACCTCATAATAAATGCGTCCAATATATTCACCAACGATTCCAATTGAAATCATTTGTATACCACCTAATAGTAATATTGCAGCAATAGTTGAGAAATAACCTGGTGTTTCAATACCATTAAACACAATTCCTGCAAAACTATAACCGATATACAATAGACTGATAAAGAACACAATAAAACCAAGATAAATCATTGCACGTAAGGGTTTATTATTAAAGGATATCAAGCCATCAATACCATAATTTAACAATTTACCAAATGACCATTTAGATTCTCCGTCTTCTCTTTCTACGTTTTCATAAGTAAACACTTTGGTGTTATACCCAATCCATTCATATAGCCCTTTTGAAAAACGGTTGTATTCATCTAAATCAGTCAATGAATGCACTGCACGTTGACTCAGCAATCTGAAATCGCCGACACCATCTTCCAATTTAATATCTTCTACAAAACGATTAATCATTTTGTAATACAATCTTGTCATGAATTTTCTAGTTGGTTTTTCATTCTTTCTGTCACGCTTCGCAACAACTTGATCATAACCGTCCATATAGCCAGCAATCATTTGGGGTATTAATTCAGGCGGGTGTTGCAGATCAGCATCTATCATAATTGCTGCGTCACAATCTTTACTATTTTGGAAACCTGCAATCATCGCAGACTCTTTTCCAAAATTGCGACTAAACGAAATAAATTTCACATGATTATCCTTAGTCGCTACATCTTGAATAAATTTTATTGTTTGATCTTTACTACCATCATCTACAAATAGTAAATCATAGTCATATTGATGATGTTGACTATCTTTTGATAATATCTCAGTCAAACGTTGATAAGTCTTTAATACTACTTCACCTTCATTATAACAGGGCACTATAACTCTTATTTGCATATTAAACACCTTCATTTCAATTACTTCAATTTCACTTTATCAATTTTTATCACTATAATGCTATACTAACCAATTAGATTTACACAATCTTTATATAGCCTTAATATTCATTGCCCAAACTTAACTTAAGCAACTTATTTTTTAAAAATATATAATCATTTAAATTAGATAGATCTTAAAAAACAGAGCAAAATGATTTAAGCGTTACAAAATAAGATAATACATTGAAATTTAAATATGGTTACTAATGTTGTTCAGTATTAAAATCATTAAAAGTTATAATTTGTAACTTTAGTCTATCAACTATTTGATGAATTTGGAAACAAAACCCTTTATTATCGCTACTAGAACTATTTCAATACTTATTATTATACATATATATAGCACATCGCTTTTTAAAAGTACTGGCGCATAAGCAATAGTATAAGTCAGAACTACTGGCTCAATCCATATTATAAAAATTAAAAGCACCAAGCCATTAGAAAAAACTAATAGATTGATGCTTTCTATTTGAGCTTGAAATATTTATGCTCTAGGTTCTTGTATCACTTCTTATTTCAAACTACCTATACGTACATTATCTGGATCATTTCCTTGACGGTCATCACAATTCAAACGATCTATCTCAGCAATATCTGTCAATTCTAAATTAAAGTCGAAAATATCGTAATTTTCTTTAATGCGTTCTGGTGTTTTTGATTTCGGAATAATTAAGCGATCATGTGACAAATGCCAACGCAATACAATTTGGGCTGGTGTTTTACCATAGCGGCTTGCCATATCTGTGATCAATTCGTGTTCTAATAAACCTCTATTTCTCATCAATGGCATCCATGCTGTCACAGCGATATCATGTTTATTACAAAAAGTTTGTAGTTCATGTTGATTAAAGTATGGATGCACCTCTATTTGATTCACAGCAGGTACGATATCAGTTTGCGACATTAATTTTTCTAAATGGTGCGCATTAAAGTTACAGACACCAATTGCTCGAACTTTGCCTTCTTCATATAATTTTTCCATTGCTTTATAAGTTTCAACAAATAAACCATCCGCTTCACATGGCCAATGTATTAAAAATAAATCTAAATAATCTGTCCCTAGGTTTTCTATCGATTTTGTGAAAAATTCGATTGTATTGTCATAACCTTGGTAATCATTCCAAATTTTTGATGTAAGAAATAAATCTTCGCGCGCTATTTCAGATTGTTTTAATGATTTGCCTAACGCTATTTCATTTTTATAAAAATAAGCAGTATCAAATGCACGGTAACCCGCTTCTAAAGCGGCTGTTACTGCAGGTGCCATTTCTTCATCTGCAATTTTATATACTCCAAGACCCACTCTCGGCATTGGATAGCCATTATTTAAATAATACACGTCTTCTAACATAATTAATCCCCCTTCAACTAAGTTGAAATTATTATAAAGATATATCGTTATACTCTAATCATTATAGCAATACTTAATACATGTATCACGCATAATTGTTTCAATATCAACGCCACCACTATTATGGTAGTAATCTAAGCCTTCTCATGTGAAACACATATACAAAAAAGCTATCGACAAAATCAGAGACTTTATCGATAGCTTTAAATATATAAGACAATGATTAATCGTTATCTTCATTGTCTTCATTATCTTCAGGTGTGGGACGTGTTGCATTGTATTCAACTTCTAATAAAACAGTAATAATTTGATGATTATCGACTTCTGATATAATCCAACGATCATATTCAGTATCGACATAATCATTTTGTTGTAAGTTTGTGTTATGTGCTTGCAACCAACCACCGATTGTATCAATGTCTTCAGAATCAGCAAATTCAATGCCGAGTTCATCATTTAAATCGTCTAATAATACACGACCACTAATTTGATATCTGCTGTCTGTTACTTTTACAACATCGTTTACTTCGTCGTCATCAAATTCATCACGAATTTCGCCAACGATTTCTTCTAAAATATCTTCCATCGTCAAGATACCTGCTGTACCACCATATTCATCAATAATCAAACTGATATGAACATGTTCACGTTGCATACGAACTAACGCATCGCTAATACGTGTTGTTTCAGAAATCATTGGTAAATCATGAATGTAATTACCTACTTTAATAGGTTTGCCTGAAGCATATTCTGTTAAAAACTCTTTTACATTAAGAAAACCTTTTACATGGTCTTTGTCCCCATCTTCTGTAATCGGGTAACGTGTAAATTGATGTTCTTTAATTGTGTCTAATAGCTCATTTACATTAAAGGGTTCGTTCAATGTAGTCATTTGTGTACGAGGCACCATGATATCTTTGGCTTGTCTCTCATCAAATGAGAAGATGTTTTGCATATAAGCCAATTCTGTTTGGTTTATTTCGCCACCGTTATAGCTATTGTTTATTATAATTTTTATTTCTTCTTCTGACATTGCATCGTTATTCGCATCAGGATCTACACCGAACATACGTATAATCATTCTTGAAGAACCATTCATTAGCCAGATCAACGGTTTCATAATGGCACCGAAGTAATACAATGGTCTAGCATATATCAATGCTACTTTCACAGTATGTTGAATGGCCAACGTTTTTGGTGCCAGTTCACCGAGTACTACGTGCAGGTAGGTCACAATGATAAATGCGACAATAAATGAAATTGTCGTTGTTAAGGCTTCAGGTAAATTAACTGCTTCAAATAATGGATGTAATAATTTACTAAAGGTCGGTTCACCTAACCAACCTAATCCTAAAGATGTCACTGTAATACCCAATTGACACGCTGATAAGTAGTAGTCCAAGTTTTTAATCATTTTTTTTACTATACGTGCATTACCATTGCCTTCTGCTACGAGTTGTTCAATTTTTGTCGCGCGGACTTTCACTAATGAAAATTCCGATCCTACGAATACCGTTGTTAATGCTATTAAAAAAACAAATAATGCTAAATTTATTATGGTCACAGTTTCCAATTAGTTCCCTATTTCTAGGGATTCACCTCCAAATATCGTGTCACAATAGGTGACCGTACATAAGATTTATTGCTATGTTGCATTTTCATATTATATACTAAATCCTTCCCATTTGTGACACCTCCCGAAAAATACGCATTTCTTCTATTTTATCACAATCTTAAGTCATCATGTAATTTGTACGTACGAAATTTTATTTCTCTAACTTAACATTTAAACGCAAATTTTAAGTCGCGTCAACTTTTTGATTCAATTTACACTTTACATAACACGTTTTAAAGTGAGTTAAATTTCAGATTGTTATTAAGAAAATTTGTGTATTTCGCCTGCTTTTATAGTAGTTTGGACTGTAATTTCATCATCTACTATAACGATGTCTGCGTCTTTTCCGACCTTCAAACTCCCTTTTTGCGATTCAATATTTAATGCGATTGCTTGATTTAAACTTGTTACTCGCCATAAATTATCTAGTGAATCACCCGTATATTGTATTAGATTTTTCAGTCCTTCATTCATTTTCAGTATGCTACCCGCCAGTGCACCAGATGCTAATCGAGCTTCAGAACCTTTTACTATAACGTTTTGTCCGCCTAAATCATATTCACCATCTGGCATACCTTTCGCTCTCATTGCATCAGTAATTAAGAAAAAGCGTGTATTCCCCTTTTGTTTATAAGCAATTTGAATCGCTGTAGGGTGTGAATGAATACCATCCACGATAAGTTCAGTACTTAAGCTATCATTGGTCCATGCCGCACCAAAAACACCTGGTTCTCTATGCTCGAATGGAGTTCCAGCATTATATAAATGCGTCACATGTTTAGCGCCACGTGCTACCGCTTCATTTGTTTCATCAAAAGTTGCAACCGTATGACCAATAGAAAAACGTATTTGATCATGTAACGCCTCTAATGTTTCGTGAGCACCTTCAACCTCAGGAGCAAATGTGATCACTTTAATTTGGTTGTTAGCTGTTTTTTGAAATTGTTGTACTTTTTCTATAGAGGGTCTTTGCACATAGGCTGGGTTTTGCGCTCCTACTTTATGTTCAGAAATAAATGGTCCTTCTAAATGTATGCCTACGATGTCGGCTGCTTTTAGAACGTTCTGTTGTTTCTGATATTCGATGATGTTTTCTAATGCTTTTGTAATATTCTCGTCAGATTGTGTCATTGTTGTGGCTAAGAAACTTGTTGTGCCTTCAGATAATAGTGATTCTGCTAAATGTTTCAATCCATCATATGATGCGTCCATCGCATCTTCTCCATAGCCACCGTGCATATGAATATCTATAAACCCTGGTAAAACATGCTGACCTTGAGCATCATAAGTTGTTAACGCACCTTCATAATCCCCTTTGCCTACATCAGTAATTTTATCGTTCTTAACAATAATATATCCGCGTTCTATTATTTCTTCTTCAGTATAAATTCTCCCATTTTCAATCACATATTCAGCCATTTTCTCTACCTTCTTTTCTTTGTTTTACGCAATGTGTCTATTTCAACACTTCGCTTTTTATTTTACCAAACTTAAGTCTTTTATTATATTCAAAAGTTTTTGAATTTCAGTATTACATATAAATAAAAACCAGCAGAAATACTCATTAACTTGTGAGCTTCTACTGGTTTTTCTAAGTTTATTCATTTTATAAAACTTTATACACTAGTTAGCTGTAACTTAAGAACTTTGTATTTCGTCTTCCGTCACTTTTGGTTTTAACAATCCATAAATGATTGCACCTACGATTGATCCTATAACAATTGCAATAAGTGATTGTATCACGTGACTGAAATCAGTACCTACTATCACAAAGATACCACCGTGTGGCGCTTGAATTGAAGAACCTAGTCCTAATGCGATTGCACCTGCAACCCCTGAACCCACCATCATTGATGGAATAACTCTTAGTGGATCAGCTGCTGCAAACGGAATTGCTCCTTCTGTAATGAAAGATAATCCCATTACATAGTTTGGTGCGATAGAACCTTTTTGCTCTTTAGTAAATTTCTTGCGGAAAATTAACATCGCTGTTGCAATTGCGATTGGTGGTACCATACCACCAATCATTGCAGCTGTAATTGGTGCAGCATTGCCTTCTGTTAACGCTGCAGTCGCAAATACGTATGCTGCTTTATTAAATGGTCCACCCATATCGATAGCCATCATTGCACCAATGACTAATCCTAAGAGCATAATATTCGTTCCTGATAAACCTTCTAAACCATTAAGTAGTAAATTATTCAACCACGACGCTGGAGGGTTTAATACATAAACCATTACTAAACCTGTGATTGTTACTGATAATACTGGGAAAATTAATGTAGGTTTCAAACCTTCTAATGATTGAGGTAACCCGCTGACAAGTTTCTTAATACCTTGTGTTAAATAACCTGCTAAGAAACCTGCAAGAATACCTCCGATAAAACCTGCATCACCTGAAATTGCTAACATACCACCAACTAAACCAGCTGCAAAACCTGGTTTATCTGCAATACTACGCGCAATATAACCAGCGAGAATTGGTATAATTAACGCAAAGGCACTCTGATTACCAATATTCCATAATTGTTCAGCAAATGCATTATACTCAGAACTATTTGGATCATACGAGTTTGGTCCAAATAAGAAAGCGATTGCCATTAAAATACCACCGGCAATAACAAGCGGTAACATATTGGAAACACCATTCATTAAGTGTTTATAAATTGTTTTACCAAAGCCTTGTTTTTCATTACTTCCAGACTGATTTGATGCTTTATGATTGCCTTTAGCTACAAATGGTTTACGAGAAGTATCTTGTGCTATATTGATCAGTTCTTCAGGGCGTTTAATACCATCTGCAACTGGTACTTCCACAACATTTTTACCATCAAAACGGTCTGTTTCCACATTTACATCTGCTGCAACAATGACGCCAGTTGCGCGACGAACATCTTCATCAGTAATGTGGTTTTTTATGCCCCCTGAACCATTCGTTTCAACTTTTATTTTTACGTTCATTTTTTCAGCTTGTTTTTTTAAAGCGTCACGAGCCATATAAGTATGTGCGATACCTGTTGGACATGCCGTAACAGCTAAGATATAGGGTTCATCCGAATCTGTTGCTGGTGTAGTCGCAGCTGCTTGTGTTTCTGCTTCTTCCTCTTCGGTCGCTTCATCATCTGCTTTATCTATAATTTGAAGCACTTCTTGTGGAGAATTTGCGTGAAGTAAATCTTCACGCACTTTTTCGTCCATTAAAATACCTGATAGCTTAGCTAATGCATCTAAATGAGTTTGTGCCCCACCTTCTGGCGCTGCAATCATAAAGAATAAATGTGCAGGTTGCATATCCAAACTTTGATAATCAACACCTGTTTTTGATTTGCCGAATGCAATCGCCGGTGTGTCTACTGCTGCTACTTTTGCATGGGGTATCGCGATACCTTCACCAATACCTGTAGTACTTTGTGATTCACGATTATGAATTGCTTCTTTAAACGTTGTTACATTATTGAGTTTGCCCGCTTTATCGAGTTGATTCACTAACTCATCAATAACACCATTTTTTTCTGTTGAAGAAAGGTCCATTGCAATTGTATCTTTTGTTAATAACTCGGTTATTCTCATCTTATTCACTCCCACCTAATGTTGTAATCATTACTTGTGATTTAATATTTTCAATAGACGTCCTCGTTGCCAAGTCATCGTTAAATGCTGTTGCCGTCCCAGCCGATACAGCCTGTTTAAATGCTTCTTTAATAGATAAACCAGAATTTAGCCCTGCAACCATCCCCGCTACAGTACTATCACCTGAGCCTACTGTATTTACTACTTGACCATTTGGTACAAGTGCTTTGTAACTATGTTGCTTGTCTACGTACACAGCTCCATCTCCACCGAGAGAAATAATGACTGAAGTCGCGCCCATTTTCAAAATTTCACGGCCGTAATTCATTACTTCTTTATCTGAATTGATAGTCGTATCGAACATCACTTCTAATTCATCTTTATTTGGCTTGATAAATAAAGGGTGATATTTCAAAACAGATTCAACGAGTTCTTTTTCAGCATCAACGACAAGTTTCGCGCCTGTATCTTGTGTGATTTCCGCAATTTGTTCGTATGCGTTAGCAGGTACACTTTTAGGAATGCTACCCGCAACAATAACTGTATCGTGTTCTGAAGTACTGCTGATTTGTGTTAATAAGGCTTCGAATTGTAATTGAGTTATATTAGGTCCTGGCGCGTTAATTTCTGTTTCATGACCTGTTTTCAATTTGACGTTAATACGCGTATCTTCATCAACATGCACAAAATCTGTATCAATTTCTGCTTGCTTTAATGTTTCTTCAATAAATCGACCTGGAAATCCCCCAGTAAAACCTAACGCTGTAGATTGAACACCTAATGTTTTTAAAACTCTTGAAACATTTATGCCCTTACCACCTGCAAATTTATTTGTTTCAGTTGCTCTGTTTAACCCATTAAGTTCAAATTCATTTGAAAACATAATGTAATCAATAGAAGGATTAAAGGTTACTGTATAAATCATAATGTTCCTCCAATAAAATTATATTTTTCAGCATAATATTGAAAAGTCACGCCTTGCATCGCTTTTGCAGAAGTGACTAACGCCACATTCTCTAGTAAAGGCACATGTGCGAAATATACTTTTTCATATTTAGCATGGTCTACTAATACATAAACTTGCGTTCCTAATTCCATAGCATGGTGCTTTATGATTGCTTCTTGTTCATCTGGTGTAGTCAGTCCATATTTCATGTCAATACCGTTCATACCGAGAAACACTTTATCAAAACGATATCGATTCAGCGTCTTCAGTGCACTCGCACCTACTGTCGCAAATGTTGTTGCTTTCACTTCTCCACCAAGAATGAGTGTTCTAATACCTCGTTTTAATAATTCTTCTACGTGCGTCAAACCATTTGTCACTACAATAATGTCATTTGCATTAATATATGGAATCATTTCTAAAGTTGTTGAACCCGCATCTAAAAACACACAATCGTCATCATCTATTTGGCTCGCTGCTAATCTCCCAATTTCTTGTTTTTCTCTTAGATTAGTACTTCTTTTATCAGCCAAATTAGGTTCTAACAAAGATGATTGATTTAGCTTTGCGCCACCATGTATTCTTTTTAACTTTCCCATTTGTTGCAATTTTGATAAATCGCGACGAACTGTTGAGGCACTACTACCTGTTCGATCAATCAATTCTTGTAGTGTTAAAAAGTCTTTTTGTGACAATTCAGCCAATATTAACTCGTGGCGTTTTTCCGTGATCATCGCTTCACCTCATCTCAACACCATTATAATGTTTCCGTTTTCATTTTTCAATCATTATTTACCAAAAACAATCAAAAACAATCAAAAATATGACACATTTTTTCAAAATCTCTTAATTTAGCTATCTGCTTTAAAAATCAAATCAGTTTTTTATTTCATAAAGCAAAAAACCATAAAGCAGGAAATAATCCGTTACTTTATGGTCATTAGCTTAATAATATTTAATTATGTTCATCATGTGTCACTTTTTAACTTTGGCTCGTGTTGTTCTAATTAAATGCGCTACATCTATTTTAATTTGTGTACCACGTGCTCCACCACTGACATAGATAGCATCTATTTCTTCAACTTGTCGATCAATAATTGTTGGGAATTGCCGTTTCATACCAATCGGAGAACAACCGCCACGGACGTAGCCAGTCACTTTTTTTAAATCATCAAGTGGCATTAACTGTAATTTCTTTTCATTAACTGCTTGCGCTGCTGACTTCATATCAAGAGAGGCATTTACAGGAATAATAAATACAAAGTGCGCATGTTTAGCATTTTCTAACACGAGTGTTTTATAAACTTGTGATACATCTACGCCGACTTTTTCAGCTACAGTCTTTCCATCCATATGACTTTCTGATACCTCGTAAGTATTGACGCAATACTCAATTTTCAAGCGATCGAGCATACGCATTGCATTTGTTTTAACTTCCTTCATTACAACACCTCGTATCATATGTTAGTAATAGTTCACTAAGTTATAACTGATATCATTCATACTTTTATTTAAAATCTAAGATTTATTTATCTAAGTCTAAGTTTTTTATAAAACGAGTTAATTCTTCATGCATAGATTCATCTTTTAAAGCAAATTCAATTGTAGTTTTCACAAAACCTAATTTTTCACCTACATCGAATCGATCACCTTCAAAGTCGTAAGCATAAACTTGATCGTGTTTATTTAATCTTTCAATTGCGTCCGTAAGTTGAATTTCTCCACCTGCACCTTTGCTTTGAGTTTTTAAATAATCAAAAATATCAGCTGTAAGAACATAGCGACCCATAATTGCTAAATTAGACGGCGCAGTGCCTTGTTTCGGTTTTTCAACGAATTCTTTCACTTCATATTTTCTACCTGATTTTTCTAATGGATCGATAATACCATAGCGATGTGTTTGGTCTTCTTCTACTTCTTGTACGCCGATCACAGACTTTCCAGTTTCTTCATAAGCTTCTATCAATTGCTTAATGGCTGGATTATCAGATTCAACAATATCATCACCTAAAAGCACCGCAAATGGCTCATCACCTATAAATTGGCGTGCAGAATAAATAGCATGACCTAAACCTTTTTGCTCTTTTTGTCTTACATAAAATATATTAGCAAGTTCTGTAGAATATTTTACTTTTTCTAGTAAGTCCGTTTTTCCTTTATCTTGTAAAATCATTTCTAATTCTTTTTGATTATCAAAATGGTCTTCAATTGCACGTTTATGTTTACCAGTAACTATAATGATATCTTCGATGCCTGCTCGTGCTGCTTCTTCTACTATGTATTGGATTGTAGGTTTATCTAATATAGGTAACATTTCTTTTGGCATAGCTTTCGTAGCTGGTAAAAATCTTGTTCCTAAGCCAGCTGCAGGTATGATTGCTTTTTTTATCTTTTTCAAAAATGCTCATCCTTTTCATTAAAATATTTTAATCTTGGTTTATATAGTTTGCACTCATTTCAATTGATAATATTATCATAACATTGATACTTACTGCTTTATACTAATTTCATAGCATAAAAAAAGCCGCGCAACTCCATTTTATCATCAGTTTACGCGACTTATATTTTACTTTTAATTTAACGATGGCTGACGAACTACGTCACCCACTTTGTTTACTACCACTTTATATTCTTTTTCTGTTTTAGACTCATAAAAAGTATAAAACATACCTTCTTTAGATGTTTTAACATTTTTGAGAACTGCATTCTCACCGAGTTCATCTTTAGCATACTTTTCAGCAATTACTTTTGATTCTTGAGGTGAAATACTAGGTGTATTAGAAGTTTGTTGCTCTTTCACGCGATATGACTTATCAAAAATGTGCGCTTTATTATTTTTATCTACCGTAACTCTATAAAAAGTGTTGGGCTGTTCTTTGTTTTCAAAAGTAAAAATATAATAATAGGCACCTTGGCATGTGCGATCAATACCATAATCATTATATGCATTAGCAGCATTATTATCTTTATTCACAAGTGTTTGTGCTTCTTTTTGTGCTTCGGAGAACTTGGGTAAATTAGAATTCCCGATTTCATTATTTTTTAAATTGTGTGTCGTTTTTTTAGCTATTGGTACATATGCTTCGGCATTATAAGGTTCTTCTTGTTCAACATCTTTCACTGCTGCACTAATAGTATTATCACTGTTGTGATTGTCGTCACCTTTAGTTTCAGTTCGTTTATCATTGTTTGAACAACTAGAAATTGTTTCATGAACTTTTGCTAGTGCTTGTTGATTTGTAGCTATAAATAAGAGAAAACATAAACAACAAGCAAGAAGGAATGCCATAATTGATAAAATTAAATTTTTCAAATTCATCCCCTTACTTACATTACTTTTTTAATATTTCCTACATATTAGCATATTTTATTAACTTAAAACTTATATAGACCACAATTTAAACCAATCGTAATCTCTGTAACATTAATATTACGCAATATGACTTTATTTAATCTTAATGTCATATTGCGAGTCATATAACGCTAAAATTATATAAATTAAAAAGAACGTACGTGAATGAGTCTACGTACGTTCTACTTTATTTATCTTTTTAAGTTATGATTTTCTAAGATTCGTTCTTATCATTTTTTCAACTAGTATAACAAACATACCAAGTATCATTACTGCAACTGCCATATATAAAGGATATTCAAAGTTAACGTCATATAACGTCCCAGCCACTAAAGGTCCTATAAAATTCCCCATACTCGTAAAAGTGGAATTTAAACCACCTGCAAAACCTTGACGATCTCCTGCAATATTAGAAAAATAATTCGTGATTGCAGGTCTAATCATATCAAAACCAATAAACACAATAAAGCTGATTACCATGATAGACCAATAACCATCCACAAATGTCAAAGCGAGTAATACAATTGCTGAATATATCAACGAATAATTGATAAATGTGAGTTCTTTAAAATGTTTCATAAATTTATCAAAGAAGAATACTTGGAATACAGCACCTAATATACCCCCACCTGTAATTGCAAATGAAATATCTAAAGGTGAATAATGTGCTTTATCTGCTGTATATAATGGGAATAATGTTTCAAATGCTGATAATCCAAAAGCGAGCACAAGTGTTAAGGTGATTGGTGTAAGGAAGACTTTCCAATCAATTTTTGTAAGTAATTCAGGTTGATACACTGTAAATCCATCTTGTGTTTCGTTTTTAGGATTTTTAATCAAGATAATAGAAAGCAGTAATGCTAAACAGCCACTAAATCCTGCTACGTAAAATGGTAGCCTATGAGAAAATTCTGCAAGAAAGCCACCTATACCTGGCCCTAAAATAAAGCCAGAGTTAATAATTGCTGACATATAGCCAAAATTCTTAGCTTTATCTTTACCTATTGAAATATCTGCAATCATTCCAGTAACACCAGGCATAACCATACCAGCACTGAACCCACCAAGAATTCTAGACACAATTAAGAGTGAGAAAGTATGACTAGCGGCAAACAAGAATTCTGATATTGCAAAAAGTCCTAACCCAATACAAATAATTAATTTCTTTCCTAATTTATCTGCTAACGTCCCACCAAATGGCGAAATAACCATTTGAGCTAATGCAAAGACGGCAACAAGAACCCCTAAATCGCTACCTTTTAATCCTAAATCTTTCAAATAAACAGGAAGAACTGGAACAACTAAACCAATACCTAAAAAGACTAGGAAAATATTAAAATATAAAATTACAAATTGCTTATTCACGTTTCTCACTCCATTCGTTTATACCATTCATATCATGATACGTTCTTTTAATATATATATATAATATTAGAGTATTTTATAACATTTATACATCAAAAGACAATAGAAAATTTTGTTCATCTAAACACTTTTATATAAACTATAAAAAAGAACTTGTATACTATAGTTGTAATCAATTTTAAGAATGGAGGTTTCACATGGTATATCAAGTTGACGGAAAGACAATTGTGCTTGTTTTAGAACGTGGCGAAGACATTGTAGAAGCAGTGACAGATATAGCTAAAGAACAAGGCGGTAAATTCGGTACAGTAAGTGGCATTGGTGCTTGTGATGATGTAGAACTTAATTTTTATAACATCGACACTAAAACTTATGAGAAAAAATCCTTTGAAGAACCATTAGAATTAATTAGTCTTTTAGGTAATATCTCTCACATCGATGACAAACCATTTGCGCATTTACATGCAACCTTTGGGACTAATACTTACGCAACACTTAGTGGTCATTTAACGAAAGCGGTCGTTTCAGCTACAGCCGAAATTGTAATCACTATGACCGACTTAGATATTAACCGTAAACATGATGAAGCAATTGGACTTAATTTATTAAATTTATAACTGCATCCTAACCAGTGGATCACACGTAGATTAATTGCACTATCGACTCATTAAAGACTGATGAAAGGTTCCGCATATATGGATTCATCAGTCTTTACTTCTTTTCTAGCTAAAACAATTAACCTTTCATTTAGTCGTTTTTTTAAAATGTATTTATAACTACAATCATTCTTTTTTTATTCAACCGTAAATCATTTAGTTAATAACAATTCATCATTATCATTGATATTTACATTCAAAAAATGTATTATATAATCTCATATTCAAAAATACGAGTTAATTTTCCCTTAGCTTTTTTAATATTGAGAGAGGGAATTTTTATTGGCATTTTTTCAATAAAATTGCTATTACTAGTAATTTCCACAATATATTTAAATGCTTTATTCAGAAAGAAAGTAGGTGTATTTATGAAGGCTCGTTATATCGCTAGAACGGTATTTCTAATATTAATCATTATTTCTATTTTCTTTAATGATTACTATCAATTTATGACTTTAAATTTATTTCTAGCATATGTGCCATTTGAACTATGCTTACTCTTAAATCTATTTAAACCTGTACATAAATATGAATGGCCACTATTTATTATTTTTGCTCTTATTTTCTTATTTATGGTGCCTAACACACTTTATATGGTTACAGATTTAATTCACTTAAATCAATTTACATTCAATTTCTATCAAGGTTTAATATTAGTAGAATGGGCATATTTCACTTTTCTAGTATCAGCAGTGTTACTTGCATTGTATTTATTAATTTTAATGTTTTTAGAAATGGAAAAATTCACGCCTTACCTCTGGTTAAATAGAACAATAATCATTGCAATGATGTTTTTAAACGGTTTAGGCATTTATATTGGACGTTTCTTACGTTTACATTCAGTCTACCTTATTAATGAACCGCTTCGCATTATCAATAAAGTATGGTCAAATTTAAATCTTGAAGCAATATGCTTTGTGCTGTTGCTTGTAGTATTACAAGGCATATTAATTTTATTTGCGAAAGGGGTACGAAGTGCAAGATGACATTTAACATTATAATTTTGCTTATTGTGCTTATCGTATTTCAATTAATTATTGGACATCTATTGCATGATATAGGATTTTCATATACTCGTAGTATCATACTCATGTGTCTCCCTTTAGGTATTGGATTATTTTATTTACAATTATTTTATTACGAACGCCGTTTCCCTAATTGGGACGTACCAAAAAATGTAAGAGTAAGACTAAAATATATGTATATATTAACATTTTTTGAATATGTTGCTTTATACATCTGTATTTTTAGATTGTAATTAATTCGAATTTGGATTATAAGTATAAGTAAGTAAATCTAGATCATAATTTTAAATTGAATAAAGGGCTATTAAGGTTCCATAACGGAACCTTAATAGCCCTTTTTTATATTGAAATAAAATCGGGTGGTAATACATAAATCAAAAGTTGTAATTTGACCTAATATGCCCGCCCCACAAGTCTGCCTAGCAAATGGCATACAAGAGCTTAAACTCTTGCATAAGAACTAAAGGGCATTTTCAATTCACTCAGCCACTGCTAATTTAATGATTGAGGCTGAGACATGTATTTTGTCTCAGCCTCATAGTTCTAATAATCTTTCTTAGTATATTTCACTATTGTTTATTGTTTGAGTGATTTTTTTACTTCTGTAACTGCGTTTGCAGAAACTTGTAATTGTGCCTGTTCGTCTTCAGATAATTGTAATTCTACGATACGCTCTATACCTTTAGATCCTAAAATTGTTGGTACGCCTAAACATATATCAGAGAAACTGTATTCTCCCTCTAATAATGCAATGCTTGGTAATAAACGCTTCTGATCTTTTAAAATTGCTTCAACCATACTGTAGACCGCTGATGCAGGTGCATAATACGCTGAACCACTTCCAAGTAATTCTACGATTTCTGCGCCTCCTTTTCGCGTACGCTCTACAATCTGTGTAATTTGCGTATTGTTCAGAAGTTTATTCAGAGGCACGGCGTTTACATTTGTTGATGTTATTAAAGGTAACATCGTATCGCCATGGCCGCCTAACACTAATCCTCTGATATCTTTAACCGATACATTAAGTGCTTCTGCAATAAATGTTTGGTATCTAGCTGTATCTAAGACACCCGATTGTCCGATTACACGTTCCTTTGGAAAACCAGAGGCTTGTAATACAGAATAAGTCATGGCATCTACAGGATTTGTAAGTACGATTATTTTGCAATTAGGTGAATATTTTACAATTTCTTTCGTTACATCGTGCATCACAGCTTCGTTGACTTGAACTAAATCGTCACGACTCATACCAGGTTTGCGTGCCACACCAGCAGTGATGACAACTACATCAGAGTTCGCTGAATCAGCATAATCAATAGTACCTGTTACATTAACATCGAAACCATATATCGGACTACTTTCTAATATATCTAGTGCTTTTCCTTTCACAAGGCCTTCACTCTCTGGACGGTCAATGAGTACGACATCTGCGAGTTCTTGTTGGGCCACAATAAAAGCTAATGTTGCGCCAGTATTTCCAGCACCTATTATCGAAACTTTTTGCTTTGTCATAATGCAATCCCCCTATATCGTCAATACATATTGTATGTTTATTATAACATTCAAAATATGTATCGCGCTATTTAAATCATAAGAATCTAAAATTTAATCTGGGGAGAATATCAATCTTATTTTTGCGTTCTTTGTCGTTTGAACCATTTCCAAATGACAAAAATAATTAAAATAGCTAAAATAATATAAATAATACGAGAATATATATCCATATAATAAACAATCGTGTGCCAATTACCACCTACGGCTTGGCCTAAATAAATTAACACTGCGTTCCAAATGATAGTACCTACTGTAGTAAATAGTATGAATAAGGGGATATTCATACGTGTTAAACCAGCTGGTATTGAAATTAAACTTCTCAATAAAGGAACAAAGCGACAGAAAAAGACTGTCCAATAACCATATTTTTCAAACCATTGAATTGTCTTATCTAAATCTTTCGTCTTCAAACGTAAAATCTTTCCATATTTATCTACAATACGGTAGAGATTACGTTCACCAATCCAAGCGCCTATACCATATAACACAATCGCTCCGACTACAGAACCAATTGTTGAGGTAACTAGAACACCAGTATAGCCTAATCCAGATTGGGTAGTCATAAAACCACCGAACGTTAAAATGATTTCAGATGGAATTGGTGGAAATATATTTTCTAAAAAGATAAGTAGGCCTATGCCCCAATATCCATATTGTTCCATAAATTGTGTAATCCACTGTTCCATTTACTTCCTCCTATTTTGTTCGATAATACATAACCTTTATTTCTCTGGACGTTCATAAATTAAAGTAAATTATTTGCCGCTGCATATAAATATAGTGATGCACCAAATAATGCCATAGATAAAATCGTTAATATTAACGCTAGTATTGCAGTACGTTTGTAATGTTTTATAAACGCTACAAATAAAATACCCGCGTTATAAAAGAAAAACAATCCAAATAGCGTCATCATTAAAGTTATATCAGGAAATGCTAAATTTAAAATTGCGATGACAAGTGCAAATCCTAAAAATGGGAAATTAATAAAATTACGTTGAAATTTAAGTTGGTTTCTTTGATGTTGTTCGTTCTGTGTATTCATTAGTTACGCTCCTTCAATATGTACTTTAAGGGATATCGTGGCCTAGGGACGCTGTATAAATATCAAACCATTCTTGATCTGTAATTGTAACTTCTAAACCTTTTATTGCTTCGTCAATACGTTCTATTTTATGAGTGCCTAATACAGGCATTATTGTTGCTGGATGTTTATTTAACCATGCCATTACAATGCCATTCACACTAGTATGATATTTTTGTGCTAGGGGGGAAATCACGGCCATAATTCGAACAGATTTTTCATCTTCTAAATCGAATAATTTACCGCCTGCCATAGGACTCCATGACATCATTTTAACATTATCTTTATACATATGATTCATTAGGCCATTTTCAAGTACATCTATAGTATATGGCGAAATTTCTAATTGGTTTAATGTAATATGCAACTTATCAGAAACAAGATGTTTGCTCAATAAATCATATTCTGATTTATTAAAATTAGAAACTCCAAATGATTTCACTTTCCCCTCGTTAACTAAAGCAGTGATTGCTTCAGTCACTTCTTGTGGATCCATCAAAGGTGATGGTCTATGAATAAGTAGTGAATCCAGATAATCTACTTGCAACTCTTGTAGAGAACGATCTACAGACTTTTGAATATGATGCTTACTATGATCATAACGGTGACCGTCTGCTTCATGTATACGTTCTGATGGCAGCACAATACCACATTTAGTAACAATCTCCATTTGTTCACGTAATTGAGGAGATAATTTCAATGCCTCTCCAAATATACCTTCACATGAGTACCCACCATATATATCAGCATGATCCATAGTAGTAATACCTCGTTCTACTAATTCATTAAGGTAACGATTTAATTGTTGTGGTGTCCACTGCCAATCTTTTGCTCTCCAGAATCCTTGTATTACTTTTGAAAATGAAACATGTTGATTAATCTTTACTTTATCCATATTACCAACACCCCTTTTAATATTTAAAAAATTAAGTGAATTGTAGCATGTCTAATTGATTGCGTATGCGATTAACATCTATTTGTTCACCTATAAGCACAATGGTTAAAGGCATGGATGCATCAATAACTTGATAGTCTGGCAAACCAAACGCATATTGAAATTCATATGTATCATTTGGCATATCACGAAACTTTACGTATCCCTTTAATCTTAAAACATTATCTGGCAAGCGTAAAATAAATTGATAGAATAGTTGCCTATCTATTGGTCCAGAAAACTGATATTGCATACTATTTATCCCATGATGATATGTATGTTGTTCTATATTTTGTCCTTTATTTTGCGTTACTGAAATTAATTGCTTCATATCTAAATTTGCATAACTCGTATAAAATGTCGGTGCATATGGATTAATTTCAAAAATTTCATTTATACGTTCTTTCTCTTTTTCATCAATTAAATCCATTTTATTGACTACAACTGTATGACTTGCATATAATTGTTCTTCCATCAATTGTGTTGTACTATGAGTATATTGGGCTCTGGTTAAAAATCTTGGAGCGTCGACTAAGCCAATAACCACTGGTGGATTAACGCTTGCGACGATTTCAGGATCTTGACATGCCGCAATTATTTCGATTGGGTGTGCTATACCTGTCGCTTCAATAATAATATGGTGCATTGCACTTTTGTTTAGAAAATGTTTTAATTGTTTTATTAAATCTTGTTGCAAGTCACAACATACGCAACCATTTAATATTGACGCAACCTCAATATCATCGCTGATTGCACGGCTATCTACATCTAAGTTACCGTATTCATTTACGATGATACTCGGGTTTTCATCATTACTTAGTAAATATTTTACATAATTACTGAGAAATGTAGTTTTTCCACTACCTAAAAAACCTGTTATGATTGTAATTGACGTTTTTGGATTTTTAATTTTTTTCATATAACCACTCATTTCTTGATACAAATGTCTGCATAAAAGTACAATTATTCGTATAATTAAACTTTTACTTGATAAAATTTTAAATTTCTTCTAAACTTTATACGTACACTACATTTTAGCATGGCACAGTGCAAAAGTGTTTGAGGAAGTGTCACACACACATCATAAGACGGATTCAGGTCCGATACAGAAGAAAACGGATAGAATGTCTGGAGGAGAACTTTATGTCTGAACCACTTAATTTAAAAGAACAACTTTGTTTCAGTTTGTATAATGCTCAAAGACAAGTAAATCGCTATTATTCAAATAATGTCTTTAAGAAATACAAATTGACTTATCCACAGTTTTTAGTTTTAACAATCTTATGGGCTGAGTCACCTGTCAATGTTAAGAAAGTCGTTACTGAATTGGCACTTGATACAGGTACTGTATCTCCATTACTTAAAAGAATGGAACAAGTTGACCTAATCAAACGCGAGCGTTCTGAAATCGATCAACGTGAAGTATTCATTCATTTAACTGATAAGAGCGAAGCAATTCGCCCTGAATTAGATACAGCTTGTCAAGACGTTGCAGTAGCATCTTCATTAAGCTCAGATGAATCTAAAGAACTAAATCGATTACTTTCAAAAGTAATCACTGCCTTCACAGAAGAAAAAGCAAAATAATTTTTCAATGGCAATGGTAAACATTAGATAGTTCTTCTATCTAAATTTATTCATTAAATATACTTGATTTATAATGAGAGCTCAAACACAAATGTGTTTGAGCTCCATTTTTTTAACTTATAAGAAAAATAATGTAACGTTTCGTTTAAGAAACATTCATTTCAACCATTTGATATAAATAGCCTCTTTCTGTAATTAGAGACTGATAACTTCCACTTTCTACGATTTCCCCTTCACTCATAACTACAATTTTATCAAAATACGGTAGCAACCTTAAATCATGTGTTGCAACAATTAAGGTTTGAGCTTTGGTATGAATGATGTCCATTACACTATCTGTATGATATATGTCGAGTGCTGTTGTAGGCTCATCCATGATCCAAATCGGTACGTCTCTTAATAATAATCTTGCAATACCAAGTCTCTGTATTTCACCGCCTGATAATGTATTACCAGATATGGTAATGTATCGATCTAAATCGATATGATCCAAACCTAAATTAGCTAGAACGTTGCGTAGTTCAACATCATCTTTGTCAGTAAACAAATTTTCTCTCACTGTACCGTCAAATAACTGTTGTGTTTGTAATAGGGCATTGATTTGACTATATTTTTCTTCATCTACAATATTTGTAATATCTTGATGATTTAATAGTATCTCACCTTTATCACTTTGATACAAACCTAACATGAGTTGCAATAACGAACTTTTACCAGATCCTGAAGGTCCAATAATAGCAACATGCTCGCCTTTATCAATTGATAATTGGATATCTTGTAATACATAACTTGATTGATTCCAATACTTGAAGTTGAGGTCTCGAACCTTATACAATGGCTCGGTAGGTAAGACTTCTAAATGCATTGCTTCCACGCCCTGCTTCATAGGATGAGCAATCACTTCATCAATATCATGGAAAGCTTCGTCAGTATCCGCTTTAAAGTAAGCTACATTACTCATAGGTATCGCTTGTTCGAAAAGCGTCAGCATCATTAATACGATACTTGTTAAATAAACAACGTCTAATTCTTGATTTTGTACTTGAACTACACCTAAATACAGTGTGAAAAATAGTGCAATCATCGAAACAATATTTAAGCTATATTCGTATAGTGATAAAAATCGTTGCTCTTTTGCTTGTGCTGCTTCATAGTCATCCAGTTGATGAAGCACTTGTTTTTTATAAAATTCTGTTCGACCAAAACGATCCAACTCTTCATAACCTTCTTTATAATCATAAAATTGGTTTAAAAAATCGCCTTGAACTTTGTTAACTTGCCTTTTCAGTATACGTGCACGCTTAGCACTTAACCACGGTATAACTACTAAGGTAGCAATCATACTAATACATATGATAATCGCATGTACATATGAGAAGTAAATCATTACGATTGTAGAAATGATTGCTGTAACACCTATTACTACAGGTGGATAATAAACACGCAAGTATATATTTTGCAGAGCTTCAACTCTGCCAATCATTCGTGCGATTAAATCACTAGAATTAAATTTTCGATATACGTCGGGAACGACCGGAATTAAATGTTTGAAAAATTGAACCCTAACGTTTCTAAGCATTGTAAAAGTCGCTCTATGTGATAACAACCTTTCAATATATCTGGCAATTGCTCTTATAAATCCAAATAATTTTACTGAAGCTATCAGAACCATCAATGCAAATAACGGGGCGCCAAGTGCACTTTGCGTTACCATATAACCACTTAAAAAGAACATGCTAAGTGCTACTAAACTTCCTATAACTCCCACAATAATCGAAAGTATCAAATCTCTATCTATTTTAAATTGAATATGTGGCTTCATGTTACGTCACCACCTTTATCATTGTTTCTTCTCTCTTGTGTATCTATCGATGTCAAATAGCCATTTTCAATATATATACGTCTATCAGCATTTTTAATAGTATTTTCTCTATGTGCAATCGTAATAACAGTTGTATCCACAAATTGTTGTGCAATTATATCTTGTATAATATTTTCTGTTTTCACATCTAAGCCAGTAGCAGGCTCATCAAAGATAAGTACGTCTGGTTGAATCATTAGTACTCGAGATAGTTCTACACGTCTCATTTGACCGCCTGAGAGCATCTCACCGCCCTCTCCAATCCATGTATCTAATCCATCCTTTAAAGATAGTACTTTTTCTTTTAAATCAACATCATCTAATACTTTTAATATTTTATTTTCATCCATCGATTGAAACATAGTAATATTATCGCGTATAGAGGCATTAAAGATATAAGGCATCTGACTTAAAAAACCTAATTTCAAATTAGCATTTTGATAAGTCACTTCACCTGACTGGGCATCGAAACGTTGTACAATAACCTGTGCAAGTGTTGATTTACCCGCACCACTTTTCCCGACGAGCGCAATTTGCTCTCCTCTAGAAATATTCAAATTAATATTATTTAAAGCATTTTGTTGTGCATCATCATATTTAAAGCTAACATTCTCCAATTTAATTAATGCAGATTGTTGTCCATTTGTACGAATCTCAGGTTTCAGCGTTTTTTCTTGTTTATCTAATAAATCGAACACAACATCGCTCGATCCTTCACTTTGCTTTCCTGTGTGAAACGATTGCCCTAAATCTTTAATAGAGTTATAAAATTCAGGCGCTAATATGATTGCAATCGCAGCTGTTTTAAAATCAATACTATTGAATAAAATCAATCCTAATCCAGCTTCTAAAGCTACAAGACCAATCCCTAGCATACTAATAAATTCAAGCATGAGTCCGGATAGAAAAGCACTTTTTAAAATACGCATAGTTAAATCTCTGAATGTCGTACTTTCTTCATATAATTCTTGTTCTGTCTGAGCTGTTTTATTAAAAAGTTTTAAAGTGATAAGTCCTTTAACTTTGTTTAAAAATTGCTGACTGAATTGGTTTAAATAGGTCATTTTATCTTTAGATTCATCACGTGTTTTTAATCCAAAAATAATATAAAAAAGAGGAATAAATGGTGCAGTGACTATCATAATTAAAGCCGTATTTAAATGAATAAAATACATAGCAACAATGATAAACAATGGAATCATCATTGATTTAAATACTTGTGGGAAATAACTATTAAAAAATGGAACAATACCATCAATACTTTCAGTCAAAGTATTCATTTGAACGCCAATTGGCTCTTTTGACTGTTTGAATATAAGTTGGCGTCGCAAATCATATTTCACTTTTGTAGACATGCGATTACCGATCATTTGATTTATTGTATTAAATGTTGCGCGTGCGATTAAAATAAATAATGTAAACAGTAATAGTATTAACAAATTTTGGTTCGTTTCCAATAACATTGCATTTAAAATTTCTGCAATAGCAATATTCTGAACGACTACGGTAATAGCTAATAATGTACTGATTACAAACATAAACATTGGGTATATTTTATATTTAAATGCTAAATTTGTTAATCTTTTCACAATTATCACCTGCCACATATTATAAACTGATTCATTGAAAATTAAATGAATTCGCTCATTATTATTAGTAATTTTTTATGCTAATTTCATATTTCAGACATAATTAGGATTTTCTCTTTTTCAATGCTTGAATTCCTTTTATTATATTAATCTCAGTCTTTAGTCTAAAATTACATTTAGATGTGGCGCATTACATTTTTATTGTGCTATCATTATAAAATGAAAATCTATGAAATTTAATTAGTAATATGAAAGTAGGTAAATTATGTTAATACTTGAATTGATTAAAGGACTTATTCTAGGTATTGTTGAAGGCTTAACAGAGTTTGCACCTGTTTCTTCAACAGGTCATATGATCCTTATCGATGACATGTGGTTAAAATCAAGTGAATTTTTAGGATCAGAATCAGCCTTCACCTTTAAAATTGTAATACAACTTGGTTCTGTTTTTGCGGGTGCATGGGTATTCCGTGAACGTTATTTCGAAATGCTTCATATTGGTAAGTACAAAGCATCTTCTATCGATGGCGTTGGTCAAAAACCGAATCGCTTAAACTTACTACATATTATTGTCGGTATGATTCCTGCAGGTATTCTTGGGTTATTATTTGATGACGTTATTCAAAAATACTTATTCAGTGTTCCAACTGTAATGATTGGATTATTTGTTGGTGCTATATATATGATCATAGCTGATATTTATAGTAAAAAAGTTGCAAATCCACAATCAGTTGACCAAATCAATTATATCCAAGCATTTGTAATTGGGCTATCACAAGCAGTTGCAATGTGGCCTGGTTTCAGTAGATCTGGATCTACAATATCTACGGGTGTATTAATGAAGATGGATCACAAATCAGCATCAGACTTCACTTTCATTATGGCTGTACCTGTTATGTTAGCAGCTAGTGGCTTGTCACTCGTTAAAAACTTTGAATATATTCATTTAGACCACTTTGGTTTTTATGCATTAGGCTTTATCGCAGCGTTCGTTGTCGGTTTAATTGCAATTAAGACATTCCTGTACTTAATTAGTAAAGTTAAATTAATTCCTTTTGCTATATATAGAATTGTTTTAGTTATTATTATCGCTATCCTTTATTTCGGTTTCGGTATTGGACAAGGTATTACAGGCGAATAATATTTCAATGGACTATATATGCTTATGCATCAATATAACTAAATGTTTTGAAACAGTGAGACTGAAATCTAATTTTTCTAATAAAGTTTCGTTGTATAAACTCAGATTAATAAAGTTGACTAGCAAAAGAATGCAAGTGTATTTTTAGTTCAGTCAGCTACTACCAAATTAATAATCGAGGCTAAGGCGTATATTTGTCTTAGCCTCTTCTTTTTATTATCGCTATGCTAAATGACGTTTAACTTTCTGTATAGACTGTATTTAGCGTTTATTTTCGTGTATTATAGGGTAATATGTAGATAGTATAAAATTAAATGGAGGCAACGAGTATGGACAAAAAGCAATTAATCAAAACAATCATCACAGTAGCACCTGTGTTTTTAGTACCGCTAATCGTTGAACGCAAACGTATTAAGGATCATCCTGATGTGAAAAAAGCAAGTGACGCAACAGTTAGTGCTTCTAAAGCAGTTGCAGATAAATCTGTGCGTGTTAAAGATAATGTTGTAGAAAAATCTTCTCACGCAAAAGACTACGTTGCAGATAAAAAACATGACATGGATCAAAAACGTGAACTTAAACGTATCGCAAAAGAACATGATCCAGCCTATATTGAGAAAAAAGGCGAAAAATTAGAAAAAGAAAATCGCAAAGAAGCAGATAAAATGAACAAACTTCTGCAAAAAAATATAGACAAACGTCATAAAGAAGAAGAAAAAGCACGTCAAGATAATAAGAAACAACGTATCAAAGACATGAAAAAATCAAATAAACACATGGAAAAAGTTGGTTTAACTCCAGGTAAACTTGATGATGAAACAGAGAAAAAAGGCGAAAAGCTAGAAAAAGAAAATCGCAAAGAAGTAAGCAAATTTGATAAATTACTGCAAAAGAATATAGACAAACGTCATAAAGAAGAAGAAAAAGTGCAAGAGAAAAACAAAAAAGCACGCTTATCTGAATTCAAAAAATATAAAGACTACGTGGCCAAAAGTGTTGTTAAACAAAACAAAGAAGAAAATGGTAAATAACCCTAATGACACAAGTCATTATTGATGGAGATGCTTGTCCTGTAACCAATTCAGTAATTGAATTGACTGAGGGGACAGGCATTTTTGTTACCGTTGTTCGCAGCTTCAGTCATTTTTCTACAGTAGTACAACCAGACCACGTGAATATTATCTATGTAGACGATGGACCAGACGCTGTTGATTTTAGAATTGTAAAACTGGTACGCCCTAGTGACATTGTGATCACACAAGACTATGGCTTAGCTAGCTTACTTTTAAACAAGACGAAAATAGTTATGCATCATAAAGGTTACATCTATACGCAACAAAACATTGATACATTATTAGAGCAACGTCATGCGAGTGCTCAATTTAGAAGAAGTGGCGGACGTACAAAAGGTCCCTCAGCTTTTACTGAGCAAGATGTAGCTGAATTTGAAGCTATCTTTTCGTCTATCATTGCAAATCAGATGTCGAGCAAGGAGGAATAAATATGAAAAGCATTGCAGTGTATTGTGGTGCCAGTAAAGGAAACGATGAAACCTATATTACTGAAGCTTATCAGTTGGGTAAGTATATGGCTGAACAAGGTTATGAATTAATATTTGGGGCTGGTTCTGTAGGTATCATGGGCGCTATTCAAGACGGCGTATTAGATCATGGCGGTCGTGCTGTAGGCATCATGCCAAATATGTTAAATGAAAAAGAAATTACAAGTGGAAAATTAAGCGAGTTGATATTAGTAGATTCTATGCATGAAAGAAAAAATAAAATGGCTGAATTAGCTGATGCTTTTGTAATGGCTCCAGGTGGCGCAGGTTCATTAGAAGAATTTTTTGAAATGTATAGTTGGTCCCAAATTGGTATTCACGAAAAACCTATTGCCGTGTTCAATATCAATGGGTTTTTCGAGCCCTTACAAGCACTTTTAGATCACATGATTCAAGAAGGTTTCATAGATTCTAAATACAAAAACCTCGCTCCTTTGTGCAATACGAAAGAATCACTATTCGAAGCGATAAACAATTATAAACCACTTGGTATTAGAACTTATGATTAAATATATCGTATTAAAAAACAAAACGTTGGGATATAAATCCTAAACTTCAATAGACGGGGAGTGGGACAGAAATCAAAATTTGATTTCCGCCCCACTCCCCGTCTTATGTTATTATGCACTTTCTAATTATAAAATTTGAACACTCATTACACTACAGTAAAAGCATTATTAATTGTTTTAGAATCATAACCGCAACAATTAAAATTATAATAGCAGATACTTTATTTAATATCATAATGTATTTTCCTGTTTTATCAATGTTGCCTATCATTTTTCCAGAAATTGCTAAAAAGAAAAACCAAACCCATGATATAACTACAGTTGAAATAGTAAACAAGACTTTATCCGTACCATCATATATCGCCCCACTCGTTCCAATGACACCAATTGTATCCATAATTGCATGTGGATTCAGTAGCGATACAGAAATCGCAAAACCAACTTGCTTCTTCGCTGTCATTGGTCGATAACGCTTCAATTTATCTGGCCTTGCTTTCCATAACGACCAAGCCATATATATTAAAAAAACTAAACCTATACAATAGATAGAAACTTGCAGCATGGGAAATGAGAGTAAAATAACCGACACGCCTAATACTGCTAACACAATAAGAAATGTATCACACAGACCTGCTGTAATAATGACGGGTAACGTTTTATATATACTCTTATGGTTGGCACCTTGATTAAATACAAATACATTTTGCGCACCCAATGGTAAGATTAATCCCAATGCGAGTAAGAACCCATGAGCTAATGGCTGTAACATGTCAATTCCTCATTCCTCAATTTAAAAAAACTAAGATCTCATCACTAGGTTCAATACTAATGATGAGATCTATTATTTTAAAGAAGATTATTTATACACTAAATCCATGTGTATTCACAAATTTTCGCATTTAACTACTAGATTTTAAGCTTTCATCATCTAACATAGCTAAATTTTTATAATATCTTACATGTCTATTAAGCGGATGATGTTTGCTTAATTCTGGATGTTCAAAATAATCATAAATTTCCATACCTAGTTTTTCCATGACTTTGAGTGAGGGCTCATTGCTTTCCGAAGTAAAAGCATATACCTCATTTAAACCTTGTTGTTTCGCATACTTCAGTACCGCTTCTGCACCTTCAGTAGCTAGGCCATTGCCCCAAACTTCCGGAATGAGTCGCCAACCAATTTCATAAAATGGTAACTCTTCAAATGGGAACTTGCTCTCTTCTGTCACATAATTCAGGCCTATAAAACCTAACCACCCATTAGTTTCTTTAAGTTCTACAGCAAACAAACCAATACCATCATCTAATATCATTTCATTCATTTTATTCATATCGTGTTCTGAACGTTGATAACTTAATAAGCTCGGAAAATATCTACGAACTTGTTGATTCGCATTCATTTGTTGGAATGATAATAAGTCTTCCTCTTGCCAGTCTCGTAACCTTAAACGTTCAGTTTCAATATAAACTGTCATATGTTACACCTCTATACTGGAAAAATAATTTTCTATACAAAAGTAACGCGTTATGAATCTTTTCATATCGCGCTACCATACTGTTTTTTATAATTTGTTTATGCTCTTGTAATATAGCTAATTAATTCAAGATTAACAGCTACTTCTTTTAAGCGATTACGTTCACTTTTCGGTGCAGTAAATGTTGCATCGATAAAATCATTTTTATGGTTTAATTTATAAGTAGCAACAAACGTATCTGTATCAGATTCAAAGTTAGGTAAATGCGCAATCACGCGTTTGATTTCACCTGTTGAATCTTTTATTTCTCTACCTGTAATATTTTCTAATTCTCTACCTAGTTCAGGTAAAGTAATTGAACGACCTTCTAATAAATTAAAATCTTGTTCATGCATAATGCTTACCTCTCTTTCTATATAGACGACTTATTAATCTACTTCATTCTTACAGTTGCCCTATGAAGTGAAAATCACTGAATAATAATCGACCTATATTCCAAAATTCATATTTTAAAAAATTATTTTGTATGTTTTATATTAATCTTTATTATGTTTAATGATACCCATTATACCAATTACTAAAACCATAATACAATGATTTCCTAGGAAATAAAGAAATATCATCTGAAATAGCATTAAATGTGATTTCTATATGTTATACAAATAATATTTCATTTTTCGAGAAATTTGTTCGTCAATTTTGAATCAAACACACTATTTATTACTATGGTAAATGCCTAGGTATAGTAACAACAAACACTATAACATCGTATGTTTTATGTTTCAGCGTTGATTTCTTTCTCTAAATCTTTCGACTGGTCTTGTAATTTATTTTGCTCTTTTTCCAATTTTTCTTTTTCTTTTTTCAAATCTTTATTCTTCTTCTCTAACTTATCTATATCTTTTTCTAAAGAAGCCTTTTCATCATCTTTACCACAAGCGGTTAATGCAATCGTCGATGCTAATATGAGTGCTAAACACTTTTTCATATATATACTCCTTTTTAATGCAATTATAATAAATTAATTTTATCATTTTTCTCTATTATCTTCATTATTTACCCTTAAATTTTTAGTCATTATGACTTTACTTATTTGATAGTCCATATTTCGATTTAATTGTTGCATCTGAACATTGTGACTGTCCACTGTGCTTTCAATTTTTAGAGCGCCTACTGCTCTTGCCCATGCTTCGACTTCATTTTTAAAACGCGTAGCAATCCCTTGCTTACGAAATGCTTCATTAACATATAGCATTTCTATTATCACTTTATTATAATCTTTCAAATAGCGTGCCCAAATAAAACCTATAAGTTCTTCCTTCTGTGTTTCGAGCCATACTAAATCTGTATTATATTTCAGCACATGATTTATCATTTCTTCACGTAATCCAACAGATAACCGGCTTTTACTATAATCTTCATTTTGTTTTGCAAGTTCACTTTCATGTATGTCTGCAATTTCAGTAATATATTGTTTTTGTTTAAGTGAAAGTTTTTCCATATTTTCTCCTTTAAAAAGTAAAGTTGATTTATAATGTTATATTCGTCATAATAAGCCTTATCATTACATTCTATAAAAAGGACTGCGAAATTCAAATGAAATCTACTGACAAATTAATGCGAGAAAATAATGTAAAAGCTTTGCGATTAAATAATACAGATAGAGATGCATTCGAAAATTACATGACATACGTCCGAGCAGATTTAAGTGTTAATCCTCACGATTCTGAAAAAATGTTGAATCGCATTTTAAATCAATTATTGGAAGCTGAAAAAGAAGGTATACTCGCCATGGATTTCTTTGAACATGATCCTAAGTCACATGCCAAAAAGGAACTTAAAAAATTACCAAATGAAACAATTTTAAATATATTTAAATACATAATTCAGCACATCTTTTTGTTATTTGGTATTTTTTGTTTCCTTAAAGGATTTATTGGCTTTTTCATTGGTGCGAAGCGATTATATTTATATTCATTTCCTCTTGTTGTATTAGTAGGAATTTTCATCATTTTTCTATTTATATGGATGATATTCCGAACTGTACAAATGCAGTGCTTTACAAAATCACATTGGACATGGATATTAACGTATGTCGTCATTTTATTACTATTATATGCAATATTTTATGTATTTTTCATTCCTCAATCATTTTTAGCATTTGGGCCTTATATATTAATAAGTAATTGGACCTTTATTATAATCTCATTTATCGTTATACCCATCGCTTTATTTATTGATCATCACTATACAAATAAAGATACAAATACATCTTTATAATCTTGTTGTTTAAATAATAGTGGCTATTTGGTACAGTCTCTAACCTATTAATAAAGTGCTATATCTTCAATCACTAATTTTGCGTACCAACTAGCACCCACTTTCAAAAGTGAATTATTTTAAAACAAAAAGATCTCATCACTAGTTTAAATACTAATGATGAGATCTTTTTTTGAGTCTGGATAAAATATATCTTAGACTCTTGTACGTATTGTCACGTCATATGCATTGTTATTATGGTGCCATGCCTTCTTTTCTTTCCACAGCGATACTAATAAACAAGAATATCAGACCGATTGCAGTTAGTATTGGCGCAATTAGACTTAATGATGCTATCGGTAAATTCGTCACGACAACGCCACCAATAAAGGCACCAAGCGCATTGCCTAAATTAAATGCAGATTGGTTTAATGTACTTGCAAGCGTAGGTGCATCTTTAGAAATAATCGTACTTTTAAATTGTAATGATGGACTCATACTAAAGCCGATTAAACCAAAGAAGAATATGCCTGCTACCATTAAGAAACCATTCATTTGTATAAAGTATAATAGTAAGAAGTAAACGATAAAGATTGAGAAAATAATTTGTAACGCTTTATTTAAATTCCAATCCGCAAGTTTACCACCAACGACGTTACCTAATGTAACACCTACCCCAAAAATAATTAACAGATATGAAATCAAGTTTTCTTGTACATTTGATACATCAGTCAATACTGTAGAAATATAAGTGAAGTATGCAAATACACTACTGAAACCAAATAATGTCACTGCTAAAGTTAACCACAAACGTTTTTCTTTTAAAATTTGTAGTTCTTTTTTCATTGATGATTTTACTGTATCACGTTGCATAGGCACAAAAATAATAATGCCTATAAGTGCTAGTGTTCCTATAATAGAAATAATAATAAACGTCATCGGCCAGCCAAAGTTTTGACCAATTAATGTCCCGAATGGTACACCTAAAATATTACTTAAACTTAATCCCATAAACATTAGTGCCATCGCACTTGCACGTTTCTCTGGCCGCACCATATTCGCAGCTAAAATAGAACCTATACCAAAGAATGAACCATGAGCCAACGATGTAATGATACGACTTGTCATCATAAATCCATAACTCGTACTAAATGAAGCAGCAAAATTCCCTAATATAAAAATAGCCATTAAAGCTAGTAGTAAATATTTTCTATTCCATTTAATCGTCAACATAACTATGATAGGCCCGCCGATTGCAACACCTAATGCATAACCAGTTATCAGTTGCCCTGCCTGACTTACAGTTACGTCAAAATCCCGTGCAATATTAGGTAATAATCCCATAATTACAAATTCTGTCATACCTATTGCAAACGCACCGATTGCAAGCATCCATATAGCAATTGGATATTTCATTTTTGACTCCCTTCCGAAATCATATTTTTTTCACATGTTTGTGATTATACTAAAATACAGTTGCCAAAAACAAGGGAGTTGCTTGATTTTCTCCTATTTTTAAAATTAATTCGCTTACATTTAATTTAGCTGTATTCATTTAATAAATTGCTTTACATCATAATACTACCAAGAAAATTAAAAAAGTTAGCAATCGTCAAAAAAGTTAACAGTGTTTAGAACACTCAATTACCCTTCTTATGACAATAGCTAACTCGCTAATTTTAATTAATTAGTAATGCATCGATAAAGAACCACACTACCATGATAAACATGATAATCCCTTGTGCAACAGCACTCGCTAAAAATGCTACGATAGACCCAAAACTTGCTTTTAAAGCCTTTGAAAAGTTGGGTTCTTGTATCATTTCAACAACTAATACCGCGATAAATGGAATAATAATAATTCCAAATGGTGGAAATACAAAGCAACCTACGATTACACCAATGAGCGCCGCATACTCGCTAAGTTTAGAACCACCAAATTTATTTACAAAATATTTATTCATGATAAAATCTGCTACTAAAATAAACACGGTGAATAAAATCATTGATATATAGAATATCCATGATAAATTGCCATTATGAAATGCGAATTGATAAATTAAAAACCCTACCCATAATACAAGCACTGATGGAATAATAGGTTTAATTAAACCTACAAATGCTAAGACAAATGATGCGATAATTAATATCCATAAAATTACTGTCATTTTTATCTACTCCATACTTTCTTCTGTGAATTTTTGATCTTTTGTAAAGTATATTAATATCATACCTAAAAATATAGCTGTCGCTGATACAAAGAATACATTTCCCAAACCTACCCAGTGACTCATAATTCCACCTAATAAGTTCCCACATAACTGACCTATCACCATCGCGTTAGCAAAAAGTGTAGATGCATATCCTGGAAAATCTGGTAAAATATCTTGGAAATAACTGATGCCTAAACCAAGTAATATCGCTAAGAAAATAGCTAAAAATACTTGGCCGACAAACATCATCACCAAATTTTCGAACACACCAATACTAAAGTAAAACAGGCCACCAAACAATCCACCTAACATCAGTAGCACACGTGTCGTGAGTTTCGCAGATAAAATACCTAACACGACCATAAATGGAACTTCTAAACCGGCACATAGACTGGCTAAACCACCTACATACCCTTCAGCTTCATTCAAATATTTAGTGACGAACAACGGCATATTCAATGTATACATCCATTGACCAATATGTAATAAAATAAAGGCTAAAAATGGAACGAATAAGGCCTTATCATGTAACATATTAGGTGCTTTCGCCTCAATGTGATTCACATCAGTTGTGGTTTGTTTTGTTTTGATATCTTTAAAAAAGAATACCTGTAACATCAGTGTAAATAAAATAATGGTAACAGTTCCAGTAAATAACCCTGCGTAACCATTAACACCTAATAATAAAGCGCCGATTAACGGACCAAATAAGAATCCAAATGAGAACATGGAACGCAATACGGCATTAGCAAACTTCGCTCTATCTCTTGAAGCCGAAACATTGATAGACTCTCTAGCTGAAGCATACATTTGAGGCATTGCGGGCGCGAAAAACCCTTGAAAAACGGCATACATAACAATAAATATCCATACTTCATGAATATAGAAGTAAATAGAAAAACTAACAGCACCCATTAACAATGCTGTAATGATTATGACTTTCCTATTTATATTGTGTGTATCAGAAAAGCGTGCAACAATTGTGTTCATTATAAATTGGCTGATTGCTGCTAATGCTAATAGCAGACCATATTGTGTAGAAGTCATACCCAAATCATTGGTCGCAAATAAAACAAGATAAGGTACAGTGATTGAAATTCCCATACCTAAAAGCATCATATTGACTACAAATAGTTTGTAATTCTTAATATGTAATAAAGCACTAAACATATAACAAACCTCTATTCTACTAAATTAGGTGTCAATTCTCGTATATCACTTAAATAGGCAATGTATAAATGATTATGTATTAGCTACTATTGATGTTATTCAACATATTCCATCATTAAATTGATAAATGATTCTACTTGAGGCAATTGTAACATGCTAGAATCGTAACTTAAAAATGTGGAACGAATCAATGGTTTTTCATCTATATTTACGCGTCTAAATTCAAACTGGTCACGGTCTAAATGCTTCATCATGATCTCAGGCAAAATTGTTACACCGACACCATTTAACAGCATCTCTTTACACGTGGCCACTTGATCAACAGTAATCATAGCATGATAATCCTGTCCTATTTGACTCCCATACCATTCTTTAATTTGATTAATATAAATTGGATCTGCTTGAAATTCAATAAATGGCATTTTATCAACATCATCGTAACGATTTTTAGGATTAATAAAATAATGATCGTCATTAAATAAATGTGTATTACTTAAGTTCATAATTTTATTACCACGTATAATCATCACATGGTAATCTCTATGGTTTGCTTTAATTTGTTCACTCGAACCTACTTGAACTTGAATCTCTACATTAGGAAATTGGCGTGTAAATAAGTTTAATACTTGCGGTAATAAAGTCTGTCCGATTAATGAAGAACAACCGATTGAAATCGTACCGTTGACTTCACCAATGTGCGCTTGCATTTTATCTAAAAATAAACGCTCTTTGTTCAGCATATCTCTAGCATGCTCTATAATCATCGAACCTTCTGTTGTAGTAATCAATTGTTTCTTAGTACGTATAAAAACATTTACACCAAAAGTATTTTCAATTGATTTTAAACGTTGTGTTACTGCAGGTTGTGATATATATAATATTTCTGCTGCTTTCCTTAGTGTTCTTGTTTCATCTAAAGTGGTTAACAAGCGATAATCGTCAATCTTCATATTATCCCCCTATATTTTAAAAGCACTTTTAATCATTTCATTGATTGGTTATTATTCATGTTCACTTAACATTTCATAATATAATTTCAAATTTCAAATTATACGTTTTTAACATTTATCATCTAGCAGTGTCACTATAACATGATTCACATGATGCTCATACACTGATTCACAATACATGTATCATTCAATTAAATTTGTACAAATAATCTTAAAGTTCTGGTTCTGAGTCGCGATGTGTTGAATGATTTTGGTTGTGATTGCTACTTTGTTGATTGTGGTTTTCACTTTTAATATGCTTATTTGGATGTTTATGATCGTGTTGTTTAGCTTTGTATGGTTTATGTTTATGCTTTTGCTCATTATATTTGGCTTTACCATGTAATGGGTGGTGTTGATTTTTTGATTTTTGTTTAATCTTGTAATAACAATACATGATTTTATCTTTCATCGTTGAAAAATCAGCCTCAATTTTTATCATTAATTGATGCGCAATAATATATGCTTCGTGAAACTGCTTTTTAGTAATTTGTCCTTGATCTAAAGCACGTTGTAAATCGTCTTCATCTACAAGTTCATATTCCCCATTTGGCAATACAAGTACATCTAAACATAAATCTATTGTACGTGCGTTTCCTTTTTGTGTAACATTCTTAATATTTATATCAAAGTAATATTCTAATGGGTTGCCCTTGTCATCTAGCATCACTGTAATACTATATCGTTTTTTTTCGGGCAAGATTTGTAGCCATTGATAGTTATCATCCGCAACAATAATATTTTGGCCCACCACTGTCACCTCTAATGGTTCACGTACTTTTTTCATCGTCACCAAACCAATAATACCCTTGAACTTGTTGTTGTTTACTTTGACTTCTGTATACTCTTTGTCAATGATACGACGCCAGTGACGCTTATCAATATATTTTACTTTCACTGTCACCAACTCCTTGTCATTATTATATAAAACTGTTTACTTTATGTCATCTTATGGATTATACTGAACGTCTTCCAATTTTGTATCACGAATTTAATTATTATTATTGTACTATATTTCATAGTGTAAAAGCGAAATTGACAATTATAATAAAGTTTGATAGATTTTATCTATATTTTTCTGAAAATTCTATAAATAAAGGAGATAGTAACATGGCAGTCATTCAAAGACCTTTTAGAGCGGATCATGTTGGTAGTTTATTAAGACCACAACGCCTAAAAGATGCACGTAAAGATTATCAAAATGAAGTCATCGATGCACAAGCATTACGAGATATCGAGGACGAAGAAATTGAGCACATCATAGAGAAACAACTAGAAGTAGGTTTACATAGCATCACTGATGGTGAATTCCGCAGAAGCTGGTGGCATTTCGATTTCTTGGAAAATTTAGACGGTGTCAATGGCTATACTTCTGAGCGTGGTTTAGCATTTGAAGGCGTTGAAACTAGAAATCATAATGTTAAAGTTGAGAGTAAAGTCGCTTTTAACCCAAATCATCCACATTTTGAACACTTCAAATTTTTATATGACAAGGTTAATGGACGTGCAACAGCAAAAGTATCTATCCCAAGTCCAAACCAACTGTTCCATCCAAATATCTTAAATGAAGACATCTATCCTGATATCGAGGATTATGCACATGATGTTGCTCAGGCATATCGTGAAAGTTTGCTCAAATTTTATGAATTAGGCGCACGTTACATTCAATTAGATGATGTTTATTGGGCTAACCTAACTTCTGGTTCTCAGAAAACACGTGGCCGTGACCGTACTGAAGCAGACAAAGAAGCAGCACGTCAGCTTGCATATCGTGTTGTAAATGAAGCAGTCCAAGATTTACCAGAAGATCTACTCATTACTACACATATTTGTCGTGGTAATTATCAATCAACTTGGGCAATTTCAGGTGGCTATGAGCCAGTCGCACCTTATTTATTCAAAGAAAATTTAGGTGGCTTTTTCCTAGAATATGACGATGATCGTTCAGGTGATTTTGAGCCATTACGCTTTTTCCCTAAAGAAAATTCAGCAGCTGTATTAGGTCTTTTCACTTCAAAAACAGGTGACTTAGAAGATAAATCTGCCATACTTGCACGTGTTAAAGAAGCACAACAATATGTTGATTTAGATCAAATTTGTTTAAGTCCACAATGTGGCTTTGCTTCAACAGAAGAAGGCAATAAACTGACTGAAGATGAGCAATGGAAAAAACTAGCTTACGTTGTAGAAATTGCAAACGAAGTCTTTGGAACAGCAAAATAAACATACTATACTAACTCGTAAGAAGTATTAATATTAAAATTGAGAGGCCTATCAGACTTAAAATCTGATAGGCCTTCATTAATATCTAAATTTTTAAATTAAAGAACAATTAATTTCCAGCTATATCACTTTCGGATAAAGCATAGCGTTCATGTATATCTTTTAAACTTGGAAATTGATTATTCAACCATTCTTTACTCAATAGTTCAAAATGTTCAAATTCAAATGCAGGTTGGCACATACAGCCTACAAGTGCATAACCATTTTCACCTTCAATTGAAGAAGCAAAAATCGTTTCTTTTGGAACTACATATTGTAAAACATCACCCGCTTCAAGGTCTTTGCCTATTGACACACTTTGATAACGTCCATCTGAATGAATCATATGCACTGTTAAAGAATCTCCAGCGTGGTAATACCATATTTCATCTGCATCGATACGATGAAAATGCGATATATTGTCATGTGTTAACAAGAAATAAATACTTGAATATACTGGTCTTTCATTTAGATTATTTGATTTAGCTTTGATAATCTCTTTATAATAGCCCCCTTCTGGATGGGGTTGTAAATCTAGTTGATTAAGCCAATACTGGATATTTTTACCCATATTACTTCAAGTCCACATTATGGAAAACGTTTTGAACGTCTTCTAAATCTTCTAAAGCATCAACTAGTGTTTCAAAAGCTTCTTGATCTTCTTCAGATAATTCTATATCTGATTGTGGCAACATCTCAAATTCAGCAACCTTAAATTCTTCGACACCTGTTTCACGTAGAGCATCTTGAACTTGAGCAAACTGATCTGGTTCAGCGTAAATAATAGTTAACCCATTTTCTTCAACGATATCTCTCACATCGATATCTTTTTCCATCAACGCTTCTAACGTATCGTCTGCTGATTTGCCTTCAATACCAAACACAGCCGTATGATCAAACATATACGCAACTGAGCCTGAAACTCCCATATTACCGCCATTTTTACCAAAAGCTGCACGTACATCAGAAGCAGTTCTATTCACATTTTCTGTTAATGCGTCTACGATAATCATTGAACCATTTGGTCCAAAACCTTCATATCTTAATTCATCGTAGTTTTCTTCACTTGCTCCTTTAGCTTTTTCTATCGCTCGATCAATAATATGATTCGGTACAGAATAAGTCTTAGCTCTTTCTAAAGTTAATCTTAGCGCTTGGTTTGATTCCGGATCTGGTTCACCTGATTTAGCCGCTACATAAATTTCTTTACCGAATTTAGCATAAATTCGACTTGTATTTTTGTCCTTTTGCGCTTTTTTCTCTTTAATATTATTCCACTTACGTCCCATACTTTCATCACACTTTCTCGAAAAATATTTTTATTAACATGATATATTATACAATAATTTCGCTCTATTACATAGAACTACGTATATAAATGACAAATAATCGCACCTTATATATTACATAATAAAAAGACTAGCCATACACAATTGAATTTCATGTGTACCACTAGTCTTTTAAATCATCTTAAAATATGAATCAACAAGGGACATTTCTTTACTTGAAACTATATATTTTATTCAGTATATGATTCAATTTCATCTAATAATGCTTCGTAATGTGCAGCGTTCTTTTCATTCATTAATAAATATACTTTACGTTCATCTTCTGTTGAACGTAGCTTACTCACTCTATCTTGATCAATCAAACGACGAATTGAAGCAAGCACTTTGGTTCTACTCAAATCCAATTCCGCAGTAGCTATTTTTAAAAATGGCTGCATCAACATATATTTTTCACTACAATTTTGTTGAACCAATTCTAAAACTGCTACATCATTTATTGTCAATTTATATTTTTGTTCTATGTAATGCGTTAAACTTTTATATTTTTTATAAACATTTAAAAATTGAGCCTTTTTCTCTTCATTCATTGCTATCACACCTCCACATGAAATTATGATGAATGTTTCTAACGCTTACAAAAATAACACTGTTTTATTTTTATATTTTTTTATTTGAATCAACATACTTTTATCTTTACGCAATTTTGAATAAAATATTTAAATTTGTCAACACTTTTTCATTAATTTAACTAAATTATAATTAAGAACTAATTAGATTGCTCTTTTTTAAATCGTGTCATCACTATATAATTGCTATATAAAAAAACACCCTTAAAGTTGATTACTAAAATCTACTTTAAGGGTGTTAACATGTTAAATAATTAACTATCAAAAACCAAGTACTTTAACTGTAATTACTTCATACTTTATCTTCTAAATTTATTCGCTAGTCTTAAAACGTATTTTATAATGTGTAATAAATTGATGAATAAATTAAAGCCCATTTCTCTTGGTGAGAATTGACCCCGTTTCATACGGTTAAAGTCGTATAAGGTGTAAAGCAGGAACAATAATAGACCTACCACAGTAATAATCGTGTGGAACAATGAATTTTGAATAAACATACCAATCAAGCTTGCAACAATTAGGGCTACTAATGTTACAAATAAGTATTTACCCATACTTGCGGCATTGCCAATTACAAAAAAGCCTATAATACCAAACACCATAAATCCTGCAATGGCAAGAGTCACATTTTTATAGAATACTTCAGGTCCTAAATTTTGCATATATGTCGTAAATGTTGCGAATGATAGCAATCCTACTACAATTGCATATATGTGAGAAATTACTAAACCATATTTACGCGCTCTGTTAAAAATAACGGTGATAAGAACTAAACCAAGTAACACGAAAGATAAAGGCCTTCTCCATTCCAACGGCAAGTATTGTCCGAAGTAACAACCAATGCCAAAAATAATCCAGTAATAGACAAAAAAGAGCCATACTTTTCCGTAAGCATGAGACTTAGACTTATCTTTAGACTGTTGTTTATGCTTATTTATATGTTGTGCAGTTTCAGCCAATTGATTCACTCCTTAACTATAAAAAAATATTTAAATACTTGAATATTATAATAACATTAATAACATACTATAATCTTTCAATAAGCGTAATACTTTAACTTTCACTATTTCAAACAATACCAAACATGAACCACATAATTTTCCAAATCTCTTTAGCTGAGTCTATTTATTTATAACTACAAGCAACTTAATTGTTACAAACACGAAAAAGTTCAATACAATTATCTCTTTATAATGTCTTATAAATCGCACAAGAAACGTCTTAAAGGCACTTCATCCTTTTTGTACTCAAATGTTAATAATATTACATCTTTATAACAACACCCACAAAACACCTGATTTTTGATAGTATGGAACGTGAATTGAGATTAAAGAAACTATCACATATATTTAATACATATCTGCTTTTGGGATATATAGGAATTGAAGGAGGAGTTCTTTTTGAAAAAGTTAGCATTTGCAGTAACAGCTGCTTCAGGCGCTGCAGCGGTTATTTCCAATCATGAAGCCGATGCATCAACACAACACACAGTAAAATCTGGTGAGTCACTTTGGACAATTTCACAACAATACGGTGTATCAGTAGATGAAATCAAACAAAGTAATGATATCAATAACAATATCGTATTTCCGGGACAAGTTATTGAAATTGGTGGAAGTGGTTCACAAGAGCAAGGCTCAAGTTCAAACTCTTCTTCACAATCATCTGGTGGTTCAACGCATACTGTAGAATCTGGTGAGTCACTAAACATCATTGCCAATAATTATGGTGTTTCAGTAGATGAACTTATATCAGCAAACAATTTGAGTGGATACATAATCTATCCTAATCAAACGTTAACAATTCCAGGTGCAACTGGTGGTTCTGGCGGTTCTGGTGGTACAACAACACCAAATCCAAATACAGGTAGTTCATCAGCAAGTGATGCTAATCTATACGATTGGGGTCAATGTACGTGGCACGTATTCAATCGTAGAGCTGAGACTGGCAAACCAATCAGCACATATTGGTGGAACGCTGATCATTGGGCAAACAATGCAGCAGCAGATGGTTATACTGTAAATAATACACCAAGCATTGGTTCAATTATGCAAAATTACGAAGGCCCTATTGGTCACGTGGCTTATGTAGAACAAGTTAATCCAGATGGTAGTATTTTAATTTCAGAAATGAATTATAATACAGCACCAGGGACAGTGGATTATCGTACAATCCCAGCTTCACAAGCTTCAAGCTATAATTATATTCATTAATCTATGAATATAATATTGAATAAAAAGCAGTTAGACTTCTCTTTAGAACTCTAACTGCTTTTTAATTTGAAAAATTTTAAAGAAAATTACATATAATATCATTCATAAGCTCACTCAGTCGTCTTATGAGCGTACAAATATCTTTACTACCTCTTGTTAATATAACTTATAAAATGCTCATAACAACGCCACTGATGTCAATAAATAAGGAACACCAAATTATAAAAAGTAATAATTTGGTGTTCCTATTTTTGAGAATAGACAATCACGTCCAAACTCTTTTATTATTTCAAACGCTAATCATGCTATACCATGCCTACTTACAGGAAGATATTCACAACGAAATATACAAGGGCAGCAACAATTGCAGAAATCGGCATTGTAATAACCCATGTAACAATCATACGTTGTGCAGTATTCCATTTCACACCTTTAATACGATTAGATGAACCTACACCTAGAATAGATGAAGAAACAACATGTGTCGTTGATAACGGAAAATGTAATGAAGATGCTACAAAGATTGTTAAAGCAGATGATAAATCTGCCGCAGCACCATTAGCCGGACGAATTTTCATTATATTGCCACCAACTGTTTTAATGATTTTCCAACCACCAACAGCTGTCCCTAACCCCATAGCAGTAGCACAGGCAATTTTAACCCACAATTGTGGTTCAACAGTACCACTTGGTTGTAAGTTAGCTACGATTAAAGCTAATGTAATAATACCCATTGATTTTTGAGCATCGTTGGTACCATGTGAAAATGATTGTAACGACGCTGTGAAAATTTGGAAGAATCTAAAGTTTCTATTTGTTTTTGTTAAGTTTGCATTTTTAAATACGACTTTAACAATTGAATACATAATGAAACCTACACAAAAAGCAATTACTGGTGATATAAGTAAAACAGCAATGATTTTTGTAAAACCTTCATAGTGTAATACGGCAAATGACCCCTGAGATGCGATAGCTGCACCTGCAATGGAACCAATTAACGCATGCGAAGATGAACTCGGTATACCATAAAACCAAGTAAGCAAGTTCCAAAAAATCGCTGCAATGATAGCCGACAGCACCACAACAAGCCCATTTTCTAATTTAAATGGGTCTACAATATCTTTAGTTATTGTACCTGCAACTCCAGTAAAAGCTAATGCACCAATAAAGTTCATAACTGATGCTAATATAATAGCAGTTCTAGGCGTTAATGCACGAGTTGAAACAGCAGTAGCGACAGCATTGGCTGTATCATGAAAACCATTGATAAAGTCAAAGATAAGTGAAAAAATAACAATAGCTACTGTGATGATTAAAATATATTCCATTAGTTAGGACTCCTTAGCTATTTTTCATAATTATAGTTTCAAAGTTATTCGCTACAGCTTGACATTTATCTGCAATTTCTTCCATGCTTTCATAAATTTCTTTTATTTTAATAAGCGTTATTGGATCTGTTTCACTGTTAAAAATGTGTTTGATTGATTGACGTAAAATGCCATCACAATTTGTTTCAAATTCTTTAATATTAATAGAATGAATACGCATATGAGATAATTTTTTATCAACGAGTAAACCAACAGCTAATTTCATTTCTGCAATAGCTTTTTGGATATTATCAACAAATTCAGCCATATATTCATCTGTATATTCAATTGAATACATTTCAAACATCGCTGACGTTTCTTCTATTGCATCTAAAACATCATCAATTGCATTACATAATGAAAGGATATCCTCACGTTCAATTGGTGTGATGAAGGTCTGGTTTAAATCGGAAATCACTTGATGCATTAATTCATCACCGTGTGATTCATATTTTTTAATATTGTCTGAATAAGCTTTCAGATCTAAGTGCGTATTAAAATCCATTTTCCCAAACTCAATTGCAGCTCGATCTAAGTTAAAGACCATTTCTTCAAGTTGCACCATGAACTTATCTTTTTTCTTGTTAAACATCCAAAAAATCCTCCATTTACAGCGACTGTTTCCAATCAGCTTCAATAAATTTAAAAAATCAAAACTCTTTTAAGACAAATTAAAATTGGCAAGATTTACAATTCACTCATCATTTCATTACTTAATGTGCCCTTACCTTCATGAAAATGAGTCTTTGCTTCTATACCGGTTAAAAAATCTCGCAAATGTTGATTTGTCCTTATATGAAAATAGCACAAAATTTACAATTCCACAATTAAATTTACAATCTCTTAACATTTAGAACTTGTAAGAATAAAATATTCTTTTAAAATATAATCTTGTAAAATATATTATAGTCCCCATTTCAAATTGGCGAATTCCATAATTAACGTTTTATATTCATAATAAAAAAGCATTGAAAGTTAAAAAACTTCAATGCTTCAGAACAAGGACAATTACGATTAATTGTATTCTTTTCTTTGAAAATGGAAGTGATTGGGCTCAAGTCCATCTTAGTTAATAAAGCACTAGTCAAAGACTCCCAGATGAGACTGTGCTGACGGAAAGTGTACACAAATTACTTCCAAAAGCCGTAAGACTTTATCAATGCTTTTCAGATAGTCTTGCAATAAGTTCATTTTGATTAGGAAACATAAATGTAGCCTTTGTTCCTATTTGTTCTTCGGAAGTGATATCTACTCGTATTCCTAATTTGTCTTTAACGTTACCTACTAAATATAAACCAATGCCCGATGAAGTAGTCTCATTACGGTAAGCAGTGGAAGTAAATCCTTTATCGTAAATTCTCGGCAAATCTTTCTTACTAATTCCTCTACCTTCATCTATAATTTCAAGTGTTATATGTTTATTAACTATATGGGCTTTAATGTGAATTGTACTATACTCACTATATTTGATGGCATTAGATAAAATTTGTCTTATCATCATCCGACACCATTTTGTATCTGTATAGACATCGTAGTCCGCTTCAAAATCAAGATCGTAATCAATGCCTTTAGATTGACTAATATACCTTGTGATTTGTATTTCTTCTATAATAAGACGTTTTAATGCTACATGTTCAAAGTATAAATCATTATTTTGAAACTCTAATCTCGTTAAAAATAATTGTCTGTCTAACATTCCATTAATTCTCGACCACTCATAAAGCAAGGCGTATTTTCTCTCTACATCTCGCTCTTTTTCAATAAGTAGCTTCATTGCTGTTACTGGTGTCTTAATGTCATGCACAAAATCAGTTAATGACGCTTCAGTTGTTTGAATTTGTTGTTTTTGAGTTGTAACTAACCTTTTCTGACTAGTAATTTGATTATATAAATAATTTACCATCTCTTGTTGAAAGGGAGTATCAGCAAGAGATTTATGTTTTAGTTCTTCAGGCTCGAGGTTATTGTACAAGTGTTTGAAAAATTTTACTTCCTTTATATATGTATATAACAAAAAAATCACTGAGATTCCTAAATTCAAAATAATAATATAAAAAATACTACTTACACTGATATCGTAATCTAAATATGCGATAAATAGAAAAATGAAATGTAATAATATGAGCCAAAGTATCCAATTTAATCGAGAACGAAGGAAAATTAATAACCATTTAATGTTAGCCATGCGCCATATACCCTTTGCCTATTTTAGTTTCAATCGCATCATTCATATCAATATCAGCTAATTTTTTTCTTAAACGATTCACGTTTACAGTTAACGTGTTATCACTTACAAATGCTTCATCATCCCACAATGCTGTAATCAAAGTATCTCTAGTAACGATTTGATTTTGCTTTTTCACTAGCATTTCTAAAATAACCATTTCAGTCTTAGATAAATAGATTTGAGCATCACCTTTACTAATGCTGTCTTTAGATAAATCTAAAGTCGTTTCTTGCCAAGACAATACACGCTTCTCCTCAATACTGAATTGATAAACACGTCTATATATAGCTTGTAGTTTGGCAATAAGTACACTCGTATTAAATGGTTTTTGGACATAGTCATCTGCGCCTAATTCCATACTCATAACTTGATCCATTGGATTGTCGCGTGAAGATAAGAAAAGAATAGGTGTATTGGAGACCTCTCTAATTTTTCGAGTCCAATAAAAACCATCATACTTAGGCAATTTAACATCCATAATTACAATTGCAGCATTCACTGCTTCAAACTTTGACATAACATCATTAAAATCACTGATGCCATGCACTTGAAAGTCCCATTGCTCTAATTCTTCGCTCAGTTCTTTAAATAATGTCATATCATCTTCTACTAATAAAATGTCCACATGATCACCTTTTCAATTATTTAGTATATTTTATTTCTTCTCCTGACTGTATACGACCATTGAAATGCTTAATACGACAATCTATTTCAAATCCTCTCATCATCAAATCTTGAAATGGCGATTGGAACAAGTAATACGCAGGCCAAATGAGTTTAGGAATATAATCATATAAATGAACAATTACAGTTTGTGTACCTTCCAGTTTTCGAAATTCTAACTTTCCTTGTTTCGTTAAATTCGGTTTCACTATCGATCCACCTACTAAATTCAATGTAATCATATCACTTTCTGTTATCGTTTTATGAAGTACAAGTATTGGATTGCGTTTATCTTTTATATAAACAACAAAATTATCGCCCTCATTATAAGTATGTAGCATCGTTCCTTTAGTTTTATTTAACCAATCAAAATAATACTCCACCATCTGATTTAAGGTCCAGTTCATTGGCAGTTGTACATTAAGTGCACTGCGTACATCATCATACTTTGAAACTTGTAACTCCACTGCAACATGAGGTCGAGAAACTTTTACTTCTGTTTTTTCGACTGGCGTTCCATACGCTGACAATCGCTCTATCGACTCATTATCAAAGCGACTACCACTAATATAAATGATTTTTTTAATTCCTTTTTTAGCCGTCGCACGCCCAAAATTATCAGCAGCAATTAAATTCATATCTCTAGCTGTTGCTTTTGTCAGCTTTGCTGAATGCTTGGTTGGATCTAAATAATAGATGGCCATATCCATACCTTCCATTGACTCAAGGACATCATTATAATTATAAATATCTTTTTTTAACCATGTTACTTCTTGAAACTCATCTTCTTTAGGATATTTCGACATCGTAAAAAGCGTTGCGTCATCTTTAATGGATTGTATTAAGTTTTTTCCTATATAGCCTGTTACACCTGCTAATAAAATATTAGGTTTCATAGTTATACTTCCTTTATATTAATTTGGCCCAATTCAAATATCTCCTAGTAAAATCATGCTAATGATGTTAAGTTATACTATAACTGAGTATCAGCAAAATAGAAATAAGGAGTGGACACTTATGGTTCATCAAATTCGTGAAATTGGTATCAATGATATAGATCCATTTGTAAAATTATTAACTACTATCTATGATGAATCTGAATATTTAATATATAATCCTGGTGAGTATGCTCCATCTAACAGTGATGCTGTTTCAAACTTGGAACATTATATAACATCACCGTCCAATGCAATATATGTTGCCGAAAATAATGGTGAACTTGTTGGGTTTTCAATCGTAACAACTGAAAAATTTGAACGTACACGTCATGAAGCCAATTTTTCCATGGGTGTTATTAGACACTATCGAGAAAAAGGACTTGGTCAATCACTTATTAATTCTATTGAAGCGTGGTGTTTAAACCATAACATTCGCCGAATCGAAGTTTCTGTAGTCCCTGAAAATGAAACAGCAGTAGCTTTATTTAAAGCTGCTGGATATCAGATTGACGGCGAACTTCGAGATAAACTTTATATCGATGGACGTTATTTCAATAAATATATAATGTCTAAGTTATTACTTTAGTCTACCTCAATGTTTATATATTAAACGTTTCACTATTATAGTTTAATTATAAATTAATAAATTGGAATAGAACAGAAATCTAATTTTTCTAATAACATTTCGTTATATGAATTAAGTCTGACAAAGAAGACTAGAACTAAAAACAGCTTATAGTATCCATTACAGGAGATCTATAAGCTGTTTTTTGAATTTATTTATATAACTTTATTACTTCGAGCTAACTTAACACATTAGTAAGGATTCAATTGAACCCCATCAGGATTTTTTGATTCAGGTTTTAATTCCCTCTCTACACCAGAAGCACTTGTGTTTCTACTTAAGAAACTCAACGTATCTTTCATATTTTGCTGTGACTCTGGTAATTGCATATGAAATTGGTATTGATGTCTTAAATTATGTGATCCATCATAAAACAGTTTATCCACTGGAACATCTTTTTCTTTTAGTTTTTTATAAAAATCAATATTTTGACTATAAAATGGATCTGCATCCCCTACTGATAAAAATGTTGGTGGATAATCTTTTGTCACTTGGTTTATCGTAGACATTTCACTGATATATTTAAATTGTTGTTCCCAATCTCTCTTACCAGTGTAACTCTCCATAAAGAGCTGTATTCTTGGAAATTCTGTTTCTTTCACGGTTTTCATATCATAAAAGCCACCAAAAAAGATTGCTGCTTTGATTTGATCTGGTTCAAATTGTTGATTAAACTCCATATCTTCTCGTAATGATTCATTTGTTTGGATAGCTGTAAATTGACTGGATAATTGGGCACCTGCTGAATCACCACCGAAAACAACTTGATCAAAATCTATAGGTAACTCATGTTTGTTCTGTTTGATAAACTGAACTGCGCGATCAATTTGTTTTAACTGTGTCGGGTATTTATAGTCAGGTGCAAGTGCATAATTAATATTCACTACAATATAACCCTGTTCAGCAAATTTTGATAATAACGGGTTTTTATATTGTTTATCTCCTGCAATAAATCCTCCACCATGTAACCAAAAAATGACAGGCAATTTATTATCTTGATCTAATTCAGTAGGTGTTAAAATATCTAAGCGGCTATTGGGTATCCCACTACTATAAGTTATATTAGTAAATGCATTTACATTTTCATTATTAATTTGTACTTTTTCTTTAAATTCTTGGGCATTTTGTCGGTCATATTGTTGCTTTAGTAATATTGCAATCACAATTGCAACGATAACAAAAACAACAATAGCGATAATTGTCCATTTATGTTTTTTCTTCATGCTCGACCTTCCCTTTCGCATGCATTGTATCATAATTAATTAGTACGTAGTAGTATTTATTTGAACGATTATATTAGACAAAACTGCTATTTTCTTTATTTTAAAACCAAATTAATAAACTACCATTAATAATTATAAAATTTTCTCTATATAAGTTAATATCATATTTTAAAACAAAAAATGGCTACTAGATATCCAATAGGATTCTAACAGCCATTTATTAAATCTAGGATTTATATCCTGATTTTATTTATATACTTTATTTCATCACAATTACGCTATGTGATCTTTATTTTGATTTTTTCTTGAATAGTATTTAATAAGTACTGCAATAACTACAACTAAGCCAATTACACCCATGATTGGATATAAGAAGTTAATTAAATCTGCGAAACCTACGAAACTTAATGCATAAGCTACGAGCACCATTGCAACTATAAACACATGATAATTTTTACTATATGGCTCTGTAAATCTTGCAGCAAACGAATACGTTAAACCAAGAATTGTATTGTACATAACTGCTAACATAATAATCGATAATACCAAACCAATCCATGGATTAATTTCATTTGCTAACGTTAGTGTTGGAATCGAAGCCTCTTTAATTGTTGGATACTCTGATTGTAATGCAAAGTTGATAAGCGCTAGTAATATTGTGTATACAACACCACCAAATAACGCACCTGCACCAGATATTTTTCGTTTAGAAGCATCGCCACCGATTGCAACAATTGTACTAAAACCAACCGCGAATGCTAATCCACCATAAATAATACCGTAAAGAATACCTTTCCAAATACTCGCCTCTGGAACTGTTTTGTTCACTTCTGCAAAGGAAATATTTCCATTAAATAAGTAAAATATTGCAATGATAACAACTAAAATAATTAAGAATGGCGTTACCATACCTAATGCACGTACAATTTTGTTAAAGTCCATTAATAATGTAATATAAATAGCAATCACCATAATTAATGCACCTAACCACGTTGGTATGCCAAAACTTTCTTCAAACGTTGATCCTGCACCTGCAATCATTGTGACTGAGATACCAAATAAGAAGAAGATAAGTAAATAATCAATAATCTTACTAAATACACCACCGAATAAATAATCTAAAGTGGATTCATGATTTTGTGCATCGAATGCAGTACCAATCTTAGCAACTTGTCGACCTGCAAACCCTAATATCAATCCTGATATAATAACTCCTAGATACGACCAAAGCCCATAAGGAGTAAAGAATTGCATTACTTCTTGTCCCGTTGAAAAGCCAGCACCTACTACGATACCAACATAAGCGAAACCAATTTTTATAGCTTCTTTATTCAAGCCCATGTGATTTATAACCTCCTCTTAAGTTAACACATTGAATTATTATAACGCACTGTCATTATTTTGCAACACGACAAATTTTAAATTAACACTATTAATTATTTTTTACACTAATCATCTAGTGAATTTACATACATTTAAAAATTCACTTTAATTTTTAAATATAAATTAAAACTCTGTATTAGCGGGTTTAAAACAGATTAAAGCTTTTGTTTTTGAATTTTTATACATTTACCATACACTTATTATCACCATTTTAAAATTCTAAATTTTTTTGATTTTTTATTGCTTTCAAGTTAACTACATGTCATAGCATTTAAATCGTCGCTGTATTTCTATAATCTCAGTGAAAATTTATTATGTATATTATAATTAATAAATTTTTATAGAAAAACAAAATTAAAAACCGAAAAACTCAATTAAAAACTGAGCTTTTCGGTTAAATATGTTTTATTGCTAAGCATGTTAATTAATGTGCATTTTTATAGCGATTTAATTCATTGAAGTCTACAACGACATTATCCATACGTTTAGCCGTTTCTTTAAGCACATTACGCGCAACACTATTAGACGGATCTAATTTAAGTATTTGTCGAGACACATCAAATGCTTTCTTATCAGAAATGACTGGTTCGGGAACTGCATGTAACAATAACATTTGTAATAAACTTTTCACTTCTTTACTGTCCGTAAGTTTTATGGATGATTCTGCATGATAATAAGCTGAATCCAATGCACCTTGTAATTCACTTAATGGATAAACTAATAATAGAAAAGCCAAATCATGCATTTCTGCAGTTTCTTCTACTTTCATCATATCTAAAATACATGTATAAAACATGACGCTTTCTACTTCATGTGCACTTGAAATGTAAGCCTCTTCAAATTCCATAAAATCTGTCTGGGACATTAAACGTTTTACTGACTCGAATTCGCCGTTTAAGACATGCTTTTGTATTAAATCTTTCATGGCAATGTCCTCCTAGGTATCCAGATTTCTATAACAGTTAGGTTCTATTCTACCACATACCATTTATATATTCATATAAAAATGAATCTTTTTGCCATATTAATTGAAGACCTTATAATATTATAATTACCTAACCTATATCAATAATCTATCGGTATGAACAAGTGAATTTTTATCCGAAATTGCGTTTCAATTCTTCGACAATTTCTTTGATAGAACCGCCTACTGATAATTTAACAGCAGCTGTAAAACTACCTTCAACAATTGGTGCATCGACTTTTACTACTTGATACTTACCTTCATACATTTCAATAGCTAAATCTAAGTTCATTTCTGCGGAGCCAATATCATAGAAACAAAGTGCATCATCGTCTAAATCATTAATCATTTCTTGAATATGATCGTAAGATGTTCCAATTTTACCTTCAACGCCACCTTGTATTAATATTGAAACATCTCCTGCCATTTGTTCCAATAATGCTTTTGTACCGTTTGCAATATCTTCGCTATGACTCACAATTACAATTTTCGTCATAATTATTCATCTCCAATCAATGCGTTTAATATATAAACACTACTCTGTGCACCTGGGTCAATGTGACCTTTCGATTCTTCTTTAAAATACGATGCTCTTCCTTTTGTAGCAACGATATCTTTTGTTTCGTCTGCGTATGTTTGTAGTACATCTGCATTTAAAGTTTCGCCTTGTTGTACCGCTTCATTTGCACGTTCTATAACGTCATACATCGTTTTTTCATTTAATTCAACTTTACCTCTTTGCTTAATCGCTTCAGAAAAAGAATTCAATACTTCTTTTAAGTTTGTGGCGTCTAACTCATCACCAACAACTTGAGACATTTTCACAAAACTAAAACCATACAATGGACCTGAAGCGCCACCAATATTAGACATCAAAGTCATACCTGTAGACTTCAATAAATTTTGCATGGAACTATCATCTATTTTCTCTGGTAATGCTTTAAATCCTCTAACCATGTTCACACCATGGTCGCCATCGCCTATTGCTCGATCTAATTCTGTTAATAATGTTTCTTTTTCTTCAAACACTTCTACTAAATTAATTAATCTTTCCTTTAATTCACTTACATTCATTTGCGTTCAACTCCTTATCGTATCTATGACTAATCAACTATTAATTAAAGTAAGGACTTGCTGTAGACTGAGTTAATGCTGTTAACACTTCTTCAGTATATGGGACTAATGTTAAGGATAAGCCCTGCATATCTAATGCAGTCATATAATCTCCCACAAACCAATGTACAACATCAATGTGCTTCTCTTGGAAATTTTCTGCTACATATTTTGCTGCTATATTAAGTTCCGATAATGGTGTAGCACCCATACCATTCACCATAACGATAAGTTTTTCTGAGCTTACTTCTTCCATTAAAGCTTTAATTAATCGTTCGACAATTTGATCTACAGTTTCTACTTTTTCTCTAGATAATCCTTTTTCTCCATGGATACCTACACCGATTTCCATTTCATCACTTTCAATATCAAATCCATATTGCCCAGTTGTCGGTACCATTGGCGCAGTTAAAGCCATTCCCAACGTCTTAACACTTGGTAAAAATTGGTCTACTTTTTCTTTAATGTTAGTTAATGACTCACCCTGGTCTGCTAAATAACCTGCATATTTATGTGCTAATACTGTACCAGCAACGCCTCTTCTTTTTTCATCATCGCTTACTGCAATATCGTCCTTAACAATGACTGTTGCCACTTGTATGTCTTCCATCTCTGCCATTTCTTGTGCCATTTCAAAATTCATAACATCACCAGCATAGTTCTTCACTATAAGTAAAACACCGTCTCCATTATCAACTGTTTTAATTGCACTTAGAATTTTATCAGGTGTAGGTGATGTGAATACTTCACCACAAACAGCGGCGTCGAGCATACCTTCTGCTACATAGCCAGCATGTGCAGGTTCGTGACCACTTCCACCACCAGAAACTAGAGCAACGCCTTGCTTTTTCTTATCTTTTCTTACAACAACAGTATCTGCAATGACTCCAATTTCATTATTCGTTAACGAAAGTCCGTCCAACATATCTGTTAAAAATTGTGTTTTATCTTTAATTAGTTTTTTCATAGAGATGACCTCCTAATTTGAATGTTCATTTATAGTATACCCTACACATGAATGCAAACGCTAACATATGAAAATTGATAATGATTTCTTTTGAAATTATTATCAAAAATATTTAAATAAAAAAGCTTGAGACATATAATTATGCCCAAGCTCCTTTTTCATTTAATTTATACTGATTTGGTTTTATACATTAAATATAAGAAATAAGGTGCACCAATGATTGCGACCACAATCCCAGCTGGGATACCTGAAGGTTGTAATATCACTTGTCCTAACGTATCTGCTAACACAAGTAAAAATGCACCTATTAATATTGAAATAGGTAGAAAGAGTTGGTGTCTTGGACCAACAATCGATTTAGCAATATGTGGTCCTAATAAGCCAATAAAGCCAATTGAACCAGCTACCGAAACAGCAGTAGAAGATAATATAACTGCAACAAGCAATAATACGATGCGTTCTCTGCCAATTTTTACACCTACACCTTGAGCTATATGTTGATGTGTATTTAATAAATTTAAAACATTAGACTTAAATAATAAAAATGGAATCAATATGAGAACCCATGGTATAAATGCAATGACAAATGCCCATTCATCTCCCCATATATTACCGGCAAGCCAAGATGCAATAAACTCTGACTGAGCTTCATCAAATGTGGACATTAAAGTCATTGAACCACCACTTAACGCAGTAGCCATACCTACCCCAACAAGTACCATACTTGCAGGTGTAATTCCTTCGCCTTTATTATAACTAAATGAGAAGATGATAAATGCTGTTAAGATGCCACCAATCATGCTTACGATTGGTAGTACGTAGACAAAATTTCCAGCATCTACATTTCCTATAACCATAAATAGCGCTATGGCGAAACCACTACCTGCATTAATTCCTAATATACCTGGCTCAGCTAATGGGTTCTTGGTAACACTTTGGATAATCGCACCACTCATAGCTAATGCTGCACCAGCTAAAATCGTAATAATCATCCGTGGCATTCTAAATTCCATTAATATCAATGTATCGGTATATGCGCCTTGACCAACTAAAGTCTTGAAAAATGTACCTATCGACATTTTATACTCACCTGAAGTCATACTCCACGCACAAGCTAGCAGTACAAGTATGATCAGAATCACCATTGTTAACCATTGTTTATGTCTCAGTTTTGGATCTATCATGAGAAGCGACCTCCTCTTTTAACTAAATACAAGAAGTAAGGTACACCTATAAAGGAAATAATAGCTCCAACTGGTGCTTCACCTAACATACGTGCAACCGTATCAGCCACAAGCATCAACAAGCCACCAACCAATGCTGTGAGTGGAATAACACGGGCGTAGTCTGTACCGACTATATATCTCACAATATGTGGCACCATCAAGCCAACAAATGCAATTTGGCCTACCATAGCAACAGCTACACCAGCCATCACCATAGATAAAATTAAAGTGATAGCACGTGTAAACGCCACATTCTGTCCCAAGCCTCTAGCCAATGTTTCACCTAAATTTAAAATCGTTAACTGTTTACTCATACTAACCATAATGATAAGCGCCACCAAAATAAAAGGTGCTGCCCACATCAACTGATTCCATGTTGTTCCAGATACGCCGCCAGCACTCCAAAACGTCAAACTTTGGTTCAATCTAAATAATAGCGCTACGCCTTGACTTAAGGCTGTTAGTAACGCACTAACTGCTGCTCCGGCTAATATAATTCTCATCGGGTTAAAGCCATCGCTTCTTGATCTTCCTATCATTAAAACGAAAAAGCCACCTATGAGTGCACCAATAAAGCCTGCTAACATCAATATGATGAATGGTGCAGATGGATAAAATGCGAAGGTAAGCGCCAACATAAATGAGGCACCAGCATTTAGACCAATTAAACTTGGATCTGCTAAACCATTTTTAGTAACACCCTGAATTACAGCGCCTGAAGTTGCTAAGGCAACCCCTACTAAGATTGCTCCGAGATCTCTTGGAATACGTATTTCACTTATAATATTATGCTGTTGGTTTTTAGGATTATAATTGAAGATTGCCTCGAATATAGTAGATATATGGATTTTTGCATCTCCATATAGAATCGACACAATTAAAGCAACTACTAGTAATATAAACACTATTATAAATGTAGTTGTAAAATTCAACTTACCCTTTTTCTTTGTGGTCATCATTAGCCTCTAAACTTCCGAATAACTTTTTCTACATAAATCGTACGTCACTAGCATAGGTTTCCCTGTTCTTGGGTCCGTGCTAATTTCAACATCTATATTGAATACTTTTTCTAAAATTTCTTTAGTTAATACGTCTTCAGTCTCACCATTAGCAATAATATCTCCATTTTTCATAGTGATTAAATGATCTGAAAATCTCACCGCTTGGTTAATATCATGTAACACCATAACAATAGTACAACCTTGTTCTTTATTTAATTGTGTAATTAACTCTAAAATTTCTAATTGATGTGAAATATCTAAAAACGTCGTGGGTTCGTCTAAAAAGATTATATCTGTACGTTGTGCCAATGCCATAGCTATCCATACTCTTTGACGCTGTCCTCCACTTAAATCATTAATAGGACGTAGTCTGAATTCATATGTGCCTGTAACTGATAACGCCCAATCGATTTCTTTTTTATCTTCTGCTGAAAGACGTCCAAATCCTTTTTGATGAGGGAAACGTCCATAGGATACTAACTCTCCCACTGTAAGACCATCCGCAACTTCAGGAGATTGTGGTAAAATCGCAATTTTTTTGGCAATATCTTTGGTTGCTTGTGCGTGTAAGTTCCCACCATCTAACTTAATTTCGCCACTTTTAATAGGTAATAATCTCGATAATGCTTTCAATAATGTCGATTTCCCACAACCATTCGGCCCTATAATTGATGTGATTTTACCGTCAGGTATATGGACATCTAAGTTTTCAACAATTACATTTTCCCCATAACCGATAGTAACTTGTTCTCCTTCTAAGCGACTCATAAATTCCCTTCTTCCTATATAAATAAGCATAATGTACTATATATGTTTTTACATTTAATTTGTCTCAATTCATCGTAAATATCATTAATTCAATTTAACAAATGATAATCATTATCACAGATGGTATTATATCATTTTTTATATATTATGACTATTAAATCTCATCCTTTTTAACGCTCTTTTTGATTAATTTAATATACATTAAAAAGAGACAATATCCCTTTTATAATCTTATATAATGTTAAATTACGGTAAAAATAACTAGTTGTTTCACCATTAGTATAATAACTTCAATATCCACCAGACAGCTATCTAGATAATCTAACAAAACCCATAAATCACAGGTTTAAGCTGTGACCGCAAAAGGCGTACTAAAAAAATTGCCATGAGGTCAGGAGACTTCATGGCAGTAAAAAAATCTTTATTTATATTTCAAGCACTTATATTTTAAAATAAGTTAATGTTCATCAATCAAGAAACCATTACCATAAACATCACGCACATCATGAATAACTAAAAAGGCTTCCTCATCTATATTTCTTATCAAACGCTTCGCCTTGGTAACTTGTGTTTTAGTAATTACAACATAAAGTATATCTTTATCTTGTTTAGTGAAATAACCTCTACCATTTAAAATAGTCAGTCCACGCCCAACTTGTTCATCAATGACTTTTGCTATTTCGTCAGGATTGCTTGAAATAATTGTCATTGCTTTCTTCGTATTTAGACCTTCTATTACATATTCCATTACTTTCGTACCAATATATAATGAAATAACTGTTACTAGCGCGCTAGAAATTGGAATTACTGTTAGTGAAATTGCTACTACAATTAAATCAAAGAATAGCAATGCATATGGTGTACTTATATCCAAATATTTATTAGCAATTCTTGCTAAAATCGTTGTTCCAGCTGTTGTACCACCAGCAAGTACAATAACACCGATACCCAAACCAACGCATAGACCACCAAATACCGCATTAACTAATATATTTCCAGTTTCAATTTGCCAACTTGCTGTTAATTCTAAAAATATCGATATTAATATTGTAGCCACAATCGTTAAATACATACTTCTTTTACTTAAAAATTTATAACCAATTGCAATAAGCACAGCATTAAATACAAAATTGGTAATACCAGGAGAAATATGAAAGGCATAGTATAGTACGATTGCTAAACCAGTCACTCCTCCTTCACCTAAATCAGCAGATATAATAAATGTATTTACCCCTGCCGAGAATGCAAATGATCCAAATAGGACTAATATTAAATCACGTACTGTTTTATTCACCTACACGACCCCCTTGTATTTGCTTCAATCAATTGAATGTTAGCAAAAAATGACCAATACCACAACATCCACCAGCATAAAAACACATGAAAATTATATTCAAAAAGCAATTATAAAGCGAATTATAAAATTAAGTTTTTTCAATTTTTAAAAATTCTGAATTTTCGGTTTACTTTAGCGCATTCCTTTGCTATAATAAAATCTATCTTCTTATTGATAGCCAATAAGAAGCCATCTCCTTTGTGTTGTTTATAGTAACAAACAAAACAATTTTTGCTCGAGTATATTAATGGTACCTAGTCCTTACTATTAGTATATAATTAATTCATTTCCCGTAAAAGCCAAGTAATGATGAATGTGTCTCCTCACTTCATTTACTTGGCTTTATTTTTATGTGAAATGTTAAACTATGAAGTATTTTCAAAAACGTAAATACTACCCACAAAGTTTTATTGACTATAATTTTAGAAAATTGATAAACCACTTGTTGTAAAAGCGTGCATAGAAAAATGCCAACAAAGTCTCCGACTTTGTTGGCATTCTGAAACTATATTTTATCTACAACTTCTTACCAAGCAAACAATCCTACAAACCCTGCAGTCATTAATGACACTAAAATACCTGCAAGTAATAACATTGGTACGTATTGAGATACGAAGTCTGATGTTTTTTTATCAACAATACCTTTTAAAGTACCTATGATCATACCGATTGTTGAGAAGTTCGCGAATGATATCAAGAATGTCGTAATAACAGCTCGTCTATGAGGAGAATAAGAATCTATTACATCTTTAATTTGCCCCATTACTACAAACTCATTCGTTACAATTTTCTTCGCCATTTGTTGTGCTACAATCCATGCTTCATCCCACGGTAAACCAAGCAGTAATGCGAATGGATACATGAATGCACCTAATATTTGATCTAAGCCAAAGCTTCCTTTAAGACCTGCCCAACCACCTATAATACCTGTTAGCAAGTTGATAAAGCGATCAATCAAATCAGAAAGTGCTACAAAACTGATAACGAATGCAACAATAATTAAAATTAATTTACCTGCATTTAAAACTGAATCTCCTAAGAATGAGAAGAATGGTTGACGCTCTATTTCATCATTGCGAATACTGTAAATAATATCTTCTTTTTCCTCTACAGATACAGGATTTAAAATCGAAGACACAATAATCGCATTAATGATATTTAATGGTATTGCCGTCAATACTAAATCTCCCGGCACCATAGACACATATGCACCTACTATAGCACCAGATACCGAACTCATCGACATCATTGCGACTGTTAGTACACGCGTTTCTTTCATTCGTTTCAATTGTTCATTTGATACTGCAAGTGCTTCAGTATTACCTAAAAACATCATTTCTATCCCAAAGAATGATTCGAATTTAGGTTGGCGCGTAATTTTAGCTAATACCCAGCCAATTGCACCAATTAATTTTGGTAATATATTGAAATACATCAAAATATCAAATAATGGAACAACTAATAATATAGGAAATAACGCACTTACTGCCATATCCATCGCGCCGGGTTCTACCCAACTCGCAAAAGCGAAGCCAGTCCCTGCATGGGCAGAATCAATTACCCAAGAAATTCCATTTGCTAAACCTTGTACAGCTGTTTTTCCCCAAGTAAAAGACATAAAGAACCAAGCTAAGAATAAATTTAAAACGACTAATATCCCAATCGATTTCCATTGGATATTTTTTTTGTTTCTAGAAAATAGTACAGCAAGCCCTAAGAAAACAAATAATCCAATTATGTTAATCACTAAAAACATAATACACCCACCATTCCTTTTTAAATCGATGATAACAATGAACTTCTAAAAGTAACTTGTTGCTATGTATCGGAATAACTAAAGCAAACACATTAAATGATTGTCAAAGCAGATAATGGCACATTTATAACAATCCTTAATGTGTTTACTTTTATATTACTTATCCCTGTTTAGTTAATTCAGTTATTTATATATTTAGTTATATACTTTTCAAGTCATCGTTTCTTAATAATGCACAATAATTATAGCATGTATGGACTTTATATAAAATAACAATTTTATAGTTCGATTATCACAGTGAGAAACATAATTTCAAACGGGAAATGTCCGCATTTTCTTATGAAAGCGAATACATCAATGTGGTTTTCAAACGTGTTTTTCGCTTTTTACTATTTTGATAAATTTTGCGTGCGTACAAATTGTTGATATTTTTCGTGATTTTCCATTAATTCTTGATGGCTTCCTTTACCTGTAACCTCTCCACCATCAATAAAGATAATTTGTTCTGCTTTTTTAATAGTAGAAAGTCTATGTGCAATAACAACTGTCGTACGATTTTCCATTAGTTCTTCTAATGCATCCTGAATTTTACGTTCACTTTCACTATCTAAATTGGCAGTAGCTTCATCTAGTAATAAAATATCTGGATTTTTAACAAAGCTTCGTGCAATATCTATACGTTGACGCTGTCCACCAGATAATTTCAAACCACGTTCGCCCACTATCGTATCGTAGCCATCATCAAATTGTTCGATAAACTCATGACAATTGGCTAACTGTGCATAATGGATTAGCTCATCCTCTGTCACTTCACGGTTGATACCGTACAAAATATTATCTTTAATCGTACCGTTCATTAATGCGTTAGATTGCATAACGTAACCAATTTTCTCACGCCAATCTCCTAGTGAGATATCGTAAATAGATTTACCACCATATGTAATGTGACCCTCTTCAATTTCATACATACGTTCTATAATATTAAAGATTGTACTTTTACCTGACCCCGATGGCCCAACGAATGCTGTTACTTTGCTTGGTGGTATATCAAAAGAGACATTTGAAAGTATCGGTTTAACGCCATATTTAAAATCAACATTTGCAAATGTTAGGCTACCATCAATGATTTCGCTTCCTTGATTTGACTCCAGTGGTTCGGTAGGTTCTTCCATAATTTCATAAATACGGCTACTAGCACCTACTGCTCTTTTATAATCCGTCACTAAAGTAGATAAATTAACGAGTGGCGCAGAAAGTTGAATAACATAGAAAATCATTGCAATTAATGTTCCAGCCGTAATCGCACCAGTAGAAATTCTAATCGCACCAAAACCTAAAATAATAGCTATCGTAAGTAACATGATCATTCCAGTTATAGGTTGTATGATAGCTGTAATTTTTGCTTGTTTTAAACCTAAAAAATAAATTTCTTTCAAATTTTTATGCGCATTATCCAATTCAAGCTTTTCAGTACTTGATATTTTAACTAAGCGCATTTCTGTTAATACGCGGCCAAGCAAACCACTAAAGTTAGCAATTTCTGATTGCGTTTTTTTAGATATATTTTGCATAATCTTACCTAAAGGTATCATGATAAGAATAAATAATGGGATTGTGATAAAAGTTAATAATGTCATTTTCCAATCCATTATAAAAAGCATAATTAACGAACCTATAATTGTTAATAATGAAGGTAATAAATTGGGCAATTTACGCGAGATAAATTCATTTATTACTTTTGTATCATCTGTTAAACGACTCATTAATTGACCGCTTTCGTTTTGATCAAAGAATGGCATTTTCAAATGAATAATATGTCGCCATAGGACTGAGCGAATGGCATAAATAATCTGTTCACCAATCTTACTTAATAAATATAAGCCTAAACCACTCAGTAACGCATTTATGATAAATATAGCTATAAATGCGGCAATGAACATCCAGTTAATATCTTCAAAAGAAAATTCATCAACAAGTTTACCAGTGAAAAAAGGTACGGCTAGTCCTGTGATACTACCTAATGAAGAAATTGTTACAGCAATCACAATCAGCCCCACTGGCCAAGATAATTTTTTAAATAAGTAGAACAATGGATTCTCTTGCTTCATGTTTATTACCTCTTCTAAAATTATTTTGAAATTCAGTTACTATTTAATGAAAATGAGCAGTTCACCATAATAGTAATACAGATGTTACGCATACAACTCCACACAACAAGGTTTCATACAATCATTTATCTATAGCACAACAAGGCTAAAAACCATTGTTATAACATTTTATTATTAACCTAAATGTGCTAAGATATTTCTATTGCACTAAAACTGAATATATTAAGAGGGAATGTAATTATGAGAAAGTTAATTCTGACAATCATAACTGTACTCTTCGTTGGTACAATTATAACACCTTTTGCCGATGCAGAAACAGTAACACCTACTCAAGCGGCAAACCAATATGGTCAAAGTGTTTCCGAAGACTACCAACCAGAAGGTGCAGTTAATGTTGCACAAACAGGTCAAATTCTTTATCAGTATCAGATGGATAAAGATTGGTACCCTGCTTCAATGACCAAGCTGATGACAATGCACCTCACACTTGATGCAGTCAATAAAGGAAAGTTATCTTTAGATGATACTGTAAAAATTACAGAAGATCATTATCGAATGTCCACTTTACCAAAAATTAGCAACACGAAACTATATCCAGGTGAGACATACACTATCAAAGAATTACTTCAAATAACAGTCTCAAACTCTAGTAATGCTGCTGCACTTATTTTAGCAAAAGAAGTTTCTGGTAATGTTTCAGATTTTACAGACGCAATGAATGAAAAAGCAAAATCTCTAGGCATGAAAAACACTCATTTCGTTAACCCAACAGGCGCAGAAAACACTCTGTTAAAGGATTTTACGCCAGAGAAATATAAAGATCAACAGAGTTCTACATCAACAGCGAAAGATTTTGCTATTTTATCACAACGTGCAGTTCAAGACACACCAAAAATCCTACACTTTACAAAACAACTTGCACCTACACAACACGGCGTTACTTATTACACCTTCAATCATTCACTTGAAGGTGCTGATATGAGTTTAGAAGGTACTGACGGTTTGAAAACTGGTTCAAGCGACATCGCAGATTACAACCACACCATTACAACCGAACGTGATGGTTTTAGAATTAATCAAGCTATCATGGGAGCCGGCGATTATAAGTCGCTCGGTGGAGAGAAAGAACGTAATAAGATTGGGAACGCCTTAATGAATATGTCTTTTGATCAATATAAACGTGAAAAGATATTATCTAAAGGTGAACAAGAAATTAATGGCGATACGTATTATGTAGAAAAAGACCTTTATGATGTGTTACCAAAAGAGTTTGATAAAAATGATTACAAACTCGTGGTGGAAGATGGCAAAATACATGTTGATTATGATCGAGAATTTATTTCTGATAAATATGGTCCACCAACAGTAAGTGTGAAAAAACCACTCGTTCATAAAACAACTACAGTTGTCCAATCATCATGGGATGACCATCCAATACTAACATTGCTGGGTACGGTCTTAATCATTACTGCACTTGCAATTATTGTTTATCTCATTTTAGATAAATTCAGAAAAAAATCAAAACGTAAATAATTAGTCTTGCTCGTTGAATAGCACTGCTCCTATTCAATACATTTAACTTAAAACCACTTTCATTAAATTCGATTTAAAATGAATTTATATGGAAGTGGTTTTTTTCAATATAAAAACCCAAGTCATCTCAATTTTGTGTAAACACAAAAACGAGATGACTTGGGTTAGTTAACTTTAATATTCAGTTTTAAAAAGTGATGCCTTCGACAAAAAATCTATATCAAACTCACTTTATTTTTCTGCGTCACCATAAAGCTCTTTTTTAATTTTAGTTGTTGAGATACCTTCTGTACGATTTAAGTAAATGACTTCACATTTCTCTTTCAAGAAATCAAATTCACCTTCCCAATCGTGGCCCATAACGAATGTATCTATTTCATAACGGTCAACATCGATTTCTTTTTGACCCCAACCGCCTTCAGGAATGACTAAATCAACGTAACGAATTGATTCTAACATCATTTTACGTTGTTCGTAATTGTAATATGATTTTTTATTTTTTACACGATTAAACTCATCCGTTGATAATGCTACAACTAAGTAATCGCCCATTTCTCTCGCTCTTCTCAATAATTCTATATGTCCGTAATGTAATAAATCATACGTACCATAAGTAATCACACGTTTCATAAGTATATCTCCCTTTACAGAATATTAATTTAAAATTTACATTTTTAAAAATTATAGCATATTGCTCAAAAGTTTACGAATTCTGTCATTTTTTAGCGTTTTAAATAATATTTTAATTTCATCTTTCCTCTTGATTTTGCACGCTTTGGCAGCACTTCTACTTTAAAACGATAATAATTAGGTCTACCGATTCCAACACTTAATAGTGTTTCTCTCCATTGTTGATAAAGTGCTTTATTCCATTTTTTACTCCCTTGCTCAACTACTTTAATTATTCTAAACATAGCCTTACCAGAGTAATCTGTTTTTTGCATTGCGTTGATATATGTTGTTACACTATCTAATAATTTTTTAGTAATCACATTATTCTTTTCGATATACGCTTGTAGTAAATAACTTACTATTAATTCATCCATTCGATAGCTATAATACGTTCTTTCATCTTTAGATGACAACAAGTCCATTACACGTGTTCTTACTTTTAAAGCATCTAACATGTAAGATTCAAACTGTTCTGCACGTTGATTTGTAACAGATCCTTCTATTTCATTGTATCCATATACAATATTAGGTAATAATTGAATTTTTTTCGCCTTTTTATATGCTGTTATAATAAAAAAATGTTCTTCACAAAAAACAACGTCTTCATCAAATCTTAAATCAGCAAACTGTGCACTAAACATTTTCCCACCTGGACCAATTGACTGCATGATATCAGGACATTGCGCTAACTCTACCTTCTCTAGCTTTTGAATTTCTTGATGCGTATATATTGGTTGCCACTCACCATGTTTACCTTTAGCTATTTGACCTAAAACGATATCCACATCTTCCGCTTTTTGATAAAAATCTGCCATAAAATCAATTCTACTCGTTAAAAATTCATCATCAGCATCTAAAAACATAAATACGTCACCAGTCATATGCGCAAGTCCTTTATTTCTACTTGCAGCTGCACCTTTGTTCTCCTGGTTAATTAGCGTAATATTTGGGTACTCTTTTTGTAATTGCTCTAGAACTGTTCTACTCTCATCGGTAGAGCCATCATTGATACAGATAATTTCATAATTTTGTTTCGTATCTACCGATGCAATCGCTCTACGAATTGTACTTGCTGCATTATATACAGGAATTATTATTGATATTTTCATAGTTTCACCATTTCCTCTATATAGCGAATGACTTGCGTTAAACTATCTTTAGCATTGTACTCATGCCAAGTTTCAAATAGTGGAGACCATACTATACTATTTTCTTGTAGTTTACGCACTAACTCATCTTCACTATAAGCTTTATATTGGGCGGGTATGTCATAATAAAATGAATTCAAACCGCGTTCCTTTTCATATTGCTTCTCATCGTATACATAAAATAATGTAGGTTTATCTAAAATACTTGCTTCAATTGCCAATGAACTATAATCACTTATAATCACATCTGCCATAATCATCAGAGATTGCAAGTTAATCGTTGTTTGATTATCGTTTGCTATAGAGGGATGTAATTTACTCAATAAAGTATAGTTCGGCAGTGCAGTTTCAAAATTCACTTTATCAATATTACGGTTAGATTGCTTATGTTCTCTATATGTCGGCACATATACTGCTACTTTTCCTTCTATACCATATTGTTTCTTAAGCTCTTGCTGTCTTTTTTCAACATTTAATAATGTATAAGGTACTAATCTTGGCAGGCCTGTTTTTAAAAACTGTTCGTCGGCGGCTTCAAATGCATCTTTAAAACAAGTGACCATAGGTTCTCCACCAACTAAATATTTATCTGTTGCTCGGTAAACCTTTTGATACTGATGGACCATTGGTTTATTCGATAAGTCCACTTGGTGATCTTGGAGCCCAAAGTTTTTAAGTGCACCAGCAGCGTGCCACGTTTGAATCACTGTCTGATTCGTCTTTTTCTTGAAACCACCAAACATTAAATAATACGTATCAATTATTATCACCTTGGCAGTGCTTAATGCTTTAATATGTTGAAATACTTTTTTATTACCTGCAGGTAGAAATGTCACATTTTCAAATTGTTGTATATATTTTCTATTTTCTTCGTTACCTATTACTGTAATTTTATATAATTTTCTATTTAACGCTTCTACAATGGGCAATACATCTTCTGCAAATGTCATCATGACCACGATATGATTATTCTTCAGCTTTTTTTTATTATAAATTAAATTTAATAAGCTAATGATAAACATATAAAGCTTTTTGATTATCTGTCTCACAAATTCCACCGCCAATTTAAATTTCGACTCTTATTGTTTACATTATATCTGTCTTGCACTAAAAATTATAGAAAAATCCTTTAACAACTATTTCAGTCATTAAAGGATTCATGTTAGCTCAAATAATATGAGTTAGTATTTTAAATTCAGATTTACATAAAGTCTGCAAATTGATCTCTGTAACGCATATGCATAATAGAACCTATTACGAATAAGAAGATAATAATAAACATATTGTAAAGCGTTAGTTCCCAATGCGTGATAAAGTACCATTCTTTATGTAGCACTGCAGAACGATATGCTTCTGCAAGATAATATATAGGATTTAATTTCATTACATCTTTCACAATACCTTCTGGTGGCACAATCAAAATAGAAGATGCAAAGAACACCATTCTCATTAATGCTTGAATCGCTTGTTGTGTATCTTTCACGAGTACACCAAGCGTTGAAGTAAATAATGCAATTGCTGTTGTAAGAATTAGTGCGAATGGCACATATAAAAACAGCTGCAACGTATAAATCGTAGGATAGTAACCTGCTAACATACAAAGTAAAATAACTACAACAAGTAACGCAAGATGTCCATAGAATCTACTCATTACAATATACGATGGGATAATCGATAGTGGGAAATTCATTTTTGCCACTTGATTATACTTAGTCGCTATTGATTTTGTACCTTCTAATATACCTTGGTTAACAAAGAACCACATGCTAATACCTACGAGCAACCAATAAATAAATGGTACACCATCTACTGGGCCGTTATCTCTAATTCCTAAACCAAACACGAACCAATAAACCATAATTTGCATTGCTGGATTAATCAATTCCCAGGCCGTGCCTAAATAGTTGTTTGTATTAGTGATTTTCATTTGGAACTGAGCCAATCTCTGAATAAGATAGAAATTTTTAAAATGCTCTCTAAAAACTACCCACACTGCATTCATTTTAATAAACCACACTTTCAATCGATTTACCTTATCACATTCCATTTGCGATGTTACACTTAAATTTAATATACGCTTTATTATCTATCTTAACAACTTTCATTTACTATCGTAAATCAGAATAGCTAAAAAGTGCTATAAATGATATATTTTTGTATACTAAGTGATGAAACAACGTTAATGAAAAATGAGATATAAGCTATCGTAACTTTATATTTTTCATTAATTTATCTTTATAGTTGATTTTATAACGTAAGTTCAGTAAAATTTAACAACTGTATAAAACTTCACTTCGTTAAATTGTACTCACTTACTTTACAATAGGTTTATAAATTTAACAACTAATATAATATATAATACAATAAGAGTAACTGTAAATAAGGAAGGTAAAATTATGAATGTATCGGTTGACATTAAAAATGTGACTAAAGAATATCGAATTTATCGTAATAACAAAGAACGCTTAAAGGATGTCCTTCTTCCTTTTCACGAGAATAAGACTTTTTATGCCCTAAATGACTTGTCCTTAAAAGCATACGAAGGTGATGTCATAGGTCTTGTTGGTATCAACGGTTCCGGAAAATCTACACTGAGTAATATGATTGGTGGATCATTGTCACCAACGAGTGGCGGTATCAACCGTGAAGGCGATGTAAGTGTAATCGCTATTAGTGCAGGATTAAATGGCCAACTTTCAGGTGTTGAAAACATCGAATTCAAAATGTTATGCATGGGCTTTACTAGGAAAGAAATCAAAGATTTAACCCCTGAAATCATTGAATTCAGTGAACTTGGAGAATTTATTTATCAACCCGTCAAAAAATATTCTAGCGGGATGCGTGCAAAATTAGGCTTTTCTATAAATATCACTACTAACCCAGATATTCTAGTCATCGATGAAGCTTTATCGGTTGGTGATCAAACGTTCGCCCAAAAATGTTTAGATAAAATATTTGAATATAAAAAACAAGGAAAAACTATCTTCTTCGTAAGCCATAATATGAAACAAGTCCGTGATTTTTGCACTAAGATTGCTTGGATTGAAGCAGGTAAACTTAAAAAGTTCGGTGAATTAGACGACGTATTACCTGAATATGAAAAATTCTTGAATGATTTTAAAAAACGTTCTAAAGCAGATCAAAAGAAATTTAGAAGTGATCTAGATAATTCTAGATTTGTAGTTAAATAACAGTAGGCTCACAACTAGTTTTATGAAAAATATAAAAGCGTAAATTGCAGAGAATTCAAACTGCAATTTACGCTTTTATTACTTTTTACGGGTTTCTTTAATTACTTTAAAAACAAATCGAGGTATTGATTTCATTCTTCCTAAGCGTTTCCAGTCTATAATCAGACGGTAAACCCACTCTAAATTCAAGCGTCTAAATAATGCGGGCGCTCTTTTCTTCGTGCCACTAAACACTTCTATTGAGCCACCTACGCCCATCAATACTGTTTGAGTAAATTTATTCATGTGTCGTTCAATCCAGTGTTCCTGTCTAGGATATCCCATCCCCACAAAAACATAATCAGGATTAAATGAGGTGATTTGTCTTAAGACCATTTCATCTGTTAAATCGAAAAAGCCATGATGAAAGTCAAAGTGAATGTTTGGATATTTTTGTGCTAAATTTTGTTGTGCTTTGATAACAACTTCATTATTAGAACCTAGTAAAAAGACTTTTTGATAATTCGCATTAGCGATTTTTAAACATTCTTCCATTAGTTCAATGCCAGGCACACGTTCTTTCAAGGGCGTTCTAAGTAACTTAGACGCTTTTACAACGCCTGTACCGTCTGGAATAACATAATTCGCGCTATTAATTAAATTACGATATTTAATATTATCCGTAGCGTAATCCACTATTTCTGGGTTTGCAGTAACAATAAATAAATTTTCTGGACTATTGGATAAGAAAAAATGTTTAACATTCTCTCGCATGTCCCTTAAAGTAACATTATCAAAATATACCGATAAGACATTTACTTTATTTAATTTGTTGCTCTCCGTCATTGTTGGTGATCTCCTAACTCAAAATACATCAAATGTAATTTAACATTTAGTTATTATTGCAATATTAACACATGACGCGTTTTACAGATATTTTAAAACTGTTCTTACTTTTATTCTTATAATATACATCAAAAGTCTAAATGCTTTCTTGTCTAAATTACTTTATACTATAGATTATGCTATGACAACCTTACTTTTTTTATGAATATGAGGTTGTTGAAATATTAAATCGAGGTAATCATATGACAAAAATACATGAATTTTTCAGTTCAGCTATTCAGCTCAATTTATATTGGGTTATGATTATAGCTCTACTTTATATAATCATTCATAATTATCGTAATAAACCGATAAATCGAATTTTGGATATTTATTTAAATTACATCCCTGTATTAACACATGAATTTGGACACATTTTATTCAATAAATTAAGTGGTGGGAAAGCCAAAGATTTAGTTATTGTTGCATCGCCTACTGAACGTATTGCTACGTCGCAACAAGGATTCGCTGTGACTCAATCAAAAAGTCGTTTCGGTCAATCTATCACTACATTTGGTGGTTATATCATGCCACCACTCATGTTATTTTTAGGTTTCTTAGCTATTGAATTTCAATACCCTAGTTTATTTATAAGTGCATACTTAGTTATATTTATTTATTTTTTAATACTAACCTCAAGAAAGATACTGCCAATCTTCATTGTTATTTTACTTATTGCACTACTCTATTTTTTATTCCAAAGTGATAATCAATTGATGATGTTTTACATTGTGAGCCTTACATCTCACTTTATATTGGGTGTCTTATTAGGCGAAGTCTTGCAATCTTCAGTCACTATTTTTAAACTGACATTTTCACAACAACCTGTATCTTGGGATGGTAGTACTTTAAAAGAGTTAACACATGTCCCTACCTTTATTTACAGCATGATATGGATAGCGATTAATATCTTCACAATTTATCAATTATTTCATGGGTACTTTTTTACTTAAATCACTGAGCTTGAGATGATGTTTCTAACATCTACCTCAAGCTTTTTTTATTTTTTTAAACAAAAAAGTGGATGCTAAAAGCTACCCACTCCATAAAAATCATTTATATTTCAGCGTAAATATGCGCTGCATTATCATAGCTTAAAATTGTCACATTTTCGTCTTTTTGAACAATAATCACTTTATTTGTATCGTCTTTATTAATGATTTTAATTTCTTCATCAATTAATATATCTTTGCTCGATAAATATATGAGTAATTCAGTACGATCACGAACACGTTTAATTGTCACCTTATCGTCAGCCTCAAATGAAAGTAAATTCGTAGTATAAAGTTCTTTGTATTTACTATCACGTGGTATCACGCCACCGTGTGGACAAGTAATTGGATAATCCAATAGTTTATCCAAACGTTCTACAAACAAATTAGATACTTTGTGCTCTAAAACTTCTGCTTCTTGATGTACTTCTTCCCAATTATATTTCAATATTTTTATTAAAAACAATTCAATTAAACGATGACGTTTAATGATATCCAACGTGTATGTTAAACCTTTATCTGAAAGCTGCACACCTTTATATGGTTTTGTTTCAACATACCCAGTTTTTTCTAAACGGTGAACCATTTCACTGACTGAAGGTGGTTTGATGTTTAAATATTGGGATAGTGTCTTATTTGAAACAAAAAAATGATCACCATTGTGCGTTAAAATCGCCTTTAAATAGTCTTCTTTTTCTTCAGTTAGCATTATCTCACCTCTCAACTCATTCACTTCATTGTATCACGAATCGACTTGACACGCTAAATCTTCATGGTATATTATAAGATAAATTAGGTTAGCCTAAAAATATTGTTAAGGAGGTCTAATATGTTAAGAGTTAAAAACCTAAATCTAACTTTAGGGAATAAACATGTCTTAGAAGACATTAATTTAAACATTCCTATAAAAGGCGAGATTATTGGCATAATGGGGCCAAATGGTGCTGGGAAATCATCTTTACTCAAATCTTTTATTGGGGAGTTTAAATCTACTGGGACCGCCCACTTAAACGATGATTACATACATAATTCATTAAAATCTATCACCTATATTCCACAAAAAGCGCATATTGACTTAGATTTTCCAATTGATGTCGAACATGTTGTTATATCAGGCGCATACAAAGATATCGGTTGGATTAAATGGGTAACGTCAGAAACTAAAAAAAGGTTAAATCAATTGATGAAAACCTTGGAATTAGAAAGTTTACGTCATCGTCAAATTTCACAATTAAGTGGTGGTCAATTACAGCGTGTACTTGTCGCACGTGCGCTAATGACGGAAAGTACACTTTATTTGTTAGATGAGCCCTTTGTCGGTATTGATTTCCATAGTGAACAAATCATTATGACACAACTACAAAAATTGAAAAGTGAAGGTAAATTACTTTTAATTGTCCATCACGATTTATCAAAAACTGAAGAGTATTTTGATCGTGTCATACTTTTAAACAAAACAATTCGTTATTTCGGTGACAGTAGTACTGCAATGCTACCAGAGAATTTAAATAGTACATTTTTAAATTCGAACTCAAAAATTGAAGCGACTTAAAACAACAGAAAGGAGATAAATTTATTATGGAATTCGTTCAACATTTACTCGATTATAAATTTTTAAGCAATGCCTTAATTATTTCAATCGTAGTTGGAATTGTATGTGGTACAGTTGGCTGTCTCATCGTCCTTAGAGGACTTTCGCTAATGGGTGACGCAATGAGTCATGCTGTGTTACCTGGTGTCGCCCTATCTTTCTTATTCAATATCCCTATGTTTATTGGGGCATTAATCACAGGTATGATTGCCAGCATCTTCATTGGCTTTATTACGAAAAATAGTAAAACCAAACCTGACGCTGCTATCGGTATCAGTTTTACAGCATTTTTAGCGATGGGTATTATTTTAATCAGTTTGATTAACAGTACCACTGACTTATACCATATATTATTTGGTAACTTACTCGCTGTAACTCAATCAACATTTTGGTCAACAATTGTTGTTGGTGTACTGGTTATGATATTAATCATACTATTCTACAGACCGTTAATGGTCTCAACATTTGATCCAGTATTTAGCCGAATGAGTGGTCTAAACACCACTATAACTCACTATTTTGTAATGTTATTACTATCACTTGTAATTGTAGCGAGTATTCAAACTGTCGGCATTATTTTAGTTGTCGCGTTATTAATTACGCCAGCCTCAGCAGCGTTTTTAATTGCAAAAAAATTACATACAATGATGATTATATCAAGTCTTTTTAGTACAATCAGCGCGATTGTTGGCCTCTATTTCAGCTATCTTTATAATTTGCCAAGTGGCGCAACAATTGTATTATGCGCATTCTTGATTTACATCGTTATTTTTATATTAAGTAAATTACAAATTTTTAATAAGAAGGGACAAACTATATGAAAAAAATAATAGCAATTGCACTCGTTTTCATCCTTTTTTTAAGTGCATGTAGCAATGGGAGCAATGAAAAAAGCGATACAGCTTCAAATGATAAATTAAAAATTGTTACGACAAATTCAATATTATACGATATGGTCAAAAATACTGCCGGTGATAATGTTGAAATACATAGTATTGTGCCAATTGGCCAAGACCCTCACGAATATGAAGTTAAGCCTAAAGACATCAAAGCACTAACTGATGCAGATGTTATTTTTTATAACGGTTTGAACTTAGAAACAGGAAATGGCTGGTTTGAAAAAGCATTAAGTCAAGCCAATAAGTCAACTAAAGATGATTCTGTAGTAAGACCTTCTGAAAATGTAAAACCACTGTATTTAGAAGGTGGCGAAGGTGACAAATCAAAACAAGACCCTCATGCTTGGTTAAGTTTAGACAATGGTATTAAATATGTTGAAACAATCAAAGATACAATATTAAAACACGATAAAAAACATAATGACGAAATCAAAGCTCAAAGCGAAAAGTATCTTGGAGAACTAGAACAACTTAATAAAGAAAGTCATGATAAATTCAATGATATTCCTAAAGAGCAACGCGCAATGATCACAAGTGAAGGTGCCTTCAAATATTTCTCTAAACAATATGACATCAAACCTGGTTATATTTGGGAAATTAATACTGAAAAGCAAGGTACACCTGAGCAAATGAAACAAGCAGTTCAATTTGTAAAAGATAATAATTTGAAGCATTTACTTGTTGAAACAAGCGTTGATAAGAAGAGTATGCAAAGTTTAAGCGAAGAAACGAAAAAAGACATCTTTGGCGAAGTATTTACTGATTCAATCGGTGAAAAAGGGTCTAAAGGTGATTCTTATTACAATATGATGAAAGAAAATATCGAAACAGTACATGGCAGCATGGAATAAGTCGATAGGCTATTTAACCTATTATAGGTGAATAGCCCCATGTCGTTCGTTACCCTCCTTATAACGTACGGCATGGGGCTATTCAAGCCTTAAATCATCTCCTTAGCTCCATCAATGGTAGATTCCTCCCCCATTGATGGAGCTTTTTTTTAGCGAAACTTCTTCCTAAAAGGAAGTTAGTTTCGCTTATGCATAAAGACTTACTTTCCAATTCATTGCGATTAGTAAGTCTTACACATATGCTTTAGCATATGTGATCCACTACAACAGCTCAGGCGTTCCTTAATCTCCTACAAGGAAATTAGTTTCGCTTATACATTCGCCTTTAAGAATGTATTACTCAATCGTTTAACTCATTGATGTTATTCTAAATAACTTTTGAATAAGTAATATCTACATTAGTATTACAGGGTCTATTGATGATCTTCCATTATTTAATTTAAATATATTATTACTGTTTAAAAATGTCAGTAATTTGAGCCGAAGAATACAGGCTGAGTGCTGTGCCCGTGGAAAGCGTAAAAAAAGTGCCAACAAAGTCGGAGACTTTGTCGACACTCTGAGAGGCTGAGACAAAATACATGTCTCAGTCTCAATTATTATATTAGCGGTGGCTGACTGAACTGAAAATGCGGTTATATTAAGCTCTTGTATTCCATTTTCTAGTTAGCTTTGCTGGGTTGGCTCATACGACGAAATCTTGTTAGAAAAATTAGATTTCTGTCCCACTCCCTCATGCTATTTAAGAATCATTCATTAATCCGTTAAACTATCTACAATAATCATTTCATCATAATTTATTGCTTCACGTATTTTTAAAGCAGTAACTTCGCTTACCTCTTCATCTTCAACCATTTGATTCAATACACGGCGTTGTTCTTTAAGCGCCGTTAATTTAATTTTTGTTATTGAATTCTCGCTTTTTGCATTAAAGAAATTAGACGGCGTTAAGTTATCTATACGTATAAGATAACTATCACAGATCATACCTACTTCTAATTTATTATCTTCAGTTGTTTCTTTAGCTAAACGACTTACGACGCGATAATGTACTGTACGCATAACATTAGAGATTTCTCGCAAGTTGTCAATGATGGATAATGAAGTAGCTGCATTGGTCTTAACTTTACGTTTAATTCTGCGTTTTAAAATCATTGCTCTAAGTTCAACTTTTATACGTTGAAGTAACGAAGCTTGCTTATAGACTTGCGTACGTTCAGAATAACGCATATAGTTTTCTAGAACATTAGTAGTAATATCACCATTCTCTACTAAACCGTTTAATGTATTATTTTCAACCGCAAATGCAATATTTTGTAGTCTTTGAAGTTCCTTCGTATTTTCATCTTCGTTTTCCACAGTTTTTAAAAATGCTAATTTCTCATGATAATCCTTGATTACATTACCATATTGAAAACTAGATTCCACAGATGACATTTGATTTAAATTATCAATGACTTTTTCTAATATTAAAACACGTGCCTGCTTGAAACTCATTCCTTTTTGTTTCGGTTTTTCAGCATTTGGTGTAACTAATGGTAAGACAAATTGCGCAACAATCAAACTAATAATCACCATTCCAGATGCTATAAAAAGTAAATCATCTCTAAAAACAAAAGAATGATGATCTGCTAACACATACGGTAGAGTTAAGGCAATTGCTAACGAAATTGTGCCATGAACGCCGCACACCGTCATGACAAACGCATACATGCCACGTTTTGGAGGTGCTTCTGTCGGTTTCTGATTATCTTCATTATAAGAAATCATTTTTTGGAATGGACTGACTGGTAAGTAAAAGTAAGGATATAATATGAATACCCATAAAAATCTAAATAAATATATCGCAAGTGCAATTAAACAAGTAACGACAATTAAGAAAATTAAATTATGAGGTTCATTTTCTATAATTCTTCCTACTACTTCAGGTATTAAGTATCCTAAAATAGAAAATACAAAACCATTTAATGCATAACCTAATATATTCCAGGTGTGGTTATAACTCATTTGCAATCTCGTACGTGCTTGAGCAATACGGTCACGCTCAAAACCATGTACTAAACCTGCCACTACAGCAGCAATGATACCTGATGCATGAAACATTTCTGCCACAATATATGTCACAAAAGGTGTAACAAGCTGTATAAAAGTGAACATATTAATATTTTCAATACCACGTCTAGATAACGTTACTCTAAATCTTACTAAAGCTACCCCAATAAGAAGCCCAACAATAAAACCGCCTATTGAAGAAACAAGAAATTGTTCAACAGCATGCGTCACTGAAAACGCACCTGTAACAAGTGCTGCTACAGCAATTTTAAAAGATATGATACCCGCAGCATCATTTAAAAGTGACTCACCCTCTAAAATTGTCATAGATCCTTTTGGTAACACTTTCCCATTTGTAATAGCTTGAACTGCAACAGCATCTGTAGGGCATAATATCGCAGCAAGCGCAAAAGCTGCAGCCATTGGTAATTCCGGCCAAATCCAATGAACAAAAAGCCCTACTACAATTACAGTAGTAATGACTAAACCTAATGCCATCATTAGTACCGGTTTAATATAACGCCTTAAGTGGACACGCGAAACCTTAACCCCTTCTACAAAAAGTAATGGTGCAATTAATGCAACCATAAACAGTTCTGAATCGAAATGAAGTTCAACAGGTACAGGAATCACATACACCAACATACCGAGTATAATTTGAATAAAAGCTAAAGGTACTTTCGGTATAAAAATGTGTACAAGTGAGCTAACGATTACTAGTGCTAAAAAAATGAGTATCGTCTCAAATATTTGCAAGGTTTCACCTCTTTTCAACTTAATTATTTTTTCATAATTGTTGAGGTTGAAACAATAAATAATATCGTTTTTTAAATGAACATACCGTGTCTCAAACTCTTACACTTAATAACAAATAGTATAACCCCTATCACCTATTTGATTAATATTTTTAAAATTAACACAATTACAAATATATATTATTTTATCATTTTTTTACCCTTTGCTTAAACGTATTACACTTGGGGAGTTGAATTTTCTTTTATAACTCTCATATACAGTCTAATGCACAATTAAATAGTATTGCCTAATTTAATATTAAAATCACAATAGAATGCATATACAAAATAGCCCTGATGCATACGCGTTCGAGACAACTAAAAAATGATGAGGCTGCGACATATACTTATGTCCCAACCTCATCATTTTTTAGAATTTATATATTAGTAATCGTGTTCTTTTTCATATGTTTTACGTCTTCGTTCTTCACGATCTTCTGCACGTTTTTTCAACATATCAAATGTATTATTTTCTTTAGAACTCAACAATATATTTGTTTGTCTTGGCGCGTCACTTTTACGATACATGTAAGCCCCTGTACGATAAGCGGCACGTGATATTAAGTGTCCTCCGACTGGCGACGTTAAATTAATAAACACCAATGCCAAAATAAGTCGCACGCTTAAATAACCTTGTGAAGAAATAAAATAGATAATAACGCCTACAAGTGTCAGTAATACTGAAAGTGTAGAACTTTTAGTCGATGCGTGACTTCGTAAAAATACATCTTGAAATTTTATTAAACCTATTGCACTTATTAATGCGATAATACTTCCTAAAAACATCATAAATGCTGCGATTAAATTAACGATTTCGCTTGTTATTTGCATTGAAGACGTGCCCCCCTTCTATAAATCTAGAAATGGAAACGGTGCTTACAAATGAAATAATAGCGATTAATAGAATTGAATCAAGGAACGAGAATGTACCAAAGACAATACTGAGCATACCTACCATAGACATAAGTATGGCACTTGCGGTATCAAAAGCAACTACCCTATCAGCAGTTGTTGGTCCTTTAATCAATCTAAATAAAGTTAATAATAATGCAATTCCAAACAAAATCAGAGCACTTGTAATGAAAAAATCAATAAGGGATTCTATCATTCTGCCACCTCCAATATGAGTCCTTCATATTGTCTAATACTTTTTAACAATTTTTGTTTTTCTTTGTCTGACACATCAATTGCGTGTATAAAGAACTTTTGTTTTTCTTTTGAGATTCTAATTACTGTTGAACCAGGCGTTATAATAATTAAAATTGTTAAAAAGCTAACTTCCCAATCACTACTTAACGTTGTTTCATAAGTTACCAAGCCCGGATTTAAATCTTTAGTTTTAAATAATATATAATTGATTGTTGTCATACTAGACGTGACTAGTTGATATAGATAAACAGCTAAAAATTTAATCGTTACCCAAACTTTTTTCAGATAAAATTGCTGTCCAAAAAAGCGGTGTAAAATATAGATAACTAATAAGCCAATAAGATAACCTGAGGAGAACGTTGATGCTTTAAAAGATTCTTCATCTTGAAAAAGCACCCATAAAAAAGCAATGACAATATTAAGCAAGACTTGTTGCATTATTTATCCTCCTTCACTAAATGAGGGTTAACCATTTTTTCATATAGTCCATCATCCATATTTAAATGTGTCGCATTATCTGTCACTTTGAAAATCAATGGCGCTGCAAGTCCCATAGCGAGTATCACTGCTGTCAATATCCCAATGAGACCTTTACGATACGTAGGTATCTTTTTAAATTCTGTTTCTTCAGCTTTCTTCTCATTACCTAGATACATCGTAAAGAAGATTCTGAACAAGCTAAACATTGCAATTAAACTTGTAATTATCATTAAAGCTAAGCCAATATAATTACCATTTTCTATAGCACCTTTAAAAATGAATACTTTACCAGGGAAACCACTAAATGGTGGTACGCCTCCGATAGCTAAGATCATAACTACAAAAGCCACACCAAAAAATGGTTCTTGTTTGGCTAGACCATTTAAATTTCTATATTGTCTGTATCCAGTAATATAGACTAAACTACCAATAATAAAGAATAGCAATGTCTTAACGACAATGTCATTGGCTAAATAGAAAATAGCGCCATTGACACCAGCGTAGGTATTTGATCCTAATCCTAATATGATAAATCCAATTGAAAGTATAACTTGATATGCTGCAATCTTTTTAATATCACGATAAGCAAGTACGCCAAATGCTCCAATCAGCATTGTAATACAAGCTAAAAATACCAGTAGTGGATGCGTAATGCCTTCATGACCATCAAAAATCAATGTAAAGAACCGGATTAATGCGTAAGCCCCTACTTTAGTCATTAATGCTGCAAACAGTGCTGCAAGTTCTGTATTTAAAACTGCATAGGCTTTAGGTAACCACATAAAGAGCACTAATGCTGCTTTAGCACCAAAGGCAATTAAAAAGACCATAGACACAATCGTTATAGCACTTTTGTCATTCATCTCATTCAATCGCTGTGCTACAAGAGCAAAGTTTAACGTACCTGTCATTTTATAAAGCAACCCAATACCTAGAAGTAACAACCATGATCCAAGTATATTAAGTACCACATAAATAATTGCAGCACGTAATTGCTCAATTGATTGTCCTAATGTGATAAGTACGAAGGATGCCAATAACATAACTTCAAACATGACATATATATTGAATAAGTCAGCTGTTAAAAATGAACCTATAACACCTACAGTTAAGAATAAGATGAAACTTGGTAGATAATAGCGTATTGCTCTTTTCTCTGTTCTACCAAAACCATAAGCCATAATTAACGTAACAACGAAACTGGATGTAGTAACCATCAATAAACTTAATGAATCACCAACAAATTGAATACCAAAAGGTGCTTCCCATCCTCCAAAATCTAAGGCAATAGGTTTGTTATACATTACGTGAATTAATAAGAACAATGAAATAACGGTTGTAACAGCCATCGTTCCAATTGAAAAAATTCGAGACAATCTGCTGTTAGTACGGATGAAGACAAGGGCTAATGCACAAACTGCTGGGAGAAGTAACGGTAGTATTAATAAATTACTCATTAGCATCGTCGTCATCACCTCTCAATACATCAATTTCATCTTCTTTTGTTACACGATACGTTCTATATACAAGTACTAATAGAAAAGCTGTCATTGCAAAGCCAATTACAATCGCCGTTAACACAATTGCCTGTAATAAAGGATCAACAAAGTTTTTACTGCCTTCTCCTATCAAAGGTTCAACCATATTCTTGCCATACTGACCCATACTCATAATAATTAAATTGCCTGCATGTGTGTAAATAGATATACCTATAACGATTCTTATTAAATTGACTGATAATATCATATACGTTCCGATAAATATTAAAAAGCCAATAACCATTAATAATATAAGATTCATGATCGACCACCACTTATAGATAACATAACCGTTACGACAACACCTACAACAGATAATACAATACCTGCTTCAAATAACGTTACGGTCGTTAAATGGACTTCACCTAACAAAGGTAATTGTACATATGCGTCAGTTTGGTAAAGGAACGGTTTACCAAAAAACATAGGTACAACTGCAGTAGCAAAAGAAACTAATGAACCTATGATCATTAATATTCTAAAATCTAAAGGCAAAGCAACTAACACTTGTTTAACATCGAAGGCCAAGAACATTAAAATAAATGCTGAGCTAAATACAAGACCACCAATAAAGCCGCCACCTGGATTATTATGACCTGCCAAAAACAGATAAAATCCAAAAGTTAACAATATAAAAACGACAATCTTGGTTACCGTTCGTAATACAACATCATTCTCTTTCATCTTGACCCCTCCGTTCTTTAAAGTTAAGTAATGTATAAATTCCTAAACCAGCAATGATGAGCACCATACCTTCAAATAAAGTATCTAGTGCACGGAAGTCACCAAGAATGGAATTTACAATGTTTTTGCCGCCTGACAACTCATATGCATCATGGTAAAATGTCGAAATTGTAGGCATCGAGTCACTTTGTTGTGCAATAAATACAAGCATGACTACAATCACTGCCATCAATAGCGATACAATAATTTTGACCGCTTCACGTTTTTTGTGAACTTTTGTACGCGGTACGTTGGGTAGTCTTGAGAAACTAACAATAAATAATATTGTTGTAATCGTTTCGACAACTAATTGTGTTAATGCTAAATCTGGTGCTTTCATTAAAATAAAGAATATCGTTACACAATAACCGATAATTCCATTTAAAATAACCATTGTTAAACGTTGACGTATAAATGTTAAAGCAATACCTAGTACAAATACAACAATTAATGTGATCACTTCTAACGGACCAAATTCACTCACATGAATTTGTTGCACTTTTGGAAATCCTGTTTGAATAACTCCATATACCACAACCATTATAAAAATAAGTAAAGTTAATGTGATGTAATGATTTAAACGGTTATTCATTAAGCTACGGATTCCATATCCTGAATAATGTTCAAATTGTTTATATGACCCTAAATATAGATCTGTAATTGATGTTACTTTAATCTTATTAGCATATTTTTTCCAATCGATTTTAAATGCTGCTGTGAAGCCAACAATCATTACAATCAAACTTAAAATCAACGGTAAATTAAATCCGTGCCACTGCGATACATGTGGCGCTATTTTATCTACATTTTCTCCAATTGTGATACTTCGTAACGCCGGTAAAATAATATAATGTCCAAATATATTTGGAACAAAGAATATAATCGGTAACAAAATCATCATAATTGCAGAAGGTAGTGTGAACATGAATGGTTCATGCGGATTTTTTATCGGTAAATCTGCTTTCTGATAGTCTCCCCAGAAAACTTCCTTAATCAAGTAAACTGCATAAATCAAAGTAAATATACTTGCTACAACGCCTATCACCGCAATAATTACCGTAAGGAATATATTGAATTGGGGTAATTGGTGTGCGCTCACAAGTCCGTCAAAGAACATTTCCTTACTCAAGAAGCCATTTAAAAATGGAATACCTGCCATCGATAAAGCAGAAAGTAACATTATTATATGTGTAATGGGAAACACTTTTCTTAAACCTGATAAGCGACGAATATCTCTTGTACCTGTCTCATGGTCAATAATACCTACACCCATAAACAGCGCACCTTTAAACAAAGCATGATTCATTAAATGGAATAAAGCTGCGAACAGTATTAAACCATAAATTTTAGAAAGTTCACCTGTTGGATGTTGAGCAAACCCTCCACCTAGTCCTACCATTGATACAATCATACCTAGTTGACTAATTGTAGAATAAGCTAATATTGCTTTCATATCGACTTGACGTATCGCATTGATTGCGCCAAAAATCATTGTGATTAAACCAACGAATGTCACACAATAAATATAGAAATCACTTAAACCTAATACAGGTGTAAATCTAAATAGCAAGAATATACCTGCTTTAACCATTGTTGCCGAATGTAGATACGCACTTACTGGTGTTGGAGCAGCCATCGCTTTCGGTAACCAAATGTGAAATGGAAATTGAGCTGACTTTGTAAATGCCCCTATTAAAATGAGAATAATAATAGGTATAAACAAGTCACTCTGGGCAATTTTATCACTCTGTTCAATAATTGAAGTTATTGAATTTGTTCCTGTTACAGTATAAATCATAATGAAACCTGCTAATAATGCCAAACCACCAAAGACTGTAATCATAAATGATTGTATGGCCCCAAATTGACTATCACCTTTATTGTACCAATAGGCAATAAGCAAGAACGAAGATACACTTGTTAACTCCCAAAACACATACATAAGAATCGTATTGTTAGCAGTAACGATACCTAACATACTGAGCATAAAAAGTAATAAATATACATAAAAACGTGGTAAATTGTCATGTTCTTTAGATAAATATTGAGTTGCGTAGTAAAATACGGCTAAACCAATGAGTGAAATTAATAAACTGAAGAATAAACTCAATCCATCTAATCTAAAATCAATATTGATATCTAAGAGTGTCAGCCACGGTATCTTAACCGTTACAAAATGTCCTGCCATCACTTGAGGTATTTGCCATAAAAAGTAAATCGAAGAAATAATCGGTGCAATTAAAGCAATTTGACCTGCAAATCGCTGGAATTTAGGATTTATTAGTGTGCACAATACCGCTACCATGATTATAATCAAGGCACCCAGTAAATATATTAAGCTCATCATATCCCTCCTTTAATTATATTTTATAAATTTAAAGCTATTGTTGTTTTAGTAGTCTTTGCAGAAATACCTATGAATTTCATCGTTTCAAAAGTTGTTTGATGACCTAAATATTTTTGAATAATAGAAATAGATATACCAGATTGATAAGCATGATAAGCAAATGTCTTTCTTAACGTCGTCAAACCAATATGTAACATGCCTAACTCTTCAGCTGCAACATGGATAATACGATATGCTTGTTGTCTTGATAGACCTTTTAAAGTTCTATTTGATCGAAACAATAGCTCATCATTTTTCAGATCTTCTTCTGTAATAAAGATCATTAATTCATTCCTCAACGTGTCGGGTAATCTAATATGAATATTGGGAGCATGGTCCTCTAGCCAATACTGCTTAATATCATCGTGTTCGTCTTTGACGTCTGACACACAAAGATTTAGTAGTTCGGAAAGTTTAACGCCAGTATGTATTGCAAACTTGAATAATAAATAATCTCGTTTCGACTTATTACTTAATACTTCATACATAGACTTTATCTCTTTTATATCCCTTATAGGGTCCACTTGATTCATATATTCACCTCTTAACAAATTGAATGTTTCTTATTTAATGATATATGATATTTATGTCACATGGAAGTATTTAAACCGAATTTCCCAAAAAAATTTTGACCATTTTAGGATGTTTATTCGATATATATAGTGAAAGGAGGTTAAGCAAATGAATCAAATCAAACAGCTTGGAGTCACATTAACTCGCGTTTTGTATGATCAAGATGGAAAAGCTTCAAAGTTCAAGCGTCATTTCGCAAATTTAAATACCGAAGCAACGCCAGAACAAATAAAAAGCTTCAAGTCTATTATTGAGCAAATTACTGGTAAGCACTTTGACACTATCGAAGTTATTAAAACTGAAACAATTAATTAAGGAGGAGAAAGAAATGATGTCCCAAACATTAGAACTTATTTTCAATGATGCTGTGAATAAAACAATCAAATTGCAAATACCTAAGATCGAACATTCGGTAAACGAAGGTACGGTTAAGGAAGGAATGAATAAATTAATCACGCTTGATATTTTGAGACCAAAAACAGGCATCCCTACAAAAGTTCATTCTGCGCATATTATAGATAAGACAACCAATGTTCTATTTGAAAATTAGTTAATTCTATTATAAATATATTTACTTAGGTGATTAACTAAAAAAGGCTTGAAACAATTGTTTCAGGCCTTCTTTTTACACAGAATAATTGACGTTTTAAACTGCCCACCAATTAATCTCACTATTATTGATTTATACCATTAATCTCTATAGGGTCTTAATCTAACCGTATCACCAAAAAATATCTTTTTCTTACCTAACTTCTTGCATATTGCATATTTATTATACACTTCAACAATTTGAGCTAAATTTTTATAAGATCTTCTTGGATTCAACACTTCTATAAATTGATTTTTCTTAATGCCATCATTACTTCCTGCCCCAACAAAAAAAGTTTCCTCATCTGTTAGTCGAATTATGGAAAGCTGTTTCAATATAATTAGTCACTCACTTCTTCAAAAGCTTTTATTATTATAAAGTTATTATTACTTCATAGTTGTTAATCTTATTTCCCAAAAACCATTAACATACGTATTCTATTATATTTTGTGTGTTGTGTACATCATAATAAACTAAAAAGCTATTTTCTTTTAAAGAATTTAAACATAGGAAAAGCATAACCTTTCCTATATAATGTAATTATCCTAATAGAAAGCGTGATTTAATGTTTCTTTTATATATTATTGGGATTATCGCAGGTATGGTTGTTCCGTTCCAAACTTCAATTAATTCTAGACTAAGCCTTTATACAAAGTCTTCATTCTATGCGTCAACAATCTCATTTGCAACAGGTACAATCTTTTTAATCATACTCAATCTTATAACTAATCCTCATGTTTTTACAGCACAATTTTACAGTAACCAATCTTTTAGTTACATATGGTTTGTCGGCGGTATGCTTGGCGTCATTTTCCTAACTGGGAACTTACTCCTTTTACCCCGTTTAGGTGCATCTCTTACTGTAGTGCTCACTGTAGCTGGTCAAATCATTATGGGTGTGACAATCGACACATTTGGCTGGTTTGGAGCTGATAAAGAAGCCTTCACAGCATTTAAAGTACTGGGTATTATATTTTTAATTTTCGGTATCATTCTGATGAATTATGTTCGCAGAAACCCTAAAGACAAAAATAAAAATAGTTCAATTTATATTTGGTTGTTTATTGGGTTTATATTTGGCTTCTGTCCACCTATTCAAACTGCTATTAATAGCGCATTGGGTCAACAAATAAATTCCTCAGTAATGGCTTCACTGATATCATTTACAGTAGGTACAATTGTATTATTTATTTTGACTTTAATTTTCAATAGAAGTCTTAAACTTGCTACTTTCACACCTAGAGAAGGTCGTCTTAAACCTATTTACTTTATCGGTGGTATCCTTGGTGTGATTTTTGTGACTACAAACATTATTTTAATGCCTCACTTGGGCGCTGCATTGACTACAATTATTGTTATGCTAGGTCAAATGTTAATGGGTGTTATTATAGATCATTTCGGCTTGCTGGGCACTTACAAAAATAAAATTACTAAGAGAAAAGTTTTTGGTATTATTGCTATAATGATTGGCATTATTTTATTGAGATTATTTTAAAAATTGTTCACTCGAGTCATTTACTTTTAACATTTAGTAAATGACTTCTTTTTTTATAACAAATTCTTTGTTTTTCGCTGTATAATCAAATCATCAATACATCAAGAGGTGACATCATTGAAGAAAATCATTATTTTATTTACTGTGTTGATAATACTTTGTAGTATCGGCGCCCTAAGTTTTTACTATTTCAAAATTAAAATAACCACGAGTAAACCAGAGCATCATATTGACACTTTGAAAATAACCTATAACAAACCCTATACCTTTATAGGAAGGCAAGAGCCTGCTCAACGATTTCCAGTTCATTATGAGCCCCATAAAGGCTATATTAACGATTGGTTCGTTAAGTCACATGACAAAATAGAAAAAAACCAGCCTCTGTTTGAATATTATAATCCACGTATTGAACATCAAATTAGTAGCAAGCAAAAATACCTTTCACAATTAAAGCAAAACAATAAATCCTCCACTACCCCGGTACATTCAGAAATATTACGTCTACAAAATCAAATCGCACAACTCCAAGAACAACTTCGTATCACAGTTTATGCTCCAGCGTCTGGCATCGTTCATATTAATCAATCATGGTCTAATCAAACTAAATCTCCTGTTATGCAAATCTATGATCCTACTACAGTAATCAAAGCTGAAGTTGATGAAGTGATAATTGATAAGCTTCATTTAAAAGACAAAGTTTCTATTAAAGACAATAATCAGCAAACATTTGACGGTGAAGTGAATTATATTTCTAATTTCCCAATAAATATAGACATATCAACTAAAAATTCCAAATATTTAGTTGAGCTAAATTCAAATTCTGCCGCTGTTTTTGGTAAACATTTCACAGTAGAAATACCTAACCACATTATTGAAGTTCCCAAAACAGCAATATATGATAAGCAATTTGTTTTCATACAAAGAAATAAAAAATTTATAAAACGAGTTATTAAAACACAAAATTCGGGTAATAACAAAGATGTACTAATTCTTGAAGGATTAAATCAAGGAGATGTCATAGCTAGAAATGCCGATACTGTGCTGTCTAAAAATTAGACGTACACGTTATAAAAAGTTATCATTTTAAAATATGATAAGATTATTTAGCCTTTTTATCATATTATGGTAAATTTAAAAACAGAAAAATAAATTTCGATTAGTGTATTGGTATTTAAAGAATTGAATTAATAATAGAAATCATTAACGTAACGCTTAAACATGTTTTTGTTTACTTTCTATTTTTATTTAGTTATAATAAACTAAATAATAGTGGTTTTAATATATTTCACTTAAATATAATCGAGCCACAAATTATGACAAACACTTTGTATTTAACTTTGAATTAAGACAAATAATCATACAAAAAAATTATTAATATGTATATTTGATTGGGCATTTAGAATAGGGAGGAATTAGGATGGCTATCACCAAAATCAATGATTGCTTTGAATTATTAGCTATGGTCACATATGCTGACAAACTAAAAGGTATTATCAAAAAAGAATTTTCAGTAAGTTTCGAGGAGTTCGCTGTATTAACATATATTAGCGAGCACGAAAGTGAAGAATATTATTTAAAAGATATCATTAATCACTTGAATTACAAACAACCACAAGTTGTTAAAGCTGTTAAAAACTTATCTCAAGAAGATTATTTTGATAAGAAACGTAATGAGCAAGATGAAAGAACTGTATTAATCTTAGTTAACACTAAGCAACGTAAAAAAATCAATGAATTATTAACTCGCGTTAATAGTCGAATTAAAGAAGCTAACGACGAAAAAGAAGTTTAAGCTAATTTAAATTTCTATAATATATTCAACTTATTTTTTAAAGGGGAGTGGACATGTATTTATGTCCACTCCCCTTTTTTATATGTACTTACCTCATGTTATCAACACCACTTCAAGATCTTCATTTCATACAAAAAGTAAAAAATACCGCTGATAAAGTCCTAAGACATTATATCAACAGTATTTCATAAAAAAATAAAAAAATTGCAGTATCTATGCTCTATAAAATAACAACGTGTATTTTATAACGACTTTGCAAAACCCCTTTATACTAAATCATTCTTTTGATATTTCAAAGCATCAATAAAATCTAAATATGCCTCCACAAAATGATCGGGCTCTTCAATATGTGGCGCATGACCTGATTGCTTAAATTCTAAAATAGTTAAAGTTTGAAACGCATGATTATATCTATCCGTTGATTCTCCCATATTTAAGGGGTCATATCTTCCATTAACTAGTAGTGTTGGAACATTAACATGTTCAATCTCAATGTCTTTATTAAAAACTGGAAATCCCATTATTGCTCTTGTCGCAACAGCACTATCTTCGGCTGATTGTCTACTATAAATGAGCTGATTTTGAAACCACTTTTTAGCTTTTCCTTGATTTTTATACATATACGGTAACAATAGAATAAGTGCTTCAGATTTATCAAAGCCTTCTATTTCATCTTGATGTTCTATCATTAATTTATTTAACCCGTGTACACTGTCTATAAGATTAGATGTAATTAAAGTTAATGATGTCACCATTGATTCATATTTGTTAGTAAAACTTTTAGCTATTAAGCCACCCATATCATGTCCAATTAAATGTGCTTCTTCAACTTCTAATTTTTTCATTAATATTTTTAAATCTTCAACATGATCTTCTAAATTAAAGGAGTTCGGCTTAGAAGATTTACCATGCCCTCTCACATCGTAAACAATAACATCAAATTTATTTTTCAATGCATCTTTCAAGTTATATAAAGAAGCCATATTGCTATCTAGTCCATGTATTAATATAACAGGAAAACCTTGACCCTCACGGATATATGCTATCTCGTTGTTACAACTTGTTTCGATTTTTATCATTATGGGCCACCTCCCTTTTCAGAAGTAATATACCCTTATTTCGTGTTTATTACGCTACTATTTTTGTTTTTGTCAGAATATATCGTTTATAAATTTATTATTTTTCTATTCCAGCTATTAAAAAAAGCGCTTCAAGATGTTAACGAATTATTTCAGTTAACATTTTGAAGCGCGTTCTAAAAATATATTTATATAAACTATTTTAACTTTAGTTCCTAGATGAAATACGTATTGTGTAATAAATAATAACAATTAATAGCAAGAACCAAATAACGATAGATCCAATTTGAGCAATTTCAGGACTGCTAATCATCGCGTCTATTGTTTTTTGACAAAGTAGTAAACCAATACCAGTAAATTCTAATCTTCTAAAATAAAGACCAGCAATACTAAATATAATACCTACAAAAAATACAGCTTGGTGTCCGTATACAGTTACTGCTACGATACCCAAATTCATATTAAATGCGTGTGCAATAATGAGTATAAAAGATACACCTGCAACTACCAAGCCTATTATTCTTTCGAATTTATTACTATAAAGATAGTTTTTCCAATCAATACGTAAATATATAAAAATCGAAATTGGTAAAATAATTAAACAATAAAAGATAGACAATCCTGTTGCTGCTTGGAACGGCACAAATTGTTTATCATATAAATACGATAGCAATATAAAATTCAGTATAAAAAACACAATAGGATTCAATTGCAATGTAAACAAATTACGTTGTATCGTCAAAATTACTTCAGCGGGTGATTTTTTTCTATATTCAATATAATCTTCATCTTTTTCTTCAGATTTCTGAAAATCTTTTTTCAATTTCACTTTAATATCATCTATTAAATTTGGTGAAAGACCTTTATGAGTGAAGTAATCATTAATGTTTTCCACTAGTACTTTGTCGTTAACTCTCATGACAAGCTCCTTTAATAATATTTGAACTATATCTACTATAATTTAATTTATAATCTCATACTTACACTTATTTTAACAATAAAATAACCGACAAGTATATAGCTTTACACTTGCCGGTCAAATTATTCTTTTTAAATGCTATAAGCAATATTTATTCACCAATATCTATACGATATAGTTTAATGTTTTTATCACTTGGAGATGATGAGCTGAATTGATATGAAACTTCATCATCTTGCACATAGCCAAAGTTACCAGTTACATTATTATAATGCTCACGTGCGACCGCATCTTTGCTTACTTCATTTTTAACTTCATCATAAGCTGGGCCATCAGTATCATTATAACTCATAGAAACACGAGTAATTTCGCCTTCATTTTTCTTACCATCAGTAGCTACAACAAGTACACCATTGTCTTTTTTAAATTCGTAATAATGTTCACTGTTATCAGGTCGATGAGAATAGACTGGCGTATCATTATTTTTCAATACACTTTGAATAGACTCGCCTAATGTTGCGCCTTCTAATGTTGTATCTCCTTCTTGTAATGCCTTAACATTTTGGATAGAGTTACCTGAAGCCGCATCCACACTACCTGCACCAATTCCAGAAAACGCTAATCCTGAAACTAAAACTGCCGCAAACATTTTTTTCATAAGCGCTCTCTCCTTCTATTTAAAAGTTATTTTGTGCTCATCAACAGTGTACTATAAATATTACGTAATTAACAGGGATGTTACAAAAAGATTACATATTCATATCTTTTGTAATATAAATGTGCGGCTATTCTATATTTTTGTTTTTTCATTTGCTTTAATAAACTCTCCCACAACGTCGAGGAACTTTTCTTGCTGTTCTATAAATGGATATAAACCTGATTTTTCGAACACTTCAAACGAAACATCCCCGATATAGTCACCCACTTCCTTAGCTTCTACAACGGTTGTTCTTTCACCGTGTTGCCCAGCGATAATTAAAGTTGGTAAATGGATTTCCCCTAAATAATGCATTATTTGATTATTATTAAATGATTCCTTTACTGCTGTTAATTCAGCTTTCGTAGCAATTGCATTGGTATCATCTACTTGTTTTAAAACCTTTTTAGCTGCGCGTTTTGAATAATATAAATGCTTATCAAAAAACTTTTGTTGCGCTTCTTGTTCCCAATTACGTACTTTATCTGAATATTTGCGATACAAACGTTCTTCAGGTGTTATTTCATTAAGTAGCGTTGGATTCACTAATGTCAGTGTCGTTGCCATCTCTGAATATTGAGCAACAAATGAGGCTGCAACTGATCCGCCTAATTCATGGCCAATTAATGAACATTCTGGAATATATAAATAATCTAATAGCGCTTTAATATCTTCTGCATATGTTTTAAATTCAATACCATTTGGTTTATCTGAGTAACCATGGCCTCTTAAATCAATAAGCACAACCTGATGTGTTTTATTAAAAGCATTTTCAAGTTCATTGTAAATAGATAAATTATCTAAGGCAGTGTGTATCATTACAATAGCATTGCCCTCACCACTTGTTCTGTAATTCAAAGCGACACCATCTTTTGTTGTAAATAAATTCATTGATTATCTTCCTTTCTTCGCTATAGATAATATTTTTAATAATTCTTCAGTACTTCTAATCGTAAAATCTATTTCTTCAGGTAATGGTTCTACTTCAACATCATCGTCTTCCTTGAACCAAACGCTAATCATTCCCATCGCTCTCGCAGGTGCAACATCATTTAACGGATCATCACCCACATACATCGTTTCTTCTGGTTTTGTCCCTAATTGGGATAACATATCTTCAAAAATCTTAGGATGTGGCTTACGATAACCTACTGTTTCAGATGTAGACAAATAGTTAATCGCATCTTCTACACCTAAAGTATGCATACGAAATTGTTTAATTTTCGACTTTCCATTTGCGATTACACCCGTGAGGTAGCCATTACTTGTTAACTTTTCAAGTGTATAAAGCGTGTCGTAATAAGGAAATACATAACGATAAAAATGCATTTCAAAATCATTAAATAAGTCTTTCCACGTTAAGCGATCAACATGAAAATCTTTAATAATTGCTTTGTACAACTCTGGTTTATCATGATCTTCATCGTCATCTAATTCTATAAATTTTTTCTTAAAATCTTCAAGTTGTATACGTACTAAATAATCATGAAACCTTTCATACTGTTCTTCTATAAATTTTTCGCGTGATTTTTTTCGATCTAAAAGTGTACCTTCTAAGTCAAAGACGACCGCTTTTACTTGTGTTAAGTCCATCATCATTACCTCTTTAATTCAAACTTTTACTTTAATTCATGCTTAACTGTATATATTCATCTATTTATACTTCGTTATTCATACATGCGTGGTTGTGTAATCAAGATATAGAATAATACTGGTATACCCAGTAAAGCGAGTATAATACTTGCAGGCACTTGGAATGGTTCTAAAACAACACTTCCTAACCAATCTGAAAGCACCATAATTGTACCACCAATAATCATATTAAGTATCATTTGTTGCCCTAAATCATAATGACCACTGTGTCGCCGCACAAGTTGTGGTATAACCATACCAATAAAGCCAATAATACCAACAAAAGCAACGATTACTGCAGTTAAAATTGATGCAATCAACAACACGCTATATGTCATGCTTTGAACATTTAAACCTAATGATTTGGCTCGTAAATCGCCAAGTTGTAATAATTTAATTTTAGAAATCATGCTTAATAAAATAATAACACCAATGAGTAGCACTGTGCCAATGTATACCACTTCGTTATATTCAGCTGAAGAGAATCCACCAAACATATAATTGACAATATTATTCATTTTATTTTGATTAAATATAATGAGTATATATAGAAAGGCGTTAAATAAAGCCCCTATCATGATACCCGATAATATCAATGTTCTAATCGGATACCCCCTCGACATCGCTATCGTTAGAGCAAGGACTAAAATCAATGTAATAATACTGAATGCAACTGAAAATATTGGCAACCAAATAAATGACATTCCTAGGACGACAGCCAAGCCTGATCCAAATGTTGCCCCGCTCGCTAACCCTAATGTAAAACTATCTGCTAATGGATTATTTAATAAGGTTTGAAACATATGGCCTGCAAGTGTTAAACCAATACCTGCAAGCAATGCTTGTAGTGTTCTTGGTATTCTAACTTGAAAGAGGATAGTTTGGGTCAGTGCGTTGCCGATATCCCCAATACTCCATAATAAACTTAGCAATATGCTAGCAATGAGTACTGTTAGCCATATTATGATTGATTTATAGTACTGCATTTTTTTGCCACGCTTTCAATGAAATCTTTCAATTATTACAATATCATCTGTTAATGCTTAACACTACACCTGCCTCTATAAATGCCAGGAATTTCATAAGCTCAAGATTGTACGGTAATATGGTTATAGCGATAAATATGCTACTCTTTGTATATGGCTTCTTTTAAAGCTTTTAGTCCATCATCAATACGTGGACCGGGACGCGAAATTTCATCGCCATCCACAGCTTCAACCTGATTTTGTTGCACTGCTTTTATGTCACTAAATCCACCACGATTATTTAATATTTTTTGATATTCGGCTTTAGAAATACCCATTGTCGAAATCATAATATCTGGATTCTTCTTAATAATTGCTTCTTTACTTACTTTTTGCCAACCTTCTAAATTCGAAAAACTATTCGTTGCGTTTAATTCGCTTAACATATCATCAAAAAAAGTGTTATTACCCGCTGTAAATATTTCTGGTTCAGAAGATACTTCCATAAACACTTTTTGCGGTTTAGCATCTTTTGGTACAGATGCTTTCACTTCTTTAATATTTTGTTTTGTCTCTTTAATGAGTGCATTTGCCTCATCCTCTTTACCAGTCACCTGCCCAATTTGTTTAAATGTGCTATACATTTCAGTAATTGACTGTGCATCTTTCACGTAGACTATTTTAACGCCACTATCTTTAAGCGTATTTAATATATCACTACTTGTCGCTTTCTGGGATTCATGCGCTAAAATTAAATCTGGTTTTGCTTTTAATAAGGATTCTTTATTTAATTTCATTGCATCAAACTGCTGCTTATCTTTAACTTCTTGCGGATAATCATCAACAGTGGAGACACCCACAATATTATTTCCTAATCCTAATTCATACAATATCTCCGTATTACTAGGCATCAACGATATTATCCTATCATAAGATTGTTTGTCCGAATTCTTTGCTTTCTCTTTCGTTTGGTCTTCGTTTGTTCCACAAGCTGCTAATAAAAATACTAAAACAATAAAAAGATAAAATATTTTATGAGGTCTTTTCACGTCGTAATCTCCTAGTTCATATTTTTCTTTATCATATCAAAATTCAGCCCAATTTTAATTAACAAACCTAAATTTTTTCTATAAATACACATTTAATGGTGAAATCACTAAAAAAACACCAAACGACTGCTATCAGTCATTTGATGCCTAATTAAGCGTTTATGTCATATTTTATAAACAACTTCAATGGAAGACAAATTTAACTTAAATTATCTTCTTTATTAACAAATATACGCATTGTTTGAATTAAATAATGATGGAAATCATCGTTTCGATTTTTGTTAATATTCTTTATAAATCGCTCATCTTGTTCATACGTATGTGCCATATATTCGATAAATTGATCATCACAATTAGGCACTTGAATCGATAAAATACATTTGAGTTCTTCAATATTGTCAACTGCTTGATTAGGTGTAACACCTTTATTTTGTAGTTGATTCATTTTATTAAAAAACGCTTCAAGTTGCTGTGCTATTTTATCATAATCAGACTGTTGTTGATTTTTAGTTTTTCGAGCGTTATTTTGTTCAAATGCTTGGTAGTAATTAGAATCTTTATATTTGCTGTATGCTTCACGCTCATATTGTCCGGTTAAATCAAATCCATTGAAATCTTTAATCTCCAACGCCTCATATTGATGGTTTTCAAAATGTTCTTCTAACTTTTCTAATATACGATTGAATTGATTACGTTTGTCTAAAACAATTTCATAACGAGTACTAAGAATTTCATTCTTTTCAGTTATAGTGCTTTCAAAATATTGTTTTATTTCTTCTAACGTTAATTCTAGCGCTCTTAAAAATAAAATATGTTGTAGTTTCGTTAAATTTTCCATGTTATATGATCTGTAACCTTGCTCATATACTTGATTTGGTATTAATAGACCTATCTCATGGTAGTAACGTAATGTACGTGTACTTATACCCGTGATATTTGCAATGTCTTTCGGACTAAATTGTTGTTTCATTTATCTCGCCTCCTATAACGCAGTATGTAGTATAACGTTACGTGAAGGTCAACCTCTTTTTTAATTTTCAAAATAAGCATCTAAAAATGTATATTTTGTATTTATTTTACCGTTAAAATAATTTTTACCAAAATTATCTAACAATGCGTGGAATTCGTTAGCATCTTGATTTGAAAAATCATTTGGTAGTTTAATGTGTCGTTTTAATTGTTCATAACTGTTTGTTTGCGTATATCCTAATTTTCGATATAGCCTCCTTGAATAACTGTCTGCAATAAACTCAACGCCTCCAAAGACATATACAATGAGTACATCAGCTGTCTCACTGCCAATGCCTTTAATTGCTATCAACGCTTTTCTCAAGTCTTGTTTATAATGATCATTAATCTCCTGGTAATCAAAATCATAGTGCTCCAACCAAGTTAATAAAGAGAGAATTGTTTGCGCCTTATTTTTATAAAATCCACTCGATTTAATTAATATTTGTAACTCTTCTATCTTTAAATTCAAGATGTGTTGTGGTTCTAAATGTGTTGCTTGCTTTAAAGATTCAATTGCATATGCTGCATTTCGCCAATTCGTATTCTGAACGAGAATCGCGCCCAACATAACTTCTATTTTTGATTCTGCCGGCCACCAACCCTGTGGACCCATGTGATCATATAGTAGTTGATATAACGTTTTTGTATCCAACATAGTATCCCCCATCCCTCTTCAACTTTAAGTTTTATAATTATTTGTAAGTTAATTTATTAAAAAAGAGCGAGCAACAATTTGTTATTGGATAAGTTGCTAAACTATCTAATCCATACAAATCTATTACTCACTCTCGTTAAGTGAATCTTATCATTTTAAACTTTTACTTACATAGATTCTGGTGCATTAACGCCGACTAAATCTAATGCATTATGCATTGTGATTTTGACTGCATTAATAAGCGCGATTAACGCTGTTGTCTTTTCAACATCATCTGTTAATACTTTTTCCGCATTATAGAATTTATGGAAGTGAGATGCTAACTCTTGAATATAATTTGTAATTCTATGAGGTGCTCTTTGAACTGCTGAACTTTCAATCATTGTTTCGAATTCAGCTATTTTTTTCAATAAATCAATTGCTTTTGCATTTGTGATATATGAAAAATCCGCTTCTTTTGAAGGTTTAATCCCTCTTTCTTCAGCTTGTTTCAAAATCGAACAAATACGTGCATGTGCATACTGTGCATAATACACTGGATTGTCTTGAGATTCTTGTTTCGCTAGTTCCATATCAAAGTCAAAATGTGTATCCGGACTACGCATTGTTAAGAAATAACGCGCAGCATCTACGCCAACTTCATCCATAATTTCACGTAACGTAATTGCATTACCTGTACGTTTACTCATTTTCACTTCTTGTCCATCTTGCATTAAGCGAACCATTTGCATAATTTGGATCTCAAGGCGATCTTTTTCTACACCGAATGTTTCTAACGAAGCTTTCAAACGATTGATATAACCGTGATGGTCTGCACCAAATAAGTTGATTAACACATCGTTGCCACGTTCTATTTTATCAAAATGATAAGCGATATCTGGCAAGAAGTACGTGTAGTTGCCGTCTTTCTTAATTAATACTCTATCTTTATCATCTTTGAAATCAGTCGTACGTAACCACGTTGCACCATCTTGTTCATACGTATAGCCAAGGTTTGTCATTTTATCTAAAACTTTTTTAATTTCGCCTTTTTCGTATAAAGATGTTTCACTAAACCAACTGTCAAAGTGTGTATTGAAATCAGACAAGTCTGTTCTTAATTTTTCCATCTCATAATCGACACCGAGTTGTCTAAACGTTTTTATACGTTCGTCCTCTGAAAGGTCTTTTAACTCAGGTTGTTTGTCAGCTAAATCTTTACCGATATTAATGATATCCTTACCGTGGTAACCGCCTTCTGGCATTTCAAAAGAATCATCACCAAGCGCTTCGAAATAACGTGCTTCAATTGAGCGCGCTAAATTCGTAATTTGATTACCAGCATCGTTGATATAGTATTCTCTAGTTACTTGATAGCCTGCTGCTTCTAAGATATTTGATAATGTATCTCCGACTGCTGCATTACGGGCATGTCCAATATGTAGGTCTCCTGTTGGGTTTGCAGAAACATACTCTACTAAGATACTTTTACCATTAGCTTCTTCAGTATGGCCAAATTTGTCGCCTTTATCCATTGCTTCAGAAATGATTGCAGTTAAATACGAATTGTCTAAATAAAAATTAATAAATCCAGGACCTGCGATAGCTACTTTTTCTACTTTAGCTTTTGTTGTATCTAAATTATCTACAATAGCTTGTGCGATTTCACGTGGATTGCGTTTTGCTATTTTTGTTAAGACCATTGCAATATTTGTTGAATAGTCACCATTACTTTTATCTTTAGGAATTTCTATTTTGATTTCTGGAATTTCACTCGTATCAGCAAGTTGTGCCTGTTGGATACTGTTATTAATTTCTTCAACCAATGTTTGTTTGACTTGATCAATTATGTTCATTATGGTGTCTCCTTATAAGTAATTTCATATTGATAAGATCCCATTTTCTCTTCATCTTGAATTAAATCATAATGTACTTTCAATTTGCCACCGTCAGGCGTAACAAAATGTAAAATGGAATGTGTACGTACCGTTAGTGGGATGCGTCCGCCACTAATTTCATATAAAGTAATCGTATCTTCACCTTCAACGAAATGAAGAATCATTTTAATTTCACCGTTGCGAATGATTTTGACACCTGCTTCTTCAATTTTCACTGTCACATTTACAATAACATCATTAATTTCTTCTTGATATCGGATAAATTCAGCATTGCGTTTTTGCCAAGATCCTTGTGTATTTTGCGAAAATTTCTCTTTATTATCAAATTGTTTAACAATTTGTTTCGTCTGGATATTAACATTGTTTTCCAATGTGCGTTTCACCCTAATCTTTAAAATAATACAAACAATTATAGCATACTTGAAATAAGCAATACAGTTGCGAAAACAATTTTCAAAGCGTTAATTTCACACTAACTGAAAATATAGAATTTCTTTTTATCTACCTAAGTCAGCAGCAATATAAGAATAACTGAATAGATTTTACATGCAACACTTACAATTAAGTTGAATTCACATAATAAAAACAGCCAGAATTCAAACAATTCGGCTGTCTACTTAATCTAATACCAACATGGCTTAGATGTTACTTACATTAAATTTACTGTGTGTTTAATGCGTCATGCAAAGCTTGTTCAGAATTATTCCACATCTCTATATCATGCGCTTTAAGAAAATCTTTTAAAACTTGTTTATTTTCTTCACCGATGTGTTCAATTTCTATTTGACGTTTCATAGATTTATCCATCATATTGACGTGTTCGGGCATACTTTTATATCCTCTACGAATACTTTTATTCACCATTAAATAACAGCCTGTAACACCTGCGTAGTATGGACCATTTTCGCCTCGTTCAGTCGTAACCCAGCATAGCCAATACTCTTTGGCATCTTCACCTTCAACGACTTCTTTTTCTTTAATCCATTTAACACCTTTTTCAACACTTGCGCGCGCATGCATACCACCAATATCAATAAAGGCTTCCTTATTTTGAACATCAATAAAGACAGGCGCTACGTTATCTAAACTGATTGAACCGATATTCGTACCTTTATGTCCATCTAGTGGGTCATTCTTAATGATGTTAAATTTAAAACCTTTGCTTTCAGCCACTAGCAAACACCTCCCATAAAATAAGTTTCATAATTAATTGTAATATCTACGTTCTATTTTAAAACCACAATACGTCTCATGTATACTTAAATGGTTTTTAAAAGTTGGATTCAAAACGACAATTTAATGGCGAACACTTTTCTACCATTGGTTAATCGCTAATTCAATTCATTTAAAATGCTGATAATCGCATTTCCTATATTTTCATCTTCAATTTCAGTAATAAACTCTTTAGGATAATATAGTTTATAATCCTCCCTGTTTATACCAGTAATACTATGAATGATCAATGACTGACTACTAATTTCACGTATTTTACCATTACGGCGCAATAAATGAATAGGTTGTCTATCTGACCCAGGCCTATCATAATCGTATGGTAAATCCGAGAACGATTCACTTACAAAATAATAATTTGGATCTATACCTGCTTGTATAAACAAATCGGTTAATTCTGTAATTGTAATAATAGAACCGTCAAACGGCATGTATTTAAATAAGTCACGATTAATAAAACGACGGGATAAATCACTTAAGATTGCATCATCTTCTTTCACCCATGCTTTTAAATAATACAGTACCACGGCTTCATCTAAATCCACGTATTGTTCAATTGTCATGGACTCTTCAAAGAACGGTATGAAATCTGTAGGATGCATTTTAAATGTATAGCCTTCCTCATATAACTGCTTCGCGCGTTTCAAACAATTATTTAATAATACTTCCCCACCTCGACTTACTGGGTGGAAGTAGATTTGCCAATACATTTGGTAACGACTCATAATAAAGTTTTCTACTGCGTGCATACCACTTTCTTTAATAAGCACTTCATCTTTAGATGGGCGCATTAATCTTAAGATACGTTCCATATCAAACTGGCCATAAGATACACCTGTGAAATATGCATCACGCTGTAAATAATCCATTCTATCTGCATCAATTTGTGATGAGATCATAGAAATCACTAATTTATTCTTATGCGTTTTATTAATTACATCTGCAACTTGTTGCGGAAAATCCTCTGAGACACGCTTTAATACTTCATTTACTTCAGTTGGTCCCGTAATAATCGCTTGTGTAAATGCTTCGTGATCCGTGTTAAAAATTTTTTCGAAACTATGTGAAAATGGTCCATGCCCTAAATCATGTAATAAAGCAGCACATAAAGCTAAAGGTCTGTCATCATTATCCCATGCTTCGCGACCATCAAATGAATCATCAATCAATCTACGTACAATTTCATATACACCGAGCGAATGCCCAAATCTACTATGTTCTGCCGTATGGAATGATAAATATAATGTGCCTAACTGCTTAATACGACGCAAGCGTTGAAATTCTTTCGTCTTAATTAAATCCCAAACCACTTGATCTCTGACATGAATGTACCTATGAATCGGGTCTTTAAAAACTTTTTCTTCAGGTAACTTTTGTGTAGCATAAGTTGTAAATGTCAATGTAGTCCTCCTGTTCATACCCTATACTTTGCAGATCATTTTAATGGCTTACGTAACAACGCTAAGTCCATTGCTTCACCGTACATTACATGTGTGTATGAGCGTACTTTTTCAAAACCTTTTTGTTGGTAGAACGTCATAGCTTCTTCATTTTTATTATCTACTTCTAAATAAACTTCATTATAGTCATCTTTAAAATAATGAATACCTTCGGACAATAGATTAGAACCATAACCATGGTGTTGCCATGATGGGCTCACATAATGTGCAGACAAGAATAATTCAGTACCATAAATAAATATAGCAAAGCCAATAATATTTTCGTCTTCTTCGACTACTAAAAACAATTGATCTTCTAAACGTTTTAGTAAATGTTGTTCATTATATGAAGCAGCCAATAATTCATTTACTGTCTTAGCTGCATAAATATTTAAATACGTATTATACCAAGCTTTTGTTGCTACATCTCTGATGCTGACAACATCTTCTGCAGTTGCTTTTCTTACTTTGTGCATGTTGCTCTCCCCCTATTTAGATAGGTAATAATAGCTACATTATAACATAATTTTAGTATTCAAAATACTTTATCTATCTAGAATAAAAATAGTTTGAACAACATAAATCATTTGCTCAAACTATCTTTAATATATTTACTTTTGGCCTAATGTTTGTTGCCATTCTTGTGCACGTTTTAATGCATAAACGTCCTTTTCAATATCGCCTGGCTTTTCAGCAGTACCAATAATATAACCTGATAACGTTGCGCCAATAAATTCCAAGCTATATTTCACTTGTGTGATACATGGCTTTCCTTTAACTTTCGGGAAATCTCCACCAACGATGATTAATCTAAAATCTTTTTTCGCCATTTCTTCTTTAAAATTTTTATAATTTGGGTCCATTAATGTTTCAGACCAATGATCGAAAAATGCTTTTACTGATGCCGATAAACTGTACCAATACACCGGCGAAGCAATAATAATCGTCTCACTCGCTAATACTTTATCAATAATCTCTTTATAATCATCATTATATGATTCTATTACCTTATTATCATGTCTTACATCTCTAACTGGATTTAATTGATATTGTGTTAAATCTATCCATTCGTAGTCGTATCCTGCTATGGCCGCTTTAGTTAAATGAGCAGTGTTTCCCTCTGGTCGACTGCCCCCGAATAAAACTGTGATCATAATAATCTCCTTCTACTACTAAATTAATAATATATCTGTTGAGCTTTATAATTATACATTTTGACTATTTAGGTAAACTTAATTAATAATCCTACACTAAATAATGGAATTATTAAACAGAAAAATGAAAATACATTAATAAATTAAATTGTTTGCTCAAAAATAGTACTTTTCCAACATACTATTTATCTATATTTTTAGGTTTAAAGTTTATAAATATAAAAAGTAGATAAACACTACATGGTTCATCTACTTTAATGTTATTATTCTATTGGAAATAACTGTTCTATTTTTTCGATTTCCTCATTTGTTAATTTAAAATCAAGGGTTATTAAATTATCCACGACTTGGTTTGGTCGTTTGGCTCCCGGAATAATAACATCTAATGATGGTTTAGTAAGATAATACGCTAATACAACATGTACTACATCTACTCTATGATTATCAGCAATCACTCTGAGTTGATCTACTTTTTCTAAATTTTCTTGATATCTTTCACCTTGAAACTCTGGATTTTCAGCACGAAGATCATCAAATTTCGTGTTCTCTGTATATTTACCAGCTAATAGACCTGATACTAATGGGAAATATGGAATAAATGTAATATTATTTTCTGAAGTATATTCTAAAATCGCCTCATTTTTACGATTCAATAAATTATATTCCATTTGAACGACATCTACGTATCCATCTTTATTCGCTTCTTTTAATTGTTCTAAGCTGAAATTCGAAACGCCAATTGCTTTTATTTTGCCTTCGTCTTTTAATTCTTTTAAAGCTGCTACGGCTTCATTTTTAGGTGTTGATTCATCTGGAAAATGAATATAATACAAATCAATATAATCTAATTGTAGACGTTTTAAACTTTGTGCCACCTGCTCTTTTAAGAATTGCGGATCATTCGAGACTTGTACATTTCCGTCTTCATCAAAATAATGTGCACCCTTCGTAGCTATCGCAAATTCTTCTCTCGTAAATTCTTTTACTGTCTCCCCGACAAGTTCTTCTGAACGTTCAGGTCCATAGATAAATGCCGTATCTAATAAATTAATATCATTTCTAATTGCTGTACGTACAGTTTCTTTCCCTTGTTCTTCATCTAAATTATTATAAAAGTTATGACCACCTACTGCGTTCGTTCCTAAAGCAATGGGTGATACTTTAACATCTGATTTACCTAATTGTACTTTTTCCGCCAAACTTCTTCAGCTCCTTATATTAAATATGAATCGCGTATTTTAAAATACGCTTTCTATATTTATGCTCGTTAGCCTCGCAATATTATTGAACAACCTTTTGCACGTCTTTATAAATCAATAGCTAAAAACCGGTGTGCAAAGAACCATTAAAATTTAATTGTTTCACTAACTTCATAATTTGTATTTACCCTTTTCAGTTCATTTTATATGTGTTTTCATAAATAAATTGTATTTTTAAACCATTTCATTACTTTTATCAACAAATGAACCAAATATAATACTGTCTTTATAGAATTTATCATGATAATTCTAATATATTAAATAAATTGCTTGGACCAGAACAACACTAATTGCTATAAAAAACACAAAAAACAGCAGTGCAACTTAAATTCATAAGTCTCACCACTGCTCATTCACTTTCAAATATTATCAATATAAACATTGCATCTATATGTTATTTCGCACTTTTTCGCTGTGCGAGTTTCTCTTTCAATTTTCTATCTTGTTCTTCTTTACGACGTTTACGCAACTCATTACGCTGTCTCAAGCGCTCTTCTTCTTCTGGATCTCTTGGTTTTTGTAACTGTTTCATTACTTTTTCCATGAGTTCTTCTTCTGTTAGTGCAGCCAGCGGACGGTTATTAACAAACGCAAATGTTTTTCGTCTGCCTGGCCCACAATAGGATTGACAGCCAATCTCTATTTCAGCTTCAGGGTCTAATTTCGTCAACTTTTTTTCTAATGATTTACAATCCACGCCCTGACAATCATCACAAATCAGAAACTTATTTTGCAACTACACCCTCACCTTTCTAGTAATATACAGAGTCAAAAATCCTATGCTAATTTAATATGTATAGGTGCACGCATTCACATTTTTTGTATTTACAACTCTAATTATTTTACTCTTTTTAGTAAAAATTTCAAGTTTTTAATTATATTGTTTGCCTATTATGACTTGATTCAAGTTGTCTTATAAATAAAAAAGTGAACTTAGTATATGCTTTTATATTCGCATACTAAGTTCACTTCATCGACTTTTAAGTCCACCATAAATCTGGTGCAGGATTTTCTATATTTACTGATTTCAAATTATTTACTGCTTTAGTAAAACCTTCTTCAATCGACATAATCGGATCTTCATGTTCGATACTTACGACATAATCATAGCCATTGATTCTCAATGCGCTAATGATTTCTCCCCATACTTGTGGGTTATGACCATAGCCTACAGTTCTAAATGTCCAAGCACGCGTTTGTACATTGCCATAAGGTTGCATATCCGTTAAACCATACATATTTACATTTTCTTGATCAATGTATGTATCTTTAGCGTGAAAATGGTGAATTGCATTTTCACGACCTAAAATTTTAATTGCAGCAACTGGATCGATACCTTGCCACCACAAATGACTAGGGTCTAAGTTAGCACCAATCGCATCATTTGTCGCTGCTCTTAATTTCAACAATGTATAAGGGGTATGTACTAAAAATCCCGCATGTAGTTCAATTGCGATTTTGACACCTTGTTCTTTTGCGTAATCTGCTGCTTTTTTCCAATATGGAATTAGTTTTTCTTCCCATTGCCATTCTAATATTTCAGAATAGGCTGTTGGCCATGGCGTTACTGGCCAATTAGGATATTTTGCTGTTTCATCCGAACCAGCCACACCTGAAAAAGTATTAACCACTGGCACATTTAATAAAGCCGCTAATTTTATTGTTTTAAACAAAGTATCATGCGCATCTTGTGCATGATCTTGATTTGGTGAAATTGGATTATTGTGACAGCTAAAAGCACTAATGCCTAAACCACGTTGTTGTATTTTTTCTAAATATTCAGCTCTTTTACTTTCATCTTCTAATAATTCATCTAAAGGACAAAATTGATTACCTGGATTACCTCCAGTACCTAATTCAACCATATCAACACCCGCATCAGCTACATAGTCCAACATTTCTTCAAAAGTCTTATCTTGAAATAATACTGAGAACACACCAATTTTCATAAATTAAACCCTCCTCAAAATTTTAAAACATTACAATCGAATACTATGTCCTTCTGTGCTGCTTTGATATATCGCATCTATTAATATATTAATTTTTTGCGCTTGTTCAGGTTGTACGACTAACGCTTCATGCCCTAGACAACTGTTCACAAAATTAAGTGCTTGTCTCTGGGCTGCAATTTCTTCATCATGTGCTGCATCGGCTTGTTCTGTAAAAAACGTGCCAAACCGTGGTTGGTATATTTCAAAGGGATATAAACTTATGCCACCGTCCACACCTGAAATACTTATATGTTTTGTATCTTCTTTAATATTTGCTGACCAGGAACATTCAAATTGCATCGTTGAATGATTTTCAAAAGTAATGAAGCTCGTGACATGATCATCTACATCAAACGTTTCATGATCAAATTCTCCCCAGTCATTGATTTGATTCGGCGTTTTGCTTAGTCTGTTATATGTTTTACCTAGGACTTCAATGGGTTCAACATCTTTTAATAACCATAATGACAAATCTAACAAGTGACATCCGTAATCGATCAGACTACCACCACCTTGCAATGTTTTATTCGTAAACACACCCCAACCTGGCACTTTTCTTCTACGTAAGGCTTGTACACGTGTGACAAGCGCATCACCAACCACGCCCTCATCCACAGCATTTTTTGCGGTAATCGCAGCATCCGTAAATCGATAATGATAGCCTATAGCCAATAATTTGTCAGCACGCATAGCAGCTTTAACCATCTGTTCGCATTCTAATTGATTCATCGCCATCGGTTTTTCACAAAACACATGGACACCCGCTTCTAAAGCCGCAATAGAAATTTCTGCATGGAATTTATTTGGTGTGCAAATAGCTACGGCATCAACCTTTTCAAACATAGCTTCATAACTTTCAAACACTGTACCAATTGCGAATCTATCCGCTACTGTTTTTGCCAGTGTTTGATTGACGTCTTGCACTGCCACAATTTCAGCAAGATGACTTAAATTTTGAAATGCAGGAATATGTCTGCCTTGCGCAATACCACCACAACCAATAATCCCGATTTTCAATTTTTCCACATTCTCCATAGTAATCAAACTCCCAACCCTATTTTTCTTTTATTTCTTCTAACGGTTGAGCATTGCCATATTGATGTTTCGGTGTATTGGAATTACATGCCCATTTCACACCATTTTTGATGACTTGTTGGATGTTGGCATTATAATATGTCGGATAACTTTCATGACCTGGTCTGAAATAGAATATTTTGCCATTACCCCTTTTAAAAGTTGCTCCGCTTCTAAAGACCTCTCCGCCTTCAAACCAGCTAATAAAGACTGTTTCATCAGGTGCTGGAATATCAAAATGCTCTCCGTACATTTCTTCTTTTTCTAATTCAAAATATGAATCTAAGCCTTCAGTAATCGGATGTGTCGGATCAACTACCCATAACCTCTCTTTTTCATCTGCTTCTCTCCACTTAAGGTCACAAGTGGTACCCATTAAGTTTTTGAATATTTTCGAGAAATGTCCAGAATGTAACACAACAAGCCCCATGCCATCCAATACACGTTGTTTCACTTTTTCGACAATGACATCTTCAACTTCATCATGAGCTTTATGCCCCCACCAAACTAATACATCTGTGTTTGCTAATACATCATCTGTCAGGCCATGTTCAGGTTCGTCTAGTGTCGCTGTCTTAACTTGGTGTTCAGCCTCTAGAAAAGAAGCTAATGCTTTATGAATGCCTTCTGGATAAACTTTTTTTACTTCAGCACTTTCTTGTTCATGACGAAATTCATTCCAAATTGTAATATTCAATAGTAAGCTCCCCTTTGATTAATGTTTATTTAAGTATACCGCTTTTCCTGTTTTTGCAGATTCATATATCGCTTCTAATATTTGAGTCACTACAAATGCTTCTTTCGGTTTTACGACTGGCTCAGTATCATGAATAATATTATTTATCCAAGCACGTGCTTCTTCTTCAGCTTCATCGATTTTTTCACTTTCATAAAAATCAACACCTGCATTATCTACTTCAATTTGAGATGTATATAAAGTGCCGAATGATTCACCATGGATGCGCAAACCATCTTTCATATCAGCGCCACCATGCGTACCTGACAATGCACATTTCGCTTCATCCACGTCTAATGAATTGAGTGCCCAACTAGATTCTAAGATAATCGTTGCGCCATTACGCATCTTAATAAAGCCAAACGCTGAGTCTTCAACAGTAAATTTATCTGGATCCCATGATCCCCAAGCATTTGCCGCATTGTCTTGTTTACCTAATTTATGAAAAGTAGATCCCATAACAGACTCTGGCTCGTAATTATCCATCATCCATAATGTTAAATCTAAGGCATGTGTACCAATATCAATTAATGGTCCGCCTCCTTGTTTCTCTTCATCTAGGAACACACCCCATGTAGGAACTGCACGACGTCGAATTGCTTGTGCTTTACTATAATAAATATCTCCTAAGTCTCCACGTTGCGTCACCTTCCGTAGATGTTGACTGTCTGCTCTAAATCTATTTTGATAACCAATTGTTAATTTTTTATTATTTTGCTCCGCTGCATCAATCATTTCGCGTGCTTCGTCTGAAGTTTTAGCCATTGGTTTCTCACACATTACATGTTTACCCGCATTTAATGCTGCGACTGTAATATCCTTATGTGTATTATTCGGCGTACACACATGTATGACTTCTATAGATTTATCTTCGAGTAACTGTTTGTAATCTTCATATATTGCAGCATTGTTTATACCATATGTTTCCGCTGCAGATTCAGCTTTCGCTATGTCTATATCGCAAAAAGCGACCATAGTTGCTTCTGAAATTTTTTCTAAACTTGGCAAATGCTTACCATTAGCTATGCCACCGCATCCAATTATTCCAATTTTCACATTCATAAGACTCATCCCTTTATATTAAATTTATCCAACCTTTAAAGTAACCGCTTACAAAATTTCGTATTACATTTAAGCTTTATTTCTTTTAAAAGCTTAATACATTAGTTTCATATTAAAATACAATATTAAAAATACCAATAAATTTGACGTATTTAGATTTTATATATTAACATTAGAATATATTTTCAAATTTCGGAAAATTTTCCAATGAATAGGTGGAATCTGCACATATGGTACTTGATCATCTTATAAATAAACACTTTGAAGAATTAACTGAAAATGATTTACATATCATCAATATCATACGTCAAAATATGGATGACATGTCAGCTATGAAAATTCATGATTTAAGTAAACTGACGCATACTTCCATCTCAACGATTCATAGACTCGTTAAAAAAATGGGGTTTGAAGGCTATAGCAACTTTAAGTTTTACTTAAAAATGGAAAACAACACGCAACCATCACATTTAGCAAACACTGACCCGATTGTCGAAGATGTGCAAAGAACCGTAGAACACCTTGAAATGTTCGACTATAAACTTTTAAACCGTTTATTAGAAGATGCACCTTTCGTCTATATATTCGGTACAGGCATGGCTCAGCAAAATGTGGCTCGGGAAGCCCAACGTCATATGCTTTCTATCTCTAAACGCTCTATTGTAGTTAATGATGAAAATGAATTGCGCTTAGCAATAGATCAAATGTCTCCAGAAGATTTACTTTTCATCATCTCTCTATCTGGTGAAACTAAAAATTTAAAAGAACCTATTCAACTCATTAAATCACGTGAATTGCATTACGTCTCTATCACAACACTACATGACAATTATATTGCCAAAAATGCAGCATTCAATATTTACGTCAACAGTGCGCCAATGCAATTTTTTAATAATACGGAATATTACAGTTTCACTCCATATTATGTGGTTTTTGATTTTATCGCTAGAACATATCACAACTACAAAATTTCCAAATAATGATACAAATTATATGATGTAAAGCAACGATAGTGTTGACTTTACATCATATTTAATTTTGTAGCCTTACGCATCGTGCTTAATAATTTGCTCTGCCGCTTCTCTCACTTGTGGAACCGAAAGCCCTACGATGACTTGCACGTTTTTACCACTTTTCACAAGACCATGCGCGCCACCTACTGTTTTAAAATAATCAGCTTCTTCTACTTTTTCAGGATCTTTAACAGTCACACGTAATCTCGTTGCACAATTTGTTATATCAGCAATATTTTCAGTGCCACCCAAGCCTTCTAAATAAATCGCAGCTTTTGTTTCATATTCGTTTTTATCACTATTTTTTTTATTTTTATTTTCCTTATAATCACGCTTCGTATAGAGCTTAGCATCTATATCATCATCCTTCTCTCTACCTGGCATAGGTATATCCATTTTTAGTATGATAAATCTGAATAAATAATAATAAATGAATATGAATATAATACCTATAATAAATTGAGCAACGTAAGTTCCCCAATGAGAACCAAATAGTGGAATCCAATTGGTTGCTGCAATTTCAATGAAGCCACCACCTAAATTACCTACGAGACCAAACCCATGCATAATTGTTACCATTGTTGCTCCAAGTATAGCGTGGATTAAAAATAGGAACGGTGCTATAAAGATAAACGTAAATTCTAAAGGCTCTGTAATACCTGCAAACACAGCTGTTAAAGTAGCCGCTAGTAATAATGCCCCAACTTCTTTCTTTTTATGTGCTTTTGCTGTTGAATATATCGCAAGTGCTATACCAATTGAACCGAACATTTTAATATTACCTTGTAATAAAAATCCACCACCGGGGAAAATTTCTTTTAGTGGTTTTGTTGTTTGCGAATACTCAGTTAAATGAGAAATCCAGTATGATTTTATACCACCATCGACCACTGCCGGTCCATATTCAAATGGTGTATATATGAAATGATGTAACCCTGTCGGAATTAAAATTCGTTCTAAAAAGTGGAAGAGCCATACGCCCACATAACTTGATGAAGCTAAAAATACTTGTAACGAAGCAATCCATCCTTGAACAATAGGCCATCCCCAACTTGTTAAAAAAGCTAAAGGTATCATAGCAAAAAATGCAATCATGACAACAAACGGCGAACCTTGGAATATTCCTAAAGACTCTGGCAATTTCTTATCATAATATCGATTATGTAACCAAATCGCGATGCCTGAGATGATGAGTGCACCGATAATATTTGTATCTAACGTTTTAATACCTGCAAGTTCCGTAATACCTGTGACTTCTCCAGCATCACCCTTAAAGTCCACGCCAAAAGCAGGTCCCCATGTCGTTAATATGCTATTTATAAAATAATTAAACATCATATAAGTTACTACCGAAGACATTACTGCATGACCAGCTGATTTTTTAGCTAGTGAAATAGGTAAGCCGATAACGAAAATAAGTTCTATATTTTCAAATACAGTCCATCCACCATTTTCAATTAATGACCATATTTGAAACCATAAACCATTAGGATCAGCTAGCTGACCCATAATCGCCTCGTTTTTAAACAGTGTAGCTATACCAATAATAATCCCGAAAAATGGAAATAGTAATACTGGAACAATCATTGCGCCACCAAATCTACGAATTGCATCTCCAAACTTACGTCCGAAATTCATAATAATCACCCTTCTATCACCGCACTATCGTAAGCGCTTTCTTAAGATGATCGTATGCTTTAATCTCAATGAGTTCAATAACATTTGTACATTTAGACAATTGATTTCTACAACTGAATTTATTTCCATTAAGAGGTAAATTTTCCATAGAGTGATATTAGATGTATTCTGACTAACGACTACGTATTATGAGTTGATTAGCAATGGTCGATGGGTTTGGTTTATGGGTCTGGTTGATTCGCAGTTTACTTTTATTCAATTTCAGCAAAAAAAAGACAGTAATGAGCAGGACATATATTTATGCCTCAGCTTCATACTGTTCATTTTCATTATTGACCGTGATATATATTAAACTCCAAAGGTTTTACTTCATTTTCTGACCATTCATCGTAAATGCGTTGTTTATTAATACCTTTATTGATTATCGTGATGCCACAATCTCCACCGCCTGCACCTGATGTTTTGGCAGCACCGCCATATTTTTCAGCTACAGAACACAACACTTTTAAATGCGCAGTTTCAATATCAACTGTCGCTTCTTTATCCATAGATTGAATAATTTCACGGTTGATGCGAATCATTTGTTGCACACCTTTAATATGATTCGTTTTAAAAGCATGTATCAACTTCTCAACACATAAATGAGAGCGTTCCAAGAATTTACCATAAAAGGTAGGGTCTGATTTCAAGCGTTTCACTTCACTCACTAAATGGTGTGATGAAGCTGGTGAGCCAGTCCAACCTATAAGCACTTCCATATTCTCTGGTGGCTGTAATGGTTCGATATGAAGTCCAGGCCAGTTTTTATTCAATACATCATTAACTGACGTATCTTCGATTTGCTGTGATACCCATTCATGATCAAACGTACTATAAGCTAACCAGCCAGTATAAACACTAACAGCAATATCACCACAAGAACTTAAACTCTGTAACTTCATATTTGCAATAACTGCAAGTTTGTAAATATATAAATTAGATAAATGCATACCATAAAATTCATTCAAAGCTTTAACCACTGATACCAAGACAGCTGCACTAGAACCTAAACCATATTTATGCCCATTTGTATCGTCTAAATTACTATCAATTGTTAAATTGAAATGTTTTAAAGGCATATTATTACTTCTTACAAATTGTTCAAAGATTTCAATTGCTGTGATGACATACTTCAATTGTTTAGCCGCATTTAAATCTGAAACTACAATTTTATCTTCACGTCTTTGAAATGTGACTGGTTCATGATGTAAAGTCTTAGAATGTATCGTGCCTTGAGTTGCATTTGAATCTTCAATAGAAGCAGTTACAAAGCGATCTACTGCGATTAATATTGATTTATATCCAGGTTCGACAACTGCGTATTCACCTGCAATGTATAGCTTCCCTGGTGCTTTAACTTGAATCATTTTATCTCTTCCTTACTCAATAATTTCTACGCCTGTACGTGTAATGTCGCTCGCAATGATTTGGTCTTCTTTAAACGATTTATGTAATGCATCAATAACCGCTTGTTTATTTTTCTTTTCTACTAAAATTTTAACATTAGGGCCTGCGTCCATCGTAAAGTAACAAGGATGACCCGCCTTACGACATTGGTCTACGATATCCATCACTAAGTAACTGTCATCGACCATATAAGTGAACGGCGGTTGAGCACCTAAGTTTGTTGCATGCATGCGTAAACCATTGGCTTCAATCACTTCACCTAATTGTTTAAAATCTTTTTGATTTATTGCATGTTTAACTGACGCTATGTCCTCATCCACATGGTCTAACCAATATTGATAAAAACGTGATGTATCACGTGTAAGTGACATACCGGCACGACTTGAAACTTTTTTCGATTTATTATTAATGACTACAAATATCATTGCTAAATCGTCTTCCCAATTATCTGCTTCAACAGGAACACTGTACGATGTCTCATCATCATACCCTTTTTCCCATTCTACAAAACCGCCATAGATACTTCTAGAAGCTGATCCTGACCCCCTACGTGCCAATCTAGATAACGCTTTGCCTGTTAACCCAAGATTCAAAGCTGCATCACAAGCTGCTGCTAATGCCGCATAAGCACTTGCTGAAGATGCTAATCCTGCTGCTGTAGGGACATAATTATCACTTTCAATATAGGCAAACATTGAGGTTTGACTTAAGTCGCGGAACACATCCATAAAACGGTGTATCTTAGCCGCTTCTGCGTCATTGACTGCTTGACCATTCAAAATAAGCGTATCTTTAGTATAGCTTTCATCAAATGTCACTTTAGTTTCAGTATAAAAGCGATCTAATGTAACCGACAAACTATTATTCATCGGAATAATATAAGTTTCATCAGCTTTACCCCAATATTTTATTAGCGCAATATTTGTATGTGCACGTGCTTTACCACTATTAACCAACGTCATTAACCTCCTAAATATTCAATCCATGTGTGATGTGCGCCTAAGTCTTGCGCACTTTCAACAATTCTCTCAGCCACTTCTAAGGTTGAAGCAAGTACAATCATACTACCACCGCGACCGCCGCCAGTTAATTTTCCAGCAATGGCGCCTTGTTGTTTACTTGCCTCAAGTAATGTTTCAATTTTATTATGGCTTACCGTTAATGTACGTAAGCTTTCTTGACACAAATTAAAGATAGAGGCTAATTTTTCGAAGTTATGATGCTCTATAGAGTCACTTGCTTCATATACAAGTTGACCAATATGTTTCACATGTTCTAAGTACGTACTATCTTCTTTACATAAATTATGTACATCTTCAACTGCTTGTTTCGTAGAGCCGAGTACGCCAGTATCAATAACAATCATGTAACCATTCAATTCTAATGGCTTTAATGTCGTTACTTTACCTTGCTTAAACCATACTGGCTTATTCGATACAATCGTTTGTGTATCAATGCCACTTGGTTTACCATGTGCAATACGTTCCGCCCAATTAGCTTCTTCTATCAACAACTCATCAGATAATGGTTTGTTGAGGTAATCGAAACTTGCACGCACAAAAGCAACCGCCATTGCAGCACTTGAGCCTAGTCCTCTAGATGGTGGTAAGTTTGTATCAATCGAAACTTTTATAGGTGTTTGGATTTCATATTTTTCTACAAAACGAGTTATTACTGCCTTTAAATGTTCAGGTGCATTAATTAACTCACCTTCATATACATCACTTTTAATACATGAAGAAAGAGGTTCTTCTATAGATTCTATTTTCGCTCTCACTTTCCCGGTCGTAAATGGAATCGCTATTGCTGGCTCGCCAAATGTAACAGCATGTTCACCAATTAATATTACTTTTCCATTGGCTTCCCCATATCCTTGTTGTGTCATATTCTCAATCACCTTTAGTATTTTCTTTAGTTTTATATTTTAAGTAAGCTACACATTACAGACAACACTGATTTTAATCATTTCAGAACACCACAATGCATTCTGCTTGAAATTTCCCAGGAAATTCCGTGTTTTAAAGTCTCGTTGTTAGCCAATCTAATATGTCTTTTATCATTATTAATTTGAAAAGACTGCTCGTATTCTATAGGAAAATACTCAACCTTAACTAATTTTACACACATTATTATACATTATCTCATAAATTTTATATTATGCCATACAACTCTAGTCATAGTTACTTGGTTTATTTTTAATTAAATAACAGAAAGTGCTTTTTCAAAAGTTAATACCTGCTACTAATTATAATCAATACTTTTCCATTATAAAACTCTATAGTCTTATATTCAAAAAGTTAACATGATTTTACGGAAATTTATTTAAATTAGTTAGTTTTAAACTACACTTTTCCTATATTACTTATTTAGTTTCTATAATTCAACAATTAGAAAGATTTATGTCAATATTTTTTATATTAACTCTAAAAAAGACCAGAGCCGTTACTTTAATAAAAAAGTACCGTTTCTGGTCTTAATAATGATTTAATCCATTGCTTGATTCATCTTAGCGTTACGTTCAATCATTTTTTCAAAATAACCTTCATAGCGTTGCCATTCATCATCTGTTATAGGTTCCATATTTAATCGTCCACCTAAATCTTTAAGCGCGTATAATAACTTAAACATTACGTCTTGAACAGTGATTGCTTTGCCTAATAATGACTCTAATGACGCCATGCATTGTGGATCTATATTTGGATAAGTAAATTTTGTTTCTTCATCCTTTAACGCGCGTTTATAAAAAGACTTCATCATATCGGCGCGTTCACTGCCATCACCTTCTACACAAAGATATACTTGTACAGCAATGCCGCCACGTACTCGCCTTTGTGAAATGCCTGCAAATTTTCGTCCATTAATACTTAAATCAAATTTCCCTGGACAATATGAACGTTCAATTTCGTGTGTTTCAATCTCTACGTCTTCATCTTCAAACATTTTTGAAACCAATAAATACATTACTGTAAAAGCTTCGTCTATTGTAATGTCATGTTTACCTTTAAATAGGAGAGAAATATTGAGTATACCTTGGTCTAAGACGACACCTAGGCCACCTGAATTTCTAACAATCGCATTATAGCCACGTTCTTCAGTAAGATAACGAATACCATCTTGTAAAAAAGGTAGGCGTGAATCATGGATACCTAAAATGACTGTATGTTGGTGTATCCAAGTACGTACAACATTACATGATAAATCTTTGCCAACACTTTCCGAAAATGTATCATCGAATGCAAATGATTGCATAGGCGCTAACCCAGAAGAATGGTCAATATAACGCCAATCTATATCATTAAAATATTTGCTTGCTAAATCCATTATTGTAATGTTTGCGCAGCAGTAATGATTGATAAGTTATACACGTCTTCTGTTGAACAACCACGCGATAAATCATTCACTGGAGAATTAAGTCCTTGTAGTACTGGACCTACTGCATCAAAACCGCCTAAACGTTGTGCAATTTTGTATCCAATATTACCCGCTTCTAAACTTGGGAAGATAAATACATTAGCATTACCTTGTATTTTTGCGTCTGGTGCTTTTTTCTTAGCAACTTCTGGTACGATTGCTGCGTCAAATTGGAATTCACCATCTACAACAACATCTTCAATATTGTCAGTTTCAATTTTCTCTTGCGCTAAGTTCACTGCATTTGCTACTTTTTCAACATCGTCTGATTTTGCAGAGCCTTTTGTTGAAAAACTTAACATTGCTACACGCGGTGTCATGTCAAAGCTTTTAGCAGTTTTTGCACTCTCTACTGCAATTTCAGCTAAGTCTTGTGCTTCAAGTGTTGGATTGATTGCGCAATCGCCGAAGATATATTGTTCTTCTCCTTTAATCATAAAGAAAACGCCAGATGTTTTTGAAACGCCAGGTTTTGTTTTAATAATTTGTAACGCTGGGCGAACTGTATCGCCTGTAGAATGTGCTGCACCGCTGACTAGTCCTTCAGCTTTACCAGTATAAACAAGCATTGTACCAAAGTAGTTTACATTTTTTAGCATTTCTTGTGCTTGTTCTTCAGTCGCTTTACCTTTACGGCGTTCAACGAAAGCAGTTACTAATTCTTGTTTCAATTCACTTGTTTCTGGATCGATAATCTCAATGTTAGTAATATCTAATCCTTTATCATTAGCTAAAGTCTTCACATTAGCTTCATTACCTAATACTACTGGTGTAACATATTCTGTATTTTGTAATTGTGTTGCTGCTGTTAATACGCGTTCATCTTCACCCTCAGGTAATACGATTCTCACATTTTTTCCTGAAAGTTTTTCTTGTAATACATCTAATAAAGACATAGGGGCCTCCTCGAAATTTAAATCTATTTATTTACACTATATAGTATACGTTATTTTTTTATAGAATTCCATGTCACCAATTTGTAATCATTTACTTATGTTTTAACAGTTTCTTTATGGTAGAATTTTATAGTGAAGACATAGAAATTTTCACAAAGGAGCGATTTACAATGCCACAAGTACCAGAAACGTTAGACGGTTGGTATAGTTTACATTTATTATATGCTATTGATTGGACTACTTTACGTTTAGTTCCAGAGGAAGAACGTCAATCTCTCGTGGAAGAATTACAATCGTTTTTAGATAAGCACGAAGAAGCACGCACAAATAATGCAGGAGATCATGCATTTTATAATATTAATGGTCAAAAAGCAGACCTTCTTTTATGGATATTACGTCCAGAAATGAAAGATTTAAATGCTTTTGAAAATGAATTTAATAAATTGAAAATTACAGATTTCTTAATTCCAACATATTCTTATGTTTCTATCATAGAATTAGGTAATTATCTTGCAGGAAAATCTGATGAAGATCCATATGAAAATCCTCATATTAAACCAAGATTATTCCCAGAATTACCTCGTACTGAATACATTTGTTTCTATCCAATGGATAAACGTCGTGGTGAAACATATAACTGGTATATGTTACCACTTGAAGATAGAAAGAAACTTATGCATGATCATGGCATGATTGGTCGCCAATATGCAGGTAAAATCAAACAATTCATCACTGGATCTGTTGGTTTTGACGATCATGAATGGGGCGTAACACTTTTTGCAGAAGACCCACTTCAATTCAAAAAAATTGTTTATGAAATGAGATTTGATGAAACAACTGCACGCTACGGCGACTTTGGTAGTTTCTTCGTAGGTAATATCATCACAAAAGATGTCTTACAAGATCTATTTTCATTATAAAATACAATAAACGTTTCCGTTCATATTAATGGAATTGTTTAAGACTGTCGGCAAAGTATCTAACTTTGTCGACATTTTTTATACATTTTCATAATTCGTTACTTGTTCTTACTCGCTCTTACTCGCTCTAGATTTCAACATGTTGTTACTTAAGGTTCGGAAGCTTACGCTTGCATAACTCGCTCTAGCATTCAACTAGTCGAATGCAGAGCGAGTAAAAAAAGGCACACTTGCTATTGAACAAGTGTGCCTGAGTCTGTGTAGTGTGTTTGGGAGAACTTTAATCACTACTTAATTTAATATTAACTGTTAAATATTGTCGCTACTCAATATTTGTCTGAAACAGCTAACTAATATTATTTTAGCCTATTTGCGAAATTTGAAACATATTTAAATTACTTAAATTGTATAAAATGTTATATTTTAAATTTTATAAAGTGTATAAGTTACTTTCTGATTCTTCTAACAATTTTTAAGAGTAAAGTGTTACAATAAAAATTATTAACTCAATAACTTATTCCTATGCTATGAATACAAAAACATAGCTTTAGTTAAATACTTCATTATTGGTGATTAAATGACAATATACAATCAAACAGTTGAAAGTTACGATGAAAGAATGGCGAAAGATGTTATTTTGCTCGCAGGACGTATCCTGTTGGAATCTGGTGCAGAAGGTTCCAGAGTTGAAGATACAATGACTCGAATTGCAACTACATTAGGCTATCCAGAAAGCAATAGTTTCGTAACAAATACAGTAATTAACTTCATGTTACATAACGAATCTTATCCTAGGATTTTCAGGATTAAAACACGAGATACAAATCTTCATCGCATATCAAGAACAAATGGCATATCTAGGCGTCTTGCTTTAGGTGACATTTCACTTGAAGATGCCTTTCAAGAACTGCAAAAAATATATCACGAACAAAGCATTAACCATGATCTAATTTTCAAATTTATAGCTGCCGCTATTATCGCAGCGAGTTTTTTATATCTTCAAGGTGGCATCTTAACAGATGTACTTACTGCTATTTTGGCTGGGTCCTTTGGCTTCATTGTTGTAGAAACGCTTCAAAGAAAACTACATGCTCAATTCATCCCAGAATTTATGGGCGCAATTGTCATCGGCCTCATAACCGTTTCAGGGCATCATTTAATACCCGGTGGTTCGATATCTACTATCATAATAGCTTCAGTAATGCCTATCGTGCCTGGTGTATTAATCACGAATGCCATTCAAGATTTATTCGCCGGTCATATGTTACTATTTACCACTAAATCACTAGAAGCCCTAGTGACTGCTTTTGGTATAGGCGCCGGTGTTGGTACTATACTCATTATTTTTTAGGAGCAATGTCTATGTTTTGGATTTTAAATTTAATATTTAGTTATACTGCTTCCCTTTTCTTTGGTGTGATATTTGATGTACCAAAACGCCTATACAACACAGTTGGTATTGTAGGTGCGTGTGGGTGGATGTTTTATATTTTATTTTATGAAGGTTTTCAATTCCATACTATATATTCTAGTTTCTTTGGAAGTATTGCGTTAGGTATGCTGAGTCACATCATGGCTCGTTATAAAAAGGAACCCGTAATTATATTTATGGTTCCAGGTATTATTCCACTCGTTCCTGGTGGCCTTGCATTCGATGCAACAAAAAACTTAATCTTATTAGAATTTAGTAAAGCCATTAATACAATGCTAGAAGTGACTTTAATTGCTGGTGCTATCGCTTTAGGATTACTTTTTGCTGATCAAATATCAAAGCTTATTGTATCTGGTACGAAAATACGTAAAAAAAGAATTTAAAATGCATGATACTAAATCAAAAACCTGAGAAAAATCATTTGTAATAATGATTTTTCTCAGGTTTTTTGTTACTCGCCATTTCTATAATCAAACCTCTAATAATAAAAGCCCTCCAATATAAACACTTTTAATGTGTCTGTATTGAAGGGCATATATGAAATTATATAATCCAAGTTTAAATGTTAGAATTACATAATTTTACATGCAAAAAACATGATTATTATTCACAAAAATAACTAGGTGTTCGCTTTATCTGATTTATTTTTATTAATTAAATCTACTATTTCATCTTCTGATTGATTTAAAATAAGTTTACTTAATCTGTCATTATCCATATTTTTCAGTTTTGGATAGCGTACAACAAAGAAAATCAAACCAATGATTAACCAACCGCCTAATGCGATATAAGATGGTGTTGAAAGTGCCGCTGGTGACCCAGGAACTAATAATAACAGTAAGAATACAAATGAAACGATTGAACCTAATATCGCAAATACTTTGTATACAGGTCCGTATGTGTTACTTGATTTATCAAAACTAAAGAGTCTTGCTGCTGATAAACATGTAATAAAATAAGCAATTGATACACCTGTTGAAGACATATCAACAATCCATGTTAATGCAGTACGACCTAGCCACGGTGCAATTAATGTAACAGACACTAAAAAGAAAATTGCAATATAAGGTGTCTTATATTTTTTATGCAATTTACTAAATACAGAAGGCATAATGCCTGAGCGTCCCATTGAGAATAATAAACGGCTTGAACTCATCAAGAATCCATTTAAACCAGTGAATATCCCCATCATAATTGCGATTGCTAGCACTGCTAAACCAATGTAACCAAATGCCTCTTGTGTCACAGCACCTGTTAACCATAAATTACCGTTTAAACTTGTAGATGAGCTACTTAACCAACTTGTGTATAAAATCATTAATACATAAGTAAATGCTGCGGCAAGTAAACTATAAACGATTAATTTAAATGTTTTATTCGGCGCAAAATCAAATTCTTCTGCTGTTTGTGGAATATTATCAAATCCAACATATGCCCATGGCGCTACTGCCACAATCATAATAATGGATGTAAACCAACCTTCTTTTTCATTCGTTAACGGTTGTAAATTTTCAAAAGAGAAGTTATTCCCGAAGAATGAACCGAAAAATAGTAATACGATTGTTATAACCATTGCTACACAGAAATAAAATTGTAGAGATCCTGATACACTTGCACCTTTAATTGCTATAAACATAAAGACAATTAATAATAACGATGCGATAAGAATCTCAGTTATATAAACATCCCATCCTGCAATAGTATATAACTTACCAGTTTCTAATATATCTGGTAGTAAGAACTTAATTAATAAACTAAATGCTGTTGCGTTTAAAGCTACAACACATATATATCCAAAAGTTAAAAACCAGGATGAGAAGAAACTAACGTACCTTCCAAATCCTAAAAAACTAAATGCAAATGCTCCACCTGAAACTGGAAAACGTTCAACTAAAGCACCATAACTTACTGCAATCAGTATCATTAATAATGCACCAATTACAATACCTATCGCTGCAGATATAGGGCCTGATTGACCAATCCAGTCACCAGGTAGGATAAATGCACCCCAACCTATACATGAACCATAGGCTATAGCCCATACAAATTTCTCAGATAAGTTTTGTTTTAAATCTCCTCTATCTATTTGCTTATCATTTTGACTCATAAATAAAATTCACCTCATGGACTGTATTATACCCACAAGATGAATTCTATAACAATTAAAAATTTATAATTTAAATGTTCCGATAATAAGCATTAACCAACCTACTATGAATAAAACCCCACCAATTGGAGTAATTGCGCCAAGGATACGAATTTGAGTTAATGCCAAAATGTATAATGAGCCACTGAAAAAGACGATACCGAAGAACATGAGCCAACCTGCCCAATTCACGTTAATTGAAGTTGTACCACTAATGATACCAAGCGCAAGTATGCCTAAACCATGATACATTTGGTAAGTCGTTGCTTTTTCCCATACTGATAAATATTTTGCTGATAGTTTATTTTCTAAGCCATGTGCACCAAATGCGCCAGTTCCTACTGCCATCATTGTGTTCAATGCACCTAATATAATAAATACTTTCATCATGCTATTTACTTCCCTTCTTAATTAAAAATCAAATATTGAATCTCCATTACCTATTTCATCATCTGTAACCAACTTGTTAGCTGTAAGTGATGTGTCAGAAACGCTATTTTGTGGCGCTGGTTGTGATGTTTTACCGCCCATCGCTCGAATCTCTTCTTCAGATACAGCTGGTTTTTTAGAAGTTGATTGGGGTTTTGAAGTACCATTACTTACTATAGTAGATGTTTGGAATGACGAAGAAACATCATACGTATTATCTTTATAACTTTTATGCTGACTTGTCGACTCTGTAACAAGTGAAGTCAACGTATGAATAGCATAAATATGCTTTTCAAATTCAGCATTATTATTTGCTTCGTCCGCTGCTACTAATTCTTGCTCAATTAACTGTATAACCTTATCTTTTTCCATGTTTATGCCTCACCTTCACACCAATTCACTGGTGCTTTACCATTTTCTTGTAAATACATATTTGTTTGAGAATATGGTTTTGAACCAAAGAAACCACGATAAGCAGATAAAGGACTTGGATGTGGAGACTTAATAATATGATGTTTTGATGTATCTATCAATTTAACTTTTTGTTGTGCGGGTCTTCCCCATAAAATAAACACAACATTTTCTAATTGTTCAGATACTGTTTTAATCACTTCATCTGTGAAAAGTTCCCAGCCAATTTCTTTATGTGAATGTGCTTCACCTTGGCGGACAGTCAGAACTGTATTCAATAACAAAACACCTTCGCGCGCCCAATCTTGTAAATGTGGCGTTGTTCTTTCACAACCTATGTCCTCTTTAAGTTCTTTATACATATTACGCAACGAAGGTGGAAACTTAGCATCTGGTTGTACTGAGAAAGCTAAGCCATGTGCTTGATTCGGTCCGTGATATGGATCTTGACCTAATATGACAACTTTCACTTGTTCAAATGGTGTTAAATCAAATGCTTGATAAACATTCTCTCTATCTGGGTATACAATTTCTGTTGTATATTCTTTTTCTAAAAATTCGTGCATCGCACTAAAGTCATGTCGTGTAGTAATTTCATGAAAAACATCTGACCATTCCATATTCCCTCTCACCTCAGTTTGTATTTTAACATATTAGAACTACTTTCACGTGCAAGAAATTATGCGCGTGAAGAAGTAGTTCTTATGTATGAGCATCAGCGCAGGCGAACCATTATTTCTACTTTGTATTCACAAGAATAGAACCACTTATGCATGAGCTTCAGCTCAGGTAATCCTTTTAAAATCCACGTGCAAGAAATTATGCACGTGAATAAGTAGATCTTATGCATGTAAAGTAGTACTTCTTGCGTTAGCAAGTTTAGCGCTACTTATGCAAGTGCATCAGCACTTGTATACCTTTAAACCAGCTCAGGTAACCCTATAAGAAATTTTAAAAATCTTATAATTAACTCTATTTCTCTTCATCAAAAATAAAATTAATCTACCTTATACAAAGTAGTTAAATATTGCTCGCTATTTAAAAGGTCATTATTTAGAATACTCGACAAACGTGGTATGATATGTACAAAAGAAATTTAGGAGTGAAGATTCATGGCATTGAAAAAAACATTAACGATTGCAGGTTCAGACACAAGTGCAGGGGCAGGTATGCAAGCAGATTTAAAAACATTTCAAGAGTTAGAGACATACGGCATTGTTGCTCTGACATCAATCGTTACAATGGATAAAGCGACATGGTCTCATGACGTAACACCAATTCCATTTGATGTATTTGAGAAACAATTAGAGACAGCAATCTCAATCCACCCAGATGCTGTGAAAACAGGTATGCTCGGTACACAAGAAATAATCAAACGTGCTGGTGAAGCATATGTAGAATCTGGCGCCGACTACTTTGTCGTTGATCCAGTAATGGTCTGTAAAGGCGAAAACGAAGTATTAAATCCTGGCAACACTGACGCAATGATTGAACATTTATTACCTAAAGCAACTGTCGTAACACCAAATTTATTTGAAGCAGGACAACTTGCAAATCTAGGTACTTTAAAATCAATAGATGATATGAAAAAAGCTGCTGAAATCATTCATAAACAAGGCGCACAGCATGTCATTATTAAAGGTGGTAAAGCTTTAGATCAAGATAAATCTTATGACCTTTACTATGATGGTGAACACTTCTACCAATTAACTACTGATATGTTCCAACAAAGCTATAATCATGGTGCAGGCTGTACTTTTGCTGCAGCAACTACTGCGTATTTAGCCAACGGCAAAACACCAAGAGAAGCAGTTATTGCTGCCAAAGCTTTTGTTGCTTCTGCAATTAAAAATGGTTGGAAGATGAATGACTTTGTAGGTCCGGTTGACCACGGTGCATATAACCGTGTTGAACATATTGATGTTGACGTTACAGAAGTTTAAAAACAACGCTATCAATAAAATAAACCAAGTAGAAATTAAATATATTTCTACTTGGTTTTTGTATATTAAATATGCTTTATGATACTGTCACACTCGTTACATAACCATCACTCATATGAAATACGATATAACCTTCGCCTACTTTATACCCATACAAACCATCGGAGCTATTTACTTTGTCCCCATGAAGCGGTGGTTGATATTCAAAGTTTTGTCCAAATTGCACTCTCATATCTTGTAAACTTACTGCATCTTCCGCTATCTCAAATTCTACTGAATTAGCTTTATTACCATTTACTTTTTCAAATTTTTGATCATAAATTACTTTGCTCTCAGAACCTGAATCATATTTACTATTCACTTTAATATCCTTAAAAGTAACATTACCTGCTTTCAATCCATTATAAAATGCTTAATCTAATACAAAATCTCCACCTTGAGCTGTGTAGCCTTGATACTCATAATAAGGTTGCGTCGTTTCTGCTTGTGCTTCACTTTGTGATATGTCTTCGTTAGCAATGCTTAGGCCTACTGTAGTTCCAAACACAATACTACATGCTACAAAAGTCTTTGTAATTTTTTTCATACATTATCACTCCAAGCTTGAATTTTAAAACACGATACATCTAAGTTACAATTTAGACCATGATTCAACAAAGTTCAATTCTAACCCTTTTGCTTCACTCACCATTTTCACATACTTTTTACTTTTTAAATCATATACGACATAAGACCGATACGAAGTTGATACTGAAGACTCATGTATTTTCCAAGTAAATCTATTAGTATATTAAGTGTAGAGAGAAAAAGGAGGGAATCACAGCATGATTATCTACAAACAGGCTTTTGAAAATGGTAACCCAATATATGAAATTATCACTAAAACTTTCAAAACAATTTCTGTTAAATTTGATGAAAATTTCAGCATGAATGAATTATATAAGTTACTCTCTCTACTTGAAAGTGATGTTGATAATATGAAACTAACCTATTAATAACATTTACTTTACACCTAAGACTTTTCAAAATTTAGCTTTAAACAGATTACAGAAGAACATATATGCAATAAACTCCCCTTTAGAAATTAGAAGTTTAAAAAGAATAAAGGCAACATAAGTTGTCCCCTTATGTTGCCTTGACTAACACAACCCTATAAACACTCACCCTATGAGCGGTACACAGTTAGACAAAGATTGTCCCCTTTGTTGTGCTTGGAGAGAATACTCGAAGCAGTTCTAACTTATGTACCGCTCGTTTTTTATACATACAATAACTTAAATTCTTCACACACCATGATTTCTGATTCATCAAAAGGAATACCTAATTCAGCATAATATGATTCGAAAAATTCGATATGTGCTTGGCGCCAATATGCCAATGACTTATCTCCTTCACCTTCAAGATATGCATGATGTTCAGTAACATCATTAAATGGCGTTTGATAAACACGTGTAGTTTCAATGATACATTGCGGGTTTCCTTTTTCATTTAATACAACACTGATATCACCGACTTGTGGTAACGCTTCTTCCTCTACTTTATAAGACGATAATCCACTTGTCGTCGCAGTTTTCATGCCCTTTTTCACTAAATCAGCTAATTCATCTTCGTCAACACCAAAAGACCAAGCATCAAATTGCACACCTTTATATTCAGGAAATGCTTCGATAAAAGATCTCCAATATGTTTCTACTGTCATAGTTATCCTCCTAGTATACTTGTTACTTCACTTATTATTGTATCGTACTCTTTTAAATTAACACAAAAAAGTACTCGCCAATGCATTATAACCTCATCATTTGTATACACCTTGAACACCATAATCAATTCAACATTTAGATTTTCACAATGAAAATTTTTACGTCACCGCTTTGATTAGAAATAACCATTTTTTCGTTTGTTACAAGTTCAAAATTTAAAGATTCATTTATTTCAACCGTTGCCATGTATTTCACTTTGTATGCTACCCATGCTAATTTTTTATTTGTGAATGCTAGCTGCACAATCAATTGACCAGGCACTATATGTTGATGCACTGGGTTTTGATCATTAATTAAGGCTAAATATTCATTCACTTGTTCTGTTGTTATTTGTATCATGCTATAGCTGCTCCAAAAATATTTGTTTAATAGTGATATAGTTTTCGCTATTTTTATGTACATCTAATTTAAAAGTATATTTCATAAATGATTTTATTTTCTTCTTCTCTATCATACACATATGCGCTAGATATGTTTCATTCGTTTCAAGCGATTTTGTATGGTCTATTTCTGTTTCTTTCAGCAAAATATTGCGATTAGCATATTGCTGAAACAACTGAAATTCTGGCCATAACTTAGCACAATATAGTGGCGGTACTTTATTTAATGGATATTGATTAAAATATTGATTATAAGCTATGACATCACCTTCATTAAATATGATTTCTCGCTCTTCATGTCCATCTTTCAAACAATAATGCATTGCCCATGCCACCTCCTATTCCCATTGTAGCAATTGTTCTTTGATATTCATCCATATAGAACAAGCGCGTCACTAAAGCTGCACCACTTGCACCATAGGGGTGCCCTGTAGCGATTGCGCCGCCATAAACATTTAATTTCGCATCAGTTAATCCCAACATTTCTTGACTTGCTAATACCTGTGATGCAAAGGCCTCATTCAATTCGACCGCATCAATTTCATCAATAGTATAGTGATTTTTTTCTAGTAGTCTTGTTACTGCTGGTGCAGGACCTATGCCTAAAACATTCGGGTCTACGCCTACAGTTAAACCATCAGTAAATGCTAACCCGCTATTAAAACCACATGCTTTGGCAGTTTCTTTTTCCATAATCATTAATAACACTGCACCATCATTTTTCATACAACAATTTCCAGCAGTAACTGTGCCTTCAGGTAAGAGTGGTTTCAAACGATTCAGCGTCCGTTCCGTTAACTTTGGTTTAATACTTTCATCTCGCTGAAATGTTTCACCCTTAACTTGAAATGGCATTATTTCTCGGGAAATGATTTGATGTTCATATGCAGCCATTGTTTTTTGATGGCTCATCCATGCATAATAATCTTGTGCCGTTCTTGAAATGTTGTAAGTTTGAGCTACATTTTCAGCCGCTTCAATCATTGAAGGGTCCTGTCTTTCTGGAGCAAATGATGCGCGTTCAAAAAACTCTGGTAATTGGGTATCATAAACAGATTGCGGTCGCTTTATTTTCCAAGGTGAACGGCTCGTACTTTCTACACCGCCTGCCATATAAATTGTACCTGCGCCTGCTTGTATCATACGGCAAGCTTGTAATATCGCTTCTAACCCTGAACCACACTGTCTATCGATAGTTACGCCCGGGATGTGGTGATCTAGTTCTGCTTCAAGTAAGGACTTTCTCGCCAAATTACCTCCATTACCTACGACATTACCCAGAATAACGTCATCAATATCTGACATCACATGGGAGAATGTTTCTTTGAAATGTGTAAATAATGGCTTTATGAGGTGTTCTGGCTCTATATGTTTAAGCTTTCCTCCATATTTGCCAAATGCTGTACGTTTTGCCGCAACAATCACTGCTTCTTTCATTATTTAAACTCTCCTCCTAAGTAACATTCCTTCATTTGTCTACGCGCTATTTTCCCACTTTGTGTATAGTACATTTCATCTATTTTAATCAATTTAGATGGTATTTGATATCTTGCCAAATATGATGACAAAAAACTTTTCAAAGATTGATAAGACACATATCGTGTACCTGTATAAAGTAGTACTGCAATCTCTCCGAACTTCGAATGTGGTTCACTCACTATGCACACTTCGTTAAAATATTCATATTCTTGGGCTACACGCTCAATTTCAGTTGGATAAACATTCCGACCACCAATAATCATGCGGTCACTCTGACGTCCGTGCAAATAGAGATATCCGTTATGATCAAGTGATGCAAAATCACCAATTTCCAGCCATTTACTTCGTGAAATATCTTGATTTGCATAACCACTAAACACCATATTACTTTGAATATGTAACACGCCTACACCCTGTTCATCCTGATGTGCCAAGTGTATTTTCACATTTGGAAAAGGTAAACCCACAGAATGATACGGTGCTTCATTATTGTAGTTATAACTTATAAAGCTTGCTTCAGATGTTCCGAAGAACTCTATTAATATAGTTTGCGGCATATATTGTTGAACTTTATTTCTTATTTCCAAAGGTAACTTATCACCTGTAGAAAAAATATAGCGCACTGACTCCATTTTAATATTTTCAGCCAAACACGATGTTAACATCGTCGGCACTAAAAACATGGCAACTGTTTCAGATACTTTTTCAATCGTTTGTAATAGCAATGTCGCATCAAATTGACGTTGTCCTATAAACGTTTTGCCACTATACAGCGCATAGATACAAGTATATAAAGACAATGAATGAGATAAAGGTCCAGGTGCAACGAGTATATTAATCGGCGTTCCTAAAAGCTTTTCGTTTTCTTTGTATGAATATAGCCATGATTTTTCATTGCGATAATAAGCTTTTGGTAAGCCTGTCGTTCCTGAAGTAAAACCAACATGTAATAAATCATCATGCCACTTCAATTGATTATTTTTAATATGCTTACTTATTATTTCTTGTTCCTCATTGATTACATAAGAAATCCCATAATGGTTTAGTAATGTGTCTATCTGCGCTTGTGACCATTGAAAATCTAGTATGCATGGAATACAATTTTTCTTTAACAATGCACAATAATAGATGATTGTTTCCATAGGGTCTTTCATTATGACTGCTACAAATTGATGACTAGGAATACGCGCTATATCTTCAAGCACTAATTCGATATTTATTTTTAATTGTTTATAATTGCACTTTAAATCATCAAATTGCAACGCAAGGCGTTGTGGCAGTTCTTGTGCGTGTTGATCAATCTTTTCTAATATTTCCACTTTCATGTCACCCTTTGAATTGTAAACTTTAATATAATATATATTAACATTAATTATAGTTGTTGACCTTTACACAATCACTGATAAATTTTAATCGTGGAGGCTTAGGTCATCTTCTTCCCAATTTCATTGAAAATTAAATGAAACTTTCAATCCAAATCCCATTAGCAGATTAAATTTTCCAGAAATGAAATATCCAAACCCAATTTTTGAAAAATCTGCGTACCAAAAATCCCTCACTGCATTTTGTAGTGAGGGATTTTATTTTTAATAGAACAACTTATTTATAGTTGTTAAAGAAATCTATAGTTAGTGATTTTACTTTTGGTGAAAGTATAAGGACAGCAATAACGTTAGGTATAAGCACAATTGCAAGTGCTAAATCTAACAAATTCCATAGTTGTGTTGCTGCACCCAAAGCACCTACGACTAATGATAATACGTAGACGACTTTCATAATCCAACCACCTGTTAATCCAAATAAGAATTCTGCCATTCTAGAGCCGTAAAAAATCACGACGATGACCGTTGAAAATACGAAAAATACCATCGAAATCGATACAATCATACTTCCAAATTGTCCAAAAGCATCTTCAAACGCTCTGGCTGTGAGCGCTGCAGATTGTGATTTTGCGTCTTCTGCTGTCCAGACACCAGAAACAAGTACAACGAAAGCAGTCGTACTACATACGACAAACGTATCGACTACAATTTCACTGACACTCCAAAAAGCCTGACGTACAGGATGATCCGTTTTAGCAGCTGCATGAGCAATAGGTGATGTACCAAGACCTGCCTCATTAGAATATATGCCTCGCGCGAATCCCCAACGGATGGTAGTTGCGAGCGCTGCACCGAATGTTCCGCCTAATGCTGCACTAGGATTAAACGCTTGTTCAACAACAAGTGCAATAATATTAGGCACTTGAGTGATATTCATTACGACAATAGCAAATCCTAACAAACAATATAAACCTACCATGATTGGCACAATCTTCTCAGTAAATGATGCGATACGTTGAATACCACCAAATACGACTAATGCTGCAAGAATAGCTAGAACGACACCAGTTACACCCATATGTATATTAAATGTATCATGAACAGTCCTTGCAGCCGAATGACCTTGTACCATAATACTTGGAATAAGCTCAAGCATCAGCGCAAAAGCAAAGACGATAGAAAAAATAGCGCCTAACTTTTTATTTTTAAAACCTTTCTTCATATAATATGTAGGTCCACCAACAAATTCGCCCTTTTTATTTTTTTCACGATAATGTACACCGAGTACGTTTTCACTGAATTTTAAAGCCATGCCTAGGAATGCAATTACTATCATCCAAAAGACTGCACCTGGTCCACCCATCATAATAGCCGTAGGTACACCAACAATATTCGCAGCGCCTATCGTAGATGATAACGCAGAGGTCAATGCTTGCCTCGGTGTGATTGTACCCTCACCCTTAGGCGTTTTATTGACACTTCCAAAGGTCTGTTTCATCATATAAAAGAAATGTCTAAACTGAATAAATTTCAAGTTTATTGTTAAATATAAACTTGCAACTAATAATAATGTAACTAAAGGAAATCCCCAAAGCCAATCTGAAAAAGCAACGATTTTTTCCATTATATCTCCCCTTTAATAATGTATTAAAATCAAATTGTCATAGATCTACGTGAAAATAGTCTAAAGGTAACTAAACTATTTTTTTATAGTATCCCCTATTTGTTTTATTATTAATCATTAGTTGCCATTTTAAAATTCGTTTTTAGATTCTAATTAACTTTCTTCTATAGTTTTTAAATTTATTATTTTTAATATTAAAATAAATTGTAGTATCAAAGTCTCAATACTCTATACTTTGTTATCAATCAACTGTTTAGCATAGCTATAACACTTACGCTTTAGCTGAGTTTGATTAACAAGTAAACATCAGGGAAAAGGTAACATACAATAAATTTTTATCACGTCTATTTATTGTGCCTTTTTCAAAATAATAACTAGTTTAAAACGACCTTAATGTATTGTAATTCATATAAAAACTTAAACAGTTAGGATGATTAAAATGAAGAAGATTTTAACTATTAACATCATCGTTTCACTTGCAATAATCGCTTTTATAACATGTAAACAATGTATAGATATGACACAAGAAAATAGTATGGAAGATCATAATAGAGTTCATTTAGATTAATTTTAATATATAGAAATAAAAAGAGAGAGGAAACTTAAATTTAGTTTCCTCTCTCTTTTTACTTTTATTAACACTTATATTTGGTTATTCCAAATTTGCGTGGTTTTGTTGCATTGCTTCTTCATCAACTTTTAACTCAGTCATTAAGTCTAAAACAATACTATCTAAAAACACTTGTGATGCTTGTTCAAATAGGCTACCTAGGGGTTGTGCTGAACCTTCAGCATCATATTTCGTCCCTGCCGGTAATTCAATAACTGCATTTGCAAGTTCACCTATCGCTGAAGCCGGGTTTGTCGATAATAATACAACTTCTGCACCAACAGCTTTAGCTTTATCTGCTAATAATCTTAAATGCTCTGTCGAACCTGACCCAGAGATAATAACAAACAAATCATTTTCAGTAATAGACGGCGTCGTAGACTCACCCACAACATGCGCGTATTTGCCTAATTGATTTAAACGCATTGCAAAACTATTTGCTACAAAGCCAGAGCGACCTTTTCCTGCAACAAATATTTGATTCGCTTCAACCACTTGTGTTAAAAACGTTTTTGCTTCACTATCTTTAACGTGTGATAGTGTATGGTCTAATTCATCTAATATTAAACGATAATTTGTAATTTCAGTCATATTATCTGCCTTCAATCGCATCTCTACATTGTTTAGCAGCTTCAACTGGATCGTCAGCGTTAGCAATACCGCCACCAACTACAACCAAATCTGGTTCTTCTGCTACAACTTCTTTAATTGTATCTGGTTTAATACCACCAATAACAGCTACTTTAGAATTAGAAATAACTGATTTAACTTTACGTAAACTTTCTAAAGGAGATTGACCTTCAGCTTGTAAGTCATAACCAGTATGCACAGCGATATAGTCTGCGCCTAAATCGTCTAATTCTTTAGCACGTTTTTCTAAATCTTGTACTGCAATCATATCTACTAACAATTCTTTACCACTTTTATGTGCTTCTTCAACTGCTGCTTTAATTGATGCATCTTCAGCAACACCTAAAATTGTTATTACGTCTGCACCAAATTTAACTGCTTGGCTTACTTCATAGTCTGCAGCATCCATAATTTTTAAGTCTGCAAGTACTTTTACGCCTTCTATATTATCATTTAAATGTTGAACCGCTGGTAAACCTTCATTAATAACGATTGGTGTACCAATTTCTACGATATCTACATAATCTTTAACTTTATTCGCAAGTTTTGCCGCTTCCTCTTTATTCAATAAATCAATTGCTAGTTGTAATTCCAAAATGATCATCCCTTCTTGAATTAAATTATAGAGCCATCGTTGTGACTTAACTTACTATATAATGTTGCACTTAAGCTATTTACCCTTAGTTTTATATATTAAACGAGTAAAATAACACGATAAACACTTGTATATCCTCTACCTAAAATGAATATACCCGTTAACACCTATGTTTTATTGTTAAAACTACAGTCATAATAAATTGATTGTTATGCAAATTATATATAAATCTTATTACACTTATGCATTATACTTCTTTTATATCTTTTTAACAGGAATTGGATTCCACCTCTATTTAACTATTAAATTGAGACTTTTTAATATAAATTGAGCAGAGTGATACATTTCTGCTGTGCTTTTTAGTAGAATGAAGAGATAATCAAAATATAAAATACAATTCTTAGATATAAAATACAATTCTTAGATATAAAATTCACTTTTCTGGTAGAAAATGTATACGAGTCGGTTTACACTAAAGTATAGACTTATATCATAGAAATCTATTGTGTTAAGTAAATATAAATAATTGAATTTTGTAATGTTGGGTTTGGAAGCAAGGAGGCAAAATTTTGGAACAAATAAACAATGAGGAAGTACAAGCATTACTTTCTTCATATGAGCATAAACCTGTATACTTACATGTTGAAACAACAAATGGTGCATATGCTGCTCACTTTGACCAACGTGTATTTAATGCGGGAACTTTTTTGAGAAATATTCAAGTGACTTACGAACACGCTCAACTTAAAGGTGGCAACAAAGATCCTTTCCGTGTCGGTCTTAAATTGAAAGATAGCGGTTGGGTCTATGTCCAAGGATTAACACATTATGAAGTGAATGAGAATGGTGAGTTTCTGCTAGCAGGGTTTAACTATGAAGGTCAATTAGCTGCTGCTTTAGAAATTAGTACTCAACCGTTCAAAGCATAAGGAGGGCGTATCATGGCAGAGGAAAGCCAAGTATTAGTAATTTTTCCACATCCAGATGATGAATCATTCTCATCTGCAGGCACATTAGCACGCTATATCGATAATGGAGTTCCAGTCACGTACGCATGTTTGACACTCGGACAAATGGGACGCAATTTAGGCAATCCACCTTTTGCTACACGTGAGACATTACCAGATATTCGTGAAAAAGAATTAGAAAAAGCAATGGAAGCAATAGGCATAACTGATTTACGTAAAATGGGTTTACGAGATAAAACTGTAGAGTTCGAACCACATGATGAAATGGATGCAATGGTTAAATCCCTCATTGATGAATTACAACCATCTGTCATCATTTCTTTCTATCCGCAGTTTGCTGTTCATCCTGACCATGAAGCTACTGCAGAAGCAGTCGTGAGAACGGTTGGTCGTATGCCAGCATCTGAAAGACCACGTTTACAGCTTGTAGCATTTAGTAATGACGCACATGAAAAATTAGGTGCACCAGACATTCTAAATGAGATCAGTGATTATAAAGAGGTTAAACTACGTACATTCGAAGCACATGCATCTCAAACAGGTCCATTCCTAGAGTCACTTGCAACACCTGACGTACCTGGAGAAGCACACAGTTTCTTAGAAGTAGAACCTTATTGGACTTATAACTTTGAATCTTAAGTGGAGGCAATAGCATGACAGAATTTGACTTATCTACTAGAGAAGGAAGATGGAAGCACTTTGGTTCTGTTGATCCTATCGAAGGTACGAAACCAACTGAAAAAGAAAATATGAAAGACTTACAAAGTACACATAAAGATTTCTTGTTTGAAATCGAAGAGGTAGGTATTAAAAACTTAGTTTACCCAGTACTTGTAGATCGTTTCCAAACTGCTGGAAACTTTAGTTTTTCAACCAGTTTAAATCAAGACGAAAAAGGCATTAATATGAGCCGTATATTAGAAAGTGTCGAAAAGCACTATAATAATGGCATTGAATTAAATTTTGACGCACTTTATCAATTATTACGTAGTTTACAAGTTAGCATGGAACAAAACGCTGCTGGTTTAGATGTCTCAGCTAAATGGTTCTTCGACCGTTATAGCCCAGTCACTCAAATCAAAGCTGTTGGTCATGCCGATGTAACTTATGGTTTAGCGATTGATAAAGATGATGTAACCCGTAAAGAGATTACAATCCAAGCTGCGGTGACTACACTTTGCCCTTGTTCAAAAGAAATTAGCGAGTACTCAGCACACAACCAACGTGGTATTATCACTGTAAAAGCTTTTCTAAATAAAGATGTTGATTTAATAGGTGATTATAAAGAAGTCATTTTAGATGCAATGGAAGCTAATGCAAGCTCTATTTTATATCCTATTCTAAAACGTCCTGATGAGAAAAGTGTTACAGAACACGCTTATGAAAATCCAAGATTTGTAGAAGACCTTATCCGTCTTATCGCTGCAGATTTGGTAGGTTTTGAGTGGCTTGATGGTTTTGAAATAGAATGTCGCAATGAAGAATCTATTCACCAACACGATGCTTTTGCTAAATTAAAATACCATAAATAGTTAAATACAATTTAACTCATACGCTTTATTTATTATAGGAGTACTAATATATATTTATTAGTACTCTTTTTTTGTTCAAAATTTGAATATCTCTAGTAAATGTAATTTCAATTTTTCTAGATTATCTATTTGACGTTATGTTTTTAATTATTAAAAAGTAAAATTTTAAGCGTTACTATTAAATTATTTACTCTAAAATCTAAACTCGCATATTAATTTTAAAATAATGTGTATCAAGAGTTAAATTTTGTTAATGTCCGATATACACTTTTCGTATTAAAATTATTATAGAAGAGATGCTTCTTAGTATATTGGTGTGGTGAAATAAATAATGGATTATGATTTAAAGATATATAATAATAAAACATCCAATTTTAAATGTTTACGTACTAACCATTTTTTAAATATCTATTTCATTTTTGATGGAGCAATTACAATACTAAAAAATAACGACTTTCAACATTATCGTACAGGAGATATATTTTATATTCATGACTATGAATGTATTAATGATATCAACTTTGAAGGCACGTTATTATGTCTATCTATAAATAATTACTATTATTATAAAATTTTGAATAAGTATGCTCAAAATGAACATAATATAATAGATGAAGATAGTCCCGATTTAAAAACACTTTATAACGACGTCATTTTATCAATGTTAAATCAATCAAACACTAAAGATATAGAACGAAAATTATTATATTTAATTAAAGCGACTTATCTTAATACCATAAATACAACTCCTCGCTCTAAATCTGAACAGAATTTTAAACATATATTGATTAGAGACGTTATTCAATATATTAATAACAACTGTGAAAGAAAATTAATTTGCCAAGATATTGCGCATCAATTTTTTGTGAATAATAGCTTTTTATCGCGTGAATTTTCAGCACTTATGTGTTGTACCTTATCAAACTACATTATTGCTTCAAAAATTCACTTTTCAGTATGTGTTTTATTAAATGGTGATAGTTTAGATTTTGTATGGAGACAGTATCACTTCCATTCACTTAAAGATTATATATATCATTTCCAAGCAATCAAAGGTGTAAGCCCTTATGGATTTAATAATAAACAACCTATTATAGAAGGTAGTAAAAAATTCAAAATAATACAACAAAGAACAAATAACTTAATGTGGTGATAACATGAATATAATAACTTACGAAGAAAAGAGAAAATTAATTAAAAAAGTAGTAAAACAAAATTTGAACCTTACATTTGCTGAAATAATTATATTGGATAAATTACTTTATATTAACAAAGAAAGTATTGAAGCGGTAGAACTCAAAAGGTTGTTGTATAGTCACAACACACCCATTTCAATACAAATCAACAATCTCATTGAGCTAGGGCTATTAAAAAAATCTAGAGATGCATATGATGAGCGTTGCATTCATTTACACAATATCGACCTACCTAAAATAAAGTCGATTTTAGATCAATATCATACAATCGTAACTTCTATTTTAAAGCCATCAAACTCAAAATAGCATACATAAAAATAACTGTTAGGCCCTATTTAGAAACCTAACAGTTATTTTAGTATAATTTAATCATTTAACTTATTTTAAATGTTCATAAGGACTATTTTTAACAAAAGAAATGATTTGATCTACAAATAATCTAGCACGTAATTGGAATTCTTCATTATCTAAATATAATGTACCATCGTCTAATTTTTTATAATCTGTATCATGCGTAGCAATTTGTGTTGGTACTGCAATACCTAATAATGTACGTACAATTAAACGTAAATGTGATAGCGGTTCTGAACTTACGATGCCTCCACTATTACCAATAAGGCCTACAGGTTTCATTTTGAAATCATCCATAGTTAAATGATCTAAAGCATTTTTTAAAATACCAGAGTATGAACCATGATAATTCGGAGATCCTAAGACGAAAAAGTCCGCTTCTCTTGCTTTAGCTTGTAATGTACTTAAATTATTTTTATATGTTTCACTTGGACTAGAAGCACCTGAAACATCAAGTTGGTGAATTGGATGTTCTGCAAGATCAAAAATTTCAACTTCAAAATCATGTTCTTCAAAATGCCCTTTTAAATATTGGGATAGCGCTGTTGTATGTGAACCTAATTTCGCACTCCCTACAATGATTAAACCTTTCATAATACACTTCTCCTCATACTAAATTTCATTATTTTCTTTGAGCAATTTCATAATCGCTTTTCCGACGCCACTTTGCTCATTTGTGTCTGTAGCATACTTAGACACTGCTTTTACTTCAGGCGTTGCGTTATCCATCGCTACAGAGTAACCAGCACGCTCTAGCATAGAAATATCATTCATATTATCACCTATTGCCATAACATTTTCCATATCTATATTAAGACGCTCTGCAATCGTTTCTAACGCGATGCCTTTTTGTGCATCTGAGTGTGTAATTTCAATATTGCCTCTTGAAGAAGAAGAAATTGCAAGACTTTCTGATTGTGCTAGTTTCTCACTTGCACGGTCAATTTTTTCTAAATCACTGTCAAAAGCAAGGATTTTCATAACGATTTCTCCAGGGGTATCTTCAATCTTGTCATAATTATCTACAACTTTTAAAGTACCATTATCAATTCGTTTTTGAATACCAGCTTTAATTTTTTCTACGTCTGCTTTTTGACCAGCTCGTTCTGCAATATCTATATATATTTCTAAATCACGTTGAGGGTTTTCAGTGTAGATACCTAAGTTTGTATAAACTTGATAATAAATATCTTCCTTATCCATCTCAGTTGTAATTCTATTAATTAACTCACGATTCAATTTAGATGTACTCATGATATTAAAAGATTCATCTCTCACTTCTGCACCATTTAAACAGATGTAAGGCACTTTCAAATCTGTTTGATTTACAGGTGAATTGGCTTCATAAAAAGCACGTCCCGTAGCAATAACTACTGTTATGCCTTGCGATTGTGCATATTGAATCGCCTTAATATTCTCTTCTGATATCTCATGTGCCGCATTTAATAATGTACCATCCATATCTGTTGCAATTAATTTTATCATTAATTTACCTCGTTTCCTTCTATGATCGATAACACAATCTTAATTACACACCATTCTCATTTGCCACAAATTTGTAACACACTCACATTCTACCAAATCTTTAGTGATTTGTATTATCGGCTGTTTGTATGATTTTTTTATTTTTTCTTAAATTTTTAAAAAATGTTTTTAATAATTGGCTACATGCTTCTTCTAATACACCTGTATGAACCGTTGACCGATGATTAAATCTTGGTTCTTGTAACAGGTCCATGAGACTACCTGCACAGCCACCTTTGGGATCTTTGGCTCCATAAATCACATACGGAATACGGCTCATTACAATCGTTCCAGCACACATCACGCATGGTTCTAGCGTGACATAAAGTCGGCAGTTTTCTAAGCGCCAACTACCGACGACAGCAGCAGCTTTCTGAATTGCAAGATGCTCAGCGTGTGCAGTTGGGTCTTGTGATGATTCTCGCAAATTGTGTGCTCTTGCAATCACTTCATTATCTCGAACAATGACAGCACCAATAGGCACTTCACCAATATCCCCTGCTTTTTTTGCTTCTTCAATCGCAATTTTCATAAAATCTTGGTCAGTTGTCATGTGTCTTACACCTCACATATGGTACAATATTTATTGTCTATTTTAACATTGGAGCGGTAAATATGAAAAAACAATTTATTGCTGTTGAAGGCCCGATTGGTGTCGGAAAGTCTTCTTTAGCGCACAAACTTAGTCAAACTTACAATTACTATGAAGAAAAAGAAATTGTAAATGAAAATCCTTTTTTATCAGATTTCTATGAAGATATTTCTAAATGGAGTTTCCAAACAGAAATGTTCTTTTTATGTAATCGTTACAAACAATTCCAAGATCTTGTTTCAAATGAAAGTGGTATCGTTAGTGATTATCACATTTATAAAAATAAAATTTTCGCACATAATACCTTAACGAGTGCCGAATACAGTAAATTCTCAAGAATTTATGATATTTTAACTGAAGATCTGGAAATGCCCAATATTATCATCTTTTTAGATGCAGAATTAGAAACTTTAAAGGACCGTATAGCACTACGTAACCGCAGTTTTGAACATCAAATTGAGGATGACTACCTACTTAATTTAAAGCGTGATTATAATGCCTATTATAATTCGTTAAAAGCTGACGGAGAACGCGTCATTCGCATCGACACGACACGCCTTGATTTTGTTAAACACAATGATGACTATAATTATATTTTAGAATTAGTGAAGCCACTGATTGGAGGACAAATGCATGAATAAATACGGTATCCCTCAAGATGCTGTGATTACTATCGCTGGTACTGTAGGCGTAGGAAAATCAACATTAACAAAAGCTTTAGCCGAACGCCTGAATTTTAGAACTTCATTTGAAAACGTGGACCATAACCCTTACCTCGATAAGTTTTACAACGACTTTGAGCGTTGGAGTTTCCACTTACAAATTTATTTCTTAGCTGAACGTTTTAAAGAACAAAAACGCATGTTTGAATATGGCGGTGGTTTCATCCAAGACCGTTCGATTTACGAAGATGTCGACATTTTCGCTAAAATGCATGAAGAACAAGGTACAATGAGCCCAGAAGACTTTGAAACATATTCAGAATTATTTAACGCCATGGTCATGACGCCTTATTTCCCTAAACCAGATGTATTGATTTATTTAGAATGTGATTACGATGAAGTCATTGATCGCATTAAACAGCGTGGTCGCCAGATGGAAATGGAAACTGACCCAGAATATTGGCAAAAACTATTCAAACGTTACGACGACTGGATAAGCGAATTTAACGCATGTCCTGTTGTACGTGTGAATATTAATGAATATGATTTACATGAAGATCCAGACTCATTAAACCCAGTCATTGATAAGATTCGTCATATTATTGAGACACATCGTAAAGTAGATCAACGCTAATACAAATAAAGTGTCAACAAAGCATCTGACTTTGTTGGCATTTTTTTGTGCATATTTTTCTTAAATTCCGTTCCGGCTTTTCTATTTATTTCATACTCACTTGCCTAGGACACGGTCTCAGTCTGTAGTCTTTTACTATCGTTTTATTAACTCACCAGGAGTTGGCCAAATCACTGCCATCATTTAAACAAAAATTATCAAGAAGAAAAAACAGCTATAAAAAACAATGGAGTGGGACAATTATTATGTCTCACTCCTTTTTCATTGCTATAACAATGTACTACTCAATATGTCGGCGGTAGATTATTTTTTCAATTTCGTCTTCTGTCACATACTTACTATAATAATGTTCATCTGTTTGATCTAATCCAAATGAACTCGCTTTGTCTTGATCTTCTGTCCCAATATAAAGTTGTTGTTCTGTATCTTGGTATAAATCAAAAACGGCACCTTCATATCTCGCTTCTTGAAATAACGCATAAAGCTCATCAACATCATCTCTCGGGATACGTTTGAAATATAATGTATGCGCTGATTGATTTGCTGTTTGTGCTTCAAAACCATGTTCCAATGCCTTTTCGTCTTCTGTTGCTAGCACCAATTCATTACCAACAATTTCAACTACTTTATAAGTTTCGCCTTTATAATCTGCGTATTTTCCATCAATCATACAATCACCTCTATGTTTATATTAAAGAAAAAAGTCATAATATACGATACGTATATTATGACACAATTTGTGAACTACGCATATTGATTTAATATTCCTAGAACGTCATTCGCGTTATCTACAATATGGTCAGCTTTATTAAGTTCTTGTTCTAATCCTACGCCCGTTAGTACAGCAATCTTAAGGCCTAACTTAGCATTTACACCTGTTTGTATATCATTGGCGGTATCACCCACGATGATTACATCTTGTGGTGATACGTCGTAGTTGTTAAACAAGGGATTAAGCACTTCTGGATTAGGCTTTTCAACTGCATTAGCCTCCGTAGATATGACTACATCAAAGAAATGATCAAATTGAGTTACTTCTAAAAATTGTTCTACGCCTTTTTTAGAATCACTTGTTACTATACCCATTTTATAACCTTGGTTTTGTAGCGTCTCCAACGTTTCATAAATACCTTCTACCAGAACATTTTCTGGCACTCTATTATCAACAAGTGTTTGGCTCCTTTTTTGTGCCCACTTCGAAACGTCCTGACCAGCAATATCACATAACGCTTTGACCATTTCTTCTAAAGCGCCTGAAGCCATTATTGTGCCAGGTTGAATTTCTCCATCTACGATACCTAAATGCTTATATGCTGCATCTATATCATGTATATCGTCCTTGTATGCTTCCATAAAATCGTCGACGAGTTGTAAGCCAATCTTCATCCAACTACCGTCAAAATATATTAACGTGCCATCTTTATCAAATAAAATCCATTTCATCGCTTGAACAGCTCCTATGTAATAACTTCATACTAAATTATATCGCACTTTATTTTAATATAAAGATATAGCGCTAAACAAATAATGAAACTGAGAGAATAATATTATTAAATTCAATGTTTTAGAGAACGTTGAAAAAACATCTCTTTATGTTAATATTATTTCAAAGTTAAGTTAATTTTTTCTTGATATTTAATTTTTATAAAAAGGAAGATGATATATGATATATCTATTCGTAATCATTGTAGTCGCAACGTTAATTGGCATGTTTTTTTTAAAGAGACAAAAGCCTACGTCTCCCAAAAGTTGGCTTAAGGGCATTGGATTAATTATTCTTTCTATCATCATTGTAAATGGCTTTTATCATATAGATGAAATTTTAAACGGTGCTAAGAAAGAGCAAGAAGATATTCAAAATAGACAAAACCCAAAATAAAAAGTATCACTGCAATAATTACAGTGATACCTAAGCTTTCTAAAAGCTCATATTTTTAAATAATTTTCATACATTGATTATAAGACAAGTTTATGGATTTAAATAATCAAGAAAACCTTCTTTGTCACTTTAAGAAGCTTTGTGTCAAAATCGAACGTTTTTAACTTTAAAGATTTTATCTATTTTTTATTCGTCTGTATAATAACAGATAAAATTATGGTTAAAATAAATATCAGTATAGTTGTAAAAATAATAATTTTATTATTAGGATTTTTATCTTCTTGCTCATCATATTCTTCTAATTCTTTAATTCTTTGCTCGTCTATTTCAACTTCTTCTCTTGAGCCTAGCTCATTATCTAAGATATAGGGTTGTTGGTCTTTTACTTTCATAAATTTTTTCTCCTTATTATTAGAATAGCAAAGACACCTAAATCTTTAGGTGTCTCAGTTTTTTAAATTTCATTTTTATTACATTCGGCTAAGCAGTTCTTTTTTTATAATAATCAAAGCATGGTTACCTTTTGAGTTGATGTTTTCCTGAGCATTTAGTATTAATAGATCAATTAAATCGTCGTTATCTTTTTGACTTATTTCGTCTTTGAATTGATCAATATTTTCTATTAAAATTTTTTGATTGGGTTGCTGCTTGTCTATAGTGTAATACTGGTCAGCGCCCAAACCACCCTCTTCAATCATTTTCGATATTTCATTAGATCGTGTTTCATTTGTTTTGCTTATTTCTATTTCTTTTTTATCAGAGTTAACCATTACTATCCCCCCTATATGCCCATCATACACAGTGTAATAATACATATTTAAAATAACAATAACTCTGCTCACTAACAATTTACTGAGGGTTTAATAAATGACATTCTTAGTATCGCTTACATAGATGGTTATTATTAGAATTCATATCAAAGAGGCACCATTGGTTGACCAAGGTGCCTCTTAATCGTTTCAAAAACAAATTTCATCTTAATAAGGATTGTTTATGAAAGTCTGACGAACATCAAATTTTTTAATTTTAATGAATTTTTATAAAAACTCATTAAATGTTTCTATAATTAGATATATATTCAATATACTTAATATGATTGTTAAAATCCAAGCAATAATATTAACCCATGTTTTATTTGTAAATTCTTTTCCCATTATTTTAGGGTTATTGGTTGCTAACGTTAAAGGAATAATACTAAAGGGTAATGCAATACTTAAAAACACTTGTGTGAAAATTAATAGATCCTCAATTTTAGAAGTACTTGAACCATATAACCATAAACAGATGAATACAGGAACCACAGCGATTAGTCTAGTGACTAATCTTCTTGCCCATTGAGGAATTCTTATATTTAAAAACCCTTCCATGACAATTTGTCCTGATAATGTGCCCGTAATGGTTGAATTTTGCCCTGAAGCTAGCAAAGCTATGGCAAATAATGTACTCATAACAGCACCACCTATAGCTCCTGCAAAATCCGATTCTCGTAAAGCATTATATAAATCATAAAATCGTCCTAAGTCTTCACCATTACCAAAGAATAGAGCGGCACCTAATATTAAAATCAAACAATTAATAATAAACGCAATTGAAAGTTGTATATGTGAATCAATAATAGCGTATTTAATAGCCTCTTTTTTCTTAGCTTTACTTTCACGTATGTAGTTACGTGATTGAACAATTGAAGAATGCAAATACAAATTATGAGGCATGATTGTCGCACCAATGATACCTAAAGCTATGTATAACACACCATTGTTAGTAGCTATTTCTGTACTTGGAATAAAGCCACCTAAAACAGCACTCCATTCTGGAGAAGCAAAGTAAACTTCAAATACAAAGATAAAAAGAACTGTAAAAATTAATACACCTACGATAGCTTCAATCTTTCTAAAGCCAAATTTAATAATTACTAGTAAAAGTAAAACATCTAATACAGTAATAGTTACTCCCACTACTAAAGGTATATCAAAAAGTAGATTTAATGCTATCGCACTACCAATGACCTCTGCAATATCTGTAGCCATAATTGCTAACTCTGTAACAATCCAAGCTGCTATCGACAACGGCTTATTACTTATGTGTTTAGTTACTTGAGCTAAGTCCATACCACTCGCAATACCTAAACGAGCGCACATACTTTGAAGTAACATGGCTGATAAGCTCGATAATAATATTATAAATAATAATGTATATCCAAATTGTGCTCCTCCTGCCATTGAAGTAATCCAATTACCTGGATCCATATAGCCTACGGCAACAAGAAGGCCAGGGCCTAGATACATTATTAGTTTCTTGATACCATTTGCTTCGCTATCAAAAGAAACTTTTCCATTTATTTCTTCTAAACTTTTCTTCACTTTAAAAATCTCCTCATTGAACATTAAATTTATCAATGAATATTATAGTATGAATTAGGTAAACCTAAAAATTATTTTTCTTATAATTAAACTTTTAGTTGTTTAATTTCTGATGATTTTAATTAATCTTTGCCTATTATTTTTAAACGACCTTTTATATTAGACTTCTTATTACCTTTCAGAAAATAAGTTGCTATTGAACCCGTTATCATTCCAACTAAACCAATACCAAAAAACATCAGATAAACACTTGTTTGATATCGCGGTCTAAGGTTTATGATTGAAATATATTCAAAGGAGGTTATATAATATGGGTAAATTTAATAGTTTAGAAGACAAAGTTGTAGTTATTGCTGGTGGTGCTAAGAACCTTGGTGGCTTATTAAGTACTACTTACGCTAAAGATGGGGCTAAATTAGTAATCCATTATCATGATGAAAAGTCTTTAGATGATGCTAAAGCTACACTTTCAAAAGTTGAAGAGTTAGGTGGAGAAGGTACATTATTTTCTGGTGATTTAACTAAGGTTAGTAATGTCCAAGCTTTATTTCAACATGCTGAAGAGACGTTTGGAAAAGTTGATATTGCAATAAATACAGTAGGAAAAGTACTTAAAAAACCTATTTCAGAAACGACTGAAGAAGAGTTCGATAGTATGGCAGATATCAATGCAAAGTCAGCTTATTTCTTTATTAAATATGCTGAAAAGTCTATGAATGATAATGGTAAGATTATCACTCTAGCCACTGCATTACTTGCTGCTTATACAGGATTTTATTCAACTTACGCTGGAGGAAAAGCGCCTGTCGAGCATTATACACGCGCAGCATCATCAGAGTTTATGGATAGAGGCATTTCTGTTAATGCGGTGGCACCTGGACCAATGGACACACCTTTCTTCTATCCTCAAGAAGGCGAAGATGCTGTGGCATTCCATAAATCCCAAGCACTTCATAATCAACTTACAAATATAGAAGACATCGCGCCAATTATTACTTTCTTAACTTTAGATGGTTGGTGGATAAATGGACAAACATTATTTGCAAATGGCGGTTATACGACACGCTAGTTAACTTTAAAGAATAAGGAGGTCATTTTGATATGTATTACTTTTTAGCAATATTTAAAGAAAATGAAACAGATATTAAGATTATTACGGAAGAAAAGGTCATAGATGATAAGAACGTATCTTTGCCAAGTAATAATTACGTTAAATCTTTAGCTGAAGAAATAATTGAGCTATCTCATCAAAATAATTTATTCCATAATGACATTAAACGAATTGGTTTAAAAATAGATGATCCTGAACTCATTGGTTATAACACTGTGGAGTCATTAAAGAGTGATATGGTATCAACATTTGGGTTTGAAGCTATTATCCATAATGACTATGAAGATTTACTAGTTCAACTTATTAAATAGACCAAAAAGGTGACTTTATAAAGTCACCTTTTTTAGGAGGTAAATTATGCAAGTAAAGCAAGTAGCCGATAATTTAGGCATCAGTGAACATACTATTCGATACTATGACAAAGCAGGGCTTTTTCCATTTGTTACCAGAAATAAGAATGGCTATAGAGATTTTTCAGTAGAAGACCTATATTGGATTGAATTTATAAAATGTATGCGTCAGACACATATGCCTGTATCAAAGTTAAAAGAAATTGCTGAATTGTATCATCAAGGAAGTTCTACTAAAATGAAACGTAAAGATATATTTTTAAAACACCAAAAAAATCTAATAGAACAAAAAAGACTTATAGATGAAGGTCTTCAAACGTTAGAAGAAAAATTTAAGTTGTTAGAAAGCGAATAAGTAAAAGTATAGTATCAGAGGTGAAAATGGAGAAAATATATTGTGAAAATTTAAAAACGACTGAGGCACTTATAAATATTTGTTAGTGTCTCAGTCATTTTAATACCAGAAACATACATATAATTTTTTATCTTTAATACACGGTTTACATGAAATACTTGTCCTATGATATAAATCTATCTGCTAAATTATTTAGATTTATAACTACTATTTGTTATTGTACCACCTGAAACAATAACATCTTTTTCATCATAAGCTTCTTCGTTAAAAAAGTTTGTTAAGAAGCCTTTCACGCCTTTTTCTATACGTTTTTGTGCTTCTAATGTCATCCCTGAATAATGAATTGTCATCGCATTACGTGGCATCGTTCTCCAAGGATGGTCTTGAGGCGCTGGTTGTGGATACCAAACGTCGCCCGCATAACCCTGTATGTGGTTATTATTTACTAACTCTATTAAATCGTCTTTATTTACAATCTTGCCACGTGCTGTATTGACTAAATAACTACCTTCTTTCATACGGCTTAATACATCGTAATTGAATAAATCATCTGTTTCTGAAGTTAATGGGGACAAAATTACAATAACGTCACTTGTGGAAACTAATTCATCAAAATCAACATATTTAGAATATGGTGTATTTTCTTGGCTTGAACGTCTATAATGCTGTACTTTAACATCAAACGGTTGTAATCTTTCAGCTACTAGCTCTCCAATTTGCCCGTATCCAAAAATACCAATTTTTTTATGTTGAAGATCATGCGCATGATTACCTACTTTAGATAAATTCCATTCCCCATTGTAAGATTGGCGGTGACCTTCCATAAAGTTACGTAATAATATTAAAACATCCATCACGGTATGTTCAGCAACACTAATTGTATTACAACCTGTAACTTCTAATACTGTTAGATCATTTTGACTCGCTGCGTTTAAATCTATATGGTCAGAACCAACGCCAGCTGTTATAGCTAATTTAAGTTGAGACGCTTTTCTAATTCTATTTTCGTCCATATAAGCTGGTAAAAATGGAGAGCTAATAATAACCTCCATGTCTTCTAAATGCTGATCTACCTCTTCGTCGCTATTTATGACTACAAATTCATGGTCTTTATCTTCTAAAAACGATTCAATTCCTAATGCATATCTATCATTTAACAGTTGATTTTCGCTTTTTCCACTAGGATCTGAAGGAAATAATCCAACGATTTTCATAATTATCAACCTCATTCTATAAGAGTTTATATATGTCTATTACCTTCTTCATTAATTTTAATCATATAAAAAAGATAATAGACATATTGAGACCCTATTATTCTTAGGTGTTATTTATGAGTAAGAAGTTGGATGGGGCGAAAATTTCCTCATAGTTTTAAAATATTCCCCATAATTTCAAAAAAACATATAATTTAATATATATATTTTTAATCAGATGAATATAAATTTTATTTTAAAAGTAAAAATAAAATTTTGATCTCTTTGATTCGTGCGCAATTAGATGTACAATAATACTATTAAGAAAAATTAATTTTACAGGAGGCATACATGTTTTTAGCTTGGAATGAAATCAAAAGAAATAAATTGAAATTCAGCTTAATTATTGGTGTATTGATTATGATTAGTTATTTACTTTTTTTACTTTCTGGTTTGGCAAATGGTCTTATAAATATGAATAAAGAAGGCATAGACAAATGGGAAGCAGATGCAATTATTCTCAACAAAGATGCAAACCAAACGGTTGAGCAATCTATCTTTGATAAAAATAAATTATCTGATAAATATGAAGAACAGACTACACTTAAACAAACAGGTGTGATTGCTTCTAATAGTAAGCAAGAAGAAAATGCCTTACTATTTGGTGTTACAGCTGATTCCTTTTTAGTACCTAATATTATTGAAGGAAGTAATGTTAAAAACAATAATGAAGTAGTGGCAGATGCTACATTGAAAGATAAAGGGTTTCATGTTGGTGATCAATTAACTTTATCCCAATCAGATGAAGAATTGAAAATAGTAGGTTTTAGTGAAAGTGCTAAATACAATGCCTCTCCTGTCTTATTTTCTAATAACAAGACAATAGAGAAAATCAATCCAAAACTTACAAATGATAAGACAAACGCCATAGTCGTAAAAGACGATAAATGGGCAGATAAAAATATAAATAATGACTTAGAAGCAATAAAAATTGATGATTTTGTAGAAAACTTACCAGGTTATCAAGCTCAAAATCTAACATTAAACTTTATGATTACATTCTTATTTGTCATATCTGCTACTGTAATTGGTATATTTTTATATGTAATAACACTTCAAAAAACAAATTTATTTGGAGTGCTTAAAGCACAAGGTTTCACTAATAGTTATTTAGCAAAAGTAGTATTAGCACAAACTTTTATCCTATCCCTTATTGGAACGTTAATTGGTTTAGGTCTAACACTAATAACAAGCATCTTTTTACCTAATGCTGTACCAGTAATGTTTGATTTATTTACCCTCATTGTATTTGGACTTGTACTTATTTTAATTTCACTAATAGGTAGTTTGTTTTCTGTATTAACAATTAGAAAAATTGATCCATTAAAAGCTATAGGATAGATTGGAGTGTAATAAATGCTAGAATTTAAAGATGTAACTAAATTTTTTCAAGACGGCGATCAAACTATTGAAGCTGTGAAATCAACAAACTTAAAATTTGGTAAAAATGAACTTATTGCTATAGTTGGACCTTCCGGGTCTGGTAAAAGTACTTTTCTAACTATAGCTGGGGCTTTACAAACACCTAGTTCCGGAGACGTTCTTATTAACAATAAGTCGGTGTCTAAAATGAATCAAAAACAATTAGCACGTACTCGAATGGAAGAAATCGGTTTTATTCTACAAGCAACAAACCTAGTCCCTTTTTTAAATATCGAACAACAGTTTAAACTTTTAAAGAAACAAAAAAAAGACATCTTATCTAATGAAAGTTATCAAAGTTTGATTGGACAATTAGGATTAAATGACTTAAAACGTAAATTGCCAAGCGAAATATCTGGTGGACAAAAACAAAGAGTTGCTATCGCAAAGGCTCTCTATACCAATCCTTCTATAATATTAGCAGATGAACCTACGGCTTCGCTCGATACTGATAATGCTATGGAAGTCATGAAAATATTACAAGAACAGACTAAAAATAGAAATAAAACTTGTATTATAGTAACTCATGACGAAAGACTAACTGCTTATTGTGATAAAATTTATCATATGAACGATGGAATACTCAATTTGAAATAACTGAATAGAATATTTTTCAACTGTAATGAATATATAATTTAACATAATTCATGGCTATTGTAAGTCATATTAAAAGAGACTCCTTTTTCAATAAGGAGTCTCTTTATCATTTCAAAAATATTTATGATATAGAAGTTAAAGATATTTATTATGTTACTAAAGCAATATTTTTTATTGTAAAATAAAGACTTAATACTGTCTGATTTTCCAGAAGTTTTAAGATATCTCAAATGATATAAATATTAATAATTTTAAAAAATGGTTATTATTCTAACGATTATAATTTTTTCTTTGAAAACCTATAATAATAGAAATAATAATTAATGATAAACTTGCTAAAATCAATGTAATATCTAAGCTTGAATAAACATTTTTATTTTCAATATATATTCCGAAGTAAGGCCATATAATAACAAGTGGATACAACCAGTCTTTAAAGAAAATAGAAATAAAAACACCTATTAATGTAGCAATAATTAATATTATTATTGTCCAAGTAAGTTCATTCAGTCCTAATATTGTCTCAATATTATTATTTAAAAATAAAGTGAAAATATTAACTATAGTAGCGACAGTGACCCAACCAAAATAAATTGAAAAAGGTAAGCGATTAAACCCTTTGTATTTACTTAATACAGTATAAATTTTTGCGATTGTATATAGCAGTGATATGATTACTAAAACTGAAGCAAATATCCATTTTTGTGTATAAACTACTACCCATAAACCATTCAATAGAAAGTTAATGATAGGTAAGTATTTTAATTCATTAACTATGATACTTTTATGGCTATTTGAAACAAATAGTTTAATAATCCATGCTAAAATAAGAACATAAATTAATCCCCAAATTGAAAACGCAAAACCTGCAGGTTGTATAACTGCCTGGTTATCCTCTGTTACGCTTCCTATATTTCCACCACTTAAATAATTTAATAAAATCATAATTAAAAAGGATATAAAATATAAAATAATCCATTTGTTTTGCTTAATCACTATTATTACCTCCGTGTCTAACTTATTTAATTATTACCGAAAACTTTTAAACTTATTCATAACGAATTCTCTACTTAATTTAAGATCTACTAGAGTTTCAGGGTAATCCTTTCCTATTTCAATATCATAATTTTCTTTCAGTTTATCTTTATTTTTTGAAGGATTATGAATATAGTTACTTGAAACATCTTTAAATAGTTCTAGTTGAGACTTAATAAAATAACCTTTGGCATCAAAACGTTCACTTTGGCGTATCGGATTAAACATTCTGAAATATGGTGCTGCATCTGTGCCTGTAGATGCAGACCATTGCCATCCATGCACATTGGACGCATTGTCATAATCGATAAGGTATTGTCTAAAGTATTCTTCTCCCCAAGTCCAATCAATAAATAAATTCTTTGTTAAAAATTGGGAAACAACCATTCTTAAACGGTTATGCATATACCCAGTATGGTTAAGCTTTTGCATTGCTGCATCTATAATTGGAAATCCTGTTTTTCCTGTTTTCCATGCTTCAAAATTCTGCTTGTTATATGACCATTGCATATTACGATATTTTTCAGTAAATGCCTTAGTTGCAGTTTCTGGATATTGTGTCATTAAAATATAATAAAATTCTCTAAACATCACTTCTCTAATATATGACTCATAGTTAGCTTCATCATTTTCATAATCCTCAAGCAAATCATTAATAATTTCATGAATATCAAGCAAACCATATGCCAAATATTTACCTAACCCACTGACATAATCTTGTGAAACATCATCTGTCATTTTTTTATAATTTGAAATATCTTCACTTAAAAAGGCTTCCCAAGCTTTACGTGCTTGTTGTTCTATATCCTCTGATGAATGTAGGGATATTCCGCTATGATTTGAACCTTTTTCAGCATATTGACTTAATTTTTTATATTGGTAATGCTTACTTGGAGTAAGTACTAAATTTCTTCTATTGGCTTTATAAAAACTTGTAAATACTTTATAAGGTTGTTGTTGCTTATTTACAGTCAGTGACGGTTGGAAATAATGGTTTACGCGTTGTCCAATAACTTCTATACTACGCTTTTGAAAAGCTAATTTGAGATGAGGATAATCATATTTTATATTATGATAGCTCATGATATCTTTACCAATCAAAACATGTGTTAACCCTAATTGATCAGCTAGTTTTCCTAAACTTTTGTAAGAGACTACATAAGGATAAATATTATGTTTATACAAAGTTTTAACGAAACCACTTACTACTTTATTATAATATTGTTGCTTTGACTCCCCTGCATCTGATAGATCTTCTAAAGGTAAAATGAGATATAATTTTTCAATTTCTTCTTGATTGTTTACTACATAATCAAATAACGGATTATCTTTGGTTCTAAACACCCGGTTAAGAATTACTCCTAAATGCATATTTTGTCCCCTAATCTTCTGGATTTAAAGTGATATTTTACTTTTTATTGGTTTGTTAGTTACTATGAAACTGTCTTGCTATTTTTTTATTAGCATTATAAATTTAATTATCTTACATGAAATATTTTCTTTGCATAATACTTCTATATTTATACCCTACTTTCCTTGTATGTAAATATAAAGGCTTTATAACATTATTCACTCAAATTCAGGGTATAATTCAAAAGAGGTGAATTTAATATGAATAAAGATAAAGTACTTTCTAAAATAGAAAATATATTGAATCAATCAAGAATTGGTGTCTTATCAACCGCACATAACAACGTTCCTAATAGTAGATATATGGTTTTTTATAATGATGATCTTACACTTTATACTAAAACTAGTATAGACTCTAACAAAGTTGCTGAATTCAAAGATAATCCCAAAGCACATATATTGCTGGGATATGATGATACAGAAAATCGTAGCTTTCTTGAAATTGAAGCAAATGTTGAAATCATTAAAGATAAAGAAACAATAGATTGGCTATGGGAAAAACAAGATAAAACTTTTTTTGATTCTAAAGAAGACCCTGATTTATGTATAATCAAAGTCACACCTAAATCTATTAAGATTATGAATGATGATAGTATAGATACGCCACAAACGATTACGATTGATTAATGTAACTAACAAACAAGCGTTTAATTTTCTTATCTAATGAAGGAAATTAAACGCTTGTTATGTTAAATACCATTTTTTATATCTGCTAATATTTCTTCAACTGTTATTTTAGCACTTGTTAATACGATGGGAACGCCTGCTCCTGGATGAACACTTGCTCCAGCAAAATATAAATTTTTATAATCTCTACTTACATTAGGTGGTCTATAGTAGTTACTTTGAGCTAATGTAGGCATTAATCCAAAGGCTGCTCCGAATTTTGCATTATAATCACCTTCAAAATCTTCAGGTGTATAAATGATTTCAGTGACAACCTGCTCTTTCAAATTTTTTAAAGCTTTAATTGTTGAAAGCTTTTTATAAATAATATTCTTCACATGTGTGATTGTTGTCTCATTGGACCAATCCACATCACCCGTTTTTAATTCTGACACAGGCATAAGTACATAAACACCTGTCTGACCTTCTGGCGCTAACGACTTATCTTCCACGCTTGGTGCATAGACATATATGGAAGGATCTTCAGATATTTCCCCAGTAAAGATTTCGTTAATGTTATTATCAAAATCCTTTGAAAATATAACATTATGTAATAAAATTTCTTCAGATAAATCTTTATCTACACCCAGATACATCAAAAAGGCAGAACAAGAATAGTCCATATTATCAACTTTTTGTTTTGTATATTTTTTAGGCTGTTGTTCATCTTTAATTAAAGATGAGGCTGCATATGGGAAGTCTGCAGTACATAATATTTTGTCATACTTCTCAATACGGCCATTTATTTTCAGACCTTCAGCACGCTTAAAACGTGTATCAATGATAATCTCTTCAACACTCGCATCTGTATAAATTTGAGTGCCTAGTTCCTCATTTAATGTTTGAAGCGCATTGACGAAGCTATACATACCACCTTTAATAAAATGTACGCCAAACATTAATTCAATCATTGGTATAATAGAATATAGTGAAGGACTTCGTTTGGGGTCAATGCCTATATACAATGTTTGGAACGCTAATATTTTTTGAATTTTCTCATTATCAACATATTTTTCAATTAAGTTATCTGCTTTATCAAATGTTTTTAATTTCATACCTTGATATAAAGTAAAAGGATTATAAAAATCAGTAGGTTTTCTAAACGTTCGCTCTAAAAAATGTTTGCGTGCAATTTCATATCTTTCGTATATATCAGTTAAAAATGACATAAAACCATGTGTGGAGTTAGGCTCAATAGCTTCAAGCATATCTCTTAATTGCGCAAGATCTGTAGGCACACGAATTTGGTCAGACTCACTAAAGTACACATCATATATGTGAGATAATTGTTTAATCTCCAAGTAATTATTCATATTCTTTTGTGCGTAATTAAAAACATCACGATAGACTTCAGGCATCATTACTATTGTTGGACCCATATCAAATGTAAACCCGTCTTGTTTAATTTGATTCATTCTACCACCTATCTGCTTATTCTTTTCATAAATATCTACTTGATGTCCATTTGCTGACAACCTTGAAGCTGCAGCTAAACCCGAAACACCACCACCAATGACTGCAATCTTCATAATGTTTCACTCCTATTATATTTCGTAATGATTTCGCGATAAATTTTCAGTTTTCTAAGTTTACTTACATATACTTTTTTATACAGTGTATAGCCCGACTTTCTCACTTCTTCAAGAATTTCAAGATAGGCATATGCCGCTAATTCAACAATATAACGCACTTCTTCATCAAAGTATTCAACTCCATTTAATGCTACATTGTATAGTTGAATTGCCTCATTAGCATAGTTTTCCCATAAGTCTATATAATTTTGGGTAACCCCATCATTATATACAGCTTGTAAGTCTATCTTATATTCAGCTAGCTTTTCTTGGCTGAGATAAACTCTACCATTTTGAAAATCTTCGCCCACATCTCTTAAAATATTAGTTATTTGTAGTGCTTTACCTAAAGCGATGCCAGTAACTTCAGCTTGGTCAGTATTGTCTTCGCTTTGGGATGCTAATATAGGTGTTAATAATTCACCAACAGTTCCTGCAACACCATAGCAATAATCATATAAAACAGCGTCTGTTTGTACCGTTTTTAAATTAAGATCTTCTTTTACATATTGAATCAACTTACGTAATGGTTTGTGCGGAATTGCGTATGTATTCAAAGTGTTATTAAATGCATTCATAATGGCTGCGTCACTTTGATAGTTTTGAGCATGATTACCATAAATAGCATCTAAATCACTGGCTATTTTTTCTAATTGTCCAAGATCATTATATTTATCTATACTATCATCGATAATTCGACAAACTGCGTAGATAGCCCATACTGCTTTTTTCTTTTTAAGCTCTAAAAAGTCAAAGACATATGAGAATGTTTTTGAATGGATCTTCATAATATTGTGGCAGTGTTTATAATCTTTCTCTAATTGATTCATTAATTGGCCTCCTCGAAAACACCCTGACATTGTCTTTATATTCATGTGAATCGTAATCTATAAATCTATATTTCGGCCTTTCCAATGCACGCGTTTAAACACATTGATATCTAACCACGATTTAAAAAATATCCCAATAAAGCAGATAAATAGCCATGGGTGGCAAATACTTGCAATGAAATTAAAATCGCCCGTTCTTCGAATAAATTTGTGGAATTGCAGCGCATAAATAAAATAAATAGTAACTGCTAAAATTAAATATAAGATACCTAGTTTGAGTGAAAATAGAATACTCAAGGTAGATATACTAGATCCTAATAACCATAAAACAATTAAACTAAGTGTGGCTCTTTTGGTCGCTTTAGAACCAAGTGCAAAGTGTTTACTCCAACCTTCTAGTAGCGCTCTAAAGCCCTGAGGATACATCCTAAAATTTACCACGCCTTGCCCTTCACATAAATCAACAGGTAAATCATGATTATGATATACATTGCTTAAGGCAAAACCTTCAATCACTTTATCTTTAGCATTTAAATGGCCATGTGTCAGTTCATAATCTCGCTTGTTCGTTAAAATTAATGGACCGAATGCACTTTGCCTCTCATTTAATGACCTATTTATTGAAAATTTGTTCATTCCTACAACCGTCATTAAATTAAATATAGCAGAACAATTTTCATATAAATGTTTTATCTTATGGAAAGGCTGTATAGAAAGTAAACCTTTATTTCCTTGTAAGCTATATTGATACAATATACGCCATATACTATCATCACTTGTAAATTGCACATCAGCGTCAATAAACATCAATAAATCGTTTGTTGCATACTGACTTCCTTCCCAGCATGCATGTGATTTCCCTTTCCATGTCATATCGTTATTAACAGTATGTACTTTTGCGTCGTAATGTTTTGCAATTGCCGGTGTGTTGTCTGTTGAATCATCATCCATGACTATTACTTCTATTTGTGAGTCTTTAGCAATACTGTTAAGTAATTTAGGTAAATTTTTCGCTTCATTTCTAGCAGGAATAATAATACTGACGTCTTTCTTATTTTCACTCCTTTTTCGACTAATCGTAGCTCGACGCATGTACATATACTTTCCACTTATCATGGAAAATAAAGTAAATGCTATAGCTATTATATATGGTATCATCTGATATCAACTACTTTCTTCTGCGATAATAGCTTCTGCTACTTGCATTCCACTTAAAGTGACCATTGGCATGCCAGCCCCAGGATTTACAGAGCCACCTACAAAATATAAATTTTTGTAATATTGACTTTTTTTAGGGAATTTAAATCCTTTATTCTTTTTTTTACTCGACACTACGCCATAAATAGCCCCTTTATTAGAATTATATGTGTTTTCTATGTCATGTGGTGTCCATACATCCTCATATACGATGTGCTGTCTCAAATCCTTTAATCCCATATTTTCTAATTTATCCAATATACATTCTCGGAATTGAAGGTACGCCTCTTCGCTAAATGGCTGTCCTTGAATATAAGGTATATGTGGCAGGATTTTTATATTTTCATGCCCCTCAGGCGCTTGTGAGTCATCTGTTTTATTTGTATTGACCACATAAATTGTAGGATCTTGAGGTAAGACATATTGATGAAAGACTTCTTTATAATTTTTTTTAGAATTATTAGAGAAGAAAAAATTATGATGACTAAGTTCTGGATAGATTTTATCAACACCTAGATGCATTACGTAACCTGAACTAGCTGGTTCAAACTTGCGCTCTAATTTATTTATTTTATTTTCATCAAAATTCAATAAATTTCTATAAACAGGAATTACTTCCATATTAGATATAATATAATCTGCATATATATCTTTATTATTTGCTAATGTTATCCCAATAACTTCATTTTCACTATTATAATTTATACGTTTCACACATGCGTCAAAATGGATATCTACGCCTAATTCTCTCGCTAATTTCTCCATAGCCTCAGCTAATTTATGAATCCCTCCATCTACATACCATAATCCTTCATCATGTTGCATTTGAGGCAGCAAACTCAATACAGCCGGTGCGTCATAAGAGGATGAACCTACATACTTGATAAAATATCCTAGCATTTTTCTTAAATATGGATTGTTTACTCTTTTATCAATTGCTTGTTGCATGGTATGGAAGTAATCATATTTTTTTAATGCTGAAAATGGCCCATGATAACGAATGATTTCAGACATTGTGTCTAAGCCTTTATCAAAATAACTACTTTCAGCAGCTTTATGTATCTGTTGCGCATATTTAAAGAATGTAGTGAGTTGCTTTATATCTTTATCTGTTACTACACTATTATTTATCAAAGTATCTTGCATAGACTCATATAAATCTACAATTTCACCATCAGGATAGACATTTCTTATCTGCAAATCTAATTTACGTATATGCACATAATCTTCTAGCCTTTTACCACATTTCTGGAATAATCTTTGAAATATTTTAGGCATAGTTAAGATAGAAGGGCCAAGATCAAAACCAAAATCTTCTACCTCTAATCTATTCACTTTTCCACCAATGTGATTGTTTTGTTCATACAAATTCACATTATAACCTGCTTGAGCCATGCGGATTGCACTGGCAATGCCGCCTAGCCCCCCTCCAATGACAACTACTTGCTTCTTTCTCATCTAATCACCTTTTCTTTTTAGCATTTTCGAATATATACGTACTAATTTAGGTCGATTATAGCGTTGCACAATTATACACGGTACATTAGCTATAATGACATAGATTAGATTAATAATTTTAATGCTTCTTGACGAATTTAAAAAAGCGATAACAGGCAATATTGAAAACAAATGGACAAGCTCCGCACGTCTCGTTTCTAATATAAACTGACTTACTTCATGCATATTACTTGATGTATCAAAAGCAGCTTTACTAATAATATTTGAATTAATACGTTGACCATCTGGTAATTGATTTTTCCAATATTGAACTTTAACCAATTTTTGCCATAATTGACCTTCTTTTTCAAAATTCCAACTTCTAAAGTATATATTATCTTTTTTTAAACATTTATGGCTAATCCGCGTACCAAGCTGTGCAATAATCATTTGAACTATAAACCAGTAAAGTCCATAATATATTATCTTTTTCATTGATTCATTTCCCGTTTTTTTCTGTATAGCTTGGATTCTCTTTATTCAATAACCAGTTCCCTACAGTTAAATACGTTGCGAACGCACTCCAAAGCATGTATGGCACCAATATTATTCCAGCAATTTTCTTCGTGTTGAAAAATTTTACTGTTGTAGTTATTACCGCCCCAAGTAACACAAAACTCTCTATCAAAGCACTAAATCTTAACTTGTATTTAAAATACAATATCGACCATAAATAGTTTAGACCTAATTGCGTATAATATATAACTTTTAAATTCTTGTTATTTGATTTATTAGTAACGATTGCATAAGCTACACCCATTGTTGTATAAAGTATTGGCCACACAATAGGAAATATATAGCCTGGCGGTGAAAAAGGTGGTTTTATATTCTTCTTATAGTCTTTGCGCGCGTTTTTAACTGCAAATTTTCCTATAAGTTTCCCACCTATAATCGGCATTTTAACTTTTATAATTGATTTTACTATATCATTAGCTTTCAATTGTTAACCCCTCTTTTATATATATGAATTTAATTACATCTATCTGCTATAATTCAGCATTCGACATATTATTATTTTTAGCTAGATATTTTTTTAATCCATATATTTTTAATACAATCACACCTACAATAACGACTGGTAAGATGAATTTTTTCATGTTAAACCCTCCCTTTTCAGTACTTTTTTTAGTTTTCAACTTCAATTTGAAAAGATTCATCACACTTTTATGAATTTTAGCTTGCGTATACTTGTAAAACCACCAAGGTAGCGTCGGTTCATATTCCTGTAATGCTATAATACATTCATCACTATAAGGTAACCTTCTAAACTCTAATCTCGCGTTACCACCATTTGAATCTAAAGCAAAATCTCCGCCGACAATACGATATAAAATACTCTCTTCATTAGATGCAACCCTGTCTTTTCTTAATAAAAGTAATTTCTTATTTAAAAATGGTACGGTTATTGTAAAATTCTCCTCATCGAAATTACTATTAATAACATTTAGTGTAATTTCATTTAAGAAACTAGCATATAATTCTACCAATTGACTCATGGTCATATCTATAGGCAAGGTTACTCTTGAAATTGCTCGAACATCTTTGATAGCACTCTTGCTTGTTTTTTTACTTTTCTTTTGTGTAACAGCTTCTTCCTCTAAAGCGTTACGTACACTTTCTTTATAATCAATTTTGCCAATAGAAATATCTTCCACAATATTTTTATTATCTCTAATCATATCATGTATTAAGCTGTCCATTAACGGATATACCATTTCTTTCGGCACACCAGAAATTAGTTTCACCCAATATTTACTTAACCAAATTGGAATAATCGGTAAATCCAGCGTAGGTAAGCTTTTGTCTAACACCTGTGCCGTTTGATTGAACAAGTCTTTATATGTCATATGACTTGGTCCGCCGATATCAATCGATTCATTCTCTTGTGGATCACGCTCTACAATTTTATACAAACCATTAATGACATCATCAATAGCGACTGGCAACGTCGTATTATATGCCCATTTAGGTAGAAGTAAACCAGGTAAACGTTCTACCAATTTTTTAAGTATTGGATAAGAACTTCCCTTAGCACCTATAATTAGTCCCGCTCTCAATGTAGTTACTGGCACACCATATGCTCCTAAAATACGTTCACACTCTAAACGGCTTCTTAAATGTGGAGATAATTCATTCGTATTAGGAATTAATCCACTCATAAATACGATATGTTTAACTTTATTAAAACTTGATGCTTTAGCAAAATTATCTGCTAATATTGCATCCATATCTTCAAAACTTGCTTGTGTTAACCTAGCCGAAGGCATCATCGAATGAACGAGATATATAGCAATATCTACATTTTTCATTACTTCTGTTATCTCATTTAAATCAAATAAATCTGCAGATTTCCACGTAACATTTTGTTCATTAGATTTATTTTCTATATTTCTAGAAACAGCAATAATTTCATAATTTTCTTTTAATTTATTCATTAAATGGCTACCTATATATCCTGAAGCACCCGTTAATAGAATTTTTTTCATAAATTTAGCCTCCAATTTTAAAAAGATGAGCAGGCACATGCTTACCTCAGCTCATCTTTTACATAATAAGCTAAATTGCTCATTACAATTAAATTAATTTAATATAAGTATGGCAAGAGCCCTATGTCTCTTAATAAAATTATACCCAATTTTATTGATAAATTAACTTAAATTTAAAATAAAACTGATTTTACTATTAATTTATTAACATAATCGATGATTATCAGAAGTACAAAATAGACTCCTTTATGCATAAGGAGTCTATTAATCGTTTCAAAATGAAATGTTGTTTTAATAAAGAACGATTTTTCTAACTAGAATTTTAATTATAGACATAAATTTACACTCTTTGTAATTCTAGGCTAGTTATTTTATGAATTAATCATGAAAATGTAGATTAGTATTTTTATAAAATAATTAACTCATAATCAATATTTAAAACAAGCTGAACTCTATTTTTTTTTGTTAGTGTTAACTGAACAAGCAAAGTATCAACTAATGAGATGATATAAAAAATACGATTATTATAAGAATCATTATCATATTTTATGATTAAAAAGCATTTTGTTAAAGAAAGACCTTACTATTAACTATCTTATTTTTCATTCATTTTATTACTTTAAATAAACTGTAATTCATAAATGTTCTTATCTTCGTAGTTATTGAATTCATCTATATGCCCTTTTAAAAATATTTCTTGTTTTTTTCTACTCACATTATGATAATAGGATAACTTAATATTCATATTGGATTCGTAACCGTTATTTTTTATAGTATCTTCTAATTCATCAAATACTGTCTTATTTATAGGTAACATATAACCTTCTTTACTAGGTAACATATTAACATACTTTTTTTGAATAACTTTATCTTCACCTAATAAAACTTCAATGGTGATTTTTTTTGCTGCACCGCCTCCTAAATTATATAATTTCAAATAATCTTCATTTTCTTCCACATTGGAAGTGGTGTTTTTTAAAATTAATTTTTGGTCTTTATCTCTAATTAATAAAATCTGATTAAATCCTAATGCAGGAATAAAACTTATTTTCATTTGGTAAAGTTGAACTGATACTGATACAAAATAAAATAACGCCATAATAAATGTTCCAAGCGATCCTATCGCTGATATAATATTAATCATATTTAGCTCCTTTTCTTTTTTAGGAAATAGTAGTAGGAAATTAAACATAGCATAAAACAATTTATATTCAACAATCTACGAATATAAATTTCATATTAACTATATAAAAACGAGCATTGGATACCAATTTTTTAGTATTGGATAAGAACTTCCCTTAGCACTTATAATTAGTCCAGCTCTCAACGTAGTTACTGGCACACCATATGCTCCTAAAATGTCTTTACACTCTAAGCGACTTCTTAAACATGGTGGTAATTCATTCGTATTTGGAATTAGGTCACTCATAAATATGATATGTTTAACTTTATTAAAACCTTGATGCTTTAGCAAAATTATCTGCTAATATTTCATCTATATCTTCAAAACTTGCTTGTGTTAACTTAGATGAAGGTATGATCGAATGAACAAGATATATAGCGATATCTACGTTTTTCATTACTTCTGTTATCTCATTTAAATCAAATAAATCTGAAGATTTCCATGTAACATTTTGTTCATTAGACTTATTTTCTATATATGCTGAAGCACCTGTTAATAGAATTTTTTCGTAAATTTAGCCTCCAATTTTAAAACGAGCAGGTACATGCTTGCCTCAGCTCATCTTTTTCATAATAAGCTAAATTGCTCATTACAATTAAATTAATTTGATATAAGTGTGGCAAGAGTTCCACGTCTCTTAATAAATAATACCCAATTTTATTGATAAATGAACTTAAATTTAAAATTAAATTGATGAGTATCAGAAGTACGATTCACATAAAAAGGTACGACAAGTTTATGAGCTTGTCGCACCTTTTTAATTACAATTAGTTACTAACAAACGACTCCAAAAGCCTTTTTCAGTTGTGTTTATTCACCCTTTTTTCTTCCTGATGTTGATTAATATTTACAGCGTCTGTAGTATATGATGCTTCTTACACATCCACTTTTTATCTATCATTAGTAGGTGTATCAAAGGAATAATTAAGCAGCCTCTCTTCCTCTAATTGATTTTTGAATCTTTTTTATTACTCTCTAACGCCAAAACTTGCTGATTCTTAAGCAATCTTTAATCTTTCCTGCAACTCTTTTCTATTCTGGATCATATATGCGTTTTAAGAAACAAATGTAATTGAATAGGTTAAAAATTATATATTTTTAAAGTTTCCTTTAAACCAACTGTTAAAATGTATAATAAGGATATTGGATTACCATATGTAAATTTGTTTTTAGCACGACGTTTTTTAGGTGTGTAAGTGTGCCTTTAGATATAAAAATAAAAGTCAACCTAGAAAAAGTAGATTGACTTTTTCTTTTGATGCAGTATCGTCAATGTAAATCTAAAAATTATGGCTATAAATCTACATCACTTTTCAAAAATGTAGTAGTGATATTCAATACTAATTAATTTTTATAACTACTAGGAAATATCTCAAGGCGTTTCTTTAAATTAAAAATACTCCACAAATAAATGTGGAGTATTAAAGTGAATTATCTTTTGTAGGTTTTATTCCAGATTAGCATGATTTTGCTGCATTGTTTCTTCATCAACGTTTATCTCAGTCATTAAATCTAAAACAATACTATCTAAAAACACTTGTGATGCTTGTTCAAATAAGCTACCTAGAGGTTGTGCTGAACCTTCAGCATCATATTTCGTTCCCGCCGGTAATTCAATCACTGCATTTGCAAGTTCACCAATCTTTGACGTTGGATTTGTTGACAATAATACAACTTCTGCACCTACAGCTTTAGCTTTATCTGCTAATAATCTTAAATGCTCTGTCGAACCTGAGCCAGAAAGGATAACAAACAAATCTTTTTCTGTAATGGAAGGTGTAGTGGACTCGCCAACTACATGTGCACCCTTCCCAAGCTGATTCAATCTCATCGCAAAACTATTTGCTACAAAACCCGAACGTCCTTTTCCAGATACAAAAACTTGCTCTGCTTTAATAATTTGCTTTAAAAACGTTTCGGCTTCACTGTCTTTCACATGTGATAATGTGTTGTCTATTTCATCTAGTATTAAACGATAATTTGTGATTTCTGTCATCATTATTTTCCTTCAATCGCAGCTCTACATTGTTTAGCAGCTTCTACAGGATCATCAGCATTTGCAATGCCGCCACCAACAATAATTAAATCAGGATTTTCTGCAACAATATCTTTAATTGTATCTGGTTTAATACCACCTGCAACTGCTACTTTAGAATTACTAATTACAGATTTAACTTTACGTAAACTTTCTAAAGGAGATTGACCTTCAGCTTGTAAGTCATAACCAGTATGAACAGCGATATAATCTGCGCCTAAATCATCTAAATCTTTCGCACGTTTTTCTAAATCTTGTACTGCAATCATATCTACTAATAATTGTTTGCCATGTTTATGTGCTTCATCAACTGCAGCTTTAATTGATGCATCTTCTGCAACGCCTAAAATTGTTACTACGTCTGCACCAAATTTAACTGCTTGGCTTACTTCGTAATCGGCAGCATCCATAATTTTTAAATCTGCTAATACTTTTACACCATCAATATTATCATTTAAATGTTGTACAGCTGGTAATCCTTCATTTATAACAATTGGTGTTCCAATTTCTACGATATCTACATAATCTTTAACTTTATTTGCTAATTCTGTAGCATCCTCTTTATTTAATAAATCAATCGCTAATTGTAATTCCATATGTTATTACCTCCTATATATTATATATTCATTATGCTATAATAACTTCGGAAATACAATACTGACAAATACGTCACTGAGGAGAAGAAATTGTTAATAGAATATAATAATAAATTATTTTACACTTCTAAAGATTTAGCTTTATCAGTAATTGGTGGTAGATGGAAAATCCCTATTATTTATCATTTATTACAATCAGAAGTACTTAGGTTGAGTGAATTAGAAAAAAAATTACCAGATATTAATCAAAGAATGTTAATTAGACAATTAAGGGAGCTTGAAAAGGATATGATAATAAAAAGAACTATATATCCAGTAGTCCCTCCAAAAGTTGAATATCGATTAACTAGTGTTGGTTTGTCTCTCGACAATGTGGTCTATGGTATTTGTGAATGGGGAGATGAATATTTGAAATTAATTAATAATGAAAATTAGTTAATTTTTTAAAGAAGAAAAATTGAACCGAACTTTATATAATCTCTTTCAGGAATATTGATATGTTTTTATATTGACTAGTAGATTGATATAAATAGAGAACGACTCAGAGACATATAAGTACACGCTAAATAGACGTTTAGAGTATATTTCAACTTAGAAAAAAGAGTGTATGGTTTAATTAAACTATACACTCTTTTTTATCTTATTCTTTCAATAATACTACTTAATTTTTTTAGACTTCTATCAATTTCATCTTCATTAATATAAGAGTATGAAAAACGGATATAACTTGTGGATTTACTATCATAAATTTCTCCTGGTTGAATAAGGATGTTTTCTTTGATTGCTTCATTAAATATAGTTTTAACATTGACTGAAATAGTTAGCTTAAACCAAATATAGAATGATCCATGGGGGTAGTTCCACTCCCCGTATTCGGATAAATGGTTCTTTAAAGATTTTAAAAATACATTCTTTTTCTTTTCTAACTTAATTTTTAGTTCTTTAATATGTTGTTCATGATAGGTACTTAACCATTCTTTAGCAATATGCTGAGATATAGAACTAGCTCCATAATCATTTTGCATTTTTAAATCAGATAAATGACGAATTACATTTTTATCTGCTACTATCCATCCTATGCGTAAACCTGGACTTACCGTTTTAGATAAACTACCGAGATACAAAACATTATTACTATTTTTTAAAGATTTCATCGGTGCATGCCTTTCCGAATCAAACCATAAATCTGCATATATATCATCTTCTACGATAGGTATACCATTGTTGTGACATTGATCTATAATTTTTTGTTTTTCATCTTTTGTATATGTATTTTGAGTAGGATTATGTAATGTTGGGATACAATAAAATATACTATTTTTGTAGTTACTGCTCGCTTTGAATATATTATTGATATTTTGTTTTATATAATTAATAGTTAAAGGAACAATTGGAGAACTAATATTATGCCATGTCCGTACTGAATTAATATAAGATGGTGTTTCAATAATGATTTTTGATTGTGGAATCAACAAACCATCGGCTATCAACTTTAACCCCTGTAGGGCTCCTGAGGTTATACATATGTTATTTAAGTCACAATTCACACCTCTTTTTTTCATATATTTAACAATTTCAACTCTAAGATCCACTTTACCTTTTGGTTCTTCATAATTTGTATATAGTGGTTTGTCTATATCATTAACTATAATCTCTTTAAATAAATCATTAGGAATAAGATCAGGTGCCAATTCCCCAGTACCTAAACGTACAATATTGGAATCAAATTCTAAGTCATTAATCCTTTGAATATAATACTGATTGTTTTTAGACACACTATTCCCTATATAGTCTTGCCATTGAATATTGCTTGTGATGTAGGCGTTCCACTTATATGGGGATACATACACTCCCTGTTTTTCTATAGAATCTAGTACTCCATGACTTTTTAAAATGTCTAAAGCTTGTACTACAGTTGACCTGTTTACATTATAATGTTTTGAAATTTCTCGTTGAGATGGCAATTTATCTCCTGGCTTTAATACTCCATTGTTTATCTTATTAATTAAATCATCAATTATATTTTTATAATGAAATTTACTCATAATTACTCCTATAAATCTGGTTGGGATTTTTTTAAAAATCTGGTAGGTTTTTAAATTTTCTAATTATTATAACATACAAGTTAAGGAGGGAGTAGTAATGGCAAAAAAATTAGAAAAAGCAGTTTTTCCTAAGAAAATAAAAAAAGAATTAAGACCATTGATGAAGAAAGATAATTATCATAATATTATTTATCTGATTTTAGATTGGTTGGTAATTTTAGGAAGTGTTTACTTAAGTATATATACAGGAAGTATTTTTATTTATATACTTAGTATAATTTTAATTGGTAGTCGTATGAGAGCTTTTGATAACCTAATGCATGAGGCATGCCATCAATCATTGTTTACTAATAAATTTTATAATAAATGGATTACATGTGTTTTTGTAGCTTTTCCAATATTCACAAGCTTCACTGCATATTGTAATTCGCATTTTCAGCATCATAGAAACTTATGGGACGAAGAAAATGACCCCGATACTAAAAGATATAGATTTGTTGGATTAGACAAGCCCCAAGAAAGTACAAATAAATTCATAAAAAATCATATTATAAAAGTGTTATTTTTATTCCATGTACCTAAATACATATTAGGTACTGTATCAGCTAACCTTTATAATAAAGATATACCAAAAGCAGAATTGTGGACTAGAAATATTTTATGGTTAACTGTAATCATTGTTTCTATAGTTTTTAATTTTTGGCTATATCTTATAATTTTCTGGTTTATACCACTTCTAACAACTTTTCAAATTATACGTTATTGGGCGGAAATGGCTGAGCATTCTGGTTTAAATAATGATTCTGAGTTAACAGCTAGTAGAAATACATTTGGCATGCCTTGGACGATTTATTTGTTTCATCCACATCATGATAATTATCATTTAGTTCATCATTTGTTCCCAGCTATTCCTCACTATAATTTGAAAAAAGCACATATTATTTTGATGAATGACAAAAAGTATAGAGAAGCACACCATTGTACGGGTTTTTTCAAAACTACACTACCAGGGTTTTATAGCGTAGTAAAAGATATTTGTACACCAAATCATAAAACGAAAGAGAGCTAATTATGTTACAACCTATAATTCATGGATTTTTATTAGCATTAGGACTTATTCTACCTTTAGGTGCACAAAATGTATTTGTATTTAATCAAGGAGCGAATCAAAAAAAAATCATAAGTGCTTTGCCTGTAATAATAACAGCAGGTCTTTGTGATACATTTTTAATAGTTCTTGCAATATTAGGGGTTTCATTAATACTGATGTCCCTACCTACTTTACAGTTAATAGTCTATATCATTGGCCTTATATTTCTACTATATATGGCTTGGTCACTGTGGAAGGAAAAGCCGAATAACTTAGAAAATTATGATTCTATGAGCGCAAAAAAGCAAATAGGTTTTGCTTTATCTGTCTCACTATTGAACCCACATGCTATTATGGATACGGTTGGTGTTATTGGAACAAGCGCTTCAGTTTATTCTGGAACAGATAAGTTATTGTTTAGTACTTCTACTATTGTAGTTTCTTGGCTATGGTTTATTTTATTAGCAATACTTGGGAAATTACTAGGATCTATAGATAAAACTGGAAAGTACATAATATTATTAAACAAATTTTCAAGTATTATTGTGATTATAGTTAGTTTAATCATTGTCAAAAACATTATAGACTTAATTTTGTAAATACAGTGTTATTAAAATCTATATGCCTACGAATTACTTAAGACTCTTAAAAAACTTTTAAGAGTCTTAAGTAATATATTTTTTACCAAGTTTAATTCTTAAGCACTCTATATACTGTAGAGCGACTAACACCTGTTTGTTTAGCAATCTCTTCGCCTGTAAGTTTTTGTTCATCGTATAGAAATTTAATTTCTCTTTTCTTATGGTCAGGCAATGAAGGTCTGCCGCCTTTTCGCCCTCTTGCTCGTGCTGCTTCTAATCCTTTTTTTGTTCGTTCACTTAATAAGTTAGCTTCAAGTTCAGCGAATGCACTCATCATGGTAAAGAACATCTTGCCCATCGCATCTTTAGTCGATACGTTCATATCTATAATATGTAAATCAATGCTATTATCATCCAACCATTGCGATAGCTCAATTAACTGTTTTGTTGTACGTCCAAGACGATCTAGTTTATAGATAACTAGGATATCTCCTTCGCGTAAATAATCTAAACACTTATCAAGTTCTGTTCTTTTCGTTTTGCGACCGCTCGCTTTCTCGCTAAAGATACGTTCACAACCATATTCCTCAAGTGTATCAATCTGTCCATCAAGACTTTGATCTTGTGTTGATACACGTGCATAACCAATTTTAGCCATTTCAATACCACCTCTTTTAATCGTTTTATGGGCACTTATTAACGAAATCTAATTCTCGATGCAAATAAACGCGTCTCTCATCGTCTAAAAACTCATGATTTTTGATATTTATGATACATTGATTATAACACAAGTTTATAGACTTAAATATCCAAGAAAAACCTCTTAATATTAAGTTAAGAGGTTTTGTGTCAAAAACGATTGGTTATAATCTATTGGTTTCTTCAATTATTTTTCTTAATTCTTCAATAGATTGCTTCGTTTTATATTCATCCATTGAAAGAGAAGACACAATATTATCGATTCGATTTTTATAATTTTTAGGTTTTATTGGGAATTCATTGATCATAGCTACAGATTTCTTTTCATTAATACAATAAATTTCATTTTTCGCAAAAATAACTTGATTTAAGCAAGAAATACATCGAAATAAATGCCCCATTATATACGAAATATCATTCTTATTAATGTTGTCTTCGATAAACATAAAGGAAAATGAAGCTTCAAAAGCAAAGAATTGAGTTATTGATTGTTTAACTTTAGGAGGGTACGGAAAAGTCTTATTTTTAAGCTCGCTTAATTTATTTTGTGGATCAGCTAAAATTTTACAAATATTTAACTCGCCCATATACATAACGTTCAAAAAACCATGAGGATGACCGGTTTGATAATGAATAGTTACTTTACCTGACAAACAATCTTTTATTACTTCATTCACTTTTTTAATATCACGGAAAATTAAGTCTACATGATAACCATTCACAAGCAGCCATCCACCGCCGTTGATCCATTCTCCCCAATCTCCTAAGGATGTAATTAAGTCATCTTTTTTCTCATCGTTAATTTTTAATGCTGCTTTTTCAATATTGTCTGTATTAAATCCTTGTGTTTCATCATAATAGATGCCTATATCTATATCAGAATCCGGTCTATGATTACCTTTTGCTCGAGAACCACCTAACACAACTCCTACAACTCCGGGCAATCCACTTATTTCTTCTACTATTTTTTGAATTGTATGATCTACAGCATTCATTTATCTCGCTCCTTTATTATTTCGAATTCTATACTCTACTATATTAATAAAATTTATAAAAAGGGACTTCTTTTTCAATAAGGGTTCTATTAAACACTCATTCTCATACGTCCTAATCGTACAAATAGAAACTGGATTTTACAAAGGATTTTTTATTGTTCGCTTAGGATAGGCTCTAATGACACAAAAAGATACCACTAAAAAAGTGATTAGAATTTTCCAACAAACACTTGCTTGATATCGCAGTCTAAGGTTTATGATTGAAATATATTCAAAGGAGGTTATATAATATGGGTAAATTTGATAGTTTACAAGACAAAGTTGTAGTTATTGCTGGTGGTGCTAAGAACCTTGGTGGCTTATTAAGTACTACTTACGCTAAAGATGGGGCTAAATTAGTAATCCATTATCATAATGAAAAGTCTTTAGATGATGCTAAAGCTACACTTTCAAAAGCTGAAGAACTAGGTGGACAAGGTACATTATTTTCTGGTGATTTAACTAAGGTTAGTAATGTCCAAGCTTTATTCCAACATGCTGAGGAGACGTTTGGAAAAGTTGATATCGCAATAAATACAGTAGGAAAAGTACTTAAAAAACCTATTTCAGAAACGACTGAAGAAGAGTTCGATAGTATGGCAGATATCAATGCAAAGTCAGCTTATTTCTTTATTAAATATGCTGAAAAGTCTATGAATGATAATGGTAAGATTATCACTCTAGCCACTGCATTACTTGCTGCTTATACAGGATTTTATTCAACTTACGCTGGAGGAAAAGCGCCTGTCGAGCATTATACACGCGCAGCATCATCAGAGTTTATGGATAGAGGCATTTCTGTTAATGCGGTGGCACCTGGACCAATGGACACACCTTTCTTCTATCCTCAAGAAGGCGAAGATGCTGTGGCATTCCATAAATCCCAAGCACTTCATAATCAACTTACAAATATAGAAGACATCGCGCCAATTATTACTTTCTTAACTTTAGATGGTTGGTGGATAAATGGACAAACATTATTTGCAAATGGCGGTTATACGACACGCTAGTTAACTTTAAAGAATAAGGAGGTCATTTTGATATGTATTACTTTTTAGCAATATTTAAAGAAAATGAAACAGATATTAAGATTATTACGGAAGAAAAGGTCATAGATGATAAGAACGTATCTTTGCCAAGTAATAATTACGTTAAATCTTTAGCTGAAGAAATAATTGAGCTATCTCATCAAAATAATTTATTCCATAATGACATTAAACGAATTGGTTTAAAAATAGATGATCCTGAACTCATTGGTTATAACACTGTGGAGTCATTAAAGAGTGATATGGTATCAACATTTGGGTTTGAAGCTATTATCCATAATGACTATGAAGATTTACTAGTTCAACTTATTAAATAGACCAAAAAGGTGACTTTATAAAGTCACCTTTTTTAGGAGGTAAATTATGCAAGTAAAGCAAGTAGCCGATAATTTAGGCATCAGTGAACATACTATTCGATACTATGACAAAGCAGGGCTTTTTCCATTTGTTACCAGAAATAAGAATGGCTATAGAGATTTTTCAGTAGAAGACCTATATTGGATTGAATTTATAAAATGTATGCGTCAGACACATATGCCTGTATCAAAGTTAAAAGAAATTGCTGAATTGTATCATCAAGGAAGTTCTACCAAAATGAAACGAAAAGACATATTTTTAGAACATCAAAAAAATTTAATAGAACAAAAAAGACTTATAGATGAAGGTCTTAAAGTATTAGAAGAAAAATTCAAATTATTGGAAAACGAATAAGAGAATCGAGGTATACTATGAAAAAACAAGCTTTAATAATTATATCATCAGCAAATGAACTACCATTAAATAATCCCACTAAACAAAAAATAGACACAGGATTCTTTTTAGTTGAAATGGGAAAAATATTGGACACTTTTAAAGACGATTATGAATTTATTTTCGCTACGCCAAATGGCGAAAAACCGACATTAGATATTAATGGGGAATCTTTAAGTATGCAAGCTGGAGAAAAGCTAGGCATTGCGTCTGTGAAAGAAAAATTTTATAAAGATCCCACTAATTATCGTCAAAAGAATACCAAACTTGTCGACCGCAGAGAAAAGGAATTAAACACTTTATACGATTTACTTGGAAAACTGCCTGTATCGCAAAATTTGAGTAACACAGATGAAGAGACGAAAGAATTTAGAAAACAGATTGTTAGAAAAATGGATGACTTAGAAGAAAAGAAATTTTATTCTTTAAAAGAATTATTGGAAAACAATGCTGATAATAACAATGATTTTAGTTTTGAAAATTTATCATTCGTGCACCTACCTGGAGGGCATGCGCCTATGGTAGATTTCTTAGATAACCCAGAATTAGGCGAAGTGTTAAATCAATTGTCAGAACAAAAAGTCATCACTTCTTTAATATGTCATGCGCCCATTGCTTTAACGTCTGCTAGACTCAGAATTGATGATAAAGGTAAACCGTATAATTATGACAAATCATTATACGAAGGCGCCCATATAACTACAGTACCTAAAATAGGTGAGTTGTTCATGTTAATATCTGGGTACCCTAAAATAAAAAATAAAAAGACGCGGTTACACTATTACGTAGATAAAAAGTTAATTTCCTATAATTTCAATGTTAAAACAACAAAAAACTTTACAAAATCGCTTGTTGTATATGATAAAACCAGAAAATTATTAACTGGTAATGGACCACAAGCTATAGATGATCAAACAGATAAACTGAAGGAAATTTTACCTAAATAATTAAAAGACCAGGTTTAGGAGTGGAAAAATGAAGAAAAGAGAAGTCAGCATGACAGAATTATTTTTCGATTTAATATTTGTTTATATTTTATCTACTATTAATCAGACTGCAGAAGGCATTTCACATAATTTAATGTCTTTAGAAGAACTAGGAAAAAGCTTCATGCTTTTTCTCGTCTTTTTCTCTATATGGGTTTACCGTACACTTTTAGTTAATAGGTTCTTCAATCAAAAATGGTATCAATACATCTTTGTGTTTATAGATATGTATTTAATCGTTATATTGTCTAAAGCTATAAATAGCGATTTTCAACAAACATTTCTTCCATTTGTTTTAATGTCAGCCTTGGTATATCTAAGTATTTTTATACAATACTTCATTAATTATAAATTTACCAATGCGAAAGTAGATATGAAATTGGTTAAAGTTTATATGATTGGTTTATTATTAACAATTATTCTTTCTATAATATCTATAATGTTGCCATCACCGATTAATTTTAGGGTGTATTTTATAGGAATTTTTATCGTAGCAGTCTTTCCGCTACTCTTTTATAAGACTTCATATCGTAACCCTATATTCTTTAACCATTTGACTGAACGATTAAGCTTATTAGTGATTTTATTATTTGGTGAAGGCCTAGTTTTATTAATACAAAATATTGAATTGACCCGCTTAAATATTTTATATGCATTATGTTTCGCCTTTATTACGTGTTTATTTGTTATATATGTTCATCACTATAAATCAACAGATAAAAACACAACAAACAAAACAGGATTCACAACAATTTATGTACATTTATTATTAATATTTTCATTAGATATGATGTTTTTAATTATGAATAAACTGTTATCTCATGAACATCTGAATACATCTGAAATATATGGATTCATACTATTCTTAGTTTTATTTATAGTCAGTATATTAACAAATATAGGCTTACATAAGGAGAAAGCATAAATTGCTCTTTATACTTTTCTTTTTATAGTTCTTTAACTTTATAGAAAAAAATTACGCGTGAGATATTATATTAAAATAAACTGCAAAAATCCTTCAGTTATAGCTGAAGGATTTTTACAATTTATTAGAGAAACTTTATGCAATAGAAAATGATATCCTCAATTTTATATTGAGAGATTTTGTATCACAAACAATCTTTTAAAAGAATATTTGTATCTTACTCCCTATTCAGAAGTTAAAGAAGTACTAAATCAATTAAAAAATAAAAAACTTGCTGTGTTTTCAAACGGTTCACATGATATGCTAGACCCTCTAATTGAGAAATCTGAATTATCAGGTGAATTTGATCAAATAATTAGTGCTGACGAAGTAAAACATTTTAAACCAACTATCGAGTCATATCATTATGTATCACAAATTTTAGAAGTCAAACCAGAAGAAGTGTTATTTATGTCTTCAAATGGATGGGATATATCCGGTGCAAAAAATTATGGTTTTCAAACCGCTTGGATAAATCGTCAAAATCTTCCGATTGAAGAATTGAATTTAGAACCCAACATCATTTATCAAGATTTAAGTGGTATATTAGAATGGAAATAAAATATAAAAGAGGGGGCTTAAGAAAATCATTTCTTAAGTCCCCTCTTTTATACTATGAAAATTAAAAATCACTTTTATTTATTTTTAGTAATACCTTTTTAAAACTTTCAATTTCCTCATTAGTTAGATTTGAAAAGTAGTCATTATTGAGTTGATTGGCTATTTTTTCTAATGTCGGCCATAAGTCTTTTGCTTTATCTGTACTACTAATTAACACAGTTCTTCTGTTTTCATTATCAGTTCTACGTGTTATCAGCCCTTTTTTTGACATCTTATCTAGTATTCCAGATATTGTTGACGGTTCTAAATTTAAAGTATTACCAATCGCTTTAGGTGTATTTAATTTACTATTAATTAAACAATTCAAAACACCATATTCTGCCGGAGTAGTATTGTAAGGATTTAATAAACTTTTAAAATGTTTAAACACTTTATTCTGTGAAGTACTTAGTAAATAATTTATACAATTATCTAATTCCATAATTAAAACCTCACTTAAATTAATAATATTGACTAGTTTATTATATCATGATACATTCTAGCAAGAAATAGTTTTGTTACAAAAATATATTATGCCAAAATTATTATGAAAGAAGGCTAATAAATGTTCAATGCGCTAGTAGTGAAAAACAGTAAATCAAACGTTAGTTATAAAGTAGAAACCGTTGATGAATCTCATTTATCGGAGGGGGATGTATTAGTAAAAGTGGAGTACTCTTCTATAAATTATAAGGATATGCTCGGTTTGCAATATAAAGGCGGCGTAATTAGAGATTATCCTATGATTCCTGGTATAGATTTTTCTGGTATTGTTGAATCAAGTTCGAATGAAAAGTTTAAAGAAGGCGATAATGTTTTAGTTACGGGTTACGACGTTGGTATGACACATACGGGCGGATTCTCAGAGTATGCCCGGGTGCCAGGAGAATGGATTATTCCACTACCCCAAGAGATGTCTATTAAAGAATCTATGGTATACGGTACAGCCGGTTTTACCGCAGCATTATCCATTTTTGAATTAGAAAAACAAGGAATGAATATAGAAGCACAACCTGAAATTTTAGTGTCTGGTGCTACAGGTGGTGTGGGCAGTGTTGCTATACAAATTTTACGTAAAATTGGATATGAAAATATTACTGCTATCGTAAGAAAAGAGAAACAAATAGAAATAGCAAATGATTTAGGCGCAAAACAAGCGATAATAATTGAAGATGATAACAAACCACTTAAAAAAGGCACTTTTGATTATTTCTTAGATACAGTAGGTGGTAATGTAACATTATACGGTTTAAAACGTCTAAATTATCAAGGTGTTGCTACCGTATGTGGAAATGTAGCAGGAAATTCACTTAACGCTAATATTTTACCGTTTATTCTTAGGGGTGTTAAATTAATTGGTATTGATTCTGTATATGTTGAACATAATATACGTGAAGATATATGGAGTAAGTTAGCGAACGAATGGAATATAGGAAATTCACTTCTATATAATGAAATTGGATTTGAAGAATTTTATAAAACGATAGATCAGCTTTTAAAAGGACAACATTTAGGTAGGACTATTTTAAAAGTGTAATTTTTTGAAATAGTTCACAATAGGAAGGGCTCTACAAAACATCTAATTGTAGAGCCCTTCCTTACTTTTTATTTAGTTAAAATAGCCTATTTTATATAATATTCAAAATGATAATATATATTTACTCTTAAAAACATACTAGATTATTTACTAGTTCTGCTATTTCATATTAAATATTTTCTAATTATAGAATTTGATTACTTGGACGAATAATAAATTCGTTAACAGACGCATTTTCAGGTTCATTAATTGCATAGCTAATTGCTCTTGCAATAGCATCTGGTTTAATTGCATCTTCATATAATTCGTCTACGCCTTTTTTAATCTCTTTATCACTAATATGATCTGTTAATTCAGTATCAATAGCTCCCGGAGAAAGTATAGTAGTTCTAATCTTTGAACCTACTGTTGCTTCTTCTTGTCTTAACCCTTCTGTTATAGCTCTTACCGCATATTTTGTTCCACTATAGACAGCGCTTCCTGGGAATACTGCATGACCTGCTACAGAAGCCAAGTTAATAATATGTCCTGAATTTTGTTTTCTCATATAAGGTAAGGCAGCACCGATTCCATATAATACACCTTTTATGTTAACATCTATCATTTGATTCCATTCATCTTGTTTGTTTTTATCTAAGAAAGATTGAGGCATAAGACCAGCATTGTTAATTAAAACATCTACACGTCCAAAATCATTATATGCTGTTTCAATTAATGTATTAACATCCTCTGCATTAGTGACATCTGTTTTTTGTATACTCACATTATCACCAATTTTTTGTTGGATTTCTTCTAACTTATCGATACGTCTTGCACCTAAAACAAGTTTAGCTCCATTTTCAGCGAGTAGACTTGCTGTTTCTTCACCGATACCACTAGATGCTCCAGTTATAACTACTACTTTACCTTTTACATTATTCATTATATTACCTCCTTATGTTACGAAGAACTAGTATAGTATTAATTATATTCATTAGTAAAACGAACTGTTTTAAATTTGTAATAAATATAATCTCATTGCATTAACATAAAAATTCGTTATAAAAAGACATATTAAAAGAGCATCATTCTTAAAATCAAATACTGTCTATATAAGGAACCCATTAGAAAATTAAAGCAATAATCTTGTTTATAATAAAAGTACGCTAAAAGAGACTCCTTATTCAAAAGGAGTCTTTTTATTGTTTCAAAATAAAATTTTATCTTACTAAGAATTATTTTATGAATTATTTTCTTTTTTTCTAATGTTTAATACATTTACCACATCTTTAATATAAGCACCTTTTAGATTATAACTGAATTTATAAATAATATAACTTGCAATAACGCTTATAATCGGTAATGCAATCATCACAAAACGCAATCCATTCTTAGTGTAATCACTTTGTATCTGGCCAGGTTGATAGCCAAAAATTTCTAACCCCCAACCTGTCAATAAAGCGGCAACTGCCATAGCTGTTTTCATTAAAAAGGTTTGTGTAGATGTAATCACACTTTCGTTTCTTTGGCCAAATTTCATTTCACTATAATCTATAACATCTGCTATAGACACAGTTATAACCCCCATGATAAATCCTGTACCTATTTTAACAAAAGCAGTCCCAATAATTACAGGGATTGCAGCAGTAGGAGCTACATAACTCGCAAATAAAAGTATGATTAATCCTGCTGATAATGATATAGTTGCGATTGGGAAAACTTGTTCTCTCGTTAGCCATTTTGAAACTTTAGGGAATAGTAATAATGCGATAATTTCCATGAAGCCCATTCCGTTATAAAGAGCAAATAAAGCTTTAGATTCAGCAACATAACTAAAGTAATATATAGCTACATTACCTAAAATTTGAATACTCAAGAAAAATGTAACTAGAACACCAATGTATGCAAGTAACTCTTTGTTTGTAAATAAAATTCTCCAAATATCTTTAAAACGTAATGTAATACCTGTTTCTATGTTAGTTGGAGCTTCATATACATTTCTTACAGTAATAGATATTGCAATTATAAATATAACTGCAATTATAACTGTTATTATAAAGAAACCAGCAGATTGATCACCATTTCCGAATATATTGTCGAAATATAAGACAGCAGTTAATCCGAGGGTACCAACAAGTAGATTAGCGAAACTTGCAAATACTCTAGGGATAATAGAAACTTCTTCTCGCTCGATAGGATCATTAGTTAAGTTCGGTAACCATGACCAATAAGGCACATCCATCATTGTATATGTCATACCCCATAATATATATAAGACTGACACAAACACATATAAGCTCGTCCCGGTTAAACCAAAATTTGTGAATATGATAATAGTTATAATAGCATTTAATAATGTACCAATAACTAACCAAGGCCTGAATTTCCCCCATTTAGTTTTGGTTTTATCTACAATCATACCCATCACAGGATCATTTACAGCATCCCATATACGGGCAGCGAAAAATAATGTGCCTACAAAACTAGCTGCAATACCTAATACATCCGTAAAATAAAACATTAAAAACGTACCTGTTAGCCCAACAACTAAATCTTTACCAAATGCGCCAATACCAAACGAGTATTTTGCTTTACGGGTTACCTGTCTTTTCAAAAAAAGTCCCCCTTTAATCCACACATTTTTAAAGCGCTTACAAAAAAGTGTGTGAATTTTTATTTGTTAATTACTTTGACTTATACTTTATTCATAGGCAGGTAACCAAGCTCCATGTACTTCAATTAAATCATCACATAATGAAATTATATCTTCTATAGATAATTCGGAAGCCGTATGTGGGTCTAACATTGCTGCTTGATAAATTTTATCTTTCTTTTGAGTCAATGCGGCTTCAATAGTTAATAACTGAGTGTTAATATTTGTACGATTAAGCGCAGCAAGTTGTTCTGGTAGTTCTCCAATATAAGTTGGAGTTACACCGCTAGTATCGACTAAGCAAGGCACTTCCACAACTGCATTTTTTGGTAAATTACTAATTAATCCTCCCGTATTCAAAACATTCCCACCAATTTTATACGGTTTATTTGTTTCCATAGCTTCGATAATATAGGAGCCATATTCGTGTGAACGCTCATGTGTTAAATTTTGGTCGTTTACAATATCATCACGCATATCTTGCCACTCTTCGATTTGATTTACACAACGTCTTGGATATTCATCTAGGGGAATATTATACTTTTCAATTAATTCAGGATATTGGCTTTTAATAAAATATGGATGATACTCGGCATTATGTTCTGAGGATTCTGTAACGTAATAACCAAATTTATTAAGTAATTCAAAACGTACCATATCATTGTGTATTGTTTTTTGTTTTTCTTTTGCACGTGCTTTAATTTCTGGATATAAATCTTTTCCATCACGAGTAATTTCTAGTAACCACGCCATGTGATTGATACCAGCAATTTTTGAATGTATACGATCTGTAGGAAGTTCCAATGACTCTAACAGATCACTCGCACAAACTTGAACACTATGACAAAGGCCAACAGTTTTTATACCTTCTTTTAACATGATATTTGTTAATACAGCCATAGGATTTGTATAATTTAAAAACCAAGCATTTGGACAAACTTCTTTTATATCTTTTGCAAAATCTTGCATCACAGGTATTGTTCTCAAATTACGGAAAATACCACCAATCCCGAGCGTGTCTGCAATCGTTTGACGTAAGCCATAATTTTTTGGAACCTCGAAATCAGTAATTGTTGCTGGATCATAGCCTCCGACTTGTATAGCATTTATGACATATTTTGCTCCTCTTAATGCTTCTTTACGATTGCGATATGAACGTACTTTAACGGTAGCATTCATACCTTTTTTTAGATTGTTTAACATCATTTCAGAATCTTTCAAACGTTCTTCATCTATATCAAATAATGCAAATTCAAAATCTTGTAAAGCTTCTACTGTCATACAATCTCCTAAAACATTCTTAGCAAAAACAGTACTACCTGCACCTAAAAAAGTGATTTTGTTCATCAAATACTCCTCCTAAATAGATAATTTTTAGATATTTATAAAATCATTAAACTGGCTATAGCTTATATTTAGATTAGTTGTAATTTTCTAAAAATTCAATCGTAAATATTTCTAAAAAGAGTAATATGTTGCTCTTTTAGTCAGTAAATATTTTATTAACTGACATCGTTATTGTATCTTTCCTATACCTATTTGGTGATACACCTATAATCTTTTTGAACACTTTACTAAAGTAATTACTAGATTGAAAACCGACTTCTTGAGCAATCCATTCTACACTTTTAGTATTTGTAGAAAGAAAGGGAAGTGCATTGTTAATTCTTATATTTGTTAAATAACTAATTGGTGTGTGGTTGACGTATTTTCTAAATTGCCTAGTAAAATGGTATTTAGATAAATTAGAAATCACAACGATATCATCCAAAGTAATATCCTCTCTATAATTTTCTTCAATAAATTGAATTGCTTTAACGATAGGAAGTGGGTAATTGTTAGATTGTTGACAGCCATGTTCAAAATGTTCCAAACATTTCATGATAAAAGTATAGGCATAAGCAGAGGCGATATATCCGTGGTTAATACCAAGTGTTTTTATTTTTTCGAGTGTTTCTAATATGTATTGAATAGGTTCTGCATGTAAAGAAATTTCGAAAATGTGACCATGTGTGTCTGTAACTTGATGGAATAATTGATTAGCAACATCACCATATATAGTAAAATATAGAAACTCCCATTCATTTGAATCCTGAGGTAAATAATATTTATGATTACTTGGGACATGTACAAAGAAAGCATCGCCAGATTCTAAATATGTGGTTTGATTATCAACTCTAATAGCGCCACGTCCTTTCAAAGTATATTGGAAAATAAAAATATCTTTTTCTCCTCTATTCAGACCATTCCACTGATAATCGTGAGTCTGTTGAAGTTCATAGCCAATGGCATTTAGTCCTGCAACACTGTTTTGATACTCGCCTTTAAATATAAAACCATAAGAATTATAATCAAAATTTTTTTCCATAACTATTCCTCCACCTTTGAATATTGACCTATAAATATGTTAATCAACATTATAAATAAGGTCCAATCATTAACATAACCCATTATTATCAAAAGACGTATTAAAAGAGGCTCTTTTTCCGTAAAGAACCTCTTAATTGTTTCAAAATCAAATTTTATTTTAATAATAATAAAATGATGACTATATATAATTAAACATATACTTTCAACAAATTTCCAAGAATAGTTATTATATTTGGAAGAAGATCCTTTTAAACAACTACTATCAAAGTAAACGGTAAAAAATGAAAATACCCCCTTATTTTAAATTATTGTTACTTATTAAAGATTCTCTTGTTTATCCATATTTTTTTCATGATGTAATTTTTCATAGTCCTCCCCCCACTTTCTCATCATCATTATAATAGGTTTAAGTGTCTCACCTAATTCTGTTAATGAGTATTCAACTTTTGGAGGGACCTGATGGTAAACTTTACGATTAATAATACCATCTTTTTCGAGTTCTCTAAGCTGTAAAGTTAACATTCGTTGTGTAACATCAGGCATTAAACGGCGTAATTCATTAAAGCGATGTGTTTTAATTAAGTGGTAAATAATAAGACCTTTCCACTTACCACCAATTATATTAACAGTCGTTGATACAGGACATGCATCAGGATTAGGACAATTAGTTTTTTTCAATCTAAATTCCTCCAATAATCAGTATACTTCTTGATACTACATAACAAATATGTGCGTACTTACATAAATGAATTATAAGTCATAAAATATATTTATCAAATAAATATAGGAGGAGATTATATTGACGAATAAATTATTTTCAACTTTTAAGATTAAAAATACAGAATTTAAAAATAGAATAGTTATGTCACCAATGAGTATGCATAGTTCTGACGAAGAAGGCGAGGTGAAAAATTTCCATTTAACACATTATACATCGAGAGCGTTAGGTCAAGCTGGTCTTATATTCCTTGAAACTCTCATTGTGGATCCAGATGGTTTAGTTGGTCCAGGAGATTTGGGGATATGGGATGATAAACATGTTAAAGGATTGAGTGAACTTGTAGAACAAATACAAAGTTTTGGCAGTAAAGTGGGTGCTCAAATAGGGCATGCTGGAAGACTTGCTAAAAAAGAAGGTGTAGATTTAATAGCTCCATCTGCAATACCATTTAATGAAGATAAAAAAACGCCTTTAGAAATGAACAAAGAAGATATTAATTGCCTTATTTCAGAGTATAAAGAGGCTGCACAGCGCGCAAAAGAAGCTAATTTTGATGTTCTTGAAATCCATTGTGCTCATGGATATTTATTAAACGAATTTTTATCTCCACTATCGAATCATAGAAATGATGAATATGGAGGAAGTTTTGAAAAAAGGTATCGAATTATTAAAGAAATTATAGATACAGTCAAAGAGGTATGGCAAGGTCCTTTATTTGTTCGTATTTCAGCGACAGATTATCATAAAGATGGAAATACAAATGAAACTTATATTGAATACGCTAAACTAATGAAAGAACAAGGTATTGATTTAATAGACTGCAGTTCGGGAGGAATTGCTCCAGTTAAAGTAGATAGTTATCCTAATTATCAAGTCCCAGCTGCTGATAAAATCAAAAACGTAGTAGGTGTTCCAACAGGAGCTGTAGGATTAATTACAACAGGCAGACAAGCTGAAGAAATTCTTAAAAATAATCGTGCAGACTTAATTTTTGTAGGACGTGAAATTCTTAAGAATCCATTTTGGCCGCGCCAAGCTGCAGAAGAATTAAATGTTACTATTGACGCTCCCATTCAATATACAAGGTATGGATCAAGATGGTTAAGTCACTAATATATTAATAAATACTATATAAGTTTAAAACCCTAAGACACTTAGTCTTAGGGTTTTAAACTTATCTCATGAAAATATTAGTACATGAAACTTAATTTCTAAAATACTCTACTGTACTCAATTAGTGTTAGGACACCAAATTTTGGAACGTATCCTTTATTCATATAATCAGCAATATAACTACTAATGCCCGATTAAATTTCTTCATATTTTAAGAAGCTTTTTTGAATGATAGCAATAAAATTAAAATAATGATAAGTATAATACCTAATAATTGATAAGATAAAAATGTAACATTAAGCCATGTCGAGCTGGAAATAATAGCCATTACAGGTTCAATCGTTCCAAATAACGTAGTTTCTTTAGCAGTTAAATAATTTAAGCTTTTAATAAAGAAAAGAAAAGCTATTGCAGTTCCCGCAATAATACCAAAAACTAAATATAAACTAGTTGGGACATCAAGCGTTGTAAAATCAAACCATTTAAATGTTTCTTTTCCTCTAATGACACACCATAAAATAATATAAACAGGTGCTATATACTGCAATAAAGTAGCTACTGCTGCATTACCATAATTAATAGAAGCCATATATGAATATTGACGATTAACATTCCAAATATTGAAAAGATTAACAATTCAAGCAAACTATATTTACTTATAAAAATACTAAATAATGATCGTTGTTTATTCATTATTTTAAATATTGTTAAAAGAAATACGCCACTGATGAGTTGCTTAGTCGTGACATACCAATTTACGTCAATATGCCTTTGTTGAAATAAGAAATCCGATACTGTGCCGCCTAATCCCCAAAATGAGGCTCCGATAATTGCTAGTATTATACCTTGCAAATGTTGCTTATTTTTATTTATCATTTGATCACCTGTAAAATATTAATATAGAGGCCCTTAATAGTTTCAAAATTTATTTTATTAATGGATGTTAATTTACATAATTGACGATTATCAGAAGATATATTAAAAAAGACTCCCTATTCAATAAGGAGTCTTTTAATCGTTTCAAAATTAAATATTGTCTAAATAAGAATGATTATAGGAACTAGAATTATATATTTCAAATAAAGAGTTACTTTCTAAATTTAAAGAGGAAACAAACCTTTAAAAAGATATTAATTCCAATGCGTATTTTTGGAGTCGGTACATTAGTTTCAAACCATTTTATTACATATAATCGGCAAATCTATCTCTAAAGCGCATATGTAATATTGATCCTAAACTAAAGATTATAACAAATAGGAAAACATTGTATAATGCTAGTTCCCAATGCGTAATAAAATACCATTCGTGATGCAATATGGCTGCCCTATATCCTCCAGCTAAAAAATATATAGGATTAAATTGCATGACTGTTCCAACTATTTGATTATTTGGTAAATAGAGTATAGAAGAAACGAAAAATATCATCCTCATTAAAGCTTGTAGAATTAAATGTATGTCTCTAATTAACATACTTAATGTTGAGGCTAATAACGCTATAGCGTTGGTTAAAACTAACGCATAAAATAAGTATATAAATAATTGTAAAGTATATATAGAGGGCCTATATCCCCCAATGAAACAAACACCCATAACAATCACTAGTAGAAAAATATGGCCATAGAACTTACTAAAAACGACATAACTAGGAATAATAGAAAGTGGGAAATTCATTTTAGCTACTTGATTAAATTTTGTAGTAATGGACTTACTACCTTCTAGGACACCTTCATTTACGAAAAACCACATACTGATCCCAACAATGAGCCAATATATAAATGGGACGCCCTCCATTATCTTATTACTTCTTAGAGCTAAACCAAAAATAAACCAAAAAACCGCAATTTGCATAGTAGGGTTAATTAATTCCCAAGCCATTCCTAAATAGTTCTTTTTGTTAGAAATTCTTAATTGAAATTCGGCTAATCTTCTTATTAAATATAAATTTTTCAATTGTTCTTTTAATACAAACCATATTGAATTCATTTAAACATATCACTCTTTCTAACTATAACGTTGATTTTACAAATAAATTAAATGTTGATATATTTAATTTTAAATATAATTTTAATGAAAATATACATCGTTTATAATGATTATTTTTAAATTCTCTAAGCATGTTTTTTAGCATTACTAAACTTTACAATAACTTAATAAAAGACACAACTATTTAAATATATAAAATAAATAATAGGTAGGTAAAAAAATGAGTATCGCTGTTAATATTCAAAATGTAAGTAAAGAATATCGAATTTATCGTAATAATAAAGAACATTTTTAATACTCTAATCATACATACAGAAATACTGTTTTACTAGCATCGATAATGGTTCGATTAGGGTAGGCTCTAGAGGTACAAAATGAGTTGTAGAAATGTTAGAAGAAGGCAAAAAATTAGTAATATTTCTACAGAAGTAAATAATACAAAAAAGAGGTTCTCATATAAATATAAGAACCTCTACGCTATTTTTTTCTTATCTTGTTTTTTTACTATTTTTCTATATTTTTTATCATGCTTTTTTAACATTGTATCCGTTTGATCAACAATACCATATTGTAATTTATAGTCAAAATAAATTACAAAGCTATTAATAAACATAAATATTATTGATATGATAGTGACGGAAATAGTAAAATCATTTTTATTTTGGTCATATATTAATAAAAACATATTTAAAGCTAATAATGGGAATGCAAACGAAGTAATTATACTTAAAATATTGTATATAGTTGCCTCTTTATGCAAACGATGTTTGTTACTACGTTTTTTGTTAATTTCATTTATTTTTACTTTACAATTTAACGACCCATTAATATAATCGTATGCAATAATTTCACTGATAGTCTTAGCATATTGATTGAAATGCTTTCGATCTTTTTCAAATAACTTATTATCTTCTGCTATGATAAATGCATTTTTACGCTTATACCAATCTTTAAATAAAAATAGCACAGATGTTATTATTCCTGCTGTTGCAACTATCAATATTGATATAAGTTCCAATAATTTGCTATCATATGAGGAATTTAGAATTATAAAATAATAGTAAATTAGTGCAATAATATTAACCACCATATAAGAAGCAAAACTCCCTATTATACTTTGTCCATATATTCTTAGTTTACTTTCTGGATTATCTTTAAGATATTTCATAGTTCCTTTAATAATAAAATATATGGTAGTGCCTATAGGCACTATTGCACCTAATGCTTTTAATACTTCCATTATAGTGACTCCTTTTATGTTTTATTAAATTTAAAACTCCGCAAAAAAGCCTCCTTTGATAAATAATTCTAAAATAAAAATTACTTATATAATCTATATAATGATAACAAAAACACATACATAATATGTATGTGTTTTTGTTATTTGTTTTAACTATTCCAGTTTACTAAATCACCTTGTATTGGTATATCTGCGCTAGAAAAATTAATCTTAAGAGAACGACAATCATTAAATAAGGTTGGGCTGTCCATCAACTGAAAATGTATATGTGGCTCTGTAGAATTTCCTGAATTCCCACAATTTCCTAATAATTGCCCCTTTTTTACTATATCTCCTGGCTCTACTATTATAGATTGGTTTTTAAAATGCGCTATTAGGCTATATTCGTTTTCCATATGCCGAATAACAACATAATTGCCTAATGGATTTTTTTTTGTCATTTCACCAGGTATATTATCCCTTTCATTATTTTGGATGTCCACTATGACTCCTTCTTGTGGGGAGAAGATCTTTTGATTAAATGCAAAATAATCATTGTTATCCCCACCGTTTCCTATATAACTTCTGTCATCTTTTCTTATAACCAAATCATATGCATATCGTTGATTTATGTAAGGATAATGATAATTCAGTAATTCATTATGCCCCCCCCAAACAACAAACCATGTTTTATCTATAGGCATCGAATATTGAAGTTGAGTATCTTTACCATTGTCCTCGATATTAAAAGGCTTAAAGAGAATATATTCAATTAAATTATCTGAATTAAGTGTGAAGCTCATTCCTCCTTGATATGATTTATCAAAAAACACATATTGCGTAGAAAATTGTAAATCTATTTTTTTGTACAAGTAATGTTCAGTATTTCTTTTTACGTAAGAGTTCAATATTTTTTTTACAGTTCTTTTTTTTATATTATTCTTAAGATTGTCATTAAAAAAATTGTACAATTTTTTATAATCTTTTTTTTCAATATTATATATAATGTTATTAGACACATCATTCAATTTATAAAACCCCTCTAACGTTTAATGTTATTTATCTATTAATCTATACTTATTATTTAGTATGTCATCAATAAAAAAATCTATATTTTTTCTATTTTCTCGTGTTCATAGCTATTTTGTTTACTTGTTAATAAAACAATTGTGTATTTATTTTTACCTTGTTCAGTTGTGATAGCCTTGTTACTAATGTTTATAGTATAACCATTCTTTCCAAGAACATTATTACCTGAATGTGTATCTATAGTTAAAAGATTATATAATATTTTTTGGCTTTTCTTATTATGAGTATAATTTTCTATACCATTCAAAATATTTATATAGGATTGTGCAGTGGATTTTGGTAAATTATTAGATAAATTTACTTGTTCTTTTTCTGAAGGTTTTTAGCATTAAATTATTGAAACACACTATCATTGATATTTTTAATGTTCGTTATTAAGATACTATTTTTTATCTTTTTCAGAATTTATAGTAACCCAAAGAATAAAAAATAAAAAAATAGCTGAACCTATAAAATAGAAAACACTCATAGTAAAATCATCTTCCTTAAATTATTTTTATTTTATTAAATACTATCTAATTGAACTATAAAGAATCTTTAATCACTGTTTTGTTACTTTGAATTTTTTTCTCTAACTGATTAGCTTCTTCTTTCGCTAATTTAGAATAATACTTATTCGAAAAGAACATTTGAACGATTAAAAATGCAGCATTAATTGTCCAATACAATCCCAAGGCGGAAGCTGATGTGATTGATATATACATGATAAATATTGGAGAGATGATTGCCATCATGTAACCCATCGAACGTTGTTCTTTTGGCATGTTTTCAAGATTTATTAGTGGTTGGATGATGTATAGAATACCAGCGATTATAGTAATCCAAATATCAGGCTGTGTTAAATTAAACCAAAGAAAATTGGCATGCTCGGTTAAACCACCACTTGAGGGCCATTTTAGTGAAACATATAGCCCAAATAAGACGGGCATTTGTATAAGTAAAGGTAGGCATCCAAGCATCGTTTTCATAGGATTCATGCCATAAGCTTTATATTTTTGCATCATTTCTTGATTTGCAGTCATTTTGTCTTCTTGAGTGTTGGCATTTTTAATTTTTTCTTGTATTTTAGTCATTTCTGGTTTTACGATATCCATCTTCTTACGCATGAAATGTCCATTTTTAGATTGAGCTAACATAAATGGCAACATGATGAGTCTAACAATCAGTACGATTGTAATGATTGATAAACCATAGTTATTATCAAATATTGAACCTAACCAATGTAAAAGATTATCCATAGGTACTGCAAATGTACTATAGAAAAAACCATCTTTATTTTCTGATTTTGAATAATCACAACCGGATAAAGTGATTAATGATGTTAATAGTAATAGCATTATCTTTTTCTTATGTATCAATTAGATTCATCCTTTTTGTTATAAATTCTAAGCAAATCTTTCTTTATATATTTAAAATTTTCTAAAGTATTAAAGTGCTCGTTTTCCGAAACTAGTGAATACATAACACTCAAAGTATTTTCGTAATTAGCTGGTAATCGTTCTCCTAGGGGTAGTGTATCTAACCATTCATCAATTTCATTAAAGAAATCATCTTTTTGATATACAAAATCACTGACTAAATAATCAAAGCATTTGCAGTAATTTTTTAAATAATCAATAGCACGACTATCAGACTTCTCGACGTAATATAAGGCGAATTGATAATAACAATTAATACTTAGATGTGGGTATAAGTAATCCACGTTAAAAGCTTGATTTAAATGGTAAAGTTTCAATTCTAACGATTCTATAGAAACAGAATGTAAGTCACGTGAAAGCATCAAAGCAAAATCATGCATGAAAATCATTAAAGATTGATACATATCCGTTTGGATTACATTTTTAGCTTTTGAAATATTATCTTTTTGCAAATAAGCTATGGCTAATGTCGCATTTTCTCCGATTTTCAAATCAAAATCTGGTGTGTTTTCTATAACAGAAGAGTAATCACCTTCAAACATATATAGCAATGTTTTGTATCCTTGTGCATGTTTTTTTAAATGAATTGAGTCTGAATTATCCTCTGTAGTCTTAATAATTTCATGTGTTAGTGAGGCTGTTTCCTTTAGTTGCAATTCATTTTCGCAATATAAAATATTGTTTAATAAAATGCCTAATAACGAATTTAGAAATTTAAATTCATTACAATGCGTAATATAATATTCTCTCACAGTAGCTAAATATTCAGGATAACTTGTGTGATTAATCATTTTAGATAGTGATATAGATATTTTTTTAATTTCTTCATCAGTCATTGTAGTACTATAATCGAGCAAATCATCAACTGAAATATTAAATACTTTTGCTAATTTAGGAAGCATTGTAATATCAGGATAAAGTGATGCGTTTTCCCATTTGGAAATAGTTGTTTTCGTCGTATTAAGATATTCAGCTAATGCTTCTTGGGTCATTCCTCGTCTTAATCGTTCTTTTTTAATTGTCTTTGCTATTTGGATCATTAATAACACCTCTTGTATTTAATGATACTAGAAAATCCATAGAAGGTATATTTCCCATATAACAACTTACAGAAATAAAGTTTCTATATAAGAAACTTTATGATGCTAAAAACCCCTTCTCTTTTAATAGAGAAGGAGATAAACTTTTAACAAAATATCTCATATATTATGATTATCAAAGTATATTTTAAAATCATGGTGTGTATCAATAATGATCTAATATAATAATAATAATTTAATAGATCAAAGTTAATTTAAACCTAGTATATCTGTATTGTCAGAAGTGTAACCAAGCAAGCGTAACATTGCTACAATTTGTTCCTTATGATGAAATTCATGTGTAATTGAATGAATAAATAATTGTTGTGGTGTTTTTCTCACTAGTCCACTATTCATTTTCCATGAAAGTTCTTTTTCAATCGTTTCATCTATTTTTCCGGTGAATTGCTCAAGAACTCTATCAACATATAAATCAGCTTGATTAAAATAGTGCTGTATATCTTCTATATCCATAGTTTCAATGACTTCTTTGGTGATTAATGGTGAAGAGACTTCGGAAAGCACAAAAGATCCGAGCCAAGCATGGTAACATCCTGCAACATGCACTAAAGAATCTCTGATGCTCTAAAAACCAAATTCAAATACTTTTGTAAGCTCATCTTCTTGTAAGTCTCTACATTGGTCTAGCAATATCTGACGCGTTTGCTTTACCCATTCATATTCATTATGATTCATAGTAATCTCCTACTTAAATAATAATCTAAAATTTTTATCGCATCGTTATAAATCCATTATGAGAGTCACCTCTAGATAGTCCATCTGATTAAAGTGGATGCGTAAGCTAAACCACCGCCGAACCCAACTAATAGAATTAAATCGCCTTTTTTTAATTTATTCTCTTTAACTGCTAAGTCTATAGATAGAGGAATCGTGGCAGACGAAGTATTGCCATAGTATTTAAGGCTCATTAACGCTTTATCTTTTTCTATACCAGCTTTATCACAAATTGATTCTATCATTCTAGCATTAGCACTATGTGGGGCAAACCAATCTAAATCATCTTTATTGAGATCTGCTTTATTTAGAGTCTCATCAATAATTTTTGGGACATTACCAACTGCCCATTTATAAACACCGCGACCATTTTGAACAATATAACCTGGATTTTCTAAATCCTCATCAAACATTGCATCAGACAATTCTGAGCAATATAAGTTATGTCCTTTATCACCATCTGATCCAGCACTACTTGCTATAAAACTTGTTTCTTCTTCACTATATTCTACTAAAAAAGCACCAGCCCCATCACCAAATAATATACACGTATTACGATCCGTGTAGTCAGTAATTTTTGATAATGTTTCTGACCCGATAACCAATACTTTTTTATTTTGTCCAGAAGTAATGAGTCCATTTGCTATATTAAGCCCATATGCAAATCCAGCACATGCAGCGTTAATATCTAGTGCGCCTGCATTCTTCAAACCTAGTTTAGCTTGCACGTAAGATGCGACACTTGGCGTTTTATAATCTGGCGTTAATGTTGCATTTACAATCATATCTACATCTTTTAAATCCACTTGATATTTCTCTTGTAGATCAAGAATTGCTTTATAGCTGATGTCACTTGTATACTCATCTTCATTTGTAATTCTTCTTTCTACAATGCCAGTTCTTTGTTGTATCCATTCATCTGAAGTCTCTACAATTTTTTCAAAATCTTGATTATTCATAACTTTTTCTGGTACATATGAACCTTGTGCAGTTATTTTGGCAAGTGAACGCATCTAAACAAACCCTTCCATTTAATTTTTATTTAATTATAATATTTTATATTATTAATACTACTATTTTTGTTTATAAAATTAAATACTTTTTCCATTCATTTATTGATTATCTACATTTAAAAAGGACTATTTATCATAAAAAAACACTTCTTTATAAAAGAAGTGTTTAAACGTTTCAAAATTAAAATGCGTCTCAATTATTATCAATTTCTGTGCACTTTTTGTTAAAAATATAATCTATTAATTTTCTAATAATCCATGCTTCATTATTTTTTTGCGTATGGATTTATCAGTCACGCGAATAATAGTTACAGCTTGCAACAAACTGAAAGAAGAAGTTTGGTTTGCAGCTTCAAATATTTCATTAATTTGTTCCTCAGGTATCGCTTTATTTTCAAAATTTCTTATCGAACTATGATTTTTTAATAAGTTTATTGTTTCATTCATGATAATACTCCTCTTCTCATTTATATAATAAAGAACGCATCAGTGTGGTTTAAAATCTTGCATTAAATCATCAATAACTTCTTTTACACTTCGGATAGATTTGATAGGACTGATACCCGTACCCACAGAAACATAACCATTTTCTGTATCTCCTTCAACCATACCAAGTCTCATATTTCTTCCAGCACCCATATGTTGTCCAAGTTCTTCATTGGTTGCGCCTTCTTTATCCATGACTTCTAATTCTTTTGCTAATTTACCTGGTAGCGAACGATAATAAGCTGGAAGTGTTCTGAAAAGAATTAAATCTTCAGCTTTTGAATCAACAATGTACTGTTTTACATTTTCAGCAGCTGGGTTTTCATAAGTAGGTATAAGGACACTACCCACATATACCCCTTCAGCACCTAAGCTAAAGGAAGCTCTAACACCTCTCACATCACCAATGCCTCCAGCAGCAATAACTGGAATATTAATTACATCTGCTATCATCGGTACAATGGAAAAAGTGCCAATCACACGTTCTGGTACTGTTCCTCCCTCGTCAAATCCAGTTGCTACAAATACATCTGCACCCATTGCTTCAGCAGCTTTCGCATTTTCAGTTGTTGGCGTAATTGGTCGGAATATAATTTTCATATTATTATCTTTTAACTTAGTAAAAATTTCTTCATCTAATAGTCCATTGATCAATACAACTGGTACCTTTTCTTCAATAAGCATATCAACAATATACGCAACGTAAGTAAGATCTTCACTTACCATAATTGTTGAGGCAAAAGGTTTATTTGTGAGTTGCTTAATTTTTTTAATTTCTTTTCTCATACGCTCCGTCGTTTCAACTGGCGAACGTGTCACTCTAGCATCACCAGCATTAGGTCCCATTATTCCTAAGCCACCTGCTTCACTTACAGAGGCAATAAATTTAGGGGTTGTTAATGAATTCAAAGGTCCTTGAATAATCGGTTTTTCTATATTAAATATTTCAGTCACTCTGTTTTTCATTATGTTACTCCTTTTCAATAAATATCATATGTAGTATATTAATATGAATAGAACCATTATTGAAGTAGGCAATAAATAATGACATAGTATTAAAAATCGTACTATTGTGATATGGAGGGATTTATATGGTTAAAATATGTAATTATGGTTTTGATGAAAATGTTATAGAAGAACATCGAGATGTATATGGTATCGCTTATACCCAGAATATTTTATCAGGTCGTTATAAAAATTTAATTATATGGTATTTAAAAGAAAGTGATTATAGATTTGGAGAGATAAAGAAATTTTTAACAAGTATTTCTCAAGGTTCCTTAACGAAACAACTTAAAGAATTAGAAAATGATGGTCTTATTAATAGAACCGTTTATGCAGAAGTCCCGCCTAAAGTTGTGTATAGTTTAACAAACAAAGGTAAAGCTCTCATGCCAATTATAGATATGATGGAAGCCTATGGTAGAGAATACGGAGACATTTAACCCCGCCTAATAAAGGTGTCCCCTCTCAATTTTATATTAAGAGGGGTTGTGTCAAAAAAGAACTTTTTTTAAACTTTTCTATTTTAATATTGTGTTATTTAAAACATCTCTCAATGCTTCTACCATCTCATATTTTTTCTTTGTTGTGAATGAAACGTGGTTCCCTGGTACAGTAACATAAGGTTTATCTAGCTTTTCAGCAAGTACCCGAGCTGTTCTCGCATAATAAGCATCTTTACTGTCTGCGCCAGCCATAAATACGAGGGGCAAATTGTCTTTTTTTATTTTTTCTAAATCTGGTGTTTCACTCGAAATATGGGCATATTCGTGTGCAAAAAAATATTCAAGCGAGTTTGCAATCATCCCATCTTTATCATCAATTACATCGTTTTCGCTTCCTGCAGGATTAAAACCAACAAGTGAGTTACTGAATTCTTTCATTGCAGCAAAAGGTCCCTTTTCTTTATAAGTGTTATAAACGAAATCAACATATTCATCCCACTTCTCAGCATCTGGTAAAACTTTCATAATCGCTGGTTCATGTAAAAACTCACCAGCAATAACCTCCGGATAATCTTCAATGAGTTTCAAACCAATAGCGGCCCCACCACTGTTCGCAAATAACAATACTTTTTCAATTTTCATAGCACGAACGATAGCAAGGGCATCTCTAGCCTCTTGTGACACATCAAGATCTGCATTAAAATCTCCAGTACTTCTAGAATTGCATCTTCTATCGTAACGTACAATTTCATCTAAAAATCCACAAAAATAAATAGCACCCTAAAACAATGTTTGGGTGCTCTACTTTAAGTGATTCATTCAATATTTGCCCTACTTAGCGGGAATAAAGCAAAGACACTTTGGTTGAATAAATCTCAGAATATTAATTTAATGCATTTCATATGTTTTAACTTTTTATTTTTGCTAAAATTTAGTCAATAGCGTTAAGGAGGAATGAAATATATGTTCATAGCACAAGCCAATTTTACAGCTTCTTTAGAAGATAGAGCGATTTTGGACAACAAAGTAAGCCATGCTAAAGATGATTTTTCAGGATATGATGGTTTAATAGACGTAGAAATTTGGAAAAACGAAACAAAATCTAAAATTTCATACTCTATCTTATCGAAATGGAATGAAAAAAAGGATTTCCAAGCATGGGTGTCACGTCCAGCACATGTTGAAGAACATAAAAATATGCGCAAGGAAGCAAAAGAAAATACTAAACCTACAAGTATTGAAAAACAAATAAAACAATTTGAGTTAATAGATATATAAAATATAATCAATAATTATCATAAGAGACACAGTTTCTGACTGTGTCGGCATTTTTTGCACGTTTTTCTTAGGACCAGATTCTGTAGTATTAGTATAGTGCTTTATTAACTGTTCAGAAATAAATATGAAGTGCTTTCTATATCCGTATTAATTTCTAGTAATCACTTACTACGTATAGTAGAAACTATCTTATATTTAATTTTCATTATTTAAAAAGTATATTTATCCCCATCGTTTGGTACTTTAAGTTGTGAAGAAAATTGTTTTTCTTTTGCGAATTGCTTTAAATACTCTCTTGAAAGGTTCCAATGATTTACAGCTTCCATATGAACAACGATGATCTCAGATGATGGCATTAATTTAGCAACTTCATAAATATCATTTTCATCCATAACCAACGAACCGCCTTCATTAAATTGGTTATCTCCACTATTAACAACTATGATTTCAGGGTTAAAAGTTCTTAAAGTTTTTTCAACTTCTTCATACCAAACTGTATCCCCAGCAATGTATAATGATTTTTCATTATCATGTTGAAATATCAAACCACACACTTTACCTGCAATTTTCACTATATCACCACGACCGTGTTGACCTGATGTTTTAATCACTTGAATATCTCCGATTTGATTTGTATCTTCTAAAGCTTCAACATCTGTGAACCCAACATTTTTTACTTCTTCAGCGTCTTCACTGTTCTGTGTGTAAATTTTAATATCTATAGGTAATGATTTTTGAGACGCTTCATCGAAATGATCTAAATGTAAATGGGTCAAAATGACTGCATCTACACCTGTAATGATTTCATTTATTGACATAGGTAATTCAACTAAAGGATTATTTTGATTATCTCTAGGTGCATTTGGAAATGGTGGGAATGATCCTTTTTCTCCCAACATTGGATCTATTAGAAATTTTTTATCTGCGTATTCAACAATAAGTGTCGCATTTCTTACATGAGTTATATTCATTACAATTCCTCCTTTATGTGATACTTTTATTCTAATGGTATAAGTATCAACAATACATAACTTAGTGAAAGAGTTTTATCGTATTTAATTGATATTTGAAAAAGGAGTAACTAATATGACTATAGACAATACTGATAAGATGATTATTAATGAGCTACAACAAAATGCAAAAATCACAATGAAAGACTTGGGTAAAAAGTGAATTTAACTGGTCAAGCTGTAAATACAAGAGTCTCTAAATTAGAAAGTGATGGTGTTATTCAGAACTACACAATTCAAGTAAACCAAGAAAGTTTAGATTGTGCTATCCACGCTTTTATAAATATTTACATGAATAAAATATCACACCTACCCTTTTTAGAATTTGTCGATACAAAAAGTAGCTATATCCTACACAATTATAAAATAATAGGCGACGGATGTTATTTATTAGAATGTCGATTCCCTAATAATAAGCATTTGAATACATTTTTAGAAGACCTAAATGTTTTCGCTAACTATAATATTTCTACTGTTCTATAAGTTATACAAATATTTAAGTTTTATTTTTTTATTCTCAATAATTATAAGTAGACATGTTAAGAAGAGACTGCTTTTTTCTATTATGTTCCCTTCAAAGTAGACACTTAAAAAGTGAAATCTTTGGAGGGGCTTTTTTGTGTCTCGTAAACTTTAAGTTAAAAAATCATTAGCAAAAAGGAAGTTCTATTTTTATAGAAATCACTTAATCATTTAATATATCATTAAGCTTTTCAGAGAATATTGGTGTATACAAATATCGGTAACCCTTTTGTGTTGGATGGGCATCATCTGCCATCATCGTTTTATCATCTTTAGCTAGTTTGTTTATTATTTTGTCTCCCCATACATCAATAATATGGATATCCCATTTATTTTTTATTTCTAATAGTTTGTTAATCAAAAATTCATAATAAGGGTCTTTATCACGTATACAAGTATAAAATACAATAGGACAATCCCAATTTTCTTTAATATATGAAATAATAAATTCGATGGCACCTATGATTGTTTCCGTATCAAAATCATTAATACTATAAGAGTCACTAATTGATCCTATAGGCTTGTTGAATCTTGCGTCATTTGTAGATAACTGACATACAAAGGCATCTAATTTGTTATCTGCAGAAACATTGCTTTTTAATCTTTCTACATAACTTGATTTTTGTTTACCAGCTAGTGTTGTACCTGATTGAGCTTCTTTAATTGTATCCACACCATATTCTTTATTTAAAAATGCTACAAATGAATTACCTTTAGCTGCAGCACCATAAGTAATTGAAGAACCTAAAAACAATATTCTTTTATTATTCAAATTACTGTTTTTATCTAAATAACTTTCATTTGGTCCAAATTCATCTTTGTTACCTTTAATTATATTCGGTGTATTTTTGATTAAAGAGATTAATGTGCCTGTCGTCTGCAAAATTGTTCTGAGTTTATTCATCTATATGCCTGCTATTTTTCCTGCTATTGTTCTTGAATTTCCTTTTTTATTACTTTGTCGTTAATTTCTGCTGAATGCACTAGCTACTTTCTTCGTAGAAAAAAACACCTCCGCATAAATTCATTTTAAGATGAATTCAGCGAAAGTGTCTTTGTTTTACTGCCACTCATTGGAGTCCGTTTACATCACCAAATAATATACACTTATACCGGTCTCAGTAGTCAGTAATTTCCGACCCTGTTTCTGCACCAATAACTCATACTTTTTATTTTGTACAAAAATAATAAATCCATTCGCTATATTAAGACCATATGTATATCCTACACAAGTAGCGTTAATATCAAGCACTCTTGCATTTTTTATCTAGTTTAGCTTATACATATGAACCCTGTGCAGTTATTTTGGCAATTTACTTTATTAATAAATACCCATGATAGCATCTTTGACTTTTTCTTTGTAAAAGTTTTTAATTTTTAAATTTTCGTCCTCTGTGAAAGATTTAGTATCTAATGCCTCTAAATTTTGTTTCACTTGTGTCACATTTCTAAACCCTGGATTAATACAAGATATTTCTTTAGCATCTAAAATCCATCTTAATGCTGCATTTGCCATGGAAGGACGACCTTCTTTAATCCATGTTAGTTGATCAGATAATTCGACCCCTTTTTGAAAACCTAGTCCAGAAAATGTTTCACCTACATTAAAAGCTTCGCCATTTTCATTAAATTTACGATGATCGTCTTCAGCAAATTGAGTTTTCGTTGTAAATTTTCCTGTCAACAATCCACTTGCAAGTGGCACTCTTGTAATGATGCCTACACCTTGTTGGTACGCTTTAGGAATTAATTCCTCTAATGGTTTTTGGCGGAACATATTAAAAATAACCTGCAAGCTTGCTACATTAGGATATTCTAAACATATTAAACCTTCTTCAACTGACTCAACACTCACCCCATAATGTCTTATGAGACCTTCTTCTTTTAATTGGTCTAATACGTCAAAGACACTACCCTCTTTTAAAATTTCAGTAGCAGGGCAATGGATTTGAAACAAATCAATTGTATCTCTGTTTAATCGACGAAGACTATCTTCACAGTATGACTTTACCGTTTCATAACTATAATTTTGTGGGTCAGCAATATCCCCTTGTCGACAGAATTTTGTTGCAATATAAATTTCATCTTCTTTGCCAGCAGTCGCCTTAGCTAATAATTCTTCACTATGACCATCTCCATAAACATCAGCTGTATCAAAGAAATTCACGCCTTGATCAATTGCATATTCTAAAGCACTTAATGCATCTTCATCATTTGTTTCACCCCATGCACCACCTATTGCCCATGTACCAAAACTAACTTCACTGATCATCATACCTGTATTACCTAACTCGCGATATTTCATAAAATTTTCCTCCCCTTAAAATAAAAAAATAGTTCACCATCTCTATTTATATGCTTAATTTCATTTTTGTATAATTCTATGTTTTACACATGTTCTTTACCCTTTATTAGTAAAAGTAATAAGCATTAACTATTATTTTATATCTTTGTATAAATTAAAGTTATATTGTATTTTTTAAAGTATGATACATTAAATTTTGAAAAACAGACAATATAATTTGAATTACTAGATATATAAAATACAAAAGGCGCTTCTTTTAAAAGAAGCGCCTTTTGGTTATTTATTAATATCTTGGTACAACGACTCTCCAACCTTGTGGGTCTTCAAGTTTACCACTTTGGATACCAGTGTAGTTGTTATATAAATCTTGCGTGATTTTACCAGTTTCATTGTTATTAATTACAATTTCAGTTTCGCCATATTTCAATTGGCCTACTGGAGAAATGACTGCTGCAGTACCTGTACCGAATACTTCAGTTAACTCACCTTTATTATGTGATTCAATCAATTCATCAATCGATACACGACGTTCTTCTACTTCATAGCCTAAATTGCCAGCTAATTCAATGACTGTTTTACGTGTAATACCAGGTAAAATACTACCGTTTAATTCTGGTGTTACAAGTTTGCCATTCTCTACGAAGAAGATGTTCATACTACCTACTTCTTCTACATATTTTTGCTCTACACCATCTAACCAAAGTACTTGGTCATAACCTTGTGCAGAAGCATTTGTTTGTGCTAATAAACTTGCCGCATAGTTACCTGCGACTTTAGCGTGACCTACGCCACCACGAACGGCACGTACATATTCATCTTCTACGTAAATCTTAGTTGGGCTTAATGACTCGCCACCATAATAAGAGCCTGATGGTGATAAAATGATAAGTAATTTATAAGAGTATGAAGGACGTACGCCTAATATACCTTCAGTCGCGAAAACGTATGGTCGTATGTAAAGTGATTGACCTTCACCCTCTGGTACCCAGTCACGTTCGATATCTACTAATTGTTTTAGACCTTCTAATACAACTTCTTCATCAACTTTCGGCATATCTAAACGAGATAAAGAGTTATTAATACGTTTAAAGTTCTCAGATGGACGGAACAAATCAACTTCGCCATCATGTTTATATGCTTTTAAGCCTTCAAATACAGCTTGCCCATAATGAAGTGCTTGAGCTGCTGGAGAAAGTTCAATTGGACCATAAGGCACAATCTTTAAATCATGCCATCCTTGATCAATATCGTAGTCGAAACTTAACATATAATCTGTAAAATATTTCCCAAAACCTAAACCACTTGGATCCGGTTTTTCTTTAAGTGTTTCTCGTTGTACAAATTCAATTTTTTCTGACATGATTTTTCCTCCTAATGTTATTTCCTTGAGTATTACTTTAAATTATACCAATCCACAGGGCACTGTTCAATAATTTTCAAATAATTTAAAATATACTAAAAATGCACACTACTTACTTTCAAAAGTATTTTGTGATTAATAATATCCCAATATGTCTATAAAGCACTCGTATATCAACAATACCTATGCAAATATTGATGAATAATTTTTGTTTTAAAAAATGGCAGAGATTTGGGTCTACTCTTGCGTAAAAGCACTAAGCGAAGACTACAAGCTTAAAGCCCCCACTACTGTATGAGTGAGGGCTTTAAATTAGATTATCTTACTGTTTCTTTATCTTCTATAGCCTTTAACATCGTTTGAGTCATTTTAGTTAAATCATATTGTGGATTGAATCCCCATTCTGCACGTGCACAGCTAACATCTATACTGTTTGGCCAACTATTCGCGATAGACTGTCTTATTGGGTCTACATCATATTCTAATTGAAACTCAGGATAAAATTCTTGAATTGCTTCTTTCACCATTTCTGGTTCAATACTCATTGCACTTAAGTTATATGCATTACGATTAATTAATTTAACGCCGTCCGCTTCCATAAGTTGAATAATGGCATCTATAGCATCTTCCATATACATCATATCCATATATGTGTCTTTTTCGATAAAGCTAGTATAACGACCTTCTCTCACAGCTTTGAAATAAATATCTACCGCATAGTCTGTCGTACCGCCACCTGGTTCTTTTATGTGAGAAACTAAACCTGGGAATCTCACACTACGTGTATCGACACCAAATTTATCGAAATAGTACTGACATAATAACTCTCCAGCAACTTTATTCACTCCATACATAGACGTTGGTCGTTGAATCGTCACTTGTGGTGTATTCACTTTAGGTGTTGAAGGTCCAAATGCGCCAATTGAACTTGGTGTAAAGAATTGCAAGTTGTGTTCACGTGCTGTTTCTAAAGCGTTCATTAAACCACCCATATTTAAATCCCAAGCAAATAATGGATTTTTTTCAGCAACGCCTGACAATAATGCTGCCATATGCATCATTGTGTCTGGCTTAAATGTCTCAACTAACTCAAACATACGCGCTCTATCAGTAACATCTAATATTTCAAACGGCCCATCTACAATCGCTGAATCTGCTTCTGGTTGTTTAATATCTGTAGCTAAAACATTATCATTTCCATATAACATTCTACATTTCACTACGAGTTCGGTTCCAATTTGTCCTAAAGCACCTGTAATCATAATTTTTTTCATATTTCTATCTCCCCTTGTGCATTACAGAAACTGTAATGTTTTTCTCGTGCATACACAGTCCTTATTTTCAACTAAATTATACAATAAAAGCGCTTTATTGTATACATTGAGTGTACATTTTTTAAATGTTTTAGTATTTTAAATTTAAAACACACTCATTCAAACGTAAAAAACCCCCTTGCTACCATTAATAGCTAGGGGGTTAATGCACCAACATACTAAACTTTTGCCAATTTAGTTTTAACACCTTAGACTATATTATTGGATTGAACACACAGTATAATTGAGTTCCGTTCATTAGCTATGCAAACATAATGTTTAATACCCTGTTAATATAGATATTTTGATCATCTATACCACTTTCACAAAATTCATCTCAATAACAAGTACTTTAATGTATATTTTGAACAATAACTGATATTATTAATAAATAAATATGCAGTGAGAGGGATGACATAATGACTTATTTAATCATTATTTTATTCGCTGTTTTAATCATGTCATTAGTTTTAAGTTATTTTTGTTTTAAAGAAAGTAAAGCTGAAATTGACCAAAGTAAACAAGCGAAGCGTAGCGAAAACGAAAGAATAGGCGTAAAGCAACAGTCACATAAAGTACTAACCCTAGCCATCGTGTTACTTGTTTTCAGTGTACTCGTTTTAATAGGTATTATTTGGATTCTAATAGCAATGTAGATTCATTTATAAAAATTTAAAATGATTTAAATTTCCAAATATATTTAAAAGACGACCTTTTAGTTATAAGATCGTCTTTTTTGTATGCGATAAGCAGCTTTTTTACTTGTCATTTTCTAGTTTTATTTGCGCTTCGATAACTTCATTTTTACTATCAAAATCATAATTTTGAGAATTGAGCGGTTTCCCCGTTTCTACAATACTTTTTATACTTTCCATATGGAATTGCCAACCTGCAAAATCTATGATGATGTGTGGAAATTCAAATGGTAAATATTCAATAAATGTTAGTTCCGTTTGTTGAACTTTGTTATTTAATTCAAACTTCACATTCCCAATATCCCATGTAAAGCCAATCGTCTTATTTTCTTCAAGATGTGTGATTGTCATTTCTAAATCGTCTTCTTCCTCTAAATGGAAGTACATTTTTCCATTCACTTCTCTTTTTTCAAATGACAATTGTGGAAACCATTGCTGTATTCCTTCAGTAGTACTCAAATAATTAAATATCGTTTCCTTATCTCCATCTATATCTATTTGCAATGTTTGATAAACGCCTTGTCCATCTTTTGAATATTGTGTTTCCATATTTAAAGTTCTCCTCTCAATTCAAATATTATCTAGGAAAAATTTAAATTCTTAATTCTTCATGCTAATTTACCTAGACTCATTTAATACGTTTTACCCTTTTTCGTTATAAACTATTACTAATTCACATATATTTATTATGTGTCTCAACCAAATTTAATATGAGTAAAAAACTGAAATGACGCTATCCATGACCATTTAATTAGCTGCAATAGAGAATTAAATTTACCTATATTTTTCTCTTCACTCCCTTCTTTAATGCATCTTTTGCGTTTTCAAATTTCTCATTATTTTAAATTTTTCAATTTTTTTGTATAAATGTTTGTAAATTTCTATTTATTTATATACACTTAGTGAAATACTGGTGAGAGTATGTACTCTATTTTCAACTTATTCAGTAAAAGAAAGTTAGGTGTATATGGAAAAAGATAAGAAAAAGATGTTGAACAAAATGGTAAAACCTTTCGCAAAAACTAACTACACAAAAAGTACAATACAAATTATAAATACATTACTTCCTCTTATTGCAATTTTAGTAGTAAGCGGACTTTTATATAATGTGCATTGGTCATTAGCAATTATTAGTAGTATATTCGCGTCTATATTTTTAATTAGAACATTCATCATTTTTCACGATGCTTGTCACGGATCATATTTAAAAAAACAAAAGCACAATGATTTACTCGGAAACGTAACTGGTTTCCTTACGCTGTTTCCTTACAGAAAATGGCGTAGAGAACATTTAATTCACCATGCTGGTAGCGGTAATTTAGAAAAACGTGGTATCGGTGATATCTGGGTTATGACAGTAGAAGAATATACAGAAGCATCTAAATTCCAACGTTTAACGTATAGAATTTATCGTAACCCACTTGTGATGTTTGTATTAGGACCGTTCTTCTTAGTATTTATTTCTAATCGCTTTAATTCTAAAGACGCTAAAAAGAAAGAACGTATCAATACTTGGATGAACAACATTTTATTATTAGTCGTATACGGTGGTCTAATTTATCTATTAGGCGTAGGTCATTTCTTTGCAGTATTTGCACCAATGATCTTCATTGCTGGCATGTTAGGTATTTGGTTATTTTACATCCAACATACATTTGAAGATTCTTATTTCGAAGAAGCTTCTGAATGGGACTATGTAAAAGCAGCAATTGATGGTAGTTCGTACTATAAATTACCAAAAGTACTACATTGGGTTACAGGAAACATAGGTTATCATCATGTACATCATTTGAATCCTAGAATTCCTAACTACTCTTTAGAGGAAACACATGAAACTGTTACACCTCTACATCATGCAACATCTATTACGCTTAGAGAAAGTCTGACATCATTAAAATTCAAATTATATGATAAAAGTCATAAACGCTTTATCACTTTTAAAGAATTTTCACTTAGAAATAAACAACCATCATAAACACTTAATATTCAAACAAACAACAAAGGAGAAGTGCTTGTTAACCCAAGCACTTCTCCTTTTTCTATTTTGAAACTTCAATTTTAGTTAACTCATGCTATGTTTAATCTTTTTAATGTCCTCTGGTGTTGTTTGACAACATCCCCCTATAATTTGAACACCTTCCATTAACCACTTCGGAACTTGTTCAATAATTTCATCACTGTTAGCATCATTTTCCCATTTTTTGCTATCCGCATTATAATGAGAACCTCCATTAGGATACAACGCAATTGTCTGACTCAAACTAGCTAATCCTTTGTCTAATGATCGATTGATTCCTTTAACTGAAGAACAGTTAATACCAAAAATCGGAATAATAGTGCCCTTCTGTTTAATATAATCAATTAGTTTCTCGAATTCTGTTCCATCTGATAAATTTCCTGTGTCATCGACAGTTACAGAGATCCAAAATGTTTGTTCTTCGGTATAACTCGGTATAATATTTTCTATAATTGCTTGAATCTCTTCAAAATTAGGAACAGTTTCAAACACAAAATCATTTATCCCTCTTGAAATCAAAGCGTTTATGCGTTGTTCATGAAATTTAAAATAGGCTTCTCGACTTATTACATAATTCCCTGTATATTCTGAGCCGTCGCTTAAATATGCGCCATATGGACCCAAACTACCTACAACCACTTGATTATTATTTGTTGCATCCATAACTTGCTCTACCGCTATTGTAAAAAGGTCATCAATTTCCTCATTCTGCATTCCTATATCTGTAAATGTTTGATAACTTGCTTGATATGTACTTGTTAAAATAATGTCGGCACCTGCATTTGTAAAATCTTGATGGGCTTGCTTTATTTTAATTGGTTGATGTCTAAGTACTTCACTAGACCATAACGAAGAATTCAAATCACAACCAGCTTGTTCTAATGTAGTTGCTAGTCCGCCATCTAAGACAATTGGAGATTGTGTTTTCACTTTTTCTAACAGTCTCATCTATACTCCTCTTTTCTTATTAAATTTAACAAAATAATAAATTAACGCAATCGCTGCAAATGGTAGCCCGAAATAAAGTGCAGGTGCTTGATTAGGATCAAAAAGCATTCCAACACAAGAAATTAAGCATAATATAAACCCAATAATTGGAATCGATTGGTGTACTTTTAAGCTTCGGTCAATTTTTTTAGCATTAAAATATGCAATACAGATACTCATCCACACGATAACAACTGCTAAACCAGCAATTGAAACTAGAATTACATATAATGTATCTGCTACATACACGCTAGAAAATAAAGCCAATAAGCCACCAATCATGCTAAATAATGTTGCATTCACTGGCATATGATGTTTATTTAGCTTTCCAAACCATTTAGGAAACACACCTTCATTCGACAAACTCCAAATCATTCTGCTCGCAGCATATAACCCTGAATTAGCTGCAGATAACAAAGCTGTTATAATCACTAAATTCATAATGTCACCCGCATAAGGGATTCCCATTTTTTGAAAAATAACAACAAATGGACTTTCTAATGACTTACCTTGATAACTTGGTATTAAAATAGAAATAATAACCATCGTACCTATAAAAAAGACAATAAGACGCCATAACGTTGCTCTAATCGCTTTGGGTATTACTTTTTCAGGATTCTCTGTTTCACCAGCAGCAATGCCGATTAATTCAGTGCCACTAAATGCATAATTCACAGCTAGCATTGTTAAAAACACAGAACCTATACCATTAGGAAAAGTAGGATTCGTATATCTATCAGCAATTGTGTTTAAACCTCCATAACCATCGTAGTGAATAAATCCGATAATTACCAAAAGACCTAAAATAATAAATACGATAATCGCAATAACTTTTACTAAAGAAAAATAAAATTCAACTTCTGCATAAAACCGTGTCGATATAATATTAAATAATAAAATTAATATAATTGCAATCGTAGCAAAAATATAAACGGGGGTTTCAGGCATCCATTTCTGCATCAAAATACCCACTGCTGTAAATTCAGAACCTAATGCTACGGTCCAAGTTAACCAATAAAACCATGCTACGATATATCCAACAGATGGATGAATGTAAAGACTTGCATATGTATGAAATCCACCTGTAACAGGATGTTTGATCGCTAATTGCCCTAGACATAACATAACGAGATAAACTAAAATTGAGCCAATTAAATAAGATAGTACCGTTCCAAATGGACCTGCTTGTTGCAAAGTATATCCAGAACTTAAAAATAATCCTGTTCCAATAACACCACCAAAGCTAAGTAACATAAGATGACGTTGTTTCATTGCACGTTTAAATGATGGTTGTTCCATTAATGTTCTCCTTATCTTCAAGTTCTACACTTTTTAAATATAATTATTCATTCTATTAATTTCTGAAAATTTAGTCAATGTATTTTTTTCTCAATTCACTTCCCGCTCATATATATTGTCTTTAATGATTCTTTCGTTTTCAAAGAGAATTTCATCTATTTATTCACTGAATTTTCAAACTTTTATAAAAATTCAATCTCTAGTATTGATTTTCAGTCGTAAAGTCTATAACATTTATAGATAAGTAAGTACAAATATTATAAGTAATAGATAGAGGGGAAAATATAATGACAGAACATAATGACTTAGTGAAATCTACCCAAGAAATTACAAAAGAAGCATTACATAAATTAGGCTTTGACGATGGCATGTATGATTTAATCAAAGAACCTTTAAGAATACTAGAAGTCCGTATACCCGTCCGCATGGATGATGGTACTGTTAAAACTTTTACCGGTTACCGTGCGCAACATAATCATTCTGTTGGTCCTACTAAAGGTGGCGTACGTTTCCATCCTGATGTAAATAAAGAAGAAGTTAAGGCACTTGCAATGTGGATGACGATGAAATGTGGTATTACTAACTTACCATTTGGTGGTGGTAAAGGCGGCGTCATCTGTGACCCACGTCAAATGAGTAATCAAGAGCTTGAAAATCTATCTCGTGGTTTTGTTAGAGCTATATCACAATTCGTAGGTCCTGCGAGTGATATCCCAGCACCAGATGTTTATACTAATCCACAAATCATGTCTTGGATGATGGATGAATACAGTAAAATTAATCGTTCAAATGCTTTTGCCTTCATCACTGGTAAACCACTCTCTTTAGGTGGTTCAGAAGGTCGTAACCGTGCCACTGCGCTTGGTGCTGTAATTACTATTGAAGAAGCAACTAAACGTAGAAACATTGATATCAAGGGGTCTCGTGTTGCGATTCAAGGATTTGGTAACGCTGGTAGTTTTATTGCCAAAATCTTACATGATATGGGAGCAAAAATTGTAGCTATTTCTGAAAGTTATGGCGCTTTACATGATCCAGATGGTTTAGATGTTGACGAGCTTGTAGAGCTTAAAGAAAAACATGGCCGTGTTACACACTTATTTGAGGGCGTCATCCCTAATAAAGAATTATTTGAAGTCGACTGTGATATTCTTATCCCAGCTGCATTATCAAATCAAATTACTGAAGAAAACGCACATGACATTAAAGCAAGCATCGTTGCAGAAGCAGCGAATGGTCCTACGACAAAAGAAGCGACACGTATATTAACAGAACGTGGTGTGTTACTTATACCTGATGTACTTGCGAGTGCTGGTGGTGTAACTGTTTCTTACTTCGAATGGGTACAAAATAATCAAGGCTATTATTGGTCTGAAGAAGAAATAAACAGTCTACTCCGTGAAAAAATGGTAGAAGCATTCAATAAAATCTATGACTTAGCTGAAAGTAGAAAATTGGATATGCGTTTAGCTTCCTATGTTGTAGGTATCAAACGTACAGCTGAAGCTACACGTTTCCGTGGTTGGGCATAAATTTTCACAATATATCAATGTGATAAACATTGTCTTTTCAAAAGCTACACCTTCATTGGTGTGGCTTTTTATTATTATATTTATCTATACAGCTTCCAACAATTCTTCCTAATCCTTTTCACCCACCCTTTCCTCTTCATAATCTAATAAAAATTTATAAATAATCCTCTAATTCATATATATTTTGAATTATTCAATCAGTGAATTTTCTGATTTATTTGAAAAATAAAAAAATACTCTATATAATTATCTACAATAAAGGGGAGGATATAAATTATGAAAAATAACATTTATGGGAATACACCATGTTTTTTAAATAGTAAAAATTTAAATCAATCAAATACTTTAGATACAGATGTAATTGTATATGGAGTACCTTTTGAAGGCGAAAGCACTTGGGGAGATTATACAGGTGTAGAACTTGGTCCAAAGCAAATTAGACTGTCCTCTGCACGTTACAGTCAATATCTACCAGAACTAAACCACATTGATATTAGTGAACACTTATCTATGGGGGACGTCGGTGATGTGCCATTTGTCGCTCATGACAATAAAGAAAGCTATGATAACATTACAGATTTCACTAAAAAACTATGGGAAAGTGAAAAATTCTTAGTTGGCTTTGGCGGCGAACACGGTGTCACTTATCCTATTCTTAAATCATTAACAGAAACTGGTAAAAAAGTCGGCATCATTCATTTAGATGCACATTATGATAATATGCCAGATTATGAGGGTGAAGCTTATGCCCGTAATACACCTTTCATGAGACTTTATGAAACAGACGGTGTACGTAACGAAAGCATTATTCACACTGGTATTCACGGCCCGAGAAATCATCCATCAACAGGACGTTACGCTGAAGAAGCTGGTGCCGTAACGATAACAATCAATGATATCCGTGAATCAAATAATATAAAACAGTTTGCCCGTGACATCTACGCTCAAGCAAGTGCCGATGTAGATGTCGTATATTTAACAATATGTAGTGACGTATTGGATTTCGCTTATAATCCAGGTGGACCTGTCGATGGTAATGGTCTAACGTCCTATGAATTATTAACGATGATTCACGAATTTGGTGCGCTCGGCCTATGTGGTATGGATTATGTAGAAGTTTATCCTATGAAAGATGCCAATCAGAATTCTGCCCATTTCGTTTCTACAGCAGTATTATATGTACTTGCTGGCCACGTCGCTTATTTAAATAAATTAAAATAATCTGAGGAGTGGTTAAATGTTTAAACACGCGGGTAAGATTTTACGATCGCTTGGCCCTGGTATGATTATCACTGCTTCATTCATTGGCCCTGGTACAGTAACAACCATGACTCAAGGTGGCGCAGGATTTGGCTATAGTTTACTATGGGCAGTTGTCTTTTCAATCATCGCCACGATCGTGTTACAAGAAATGATTATTCGTTTATCTCTCGTTACACGTGAAGGCTTAGGTGAAGCAATTCAAGATTTATTTTCTAATAAAATTGGTAAGCTAATCATCGTGTGGTTCACACTCATTGCTGTAACCATTGGGTGTGCTGCCTATATTAGTGGTGACTTGATTGGAACCTCACTTGGGGCATCTTACTTACTTAATTTACCTGAGAATTGGGTTGCTCCAGTTATCGGCGTTATTATATTACTCATTGGATTATTTGGTAACTATAAATTTTTAGAAAAAGTTATGCTTGTACTTATGGTTATCATGGGCGCAATATTTATCACTACGATGATTGTTATAAAACCAGATGTTATGGGCATTTTAAAAGGTGCCTTCATTCCAACAATACCAGATGGTTCTATTCTTACTGTTATCGCTCTAATCGGTACAACCGTTGTGCCATATAACTTTTTTATCCACTCAACAGCTGTACACGAACGTTTTAATGGTGTTAAGGAGTTGAAATTTGCACGTTGGGATACAATTATTTCAATTACTGTCGGTGGTGTGATTTCTGCTGCAATATTAATTTCAGCAGCCACTTTAATTAAAGGTGAAGAAGTATCAAGTGTCATTCAACTTGCTGGACCGTTAGAACCTGTTCTTGGCGATGCTGCACCTATAGTGATTAGTGTTGGGTTATTCGCTGCAGGTCTGTCATCAGCCATTGCTTCTCCAACGGGTGCCGCTGCAACAATTAGTAGTCTACTCGGTTGGAAAGGCGGCATGCAAAGCAAGAAATACAAACTTGTCTTTGTTGTGATTATCATTATTGGAATTATTACTTCAGCACTTGGTTTTGAACCGCTTCAAGTCTTACTTATTGCGCAAGCGTTAAATGGTATGATTTTACCTATTATTGCAATACTTATCTTTATTATTATTAATAAGAAAAATCTAATGGGCCGCTTTGTAAATACACTTTGGCTCAATATTATCGGAGGACTCGTTGTTTTAACCGTTTCCTTCTTAGGTATCTATAGTTTTATCGATGCTATAACAAGTTTCATTTCAGGCTAAATTTATTTATAACAATAACCCAGATGTAAAGTATCATCACTGATATATTACTTCTGGGTTATTTTAATTAAACATTTAATTCTCTTACATCAATTTTGCAACATCACGCATAATGCTCGCTTTTTTATAGCCATGTAAGTCATGCAGTGATTGATATGCGTTAAATAACTTTTTATAGATTTCCACTTTATCCGGTTGAGGTTCAACAGTATATAATACGGGTTCTTTCATTGCTTCGACCGCCTCACTAAAGTCCGTATGCGCCCCACCACATATTGCGCCTAAAATAGCTGCGCCAATTGCTGGTGCATATTCGCTATCAATAACCGTCACTCGTTTGTTCAGCACGTTCGCATAGATATCCATGAGTAATGTATTCTTTTTAGGAATACCACCACAAGCAAATACATGATCCACTTCCATATGCCATCCTTCATACTGTTGCATAATCATTTTAGTACCAAATGCGGTTGCCTCCATGTACGCACGATAAATTTCTTCATGTTTCGTATGTAATCCCATGCCAAATAAGCAACCTTTCAAATTACTATCACTAAGTACACTTCTATTGCCGTTGTGCCAATCTAATGCGATAAGTCCACTTTCGCCAGGGTATAGTTTAGCGGCCTTTTCATTTAATAATTCAAAAATTGAAATATCGCGTAACTTCGCCTCTTTGACATCATCATACGGCGTTTGTTTCGCCACGTACTCAAATAAGTCACCTACAGCAGTTTGTCCTGCCTCGTATGCATAAAGTTCTGGAATAATGGCACCTTTAACTGAACCAGAAATACCAGGCACCTTATGTTGTTCTTTATTAAGCATTAAATGACATGTACTTGTGCCCATAACCATAGTCATTTCTTTATCTCTTTCTGAACCTATCCCTAATAAGCTTGCATGTGCATCTATAATAAATGGACTAACTTGCGTTTCTGGTGAAAGTCCCAGTTTATCTGCCATTGTCTGACTAACCTTACCTACAGTTTCACCTATATTAACGACCGGTGCTTCCACTTTCTCTCTTACAATAGTAGATAAATCATTATCTACTTTATCAAACAAATCATAATGGAATCCTGTGTCCGCTTCCCAAAACGATTTAAACCCTAAGCCACAATTTGATCTGACGTTTTGATCAGTGAGTCGATTGACAATCCAGTCCCCCGCCTCCATAATATACGCACTCTCAGCTATCACTTCAGGCGCCTTATTGTTTACTTCCATAATCTTAGGTATCATCCACTCACTACTCACATTAAAGCCATAAAAGCCTAACCAACGATTCTTCTCTTCAAGTGCAGTCTTAAATAATACATCTGCCTCGTCTTGCGCACCATGATGCTTCCATAATTTAACGTAAGCGTGTGGATTATCTTTAAATCCTTCCTTATTATGAATAGGCTCCATATTTCCATCCACAAATACCACAGTTGACGATGTAAAATCTATACCGATACCGACAATTTCGTTTGGCGCAATTTGTGTTTTTGCTAAAATAGCTGGAATGCCTTCTTCAATGACTTCCATATAATCATTCGCATTTTGTAATGCATAACTTTGAGGTAGTTTTTGACCATCAAGTTCTCCTTCTATCGTGCCATGTGTATATGTTTTAATAAATTGCTCTACAATTTCACCATTCTCTGTATTTATAAGAAAGGCTCTACCTGAACCTGTTCCAAAATCTATCCCTATACTGTAAGCCATACTTTAACCCTCCAGATCTTCCCATACGAAAGAAAGCGCTTTCTTAAATCATAATTAAGATTCTCTAAAAATACAAGGGAGTGGGATAGAAATCATAATTTGATTTCTATCCCGCCCCCATAACACTCACTATTATAATCACATTAAAACATTTTAAAACGTTTCAACTTCATTAAACTGTGATAAATAAAGTTGTTTATAGTGTCCATCTTGTTGCATTAATACTTCGTGACTACCTTCTTCTAAGATTTCGCCATCTTTGATAAAGATAATACGGTCTACATCTTTAATTGTTGATAAACGATGCGCAATAATGAGCGATGTTCTATTTTCAGACAGCTTTTTAAATGCCAATTGAATTTTATTTTCTGTTTCTATATCTAACGCACTTGTAGCTTCATCTAAAATAATAATAGACGGGTCTTTTAAAAACATTCTAGCGATGGAAATACGCTGTTTCTGTCCACCAGATAATTTCGTACCTCTTTCACCTACGAGTGTATCCAAGCCAAAGGGTAAGTCCTCGATAAATGTTTCTAATTGCGCATTTCTAACTGCGTCCCATATTGCAGTTTCGTCAGCTTCTAAATGACCATATACAATATTATCTCTTAAAGTACCAGAGAAGAGGAATACATCTTGCTGTACGACACCAATTTCTGCACGTAGTGATGCTAACTGAATCGATTTGATGCTTTGGCCATTAATTAAGATATCACCGTCATCTACTTCATAAAATCTCGGCAATAAAGAACTGATTGTCGTTTTACCACTACCACTTGGTCCAACCAATGCAATCTTCTCACCATGCTGAATATCTAAATTTAGTTTTTTTAGAATTGGTGTTTCGTCATATCCAAATGTTACATCTTTATATTGAATCGTCTTAGGATCACTCGGCATTTGAATCGCATCTGGTGCATCCTGTATTTCTGGAGTAATGCTTAATATTTCGCTAAAGTTTTTAAATCCTGCAATTGCTTTTGGAAATAGCTCTATAATCATATTAATTTGTTGTAATGGTTTAAAGAGTACATTCGTAATCATGATAAATGCAACGATACCACCATAAGATAAATCACCATTCAACACAAAATAACTTCCGACTACTAACACAATAATTAATGTCAGATTTTGGGCAATATGACTAATTGTAATATTCCAAGACATATAATTATATGCTTTTAATTTTGTAGCTCTAAAATTATCGTTTATATTTCTGAATTTCGTTTGCTCATGTTTTTCATTTGTAAAGGCCTGTACAAGTCTTATGCCACCCACATTATCTGCGATTAATTCATTAAAACGTGACACATTTGTAAATAAGTTCTTAAATGCACGAGACATTTTTTGGCTGAAAAATATAGCCAAGATAAAAACAATAGGCACCACACAAAACGTAATGAGTGCTAACTTCACATCAATCGTTAACATGATGACAAATGCACCAATCAGCGTCATGATAGATAAAAATACATCTTCTGGGCCATGATGGGCAGCTTCACCAATATCCATCAAATCATTCGTCAGTCGACCAATGAGCTTTCCGGATTTTTGGTTATCAAAATACTTAAAATTCAATTTCTGAATATGACTATATAAATCATTACGCATATCACGCTCTATATTCGTACCTAACTTATGTCCCCAATATGTCACGATAAATTTAAGTACCGCTACAATTCCAAAGACAAACAGCAATGCAATTCCAAAAATCACTATGAGATTCCATTGATTAGTAGGTAATAAACGGTCAATATATATACTTGTAATAAGCGGGAAAATTAATTCCAACAAACCTACAACAATTGCCGAACCAAAATCTAAGAAAAACAAACCCTTATATGGTTTGTAATAGCTAAAAAATGCTTTCACAACACCCCACCTATTCTATAATTCAATATTTTATTTATTCTTTACATATACTTTATATTATGGAGTAATTGATATGGATTATCAATAACATTCAAATCATATTTGTGACATTTTAAAAAGTGAATTTATAACACTTAAATAAATTTTTATTTCATTCCTTTTCATCTTTACCATATAAAATAGCAACAAAAAATAAACTCCTTAACCAATGTTGAATTAAGGAGTTTATTTTAAATTTTATATCTATTCTATACGCCAGAATAAGACGAGAAGCCGCCATCTACAGGAACGACGATACCTGTAACGAATCCGCTTAATTCTTTATCCATCAACCAATAAAGTGTGCCTAGAATATCTTCTGGTACACCGAAACGATTCATTGGTGTTTGTGAGAGAATTTTTGAAGCACGTTCTGAATAAGAACCATCTTCATTTCTAAGTAAAGCTTTATTTTGAGCTGTTTCAAAGAATCCAGGTGCAATTGCATTCACTCGAATGTGACCGGCAAAGTAAGTGCTCAACCATTGCGTAAAGTTACTTACAGATGCTTTTGCGCCACTGTATGCTGGAATCTTAGTCAGTGGTGTAAATGCGTTCATTGATGAAATATTAATAATTGTACCTGCCTCAGATGAAACGACATCTTTACCAAATACTTGAGACGGTAAAAATGTACCTGTGTAATTTAATTTAAATACTTTATCAATACCATCTTCTGTTAAATCAAAGAATGTTTTATCACCCTGTTCATCATACATTTCATCATTTGTTGTGGCATTCGGGTTATTACCACCTGCGCCATTAATCAGAATTGTAACTGCACCAAATGTATCGTTATATTTAAGTTTCGCTTGTGTTAAAGCATCTTTATCCAACACATTTGCCACTAATGCGACTGTTTGTTGTCTTTCTTTATCAATTTCATCTTGTAACTCAACAATTTTATCTTCAGAACGTCCTAAAATACCTACGTTGGCACCTTTTTCTACAAGGCCTTTGACGAACGTTGATCCAATAACACCTGTTGCACCAGTGATTACTACATTGACTCCTTCAAATTGTCTTGACATCATTTGCTCACTCCTTCAATTAAACCATTAATATAAGTTGCGCCTAATGCTCTATCGAACAATCCATAACCCGCTTTACCTGTTTCGCCCCAAATCATACGTCCGTGATCTGGTCTGATTGTGCCCTTGAAGTTAATATCTTGCAGTGCTTCTACCACTGCTTTCATATCTACTGAGCCGTTTTTAGATAAATGACCTGTTTCCAAGAATGAATGTGAATCTAGCCGTTTCACGTTACGCATATGCACGAAATGGATATGCTCGCCAAACGTTCTAATCATGCTTGGTAAATCATTTTCAGCTAATGAACCTAAAGATCCAGTACAGAAACAAATACCATTATTTTTACTATCATTTATAGAAAGTAAACGTTCATAGCTATCTTTATTTTTAATGATACGTGGAATACCAAATATAGGCCATGGTGGATCATCCGGATGTATCGCCAAATCAATGTCATGTTCGATTGCAGTTGGTAATACACCATCTAAGAAGTACTTCAAGTTCTCCCACAATTGCTCATCCGATATTTCACGATAAGATGTAATTAAATGATTCATTTCTTCTCTCGAATAACTTTCGTCCCAACCTGGTAAGTTTAAATCGGTCGTTAATGGATCAATATCTTTTAACTGATCATGTTTATAAATCAACGTATTAGAACCATCAGATAATTCATAGTCTAATTGTGAACGTGTCCAATCAAAGACAGGCATGAAGTTATATGTCACTGTCTTAACACCATTTTCAGCTAAATTCACTAATGATGTCTTATAATTTTCAATCAGTTCATCACGTTTATCTGTACCTAATTTAATTTCTTCACTTACAGGTAAACTTTCAACGACTTCAAATTTCAATCCTGCCGCTTCGATTGTTTGTTTTAATTTTGCGATTCTTTCTGTTGTCCAAACTTCACCTACAGGTACATCATAAATTGCAGAAACGATATGCTTCATGTCTGGAATTTGTTTAATGTTCTCTAATGTAACTGGATCATCTTCACCGTACCAACGAAATGATAATTCCATCGTTATACCTCCTTAACGCCTTCTATTTTGAATAAATTCACTGCATTGTTATAGCAAATATCTTTTAACATTTGTTCAATTGTTGCATCTGATAAGGCAATCTCACCTTTTTCAATCTTTTCTCCTAAGAAATTACATAAAATTCTTCTGAAATACTCATGGCGTGTATAAGAAATCATGCTACGTGAATCTGTCAGCATACCTACAAATTTAGCTAATAAGCCAACGTTCGCATAATCTACTAAGTGCTGTTCCATGCCTTCTTTCGTGTCATTAAACCACCATGCAGCACCTAATTGCACTTTATGCTCGCTGTTAGTAAAGTTACCTGCAGTAGCTTGAACCATAAGATGATCATTACCATTATTAGGATAAATAATCGTATCTGATAAGGCATTGTGTTGTTCAAGGTGATCTAGCATCGCGTTCAATGTTTTAGCGCTTAGTTGTTCACCTACACTATCGAACCCACTGTCAGTACCTGCGACTTCTAACATTTTCGAATTATTATTTCTAGTTGGTCCTAAATGGAATTGTACGACCCAATTTAATTCGTTATATACTTTACTAATTTCAGTTAGAATGTAACCCGCTAATTCGTATTGTTGCGTTTCAGAAACTGCTTCACCCTTCAACATGGACTCATAGATTGCCGTAGCTTCTTCTGTTGTCGCATACATTAATGGTGCTTTTTCAAAACTTTGGTCAGAACTTCTTGCACCTTGTCTATTAAAATAATGAACACGTGTTTTAAGTGCTTCGATATAACTGTTTAAATCTTTAATTTCACCGTCAATCGTTTGATCAAGCTGCTTAATCTTGTCTTTAACTGTTGTTTCACTTAAGAATACGTAACTATCTGGTCTGAACGTAGGAATCACTTTAAATGTTACTTTTTTATCTTGATTTAATAATTTGTGATATTCCAAATCATCACATGGGTCATCCGTTGTACAAACTACAGAGACATTACTTTGTTTAATTAAGTTTTGAGGTGTATGTGATGATTTCGCTAATTTACGATTTAAAGATTTATATAGCTTTTTAATATTCACTTTATCTAAATCAGCTTCTTCGTTAAAATAGCGTTTTAATTCAAGTGAACACCAGTGATACATTGGGTTAACGATTGAATAAGGCAACATGTTCATAAATGCTTCAAATTTATCGAAATCATCTGCATCACCAGTAATTAATCCTTCTTCTATACCGTATGCTCTCATTAAGCGCCATTTGTAATGATCTCCGGCTAACCACAATTGCGTAATGTTTTCATAGTTTTTATTTTCATAAATTTCTTTTGGGTCTAAGTGACAGTGAAAATCATAAATTGGTAGATCTTTAACCTTTTGATATAACTTTACTGCTGTTTTATTATTTAATAAAAAATTGTCATTAATTAATGCCATGTTATTGCCCCTTTTCTATAATCCTAATAATTTAGGAAGGAATAATGAAATTTGCGGAATGAACGTTACGATTAACAATAAAATAATGAGTGCGATAAAGTAAGGCACTAAATATTTGAATACTGATTCCACACGAACACCGCCGACACTCGCACCAACAAATAATGCACTACCAACTGGTGGCGTGATATTACCAATACATAAATTAAATGCAATTAAGATACCAAAGTGAATTGGATCTAAACCTAAAACTTCTGAAATAGGTAAGAAGATCGGTGTGAAAATCAATACTGCTGGTGTTATATCCATAAATGTTCCGATGACTAATAAAATTACGTTCATCATCAGTAGTAAAATGATTGGATTATCTGTCATTGATAGAATGCCATTTGAAATGGCTTCAGGTAGTCCTGTATAACTCATTACGAGTGAAAATAGTGCAGAAGCTGTAATCAAGAACAGAATCATACCACTAATTTCTGCCGTTTCTTTGATGACGTTAGGTATTTGTTTGAGTGTCAGACTTTTATATATTAGTGATAACACTGTAGCGTATAACACTGCTACTGCTGCACCTTCTGTTGCTGTGAATATACCTGACACAATCCCGCCAATGACTACGATAATTAAAAATAGACTTGGCAAAGCATCTAATGTTAAAAATAATTTATCTTTCCAACTAATGCGTTCAGATACTCTGTAACCTTGTTTCTTCGCCATAACATAAGCCACGATCATACAAGCAACGCCCCATAAGATACCTGGTATATAGCCTGCGATAAATAGTGCTGCTATTGAGGTGCCACCACTCACAAGTGAATACACAATCAATAGTGAACTTGGTGGAATCAATAAACCAGATGGCGCAGATGCTATATTTGCCGCTGCAGAGTATTCTTTTTTATAGCCTTGTTTTTCTTCCATTGGTCCCATGATGCGTCCCATTGCGGCCGCCGCAGCGACACTAGAACCAGAAATAGAACCAAATAGCATATTACCTACAATATTCGTATGTGCCAGTGAGCCAGGTAATCTACCTACTAACACTTTGGCAAAGTTCACTAATCTAAAGGCGATACCACCGTTATTCATAATAATACCTGCCAAGACGAATAACGGAATGGCAAGCATTGTAAAATCATCAATGCCCGTAACCATACGCTGTGCTGCCGTTATAATCGTTACATCGAATGGTAATATCATTAATAACGTTATGATAGAACTCAAAATAATAGCCAATGCGATAGGCAAGCCGAATATCAAGAAAGCGAAGAATGTGATGAACAATACTAAACCTGCTGCAAGTGTCATACACGCTCACCCCCGTCTTCTTGATTGGCTTCTTTAACTGCTTCAAGTTCTCCTTTATCTAACAAGTTATATATTGCGTAGAAAATGATAAAGACGCCCGAAACAGGTAATGCGCCGTACATCGCTGCCATAGATAAGCCAGTAGATGGTGCAATTTGTGACCATGTTAAATTCACAACTTCATAGCCACCCCAAATCATGAGTACGAGTGCTACGATAATGATTATGACGTCTGAAGCCTTTTCCATAATAAGTTGTATTTTTTCAGGAAATCTTTCTCGAATAAATAAAATGGCTATATGTTGTTTTACACCAAATACATAACTGGCACTGAGCAAACCAAACCAAATCAATAAGAATCTAACGATTTCTTCACTCATTGTACTTGGACTATTCAAGATAAAGCGTGTAGCAACTTGATAAACGGATAATATAACCATTACAAAAAGTGCAATACCGGCTAACGTGAGGAGGAGTTTATCAATGATCTTTTTTGCTTTCTTCATAAAGCTGCTCCTCCTTCTCGATTAGTTTATAATCATCTTTTGTATCTGGGTTCTCTTTAAATTCATCTTGTAGAGGCTGAGAAGCTTTTTTGAAAGAAGATTTATCTACGTTATGGAATTTCACACCCATGTCTTCTTTGGCTTTCTTTTTAGCCTCTTTCACTTCTTTATCCCAAATTACTTCATGTTTTTCAGTAGAATAAGCTGCTGCATCTTTCAACCATTTCTGCTGTTGTTTCGTTAAGTCATCATACGTATCTTTGTTCATAATCAAGATATCTGGAACAATTGCGTGTTCCGTATAATGATAATTTTTAGCAACTTCACCGTGGTTGTTTGTTGTGAGTGAAGTTTCATTATTCTCAGCTGCATCAATCACACCCGATTGTATCGCTGTATATACTTCACCGTAATCCATTGGTGTCGGTGTGCCGCCTAATGACTTAATTAAATCAACACTCGTTTTGCTTGGTTGAACTCTTATTTTCATACCTTCTAAATCACTATTATCTTCAATTTTTTTATCTTTCGTGTATATATTACGCACGCCAGCGTCATAGTATGTGATCCCTAGAAACCCCTTATCTCCAGTGGATTTGAAAAACGCATCTTGTACTTCTTGTTTTTTCATAACATGACGATAATTCTCTTCTGATTCAAATAGATAAGGCATGTTAAACAATGAATATGTTGGAGAAAAGCTTTCCAATGCAGCCGATGACACTTTAGTCATTTGTATTGCATTGGTCTGCGTCATTTCAATTGCTTCACGTTCACTACCTAATTGACCATTCGGATAAATATTAACTTTAAGTTGACCATGAGATGTTTCTTCTAATCTTTCTTTAAAAATCTCAAGTGATTTATGAACCGGATGGCTCGTCGGTTGATTATGCGCTAACATAATTTCTTTTTGCTTCTCTTCCGCATTAACATAACTATGAGGAAGTGATAAATCTAACATTCCCGCTATAAAGAATGCGCTTACAAATAGTGTTAAAAATTTTTTCATATATCTCTTATGCCCCTTTGTTTAAGGTTCTATCGACTAAGCCCACCGAAATGAGAGGATAAATTATGCACATCGCTTTCTTCTACACTTAATGCATCCTCGTTTGTCGTATGTTGTAAGACTGAACATTTCGTCGCAAAATCTATAGTCTCGTCTAATTGCCAATTACGAATCAGTCCATGTAAGACACCAGCCATAAATGCATCACCGGCTCCAATGCGATTCAATACCGTATATTGATAAGCTTGGCCTTCAATATAGCTTTGTTGCGATAACATAATACCTTGTAATGTACTTTGCTCAATATCTCTATTACTGGAAGCCATTAATGGTATCTCATATTGTGATTGAATCGTTTCAGCACATATCTTCATATCATCTTCTTCAGAATTTGTCTCAAGTAAATGTGTCGCATCCTTTTTACCAAAGAAAAGTACGTCAACAAGTGGCAGTATCGATTTGATTACTGGTACGGCTTCTTCTTTAGACCACAAGTTACTTCTGAAATTAATATCAAATATGATTTTAACGCCTTGTTGCTTTAATTTAGTTAATGCATCAACGATATGTTGTCGTACTGTTGTATTAACTGCCAATGTAATACCAGTCAATACAAAGTAATCACCACTTTGTATTGGTAAGTCATCGATGACGCTTGACCCATATTCTGCGAAAGTTGAATGTTCGCGATCATAGATGACTTTACCACTTCGGAAGTCAAAGCTCTCTTCCATATAATATGTGCCTATTCTACCTTCTTGTTGTTTCAAAAATGTTGTACCTACTTGTGTCTGATACAGCTTTTTCATAGCTAAATTGCCTAATGCATGTTGTGGTAATACCGTTAACATTTCAGTAGCGTGCCCAAATTGAGATAAGGTCACGAGCGCATTTAATTCTGCACCTCCAACATTAACACCAAAGGTATTGGCATCTTTCAGTTGTTTGTAATCAGGTGGAGTATAGCGTAGTAATACTTCTCCAAATCCAAATACCGTCATAGTTATACCTCTCTTTTTAATTCAGAAATATATTGCACTAAAGCTTCTTGTCCTTGTTGTTGATAAATTTTTGTAATTTCACTGCCAATGCCTACTGCAAAACTACCTGCGTCTAACCATTCTTTTTGATTATCTTTACCCACGCCACCAGTTGGAACAATCTCAATTTGTGGTAATGGACCTTTGAAATCTTTGATAGATTTAGGTGAAAATTGTGTTGCTGGGAATAGTTTCAATACTTTACAACCATAGCGTAACGATTCAACCATTTCTTTAACCGTCATACATCCTGGAATATAAGGAACGTCATACAAGTTAGCGATTTTAGCTGTTTCTTTATCAAAAGATGGACTTACAATAAATTTAGCACCGTTTAAAATCGCTGTACGTGCTGATACACTATCAAGTACAGTACCTGCACCAATGAGCGCATCTTCTCTCTTAGATAATTCAGCAATAATTTCTATCGCGTTTGGTGTCGTTAACGTTACTTCGATAATATTAAGCCCTTGTTCTATAATTAGATTCGAAATATCTAAAAACGTCTCCGGGTTGTCTGTACGCATTACTGCAATATGTTGACCTTCTTGAATATACTTCATCGTATCTCTTGAATTCATCTTTACATCTCCTTATAAATTTCATCTTTCGTGTTTGACCTCTGAAAATAACAACGTTGTTATTAAGATTCAAAAAAATATTCTAACGCTTATCTCTATGGTATAATTAATTCTAACTTAAATCAATCTATTTCAAGGAGAACTTTTATGGCTGTTACTTTAAAAGACGTTGCCGAAGCCTGTGGTGTCAGTTATTCCACGGTCAGTAAAGCATTAAAAAATTCCCAACTCGTTAAACCAAAAACAAAACAAATGATTCAACAAAAAGCGCTTGAAATGAATTACATACCTAATCATTCGGCCCGAGCACTCGTTTCTAAAAGAAGTGGCACGATTGGATTAATCTGGCCTTCCGTAGATCGTGTTGCCGTGACACATCTCATTTCAGAAATTAATAGAGCCATTAAATCACTCGGTTATGTCATGTTTGTTTCAATCGATGACGTTGCGGCCGCTTCAAAGAAATTTGTTGAATTTGGCTGTGATGGTATCGTTATCTTTGACGAAGGTGACAATTCAAACTTACCGCCTGAAATTTATAATAACGTACCGGTAGTCGCATATGGTGTAGATAGAGATATTCCCTACCCGATTATCAATGTCAATCATGCAGAAGCGATGATTATGGCCATCAATGCCTTATTAGAACAAGGTATCCAAACGATTGATTACATAGGCGATATTAATACAAACGACGCCCGTCAAATCGCTAAAAAAGATGCAATTACTAATTATTGCAATGCACAAAACATCACCTATCGTATTATCGATTCTAATGGATTGAACGCGATAGAAGCAGAAGCATCCGTGAAGCAACATTTGAAAACTGACACGCTTTCTCCTGGCGTGATTTGCGGAAGTTACGATATTACTGTAGGGACGATTAATGCCATTGGACCTGAGAATCAACCAATGATTTACTCTTACGATAATATTCCACAAATTAAAAAATTAGATTATCCTGTCAATGCTATCGGTGTTCCTACATCTGAAATCGCTCAACAAATCGTGACTACATTAGATAAAGTTATTAAAAATGAACCAACCGATGCAGCATATCATTTACATCCATCATTACAGAATAATATTTAATACATGCAAATTTCATTAAATTAACAAAGCGACCCTAGCTACATTGGACAGTGTAGTCAGGGTCGCTCTTGTTTGAGAGATATTTATCTAGAGGGTTATTACTTTTAATATTACTTCAACTGAAGCATAAGCTTTCTTAAATATATGAAGGCATCTAGCAAGTGATTTTTATAATCTAGGAATGCCATTACCAAATTGCATTGTGCCTGTCTTGTTGTCTGTTATACAACATCGCGTACACCTATCACTTTATAATGTAATGACATGCTACTTGCTAAAATGCCGTTAATATAACGCGCGCTTTATATATTGCTTGCAAGTCACGTGTTACAACACATCTTGTTTGTACAGAAAAAAGTTAACCAATATTTAGAGAGATAGGGGTTGTTTTCAGTTTTTTAATGGGAGAACTGATGAATTTTATTGGTTTTAACTATAATTCTAAAACACGCAACTGTGCAAGCATTGGTTAACATACGATACATTTGTATCTATATTACAAATGTATCACGTATCTAATCCTACTTTCATCTCTGATTAGTACGTTATGATTACCATCTTTATAAAATTTGAGGACTCCCTTAGTTATCTTCTGCCGTTATGAGTCCTGAGTTGAATTATCATTTATTATAAAAGCTATCATATATTGATTGTACGTGGATATTCATACATATTGAAAACTCAACTTATAACCATTTCGCAATGATCAGTTAATCAGTACTCATAACCCTCTACAACTTCTATTATATTACGCCTTTATCTATGATTAAAATACATAGTTGGAATATTTGACATTCCTTAGTGGAATACTTCAACTTTGATGACACTTTTTTATTTCAAATCCTTTAAAAAATTAATCCATTCATGCGTAACGTGATTCATATAACTTTCTTTCTTCCATATAACACCTAAATTCCACGCTACATCAGCACCACTTATTTCAATGCCGACAACACCATCATTTAAGATATTGACGATACTTTCAGGTAATATACTCACGCCAATACCATCACGAATCATATTTTCTATAAAAGTAATTTGAGACATTTTAGCTACTGTTTTAGGATGAAATCCTACTTTTCTACAGCTTTCTATAATTTGATCTTTCAGGTAATAGTCATCATGAAACATAATAAAGCTCTCATCTTTCAAATCACCTAAATAGATAGATGATTGTTGGGCTAACTCAGAATTTTTATCAACGATAAGTAATAACTTCTCCTTATATAGAGGTACCGCATGATAGATATCCTCATCCACTGGTAAAGTTGTAATACCGACGTCAATTTCATCGTTGTTCAAATAAAATTCGACCGCTTTCCCGCCGCCTTCAATGACTTCATATGTCACATTAGGATACTGGGAATGAAACTGGTTTAAACTTTCCGTAAACAACCTGACATTCATAATTGCCGATATGCCGATGCGGATATGACCTCTTTCTAAATTCGTGACGTCGCCCATTTCTAATGATAAATCATCTAAGACTGCTAATGCTTCAACACACTTATCATAAAAAATCTGTCCTATATCCGTTAGAATAATATGCTTTTTTCTTCTATCAAACAAAGTAATATCAAATTCGTTTTCAATGCTTTTAATATTTTTACTAATTGTAGACTGTGCGATATATAAATGTTCTGAAGCTTGTGTCATTCCACCATTTCTCACAACTTCTACAAAATATTTCATTTGTTTTATTTCCATATTCTGCTCCTCTGAATAGCCCTATCATCATTTTATTAACTTAGCGTAATTGTGCAATTGCTTCTTCAGCAGCATCTGCGATTACTTTATCATCTGGCTGACCATCTTTGTCATCTTGTTTTGTATAAATTGCAAGAATAATTGGTTTTTTATGTTTATCTGGATAGATAAATGCTAAATCATTACGCGTAGCATATGTTAAGCCCTGGCCACTTTTATCTCCAACGATATAGTTGTCTGGTACACCTGCTTTAATTAAACTATCGCCTGTTTCATTTTCAATCATAACTTGTTTCAGTAAATCTAAATTCCCGTCACTTATTTGGTCACTTGTTAAAATTGTATTTAATGTCTGTGCTGCAGCTCTAGGTGTTGTAGTATCGGCTGTACTATTTGGATCATAGAGGTTTAACTCCGGTTCTAAGCGTTGTGGATTAGAAATATTGTCACCCAATTGCTTCAACTCATGTTTAAAGGCTTTAACGCCACCAAGTTCTTCCATTATTTTATTATTAGCCGTATTATCACTTTGTAACATAGATGCTTTAATTAAATCTTTAAGTGTCATCTGTTTGCCTATGTAATTTTCAGTTACAGGTGAATATTCTACAATATCTGCTTCATTAATTGTTATTTTTTTATTTAAATCTTTTTCTGAATAATTATTTAATAACACACCGCTCGCGATGGCTTTAAAAGTAGAAGCAAATGCAAAACGTTCATTCGCATTGTGTTGAACTTTTTTACCATTCTCAGTATTAATGCCATAAACCCCAACTGTTGTATTATTATCTTTCTCTATTTTATCAAATTCATTCGCTGATACCGTACCATTGCTCATCATGAAAAATAATGCACTAAACACTAAACCCCAAAAAACTTTTTTCATAACTATCCAACTCCCCTTAATTTAAATATAACCCTATACTTATGCTAACTATAATTACTATATTACAAAAATACAATTATTTATAAATACTGAATTTTTTGCTTCTACAATAAAAACCCCTCATTGTCATAATCACTAACAATGAGGAGTGAACGAGTCATACTTTATAATAACTGTAACTCATTATTCTGTATGGCTATTGGCTTATAGTCATTTCCATTAAATTATCTTTTGTATCAAAGAACGCTGTGTAGCTACCTTCATTTGTTTTATATTTTACAAACGTGCCATCCTCGTTACCAAGTTTTCCTTCTTCAGTTATTTCATTAGAACTGTGTGCATCTTTAAACGTATCCTTTGAAACTGAATCTGGTTTAGTGAAGAAAGTTGTTTGAACAACTTCATCATCTTTATTAAATGATGCTGTTGTATCATAAATTGTTTCGTTATATTCAACTTTAGAGTCTGCTTTTGGATCTACTTTATAGCCATCGATTGAGACATTATCATATTTTAACGCTCTTACAAAGTTGTAATCTTGTGTAAATGAAGCATCATATGTTGTATAACCTTCGTAGTTATACCATGGTGTTTCAGCTTTTAATTCTACACCAATCGCACTACTTTCAGTGTTGGCACCGCTAGCGCCACCTTCACCGTGCCCCCATTTCTGTACTTGCTCTGACTGCGCTTTGACTTCTTGATTATTACTCGTTATATACGCTGCGGAAGAACCTACGACAAGTGTTGATACTATGACTGTTGAAGATAGTAACTTTACTACTTTATTCATAATAAATCACTCCTATTTTGTAGTTTCCCTTTTGGCAAGTGTAATTATTCACCCTCATCATACTCCAAATCATGTTAATTGCAAGGATTTTCTCTTTTATATATTAAAATTATTATCAGAATTAAATTAGATTTTTTAACTTAAGCAGTTGAAATTTTACCAGTATACCAATTAAACATGTATAGTGAATATATGATTATGAAATTAGAAAGGATGATTTTTTATGGTACATATCTTACAAGTCGATTTTCCTTTAGATGGTCCGTTTGGAGATGAAATGGCACGACAATTCGAGGATTTAGCAAAATCAATTAATGATGAACCAGGATTTTTATGGAAAATTTGGACCGAGAACGAAACATCCAAAGAAGCAGGTGGTATTTACGCCTTCGACAGTAAAGCGCATGCTGAAAGTTACTTAAATATGCATAGCGAACGACTCAACGCTATGGGAGTGACGGAAATCAACGCCAAAATATTCACTATAAATGAAGGATTAACACAGATTACACACGGTCGTGTTGAGTAGATTTTTGACAATAGCATATTAAAAATACCCCAGCAATAGCGTCACCTGAAAAGTGTGCGTATTGTTGGGGTATTCTGTGTGAATTTTAAAATTTCCTAGGTAATCACTTTAATACATCTTTGCCATTTCTTCTGTAAATGTTTGGTAAGTTATTTCATTCTTAGATAATCGTGCTACTAACATATACATTTGTTCACTCTTTGTATATTCTTTTTTATACAATAAATGATCTGCTTTCTTTTCATCTGGTAACGAGTCTTTAATGTTGGCACCTTGTGAAAATGCTGCATAATATCGCATACCGAATAAGCGCTGTGACTGGGCATCGATATGAATCTCATCAGGATTGGCTGTTAAACCTTGTGCCGTTACGTAGAAACAGTTATCTTTTGCTTCTGCTACAGTTTTAATCACTTCATTAATTTCAGTGTATTCTGATGCACTTTGACCAAATGCTGCTTTGCCTAAGAAGTCTCCTAGCAAGCCCATTACGAATGGCAGTTGAGGTGCATTAAGCGCTTGTCTAAAATGATCCACAACTTGATTTAACTTAATTTCGTAGTCAAGATGCTTACCCTCTAAACTATCACTTTCACCTTGATGCCATAATATACCGATAAGTTCACTGCTTTCCATCGCAAATTCAGCTTCAGAAATCGCATGTCGTGTTAACACTTGATCCTCTGCCCAATCATCAATCGTTGTACCACCATCTGCACACGGGATTAAGCCAATTGTTTCATCTGGATGATTATCTAACCACAATTTAGCAAACGATGCTGCGGGGCCTATACCTGCAACAGAACGATCACTATGTATCGGTTCGTCCATCATTTGCCATCTACCATTTTTCAATACTTGAATGCGCTCATCTACGATTGGTTTCACGCTATCGATAAAGCCACGCCCGGCCATATTAGACTGCCCTATAAGTAAAATTGATTTCATATAAATTTCCCTTTCCATTTTTGGAATGTATGTACTATTAGTCATAAATATCATACCTTAAGTGTGTATTTGATTGAAGTAAAAAGGGGTTTTAGTATGTATAGACATAAAAATGACTACCAAATTAATGGTAGTCATCTTTAGATTTATTCACTTTGTTGTTTCAATAATTTTTGATAAAAGTAATTGGCTACTACGATATCAACGATGGCTACGCCTACGGATTTGAAAATTGTAATTTCATCTTCTGATAGTCTGCCTTCTAATTTTGCAGAAACAATGTTCCCGAGTTCTCCGTATAAACCATCTGCTTTAAATACACCTTCTGCTACCGGGTTGATTAAGTCTCCTGTTTCTTCCATGGCCGCTTCTACGGCTTCTACAACAACCTTGTCTGCATCTGCAATGGCTTGAGATGGTAATTCTTGCATATCTGGTTTAAAGGAACCAACAGCATTTAAGTGAACGCCTGGTGCTAAACGCTTATGAAATACTGGTTCTGATGCATTGGTAGCAGTTACAATGAGATCCGCGTCTTCTATGGCCTCGTCTACGTTATCAAACACTGCTAAATCTAGATTTGGATATTCACTTTGTACTTCTTCAGCAAAGGTCACAGCTTTTTCATACGTGCGATTGTAAAACTGTATACGATCAATCTGCCTTACAGCAAGGACTGCTTTAATAAGACCTTCCGCTTGATCTCCTGTGCCTATGACGCATAATATTTTAGCGTCTTCACGTGCAAGGTATTTCGTTGCCACACCTGATATCGCACCTGTACGTATCTTCGTTAAATAAGAGCCTTCGAGTACTGCTAGTGTTTCACCCGTTTCATAATCAGATAAAATAACAGATCCCACGATGGTTTTCTTACCGACTTTAGTATTATTTGTTGCCACGGTCACTGTCTTCAGTCCGACAATCTTCAATTCATCTGACAATGCCGGCATCACGAGATAACGGTTATCCTCGTTAAAAGGTAACGAATAGCGCAAAGGTGTATCAGTCTTGCCCTCTGAATATGCACGTAAAGATTCCGCTACTGCTTCAACAATTTCTGACATATCTAATAATTGTGCTTGTTCTTGTGCGCTTATAAAAAGCATAAAACACCTCTATTCTGTATCATTTGTTTCAAGAATGTCGGTTTTCTTTTCAAATTTATTCTCAAATAGTATTAAGAATCCAAATAAAATGACGATTATCAATAATATAAGCCACGCCAAACTATTTTTTATAAATAAAAAGTCAAAAAAGATTGCTGCCATCAGTACATAACCAATCATATCTTTAATGTATAAAATCCAATAGTCAGCTTTCACACTAATAAACGTGTTTATATTGTTATCTTGTGTTTGTATATCATATAAAGTCACTTTCAATCTACGAATGACAATAAAAATCAATATTAAAATCATAACTGCAGTGAGCATTTTATTATACAAACTATTTTCTAGTATTTCCGACATTGCAAGACAAGCAATGGTAAAAATAATAGATACCCAACTTGTATCATTTGCGTCTGGACCTTTCATCAGTAATTCACCCTCAAGTCATCAATATATTAAGTTATCTATAACATAACATATTTTTATTGAAAATTATCACTGAATTAAGATTAAATATTTTTTATATTTTTTGTTTATTGAACAGTATAACCACCATCTATTAAAACAGCCTGCCCGGTGACACTTTTAGCGCTGTCGCTACACAAGAATAATGCATATTCTGCGATATCTTTAATATCTAATAAACGTTTTTGTGGAATCAACGGATATAATACGTCTTCTAACACTTGCTCTACCTCGACGCCTCTATCTTTAGCTAAATCTGCCATTTGATTACGTACGAGTGGGGTATCTATGTAGCCAGGACAAATCGCATTGACTGTAATGCCTTCCGACGCCGTTTCCAAAGCTGAGACTTTTGTTAAACCGATAATGCCATGTTTAGCGCTGTTATACGCTGCTTTTCCAGCAAAACCAATCACGCCATTAATTGAAGCCATATTTAAAATACGACCAAATTGTTGTTCTTTCATAATCGGCAATGCATATTTTGTACCAATAAAACTGCCAGTTAACATGATATCAATCATTTGTCTGAACTTGTCAGTTGGGAATGATTCGATACTTTCAACATGTTGTAAGCCTGCGTTATTAAATAAAATGTCTAAACGACCATACTTTGCTACAGTTACATCTATCATATTCTTAACTGCCGCTTCATCAGTGACATCCACTTGAACTGGCATGCAATCGTAACCTTGGTCTTTCAAATCATGTGTTTCCTGAGCTAATTTTTCATTGTTTAAATCAGCTAACACGACTTTAGCGCCATTTTCTAAAAATACTCTAGCAATCCCTAAACCGATGCCACTTGCTGCACCTGTAATAATGACTACTTTATCTTTGACCATTCTACCCACCTACTTCAAATGATTTTCAAATTGCGCTTCTGTATTGGCTTCAACTTCTTCCAAAGTGACACCATCTTGTAATTCAACAAGCTTCATCATTCCGTTTTCAAATTGAAATACTGCTAAATCTGTAATTAATGTGTTGACGACGCCAGCACCTGTGAGTGGTAATTCACATTGTGCTTTAATCTTCGACTCACCATGTTTATTCATGTGATCCATAATTACGACGACCTTTTGTGCGCCGACGACTAAATCCATCGCGCCACCCATACCTTTGACTAATTTACCTGGAATCATGTAATTGGCTAAATCTCCTGTTTGTGAGACTTCCATGCCCCCAAGGATTGCTAAGTCGATATGTCCGCCACGAATCATAGCGAAGGATTCCGCATTATCAAAATACGACGCACCTTTCGCAGCAGTCACCGTTTCTTTACCTGCATTGATTAAGTCTGGATCCACTTCGACGTCTGTTGGATAAGGTCCGATACCTAGCAAACCATTTTCAGATTGGAAAAAGACATTCTCTACATGGTCATTAATTTCATTGGCCACAAGTGTAGGCATACCGATACCTAAATTAATTACCATATCGCTTTTAATCTCTTGTGCAGCACGTTGAATAATCTTCTTACGTTGTAATTGTTTATCCATGATTAGACTCCTTCACTGTGCGTTTCTCAATGCGTTTTTCAAAATGCTCTCCTAAATAAATATAGTCTACGTAAACGCCTGACATATGTACTTCATCCGGATCAATTTCTCCAATTTCAACTAATTCTTCAACTTCAACGACAGTCGTTGTGGCAGCCATCGCACATAAGGGATTAAAATTACGTGCAGTTTTTTCAAAAACTAAGTTGCCAAAGGTATCTGCTTTTTGCGCTTTTACAATACCAAAATCACCTTTAATCGCACGTTCCATGACATACGTTTCACCATCAAATTCACGCGTTTCTTTACCTTCAGCGATTAACGTACCTACACCTGTTTTCGTATAAAAAGCAGGTATACCTGCGCCACCTGAGCGTAATTTCTCAGCTAATGTACCTTGTGGTGTTAATTCTACATCTAATTCACCATTAATTAATTGTTGTTCAAATATTTTATTTTCACCCACGTAGGAACTAATCATTTTATCAATTTGTTTGTTCTCTAATAAACGGCCTAAGCCAAAATCATCTACACCACAGTTATTACTTACTACTGTTAAAGCTTTTGTACCCTTCGTACGGATTGCTTCGATAGCATGTTCTGGTATGCCACATAACCCAAAGCCACCAGCAAGTACAATCATGCCATCCTCTAGTCCATCGAATGCTGTATGTATATCATTAATTACTTTCGACATAAATAAACCTCATTTCTATCTATTGTTTTAACACCTAGTACTAAAAACGATTATACTTGAAACTTCTAGTGAAGTCTTTTATTTATGTTTGCGGTTACATTAATTGTTAATTTAAAGCTTATAGTATTATAAATCAAAAAAAGTTGTCAGCACGTCGGCTGACAACTTTAAATCCCACATTTTTATTATTATGCTATCTCAATCTGGAAACGGCGTATGACTGTACCATCATCCAACGTGGATGGTTCGATTTCTTCGCCACCGTTATGCTTAATTACTGCTACAGAAACTTCATTATCTTGATCACAAGTAATTAAAGCTTCTTGAACACCAATTCTTGATAAGTAGTCTAAAGATTTCTTCAACAACTTGTTGCCAAAACCTTTGCCACGGTATTTTTTGCGAATGCCGTAGCCAACATGGCCGCCGACTTTTTTCAGTCTATCGTTTAAGTTATGACGAATATTGGCAGCACCGATGATTTCATCATCATCTATTAAAAACAATGTCGTATTATCTACAGTTTGATCGTGTGATTTGTTATCTGCTAATTCGTGAACTATTTCTTCAAAATTACTATATTTTGTAATATTTGTAATCTCGGGTACTACCTTTTCATCATGATCAATCCATTCTCTCATATAATCACAATATAATGCTTCGTCACCCATTGTTAATTCTCTAAATTCAACCATGTTGACACTCCTTCCTTTTAAGTTATTACTCATCTATGATTTCGTTGTGTGTATTTAAATAGTACACATAATGATCTGTCCATTCGCCATTCTCAAATATGAAACCTTTACGCACACATTCAAATTGAAAGCCTACTTTTTCAATCAAACCGATTGAAGGCATATTATCTATATTGATATGTGCTTCAAGTCTGTGAAAATGCAGTGTATCTCGTGCTTGCTTAACTAATTCTGTCACTGCTTCATAAGCAAAGCCTTGATTCCAATACTGATTGTGAATAAAATAACCAATTTCAGCCCACTGAAAATTGTCGCGGCTCAAGTTCTTAATATCAAGCATGCCTAAATGATTCATCTCTTTATCAAAAATCCCAAAGATATATAAATCATCTGCTTCAATAGCTTGTTGTTGCCTTACAATAAGCGCTGCAAACCACGGTTCAGTCGATTCTGACATGTCTACTTGACCTTTATCATATTTAAATTGAGACGGCTTGCGGTTTACAAAACCACGCAACCATGTTTCGTAATCATTTTCTTCCAACGGTCTAATGATAAGGCGTTGTGTAGTAAAATGCAACCCTAAATTTTTCGTCATCTAAAATCCCCTTCATACCGCCATCTGTTATCTAAACTATAACATTTTTCACCATGAAAGCGTATCTTTCACTACGCTTTATACCTTAGTGCTTGTTCCGATATTAGCTCTATAGTGCGTTGTCTATTATTTTGATCATGATATTTGAAAAACATCGCACTTCTTCTTAAGTAAAACTTGCTCATTTTGAAGTTATTTTTTCTAACTTTAACAACTTCTTTTACTAATGAAGTTACATCATAAGTTACAGGACCAAACCCATTTTGTACATAGTTGAAATAGCCAGGAGTATACACTGAATATGTATAGATTTCATCAATATCAAATTGATAATAAATGATTGGTTTTCTTAAATAAGCAATATCAAATGCGATAGACGATACATCTGTTATTAACAAGTTAGTGTTGCTAATAATATCTTTATAACTAAAGTGATTAGGGATGTTGATATATGTAATATGCTTAAAAAATTTCGAAAATCGGTCTTGCATTCTCGGATGTAAGCACAAATTAATTTTATTGTTTTTATGTTTGGCTATTTGTTGAATCTTAGGATGAGTTAAAAATGCATAAATGGATTTATAAAAATGACTTGCTACGAATTGTTTATCACTTACTTCAAGTAGATGAGGTCTCCAAGTAGGCATGACGGTTATCACTTGCTCAGTACTTTTTTTATTGTGACTTAATAAATCGAACCTAGATAATCCTGAAAGTATCACTTCTTGTTCACTAAAACCGTATTTTTCTATAATTTCTCTTTTCTCTGCTTCAGCACTTGTAATAAAATAATCTATTGGTTTGTTCCGTTTATGTAATAACGTAGATAAGTCATTTTGAATGACACCATGTTGTAAAAATATGAATTCAAAGTCTAAAAGCTCTCTGATAAATTTCCCATTGATGCCACCAAACGGATTAAACAGATATGCTTCTGAGTGTGATGTAAAAAGTTTGTTTGTTTTAAACATGAGTATATGGTGTCTTTTACTATTAAATGCAACAATCTTATCTCCATATTTTTCACGTAACTTTACAAAGTCTGGGCTAGAAGGATAAATAAGAAAATATGCTTTAACGTCAGGTTTGTTTTTTACCACAAAATCAAATAATGCTTCTGCGTTATCACCTGCCTTATCTAATCTATCGACGAATAACCATACTTTGTCATTGCTTCTTTTTTTATTAATAATGCCTATAATTTTATATATAGCTGACTTTCTCGTTTTTTTATTTTTTAGTAAGCCAAGTATATTTTTCCATATAATAAACCGCTTCTTTTTGATATGGAGAATCTTCTTATTATCTTCAATTCTTAACGTTCTATTAGCATATTGTTTAAATGGAATCCTCGTATTACTAAAATTCGTATGCCTTGTTTTACTGACTTGGTTAATCTTTTCTAAGCTGCTATGATTCACAAGATATTTTAATTCTATCTGCTTAATATCGTCATTTAAACTTATATCAAATCTGTAAAATTTATTATAACTGATGTTTTTATTCAAAAATTTTTGTGATGTTATTATCGATTCTTGAACAGGTCGAACAATTTCTTCTTTATTAATTATTGCTACTGGTATAACATCAATATTCATATTAATATTTGGTAAGCTATATCCGCATTTTAATAGTTTGTTTTTTTCATAAAGATATTCTGTCTTTAAATACATATCACTCACATTTTTAATAAAAATCTGGTTTGAATATATTTTATATTCTCCGTTTTCATGCTTTATATTTAAATTTGTCCCTTCATATTTCACTGATAAAATAGCGATTTGATACACAGCATTAATTTGCTTTAGATGCGCATTAGAGATTACGTCATCATCCATTCGTTTAAGTAACTGAATGATTTGGTTTGTATATTTTTCTAGTTGTTTACTGTTCAGGGTTGAAAGCGTAATATTTTGATAACTTAATCTATATTGTAAATCATATAAAATCATCATTTGTACGTACTTAGGAATATTATTGTCACGGTTGTCATTGATTAAGTAATTATGAAATTTTTCGATGGTTGGACTATAAAACGTTGGGTTAGATAATGCTTTATCTATAGCTGATGATTCGTCTCTTCTTTTTCTATACCAATAACAACCTTGCGTGTAACTCATTAAACCAATTTTAAAAGTTTGTTTAATGACATTGTAAACAAATTTAGCATCTTCACCATATTTTAATGAAGTATCAAAAGTTACACCTTTAATAGCTGACGTTCTAAAAAATACAGAAGCAACATTCATTTGAATATGATCATAATCTTGTTTTAAATCTACGACTTTATTTACTTTATTTTCATATTTAAAATTTAAGGGATGTTCTCCAACAATATTGTCAAAAAACCTTAACCTTGTAGAAATAACATTAAGCGTAGGATTCATCTCAAAATAATTATATACATGCTTTAAAGTTGTAAGTCCCCATTTGTCATCCGAATCCAGAAAGTTTACATATTTACCTCTTACATACTTTAACCCTGTATTTCTAGCGATAGAAACCCCTTCATTTTGTTTACTTGTATAATAAATGTTATTAGGATATCTATTTCTATATTTAGTTAATATAGCCTCTGAATTATCCGTCGATCCATCATTCACAAGAATAATCTGTATATCCTCTAAATTCATATTTTGTTTAATAATACTTTCTAATGTTTCTTCAATGTATTGCTCTGTATTATATACAGGTATTACAATACTCATTTTAAAATCATATCTTTCATATATAAGTTCATTTAAACTTATAATTTGAAAATCTTCAGTTTCAAATATAGCCAAGTCACTTAAATTTTTATATTTCAGTACGAGGTCAATACCATGACTGTTTTCAATATCAGCTTGTATCATAGATTTTATATGATAAGCTATAATAATTTTTTTATATTCATCTCTACAATGTGTTACGATTTCATCAACTTCATTCATTGATGAAAAACTACCATAAACCACTAATTTCTTCATATTTTAGCCGCTCCTGAAAATTCGACAATTGCTCCAATGTTTGATAAATGCACTTTAACAATTTATCATTAAGCAGAGCACAGTCTAATACAATATATTATAATTATATTAATAATAATATGTGTGGAGGTAAATATAAATTTATTAATATTTTTGTCTAAAAATCGACTCATTAATGCTAAAAGTATAGTTTTATTAATTATATTGAGAGTGATTCTTAAAAATTAATATTTAAAAGTACTTTCTTGTTATTAGAAAGACCATTAATCCATAGTGTAAAAATACTATTTTATGGGTATATAAGTAAGTGAAAGCATTGGATGAATTATATTGTGCTTAGCCATTTAGAATTACCTCTAGTAAAAAACACATCTCTTAACTATAAGATGACATGGGTTTGGTATCTTAAGGAGGTTGTTACTATGACTCATAATAGATCTAAAAAATTATTTTTGTTGTTTGGTGTACTGGCATGGTTATCAGTAATGATTTTATTCATTCTACCAATATTAGCGCCCTATCAAAATTTTATTGAATCTGATACTGGTTTGGCGCTCGGTTGGATTATTGTACTACTTGCCTTTATCACTCTATTTTATGTGGCTATTGTCATACTAGATATATATAGCCCTATCGCAACACAAGTATTACAATTTGTACTGTTAACAGTAGTGATTATTTGTGCAGTACCGTCTATCACTGCGTTTATTCTGGCATCATTCGTTGTAGATATTAGTATAGTTGAAATATTTATTCCAATTGTACTTGTTATATTAGCAAGTATGCTTCATATCTTATGGTTCACAATTCCATTTATCCAAAATAAACAAACACGTAAACGTTTAAAGTCTAAAGCAGGACTTTAAACAACAGTGAAAACCCTGCTCATTTTCACATAATTATGTTTAATAGCCATGTTACTAAAAAGTAGCATGGCTATTTTAGTTATTCACTATTTCTTCCCTTTTCTGGTCATAAAAAAACGGGAGTGAAAAAGAAATCAAAATTTGATTTCATCTTCCAACTCCCATAATGGTTGAGTCTGAAACAGGTGTTGATACGTCAGACTCAAGTTTAAATCCTTACTATTTAATTGTTCCTAGTTCTTTGCCTACTTTTTCATAAGCAGCTAGTGCTTGGTCTAACATTTCTTTCGTATGCGCAGCTGTTGGCATGTTACGCACACGTCCTGTACCTTTAGGAACTGTTGGGAAGACGATTGACTTCACATAGATGCCTTCGTCTTTCAAACGGCTACTGAATGCTTGTGTTTCCTTCTCATCGCCAATAATAACAGGTGTGATTGGTGTTTCTGAGTTACCAATATTAAATCCTAGATCTTTTAATCCAGCTTTTAAATAATTACCATTATCCCAAAGTTTATCGTGTAATTCTGTAGATGCCATTAATTTTTTCACTGATTCAGTGATTGCTTTCGTATCTCCAGGCGCTAATGATGTAGAGAATAAAAATGGTCTTGATTGTACTTTTAACCAATCAATTAATGATTGTGTTCCAGCTACATAACCACCTACAACACCAATCGCTTTTGATAACGTACCCATTTGGAAATCAATCTTGTCCTGTAAGCCAAAATGTTTTACTGTGCCTGCACCTTTACCCATCACGCCTGAACCATGTGCGTCATCAACATAAGTAATTAAGCCAAATTCTTCGGCGATTTCAACGATTTCTGGCAATTTCGCAACATCACCGTCCATGCTGAATACACCATCAGTAATGTACATAACTTTATTATATTGACCTGACTCCACTGCTTCTTTTGCTTTTGCGCGTAAGTCTTCCATATCTGAGTGGTTTACACGAATAATTTTCGCTTTAGATAAACGACAGCCATCTATAATAGATGCGTGATTTAATTCATCTGAAAGTATCGCATCATGTTTATTCATAACAGCAGAAATTGCTGCCATATTACAGTTGAAACCTGATTGATACGCTACTGCTGCTTCTGTCCCTTTAAATTCAGCTAATTTTGCTTCTAATTCATCATGTAAATCTAATGTACCATTAATCGAACGTACTGCACCTGCACCAACACCATGTGTATCAATTGCATCTTTCGCAGCTTGCTTTAAATCTTCATCTGTTGCTAGTCCTAAATAATTGTTCGAAGATAAGTTAACGTAATTCTTTTCCTTGATATTAATTTCAGGCCCATTCGCACCTTCAATTGTATCTATTTCATTGTATAAACCGTTATCCTTTAAATACTGAATATTTTCATCTAAAAAGCCATGTAGTGATTGTACCACTGCAAGCCCCCCTTTGGATTGTCTTTGCGTTTAAGTTAATCATAACCTATTTTTAAAATACATGAAAGTAGAATAATAATTAAAAAGAGAGCGTTTTCTAAAATTGAATTTGTCCGTTAATAATTGGTGGTACAGTTAAGTTATTTTAAATGGTATACTGGATAAAAAATGACTAAGGAAGAAGGGTTGAAGTTGTTTGATTGGTTTCAACTAGCGCAAGAAAAAGAAAGTAAAATGATACAAGTACGTCGTTACTTACATCAATATCCCGAATTATCGTTCGAAGAATACCATACTCATGATTATATTCAAAATCAATTGAGTCAATTGTCATGTGAAATACGTACACCCGTAGGTCGCAATGGTATCGTTGCGACTTTTAAAGGTCGTGGCGACGGTCCCACTGTAGCATTACGTGCAGACTTCGATGCACTACCTATAGATGAACTTACAGAAGTCGATTACAAATCTAAAAATCCTGGTGCCATGCACGCATGTGGTCATGATGGTCACACCGCAACTTTATTAGGCGTGGCTGAAATTATAGAGCATCATCTACAATTTTTAAATGGTAACGTGGTGCTCATCTTCCAATATGGCGAAGAAGTAATGCCAGGTGGCTCTCAAGAAATGATAGACGATGGTTGTTTACAAGACGTAGACAAAATATACGCTAACCATTTATGGAGCGGTTATCCTACAGGTACGATTTATTCACGTGCTGGTGCAATGATGGCTTCACCAGATGAATTCAACATTACAATTCAAGGTAAAGGCGGACATGGTGCCAAACCACACGAAACCATTGATCCTGTAGTTATCATGGCTGAATTTATTATGAGTGCACAAAAAATCGTTTCAAGAACGATTGACCCTGTCAAACAGGCAGTGATAAGTTTTGGTATGGTCCAAGCAGGATCTGCAGATAATATCATTCCTGACACTGCATTTTGTAAAGGTACTGTACGTACATTCGATACAGAAGTCCAAACTCATGTTATGACTAAAATGGATAAACTCTTACAAGGTCTTGCTGTGGCAAACGACATCACATATACAATGGATTACATTAAGGGCTATCTACCTGTCCACAACAATCCAAATAGCTATGAAGTTGTTAAAAAAGCAGCAAACGATATTAACTTAAGATTCAACGAGTCAGAATTAATGATGATTGGTGAAGACTTCTCTCATTACTTAAAAGTCCGTCCAGGTGCTTTATTCCTAACAGGATGCGGTAATCCAGAAAAAGATACAACACACCCACATCACAGTCCAAACTTCAATATTGATGAAAAAGCAATGAAATACACCGTTAGCCAATTCCTCAAAATTCTAGAACTCGAAAATGTGATTGTTAAAACCACTTCGTAATTTTATTACGTTAGTGATTTTTATGCATAAAGACTTACTTTCCAATTCATTTGGATTAGTAAGTCTTACGCATATGCTTCAGCATATGTGATCCACTACAACAGCTCAGACGTTCTATTATTACTTATATGAAATATTGACCATGTAATAACTTTTCTATCTACCTATATAAACAAGCACAATGTCGTTTTGACATTGTGCTTGTTTGTTTTCATTATTATTTTTATTTTCGTTAATTCAATTATACTATTTGCTTAAAACAGCAGTTATTTACGCAAATACCTGCGGGAAGACTACAAGATGAAGACTACAAGCTAGGGCGATGTCCGCGTAAATAATGATAAAAAAGTGCTAAAGACAATTATATTAAGAAGCCCTAATCCATTTCGGGTTTCTGTGGTTTACAATAGCTTTGCTATTGCATTAAGAAGCCCTAATCACTTGTTGTGATAAGGGCTTCTATATAAAAAAGAGCCTCCATAAAGGAGACTCCTAAAATATCTATCAAAGATAGAAATTATTTATTATTTAATAATTGAAGTTACAACGCCTGATCCAACAGTACGTCCACCTTCACGGATAGAGAAACGAGTACCATCTTCGATAGCGATTGGTGAAATCAATTCAACTTGCATTTCAACGTTATCGCCAGGCATAACCATTTCAGTACCTTCTGGTAAAGTAACAACGCCTGTTACGTCAGTAGTACGGAAATAGAATTGCGGACGGTAGTTAGTGAAGAATGGAGTATGACGTCCACCTTCTTCTTTTGATAAAACATAAACGTCTGCTTTGAAGTTAGTATGCGGTGTAATAGTACCAGGCGCAGCTAAAACTTGTCCACGAGAGATGTCATCACGTGATACACCACGTAATAAAGCACCAATGTTGTCGCCAGCTTCAGCGTAGTCTAGTAATTTACGGAACATTTCAACACCTGTAACAGTTGTCTTAGTTGATTCCTCTTGCATACCGATGATTTCAATTTCAGCACCGACTTTGATTTGACCACGTTCAACACGGCCTGTAGCAACAGTACCACGACCAGTGATTGAGAATACGTCCTCAACTGGCATCATGAATGGTTTGTCAGAATCACGTTCTGGTGTTGGGATAAATTCATCAACAGCGTCCATTAATTCTAAGATTTTGTTTTCATATTCTTCAACGCCTTCAAGCGCTTTTAATGCTGAACCAGCGATTACAGGAACGTCGTCGCCAGGGAAGTCATATTCGCTTAATAAGTCACGAACTTCCATTTCAACTAATTCTAATAATTCTTCATCGTCAACCATGTCAACTTTGTTTAAGAATACAACTAATGCTGGAACACCAACGTTACGTGATAACAAGATATGTTCACGAGTTTGAGGCATTGGACCATCAGCAGCAGATACTACTAAGATACCGCCGTCCATTTGAGCAGCACCAGTGATCATGTTTTTCACATAGTCAGCGTGACCTGGGCAGTCAACGTGAGCATAGTGACGAGAATTAGTTTGGTACTCGATATGAGAAGTATTAATTGTAATACCACGTTCTTTTTCTTCTGGAGCGTTATCAATCATGTCATATGATTGAGCTACAGTGTCACCATTTTTTGCCATTACAGTTGCAATTGCAGCTGTTAAAGTAGTTTTACCATGGTCAACGTGTCCGATAGTACCAATATTGGCATGGGTTTTTGAGCGGTCAAATTTTTCTTTAGCCATTATAAAATCTCTCCTATTCGTTAGAAAATTAATTTTTAAAATTTATCTCTCATGACAGTTACTCACTGTCACGAGAAGAATATTTGTTACTTGTAATAAAGGACTATATAGTACCTTTATAATGCATTTCAGCTAAAAAATCAATTGATAAAACTGTAAGCTACATAATTAAGCATTACATGTAATTAACAGATAGACTGTTATCTTACAAAATAAATTTAATTACTCAGCTGAATTACCACTGTTTTTCTTGATAATTGCTTCAGCAACTGATTTTGGAACTTCTGCATAGTGGTCAAAGTACATAGTATACGTACCGCGACCTTGAGTGTTAGAACGTAATGATGTTGCATAACCGAACATTTCTGAAAGTGGTACAAAAGCGTTAACAACTTGTGCATTACCACGAGGTTCCATACCATCAACACGTCCACGACGAGATGTTACGTCACCCATGATGTCACCCATGTACTCTTCAGGCATTTCGATTGTTACTTTCATCATTGGTTCTAAGATAACTGGATCACATTTTTTAGCAGCTTCTTTAAGCGCTAATGATGCAGCAATTTTGAAGGCCATTTCTGATGAATCGACATCATGGTATGAACCGTCATATAATTTAGCTTTAACATCAATTAAAGGATAACCAGCTAATACACCGTTTTCCATTGAATCTTTAAGTCCTGCTTCAACTGATGGAATGTATTCACGAGGAACTACACCACCAACGATAGCGTTTTCGAATTCAAAACCGCCACCAGTTTCGTTAGGCGCGAATTCAATCTTAACGTCACCATATTGACCACGACCACCAGATTGACGAGCGAATTTACCTTGAACTTGAGCTGATTGCTTAAATGTTTCACGGTATGAAACCATTGGAGCACCAACGTTACATTCAACGTTAAATTCTTTCTTCATACGGTCTACTAAGATATCTAAGTGAAGTTCACCCATACCACCAATGATAACTTGTCCAGTTTCATCGTCTGTGTGTGCATGGAATGTTGGATCTTCTTCTTGTAACTTAACTAAAGCTGTAGTCATCTTGTCTTGGTCAGCTTTAGATTTTGGTTCAACAGATAAGTGAATAACAGGTTCTGGGAAATCCATAGATTCCAAGATAATGTCATTCTTCTCACCACATAAAGTATCACCAGTAGCAGTATCTTTAAGACCTACCGCAGCAGCGATATCTCCTGAGTATACTGTGTTAAGCTCTTGACGAGAGTTAGCGTGCATTTGTAGTAAACGACCTACACGTTCACGTTTGCTCTTTGTAGAATTCTTAACGTATGAACCAGATGAAAGCGTTCCTGAATAAACACGGAAGAATGTTAACTTACCAACATAAGGGTCAGTCATTACTTTGAACGCTAAAGCAGCGAACTCAGCATCGTCATCAGCTTTTGCGATAACTTCTTCTTCTGGGTCATCAGCACGATGTCCAACAATTGGTTTAACGTCTAATGGTGATGGTAAGTAATCAATTACTGCGTCAAGCAATAACTGAACACCTTTGTTTTTGAACGCTGTACCAACAAGAACTGGATAAAATTCAATATCATTTGTTGCTTGACGGATAGCGTCTTTTAATTCAGCGACAGTGATTGCTTCGTCAGCTAAATATTTTTCCATTAATTCATCATTACTTTCAGCAACTGCTTCAATTAATGCTGAACGAGCTTCGTCAGCTCTTTCTTTATGATCCTCAGGAATTTCAATTTCTTCAATATCAGTTCCTTCGTTATTGTTATATTTGAAACATTTCATTTCAACTAAGTCAATGATTGCTTCAAATTGATCTTCAGCACCAATTGGTAATTGAATTGGTTGTGCATTAGCTTGTAAACGGTCATGAATAGTGCTAACTGCATATTCAAAGTTAGCGCCCATTTTGTCCATTTTGTTTACGAAGACAATACGAGGTACACTGTAATTTGTTGCTTGACGCCAAACTGTTTCAGTTTGAGGCTCAACACCTGATTGTGCATCAAGTACTGTTACTGCGCCATCAAGTACACGTAAAGAACGTTCAACTTCAACAGTGAAGTCTACGTGTCCTGGTGTATCGATGATATTTACACGGTGGTCATCCCATTGTGCTGTTGTTGCAGCAGATGTGATTGTGATACCACGATCTTGCTCCTGTTCCATCCAGTCCATTTGTGAAGCTCCTTCATGAGTTTCACCAATTTTGTGGATACGTCCAGTATAGTAAAGAATACGTTCTGTCGTAGTTGTTTTACCAGCATCGATGTGGGCCATGATACCGATATTACGAGTTCTGTCTAAACTAAAATCTCTAGCCATGTATTTTTCTCCTTCCAGTATAACTGCGAATAAATACTATAAATATGGCGATGCCCTAAGCATGCGCCTTCGATAGTAAACTATCAATGTGGAACATGCTCAGGGATAAAGCTACTATCCTACCAACGATAGTGAGCGAAGGCTTTGTTAGCTTCAGCCATTTTGTGAGTGTCTTCACGTTTCTTAACTGCGCCACCTGTATTGTTGGCTGCATCTAAGATTTCGTTAGCTAAACGCTCTTCCATAGTTTTTTCACCACGGTGACGCGAATAATTAACTAACCAACGAAGTCCTAAAGTCGTACGACGTTCTGGACGAACTTCAACTGGTACTTGATAGTTAGAACCACCTACACGGCGAGCTTTAACTTCTAATACTGGCATGATATTGTCGATAGCTTCATCGAATACTTCAACAGCTTCACGACCACTACGTTCTTGAACTAAGTCGAAAGCAGAATAAAGAATTCTTTGAGCTGTCCCACGTTTACCATCTAACATGATTTTGTTGATCAATTTTGTAACTAATTTAGAGTTGTGGATTGGATCCGGTAATACGTCTCTTTTTGGTACTGATCCTTTACGAGGCATAATGTAAATCCTCCCTTCCTATTATAGTATATTTTTAAAATTTATTGCGAAAATTTACGGAATCTTAAACTTATTTTTTAGGTTTTTTAGCTCCGTATTTTGAACGGCTCTTTCTACGTCCATCTACGCCTGAAGTATCAAGCGCACCACGTACAACGTGATAACGTACACCAGGTAAATCTTTTACACGTCCACCACGTACAAGTACAACACTGTGTTCTTGTAAGTTATGTCCGATACCAGGGATATACGCATTAATTTCGATACTGTTTGACAAACGTACACGGGCATATTTACGTAACGCGGAGTTAGGTTTTTTAGGAGCCATAGTACCTACACGAGTACAAACACCACGTTTTTGTGGAGAGTTTAAACTAGTGTATTTTTTCTTTTTGCTGTTAAAGTTTCTGTTCAAAGCTGGTGAACCGTATGTTTTCGATTTGCTTTGTCTAGGTTTACGTACCAATTGATTAATAGTTGGCATTGAATGTTTCCTCCTCTCATCATTTATAATCCCACACATCCAGGTGGTTCATTTCAAGGGCAAATAAAATTTAGTAAGAATAATTCTTACTAATCTCATTTTAATAACGCAACAATTGTTGCATTAACGTTAATACCTACATATTCTCCTAAAGCTTGCTTGCTTTTGAAAAATGAAACAGGTATTTGTTTATGATTGATTTGACTTAACACGCGAGTCAGTAAATGAACTTCAACGTCTTCAGCAATAATCAATGATGTAACTTGGTTCTTATCCAAAGCCTTAAGCGTTTGTTTAAGCCCAATAACATGATGTTGTTTGTTAAAGCGTGCAACTTTTTCATTAGACATTAAAATATCCTCCAAAGTTCTGCTTGCATCAACCTTAATAATAATAACATCTTAGCTACTGTTGAGTCAACTTTAAATACGATAAATTCTTCAAAAAACATAAAAAACAAGTGATCGAAATATAATATCTCGATCACCTTGTTTATTCAGTAAAAAGAATTATATCTTAGTTGTCTCTGATTCTTCTGAAACTGTTGCATTTGGTGCAACTGTGTCGTATTTAACGTCTCTGTAACGTCTCATACCAGTACCAGCTGGAATTAATTTACCGATGATAACATTCTCTTTAAGACCAAGTAAGTTATCGCGTTTACCTTTAATTGCAGCATCTGTAAGTACACGTGTTGTTTCTTGGAACGAAGCTGCTGATAAGAAGCTTTCTGTTTCAAGAGACGCTTTCGTAATACCTAGTAAGACTGGTTTAGCTGTTGCTGGACGTTTACGTTCTTTAAATGCGTCACGGTTTGCATCAGTAAAGCTGTGAATATCTACTAATGAACCTGGAAGTAACTTAGTATCTCCAGCTTCGATAATGCGTACTTTACGTAGCATTTGTCTAACCATAACTTCAACGTGTTTATCATCAATTTCTACACCTTGCATACGGTAAACTTTTTGAACTTCTTTTAATAGATAGCTTTCTGTTGCATTTAAACCTGATACAGATAAATAGTTCTTAGGCTCGATTGAACCTTCAGTTAGAACTTCACCACGTTCAACGCTTTGACCAACCTCAACTTTCAATCTTGAAGTACCTGAAGCTAAATATGATTTAGATTCGTTCGCACCTTTAATAACGATTTCTTGTTGACGGTCTTTCGCAATCTTGATGTCATCAACGACACCTTCGATTTCTGTAATCACGGCTTGACCTTTAGGATTACGTGCTTCGAAGATCTCTTGAATACGTGGAAGACCTTGCGTGATATCACTACCTGCTACACCACCTGTATGGAATGTACGCATTGTAAGCTGTGTACCTGGTTCACCAATTGATTGTGCAGCAATTGTACCAACTGCTTCACCAACTTCAACTTTTTCACCAGTAGCAAGGTTTTTACCGTAACATTTTTCACAAACACCGTGACGTGTATTACATGTAAATGCTGAACGTATATACATTGATTCAATACCAGCGTCTGTAATTTGTTTAGCAATGTCTGCAGTTACTAATTGATCTGGTTTTACAATTACTTCATCAGTCTCTGGATGACGGACAGTTTCTTTAGAATAACGTCCTTCGATACGTTCGATGAATGGTTCGATCATTTCTGTACCTTCTTTGATATCAGAAACAAGTAGACCACGGTCAGTGCCACAATCTTCATCACGAACAATAACATCTTGAGCAACGTCAACAAGACGACGAGTAAGGTAACCTGAATCGGCTGTTTTAAGTGCTGTATCGGCAAGACCTTTACGCGCACCATGGGTAGAGATAAAGTACTCTAACACTGTTAAACCTTCACGGAATGAAGAAGTGATTGGTAATTCAATAATCTTACCTGATGGTGCAGCCATAAGTCCACGCATACCTGCTAACTGTGTAAAGTTAGATGCGTTACCACGGGCACCAGAGTCACTCATCATAAAGATTGGGTTTGTTTTATCAAGTGAGCCCATTAATTTTTGCTGAATTTGGTCTTTAGCGTCAGTCCAAATTTCAACAACAGCGTTATAACGTTCAAATTCAGTGATTAAACCACGATTAAATTGTTTCGTAATTCTCTCAACTAATTTTTCGTGTTCATCTAAAATTTCTTGTTTATCTGGTAATACTACGATATCAGATACACCAACAGTGATACCTGCTTTAGTTGAGAATTTGAATCCTAAGTCTTTCATTCTGTCTAACATCATAGAAGTATCTGTGATGCTGAAACGATTGAAGACTTCTGCAATAATATTTCCTAAGAAATTCTTATTGAAAGGTTCAATTAATTCTTGGTTATCGAAGTATTCTTTTAATCCGCCTTCTCCTAATTCAGTAGCTGATACGAAATATCTAGCTGGTGTTTTATTTTCTAAATTAGTTTGTGTTGGTTCGTTAATATATGCAAATGAATCCGGAATGATTTCATTGAATATAACTTTACCAACTGAAGTTAACAAGATTTTTTTGTTTTGTTCTTCAGTAAATGTTGGATTATTAAATGATTTAGCATGTACACCAATACGTGAATGTAAGTGTACGTAGCCATTCGCATAAGCTTTTAACACTTCATTTGTATCATTGAAAATCGCACCAGTATTCACTGATTCTTTACGCTCTAAAGTTAAGTAATAGTTACCTAGCACCATATCTTGTGAAGGTGTTACAACTGGTTTACCATCTTTAGGGTTTAAGATATTTTGTGCTGCAAGCATTAACATACGTGCTTCTGCTTGAGCTTCTTTAGATAATGGTACGTGAACTGCCATTTGGTCACCATCAAAGTCAGCGTTGTAAGCTGTTGTAGCAAGTGGATGCAGACGAATTGCACGGCCTTCAACTAATGTAGGTTCAAATGCTTGAATACCTAATCTGTGAAGTGTTGGTGCACGGTTTAAAAGTACTGGGTGTTCTTTGATAACATCTTCCAATACGTCCCAAACTTCATCATCCATGCGTTCAATCTTACTTTTCGCATTTTTAATGTTTGTAGCAATTTCACGTTGAACTAATTCTTTCATGATGAAAGGTTTGAACAATTCTAATGCCATCTCTTTAGGTAGTCCACATTGATACATTTTCAAGCTAGGTCCAACTGCAATAACTGAACGACCTGAATAGTCAACACGCTTACCTAATAAGTTTTGACGGAAACGTCCTTGTTTACCTTTTAACATATGAGAAAGAGATTTTAATGGGCGGTTACCTGGTCCAGTAACTGGACGGCCACGACGACCATTATCGATAAGTGCATCAACAGCTTCTTGTAACATACGTTTTTCGTTTTGGACGATGATGCCTGGAGCACCTAAGTCTAATAAACGTTTCAAACGGTTGTTACGGTTGATAACACGACGATACAAATCATTAAGATCACTTGTAGCAAAACGTCCACCATCTAATTGAACCATTGGTCTGATTTCTGGTGGGATAATTGGAAGTACGTCTAACACCATCCATGCTGGATTATTACCAGAATGTCTGAATGATTCAACTACTTCTAAACGTTTAATTGCACGTGTAAGTCTTTGACCTGTTGCTGATTCTAACTCATCTCTTAGTTGTTTAAGTTCAGCGTCTAAGTCGATTTCTTGTAGTAATTCTTTGATACCTTCAGCACCCATTTTGGCGTTGAATTTACCTGGGAATTTATCATAGTACTCTCTGAATTCTGCTTCAGATAATAATGTCTTTTGCTCTAAACCAGTTGGACCTGGGTTAACAACAACATAAGAAGCGAAGTAAATAACTTCTTCTAACGCTCTTGGCGACATATCTAATAAAAGACCCATACGACTTGGAATACCTTTGAAGTACCAAATGTGTGATACAGGCGCAGCTAATTCAATATGGCCCATTCTTTCACGGCGCACTTTTGACTTAGTTACTTCTACTCCACATCTGTCACAAACCATACCTTTATAACGTACACGTTTGTATTTACCACAACTACATTCCCAGTCTTTCGAAGGTCCAAATATTCTCTCACAGAATAGACCATCTTTTTCTGGTTTTAAAGTACGATAGTTAATTGTTTCTGGCTTTTTAACCTCACCAAAAGACCATGAACGGATTTTTTCGGGTGAAGCAAGTCCTATTTTCATATAATGGAAATTATTTACATCAATCAAGGAGCCTACCTCCTTCAATTTAGATTAGCTGTGCAAATTGATTGATTGCTCTATATCAATAATGGAATAACCAAGATTAAGGCAAATACGAACATGTATTGTACCTTAACTTGGTGTATTCTTTTATAAACTTAAATGCAATTAGTCTGTAATTTCTTTCTGTGATTGTGGCGCTTCTTTTTGTTGAAGATCCACTTTACGTTCAACGACATCATCATCTTCATTGTCTTGCATGTCAATTTCATTGTCATGCTCGTCCATAATCTTAACGTCTAACCCTAAACTTTGTAATTCTTTCATCAATACTCTGAATGATTCAGGAACACCTGGTTTAGTGATGTTTTCACCTTTAACAATAGATTCATATGTTTTCACACGACCTACTGTATCATCGGATTTGTAAGTTAAGATTTCTTGAAGTGTATATGCAGCACCGTATGCTTCAAGTGCCCATACTTCCATCTCACCGAAACGTTGTCCACCAAATTGTGCTTTACCACCAAGTGGTTGTTGCGTAACAAGTGAGTAAGGTCCTGTTGAACGTGCGTGTAATTTATCGTCAACCATGTGAGCAAGTTTCAGCATGTACATTACACCAACTGAAATTCTGTTATCAAATGGTTCACCTGTACGTCCGTCATATAATACCGTCTTACCGTCACGAGCCATACCAGCTTCTTCAATTGTTGACCATACATCATCATCACTCGCACCATCAAATACTGGTGAAGCAACGTGAATACCTAAGTTTTTAGCAGCCATACCTAAGTGTAGCTCTAATACTTGTCCGATATTCATACGTGATGGAACACCAAGTGGGTTCAACATGATATCGATTGGCGTGCCGTCTGGTAAATAAGGCATATCTTCTTCAGGAACAAGTTTAGAAATTACACCCTTGTTACCATGTCGACCACACATTTTGTCACCAACGTGTATTTTACGTTTTTGAACGATATACACACGAACTAATTGGTTAACACCTGGAGATAATGTGTCGTCTCCTTCTTCACGGTTAAAGACTTTAACATCTAGAACAATACCACCTGCACCATGAGGTACGCGTAATGATGTATCGCGAACTTCACGTGCTTTTTCACCGAAGATTGCATGTAGTAAACGTTCTTCTGCAGTTAATTCTGTTACACCTTTAGGCGTTACTTTACCGACTAAGATGTCACCATCATTAACTTCAGCACCTACGTATACAATACCGCGGTCATCTAAGTTTTTAAGTGCACTATCTGAAACGTTAGGAATATCACGAGTGATTTCTTCAGGTCCTAGTTTTGTATCACGTGCTTCAGATTCATACTCTTCAATATGAATAGAAGTGTATACGTCATCTTTAACTAGACGTTCACTCATGATTACAGCATCCTCGTAGTTATAACCGTCCCAAGTCATGAAACCAACAACTAAGTTTCTACCTAATGCCATTTCACCAAGTTCCATTGAAGGACCGTCAGCTAAAATTTCGCCTTTAGTCACTACATCGCCAGTAGCAATGATAGGTCTTTGGTTATAACATGTACCAGTATTTGAACGTTTGAATTTAGCTAATGGATAGCGATCTAATTCGCCTTCATATTCTTGACCATCTTCTTCAATAAGTCGACGTACAAGAATTTCATTAGATTCAACGTGTTCAACACGGCCTTTATGTTTTGCAACAATTGCTGCACCAGAGTCACGTGCTGCCACGTGCTCCATACCAGTTCCTACGAATGGTGATTCAGGATTCATCAATGGCACTGCTTGACGTTGCATGTTTGCACCCATCAATGCACGGTTAGAGTCATCGTTTTCTAAGAAAGGAATACATGCTGTCGCAGCAGAAACAACTTGTTTAGGTGAAACATCCATGTAGTCCATTTTTTCTTTAGCCATAACTGTGTTATTACCACGGAAACGACAAACAACTTCGTCTTCTACGAAACGACCATTTTCATCTAATACAGAGTTTGCTTGAGCTACTACATAGCTGTCTTCTTCGTCAGCTGTTAAGTAGTCAATTTGGTCTGTGATTGAATGTGTTTCAAGATCTACTTTACGGTAAGGTGTTTCAATGAAACCAAATTCATTCACACGCGCATAACTAGATAGTGAGTTGATAAGTCCGATATTCGGACCCTCTGGTGTTTCGATTGGACACATACGACCATAGTGAGAATAGTGAACGTCACGTACTTCCATTTGAGCACGTTCACGTGTTAAACCGCCGGGTCCTAATGCTGATAAACGACGTTTATGTGTTAACTCGGCTAATGGGTTAGCTTGGTCCATGAATTGTGATAATTGAGAGCTACCAAAGAATTCTTTAATAGATGCAATAACAGGACGAATATTGATTAATTGTTGAGGCGTAACAGAATCAGTGTCTTGGATAGACATTCTTTCACGTACAACACGTTCCATTCTTGATAAACCAATACGGAATTGATTTTGTAATAGTTCCCCTACTGAACGTAGACGACGATTACCTAAATGGTCAATATCATCTGTAAATCCAATACCACTTAACAAGTTAAAGAAGTATGACATTGATGCAATAATATCTGCTGGTGTAATACATTTCACTTCTGAATCAGGGAAAGCATTACCAATCACTGTAGTTGTACGTCCTTCTTCATCGTTCGGAACGTATACTTTGATTGATTGAATCTCAACAGGTTCATCAATAACAGTACCTTCTAATTCAAAGACTTCACTGTTTGCATTTGCTTCTAGTACATCCATAACCTCATCTAAGTTACGACGATCTAAGACTGTACCTTCTTCAGCTACAATTTCACCTGTTTCAGTATTAACAATTGGTTCAGCTAATTTCTGATTGAATAAACGGTGTTTCAAATGAAGTTTTTTATTCGCTTTGTAACGACCTACACTAGCTAAGTCATAACGTTTCGGATCAAAGAAACGAGAATATAATAAGCTCTTAGCATTTTCAACTGTAGGCGGTTCGCCAGGGCGTAAGCGCTCATAAATTTCTAATAATGCTTGATCAGTATTTTCAGTACCATCTTTTTCTAAAGTATTACGTAAGTACTCGTTTTCACCTAAAAGATCAACAATTTCTTGATCAGTTGAGAAACCTAAAGCACGTAATAATACTGTTAATGGTAATTTTCTTGTTCTATCAATACGTACATAAACAACATCTTTCGCATCAGTTTCATATTCTAACCATGCACCACGGTTAGGAATGATTGTTGCATCGAAGTTTGTACGACCATTTTTATCTAGTTTTTCATTGAAGTATACGGATGGTGAACGAACTAATTGTGAAACGATTACACGTTCAGCACCATTTATTACGAATGTACCTGTATCTGTCATTAATGGGAAATCGCCCATAAATACTTCTTGCTCTTTCACTTCTCCAGTTTCTTTGATGATTAGACGTACTTTTACACGTAGAGGTGCAGAATACGTTGTATCACGGTTTTTTGATTCTTCTAAATCATATTTCGGTTCTCCGAGTCTATAATCTACAAACTCTAAAGAAAGATTGCCTGTGAAATCTTCAATCGGAGAAATGTCTCTAAACATTTCTAATAAACCTTCTTCTAAGAACCACTCGTAAGACTCAGTCTGAATCTCAATTAAATTCGGTAATTCTAATACCTCTGAAATTCTCGCATAGTTTCTACGTTTACGATGTCTTCCATATTGGACAAATTGACCTGCCAAACAGATTCACCCCTCAAAAATTGCGTGTTTACTTTTACTAAATGAGCCAATATAATGAGATAAAAAGAAAACGGTAGCATACCAAATGACACCATTTTCCATTTTACCTCATATACATTGTTCATTTACACGTAAAAGTACACACTTATTGAACATAAATTTTTACATTCTATTACTATATCAGATTGATACTTTTAAATCAAGCTTTCGTGCTTCTTAAAATGTAGTAACCTTTGTCTTTTGCTAAGACTTCTACATTGTTAAAAGTGTCTTGCATTTTTTGCTTTGCTGATGGCATGCCTTGTTTTTTTTGAATTACGACATACAGCGCGCCATCTTGCTTTAATACCTTATATGCGTCTTCTAAAATGCTGTGAACGACTTTTTTTCCTGCTCTAATCGGTGGATTAGTCAGCATAAAATCATAAGCGCCGACTTCTACCTGCGATAAACCATCACTTTCTTTGATTTCCACGTTTTCTATACGGTTCTTTTTTCTGTTTTTTCTTGATAATGATAGTGCACGCTGATTAACATCAACCATCGTCACTTCATGATGCGGGGAAGTTTTTGCAATCATTAAACCGATAGGGCCATAACCACAACCAACATCCAAGATGCGTTTAGTAGGGCCAGGAGGATATGCTTTCAAAAAAGTTTTTACTAATAAATCTGATCCAAAGTCAATCTTTCCTTTTGAAAAGACGCCTGAATCTGTTACTAGCTCTAATTTACAGTTATCGTAGGAGTACGTAAAAAGCAACTCATCACTTTCTACTTCAGGATTTTCATCATAATAATGACTCATGACTACACCTCTTTTAATCTAATTCTTCTTAGATTAATACTATACCCATGTTATATGTCACATTGTGGTCGAACCACAGTAACGACCATAGATATAGATCAAATAAGATAAAACCCCGTTATACTAATAACGGGGTTTTCATTTCTCAAAGATTTCAGATAAAATACATTTCACTTAAAATCAGCGTACCGAAGTAGCGATGCATTAAGCTGCTTGTATCATCTTCACTATATAATTATTAACTGTTAGACAGCAAAAATTATTTGATTTCTACTGTAGCGCCAGCTTCTTCTAAAGTTGCTTTAAGTTCTTCAGCGTCTTCTTTAGCTAGTCCTTCTTTGATTACTTTAGGAGCATCGTCAACTAAACCTTTAGCGTCTTTTAATCCAAGACCAGTTGCTTCTTTAACAGCTTTAACAACTTTGATTTTAGATGATCCAGCTGATGTTAATTCAACGTTGAATTCAGTTTGTTCAGCTTCAGCGTCTCCGCCACCTGCTGCGCCTGCTGCTGCTACTGGAGCTGCTGCAGTTACACCAAATTCTTCTTCAATTGCTTTTACTAAGTCGTTTAATTCTAAAACTGACATTTCTTTGATTGCTTCAATGATTTGTTCTTGATTAGCCATTTTAATATTCCTCCATTAATTGTTATTAGTTTATGCGCAATTATTCAGCGCTTTCTTCTTTTCCTTCTTGTTCTTCTCCAATTGCTTTAACCGCATAAGCGAAGTTGCGTACTGGAGCTTGTAATACTGATAAAAGCATAGAAACAAGACCGTCGTGTGATGGTAATGTACCAACAGTGTTAACTTGCTCTGCTGAGATAACATTGCCTTCCATAACACCTGTTTTAACTTCTAATGCTTTATGTTCTTTAGCGAATCCCGCGATTACTTTCGCTGGAGCAACTACATCTTCAGTTGAAGTTGCGATTGCTGTAGGACCTACTAAGAATTCGTTTAACCCGTCAATACCAGCTTGTTCAGCTGCACGGCGAACCATAGTGTTTTTGTAAACTTTATACTCAACACCAGCTTCACGTAATTGCGAACGTAATTCAGTTACTTCAGCAACGCTTAGACCACGATAGTCAACGATAACTGTAGATACTGAGTTTTTAAGTTGTTCTGCAATGATATCAACTTGTTGTTGTTTTGCATCGATGATAGCAGACATTTAGACACCTCCATAGATTTAGTTTGGTGCTTTTTATCTTGAGTTATTGTCCTTATAAACATTACTCAATAAAAAAAGCACTTTCTACCCGTGGCAAAAAGTGCTTGAAAGATCTAAATTCTTCACGTTCAAGTCAATTTTAGCCTCGGCAGGATATAATTTTAAGTTATCACTAACTCCTACTGTCTTAGGTAAAATAATACATTAACCAATATAACTGGTTTCATGTGTTATGTCAATATTTATTTAAGGCTGAAAGCAAGACTTTCAGCCTTAAAATATTTTATGTTAAAAATTATAGTTTAAAGCCTGATGTGTCAACTTTAACTCCAGGACCCATTGTTGTTGTTACAGCAACAGATTTGAAGTAAGTACCTTTAGCTGATGCAGGTTTTAATTTAGTTAAAACGTCTTGTAAAGTTCTGAAGTTTTCAACTAATTTTTCAGTATCAAATGATGTTTTACCAATTGATGCATGAACGATACCTGATTTTTCAGCACGGTATTCAACTTTACCAGCTTTGATTTCTTCAACTGCTTTAGTAACATCCATAGTTACTGTTCCAGTTTTAGGGTTTGGCATTAAACCTTTAGGTCCTAATACGCGACCAAGTTTACCAACTTCGCCCATCATGTCTGGTGTAGCTACTACTACGTCGAAATCAAACCAACCTTGTTGGATTTTTTCTACGTATTCACCTTCACCAACGAAATCAGCACCTGCTGCTTCTGCTTCAGCTGCTTTTTCGCCTTTTGCGAATACTAATACACTTTGTGATTTACCAGTACCGTTTGGAAGCACTACTGCTCCACGGATTTGTTGATCATTTTTACGTGTATCAATACCTAAACGGAATGCTACTTCAACTGATGCGTCAAAGTTAGCAATGCTTGTTTCTTTAGCTAATGCAATCGCTTCTTCAACACTGTAGTGTTTTTCACGATCAATTTTGCTAGCTACTTCTTGATATCTTTTGCTTTTTTTAGCCATTTCATGTTCCTCCTTCAGTGGTTTTAGCGGAATTCCCTCCCACATTTACTTGTTTTCACAAGTTAAGAGCAGATAACAGAGAGGTTTAATTGTATTTTATCGTTGGAATGAACTTCCTTAATAAATGACATTTATTCCTCATATTACGACAATATTGAATGCTGTCATCATGTTTGTCTTTTCTGTCATCTGCTTCTATCGTCAATCTATGTTTTCATTACTAATTTTTAATTATTGAACTGTAATACCCATACTACGAGCAGTACCTTCGATAATACGCATAGCTGCTTCTTCGTCTGCAGCGTTTAAATCTTGCATTTTTTGGTTTGCAATTTCACGTACTTGATCTTTAGTTACTGTTGCTACTTTGTTTTTATTAGGTTCGCCTGAACCTTTTTCAACGCCAGCAGCTTTTTTAAGTAGTACTGGAGCCGGTGGTGTTTTTGTAATAAATGTAAATGAACGATCTTCATAAACACTAATTTCTACCGGTATGATTAAACCTACGTCTTCTTGTGTACGTGCGTTGAATTCCTTACAGAATCCCATAATATTCACACCTGCTTGACCTAATGCCGGACCAACTGGTGGTGCTGGATTTGCTTTACCTGCAGGAATTTGTAATTTAACTACTTTTTCTACTTTTTTAGCCACGATGTGCACCTCCTTGATATCGTGATGTGGTCACAGGACTCAATTTTGTCCTCCCACTCTTCTACATTTCGTGACGAAATGAACGCTCTATGAGCGCGACCACAGTATTATACCATTAACCCGTTTGATAACGCAATGGTAAAGTGTAACTTTTTTAAACAATATCTTATCACTTTAGTGATTAGATATTGTTATGCATGAGCTTTAGCTCAGGTAATCCTCAAAACTTTCATCACTTTAGTGATTAGAGGTTCTTAATGCATGTAAAGTGGCTCTTCTCGCTTTAGCGAGATTAGTGCCACTTATGCAAGTGCCTTAGCACTTGTAATCATTTACAGTTTTTCAACTTGATCAAATTCTACTTCTACTGGTGTTTCTCTACCAAACATGTCTACGAGAACAGTAAGTTTGAATTTATCAGCCTCAATTTCTTGAACTTCGCCAACTTGATTAGCGAATGGACCTGATTTAACTCTCACTTGTTCACCTAAATCTAATTGAACATCAATTGTTTTCTCTTTCATGCCCATTTGTTTAAGGATGAAACGTGCTTCATCTGGAAGCAATGGGTTAGGTTTAGATCCAGAACCAGCTGAACCAACAAATCCTGTTACGCCAGGTGTATTTCTCACAATATACCATGACTCATCTGTCATCACTAATTCAACTAATACATAACCAGGAAATGTTTTTTTAGTTAATGTTTTGGCTTTACCATCTTTAACTTGTGTTTCTTCCTCTTCCGGTATAACTACTCTGAATATTTTTTCTGTCATATTCATAGATTCAACACGTTTTTCTAAATTCTTTTTAACTTTATTCTCATAACCAGAATAAGTATGCACAGCATACCAACGCTTTGCGTCAACTTCTTCAGACATGTCGTCACTCCTATCTATTTAATTAACTCTATAATTCTACCAATTCCTAAGTCTAAGGCATAGAAGAACACTAAGAAAAATACTACTGTAGCTACAACAATGACTGTGTACTTAAATAATTCTTCTTTCGTTGGCCAACTTGTCTTTTCCATTTCTGACTTTACGCCTTGGAAGAAATTTTCTTTTTTAGCCATTAACAAGACCTCCGTATTATTTCGTTATTCCTTATTTGCTTATTCCATATAACAAATCAAGCAAATACAATACTCTCAACTTAGTTGGAAAGATATATTCACTCAACTGATTACTTAATATGTCATCTTATTATTTTGATTCCTTGTGCATCGTATGTGCATTACATCTCGGACAATGTTTTTTTAATGTCATTCTAGATGTAAGGTTACTTTGTTTCGGAACATTATAATTTCTACTGCCACAGACTTCACAATTCAGTGGTACTTTTTTCATTAGACTTCACCTTACTCATTATAATACCAATCTACTATACAGAACTTCTGAGTCAATTGTCAATTGTCAGCAATCCACTCAAACATGCTATTTTCGTGATACTGGCACTACATACAACTTGGTTTCAATACATATTTTCATTTTTCCAAACAACGTCTTATCTTTATTTTACAACGATGTATGGCATTGTAAACTACTTTGGTGTTTAAATTTAAAATTTGTGCAATTTCCTGTGGTTTATAGTCTATTAAAATATAACTTATAATACGTTGTTCTAAATCGGTTAGTCTTTTCAAGCACTGCTTTAATTGCGAAGATATTTCCCGTGCAATGATGTATCTGTCTATAGGTTGTTCAGATTTTGAATTATTATAAGTAACTATAAATTCATTCACAAGCACTTCTTGACGGCGTTGTGTATACATTTTTTTGCGTATATAATCATTTTTTACATTTTTTATGACGCAATTGACATAATGTTCTAAAGGCGTCACTTCTGTAAAATCAAAACGGCTTAATACACTATACAATTCCAAAAGTACTTCTTGGCATAAATCTTCTTTGTCACTCGGGTGAACTGAAAAATGATTTAATCTTTTATTAATCAATGGTGTCATTTCATCAATAATTTGTTCCACATCAATTTCATTTTGTAATCGATTCTTCGAATAAGTTGTACATTCTTTGTTGTGAATTCTATCAAACATGTCCGTAATCCTTTCCTTAAAGTAAGCATAGGATACAGAGTTTGCTATAAAAAAATCAAGGTGCAAAATAGTTATTTGTGATTGTCTCCACGTCTTAATTTTTCAAATTCTTTAAGAATCTCATGAGAGAGCTCTATTCGTGTTCGTGGCTTTTGTTCGTTGAAGCCATCGAGCTCTTTAGATACAGATACTTCGTTCTCTCTTAAGTCTCTCCACATCTCTCTTGAAGATATACGATAAGCTCCCGCACCGAATATCGCATGTTGTTCACTCATATCACTTGTGACAACCGTAATATGTCTAGTATGTTTCTCGTATAAATCATAGACATAACGTTCTATATAACTGTCTGCCGTTTCTTTTTCTTTTGTGAATATCGTTTTAACCCCGTGGTACATATATTCTGTAGGTGGGCCGGATTGTTCATAAGCATCAAAAACGCAGACAACTTCATCAGCTATTACAGCATTGTAATTCGCTATAGCTGTAAGTAATTGATCACGTGCTTCCTCGAGATTGTCTTTTGCTATTCGACTTAAGTCCTGCGATTGCCCTATCATATTATAACCATCAATGATTAAGTAACGATCCTTCATCTCTTATCTCCAATCTGATGACGTTTGCGGTAAACCTCATACATCATCAGACTTGCTGCTACTGACGCATTTAAACTATTAACATGACCAACCATAGGAATATTGATATAGAAGTCACATTTATCTTTTACTAAACGGCTCATACCTTGTCCTTCGCTTCCAATCACAATCGCTAAAGGCATAGCTGCATCCATTTCTCTATAATCCGTTGAATTCTCCGCTTCAGTACCAACAACCCAATAACCATTGTCTTTTAAAGTATCAATCGTATTAGCTAAGTTCGTCACACGAATAACAGGTATGTGCTCTATTGCACCTGTAGAGGCTTTAGCTACCGTTTGTGTTAGTGCAACTGAACGTCTCTTTGGAATGATAACTGCATCCACACCTGAGGCATCAGCCGTTCTTAAAATCGATCCTAAATTATGCGGATCTTCTAAACCATCTAGTATAAGTACTGTAGATAATTTGTCTTGTGCTTTTTGCGTAACTAAAAATTCATCGAAATCTGCATATTCATATGGTGCAATATATGCTGCAATCCCTTGATGAGGTGACTCTGACAATCCGTCTATTTTAGATTTCGGCACTGTTTGTACAATGATTTTTTGGCTATTTGCTTTTTTTAAAATTTCATTTATTTGACCTTTTTTGATAGTATCTTGAATTAAAATCTTATTAATTGTATGTCCTGAGACAATCGCTTCTTTAACTGCATGGCGACCGACTATAACTATCTCTTCCACAGTACCACTACCTTTCATCTACATTTTTTACGATACATTCTAACAATGATGTTAAACGTTCATGTTCTTTTTCTAGATATAAAAAACCAATGACGGCTTCTAATCCTGAACTTTTACGATATGTTTGTATATCTGTATTCTTCGCTTTTGTATAACTTTTAGCATTTCTACCGCGACGCACAATATCTTGTTCACTTTCAGTAAACCAATTGTTTTCCATTAAAAACTCAAGTGTCTCTGCCTGACTCTTAGCAGACACATAGCGTTTTGCTTCTTGATGTAATCGGTTAGGTTTAGCTTTTAATTTCAACACGATATATTCTCTCACGTGTTGATCTAAAACAGCATCGCCCATATATGCCAACGTCAAAGGATTCAATAATTTGTTATCCATATTAGCCACGTTTAAATCTCACACCCTGCGCTGTATCTTCTAAAATAATATTTTGTGCTTTTAAGTCATCACGAATTTCGTCTGCACGCGCAAAGTCTTTATTTTGTCTCGCCTTGTTTCTTTCTTCTATTAACGCTTCGACTTGTTCATCTAAAAGCATGTCGCTCTCTTTACCTTTAAGTGGCACACCAAGTACGTCGCTGAAAATTTCATATACTTGTTTAAAGCGTTCAATTACTGTTGTAGAAGTTGTGTTTTCTAAGATGTATTTATTAGCTAGTTTTGCTAAATCATACCATGCAGTAATTGCGTTGGCTGTATTAAAATCATCATTCATTACTGTTTCAAATTGTTTTAAAATATCATCAATTGCTTCTACATATGCAGATTGATCTTCAATATTTGTCGCAATCGCTTCACGTTCTTCAATCGCTTGATAACTGTTACGTACACGCTCTAACCCACTCTTAGCTGCTTCAACAAGTTCAACATTATAATTAATTGGACTTCTATAATGTACACTAATCATAAAGAAACGTAATACATCAGGGTCAATTTGTTTTATAATATCGTGAACAAGCACGAAATTACCTAACGACTTACTCATTTTTTCATTGTCAATATTGATAAATCCATTATGCATCCAATAGTTAGCAAACGGTGCATGGTTATGTGCTTCTGATTGTGCAATTTCATTCTCATGGTGAGGGAATTGTAAATCTGTGCCACCCGCATGAATATCAATTGTTGCCCCTAGTTCATGATATGCCATTACAGAACATTCAATGTGCCAGCCTGGTCTACCTTTACCAAATGGACTATCCCAGCTTATTTCTTCTGGTTTTGCTTGTTTCCATAATGTGAAATCCAAAGCGTCTTCTTTTTGTTCACCTTGTTCTATACGAGCGCCTACCTTCAAATCATTCAATGATTGATGACTTAATTTACCGTAGTCTTCAAATTTACGTGTTCTGAAGTATACATCGCCACCACTTTCATAAGCATTGCCTTGATCTACTAGTTCTTTAATAAACTTAATAATATCATCCATATGGTTCATGACACGTGGATTAGATGTTGCTTTTTTAACGTTTAGTGCACCTACATCTTCGTAAAAGGCATCGATATAACGATCCGCTATCGTTTCTACAGATTCACCTAATTCTTTAGAACGCTTGATTAATTTATCGTCAACGTCAGTAAAGTTCGACACATATACCACTTCGTATCCTTGATATTCAAAATATCTTCTAACTACATCGTAATTAATTGCAGGTCTTGCATTACCAATATGAATATAATTATATACTGTTGGTCCACAAACATACATTTTAACCTTACCTGGTTCAATAGGCTCAAACGTCTCTTTTTGACGTGTTAACGTATTATATAATGTAATCATCTTGTATCTCTCCATTTCTTGTTTTCTCAAGTTGTTTTTCTAATTCTTTCAATTGTTCATAAACAGGATCTGGTAAGTTACGGTGATCGAACGTTTTACCAATGCGTCTACCATCTTGCTTAACGATATGACCCGGTATACCTACGACTGTTGAATAACTTGGTACAGAATTTAACACAACTGAGTTTGCTCCTATGTTCACATTCGAATCAATTTTAATATCACCTAGTACTTTGGCGCCCGCAGCTATTAATACATTGTCCCCTATATCAGGGTGACGTTTACCTCGTTCTTTACCAGTACCGCCTAATGTAACACCTTGATAAATCGTGACATTATTTCCTATATTACATGTTTCTCCAATAACAACACCCATACCGTGGTCAATAAATAAACGTTTGCCTATTTTAGCCCCAGGATGTATTTCAATACCTGTGAAAAAGCGTGCAACTTGCGAAATTAATCTTGCTAATATATATTTCTTCTTTTTATATAATTCATGCGCAATCAAATGACTCCACACTGCATGTATACCTGCATAAGAAGTGACAACTTCCAATGTAGTGCGCGCAGCTGGGTCTTGTTCAAACACCATGTTTACATCATCTTTTATTCTTTTCAATATCTTAAACAAGGTTGCTACCTCCTTATTAAAAAAAGCACCTCTAACTGACTTGTTAGAGGTGCTTTGCACGGTTCCACTCTTATTTTTAAATATAAGTTGATTACCTTAACCATAAGTATGGTTAAAAATATAAAACAACTTATCTTCACTCATTAAAGTTTATTTAGTTCATTAACACAAAGGTGCATTCAGCAATTTCAGTGGTGTGCTCACAGCAACCGCACACTCTCTTGACACATTTCATCGCTTACTAATCCTAAGGCCATTTCAATTTTAATAATAGGTGGTTCGATGTAATTTTTCAAGTATTTTCACCTTGAGACAATATCATCGCACGCAACCCTCTTTATTTAACGTAGTTTTTCAAACGTAGTAACACTTTTTCTTTACCTAATACTTCAATTGTATTTGGTAATTCTGGTCCATGCATTTGGCCTGTTACAGCAACACGAATTGGCATGAATAGTTGTTTACCTTTAATACCAGTTTCTTTTTGAACTTCTTTGATTGTTTTTTTAATTTCTGCCGCTTCAAATGGTTCAAGTGCTTCTAACTTTCCATATAAGTGGTTCATTAGTTCTGGTACTTGTTCACCTTCGATGATTTCTTGTTCATCGTCACCTAAAATTTGTTCGTCACGGAAGAATAGCTCAGATAAAGGAACGATTTCTCCAGCATAACTCATTTCTTTTTGATAAAGCGCAACAAGTTTACGACCCCATTCCAAATCTGCTTCGTTTGGATTTTCAGGTAGTAATTCTGCTTTGATAAGGTGTGGTAAAGCTAATTCGAATACTGTTTCAGTATCTTTTTGTTTCATATATTGGTTATTCACCCATGCTAATTTTTGCTTGTCGAAAAATGCAGGTGATTTAGATAAACGTTTTTCATCGAAGATTTTAATGAATTCTTCTTTAGAATAAACTTCTTCTTCGCCTTCTGGTGACCAGCCTAACAATGTAATAAAGTTAAATAATGCTTCCGGTAAATAACCTAAATCACGATATTGTTCGATGAATTGTAGGATTTGTCCGTCACGTTTACTTAATTTTTTACGTTCTTCATTAACGATAAGTGACATATGCGCAAATCTAGGCGCTTCCCAATCAAACGTTTCATAAATCATTAATTGTTTTGGTGTATTAGAAATATGATCATCGCCGCGAATAACATCTGAAATTTCCATGTAGTGATCATCAATAGCTACTGCAAAATTGTACGTAGGTACACCATCTTTTTTAACAATAACCCAGTCACCCATATTATCTGAATCAAATGAAATTTCACCTTTAACCATATCTTCAAAAGTGAACGTTGTGTCTTTAGGAACACGGAAACGAATGGCAGGTTGACGACCTTCTGCTTCGAATTGTTGACGCTCTTCTTCAGTTAAGTGTGCATGTTTCCCACCATAACGTGGCATTTCTCCACGTTTGATTTGTTGTTCACGCTCAGCTTCAAGTTCTTCTTCAGTCATATAACATTTATACGCTTTGTCTTCATCTAATAATTGCTGAATAAGCGGATTATAGATCTCGCCACGTTCTGATTGGCGATAAGGGCCATAACCTTTATCTTTATCGACAGATTCGTCCCAATCGATGCCTAACCATTTTAAATTATCAAATTGTGAAGATTCGCCATCAGTTAGATTACGTTTACTGTCCGTATCTTCTATACGAATTACAAAATCTCCATCATAATGTTTAGCAAATAAATAGTTGAATAATGCAGTTCTTGCATTACCGATATGCAAATAACCTGTTGGACTTGGGGCATATCTAACTCTTACACGATCACTCATTATGTTCACTCCCGTTTTTAATATTAATTAGTAATGTTTTTATAGCGCTTTATGTTTCATCACTTGTTACACTCATACACACATCAAAAAAGCTGAACGTGTATCAACTTAACTTTATGTCGTTAACAATAATAATGACGCTCAACCATTAATAAGTTTGTTATTCTACGCTTATTAATAATACCATAGCTTATAATTTTTAAAAGTATCACTATCCAAAAAACTGTGTACTTTCACACACATGCTACACACTCGTCATTCCTTTTATAGTAATACAATTTCGCTATCTATTGTAGCACTTTAAAGCTTAATATGAAATCACTGTGCTTAAATCCAAAGTGATCAGCACACAATTTTTATAAAAATTATATTCAACTATCAAAAAAAGGTTTCATGTGAAACTGTAACAATTTTAGCTACATTTCATATAAAACCTTTAGTAATTTATTTAATTAATCTTTTTTGCAAAAATAATTCTTCCTGATGACGTTTGTAATAAACTGATTACTTCTAAATCAATATACTCACCGATATGTTTCTTGGCATTATCTACAACAACCATTGTTCCATCATCTAAGTATCCAACTGCTTGTCCTGATTCTTTACCCATTTTAGTAAGTAATAAGTTAAAACGGTCACCTTGATGTACTGAAGGTTTAATCGCTTCGGATAAATCATTAACATTTAACGCTTGAATACCTTGCACATGACACACTTTATTGAGGTTGAAATCAGTAGTGATAATATGTGCTCTGTAGTGCTGTGCTAACTTAATTAACATTGCATCGATGTCACTATGAGACTTCGTCGGATGAATAATACGCGTAGGATGATTAGTATCATATAGTGAATTCAAAATATCTAACCCTCGTTGACCCTTTTCACGTTTCACACTGTCATTTGCATCAGCAACAACTTGCAATTCATTGATGACACCTTGTGGTATGAGTATTTCACCATCAATAAAACCACACTCTATAATATCTAAAATGCGACCATCTATAATAGCACTTGTATCAATAATTTTTGGCACTGCATTACGTGCGTTAATAGACATCGAGCGCGCCATATTTTCCGGGAAGAACAATAACATTTCATCACGTTTGCGTAAGCCAAATTGAAAACCGAAATAACCTAAAATAATTGTAACAATGATTGGCACAAAATGATTCAACACATTATTACCTATAATTTGAAAAATAAATGATATCATAACAGAAATAACTAAACCGATCATCAGTCCAATTGTAGCAAACAAAATTTCTACAGCACTTTGACGCATTATAGTTTGTTCTAATTCTTTCAACGATAATGTCGCTTTTTTAATAAACCAACCAAAAATTAAAAAGAAAATAACAATACCAAGTAGTCCATTGAAATAGTTATTAGTTAATAACATATAATCACTTAATCCAGTATCCACAGCAATTTCTGGAATAAGATATACGCCTAAACTAGCGCCTAAAATAACATAACACAAAATAACAATGATTCTTATCATGTTCAAGTTCTAACACCCCTTTCTCTATAAAGTTATACAGATTAAATGTTTTCTCATCTGTAGATTTTGGGAATTTACTTTATTGTTTTGTCAAAGCGTATTTTAAGGCTTCGTGAACACTTTTCACGCCAATGACCTTAATATCACTAGGGAATTGCCAGCCGCCAATATTGGATTCTGGAATAATAATACGTTTAAATCCGAGTTTCTCTGCTTCCTGTACACGTTGCTCTATACGAGATACGCGTCTCACTTCTCCAGTCAGTCCAACTTCTCCTATAAAGCAATCTAAACCATCTACTGTTAGATCTTTAAAGCTTGAAGCAGTTGCCACAATGATACCTAAATCAACAGCAGGTTCTGTTAATCTTACACCACCTGCAACTTTAATATACGCATCTTGTTGTTGCAGTAAATAATTTTCTTTTTTCTCCAAGACTGCCATCAACAGACTCAAACGATTGTGATCAATACCCGTTGCCATCCGTCTAGGATTATTAAATGTCGTTGGCGTAACAAGAGCTTGAACTTCTATGAGTAAGGGTCTCGTGCCTTCCATTGTAGAGACGATAGTCGAGCCAGGCACATTTGTCGAACGTTCTTCTAAAAACATCTCGGATGGGTTTTTAACACCTTTCAATCCGCTTTGTTTCATTTCAAAAATACCCATTTCATTTGTAGAACCAAAACGGTTTTTCACCGCTCTCAAAATACGATATGCATGGTGTTCGTCACCTTCGAAATAAAGTACTGTATCTACCATGTGTTCTAATAAACGTGGACCAGCAATTTGACCTTCTTTTGTTACATGTCCCACAATAAATGTTGCAATATTCATTTGTTTAGCAATGTTCATTAAGCTTTGTGTACTTTCTCTTACTTGAGACACTGAGCCTGGTGCTGAACTAATTTCCGGATGGAATATCGTTTGGATTGAGTCAACTACAAGTAAATCCGGTTTTAATTGTTTTACTGTTTCGTGAATGACTTCTAAATCAGTTTCTGCAAATACATTAAGTTCGCTTGAATCTTCATCCAATCTTTCAGCTCTTAGCTTAGTTTGATTTAATGATTCCTCACCTGTTATGTATAAGACGTTATGCGATTGTGATAGTGCCGCACATATTTGTAATAGTAATGTTGATTTCCCTATACCAGGGTCTCCACCAATCAATACGAGCGAACCATTAACGATACCTCCGCCGAGCACACGATTAAATTCGTCTGACTTGGTTTTAACACGTGGTGTCGTTTCTTGTTTAATTTCATTTAACTTCTGTACTTTTGAAACGTTGTCGCGATCACGACTGCGCACGCCATGTTTTGGACTTGCCGCCTTTTGCTCAACAATTTCTTCCATTTGGTTCCAGCCACCACAATTTGGACATTTGCCCATCCATTTTGCGGACTGATAACCACATGCCATACATTCAAAAACAACTTTCTTCTTGGCCACTATTGCACCTCCATCTTTCATTGAACAAATCTATTTTATACCTCAACCTGTTTAAAAACAAATTTTAATCTTATTTAACTCACTGCGGTCTTTACGATTAGTCTTTTCAATTACATTTGCTCATACCTGTCTCTAACTTCACTTACATTAAAGCTGTTTTTATAAAATACCATGCATAGATATATACTACCAATAATATTATAAATTTATCGAATGAAAATGATATCCTAGTTTTTAAAGAATGATTTAAATTTTCTATTATTAAATAAAAAGCGCCTCTCAAAGGCGAACTAACACATTTGAGAGGCGCTATAATCTAAAAAGCTCACTTTTAGTGATTAAACTTATGATTCTGTTGTTTCTTTATCTTTCTTTTTTTCTTTTCTATCTTGAATATTATATTTAAATTCTTTGCCATCATGATCAATTTCGACTTTTTTACCTTCAATTTGATTACCGTCTAAAATTAATTCACTTAGGTTATCTTCTACTGTTTTTTGAATTGCACGAATTAATGGTCTAGCACCATACTCTGGATCGTAGCCTTCTTCAGCAATTTTTTCTTTTGCGGCATCTGTAACTTCGATGTTGATATCTTGTTCAGATAGACGACCTGTTAGTTTGTTAATCATCATTGTTACAATTTCTTTCAATTCTTCTTTAGAAAGTTTGTGGAATACAATAGTATCATCAACACGGTTTAAGAATTCTGGACGGAAAGCATTTTTCAATTCTTTCATCATTGTGTTACGAATTGTTTCGTAATCTTGGCCTTCTGATGCGCCACCGAAACCTGCAAAGCGTTGATCTTGTAATTCTTGTGCACCAACGTTTGATGTCATAATAATTACTGTATTACGGAAATCTACACGACGTCCTTTTGTATCAGTAAGATGTCCATCATCAAGCACTTGTAACAAGATGTTAAATACATCTGGATGTGCTTTTTCAATTTCATCAAATAAGATAACTGAATAAGGTTTACGTCTTACTTTTTCAGTCAATTGACCACCATCATCATGTCCTACATAACCTGGAGGCGCCCCAACTAAACGACTGACTGCATGTTTCTCCATAAATTCACTCATATCCACACGAATCATTGCGTCATCTTCACCAAACATAGACTCTGCTAAAGCACGAGCTAATTCAGTTTTACCTACACCTGTAGGACCTAAGAAGATAAAGCTACCGATAGGACGTTTAGGATCTTTCAATCCAGCTCTCGCACGTCTAACTGCTTTACTGATAGACGTTACAGCAGCTTTTTGTCCAATAACTCTGTTATGAAGTGTATCTTCTAAGTTTAATAAACGATCTGATTCAGTTTCATTAATTTTCGTTAATGGAATACCAGTCCAGCCAGCGATAACTTCTCCGATATCTTCTTCTGATAAAGAAGTATTGTCGCCATTTTGTGCGTTCTTCCAATTATTATTAGCTTCTTCGTATTGTTTTTCTAATTTCGTTTGTTTATCACGAAGATTTGCTGCATTTTCAAATTCTTGTGAATGTACTGCAGCATCTTTTTCATTTTTAACTTGCTCAATTTCTTGTTCTAATTCTTTCAAGTTCGGTGGTGTAGTATGACTTCTAAGTCTAACTTTAGAACTTGCTTCATCAATTAAGTCGATTGCTTTATCAGGTAAGAAACGATCTGAAACATAACGGTGACTTAAAGTAGCTGCTGAAATTACCGCTTCATCAGAAATGTTAATACGGTGATGTGCTTCATAACGATCACGTAATCCTTTTAAGATTTCAATTGTATCTTCAACTGTTGGTTCATCGACTTGAACTGGTTGGAAACGACGTTCAAGCGCCGCATCTTTTTCAATGTTTTTACGGTATTCATCTAATGTCGTTGCGCCGATACATTGTAGTTCTCCTCGTGCAAGTGCAGGTTTCAAGATGTTTGATGCATCAATAGCCCCTTCCGCACCGCCTGCGCCAACTAATGTGTGTAATTCATCGATGAATAGTATAACGTCACCTGCTTGATGAATTTCTTCCATTACTTTTTTCAAACGCTCTTCAAATTCGCCTCGATATTTCGTGCCAGCTACAACTGTTCCCATATCAAGTGACATTACGCGTTTGCCTTTAAGTGTCTCAGGCACTTCATTTTTAATAATCGATTGAGCCAGGCCTTCTGCAATTGCAGTTTTACCTACACCTGGTTCACCAATCAGTACTGGGTTATTTTTAGTACGACGACTTAAAACTTCAATTACTCTTGTAATTTCTTTGTCTCTACCAATAACTGGATCTAGTGTGCCATCTTTTGCAATAACAGTTAAGTCACGTGCAAGGCTATCTAAGGTTGGTGTGTTATTAGATTTATTAGCTTGTGCATTTTTATTACTTAACTCTGGACTACCTAATGCTTTAACAACTTGTGCACGTGCTTTAGTTATATTTAAGTCTAAGTTTGCAAATACACGTGCTGCTACACCTTCATTTTCTCTAATTAAACCAAGTAAAATGTGTTCTGTTCCCACGAAATTATGGTGTAATTTTCTCGCTTCATCCATTGATAATTCAATGACTTTTTTCGCACGAGGTGTGTAGTGTAAAGCGCCCATTTGTTCTTGACCATGGCCGATTAATTTTTCTACTTCTTCTACTACTTTTTCTTCAGTAATTTCAAATGATTCTAATACTTTAGCTGCAATACCTTCAGGCTCTTTCATCAACCCTAAAAGTAAATGTTCTGTTCCAATATTTGAATGATTTAAGCGAATTGCTTCTTCTTGAGCATGTGCTAATACACGCTGTGCACGTTCTGTCAGTCTACCAAATAGCATAGCATGACCTCCTAATTTATATGTTCTCTTAATATATCTGCTCTTTTTTCATTTACTACTCTGTCATCTTCATCATCTAATAAGAATGGCGATTGTATTGCTACCATTAACTCATTAAATTTGAAGTTTTCTAGTTCAATATAGCCTAAATCAATACCGAGTTTCACTTCACTTAATCTCAGTGATGCTTCCTCCATAGATATCAGTCTACTATATTTTAATATTCCTAACGAACGATATACTCGGTCCAATGTTTCAATGTGATTGTGACGGTTCATACGTTCGCGAATTTGCATTTCTTCATTAATGATTTGTTGTACAACTTCAGTTAAACTTTCGATGATTTCTTCTTCCGTTTTTCCTAAAGTCAGTTGATTTGAAATTTGATAAATATGGCCATAAACTTGCGAACTTTCACCAAATATTCCTCTTATCGTAAAACCAAATCTGTTAATCGTTTGAGCGATGCGATTCATACGCTTCATAATTGTTAAACCAGGTAAATGAAGCATCACGCTCGCACGCATGCCAGTTCCAATGTTTGTCGGACAAGTTGTTAAATAACCTAATGTTTCATCAAAACTTACATCCAACTCACTATCAAGTGTATCATCTATAGTAGAAGCATTCTCGTACAATGTTTGCAGTGATAAATCATTTCCCATAGCTTGAATTCGAATATGATCTTCTTCATTCACCATGATACTCAATGATTCATCATCGTTGAGCAACACTGCTGAGGCAGGTTGTCTGATTAATTCAGGACTTATGAGATGTTTCGCAACAAGTTTATACTTGCTTTGCTGATCCATAGTATCTAAGCGTTGCATAAACAAGTCAGGAAGCGCATCCTGTACCTCATTAATCACTCTATAACCATCCTGCTCTGACGGAAACATTAATGGATGGACATGATTTTCTAAGTTTCTAGCCAATCGGATTCTTGAAGACATCACGACAGGGCTTTCTTCTTTATCGCGCATCCATTCACTCATGTATGCACTAATATCATTATCACTCATCATGTTTCACCTCGCCATCGTCTTTCAATGCTTTAATTTCATCCCGAACAATTGCAGCTTCTTCAAAATTCTGATCTTCAATAAGCTGATTTAAATATGAATTTTTTTCTTCAATTTGTTTTTTTAGTGCTAATTTTCTATGCGAAGATCGAGGTGTTTTTCCTGTATGTTCTATTTGACCACCCTGCACACGACGCACAATGTCGACAATGTCATCTTTAAAAGTTGCATAGCAGTTTGCACAACCAAATTTACCAACATGTGCAATATCTTTTAACGTCATATGACAAGTAGGACATCTTTTTTCTTCTTTAAAAGCAATTTCATCAAAATCAATACCATGTTTAGCTGCTAAGTGCTGTAAAATTTGTTTTACCACAAATGCGCCTTCAATATCATCTTGGGATTGTAACTGTTGATTTTGTGTCCAAGGATTGCCACCCTGAGCACATGTCGAACAAACCCATTTTTCATTTACACCGTCTTGTCCTTTTACTGCTAATTTAACTTCTGCTTCGTTTAAATGACAATTTTCGCATAGCACGACTAAACACCTCGCTTTAGTAATAATTTATTACAGGTAATAAACGTTTAATAATATTAGCCCGTATAATATCTCTCGATAATACATCCATTTTTAATGTTTCTCTATCAATGACAGCATAAATCATTTTTGCTTCACGTTCATTGATATATTTTTTATCTAATAAACCATCTATAATGTAATATGCTTGTTGCTGAGAAATGGATGGTCCTATTAATTGAAGTAAGTGATTAATGTAACCTGTTTCATCTTTATTTTCAATTTTGGTGATTCGGATGTACCCACCGCCACCCCTTTTACTTTCAATTTCATAACCATGTTCATTTGTAAAACGTGTTTTAATTACATAATTCAGTTGAGAAGGCACGCAGTCAAAGCGCTGTGCAATATTTGTACGTTGAAGTTCTACAACGTCTTTATTGGTGTCTTCAAATAATTTCTTAATGTACTGTTCTATGATGTCAGACATATTGTGCATGATTATCACCTCTTTTGACCTTCTTTGACTATATTATATGACCAACTTTGACCTTTTTCAACCAATATGATTAAAAAATATTAGTTTAAGGATGTAAGTGCTCTCACTTTTATTGTATTATAGGTAGTAAGAAAAAAATAAAAGGGATGAAAAATATGCATATTATCATCGGTTTAATTGGGATTGTAGTATTTCTTGGGTTAGCCTTTCTTTTCAGCTCCGACAGAAAAAATGTTCGCTGGCAATATGTTGGGTTATTACTTGTAATACAACTTATCATGGCGTTTATTTTGTTAAAAACACAATTTGGGATTACAGTCATTAGTGGTATTTCAGCAGGCTTTAATTACTTATTAGCACAAGCAGCAGAAGGTGTAAATTTCGTATTTGGTGGATTTGAATACATAGATCCAGAGAATCCTCCATTCTTCTTTAACGTATTATTACCAATTGTTTTCATATCAGCATTAATTGGTATTTTACAATATACTCGTATTTTACCTGTAATTATTAATGTCTTAGGTTTAGTTATATCTAAAATTAATGGTATGGGTCGTTTAGAATCATATAACGCTGTTGCAGCAGCAATTTTGGGACAATCAGAAGTATTTATTTCGTTGAAAAAGGAACTTGCTCATATTCCAAGTCAACGTCTTTATACTTTAACTGCTTCAGCAATGTCTACCGTGTCTGCATCTATTATCGGTGCTTACTTCGCGTTAATTGAACCACGTTTTGTTGTTACAGCAGTCGTGTTAAACCTCTTCGGTGGTTTCATTATTGCTTCTATCATCAACCCTTACAAAGTTGATCCAAAAGAAGATAAATTAATTCTTGAAGAAAGTGAAACAAATAAGCAATCCTTCTTCGAAATGTTAGGGGAATACATTTTAGATGGGTTTAAAGTAGCAGTCATCGTAGGCGCAATGTTAATTGGTTATATTGCTATTATTGCTTTACTAAATGGCTTAGTTAGTGCCATTTTCACTGGTATTTCAGGTGGTAGTATTACTTGGGACTTCCAAACACTAATCGGTTTCGTATTTGCACCATTCGCATTCTTAGTAGGTGTGCCATGGAATGAAGCTGTACAAGCTGGTTCTATTATGGCAACGAAATTATTATCAAATGAATTTGTAGCAATGCAAAGTCTAAGTGAAGTTAAAAACATGAGTGAACACGCAAAAGGTGTTATCTCAGTATTCGTAGTATCATTCGCAAACTTTAGTTCTATCGGTATTATCTCTGGCGCAATCAAATCGCTTAACAACGAAAAAGGCGATGTAGTAGCACGATTCGGTATAAAATTATTATTCGGTGCTACTTTAGTTTCATTTATTTCTGCAGCCATTGCAGGGTTCTTTATTTAAAATTTAATATAAAAAAGAGCGATAAGGTATCAACACCTTATCGCTCTTTTTTATACTTTTTCAATTACGGTCGGTTTAACAATCGCTTCAATGAAGTATTGTGTGACTCTATAATCATCCGTTAATTCAGGATGAAATGAAACTCCTAAATAACAGCCTTGTTGAACAGCTACAATTTTGTCACCCTCTGTGCTAAGTACACTAGCCTCACCATGCACACTTTCTATATGAGGAGCTCTAATAAATACACCTTCAATATCTTTGGCAATTCCTTTCACATCTAACTCACTTTCAAAGCTATCAACTTGTCGGCCAAAAGAATTCCTTTGAACAGTAATATTCAGTTTATCTAAATAACCTTCTTCGCCAACAATATTCGCTGCTAAGATAATTAAGCCAGCGCAAGTACCAAACATAGGTAATGTGGATTGTTGCAAAACATCTTTGAATCCATATAGATTCATTAAGCGTCGTAAGGTAGTAGATTCTCCGCCTGGTATAATCAATCCATCAATGTCATCCAACTGTTCGATACGCTTAACTGCTACACCTTCATGACCACTTAGTGCAATATGACGTATATGTTCTCTCACAGCGCCTTGTAAGGCTAAAACACCAATTTTCATATTACCATCCACGCTCTTGCATACGCTCTTCTAATGATAACTCATTGATATCTAAGCCTTTCATTGCTGTGCCTAATTCTTTAGCTAGACGTCCAATTAGTTCGTAGTCTTGGTAATGTGTAGTTGCTTGTACAATTGCTTTAGCAAATTTTTCTGGATCTTCTGATTTAAAAATACCAGATCCTACAAATACTCCGTCTGCACCTAATTCCATCATTAAAGCAGCATCTTGAGGCGTTGCTACACCACCAGCTGCAAAATTAACTACTGGTAATTTACCATTTTCTTTAATAGATTTTAAAATTTCGTATGGTGCACCAATATTTTTAGCCTCAGTCATAATCTCATCGTCATGCATAACTGTTAAACGACTCACTTCTGAATTGACCTGACGCATATGTCTAACTGCTTCTACGATGTTCCCAGTACCTGGCTCACCTTTAGTACGTAACATTGCAGCACCTTCACCAACACGGCGTGCAGCTTCACCTAAGTTACGGCAACCACATACAAATGGTACAGTGAATGTATCTTTACGTAAATGATACTCTTCATCAGCTGGTGTTAATACTTCAGATTCATCGATATAGTCAACACCCATAGATTCTAATACACGAGCTTCAGTTATATGACCAATACGTCCTTTAGCCATAACTGGTATAGAAACAGCATTCATAACTTCTTCTACAATTTTAGGATTAGCCATACGTGCCACGCCACCTGCAGCTCTAATGTCAGAAGGCACGCGCTCTAATGCCATTACTGCAACAGCACCTGCATCCTCAGCTATCTTAGCTTGTTCAGCATTTACAACGTCCATAATGACGCCGCCCTTTTGCATTTCCGCCATTCCTCTTTTAACTCTTTCAGATCCAATTACTTTAGACATATTTACTTAACCCCTTTACTTAGTTGATTAAATTCATTTTAAAAGATAAACTGGTATTTAAAAAGGGACAATTATAGATTAATTTAGGAGGTCAGTTGTAATGACAAAAGAGCATTTATACATCAATCTATACGAGAATCTAAAAAAACAAATCATTGAAGGCCAATATAAATCAGGAGATAAATTTCCTTCAAAACGCGCGTTAGGGCAACATTTATCTGTAAGCAATACAACAATCGAACATGCTTATCAAATCCTATCAGATGAGGGGTACATATTCGCCAAGCCACGATCAGGCTATTTTGTATCTGACGTTGAAACTTTACCAATTATTACCAGAGAAATACATGCATCAAACACACATCATGAACAAAATAACGACAATCAAACTCAACAAACATATGAATTTGCCTTTAACTTATCAGAAATAGATGCAGAATACTTTCCTATGCAACAATTCAGAAAATATGCGCGCGATGCTTTTGAAGATAGCCAATTAAACTTACTACAACATGCAAATCCCAAAGGAGAATGGACATTACGCCAAGAAATAGCGCATTATTTATTTAATAGTAGAGGCGTAGCATGTCATCCAGAACAAATCATTATTGGTTCTTCTACAGAACAACTTATTAATTTAGTGACTGATATATTGAATAAAGGCCGCTTTTTAATTGAAAATCCTAGCTATCCACCCATCAAACAAGTTTTAGACAAAAAACAAATTACTTATCTTCAAGTACCTGTGAACAATACAGGAATTGAACTAGAATATTTCAACGAATCTAATAATAATATTGCTTATGTTACACCTTCTCATCAGTTCCCTACCGGCTATGTGATGAATTTAAAAAAGCGTACTCAACTTATTCATTGGGCACAGCAATTTGAAAATAGATACATTATTGAAGATGATTATGATTCGGAATTCCGTTACTTTGGAAAGCCTATTCCTGCATTACAAAGTTTAGATACAAAAGATAAAGTCATATATATTAGTACATTCTCAAAATCTTTATTCCCAAGTTGCAGAGTTGCCTACCTAGTATTACCTAAAAAATTGTTAAAATTATATAATACACTAGAAAATAAAGAAGGTAATACAGTGCCTTCACATATACAAAAAATGGTGGCAAGCTTCATGCAGTCAGGTAGTTTTGAGAGACATTTAAATAAAATGAGAAATGTTTATAGAGACAAACTTAAATTTATATTAGATGCACTCAAACCCTATGAAGAACAATTAGAAATTGATGGTACATTAGCAGGCATGCACTTTACACTAACTGTAAAAAATGGCTTGACTATGACGCAATGTTTAAAAAATGCAGAAGAAAACAAATTGAAAATTATTCCTTTTAGTAAATATGATAAATCACAACAATCTGTAAAATTCATTTTAGGTTTTGGTGGTATACCTTTTTCACAACTAGAAGGACATACCAATGCACTAATTCGTTCTCTGACAATTTTAAAGCATGACTAATATCTAAAGCACTATTTTCTTGCCAGCAAGATTAGTAGTGCTTATGCAAGTAAAGTATCATTTTTTAATTTATAAAGAACCACTTTTTCGCTTGCGAAATTAGTAGTTCTTATACAAGAGCACCAGCTTTTGTAATCCTTAAATTAAACTCATCTCTATCGGACCATCCTCTCTTTTTTGCGCATAAAAAAAGAGACCTCTCGGTCTCGGCTCATCGCATCCTATAATGCTGCCTGTAAAGCCCCACTTCTCAATTTATTGAGTCTAGTGAGACTTACAAATGAGTTAAAACTCATTTGTCTCTTTACCTACTCTTGCGAAACGTAAGTCGGCTACCATCGACGCTAAGAAGCTTTAAAGCACTACTTTCTTGCCTGCAAGATTAGTAGTGCTTATGCAAGAGCCACAGCTCTTGTAAACACTTAATATTTCCCTTACTCACTTACCGCTTGTAAGCTCGTCTCGTCTTTCGCTCAGTTCGTCAGCTTCTAAAGAACTACTTCTCAAAATCATTGGGATTAGTAGTTCTTACACATGAGCTTCAGCTTATGTGCTCATGGCTTAAACAAGCTATTTTTGGAAGTTAAGCTCCTTTTGCGCACAAAAAAAGAGACCTCTCGGTCTCGGCTCATCGCATCCTAAATGCTGCCTGGCAACGTCCTACTCTTGCGGAACGTAAGTCCGACTACCATCGGCGCTAAGGAGCTTAACTACTGTGTTCGGCACGGGAACAGGTGTGACCTCCTTGCCATTGTCACCAGACAATGAACTGTATAAAAAATTATACATTCAAAACTAGATAGTAAGTAAAATTTGATAATGCCAAACAAAACACTTTTAAATTTGATTAAGTCTTCGATCGATTAGTATTCGTCAGCTCCACATATCGCTATGCTTCCACCTCGAACCTATTAACCTCATCATCTTTGAGGGATCTTATAACCGAAGTTGGGAAATCTCATCTTGAGGGGGGCTTCATGCTTAGATGCTTTCAGCACTTATCCCGTCCATACATAGCTACCCAGCGATGCCGTTGGCACGACAACTGGTACACCAGAGGTATGTCCATCCCGGTCCTCTCGTACTAAGGACAGCTCCTCTCAAATTTCCTGCGCCCACGACGGATAGGGACCGAACTGTCTCACGACGTTCTGAACCCAGCTCGCGTACCGCTTTAATGGGCGAACAGCCCAACCCTTGGGACCGACTACAGCCCCAGGATGCGATGAGCCGACATCGAGGTGCCAAACCTCCCCGTCGATGTGAACTCTTGGGGGAGATAAGCCTGTTATCCCCGGGGTAGCTTTTATCCGTTGAGCGATGGCCCTTCCATGCGGAACCACCGGATCACTAAGTCCGTCTTTCGACCCTGCTCGACTTGTAAGTCTCGCAGTCAAGCTTCCTTATGCCTTTACACTCTATGAATGATTTCCAACCATTCTGAGGAAACCTTTGAGCGCCTCCGTTACTCTTTAGGAGGCGACCGCCCCAGTCAAACTGTCCATCTGACACTGTCTCCCACCATGATAAATGGTGCGGGTTAGAAATCCAACACAGCAAGGGTAGTATCCCACCAACGCCTCGACGTAAGCTGGCGCTCACGTTTCAAAGGCTCCTACCTATCCTGTACAAGTTGTACCGAATTTCAATATCAGACTACAGTAAAGCTCCACGGGGTCTTTCCGTCCTGTCGCGGGTAACCTGCATCTTCACAGGTACTATGATTTCACCGAGTCTCTCGTTGAGACAGTGCCCAAATCGTTACGCCTTTCGTGCGGGTCGGAACTTACCCGACAAGGAATTTCGCTACCTTAGGACCGTTATAGTTACGGCCGCCGTTTACTGGGGCTTCGATTCGTAGCTTCGCCGAAGCTAACCACTCCTCTTAACCTTCCAGCACCGGGCAGGCGTCAGCCCCTATACATCACCTTACGGTTTAGCAGAGACCTGTGTTTTTGATAAACAGTCGCTTGGGCCTATTCACTGCGGCTCTCCTGGGCGTTAACCCTAAAGAGCACCCCTTCTCCCGAAGTTACGGGGTCATTTTGCCGAGTTCCTTAACGAGAGTTCGCTCGCTCACCTTAGAATTCTCATCTTGACTACCTGTGTCGGTTTGCGGTACGGGCACCAAAATTCTAGCTAGAGGCTTTTCTTGGCAGTGTGAAATCAACGACTCGAGGAAACAATTTCCTCTCCCCATCACAACTTGACCTTAAGAGTGCCGGATTTGCCTAACACTCAGTCTCATTGCTTGGACGTACAATCCAATAGTACGCTTCGCCTATCCTACTGCGTCCCCCCATCGCTTAAAACGAAATTTGGTGGTACAGGAATATCAACCTGTTATCCATCGCCTACGCCTATCGGCCTCAGCTTAGGACCCGACTAACCCAGAGCGGACGAGCCTTCCTCTGGAAACCTTAGTCAATCGGTGGACGGGATTCTCACCCGTCTTTCGCTACTCACACCGGCATTCTCACTTCTAAGCGCTCCACATGTCCTTGCGATCATGCTTCAACGCCCTTAGAACGCTCTCCTACCACTGTCCTTACGGACAATCCACAGCTTCGGTAATATGTTTAGCCCCGGTACATTTTCGGCGCAGTGTCACTCGACTAGTGAGCTATTACGCACTCTTTAAATGATGGCTGCTTCTAAGCCAACATACTAGTTGTCTGGGCAACGCCACATCCTTTTCCACTTAACATATATTTTGGGACCTTAGCTGGTGGTCTGGGCTGTTTCCCTTTCGAACACGGACCTTATCACCCGCGTTCTAACTCCTAAGATAAAATTGATTGGCATTCGGAGTTTGTCTGAATTCGGTAACCCGATAAGGGCCCCTCGTCCAAACAGTGCTCTACCTCCAATAATCATTACTTAAGGCTAGCCCTAAAGCTATTTCGGAGAGAACCAGCTATCTCCAGGTTCGATTGGAATTTCTCCGCTACCCACAACTCATCCGCTCACTTTTCAACGTAAGTCGGTTCGGCCCTCCATTCAGTGTTACCTGAACTTCAGCCTGGTCATGGGTAGATCACCTGGTTTCGGGTCTACGACCAAATACTCAACGCCCTATTCAGACTCGCTTTCGCTACGGCTCCACATTAACTGCTTAACCTTGCATCAAATCGTAACTCGCCGGTTCATTCTACAAAAGGCACGCCATCACCCATTAACGGGCTCTGACTACTTGTAAGCACACGGTTTCAAGTTCTATTTCACTCCCCTTCCGGGGTACTTTTCACCTTTCCCTCACGGTACTGGTTCACTATCGGTCACTAGAGAGTATTTAGCCTTGGGAGATGGTCCTCCCGGATTCCGACGGAATTTCTCGTGTTCCGTCGTACTCAGGATCCACTCAAGAGTGAACAAACTTTCGACTACAGGATTATTACCTTCTTTGATTCATCTTTCCAGATGATTCGTCTAATTTGTTCTTTTGTAACTCCGTATAGAGTGTCCTACAACCCCAACAAGCAAGCTCGTTGGTTTGGGCTCTTCCCGTTTCGCTCGCCGCTACTCAGGGAATCGATTTTTCTTTCTCTTCCTGCGGGTACTAAGATGTTTCAGTTCCCCGCGTCTGCCTTCAGATATGCTATGTATTCACATATCGATAACACGACATAACTCGTGTTGGGTTTCCCCATTCGGAAATCTCTGGATCAAAGCTTACTTACAGCTCCCCAAAGCATATCGTCGTTAGTAACGTCCTTCGTAGGCTTCTAGTGCCAAGGCATCCACCGTGCGCCCTTAATAACTTAATCTTTTCGACCTTCAACACGATAAAATCGGTTGAAAACCTAAAATGTTATTAATCTGTGAGTGTTCTTTCGAACACTAGCGATTATTTCTATTTTTTTGAATTCAAGCTTTTTAAAACTCTAATTCACTCGGTTTTGCTTGGTAAAATCATAAATTTTACTTACATATCTAGTTTTCAATGTACAAATAAAAAATGGTGGGCCTAAGTGGACTCGAACCACCGACCTCACGCTTATCAGGCGTGCGCTCTAACCAGCTGAGCTATAGGCCCATTCATTTATAGAATACTCTAATGAGCATTCAAAACTGAATACAATATGTCAATATCATTCCTCTTCATCTTCTCAAGGAAGATGTTCCGAATATATCCTTAGAAAGGAGGTGATCCAGCCGCACCTTCCGATACGGCTACCTTGTTACGACTTCACCCCAATCATTTGTCCCACCTTCGACGGCTAGCTCCATAAATGGTTACTCCACCGGCTTCGGGTGTTACAAACTCTCGTGGTGTGACGGGCGGTGTGTACAAGACCCGGGAACGTATTCACCGTAGCATGCTGATCTACGATTACTAGCGATTCCAGCTTCATGTAGTCGAGTTGCAGACTACAATCCGAACTGAGAACAACTTTATGGGATTTGCATGACCTCGCGGTTTAGCTGCCCTTTGTATTGTCCATTGTAGCACGTGTGTAGCCCAAATCATAAGGGGCATGATGATTTGACGTCATCCCCACCTTCCTCCGGTTTGTCACCGGCAGTCAACCTAGAGTGCCCAACTAAATGCTGGCAACTAAGTTTAAGGGTTGCGCTCGTTGCGGGACTTAACCCAACATCTCACGACACGAGCTGACGACAACCATGCACCACCTGTCACTTTGTCCCCCGAAGGGGAAGGCTCTATCTCTAGAGTTTTCAAAGGATGTCAAGATTTGGTAAGGTTCTTCGCGTTGCTTCGAATTAAACCACATGCTCCACCGCTTGTGCGGGTCCCCGTCAATTCCTTTGAGTTTCAACCTTGCGGTCGTACTCCCCAGGCGGAGTGCTTAATGCGTTAGCTGCAGCACTAAGGGGCGGAAACCCCCTAACACTTAGCACTCATCGTTTACGGCGTGGACTACCAGGGTATCTAATCCTGTTTGATCCCCACGCTTTCGCACATCAGCGTCAGTTACAGACCAGAAAGTCGCCTTCGCCACTGGTGTTCCTCCATATCTCTGCGCATTTCACCGCTACACATGGAATTCCACTTTCCTCTTCTGTACTCAAGTTTCCCAGTTTCCAATGACCCTCCACGGTTGAGCCGTGGGCTTTCACATCAGACTTAAGAAACCGCCTACGCGCGCTTTACGCCCAATAATTCCGGATAACGCTTGCCACCTACGTATTACCGCGGCTGCTGGCACGTAGTTAGCCGTGGCTTTCTGATTAGGTACCGTCAAGATGTGCACAGTTACTTACACATTTGTTCTTCCCTAATAACAGAGTTTTACGATCCGAAAACCTTCATCACTCACGCGGCGTTGCTCCGTCAGACTTTCGTCCATTGCGGAAGATTCCCTACTGCTGCCTCCCGTAGGAGTCTGGACCGTGTCTCAGTTCCAGTGTGGCCGATCACCCTCTCAGGTCGGCTACGTATCGTTGCCTTGGTAAGCCGTTACCTTACCAACTAGCTAATACGGCGCGGGTCCATCTATAAGTGATAGCAAAACCATCTTTTACTTTAGAACCATGCGGTTCCAAATGTTATCCGGCATTAGCTCCGGTTTCCCGAAGTTATTCCAGTCTTATAGGTAGGTTACCCACGTGTTACTCACCCGTCCGCCGCTAACTTCAAAGGAGCAAGCTCCTTATCCGTTCGCTCGACTTGCATGTATTAGGCACGCCGCCAGCGTTCATCCTGAGCCAGGATCAAACTCTCCATAAATGAATTATGATGTTTGATTAGCTCATAAAATACTAATTTGTGTGTTATCTCTAACACGTTTGAACCAACAATTTAATGTTGTGTTCGGAATTAACGTTGACATATTGCAATTCAGTTTTCAATGTTCATTTCTTAATCACAAGACTTAATTCTACAGGTTATGACTTAAAAAGTCAATAACTTTTCGAAATTAATTTTTGTTTTCTTTAATACTTCCATAAAAAAACGACCCAAAGGTCAAAATGGAATTGCCTGGCAACGTCCTACTCTTGCGGAACGTAAGTCCGACTACCATCGGCGCTAAGGAGCTTAACTACTGTGTTCGGCACGGGAACAGGTGTGACCTCCTTGCCATTGTCACCAGACAATGAACTGTATAAAAAATTATACATTCAAAACTAGATAGTAAGTAAAATTTGATAATGCCAAACAAAACACTTTTAAATTTGATTAAGTCTTCGATCGATTAGTATTCGTCAGCTCCACATATCGCTATGCTTCCACCTCGAACCTATTAACCTCATCATCTTTGAGGGATCTTATAACCGAAGTTGGGAAATCTCATCTTGAGGGGGGCTTCATGCTTAGATGCTTTCAGCACTTATCCCGTCCATACATAGCTACCCAGCGATGCCGTTGGCACGACAACTGGTACACCAGAGGTATGTCCATCCCGGTCCTCTCGTACTAAGGACAGCTCCTCTCAAATTTCCTGCGCCCACGACGGATAGGGACCGAACTGTCTCACGACGTTCTGAACCCAGCTCGCGTACCGCTTTAATGGGCGAACAGCCCAACCCTTGGGACCGACTACAGCCCCAGGATGCGATGAGCCGACATCGAGGTGCCAAACCTCCCCGTCGATGTGAACTCTTGGGGGAGATAAGCCTGTTATCCCCGGGGTAGCTTTTATCCGTTGAGCGATGGCCCTTCCATGCGGAACCACCGGATCACTAAGTCCGTCTTTCGACCCTGCTCGACTTGTAAGTCTCGCAGTCAAGCTTCCTTATGCCTTTACACTCTATGAATGATTTCCAACCATTCTGAGGAAACCTTTGAGCGCCTCCGTTACTCTTTAGGAGGCGACCGCCCCAGTCAAACTGTCCATCTGACACTGTCTCCCACCATGATAAATGGTGCGGGTTAGAAATCCAACACAGCAAGGGTAGTATCCCACCAACGCCTCGACGTAAGCTGGCGCTCACGTTTCAAAGGCTCCTACCTATCCTGTACAAGTTGTACCGAATTTCAATATCAGACTACAGTAAAGCTCCACGGGGTCTTTCCGTCCTGTCGCGGGTAACCTGCATCTTCACAGGTACTATGATTTCACCGAGTCTCTCGTTGAGACAGTGCCCAAATCGTTACGCCTTTCGTGCGGGTCGGAACTTACCCGACAAGGAATTTCGCTACCTTAGGACCGTTATAGTTACGGCCGCCGTTTACTGGGGCTTCGATTCGTAGCTTCGCCGAAGCTAACCACTCCTCTTAACCTTCCAGCACCGGGCAGGCGTCAGCCCCTATACATCACCTTACGGTTTAGCAGAGACCTGTGTTTTTGATAAACAGTCGCTTGGGCCTATTCACTGCGGCTCTCCTGGGCGTTAACCCTAAAGAGCACCCCTTCTCCCGAAGTTACGGGGTCATTTTGCCGAGTTCCTTAACGAGAGTTCGCTCGCTCACCTTAGAATTCTCATCTTGACTACCTGTGTCGGTTTGCGGTACGGGCACCAAAATTCTAGCTAGAGGCTTTTCTTGGCAGTGTGAAATCAACGACTCGAGGAAACAATTTCCTCTCCCCATCACAACTTGACCTTAAGAGTGCCGGATTTGCCTAACACTCAGTCTCATTGCTTGGACGTACAATCCAATAGTACGCTTCGCCTATCCTACTGCGTCCCCCCATCGCTTAAAACGAAATTTGGTGGTACAGGAATATCAACCTGTTATCCATCGCCTACGCCTATCGGCCTCAGCTTAGGACCCGACTAACCCAGAGCGGACGAGCCTTCCTCTGGAAACCTTAGTCAATCGGTGGACGGGATTCTCACCCGTCTTTCGCTACTCACACCGGCATTCTCACTTCTAAGCGCTCCACATGTCCTTGCGATCATGCTTCAACGCCCTTAGAACGCTCTCCTACCACTGTCCTTACGGACAATCCACAGCTTCGGTAATATGTTTAGCCCCGGTACATTTTCGGCGCAGTGTCACTCGACTAGTGAGCTATTACGCACTCTTTAAATGATGGCTGCTTCTAAGCCAACATACTAGTTGTCTGGGCAACGCCACATCCTTTTCCACTTAACATATATTTTGGGACCTTAGCTGGTGGTCTGGGCTGTTTCCCTTTCGAACACGGACCTTATCACCCGCGTTCTAACTCCTAAGATAAAATTGATTGGCATTCGGAGTTTGTCTGAATTCGGTAACCCGATAAGGGCCCCTCGTCCAAACAGTGCTCTACCTCCAATAATCATTACTTAAGGCTAGCCCTAAAGCTATTTCGGAGAGAACCAGCTATCTCCAGGTTCGATTGGAATTTCTCCGCTACCCACAACTCATCCGCTCACTTTTCAACGTAAGTCGGTTCGGCCCTCCATTCAGTGTTACCTGAACTTCAGCCTGGTCATGGGTAGATCACCTGGTTTCGGGTCTACGACCAAATACTCAACGCCCTATTCAGACTCGCTTTCGCTACGGCTCCACATTAACTGCTTAACCTTGCATCAAATCGTAACTCGCCGGTTCATTCTACAAAAGGCACGCCATCACCCATTAACGGGCTCTGACTACTTGTAAGCACACGGTTTCAAGTTCTATTTCACTCCCCTTCCGGGGTACTTTTCACCTTTCCCTCACGGTACTGGTTCACTATCGGTCACTAGAGAGTATTTAGCCTTGGGAGATGGTCCTCCCGGATTCCGACGGAATTTCTCGTGTTCCGTCGTACTCAGGATCCACTCAAGAGTGAACAAACTTTCGACTACAGGATTATTACCTTCTTTGATTCATCTTTCCAGATGATTCGTCTAATTTGTTCTTTTGTAACTCCGTATAGAGTGTCCTACAACCCCAACAAGCAAGCTCGTTGGTTTGGGCTCTTCCCGTTTCGCTCGCCGCTACTCAGGGAATCGATTTTTCTTTCTCTTCCTGCGGGTACTAAGATGTTTCAGTTCCCTGCGTCTGCCTTCAGATATGCTATGTATTCACATATCGATAACACGACATAACTCGTGCTGGGTTTCCCCATTCGGAAATCTCTGGATCAAAGCTTACTTACAGCTCCCCAAAGCATATCGTCGTTAGTAACGTCCTTCGTAGGCTTCTAGTGCCAAGGCATCCACCGTGCGCCCTTAATAACTTAATCTTTTCGACCTTCAACACGATAAAATCGGTTGAAAACCTAAAATGTTATTAATCTGTGAGTGTTCTTTCGAACACTAGCGATTATTTCTATTTTTTTGAATTCAAGCTTTTTAAAACTCTAATTCACTCGGTTTTGCTTGGTAAAATCATAAATTTTACTTACATATCTAGTTTTCAATGTACAAAATAACGCAATGAATACTCGTAATGAGCATTCAAAACTGAATGCAATATGTCAATGTCGTTCCTCTTCATCTTCTCAAGGAAGATGTTCCGAATATATCCTTAGAAAGGAGGTGATCCAGCCGCACCTTCCGATACGGCTACCTTGTTACGACTTCACCCCAATCATTTGTCCCACCTTCGACGGCTAGCTCCATAAATGGTTACTCCACCGGCTTCGGGTGTTACAAACTCTCGTGGTGTGACGGGCGGTGTGTACAAGACCCGGGAACGTATTCACCGTAGCATGCTGATCTACGATTACTAGCGATTCCAGCTTCATGTAGTCGAGTTGCAGACTACAATCCGAACTGAGAACAACTTTATGGGATTTGCATGACCTCGCGGTTTAGCTGCCCTTTGTATTGTCCATTGTAGCACGTGTGTAGCCCAAATCATAAGGGGCATGATGATTTGACGTCATCCCCACCTTCCTCCGGTTTGTCACCGGCAGTCAACCTAGAGTGCCCAACTAAATGCTGGCAACTAAGTTTAAGGGTTGCGCTCGTTGCGGGACTTAACCCAACATCTCACGACACGAGCTGACGACAACCATGCACCACCTGTCACTTTGTCCCCCGAAGGGGAAGGCTCTATCTCTAGAGTTTTCAAAGGATGTCAAGATTTGGTAAGGTTCTTCGCGTTGCTTCGAATTAAACCACATGCTCCACCGCTTGTGCGGGTCCCCGTCAATTCCTTTGAGTTTCAACCTTGCGGTCGTACTCCCCAGGCGGAGTGCTTAATGCGTTAGCTGCAGCACTAAGGGGCGGAAACCCCCTAACACTTAGCACTCATCGTTTACGGCGTGGACTACCAGGGTATCTAATCCTGTTTGATCCCCACGCTTTCGCACATCAGCGTCAGTTACAGACCAGAAAGTCGCCTTCGCCACTGGTGTTCCTCCATATCTCTGCGCATTTCACCGCTACACATGGAATTCCACTTTCCTCTTCTGTACTCAAGTTTCCCAGTTTCCAATGACCCTCCACGGTTGAGCCGTGGGCTTTCACATCAGACTTAAGAAACCGCCTACGCGCGCTTTACGCCCAATAATTCCGGATAACGCTTGCCACCTACGTATTACCGCGGCTGCTGGCACGTAGTTAGCCGTGGCTTTCTGATTAGGTACCGTCAAGATGTGCACAGTTACTTACACATTTGTTCTTCCCTAATAACAGAGTTTTACGATCCGAAAACCTTCATCACTCACGCGGCGTTGCTCCGTCAGACTTTCGTCCATTGCGGAAGATTCCCTACTGCTGCCTCCCGTAGGAGTCTGGACCGTGTCTCAGTTCCAGTGTGGCCGATCACCCTCTCAGGTCGGCTACGTATCGTTGCCTTGGTAAGCCGTTACCTTACCAACTAGCTAATACGGCGCGGGTCCATCTATAAGTGATAGCAAAACCATCTTTTACTTTAGAACCATGCGGTTCCAAATGTTATCCGGCATTAGCTCCGGTTTCCCGAAGTTATTCCAGTCTTATAGGTAGGTTACCCACGTGTTACTCACCCGTCCGCCGCTAACTTCAAAGGAGCAAGCTCCTTATCCGTTCGCTCGACTTGCATGTATTAGGCACGCCGCCAGCGTTCATCCTGAGCCAGGATCAAACTCTCCATAAATGAATTATGATGTTTGATTAGCTCATAAAATACTAATTTGTGTGTTATCTCTAACACGTTTGAACCAACAATTTAATGTTGTGTTCGGAATTAACGTTGACATATTGCAATTCAGTTTTCAATGTTCATTTAAATAATATGGTGGAGACTAGCGGGATCGAACCGCTGACCTCCTGCGTGCAAAGCAGGCGCTCTCCCATCTGAGCTAAGCCCCCATATAAATTTTAAAGAGTCGGGAAGACAGGATTCGAACCTGCGACCCCTTGGTCCCAAACCAAGTGCTCTACCAAGCTGAGCTACTTCCCGTACATAATTTAATTGATTAACACTTTTAAAGATGGTGCGCCCGACAGGGGTCGAACCTGTAACCTCTTGATTCGTAGTCAAGTACTCTATCCAGTTGAGCTACGGGCGCTATATTAAAAATGATGGTGCCGAGGACCGGAATCGAACCGGTACGGTGATCTCTCACCGCAGGATTTTAAGTCCTGTGCGTCTGCCAGTTCCGCCACCCCGGCAAAAATAATGGAGCAGAAGACGGGATTCGAACCCGCGACCCCGACCTTGGCAAGGTCGTATTCTACCGCTGAACTACTTCTGCAAATGAAACTGTATGAGCCATAGTGGGCTCGAACCACTGACCCTCTGATTAAAAGTCAGATGCTCTACCAACTGAGCTAATGGCTCATGAAATGGTGCCGGCCAGAGGACTTGAACCCCCAACCTACTGATTACAAGTCAGTTGCTCTACCAGTTGAGCTAGGCCGGCTATCATGAAGTGATGGAGAATGACGGGTTCGAACCGCCGACCCTCTGCTTGTAAGGCAGATGCTCTCCCAGCTGAGCTAATTCTCCACATAATTTTTAATAAAAGCCTGGCAACGTCCTACTCTTGCGGAACGTAAGTCCGACTACCATCGGCGCTAAAGAGCTTAACTACTGTGTTCGGCATGGGAACAGGTGTGACCTCTTTGCTATTGCCACCAGACAAATTAACTTACTCAATTAATAATACATTGTTTGTTAATCTTTTGCAATAGTCAATTTTACACTATCTTAAAGATTTGTTTACAAGACTTTTACTTGAGTTATGTATATAGTGCTTGTCGTTTTTGACGACTTTTATATATTAATTCATTTTCACTTTAATGTCAATGCTTTTCGAATATTTCTCGAAAAGAAATATTTTAAATGCTTATATATGTCTTGTTTCGTTTCCTTAACTCGACTTGAATAATCTTATCACATAGAATCTATCTTTACCATACCTTTTTTAGTATATTATTATATTTTAATAGCATTATAATACTTAATTGTATCTTATTACTAATTTAATTAATTTATTTAGTACTTAAACCCTCTATTCTCTCTTATTTTTAGTATCTCTATAGAGATACTAAAACAAAAAACAGACCATATATTACGTCTCACCAGTGTGAAATCGTAACATATGATCTAGTTTAAATGATTAAATCAATTATCTCTTAGTTTAAACCAAGCTTTAAATAATCTATTTTTGTTTCATATAAGGGAATAACAATACATCACGGATAGAAGCAGAATCAGTAAGTAACATTACTAATCTATCAATACCAATACCTAAACCACCTGTTGGAGGCATTCCGTACTCTAATGCTTCAATGAAATCTTCATCCATTTCGTGCGCTTCATCATTACCTTCTTCTTTTTCTACTAATTGCGCTTCAAATCTTGCTCTTTGATCAATAGGATCATTTAATTCTGTGAATGCATTACCGTGTTCTCTACCTACTATGAATAATTCAAAGCGATCCGTAAATCTTGGGTCCTCTGGATTTTTCTTAGCTAGTGGTGAGATTTCGATTGGGTGTCCATAAATAAACGTTGGTTGAATTAATGTTTCTTCAACTTTTTGCTCAAAGAACTCATTTAAGATATGACCATATTTCATATTATCTGTTATTTCAATGCCATGTTCTTTAGCTAATGATTTAGCTTCTTCATCAGTTTGCACCTCGAAGAAGTCCACACCTGTTTCTTCTTTAACAGCATCAGCCATATGAACTCGTTTCCAATCAGATTCTAAATCTATAATTTCTTCGCCATAGTTTACTTTAGCAGTACCAAGTACTTTTTCAGAAATATGTCTAATCATATTCTCAGTTATATCCATGATATCGTGATAGTCAGCATACGCTTCATATAATTCAATCATAGTGAATTCTGGATTATGTCTTGTTGATACGCCTTCGTTTCTAAAAACACGTCCAATTTCATAAACTTTTTCTAATCCACCTACGATTAAACGTTTCAAATGTAATTCAATTGCAATTCGCATATATAGTGTTGCGTCTAAAGCATTATGATGTGTTTCGAAAGGACGCGCAGCAGCTCCACCAGGAATTTGGTGCATCATAGGTGTTTCTACTTCTAAAAATCCTCTTTGATTTAAGTAATTACGCATTTCTTGTAATATCTTACTGCGGTTAATAAATGTTTGCGTGCTATCTTGATTTGTAATTAAGTCAAGGTAACGTTGACGATAACGCTGTTCGATATCTTGTAAACCGTGGAATTTATCAGGTAATGGACGTAATGCTTTAGTCAACAACGTGAATGTTTTAGCTTTAACAGACAATTCACCTGTATTCGTTTTGAACATTACACCTTCTATACCTACAATGTCTCCTAAGTCTGCAGAATTCCAAACTTCAAATTGTTCGTCTCCTACTTGGTCTTTTCTTACGTAAATTTGTATTTGACCAGTTAAATCTTGAACATGAGCAAATCCAGCTTTACCTTTTCCACGTTTAGTCATTAGACGACCGGCGATACTTACGTTGCTTTCATCTTCTTTGTCATGTAATTCTTCTTTTGTATATGCGTCCCAATCTTCATGCAATGGGGCAGCCGTAGAAGTACGTTCAAATTTTTGACCAAAAGGATCGATACCTAAATCGTATAATTCTTGTAATTTTTGGCGGCGGACTTGCATTTGGTCGTTCATTTCTTCTGACATTACTTTCTCTCCTTTATGCTTCTTGTTCTAATTTTTATTATTCTTTAGCTTCAATCTTCACTTGGAACGTTTGATAGTTATCTATCATTTGTTGTTCTGTTTATTTCAAAGCTTTTCTAGTCTTACCATATAGATACAGCACACATTAAACCCACACCCATTTTTAACAGTACGTTTAAATGTAACGTTATCTACATTAGCCATAGGAGCAAGAATTACTCTATTATATATCTATACGACTCCCGTTTTCCACATATTTTATAACTATAAACCTTTATACTCTTTGACTGAATCGTCTGCCGTTACTATACTTCCAATTTTTTTATTGGAATGAGGTTCTACACAATCTGATGCTATATCATTTAACGGTATAAGTACAAATGCACGCTCTAGCATACGTGGATGCGGAACGTTCAGATTTTCTTCATCAATAATATGATTACCAAACAATAAAATATCAACATCTAAAGTTCTAGGGCCCCAACGTATATCTCTTACTCGGTGTAACTGCTGTTCAGTATGGAGACACTCTTTTAATAAATCTTGTGGAGTTAAGGATGTATAAATTTCAATACATTGATTTAAAAATTGTGGTTGGTCGACATAACCTACTGGCTCTGTTTCATATATCGGGGATTTTTGCGTTACTTGAATGCCATCTGTATTATCTAATATACGGATTGCTTCATCAAGTTGTGACGCTCTTTCTCCAACATTACTTCCTAATCCTAAATAAGCATATTCCATTAGAGATTCTCCCTCACTATTTCAACGCCTACACCATCATAATGGCCAGGTATAGGTGGATTTTCTTTAGTGATTCTAACTTTCGTTTCCATTACACGATTATAGTGTGAATTTATACGTTTTGCAATACGTTCAGCTAGATGCTCTAATAAATTTACAGGCTTGCCTTCCATGATTGCTTTTACTTCTTCAAAAACTTCACCATAATGGACTGTATCTGTAACCTCATCAGATTGCCCAGCCATACTCAAATCAACTTTCATTGTGACATCGACAATAAATATTTGTCCAATTTCATTTTCAGCTGGCAGCGCACCATGATAACTATAGAATCTCATACCATTAAGAAATATTGTGTCGCTCATCGTCATTCTCCTTTAAATAGTCCATGCTTTGTCCTAATCGAACATTTAATGCGACATTATGAACTCTTACCGCTTTTACGCCTTTCATTATACCATACGCAGTAGTAGCTGCCGTACTTTCATCACGTTCGGTAGGCGTTGTTTCTGTACCTATCATTTCTTTTATGAAACTTTTTCTACTTGTTGCTAATAGCACTGGATAACCTGTAGCTACCAATTCATCTAAACGTGACATAACTTCTTTTTCTTCTTCACGTGTTTTGGCAAAGCCAATTCCTGGATCAATCCATACTTTATGTTGAGGTATACCTGCCATTTCCGCTTTATTTGCTTGTTTTAATAAATACAGCAACATCTCATCCACTACCGGTTCTGTTCTTTGACCATCTCCATTGTGCATGAGTACGATCTCACCATTGTATTTCGCTACTACATTGAAAATACGTTCATCATAGTGTCCTGCCCATTGATCATTAATCATCGTGGCACCTAATTTCATTGCAGCTTCTGCCACTTCACTTCGATAGGTATCTATAGATAGTTGTACATCTAATTCAGCCAACGCACTTACAACAGGGACAACGCGCTCCAACTCTTCCTCAACGCTTATCTCTTCAAAACCTGGACGGGTAGATATCCCACCAACATCTATAATATCTACACCTTCATCCATCATTTCTTTTGCTCTCTTACGGGTAGATATCCCACCAACATCTATAATATCTACACCTTCATCCATCATTTCTTTTGCTCTCTTAATCGCTTTTTCAACTGTATTATATTTACCACCATCAGAAAAAGAGTCAGGAGTTACATTTAATATGCCCATAATTTTTGTATGCGTCATAATTATTCTTCTTCCTTTCACTTTATAAATGATTTCTCTTATGTATTATATTTACTATTCTATAATAACGTTAATTTTCAATTTTTTCAGTAATCAAAACTTGAAATCACATATGCTAGTGTATTGTTTTTATTTTGCTTACTTATGTTTCTTTATGTATACACAAAAAAAACCGACTCACATGAATATGTGGCCGGTAATTGTTAAATATATATCATTTAGTCATCAAATGAATATAACGGTGTAGAAAGATAACGCTCACCATTACTTGGTAATACAGTAACAACTGTTTTACCTTTACCTAATGATTTTGCTTTTTCAATCGCTGCAACAATCGCAGCACCTGAAGAAATACCACCTAAGATGCCTTCTTCTTTAGCAACTCTACGTGACATATCCATAGCAACTTCATTACCTACTTTGATAATTTCATCGTATATGTTTGTATCTAAAGTATCTGGTACAAATCCTGCACCTAAACCTTGTAATTTATGTGGACCTGGTTCGCCGCCACTTAAGATAGCTGAGTCTTCTGGTTCAATCGCTACAAGATTAATGTCTGGGTATTTTTCTTTTAATACTTTACCCGCGCCACTAAGTGTTCCACCAGTACCTACACCAGCTAAGAATGAATCAATCGTTTTGCCTTCAAATTGTTCAACTAATTCTGGTCCAGTTGTTAATTCGTGTACACGAGGGTTTGCTGGGTTTTCGAATTGTTGCGGCTCATAATAACCGAATTCTTCTTTTAATTCTTTAGCTTTTTTGATCGCACCTTTCATTGCTTCTGATCCAGGTGTTAATACTAATTCTGCGCCGTATGCTTTTAACAAGTTACGACGTTCTTGACTCATTGTTTCAGGCATCGTAAATACTGCTTTATAACCTTTAGCTGCACAAACAAAAGCTAAGCCAATTCCTGTGTTACCACTTGTCGGTTCAACAATTGTATCACCTGGTTTAATTTTACCTGCTTGTTCAGCTTCTTCAATCATTGCTAATGCAATACGGTCTTTCACAGAGCCACCTGGATTTTGATATTCAAGTTTCACATATACGTCTGCAGCATCTTCCCCCACAACGTTGTTTAACTTAACAACAGGTGTATTGCCAATTGCTTTTACGATATTATCTACTGGTTTATTTGTCATTTAGTATTGCTCCTTTTCATTAAAAAGTTTAAAACCTACTTTTTCTCTCGGATATACTTTATATTTTATCAGATTTTTCAGCAAATACAACTATGAAGATTTAATATACCAACTTTTTTATTCAATAGCCTAGTTCAATACCTAGTGTAAACCTTTTAGTTACTTTTTTCTATTAATCCATGTAACTCATCTTCTGAAAAATTATATTTATTTCTACAGAAATGGCATTCAACTTCTGCACCATGGTCTTTATCAATCATATCTTGAATTTCAGCTTCGCCTAAACCTTTAATAGCAGTTAAGAATTTTTCATGCCCACAATTACAATCGAATTGTGTAGGAAGATTTTCTAATAGTTGTACGTTTTCTTCCCCTAGTATTTCGAAAAGAATTTCTTCAGGCGTTAAACCTTGGTCAATCAGTTTCGAAACTGGTGTCATTTGATTGATTGCAGCTTCGAGTTTATCAACTGTTTCATCGTCTGCACCTGGCATAACTTGTATTATAAAGCCACCTGCAGCTTTAATTGAATTGTCAGGGTTTACTAATACGCCTAAACCTACTGATGATGGTACTTGTTCACTTTTAGCAAAGTAATAAGTGAAGTCATCTCCTAATTCACCAGAAACGAGTTCACTAGAACCAGAAAAGAAATCTTTCATTCCAATATCTTTTACAACTGTCAATGCACCTTCTGAACCAACTGCACGGCTAACATCTAATTTACCAGCATCATTTAAAGGGAAATGTGTCTGAGGATTCGTAACATAGCCTCTTATATTCCCTTTAGCATCAGCGTCAGCAATTATTTTACCAATTGGGCCTTTTCCATCAACTGTAACTGTTAATTTTTGATCGCCTTTGAGCATTGCACCCATCATCACTGTTGCTGTCATCGTACGTCCAAGTGCTGCTGAAGCAGTTGGCCACGTATAATGTCTTGTTTGTGCTTCTTGAACACTTTCAGTTGTTAACGCACTATAAGCGCGAATTTGTCCTCCAAAAGCTAATGCTTTAACTATATAATCGTTCGTCATTTTGTTTATTTCTCCTTTAATATCATCTAGTTTTGAAAATGTTTTTCTATCTTTACTCTAAGATTGTTTTTACACTTTTTATCAATGCAATTTATTGTAATCGTTCGAGGTAAAAATTGCGAAACATCTGTTTATAAATTATTCTGTTATATTTTGCTATTAAAAAAGCTTCCTTCTACTATCAATATGATAGCAGAAAGAAGCTTTAAGTTCAGTTATTAATTTCTATTGCTTGGATCATTCGGATCGTTCGGATTGCTAGGTTTATCGATATTAGGTGCTTGTTCATGACCTGTTTCTTCAGTGTCATTGTTGTCTTGTTGTTCATTTTCTTTATCGTTATCCTGTGTTTCATCATCTGAATCTAGTTGTTCTCTACGAACGTCCTCGTAAGATTTACCGTATTTTCCTTCTTCAAAGTCATCATCTTTATGTTCCACAACTTTGGCACTATCATAATCTACTTCTGGTAAGACACCATCGTTAAATAATGATTGGATTTGTTCGGCAACTAATGTTTCTTCAGTTAATAATGATTCAGCTATTAAATCTAACTGTGATTTATGCTCTAACAAGATAGCCTTACAACGCTCGTATTGTTCTTTAATAATACGTTGCACTTCTTTATCAATTTCGTATGCAATTTGTCCTGAAAACTCAGTGTCGCCTTGCATTTCTTTTCCTAAGAAGACTTGGCCACCGTTGCTATTTGTGAATTGAACCGTTCCGATTTTTTCACTCATACCATATTCAGTAACCATTTGACGTGCAATTTGTGTCGCACGTTCAAAGTCATTAGATGCACCTGTAGATACTTCATTAAAGGTAATATCCTCAGATACACGTCCACCAAGTAGACCACAGATTTTATCTAATAATTCTTTTTCTGTCATTAAGAAGCGATCTTGTTTAGGTAACATCATTGCATAACCGCCGGCTTGTCCACGAGGTACGATTGTAACTTTGTGAACAACTTCAGCTTCATCAAGTACCATACCAATAATTGTATGACCAGCTTCATGGTGCGCTACAATATTACGTTCTTTTTCTGAGATTACGCGAGATTTCTTAGCTGGACCAGCGATAACACGGTCTGTCGCTTCTTCAATATCACGCATATCGATTTTTTTCTTACCTTCACGTACAGCAACTAATGATGCTTCGTTTAATAAGTTTTCTAAATCTGCACCAGAGAAACCAGGTGTTCTTTCTGAAACTGCTTTTAAGTCAACTGTTTCATCAAATGGTTTGTCTTTCGCATGAACATGAAGAATTGCTTCACGGCCTTTCACATCCGGACGACCTACTTGAATTTGTCTGTCGAAACGACCTGGACGTAATAACGCTGGGTCTAAAATGTCTGGACGGTTTGTAGCAGCTATCATAATGATACCTTCATTATCACCAAATCCATCCATTTCAACTAGTAATTGGTTCAATGTTTGCTCACGCTCATCATGGCCACCACCTACACCGGCACCACGTTGACGACCAACTGCATCGATTTCATCAATAAAGATGATACAAGGCGCGTTTTTCTTAGCATTTTCGAACAAGTCACGTACACGACTTGCACCAACACCCACAAACATCTCAACGAAGTCTGAACCACTGATTGAGAAGAACGGCGTGCCGGCTTCACCAGCAACTGCACGAGCTAATAATGTTTTACCTGTACCAGGAGGGCCAACTAAAAGAACACCTTTAGGAATTCTAGAACCCATTTGTTTGAATTGTTTATTGTCTTTTAAGAAATCGACTATTTCAATTAATTCTTGTTTCTCTTCATCTGCACCAGCTACATCAGTGAAGCGTACACGTTTTTGTTGATTATCGTACGTTTTCGCTTTGGATTTACCAAAGTTCATCATACGATTACCACCGCCACCGCCGCCACCTTGGGCTTGGCTAAGGAAGAATATAAATAAAAGTGCGATAATTAATACAGGAATTAATGTTGTTAATATACTTACAAATACACTTTGCTTTTCTTCTTCTTTAACTGTAAATTTCAATCCATCTTGACTTTGTGCTTTATCAGTTATTTTTTCTAGCTCTTTATCGTTGTTATATAAAATAGTTGAAGAATACTCTTCATCTTTATCTGTTTTACCACTTACCATATATACGTTTTGTTCAGGTTGTATTTCCAGTGATTTTAACTCACCTTTATCTAACTGCTTAACAAATTGATTATATGTAAGCTGCTTTGGCATATTCCCATTTCCGTTAAGCCACGAAAACAAGCCAAAAATAATAACGCCAATGATTGCGATAACTAGCACGTTACGAAAGGCTTTCTGCATGCGTCGTTTCCTCCTACTTCAATTATAAAACTAACAAAAATTGTAACACAACACTCGAGTTTTCGGCTACTATTTCAACTTTTGCGTTATGTTTACAATTCTTATTGTTTTACCCTTTAGTTTTATTTTTCTATTATGCTTAAAGTTAAATGAATATTATATATTGTCACGTACCCTCAAGTTTATGTATTAAATTTCAAATGATTTAAGTGTAACCCTACTTTTCACATTCACCAACTTAATTCGACTGTAACTTACAGTATATAACAACTTTTTCCGCGAATAAATTGTACTGCTTATTTTGAATAGATTTCTGGTTTCAATGTACCAATATAAGGTAAATTTCTATAATGTTCAGCGTAATCTAAACCATAGCCTACTACAAATTCGTCAGGTATCTTTTTACCTACGTATTTTGCTTCAATGTTTGCTTTACGACGGTTTGGTTTATCAAGTAGCGTAACAATTTCAAGTGAATTAACACGACGTGATTCAAGTAATTCAGTAATTGATTTTAATGTAGTACCAGTTTCTAGAATGTCTTCAATAATTAAAACATCTTTATTTTCAATAGATCCACTTAAGTCTTTCAAGATTTTTACTTCTCCTGTTTACTCGGTGCCTCCGTGATAACTAGAAACATCCATAAAGTCGATAGCTAAATGCGTATCAATGTATTTAATTAAATCTGCCATGAACATAACAGACCCTTTTAATATCCCAATACAAACAAGTGGCTTCCCTTTGTATTCCTCTGTTATTTTCTTACCTAGCTCTTCACAAATTTGATGTATATCTTCCTCTGACAATAAAATGTCTTTTAAATCATCTCGCATGTTTTCATTCCTCTCCCATATTTCGTATAAAAATTGATTGATTGTATCTATTTTTTAAATATAATGTGCCAACAGCAATAATCTCATTATATGCATTAACTATAACTGGCATTTGGTTACGTTCAGTTTGCATAACCTTTTCATCAATAAGCAGTCTACTTATCTTTTTATGCCCTTTCATACCATTCAGTTCAAATTTGTCGCCGTCTTTTCTTGTACGGATAACTATAGGATACTCGAATGTAGGAAATTCGTTAGTAATATCAATGCTATAGCGACCATAGTTGTATACACCTGGTTGATCAATCTTAGTCGGAGCTAGTTTTTCTTTACAATTTGCCATTATTATAAATTTATCATAAGCGATGTGAATTATCCATTCATGTGTCGCATATAATGTGCATTGTGTTACATTTTCAGTAAGTTGCTGAAACCATTCATCGTAAGTTTTCTCAGTAATCGACTTATCTAATGGTAATTCAGCAAAAAGTTTATCCAAGACTGCCATTTTGACACTATGTCGTAAATTTAAAAATTGTTTTCTCGAAAAAGTAACTTCATTGTCATCATTACAAAAATCAACGAATGCCGAGATAAATGTTGTAGCTTCGTTTCGCACAACTTCTAATTGTTCATCATGCCAGTCTTTTAATTTTAGCAATTGTTCTGTAGATAAGTGTTTATTACTTTCAATGTCAGGTAATATACGATTACGAATATCATTTCTGACGTAATGATTTTCTGTATTTGATTCATCTTCATAATATGGAACGTTATGTTTTGTTTGATAATTACGTATTTCTGATTTCGTGGCTTCTAAAAAGGGTTTACATAAATTATAGTGACCTCTTGAAGAAAGATATGTCATACCCAAGCTACTTCTCGTAGAGCGTCCAGTCATGAGTCGATAAAATATCGTTTCAATTTGGTCATCTTGATGGTGTGCCGTAAGTAATACATCTGCCTTTAACTCGGTCATCATATCATCAAACCAATGATAACGTTCAGCTCTCGCTGCACTTTCAATACTATTACCTTTTTCAATCACAGCAGACAAGTCTAGATGTTGTACATGCAATGCAATCTGATGCTTGTCACAATACCCTTTAATAAATTGTTCTTCTGCTGCTGCAGCAGGACGAATATTGTGATTTACATGTAGACAAGTCAACTTAGTATATGAATCAGCTAAATGCGTAATCAATTGATGCAATAGCACCATGCTATCCACACCTGTAGAAACTGCCAATACAATGTGATTACTTTTATTCCAGCCTTCAGTATTTACTCTCAACTTATCTACCTCCTTGACCATAATGTTACCTTAACGATGCAAATGCTCGTAATATTATGACTTATATACAACAAAAAAAAGAGACTGTTTCCTAAAGTAAGAAAACAGTCTTAGATTGTTACGATCAAACTTAATTTTGGAAAAATTATTGTACTTTGTTTTCAAGTCGTTAAATTAATTCCTATTTCAACAGTCTTATGATATATATTTATTAACGTTTCGCGCCTTTTCCACCACGTCTAGATTCTGTTTGACGTTTAATGGATGTTAATTTATCTTCACTATCTTTCAAGAAATCTGTTAATTTCTTTTCAAAGTCCTCACCTTTTGGTTGAGGTTTTTTATAATTGGGTTTACTTTGAGGTCTACGTGGACGATCTTTTGCTTTTTTAATTGATAAACTAATTTTACCATCATCAGCAATTGAAAGCACTTTAACTTCAACTACATCTCCAACAGATAAATGATCTTCTACGTTTTCCACGTAATTATCTGCAACTTCACTTATGTGAACTAAGCCACTCTTTCCTTCAGGAAGTTCGACGAAAGCGCCAAACTTTTTAATACCAGTGACTTTACCTTTAAGCTTGTTTCCTACTTCGATTGACATATTGTAAATAAATCCTCCCGATTTGTTTCGATTTTAACCCTATTATATGCCTGTTTGCATAAATTAACAATGGTATTGTTACTTAAATGATAAATTTCACTATTTATCCTCTTTTGATGATTTAGATTTCTCTTCAGATTTCTCACCAGGCAACTTGAAAATCACTTCTCCATCATTACTCAAATAATAATCATCTCGCGCAACTTTCTCTATATAACTTTTATCATTAAGATTGTTTAATTGTTCTTTTAATGCGAGTTCTTCATCTTGTTGCTTTTGATATTGTTGTTCTTTTTCTTGACGCTCAGCTGCGTCGTCTATATTACTTTGTTTTTGAGTGACAAGCATTACAGTTAAAATAATAATGAGGATAAGTAATATGCCACCAAATAAAGTAATACGTTTTCGTACGACTCTTCTTCTCATTTTTTGCTGTTGTTTCTTTTTATTTTCAGCAGAAGTGAACGTATTCCCTATGTTCTCAACTTTTTTACTCATTGCTTGTCACCTCCTTTTCTAGTCTCCACTAACCTTTTCTTCTTTGACTAATTCATACATACCTTTCGCATTTTCCTTAGTCGCATGTTCACTTAAACCAGTAACTTCAATTGTAATCACTTTTTGTCCAAATCGGATTACAAGTTCATCTGTTACTTTTACGTCAGTGCCTGCTTTTGCTACTGAACCATTCACAGTAATACGTCCTTGATCACTAATTTCTTTAGCTAAAGTACGACGTTTTACTAACCGTGATACTTTGAGATATTTATCTAATCTCATGATTTGTTTCCTCCTTGCTCTAAAATTTTTCTTAAAGCATCTGCGTCTAATGACATATTTTTTGTTTTATCATACAACTTCAAGAAATGCTCTGCAAATACTTTTTCAAATTTAACACGTTTCGTTTTACCTTCTTTTGCTTTTGCTTCTGACCATATCTGTTTTAAATCTTCTTCGTTTTCCGCTTCGGCGTCACCAAAAATGTGGGGATGTCTACGTATCATTTTTTCTGAAAGACTTTGAACCACTTCATTTATATCAAGGAATCCATCTTTTTTGCCAATACTTGTATGCAATAGTACTTGTAAAAGTATGTCCCCCAACTCTTCAATAATATGCCAATCGTCTTCGTTATCTATTGCTTCAAACAATTCAAATGTTTCTTCTAATAGATAACGTTTTAATGTGTGATGTGTTTGAACTTTATCCCAAGGACAGCCTGTTTCGTCATCAACAAGCTGGTCTATTATGCTCGCAGCAAAATAAAAATCACTATAATATGATTCTTCTTTTTCTACTTTCGGAATGAATACACTTGTCAAATTACTGAAAATAGATGCATGATGGTCTAATTCATAAAGCGGTGTTTCTATTACATTTGCAGCATTATTTTGTGCGCCATCGACGATAAACACTGTTTGCTCATCATGGTAACGTTCCATCAATGTCACTTTTAAATCGCCTGCAGTCATAGGACTATAGACTTGAGTAATGAGCGTATGGGTACGAATATTTAACTGCTCTTTTGTTATAGCTGTCGCATCGAGTAATGTGAACCCGTCGTTAGGATCTATCTTCACCGCTTCAAATATATCATCGATAAAGCTTTTGCCTCCCAAAACTTCAACCTGAAGATCATTATGTTCTTGCGCATGAGCTTCTAATTTCACAGTTGTCGTTTCAGCTACACGTGGATGTCCAGGCACTGTATAAATGACATCATCACTATGGGCCGCTTCAATGAGTTGCGACACGATACGTTCATAGACGCCCTCGAATGATGCTTGTGCCTCGTATTCACTATCAAAACTTTTGAATTGTATATTTTCTGCAGTTAATTCTTTAATTACAGGATGATCCAATGTACGCGTGTAAACCATTGTTTGTTTTTTAAGAAATTTGTAGATACCTAAAGGTAAATCATCAATACCGTAGTTACCTAAGCCAACAATTGTTATTTTACCTGACATTAATGTTTCCCTCTTTTCATATGATAAAGTTTATCGCCCAATGGTAAATGTTTTAATTCTCTATAACTCAATAAATGCATACGTACAATAGCGAAAATAATTACTAATACGCCAATAATTGCTGCGACGACTAATTCAATCAAACCTGTGATTCTACTTTGTGTAGGTACGAGCCACATTCCTAGTTGAACAGCCACTGATAGCATCACCATCGTAGCACCCAATTTAATCACGAATTTTTTCATCATCTGGAATTTATAGTGTTTTAGTACGTGATAATGTAGAACGAGCGTAAATATAATGAGTGAAATAACCGTACTGATACTGCCACCTAGCATTAATAATTGTGGTATTAACATCACATTGAGAATTACTTTACTGACCACACCAGTGATAAATGCAAATAGCACAGGACGCACTTGGTTTTTCACTTGTAATAAAGCAATGTCCATCATTATGAGCGAGACGCATATAACTGTAAGCATATAGAGAGATAATGTACCAGTCAGACTATCGTTTTTAAAAAACACACTATTCATGACTGGCAGTAAATTAATTAATCCAATACCAGCTGCCACACTAAACATCACTGTAATCTTGATAGAGGCATTCGCATATCTATTAATCAGAATGTTGTTGCGTGCTTTAATCGCATCGGTAAGCATCGGTATAAGCACAAAACAAAATGTCGTTGTCACAATTAAACCCATTTGTATAAATGAAGCACCACGATCAAAGATACCTTTTTGTGTGGTTGCTTCTTGAAAATTTAAGCCTGCATTCTGAAGTGCATGTATAACCGTAAAGCTATCTATCACTTGCCAAACGATGACAATAAGCTGGCTTACAGCAAAGATGATAATAGCCATTGATAACTTTTTCCACTCTACTATTGTCTTGTCATTTGGTTTCTTCGCTTGCTTGAGCTTAAAAGGCTTGCCTTGCATTAGGAATATACTAGATGCTAAAAAACCTACTGCTGAACCGATAATAGCTACTGTACCAGCAGTGTAAACAGACCGTTGTTGTGTCATAAATAATACAATAGCAATGATGATGATTACAACACGTATCACTTGCTCTATGACTTGTGATATCGCTGGAACAGTCATATGTTGATGCGCTTGGTAGTAGCCTCTATACACTCCTAATATACCAACAAACAAGAAACTAAAACTTGCTGCTCTTAACATTGGTGTGAGGTTAGTGTCACCCATTAGGAGTGCCACCCACTTAGCACCTATAAAAACAACCAAGAAAAATGCAGTACTAATGAGTTGTAACCTAAGCAATACTTTAGTGTAATGTCTTGATTCCCCATGTGTGCCAAACGTTTGAGTGACAGCACTAGGAATTGCATTCATTGTTAAAATAACACCTAAAGCAACAATCGGATATATTTGTTGATAAGCATATAATCCTTCGTCTCCAAGTATATTTTGATACGGGACACGATAAATTGCGCTTAGTATTTTAACAATAACAAGTGCAATTGTAAGAACAACTACGCCGTTGAAGGCCGTATTCTTATCGTCCTTAGATTTCATCTGATATAACCATACTTTCTTCTAGACATTTCGCTAAGAATTTCAAACTATCTAACCAGTTACTTACTTTATTTAAAGTCACTTTCATTTTACCATCTTGAACGCCAACTTTCATTGCACGGCCTAATGGTTGCGTTTGTTTAAATAACGTTTCTCCATTAATATCTGTCGTTCCCTTTTCAGACAGATAAACTTCTACCTTTTTGCCTACATCTTTAATAAGTGCCACTCCAGCGTTTAAAGCATGAACTTTTATCTCCATCATATCCAACAGTCTTTCCACTTCTATTGGGTAATCATTGAAACGATCAATTAATTCATCTTTAACATCCATGAGTTGTGCTTCAGTTTCAATCTTACGTAATTTTTTATAGATTTCTATTTTAGACTGTTCATTTGGAATATATTCAGCAGGTAAATAAGCATCAATATTGAGTTCAATTTCAATTTCAGGTGCATCTTGTTTCTCATCTTTAACACCACGTTTTTCATTCACTGCTTCTTCTAACATTTGTGAATAAAGGTCGAATCCAACAGAATCAATAAATCCGTGTTGTTGTTTACCCAAGAGATTACCTGCGCCTCGAATATTTAAATCACGCATAGCAATTTTAAAGCCTGAGCCTAACTCAGTAAATTCCTTAATTGCTTGCAAACGGTCTTCAGCTGTTTCTGACAATACTTTATTCGTAGGGTGTAAGAAATAAGCATAGCCAATACGGCTTGAACGTCCAACACGACCTCTCAATTGGTATAACTGGCTGAGTCCGAAACGATCCGCATCTTCGATAATAAGTGTGTTGGCGTTTGGAACATCAACTCCCGTTTCAATGATTGTAGTCGTTACGAGAATGTCGTATTCATGATTAATAAAACTTAGCATTGTTTCTTCTAAGTCTCCTTCTTTCATCTGTCCATGTGCAATACCAATATTCGCTTCTGGCATTAACATTTGTAATTGCTCTCGTTTTTCATAAATAGATTGCACTTTATTATATAAATAAAAGACTTGTCCTTCTCTAGATAATTCTCTTTCTAGTGCTTCTTTAATAAAATTCGTATTCTGTTCTAATACGTAAGTTTGTACTGGAAAACGATTTTCTGGTGGTGTTTCAATCACTGATAAATCACGAACGCCCAACATACTCATGTGTAATGTACGTGGGATAGGCGTTGCCGTCAGTGTTAAAACGTCCACATTTGTTTTCAATGATTTGATTCTTTCTTTATGACGCACACCAAATCGTTGTTCTTCATCCACAATTAATAAGCCTAAATCTTTATAATGAATATCTTTACTTAATAGTTTATGAGTACCTACGACGATATCAACGAAGCCTGATTTTAATTTTTCTTTTGTTTCTTTAACTTCTTTTGTACTTCTAAAGCGACTAATGAGTTGAACTTCGATTGGAAAGTCCTGCATACGCTCAATTAATGTTTCATAATGTTGTTGAGCTAAAATTGTCGTTGGAACTAAGAAGGCAACCTGCTTTCCTTCCATAACAGCTTTAAACGCTGCACGTACTGCAACTTCTGTCTTACCATAACCTACATCACCACATAGCAATCGATCCATTGGACGTTCAATTTCCATATCCTGTTTAATTTCTTCGATTGATTTACCTTGGTCAGGCGTAAGTTCGTAAGGGAAATCTATTTCAAATTCGTTTTGTTCTGCCGTATCTGGGCCATATTTATAACCTACAGACATTTCACGTTCTTTATATAGATCAATTAATTCATCAGCCATATCTTCAACGCTTTGTTGTACTTTAGCTTTTGTTTTTTTCCATTCTGTACCACCAAGTTTATTTAACCTAGGTGTCTTATCCTCTGATGCTACATATTTTTGAACTTGATCCATCTGATCAACTGGTACAAATAATTGGTCTGTCCCTTTATATTGAAGTTTAATATAATCTTTATGTACGCCACCGACTTCAAGTGTTTCAACACCTAAATATCTACCGACACCGTGGTGCACATGTACGACATAATCTCCTACTTTTAAATCTTGGTATGATTTAATTTTTTCAGCGTTTGTTAGTGTTTTTTGTTGTTTTGGTTTTTTCTTTTGTTTAGATTTGAATAGTTCGCGTTCCGTCACGACAACAAGTTGCATATAAGGTAGCTCAAATCCTTCTGACAAACTACCCTCTGTAATGATCGCATTGCCCCCATCGTTTCGTTGACTTGGCGTATCGATAAATGTTGGGATATGCATTTCATTAAGCATAGATTGAATACGTTCTTTTCTCACTTCAGTTTCAGCAAGAACAACGACAGTATAATCATTTTGGATGAAGCGCTGAAATTCTGAACGCATAATATCGTATTGACCATAAAATTGCTGTACTGGCTTACATGAAAACTTGATAATTTCATTGAGTTGAACAGGCATTGTCGCCGTGAATAATGTGAAATACGTCACTGGATAATGTTTCAATAACGCTTCAAACCCATCATATTGTAAGAAGTTTTGATCAATAAATCCTTTACCACTTTCTATCAGGTTTTGCATAAATTCATCAACTTCAGTAATAAGTGTTTGCTCAGTTTCTTTAATTCTATTATGTTCATCAACTGCAACAATAGCGTCATCTTTAAAATAATCCATAATAGTCGCTGGTTGTTCATACATAAACGACACAAGTCGACGCAATACTTGATGATCAAACATCGTTGATTCAAAAAGTTCGAAACTTTCGTAAGTTTCTTTTAAATCATTACGTGCTGATTTTTCAATTTTGGGGCGTGTATTTTCATAAGCCTCTTTTAATTTTAATTTTGTATGTTTAAGCACATCGTCGGTGATAATATAATCACTTGCTGTCGTAATATTGACTTCTTCGATGTTCTCTTTTGATCTTTGTGTCTCCACATCAAAATCACGAATCGAATCCACTTCAGTATCGAATAGTTCAATTCTTACTGGCTTCCCAATTAACGGGTAAATATCAACAATGCCCCCGCGTAATGAAAATTCACCTATATGTGACACTACACTTTCCCTACGGTAGCCCATATTTACTAATTTATTTAAAAATTCATCAATTTCAATATCGTCACCAACAGATAGTGTTAACTGATGAGATTTCCACATTTCAACTGGAGTGAGCCATTTTTTCAAACCGTTTAATGGTACGATAAATAACCCTCTCTTTTCTTGAGCAAGTGCCGTTAGTGTACGTACACGCTCGCTCATAAATTGAGGGCTTTGTGTTGAGAATTCTTCTGTCATGATATCTTGCATTGGATATTTGTAGACTTCGTCTGCATCTACAAATTGCAGCAAATCACTTTCCAATTTATCTGCTTGATATAAATTATTTGTAACAACTAATAATTGTTTAGTACTGTGCAAATATTTTTCGGCTATAATTGTTGATTTAGCTGCTCCAGATAAGCCAGTTACTAGTACATTTTCTTTACCAAATACGTCGTTTAATTCTTGGTATCTTTTGTCTTCATTTATATATTGTGTAATTATTGATTTCACTTGACTTCACCATTGTATTCATTCATCACACGATCAAAGCGAGAACTTTCTATATAAGCCTCAACTGCACGTGCAGAATGTTCTATTACTTTATTCATTATTTGCATTTCCTGTTTTGAAAATTTTTGTAACACATAATCGACAATTGACATACCATTTGACGGTCTATCTACACCGATTCTAATACGTTTGAATTGGTCTGTACCTAGTACTTGAATCATTGATTTGATACCATTATGGCCACCAGCGCTGCCTTTTTGTCTTAGACGAATCTCCCCTTGTGGTAAATCTAAATCATCATATAAAACGACTAAATCATCTATATCTATGTCATAATATTTCATTAACGGGCCTACCGCTTCGCCTGACAAATTCATCATTGTTAGTGGTTCAATAAACATGACTTTTTCTCCACCGATGCGTTCAATCGTATAGGCACCTTTAAATTTTTGTTTATCTAATGAGAATTGATTTTGATCTAACATGTAGTCTATAACTTCAAAACCAATATTATGTTTTGTTTGTTCAAAACGTTTACCTATATTGCCTAGGCCTACAATACATTTCATTATGTTACCTCCAATTGTTGTTGTCACTTAACTATATATATCATTTTCATGTATTTGAATTAATAAACAATTAAAAATTATTTTTTCATATCATTCACTATAATAACATAAAAAAGCACCTGCTTAACGTATTAAGCACGGTGCTTTTTATAAGATATTACAATGTTGGTATCATCAACTTATGTTGACAATGAAGCGTGAAGTATATTATTTTTCTTCTTCGTCTTCTTTATCTTCGCCTACAACTTCTGGCTCTTCAGTTTGTGCTTCGCCTTCCATTGCTTCGATTTCTTCTTCAGTTGGTTCTTCAGTCGGAGCTACTACTGTAACTACTGAATCAGTAGCTTCGTTTTCAATAGTAAAGTCGCCTGACACTTTAATATCTTCAACTGAAATAGTATCACCGATTGCCAATTCACTGATTTCAACTTCGATTGCTTCAGGAATATTGTCTGGAGTAGCTGTAACTTCAAGGTCGAATAATGGTTGTTCAACCACGCCACCTTCTTTAGCACCTGCTGCTTCACCAATTAAGTGAACAGGTACTTCAACAGTACGTTCTTCAGTCATATTGATTGCTAAGAAGTCAATGTGAGTGATTTGGTTTTTAAGTGGGTCGAATTGGTAGTCTGAAACCATTACTTTAATTGTTTTAGAACCTACGCCTAATTCGATAACACCGTTACGTCCAACTTCACGGATAACTTTAATAAATTCTACTTCGTCTACTTTAACAGAAGTATTTTTTGTACCATAACCGTAAACGATTGCAGGTACTTTACCAGTATTTCTTAGTGTTTTAAGGTCTGAACGTGTTTGTTTACCTTGACGAATAATTGACTTTAATGCAGTCATATTCATTTTCCACCTTTCGTTTTGCTCTAATATGAGCCCCTCACTTGCCCATCAACATAATGTTGCTTGCAAGCGTTTATTTTGCTCGTGAATTCACGAACGAAACCATTATACATTTATCTAATATTTTAGTCAAATAGCACACTAACAGATTCGCGTTCATAAACACGGATAATTGCTTGTGCTAATAAACCAGCTACAGATAACTCTTTCGTATTGCTTGGTTTACGTGTTTCATCTAATTGAATTGAATTTGTTACGATTAGTTCTTTGATTGCTGAATTTTCGATACGCTCTTTAGCTGGACCTGATAATACAGGATGTGTACAACAAGCATATACATCTTTAGCACCTTTATCTTTTAGTGCTTGTGCTGCCAATGTGATTGTTCCTGCTGTATCAATGATATCATCAATAATAATAGCCGTACGTCCTTCTATTTCACCAACAATGTTCATCACTTCTGCAACATTGGGTTTTGGACGACGTTTATCAATAATAGCAATTGGTGATTTAAGTATATCTGCAAGTTTACGCGCCCTTGTTACGCCACCGTGGTCTGGAGAGACTACAACACACTCTTCAAGATCAATACCTGACTCATTCTTGAAGTATTCTGCTAAGATTGGCACACCCATTAAGTGGTCAATTGGCATATCGAAGAAACCTTGGATTTGAGGTGCGTGTAAATCTAACGCTATCATACGATCTGCGCCTGCAGTTTCAATTAAGTTTGCTACAAGTTTAGCTGTGATTGGTTCACGACTACGTGCTTTTCTGTCTTGACGCGCATAACCATAATATGGAACAACTATATTAATATTAGCTGCTGATGCACGTCTACAAGCATCAACCATAATTAATAATTCCATTAAGTGTAAATTTACAGGATTCGACGTTGGTTGAATAATAAATACATCACAACCACGAATACTTTCCTCTATATTGATTTGAATTTCTCCATCGCTGAAACGTTTTACGGAACATTTTCCTAGTTCAATTCCAACATGATCTGCTACTTCTTGGGCTAAAGGTTCGTTACCTTTTAAAGAAAATATTTTCAAAGCAGAATTCTTATACTCATTGTTTAACATTTATAGTCCTCCAATTAATTCATTCAATTAGTTTTCATTTAAAGACAAGCGCAAACTTACATTGTTTATCAATATAAAGCATTTTGTGGCTAACAACTTACTCAATTACATTAAGTTTAACAGTTCAAGCATGCATGTCTAAACATATACCTTTTATTTTTTTAAATAACCTTCTTTGGTTGTTTGTCTAGCTCTCGCTAATGCTAAACTGTCTTCTGGTACACTATCAGTAATTGTAGAGCCAGCAGCAATTAGAGAACGCTCGCCTAACGTAATAGGTGCTACCAAATTCGTATTGCACCCTATAAACGAATCATTACCAATAATCGTCTTGAATTTGTTAATACCATCATAGTTTACTGTGATTGAACCACAGCCAAGATTCACACGTTCACCTATTTCTGCGTCACCAATATAACTCAAGTGAGGTAATTTAGCTCCTGCTTTTACGACTGATTTCTTAACTTCAACAAAGTTGCCGACTTTCACTTTTTTGCCTAAGTCTGTACCTGGACGAAGTTGCGCAAATGGTCCAATTATCGCATAATCATCAACCATTGCTTCATTGATCACTGAATGTTTAATTGTAACATTATCACCTATTTTACTATTCGTGATTTCTGTATATTGTCCTACAACTGTATCTTCTCCAATTTCACTATGTCCTGAAAGTTTAACTCCAGGTTCTATAATTGTGTCTTCTCCAATAGTTACATCTGCACCGATATAAGTATTGGATGGATCTACAATTGTCACACCATTTTTCATATGAAATTGGTTGATACGTTTTCTATATGCTTTTTCTGCTTCGCTTAACATCACTCGATCATTTACACCCATAATTTCTTCAAAATCATTCGTATGGTAAATGCCGACTGTGCCTTTATCTTCTAAAATTAATGAAAGTACATCAGGCAAGTAGTATTCGCCTTGCACATTATTGTTGTTCACTAACTCTAACTTTTCAAATAGCATTTGATTATCAAATGCGAAAATACCTGAACTAATTTCATTAATTTGTTGTTCTGCATCTGTTGCATCTTTTTGTTCGACTATTTTAACTAATTGATTGTCTGCATCACGTATAATTCTGCCATAACCATATGGGTTCGTTGCTGTAGCTGTTAATACGGTAGCTAGTGATTGGTTATTTTCGTGATGTTCAATTAAAGATTTAAGTGTTTCTGTCGTAATTAATGGTGTGTCTCCACAAACTACTAACGTTGTACCTTGTTTATCATTTAAATGTTCACTAGCCATTTTAACGGCATGAGCAGTACCTAATTGTTCTTCTTGAAAACTATAAAGAGATGCATCGCCTAACTTTTCTTTCACGCTTTCTGCGCCATGACCTACGATTGTTACAAGCTGTTCTACGCCAGATTGTTTAACGTTATCCACGACATGTTCAATCATTGATTTGCCAGCGACATCATGTAGTACTTTGTATTTCTTTGATTTCATACGTGTACCCTTACCAGCTGCGAGTACTATTGCATGTCTTTGCATGTATGTTAACCCTCCATTAAAATATACACTTCTTTATTATTATAATTTAACGCTAGTCACACTTTCAAGGCTCAAAGTGCCAATGTTTTTTATTAAAGCGTTTTTTATTACGATTGTTAAAAATAAAGTGCATAGTATTTGTCATCTATTTAGGTTTTGTAAACCGCTTCATTTCCTGAAGTAGTTTTTCTTATTATCGATAATTTTCAACATATTATTATGAACGAAACATACGCTATCACTTCTTTATGTAATTGTTTCATTCATAATAATATAGTTAAGTAAAACGATGTAAGTTTGAGTTATTTATTATAAATTTCAAAATTATAATTTTTGTCACCTTTACATTTTATAAATAATTTTAATATTTTATATTTTAGTCACGCTTACATAAATAAAGAAGATTGAATTCCCCAATTTTAGAAATTCAATCTTCTTTAAAACGATATTAAATTCACTATAATAATCTCAAATAATTAAATTAAGCTTCCTCATTAGTATCTTCTGATGATTGAGCATTTTTATCAGGGATGACCTCATCAGTTTCTTCATATACTTTCATCACAGCATCCTGTATTTCTTGTCTCATCTCTGAATTGATCGGATGCGCGATATCTCGGAATTCACCATCTGGTGTACGTTTACTTGGCATTGCGACGAATAGACCTGTGTTGCCTTCAATAACGCGTAAATCATGTACCACAAATGATTCATCTAAAGTGATTGAAACAAGCGCTTTCATTCTACCGTCTGTTTGTATTTTTCTAAGTCTTACATCTGTCACTTTCATGTAGTGAGCCCCCCATAGTATCTCTTTGTTAGAAGCTTAACAATTTTATTAAAAATTATAAATCCTTACTTCACTTGTGCAATTACTTCTATTTCTACTTTAACATCTTTAGGTAGTCTCGCTACCTCAACACAACTTCTAGCCGGTTGATGATGATTAAAATATTTGCCATAAACTTCATTTATATTTTGAAATTCATTCATATCAGCAATAAAAATAGTAGCTTTTATAACCGAATCTATATCCGATCCAGCTTGGTCTAGTACAACTTTTAAATTTTCTAAGACTTGTGTCGTCTGTTCTTTTACATCATCGCTAACAATCTCTCCATTTAAATTTAATGGGATTTGTCCAGATGTGAATACTAGACCATTTATTTCTGTTGCATGTGAGTATGGCCCTAACGCTTCCGGTGCTTTGGTTGTATTAATCGTTTTCATGATGTCGTAATCGCTCCTTTAAGAAAATTTAGTTAAACTGTTGCCTTTCTCCACTTTAAATTCCTGATTGTATTCATCTACATCAGATAATCTAACTAAGGAAGTATAATCTTCAATTAATCTTTGTTTAACTTCTTTTGATTCTACTAGTACCGATACCCCTTTCACATGTGCTTTAAACTCGTTCATTAAATTCATCACACCATTGATGGATCCGCCTGCGCGCATAAAATCATCTACTACAAGGACATTAGAATTCTCTGGTAATGTTCTCTTAGATAACACCATTGTTTCAATTTTTCGGGAAGATCCTGACACATAATTGATAGATACCGTAGAACCTTCAGTCACTTTGTTATCTTTTCGAATGACAACTACCGGTAAATTCAATACGTTCGCTACTGAATTAGCAAGAGAGATACCTTTCGTAGCAATCGTAACGATTGCATCTAATTCTTCGTCCATATAAAGTGTAGCAATCAGTTTTCCGACACGGTTAAGTAACGTCGGATCCCCCATTAAATCAGATAAGAATAAATACCCTCCTGGTAGCAAACGATTCTTCTCTTGGAGTTGTGCGATAACGTCATCGATGACTTCACTCGCTTCTTCTTTACTCATTTCTGGTTTATACGTCACACCGCCACTTGCCCCAGCTGTGGTAATCACTGTCCCTAATTTTTCTTTTTGGAATGTGGTTTTAATAATTTGAACATCTTCACTTATAGATGATTTCGCTTGTTTAAATTTTTGTACGAAATAAGTTAATGGTATCAATTTATTAGGGTTATTCATCAAGTATTGTGTCATATAAACAATTCGTTCGCTTCTTTTATAGCGCATTTAACTCATCCCTTCTCACTAGCCTAATAATCTTACTATATACACTTCATTACAACAGCCATTGACTGCATTGTAAACATGTCTTGCCTGGCGTTCTTTTTGTGTTAGTCCATAAACAGATGGGCCGCTTCCACTCATAACAGCACCATCCGCACCATTCTCTAACATATTTTCTTTTATTTTTAAAATCTCACTATGCATTTTACCCGAAACAGGTTCCAATCGGTTTGAAAGACTTTTGCAAAGTAATTCATAATCTCCTGAAATTAAAGCTGATTTACAAGCTGTTGTATCCACATGATGTGACTGATTTAAGTCTAATTTTTTGAAGATACTCGGAGAAGATATACCTAAATTTGGTTTTGCCACCACAACCCATGCTGATGGAGGTTTATTCAGAAACGTAATATGTTCACCTTTACCTCTGCATAATGCTGTTTTACCAAAAATACAAAAAGGGATATCTGTACCTATCTTAATACCAAGCTCACACAACTCGTTTAACGGTCTATTTAGCTCATACAGGCGATTCATCCCTCTCATCGTAGCTGCAGCGTCAGTAGAGCCTCCTGCAAGCCCTGCTGACACCGGTATGTTCTTATCTATAGTGATTGTAATACCTTGCTTTAGATTATAAGTTCTTTTCATCAATTCTGCAGCTTTATACGCTAAGTTTTTATTATCGGAGGGAACATAAGTTTGCTCTACATCAACAACAATTTTTTTGTCATTGCGTAGTTCAAATGACAAGCGATCATTTAAATCAATCGTCGTCATAATCATTTCAACTTCATGAAAACCATCATCTCGTTTAAAGAGTGTATCCAGCGTTAAATTAATCTTAGCCGGAGCCGTTTCATAGATCATATTCCCACCCTCTTCCAATTCGATATGGTAATAAAATGATTTTAACATATTGTTATAGTTGCATTGGCTGTTTTCAAAAACTTATTTTCGATATTTTGATAAATATTTTTATAAATATACATTTAACTATATTGGACAATAAATCATTTCTTAATTTACTATTCTACAATATAGTACGTCTCTATTAAAATTATATCCATTCCCTGCATCCTAAATTGTGACACAGAAAAAGGTATGTTGGCGAAGTTACACCAACATACCTTTTTCATTTAATGATCTTAATATTAAAGTTTAAATTAAAAAGTATGGCTCCTAAGAGACAAACTTTATTTAAATCACTTTTATTTAGTGTGCAATTGCTTCTTGCTGATTATCATCTTCAAAAGAAACTTGTACGTTTTCAGTTAAAACGTCAGCGTATGTATAAGATACACGCTCAAAGTTGTAAATTTCTTGATCTAGCTCAACAATGAAAACAGAAGGGTACGTTTCTTTTAACACACCACTACGCTCAATTGTTTTCTTACGACCACCATTCGCTTTAAGTACGATTCGGTTTCCTAATTGACAATCAAGTGAATTTTTGATGTCTCCAATAGATTTTGGCATATTGCTCCACCTCGCTACAAGTTGTATAATAACACAAATAGCGCGCTTTTGTCAAACAAAACATCAATTTTAGCAATGTAACTCAAGCTTGTCAATAATTTAAAATGCTAATTCTGTGAAATTTTTCAATTCATTGTATAATTTTGCAAATTCTTTTATTGAAAGCGTTTCTCCACGTCTTCTTGGATCTATACCACTTGTTTCTAACCATTTTTTAATAATTTCTTTGTTCGCTTTACCATCTACAAACAAACTTTGATAGTTATTGCTAATTGTTTTTCGTCTTTGGCTAAATGCAGCTTTTGTCATTTTGAAAAATTTATCTTCGTTATCTATATCTACTTCCGGTGTCTGACGCTTCATCAATTTTACAACAATTGAATCTACATTTGGCGGTGGCAAGAAGACAGTCTTCGGCACTGTTAACACTTTACTGGTTTCAGTATAATATTGGGTAACTATTGAAAGTGATCCATAAGCTTTTGTACCTACTTGTGCATTCAATCTTTCACCGACTTCTTTCTGCATCATAACTACGTAGCCATCGATAGGTAAAGTTTGTTGCATTAGATTCAATAATATCGGTGTTGTAATATAATATGGTAAGTTAGCGACCACCATGATATTGTCACAATCTGCTAAATGCTCTGTAACATAATGTGCAATATCAGCTTTTAATATATCTTCATTTATAATTTCCACGTTATCATAAGGTCCCATTGTATCTTTCAACACTGGTATCAAACGTTGATCAATTTCAAATGCAACAACTTTCTTTGCGTTTTTAGCTAATTGTTCCGTGAGCGAACCCATACCAGGCCCTATTTCTATAATACCTGTATTTTCACCTATGTCGCTGGCATCGATAATTTTTTGTATAATGTTAACGTCAATCAAGAAGTTTTGTCCTAAACTTTTTTTGAAATTAAAACCATATTGATTGAGCAATGCTTTTGTACGCGATGGTGTTGCAACATCTTTAATATCCACTTATCATTCACTTCCTTCATTATCACTTAATGCATTCCTAACATCTTCTTCAGTATAGCCAAACGCATTGAGCTTATTTATTAATTGTTTGCCGTTAGAATGTCCTATATGTAGCTTACGTCCAATTATTTCTCTTTTTTTGCGTGCATCTTTCCCAATTATTAATCCTAAATCAATTAACACTGATTTACTTATTGTTTCGTGTCCTTCTTCGAATGGTGTACTCACATTTATTAAGGCATCTTTAATATCTTCAAGTTGTGCATGTTCTACACCAATCTTGCCTCGTTTACTTTTGGCTTTTTCTCTATCGATATATGCGTGTTTAACGCCTGGTACATGTTTTTGAATTGTATTACGTATTTTATCACCCGGGAAATCAGGATCTGTTAATACAATGACACCTCTTGTTTCAAATGCTTGTGCTATAACACTTAGCGTTTGCTCGTTAATCGCACTCCCATTTGTTTCAATCGTATCACATTCTACCGCTCTTTTAACGCGTTCCGTATCGTCTCTACCTTCTACTACAATAAATTCGTTAATCTTCATTTATTGTTACACCTTTCATCTCTTTAATTCGATTTTAGATAAAAATAAAAAAGGTATCGTCGCAAATAATGGTTACTACTTAGCATTTACTCTATGAACTAAGCCCTATTTCAGACCGATACCTTTTTTGTAATGTGTCTATCCTTTTAATTTAAACAATTGTTCTGCATTTTCAGTTGTTTGCTTGCATACTTCCTCATAGCTCACACCGCGTAATTCAGCAATTTGTTCTGCAACCAATGTCACACGAACAGGTTCATTTCTTTTGCCTCTATAAGGATGTGGTGATAAGAATGGTGCATCCGTTTCAACTAATAATCGATCAAATGGAACATGCTTTGCTACTTCTTTAGGTTGTTTCGCATTTTTAAAAGTGACTGGACCACCTAAAGATACATAGAAATTCAATTTATTAATTACATCATCCGCAATTTCAGGAGAAGCGCTGAAACTGTGCATGATACCACCAATTTCTTCCGCATGTTCCTCTTTAAGAATATCTATACAATCTTGCGTTGCTTCCCTATTGTGAATAATAATTGGTAAATTGACGCGTTTAGCCAATGCGATTTGTTTTCTAAATAATGCTTGTTGTACATCTTTCGGCGACTTGTCCCAATGATAATCTAATCCCGTCTCACCTATGCCAATCACTTTAGGGTGTTCTGCAAGCTTTTCTATCCATTCTAACCGTTCTTCTGTGCAATCAACCGCATCTACAGGGTGCCATCCAATAATGCCATAGATAAATTCGTATTGGTCAATCAGTTCCATCGTACGTTCGACTGTTGGTGTATCAAATCCAACAACAAACATTCGATCTACACCGTTGTCTCTTGCACGTTCAATGACCGCTTCTAAATCTTCATCATATTGTTCTGCATTTAAATGAACATGTGTATCAATAAGCATGTTATACCGCTCCCTTAATTTGTGATTACTTAATTATTGCACCATTTGGAATTGCGCTTGGTAAACTTACAAGTGTCAGTACACCATCTTTTTCAGCAGATAAAATCATACCTTCTGATTTTCTACCCATCAATTTAGCAGGTTTTAAATTTGTTACAACTGCAACTTTTTTACCTATAATATCTTCTGGTTGATAGTATTTTGCAATACCAGAGACGATTTGACGGTGTTCACTATCTAAATCAACTTGGATTTTCAATAATTTATCAGATTTTTTAACTTGCTCAGCATCTGTAATCGTAGCAGCTTTAATTTCTACTTTATCAAAATCTTTGATATCGATTGGCGACTTACTAGGTACTTCTTCTTCAGTTTCTTCTGAAACTTCTGCCGCTTTTTCTGGCTGCATAGATTGTTTAATATAATCGATTTCTGCATCACTATCTAAACGCGGGAAGATTGGTTGTGGTTTATCACTAACAACGATTGGCGCAGTTAAGGCACCATATTGTTTCACGCTATCAAATTCATATAATTCAGGTGAATTAATATTCAACTGTTCAAAAATTTGTTTTGGTGCGTGCGTAAGGAATGGTCTTAATAACACTGCTACAATGCGAATGTTTTCTACTAAATGCGCCATTACATTACTTAGCATGTCTTTTTGATTTTCATCTTTAGCTAATACCCACGGCGATGTTTCGTCAATATATTTATTAGTACGGCTGATTAACTTCCAAACCGTTGAAAGTGCTACTGAGAATTGTAAATCGTCCATATTTTCATGGAATGTATTCACTGTGTCTATCGCCATTTGTTCCATATCTTCATCCAACTCGTGTTTTGGACCTTGATATGCTGGTAATTCGCCATCAAAATATTTATTGACCATAGAAATTGTACGATTCACTAAATTACCTAAGTCATTTGCTAAATCATAATTTGTACGTTCAACAAAACCTTCAGGCGTGAAGACACCATCTGAACCAAATGGTAATTCGCGCATTAAATAATAACGCGTAGCATCTAGACCATAACGATCTATAAGTACATTAGGATCGACCACGTTACCTTTAGATTTACTCATTTTGCCATCTTTCATAAGTATCCAGCCATGCGCAAAGACTTTCTTAGGAAGTGGAACATCTAATGCCATCAACAAGATTGGCCAGATAATTGAGTGGAAACGCACAATTTCCTTCGCCATGATATGAATATCTGCTGGCCAATATTTTTTGAATAAGCTATCATCATCTGATAAGTAACCTAGTGAAGAAATATAGTTCACAAGCGCATCAATCCACACGTAAACGACGTGTTTAGGATTTGATTTCACATGAATACCCCAATCGAATGACGTACGTGAAACTGCTAAATCTTCTAATCCTGGTTTGATGAAATTGTTAATCATTTCATTTTTACGTGAAGGTGGTTGAATAAAATCAGGGTTTTCATCGTAAAATTCTAATAAACGGTCTGTATATTTAGATAAATTGAAGAAATAACTTTCCTCTTTAACTAATTCTACTTCGTGACCAGAGTCTGGACTTTTACCGCCAACGATTTCACCATTTTCAAATACCGGATCCACTAATTGCGTCTCAGTATAATAAGTTTCATCTGGTACAGAATACCAACCTTCATATTCGCCAAGATAAATATCCTCTTGCTTTAATAAACGTTCAAATATTTGTTGCACCACTTCTTTATGTCGCGCTTCTGTTGTACGAATAAAATCATCGTTTGAGACTTCTAATTTATTCCATAAATCTTTAATTCCAGCAATCATTTCATCCAAATATTCTAATTCAGATTTCCCAGCTTTTTGTGCTTTTTCCTGTATTTTTTGACCATGTTCATCCGTACCTGTTAAATATCGAACATCATAGCCTTGCATTCTTTTATAACGTGCGATTACATCACCAGCTGTTGTTGTATATGCGTGACCGATATGTAAATTCCCACTTGGATAATATATTGGTGTAGTGATATAAAATGTTTCTTTCGCCATCAATGTTCCTCCTCGTTTCCTACGCTTTAAATATATCTAAATTCATTTTTCCCTCAATGAAACAGATGTATGTTTTATATTTCATTTTCTAATTTAGCCACTTTTATAATGATATGATTAGATTACTATTCATATCGAACTTTTCATGACTTAATTCTTCTGAAATTTTAATATGATTAATAATCTCTATCTTGTCTACATTACCATAAATCACGCGTGTTATGGGAGTTTTTCAACTCATTTTTCTTGATTAAACGTGATTTCATCCTATGAAAGTTCTTCACTTTACCTTAGAAGCTTTATCTTAAGAATTATCAATCCAACCTGGATTAATTATTGGAAACCTCATGATAAATATCATAAACTTCGCCAGTCTTCATATGACGCATTTCAGCAACTTGTTTAATTGCAGCTTTAGGTTTCATATTTTCGTTTATATAATAATCCACATGTGCTTGTATCGACATATCTTCAAACCACGACGTATCTTCTTCAGCTATTGCACCTTCGATGACTATGACAAATTCACCCTTAGTTGGAATACGATTTTCATTAAGTTGGTTTAGTAATTCTCCAACTTCTCCTGTGACAATTTGCTCAAACTTTTTAGTTAATTCTCTACCTAGTGAAACTTTTCGCGTTTCATCTACTTTTTGAATTGTTTTCAACGTCTCCTTCACACGATGTGGGGACTCATAAATAATCAGTGTACTATCTTCAAACATCCGTTGCTCTAAAATATCTAATTTTTGCTTTTCTTTTCGTGGCAAAAACCCTAAAAATGTATAAGTAAATGATGGTAACCCACTCGCCATCAGTGCCGTCAATCCAGCATTAGGGCCTGGCACCGTTTCAACTCTGATTTCACTTGCCCTCGCTGCCACGACAAGCTCGTAACCGGGATCGCTAATCAATGGCAATCCTGCATCTGATACAAGTGCGATGCTAACATCCTGCTGCAGTTGTTCTATTAGGTAATCCGTTTGTTGTTCCTTATTGTGATCATGATAGGACTTCAGGGGTGCTTGTATATCATAATGTGCACATAACTTTTTAGTCACTCTTGTATCTTCACAAGCAATCAAATCCACCGATCTTAAAATGTCTACAGCTCTATATGTAATATCTGCTAAATTTCCTATAGGTGTTCCTACTAAATATAATGTCGCCATGAGTTATCCCTCGCTTATTAATACTAATTTTTGTTGCCTAGAATAGGTTTTTATTTCGTATTCTCGTTTTAAAGCTTCTGACTTCGTATCAAACATTTCTTGATAAACTAACTCTACCGGACGTCTTATTTTAGTATATTTGGCGCCTTGTCCTTTATTATGCTTTTCTACCCTTTTTTCTATGTCTTTTGCATAACCAGTATATAAACTTCCATCTTTACACTTAACAATGTATATATAATGTTTATCCATAATATATTTCTCTCATTTCTTTAGTATACGTTCCATCATTATTATATATGTAAAATGGTGTTTGAATGTCTAACCCTTGATTACCGCCTTTTCTACCTTCAACAACAATTGTTTGCGCCACTTTACCCTGCTTACTATAGATGAAATGAAGTTTCTTGGGTTCAATCTGGTATGCTCTCATATAGGTTAAGACATCCATAAGACGTTCTGCTCGATGTACCATCACAAAACGTCCGCCTTGTTTCAGTAAATGTCTGGCTGCAAAACAACAATCCTCTAGTGTACACATGATCTCATGTCGTGCGATCTTATGTGCTTCCTTCTGATGTTGGAACGCTTGATTCGCTTTAAAATAAGGCGGATTACAAGTAATAAGGCTATATTTTGCAGGACTAAACTGTTTGTGCGCCTCTTTCAAATCCATATGATGCATCTGTATTCTATTTTCTAAATGGTTATGTACGATACTACGTTGTGCCATATCTACAAGTTGTTGCTGTATTTCGATTCCATCTATAGCTTGCTGTCCTTTATCAGAAAGTAATAAAGGTATCACACCATTACCCGAACACAAATCCATAATCGTATCTTGTTTTTTTACTTTTGTGAAATGTGCAAGTAGTAAAGCATCTGTTGAAAAAGAAAACACATCATCATTTTGAATAATTTCTAGTTTTTCTTTAATTAAAAAATCTAACCTTTCATTTTCCATATGCATATTCATTATATCCTCCAAAAAAAAGACGAGACTGCGATGCTTAATAACCAAGCCTATCGCTACATCTCATCCTCAATCACATTTCATCCATATTGTTTTATAGGCAATTTCGTTCTTTAATTATTCACTCAGCACTTCTAAACAAAATAAACAGTCGTCACCTTTTCTATGTTTTCCGAATAACTCACCATTACAAATATGAAAACCCTCTTTATAAAGCATTGCTAAATTATCTTTACTGCGAAGTGGTCGCTTATATTGTGCTTTATGACCGCTTTCTATTTTTTTAGGTTTTTCTTCTTTATCTATTAAAGTTTTCAGATTTTCATTCTCTATTTGTAAGGCTACATTTTCTTCTATGAGTTCGACAGTAAGATTTTTCAAATTAACCATATCACCGTTGATTTGATTAATATTTTCTTCTAAATGTGCTAACTTTTCAAATATCTCGCTTCGATTCAATGTTGTAACGGCCTCCTAATTAAACGTTTCTAATTCTTCCATCTTATATTCAAGTGGTTGCTCTAGGCCTTCCACTTTAATTTGCATGGAAATGTCTAAAATATTTAACCCTATCACTTTACCGTTACCTTCTGGTGTTTCAATCGGATCACCAACATCAGGTAATTGTGCACGTGCCTCTTCATAATAATCATTTTCATACTTGAGACAACACATCAAACGTCCACAGGCTCCCGAAATTTTAGTTGGATTTAAAGATAAGTTTTGATCCTTAGCCATTTTTATAGATACTGGTTCAAAATCACCTAAAAATGTTGAACAACATAAAGAACGTCCACATGGCCCAATGCCACCCAATAATTTTGCTTCGTCTCTAACACCTATCTGTCTTAATTCAATACGTGTTTTTAACTTCTGTGCCAAGACTTTTACGAGTTTTCTAAAATCAACTCGTTCATCTGAAGTAAAATTAAATATTACTTTTGATTTATCTAATGTGAATTCACAGTTAACCAAACGCATTTCTAATTGTTGTTGCTGTATTGTATCTTTACACAATTGCAAAGCTTCTTTTGCAGCTTGCTCATTTTGTTCATATCTGATTAAATCTTCTTCAGTTGAAATACGTACAATTTCTTTTAATGGTAGTGTTACATCTTGATCCGCAACATTTAAAGGTTCGTATTTTACACGACCCATCTCTAACCCTCTTTTAGACTCTACAACTACCCAGTCTCCTACAGTTAAATTAAAGTGTTGAGGCGAATAATATTCCATTTTCCCTGATTTTTGAAAATCAATACCTACTACATTTTGCATAACTAATTCACCCCTTTTATTACGATTTGCTCAAACACTAAAGTTGGATTCACATTTTGATTCAACTTTTTATGTGCTTCTGTTATTTGATCATACATCAAAATAATTTGATTATATGTTAGTTTTTCCGTATATTCTTGTACATCGACTTGTAAATCTTGATATATCATATCATCAGTCATCCCTACTTTAGCATGCATAACATCTTGAAAGAAACCATTAACTGCAGCTAATGTGACCATTTGTAGCCTTCTATTTTTAGCCTGTTTCAATAAATCGACAATAGCAATCAATGCCATAGGTCGATTTGTTAAAAGTAATTGGCACCATTTAATGACACTTTTACGTAGCGCCATTAAATCTGCTTCTTCGTTTAGCGTAACTGCCGTTTCAATTTGCGTAGTATATGTACTTAATAATTCAGCTACTGGACGAGAAATATCACGTTCTACTAATCTATTTATAAAATTAGCTTTATTAATAGGTTTAAAATAAACATGCTGACATCTCGAATGGATTGTGTCTAAAATTTGTTCAGGCTTCGTAGTTAATAAGATGGCGATAGTATTTTCAGGAGGTTCCTCTAAAAATTTCAAAATGCTATTTTCACCTTGAATGGTTAACTTTTCAAAGGATTCAATAATATATACTTTATAGTCACCTTCTATTGGTAATTGATTCATATGATGTAATAACTGTTCTATTTGATCTTTCTTTATTGTATTCTCTTCAGAGGATATATACATAAAATCAGGATGATTAAATGTTTCTACCTTTAACTGACATTGATTGTCTTGATCACATAAAATCAGCTTCGTAAAATCAATAGCGACTTGTTGCATTGTCTGACCATCATCACCCTCAAATAAATAAGCATGTGACAATTTATTTGATTGATAGGCTTTCGTCAGTCTTTCTCGTTCGTCCATTATAAAGTTACTCCTTTATATAAAAAGGCTGCTTATATATAGTTACTCTACAAAAAACATTCCAAAAGATTACCATAGGCACATCTTTTTAGCTAAAATGTAATTTGAGAGGCTACTATATTAAGCAACCATGATTTTAGAATTGATGGAAAGTTTCAACAGGCATTACAAATACCGTTGCTCCTCCAACTTCTACTTCAACCGGATACGGTATATAAGAATCTGCACTACCACCCATCGGTGTAATAGGTGATACAAGCTGCTCTCTGTTACCACAAGTATCATTGATAACTTTCAACATCTCATCCACGCGATCATCTTCAACACCAGATAAGAACGTAGTATTCCCAGCTCTTAAAAATCCACCAGTGGTTGCAAGTTTTGTTGCTCTAAAATTATGTTTAACAAGTTTGTCCGACAGTTCTTGACTATCCTGATCTTGTACAATTGCTATAATCATTTTCATACTAAACACCTCTTCCAAATATTATATCACAATTTTTCTAAGTATTTGTTGATAGATTCATACGTCGCATTTACTACTTCTTCTATACTTCGATTTGCATCAATCACAATAAAACGTTTAGACTCATTATGAATAATTTTCTTATAACCTTCAACTACTTTTTCATGAAATATTACATCTTCTTGATCTAAACGATTCTGATTTCGCTGATTTTTTTGTATACGGTCACGACCTACCTCTACGCTCACATCAAGGTAAATGGTTCTATCTGGATATAAACCATTAATAGCAAATTCATTAATAGATTTCACTTCTTCTATTCCTATACCCCGTGCATAACCTTGATAAGCTAATGAACTATCTATATAACGATCACATAATACTATCTTTCCCTCATCTAATGATGGTATAACTTTACCAACAAGATGTTCACGTCTTGAGGCCGCAAATAATAAGGCTTCTGTGCGCTCATCCATATCGTCGCCTTCAAGTAATACTTCACGTATTTGCTCTCCAGTTTTAACACCACCAGGTTCTCTAGTGAGTACAACATCATACTCTGTTTCTAACCTTTCTGCCACTTGTTGAATGACTGTAGTTTTACCTGAACCTTCTGGGCCCTCAAAAGTTATAAAAGCTGACATTTTATTCATCCTTAATTTCTATTTTATAATTTTTAATTCCTTCTACTCTTATATTATTATCATACCAATAATTCATTAATTCTATCATATTTTCTGTAATTTTTTCTCCTTTAAACATAACAGGAATGCCAGGAGGATATGGAACGATATTTGTTGCTAAAACTTTAGATCCAGCATGACTAATATCGATACTTTTTGTATCAACTATATCACCCGCTTGGTATGTACCTTCTTCAGTCCTAAACGCTGACTGATCAGGTGTTTGTGTGTGTCTCTCTTCCAACTCAATCTGTCGTATTCTTTCAATTAATAAATCAAATGGATAGGTATCCCCCTTATGCCATAAAGGCAAAACGAATAATACCTGATGTTCATCAGCAAGTTCAACGTAAATATCTTTAGTTTCAAAATACTTTTGTAATTCAAAACCAGTATAACCATTACAACGTATATTCAATTTCAGAGGATCTTCAACCTTAACGACTTCAGCGCCAATTTCTTTTAACGCTTGAATTAATTGGTCTCTTTTTTTAAAAAAGAGTTTACTATTATAATCTTTATAAAATTGATGTGCTAATTCCAAACTCATCATCAATAAATAGGACGGGCTTGAAGATTGAAAATAGGACAAATATTTAATAACCTTTTCTCTTCTCGGTGCATTCTTATGAATAAATATAATAGAACTCATTGTTAGTGATGGTAATGACTTATGATACGATTGCACCACATAATCCGCCCCCATATTTAAAGTAGAATTGGGAAAACCTTCCAAATCAAAATGGGCACCATGTGCTTCATCTATTAATACAGGTATATTGTGCTCTTTTAGATCTTTGATAGCAATAGATACATCAAAGCACTCACCATAATAATTAGGATATGTAAGAATTGCTAATTTAGTTTGTTCTATTTGAGAAAGCAATGTATCCAAATTCGGCCCTAAATATTGGTTCGTTTTTTTGCTCATTGTCATTTCCAATAGTTGACACTGTTCTGATGTTAAATCCAAAGCATGAAATACAGATTTATGTGCATTTCGAACTATAGAATAATGTCCATGTTGCCCTGAAAACCCTTGGACTACTGATAAAATACCAGATGTAGTCCCATTGACTAAATAATACGCATCATAATCAGGATGTTTCTCTATACCTTCCATACTTTCTGCTATCACTTCTTCAGGATGATGCAAATCATCTAATTCTGTAATCTCAGTCATATCCATTTTAAAATTTAGTTGCTCTAAATAACCAATTGTCATATTTTTATGTCCAGGTACATGCATCGAAATCGAATTTCTATTTAGTATATTTTTAAGTTTATTAGTTAATGGTAATGTCATATGCATCCTCGCTTTTCAAGCAGTAATTTCAACTCTCATATCTCATAGTTCATTATATTTTAACATATAGGCAGTAGGAGATGTATTTGTCCATGCCTGCCTCTATTTCCAAATGTACTGCATATAAAAGACTTTGTCTTTAAACAGGCTTCACTAATTTTCTCACGCATAAAAAAAGAGACCTTTCTAGGTCCCTAATTGCCTGTAAAGTGCTCCTTATTCTAATATTTCCCTTACTCACTTACCGCTTGTAAGCTCGTCTCGTCTTTCGCTCAGTTCGTCAGCTTCTAAAGAACTACTTCTCAAAATCATTGGGATTAGTAGTTCTTACACATGAGCTTCAGCTTATGTGCTCATGGCTTAAACCAGCTATTTTTGGAAGTTAAGCTCCTTTTGCGCACAAAAAAAGAGACCTCTCGGTCTCGGCTCATCGCATCCTAAATGCTGCCTGGCAACGTCCTACTCTTGCGGAACGTAAGTCCGACTACCATCGGCGCTAAGGAGCTTAACTACTGTGTTCGGCATGGGAACAGGTGTGACCTCCTTGCCATTGTCACCAGACAATGAACTGTATAAAAAATTATACATTCAAAACTAGATAGTAAGTAAAATTTGATAATGCCAAACAAAACACTTTTAAATTTGATTAAGTCTTCGATCGATTAGTATTCGTCAGCTCCACATATCGCTATGCTTCCACCTCGAACCTATTAACCTCATCATCTTTGAGGGATCTTATAACCGAAGTTGGGAAATCTCATCTTGAGGGGGGCTTCATGCTTAGATGCTTTCAGCACTTATCCCGTCCATACATAGCTACCCAGCGATGCCGTTGGCACGACAACTGGTACACCAGAGGTATGTCCATCCCGGTCCTCTCGTACTAAGGACAGCTCCTCTCAAATTTCCTGCGCCCACGACGGATAGGGACCGAACTGTCTCACGACGTTCTGAACCCAGCTCGCGTACCGCTTTAATGGGCGAACAGCCCAACCCTTGGGACCGACTACAGCCCCAGGATGCGATGAGCCGACATCGAGGTGCCAAACCTCCCCGTCGATGTGAACTCTTGGGGGAGATAAGCCTGTTATCCCCGGGGTAGCTTTTATCCGTTGAGCGATGGCCCTTCCATGCGGAACCACCGGATCACTAAGTCCGTCTTTCGACCCTGCTCGACTTGTAAGTCTCGCAGTCAAGCTTCCTTATGCCTTTACACTCTATGAATGATTTCCAACCATTCTGAGGAAACCTTTGAGCGCCTCCGTTACTCTTTAGGAGGCGACCGCCCCAGTCAAACTGTCCATCTGACACTGTCTCCCACCATGATAAATGGTGCGGGTTAGAAATCCAACACAGCAAGGGTAGTATCCCACCAACGCCTCGACGTAAGCTGGCGCTCACGTTTCAAAGGCTCCTACCTATCCTGTACAAGTTGTACCGAATTTCAATATCAGACTACAGTAAAGCTCCACGGGGTCTTTCCGTCCTGTCGCGGGTAACCTGCATCTTCACAGGTACTATGATTTCACCGAGTCTCTCGTTGAGACAGTGCCCAAATCGTTACGCCTTTCGTGCGGGTCGGAACTTACCCGACAAGGAATTTCGCTACCTTAGGACCGTTATAGTTACGGCCGCCGTTTACTGGGGCTTCGATTCGTAGCTTCGCCGAAGCTAACCACTCCTCTTAACCTTCCAGCACCGGGCAGGCGTCAGCCCCTATACATCACCTTACGGTTTAGCAGAGACCTGTGTTTTTGATAAACAGTCGCTTGGGCCTATTCACTGCGGCTCTCCTGGGCGTTAACCCTAAAGAGCACCCCTTCTCCCGAAGTTACGGGGTCATTTTGCCGAGTTCCTTAACGAGAGTTCGCTCGCTCACCTTAGAATTCTCATCTTGACTACCTGTGTCGGTTTGCGGTACGGGCACCAAAATTCTAGCTAGAGGCTTTTCTTGGCAGTGTGAAATCAACGACTCGAGGAAACAATTTCCTCTCCCCATCACAACTTGACCTTAAGAGTGCCGGATTTGCCTAACACTCAGTCTCATTGCTTGGACGTACAATCCAATAGTACGCTTCGCCTATCCTACTGCGTCCCCCCATCGCTTAAAACGAAATTTGGTGGTACAGGAATATCAACCTGTTATCCATCGCCTACGCCTATCGGCCTCAGCTTAGGACCCGACTAACCCAGAGCGGACGAGCCTTCCTCTGGAAACCTTAGTCAATCGGTGGACGGGATTCTCACCCGTCTTTCGCTACTCACACCGGCATTCTCACTTCTAAGCGCTCCACATGTCCTTGCGATCATGCTTCAACGCCCTTAGAACGCTCTCCTACCACTGTCCTTACGGACAATCCACAGCTTCGGTAATATGTTTAGCCCCGGTACATTTTCGGCGCAGTGTCACTCGACTAGTGAGCTATTACGCACTCTTTAAATGATGGCTGCTTCTAAGCCAACATACTAGTTGTCTGGGCAACGCCACATCCTTTTCCACTTAACATATATTTTGGGACCTTAGCTGGTGGTCTGGGCTGTTTCCCTTTCGAACACGGACCTTATCACCCGCGTTCTAACTCCTAAGATAAAATTGATTGGCATTCGGAGTTTGTCTGAATTCGGTAACCCGATAAGGGCCCCTCGTCCAAACAGTGCTCTACCTCCAATAATCATTACTTAAGGCTAGCCCTAAAGCTATTTCGGAGAGAACCAGCTATCTCCAGGTTCGATTGGAATTTCTCCGCTACCCACAACTCATCCGCTCACTTTTCAACGTAAGTCGGTTCGGCCCTCCATTCAGTGTTACCTGAACTTCAGCCTGGTCATGGGTAGATCACCTGGTTTCGGGTCTACGACCAAATACTCAACGCCCTATTCAGACTCGCTTTCGCTACGGCTCCACATTAACTGCTTAACCTTGCATCAAATCGTAACTCGCCGGTTCATTCTACAAAAGGCACGCCATCACCCATTAACGGGCTCTGACTACTTGTAAGCACACGGTTTCAAGTTCTATTTCACTCCCCTTCCGGGGTACTTTTCACCTTTCCCTCACGGTACTGGTTCACTATCGGTCACTAGAGAGTATTTAGCCTTGGGAGATGGTCCTCCCGGATTCCGACGGAATTTCTCGTGTTCCGTCGTACTCAGGATCCACTCAAGAGTGAACAAACTTTCGACTACAGGATTATTACCTTCTTTGATTCATCTTTCCAGATGATTCGTCTAATTTGTTCTTTTGTAACTCCGTATAGAGTGTCCTACAACCCCAACAAGCAAGCTCGTTGGTTTGGGCTCTTCCCGTTTCGCTCGCCGCTACTCAGGGAATCGATTTTTCTTTCTCTTCCTGCGGGTACTAAGATGTTTCAGTTCCCCGCGTCTGCCTTCAGATATGCTATGTATTCACATATCGATAACACGACATAACTCGTGTTGGGTTTCCCCATTCGGAAATCTCTGGATCAAAGCTTACTTACAGCTCCCCAAAGCATATCGTCGTTAGTAACGTCCTTCGTAGGCTTCTAGTGCCAAGGCATCCACCGTGCGCCCTTAATAACTTAATCTTTTCGACCTTCAACACGATAAAATCGGTTGAAAACCTAAAATGTTATTAATCTGTGAGTGTTCTTTCGAACACTAGCGATTATTTCTATTTTTTTGAATTCAAGCTTTTTAAAACTCTAATTCACTCGGTTTTGCTTGGTAAAATCATAAATTTTACTTACATATCTAGTTTTCAATGTACAAAATAACGCAATGAATACTCGTAATGAGCATTCAAAACTGAATGCAATATGTCAATGTCGTTCCTCTTCATCTTCTCAAGGAAGATGTTCCGAATATATCCTTAGAAAGGAGGTGATCCAGCCGCACCTTCCGATACGGCTACCTTGTTACGACTTCACCCCAATCATTTGTCCCACCTTCGACGGCTAGCTCCATAAATGGTTACTCCACCGGCTTCGGGTGTTACAAACTCTCGTGGTGTGACGGGCGGTGTGTACAAGACCCGGGAACGTATTCACCGTAGCATGCTGATCTACGATTACTAGCGATTCCAGCTTCATGTAGTCGAGTTGCAGACTACAATCCGAACTGAGAACAACTTTATGGGATTTGCATGACCTCGCGGTTTAGCTGCCCTTTGTATTGTCCATTGTAGCACGTGTGTAGCCCAAATCATAAGGGGCATGATGATTTGACGTCATCCCCACCTTCCTCCGGTTTGTCACCGGCAGTCAACCTAGAGTGCCCAACTAAATGCTGGCAACTAAGTTTAAGGGTTGCGCTCGTTGCGGGACTTAACCCAACATCTCACGACACGAGCTGACGACAACCATGCACCACCTGTCACTTTGTCCCCCGAAGGGGAAGGCTCTATCTCTAGAGTTTTCAAAGGATGTCAAGATTTGGTAAGGTTCTTCGCGTTGCTTCGAATTAAACCACATGCTCCACCGCTTGTGCGGGTCCCCGTCAATTCCTTTGAGTTTCAACCTTGCGGTCGTACTCCCCAGGCGGAGTGCTTAATGCGTTAGCTGCAGCACTAAGGGGCGGAAACCCCCTAACACTTAGCACTCATCGTTTACGGCGTGGACTACCAGGGTATCTAATCCTGTTTGATCCCCACGCTTTCGCACATCAGCGTCAGTTACAGACCAGAAAGTCGCCTTCGCCACTGGTGTTCCTCCATATCTCTGCGCATTTCACCGCTACACATGGAATTCCACTTTCCTCTTCTGTACTCAAGTTTCCCAGTTTCCAATGACCCTCCACGGTTGAGCCGTGGGCTTTCACATCAGACTTAAGAAACCGCCTACGCGCGCTTTACGCCCAATAATTCCGGATAACGCTTGCCACCTACGTATTACCGCGGCTGCTGGCACGTAGTTAGCCGTGGCTTTCTGATTAGGTACCGTCAAGATGTGCACAGTTACTTACACATTTGTTCTTCCCTAATAACAGAGTTTTACGATCCGAAAACCTTCATCACTCACGCGGCGTTGCTCCGTCAGACTTTCGTCCATTGCGGAAGATTCCCTACTGCTGCCTCCCGTAGGAGTCTGGACCGTGTCTCAGTTCCAGTGTGGCCGATCACCCTCTCAGGTCGGCTACGTATCGTTGCCTTGGTAAGCCGTTACCTTACCAACTAGCTAATACGGCGCGGGTCCATCTATAAGTGATAGCAAAACCATCTTTTACTTTAGAACCATGCGGTTCCAAATGTTATCCGGCATTAGCTCCGGTTTCCCGAAGTTATTCCAGTCTTATAGGTAGGTTACCCACGTGTTACTCACCCGTCCGCCGCTAACTTCAAAGGAGCAAGCTCCTTATCCGTTCGCTCGACTTGCATGTATTAGGCACGCCGCCAGCGTTCATCCTGAGCCAGGATCAAACTCTCCATAAATGAATTATGATGTTTGATTAGCTCATAAAATACTAATTTGTGTGTTATCTCTAACACGTTTGAACCAACAATTTAATGTTGTGTTCGGAATTAACGTTGACATATTGCAATTCAGTTTTCAATGTTCATTTCTTAATCACAAGACTTAATTCTACAGGTTATAACTTGAAAAGTCAATAACTTTTTAAAATTAATTTTCGTTGTGTTTCGTATTTCTTTTTGTGTTTGTCGTGTTGTTTCGCTCGACTAGTAATACTATACACGCATAAAAACCTTTTAACAACAGTAAAATTTACACTATCGCTACAAAACTTACATTTATTAAACAAATATAATTCATTAAGGCTATATTATAGACGAATCTCTAGTAACTACAGTTCTTTCAATGCAGAAAATCAAAATATAAGGAAGCTTAATCCCTTTCTAAAATAGCTATATATCACTCTATTCGGAAAATTATTCACTATTCTTTTATCGTTGCTCACTGTGTTTTTCAAACTAATTCTCTAATTTATAATTTATATATTCTATTTCTTCCAAATGATAAACGTAAAAATTCCAAAAATATTGGTGTAATTATTCTTCTAAAAACTATAGATCAAGTAAAAATAACCTATGTCTTTGATTTTCTGAATATCAGAACTATTAAATAAATTCATATTTGCGCATTAAAAATTCACAAAAGGAAATTCCATACAAAAAGGAATGACACCCTACTTCTTATACCAGTTGAAAAGTTGTATATTAACAGGCCATTTTGAATAATATAATCGAAAATTTTTTACTGTATGCAGTAGTAAATTAAGCAAATACTAAACATTAACTAGAACTTTTGAACACTTTATTTAACTAAACCAAAAATAAATCACGTTTAATATAATCTTCAACTCTTTTATTCCTATAAACTACCACTTTTTAATTTATAAAGAACCACTTTTTCGCTTGCGAAATTAGTAGTTCTTATACAAGAGCTGGTGCTCTTGTAATCCTTAAATTATTCTCATATCTCTTGGAACGAGATCCACACTATTTTTTGCATAAAAAAGAAACCTCTCAGTCTCGACTTCTCGTACCTTATGACGCTGACTGTAAAAACTCTACTTTTCAATTTATTGAGGTTAGTAACTCTTACACATGAGCTTCAGCTTATGTGCTCATGGCTTAAACCAGCTATTTTTGGAAGTTAAGCTCCTTTTGCGCATAAAAAAAGAGACCCTTTCGGGTCCCTAATTGCCTGGCAACGTCCTACTCTTGCGGAACGTAAGTCCGACTACCATCGGCGCTAAGGAGCTTAACTACTGTGTTCGGCATGGGAACAGGTGTGACCTCCTTGCCATTGTCACCAGACAATGAACTGTATAAAAAATTATACATTCAAAACTAGATAGTAAGTAAAATTTGATAATGCCAAACAAAACACTTTTAAATTTGATTAAGTCTTCGATCGATTAGTATTCGTCAGCTCCACATATCGCTATGCTTCCACCTCGAACCTATTAACCTCATCATCTTTGAGGGATCTTATAACCGAAGTTGGGAAATCTCATCTTGAGGGGGGCTTCATGCTTAGATGCTTTCAGCACTTATCCCGTCCATACATAGCTACCCAGCGATGCCGTTGGCACGACAACTGGTACACCAGAGGTATGTCCATCCCGGTCCTCTCGTACTAAGGACAGCTCCTCTCAAATTTCCTGCGCCCACGACGGATAGGGACCGAACTGTCTCACGACGTTCTGAACCCAGCTCGCGTACCGCTTTAATGGGCGAACAGCCCAACCCTTGGGACCGACTACAGCCCCAGGATGCGATGAGCCGACATCGAGGTGCCAAACCTCCCCGTCGATGTGAACTCTTGGGGGAGATAAGCCTGTTATCCCCGGGGTAGCTTTTATCCGTTGAGCGATGGCCCTTCCATGCGGAACCACCGGATCACTAAGTCCGTCTTTCGACCCTGCTCGACTTGTAAGTCTCGCAGTCAAGCTTCCTTATGCCTTTACACTCTATGAATGATTTCCAACCATTCTGAGGAAACCTTTGAGCGCCTCCGTTACTCTTTAGGAGGCGACCGCCCCAGTCAAACTGTCCATCTGACACTGTCTCCCACCATGATAAATGGTGCGGGTTAGAAATCCAACACAGCAAGGGTAGTATCCCACCAACGCCTCGACGTAAGCTGGCGCTCACGTTTCAAAGGCTCCTACCTATCCTGTACAAGTTGTACCGAATTTCAATATCAGACTACAGTAAAGCTCCACGGGGTCTTTCCGTCCTGTCGCGGGTAACCTGCATCTTCACAGGTACTATGATTTCACCGAGTCTCTCGTTGAGACAGTGCCCAAATCGTTACGCCTTTCGTGCGGGTCGGAACTTACCCGACAAGGAATTTCGCTACCTTAGGACCGTTATAGTTACGGCCGCCGTTTACTGGGGCTTCGATTCGTAGCTTCGCCGAAGCTAACCACTCCTCTTAACCTTCCAGCACCGGGCAGGCGTCAGCCCCTATACATCACCTTACGGTTTAGCAGAGACCTGTGTTTTTGATAAACAGTCGCTTGGGCCTATTCACTGCGGCTCTCCTGGGCGTTAACCCTAAAGAGCACCCCTTCTCCCGAAGTTACGGGGTCATTTTGCCGAGTTCCTTAACGAGAGTTCGCTCGCTCACCTTAGAATTCTCATCTTGACTACCTGTGTCGGTTTGCGGTACGGGCACCAAAATTCTAGCTAGAGGCTTTTCTTGGCAGTGTGAAATCAACGACTCGAGGAAACAATTTCCTCTCCCCATCACAACTTGACCTTAAGAGTGCCGGATTTGCCTAACACTCAGTCTCATTGCTTGGACGTACAATCCAATAGTACGCTTCGCCTATCCTACTGCGTCCCCCCATCGCTTAAAACGAAATTTGGTGGTACAGGAATATCAACCTGTTATCCATCGCCTACGCCTATCGGCCTCAGCTTAGGACCCGACTAACCCAGAGCGGACGAGCCTTCCTCTGGAAACCTTAGTCAATCGGTGGACGGGATTCTCACCCGTCTTTCGCTACTCACACCGGCATTCTCACTTCTAAGCGCTCCACATGTCCTTGCGATCATGCTTCAACGCCCTTAGAACGCTCTCCTACCACTGTCCTTACGGACAATCCACAGCTTCGGTAATATGTTTAGCCCCGGTACATTTTCGGCGCAGTGTCACTCGACTAGTGAGCTATTACGCACTCTTTAAATGATGGCTGCTTCTAAGCCAACATACTAGTTGTCTGGGCAACGCCACATCCTTTTCCACTTAACATATATTTTGGGACCTTAGCTGGTGGTCTGGGCTGTTTCCCTTTCGAACACGGACCTTATCACCCGCGTTCTAACTCCTAAGATAAAATTGATTGGCATTCGGAGTTTGTCTGAATTCGGTAACCCGATAAGGGCCCCTCGTCCAAACAGTGCTCTACCTCCAATAATCATTACTTAAGGCTAGCCCTAAAGCTATTTCGGAGAGAACCAGCTATCTCCAGGTTCGATTGGAATTTCTCCGCTACCCACAACTCATCCGCTCACTTTTCAACGTAAGTCGGTTCGGCCCTCCATTCAGTGTTACCTGAACTTCAGCCTGGTCATGGGTAGATCACCTGGTTTCGGGTCTACGACCAAATACTCAACGCCCTATTCAGACTCGCTTTCGCTACGGCTCCACATTAACTGCTTAACCTTGCATCAAATCGTAACTCGCCGGTTCATTCTACAAAAGGCACGCCATCACCCATTAACGGGCTCTGACTACTTGTAAGCACACGGTTTCAAGTTCTATTTCACTCCCCTTCCGGGGTACTTTTCACCTTTCCCTCACGGTACTGGTTCACTATCGGTCACTAGAGAGTATTTAGCCTTGGGAGATGGTCCTCCCGGATTCCGACGGAATTTCTCGTGTTCCGTCGTACTCAGGATCCACTCAAGAGTGAACAAACTTTCGACTACAGGATTATTACCTTCTTTGATTCATCTTTCCAGATGATTCGTCTAATTTGTTCTTTTGTAACTCCGTATAGAGTGTCCTACAACCCCAACAAGCAAGCTCGTTGGTTTGGGCTCTTCCCGTTTCGCTCGCCGCTACTCAGGGAATCGATTTTTCTTTCTCTTCCTGCGGGTACTAAGATGTTTCAGTTCCCTGCGTCTGCCTTCAGATATGCTATGTATTCACATATCGATAACACGACATAACTCGTGCTGGGTTTCCCCATTCGGAAATCTCTGGATCAAAGCTTACTTACAGCTCCCCAAAGCATATCGTCGTTAGTAACGTCCTTCGTAGGCTTCTAGTGCCAAGGCATCCACCGTGCGCCCTTAATAACTTAATCTTTTCGACCTTCAACACGATAAAATCGGTTGAAAACCTAAAATGTTATTAATCTGTGAGTGTTCTTTCGAACACTAGCGATTATTTCTATTTTTTTGAATTCAAGCTTTTTAAAACTCTAATTCACTCGGTTTTGCTTGGTAAAATCATAAATTTTACTTACATATCTAGTTTTCAATGTACAAAATAACGCAATGAATACTCGTAATGAGCATTCAAAACTGAATGCAATATGTCAATGTCGTTCCTCTTCATCTTCTCAAGGAAGATGTTCCGAATATATCCTTAGAAAGGAGGTGATCCAGCCGCACCTTCCGATACGGCTACCTTGTTACGACTTCACCCCAATCATTTGTCCCACCTTCGACGGCTAGCTCCATAAATGGTTACTCCACCGGCTTCGGGTGTTACAAACTCTCGTGGTGTGACGGGCGGTGTGTACAAGACCCGGGAACGTATTCACCGTAGCATGCTGATCTACGATTACTAGCGATTCCAGCTTCATGTAGTCGAGTTGCAGACTACAATCCGAACTGAGAACAACTTTATGGGATTTGCATGACCTCGCGGTTTAGCTGCCCTTTGTATTGTCCATTGTAGCACGTGTGTAGCCCAAATCATAAGGGGCATGATGATTTGACGTCATCCCCACCTTCCTCCGGTTTGTCACCGGCAGTCAACCTAGAGTGCCCAACTAAATGCTGGCAACTAAGTTTAAGGGTTGCGCTCGTTGCGGGACTTAACCCAACATCTCACGACACGAGCTGACGACAACCATGCACCACCTGTCACTTTGTCCCCCGAAGGGGAAGGCTCTATCTCTAGAGTTTTCAAAGGATGTCAAGATTTGGTAAGGTTCTTCGCGTTGCTTCGAATTAAACCACATGCTCCACCGCTTGTGCGGGTCCCCGTCAATTCCTTTGAGTTTCAACCTTGCGGTCGTACTCCCCAGGCGGAGTGCTTAATGCGTTAGCTGCAGCACTAAGGGGCGGAAACCCCCTAACACTTAGCACTCATCGTTTACGGCGTGGACTACCAGGGTATCTAATCCTGTTTGATCCCCACGCTTTCGCACATCAGCGTCAGTTACAGACCAGAAAGTCGCCTTCGCCACTGGTGTTCCTCCATATCTCTGCGCATTTCACCGCTACACATGGAATTCCACTTTCCTCTTCTGTACTCAAGTTTCCCAGTTTCCAATGACCCTCCACGGTTGAGCCGTGGGCTTTCACATCAGACTTAAGAAACCGCCTACGCGCGCTTTACGCCCAATAATTCCGGATAACGCTTGCCACCTACGTATTACCGCGGCTGCTGGCACGTAGTTAGCCGTGGCTTTCTGATTAGGTACCGTCAAGATGTGCACAGTTACTTACACATTTGTTCTTCCCTAATAACAGAGTTTTACGATCCGAAAACCTTCATCACTCACGCGGCGTTGCTCCGTCAGACTTTCGTCCATTGCGGAAGATTCCCTACTGCTGCCTCCCGTAGGAGTCTGGACCGTGTCTCAGTTCCAGTGTGGCCGATCACCCTCTCAGGTCGGCTACGTATCGTTGCCTTGGTAAGCCGTTACCTTACCAACTAGCTAATACGGCGCGGGTCCATCTATAAGTGATAGCAAAACCATCTTTTACTTTAGAACCATGCGGTTCCAAATGTTATCCGGCATTAGCTCCGGTTTCCCGAAGTTATTCCAGTCTTATAGGTAGGTTACCCACGTGTTACTCACCCGTCCGCCGCTAACTTCAAAGGAGCAAGCTCCTTATCCGTTCGCTCGACTTGCATGTATTAGGCACGCCGCCAGCGTTCATCCTGAGCCAGGATCAAACTCTCCATAAATGAATTATGATGTTTGATTAGCTCATAAAATACTAATTTGTGTGTTATCTCTAACACGTTTGAACCAACAATTTAATGTTGTGTTCGGAATTAACGTTGACATATTGCAATTCAGTTTTCAATGTTCATTTCTTAATCACAAGACTTAATTCTACAGGTTATAACTTGAAAAGTCAATAACTTTTTAAAATTAATTTTCGTTGTGTTTCGTATTTCTTTTTTTGTGTTTGTCATGTTGTTTCGCTCGACTAGTAATACTATACACGCATAAAAACCTTTTAACAACTATAAAATTTACACTCTAACCGGCTCACAACAACCTCTGAACACTAATAAGCATACTTTATTATAATAATTCATATTAAAGTTCGTTTTATAACCAGTAAACATCTGAAATCTATCTTCAAACCATTGGAACACACTTGTTACGCGTACTTTAAATTCTTTTACATATTTTTAATTTTATTTACAAATGATTAAAGCTACCTATATAGGTAGCTTTAATCATTCATATATATGTTTAATAATATACTACATCTCTGTTCGGCCCATAATCGCTTTCGACAATGTAACTTCATCAGCGTATTCTAAATCGCCACCTACAGAAAGACCTTGAGCTAATCTCGTTACAGTAACACCAATCGGTTTTACTAACCTCGAGATATACATCGCTGTAGATTCACCTTCTAGGTTTGGGTTCATCGCTAAGATAAGCTCTTTAACTTCTTCATCTTTCAAACGATTAATTAAACTCGGTATATTAATATCCTCTGGTCCAATACCATCCATTGGAGAAATAGAGCCATGTAACACGTGATATAAACCTTTATATTCACGCATCTTCTCCATAGCAATGACATCTTTATCATCTTCAACTACACAAATAATTGTGCGATCTCTCTGTTTATCTTGGCAAATGTAACATGGATCTTGTTCAGTTATATGTCCACATTCACTACAATAGGTAAGTTCTCGTTTAACATCCACTAAAGATTTAGCAAATTGGACAACATCGTCTTCTTTCATATCTAATACATGAAACGCCAGACGTTGAGCGGTCTTCGGCCCAATGCCTGGCAGTTTCATGAAACTGTCAATAAGTTTTGAAATCGGTTCAGGATAGTGCATATGATCACATTCCAGGAATGTTTAAGCCTTGAGTGTGCTTGCCTAAGCGTTCTTGTGTAAGTTCATCAGCTTTATTCATTGCTTCATTCGTTGCAGCAATCACTAAGTCTTGTAACATTTCAATATCGTCTGGATCTACCGCTTCTTCTTTTATTTCTACATCTAGTACTTCTTTATGACCTGATACCGTTACAGTAACCATGCCACCACCAGCTGTACCTTGTACTTTCTCTTCTTTTAATTTCTCTTGCTCTTCGCCCATTTTCTTTTGCATTTTTTGCATTTGTTTCATCATTTGTTGCATATTTCCGCCACCGCGCATAAATTTTTCCTCCTTGAATCTTCTATATCATTTTTATGATTATTCTTTCGTTTCATTATACATGCCTTTTTATTCATTGTCATGTATCACTCTTCATCTATTACATTTACAGTACTCTCACCAAATAAATCTTTAGCTTTTTGAACAACGTCAACTTCTTCCGTTACTTCCGGAGTAGAGGATTGGCTATTACTTTCACCTTCTGTTGCTGTGCTACTCTTTCTATTTTGTAGATATTCCGTTCTAACTTTCATCCATTGATCGGCAGGCACACCTACAACTTTGACTGTTTTATCGATGATTTTACAAACAACATTCTCAATATTCTCTCGTTTTTCATCATCTTTATTAACAATTTCACAGTGTATTTCTTCTTCAAACTTAATCAGAACGTGCGTTTCACTTGCTGCAACTGGTTCTGAATTTTGCAAGAGGCTCACTAACGATTTCATATCATTGCTTTTCGCGTGATTAATGACCTCTTCCCAATGGTCTTTCAATTGCTTAATATCATCTTTATTGGCTTTGTCTAATACTTTAGCAATTTGTTGCATAGAAAAAGTGTTCTTAGACTGCCCACCTTTGTTGGTAGTTCGTTTAGTTTGTTGAGGCGTGTTGCTCGTAGTCACACCTTGCGCTTTTATAGTCTTCAATTCACTTTCTAACTGTTCCATTCTTTGCAACAGAACGTCATTATTAGGTTCTGTTGCAATACCTGTAGTCGCTACTGTTTGAACGCTCTCGGGTTTTTCTTTTATCATTTCAGCGATTTTAACTAGTAATACTTCGAAATGTACACTTTGATTTACACTGAATCGAATCGAAACGAGTGTATCATTGATGATATCAATCATTTTATAAAGAACATCTAAATCAAAATGCATTAATGCATCATATTCAGTTTCTACATTAGAAGTCTTATTCATTATCGTATCTCTCACAAAATAAATCATATCGTTAATCAAACGATTGACTTCTTTCCCTTGTGATATGAATTGGTGGTAAGTTGAAAAAGCACTTTTCACATCTCCTTGAACTACTTCTTTCAGTAATTCATTTAAGGCACTAGCATCTACACTACCAGTTACGTTCAGTGCATCTTGTAACGTGAGGTGCTCATCTCCAAAAGCAATGGCTTGATCCATGATACTTAACGCATCACGCATACCGCCTTCTGACGCTTTCGCAATAAATTCCAATGCAGCAGTATCGTATTCAATTTCTTGCGAATTTGCTACAAACTTTAAACGTTCAACAATTTCATCTTCACTAATTGCTTTAAAATCAAACCTTTGTGATCTTGAAATAATCGTCGGGGGTATTTTGTGAGGTTCTGTCGTCGCTAATATAAATATTGCATGTGCTGGTGGCTCTTCTAACGTTTTAAGCAACGCGTTAAAAGCACCCGTTGTTAGCATGTGTACCTCATCTATAATATATACTTTGAATTTCGATTCACTAGGTGCATATTTAACTTTATCTCTAATGTTTCTTATTTCATCTACACCGTTATTACTTGCTGCATCAATTTCAATGACATCTGAATTCGTTCCACGCGTGATTCCCTTACATATTGCACATTCATTACAAGGTTCACCATCGGTACGTTCAAGACAGTTTATGGCTTTTGCGAACACTTTTGCAATACTCGTTTTACCTGTTCCTCTAGGCCCGCTAAATATATAAGCATGAGATTGTTTACTTTTAGCAATCGCATTACGTAGTGTCTTAGTTACATGCTCCTGACCCACAACATCTTCAAAGCTTTGCGGTCGGAACATTCTATATAAAGCTTGATAATTCACTTTCGCACCTCCAATAGCATTCATCAACTATTATAGCATTGTACTTTATACTTTGAATATCAATTAAAAGATTCTGGATAAACCACTTTTCCATTAGGTTGCTCCGTTAGTTGTTCCCAAAGGAATTTGACCATAAAATTTTTCGAAGGTAAATCAAACGGACTGTATATATGGTATTGTTCCGCTTCTTCATAACCTAATTTGCTGTAATACTCCGTAGCTCCTAAGACAATAATCGTTGTATAACCTTGCGCTTTTGCTCTCTCTTCTGCTGCTTGCACGAGTGCTTTTCCCAACCCCATATTTCTATATGCTGGTAAAACAGATAGTGGCGCTAATGCTAATGCAGTAAAACTTGTTTCTTCATTAACGATTTGGATTTCTGATAACAAAATATGACCGATTACTTCGCCGTCATCATTTTTCGCGACAACTTCTAATTCATAGTTATATTCTAAAGTTTTTCTCAATTTCACAACTAACGCTTGCTCATCATGCTGTGACTCAGCGATATCTTCAAACGCAGATTTTATTGTTTCTAAACTTGTATCATAATCATTTTCAGTTAAAGTACTTAAGTATATTTGCATCGACATCCCCCTTGTAACGTTTAATTTCCAAACTTTGACTCAACAACATCGGCTTTGTGAGAAGTTTTAAACGATACCAACATCCTATCAAAGTATTCCTTATATTTTAATATAAAAAAAGAGCGACTGCTATCAAAAGATACGTCGCTCAGTATTTATATAAGTTTATTTCATTCTTTAAAAAATTAAAACCGTGCACCTTCACTTCGAATGTGTATCACAAACGTAACCAAAGTCGTTAGCTAAATCTCGGCAACCCTACGGCACATACGATAATCCACTTAATGCTGCTTCCGTCAGGACCTGACATGGTTCGTGGGTTCATATTGCATAGGACCGAGATCTTCAAACACTACGTGCTTTGGGCAGACTTCACAAAAACACACCCTTAGCAAAGGAATTCAGTCTCGCGTAAAGCGGATTTCGAGTACAGGGAACCGCTACCTCCCCACTTAGCACGGCAAAATATATCATACTATAATTTAACAACTGATTGCAAGTATAACCTATCCTGGATACTATATCTTCATTATATAAATCACATTTTAGTCATTTTTACGATAAAATATATTACCTTTTGTGACGTCTAGAAAAATCATTGAATTTAAACTCTGTAGCTAAGTGTTTCGAAACATTATATTGGAATATTGTAGTATCTTTCAAATGTACAATGCCTCGAACTGTTGCCGTATATGGTGGTACCACATCGCCAAATATTTCTTGTTCTCTTTCTCCGAAGCCCTCAAACGTAATCGACTTATTAGAGTAGCTAATTTCTAAACCTAATATATCTTCTATATACTCATATAGTGATGCTTTAGCAATCTCCGTAGTAAGGTTCGGGACAATTGCTTCTATTAAGTAATCTTCATCTATAATCTTTACTCTGTCTTCTATTTTTCTAATTCGAACGATATGCCACAATACTGTTCCTTGTCGAACATTCAAGGCCTTTTGTACTTTAGGAACTTCACCCGCAGTTATCTTTTTAAACACCTTGACGTCAGTTTCATGTCGCAAGCCTAATCCTTGTTGAACTTCTCTAAAACTGGTTAAATCTGCAAAAGGAAATTCTGTTAAGCCTTGATAGATAACAACCGAACCTTTGCCGCGAATCTTCTGAATCATACCGTCTCTCACTAATAAGTTCAGTGCTTTACGTACTGTTTCACGAGAGGCACTATAGGTTTCTACTAACTCATGCTCAGATGGCAATTGAGTGCCATACGATATGCGTGACTCTATGATGTCTGTACGTATTGTTTCATATATCGTAATAAATTTTTTCTGTGTCATGCGCGCTCACTCACTGCCCTTTTCTAAATTATTGTGCAATTACAATTGCGCCAAATCCATCAATTAATTCATTTGTTACTTCACCATGTTGGATAATAATTTCTCCCTCAATAGCTAAATCTTCTGGAATCGTTACTTGTTCATTTGAAAAGTTTGCAATAACAAGCCACGTTTCATCATTGTAATGGCGTTTATAAACAAACAACTCATTATGCTCCATATATAAAGGTACTATACTCCCATACGTAATAATATCGTGTTCATGACGTAATTGAATCAAATGTCTATAAGTGTGCAATATAGATGATTCATCTTTAATAGCCGCTTCAACATTGATTTTATCAAAATTATTTGGAACATCAATCCATGGAGTACCAGTAGTAAAGCCCGCGTTCTCTGTATCAGTCCATTGAACTGGTGTTCTTGAAGTATCGCGAGATTTTTGCCCTAATATAGTAATAATTTCTTCTTCTTTATAACCTGCATCTTTCATATTTTGATAAGCATTTAAAGATTCAACATCACGATACTGGTCAATGTTTTCAAAATCTGGATTTGTCATACCGATTTCTTCACCTTGGAAAATATAAGGCGTGCCTTGTAACATATGCAGTACAGTAGCTAACATCTTAGCACTTTGTTTACGCATTTGTTCAGACGAGTCATCACCAAAACGAGAAACAACACGAGGCTGGTCATGGTTACACCAGAATATTGCGTTCCAACCGCCCCCTTCATATATACCAAGTTGCCATTCCATAAGTATATCTTTTAATTTATGGAAATCTAATTTAGCATTCGTCCATTTTTCACCATCGGCATAATCTACTTTTAAATGATGGAAATTAAAGACACTACTTAATTCTTGGCGCTTAGTATTCGTATATTTAATACAGTGATCTATTGTAGTTGAGGACATTTCACCAACCGTCATTATGTCTTTGTCTCCAAACGTACGACGATTCATCTCATGTACATATTCATGTACGCGTGGTCCATCTGTATAAAACTCTTTGCCGATTTTTTCAGAGTCTTTAAACTCACCTTTAGAAATCAAATTAAGCACATCAAATCTAAATCCATCTACACCAAAACTAATCCAATGGTTAACAATGTCATATAAAGCATCTCGCACCTCAGGATTATCCCAATTTAAATCAGCTTGAGTAACGTCGAATAGGTGCAAATAATATTCATTTGTTTTTTTATCATATTTCCATGCATTACCACCAAATTTTGACTCCCAGTTTGTTGGTGGTTGATTATCTGCTGATCGTCTAAAGAAGTAATAATCTCTATAAGGACTTTCTTTATCTGCATATGCTTGTTTAAACCATTCATGTTTTGTAGAGGTATGATTAATTACAATATCCATCATAACTTTTAAATCACGCTTATGCGCTTCACTTACTAATGTTTCAAGATCTTCTATTGTTCCAAATTTTTCATTAATTTTGTAATAGTTACTAATATCATAACCATTATCGTTCATTGGCGATTCATATACTGGTGTTAACCAAATGTAATCTACACCTAGATATTGTAAATAATCTAGTTTTTCAATAATACCTTGTAAATCACCTTCTCCATTACCTGTTGTATCATTAAATGATTTTGGATAAATTTGATAAACAACTGATTTTCTCCAATCATTATGTGCCATAACAATTACCACCTTTTCTTTTACTGTTTTCAAAAAGAAACTCGCTAATGAATTTTAGCGAGTTTAATTGTACTTATCTATATAACTTAAATTATTTTTCAACCATTTCTTTTGTTTCTTCTTTACTAAATCTTGATAGAACAACAGTTAAAATTGCTGGTACGACAATTGCTAAAAGAGTACAAATAGCATATATTAACCAGAAATCCTTTTGGATAGAAATAATAGCTGGCACGCCGCCTACGCCTACGCTACCTAGCACACGACTTGCACCTATAATACCACCTATCACACAAGATGTTGAAATCGCTGCTAGAAATGGATATTTTAGTGGTAAGTTCACCCCGAATAATGCTGGCTCTGTTACACCTAAGAAACCTGAAATACCTGAAGTCATAGCAAGACCTTGTTCTTTGCCCATTTTACGTCTTCTATAGACAAACCATGCGCCAAATGCTGCTGACCCTTGGCAAATGTTAGATATTGCAAGAATTGGCCATAGGTATGTGCCGCCAAGACTACTTCCCATTAATTGGAAATCTACCGCTAAGAACATATGATGTAAACCTGTGATAACGAGTGGTGCATAGAACAGACCATAAAGTGCGCCACCTAACCAACCAGCATGTTCAAAGACAAATGTCACGCCTTCTGTAATTCCTGTACCAAGCCATAATGCAACTGGCCCAATAACTATAAATGCTAAGAAACCTGTAATCAGTAGCGCTACCGGACCTACAACTAACATTTTAATTGAATCATGAATATATTTATTTAAGAACTTCTCAATTTGAGCTAATACATAAGCTGCAAGTAAAATCGGCAACACTTGTCCTTCATAGTTCAATTGCTTAATTTCTAAACCGAAAATATCCCAAGTAGGAATATTACCACTAGCAATATCATATTGTGAAGCTAGTTGTGGATTCATTAAAATTAAGCCTAGTACTAGACCAAGTATTTGACTCCCACCAAACACGCGCATACTACTCCAACCAATTAATGCTGGTAAGAATATGAATGCTGTACTTGCAATTACATTGATAATATTAGAGATATCTCCAAGTTGAGGAAATTGTTCTACTAACGGTTTAGGACCAAATAGCCCTTCCATCGTAAGTAAATTATTAATCCCCATAAGTAAACCAGCAGTAACAATTGCCGGTAAGATTGGAATAAATATGTCCCCCAACAATTTAATCAATCTTTGGACCGGATTACCCTTTTTAGCCGCTGCAGCTTTCGCGTCATCTTTTGACGCTTCACCTACACCTGTTTCTTCAATAAATTGTTTGTAAACTTCATCGACTGTGCCTGGACCAATGACAATTTGATACTGGTTATCAGCTTTGAATTGTCCTTTTACTAAATCATTATCACCCAATCGATCCTTATCTACTTTATCATCATCTTTCAAGACAAGTCGCAAACGCGTTACACAGTGTGTTGCTGTGTCCAAGTTGTCTTTGCCCCCAATAGCTTCGACTATATCTTGCACATCTTTCTTTTTAACTGCCATGATGATTCACTCCCTTTTTCTTTTAACATCACTGAAAGTATAACTTGTATAGACAAGTTTTGTAAAGGCTTTCATGTTAATTTGAAAAAATAATGTTATTTTCATGTTTTTGTATAATAATTTCAATAAATCCATTTAATTATTATACAATACCCTAAAACGACAAATAAAAAAGACAAGTACTCAATACACGATTGATTACTTGTCTACTCTATTTATTAGTCTTAGTTTTATAATATTATGGCGGAGGAAGAGGGATTCGAACCCCCGCGGGCCGTTAAGCCCCTGTCGGTTTTCAAGACCGATCCCTTCAGCCGGGCTTGGGTATTCCTCCAAATAAATACATTATTTATAATATTATAGCCCGTTTCAAAAGTCAATTAAAATTTCAGCACTATACCAACGCTTTTTCTTTTAAGTAAGCATCTACTGAATCTGCTACAGCTCTTCCTTCTTGAATAGCCCAAACCACAAGGCTCTGCCCCCTTCTCGCATCGCCCGCTGCAAATATATGTGGTTGATTCGTTCTGAAATCTTTATTATCAGCCACAATTTTATTACGTTTGGTTTGAATATCGAAAGCATGAGGCACGGTCGTTTCTGTACCGACAAAACCGATAGACAATAAGACTAGGTCTGCTGGCCAGTGACGTTCTGTACCATCCACCACGACCATGCCATCTTCTGTTTCTTCAAGTATTTGAGTATAAACACCTTTTACATTGCCGATACGATCAACATCGTAACGCATCGTCTGTACGCCATATGCACGTGGTTCAAAACCAAAACGCGACTCATATTCTTTATGCGCGTAGTCCATCTTGAATACAGGCATTGCTAATGGCCAGTATGTGTTCTCATCAAATGTAATCTCTTCTGGCTGCTTTGTGTATTTATTAAATTGAACGATAGACTTACAATTTTCACGCAGTGCTGTCGCTACACAGTCAGCACCTGTATCACCAGCACCAATCACAATAACATTTTTCCCTTTAGCCGAAATTTCAGGTTCGTTAATTTCTCCATTTAAAAATTGCCCTTGTTCAGTTAAATAATCCATTGCAAAGTGAATTCCAAATCCCATGCGCCCTTCCAATGGTAAATCTCTCGCATTTTGTGAACCTGTACAAAGTATAATTGCATCGTGTCGTTCATTTAATTCATCACGACTCACGTCTACACCAATTTCTGTATCTGTCATAAACTCAATACCTGATTGTTTCATCACTTCAATTCTACGACGTACGACATCTTTATCTAATTTCATATTAGGAATACCATACATTAGAAGCCCACCCGCTTCATGTGCACGTTCATATACTGTTACTTTGTATCCTAGTTTATTTAATTCATCTGCCGCTGTCAACCCAGCTGGACCACTGCCGACGATTGCTACTGTTTCAGATTGACGTTGCTTAGGCTTTGTTGGTTTAACCCAGCCATTTTCATAAGCTTCATCAATAATAGTGCGCTCAATACCTTTGATAGCCACAGATTCACGATTAATTTTCATCACACATGAATGTTCGCAAGGCGCAGGACAAACGCGCCCCGTAAATTCTGGAAAGTTATTTGTCTCGCTCAAGCGTTCATATGCTGTTTTAAAATCTTTTCTATAAACGAGATCATTCCATTCCGGAATATAATTCCCAATGGGGCAACCAATTGTTTCTTTTCCATGAGGTTCTCCCGTTTGGCAAAACGGGGTCCCACAATCCATACAACGTGCACCTTGTTCTGCTGCTTCATCTTTCGTAAACCTCTGTTGAAAGGCATCGTGATTACTTATACGTTCAACCAATGACAATTCATCTAATTGCTGTTTGTCATAATTCATAAATCCTTTGAATTCGCCCATGACAAATCCCCCTTTATGGTTAATATACCGCAGTCTGCTGTTGTTCTGATGCTAAGCTTGTACGTTTATCATTAAATGCATTCAACAAAGCTTCATCTAACTCACTCGAATCACGTTTTTGTAATTCTATTTTTTGCATCATCAATTTATAATCTTTCGGAACTACTTTGACTACTTTGTGTGCCACATTTTCAAAATCATTTAAAATAGCTTGTGCTTTTGTGCTCTGTGTATATTTAACATGAGCTTGTAGCATATCGTTCAAAATTTCACGCTCTGCTTTTACACTAATCGTATCGAAATCCAGACTATCTAATTTATGTTCTTTTTTAAAAGCTTCAACGTCTGATGGGAAAATGTAACTCACACCACCACTCATACCTTGGCCAAAGTTTTTACCTACATCTCCAAGTATAACGACACGTCCGCCAGTCATATATTCAAGCCCGTGGTCGCCAATACCTTCGACAACTGCTTGCACACCACTATTACGGATACAGAAACGTTCTCCTGCCTTACCATTAATGTACGCTTTACCATGTGATGCACCGTAAAAACAAACATTACCAATAATAATTTCATTCTCACGGTGTTTATTCGGCGCTTTCACAATAATCTTACCGCCAGATAACCCTTTACCAACGTAATCATTTGAATCACCTGTATGATGTATCGTTAATCCACTAGGCGTATATGCCGCTAAGCTTTGTCCACCATGACCCTGTGTTTGTGCATAAATCGTATCTTCAGGTAAACCTTCAGGTCCATGAATCTTAGTAATTGCACTACCAGTGATCACACCTACATCTCTTTGTTCATTTTTCAATTTATATTTACTTGTAAATGCTTCACCTTTTTCAATAGCCGTTCGTGCGTCAGGATACAATCTTGTTAAATCAAATCCTTCATCAAGATGATGATTTTGTTTTATTTTATTAAATCTGTCACCTTCATGTTGATACAACAACGCTTCAACATTCATAGTAGCTGCTTTAGAGCGACGTGTTGATAACTGGCTACTTCGTTGTAATAAATCCGTTCTCCCTACTAATTCATCGACTGATTTCAAACCGAGTTCAGCTAATATTTCTCTTACTTCTTCCGCTACAAAATGCATGAAGTTAACTACATGGTCTGCTCTGCCATTGAATAACGCGCGTAGATCTTGGTTCTGTGTAGCGATACCTACTGGACATGTGTCTTTATGACATACACGCATCATAATACATCCCATAACTACTAATGGTGCAGTGGCAAAACCAAATTCTTCAGCACCTAACGCACATGCGTAAGCGACATCTTTACCTGTAAGTAGTTTGCCATCTGTTTCCACTTTCACTCTTGATCTTAAGCCGTTCATCATTAAAGTTTGATGCGTCTCTGATAGTCCAATTTCCCATGGCACGCCTGCATGTTGAATGCTTGTTTTAGGTGATGCACCTGTACCACCATCGTAGCCACTGATTACGATTTTATCAGCGTATGCTTTCGCGACACCTGCCGCAATCGTACCGACACCTGTTTTAGAGACAAGTTTCACTGTAATATTTGCATCTTTATTGGCATTTTTTAAATCGTGGATTAATTGTGCTAAATCTTCTATTGAATAAATATCGTGATGTGGCGGTGGTGATATTAAGCCAATACCTGGTGTAGAACCCCTTACTTCCGCAATCCACGGATATACTTTCGTACCTGGTAATTGTCCGCCTTCCCCTGGTTTAGCGCCTTGCGCAACTTTAATTTGTATTTCTTTTGCATGTTGTAAGTAATCACTCGTTACTCCAAAGCGACCTGAAGCAACTTGTTTAATAGCACTTGAACGATTTCTACCTGCTTCATCTATCACAAAACGTTCAGGATTTTCGCCGCCTTCACCACTATTACTTTTACCGCCCATTTGATTCATTGCTTCTGCAAGCGTTTGATGTGCCTCTTCTGAAATCGAACCATAACTCATCGCTCCAGTATTGAAACGTTGCACAATATTACTCGCAGGTTCAACTTTATCGATATCTATGGATTTCTGCTTTTTAAATTCCATCAAATGGCGAATATGATCTGTGCGCTTGTGATTAACTTCATTTGAAAATGCTTTGAATTTTTCATAATCATTTAAGCGACATGCATGTTGTAATAAGTGTATCGAAGTTGGATTAAACGCGTGATGTTGCCCTTGTTTGCGCCATTGGAACGTACTACCTGATTCAATGTACTCACTCTCAGGTGTTTGTCTCGCTTTATTTTCTTTATCAATTAACTCCATCGTTATCCCAGATAATTTCGACTGGGTGCCAGTAAAATATTTGTCTACAATTTCATTTGAAAGTCCTACAGCTTCAAATATCTGTGCCCCTTGATAACTTTGAACTGTAGAAATACCCATCTTAGCCATTACTTTGATGACACCTTCAGACAAGGTATGTGTGTAGGTTTGAACATTTTCATAAATATCCCCTTCTAAACGTTGGCTCAAGACCAATTGTTCAATCGTACGTTGTGCTAAATAGGGTACTACCGCATTCGCACCATAACCTAATAAGCATGCAACGTGATGTACCTCTCTCGTTTCGCCCGACAAAGCAACAATACTCGTACGCATGCGTAGACCTTCTCGGATAAGCAATTGATGAATATGACTCACCGCAAGCAATATCGGCATGGCATAACCATTTTCCGTTACAAGTGTACGATCATCTAATACTAAAATTTCACTACCTTCTTTAACAGCAAGTATTGCTTTACCCCCTAAAGCGTCTAATGCTGCTTCTAAATCATCTTTATAAACAGTTGATAGATGTCTTACATTAAATCTACTCTGCTCAATTTCCTCAAGTTGCGCTTCTGTCATCACAGGACGTTTCAATTGAATTCTATTCAATACGTCCGCATCAGGGTTTAACAAATTCCCTTCACTGCCTAAATAAGCTAACTCACTTGTGACAATTTTTTCCCGATAAGCGTCAATAGGTGGATTCGTTACTTGAGCAAATAATTGCTTGAAATAATTAAAAAGTGTTTCATTTTTTTCATTTAATACCGCGATAGGTACATCATAACCCATTGCTCCGATTGGATCTTTTTTATTTTCAACCAGTTCTGTCATGTATTTATCCATTTCTTCCTTTGTATAGACAAATTGTTTTTGCAATCGATTCAATGTTGCACTATCCCACTCGGATGATTTATACGTCACATTTTCTAAATCCAAATCTACTTTAAAATCATTTAACCAACTTTCATAAGGTAGTTCGTCTGCGATGTTTGCTTTTAACTCATTATTTTCAATCACTTTATGTTGGTTAAAATCAACAAGTAATAGCTTTCCAGGATTCAACTGACCTTTAAAAGCAACATTCTTTTCGGGTACATCAACTACACCAACTTCAGATGAAAAAACAATGTAATTATCTTTTGTTATTGTGTAACGTCCTGGTCTTAAGCCATTTCTATCAGTTAAAGCACCAATCTTGTCTCCATTACAAAATGAAATCATCGTCGGTCCATCCCATGGTTCCATTAAATAACTATAAAACTCATAGAAAGCACGTACATTCGCATCATTGGCTTTGTTATATAACCAAGGCTCTGGAATCATGAGCATCGCTGCTCTTTCAGGCTCCATAGCTAACGATAAAAATTCTAAAGCGTTATCGACTATAGCCGAGTCACTGCCATCTTCATCAATAATTTCTTTCACCTTGTCCTTTTCGTCACCAAAAATAGTCGTGATCAGCTCATCTTGTCTAGCGCGCATCCAGTTTACATTACCTTTAATTGTATTAATCTCACCGTTATGCATGAGTAATCTATTAGGATGTGCACGTTTCCAACTCGGAAAAGTATTTGTACTGAAACGCGAATGAACAAGTCCTAATTTCGAAACATAAGATTCATGGTTCAAATCTTGATATAAAGCCTTGATTTGATCTGACCGCAACCATCCTTTATATACGATTGTTCTGTTTGACAGACTTGTAAAATATAAATCTAGCTGTTGCTGATTCGCATAATTTTCAATTTGTTTTCGAGCTAAAAACAATTTACGTTCTACATGTGAAACATCATTTAATGACACGAATACTTGTTGAATAAAAGGCATTGTATCGGCAACATGTGAAGCAATTGCATTGATGTCTACAGGTACATCTCTATAACCAATTACACTTAAACCTTCCGCTTCAAAGTGTGCATTAAACTGCGCCTCGTGCTGAGAACCTGCAATTTGTTCATTTGTAAAAAACATTCCAACGGCATATTGACCTTCTCCAGGCAAATCAAAGTCAGTTTGTTTTGAAAAATAATCGTATGGCACTTCGGTCATAATCCCTGCACCATCACCTGTCACACTGTCCGCACCAAGACCGCCACGGTGATCTAACCTACGTAGCATCTCCAATGATTTTTCGACTATAGCATGGTTCCTTTTATTATCCATATTGGCATAAAAGCCAATACCACATGCATCATGTTCCTCGCGACTATCATATAAGCCAATTTTCTGATTGTATTCGAGCATGATCTTCACCTCTTTTTCAAAAATTCTGAATATTAAATTAGTAAGTAAACTATATAGTAGTTGATCAATCTGTTCAATATATAAAATAGATGATATTATTCTATTTATTAGAACATTTTTGAATTTGGGGGGATACAATGGAAATCAAACAACTAAAATACTTTATAGAAGTCGCAAAAAGAGAGCATTTATCAGAAGCTGCACTTGAATTGGAAATTGCACAATCTGCAATAAGTCGTCAAATAACGCAACTCGAAAAAGAATTACAAGTTAAATTATTTAATAGAGAAGGACGTAATATTTATCTAACTGATGAAGGAAAGCAATTATTTTCAGAAGCAACTAAAATTATAGATCAATTCGACGAAACTGTCCGTTTATTTCACAAACAATCAGAGTCTAATCATTTTATAATTCGTATTGGTTATGTTGAAAGTTATATCTCACAAGTACTCACGCTATTAATACAATCTTTCGAAAACCAAAGCGATTCAATTGTCGAACCTATTCTAATGGAAGAGAGTGAAATTTTAAATGCTTTAACTACTGATCAAATCGATATTGCATTTACCGATCTATCAAATGACATCAAACAAAATCGCGAACTAAAAGTAAATGCTTTGTTCGAGGAAAACTACCACATCTATGCCCCTAAAGATGCACCAATTACTATGGCAACCCATCCGCCTCTAGTCCAGTTTTCGAACAAAACAATTTATGAGCTTTATCCATTACCCTCGCATATCAAGCAAACACTAGCCAATATTGTAATAAAACCTATACGTACCATCACCCATCCACAACTCGCACAATACATTTTAAATAAAGAGCGCGGATATATTATTGCAGCTTCCTATCACCTACTAGATAAGAATCCTGATAAATGGGTGGACATCTCCCTTGGGCACACAGAGCTAAAACGCACAATTTGTAGTGTGATGCGCCAAGATAATCGTAAAAATGACATTCGCTTAATGCTTTCAATGATCGATCAATTGTTGAGTCGCAGTACAACATATCACTAATCCAAAATTTATCCGCAAACCTATAAATCGTTGAATTCAACATATGAGACGCGTATAATCGCATTGTCTATAAAGAGAGGATTGAAATAGAGCGATGCCAATCAAAACACTACTTAAACGCCCTTTCAATTGGGTATTATTGTTGTTTTGCATCATATTTATTGGGTTGTTTATTTTCACATTTGTAAATGCTAAGTTTTACGATACACCTATTGGTCAAATTACAAATATTGAAAATAAATCTACATCTAAAACCATGGATGACCATCATAATAAAGATATAAAACATACAGAAACATTGAAACTTACAATTTTAAATGGAAAATTCGAAGGTCAAACTGCAGCGATTCCACACGAATATTATGAATCTCAAGCAGATAGTGAAAAATTTTCTGAAAACAATAAAGTTTTGCTACATATCGATAAATATCCAAATGATGCATATATATTAGAGAAAAAGCGTGATAGCCTCGTAGTAGCCATGACAGGTTTATTTTTATTAACTGTACTACTTGTAGGTAGGAAAATCGGACTTCAATCCATTTTATCTTTGGCAATTAACACAGCCGTCGTCATTCTAGCGATTTATATTTATAACCAATTTCATATTATGACTTTATTCAGTCTAATGAGTATTGGAGTTATCATATCTACTATATTAACCTTACTGCTAGTTACTGGTTGGCAATGGCGGACACTCATTACTATTGTCAGTACCTTGCTTGGTACATTTATATGCGTTGGGTTAACACAATTAGTAATTCAAATAACTGGTGGCGAAGGCTTAAAATTTGAAACGATGAGTTTCTTAACATTACCACCTAAAGAAGTCTTTCTCGCATCGGTAATGATTGGATCACTCGGTGCAGTGATGGATGTCGCCATTACAATTGCAAGTGGGATGACTGAAATCCTACGTCGCACACCCAATATTAGTATGACGCGTTGGGCACTTGCCGGACGCAATATCGGCCAAGATATTATGGGAACGATGACCAACATTTTACTTTTCTCTTATTTATCTGGAAGCTTACCGATGTTACTTATTTATTTAAAAAATGCAAATACCATTACCTACACAATTTCTATGAATTGGTCATTAGAAATTTCCCGGGCAATTACAGGTGGTATTGGTATTGTCTTAACAATTCCTATTACAATATTAATGATGCAAGTATGGTTCAAAATGCGAGGTGCTAAACAATGAGTGCAATAACAATTTTAGGTATCATACTGTTCATACTTATGCTTATTTTTGGTGGTAAAAAAGGACTCATCTCTTATCTGACATTATTCTTAAACTTTGTCATTCTATTAATAAGCTTGGTTATCATTATGTTTGGTGCGCCAATTTACCTTGTAACCTTAGTATTTTGTATCGTTATCGCAGCGTGTAATCTATTTGTACTTAATAGTTATAATACCAAGACACAAGCAGCTTTTTACGCAACAATTCTAACAACGGTAATCTTGATTGCTGCCATCTACTTGTCTGTATCTATTGGTAACCTACAAGGATTCACAACTGAGCAACAAGATGAAACGTACATTTTCTCTATGAATATCGGTATAGACATGGTTAAATTCATGGTCTTCACCATAGTACTTGCTGTCATTGCTGCAGTTATTGATTTAGCTATTACAATTAGTTCCCCCATGTACGAATTAAGTGAGACCAACCCTGATTTAACTCAAAAAGAACTATTTCATTCAGGGATGCGTGTAGGAAGAGAAATCTTAGCCACATCAGCTAATACAATTTATCTTGCTTATTTTGGAGGCCAACTCACATTATTTTTCTGGTTTTTCAAATTAAATTATTCGTTTGGTCACATTATCAACTCCAAAATATTTGCGCAAGAATTCATCTCTATTTTATTAGGAGGTATTGCAATTGCTATAAGTATCCCTATTACGGCTTGGCTATCCTCAATATTAATTAAAAAGGAACACAAAACAAATCCACCTACAACAAAAACAGTTGATTAAAATAAAAATCACTCACCTGCACTTATCAAAAGGTGAGTGATTTTTATTTTACTTTTTATATTCTTAATTCATTATAAACGCTTATTAAATTTGTTTATCTCTCCACTAAAATAAGCACTTTCTCCATGAACAACATAATCTAAGCCTTTTTCATCTTCAACTTTATCCGTACCTAAAGCACTAAACAATTTTATTGTTTTTGCAATTAAAAATGTCATTGCACCACTAAAAATAACTGTTACGAATACCGCGACAAATTGTACCCAAACTGTTTGAAGCGTCCCACTATATAGCATTCCATCAACAATCTCGTTATTCACTTTATGAGATTGAAATACACCAGTTAAAATTGCACCGACAATGCCACCAATACCATGTATACCAAATGCATCTAAAGCATCATTATATTGTAATTTTACTTTGATATAATTAATTGCAAAATAGCAACTAACACCGCCAATAAATGCAATTACTATTGCACTCATATAGTTTACAAAACCAGCAGACGGCGTAATGGCTACTAAACCAGCTAACATTCCCGATAACATTCCTATCAAACTTGTTGTTTTTTTCATAAAATATTCCATAACAGACCAACCAAGTGAACCTGCACTTGCTGCGAGCACAGTATTCACGAAGGAGGTCATCGCAATATCATTAAAAGTTAAGGCACTGCCTACGTTAAAACCATACCAACCAACCCATACCAATATGCCACCTATTAGTGTAATTATAAGATTATGTGGTGGTCGTTTTTCAAAGTTTTTTCCTGCTCCTATCATAACCGCTAGTACAAGTCCTGATATACCTGATGTAATGTGAACTACTGTACCACCTGCATAATCTATTGCACCTAATTGATCTATCCAACCACCACCCCACACCCAATGTGCAACTGGACTATAGACTATAATGACCCATAAAAACACAAAAATTAAATAAGGTATAAACTTCATTTTTTCTGCAATTGATCCTGACAAAATCGATACAGCAATTGTACAAAACATTAATTGGAATAACATGAAAAGTGCTAGAGGGATATGTGTAGCGATATCCGCTTGTGTATTGAATCCAACTTCCTTTAAACCAAAATACGTAAAGCCGCCTAAAAATATCTCTCCAGAACCAAAACTCAGGCTAAAACCTAAAATAACCCATGCAAATGTCACAACAACAATTGCAGACATACTTTGCATAATTGTATTCAACACATTTTTAGATTGTACAAGCCCACCATAAAATAAACTCAACCCCGGTGTCATTAACCAAACTAATAAGGTACACAAAAATAAAAACAAAACATCATTCATATTCATCCAAATCACTCCTTTGGTCAAAATCATACCCCAGGCCAAAATGAATAGCAAAAATGCGTCGTGTAAATTAACACTATATGTTAAGTTACATGACGCATTTTTAAATTTATTATATTTGTTGTTGTAATATATAGACAGGTCTACCTTCTAATAAGGTTTCACCTACCATATTATAATGACACTGTTGATATAAGTTTTGAGCCACTTCATTATTATCATTGACCGCTAGACAAATTTCGTCGATATCTGGAAAGTGATGGTGTATATATTCTGGCAAGGATTGAATAATTTGTTTTCCATATCCGTGCCCTCTATAGTGAACATCTACACTAAACGACCTAAAAAACACCGCATTTTCATTTAACGAATAAGGCGCTACACCAGCACCTTCATGCAGTGTAAAAAAACCTATACATTGTTGCTCATCATTATATACGAGTACAGGATGTCGCTCCGAATCATATTGTGCAAGTTCAATGTTCACTTTCGGCGTTTTAGTAAATTGACGGTCTTCTGGCGTAATAGTAATTTGTTCAATATCTGAAATTAGTTCTGCACTATATGGAATCATACTTATACCTGTTAATTGTTCATTGATCCAAGTCACGACAGCAGGTGCAATTTTATTATACTCTAACTTATGTATCCATCTTATATCCGTAATTTCTTGGTCAGTTTCAACTTTGGACCAATCTATCTGCGCTGTTGTGTAAAAGCAATTCAGTTCAGTCTGCTCATTTTTTTGTGGATAAGCATCTCCAATTACCGTATCCATATAAACAAGCGAAATTTCCGGTACATCAACTTGAAGTTCCTCTTTCAACTCCCTCTGTAATGCTTGTTTATAAGTTTCCCCATCATCTATCTTGCCGCCTGGAAAATAATATTTCTCTCTATTTCTAGCTTGTACTAGTAGCAGTTCGTCATCTTCTTCAACAACTAAGCAAACACATTTAATCATAACTACGCACTCCAAACGTACTTCTTTTATTTTTATACGGAAATAATCGTACCATTTTCATACTAACTGCGCTTATGTTATCATATTTTATTATTCAAGAACATCTCATTTAGAGCTACATCATAGTATTGAACATAATAATCAACTTATAAAATGTTATAATATTAAACAATATATGAGTTTTCAAAATGGAGGATCCAATAAGAATGGCTAAAAAACCAAGAATTAATCGTATTTCTAACACAATCAATTTTGTAGGCATTGCAGTTGAAGGTTTCAACTGGTATGCCTATCAATCAAAAAACAAAAAGTTACTTTACGCTAGCATGGCAATTACAGGCACAGGCGCCATACTCGATTTATATACAGCATTAAAATCACCGCGTAAATTCGTTAAAGTTTTTTCAACTTTTACAGCAGCTAGTACATTATTCACGACTGTTAAACGTGTACAATCTATACGTAAAGAAGCATAATTTGTCATTTTCTGTATTAAAATAGTAACACAATTCAACTGCCCACAGTAAAACATACTCTGTGGGTATTTTTCTATTCATAACAACATAAAAGTGCCTCTAATGTATTATATACTGAATACGTTAGAGGCACTTTTTAAATTAGTGAATATATTTATATGAACTTACTTGTGATGCAGGAATCGTTCTATAAGTTACAATTCCTGGTGACGCACCGTAATTCATTTCTGAAATAGTAATACTACCGTTAGAATTAACAGATTCTACAAATGCAACATGACCATAATAACCTTGATCAGATTGTAAAATAGATCCTACTGTTGCCTTATGGTCAACTGTGTAACCATCAGCTGCAGCACCAGTATCCCAACTATTAGCATTCCACCAATATGTACTAATACCTTTACCAATTTGTGCACGTTTGTTAAATACATGATATGTACATTGGCCCCAGTCATATAAATTAGAATGATTGAATATCGGCGTGTTATAGCCAGTAGAACCTGATGAGCCTGATCCACCAGTTGAAGCTGTTCCCGATACTTTCAACTTCTGTCCCGGATAAATATTAGTATTTGATAAACCATTTAAACTCATGATTTTTTGATAAGTCGTGCCATATCTTGCAGCGATTGCTGATAAAGAATCGCCTGATTTTACTGTATATGTCGTTGTACTACCGCTGCTCGTCCCACCTGATGAACTTGAACCACCAGTTGAAGCTGTTCCCGATACTTTCAACTTCTGCCCCGGGTAAATATTAGTGTTTGATAGGTTATTTAAACTCATGATTTTTTGGTAAGTCGTACCGTGTTTAGCAGCTATACCTGATAACGTATCTCCTGATTTCACAGTATATGTTGACCCTGATGATGTATTCGTTGATGTACTTGTTGAACCAGAAACTTTCAATGTTTGATTAGGAAAAATAACGTTAGACGTCAAATTATTCAACGATTTCAACTTTGAAATTGAAATATCGTATTTATTCGCTATTGACCACAGGGAATCCCCACTCTTAACTTTATAAGTTGTTGCAGCATCAGCATTTGCTGAAGTTACAGCCGCTATCGCGCTTGTCCCTATTACAGTTGCAATTATTTTTTTACGCAATTATGTAAACCTCCCAATATTTCTTTTTACATTTTATCATTCATTGCTCACTATATTATTATACAACTTAAAATTGCGCGTGAGTATATTATTTGTATGACATTCATATTACAAACAAGCACTACTCGTAATATAAACGCCTTCATGATTCCCCATTCATTTAATACTGTTCAAATGTTTGAATCCGAATATCATCTATGCCAAAGTAATCACTTAGTAATGTTTGATAATTGTTTTGTGTTACTGGAATTTTTTGAACTTCCCCATTCTTTGCTATCGTTAAATGTGCATTAGATAATGTAACTCTTCCGTATGTTTTCGCTTTACTAACCAATAATTTTTGAACAAAAATAGAGTCTGAATGATGTTGATTAAATTCAATTCCCGCTGCAAAATCCTTAAGTGTTTTAGAGATATCAATTGCTCTATATTGTGTTTCCCAATCATCTTTTTTATACTTTTGCATTTCAATTGTATATGTATCAATATGTTTAACTCGAAACTTACCATTTACATCTATTACTTCATTTTGATTTGTAATAAGTGGCATCGCTTTCTTAGGAACATCCGCATAACCAACATCGACAAGATATTTATGATGATTCAAACTTACAATCAAAGCCATATGAGAGCCTTCCATTGCCCACTCTTTACCTGTATTAATTGTTGCAGAAACCATATAAACGTCAAAACCTTTTTCCTTTAAAAAGCTGTGAAACAATCTATTTTGTTCATAACAAAAACCACCTCTATGCTCTTGAATGATTTTATGAAGCATAGTTTCATCATCTAGTGCGATGAGTTGCTTATTTAGAACATTAATATTTTCAAACGGCACATGTAGTACATATTTGTGAATATAATGGTTCAACGTTTCTAAATCTACTTTATTGTAATAATCAGAATTAATATTTAAGTACGCTTCCAATCGTTTAAAGTTTGTCATTTACTGATACTCCTTTTAACACGATATTCTATTACTTGTACCATACTATTTTAGCTGATTTAATCCGCATCAGACAAACAGACTGTTTTGACGAGCATGGCATGTTATTTATGTCCAGTCCTTAAAATATTGTTGTCTCATAAATACCTAACATTCATATTCTGCTTTCATATAATAGATGTTATGATGATTTGTATAAATCATTTTAATATTGACACGAAGGAAATATACCGATACTGTGTATATTCAATATCATTTTTTAATTTACTTAGCATATATGGTGTAATTTTCAAAAAATGTGCTTTACGAATGGCTCAACAGCCCTATCTCGCACTTTTATTTTAAATTTATAACCGTTTTATATTCCTATGCAGGTTACATTAGAAAATGTATTAAATATTTTTTAGCGAACAAAACATTTGATTATTTTAAATTTTCAGAGTATTCATACAATATAGACTTATTAATGGGGGTAATTTTTTGACTAAAGAAACAGAACATACAGAAGATAAAAAAGATTTGCGTATACGCAGCAAAGTCATTAGTGAAGGTGTAAGTCGTACACCTAACCGTTCCTATCTACGTGCACTTGGCTTTGAAGATGAAGATTTCAAAAAACCGATGATTGGTGTAGCAAGTACATGGAGTGAAGTAACACCATGTAACATGCACATTGATGGTTTAGCGCGTGCATCTAAACAAGGTATTAGTGAAGCTGGGGCCTCACCTCTTATTTTCAACACCATTACTGTCTCTGACGGTATTTCCATGGGTACAGATGGCATGCGTTTCTCACTACCGAGTCGTGAAGTTATTGCTGATTCAATCGAAACTGTAGTAAGTGCAGAGAATTTAGATGGCGTTGTGGCAATTGGCGGCTGTGATAAGAATATGCCTGGTTGTATGATTGGTATTGCACGTCTTAACTTGCCTGCTGTTTTCGTATTTGGTGGCACGATTATGCCTGGTAAATTAGACGGCAAAGATTTAGATGCCGTTTCAGCATTTGAAGGCGTAGGTCAATACAATAACGGAGAAATCGAAAAAGAAGCATTACATAAAGTAGAATGTGCAGCATGTCCTGGCGCAGGCGCTTGTGGTGGTATGTTTACTGCAAACACTATGTCTTCAGCTATAGAAGCAATGGGCATGAGTTTACCTGGAAGTGCCTCTCATCCAGCTGTATCGACAAACAAAATGAAAGATAGTAGAGCTGCCGGAAAAGCAGTTTATAACTTATTAGAACAAGATATTTATCCTAAAGACATCATGACGAAAGAAGCCTTTGAAAATGCAATCACAGTCGTTATGGCATTAGGTGGTTCTACAAATGCTATTTTACATCTATTAGCTATTGCACATACGATTGAAGTAGATCTGACACTTGATGATTTTGAAAAAATTCGTAAACGTGTGCCACACATTGCTGACTTAAGACCAAGTGGTAAATACGTTATGGCACATCTTGATGAAGCAGGTGGTATTCCTGGAGTAATGAAATTACTTTATGACAACGGCTTAATCCATGGCGATTGCCTAACAGTAACTGGTAAAACTGTTGCTGAAAACTTAGAAAATGAATCTGGCTTAACTGATAATAAAGAAATTATTAATTTTGATAAACCTAAACATGCGACTGGTCCACTTGTTATCTTAAAAGGTAACCTTGCACCAGAAGGCGCAGTTGCTAAAATTTCAGGATTAAGTGTAACTTATATTAAAGGACCAGCACGTGTATTCGATTCTGAATCTAAAGCAACAAAAGCGATTCTTAATGACGATATTAAACCTGGTGACGTCGTAGTTATCCGTTATGCTGGTCCTAAAGGCGCACCTGGCATGCCTGAAATGTTATCCGCATCATCTATTTTAGTAGGTAAAGGATTAGGCGAATCTGTTGCTTTAGTCACAGATGGCCGTTTCTCAGGTGGTTCACATGGTCTCGTAATCGGACACGCTGCACCCGAATCAATGGTAGGTGGACCAATGGCCTTACTAGAAGAAAACGACACTGTTACAATCGATGCTGAAAATCTTGAAATAAGCTTTGATGTATCAGATGAAGAACTTGAACGTCGTAGTCAACAATGGCAAGCGCCACCATCAAAAGCTACTCGAGGTACACTCGCAAAATATGCTAAACTCGTGTCTTCTGCTTCTAAAGGTGCTATCACAGACTAATATATTAAAACATTTCTACCCACTTTAACTAAAGTATTATCATAATGAACATTTATTCCGTTCTTTATGGTAATGCTTTTTATTTTTGAATATTTTAAAAAAAGAATCGTGAAAAACACTTTTGCATGCGTTGTCGTTTTATTTTGCGAATTATTCGCACTTACGAATGATTTGTTACTATATAAGAAATTTTAAACAAAATTAAGCACAATTATATTAAAGTGAAGATAATAAAACGAAGTGAGGTGAATTATATGAGCTTTATCATTGATATCATCAAAGAAATCATCGGTTTATTCACTGGAAAATAATTTCTGAAATTGCTTTAAGGGACTGATATTTAATTAAATATCAGTCCCTTATTGGTAGTGTTAACTGAGTCATATTAAATTTTTATACATAAAACACCTCATTTTAAAGTTATGTTGGTGCATCTTTAAAACGAAGTGTCTTATTTTTGTATGAATTTATATAATTGTCCATTTTTGTAAAGCGCTGACGTCTATCGGAATAGTATGGAATCGGGTGAGAAATCTAATATTCTAATAAGATTTCATCGTACGAACGTAGCCCGTCAAAGAGGACTTGAAAATAGAATACAAGAGCTAAAGCTCTTGCATAAGAACTACTTGTCTTCATAAATGCAGTAGTAGTTCTTTAAAACCTTTATATGAATTGTACTACAAAGATCAAAATAATTACTATAGGTAAAATAAATTTAATTAAGTAATACCAAGGTATAAATAATCTAAGTTTATCTTTGCCAAAATGTGCTTTCAAATCATTTTTATCTAATAATTGACCAACAACTAGTGTTGTTCCTAATGCTCCCAATGGCATTAATATATTCGATACTAAAAAGTCCATATTATCAAAGATAGTACCTGCTGCAAATTGTATATGACCTAAACTCCCAAAAGATAGTGTTGCAGGGATACTGATTACGAACACTAATATACTTACATAAAATGCAACTGGCTTACGTTTTGAATTATCATTTTTTGTGAAGTTCGAAACGTTCAATTCTAATAGTGAAATAGAAGAAGTAAGTGCTGCAAATAAGAATAATATTAAAAAGATTAGGTAAAATCCTTGGCCAAATGCCATTTGATCAAATACTTTTGGTAATACTTTAAATAGTAACCCAGGCCCTTCTGTTGGGCTGTAGCCAAATGCTGAAATCGCAGGAAATATAGCTAAACCTGCCAAAATTGAAACCAGTATATTCATCGCTACAATAGAAATTGCTGAAGTCTTAATAGTCATCTCTTTTGACGCATAGCTCGCGTATGTAATCATGCCTGTTGTCCCTAATGATAATGTGAAGAAGGATTGCCCAAGTGCAAATAAGACACCCTCCATAGAAACTTCTTCTAGGCGTGGTTGCAAAATGTATTTTAGTCCTTCAAATGATCCTTCAAGCGTTAAAGATTTAATAACAATAACAATTAAAAAGATAAACAATAGTGGCATCATAAACTTAGAGGCTTTTTCTAAACCTTTTTCAACACCCATCATCACAATAAACATCGTTAACAATATAAAGATGCCTTGCCCAGTAATCGTTAAGAAAGGATTACTAATAATAGATTCAAACTGTATACTTCCTAATTGATTACCATTAAGGGTTAATATTTGAAGTGCAACGTTAAATATATAAATGATAATCCAACCACCTATCACACTATAAAAGCCAAATAGTATGAATACAGCTAAATTACCGTTCCATCCAATAACGTTCAACCATTTTTTCTTTGTTAACTTTTCATAAATTACAGTTGTATAAGTCTTCCCCAACTTACCAACAGTAAATTCCATCATTAATAGAGGTAGTCCGACAACTATCGTAAATATTAAAAACATTAATAAAAATGCGCCTCCGCCATACATACCAGCCATATATGGAAATTTCCACATTGCTCCTAGCCCTATAGCAGATCCTGCACTTGCTAAAATGAAGCCCGTCGATGACTTCCATTGTGATTGTTTACTCATAATTTTACATCCTTTGTGTTTTACAAAACTTCATTGCGTTAAAGCGTTTTAGTAACATAGCAATTACTATAACATTTTTCAGTGATTGTCTCAATATAAATTTCCTTTGTTGGTGCGCACTATGTATCTTAAGACAAAACATGAGAGCCTTCTGTTACATTGAACATTTTATGACGTTTATAAAACACAATACTTTTAATATTGAAAATTATCTGACATCTTATTGAATTAACAAGAAATATATGTTAAAGTTGCTTACGTTTTGTGCAAGTAAATTTCCTTTAAATCGAGGTATTAGAAATGAACAGACTCATCTTAATTTCTGGTCTAATGTTATTCTCATTTTTCTTTGGAGCCGGAAATTTAATATTTCCACCTATGTTAGGTTATACAGCTCAAGAAAATATGTGGGTTTCTATGACTGGATTCGCTATAACAGGCATCTTATTGCCTTATCTTACAGTAATCGTCGTAGCTTATATGAATGGCGGCGTTGAAAGTATTGGTAACAAAGTCCACCCTATTTTTGGGACAATCTTTGCTATCTTTATTTATTTATCTATCGGTGCATTATATGGTATCCCACGTGCTGCAAATGTTGCGTACGAAATTGGAACAAATCATGTTTTACCAGTACATAATCATGTTACATTAATCGTATTTTCAATAATATTTTTCCTAATTGTTTATTTTATCGCATTATATCCAAATCGTATTATAGATAATTTAGGTAAATACCTTACACCTATTTTAATATTTATTATAGCTATTTTATGTATTCTAGTAATCATAAATCCAGAAGGTTCAATTGGCCAACCAAGTGGTGATTATGCACAAACTCCACTCGTATCAGGTATTTTAGAGGGGTATTTCACGATGGATCTTGTGGCTGCGCTAGCCTTTTCTGTTGTGATTGTGCAAAGCTTCAAAATGAACGGCATTACCGATCAAAAAACACTCGTTAAAAACGTAATTAAAGCTGGTTTGATCTCTGCTATTTTACTATTAGTCATCTATTTTGCACTGGCTTATGTAGGTGCTACAACAACTCAAGCTGGCTTTAAAGATGGCACAGGAATTTTAACTTTTAATTCGTTACGTGTATTTGGCTCATTTGGCAACCTATTATTTGGCATCATCGTTATATTGGCTTGCTTAACTACTTGTGTTGGATTAGTAAATGCATGTGCGGCCTTTGCGATGAAAAAATTACCGAAAGTATCATATAAAATTTTCGTGCTTATCTTTTCATTATTAGGCTTTTTAGTTTCAACATTAGGTTTAGAACTGATATTAGAAATTGCAGTGCCCTTGTTAACATTTATATATCCAACGTCGATTGTATTGGTACTCATTTCATTAGTAAGTATTTTTATTCCATTTGAAATGAAATTTGCGTTTATCATTCCTACTATCGTGACTTTAATTATTTCAGTGTTACAGATACTCAATGATTTCAAATTATTCCAACCACTGAATGCGTTATATCAAGTGTTACCACTCTCTGATATTCAATTAAGTTGGCTCATACCATTTATAGTCTTACTTATCGTTGGATTAATAATAGATTTTCTCTTAAAAAATAAACCAGCAAAATCGTTATAAATTCATTGTGTTTCTATACAAGCGAGCTGGAGATAATATTGGTTTCGCTGTCATAGCCTTTTCTTATTTTGCTTTATGATGGTTTGTCATAATTAGCTTTGCTAAAATGGATATTATGCAAATAAATTTATTTTAGTTATATTTTTAAAAGGGGATGGGATATTACATGGATAATTTCAATGAATTTTTACAAACTATAGATAATGATAAACACAAAAAAACAATGACTGAGATTTTCAATTGGATTTCAGAAACCTTTCCTAATCTTGAGACAACCATAAAATGGAACCAGCCTATGTTCACAGATCACGGTACTTTTATTCTCGCTTTTAGTAAAGCAAAACAACACTTTTCAATTGCACCTGAAGCGAAAGGCATGACTGAATTTAGTGAACGTATTGATGCCGCTGGTTACTCACAAACGAACAATCTATTTCGAATAAAATGGACTCAAGAGGTCGATTACAGATTATTAAAAGATATAATTCAATTCAACATTGATGATAAAGCCGATTGTTCAACATTTTGGAGAACTTAAAATTTATTCCAAGATAAGATTACGGTAAAAGAAAGCGAATATAAGCCTAAATTTAAATTCGCTTTTTGTCCCATTGTTGTAAATAGGTAAAAAAATGATGATCTCTACTATATTTCAGTAGAAATCATCATTTTTTATCTGGAGCATTAGTGTCCTAAAAGCTTTTTCGTGCTAAAAGGTTAATAATCTTCGAAAAATGCAATAACATCTTGTTCTACTTCTATATGACCTTCACCATAAGTCATTAAATGTTTGGATGGCCCATAACCTTTCACTTCTTTTTGTTCATGTGTAATACGATCATAGATATAACGCGCACTCGTTGCATAAGCGTCATCGTCTTGTTCACCGAATTTGATAGTAATGGGTGCAGTGATTTGATCTAATTTTGACATCACATCTTCAACTACGATTTGAAATTGATTAAGTCCTGGTGCATAGCGCTCAATATTCGCAATTTGTTGCACTACCTCTGATTGTTGTAAACCAACCAAGTCGCCCATACGTTGACCATAATAAGTCAATCTACCAGAGAGACCAGCATCACTTTTTCGATATGGTGTAGACATAATAGCTATCGCATCTATAGGTTGATGCTCTGCCAATTTGAGTGATAATATACCACCTAATGATATACCACAGACACCAATACTTGAATAACCTTTATCCTGTAAAAATTGATAACCCTCTAATACATCTTGCCACCAATCTTCAATATCATAGGTCATCAACGTGTCTAACATTAAACCATGACCTTTGTATGCAGGAACATAACATGTAAAACCCGCTTTATGTAATTTAGTGGCTAGTAATTTTACATCTCTCACCGTACCCGTGAATGAATGTAATAATAATATAGCCCGTTCCGCTTCATTATTTTCCAAAAATATTGGGTTTGGCGCCTTAACATTTATCATCTTTGTCACTCCAAAATTTAGTTTCATCATTTATTGTAATTCAAATTCATAATGCGTACAAAGCATATAAACTATTACTTTTTTAAAATAAATACCCCTTTCAAAATCCAACACATTTTCGTGTTACTTTTGAAGGGGGTATTTTAATGAATTATTAACATTTATGACTTCTCTTAGTTTTTAGTTATTGGTTCATGTTAAAGAATTGTAATTCATATATTGATTTTTCATCATACGCATTAAAAGTGTCAATTTTACCATTTAAATGTATTTCTTGTGTTTTTCTACTTACATTATGCTGGTAAGCTATTCTCACATTTAAATCAGATTCATAACCGTTATTCTTAATTGTACTTTCAATTTCCGAATAAACGTCTTTATTAATCGGTAACAAATAACCTTCTTTACTAGGTAAAATATTAACATATTTTGTTTGCAAGATGTCTTGATTACCAAGATAGATTTCTATTTTTATATTTTTAGCAGCACCGCCACCCAAGTTATATAATTTCAAAAAATCTTGGTCTTCATCACTATCAATAGCAGTATTTCTTAAGTTTAATTCATCATGGTCTCTAGTAATCAGTATTTGATTAAAACCGAGCGCCGGTAAAAAACTGATTTTCATTTGGTACAGTTGCACACTGACTGATATAAAGTAAAACAGTGCCATTATAAATGTACCAAGTGAGCCAATCGCCGAAATAATATTTATCATAATTGTAAACCTCCATTGTTTTATTTAAGAGGCAGGATTTGAATTGTAACATATTTTACACTCAAAAAAAATAACGAGCCGCCAAAAGGCAGCCCGTAACTAAGAGGAAGTCTGTTAACATGCCCAAGGGCATGTTACAGACCTGCCTCTAGTTATCATGCCCGAGGGCATGAACAATTATTGTACAATGAACTTTTACTTTTCACAACCTAACATATATTTTTGATTTTATAAATGTTTTATAGCATTTACAATTGTATGCTATTATTATATTTATAAAATATGATTTAATATCAATAGGAGTTGTCGTATGTATAGTTCTAATCAAAGAGTCACCTCATTTTTAAAGATCACTTCATTTTCCACTATATGCTTTTTAACATTTTGTTTTTTCCTTACTTTATCTCCTAAAGCGATTTATGCCAATGATTTATACACGTCAATGACTGAACTTATGGAAGACACCGAAGAAGGTAGCGACTGGGAAATCACTTATAACAACAACCAGAGCAACGCGCTTATTGCAGCAATACACGGAGGTAATATCGAACCTGGAACTAGTGAAGTAGCAAAACTAACTGCTACCAAGGGGGCATATAATTACTATAGCTTCCAAGGTATACGTTCCACGAACAACGCAAGTTTACATGTAACTTCAGTTAACTTTGATGAACCTATTATAGAAGATATGCAACAACAAGTATCAAATTCTGTCATGATTCATGGTGCAAACGGCGATGCACCTATCGTTTATATTGGTGGTAAAGATGATGCTTTAAAAGCGTCTATCGAAGAACAATTAGAGCTTAAAGATTTCGATGTACAAACATCCCCTAGTCATTTAGAAGGTGAAGCTGACGAAAATATTGTCAATAAAAACAATCAAAATGCAGGTGTACAGTTAGAATTAACGACTGGATTACGACAATCCTTTTTTAACAACCAAGACCTAACTATGAATTCTAGGCAAGATCAAAGTAATTGGAGCTTTGCAATGTATGACTTTGCTCAAGCAATACAAACAGCAATACATGAACATGAATAATTTCATTAAAAATTCTCTTTTAAGCTAACATAAAAACGCAGTCGCTTTTTTAACTCAAACGACCGCGTTTTTTATCATTTATTTTCCGAATTTTATTACGTTTCATCTTCAACCACTTTATTTTTAGCAGCAGGATAGCCAAAAATAAAGATTAAAATGGACATAATGATTAATGCGACAACACCTGAATTCCAACTTCCAGTTGCATCATACAGATAACCAATTAGGAATGGTCCAATTGCAGCAATTAAATAACCGACAGATTGTCCAAACCCTGAAAGTGATATACTGCCTTCACTTGTATTCGCACGAATCGAGAAGAATGTCATACATAAACTGAAACATGCCCCCATAGCTAAACCTGCAATCACAATACCAATAATCAATAGCACGAGTGATTGTGTAAAGAACAGACTAAATCCGATTAAGAATAATATTGTAATAATCACGACTAAAATACGTTGATCTTTCAACTTAGAAGCAACAATTGGAAATATAAAAGTCATAGGAACTTGAGAGAATTGATTTAACATCAATAAATAGCCTGCTGTGGTGGGTTCTAACCCTCTATCTATGAGAATTGAAGGCACCCATGCAACCATCGTATAGAACACCATCGATTGAAATCCCATCGTCAATGCGACCATCCACGCTAATTTAGACTTTACAATATTTACTTTTTTTGAAGTCTTTAGTTTCGACTGATCCACTGTCGCTTGTTCCAATTTGGCACCTGTACGTGCTTTAGGTATCCACAACAATAACGCAATTACACCAAAGATAATCCAAAAAGATAATGACAATCTAAATCCTATAGGTGATATTTCGGATAATGGAAAACTTAATCCCCCACCTAAGCCAGCTGTAAAATTCATCGTCCCACTATAAATACCTGTCGCTAATCCAATTTGCATTGGAAAATACCATTTAACATAACTTGGTAAGACGACATTCCCAAATGCAATGGCAATACCCAGCAATAATGTCCCAATAATAAACAAATTAAAGTCACCAGCGATACGTAAAAACAACGCAACAATCAATAATATCGTAGAGTAAAATATCGTGCGCGACATCGTTAAGCGTGACGTAACTTTAGAGACAAGTGGTGATACAATCGCAAAAATAATCAGTGGTATAGTAGTTAAAATACCCGCTACACTATTATCAATTTCCATCACTTGTTTAATCTCTTCGATTACAGGACCTACAGAAGTAAGTGGCGCTCTTAATGTCGAAGCTATAAAAACAATAGCTATAATAACGCCCCAACGCTCATTAATTCTGTGTGTACGATAAAGTTCCGACATCTTACCCCACCTTTCTACAATAACTTAATTTTAACTCACCATATTTTAAAATCTTATATACTCTATATCATTCAATGTTACTATATTCATTTTAAAATAGCTTCTTTTATTAAAATAATCGCAGTCAATTTACCAACCAGTAAAAAGTATTATAGCGACCTATTTATACTATTGCTAATTACGTTACTACAATACTAAATATATTTAAAGATGATAAATTTTTAATTATAGAACTACTTTTGTAAAATGAATAGATACATGAGAAACTAAGCTATAAGATACATGACACATTTATACATATCTATATATGAGTAAATGGTAATAATATAATTTTGAATTAAAAAAAACTATGATAAAGGTTGATATCAATGACGGAAATTTGTTTTATTAGACACGGGGAAACAGACTGGAATACAGCAGGGAAATTACAAGGTCGCACAGACGTACCATTAAATAACACAGGCGTTAAACAAGCCGAAGCATGCAGCAAATTTCTAAATCATTCAGAATGGGATATTATCATCACGAGCCCATTAGCGAGAGCGAAAAAGACAGCAGAAATTATTCAGCAACAACTCACTATACCTTTGATAGAAATGGAGGCCTTTATTGAAATTTCATTCGGCGATGCTGAGGGATTATCAACAGAAGAACGTACAGCGTTATATCCCGATCGACTTTACCCAAACAAAGAACAAGCACACGTCGTAACAGATCGCTTTCTTAATGGGATAAACTCAGTTATAGAACAGTACAAAGATCAAAAAATTCTAATTGTCTCTCATGGCGCATTTATTAAAGCAGTATTTTCTTACTATTCTAATGGAGAAATCAGTACTGATTCACCAAGGTTGTCTAATGGCAGTCTAAGTACCCTTAAACTAACGAATAAACAAGCTACAATTTTAAATTATAATGAAGCGGCACATTTACCATCGCATTCTTCACTAGGAAAAAAGTAGCAGTCATTTTATAATTATTATGAATAATATATCTTGTAAATGAACTACTTTAGTTAAATGAATTTTATATCTTTAACGGTTAATTATAACTTTTTGTTATGATTAACCGTTTTTTTATAAAGTCCATGACAATATTTGAGAGCAGTAAGTAGATTGAATGAATATAGCGTTTTAAAAATAATTCAAAGAAAATTTCTAAAATGTGAACTCTATCTAAAAAGAAAACGTATATTTATTGAGTCAAATTAAAAAGGGGGCTAGTTGTGTAAGCTTATTTTGGATTTAATTTGGTAGTTAAAATCTAATGAGAATTAAGGTTAGACAACATGAATTACTTTAAAAACTAAAAATAGGGGTGAAGCTTTATGAATAAAAAATTATTAGTATTATCATCAACAGTCGCAGCTACAGGTTTTTTATTAGGAGCAGGAAATGGCGTAATTGGAAATAACACTGCACATGCGGACACAATGAATTCTCAAGAAAATAACATGAACAACAATATGCAACAACAAGCCATACCAATGGAACAAGACATGAATGATATGCAAGGTAATATGAATCACAGTGATATGCCAATGGAACAAGACATGAATGATATGCAAGGTAATATGAATCACAGTGATATGCCAATGGAACAAGGCATGAATGATATGCAAGGCAATATGATGAACAGCAATATGGAAGAAACTATGATGCCATATTATAATTACACTGGCTACACAACATATGATGGTCATTTCACTCAAGATTATGATTTTGTAAGAGCGTTAAAATACGATAACGTAATGATTGATGGGTACAAAGTTAACACTGCAACAAATGATAAAGACGTGTCTACAAGTAAAAAAGTGAATGACACAATGGTTGATATGAATAAAGATGGCCAAGTCGTTAATATCACTTTTGATACTAAAGCCGATACGGTAAGCAAAGCAATGTTCAAAGAAGCACATATGTCTAACCATATGTCTGACGAAGGACAAACAGAAAACGGCTCATATATGACTTATGAAACAAATAATGGCATGTATACAGCACACTTCGACGAACAAGGATATTTAATGAAAGTAATGATAAGTTAATAAATAGTAACAAAAAAGGACCTGATTATAGGTCCTTTTACTATGCCAACAAAGTCAGCGACTTTGTTGGCACATTTTTATGTTTTATATGATAAATGATTGTTAGGGAGCAAGATAGAAATCTAATTTTTCTAATAATATTTCGACGTATGAGCCCACCTCGGCAAAGCCGACTATAAAATGGAACTCAAGCGTTGAAGATTTTGTATAATAATTACTTGTCTTCATAAATGCAATAGTAGTTTTTTTAAAGACTTGGTATAAGCGCATTTTCAATTCATTCAGCCACTGCCAATTAAGTTAAATTATATCCATTTGTAGTATTTCTTCTATATATGATTGATCATCATGGTCATACTTACTACCTTTAAAGTTTTGCGGTTCATTAATACCAGTAAGCAAGATGACCTCATTATTGCTATCTGTAGCATATAATAGCTCTCGTATACCTTCCTTTCTCGAGCATCCATTTAAAACCACACTCTTTTTATAACTATCAGGTAAATGCTGATTCATAAATTTGATAATAAGTTTAGGATCTACATACCCTACTTGCTCTGCAGCCAGCATCAACTTATGAACACCATCAGGAAGATCATCGACAGTCAAAGCGATTTTATCAAAACCTCTTAAGCCTATACCAGTAATCATCGTATTTAATTTTTTTCCAATACTGTCCGTATAGTTTAAAGCATTGTTTACTGATTCTCTAACTGCTAAAGCTGTATGTGCAAAATCTAAAATAATCGTATATGCACCTATGTCAATAATTTGAAAACGATGTAAAGGTGACTCAATCACATGAGCTGCTTGAATAATAACTTCGATATCGAAATCCATTTTATGCAATGCAAACATACTCGTCGCTAGGTTAATGTAATTATGCCCACCCTCAAAAGTAGGATGAACACAATACTTCGCTCCATCGATAATGATATCAATATGACTATTTTCCGCATGATATTGGTAATATGTTTCTTCTTGATTTGAAAAATATAAATCATCTTTTGCTATAGATCTATATTCAGTCATGTCCCAATTCACTAAATTCGATTTACTTAGATTATCCAACTTTAACTTAGCATTTAAATAATTTTCCATTGTGCCATGATATTCAAGATGTTCCGGACTAAAGTTAGTAAATACTGCTAACTCATTTTGAATGAAGTCAATGCGTCTTTGTTCTAAAGCAATAGAAGTTGCTTCATAAATTACATAATCATAATTTTCACGATAAAAATAATCTATGATTTCTCCCATTTCAAAATACATCGGCGTCGTTTGCGTCGTATGGTTAAATTTCATTTTGTTATAATGACTATCAAACACGCCCATCGTACCGATGATAGCTACTTTTTCACCTAACTGTGTTAATAAATTTCCAATCATATGACAGGTTGTTGTTTTTCCGTTTGTACCCGTCACTGCAATAAAATTTAAAGCGTCAATGGCATCTCCATAGTATAACTTCACTAATTGATTAGCCACATTAGGAAAATCATTGATATAAATTATGGGCATATTAAATTCGAAATCTTTAAAAGTAGACGGACTCGCATCTGTAATCATAATCAATGGTTTCATTTCATTTGCACGTTCCGCATAATAAACCGTATTATCCGAACACTTCAACATAAATATTGTGTCTTGCTGAATATCTTGATACATTGACGTAATTTTTTCACAAATCTTATCTGTCTTCACTTTTACGCTTAATGAACTCTTAACTATGTTTTCTCCAATTGTTAATAATATATCTTCAACAGTTATTTTCATTATATTCACCCAACATTTATCGTTTATTTTATAATACTTAAATATGCATATTAAAAAAGTAATTATAAAGTATACGTATAAATCAAAGAAAAGGATCACATTAATCTGTGATCCTTTCAAAATAATTTTTTAAATCAAAACCAAGTTAAATTTCATTACTAGACATAATCATTTGTCCTTTAGGTTGTTTATTATTAGGTGATGGTTCTAGTGTAATTGCTATTTTATCTTCTTTATCAACATCTACATTACTTAAGTCAAAAACAACCATGCCTTTATCATTCGCACTCGCAAATGTTCCTGCAGGGTGTGCTTGCTCGCCTTTTAATATCCATACTTGATAAACTTCATTACCTTCTGTTGGCTCAATATCATTGGCTTCAACCATTAATTTTCTATCTTTCGTACCATTAGATTTAGACAGATAGGCTTGCCCTTGCACTTCATCTCTGGCCATAGAATTTAAATTTATTGGTTTCGCATCATTCGTATTAATCATGGAAGATGATTGATTTTGAGATTCCTTATATCCAAAGTATTGCACGCCATTACCTATAATAGATAAGAACAATAGCGCTACTATAACGCCTATCGATACGCGTTTGGTAATAACACTTTTAGATTTTTTCTTCTTATGTTTCGAAATATGCGCTATTTGTTGATTTTCATGATTGTTATTTGCACTTGTTGTATCAATTTCATCTTCTTGCTGTTCTTTTTCTGCTTCTTCGTTTGAATTGTTGTCTTCATCTAGCACCGACGTTAAAATTCTTTTCTTCATACCTGTTGGCGGTTCAATTTCTTGATTACTATAAGGAAGTGAATCGTGAAGAACGTTTAAGTCGTCTAAAGTCTCATGGCTTTCAGATGACAAATCTAATTCTTTTTCAACTTGCTCTTTTTCACTTTCGCTCAGATTGCCATTAAAATAATCATATAGCTTATCAACTCTATTATCTTTCATCTTCTCCACGCTCCCTTCTTAAATGTTTTTTGGAATAATCGTTCAAATGCTTAATTGACAGTCTCATTCTACTCTTAACAGTTCCCAATGGAGTTTGTAATTTATCAGCAATTTCTTGCTGACTCAAACCTTTATAATAAAACAAATAAATGATCTTTTGTTGATCTTTATTTAAAAGTGAAATCATTTTTTTAATTTCTTCAGAGACTTCCTTATCCAATAAGTCATATTCTGGTAGACTATTGTTTTGTATTCCTTGGAAATCCTCATCAAACTCATTTTCAATATGCTTATTTTTTCTTAACATATCTATAGATTTATTACGGCATAACGTAATGAGCCAAGTCGACATTTTTCCTTTGTTTGGTTTGAAAATTGCTTTTTGATTCCAAATTTTCATGAAAACATCTTGCAAAACTTCTTCACTAGATTGAACATCTTTTGTGATTTTGTAAGCCAAATTAAATAACAATGACTCATATCGATCATATAGGATTTCTAAGCTCTCACTGTCCTTTTTATCGATTATTGATCTATAAAGATCATTTTCATCTATCATGCCGTCCCCTCCTTAGTTTAAATTCAGTATCTAGAAATACTTATCCTATATGTATATTTACATATGTATACAATAAACATACGAAAGTTATATGTTAAAAGTTTAACTTTCAAGAAAATTTTTATAATATCGCTAAATAATTAAAGCTATTTCCTTTTCCCCTTTTTAGCTTTAACCTATTAATCACATTACCACTAATGGCTCAAGCATTTCATTACAAAAGCGGTTGTACAATTGTTTTATCTAACTAACAAATGCAGTAATATTACAAGTCTTCATACTAGATTGTCTATAAATAAGTGTTACACTGGACGTAAATCATAACCTACTGGAGGGATTTTGATGAGTATCATTCTTACACTAATCGTAGGTGCTATTGTAGGCATCAGTTTATCGCTTTGGTTAACGAGCAACTCAATTCCCACTGTCATTGTCAGTCTGATTTCAGGTGTTTTAGGTGCATTTATAGGCACATCTTTATTAATACCATCAGGTATGTATTTCTTAATCACAGCATTTATAGGCGCATTTACGCTTACATTGCTTGTTCTATTCATCATCAATACAAGCATTGATGTTGTAAGAAACTAGGTTAATTTCCAACTACAAGTCGATATTAAACTTCAAAAAACATTCCTTGTAATATAAATTTTTAAAAGGAATGTTTACATATAACGCATCTTAAGTTATTCGTGATAGTAAGTGCTTTTCTGTTTTTGAAATGACTTACATCTTCTAATATCAAACAAGTGCATCTTGTTTTAATTGTTTTTCAAAACCATCCTTATCCCCGTTTTTTCTGTATATGAATTTCAATTTTCTTCATATAATTTCCTTTAAAATCGTATTCACTTTACATATATGCACCAATTAAACGAAAAATAATTTGGTTCTAATTCTTATAAATTACTGGCAAATTTCCGTCGCTTTTTCTAAAAAAAGTTGTGCTGCTTTAGAAAAAGTATGGTCTTTGCGCCATACGATATTATGTTTTGCTATTAATTTCGGTTTTAGCGGTACAAAACTAAGTTTGTTTTCAATAGAAGTATTGATAATACTATCCAAAGTGATGACATACCCTATGCCAGCTTTGACCATTAATCCAGCGTTATATGCTAAATTGAAAGTACCTACAATATTCAGTGCTTCAAAACTACTACCAAACCAATCTGCAAATTCATTTTTAGAAATCGTTGTATCTAAAACTTGTCTGGAACAAATTAACGGTTTCGTTAATAAATCCTCCTTAGTTACAAAAGTTTGCTGTGCTAAGGTACTATCACTTTTAGCTACTACCCCCCAATGATCTAATGACGGTAAATTTAATGCTTTATACTTATTTAAGTTTGCTGGTTGAATAAATATCCCAAAATCCAACAATCCTTTATCTAACCGACTCTCAATATCTTCTGCATTACCACTATATATATGAAAATGAATACTAGGATACACTGATTGAATATTTTTAAAAACATTAGCTATTACTTGCATCCCTTTAGTTTCACCACAACCTATATAGACATTACCTTCAATGTTTTTATCAATAAATTTAAATTCATCCTGTATTTGGTGAGACATTTCTAATAATTCTTCAGCTCTCTTTTTTAGTAATAGCCCTTCATCTGTAATATAGATACTGTGGTTGCTTCTTTTAAAAAGTTTTACACCTAGTTCACTTTCCAAATCTTTAATTTGTCTAGATAAAGTTGGTTGCGTAATGTGCAATGTGTTAGCAGCACGTGTTATACTCTCTTCTTTTGCAATCGTTACAAAATAATATAGGGTTTTTAATTCCATTACATTTCTCCTCATTATGCGTTTTAAGCATATCTAATAATTACAATTAAGTATTTGTTATAACTATTTATACCCTTTACACTTTTATTATAAAAGTTCTGTAGGGGGGTACATAGTGAAAAACAATAACTTAATTATACTCATTTTAACTATTGGTGTTTTTGGTATCTTAAATACTGAGATGGGTTTCATCGGATTAATACCTCAAATTGCTGAACGTTTTGGTGTTAGCACTTCAACTGCAGGTTGGCTCGTTTCCATTTTTGCTATTGGCATAGCAATATCAGGTCCAATTATGCCTTTATTATTATCTAAATTGGAAAGAAAAAAAGTGATGATTATTGTGCTTTTAATTTTTATTATTAGTAATATCATTTCAGTATTCACTACAAGTTTTACTGTTTTATTAATCGCTAGAGTAATTCCAGCCATTTTCCACCCAGTATATATCGCCTTAGCTTTTTCAGTCGCGTCTGATTCGGTCAATTCTAAAGATGCACCTAAGGCTGTAGCTCGTGTATTTATTGGTGTTTCTTCAGGCATGGTTGTAGGTGTACCTATCGTTAATTTCTTAGCAACTCAATTCAACTTGTCTATTGCTTTATCATTTTTTGCACTGGTTAATATAATCGTTTTGATTTTAACATTAATCTTTATACCTAAAATGCCAACAAAAAAATCTGTGACTTACGGCACACAACTTAGTGTATTAAAACGTCCTTTAACATGGATATCTATCCTCGTTTCTATACTATTTAATGCTGCTATATTTGGTGTTTACAGTTACTTAACCGATTACTTAAATATTGTGACAGAAGCGCCTAGTCACTATGTATCCATAATTTTATTCCTATATGGTATATCCAACATTTTAGGAAATATTATTGCGGGAAAACTATTAACTTCTATTCCACAAACAGCAATTTTTCTATTACCGTTTGCGTTAATTATTATATATGTATCAATGTTTGGCTTAGGATCTTTCCTTATACCAATGGCTATCATTTCAATCTTTTGGGGTACACTAGCCGGAATTTCCGCAAATATCACACAATATGTAATTACTTCATCTGCTCCTGATGCACCAGATCTTTCCAATGGTATATTTTTATCAGCTGTAAATTCAGGAACAACGATTGGTACATTTATTGGTGGTATATTTATCACTACACTAGGATCAAATTATGTCATTATGGTTGGTATCTTAGCCTGTGTCATTAATATCTTGTTCATCTTAATTAGAAATAAAAGTTTTAAAAAACAAGATAATATTGCATAATAAAATCCCTTAATCTAGATAGATTAAGGGATTTCGCGTTGATACTTTCATTAATCATTTTGAAATTTAAATTTAGGCATAAAAAAAGACGAGTTATACTCGTCTTTTAGCCGTTATTATAATTTAACAACGTTAGCTGCTTGAGGACCGCGGTCGCCTTCAACGATTTCGAATTCAACAGCTTGGCCTTCTTCTAATGATTTGTAGCCTTCTTGAGTGATTGCTGAGAAGTGTACGAATACGTCGTTTCCACCTTCAACCTCGATGAAACCAAAACCTTTTTCTGCATTAAACCATTTAACTGTACCGTTATTCATATTAAATTCCTCCATGTGCTTTTGCACTAATATTTGTAATCTGTCTTAAAAAATCAAAAGGAGTAAATTCAAAAGAATAAAACTACAAATCAATTTCACGAACTAAATTACTTAATACCTATTATAACGAGTTATACTCATTTTGTACACCCCTATTTCTAATTTAATTTTAATTTTTAATCTTTGATACGAATATATTGTGTTGCTCTACTCATTTTATTTACAGTTAAACCTGTGTGCACTACGTCTTTCATTAATATAATCATTAATTACATCACCGTTTAGAACATAAATTCACTACAAAAAAACAATGAAGACACTCTATTAGGTGTGCTCCATTGTTTCAAATGACTCTAGTTCCAGGCTATATTATACTCTTTTACGTAATTGATCCATTATTTTACTAACATATTTTGAATAATCTTTGCCAGTTTTCTTTTTAAGTGTATCGCTTATTTTATACAAGCCTTGCTCTAATTTACCGTTTTTTACATATTTACTTAATGTGCTTTTTACCTTATTTATCAATTATAAATCTCCTTTTTTTACATTCTAAATGCTTATTAGTATTTCAGTCACAAAATCTGTGTCTTAATTTTTAATCTAATGAATAGCGTTTCAATAAGTGTAAGCAAAATATTAATACACCAATTGTCACTGCAAGAAGCAATGTTTCAATTGCATTATAATGCTCTACAATAATAAATCGAATCACTGCCGTAATTCCTACGTAAATAAAAAATTGTAATGAGAAATGATAATTCTTTCTGAAATATTGTATGATTAAAAGTATGAATTCGATATGCATGAAAGCAATCAACATTTTCTCTACGACATAATTATACTTCACATTTTTATTTTCTATAAAGGTATAAATCATACCCCAACATTCTTGAAATAAAAATACGACTAAAATAACTCCTAATATTGCAATACAGAGGTTTAAACAAAAATAAAGTGCTTTAGTGAAATAATCTATCACTTTGTTCAATATTAATAAATCTCCTTAGCTTGAGAATGTCCTTATACAAACACTTGTATAAGGACATCCATTTTAACATTTATATCATAAATTACATCATATAGAACCTTATAAATAAAATTTATAATTCAGCTAACCAACTAGAAATGTGCCCACTAACAATATTACCGAAATAATCATTGTCCAACTCAATATGGGTGCCACTTTATCAATCATTTTTTTGTATTCTTTATCTGGCGCATTATTTTTCTTTAAATGCCAGCACTTTGTTAATAAATACAATGCTTCTAGAAAATTAACGAGCAAGACTATAATGAAGATTGTGATGATCATAAATATATCTCCTTTTTTATAATGATATGTAAGCTTAATTATTGTGTTTTTTTCTTATGTTCATAGCTTTATAAACGAGGTAACCTGCATTTAGCATGGTAATTATTACTAATATAATTAATAATGGCATACTTAATGAAGATGAACCGAAAGCTATGATTAATACAAGAAAGATATTTATAAAACTAGAAATCATAAAACCCGTGTCTAAATCCTCTTCTTTCTTCATCAATACATCTCCTTAGTTTTTAATTCTTCAAACACTACACTAACATAATTTTTTTGCCATAAATATTTCATTGATAATATATTTAAAAGCAATACAAAATGGATTATACTTATATTGTTGATTAATTAATAAGGAGATACCATTTTGAAATTACTTTTATTCTTCATTGCTATTTTGATATTTTCATCAATTTGGACAGTGATAACAAGCAAGTATTTACCAAGTGAAGCTGTGGATAATAACAAGAACAATAGCCGATATAATAAAAGACAAAAGAAAATATTCATTGAAATTTTAGCCAGAACCTGTGTTTGGCTAGTTTATATTTTAGTACTCATACTTATATTTCGACTTTTTGGTTTTTGGGATACCAAAGGCAGCCTTTTCATGAACTATCCTGAAATTATATTTTTAGCTGCAACTTTTATATTAATTGTCGTAAATTATTTAGTTGTTAAGAAAAAATATTCTACTAGCGAGTAATAAAATAAGAATACATAATATAAAAAAGGATTGATGCAATTATGAAATTCATAAATTTTACTTCAATGACAGAAAAAGGATTAAATAAAAAAGTGAATGAATTTTTAACAGAAAATCCATATATCGAGATTATTAAATTCGATTATCAAATGGGTTATAGCGGCTGTGGCGTCGGCATACTTTATAGTGACACGAAAGTTTCTAATTTATAATAATCACCAGAAATTAAACTAGTAAGTGAACATCTAATAGTCTTTAAAATTTTTTAGAAACCAATTCACTTAAGGGGAAATTAAAATGAGCAAGTCTCTGTTTATACACAGCACAATTAACATTGCGCTTATGATCATCCTATTTATATTGAATTTCACCAATATAGGTGGATCAACAGCTTTAATCGTATTAGCAATTATATTTGTTTGTAATACGATATTATTACTAAGAGCAAACAGTAAACAAGTTAAGAAAGATGGCACTACTATGGATAATTATGAGAAATAATAGTACCAATTACATAGGAGGGATTTCATGAAATATAACGATTCTCAATCAAATACTAAAGATGTTAGAAAGATATTTTTAAAACCTTTTCCGATACCTTTAATGTTTATTGTATTTGCAATATACACCATAATAACTAAAGATAATACAGCTTATATAGTTACATCTATAATCGCATTAATATTTTTCACATCATTGCTAACGTTAGATATTAATGCCTACATAAATTGTAAAAGACGAAACAAGCAGAATAAACGGAATGGAAGATATGTATGAATTTTGGTAAATATAAATATGATTATAACTATTTACTTATGTCTACACCACTTTTAGTAGTATCATTATTTGTACCATCAGTATTTGTTGCCTTTCTTGTATGTATATTTTGTGGATTTGAGAATAAGAATGATTAATGATGGTATTTTCGTTGATGAAGACAAATCGGGTACTATGATTAATACAAGAAGACTGTTTATAAAACTAGAATGCAATGAATTTTTTAAATCTTTGTTGCCACTTACTAATAGTCACACATTGTAAAAAATGAACAATATGAAGTCAAATAATTTATATAAAAAAATGATACAATAAATAATTTCTATGATAATTTCATGATATAATATAATGAAGGAAGAGCGTAAAGTAGTTAATTATTTTGAGAAAATTTTTATTTTCATTTTTATCGCTAGTATTAGTAATTTCTTTTAGCATTATTCCATTTTTTCAACAAGCACACGCAGCCAGCGAAGGAGTCCATAAGCCTAAAAGTAATGTCAGCACTAAAACTAAGAAAAAAATAATTAATATAATTAAAACTTCCAAAGAGTATAAAGAGTATGCCACTTCAACTTCTATTGACTCTATAAATGATGAAAATGTAATCGTTCACCTAAACAAAGGCGAGAACACAAATGTGTACTCTATCAATTATATCTTTGGTAAAAACCTTGCTAAACAAAATAATAACTTAGCGATGGTTGAACTGAAATATAATGAAGCCAACGGAAAAGTTTTCTATGCCCACTCAATGTACACAAAATTTGTAAAACATAATGGTAACCAGTTTGTTAATTTACAAGGAGTTTTAAATAACAAACCATATTATAATTTTAATCTCGGCAAAGACGGTAAATTGTATAATGAAAATTTCAAAGTTTCTTCTAAGAAAGAAATTGAAGCTGACTCTTATAAAAATTTACCTCACAAAGAACGAGGTTGGTGTGAATGGGCAGTAGGATCACTTTGTGGAACTGGTGGTGCTGGAGGTTGTTGGGCAGTTGCTTTAGGTATTACCACAGGTTTGGGTGGCTTCGGTATAGCAACAATATGTGGCTTAATTACTTCATTAGGTTGTATAGGCGCGACAAACTATATTTGTAGTTGAACGAAATGAGGTTTTAGTATGGCGATGTTTATCATAATATTCCTATTTGTATACTCTATAGTCATAACGTTAATGTATTTTAAAAATCAAAAATAAATTAAAACACTCTTCCTTTGAAAGGGCGACTCTAATAACAGTCACCCTTTTGTTGCTTTTGGAATTATCTAAATCAGACAATCTCTTTTTTCTTTAATGCTAAATATGCACCAAGACAAGCTAGAACTATGCCCACAATTAGGTTTAAACTGATTTGAGTCTCTCCCATAAGGATACTTCTGCCTCTTCCTATTGCTGGAAACATCGCAACCATATCCCCACTTTCAGAGGCCCCAATATTACTGATCAATTTTAAATAGAATAGCCACGCTAAAAATGAAGATAATATAGCTAAGTATAGTAATCCGAACCAAAAATTCGGCTCTTGTGGCAACGTATATGAATAGCTTTTAAACCCAGTATAAATAACTAAAAATAGAACTGCCGATAACATACCTATAGTATTTGCTAAAACAGGATTAGTATTATTATTGTATAAAGATAATACATCTCCAATAGATGTGATTATAGTACCTATTAAAGCCATTACTATGCCTATTATAAACTCACTTGTAAGTTGGTTTAAGTCTGGGAATAGAATTACCACCACACTTATTAAACCTATAACCCCACCTAAATATATTCTGTTAGCTATTTTACTTTTAAATACTAGACTTATAAATATAGGCGTCAATTTAAAATATATATACATAAACATTTCTAGTATTTTTGTTTCATCCCTGTTTATTAAAATTATCTATCTCGGAAAATTACAAAAACACCCCCTTAAGCCTATGGCCTAAGAGGGTGTTTCATTTTACAATATTATTCCCACTCGATTGTGCTTGGTGGCTTAGATGTAATGTCATAGACGACGCGGTTAACGTGGTCTACTTCGTTTACAATACGACTTGAAATCTTTTGTAAGACTTCCCAGTCAATGCGTGCGAAGTCACTTGTCATGCCATCAATAGAAGTTACAGCACGAATACCTACTGTGTGATCATACGTGCGGTAGTCTCCCATAACACCTACAGATTGGATGCCTGGTAATACCGTGAAGTATTGCCAAATCTCACGTTCAAGACCTTCTTCACGTACAACTTGTCTTAAAATCGCATCAGACTCACGTACAATTTCTAGTTTATCTTCTGTGATTTCTCCAAGTACACGAATACCAAGTCCAGGACCTGGGAATGGTTGTCTCCATACTAAATGTTCTGGAATTCCTAATTCGATACCTAATTCCCGTACTTCGTCTTTAAACAATGTATTGATTGGTTCGATTAATTGGAATTCCATATCTTCTGGTAATCCACCAACGTTATGGTGTGATTTAATTGTTTGTGCAGTTTTCGTACCTGATTCAATAACATCCGTATACAATGTACCTTGAGCTAGGAAGTCTACGCCTTCTAGCTTAGACGATTCGTCATCAAATACATAGATAAATTCATTACCAATGATTTTACGTTTTTGTTCTGGGTCAGATACACCTTTTAGTTTACTCATGAAACGTTCTTGTGCGTCCACACGAATAATGTTCATATTGAAACCTTCACCAAATTGTTCCATTACCATGTCGCCTTCACCTTTACGTAAAAGACCATGGTCTACGAAGATACATGTTAATTGGTCACCGATTGCTTTGTGTAGTAATACTGAAACTACTGATGAATCTACCCCACCGCTCATTGCAGAAAGGACTTTACGATCGCCAACGAGGTTGCGGATTTTTTCAATTTCAATATCGATAAAGTTTTCCATTGACCATTGGCCTGTACAATCACAGACGCGACGTACAAAGTTACGTAATAAATCATTACCGAATTCTGTATGACGTACTTCTGGGTGGAATTGTACGCCATAGATACGGCGCTCTTTATCTTCGATAGCTGCATAGCTTGTACTTGGGCTATCTGCAATAACTTCAAAACCTTCAGGAATTTCAATTACTTTGTCCGAATGACTCATCCAAACATTTTGTTCTTCTGGTAAACCAAAGAATAATTCATCAGTTTTAGCATTAATAACTGCTTTACCATATTCGCGTTCATTAGCGCGCTCAACTTTTCCACCTAATAATTTAGTTGTAAGTTGCATACCATAGCAAATACCTAAAATAGGAATACCTAAATTATATATTTCTGGATCAATAGTAAATGAATCTTCTTCGTAAACTGAATTTGGTCCACCAGAAAGGATAATACCTTTAGGGTTCAAACTTTTAATTTCATCTATACTCATTTCATGATCGTGTAATTCACTGTACACTCCCATTTCACGAATACGACGCGTAATTAATTGGTTGTATTGGCTACCAAAGTCTAAAACAAGTATGAGCTCTTGCTCTTTCGCCATTTCCATAACTTTTAAATCTCCTTTGACTTAGAATGAATAATTTGGTGATTCTTTTGTAATTTGAACATCATGTGGGTGACTTTCTGCTAGTCCAGCAGGCCCCATACGTGTAAACTGTGCTTCTTCTCTTAGTGCTTCTAAGTTTCTTGAACCAGTATAACCCATACCAGATCTTACGCCGCCCATAAGTTGATAAATTGTATCTTGTAATGAACCTTTATAAGCAATACGGCCTTCAATACCTTCTGGAACGAATTTCTTAGGTGTTTTGTCCTCTTGGAAATAACGGTCATTGGAACCACTTTCCATAGCACCTAATGAACCCATACCTCTGTATACTTTATATTGTCTACCTTGGAATACTTCTGTTGCGCCAGGACTTTCTTCAGTACCAGCGAGTAAGCTTCCTAACATTACCGCATGTCCACCAGCAGCTAATGCTTTGATGATGTCACCAGAGAATTTAATACCGCCATCAGCAATAATTGATTTGCCTTGTCTACGTGCTTCTGTAGCACAATCATAGATAGCTGTAATTTGAGGTACACCAACACCTGCTACAACACGTGTTGTACAAATTGAACCTGGACCAATACCTACTTTAACTACATCTGCACCTGCATCATATAACGCTTTTGTACCTGCAGTAGTAGCTACATTACCAGCGATTAATGTTACTTGTGGGAATTGCTCTTTAATATGCGCAACTTGGTCTAACACGCCTTTAGAATGGCCATGTGCTGTGTCGATTACTAACGCATCTACGCCAGCTTCAACTAATTTTTTAGCACGGATGTCTGTGTCTTTAGCGATACCAATTGCCGCACCAACTAATAATCTACCGTGTGCATCTTTAGCTGAATATGGGAATTCAAGTACTTTTTCAATATCTTTAATTGTGATTAAACCTTCTAAACGTCCTTCTTTTACTAGAGGTAGTTTTTCGATTTTATGTTTTTGTAATAATTTTTCAGCTTCATCTAATGTTGTGCCAACAGGTGCTGTAACTAGTCCATCTTTAGTCATCACATCAGAAATTTTAATTGAAAAATCTTCAATAAAACGTAAATCACGGTTTGTAATAATACCTACAAATTGTCTATCTTCTTTACTATTAACAATTGGTACGCCTGAGATACGATATTTACCCATCAATGCTTCCGCTTCAAAAACACTTTCTTCAGGTGTTAAGAAAAATGGATTTGAAATAACACCATTTTCAGAGCGTTTTACTTTTTGAACTTCGTCTGCTTGATCTTCAATGTTCATGTTTTTATGAATTACGCCAAGTCCGCCTTGTCTCGCCATTGAAATCGCCATTTTCGATTCAGTTACTGTGTCCATACCCGCTGAAATCACAGGAATATTCAATTTAATGCCTTCTGATAATTGAACACTTAAATCTACTTCTTTCGGTAAAACATCTGATTCTGCTGGTAACAACAACACATCGTCAAAAGTTAAAGATTCTTTTTCAAACTTATTTTCCCACATACTGGTATAGCCTCCTATTATTTGTTTTATAGTTATTATTTCATAACTTCCGTATTTTGTTGACTCTTTATTCCATTAAAAAAGAAATTCAAAATAATTGCTGAAATCGCGCCAAGTACAATACCATTTTGAGTTAACCATGCAAACTGCTCACCCAATGCTTCAAATGCTTGAGGTACTGCACTTATACCCGTTCCTAGCCCAACTGATACAGCAATTACTAACAAATTGTTTTGATTCTTAAAATTAATATTACCTAATATACTAACACCATATGCCATAACCATGCCAAACATAGCTATCATGGCACCACCTAATACTGGAAGTGGGATCATATTCGCCAATGCACCTAATTTAGGAATACATCCGCAAATGATCAATAATATCACCATGCCATATATCACATTGTTCTTTTTAGCACCTGATAACGATACTAACCCAACATTTTGCGAATATGCTGTATATGGGAAGGCGTTAAAAATTGACCCTAATATAATCGCAATGCCTTCTGCAGTATAGCCTTTACGGAAATCTTTACGTTCTAGTTTCTTACCTGTAATCTCACTTAATGCATGATACACACCTGTTGATTCTATCAAGCTGACTAATGCAACGATGAAAAATACAAGCGTCGCACCTAAGTCAAAGCTGAAAGTTGAAAACCTAAATGGCTGCGGTAACGCAAACCAATGCGCTGTTCCAACTTGCTTCACATCTACAATACCAAATATCGAAGCTAAAATCGTCCCTGCAACCAATCCTATTAAAATAGCAATAGATTTTAGAAAACCTGATGTAAATCGTTGAACGATCAAAATAATAATTAACGTCGCTGCACCAAGCATAATATTCGTAGCATCACCATAATCTTTTGCGTCTTCTCCACCAGCTAAATAATTCATTGCAACTGGCATAAGGTTAATCCCTATTATCGTAACTACACTACCTGTTACAACAGGTGGGAATAACTTCACTAAATGCGAAAAGAATGGTGCAATAACAACAACTAGGATACCTGATAAAAATAGTGAACCATATAAGTCACCAATACCTTTTGTCTGACCAATCAAAATCATTGGTGCAACTGCAGTGAATGTACACCCCAATACAATAGGTAATCCTGTACCAGTACCTTTCCAAACTTGTAAAAATGTAGCCACACCACACATAAAAATATCTACTGTAACTAAGAATGCAATCTCTTCTGGAGAGAAGTCTAAACTTGTTCCAACAATAATAGGAACTAAGATGGCTCCTGCATACATTGCTAATAAATGTTGTAAACTTAAGAAAAAGGTCTTCATGCTTCGTCCCCTAGAAACGTTACTTTGTTTCCACTTAAAGAAGCAACTTTACATAGTGATGAAACCGTAAGACCCGCTTGTTCTAATCGCTCTCTACCGGGTTGGAAGCTTTTCTCTACTACAATGCCAACACCGACCGTAGTCGCGTGCGCTTTTTCTACAATTTCGTTTAAACCAAGTGATGCATCGCCGTTCGCTAAAAAGTCATCTATAATTAATACGCGATCATGCTCACCTAAAAACTCATTTGAAACAATGACCGTACTTGTCGTGTTTTTTGTGAATGAATGGATATCTGCTTGATATACATCTTTCTTTAATGTACTCGGCACTGCTTTTTTCGCAAATAGACACGGTACATCAAAGTGCATTGCAGCCATGATAGCTGGTGCAATACCTGAAGCCTCTATTGTTAATATCTTAGTAATACCTTCGTCCTTAAACTGCTCATAAAACGTTTGTCCTACATCGTACATTAACCTTGCATCGATTTGATGATTTAAAAATCCGTCCACTTTCAAAATCTTCTCATCAATAACGACACCATCTGCTTCTACTTTCTGTTTCAACAAATCCACTCGAAAACCTCCTCATTTTGTGTACAAAAAAAGTCCTAAACTAACTTAGTTTCAGGATCTATGAGTGAACTTGCAATACGAGAAGAAGCCCTTCTTCAACTTTTAACTAATGTTGCCCAAATTGGTTGTTTCACATTCATTTCCCAAATTACATGTAAAAAGGTTAGATTTGTGACAACAGTAGCGATAAGTGTTCTAAAACGTGTATGTCTTCCTACGATTTAAAACATATGAATTCGAATTACTTATGTATTGTATTGGTTACCCATAGTCATATCGTTAATGGCGACATGGTAGAAACTTCTAAAGCCTTATCCTTTAGATTATATGAGTTAGATAAATTATTAACTGATGATAGCAAATTTTAGCTTTATTTTCAATACTCATATTACAAGTAAGCGCTTTATGACGACCTTTTTATTACTTTTTTCTCGAAAATATAAACGTTTTCTATAGCGAGAAAATGATGTTTGTCAGAGTTGTCTTTCCGTTATATAATAAAGTTGTATTCGTTTTATCTATATGTGAACTGGGTAAATACTTAATAATCATTAAAACAATGGCTGGAGGGATTTTACATGACAGATTTTACAATTGTACAAAATGAAGAAGAATTATTACAAAAAGTTAAAGAAAAAGTTTCTGAAGGATATGATGAATCAGAGTTATCCGTTTTATCTAGAACAAAACTCCATATTGATGAATTACATAATTCCGAAGTGAGTTTAATAGCAACAAGCGGATCATTTAGTGATAAAATCGCTAAGATTATGACTGGTGAAGACGGTGAAGAAGTTGTCTTATCTCACTACGATATTACAGATGATGAAAAAGAACATTATAAAAAGGAAATACTGAACGATAAATACATTATCGTAGCTGCGAGAGATACTTCTTCACATGAAGAAGTAGAAAAAACAAATGCTGCTTATGAAAGTGAATCAGTTGTAGGGCATCATTATGCCGAAGAATCAAATGGGCCAAAATCGTAGAGATACACTTATTACAATAATTTTGAGTCTGAAACATAATTGTATTTTTAATTTAGAAACTGCATAGTAGTTCACTAGATATTTAGTTATCCTAGTGGGGGGCGGGAATACGAAATCAAAATTTGATTTCTGTCCCGCTCTTTTTCTATTACATAATAATTATTAACAAGATTTGAATCATGCGTTAATAAATTACAAATATAACTATTATGTTATAATGAACGCAATAATTTTGGGGGGGGGTGTCTATGGAATTTAAAGCCGTAACATCAATTGATGATCCATTGTTCAAATCAGCTTTAAAGATATATGACGAAAAGTTTGATATCGGATTAACAGAGGACGAACAAATATTTAAACAATCGTTAAAAAATGAGCGTACTAAAGATGATTATTTATTTTTAGTAGGCATCGAGTCAGAAAAACCAGTGAGTTTAGCTACTGCTCACTATGAAGCAACGACGAACTCAGCTTTTTTAATATATTTAATAGCCCTTGATCAACCTAACCATGATGAATTAATCAATTTAACACTGAAGCGTATGGAAAAAGAAATTAATAAATTATCTAATCAACTACATGCTCATGATGTTAACTTCATCATGTTGGAAGTGCCAAAAGAACCTGAAGAAGTGTCTGAAGATGAGATAACTATTATGGATAACAGACGTCAGTTTTTATTCGAAAATGGTTTCGAAAGACAATATGATATCGATTATTTAGCACCCAGTCTGAAAAGTTTTTCTGAAGGACGACCTATGGATTTATTTATTAAAGCTAATATCGAATTAACTAAAGATATTTATGGTCCAAGTATTAAATCGAATTATATATTAAAGTATGTATTTGCTAACAGAATATCTAGAAGTGTTATTTATCCTTTACTTACAGAAATGGATTTGCGCAAATGATAGCAGGCACTACTTGAAATCACTGTTAAAACAGTTTAGACTAACATAGAGGTAAGACTGACGTTTCACTAACCGAAGACAAACGTCCGTATACATAAATCACTTATATGAAAGGACTTATTACTATGTTAACTAAAGAATTTGCACTACGTGTAGAGCTAAGTGAAAAACAAGTCCGTAAAATCGTTCAACATTTAGAAGAACGCGGGTACCAACTTAGCAAAACCGAATACCGTGGCCGTGAAGCTACAGATTTCAAAGAAGAGGATATTGAGCTTTTCCAAGAAATTGCCGAAAAAGTTAAACAAACCAATAGTTATGATTTAGCTTTCGAGGAATTAGAAAAAGAAAAAGACTTCCTACAAGTGCTTGTTAAAGACAATGACAGTAATCTACCTACTGATCAAAACGTATCTAAACTTGTGGATGACTTACGCTCTGAAATCCAAAAAATGCGTGACGAACGTCAAATGCTCGGGCAAATGATTAACCAAGTACACCAACAGCAGCATGAATTACATGAAATGCAAAATCAAATCACATCAAAATTAGATGCTAACACTGAATCATTAAAGGCTATCCAAACATCAACGGATGAAATTAAGACAACTCAAAGTGTGATTCAAGATTCTCAAAAAGAACAATCAGAACTTGTGAAATCTAATGTTGAGACAGACAATATCACTGCTTCTACCGGTACAACTGCTAGTAAGGGAGATAAGTTGACTGATAATACTACTGAACAAACTTCAGCTGCTACTACACATCCAGCTAAAGACAGTAAAGTAAGTACTGAAAACACTTCAAACCCAGCTCAAGTTGAAGATAGTGAGATTACGCAAGTTGGTGCTCAACCATCTACTGTAGCTAAACCAACAACTGATGATAGCAAAGTTGCTTCAGCTACTGCTGCTTCAACTTCTTCTACAAGCGAGACAGCTAAAGAAACTGATACAGCGCGTGCTACAGCTTCAACAGAAGAAAAAGATACAACTTCCGTTGATAAAGCTAAAGATGACTCAATCCAAAAAACACCAGACAATGATCATGCTACTGACATAGCATCATCTAGTGAGCAAGAAACAGCTTCAGAGCAAACACACGCTTATGAATCACCACTTGCTAAAGAAGAACCAAAAGATGAACGCAAAGGATTTTTTGCTCGTTTATTCAACCTATAAAGAAACGCTAATTTATTTAAACCATCCCCAACAATCAAGGGATGGTTTTTTTATATAATTATCCAGTATATCAATCTTCTCTCCTCACCCCTTGCTCCACCGATAAAAACGCCTTCATAGCAGTGCCTCAACGCATTTCACTATTGTCAGAATATAAAGTCATTTTTATTTTTAAATTTTCTTGCAAAATAGACTTGAATATTATCAACTTTTCTAATATCCTTAGTATGCTTATCGTAATTAAAAATATTAAATTATGAAAGTGTAGGTCCTGCTTTATGTTATTAACAATTCTTAACATCGTCATTTTTGTGGCCTTCCTCATCGGATTATATGTAATGGCTAAACGACACGTGTCATTTCCAAAACGTGTTTTTAGTGCTTTAGGCGTAGGTATCATTTATGGTATTTTCATTCATCTAATTTATGGTGTGGATTCTACGATTACTAAACAAACAACAGATTGGTTTAGTATTGTCGGTGATGGCTATATCGCATTATTACAAATGATAGTAATGCCCTTAATCTTTATTTCAATCGTTTCAGCTTTCACTAAAATTCAAATTGGAGAAAAATTTGCTAAAATCGGCATTTATATTTTCATGTTCTTAATCGGTACAGTAGCTATCGCAGCTATTGTCGGTATTGTATCTGCCCTAATTTTTGGTTTAGATGCTTCTTCTATCGATTTAGGAAGTGCTGAAAGCTCAAGAGGTAATGAACTTGCAAGTCAGGCTAAAGGCATGACTGCCAATACATTGCCACAGCAAATCTTAGAGTTACTACCAAGTAATCCATTCTTAGATTTCACAGGTCAACGTACAACTTCTACTATTGCAGTTGTTATATTTGCTGCATTTATTGGTTTTGCATTTTTACGTGTAATGCGCAAACAACCTGAAAGCGGAAATATCTTAAAACGTGGTATCGATGCATTGTACAACCTAGTAATGGCCATTGTAACGTTCGTATTACGCTTAACACCTTATGGTATTTTAGCAATTATGACATCAACGATTGCAACAAGTGACTTTGGTGCTATATGGACATTAGGTAAATTTGTGCTCGCATCTTATGCAGCACTTATCGTAATGTATATCATTCACTTAATTATTGTTACAGGATTAGGTTTAAACCCTGTTACTTTCGTTAAGAAAACAGGTGAAGTACTACTATTTGCCTTTACGTCTCGTTCAAGTGCAGGCTCATTACCACTTAACGTACAAACTCAAAAAAATCGTTTAGGTGTACCAGATGGCATCGCTAATTTCTCTGCCTCATTTGGTTTATCTATCGGACAGAATGGTTGTGCGGGTATTTATCCAGCTATGCTAGCTGTCATGGTAGCACCTGCTGCCGGTGTGGAAGTTAACTTACAATTTATATTGGCAGTTATCGGTGTTGTCATTATTAGTTCATTTGGTGTAGCTGGTGTTGGTGGCGGCGCAACGTTTGCTTCAATCATCGTATTGTCTACACTGAACTTACCTGTTGCACTTGCTGGTGTGTTAATTTCTGTAGAGCCATTAATTGATATGGGTCGTACTGCATTGAACGTCAATGACTCTTTACTTGCAGGTACAGGTACAGCTAAACTGACAGACAACTTAGATAAAGACGCATATAATGCAGAAGAATATGGTGAAATTACTGGCTAATCAGCCTTTAACAAGAACAATACTGCTCATTAATTGTTCTAACTATAACTAAAATTAAAAATGTTAAAAACCTTCCCAAACCGTGTCATTTCACGTCGTTTAGGAAGGTTTTTATTTTATCTAGTATTCTGGTTTAAATGGTCCCCAAGTGATTCTTTCTTTACCGTCTAGCGGAATCGCATCAATTTCTTTCGATACATCATCAAACCATTTTAAAAAAGCAGGTTCTTTTTCCAAATATGCCTCAACGCTTTCTTGCGTAACATCATGTAAATACCACGCTTTACTTTCAAATTCATATTGAATTTGAGCATATGCTAACCTAACTTTGTCTACGCTATCGTATAAACAATTCACCTGTTTCACTAAATTCGGTGCTTGAGAAACGATACTACCTGAAATAACCTTTTTATGTGTTTCGTTATCCAAGTCATTCCACATTCTGAGTTGGCCATCCATTTGAAAAAACAAATCGATTGTTGAATCTTTCTCATCAAAGGTTATTAAAATAAATATGCGCTCAGCTGTATGATCTACTGAATTGATTGCAGTGACAAGCACTTTTTGTGCCATTTTCGCCCAATACTTTTGCGCTTCTTCCGGGGTTAGTTTGTTCTCAGATGAATAAATATATTGATTATTTATGTCACGTCCATCAGTCTCATCTGTTTTTTTTCTAAAAAATCTATTAAACATGCTCAACTTAACCAACCCCTTCCTTAATGTAATGAGTTTTTGAAAATGAAACACTTTAGCTATCTTGTTATCCTATTATTTTCTAATAAAACCTGCTCTATTCAATTGATCTAACATATCCAATCTTTGTTTTGCGCTCATAAAATTCGCGATTTGATTAGACCATGTTTCACTACGTTCACCGTTTGTACGCGATTTATAATAATCACTTACGGTTTGATCATATCTTTGTAATTCTTCTTTTTGCTCGTCCTTATCGCTATTATATCTATCACGATGAAAAACATGTTCAAACGGTAAACGTGGTTTCGGGCTACCATCTTCCTCATCTTTAGGTATGCCAAGTGCCATACCGAATAGAGGGAAAGTATGCTCAGGTAGGTCTAATACTTCTTTAACTCGTTCAACATCATTTCTTAATGAGCCTAGATAAACAATTCCATATCCCATATCCTCTGCTGTAGCAGCGATATTTTGTGCTACTAACGTTGCATCTATTGTACCAACGAGCAAGCCTTCCGCAGATTCAAATGATGTCTCCATTTGATGCTTGGAATCTTCATTCACTATTGAGTGTCTATAATAATCCATTACAAAAACAAACAAATAGCCATTTTCTACGACATAAGGCTGTCCAGATACTTCTTTTAAATCTTCTTTTATCTCAGGATCTTCTATACCTATAATGGAATAAGTTTGTAAATAACTAGAAGTCGAAGCGCTTTGCCCTGCCTCAACAAGTTGTTTAATATGCTCTTCTGGAATAGGTTCTTTCTTAAAATTTCTTACTGAATGGTGTTTTTTCAATAAGTTGTACACGTGATCAGACATGCTATCGCTCCTCTTTATGAAATATATCCATATCTTACCAAAAGCATATTTTGATTGCTTATATTATGTTTACCCGTTTTTCACCTTTCTTAAAAGATTTGAAAGTAATTAAGTTTATGGTTAGTATAATAGTAACAATATTCTGAAAAAGGAGTGCTAATATTTCATGACACAAGCCAATACAACTGTCGTAGATGCATTGTTTGAAGCCTTTAAACAGCACGAACCCATAAATTTTGTTAGTCAAACACACAATATCAGTGAACGAGAAGCGTACCAAACACAAGATTTACTTATCGATAAACTTCAAGACGTTGATCAATCCAATATCGTCGGCTATAAAGTAAGTATGACGAGTGCAGCAACACAAAGTATCGCTAATACTGATGAGCCAGCTTATGGCACAATACTTTCCTCTAAAATTGTAGAAAGCAATGGCTCTGTATCACTTTCAAGTCTATTTTCACCTTTAATTGAACCAGAAATTATGTTTATTCTAACGAAAGATTTATCTTCTAATCCAACAAATGAAGAAGTCCTATCTAGCGTTAAAATTGCACCAGGTATTGAAATACCCGATGCACGTTACAAAAATTGGTTCCCTAATTTCACTTTAGGTGATTTACTAGCAGACAACACTGCGACAGGATTAATTGTTGTTGGTGAAACAATTGATCCTTTGTCATATGAAGATTTTGCAAATATCCATATGAAACTATCGTATAACGGCATAGTAGAACATGAAGGTGATTCTACAGAAGTGCTTGGCAACCCAGTTGAGTCTGTTAAATGGCTTGCACAAAAACTCGCAACGCACGATAAAAAATTACACCAAGGTCATATCATTTCTTCAGGTACGTTTATATCCCCTATCCCTGTAGAATTAGGATCTTATAAAGCCGAATATAGCGATGTAGGACAAGTGGATGTCACATTTGTAGACTAGTCCCTCTTTCGCTCACAGCACAGGTTATTTCTGTGCCAAAGAATATAGACAAATCAAATGCTTTTCAGCATTTGATTTGTTTTTTCGTATTTTTCTTTAAAAATGATAGTGCTTAGGTCGACTCCTACGAAAAAGTAAGTAGCCGAAGACCACAGTCTAAGCCTGTAATCGTGGAAAACGTGTACACAACTGCCAACAATCTCGGAATCTTGTCTATAATCAATCATATATAATCTTCCCCCTATACATACTATAATTTATAAATCATTTAAAATAATTCATTTAACTCATAGATATGTTTCTCTTTATCGTAACGTGGAAAATATTAAATGTACGTAAAGATAGGGGGTATTTTAATGAGCAACAAAAAGAAAGATCAATTAAATGAAGTAGAAAAAAACAATGACGATAAAGCAATGACGACTAATAATGGTGTCAAAGTAAGTGAAGATGAAAACACGTTAACTGTTGGTGAACGTGGTCCTAGCTTATTAGAAGATTTCCATTTCAGAGAAAAAATCATGCACTTCGATCATGAACGCATTCCAGAACGTGTTGTCCATGCCCGTGGCTTTGGTGCACATGGCGAATTTCAAGTTTATGAAGATTTATCGAAATATACTTCAGCCGACTTTTTAACTCACCCCGAGAAAACAACGCCCGTATTTGTTAGATTTTCCACAGTTCAAGGTTCTAAAGGCTCTCCTGATACAGTTAGAGATGTCCGTGGCTTTGCGACAAAATTTTATACAGATGAAGGTATTTTCGACCTAGTAGGTAACGATATACCAGTATTTTTCATACAAGATGCAATCAAATTCCCAGATTTAATTCACGCAGTTAAACCTGAACCACATAACGAAATGCCTCAAGGTGGTACAGCACATGATACATTTTGGGATTTCTTTGCTCAAAACCCAGAATCTACACATACCGCTGTATGGGCTATGAGTGATCGCGGTATACCTAAAGATTTTAGACAAGTCGAAGGTTTCGGTGTGCATACGTTCCGCCTTGTTAATAACGAGGGACAGTCTTATTTTGTTAAATTCCATTGGAAACCACTTCAAGGGCTAGAGTCTCTCGTATGGGATGAAGCACAAATGCTACATGGTAAAGACGTCGACTTTCATCGTAAAGATCTTTATGAATCTATCGAAAAAGGCGATTATCCTGAGTGGGAATTAGGCCTACAAATTATTCGTCCTGAACAAGAATTTGACTTTGATTTTGATATTTTAGACCCTACGAAGATTTGGCCTGAAGATGATGTTCCAGTACAAAGAGTTGGTAAAATGACACTAAATCAAAATGTTACGAATGTGTTTGATGAAACAGAGCAAGCCGCATTCCATCCAGGACATATCGTACCAGGTATAGACTTTTCTAATGATCCATTATTACAAGGACGTTTATTCTCCTATACAGATACACAAATCACGAGATTGGGCGGTCCAAACTTCAATCAAATTCCAATTAATCGTCCTGTAAATGAAGTACACAACAACCAAAGAGAAGGCATGCATCAAACAAGTGTAAACAAGGGACAAGTTGCGTATCATAAAAATGCATTGAATAATAATAATCCTCATACAACACCGAAAGAAGAAGGTGGTTATGAGCACTACCAAGAAAAAGTTGAAGGCCGCAAGATTCAAAAACGCAGTGAAAGTTTCAAAGATTATTATAGCCAAGCCAAACTTTATTTAAACAGTTTGACTCAGCCTGAATTTGATCATACAGTAGATGGCTTTTCATTTGAAATCGGTATGTGTAAATCGGTTATGGTTAAACAAAATGCTGTTAATCAATTGAACAAAGTTGACCGTACATTAGCCGAACGTGTAGCTAAAAATGTAGGTGTGGAAGTACCCACAGAAAATGAAGAAGTCCAATCAGATGCAAAAGATAGTAAACTAACAATGGAAAAATTCGGTATCCCATTAGCTGGACATTCTGTAGCTGTTGCAGTAAATGGCGATATTAGTGCTGACACGCTAAAATCATATGCTAAAACGTTCACTGAAAACAAATTGAACTACGCATTTGTGGGACAACATCCTAAAGATATCTCAGAAGACTACGGTATCACTGAAACATTTGATACTGCTCATCCAACTTTATTTGATAGCTTAATTGTACTTTCAGATGGTAGCGATATACTCCCACCTGTCGAGGAGTTTGCAGAACTCACTTATAAACACAATAAACCATTAATCGTTAACCAAACAGCTGCGACAAATTTAGCAGATGCCAAATTGAATCTAGCAGCACCTGGTGTTTTCGTATCGGATGACCCTAATACAATTGTGCAAGCTTTTGATAGAGCAAGATACTGGGACAGATAAAAAATTCACAAATAATCATTGAACACCAACACTGTTTAATTTAAATATATTATATTATTTTTGTTTAAAAAATAGCAGTAATTTGTGCCGACTCCTGCGGGAAAAGCACTAGCTGAAGACTACAGGCTGAGGCTGTGCCCGCGGAAAGCGTGCACAAAAAAAGTACCAACACTCTAGCTGCCTAAGTTATAACTTAGGCAGTTTTTTATTATAATGGAAGATAATGGGTATTATTACATTAAAGAGGTATTCACAAATACATTTCAACATAGTTCAACATGTTACATATTTAATTTTTTAAAAACTGCTTAAGATGATAAGCACGCGATTGCAACCTGCCGTTGCGGCAGACAATAACATTAGGTTCGTGACGCTGAACATGTAATATATTACCTTTAAACAAAGGATGTGGTTGTTATGGAAATTGGAAAAAAGATTAAAGAGCAAAGAGAGCAAAAAAATTGGTCGCAGGATGATTTAGCTGAAATACTTAACATTTCACGCCAAAGTATTTCAAAATGGGAATTAAATAAAGTCTATCCAAGCATTGATATGTTAATTAAAATGAGTGATCTGTTCGACATTTCATTAGACGAACTCATTAAAGGGGACAAGCAACTGAAACATACAATTATTGAAACATATCAGCAACCTGTTTCAGATGATAAAGAGAAACATCCTATGAATGGTTGGGAATTCCTAGCAGGATACTGGTGGTTGTTCTTCCCTGTTGCTGCAATGATTTGGTGGATAATACAATCATTCATGTAATCAAGTACTAACACCTTCTTTAGTAACTTTATACTTTTAAAAAATACGAGACCTATTTCAAACTGTAAATAGGTCTTTTTTCATGAAAATCTCACACATTATTACTATAGCTTGTTATACTGTTTTATAAATACACTATAGGAGTATTATTTATGGTTAAACATATAGAATTATTTGTAAAAGATAATAGATTGGTTGAACTTCAAAACGATTTAGCTACTATTGTCACAGAAGATGAGTTTCAAAATTCAATTATAGAACTCAATCAAGATACGAGCGGATTCAAGACATACACGCTTAAAGCACCACTACCAGAGCGACTATCAGTAAAAGAAATCATTAAATTTTGGTGTAAGTGGTACGATTCAAAATTATCCTTAGATACAGTCCTTTATGAATGTAAGTTATTCTCCTTCAATCACAAGAAAATTAAAAAGCTCACAACTTCTGAACTTAAACTCGTCCATTTAGCAAAATTATTCCTTGTACCTGAAACGAAATTTATTATTAAAGAACCTTTACAAAATGTCTCTATTGAAACAAAACACACCGTACTCAACTTACTCAATGAACTCAGCAAATACAATTCGATTATTACGTTAACAAATCACACAGAAGAAGCGTTACTTATCAGCAACAATTGTTATCGCCTTACTGAAAAAACATTTAAACCTATAGAAATATCACAATATGAACCAAATCATCAGCAAGATATAAACGACAGCAACCAATTAGAGCGTCAACAAATCAAACGTTTAACAGTTAAAACCAATGAAAAAACGTTATTTTTAGATCCTATCGACATTGATTACTTAGAAGGTCAAGATGGCAAAGTTGTTATACATGTAGGTAATGAACAATATACCCATGATACGACTTTACAATCTATTGAAAAAATTATTGTTCCTTACGGTTTTTATCGATGTCATCGTTCTTATATCGTAAACTTACAAAAAGTTAGTGAAATTATTTCTTGGTCTAAAAACAACTATTCGATACGACTCAATAATACTAAAGAAATACTAATTCCTTTATCTAGGCAAAAAGCAAAAGAAATAGAACGATTTTTCAATATTAATGAGTAACAATTCAACACTTATACGTTACATTTCACCTTCTTTTGAACGTCAGATCCGCGTGAACACGCTATGCTGAAGTTAATTCAAAAGGAGGTAATTTAATGGAACACATAATTGAAATGAATCATGTAACAAAATCATTTAAAAACAAAATAGCAATTAAAGATATGAATTTCACTGTAAAAAAAGGAGAAATTTTTGGTTTCCTTGGACCTAGTGGTTCTGGCAAGACAACAACAATTAAAATGTTAACTGGCACATACGATCCGTCTAAAGGTAGTCTAAATGTACTTGGACACAATGGTTCTGAAATAGGTGCAAGCAACTTCATGTCAAAAATTGGTATCCTTACAGATCACAGCACTGCTTATGAACGCCAAAGCATTTGGGATAACTTAAAGTTATTTGCCAAACTTAATCAACTACCATTACAAAAAGTTGACGAAGCTTTAGAATTTGTCGGTCTAACACAGGATAAAAAATCATTATTTAAAAACTTGTCTGCTGGTATGAAGCAACGTGTACTACTTGCTAAAGCAATCTTACATCAACCTGAGTTATTATTTTTAGATGAACCAACAGCATCTTTAGACCCTATGACAATTCAACACGTGCATAAAGGACTTAAAGCACTAAACCACCGTGGCACAACGATATTTTTAACAACGCATAATATGGAAGAAGCAAACGCATTATGCGATCGCGTGGCTTTTATAGAGTCAGGTGTACTCAAAGAACTTGATACACCTGAGAACTTTCGTTTTAATCATGCAAATCATACAATTAAAGTCATTCATAATAATAATCGAGAAAAAACCTTACCCATGACTACCGAATCCGCACAGTATATTACAGATATGCTCGAAGCAAATGATTTAAAATACATTTCATCTGATTTACCTACGCTTGGCGATGTTTTCTTGAAAATCACTGGAAAGGAGCTTGTTTAATATGAATATCACACGCTTATCAGCACTGTTAGAGAAAGACTTTAAAGAATCTATACGAAATCCTTCTATTATTTTCATGCCGTTAATGATCATATTAATCAGTATATTTTACAGTATCATTCCAACTACAAATGCAGTTCAAAGCGCACCGGCTGTAATGCAGTTCATCATAATTAACATGGCATTTGTTTTTGTTGCCACATCACCGCTTATCACAATGATCTCTGAGGAAAATGAAAAAGGTACATTGAAAGGCTTAGTAGAGTCGCCAGCATCTAATATTGAAATATTGTTATCTAAAGTCATTATCACGTTTATAATCACTATTATTACGACTATTATAAGCTTAATGATTGTGAACAGTAACGTGAATTTCGATTTCCAAACTTATTTAGGCCTTGCAGTCATGCTATGCTTTTACCTTGTACTTGGTTTAGTCTTTGGTTTGTTGTCTAATACTGTTGGTACTGCCACAACATTAATGATGGTGCCCTTCATTCTCTTTGGTATGACACCAATATTTAATACCTTAGAAGGTGTTATAAAATTAGGCTTTTTCGACAAAGTACTAGAAATATTACCTTTTGGCTTAATTTTAGAATTAGAAATCAATAACGCTAGCTTGAATCTACTATATCTTGTGATTTGGTTTATTCTTATTATGGTTTCCTTGTTCATTACTTATAAGTATAAATTCCGTAAACGTTAGTCGTTCACAAAATTGTAAAAAACACTCTAAAAAGCTGTGTAATTCATGTTTTCAAGCCATTTTAATAAATAATAAGCCTTTCTTCTCATTTTCATATGTTTAGTTGAGAATTGAAAGGCTATTTAATATCTAGAAAGATTATATCAATTATGTAAACGCTCTCTTTTTTATGCATATTTTCACTTACCACTAATGGTTCAAAAGCACACATAGAGCGTTATTTTACACTTTTGTATATAACCTTTCATCGTTGACTAGAATATATGAGCGTGCAATAATAGTAAGTGAAAGATTAGAATTATTACAATTAACAAACTATAATAATCTACTTAACTAATATTCTAATCAAAATTAGTTAATAAATCAGGAGGATGTTTTTTTATGTCTTTAATTAACAAAGAAATTTTACCATTCACAGCTAATGCTTATGATCCAAAGCAAGATGAATTTTTCGAAGTTTCAGATGAAAACTTAAAAGGTTCATGGAGTGTTGTTTGCTTCTATCCAGCAGACTTCTCATTCGTATGTCCAACTGAATTAGAAGATTTACAAGGACAATATGATAAATTACAAGAATTAGGCGTAAACGTGTATTCAGTATCAACTGATACGCACTTCGTACACAAAGCTTGGCATGACCATTCAGAAGCAATTAACAAAATCCAATACACTATGATTGGTGACCCTTCTCAAACAATCACTCGTAGCTTTGACGTATTAGACGAAGATTTAGGTTTAGCTCAGCGTGGTACTTTCATCGTAGACCCTGACGGTATTGTACAAGCAGCTGAAGTGAATGCTGACGGTATCGGTCGTGACGCAAGTACATTGGTACACAAAATCAAAGCAGCACAATATGTACGTCAACACCCAGGCGAAGTTTGCCCAGCTAAATGGGAAGAAGGTTCAGAAACATTACAACCTGGTCTTGACTTAGTAGGTAAAATCTAAGGAGGCATTGATTTAAATGCTTAATGATCAGCTAAAATCACAATTACAACAATTACTTCAATTAATGGAAGGTGACGTTGTACTAAGTGCAAGTTTTGGTACAGATGAAAAGTCTAAAGAATTAAAAGAATTGTTAGACGAAGTAGCAGAGATGTCATCTCGCATTACTATAGAAGAAGTTGACCTTAAACGTACACCAAGCTTTTCTGTTAATAGACCTGGTGAAGAAACAGGTATTACATTCGCTGGTTTACCAATGGGTCATGAGTTCAACTCTCTTGTTCTCGCTTTGTTACAAGTAAGCGGTCGTGCACCAAAAGAAGAACAAGCAGTTATAGATCAAATCAAAGCTTTAGACCGTCCGTTACATTTCGAGACTTTTATTAGTCTAACTTGTCAAAAATGTCCCGACGTTGTTCAAGCTTTAAACTTAATGAGTTTGGTAAATCCAAATATCACACATTCTATGGTAGATGGATCTATCTTTAGAGAAGAGTCTGAAGACATTATGGCCGTTCCTGCAATTTTCCTAGATGGAGAAGAATTTGGTAATGGACGTATGACAGTTCAAGATATATTAGCAAACTTAGGCAGTCAAGCAGATCCAGCTGAATTTAATGACAAAGATCCATATGATGTATTAATTGTCGGAGGCGGACCTGCAAGTGGTAGTGCAGCAATTTATACTGCACGTAAAGGTTTACGTACAGGTATTGTTGCAGATCGCATCGGTGGTCAGGTCAACGATACCGCTACTATCGAAAACTTTGTCACTGTTAAAGAAACAGATGGACCTAAATTTACTTCAGCACTCGAAGATCATATTAAACAATACAATATCGATGTAATGACTGGTATTCGTGCCAGCGATATTGAAAAAACAGACGATGGTATCATTGTCACTTTAGATAATGGCGCACAATTAACAAGTAAAACTGTTATTATTTCAACAGGTGCACGATGGCGCAAGCTAGAAGTGCCTGGCGAAGAAGAATTAATCAATAAAGGCGTTGCATTCTGCCCGCATTGTGATGGCCCATTATTTGAAAATAAAAATGTTGCTGTTGTAGGCGGCGGTAATTCTGGAGTCGAAGCTGCAATCGATCTTGCAGGTATCGTTAAACACGTAACGTTACTTGAACGTAACGCTACGCTGAAAGCAGACAACGTATTACAAGAACGTTTGGCTTCTTTACCAAACGTAACTATAATAAAAAATGCTCAAACAACAGAAGTTTTAGGTGACAGTGCAGTAACTGGTATTAAATATCAAGATAAATCACTTGGCGAAGACCATACTTTAGAACTCGAAGGTATTTTTGTTCAAATTGGTTTATTACCAAACACTGAATGGCTTGATAATTATGTTGAATTAAACCAAGCTAAAGAAATTGTAATTGATCGTAAGAATGCTACAAGCATCCCTGGTATTTTTGCAGCTGGTGATGTTACAGACGATCGCAACAAACAAATTATTATTTCTATGGGTGCTGGTGCAAATGCAGCATTAAACGCTTTTGATTATATTATCAGACATTAATCTCAAGCTCTAGATTAAATAGAACCCTTTTGTGGTTCTATTTTTTTATGCCCTTTTCCCTGAATATGAGTATTACCTTTGCGTTCTTATTCTTGTATCTATGTAATTAATTATTCATATTAGCTAACATTTTAAAATGAAAATCTAATGAATTTTTAAATTTATATGGCAACTATCCTCTTTTATTATTAATTTGTTCAATAGATTGTGCGTTTATTATTTAATTCATCATACAAATAGATAGCACTACATGATACGCTTAAGTTATAATTTTCTAAGAACATATGTAAACATACAATGGGACTGTTAAAATAGAATGACTTATTATTAAAGGAGCAATATTATTTATGAAGAAAAGTATACTTTTATCGTTAGTTTTGGTGCTAGCTGTCATACTCGCAGCATGTTCAAATGGTAATTCAGAAGATGAGGAACATAATGAACGCAATGCCCCTAAAAACGTGAGCAAATTAGCTGAGAAAGATATCTTCCATTCAGATAAAAAGGGTGAAGATATTAGTGAAGATGAAATGAATAAAGCGATTAAAAAATATTTAGATGTTAACTCACTTATTATTGATAATAAATACCTCATGCAATATAAGTTAGATAAACAAATAGGTACAGATACAAAAATCACTGATGCGCAAGAAAAACGTTTATCAAATTTATCGAATAATGCAATTAAAAATGATCTTCACTTTAAAGACTTCGTAGAAGATAACAACATGCCGAGCGGTTATAAAGATAATCTAGATGAAATTATCGCTTACTTTACATCCTTAAACAGTACAATTAAAAACGTTGATAAAGAAATTGAAGAAATAGATTACCAACCTGACAACAACCTCAACGTTGTTGACGTTCCTGCTAAAGTTGCCGGAAATGTTAATCATAAAAAGCAAAAATCAATTAAGAAATTCCTTGATGACAAAGGAATTGAAAGTGACGCAGTAGATAAATAGATGACAAATGGGAGTGAGACAACGAAATCTAATGTTTCTAACAAGATTTCTATTCCAGCTGCATTTGTGTCAAAAGATTGTTGTTTTAGCGCCATACTTTTCATTTATGTTTCATAATATTAGCTAAGGTTACAAAATGATGACATGTCACCTTTCCGTGGTGGCAAAGGCGTTAAGACTATTTTTTACTCAACCATTTATATACTCTGACTTATTCTCGTAAAAAACCTTACATGATTGTAAGGTTTTTTAATATGATTATCCTGTTTTTCTCAAAGCTTAATTTGTTAAGATATATACAAGTTAAGAAATACGTTATTAGAAGCACAGCCACTCATTAATAATTTTAAGGAGGCCACACTGTTATGATATTAACTATTTTAATAGGTGCCATGGCTGCTATTTTCATAGCTTTTAATCTCTTTGAGAAGAAAGAAAAATATGGCGTCGTTTCTTTTAGAACAATCGCGCTAAGTGTAACTTACGTCATACTGGCTGTTATTGTCGGAAGCTTTTTAGACAATATCAATACATTATTCCAAGGATTTCATGATAGCTTGACAGCAGCTAAAAAATATTAAACCTGAACCGACAATGTCGCAGTTCAGGTTTTTTGTTTGTCTTATATTTCAAGTTCATAGGGTACACAGTTTTCTATTTTTCTATCAATTACAGTTTCTTTTGTTTCATAGCGTAAATAAACAAGAAAACATCTGATTACGACCTGATGCGCAACGATTGCGATAGACTCTAAAGACGGATCAAGTTCTTGTTCAAAAAATTGTTCAACACGCTGTAATACATCCGAATAGCTTTCTCCTTCAGGGGCTTTTTGCGTAAAACTATGGCGAAAAGCAAGTAAATTATCATCATTAAAATAAGCATGATATTCGGGGTTTTGTTCAATTTCATTTACCATTTTGCCTTCAAAGATACCTAAAGAACGCTCTCTTAATAAAGGCGTTACACTTGCTGATATGTGCTTATCAAATATGGCATTATATGTTTGTCTCGTGCGAGTCAAATCAGATATATATACGTGCTCGATGTTCTTTTTTTCAAAGTAGCTTTGTAGTAATTGAGCAGAATGTACACCACTTTCTGTTAAAGGCACATCTAACTGACCACAAAAGTATTTTTTTCCTTGTTTTTTATCATAATTAGACTGTGATTCTCCATGACGAACTAAATAAATTTTCATAACGATTACCTCTTCTCTATTTCTATTTATAATCCAATATTTCATTATTCTTTTTCACGAAGCTCATATCTTACAATACTGTTAGATGAAGTAATATACCTATATTTCAATACTTATTCTTGTTATTATCCAATTGAGGTGATACAAATGAGCGAAAAAATGTTACATCATGACACACAAAGTGGTCGCGTATTAGCAGCAGTCAGTTATTTCAGTATATTCTTTGCACCAATTATATTACCTATTATCCTATGGATTTTTGCTGATAAACCTGCTTCAACTCATGCAGCAAAATCGTTATTTTACCATATTATAACGTATATTGGACCAATACTATTAGTTTTAAGCGCAGCGTTCGGAACTGCAATTATCGATCAACAGAACACTACAATTGCAATAATAGCAATTGTAGTAGCAATCCTCCTATTAGTTGTAACAATTTGGTACACTATCAAAAATATATATCGTGGTATCAAGATATTGATTTCTGAAGATGCTTATTTCCGTCCATAAAGCATTGCAATTTTCTAGAAATTCTATTTAGAAAGTGAATGAGGCTGAGACATGTATTTGTCCCAGCCTTCTTTCGTTATACTTTTAAGTTAAATCAGCTGCTTTTACTAAATAATAAACTGATAGATAAACCAATAAGGATGGCACCTACTGCATAATCAAACACCGCTTTTATTTTTCTATTTCCAAAAAGTAATTTGATATATTGGAATATGTATACGCAAAAAATAAACCAGATGAGAATAACTGTTGTTACTATTGCCGATAATATTGCAATTTGAGATGACACACCTTCGCCAGCAGTTATAAATTGCGGTAATATACTTATGTAATAAAGTAATGCTTTAGGGTTTAATATTGTGCTGATAAAACCTTGTCGATAAGAACTTAAATAACTAATCTGTTGTGCCTGCATTTGAGATGTTGAAAAATTCATGCTTTGACGTGCACAGATGATACTTTTAATTCCTAAATAAATCAGATAACATGCGCCTAAAATTTTAATCATTAGAAAGACATAATACATATTTGCCAAGATAAATATAATGCCAAATACTGCTAATAATGAATAGATAACGTGTGCTGACGTAATACCTAATGCGGCCATTGCGCCATTACCTTTACCTGAAGTAATTGAATTTTTCATTACTACAAAAAAATCTGGACCAGGAACAATAATAATCATTAATGTAATCGTAATAAATGCTGCAAGTCCTTCCATCACATGCACCTCCATCTTAACTACATCGTATCAATTCCGCTATGTCACCGCAATACACCTAGCCCATATTTCTTTTTACCAGCTGATTAGAACCCCCCTTTATTACTTCTTATTACTTCCACGTTAACTCAATAATTTCAAACCAACCGTACTAGCTAATATGACTGCAATACAAATTATTCTTTTGATATCGGTAGACTCTTTATAAAAAACCATACCCAATATCGCTCCGCCCACTGCACCAATACCTGTCCAAACTGCATACGCTGTACTCATAGGTAATTGAGTCATTGCCATAGATAAAGCTAAGAAGCTCAAACTAAAGAAACCTATCAATCCTATGACAGCAGATGTTTTTCGTGTATGCGTATAAGCATTTAAAAAGTTAATGCCTAACATTTCAAAAACACCTGCAATGATTAATAATATCCAAGCCATTATGCTTCTCCCCCTTTATCTGGTGTGACTAATTTCAAACAAATCACACCTAAAAGTAATGTTAAAATTAATATAATTTTTCCATAATTAACTTCCTGGCCAAAGAAAGCAAAATCAAATATAGTGACACCTGTTGTACCCAGACCAACAAATACTGCATAAGATGTACCCACTGGTAACATTTTGGATGCATCTATAAGCAAATAAAAACTTAAAAATATAGCTATAATTGTTAACATCCATTCTAGACCTGTCGTTGCATGTGTTAACCCAATGACCCAACCAACTTCAAATATTGATGCGATAATAATTTTTATCCAATTCATTCATATTCCTCCTATTAAAATAAAAAAGCCCGAGAGATAGTTATCACTACTATCTCCCAGGCTTTTATCCTTCCGTGTCACATTCAACATGTGGCTTCCTCTCGGACCAGTCCAACATTGAGTGTTGCGGAACCCTAGAAAGCTTTTATTTAATTCTCTGTATCATATCAATTTATCTTATAGACATCAAGCATAGCATTTCATTCTTACTCAATTTAAAATTATTATCATTTAAAAACGCTTACAAGAAACACTTAGGTGTCTTTTTACATTTTTATTTTAAAAAGTTTTAATTATTTAAGTCATTACCCTCTACATTTTATGAATTTTCATGTATACTATATATCAGATTAGAACTATTATAATCTAAATGCTTAATCAATGAAATGAATTCTCAATTAAAACAATCCGATTATTGGATTGAAATATAAAAAAAGTGAGGGATTACTATGCAATTATTAAATTACAAAATGCACAATGATGAACTCATCGCTACAGTGTTATCCGATAAGAAGCAAGTATTCAAATACACGTTTGATGTAAACACGCCGGAATATGAAATCTTAGATGTACTTGAAGAAATTAACGAATATGTAGACAATGGTCACCATCCATTAGGTTGTTCATTACTAAAAAATTATACACACGCGGATGTGAGTCAAAATAGTTTATAATATTGATCACACAGCAAAAAGATGAGTATTACTGTTCACTTAGAAACAGTAATTACTCATCTTTTATTTTTGCTTGTTAATCTTCATGAAAAATACTACCTTTAATTGAACTGTGCATGGTATATTGAGTTAGTTAACATCATATACCGGGTAAATACATAATAAAGATATTCAAACGTGATAAATATAATTGGGGGGGACGCAAAATGTTCTATGGTTCAATATTACTCATTATTCTTGGTATTGTACTATTAATTTTAAATAAACGCCTTTCAAAAAAAGGTGATACAAGTAAAAAACAAAGTTTTATTAGTTTCGGCGTGATGTCATTAGTTTTTGGTCTTTTTGGCCTTATAGGTGTTATTATTATGGCATTGACTTAATATTTATTGCATGTAAAAAGGTGATAGAGCCCCTCAAGGGGAATCTATCACCTTTTAACTTTCCACACTATTACATATCAAATAAATCATTAAATGATTCAACCATCGTTGGATGTGTATAAATATTATCTTTCAATACCTTATAATTTAACTTTTGATCTATTGCTAATTTTAATACATTAATGATTTCTTCTGATTCTAAGCCATATAATGTTGCTCCAAGTATTGTTTCCGTATCTTTATTCACTACTACTTTAAACAAGCCTCTTGGATCATTATTCACTTTATGTCTAGGGATAGCGTTAACTGGAAGTGCGTTTTCTATTACATTGTAGCCTTGATTTTTAGCTTCTTGACCAGTCAAACCTACACGTGCCATTGGCGGATCAATAAATACTGTATAAGGCACAGCGCCTCTATTTTCAGTAGAACGCACACCCGTTCCAAAGAGTTGATCTTTAACAATTCTAAAGTCATCTAAAGAGATATATGTGAATTGCATACCACCTTTAACATCACCGATTGCATAAACATGTTGCGCATCCGTTTGGAGATATTCATTCACTTTAATTTCTCCATGCTCACCAAGCGTTACATCCGTATTGTCTAAATCTAAATCCACATTAGGCTTACGACCAGTCGCTAACAGGACTGCATCCGCTTCATAATCTCCATTAGACGTATGCACAATAGTTCCAGATTCAGTATCTTCAAAGCGCTCTGTGTTCACATTGTATATGATATTTACACCTTTGTTAGCTAAATCTTTTTTAACTTCTGTAACTATATCATGATCTTCTTTAGGCATAATATCGTTGCCACGTTCAAGTACGGTCACTTGTGTATCGAAGTTAGCAAACATTGACGCAAATTCTAAAGCAATATATCCAGCACCAATGATGACTAATTGCTTAGGCTGAAAATCCAAACTCATAATCCCAGCAGAATCGTATAAATGCTGAGAACTTTCGACGCCTGTAATTGGTGGTATGACTGACATTGCGCCCGTATTAATAACGACATCTTCTGCATGCAATGTTTCCACTACATCCTCATTGTCATTTAATAACTTCACTTCATTGTTAGATTTGAACTTCGCAGTATAATCCAAGACTTCAATATTATTATCATCTGCAAGATTATGATAATTTTTATTATTCAACGCATCTACCACATCTTTTTTTCTAGAAAATGCTTTGTTAAAATCATTATGAGTTAGACCTTCGTGAACAAGCGTTTTTGAAGGAATACAACCAACATTGATACAAGTGCCACCATACATCTTTTTAGACTTCTCAATGACTGCTACTTTTTTACCTTGTGCTGAAGCAAATTTCGCTAATGTTTTACCACCTTTACCAAATCCTATAATCACTAAATCAAATTGTCTCATGAATATCCTCCTTCATTACATCATTTAATACATCTGTAATTGTTATAGTTTTATAATAATTTATTAATATATCATTTTCTTTTTGCTGAAACTTAGACATTGTAGTCCCTATTTCCCTGGAAATCTCACAATCACTACCTTCGTCACCTGTAAAAATACGTCCATCTGATCTTTCCTCATTAAATAATTCAAATAAGTCTGCCAGATTAACATCAGCGGTTACTTCATTAGCTTGATAACCACCATACTTCCCCCTACTAGCATCTAGGTAATGTTGATCATTTAACTTTCTTGTCACCCTGCGTAATTGCACAGGATTAATACATATCCGCTCTGATAATGAACCACTACTATAACGTGCATCTGAATGCTTAACTAGAAATGTTAGCAGATGGACTGCTATATTAAACTCTAAATTCATTCGCATCACCTTTAATTGTAACTTTTATAATTACATTAAAACATGTCTTGAAATTACTCGAAAGTTTTTTGCTTATACTATCTATATTCCCAATTACAGTAATATATATCTAACAATGTTATTGTTTTGCATTACTGACTACATTTAATATACTTATGTGCAAGGTGGTATTAACAATAAAGGAGATGGAGAAATGATTAAAAAATTAGATGAAGTTATGATATACGTATATGATCACGATAAAGCAATTGAATTTTGGACAAAAAACTTAAACTTTGTAGTAGTAGCCGATGACGAAGAAATGGGTATGCGCGTAGTAAAACTGCTTCCAGAAGACGATGCTCAAACTGCTATTGTATTGCAGGACAAAGCGAAAGTTGACGAAATGGACATGGGTGTCAGTACAACTACACCATCACTGATTTTCGCAACAACACAATTCGACCACTTATATGATCGTTTGAAATCTAATCAAAATGCAGTTGGAGACATTATGGATTTACCTATGGGTAGAGTCTTTAATTTTGCAGATGCCGAAAACAATTATTTCGCAGTTAAAGAAATATAATTCTACGATACTTTAAATGAACTTTGCTCATGATCTAGGACATAAATATATCCCTCCGCCTCAATTATGAAAACATACAACTTACCTTAATCTAGCATGTTCTTCCCATAATAATTGTAAATAACTGTTAAGTCGTAAGTAATGTAATTGTAATCAACACATAACCTGTATAACCCATTAAGTTTGTTATACTTTTATAGCCACTAAATATGTATTACAGGAGACAATTATGAAAAGAATCTTCCACTTGTATTTATATTATTTAATTATGTTAGCTATCGTTGCCGCTATTTTACTTTCTTTATATTTTTTATATGTGTGGAAAAACAATCAGCCGCAAAATCAAGACTATTATAAGAATTTCGAAGAACTGAAAGCTGACACAAAAGAAGATCGTGATTGGCAAATCAATTCAAAAACGACAAATAACAAAGATATATTAGTTACTGCTATTCATGGTGGCGGTATTGAGCCTGGCACTTCTGAATTGGCAAAAATCATTTCTAAAAAAGGTAACTTTAATCTATATAGTTTTGAAGGTTTATTAAAATCGAATAATGCTAAATTGCATATTACTTCGACTCGTTTCGATGATCCCAAATTAAAAGACATGACGAGCAAATCTGATGAAACGGTGTCTATTCACGGCATTCGAGAAGATAAAAAAGTTGTCTACATTGGTGGTAAAGATAAAGATATGGCCAAATCTATACGTAAGGAATTAGAAAATGAAGATTTTAATGTTGAAAATAGCCCTGATTATGTAAATGGCGATTCCAGCCAAAATATCATTAATAAAAATGATACAGGCTCAGGTGTTCAACTTGAGATTTCAACAGAATATCGTAAGTCATTTTTTGAGGACGATGAGCTTGGTCGCTCCACGAGAGAAAATCCAAATGATTACAGACAATCCATCTACGACTTTGCTGAAGCTGTTACAAAGGGCGTAAAAGAGCAAACAACAAAAGATTAGCAATAAAAAATCCAGGAAGTCTACCTTAATTAGAGTAGTTTTCTGGATTTTTATTGTTTTAAATTCATTATTAATAAATATCAAAGTACGTTTCTTTTAAATCTTTTTCATTTGACTGATTTAATAATTCTACTACTAAACTAAAATCATTAATAATATGACTAATCCTTTTGAAAATAGGTTCCATATCAACTGTTGTTTGTGATTTTAAACCTAAACAAAAGACAAGTTGAACATCTTTGTCCCCCCATTGAATAGGTTTGTCTAATTTAACTATATAAATAAAAGATTGTTTAGCAGACGGTGTAACAGGATGAGGAACAGCGATAAGGTTACCATAAGCCGTAGTAGCTACTTCTTCTCGTTCATTAACTTTTTCAAAAAAGTCTGATTTTATATAATGCAATGCTTTTAAATCAGACTCAATTTCTGATAATAATTCATCTTTGCTTTCAACATTACTTTTAATCGCAAAAAGTTCAATTAACTTTTCTTTTTGTCCTACATTGTAGTTATCTATAAATTTTTTCAAGTTTAAAATATCTACATCAGTTAAAATTGTATTTACATAAATGACAGGTACAGAGAAATCTTTTTCCAGAGGAATTGTTGATATTATTAAATCTGTTCCTTGCAATTTATGTTCACTTAACTCATACAATTGTAATGAATTGGTTGTCGTGATTTCGTTACTAAAGTTTTCAATCAATTTATATTTTATTAGCTGTGAACTAGCCAAACCAGATGCACAAACAATAGTTGTATTGATTTTGTTATCCAGATTGTTCGGTTTTTTCAAAGCCAATTCAAAATGCAAAGCAAGGTAACCAATTTCACTTTCAGAAATTCTTATTTTGTATACTTCTTCAATTACTTTACTTCCTACTAAAGCGATATCAAATGAAAATGGATAGTTCTTTTTAATTTCTGCTAATAATGGATTTCTGATATTCATTTTATATTTATATCTCGTAATAGAAGTAGATAAATGTAAGCTTAGATTATTTCTCAATTCTTCTTCATCTGTTAAATCTAAGTGAAACACTTGTTTTATTCTTCTTAAAATATGCTCTATCAACATATTTAATTCTTTATTTTCATGAATATTAGCGTTTTCTGAAGTAAGACCTGACGTTAATATATGTGCCCAAATATATTGTTTTTCTTTAGTAGGTAATTGGATATTAAAATTGCATTCTATCATTTCTACTAACTGCTTAAAAAATTGATTAACATCTTCACTCGTTTTCGTATAGCCATTAAATATATTACCTTCATCTTTAATAATGAGTTTATGTTCAACCCTAAACAGTGCTATATATATATATATGAACAACCAAATTTTCTAATTTCACATCAGGTATTGTAATGTTAAATCGATTGATTATTCCGATAATTTTATTTTTAAGTACATTTATTTCTTCGCTATCAAAAAGCTCATCCATAGATAACGGATCTAATAAAAACTCTGCAATCGCATATCTTTTCTGAAATTCATGTCCATCTATTTTCAACCCATGATATGGGCTTGTTATCAGATTCAAATCATGTTTTTCTAACTGTTCTCGTATCATTTTCAAGTCTTTCTTTATAGTCGTATCACTTACAAACATTCGTTCACTTAAATCGTCAATCTTTACATAGTTATCCAGTACAAGTAATTGACTAAATATATATCTAACTCTACTATCTTGATTATTAAAATTGAGAAGCTCATCTTTTAAATATTGATCATTTAGGAATAAATTGAATTTTTCTTTATTTTTTATTATCAATTTATATCCCACTGATTTCTTAGAAAAAATATAAAATCCAAATTCTTTTTCTGATTCATTTAATTCTTTCAAATCATTTCTAACTGTTCTAGGAGAAACACTCAAACTTTTACCTATAAACTCCCCAGAAATATAGGTGCTTGAATAATTATACATAAGCCGTATAATTTTTAAAGTTCTTTTGTTCTTTTGTTCATTCCCTCACTCCAATTACCTTACACTTTAGTATTGATTATATATTATAATTCAAACATGTTTTCCTCTGATAATTTTTTAAACCAATACCCACTCTTTTTAATTGTACGTGCTTGCGTATTAATGTCCACAGAAATAAATCCATATCTATTTTTATAGGCATTCATCCAAGACCAATTATCCATAAATGTCCACATATGGTAACCTTTACAATTTGCACCTTCTTTAATAGCTTTATTAAGCCAATACAAATGATCTTTCAAAAATTCGATTCTATAATCATCTTGTATTTGATTGTTTTCTATAAACCTTGCTTCATTTTCTACGCCCATTCCATTTTCAGAAATAAATGAAGTAATATTGCCATAGTTATTTTGTAAGTTTTTCATGATATCATAGATACCTTCTGGATAAATTTCCCAACCTCTATAAGGGTTCATTTTTCTGCCTGGCATTTCATAATTATCAAAATAAAATTCTGGGGTGAATGGCGAATTAGGGTTAGGTATATTTTCTTTAGCTTTAACACGTCTAGGTAAATAATAATTTACGCCTAATAAATCTACTGTATTATGTTTTATGATTTCCAAGTCTTCACTCTTATAAAAAGGCATTAAATCCTGTGCTTTGATCATTTCTACTAATTGTTCTGGAAAAGTACCTTTTGTAGCAGGATCTAGAAAACTCTTATTAAAAAATAAATCTGCTATTAATGCAGCTTTTTTATCTTCTTCATTTTCACTTCTTGGATAAGAAGGTGTTAAGTTCAACACTATGCCTATTTCTCCGTTATAGTTCTGTTCTTTAAATAACTTGATTGTTTTAGCATTTGCTAATATCGTATTAAAAGCATATTGAAAACCTCTTTTGGCATCATTGATATCAGGATAACGGAAATTATATAAATAGCCTCCTTCAACTGGCACAATCGGCTCGTTAAACGTAAACCATTTTTTCACTCTATCACCATATAAATCAAAGCATTTTTGTGCATAAGCAACATAATTATCGACAACTTCTCTCGATTCAAACCCTCCTTTATTTTGTTGTTTCATAGGCATATCAAAGTGATATAAATTAACAAAAGGCTCAATGCCATTAGCTATTAATTCATTAATGACATTATTATAAAATTCAACTGCGTTTTCGTTTATATTTCCTGTATCTTGATTTATCATCCTTGTCCAAGAAATGGACAAACGAAACGAATTATGGCCTGTTTCTTTCATCAGTTTAATATCTTCTTTATATGTGTTATAAAAATTCGATGTGACATCTGGTCCAACATTATCATAAAATCGATTTGGTTCTTTTTCATACCAGTAATCCCATATGGATTGTTCAGTCATAGATTTCGTTCCTTCAGTTTGTGTCGCACTTGCCGCACTGCCCCACCAAAAATCTTTCGGAAAAGTAATTTTCATAAAAGTTCTCTCCTATCTGTTTGCTTTTATTTCTTGATAAATATCGATGATTTCGTTTGCCATATCTTTTATTGTTAGTGCATTCATTAAATGATCTTGTGAATGTATAAGTATTAAATTTAATTGATAATCTTTTCCTTGTGCTTCTTCTTGCAATAAACTTGTTTGAAAATTATGCGCCTTATTTATTTCTTGCTCTGCTTCTTTCATTTTTTCCTTAGCAGTCTCGAAATCATTTTCTTTCACATATTGAATTGCTTCCATTGCACTTGACCTACCATTTCCAGCTAGCAAGATAATTTGGAATGCTATTTCTGTATTATCCATGATATATTACTCCTCACTCTTTGATTTTTCTTGTTCTTTTCTAAAATAACCATTGTCCAATACTTTAAAGAATGGTAACCAAATTAAGAACGTAACAATTAAATTAAATAGCTGTAATACTGCACCTTGCCAAGCGTTTCCTGTAGCTAAATATCCACTTATGAAAATAGGAGTTGTCCAAGGAACAATGACGCCAGAAGGTTTAGGTACCAATCCTAATCCCATAGAAAAATAAGTTATTATAGTTACTACGACTGGAGCAATAATCCATGGTACAAGTATAATTGGATTCATTATTACTGGTAATCCAAATAATATCGGTTCGTTTACATTGAAAATAGAAGCTGGGGCGCCTAACTTCCCAATTTCTTTGTTTTGCTGACTTCTGGAAACAATAAATATCAATATAATGACTACCATTGTGCCACCAGTACCGCCCATACCTACTAAGAATGTGTCTATAAATTGTTTGGTTATAATATTAGGCAACTCTTGATTTGCTTTAAATGCCTCTAAATTTTCGTTATTCAAAGAATACCAAATTGGATCAAATACAGTATTTACAATGATTTGGCCATGTAATCCGAAAAACCAAAATATTTGTATTAGAAGTACTGCAATAATTGTAGCCGTCAATCCGCTACCTAATTCTGTTAATGGTTGTTGCAAAATTGTATAAATAAAGTTTTGTAATGTATCGAAAGGTGTAAAAGAAATTAATATTCTAACGATTAATATCACCGAAAGTGTTACCGAAATAGGAATTAAAGCACTGAATGATTTGGCCACTTGAGTTAGTACACCATTAGGCATTTTAATTGCTATCTCTTTCCGACATAGATAACTGTAAATTTCACACGAAATAATAGACACAAAAATACCTAAGAACATACCTTTTGCCCCTAAAATCTCGACCGGTATGACGCCTTCCGTTTTTTCAAAAACTTGAGGTGTTAAAATCAAAACACTACTTAATGCTGTTACAGCGCCATAAATACCTTCAAATCCATTTTTCTCTGTCAGCTTATAACCAATACCTATAATTACATATAGCCCCATTATAGAGAGCGTGGACTCTGAATCTGGTCCAACCATAGCTTGCCAAGCCGAAAATTGTGATTCAGATAATATTTTGTCTAAAAATGGAAAATTGGCTATTACAATAAAAATTGAACCAAAAATAATTAAAGGTAAAGCAACCATAAATCCATCTCTTAAACTCGAAAGATACTTATTGTTATTCAAGTTATCTGCAATTGGTAATAATATATCTTCTAGTTTTTCCATAAATTTATTTTCCATATGGTTTCACTACTTTCCTATTAAATTTAGTGATTGCTTTAATACACCATCACCATCAATACGCCCATATGCAACAGTATCAATAATATCAATAGGAATTTCGATATTGTTTTCTTTAGCGTATTTTTCAAATTTTCGCTTCATGAATCTCATTTGCGGACCAATTAATAACACGTCATAGTTATCTAATTTTGAAAAAGCATTATCACTTGATACTGCTTCAATGTTAACTTCAATATCAGCACTTTCTGCTGCCTCTTTCATCTTGGTAACTAATAAACTTGTAGACATCCCTGCGGAACATGATAATAAAATATTTTTGATATAAATCATCCCTTCTGTTTGTTTATCAAACTATACTATGTATGCGCTTACACATTAATGGACAATTTTTTCTTTACTATAGGAAAATGAGTTTAATAATCTAGAAAGATTATATTATCTTGGTGTTTTGTTTATATAACTTTAAAGAGTAAAATTATTATAAAAACCGTTTTACTATTAGAAATAGCAAAACGGTTAAGGGTTTAAACTTTTCATTATTTTATTTTTTTCAAAAGAAAGGATGCTAAAGCACAGATAATTGTCACCCAAAGTAGGATACTAAATACGATAGCATTGCTCCCACTTATTGTGATACCCGTATTAAAATTTCCGTTAGGGTCACTTTCTATATAGAAATTTGCGCCAAATACAAATAGTAAGGCAATAAAAGATACAATGCCAACTACATCAAACAATAATTTAATATAAGGATATTTAATATTTTTAGCTATCATGTGACCATTCCTTACTTTAGTTTTATTCACTGCCCTAGATTAAAAAGCTACTATACTTTTATTTAATTTTAATATATCATAAAAATTTTAATTGTGATATTATATTACTCAATTGTTTTTTTATTTTTTTAGGAGGCTTTTACTATGGAGTTAATAGTTGCCATCATAGTTGGTTTACTTATAGGGTTTTATTATCATAAAAAAAGAAGTATTTGACTGTAAAAGATTGGTTTTTTGGCTTATTCGTTATACTAATAGCTGTAATTATAACTAGCGGCTTTATGCACATAGACGCTTTAGTGGAAGGGTTTCAAGATGGTATAAAAGAAGACGTAGACCTAAAATAAGTTTGTAGCTAAAATATTGCATATAAAACTACAAAAGGAAACAACACGATCCGAAGACTATAGGTTGAGTCCGTTTCCTACTCAAGTGAGTCTAAGAATATAAAATAGCTGTTAGATATCACAAAGATATCTAACAGCTATTTTTAACATTCATTAAACATTATAAGGCTATTTTATTTTTAAAATTTGTCCTGTTTTAATGCTATTTGAATCTAGATTATTATCGGATTTTATTTTACTCACTGTTGTATCTTGTTCTTTAGCGATACTATACAAGGTATCATCTTTTTCAACGGTATATGTTTTAACTAAGTAGAGTGTTTGCCCTTTACTGATATTATTCGTTTCAAGATTATTCCATTTTTTGAGATCTTCAATACTCACTTTGCTTCTTTTAGAAATATTGTATAAAGTGTCACCTTCGACTACTTTATGTGTATCACCTGAAATACTATCGTCATTACTATCAGGGTCCGTCAATTTCAATGTTTGACCGACGGATAATGTATTATCGTTTAAGTCATTCCATTTTTTAATATTATCAATTGTTACGCCACTTCTCTTAGATATACTATACAATGTATCGCCTTTAACTACTTTATAAGTAGAACCTGTAATGGCATCGTCATCTTCGCCACCTAATTCTTTATAGTGTTTCTGAACTAAACTATAAAATTGATTCATGTTATAGCCCCATTGGTTAAAATAACCTACAGGGTCAGTATGGTTTGTCCCACCCCAGTATTGACTAACTGCATTATGACTAATAATTGTTCCAGTTCCTTGATTATTATCTGCAAGTGAAGGTTGTAGTCCGTTTTGTTTTAACATTTTAGCAGTCAAATAAGCTTGGTTGTTCACAGACTTAGAAAAACCATCAAATGTGTTAGATCTTGTTAATTCTATTTGATAAAAATATGGGTTAGCATTCGCTCCGGCGCCCCATGCTAAATAGTCGCTTGGCGCTGTTTGTATAATTTTGTCGCTACCTGCATATGCGTGAACAAAGGCATTATTGTAGTTATTATACATGTAATTTACTTCACCATCGATTGTACTATTAGGGTTTGCAGTTTCATGAATAACGACACCGATGAATTTCCCTGATTTATAATTATATTTTGGTAAATTATTCATACGAGAATCTTGCACTATTTTTGCAGGTTCTATGTTGTTATTGTCTATGTATGTATTAACGTCTTGGTACGCTCTATTTGCAAATGTACTCATTTCTACTGAATTATGTTCTGCAACTTTATCATGTAGCTTCAAATCCCCTGCCGTTAACTGTTCTTTCAAAGCTTGCGGACTCATTTTTTGTGCTTTTTCAAAATCTATTGCCTTACTTGTATTTTCATTTTTAGTTTCTTCTGCACTCTTATTAGAATTATCTTCTTGTGCGGTTGCAACTGTACTACTTAACAATAAACTTGTGGCTAACATTAATGACAAACTTACCCTATACTTCATAACACCATCTCCTATTTCAAAAATTTAAAAACACGACACTATATAAATATCTATTCCTTGCACAACACCTTATTGTCTCATCTTATAATATTATAAGATTATTTACAAAACATAGTTTTATTTTATGCTATTATTTCAAATATTTTTATATAGTCATAATCATTATTTTGATTTTCGCACAAAAAAGCTACTACCTTAAAAGGCAGCAGCTTATATTCAAATGTCCATAAACACACTAGATAAAATAGCAACCAATGCGACTACGAGTACCAATACTAAAAGTGAATCAATTCGTTTTTGGTTACGTTCATTCATAGGTTTTCTAAATTCTTTTAATGCGAAAAATCCTGTAATTAATACAATAACTAAACACAATAAATGAAATACCAACGCTAATACTTCCATTATCATCACTCCAAACTTGAAATAATTAAGTTTGTTGCTTTAAATCTTCTTATATTATTTAGACTTTTCATGTACAAAGCCTTCCCGATTCGATATGTTACGATTTATATTTCACAGTTACAAAAAACAAAGATTAATTTATATTCTTTTTATTCAATTACCCCTTTTTCGACGATTAGAAACAAATATCACTCGTTCATCTAGCATATGTAATAATAAAATTCTCCACTATAATTAACACTACAAAAATAACCCCGTAAGCCTAAGCTTACGGGGTTTTCAGATACAATATCTATTATTGTTCTTCTTTAACATATGGTAATAATGCCATATGACGAGAACGTTTAATAGCTAATGTCAACATACGTTGATATTTAGCTGAAGTACCTGTTACACGACGTGGTAAAATTTTACCGCGTTCTGAGATAAAACGTTTTAATAAGTCTGTGTCTTTATAGTCGATGTGTGTAATTCCGTTTGCTGTGAAATAACAAACTTTTTTACGACGACGTCCGCCTCTTCTTGGTCCACCTGCCATGGTAACTGCCTCCCTTTTTATGATATTTTCTTATTTATATACGCTATATAATTAGAATGGTAAGTCATCATCACTAATATCAATTGGTCCGTTTGCATTTGCAAATGGATTATCCGATTGATTATTTTTGTTTGATGAATTGTTGTTATAATTATTGTTGTTGTTTTGGTTATTGTTTTGATAAGATGACGTATTTTGACCTGATTGTTGTCCGCCAAAGTTTTGGAAATTGTTATTTCCTTCTTGGGCATGACGTTGGTTTTGGTTTTTAGGTTCAAGGAATTGAACACTATCACAAACCACTTCAGTTACAAATATACGACGACCTTCTTGGTTTTCGTAGCTACGTGATTGAATGCGACCGTCAACGCCAGCTAAACTACCTTTGAATAAGTAGTTATTAACATTATCTGCTTGTTTTCTAAAAACGACACAGTTAATGAAATCTGCTTCGCGTTCCCCTTGCGCATTTGTAAACGTACGGTTTACTGCTAGAGTAAAAGTCGCAACACTCACGCCTGAGGGTGTTGTTCTATATTCTGGATCTTTCGTTAAACGACCGACTAAAACAACTCTATTTATCATTTAAACGAACCCCCAATTATTATTTTTTAGTCTTATCTTCGTCTGCACGAATTACGATATAACGGATGATATCATCGTTGATTTTAGCTAAACGTTGGAATTCATCAGTAGCTTCATTGTCTTCAGCTTGGATACGTACTAAGTTGTAATAACCTTCACTGAAATCATTAATTTCATAAGCTAAACGACGTTTACCCCAATCTTTAACTTCTAAAGCCTCTGATCCGTTAGAAGATAAAATACCGTTGAAACGTTCAACGACAGCTTTTTTAGCATCTTCTTCAATGTTCGGACGAACGATGTACATAACTTCATATGTTCTCATTTATAATTGCACCTCCTTGTGGTCTATGCGGCTCATCATCATATGTGATAAGCAAGGAATAATTTTCATTACTCACAATCAAGAATTATAGCACAGCGCATCACATTTTACAATGGTTATTGTACTGCTATAATCTAAAAAATATCAAAATGTTTCATATGAAACATGCTGTACAGTCACAATAAAATGCCTTTCAAATTTCTTGTAAAACGCTTTATGCTGATATTTAATATTTAAATTCTAAATAAAATTAATCTTAATAAAAAATTGATCATATAAGATATAAGGTTGATAAATCTTTTTAATTCTAATAGCATACAATTTGAGTTCGTTTTTTATAATTATAAACTTATTTAGCACCTAGCATTTTCAAAATATTAATTACATATAAAGGAGAATATTATGGTTTCAGTAATCAAAAAAGGTTTAGTCACTGCAAGTGTATTATTTGCATCAACGTTAGCAATGAACGCAGCACACGCCGCTGGAGATACATCAAACCAAAAAGGAACGATGGGGTATGGCTATCAACAATACATTGAAAAACACCCTGAAAAATCATCCAAACAAAGTTCAAGTGAAGTACAATCTGAAGCAAGCACAACACAATCTGGCGAACGTGTTCTAGACATTTCAGAATGGCAAGGCGACTTAACTGAACAAGAAGTTATAGACCTTAAAGCTAATTATGACTTCATCATCATTCGTGCTCAATACGGCTCTGAAAAAGTGGATGCTTCATTGGAACACAATTCAGCTTTATTAGACAAACACGGCTTGGACTTTGGCGTATATTCTTATAGTATGTATGAAAATCCTGAAGATGCACGCTACGAAGCTCAAACATTATACAACCGTGCACCTAAAGCTAGCTTTTACATCAATGATTTTGAACAAGATACAGTCACTTCAGGTACTTCAGAAGAAAGTACATCTGCATGGTATGATGAAATGAAAAGTTTAGCTGGTAACAAGAAAGTACTATTCTATTCTTATGAAAATTTCATGAAGGAACATGCTTCAGAATCAGTAGGTGAATATGACGGTTATTGGATCGCTAACTACAATCCTGATCAACCTGCTAGTGAACATGTCTTATGGCAATATACTGATAGTTACGCATCACCTGAACTAGACCAAAATGTCGATGCAAACTACACTGGTCCAGGTGTCGATACATCATGGTTCACATCTTAAATTTATATACTTTAAAATATATTAGCTCATACATCACAACTGTTCAAGTTGGTTGTATGAGGTTCATTTAAATAACGACAACGATTTAGCCAACTCCAGACTCGTTAATAAAGCATTAGTCGAAGATTACAGGCTGACGTGCACAAACTAATGCCAATGTCGACACTCTGAGACAATCTCTATAATAGAGATTGTCTTTTTTTAAAGCGTTAATTGAATATACTCTAATTTTATTGTAAGAAAAAAGACCAAACAACACGATGGGTTGTCCGGCCTCTTATATATTTGAATTCAACGTTATAAGTCGTTAAATTAAAATGTATTTTGATTGGGTGTTAAAGAATCATAACCTTTAATTAGGGTACTTCTAAGTAACTTTTATACTGGTAAGATGCTTGATACTAAGTCTAAAACTGTTTGTAATAATCCGCCTAACATAGTAACGCCTCCTTATTCTAAACATTGAATGTTGTTATTCTAATTGTTTAATCTAAGTGACACTTAAAATATAAATGTTACACAAAATATCTCGTATTATTTAAGTAATGCTTTAAAAATTAGTTCGATAATATTTTCTATCATAATCGAGCCCCTCCCATCACATAAACCTACTCACTATTTTTTTAACTATTCTACTTGATCAAGGATTAATCCAAGAATTTGTTCTACTAGATTTGCTAACATATGATGCACCCCCTTGAAGTGTCTAAATACAGACTAACATAAAACAAATTCCAATAAAATCATTTTGTGACCAAAAACAATATATTTACTAAAAGTTAACTTTAGTTTTACATAAATTAATTATTTAATGTACAATTCAATTGATTGTGCTTTTATTCACTAAATATTCTATCGCACTGTTCCCTATTTTAGCTTTATATAATTGTGTAAAATTCCACAAAATACACATTGTAGTTTTAGACAAAATAAAAAAGCCTTCTCATCACTATTTTATAATGAGAAGACTTCATGCTTATCTTACACGTTAAATCTAAAGTGTACGACGTCGCCATCTTTCATAATATATTCTTTACCTTCTAAGCGCTGTTTCCCAGCATCTTTGGCACCATTTTCGCCATTGAATTCAACGTAATCATCGTAGCTTGTTACTTCGGCACGGATAAAACCACGCTCAAAGTCTGTATGAATAATACCCGCACACTGTGGCGCTGTCATACCTGAGATGAACGTCCATGCACGTACTTCTTGAACACCCGCAGTAAAGTACGTTGCTAAACCAAGTAAGTCGTATGTTGTACGAATTAAACGATCTAAACCAGGTTCTTCAATACCTAAGTCTTCTAAGAACATTTCTCTATCTTCATCTTCAAGCGTTGCAATTTCTTCTTCAATCTTAGCGCTAATTACGATAACTTCTGAATCTTCTTTGCTTGCATACTCACGAATTAATTTAACTTTTTCGTTATCTTCATCGCCAATTTCATCTTCGCCTACATTAGCAATATATAACATTTCTTTAGAAGTTAATAACTGTGCTTGATTTACAAATTTTTGATCTTCATCATTAAATTCAAGGCTACGAACAGGATTTCCTTCTTCTAATGCTTCTTTAATTCTTGCTAAAATGCGAGCTTCATTCACTGCATCTTTATCTTTTTGTTTCGCCATTTTTTCTGCTTTTGGCAAACGTTTTTCAACAGATTCTAAATCTGCCAATACTAATTCCATATTGATTACTTCGATATCATCAACTGGGTCTACGCGTCCTGAAACATGTGTCACATTATCATCGTCAAATGCACGTACTACTTGGCAAATTGCATCTACTTCTCGAATATGTGATAAGAATTTATTACCAAGTCCTTCACCTTTAGAAGCCCCTTTAACGATTCCAGCGATATCTGTGAATTCAAATGTTGTTGGGATGGTTTTCTTTGGTTGTACCATTTCTGTTAATTTATTTAATCTGCTGTCTGGCACTTCTACGATACCTACGTTAGGATCGATTGTCGCGAACGGATAATTCGCTGCCAGTGCACCTGCTTTTGTGATTGCATTGAAAAGTGTAGACTTACCTACGTTGGGCAAACCAACTATACCTGCTGTTAAAGCCATTATTCATTCTCCTTATTTTCAGTATCTTGATGAGACACTAATATTTTTTTTAGTTTTTTATTAAAAGTTTGTCTTGGGATCATAATACTTCTTTGACAGTTTTCACATTTTATCCGGATGTCTGCACCTACACGAATGATTTTAAAACAATTCGTGCCACACGCATGTTGTTTTTTCATCTCTACAATATCATTTAAACCGTAATTTGATGTCATTCTGTCACACCTCCGAACATCTTATGCATTATTTTGTTGATTCGCGTCGTATTGTACCATCATAGGTTTCGGTATTTGAATCTCATGCTTTTTAAATAATTTTAAAATCTCTTTTCTTAAAATACGTGCACCTGAAAAACCTTCTCCAGGTATCGTTTCAGCAGAAATCCACAGTGTAATTTCATCTCTTGTAATGGAATTAATACCAATCACTTCTGGATTTGATATAAATAAATAATATTTAGAACGCATTGTTTCAAAATGTTCGACTAATATCTCTTCTACTTTATCTATATCTTCTTCTACGGAAACCGGTATTTCTACCATTGACTCACCATTCGTTACTGAGTAGTTTGTAATTTCACCCACACTACCATTAGGTAATGTTGTTAGCTCGCCCGTAATCGTATTAATTCGCATCGAACGTAAACCAATTGACTGTACTGTACCTTCCGCAACGGTAGTACCACTACTATTGATTTTAACATAATCTCCTACATCAAATTGATTTTCAAAAATAATGAAGAAACCAGTGATAATATCTTTAACAATTGTTTGTGCGCCGAAACCAACTGCTAAACCAACAACACCAGCACTAGCAATAATGCCTCCAACGCTTATACCAAACTTACTTAAGATTGTAGTCAATACGATAAACCATACCACATATGCTACTACGTTTTGAACTAATGCTATTAAAGTTTTAGAACGTTTTTTATTCGCTTTTTTACCTCTATTTTGTATTTTAAAGAATTGTGCTATTCCTTTATTTATAAAATGTAAGACAACCCAAGCCACAATGATATAAACAATAATCATGATGATATTCGATATCAATGTTTGATATGTCTCTGGCTTGGTTAATGGTTCAATTAATGAATAAAGGATGCTTTTAATTTGATCCAACTACACTTCCTCCTTAGCCATAACTCTATACCATTCTATTATAATCAATTTTTCTATGAAATAAATCCAACTTCAGCTTTAACTTCATAGAAAATTTTATAATTAAGAACAGTCGAAATATATTCTACAGAGACATAATTATTTTCTCTCACTAAAATAATTATAGACTTATATAGTTTATTAAAAATGTATCTGAAAGGATAGTTTTAAACCTTATATTGTACTTAAGCTTTAAAGGGGTTCTTTAATGAAGCTTTATATCAATAATCATTAAATTAATCGGATATTTCTAGTAATAGACTAATGATGCAATGATTAAAATTTGAAATTTCATTATAATATAACTTTTATGTATATCTTTATTTTTATTCCTAGTCATAAGATTGCCTACAGAACTTAAAAAATGGCAAAAGAAAAAGAACCATAATTAAAAATTATGATTCTTTAACACCCAATTTAGAATTATACTATAATGCATACACAAAATTCAAGTGTTTTACATTTTATTTGTTAAATTTTCAAACAAACAAAATTCACTACCTCCCAAATGTCTATAACTCTATTTAAATATATATAAATTTCATCAATCTCTTTTTACAATATTTAAAATACAACTAAATAAATATAAAATTACAATAAATTTAATATAATAACACTTGCGCATTAAATATAAACACTTAGGGATTTTTTACCAATTTTTTATGTATTTATTATAATATTCAGATAAAGGGGGTGTATACAATGTTAGCAACTCTAGTAGAACAAATCCTTAACTTAGTATTAGACCAAGTAGAATAGCAATTACAAGATAGTATTTATGAAGGAGGGAATTGAAATGATCGAAAACATCGTTGAACTCATCTTCAAATCACTTTTAAAATAATCCTCGTAAATTTAGATTGAGACAATATTGCACTTTGTATAGCGTCTTGAACTATTAGGTTACATAACTTTTATAAGGAGGGGTATTATGCTAGGAGATATCGTACAAACAATTTTAGATTTAGTATCAAGTATTTTACCATTATAAGAACAAAACGTTAACGCTTAAGAACTCTAATTAAAGATTATGATTCTTTAACACCCAAATATATATATGATGATAGTCATTTTTTAAGTAAACGGTTCTTCTGAATTCCTATAATTAACAAGCACTTACTGAGCCTTACATCGGTAAGTGCTTGTTTTTGCCAAAAATGCTTTAATTATAATATTAAAAAGCCTAATCAACTTCTATTTGGAAATTGATTAGGCTTTTTAAATACTAGCGTTTAATTTTCATTAATAAATGTGGTGAATTGTTCTATTCAGCAATTTGTTTTTCAAGGTCATTATGAAGTTTAAAAATCATCACACGTTCACCTGTACGAGAACTTAAATCAGTATGAAAACCTTTGACTTCTTCGCCAGTAATGGATAATACAATGTCATCGAGTGCTTCAATACCTGATTCCACGAGTTTTGAGCGTGTTCTTTTAATTGTTACTAGTCCTTCGTTCGTTTCACAAACTTTATACTCTGCTTGTGTTAATACACCTTGTAAACTCACAATAATCATATCGCGCAATATATCTGTTTTTACAGAAAGAGAGCCACGGCCAAGGAAGTCCTTTTCCCATTGAGTAATTGCTTTGCTGATTTCAGACTCATAAGTGCCTTTGGTTGTTTTCATTTAGTATGCATCTCCTGTAGAACCAAAATGAGGTTAAGTTAGATAATTATTTGAATAAAGATAACATTATCATTTTTTCATACTTTTCTCCATAGTTCTACAATATCACCTGGGAAATCATTTATATTATATTTAATAAATTAAGTACGATAAGATATCAATATTCTCATAGATTTTCAATGACATGATATTCAAATATAGCTTAATAATCCGTTGACCAGTCATGCCACTGGCCATCTTCATCAATCGTTGCTAATCTCACCCAACCGTTTTGTACTTTTTGTTGGAATGCTTTGTCCGCTTCCAGTCGTTCTTTCACAAAGTCTTCAGGCGCTTGAATCACTACAAGTAAACGTATAGGTGAATGATACATTTTATCATCTGACGACATCACGGATTGCCAAGGTAAACCTGTTAACAAATCACTCGCATTCCCTTGCATAACTCCAATGCCAGCTGTCACCGTTTGTGTTGTTTTACTACCACTACCATAATAATGGGGCGCAACTGTAGAAGCGTAATATTGTAAGTTAATCCATTGTGCTACAACTGCAGGTCCACCGATAATATTTGCTAATATACTACCATCAAGGTCGTTTTTCCAATCATAATTATGTAAAAACGCTCTACCTTGTAAGTTACCGTGCTTTGTTAGCTCACGTTGTCCAATAATAAAGGAGGCATTTTTAGCTAAGCCCCACTCTGGTCTTATCTCGCTCCAATCATTTGATAAGCGATGCGCTTCATTAACAGGGTTTTTCTTCGTTACGTTATTATTTGGTAATTGTTCTAAGCGTTGTTCGTTAGCATAATAACTGACGTTAGGCATTGCTGCTTCGATAGCATCATAAGCTTTTTGTGCCTCTTCTGGTAATTCTGGTACATAAACCCATTCTAATACGTCCACAGAAGTCTGATGTTCTGCAGCTGCGAATACGGTCGTTTCCGGAATTTCAATACCCTCACGTGCTAGCCCCTGTCTCACTTCTGGCAAGTTACATAACTTCGCTAATACTTTGCCATTAAAACCACTTGCTGCACCACCACATGCACCACAATCTAACGAGGCAGCATACGGGTTATTCGCACTTTGACTACCATGACCACACATAACAACTAAGGGTGAAAAATCTGTCGTTAAATCCATTAAGCGTAGTGCTTGGCGTGTATAATTTAACTGCTCATCTTTTGTAAACCCTACAGGCAAACCATCTTCTTTACGATGATGGTGATCAAGTGTCAGTGCTGTATCTTCTGGTTTTTGTAACCAACCTGCATAGAACCTGCGAATCCCATTTCCTACACGATTAGGTATGAAACTACGCGTAAATGTTTGTAGCGTTAACCATGGACCACTGAGTTCTGGTAAGAGTAAACTTGGTAACACATTCTGCTTCATTTTTTTAAAAGTATATGTGACCGATTCAAGTACATGCTTACGTTGTCGGAAAATAGTTGGTTCTTTTTCCTGTGTATACTCTTTAATTTTATGCTGTGGCTTACTCATTACAGGTAAAGATGGATGACTATGTTGATTCCCAAGTTCATTTTTAGCAATCGGCAAACCAAAGAACCCTGCAATACCTATCGTTTCAAAGGGGCCTGCTGCTTCAATTTGTTTACGAAATGGCTCAGAACGCACATCTATACAAAATGCCATTTGTGCGAGTGGCGTGTCATTCTCTAACAACGCTTGCTTCTCAGGCGCAACAATCTTTCTTAATTGCTGATTATATGTTGCTTCCCACGCCTCTAACAATAATTTACGACGTAATTGATCATTAAACTGAGCGGCAAACAATACATGTTGTTGTTGTTCTTGCGTTGTTAATTTGTCCCATTGTTCTGCCGTAAAACCACCCCATTGCATCCATGACAAAATGCAATCCGTTAATGAAATAGATTGATTCGCTGACGTGTCATTTGTCGATATGTCTGATAAATATGGTTCCATGATTACCCACTCTATCCCTAAGCGAATCGCAATGTAATCTAATAACAATGACTCCATTTTACTATTATTGTCGTGTTGCCATAGCATCATACCTGCCCAACCTGGTAATGATAATAAATGATTCTCTAAATAATTTTGTGTATCTTCCTCAGCAATACCTAATTTTAACAATGTTGTTCTAATTAATGATTCAGCATCATCAGGTAAAGTCTTCAATCGAGCACGTTGGTGTTTCGTTAACGCTAGATCATATTGGACTAAACGTCTCCATGAATAGAATAATCCTTTGTCACGATGAGGCATTGTCCACCCTGATTGTGCATCATCAACAAATAACTTACACCATTTAATAACGTGATAATCCACTGTATCGATTAATTTTTTATTATTTTCATCCATTACATATGTAGACAATAACGACGTTGAGCTTTTGACATCACTTGATAAATCTACATCCTCTAACTGTTGAGCCAATGCATCAACTTGCTCTTGTACATGCTGATTAGATTTTAAAGGATGTAATTTTAAAGCATTACGTCCATATTTCACTGCACTTTCTCTTGGGATTGCTAACGACGCTTGCTCCAACCACTTTTGGAATCGTTCCTCTATCTTACAGTCGTCTATTTCGCCCTGTTTCTTAGCTTCTAATATACTTGCTATCGCAGGGTAAATATCTACTTCTCGCACTTGTTTAAGCCAATGTGCAACTTCATCAAACGTTTTATCCTCTAACCCAGACCACGGACTTCTTGCCGCAAACACTGAAATGGGTGATAACGGGACAATAACCTTACTTGCAGCATCAATTAATTTTCGAATATCATTATGATTGTTTTGTGAAACATAATCTGTCTCTCTATTTGTTTCCCCCACTTTAGTGTCCTCCTTTTGTTAAATATGTTTTAAGGTAGTTTGGATGACGTTCTACAGTCTCAGCTTTTGCATCCCCGATACGTACAAGCCACATATATAATATTGAAAATGCAACCGATGAACGATTACGCGCGACCCACGTACTCATTAAACTACCAAGCAAGAGCACTAAAGCTACAATTACAACGACAAGCATAGGTGGTTGAACACTATTGAAAGTCATCGTATGTAAGGCGCTAGCGAAGAAGTGATGAACGATAAAGTATACTGCACCAACGACGATGAGTATCAATAAGCCCATGATACGTCCGAATTTCCCTTCTCCAAATGCCACAAGTTGTGTCCATGATACAGATAATGACCAAGCTAAGATGAGTCCACTCACTAAGCGGTAGCCTTCTCCTGGTGATGTAAGCCAAAAACCTAAACCAATCGCCAAAGCTAATATACGTCCTGACACAATCCATAAGTATGACATTCTCTCACTTGCACGACTTGGTACATTAAAGTGACGCACTGCTGAACCAGAACGTAAGAAGAGCGTTGCTTTAAATAGACCATGTAAAATCAAATGGATAATCGCAGGAATGTATGCACCCATTGCACACTGGATTAACATAAAGCCCATTTGTCCAATTGTTGATCCTACTAAAAGTCGTTTATAGTCTACATGCACTAAACTTATACCTGCACCAATCAGTACAGAAATACTCGCAAACAATAACAACACAAATGTTGCAATGTCACCATTAAATATCGGTGAAAATCTTGCTAATATGACGCCACCCGCATTAACGATACCTGCATGCATAATAGCCGACACTGGTGTTGGCGCTGCAACTGATTCTATCAACCATCTTTGAAATGGAAATTGTGCAGCTGGTACCATAACCGCTAATATAATGAGCATATTAATACCAAAACTTTCCCACGCATTAATTTGAGCTAAATTTGAAGCTGTGAAAATTGAGGTGTATCGCCATTCACCAGTTAGTAATGTCATCCACACTACTGCCAACAATAATGCTATCCAACTTAACAAAAACAATTTACCAGTTACTTTTGCAGCAGCTCTCGTCACTTTCCAAGCGCTTGTTAAGCTGATTAATAGCGTTAAACCAAGTAACGTTATGCCCCAACTGACAACCATAATACGCAAATCACCTGTTAACCAAGCCATGGCGGCAAAACTAGTCGTAATTGTAAATAAAGTGAAGTACTTTCTATAACTTCGATCGCCCATTAGATACTGTACACAATAACGTTGAATGATTAAGCCTATGACTAAAACGAAAAAGGCCATTAACCACGCTAGAAAATCTGAATACCAAAACCCTACTTCTATATTTTTCGGTGCGCCTATAAGTCCGATAAATGCTACAAGCGGCGGTAATGCCACTAAGAATATATGTATACGCACATACGCCAATGGTATGCGTGAATTTAAAAACATTATGCCACTCAATACAGAAACAATGACAGTGATAAAAAATATAATTAACAGTATTGATACATTAAGCGATGTGAGCATATTAGATTCTCCTTTCTTTTTACATTACTTTTAGCGTTACAAGATTAAACTACTTTCATTTATAACTTGTTATGTCCAGTTATTTTTCCATTAAAAAAAGCCGACAATATACAATAAACCACGTATGATTTATTACAATTGTCGGCTTCATTACAACGCACTTTTTAAAGAAGTGATTTGCTTTGCTACCTTATATGTATGAATGTTTATGAATTTTATACTCTAAAATATTACATTTAATCTTATATGACGGATGATTTTAACTTTTCAACACTATTCGTACACTTTTTCAATTTGCCAATAATATTATTAACAACTTGCTAAAGCTTTAACATCGTGAAAAAAGCAGTATTCAACGACTATTTTTATTTAATATTACAAACATATACTTATTATTCGTGATTGTCAAGAAACACAAACTTCATTCAAATCTGTACCTCCTATTGTAAAAGTGCAAAATATAACAACTAGTTGTTCGAGAAATGAGTGAAATGTAAATGAAGCATGTTAAAATGAGTAACAAAAGTTGGGAGGCGTAGATTTGGAAAATAGGTTAAATTATAATTCTTATGGTTTTAGATTTAAAGGAGATTATCAAGATAAAGTTGCTGGATTAAATGCAATGGGTTTTGAACTTCAACAAAGCCAAGAATACAAATGGCATGGTTTAAATCGTGGAGAAAATGATGTATTTATCTTTCAGTATACGACAAATGGCTATGGCATTATTCAAATAGAAGATAAAACTTTTAATTTAGAAAAAGGAGAAGCTTTTTTTGTCAAAGTTCCAAGTAACCATTGCTATTATCTACCTCATAATTCAAATGAATGGGAATTTCTCTATTTCACAATTTATGGCGATGAAGTCAGTAGATTATTTAATATAATTGTAAATACATACGGAAATATATTCAAATTACCTTTACACTCAAAACCAATTAAACATATTATAGAAACTTTAGAAAAAGTGGATACTATCGGAATCAACCATGGTTACGACGCTTCTTCTTGCGCCTACGCCTTTATTATGAAGTGCTTAGAGTATTTTGAATACGGCTATCAACACTCTGATGATTTCCCTCTATCTATTACAAAAGCGATTAACTTCATTGAAAAACATTATCAAGAAGACATAAGTCTAGATGATATTGTTAAAGTGTCTAATTTATCTAAATATCATTTCACCCGCCAATTTAAAAAGTCTATAAAAGAAACCCCCATTAATTTTTTAGCAAAAACTAGAATAAACAAATCACTTATTTTATTAACCTCAGATGATAAGAACATTGAATACATCGCACAAGAAGTGGGCTACACTTCTAGTAATTATTTTAGTAAAGTATTTAAAAAGTTTATCGGGACAACTCCAAATAATTACAGAAAAACCATCAATATAATGCCTGTAGATAAAGTTTTCACCGATTGACAAAGAGCAATATATTACTCTTTTTAAAAATATTTACGCTTGTTTATCCTCTAGTTAATGACTAACCTAAAAGTAAGCTATAGCGATTCAAGTATTTTATTTCCATAAAATAAATTCAGTTGTTTAAGTTTTATTTTCCAACTGTCAGGAGGAGTAAATATTGAAAAAGATTACATTTTTAGGTGCAGGAAGTACTGTTTTTGCAAAGAATGTACTAGGCGATTGTATGACTGTGGATGCTTTGCAAGATTTTGAATTCGCATTATTTGATATAGATAAAGAGCGTTTAAAAGATTCAGAAATGATGTTGAATAACTTGAAACAAAACATGAATTCTACCATTACAATTAAAGCATATCAAAATCGTAAAGCAGCATTGAGTAGAGCAAAATATGTCATAAATGCAATACAGGTTGGTGGCTATGATCCGGCTACAATTACTGATTTTGAAGTACCAAAAAATTATGGATTACGACAAACAATTGCCGACACACTTGGCATTGGTGGCATTTTTCGTAATTTGAGAACTATTCCCGTAATGCAAGATTTTGCCAACGATATAAAAGAAGTTTGTCCCGAAGCTTGGTTTTTAAATTATACAAACCCCATGGCTGTTTTAACAAATATTATGTTGAAAGAAGGCATTAAGACAGTGGGCCTATGTCATAGTGTGCAAGTATGTGCTAGTGAATTACTTGAGTCTTTGGAATTACCAAAAGATAACATACAGTGGAAAATCGCTGGAATCAATCATATGGCTTGGCTATTAGAAATTAAACGTAACGAAAAAGATCTTTATCCAGAAATTAAAAAGCGAGCTAAAGAAAAACAAAAAACAACTCACGACGACATGATTCGGTTTGAATTACTGGATAAATTTGGCTATTACGTCACAGAATCGTCTGAACATAATGCCGAATACCATCCATACTTTATCAAAAGCCAGTATCCGGAATTAATAGCTAATTACAATATTCCATTAGATGAATATCCACGACGTTGTGTTAAACAAATAGATGATTGGAAACAAATGCGCGATGATATTGTTAATGATCAAAACCTTTCACATGAACGATCTCATGAATACGGTTCTTATATTATTGAAGCTATGGAAACAAATAAGCCATTTAAAATTGGTGGCAACGTTTTAAATACAGGTGGGTTAATCAATAATTTACCTGAAAATGCAGTTGTTGAAGTTCCTTGCTTAGTTGATGCAAATGGTGTTTCACCTACTTATGTTGGGGATTTACCAGAACAACTTGCAGCCCTCAATAGAACCAATATAAATACACAATTATTAACAATTGAAGCTGCTTTAACTAAAAGTAAAAGTAAAATTTACCAAGCTGCTATGTTAGATCCACATACCGCAGCTGAGTTATCTATTAACGACATTATTTCCTTATGCGACGATTTAATTGAAGCACATGGCAATTGGTTACCAGAATATAATTAAAATAAAAACCAGGCTTTTACTATTTATCTTAGAAAAGTCTGGTTTTTCTAAGATTATTAAATTCCATTAATGATTACACAATGTAGAAATATAGCTTAACACTCTATTTCACAAGCATATTAACTATGCGTATTTTGTTAACGCAATGATTTAAAGCGCTTTCATTATTGATTAGATACTATAGAGAGGTGATATAATTGAAGAGACAAATAACCCGTAAAGAAAAATATTCATTTGGAATTGGTGCATTTGGTAAAGATTTGGTTGTTAACTTAATAGGTATATATCTTATGTATTATCTTACCGACATCTTAGGTGTTGCGGCCGGTTTTGTGGGCTCCTTATATTTTGTTGCTCGTATTTGGGATGCGATTAACGATCCAGTCATGGGAATGATTGTGGATAAAACTAAAACTAAATGGGGGAAATTCAGACCCTGGTTAGTCATAGGCACACTTATAAATTCTATTGTAACAATTATTTTATTTACAAATTTTGATTTAACAGGAACAAGTTTATATATATTTATTTCAATTATGTATATTCTTTGGGGCATGACTTATACAATGATGGATGTTCCTTATTGGTCATGGTTACCTAATCTAACCAATAATCCCACCGAACGTGAAGAAGTATCTGTCATCCCTCGTATTTTTGCGAGTTTAGCAAACTTAATTCTTGGAGCTATAGGTTTAAGTGCTGTAATATATTTAGATACAATTTTCGGCACTGGAGATCAATCTACTGGTTTCTTAATTTTAACGGGAATTATCATTCTTTTTTTCATAACTACAATGGGCATTACCGTATGTAATGTAAAAGAGGCTCCTACAAATATTGATACTGGTATTACACTACGCTTTAAAGATATTTGGCGAATACTATTTACCAATAAAGAATTACTAGCCTATATCGGTATCCTAATTACGTTTTTCTTATGTACTCAAATCATTGGCAATGTACTCATTTATTATTTTAGTTATGTGGCAGAATCAAAATTCTTATTTGCCCTATATAACGGTATGGGATTTGTAGAAATTATAGCATTAATTCTTTTCCCTAGAATTGCCAAATTACTTACAAGAGAACGTATATTTCCGATTGCAACATGTAGTATCATTATAGGCCTACTCATTTTATTACTAGCTAGTTATTTTTCACCAAGTGCTATATTACCAGTTGTTATAGGTACTACTTTTATAAAAATTGGCACTGGATTTATCATGGGTATTATAACAGTTTCTATTGCCGATGTAATAGACTATAGTGAAATGAAATTTGGTCAAAGAAACGAAAGTGTCATTACTTCTACTCAAACATTTTTAATGAAAACAGCTATGGCAGTTTCTGGTTTGATTACTGGTTGGAGTTTAACTTTTTTAGGTTATCAACCTGGTGTAGAACAAAGTGAATTCACCAAGAATGGATTGCGTTTTATCATGACTATTCTACCTATTATTTGTATAATAGCAAGTTACCTCATTTATAAATGGAGCTATAATTTAAAAGGTACATACATTAAAGATGTAGTACATGTATTGAATCAAAGAAAAAGTAAAAAAGGTTGATATTAAAAACAAACGAAAGTATTAGATACTCTCATTTATTCCTTGATTTTAAAATTCTACACTTTCAATTCCCCGGGAAATATTCAAAGGTGATATTTTGCCCAAATTGGAGCCTGATGAATAATGCCAAACTACACATACACATGTCCGAATTGTGATGAATTTACAATTCGTCAATCCATGAACGACATACACAATAACGTTTCGTGCCCTGAATGTGGACATTTATCTAAACGTGTATATACTGCTTTTCAAACCTATGGAATGGACTCAAAGTTAAAAAATCGTATTGAACAAGGACAACAACCCAAACCCGTTACCAAAGATAAATTACCTCAACAAAATCGTGCAACTACAAATGCTGTCAGACCTTGGATGGCCGGACATTAATATATTTAATAGCATTACAAATACTCAGATCCACCATTGCTTAGAATTAAGTAGTAATGGTGGATCTTTTATATTCATTACTTCTAAATAATAATTTCATCGGTACATTCACACCCTCACACTGAGTACATTTAATTTAAAAACATTAATTTTACTTTCAGTAGATAGAATTAACATTTCGTTAATAATTTTAATAAAACTAAAAAGAGTTATTTTTTTAATAAAAGTATAATTTGTGATATATTTATAAAATAATCATCATATATATATTCATTTTACTTAATATTTTTATTTATTTTCAAAAACAAAGGGGATGGTTTTAATGAAAGTTGCTATAGTCACAGGAGCAAGTAGTGGAATTGGTTTTGATACAGCTAAAATGTTAGCCAAAAAAGACTACCGTGTTTATGCTCTTGCAAGAAACACAAAGAAAATGCAAGGTTTATTAGCATATAATGTCAAAATAATGAAACTAGACATAACAGATTATAATGCAATCAAAGAAGTAGTTAACCATATTTTAAATAAAGAAGGCCATATAAATATTTTAATAAATAATGCTGGCTATGGATCATATGGTGCTATTGAAGATGTATCAATTGAAGAAGCGAAAAGACAGTTCGAAGTAAATCTATTTGGTCTATCTGAAATAACAAGAGCCGTTATACCTTCCATGCGTGAACAAAAAGCAGGAAAAATTGTAAATATATCGTCAATCGGTGGACGTATACCTAATTATCTAGGAACTTGGTATCATGCTTCTAAACATGCTTTAGAGGGATACAGCGAAAGCTTACGTTTAGAACTTTCCGAATTTGGTATAGACGTTATCGTTATTCGACCGGGTGGTATAAAAACAGAATGGTCTTCTATTACAGCTCAAAATCTTAAATCATCTGCTAAAGGAGGAATCTATGAAGAAAAAGCTTTAACACTGGCAAATTCAATGATTAAATTAAATTCACTTAATTTATTTTACCCTCCTTCCGCTGTAGCTAAAGTTATAACTAATTCAATAGAAAGACGCTTTGTAAAACCGCAATATATTGTCGGTTTTCTTGCTAAAACCTCTATTTTTTTACATGCATTACTACCAGTTAAGCTATATAATTTTATTATCAAAAAACCGGTATCTAAATAATTTATGACAGGAGCGAATTTAAATGTCCACTGCAAATCTAACTTTGGCTCAAAATCATTATGCAATGTTGGAGTTATCACAACCTAATACAAGCATTTCTAATCTTTCTAATTTATTATATATCGAAAACACTTATTCTTATGATGCAATAAACAATGCATTAAATAAGCTTGTTGAAAATTTTGATGCATATAGAATTCATATAATTAATGAATCAGGTGAACTAAAACAATCTTTACAACCTTTTAATTTCGAATACTTCCCATTAGTTGAATTTACAGACGAAGCTCAATATAACGCTTGGATTGATCAACAAAAAAGCAAATGCTTATTTGATTTAAATAGCGATTTATACGACTTTACAATTGTAAAAAAACCCGATGGAAAACATTGCGTTTTCTTCACACATCATCATATTATTACTGATGCATGGAGCATAACGCATTCCGTTAACTATGTCGCAAAAACTCTGATTGGCCACAATATGGAACCCAATCCTTATTCTTATTTAGATATCACTAATGATGACAAAAAATACTTAAATTCTAACCGTTATGAAATCGATAAAAATTATTGGTTTAATAAAGTATTGAATTTTGAAATTACTGATTTTTTACCAAAGTTACAAAATGAAAATTATAAATCAGTAAGAAAATCTTATTCTCTTACTGAAGATGAATTTAAGTTCCTTCATAAAATGTGCAGTGATTATTCTATTAGTATTAGTACAATGTTTATGTCTTTAATGCATTTATATGTTAGTAAATTATCGAATAAGAAGCAAAATTCAATTGGTTTAATGGTACATAATAGAAGTAGTAACATCGAAAAAGAAACTTGTGGTCTTTTTACAAAAGCGCTACCATTAATTGTTGAAATAAACCCTGAGCAAACTGTTGAAAGTTTTATCAACTTAGTTAAAAAAGAGAACTTCACTTTACTAAAACATAGAAAAATACCTACTACATTATTAATAGAACAAAATAAGGAAAAAGATGTAACGGCCTTAGCTGATTTTGCTATTTCATATCATAATATGCAATATGATAATGAAATTACAAAAGAAGGTTTTAAAGAGGAATGGTTATTAAATGAAGCAAATCTTTACAACAAATTAAATATGAATATTAGTAATAGAAATAATGAGAATACATTGCATATCGATTATGACTTCAGCACATTCTATCTAAGCGAGACTTATATTGAACAAATGCATTATAGTTTAATGGATATTTTAGTTCAATTTCATAATAATCCGCACACATGCTTAAACGACATAGACGTTGTTCCTTTTAAATGAGGTCGATAATTCATGGTAAATATTACTTTGTTTTGTATTCCACATGCAGGGGCAATAAATTTATATTTCACCCCTAAAATATAAACTTCAAAAATGATATTGCTTTAAAACCATTAGAACTTCCAGGTCATGGAGAAAGATTAAGGCTCTTTGTTAAAGAGGATTGATACAATTTTTTGAGATTAGGCAACCTTATGTTGCTTAATCTCTTTTTTGCTTGAAGAAGCATAAAGTATTGAAGTTAGTAAAATACGGCTCATACATATCAAGTGTATGAGTCAAAACTTTGTACCTTTCTGTTAAGTGAAACGGTAAATATTTTTCATGAGTGTAATTTTCTATCTTTTACGATATCCATGACTTTATATGTTGTTGCGTCGCAAAAGATGAAACTATTAACACTTGTCCACATGTTTAACGCATTTAAATTCATCCATCTTATTTTCAATGATAGATATTTTTTGCGCTTTTTTATACCAAAAAACAGGACTGATTTTTAAGTCTGTCCTGTTTAGTATAGATCCTAAAAAATAAAAACGAGGTAGCAAAATAAAATTTGCTACCTCATTTTGTTAGAAATTATTTTTTGTATGATTAATCATTATATTTAATGTATTTTCACTTGTTGGTTCCCACTGGAAATTCAATTTTTCTAGTATGAAATTAGTTTTATAATCCAAAATTTCAAAATGTGCTTTATTAAATAATGTATTGTCTAAGATACCTGTATGCAGTAGAAATGCATTGACTTCATCACTCATTACACCAAGATTTATACATTCCATTAAGTGATCCAAAAAAGCATCCCAATAAACAGCTTCTATATAATGGTTGTTCTCATTATATACTGCCATTAATTTCTGGAGTGATAAGCGCTTGTTGTTATAAATGTGATGGATTTCATTGCTTAATTGATCATTCAATATTAATTTATTACATGCTTTTGCAGCTTGGTCCACATGAGTAAATTCTAAGTCATCTTCTTCGAGCCTTGGAAACTTTTGAAGCATCTTGAATGATTTTATAACACTATAAAAAGCATTGTTTTCTTCATTTTTTTGAAAAATTCCTGTTCTAGAGTCACATTGTAAGTTACCTAGTCTATAAATGTTCGTCTCAATGCCTTCTTCACGATAAGCAATAAGTAATTTTTCAGCTTCTATTTTACTATCAATATAAATATTATTTGGTTTTTGAGAAATATCCACGTCATATTCAGAAAAAGTACTACTATCTTTATCCTCTATACTGCCTGAAGCTATACTAATTGTAGACATATGGTGAATTTCTTTTTTATTTTTATCTTTTGCAAACGATATTAAGTTGTGGATTGATTTAACATTTGTGTTATAAGAAGACTCTTCTGTCGCAAAATGATTTACATTTGCTGCTGCATTTATAATAATATCTATATTATTTACTAAATAATCATAATTGCTATTAGAAAAACCTAAATATTTTGATTCAATATCGCCCTCTACAAAATGAATACGACTCAAATCCTCTGTTTTTAATTGAGAATTAAAGTAATAGAACCAATTGTTATTTAATTTGTTCTCACCACTTATTTTTTCACTATTTCTCACTAAGACATAAATAATTAAATCTTTACGTTCTAGTAGATCTTTTAATATATGGATACCTAAATAACCTGTAGCTCCTGTCAATAATATTTGTTTATCTGATTTAACTACATCTTTATCAATAAATTTATAATTTTCATTACTTTTCACTTTGTAATCATTGATTTCAGATATAAAGTCACTATTAAAATGATGTTCATTCTTAACATTCGGAATTTTTAATGCGTCTAATTTTGTCATTACATTCATTTCTTCACGTTCAACCAACGCTTTACTTATAGATGCAATGGTCTGTAACTCAAAGATGTCTTTAATTGATATATTATATGATTTAGATATTAAAGATGTTAACTTTATAGCCTTAAGTGAATCTCCTCCCATTTCGAAGAAATTATCATGAATACTAATTTGATCCACATGTAATACTGCTTCAAACGTTTTTGCTACAGCACTTTCCATATCATTTGTCGGCGCTACATATACTTTACTTTCAACTTTAATTTCTGGTAAAGCTTTTTTATTCAGCTTTCCATTTGAAGTTACTGGCAGTTCATCAAGTTGCGTCATATATGCAGGTATCATATAATCTGGTAACTTTTGACCTAAAGATGTTTTTAAAGATCCAAAATCAAGTGAGTCATCTGATACTAAATACGCACAAATAGATAGTTCATTATCAACCATCGGTCTCGCTACAATCGCTACATCATTGATATGAGTATGTTGTCTTAAAATACTTTCTATTTCACCCAATTCAATACGATAACCGCGTATTTTAACTTGTTCATCTATACGGCCTATATAAATAATATTGCCGTCGCCATTCCATTTCGCTAAATCTCCCGTACGATATAATTTACCTTTCCCAAATGGATTATCAATAAATTTCTCTTGTGTTAATTCAGGACGATTTAAATAACCTGCTGTGACACCGACACCTGCAATACAAAGTTCACCAGGCACTCCGATACCCATTATATTATTATCTTCATTTAAAATATAAGCTTGAATATTGGAGATTGGTTTGCCGATTGGAATCGAATCATATGTTTTATGATTTTCACAGTCAAAACTTGTTACGTCAACGGTTGTTTCAGTAGGGCCATATAGGTTGAGTAAGGCAGTATTGTTTTTATTTCCAATAAAATGATTAAAGTCATTAACTTGTTCCGGTTTTAATGCTTCTCCACTAGCTAAAACATATTTTAGTTTCGAAATGGCTTGTGCGTTGTTTGTAGATTTAATAAAATTAACAAACATATTTAACATCGACGGCACGAAGTGAACCATCGCTACTGAGTAACCTTCTAATAATTCAGTTATTTTTTCAGGGTTCCCTTCTTCTCCAGAAGGTAGTAGAACAATTTGACTACCAAGCATTGCCCAGCCAAAGATTTCCCATACTGAAACATCGAATGTATAAGGCGTTTTAAATAATATTGTATCTTCACCATCGACATTATATTTATTTATCACCCAGTTTAAACGGTTCATAACGCCTTCACTATGCGCCATAACGCCCTTCGGTTTTCCAGTTGTACCTGAAGTATAAATAACATACATTAAGTTAGACTCATCTGAAATTTGTTTTAAATTAGAAGTTGGGAATGCTTCTAACCTTGTTGTTTCAGTTAAATCAATGACTTTATTTCCATAATTTATAGCTTCATCTAATTCTCGATCTGTTAATAAAACCTTCGGTTGACTATCTTCTAAAATATAATTAATGCGGTCAATTGGGTACTTAGGATCGATTGGAACATAAGCACCACCTGCTTTTAAAATCCCATAAATACCAATAATCGTTTCAAGTTGTCGATCCATAATTAAGGCAATTAAACTGTTAGCTCCAACACCTTCAGCTCTTAATTGATAGGCAAGCTGATTCGCACGTGCGTTTAACTCATCATAATTTAAACTTTCACCTTCATACGTAATGGCTGTTTGATAAGGCGTTGCTTTCACTTGTTTTTCAAAACGCTCTACAAATGTTTCCTTATTATTTAAACTAGCCTCTGTATCATTAAATTTATCAAAAATAACTGCTTTTTCTTCTTTAGTTATCATCTCAATCTCAGTCATTTTTTGAGAAGGATCCTTTGTAATTTCAACTAAAATTTCCATAAAGTGTTTCAACATACGCTCTATCGTCGCTTTACTAAATAATTCACTTGCATATTCTAATGAAACTTTATACCCTTCATTTTCTTCAATTGTCATACTCAAATCAAATTTCGCATTTGTATGTGATGCTTCTTTAATTTCAACAGACCAATCATTAATTTCAAATGCTTGATTATCATTATTTTGTAAGGCGAATAATACATCGAATAAAGGATTACGACTTAAATCGCTTCTTTCTACTACTTCTTCTACTAAATCTTCGAGTGGATACTCTTGATTATCAAAAGCTTTTATAGAAAGGTTTTTCACTTCTGACAATAGTTGCTCGAACGATTTATCCCGTTCTGGATAGCTTCTCATTGCCAACGTGTTAACAAACATACCTAATATATCTTCGGTATCTTTATGTGTTCTTCCGGAGACAGGGCTACCAATGACTATATCTTCTTGCCTACTATATTTATGAAGTAATACCATAAATGATGCCGATAAAATCATGTAATCTGTACTACCTGTTGTTTGCGCAAGCTGATGAATCGCTTTCTTAGTTTCATTAGGCATGTGCATTGACATTGTTCTACCTTTAAAACTTTGCTGTTTAAGTCTAGGGTAATCATAAGGTAAATCTAAAACAGGTGCTTCCTTTTCAAATTGTGATAACCAAAATGAACGTTGTTGACTTAAATCACGTTCACGCATCCATTCACTATAGTCTCTATAACGTATTTTCAATTCTTCTAATGCTTGGTTTTGATACAATCTCGAAAAATCTTTGATAATAATATTAATAGATAGACCATCTGAAATGATATGGTGCATATCAAATAATAAGAGATATTTTTGTTCGTCACTTTTCACTACTTTTACTCTTAATAGCGGCGCCTGTGCTAAGTCAAATGGACTTACAAATTCACTTAACAGAGTATCATCGTTAACTTCCATTTCCTCTTCATAATCTATATTTATAGATACACTATCCTCAATAATTTGAACAGGTTCTCCTTCAAACACTTCAAAACGTGTCCTTAAAATTTCATGATGGTTAATTAAACTCTGAAAAGCAAAACGTACACGTTCAATATCTACTTCACCTTTAATTTCAAATATTCCAGGCATATTGTAAGCCGTTTGTCCCTCTGTCATTTCATTTAAAACATATAATCTCTTCTGTTGTGAAGACACGTAATAAGCGGATTTATCTTCAGCTTGTGGAATATCTTGAATATTCGTATGGTCTTCACTATTTTTTATAAACTCAGCTAATTGGGCAACCGTTGGTTTCTCAAAGATAATTTTTAATGGTAATCTGATTCCAATATAATGTTCAATTTCATTGATTACACTAATGGCTTTAAGTGAATGTCCTCCCATTTCGAAGAAATTATCATGAATACTAACTTGATCCACATGTAATACTGCTTCAAACGTTTCTGCTACAGCGCTTTCCATATCATTTGTCGGCGCTACATATACTTTACTTTCAACTTTAATTTCTGGTAAAGCTTTTTTATTCAGCTTTCCATTTGAAGTTACTGGCAGTTCATCAAGTTGCGTCATATATGCAGGTATCATATAATCTGGTAACTTTTGACCTAAAGATGTTTTTAAAGATCCAAAATCAAGTGAGTCATCTGATACTAAATACGCACAAATAGATAGTTCATTATCAACCATCGGTCTCGCTACAATCGCTACATCATTGATATGAGTATGTTGTCTTAAAATACTTTCTATTTCACCCAATTCAATACGATAACCGCGTATTTTAACTTGTTCATCTATACGGCCTATATAAATAATATTGCCGTCGCCATTCCATTTCGCTAAATCTCCCGTACGATATAATTTACCTTTCCCAAATGGATTATCAATAAATTTCTCTTGTGTTAATTCAGGACGATTTAAATAACCTGCTGTGACACCGACACCTGCAATACAAAGTTCACCAGGCACTCCGATACCCATTATATTATTATCTTCATTTAAAATATAAGCTTGAATATTGGAGATTGGTTTGCCGATTGGAATCGAATCATATGTTTTATGATTTTCACAGTCAAAACTTGTTACGTCAACGGTTGTTTCAGTAGGGCCATATAGGTTGAGTAAGGCAGTATTGTTTTTATTTCCAATAAAATGATTAAAGTCATTAACTTGTTCCGGTTTTAATGCTTCTCCACTAGCTAAAACATATTTTAGTTTCGAAATGGCTTGTGCGTTGTTTGTAGATTTAATAAAATTAACAAACATATTTAACATCGACGGCACGAAGTGAACCATCGCTACTGAGTAACCTTCTAATAATTCAGTTATTTTTTCAGGGTTCCCTTCTTCTCCAGAAGGTAGTAGAACAATTTGACTACCAAGCATTGCCCAGCCAAAGATTTCCCATACTGAAACATCGAATGTATAAGGCGTTTTAAATAATATTGTATCTTCACCATCGACATTATATTTATTTATCACCCAGTTTAAACGGTTCATAACGCCTTCACTATGCGCCATAACGCCCTTCGGTTTTCCAGTTGTACCTGAAGTATAAATAACATACATTAAGTTAGACTCATCTGAAATTTGTTTTAAATTAGAAGTTGGGAATGCTTCTAACCTTGTTGTTTCAGTTAAATCAATGACTTTATTTCCATAATTTATAGCTTCATCTAATTCTCGATCTGTTAATAAAACCTTCGGTTGACTATCTTCTAAAATATAATTAATGCGGTCAATTGGGTACTTAGGATCGATTGGAACATAAGCACCACCTGCTTTTAAAATCCCATAAATACCAATAATCGTTTCAAGTTGTCGATCCATAATTAAGGCAATTAAACTGTTAGCTCCAACACCTTCAGCTCTTAATTGATAGGCAAGCTGATTCGCACGTGCGTTTAACTCATCATAATTTAAACTTTCACCTTCATACGTAATGGCTGTTTGATAAGGCGTTGCTTTCACTTGTTTTTCAAAACGCTCTACAAATGTTTCCTTATTATTTAAACTAGCCTCTGTATCATTAAATTCATTTAAAATTGTATATTTCTCATTTTCATCCAATATCTCTATATTTTTGATTTTTGTATTTGGATTTTCTATTGCCTTATCCATGATTTTTAAAATAATATTATGTAAATCTATAATTTCTTTCTCATTCACAATAGCTGTTTGATAATCATAATCTACAGTTAAAGTGTTCTTTCGATTTCTATTACTAATATTCACAGTTAATGGCGCGTTATTTGAGCCATTTTCTATCCATTCATCTGAATAAACATTTTTTAAAACTTCATGACTGTATTGAGTATTTTGGTAAGAGATCAGACAGTCTAATAGTCCTTTTTGCCCACCACTATCTTCTACTATATTTCTATAAGGGTATTTTCTATGCTTTAATATATTGAAGGTTTCATATTTTGTTTGAGTTAATAAATCAGATATAGAATAATCACTAGAGACATCAATTATAATTGGCAACGCCCTTGAAAATACTCCTGTAACTCCTTTTTCTGCTTTTTTATTTCTATTATGCATTATCGACCCAACTGAAATTTTTTTCGATGCCGTTTTTTTATATTTTATAATAATCATCATAGCAGAGAATAAATTATTAATACTTATATTATTTTTTTCACAAAATTCGTGTATTCTATGGGTTTCAATATCAGACAAACTATAACTTTTTCTATTACTATGACCATTATTATCACTATTTTTCTCGAATAATTCATTGTCTTCTAAATTTTCAGTCTTTTTCAACCAGAAAGATTTATCTTTTTCAAATCTTTTAGTATTTTTATATTCTATTTCTTCTTCGATGTAATCAAAATATGTAGATTCTATTTCCTTGCTATTCGGTCCATCATTTAAATATTTACTTATTGTATTTGCAGCTACTGTTATACTCCATGCATCTGAAATGACATGATGTTCCATCAAAAATATTCCGATTTTTCCAGTAGGTAATTTCACTATTTTAAAGTCAAATAAGTCACTATCTGTTGAAAATAAATTTTTGCGTGCTTGTTCATTAATCCATTTGGTATACCCTACTTGATTATTCTTAAAGTCAACAAAATCAAATTTTTTGTCTTTATGTTCACTAATATATTGTTTATATTCACTCTTCACTTTTTTCAATTTAATTCTATAAGTTTCATGTGTTTTTATTAGATTATTTAATGCTTTTTCTATTTCTTCTATTTTAATACCAGGTTTAATATAAATAATAACTGATATATTATTAATACTATTATTTTCATAATATTCTTGTAGTTGAATAATCTCAGTTTGTGCATCTGATAAATTAATTGTTTCCATAATTAAACCCCCTTTTTTTATATCTTAAGATTAACATATTTTTTTAAAAAAATAACCTTTTATAACTTTTATTATTATTAAAATAAAGGTTATAAAAAGTTATAGATTGTAAATATTTTGTAAATATTTTATTGAAATCAAAAAATAATATTAATTAAAACAAACGTAGTGTAAAAACAGCCTATAGGAGCAGCTGGTTTACAACACTTTAATAAGTGATTTTTTTATATTTTGATAAGTAACCAATTCAATATCAGGTTCGGTGATATTTTTGCAACAAACAGCTACTTTGTAATTTGCGATAATATCTAACAATAGAAAATGATTTGTAATAACTTGATTATTGAACGACAGTTTAATGTTTTGTTTCCTATTAAGATCAAAAGATAAATCTTGAATATTCAAATATAAACCCTGTCCTACAAATTTAATATAGCTCTCTTTTAAGCACCAAATCGAAAAGAAATTTTCTTTATTATTGCTCAGCTTAGCGCGTTCACTATCATGTGTTATATCATTAAACAGCTTCTTATTTATGTCTTCTATTTGTTCTATATCGACCCCTACTGACGAATTGGAGATATAACAAGCCGCCCATTCATTTGAATGAGATAAATTAAAATGTACATTCTGTGCTTTTGCTAAAAAAGGTTTGCCATACTCATTTTCCTCAAAAATGAGTTCTTCAGGAGAAAATCCATAATCTTGTATCAGCGCATAATACAATAACAGTTCACTAACCAAAGCAAGCATTTTATCATTTTCAACATGTAACTTATGGATTCTGCTCCGCTTGTCGCCTTTTATACGATTTAAAAAACGTTTTTGTATAGCATCATAGTTTAAGTCACTAACATTTATTAAATATAACTTCATCTATTTGCTCCATTCTAACTAGGTTTAATACATATCGATTTACAAAAATATACAATGATATAAAAAGTTATTAAAAATATTATATTATCATTTACATAATAACACGTGGAAATAATTTTGATATTAAATATTTTTTAAGATTTTGTTATTGTAATAATAATTTATATCATACAGATATATTGGTTTTAGAAGAAACAAATTGATGGAAATAACAAAATATTATGTATACCCCCTTTTATATTGTATAGTGCGTATAAAAGAGTTAGGAGATGCTTGAATGAAAGTTAACAAAATAATTTATATGCTATTAGCCTTCTTTCTAGGTGGATTGGGCGTCCATAAATTTTACTCAAACAAAAGAAAAATAGGGATATTATATTTTGTGTTTTGTTGGACTGGTATTCCTGAAATCATTGGTATCGTAGAGGCGATTTTAACTGTTTTTAAAAAGGCAGATAGTAATGGTGATATAACAGTATAAAGAAATTTAAAATTCCAGTTCCCAAAGAATCTATTAATATAAAAAATAGCAGTGAAGTCCTCTATCATTATAGATTTCTTCACTGCTATCTTCTTATGTTTTAATTTTATAACAATTCAAACATTTATATTGTTAAGAATTCTGAGCGTTGTTTCTCACGCTTATCAATTACAATTTGTGACGTTTTAACATCTAATTCTAATAATTTTTCGATATTTTGAGTTACGAATTCATCGCTTCCTACTATATAGAATAAGGCGTTTTTATCCATTGCAATATTTTCTAATTCTTCATAATATGATGCTCTACTATCCACAAATTGTGATGTGAATTTTTTATCTGGTACAGACTTAAATATATCTGTAAATAAGAATTCTCTAGACGAATCAACATTTATAGAATGTATTTTATTAACATCCTCAGCGTTCTCTAAATATTTAAGTACTATTGGTCTATATGTTGCCAAACCAACGCCAGAAGATAGTAAATACACATTTTTACTTTCTCTTTTTAGTGGAATATTTGAATGTGTTTTAAAAATTGCTACTTCCTGTCCAACTTCTAAATTATTTAAAATATTTTTAAACTCAGAACATTGTTTTCTTATTCTTGTAGTAATTCCAATTATATTCTCATTAGGAACGGTAGAAATCGACATATGGCGCACCAAGCTTTTATTTGGTTTTTCGCCTTCATTAAAGCCTTTTAAGCCCATGTGTGTATGAGATCCTTCTTCCCAAGTAAATCCCTCTGGGCAATCAAGTAAATACGTTTTAATTTCAGACGTTTCATTAATAATCTTATTTATTTTAGTCCAATATATCTGCATTTATATATTCTCCTCATCATTTACGATTAAATCTATTTATATAATATACTCCAAATGATAATAATTATCAATTAAAGCATATTACTGTTTATCGAAAATAATTTTACAGAAGTGATTTTCGCTATATTTAAAGCGTGAGTAGAAAAAAGGGCAGCTAACTCTCCTGTTGAATATATAGACATATTTTTCACCTCCTATTTTATTTAATAAACTATTACCCTGAGTAACAGTCAATATAAATAAACACTCTCATTATGTTTTCTACCAAATTATTTATGAAAAGTCGAAATATTTATACCCCTATACGGTATGTGTTATACTAAAATCATCTTATTACCAATTCTATAAATATAGGGGGTTTTATTATGGAACATAATGATCAACACCATAATCATGATGCTCATAGTCATCACGAACATGAGCATCATGACAGCCATAATGGTCATGCGCATCATCACGGCAATTTTAAAAATAAATTTTTTATTTCTTTAATTTTTGCAATACCTATTATTATTCTATCACCAATGATGGGTGTTACATTGCCATTCCAATTTTCATTTCCAGGTTCTGATTGGATTGTTTTAATCCTTGCTACAATTTTATTCTTTTACGGTGGCAAACCATTTTTAACAGGTGCTAAGGATGAGATTTCAACTAAAAAACCTGGCATGATGACGCTAGTTGCTTTAGGCATTTCAGTGGCTTATTTTTATAGTTTATATGCTTTTTACATGAATAATTTCACCGATTCCTCAACGCATACAATGGATTTTTTCTGGGAATTAGCGACTTTAATTTTAATTATGTTGTTAGGTCATTGGATTGAAATGAATGCTGTAGGTAAAGCAGGCAATGCATTGAAAAAAATGGCAGAACTGTTACCGAATATTGCAATTAAAGTGACAGAAGATGACCAACGTCATGAAGTTAAAATTGATAACATCAATATTGATGATATTGTTGAAGTTAAAGCTGGGGAAAGCATACCTACAGATGGCACAATCACTCAGGGCGAGACATCAATTGATGAATCATTAGTTACTGGTGAATCAAAAAAAGTTGCCAAAAAGTATAATGATGACGTTATTGGCGGCTCTATCAATGGTTCAGGCACAATACAAGTTAAAGTTACAGCCACTGGTGAAAATGGCTACCTATCTCAAGTTATGGGATTAGTTAATCAGGCGCAAAATGATAAGTCAAAAGCCGAGCTTCTCTCAGATCAAGTAGCAGGTTATTTATTTTATTTTGCAGTGAGCGTAGGGTTAATTTCATTTATTGTATGGATGCTTATTCAAAATGATATCGACTTCGCACTTGAAAGACTTGTTACTGTATTAGTTATTGCTTGTCCACACGCATTAGGACTGGCCATTCCATTAGTTACAGCACGCTCCACTTCTATAGGTGCACATAATGGCTTAATCATAAAAAACAGAGAATCTGTAGAAATTGCCCAACATATTGATTACGTTATGATGGATAAAACAGGAACACTTACTGAAGGTGATTTTACAGTAAATCACTATGAAAGTTTTACTGATGAATTCCATGAGGAGATAATATTGAGTCTATTTGCTTCATTAGAAAGTAGTTCTAATCATCCACTTGCTACTGGAATCGTTGATTTTACTAAAGGTAAAAATATCTCGTATGCTAATCCTAAAGAAGTTAATAATTTACCAGGCGTAGGATTAGAAGGCACAGTTGATAATAAAATACTCAAAATAACGAATGCTTCTTATCTCGATAATAACAATCTTAAGTATAATAAAGAACAATTCACTCATCTTGCTCAACAAGGTAATTCTATTAGTTATTTAATTCATAACCAACAAGTTATTGGCATGATTGCACAAGGCGATAAAATCAAAGAAAGCTCACAACAAATGATTTCAGACTTATTATCAAGAAACATTACACCAGTGATGCTTACTGGTGATAATAAAGAAGTTGCAGAAACAGTTGCTAAACAATTAGGAATTAACGATGTCCATGCACAATTAATGCCCGAAGATAAAGAAAGTATTATTAAAGCATATCAAAGCAGAGGTAGTAAAATTATGATGGTTGGCGATGGAATCAATGATGCTCCCAGTCTTATAAGAGCAGATATTGGAATGGCGATAGGCGCTGGAACAGATGTAGCAGTCGAATCAGGCGATGTCATACTTGTTAAAAGCAATCCCTCCGATATTATCAATTTCTTTACACTTTCTAAAAACACTATGAGAAAAACAATTCAAAATTTATGGTGGGGTGCTGGATATAACGTTGTAGCCGTTCCTCTTGCAGCCGGTATATTAGCTTTTATAGGTTTAATATTATCTCCTGCTGTAGGTGCAATACTCATGTCCTTAAGTACAGTTATCGTAGCAATTAACGCTTTTACTTTAAAATTAAAATAAATGATAGGGGTTAAAATTATGATTAAAAAATTAAGCTTTATTATATTAGCATCAGGCCTCGTATTATCAGCTTGCTCAAATGGCAGTGGAGAGGAAAAAGATTCTAAAGATCAAAAACACGAGGAACATATGGAACATAAAAGTGAAAATAAAGTTCCAGAGGATATGGAGAGCACAGAAGAAAGTAAATTTAAAAAAGATGATGAAGTTACTATTACAGCAGGACACATGCCAGGTATGAAAAATGCGGAAGCTACTGTAAAAGGTGCTTATGAGACTTATGCTTATGTCGTAAGCTATACACCCACAAATGGGGATGAAAAGGTAAGTAATCATAAATGGGTTGTTAATGAAGAAGTTGCCGATGCCCCTGAAAATGGCTTTAAGAAAGGTGATACAGTTAAATTAGAAGCTGACCATATGCCAGGTATGAAGGGGGCAGAAGCAAAAATAGATGATGTAAATAAGACAATTGTTTATGTAGTTGATTATAGATCAACTGAAAATGACAAAATGGTTAAAAATCATAAATGGATGACAAGTAACGAACTAAAATCGAGATAAATTAAATTATCCTTTTAGACTTTTTAAAATCTAACCGCATTTAGCATTCCCATTACTTTCGATATTATAATACAGATGATATGACGTAATAAAAAGAGCAAACACTTTTCAATAAAAAAATAAACCTGGCACTATCATTAAAATTACTCAATGATATTGCCAGGTTTTTGTGTACTAAGCATTTTTAAGTTTAATCAATTACGATTGTTTCTTTTTCTCAGCGTCTCTTAATTCGATACGTCTAATTTTACCTGAGTTGGTCTTAGGTAAGTCTTCGACAAACTCGATGGCTCTTGGATATTTATATGGCGCAACGTCATGTTTGACGTAGTTTTGTAATTCTTTGATTGTGTCTTCATTACCAGTTACATCATCTTGTAAAATAATAAATGCTTTAACGATGTTCCCTCTAATTTCATGTGGGCTTGCAACAACAGCACATTCTTTTACGTAAGGATGTTTCGTAAGTGAATCTTCAACCTCGAATGGTCCTATTGTATAGCCAGAACTAATAATGATGTCATCTTTACGACCTTCAAACCAGAAATAACCATCTTCGTCTATTTTAGCTAAATCACCCGTCATAAAATAGTCACCATTTTGTGGTTCTGCTGTGCGTTCTGGGTCTTTATAATAACCTTTGAATAATGCAGGTAAGTCTAACGGCACTGCGATATTACCTACTTCGCCTACTTTAGAAAGTTCACCATCATCATTAATAACTGTTACATGACTACCAGGGATTGCTTTACCCATTGAACCGGGACGGCTCTCTGTATCTTTTAAAAATCCAATCAACAGTGTACTTTCTGTTTGGCCGTATCCATCTCTTACCGTAAGATCAAAGTTTTCTTGGAATTTTTCAACGACTTCTCTATTTAATGGTTCGCCTGCAGACACTGCACTATGCAAATGTTCTAAATTATAATCTGTTAAATTAGACAGTTTTGCCATCAAGCGATACTCAGTCGGTGTACAACAAAGCGCATTAATTTTATTATCTTGTAATAACTGTAAATATTTTTCAGCATCAAATCTTCCATTATATACAAAGGCAGTTGCACCTGATCCCATAATTGATAACAATGGGCTCCATACCCATTTTTGCCACCCTGGTGCAGCAGTTGCCCAAACAATATCGTCTTCTTTAATACTCAACCAATGTTTTGGCGCCATCTGCATATGTGCATAGCCCCAACCGTGTGAATGGACAACAGCTTTAGGATTACCAGTTGTACCAGACGTATAAGATAATAAAGCAATATCTTCACGAGAAGTTTCAACAATCTCTAATTGATCCGTTGAATTTGCTTTTTCATCTTCAACTGACATCCATCCATCTTCTTGACCGCCAACAATAAATTTAGTTAAAGTGTCGTATTCTTTGACTGCTTTAAACTCATCAAGCGCATCTGAAATAACTACAATTCCTTTTACTTCACCATGTGTAATTCTGTATTGTAAATCTTTCGTACGTAACATTTCAGAACTAGGGATAATAATGATACCTAATTTTAAGGCAGCAAGATAAACCTCATATGTCTCAATACAACGTGGCATCATGACGAGCACTTTGTCACCTTTTTTAAAACCATATTTTAAAAACATATTACCAACTTTATTCGCATTTTTGATAAGGTTGGTATATGTAATTTCTCTATTTTCTCCTGTTTCATTTTCAAATATTACAGCTTTTTTAGATTGATCTACTGTAAATTTTTCGATTTCGCTCACTATGTTATAAGTTTCTGGAGCGATTAAATCTTGTTTATTCATTATTTACTCTCCTTTTATTTGAATATCTATAATCTGTACAATTGTACTTTAAATGTATAGATTACTGATTACTTATCCAAATACTTTCCAATAATTTAATGATAATTTTAAACTTATTACATGTAAATAGATACGATTATGACTTAAATGATTTATTTACTTATTTATTATAGCAAAAGTGACCCATAGATAGATATATTTTAAATTCAGAATAATTAAAATATTTTTGCAAAATCATTTTTTTATACACTTATTAATTCCACAAAAAGCTCTAGCAATCACTTTATAGAGTTCTGAAATTAATCTAAATAATTTATGTTAACTCCTGATTTTTCAACTTCATTTATATTTCCCTTCATATAAATAGAGTTTATTTTGACATTAGCTATAATAAAAGTGTAGTATTTCATACGTAGCATTATAAATGTGTAAATCACTACGAAAATTATACGCACCATTTCAAAATTATTAAAATAGATTGAGAAATGGTCCCTGTTCATCAATTATCGGATGTATTATTTATTTTTAAGCTCAATCACTAGATTGAAAATGAGCTTAGTGTTAATCTGTTTAAATGTGCAATTTTTATGAAAGAAGTGAGTCTATTGACTGAAACAGGAGCATTCCATGTAGAAAAAAGAATCCCCTTATTTATCGTATTATTATCAGGGGCCTTTATTACAATTTTAAACCAAACATTACTTGGTACAGCTTTACCCCCTATTATGAAAGACCTACAAGTATCTGAAAGTACGGTACAGTGGTTACAATCTATATTTATGTTAGTAAACGGTATAATGATACCTGTTACTGCATTTTTAATTCAACGTTATACATCGAGGCAGTTATTCTTAACCGCCATGAGCATTTTTGCATTAGGTACTTTAATCTGTGCTGTCGGACTAGATTTTTCAATGCTATTAATTGGACGTGTCTTACAAGCAGCAGGCGCTGGTATTATGATGCCATTAATGCAAACAATCTTATTCTTACTTTTCCCTGTAGAAAAACGTGGTACCGCAATGGGCTTATTCGGCTTAGTCATTGCATTCGCGCCAGCGATTGGACCTACGCTATCAGGTATTTTAGTAGAGCATCTCTCATGGAGAAGTGTCTTCTACGTCGTATTCCCAATTGCAGTTGTTATCATCGTTGCTTCAATTTTCCTATTGAAAAACGTTACAGAAACTTCAAACCCAAAACTAGATATCGCATCAGTAATTCTATCTACACTAGGTTTTGGTGGACTCTTATACAGTTTCAGTTCTGTTGGAGAAGCAGGATGGGGCAGTGTACAATTTATCTTACCACTTATCGTTGGTATCATTGCATTAGTTATATTTATTCGTCGCCAGTTAAACCTCAAAGAACCTATGCTTGAATTTAGAGTGTTTAGCTACAGCATTTATACGTTAGGTACAGTATTAAGCATGTTCGTATTTGGTGTATTAATCGCATCAAACATTATTTTACCATTATATATGCAAAATATGATTGGATTCTCTGCATTAGAATCTGGTTTAGTATTATTACCAGGCGCTGTTGTTATGGGAATAATGAACCCAATTACAGGTTATTTATTTGATAAATTTGGCGGTAAATGGCTCGCTCGTATTGGCTTGCTCGTATTAGTTGCTTCAACAATACCATTTACAATGCTCACAGCTGATACAACCTTTACTTATCTTGCCACGGCTAACGCAGTACGTATGGTATCACTAGCAATGGTTATGATGCCTATGACAACGCTAGCGATTAATCAATTACCGAATAGTCTCATTGCTCATGGTACTGCTATGAACAACACATTTAGACAAATGGCCGGTGCAATCGGTACAGCGTTATTCATTACGTTAATGTCTGTTTCAGCTATTCCTAGTGAAGGTCTAGAAGGTATGATTCATGGTGTGAATGTAACATTCATGGTCGCTACTGGTATATCAGTCATCGCATTATTATTATCAGCTAAACTTAAAGATGACAGTAAACCATCACGCAGAACAATTTAATTAGACAATCGATCAAAAAGCTTCATTATAATAGATAATAAAAAAACACTTTCGTTACATTCATATAAATAGAATGTTTTCGAAAGTGTTTTTTATATTTTAATATATTAACTTTGGTTGATAAAAATGCTTTATTAACTGTTCGATTTGTTAGCGTGCAGTGTTTTCATTGCAAATCTCGCTATTGGTTGAGCTATGAGTAGTTCAATCCAAAATGCAATAAAAAGTTACGAGGCCAATTATAAAAGAATATTTCAAAGATTAGTCTGTAGCAGAAAGTCTGTTAATTGCAATTTCACCCACTGCTTTCGCTGCAACTAATAATGCATCTTCATTCACTTCAAACTTAGGATGATGATTCATATATGGCGCTTCAATGTCTTCTGGTTTACAGCCAACGATGAAAAAGGCACCTGGTATTTCTTTTAAATAATACGCAAAATCTTCAGAACCTGAAACTGACGGTATTTCTACAAGATGTTCAAAATAATCACCCTTACTTGCTGTTAAAATATCTACCACTTGTTCTGTTTGTGCGGGATGATTGTATAGCACAGGATAACCAAATTGGTAATCTAAATCATACGTAACATCAAAACCGACCGCTACGCTTTTTGCGACTTTCTCAATCTCTTCATACATAAATTGCTCTAAGTCATCATTAAGATAACGTGCTGTTCCTTTGATTGTAACTTTGTCTTGTATAACATTGGCTCCACCAGGTGCATCAAACGCACCAACAGTAATCACACCCATTTCTGAAGGATCGATACGTCTAGACACTATTGTTTGGAGGGTGTTTACAAAATTGGTACCTGCAATCAAAGCATCGTGTGTTTTATGAGGACTCGCAGCATGACCACCTAAACCATTAATCGTTAAAGTAAATGTAGAACTACCAGCGAAAGCATTGCCTTTATTATATCCAATCACGTCTGTACCAGCGACGGGTACTACATGAATACCATATATTTCATCTAAATCATTTAATGCACCTGATTGCATCACTTGTTGTGCACCACCTGGAGGCATTTCTTCAGCATGTTGATGAATAATTTTAACTGTACCTGAAAGTTCATCTTTTATTTCAATTAATGCGTCTGCTAATCCTAACAAATACGCGGTATGTGCATCATGGCCACACGCATGCATCACCCCTTCATTTGTTGACTTAAAGGGCACATCTATCTCTTCTTGTATTGGCAACGCATCAAAATCAGCGCGTAATCCTATTGTTTTGCCAGGTTGTCCCCCTTTGATTTCTACAATAATTGCGTTACTACCTAGAACAGGTTGCGTAACTGTAACTTCTTTCGATTTGTAAAAATCTTTAATATATTGCGCCGTAGCATCCTCTTGGAATGACAACTCCGGATGTTGATGTAAATAACGACGATGCTGAATCATCTCAGATTCCTTCTCTTCCAACTTTTCAAATAATATCTCTTTTGTATTCATAACTGTTCACTTCTTTCGATTTGTTTATAAATAATTTAACTACTTTAAAATTTTAAATCTAAAAGAATATTAATACAAAAATAAATTACTGTTTTATGGAATTTTACATTTTTAAATATTTAATGAAGTAATGTTAATCTCTCTTATTATGAAATTTTTATAGTATATCTACTTGTACTTCTGTCTCATTTTTATAAACGATATACATCATAATGCTAGCAATCACCACCATAATAAAGCCAAAATATGGTGTCATTGAAAGAGAAAAATGATTGAGCACATATCCTCCGATGACCGCTCCCAATGTGATGCCGATATTGAAGGCAGCAATGTTTAAACTAGAAGCAAAGTTAGTCGTTGCCTTATTTTTACGTTCTGCAAAAAGCACCACAATCAATTGCAGACCCGGAACGTTCATAAATGCGAACAACCCCATAATAAGTATGGCTATCGTACCTAAGAAATAATGTGTCACAGATAAGCCTAGAAGTAATAAAACAATAGCTTGAATTAAAAATATCCATATAAGTACTTTTGTTGGCTTATTGTTTGTTAATTTCCCACCAAGTGTATTGCCAATAGCAACCATTACACCATATATCACAAGTAGTAGTACCACCGCTTCGTCACTATAATTCAAAATATCTGTAAGTATACTAGTCAGGTATGTGTAGACTACAAAAGTGCCACCGTAACCGAGTGCAGTAATCAAATAAACCATCATTAATGACTTGTTTTTAAACACTTCTAATTGTTCCTTTATCGATGCCTGAGCATATTCTTTCAAATTACTTGGCACTGCAAATATATTAATGATTAAACTGATCAATCCAATCATAGCAATCGTAATAAACGACGCTTCCCAACCAAAGTGCTGACCAATCCACGTTCCTAATGGTACGCCTGTAATTGTAGCAACGGTTAAACCTGTAAACATCATTGCAATCGCGCTTGCACGCTTATCAGGCGTTATCAAATCACTTGCGATTGCTGTGGCTATAGACATAAACACTCCGTGCATTAATGCCGATAATACACGCATTGCTAGCAACATACTAAACGTGGTAGCAAAGGCAGCAAGTGTATTCGCAACAATGAAAATAAGCATAATCATTAATAGTAAATGCTTCCGTTTCATTTTATTTGTCAGTGGTGTTAGTACAGGTGCTCCTATTGTTACCCCCACAGCATACAAAGATACAGTTAATCCTGCTAATGAAATCGTAGTATTAAAAGCATTTTTAATGAGCGGTAAGAGACCTACACTAATAAATTCAGTCATTCCAATTGCAAAGGCAGACATTGCTAACGCTAATATAGCGAATTTGTTTTTTCTCATAATGTTTTTTGACTCCTTCTTGTTTTGTGTATGTGTTAATATAAACTACACGTATCAAAAGCGGAAGTACGCACTTTAAAGTACTATAGGCACCTTTGAGTACCTATAAGGAGGTAATTAAATGAGCAAATCTTATAATATTGGCGTCGAAGCAACCATTGATGTCATCGGTGGAAAATGGAAACCTGTCATCTTATGTCATTTACAAAACAACGGGTTGATGCGTACATCTGCATTAAAACGTGCTATTCCAACGATCACTCAAAAAATGTTAACACAGCAATTACGTGAACTAGAGAATGACGGTATCATCAACCGTATCGTATATGATCAAATCCCGCCTAAAGTTGAATACGAATTATCAACTTATGGTCAAACACTAGGAGAATTACTTTCTTCACTTTGTTATTGGGGAGAGTTCCATATTGAAAAAATGCACCAACAAGGTGAAACGGTCTCATTAGCACAACAAGATTTTGTCGATATACCCAAACCGAGTTAAAAAAATGCCCCTTTCTATAACTTTAGAAAGGGGCATTTTTGTATACCAAATTATTATGATTTTTATCTATATTTAATAGATAGATGAGTATATTCCATACAGAAGTATCGTTCTTCTATAAAATTGTGCCGATTTTTTAAAGAGATGACGCCTAGGGTAATAGTATGAGTGAGAGACTACAGGCTCGAGCCATACCCCAGGCAAGCATGCACTTTCAAAATCGGGGATTTTTATATTCTAAAATCTTTTGTATACCAAATTATTATAATTATTTTGTTCTTAAGTCTTGTTTTTGGGGATTCCTAAATCTTTAGGAACCATCGTTTCAAGTTGTAGTTCTTCATCTTCATAGTACAGTTTCTTTAAATCAACATCGAAGAATTGTTTCATTCTTTGTTCAGTCATTACTTCAGTTGTTTCACCAAAGACAATACCTTTTTCTTTTCCAGTAATAATTACATTATCTGATAGATAAAACGCATGGTTTGGATAATGCGTATTAATAATGCACGATATCCCCTGTTCTTTTGATAGCTTACGTATCGTTTGTAAAATCGTAATTTGTTTTTGAATATCTAAATGAGATTCTGGCTCATCCAGTATTAATAATTCAGGGCCCGACACAAGTGTTCTTGCGATAAGTGCTAATTGTAATTCTCCGCCACTGACTTCGTTACATGATTGATTGGCTAAATGGCTAATACCTACTGTTTCCAGCGCTTCAATTGCAGCCGCTTCATCTTTTTTTGAAGGTTGTGCTAAAGTACTTATAAATGGTGCTCTCCCCATAATCACAAGTTCTAAGAGCGTATAACCAAAAGTCATTTTTTGAGCTTGTGGCACATAACCAATCTTCTTCCATAATTCTTTTTTCTTCAGGTCATTTAACGGGACATCATTGATAAACGTTTCGCCATCCGTCCAATCTAGCAGACCAATAACACATTTTAGCAATGTTGTTTTTCCTGCACCATTAGGCCCTAGAATGGATAAGACCTCGCCAGGAGCCAATTTAAAACTCACATCTTCTTTATATAAATAAGGTTTGTTTTTATAATGAAAATTGCCTGCTTTTACTTCTAAGTGCATTACCACGAACCTCCCATACGGCGTAATAAGTATGCAAAAAATGGTGCGCCAATAATTGCAGTTAAGATAGATAATGGAATTTCAGTAGCTGTTAAACTTCTAGCTAAGTTATCAATAATTAACAGATACGTACTACCGATAGCGAGTGATACAGGTAACACATATTGATTATTGTTACCTACAAACATACGTGCAATATGTGGGATGATTAAACCAACCCATCCTACGATACCCGCTACTGCAACCGTAGCTGCTGTGATTATCGTTGTACCTGCAATGATTGCCCATTTTAAAGATACAACAGGAATCCCCATAGATTTAGCTTCATCTTCTGGTAACGTGAGTAAATTGAGTCTCCATCTTAGTGTATACAATATGAGCACACCTATAATGATAATTGGTGCCGCAACATATAAATCTTTATAAGTTGCAGTTCCTAGACTTCCCATTAACCAATATGTTATTGCAGGTAATTTTTCTTCTGGATCAGCTACGAACTTCATTAATGAAATAAGCGCGTTAAATAATGCTGATGTAATGACACCTGCGAGTACAAACATAAAGATTGGAGAATTTTTTTTGATTTCCCGCTACAAAGAATGCAAACAATATCGCCAATAATCCAAATGCTAAAGCCAATATTTGTGCGCCAAATGTGTTACCAAAGAACAATATACCTAGGGAAGCTCCAAATCCAGCTCCTGCTGAAACACCGAGTATGTCTGGCGAAACTAATGGGTTGCCAAACATGCCTTGGAAACTCGCACCAGAAATAGACAATCCACCCCCTATTAATAAGGCTAATAATATTCTTGGAAAACGGACATTCATCACAACTGTTTCTTGCACTGGCGCCCAAGTTTCTTCTATAGGAATAATTTGTGATGTTAAAATTTTAATAATGGTAATAGGATCTATAAAAACTCTTCCTACTCCGAGTGAAATAATTGCTACCACAAGTGGTAAAACAATTAATAATAATATTTTTGATTTCTTCATTAGTTAACTCCTTAATACTTCGCTGCATCAGATGACGGATGTAAAATAGACTCAACATCTTCGTCTGATAATTTATAGTCGTAAAAATCTTGGTAATATGATTTAATTTCATCTTTCATATCATAGTTGAATTTATCTGGGTGATTATGTTGCGCCATCCATTTAAGCATTAATGGCGCATCTCCGTTTGGTGGGAACCAACGATAGATACCTAAAGGGACCTTATAGACCGCTTTGTCTTTAACTGCTTTTACCTGACTCCAATCTTGACCAGACACTTTGTTTTTCAATAAATCATTAGGCTGGGTCTCAGTGAAGTTCGTAATATAGATTTTATCTGGATTCCATTTATAAATTTGCTCCATATTAACTTCTTTTTGACCATCGACACCGTCATCGCCAACATCATCTATACCACCAGTTGCTTCTGTCCATTTTTCACTAAAGAAATTACCGCCACCGACAACAATAGAGTTGTCTGTATGTTGATGTAAGAATAGCACTTTGGGTTTGTCTGATTTTTTCGTGCCTTTTAGACCATCATCAATCATTTTTTGAGATTTTTCTCCCTCTTTCATAAATTTCTCAGTTCTATCGCTCGTCTTACCACCTTTAACATCTGAAGTGACTTTTAACCAGCTGTTAAACGTAGCTAAAGGATCAGCGTCTTCTACCTTGATTGTTTCTAGTCCCATGGTTGGTATACCACTCTCCGCAACTTTATCTAAGGTTTTCTGTTCAGTAGCATTTTCAAAATAGACATCTGGGTTTATTTTAGAGAGTTCTTCTATATTAACATCGCCATTTTTCACAAATTCTGTAGACGCTTTTTTAATATCAGGCGATATTTTAGAAAGTATAGAATTTTCTGCAGCGTTATACGCATTAGGATGTAGACCTTTAATTTCTTTTGTAGAATTCGTCCCTACAAACCAAGTAGAAAAGTATGGTAAGATGCCTCCTACTACAATACTGTCTGGATCTTTCTTTATTTTCACTTCTCGGCCTGTTTGATCTTCCACTATTTTTTCTTCTTTTGTTAATTCTTTCTCTTCTGAATTCGTAGCTGTCGTATTTGAATTACATGCTGTAAGTAATGTAGCTGATAATACAATTCCAGCTAGAGCACTATATTTTTTCTTCATTGATTATCTCCTGTTCTTAGCCATTGTCCTAAACCATGTAAAAATGGCTTTGCTTGATTAATAAAACCGAGTCCGATATGAAACATTGGATCTAACGACGTTACGATTAACTCGCCATTGAAATTGATATCATCAATATAAAAAATAGACCGTCCATCTGGTGTATTTAACAGTGATTTCGCGCCATTTGGTGGAGCAAACGTGCCGTGATAATGCCACTTCATATCATCCACTTTCAAGTATTCATATAAACTATGCGTTTGATAATCAGGGTTTAACGGGAGGTCGCCGTTGGGTCGAACCCACCAACTGAAATTCACTTCAGAATCTTCCCAATGTATGTGAGGAAACCATTGATCCAATACTTCTCCAAAAATTACTAGCCGCTTACCTTGTTTTAAAAAATTTAAAAATATTTGTCTATGTTGTTTCAATAATTGAATATCTAGTCGACACGATAATAAAATTGTGTCATAGCAACTTAAGTCGTATGAACTTAATGTTCTAATATGTATCACGTCATTATATAAATACTTAAATTCCTGTTCTTCTAAAAATCTATTTTGGTATGGTGTCCCATTAACAATCAAAGCTATATTCAATGTTGATAATCCTCCCTAATTCTCGATGCTTCTGTACGTATGGCATTTAACATCTGTAGCCCCACTTGATTTGAAGTGTTGTCTTCGTATGTATAGATACGATACATATCGGTGCCAGCACCTGCATATATCGTTCCTTTATGTGTTCGGTCTACATAAACAATAGGTTGTTGTTCTTGATCCGTTATTAACACTTTTGCTTGCTCAGGAACTGTTTCAAAATAGCCTCTTGAAAAGAAACCCCGCACGCCTCGTCTATATTCCAAATCTTTTACTTTAATGTTCTCAAAAAGCCCATTATCCGTTGCTTTCACTTCTAAAGCCCGATCTTTTAATGGGATGGAAGACCTTTTCCAATTCGATACACAATTCAACCAAGGTAAAGATTTTTCCACTAATGTGAAAATCACTCCGCCTTGGTTGATGTAATCAGTTAATATGGCGTCATGTGCCAAAAGATAAGTTTCATCAATATGGTTTGAAATAATTACGCCATCAAATGTATTTAAATTAGTGTTTGGTAAATCGTATACATTTAAAAACACGAGTCCTCTTTGACGATCTAATTCTGTAAGTCTCGAAAATTGGATGTCTATTGCTAAATATGCGATTTCATTCATTTTTCTACTTCCCTTGCTAAATTTTATATTTATGCGTATTTTATAATATATAAACCATTTTACCGATAATGATTCTCAATTTCAATTAAAAATTTAAAATTGAATTTAAATTAAAAAATTAATTATCATCAAAAATGTTATTTCAAAAAAACAAATTAATTATAAAAGGATGTTTTTAATGACTTATTTAATTGGGCACATTGACCCTGAACATGCATTTGGCGTAACCAAAGAAAATAATATAGACAAAGAAGTAATAGTAGAATATATCCCTCAATATGAAATTCATAAATTAGACATTTTTAAATTTGATGCAATTATTATTCCAAATTTCGTAGATCAAGAATATTTGTATCGTCATAAGCGTTTGATTGATGACTATTTGAACGCTAAAAAAGTCATTGTCTTTTTTGGTCACTTATTCAAACCATTTTTACCAAAAACTGCTTTGTTTATGCCGGAACACATTAATCATTTCAGTGATTATTCGCTATATCCAAACAATGACTCCTCTATCTATGCCAATGTCGATACTGACGACATGACATTTAATAAAGGGGTCGCTGGTTTCTTTGCAAGAGGCCATTACCAAACGCAACCTGAACATGAAATACACTTAACATTTCGTAACGGACATGTTGTGACCTATGTAGATAGAATTTCAACTGAAGGCACACTCTTTATGCACGCTGGCCGTTCACTTTTAGGATACATAGCACAAAATAAAACAACCGATTATATTTCTAGTCAATTTACAACTTGGTTAAAACAAGAAATCACATCGTTACAAGGAGGAGAATTCAATGAATAAAATAGGTGTTATATACTCTGGAAATGAGTCACATTATCGTACATTCCACGAACCTAAGTTTCATCAATTTATAGACCAATTAATTTACCATCCAGATTTTTTAGGAACAGACATTAGCATGCTTGATATATTGATCGTGCCTTCGCAGTTAAACCAGCCCTTATTATTAAAAAGCGTCAATAAAATTCACGCTTTCGCACAATCTGGAGGCACCGTTATCGCATTCGGACCACAACCACATGACTGGTTACCAAATCAAAATTGGGAATTTAGACCTACTAACTTTTGGTGGTGGTTAGAAGAGAATGCTGATAGTGGTTTGCTTTTATCAGCACCGAATCATTCACTATTCGCACGTTACCTTACGCTAAATGATTGCACATGGCATCAACATGGCGTGTTTTGGCCACCAGAAGATGCTGAAATATTAATTGCCTCAAAAAATGGCGGTGCTGTCCTATATGAACAAAACTCCGAACAATATGGTCATTGGATTATTACAACGCTAGATACTGATTATCATTTTGGCTCATATTTCATGCCAGCTACAGAAAAATTTCTCGAAGGCTTTTTTCCGTACTTAGCTTATGAATGAATTTTTATAAATAAGAAAAAACCATAATATTAATGACAATCACGTAGTTTATACAAAAAATGATGGCTTCTACTTTATTTCACGTAGGAGCCATCATTTTTTAGTTATAGTTTTTTTATTTCCCAAGAAATAATGATGATAAGGTTATTCATATTTATTCTAAAATGCTGCAGTCCATCCGCCATCTGCTGTGACGATTGTCCCATTGATAAAACTCGAATCATCAGAAGCTAAAAATAATGCTACTTTAGCAATTTCTTCTGCTTGCCCTGTTTTAGGTATCGCACTTTGTGCTATTTTTGTACGTTCAGCTCCAAAGTGATTAATATTTTTCATTGAATCAGATATATTTGTTTCAATTGCCCCTGGCGCAATCCCATTACAGCGTATACCTTTTTCAGCATACATAAATCCAGTGTTTTTTGTAAGTCCTACGAGAGCATGTTTAGAAGCACTATAAATGGCGCCCGCATGAGCACTATTTAATCCGCCTGTAGAAGTCGTATTGATAATGATACCTTCTTGTTTTTCCAAGAATATTGGCATCGCCTTGCGCATTGCCCTCATCGCACCTTTAGTATTAATATCAAATATTAAATCCCATCGTTCATCCAAGATATCTCCCACAGGCTCAAATCCATCCATAACTCCAGCATTATTGACTAAAATATCTAAAGTACCATAGGATTCTATAGCAGTATCGATCATATTATCGATATCTTCTTGCTCAACTATGTTTACCTCAATGGCTTGAGCAACACCATTATTTTCGTTAATCTCTTTTGACACTGCTTCTGCCTTTTCTAAATTAAGATCAGCTATGATAACTTTAGCGCCTTCTTTAGCATATAATTCAGCAATTGCTTTACCCATTCCAGATGCTGCACCTGTGACAATCGCTACTTTATCTTTTAATTTCATAATATTCTCCCTTTCTTTCTATTTTAATAGCTACTAGTGTAAATATATCATTTCGAGATTTTTTTAGCCCAAAATGAAGTTGTCGCTTTCAATTGCCTTACAACAAATATAAATAATGAAATGATTGTACGTATCTTTTGCTATAATTGGTTCAATGATATATTAGTTAAAAGAAGATATGCCCTATACACCAAATATTTAGTTGATAACATAGCTAAAGTTCATTTCAATAAATTTTAATTTTTCATATTTCTCAGTACAATAGAAATATGAAAAATTTAACACACTAAGGAGAATACAATCATGAAACTAGATGAATTTCACATTGGCGAAGAATTTACGACTAAGCCATATAAAATAAGCGAAGAAGCTATTACTGATTTTGCTAGTGAATTTGATCCACAATATATGCACTTAGATAAAGAAAAAGCGCAACAAGGCAGATTTAATGGTGTCATCGCTTCTGGTATCCAGACACTAGCCATTTCTTTCAAACTATGGATTGAAACAGGAAAATATGGAGAAGATGTCATTGCAGGTACACATATGAATAATATTAAATTTATCAAACCAGTATTTCCGGACGACGAATTACATACAGTTATAAAAGTTATTGATAAAAAGGCTAGTAAAAGAGACCAAGGATTACTTACGGTATTAATGACAACATTTAATCATGAAGAAGTTAAAGTATTTGAAGGCGAACTCACGGCACTTATCAAACGTTAAAATTTTCAAAATATATAACAAAAGCGGGACAAAAACCAACATTTGAAAGTTGTTTTTTGTCCCGTTCTCGTTAATAAATTATTTTATTTCAACTCAATTGATACAAAAATACTTCGTTATACTTTTAACATCATTAGTATAATTTAATACTACCGCCATCTACCATAACCGTTTGTCCTGTGATATATTGTGCATCTTCGCTTCCTAAAAATACTGCTACTGGACCAATATCATTTTCAACATCTCCAAATTTTTGCAACGGAATGCCTTGAACGACCTTTTCATAATAATCTGGGTTATCTTTACGCCACTGATCAACGCCTTCAGAATAAGCGATTGGCGATATGATATTTGCATTAATGCCAAATTCTCCAAATTCATTCGCTATCACACGTGTAATACCACGTATCGCCTCTTTTGCTACAACATATGCACCTTGATTCTTATCACCTTTTACAGCGGCACCTGAACCAAAGTTTATAATATTACCTTTTGTTTCTTTCAAATAAGGTATAACCATTTGGCATAAATAAAATGTCGCATAAAACCCCGTATTCAGAGATAAATTCAAATCTTCTTCTGTAATATCTAAAAAAGAATTCATGCGAGATGCATGTGCATTATTAACCAATATGTCAATTTTTCCATAGTTTACAATTGTAGTATCGACACAAGCTTGCAAAGAATCTTTATTTGTTAAATCTGTTTTAATAAATAATGTTTCGTATCCTTGATCATTCAATGTTTCACTCAATAATCTTCCTTTTTCTTCAGCAATATCAGCGATAACTACTTTAGCATGTTCCTTAGCATAAGACTTCACAATTCCAGAGCCAATACCTCCTGCACCGCCTGTCACAATTGCTACTTTACCTTCTAGTTTAGCCATTAAATCACACTTTCGTTTTTTATATTGGGTTACTTACAAAATGTTATTTATTCATTTGTTTTACATGACTATAAAGTTTCTTCTGAATATTAAGTAGTTGTGTCACTTCATCATCATTCAATACTGAATAAATGTCATTTCTCATTGCTTGACCTTGTTTTTGAGCCTCTTCTAACACATCCAACCCCTTTGCAGTAATAGTAATTAAAATGGAACGTCTATCTTCTTCTTGGTGTTCCCTTACTATGTAACCTTCTTTAACGAGTTTGTTTGTCAAACCGGTAATTGCTCCTGAAGTATAGCCAAGGGACTGCGCAAGCGCTGATGGTTTTTGCGCTCCATGCTCCTTAAGTTTAGATAAGGCAATAATTTGTGAAATATTGACATTCATATTAAATTGTTTCAAAAAAAGTGTCATTGTCGCATCGTTAAATAACTCAGCAGTATGAATGAGTTCGAAAAAATTATTCTTTTCCATGATATCCCTCCTATATATGTTGATATAACAATAGTATATATAAATTTACTTTAGCAGTAAAATACTTAAACCTAAATATTTAACTTTTAATGTATTTACTGTTAAATTATATAATAAGAAATAGAAATTGGGAGGATGTTATTTATGAAAAGATTAGACAATAAAGTTGTAATTATTACTGGGGCAGCACAAGGTATGGGGAAAATGCACGCAGAAAAAGTATTGAATGAAGGTGCAAAAGTCGCGATAACTGACATCAATGAAACGCTCGGTCAAGAGGTTGCACAAGAACTTGGGGAAAGTGCACTTTTTATTAAACATGATGTTTCTAATGAAGCAGATTGGCAAAATGTAGTAGATACGGTAATCAATAAATGGGGCAAAATAGACGTCTTAGTTAACAATGCTGGCATTACTTATAACACGCCTTTAGAAGAGCTCAGTTTAGAAAGTTATATGAAAATTGTAAACATCAATCAAGTGTCTGTATTTTTAGGTATAAAATCAGTCGCTTCAACTATGAAAGAACAACAACACGGTTCAATTATTAACATATCTTCTATGAATGGACTTGTCGGTGGTGCTATTGGTTACACAGATACAAAATTTGCAGTTCGGGGTATGACGAAAGCTGCTTCAAGTGATCTTTCACCATATAATATACGTGTAAACTCAGTACATCCGGGTGTGATTCAAACACCTATGATTGAACAAGAAGGCGTTAAAGAAGCAGTTGAAGAATTTGCGAAAACTATTCCAATGCGTCGTATCGCTTTAACAGAAGAAGTATCTAATATGGTCATCTTTTTAGCTTCAGATGACGCGAGTTACTCTACAGGTTCTGAATTCGTCATCGATGGCGGTCTTACTGCGTTATAAACAACTTATGAAAAGCAAATGTTTTACACATTAAAAACCCCTTCACAACCATTTAAATGGTTGTGAAGGGGTTTTATAATAATTCATAGTATCTATTGAAATCAAATTGCTAATTCTATTTTTTAGGCTCTACATAAGCAACAAATTTTTCAGCATTATCTTTATTTAAATCTGTTAATGAAAATGTGCCAATGCTAAAGCGCATCGTTAATACATTATCATTTAATTCGATATTTTCAATTTCGTCATATCTAATGTTTCTATAGTAAAACTGTCCATCCATATCAACATTTAAAATAAGACGTTCATTTGTTGCGACATAAGCTGCCTCATATACTTTGATTTCACCTTGAACAGGGTACTCCATTTTTCCTAAAACGGAAGGACCTTGTTTCTCAGTTGGAAATAAATCTTCTGGATTAATATTATCTAATATCATTCGATTACCTACCTTTTCAATTAGTCTGCAACTTCTAAGTCTACAGTATTAATATCAATACCCATAGCATCTGCTACACCTTGACCGTAAGCTGGATCTGCTTTATAACAATGTCTAATGTGACGGTGTTTAAGTGGGTCAGTAACTGGCCCCATTTCGTTAGCCGTATTATTAAATAATATTTGTTGCTTATCAGGTGACATGCGACGGAATAATTCACCAGGTTGTTCAAAGTAGTTATCATCATCTTCACGATAGTCATATTCGAATGCTTGACCTTGAATGTCTAAGCCTGGTTTTTTGTATTGCGGTTGGTCTTCAAGCGCACCGTTACTATTTGGATAATAGTGTGTGCCACCGCCTTGATTATTATCTAAAATTCTCATTTGACCATCTCTACTGAATGGACAAATATTTTCAACACCTACACCTTTAGGTTGGTTTACTGGAATTTGCCAATGGTTAGCACCAAGTCTGTAACGTTGTGTGTCACCATATGAGAATAAACGGCCTTGTAACATTTTGTCTGGTGAAAAGTCTAGCCCTGGTACGATGTTTGTTGGTGCAAATGCTGCTTGTTCAACATCTTGGAAATAGTTTTCAGGGTTTCTGTTTAATTCAAACTCTCCTACTTCGATTAATGGGTATTCGTCTTTATACCAAACTTTTGTTAAATCAAATGGATTATCTTTATGGTTGCGTGCTTGTTCTTCAGTCATTACTTGGATGTACATTTTCCATTTAGGGAAGTTACCTTCTTCAATGTTTCCAAATAAATCTCTTTGAGAAGACTCTCTGTCATTTGCTATAACTTGTGCTGCTTCTTCAGGTGAATAGTTTTCTATACCTTGTTGTGTTCTGTGGTGGAATTTAACCCAAACACGCTCGCCTTTATCATTGTACATAGAGTATGTGTGAGACCCAAAGCCATGCATATTTCTGAAACCTTTAGGAATACCACGATCTGACATCACTATCGTAATTTGATGTAACGCTTCTGGTAATAATGTCCAGAAATCCCAGTTTGCTTGAGGATCTCTCATGTTTGTTTTTGGATTACGTTTAACAACATGGTTTAAACTTGCGAATAATTTAGGGTCTCTGAAGAAGAAGACTGGTGTATTGTTACCAACTAAATCCCAGTTACCTTCGTCCGTATAAAATTTCAATGCAAAGCCACGAATGTCACGTTCTGCATCAGCTGCACCACGTTCACCTGCTACTGTTGAAAAACGAGCGAACATTTCAGTTTCTTTTCCAACTTCAGAAAAAATACTTGCACAAGTGTACTGTGTAATATCATTTGTTACTTTAAATGTACCAAACGCACCAGAACCTTTTGCATGCATACGACGTTCCGGAATAACTTCTCTATCGAAGTGCGCCATTTGTTCTATGAAATATATATCTTGCATTAAAAGCGGACCTCTAGGACCTGCTGTCATACTATTTTCTCTATCTCCTACTGGTGCACCAAATAATCCTGTTAGTTTTTTACTCATTATATTATCTCCTTTAATTTACCGCAGTTAAGTGATTCTTTTCTTTATAATTATTGATGACTGCATTTGCAATACTTTCAATAAACAGTTGATTTGAGCCAGGCATTTCAGCTCTATAATAATTACAACCTAAATCATCGCAAACTTTTTTACATTCATAATCATTATCATATAAGACTTCTAAATGTTCACATGTAAAACCTAATGGAACGTATATAAAGTTTTGATAATCATATTGTTCATGTAATGTTTGAGTTAAATCTTGCACATCTGGTCCAATCCAAGGTTCTCCAGTATTACCTTCAGATTGCCAACCGTTAAAAACATGGTTATGTCCAATTCGTGATTGGATTAACTGTGCTGTTTCTTCAAGCTGACTTGGATAAGGATCATTATGTTCCAATATCTTTTCTGGAAGACTATGAGCCGAAACGATAATTGCTGTTTTTTGATGCGCTTCTTCAGGTATTAAATTCAATTGTGTATTTACTGAATCAACCCAATATTGGATAAATTTCTCTTCTTTATAAAATTGATCCAATGTAGTTACTTTAATATTTTTCTCATTTGCATATTGAGATGCGCGTTGGTTATACATTTCTACTGAAAATGAAGAATAATGTGGTGTTAAAACTACACTGACGATTTCATCAATACCCTCCGCACTAATGTCATCTATCGCATCTTCAATGAATGGATGTATATGTTTCAAACCTATATATAATTCATAGCTTATGTCATTCGTCATTGAGTTAAGTGTATAACATAATGTTTCTGCTTGTTTTTCCGTCGTTGTTGCTAAAGGTGATACGCCACCAATATATTCATATCTATCTTTCAAATCTATGTATGCTTCATGGCTTGGTCCGTGTCCATGTCTGATATGCGTATAGTAAGGTAAAATATCTTCTTCCTTATATGGCGTACCATAGGACATACATAATAATGCTACACGTTTCATGTTAAGTGCACCTCCACTAACTCGCTCTTCTTTACAATAATTATCTATTTGTAATTATTATAATCTATTATAACGCAAAAATGATTAAAGTCTATATTTAAATATTTAATAAATCATTTGAATTGATAATACATCCTTATAAGTGATAATGAATTATGCGTTTTCATTATTTTTCATTGTTATCAAATTGTGAAATTACACTTTATTTTCTTGCAATAATCTATGTTTTATATGTAGAAAGTGAAAGTAGTAGCCGTCTGCCTCACATTAAATAATTTAATCCGAATTGAACACATACAGGCTGTAGCTGTGCCCTTGGCAAGCGAGTATGAAATAATATGTAATATAGCAAAATAGAGCTACCAATAATTTGGCAACTCTATTTAACGATAATATTCAATTTACATCACAATTCTTCCGTTATACAAAATCATTTTTTATTATAGTCATTATATATCTTTCCTGTTAAAACCGATCACACCTATGACACACAGTATAATGAAAATAAGTAAAAGGGTTATTATCGGCCCACTTGTAAAATCATCTATCGGCAGACTTGGAATATGCTCAAATGGCGTGATATCTTTCATCCAATCTTTCACATTCAGTAAAGTACCTAAATAATTCACTAAAAAAGTATAAGCAAGATAAGCATAGACTAAAGTCGTTAACTTTATGCCCCATCCAATTACGACAGTTCCTATACCAACAAAACTCAGTATGGCTGGTATATAGACGATAGCTGATTGGATAACCATGTCAAAATCGAGTGGCGTATCCATTGAATAGAATTGTCCAGCATACAAACCGAGTCCTGCGACAAAAATCATCACTACCGCATTCACCACACTGATGATTAGAAAACTCAATAAGTACTTGATACGCGAAATCGGATTCGCTAATACAAGCGTCGCGTACTCTTTATCTATGGCTTTCTTTATTTTAAATAAAGCTAACAGTGTAGGCACCGTACTGATTATTGCCATCACCAACATTAATTGCGGTAAAAATTGTTTGATGTAATCTCCATTTGGATTTTCTAACATAGACAGTAATAATGGATTATCTTTAAAAAAGTCGTCTAAATTTCCAAAAATAGAGCCATATGATAAACCAAGTATAAATAACCCAATAGCAAAATATATAAAACTCATTTTTTGTAATTTTATTTGTAAACCTAGTGGAGATTTCATGTACGATTTCGCATGTTGCTTGCCTTTTTTCTGTGGTAATAATTTAGCTTCAATATCACGCAAACCATTTAACACAAAGGCAGATATAACAAAGATAACTGTAATGCCTAAAATGCACCACACCGGCCACCAATAATCTTCTGAAAAAGCATACGTTCTAGACAGCCAGCCCATCGGTGAAAACATAGATAGCGTCTCGTTGGCTACGTCTCCAAACGCCCTAACCAAATACATGATGAGTAATAGCGCGATACTCACACCGGTTGTTTCACTACTTGATGATACAAATTGGGCAACTAACATGGTCAATGCAGCAAACATAATACCAAATACACCTAAAGCCGAACTATATAAAAATGCCCCAACTAAATCTATACCATCAACGCTTAACAACGTTAGACCTAATGTAAGTAATATCATTAGACTGACATTAAGTAATAAAGTCTGAAGTAGGTGGCCCATCAATGGTGCTTGTTTACCAATAGGCAAAGCAGTCAGTATGATTATTCTACCGTCTTCTTCATCGCCACGCGTACCTCGAGATACTATCAAAATATTCATAATTGCTACCATTATTGCTGTGAATAAAGTCATTTCATGCGTAAAAAGGACACCAATGTTTACATGTTCAAAATCAGCTGGACCGAGCATCGCTTGCATCGCAGGGTTTTTTGACATTTCAATAATAGGACTCATCTTAGATTGGCTCGGGTACATCGACTCAAAAGCAGGTGGAATCATTAACGTTAAAGCAGTTAATAAGACCACCCATAAAATCATTTTTTTACTATTTCTTTTTACATAAAAATAAAATAACTTTGAGGTTTGGTAAAATGATTGTTTCATATCATTCACCTACTTCATCTGTGGCTTCATAATATCGTTTAAATATTGCTTCTAGTGTTGGTGGCATAGATTCCAATTTTTTAATTTCGAAGCGACTTAGATATTCAATTACAGCAGAAATTTTATCTGAATCGACTTCAAAATAATATGTGTTGTCTTCTTGCCTCACATTATTCACACCCGTCACTTGTGTTAACGTTCCTAATTGCTGTCCACTTTCAACGGTGAATTGCATACGTGTAAGATGACGCATCTCGTCTAAAGTCCCAGAAGTTATCATTTTCCCTTTACGGATAATACCTACGCGATCGCACAATTTTTCAACTTCACTTAAAATATGACTCGAGAGTAGTACACTTTTGTTATTGTTTTTAATGTCTTTTATGCATTCTTGAAAAACTTCTTCCATTAAAGGGTCAAGGCCAGAAGTAGGTTCATCTAAGATATATAATTTTGCATCAATACTAAACGCAGTAATTAATGCTACTTTCTGACGGTTTCCCGTAGAATAAGCACTACATTTTTTACTAGTATCTAATTCAAAGCGTTTAATTAATTCATTTTTTCTAGTGTGATTTGCTTTAGGATGAAGACTGAGAAAGAAATCAATAATTTCTCCACCGGTTAAATTTGGCCAAAAATTGACATCACCAGGCACAAAAGCGAGATCTTTATGCACAGCGACTGCATCTTTCAGCGCATTTTTGTCAAAAATTTCAATATTACCTTGTGTTGGTTTCAACATACCTAATATTGCTTTAATTGTCGTCGATTTTCCAGCCCCGTTTGGTCCAATAAAACCATAAACTTCACCCTCATTGAGTTCTAAATTCACACCATCTAAAGCGTAAAATTTACCAAAGCGTTTTGTTAAATTATGAATTTTAAGTAGGGTAATACATACCACCCTTTACACGATTTATAACAGCCCTTTAACTCTAAAATCAGTAACGATTAAAATTATCTTGTCTTCTTTCATATCTGCATCACAAGTTTCTGCATCACTAGAAGGCACACCTAATATGCTAAGTTTTTCTTTTAATTCTTCAGCTTTTGAATCAAAATCTTCATCTATATCAACTTCATTATAATCAACTGCTGTAACTTTTATTTGTTCAGTAACCTCTGCAGTTCGATTTTTATCATTTGATAGCACGTATATATCTTGGCTACCAATACCTCTATCTTTTAAAGCCTTCACATCCGCTACTAAAGCCGAGTCATTTGTATAAGGTTTCACAACAGGTGGCATACGAATCATCCCTTTCCAATACTTCAACTTATTAAGATACTAATTTTTCGCCTTAATCATTAAACTGTTATATCGATTTTCAGTTATATAAAAATAAGTGTTCTCTAACATTAAATCGAACAATTCATCTCTGACCATGTCATCTGTCATTTTAAATTGCGTTTCAACCTTTTCTTGTTCTTCATCTTCAACAAAAATAACTTGATCTTTTCTTACATCTACGGTCTTACGTTTATAAATGAGTTCGAGATGCGCACGCCCTTGATGTATCGCTTCTAAGTTGTCTATCTTATAGGCACTTTGTACAAACTCTTCAATTCGTCTTTCTCTGTGACGCTTACCTTTTGAAGTTTTAAAATCCTTTGTATACTTTAGCTTAACAAGTAAATAAATGACTAATATGAAAAGTATCGTTACAAGAAATAGTAGCGTAGCCATACATAGTCCCCCCTTTTATTCATGTGAATCTTCAATTTAAGTTTACATTTTCCAATATTACAGTTATTTTTCCCTTTGAAAACGCTTTTAAACACTTTTAAAATCTTAAAATTAACTTTTATTGTTTTAAAAGATTACTATTAATAATTTATACTTATTTACTAATACAATCTGACAATATATAAAGTTTAACTTCTATAAAAAAGGTAAAATGTATAGTATGTAAGAATTATGAAGGGTGATATATAATGCTTTTACAAGAAGAAATTAATAACTTGGAACAATTCGATGGTAAGTCACGAAATCAGAAAGTATTCTCAATTTATTTAGATACTAGTCCCGAACAAGGGACAAAGTGGAAGATCGAATTAAAAAATGCCCTAAAAGACTTATCAGACAAAACAAAAAGCAGTGACAATCATGAAGAAAAAAACCAAGCAAAAGACATTATCAATAAAGTAGAAACTGAAATACAGGGCGCTGAACCTAATTTAAAAAGAGGTCTTATTTTGTTTATGACTGCCGACGAGACATTAAAGTTCGAAAAGCACGTAAATATTTCTATAAAAACAGAATTTAAATGGGATACAAAACCTAAATTAGATCAGCTAAAATCATTACAACAAAGCTATCCTTATACGGGTGTTTTAGTTTTACAACAAGACAAAGCACGTGTGATTGAAACTGAAATTGGTACGATTGTAGACGAAGATTATTACACTCTAGATTTAGATATTAATGATTGGAGAGAACATTCTGGACCACAAGGTGATGATTTAACTCAAGGCGGCGCGCAAAGAGATGAATATAAAGAACGTGTGAAAGCTAATCAAGAACGTTGGTTCAAAAGTTTAGTAGCTACTATTGAAAAAAATGCTAAGAAAAAAGGTTGGCACCAACTTTACTTAGCTGGTGAAAAAGAAGAAGTAGAAAAATTAAAAACGATGTTCAATCATAACATTGACCAAGTAACACCAAGTAATATACTAAATTTAAATGCGACAGAAATTATAAATAAAGTAATGGAAGAATAAACTTCAAATCATGCTAGTCACAATATACAAAAAACCTTAATATGTACTAAATTTTAAAATCTGTACTTTGCTTTACCATATAATTTAAAGGGTTTGTTTCCTTATTTTTGTAGGAGACAAGCCTTTTAATTTTTTTGATTCGTTCATAGTTATGAAACTGAATATATTAATATTATTATATCTATTTTTTTCAATTCATTTTGATAGTATTTCAATATAAAAATGCCCCCTTCACATTTAGCTTTTTAAGCCTAAATTTGGGGGCATATCAATAACAATTTATTTTTGTTAAGGTGTTTTTATACATGGATAGTAATGTCACCTATTGTTTTGAGTTGAGGTTGCGTTACCCACTTTCAAAGCTTGGAGCATAATCCCTATAATGAGTATGCTACCTATTGTATCTGTAAAAAAGTGTGCACGTAGATAAATTCTGGAAATGATAATCGAAATGACCAATAATACGCAGATGATAGTTAACCATTTATTATTTTTCAACAATAATATGAGACTCACCAGTAGACAGACACTTAACACGTGCATACTCGGAAAGCTATAGCCATCTATACTAATATCAGGTCTTGGTCGTTGAATAATATATTTAAAAAATGTACCTATCAACAAAACACTGAAACACCAAAATCCATACCACCAAAACTTAAATTGATTATAAATAAATACAAGTATTAAAATCACCAATATCATGAGTAAACAATGCAACGGCTGAAATATATTAGAAATTATATCAAGATATACAACGACACCGTTAGAGTTAATCGTCCCATGTAACCATTGATAAATAAAATTATCTAATGGATCAGTTAAATCTATATGTATACATATCATGAGTATCAATAAGCACAAACTTATTAAAATCATTTTCAAATAGTCTCTCACTTAGTTTAATTTCCTTTCGTTATTAATTCTTCTAGCTACTGCTAATAGCGTTCCATAGGCGATACTTATGCTCAATATAGATGATCCGCCATAGCTTAATAGCGGCAATGTTACCCCTGTTAAAGGAATGATGCCCGAGACTCCTGCTAAATTAATGAACACTTGCATAAATAAATAACTTACGACACCGACGCAAATTAATTTATAAAATTGATTTGTGGTTTTATTTGCATATATAAGCCCTTTAACTAAAATAAAGCCATAAATCAGTAATATAAATAATACACCCAGTAAACCTAATTCTTCTGAAATAACCGTGAAAATAAAGTCAGTATGCGGTTCTGGTAAGTAACCTAGTTTAGCAATGCCATTACCTAGACCTTTTCCAGTAAATCCACCATTTCCAATTGCTGTTAAAGCACTCGTCAGTTGATACCCATCATCTTTTTCGTATTTAAATGGGTCAAGCATGACTTGAATACGTCTTAATCTGTAAATATTTTTAGCATCAAAAATCAAAGTATAGATACTATAAAATACAATTGGAATCACTGCAATTGCCATGATCTGAATTTTCACCTTATTTTTTAAATCTGAATAAATAAGTATGCAAGCAATAATCGCTACTGTTAATAAAGTACCGCCCAAGTCCCCTTGCATTAAGACAAGTAATAGACTAATACCGATGATGCCTAGTGGTGGGATGAGATGTTTCAACTGATAATCCCTTCGACTCGATACACGTTGATTAATCACATAAGAAAGATAAAAAATTGAGGTTAGCTTTAAAAATTCTGAAGATTGAATACTAAATAAACCTAAATTAATCCAGTTCTTGGAACCGTTTATTTCCTTACCAATTAACACAGTAATCAGTAATAGTAACAATGTACCTAACACCATTATTTTCTGTACATTATGCTCTTTAACAGCATTAATGTTAACAAAACTACCAATAAATATAATAATAACTATACCTAAAATCAAAAAAAGCAATTGTCTTTTCATAAAATAATTACTTTCAATAGGTATGCCACCTGTTAATGCGCCCTTAGATGCAGAAACCATACTAGCACTGTACACCATCATTACTCCTATAATACCGAGTATGATAAAACAGAGAATCATACTAAAATCTAAACCTTCTAAACGCCTACGCGCCATTGTTAAAAATCGCTTCATGACTTCACCTCATTATGACTGATAGACTCCAGTAAAACATATTTTTACTATACCCTCAATCATACTTTAGGCTCACCTAACTAAGATTCGATTATACACATTCTCATATTATTAAATATGCTGCTTTAAATCATATGCATTGTGCTACTTTTCATCTTATGATAAACTCTATTAACGACTTAACATATCTATAATAACTATTATATAAATGAATGATTTTTTTAATAATTTCACTCAACAAAGGAGTTTTAACTTGAATAAAGACCGTTTTGATCAAATTGCCAAAAAGTACGATGGCCCGAGTAGAATACATCTTGCTGATACAATTGCAGCAGAGGTAAACAAGGTATTCGAAAACACTTCGTATCAGTCGTTATTAGATTATGGTGGCGGCACTGGTCTAGTAACATTAAATATAGAGCACCATTTTGACGAAGTCATAATGATGGATGCTGCGTCTCAAATGATCGAGGTGTTTGAAAGCAAAATTTCTGAACTAGGTAAAACACATATTAACGCTTATGTAGGTGACATTCTTTCAGATGAAACACAGATTAATACTAGCTATGATGTAGTTTTCCTTTCCTTAGTATTACTACACAGCGGTGATTACAAAGCGTTATTAACAGCATTACGTGCGAAATTAAATTCTGGTGGTCTGCTCGTTCTTGTTGATTTTAATAAGAATGAAAATGTATACCATCCAAAAGTCTATAATGGCTTTGAACAAACGGATATCCAGCAACTATTTACTGAATTAGGCTTAACGGATGTCCAATCACACACATTTTATGAAGGTCAAAATATATTTATGAATAAAGACGCGAGTTTATTTATTGCAACTGGCCGTTCATAATTTAATATACAAAAAGCGAACTTTCAGCTGTTGAAAGTTCGCTTTTTGTATAATTACATCACTGATTTTAAATTTTCTTTTTCAACATCTGACAAAAAGGCATATTGAACTGCTCTTAAATTGATAAATTCAATCTGTTCAATAGAAATAAGTTGATGTTTCATCAATAACGCATATTCTTCATTTAGTGAGGTTTGAGTGACCGTACGATTATCCGTGTTAATAATAAAAGGAATATCCTGTTCTAACAAGTAAGGTATATTTAATTCTGTTAAATCCTTTATCGCTTTCGTTTGAACATTACTTTTCGGACACATTTCTAACATCACATTGTTTCGCTTTATTTCTTGTAACGCTGCTTCATTTTCATTAATGGCAACACCATGACCCACACGTTTTGCGCCTAATTTAATAGACTCCATAACATTATGCATACATCCACATTCACCGGCGTGTAAAGTGAGATTAAACCCTTTATCTAAACCGTATTGAATTGTGGTACGAATATCTTCTGGTGGAAATGCTGCTTCAGGACCTGCAAAATCAATTCCACGCACCACTTCACTATCTCTCTGCTCAAGATAATCGAAAAGCGCTTCATTCACTGTAGCTTCATGCTGTCTCATTGCACAAACCAATAAATTAATTTTGATATCCATCGTTTCTGTTGCAAGTTGGACACCCGCTTCGACTGCTTCCAATACATCTGCTAACGACAAGTCGTGTTCAGTATGCAATAACGGTGCAAAGCGAATTTCTATATACTTTACATTATCCTTACTTGCCTGTTGTGCAACATCTACGACAGCTCTTTTGAGACTATCTTTTGTCTGTAGCACTTTTAATATTTCATCAAAACACTGCAAATATTCATCTAGGCTTTCACAATTTTCACTTACGAGCAAATAGGATTCTTTTAAAGTTATATTTTGTTCAGCAGCAAGTTGCTTTATTAACGCTATACTTGTTGAGCCATCGAGATGACAATGAAGTTCTATTTTAGATATATCTTGTATGGATTTATGCATGTCTGAAACCTTCCTTACTTCCGATATGTCACTATAATTATATTTTGCTGTAGACACAAAGAAAGATTTTATTAGAAATTAATTCATATACTATAACATGATTATTTTAACATGACCATAAAACTATCCGCATTAAAGACAGATGCTCATCAATTATAAATCGCTTATACACTTTAATTTATTATAGTTTTCCAAAATACCCCAAAATGGTTAATGTTATACCTAAACCTATAAAGCATGTGAATAATATTAGGACAATCACTTTGAACTCTAGCATAAAATAATTTCTATCTTGTCCTTTATTTACTAGGAAAACACCACAAAACACTACTAAGATCAATATAATAAGCAAACTATAAGCAATTATATTTAAGATTTCCAACCATATTCCCCTTTCGTGTTTTGTCTTTTTTTAATACTTTAATCAACACGCCACAATATTTAATTCATCTATCTAAATATATTGATACAGCTTCAAATAGTTAACAATTTTATTTACAGATTGCTCGATACTTTCTTTTTCTGTATCTATGACTATTTCTGGCGTTTCTGGTGTTTCATAAGGTGCACTGATACCAGTAAATCCAGCAATTTCTCCACTTCGAGCTTTCTGATACAATCCCTTAGGATCTCTCGCTTCACATTCCTCGAGACTGCATAATGTATGCACTTCTATAAATTCGTCCGTTTGCAATAAACTGCGTACCGTGTCACGATCCGCTTGATAAGGTGAAATAAATGCAGAAACAGTGATTAACCCTGCATCGACCATTAGCTTTCCTACTTCGCCAATCCGTCTAATATTCTCTGTACGGTCTTCTGGACTAAACCCAAGATTATTGTTAAGTCCATGTCTGACGTTATCTCCATCTAATCTATACGTATGTATCTGACGTTGAAATAATGCTTTTTCTAACGCAACAGACACCGTTGATTTACCAGACCCTGATAATCCAGTAAACCAAATCAATACACTTTTGTGGTCGTTACGGCGTTGTCTTTCTTCTTTTTTAACTTCAGATTCGTGCCATGTAATATGTTGAGATGTGTTCATTCACTTCACTCCTTTAAATTATTTCTCTTGCAAGCCTTTAATCAATACTTCTGCTACTTCTGGTCTTGAAAATGCTTTAGGCAGTGATTCTCCATTTTTAAGCTTTTCGCGGACTTTTGTACCACTCAGATGTAAATGTGACGAAGCATCGTGTGGACATGTCTTCGCTGTTGCCATGTTTTCACAAGTTTTGCAGTAAAAGGCGTGTTCGAATTTCAATATTTGTATTCCTAATTCTGCTTCATATTTAGTAATAAGCTCTTGGGCTTCATACGTACCATAGTAATCACCTACACCAGCATGATCACGTCCAACAATAAAATGAGTACAGCCATAATTTTTTCGCACTGTCGCATGTAATATCGCCTCTCGTGGACCCGCATAGCGCATTGCCGCAGGATAAATGACTAAGCGTGCTTTATTTTCCGGGTAATAATTTTTAAGAATGACTTCATAACTCTCCATGCGTACAGCAGCTGGAATATCGTCAGATTTTGTTTCTCCAACTAATGGATTCAATAATAGACCATCAACAGATTCTAAAGCTGCTTTTTGTATGTACTCGTGTGCTCTATGTACTGGATTTCTTGTTTGGAATCCTACAACTGTCTTCCAATTCAAGTCATTAAATAATTGTCTTGTTTCAGCAGGATCTAAATGATAATCTACAAAATCGTCATGCTTTGGTCGATCTAATAAATAGATTGGTCCAGCAAGATAGACATTCCCTTTTTCATATACTTTCTTCACACCTGGATGGTCAACGTCTGTAGTTCCATATACATGTTGCGCTTCTTTCTCTTTGTCGTACGTATATTTCTCCTCTAATTCAAGTACGCCATATAAATGTTCGTCTTCACCATATAATGCGACACGTGTTCCTATCTCTAGTTGCTTTGCTTTATCTTCAGTTACAGGTAAGGTAATTGGGATACTCCACACTAAGCCATTACTTAAATGTAACTCTTCTACTACATTTTTATAATCTGCTTCATTCATAAATCCTGTTAACGGACTGAACCCACCAATAGCAATAAGCTCTAAATCTGACAAACTCCAAGGATTCAGCGTAATAGCAGATAATGATTTCGACTCGGCCAATAATTCCTTTTTTAGTAAGTCACTCACTTCTCTGTTAATGAGTTTTCCACCATGTGCTTCAATCGTATTTGTAATCGTTTCTGTTGTTAATGTCATGCTTATACACTCCCTTTATGTTTTAATCTAGTTCATTCGTATTTGCTTTATTTTTAGAAATTGAAAATGATAATTTTTTATTTTGATATAAAGCATAAGTAATTAAAATAATCCAAATGACAATAAGCGATACTTTAATTGTTATAGATATTACTGGTGTTGGGTCAAAAACGCTGATTAAAGAACTACTATTAGTAAAGATAATCAAACCACTTACGCAAACCGCTAAGATATTCACCGGTAAAATTTTAACAAGCCAAGCTGCGAAAGGCGCTGCAATTAATCCTCCAATACTCAATGACACCACTAAACCTAAATTAATCTGACTCCAACCTAAAAAGATAATAAAGCTAATTGATGCTGAGAGTGCCACGAAAAATTCACTCGCAGACACCGTGCCAATTGCATATCTTGGCTCTAACTTTTTTTGAGCTAGTAACAATGGTGTGTTGACTGGCCCCCAGCCCCCGCCACCAACTGAATCAAGAAAACCTGCTATTGCGCCTTGTGGAATCATAGCGTAACGACCTATTTTACTTGCATCTTTTTGTATTTTGTTGTCTTTTTTAAATAAAAATTGGTATAAAATATAAAAACCCATAGTTAATAAAAACACAGCAATAAAAGGCTTAATTAAATTACTATGTATATGACTTAAAAATGCCGCTCCAATAAATGCTGTAATTGCGCCTGGAATTGCTAATTTAATCATTGTCGGCTTGTGCACATTTTCAAACTTCCAGTGTGCTGTGCCAGAAGCAGCAGTTGTAGCAACTTCAGCAAAATGAATCGTTGCAGATGCGATTGCTGGCGCTATACCGAAAGTTAATAATATCGAGGAAGAAGATGCACCGAATCCCATACCAAGGGAACCATCTATCAATTGTGCGAGAAATCCTGCAAGTGCGAAGATAAATAACTTATACATGTGTCATACTCCTTCCGAATTGTGTTTAGTTCAGTGAATCAAGCCATTTAACCACATCTCTTTGGTTATCTTTTTCTAAATAACGATCTGCTAAAATTGATTTTAAAAATCTTTGCTTTTCTAATGAAGATAACGGACTACGTTTAACGCGTTGTCTACATTCATATAAGAAATCTACATACATTTCATAACGACTCGTAAACTGTTGTTGAAATTCAGCGAGAATTTGTGCGGTAAGCCCTGGACTTGCACCGTTTGTAGAAATACTTAATGTCAACTTGCCACGCCGTAATATACTTGGAAATACCACATCACCTGAGGTCGCTGCTCCAGCCATATTTATCATTGCGTGACTTGGTTTATGTTGCAATACACATTGATTTGTAGATGCGCTATTTGTCGCTACAACAATGAAATCTGCTTGTTGGATATCGTTGATTTCAAATAATTTTTCACTCCATTTGATTGCTGAGCGCTGTACCATATCTTTCAAATTTTCAGTAATAGTGGGGCTAATAACATGAATGTCTTTAGCATAATCGACTAAAGTATTCACTCTTCGTTCTGCAACATTACCGCCGCCAATTACAAAGACTTTCTTGTTTGAAATATCAATCATGAGCGGAATCAATGGCATTATGTCACTCCTTACTATCTTGAGTAATTAAGACTGTTACTGGTTTACAGTTTCAAATGTTTCTTCTACACGTTCTTTTAATGCAATTTGTAAATGACTATGGTTGCCAAGTCGGTCACACAGTACAATGCCATGCTCTCCATGATATTCATCTATAGTTGTTGCTATATGACGTTCTAGAATACCTGTAAACCACAAATATGGAACTACAAATATTTGTGAATGTGCTTTATTGACCGCATCTTGAAGTGCTTCTTCAAATGAAGGTCCACACGCAGCCAAATAACACACTTCGATGTCTAAATTAATATTTATATCTTGTAACTGCGCTTTGATTGTCGAGAGATCTTTTTGTGTTTGAGGGTTATAACTCCCCCTACCTACAATCAACACTTTCGCATCTATATTAGGTGTCATCTGTGTTTCTTCAATTCTTTGATGTAGTATTTCAGTTAAGCGTTGTTGTACTCCTAATGGTTTTCCATAAGAAACTTTGACATGTGGGTACAGTTGCTGATTTCGTTGAATTTCTTTCGGTATATCTTTGAAATAATGTCCTGCACTTAGTAAGAGTACGGGTATCACAGAAATTTCAGTTGCTCCTTTATTGACTAATCGCTGAAAGCCTTGTGACAAGTTAGGCTGTGTTAATTCTAAAAAGCATGTTTCTTGTAATGGCACATCGATTTGATTTTTAACTAATTCAATAAAGTTCACAGCTTCTGTAACAGCTTCATCTACTCTACTACCGTGGCTGACATATAAGACGCCTCGCATACTAAGACCCCCTCTATTGATATGTTAAATTCGCAAGTGACGTTTGTGATTGCCCCGCTTCAAACCAACTGATATGTTCTCTTAATTTGACCACTTCACCTACGACTATCATTGCTGGGTTTTCAATATCTTTGGCAACTTCAACAATGTTCATCAAGTTACCAACCACTGTCTTTTGATTCTCTGATGTACCAAGCTGAACCAAAGCGACCGGTGTATCAATGGGACGTCCGTGTTTAATCAATAGTTCACTAATTTCTGGTAATTTTTTGACACCCATATAAATACACAGTGTTTCTGGACCGAGTGCAAGATGTTTCCAATACGAATCTTTATCTATATTCTTATTAATCACACCTGTAACAAAGGCAACAGATGAGCTATAATCTCTATGTGTAACAGGGATACCTGCATATGCAGGTGCTGCGATACCTGATGTAATACCTGGCACAATTTCAAATGGAATTTGATGTTCCGCTAAAATTTCTGCTTCTTCTCCACCTCTTCCAAAAATAAAAGGATCTCCACCTTTTAATCTTGTAATGGTTTGACCTTTTTTCGCAAAATTCACTAACAATTTATTCGTATCTTCTTGTGGTAAAGAATGACGATGAGGATCTTTGCCACAATACATAAACTTCGCTTTCGGCGATGCATGACTTAATAACTTTTTGTTTACTAGTCGGTCATATAAAATAATATCTGCTTGTTGAATCGCTTTTAATCCCTTTACTGTGATTAAATCAGGATCTCCTGGACCCGCGCCTACTAAAAATACTTTGCCCATCTTGCCACCACCTTCTCAATTTATTAACTATGGAATACTTGACCATCTGTAACTTCGTCTACGATACCTGCACGTATGACGAAATCACCAAAATGTTCACCCTCGGTTCTTTCTTTCGCATATTGGATTAATATCGGTCTCAAGCTTTCTAAAATCTCAGCTTCTGCTATATTTTCTTTAAAAAGCTTATTTAATCGATCACCTGTAAAGCCGCCACCCAAGTACATGTTATATTTTCCTGGTCCCTTTCCTATAAATGCAATTTCTGCTAATGCAGGTCTGGCACATCCGTTAGGGCAACCTGTCATTCGAATCGTAATTTCTTCGTCGTTTAAGCCTGCTTCATCTAATAATTCTTCGATTTTTCCAATAAGTGATGGTAAATAACGTTCGGATTCAGCCATCGCTAAACCACAAGTCGGAAAAGCAACACATGCCATAGAATTTCGTCTTAACCCTGTATAATGTTCGCCATCTGTTAGACTATATTCTGAGATGATTTTTTCTATCTTTGGCTTATCACTGTCAGAAACATGCGCAATAACTAAATTTTGGTTAGGAGTTAGTCTAAAATCACCTTTATGAATTTGAGCAATTTCTCTTAACGCTGTTTTTAATTTATAGTCATCCGTATCTTTGACCCGACCATTTTGTATAAATAGCGTGAAGTGCCATTTACCGCTGCCTTCTGTCCAACCATAGCGATCTCCATTATGGTCAAAATGATATGGTCGCTCACTTTCTAATTGCCATCCAAGACGTGCGTTTAATTCATTTTTAACCCACTCTACGCCTTTGCGATCTACTGTATATTTAAAACGTGCGTTCGTACGGTCTTCACGATTACCATGATCTCGTTGAATCGTTAATATTTTTTCACAAACGTCCACAACTTCTGCTTTAGGAAAATAGCCAATCAGCCGACCTACTTGAGGATAGGTAGCTGTATTGCCATGTTTCATTCCCATGCCACCACCAATCGTTACATTGAAACCGACGAGTTCGTCTTGTTCTATAATGGCAATCAAACCAACATCTTGTGAATAAACATCGATATCATTTGAAGGTGGTACTGCAATACCAATCTTGAATTTACGTGGAAGATACGTTTTACCGTACAATGGCTCAGGTTCTGCATCACTCGTATCTAATACTTTCTCACCATCTAACCAAATTTCATGATAGGCTTGCGTCTTCGGTGACAAGTGTCGACTAATGTCATTCGCAATTTGATTAATTTCTCCATGTACATGAGACTGATAAGGATTTGGATTACACATCACATTACGATTGACATCACCACAAGCTGCTAAAGAATCTAGTAATGCCTGATTTATACTTTGCATAGAACTTTTTAAATTTTTCTTTAAAATGCCATGAAATTGAAATGCTTGTCTTGTCGTAAGTTTGATTGTTCCATTGGCATAAGTATTCGCAATATCATCCATCGCAATCCACTGTTCAGCAGTTGAAGCACCACCTGGCGCGCGTACTCTAATCATGAAACTGTATGCCGGTTCTAATTTTTGCTTGCGACGTTCATCTCTAATATCTCGGTCGTCTTGCATATAACTGCCATGAAACTTTAAAAGTTTTGTATCATCTTCTGTAATCGAGCCAGTAATTCTATCTGCTAAACCTTCAACAATCGTGCCACGGAGATAATTACTCTGCTCTTTGATACGTTCTAATTCATCTAGTTTGTCAGAAAAGCTTACATTCGTTTCAGCCATACATCATCCCTACCTCTCTTTTAATAAACATCTCTTTGATAACGTTTTTCTTTTTTCATTTGTGTAAGATACGCTTCAGCATCCGTTTCAGACATGCCGCCTTCTTGTTCTAATACGTAGCGAATCGTTTCATGGACATCTTTAGCCATTTGTTTTTCATCACCACATATATATAATGCAGCGCCATTCATTATCCATTCGTAAAATGTTGCACTTTGTTCAGCAATACGATGTTGCACATAAATTTTTTCTTCTGAATCGCGTGAAAACGCTACATCTAATTTGCTTAATACATCATCTTTTAACCAAGTTTGCCATTCTGTTTGATATAAAAAATCTGTAGTAAAGTACTGTTCTCCGAAAAACAGCCATGTATTACCAGTTAATCCTAGTTCCTCTCTCTCTTGAAGATATGATCTAAACGGTGCAACTCCAGTACCTGGGCCAATCATTATAACGGGCGTTTCTTCGCTAAATGGAAATTTAAAATTAGGATTCTTCTTCAAATAAATCGGTATACTATCTCCTGGCTGTAAGCGTTCGGCTAATTGTACGGAACAAACACCATCACGTTGACGTTCGTGAGCCTCATATCTTACTGCACCGACTGTAATATGCACTTCATCTGGGTTTGCTTGAAAACTACTTGCAATAGAATATTCTCGTGGTGGTAACTTTCTTAACAATTGATGTAATGACTGTGAATCAAATTGATTCGGCGGAAAATCTCTTAATAAATCGATTAAGTCCCGACCTTCTATGTAACTCTGTATCCATAACGCATCCTCTACTTGCTCGGTTAATGTCGTATTTTCAAATAATGTAGAGGCTTTTAGCACTAAATTCTTTGTTAATTTAGTAATTTCGAAATGGTCTCGTAATGCTTCCTCAAGTGTTAGCTTGTCACCATTGGAATTAATAGGAATTTCGTCTTGCGCATGCCAACCTAAAGTCTCAATAAGTAATGCCACGAGATTAGGATTGTTTTGTGGCACTACGACTAAGCAATCACCTGGCTCATATGCTTCACCATAGTCATCTAGTAAAAACTCAATATGCCTTACTTCTTTGTTAGATCCTCGACCGTTCAAATTAATGTTCTCCAAGACTTCTGCTTCATATGGATTTGACTTGGAATAGCGCTTTTCTTTTGTATCCTGTGCTGTTTCTGCTAGTATTACTGTTTCTTTATGACTGGATGATTGGTTGAGTTGTTGAATATTTTCATTCATCCAGATTTCTGCTTGCTCATCAAAATCTAAATCACAATCATGTCTTGCTACTAAACGTTCGCCGCCTAATTCTGACAATCTAGCATCAAAGTCTTTACCTGTTTGGCAAAAGAACTCATATGATTCATCTCCAAGGGCAAGTACTGAATAACGTACACCTTCTAATTTAGGGGCTTTTCTACCATGTAAAAATTCATGAAATGTAAGTGCATTATCTGGTGGATCACCTTCACCATGCGTAGCTGAAATCACAAATAAATCTTCTACTTTTTTCAAGTCTTTAGGTTTAAATTCGTCCATTGCAGTCAATTTCACAGTGTAGTTATGTTCTACTAATCGATCTGCAAAAATTTCTGCCAAACTTTGCGCGTTACCAGTTTCTGAGCCATAAAGCACTGTAATATTTCTATCAATATTGTCTTCTGACTCACTATTTAATACATATTCTGCTACTTGCTGTGGTGCTTCAGCATCACTGACTAAAGTGTTTTGATATGCTGAAAGATAACCACTCAACCAAACTTTTTGTTCTGTGGTTAAAATGCTAACGACCTGATTGAGTTGGTCTGCTTGATGCTCATTAAATGGACTATTTGATACAGATAAATTCACCGCAAGTTCACCTCTTTTTGTTTTGTATACCATTTGTAAAAATGTTGATTAATCTTTCTAATGCTATTGTATTTCTTAAAGACAATTCTATAAATTAAACATAATATAGTTGTTATATAAATAATGGTTTAATTCTATACATATCCGATGTGTATACTAAGGAATAATAGTAAAAAAAAGAATCTTAATCTAAATCATGGTTTTTCAGTCGTATGAAGACCACATTCTGTCTTGTTAGAATTACTCCATCTACCTTCCCTTGAGTCTCCAGAAGTTGAAACTGCTGATGTACAAGGTATGCAGCCAATACTCGGAAAATTAAAATCATGTAGTTCATTATAATGTAAATCATTTTTTTTAATATAATGCCATACATCATCCCACGTCCAATGAATAAGTGGGCACACTTTTACTGATTTAAATCTTTCATCTTTGTTTACATAATTTGTAAATTGACGACTTGGTGATTGCTCTCTACGCAATCCTGAAACCCAAGCTGTAGCACCTGATAACACTTCTTCCAGTGGCTTAATTTTACGTATGTAACAACATTGATTAGGATCATTCTTCCAAAGTGCTGAATTGAACTGGTCAGCCTGTTCATCTAGAGTTAATTCTGGTTTTTTAAGCTTGATATTTAGTTCTGGATAACGTGTTTTCACTCTATCGATTAAATCATAGGTTTGTTGAAAATGAAGATCTGTATCTAAAAATACGATTTCAGCATTTTTTCTAACACTATGAATCAAATCAATCAAAACCATACCTTCTGCACCAAAGCTACATGCATAAACAATTGAATCACCATACATTTCATACGCCCATGCGATAACCTGACGTGCACCTTTAGTTTCATCTGAAATATCTAAGTCATTAAAAGCGTCGATTTTAAAGTGCTCATATGTTATTTTTTCCTCTGACATTAATGGGTTCATCCCCTTTTCTTTAATGTTCTGTTTTTAAAATTCATATTATTTTTAGTCTTTAGAATTATTCGAAAATAATTATGATACATACTTTACTCATTGTAATTTTTTATGTCAAGCGTACTTTTAAACTATGGTTTCTATTAAAAACAGTATAATTCCGTTAAATGTAAGCGCTTAACATAGCGTATTCAAAATGTTTTCGATAATTATTTTTAAATAATAATTATAATAATGTAATTTTCATTAACAACGTTGTAAAACACGTTACATCAACATTTATTATTTTTTATAAATATTTTTCTTATTTTAATTATTGTAAGCTCATATTTTATTCTTTAATCAAATGACAAAAGCGCCAATAACAACTAAATGTCATTGGCGCTAGTTCATGAATAAATTCAATTTTATCTAATAATTATGCTGAAAAACTAAGTCTTGGAATAAATGTTTCAAAGTGAATGTTATCCATTGCTATACCGATTGTTTGTAATTCAGAAATCATTGCTTTTAAGAATGAATCACCACCACAAATATAAACTTCTGTTTCATTATCTACATATTGTTGTAGTTGTGCTACTTCAATAAAGCCGTCTTCATCACGGAAATGTGTGTCAAAACGTGCAAGTGAAGACTGGTCAGAAATATTGTTTAATTTGTTTTCAAAAGCGACATTTTGCGCATTAGACGTTGATTGTAAGAATGTTGATTCTAAACCTGAACTAACCGCTTCTTTATACATAGAAACAAGTGGTGTAACACCCACACCTGAACCTAAGAATAATTGTTTATTTTCTTTATTCGCTAGAGTAAAACCGCCTACTGGCGCAGATAAGCTCAACGTATCTCCAACTGACACTTCATCGTGTAGTATTGTTGATACTTCACCTTCATGCGCTTCAGTAACATCTTTTCTAACTCCAAATGTTAAGAAGTCTTTACCACCATCAACAATAGAATAATGTCTCTTAGCTTGGTAAGGTAGTTTGTCACTCGTAATATCTACAGTAATATATTGACCAGGAACAAATTGACTTAAATCAATATCATCTGATTTAATTGTAAATGCTTTAATAATCTCAGTTTCTTCAGTGATTTCAGTAACTTCAAATGGTTTGAAGCCATCCCAAGCCATATTGCTATAAACTTCTTTTTCTAAGCCGATAAACGCATCAGCAATTTCTCCATAAGCTTTAATCCATGTTTGGATAATTGGATCTTCATCTTCAAGACCAGTCACTTCTTCAATCGCCCATATTAAATTTTCACCAACAATTGGATAATGTTCGGGTTTAACTTGTAATGCACAGTGTTTGTATACAACTGGCATAATCGCTGGAACAATCGGTGACAAATCTTCGATATTTTCAGCTGCTGCTAATACAGCCATTGCAAGTGCTGAAGATTGTAATCCTCTTTTTTGGTTAGTTTGATTAAATACATTTTTTAATTCTGGATGTTGTTCAAAGAGTCTCTTATAAAAAATTGATGTAATCGTTTGTCCTTTATCTTTTAGTAATGGCACTGTTTCTTTAATTGTTTGTATCTCTTCTTGAGTTAACATATTGGCCCTCCTAATTTATTCTATATACCCATTATTATACGAACTTCATTTACTTACAATGGATTCAAACTTATTTCACACAACATTCACATTCTAGATACATAAATTTGTAACTATTTTCTGTTTTTTTAAAATAAAAAAATGTACATAACATGAATTTGAAATTTATACTACTTAAAAACTTATATTTTAAACTAATAAATTAATCTTTAAAATATGTTATCAATTGAAATTACTTTTTTTCAAGATTAGTATGTGTAATGGATACAAAAGACACGTAGGAGGCTTTACTTTGAAAATTTCAAAAATAGTAAATGCAATGATTTTGGACATGGAAGATAACGAACCATTTTTAGGCACACTCATATTAAATGGCGGTGTCATCTCTGACATTGTGCCACAAGAAGATATTGTAGAGGATGACAGGGCACTAGACTTGGAACAACAATGGATTACACCTGGATTTATAGATACGCACAGTCACCCAACAGGCTATGGATCGACAAAATTAATGGTGAACTGTGCTGCTTCTGACATTTTAAACATTACGGACTTAATTAATAAATTTAATGACAATAAGGATAGCTTAACTAATAACGGATGGTTGATAGGTTACGGTTATAATGAAAAAGCTTTAGCCGAACAACGCCATCCTAATCGCTTTGATTTAGACCAAATTTCTCAAGATACTGCGATTGCGATTATGCATTACTCAGGTCATATGGCTACTGTAAATACAAAAGCACTGCAAATTATGGGGATTGAACTAACAGACGATAACCCAGAAGGTGGTTATTACGAACGAGATTCTGAGGGTTATGTCAACGGTGTGCTTATTGAATTGCCAGCGATTGTTAAATTAAGAGCAGCACTGCCTAAAGCTACAGCAGATAGTTTCGCTTATAGTATGAATTTAGCAATTGATGATTATGTAAAAAACGGTATAACGAATACTTCTGATTTACTCATCGGTGGTAATGGTTACACAGATTATGAAGGTATATTAACATTCTTAAACGCACCTCAACGTATCCGTACACGCTGGGTAATTACGCATGAATTACTAGAAAAACATCCTGAATTTAAAGACGTACATGCCGAAACACTCGATCGCACTTTTCAACAACATAGTAACCGTATGAGTCATTTAGGCGGCGTAAAATTCTTTAATGACGGATCTATTCAATTACAAACTGCTTCTATAAGAGGTACTTACTTAGATGGCGCAACACCACCTGCACCTTTAATGTCACAATCAGTAATGACAGAAAAATTTAAACATTTTCAACAATTAGGCTTTAATATTATTACCCATGCAAATGGTGATTATGCAGCCCAATCTGTAATAGAAGCTTATAAAGATACAGCAATGTATAAAACGAACGCTTTACGCAATAGAGTTGAACATTTACAAACTGCAACGCATTCAGATATTCAAGAAATGGCAGAGCATCATATTGGAGGCTCTTTCTTTATTAATCATGTTTATTATTTTGGTGACTTACACCGTGATGTCTTTTTAGGTAGCGATAAAGCAAACAATTTAGACCCAGTTAAATGGGCAGAAGATGAAAACATGCTGTTTACTTTGCATACTGATGCGCCAGTGACACCAATTTCTCCTTTGGAATCTATCCAGATTGCTGTTGATAGAAAAACTAAAAACGGTGATATACTTGGTGCCCACCAACGTTTATCTCGCAGCTCTGCATATAAAAAGATGACTGCAGATGCAGCGCGTTTGAATCATACAGAAGACTACGAAGGTACAATTAAAGTTGGTCATGTTGCAGACTTTGTCATACTGAATCGTAATCCACTAGAAGAAGATGTAACACTCGATAACAACTTAATTGAAGCAACGATTTGTGACGGTAAATTAGTCTATAAAAAATAATAGCATCACATGGCTTATGCATATTGTTTGAAAGACTTCTATGAGAATAGTATGCATCTAAAGACTACAGTCTCAAACCATATCTACAGAAAGCGTGCACTATAATACGAAACATTGATATAAAAAGGACATGTTGAATTTTGAGTTCAACATGTCCTTTTTAGTGATTTAACATTCATCAAAATTTTGACGAGTCGTCTGAGAGAACCACACGAATCGAAGACTGCACGCTGAGTCAGTGTCCTAGACAAGTCAGTCTAAAATTTTAGGGGTTTAAGTCCTCACATATGAAGTAAGTTATTCATTATTATATTTCTCATTTAATTGATGGATTAGCCTTTTAAATTCAGCTTCTGATTTAAATTCAAAAGTGATGTGTCCTTTTTTATTATGTGTAGAAATAGAAACGCTTGAACCATATTGTTCTTTAAGTTGTCTTTCTTGTTGTTGAATAAACTTAGGTTTCGTAGCTACTTCTTGTGTTTTTTTCTTTGTACTTTTTTCATTATAATTTTCATTTACGTATTGTTCTAAATAACGAACACTCCAAGACTCCCGGGAGACTTGCTTGGCGATTTGACGCATTTTTTGTGCGTCTTTTACAATTAATAAGGTACGCCCATGAGCACCTGATAATGTACCTTCTCTGATCATATTCGATACGTCTTTAGGTAATTGTAACAAACGTAGCATGTTCGCAATATAAGGTCTAGATTTACTTAAACGCTCTGCAACTTCTTGTTGTGTTAGCTTTAAATCATCCATTAATTGACGATAGCTTTCTGCTTCTTCAATAACATTGAGATCTTCGCGTTGTAAGTTTTCAATAATGGCAAGTTCCATCATATCTTCATCAGATAATGCTTTAACAATTGCAGGCACTTCTGCTAACCCTGCTATTTTTGCCGCTCGGTAACGTCGTTCACCTACTACAATGTGATAACCTGTAATAGTCTTTCTTAATACGATAGGTTGTAAAATGCCGTGAAGTTTAATCGATTTTGCTAAGTCATTTAAACGTTCTTCATCAAATGTTTTACGTGGTTGATAAGGGTTTGCTTTAATAGTCGTGACTTTAACTTGTTGAATTTGAGCATCTTCCTCTAATTGCAATCTATGATCTTTTGAATTTTCGATTGTCATACACCTACTTTCATCATCAAATATCTCTTTACGTATATAATATATTCACAGTATATCATCACACTCATGACAGTAAATATACATAAAAAATAATTTGTTTAATCTAAATTTTCAGATAAGTTGTTGACAAAAAGGATTTTGGTGTGTAATCTAAGGTATATCAAATACGAATTGCACATACGAAACACAGTAATAGGGAAAGTAAAACTTACACTGCTGACACAGAGAGTCTTTGTTCGCTGAAAGAAGACACGGAAAGAAAGTTTGAAAATGGCCTTTGAGTGTTGATACCAATATGAGGTGTCAACGGGATCGCCCGTTATAGCGATACAGTATTAACATTTTGTTAAATGGCGTACTGGATTAAATCCACGCGTCGTATATTTCGTTAATACTCATTTTATTCATATAAGATGAGGTTTTTTAATTCCAACGAAGATACGATGTCACTATTCAGTCTCTGTTGCCTATTCAACAATTTGGCGTACTGGATAAGGTTACTTTAGTGATAGAGTAACAAACAAAGGTGGTACCGCGAGCTAAGCTTTCGTCCTTTATATCCGATTATTCGGGTGTAAAGGACGGAAGCTTTTTTTATTTTTAAAAGGAGGTTATCTATTATGAAAAATACTGAACTGGCACAAATTGCTTTGTCACAAGATCATACAGGCGCAGTTGCAAATCCAATCTATTTATCAACAGCATACCAACACCCTCACCTAGGCGAATCAACTGGTTACGACTATACAAGAACGAAAAATCCAACCCGCTCAGCATTTGAGGAAGCTTTTGCAAAACTAGAACGAGGTACTGCTTCATTTGCAACTTCAAGTGGTATGTCAGCCATTCAACTTATTTGTAATTTATTCAAAACTGGTGACGAAATATTGGTATCTTTTGATTTATACGGTGGCACATTTAGACTTTTTGATTTTTACGAGCAACAGTACGGTATTCATTTCAAATATGTAGACTTCCTTAATTATGAAGAAGTAGAACAAAGTATTACTGAAAATACAAAAGCACTATTTATAGAACCGATTTCTAATCCACAAATGATAGAAGTTGATATCGATCCGTACTATATCTTAAGTAAAAAATTCAATTTACTAACAATTATAGATAATACATTTTTAACACCTTATCTTTCAACGCCACTTGAGGATGGTGCAGACATCGTCTTACATTCTGCTACAAAATATATAGGTGGCCATAACGATGTACTTGCTGGCGTTGTCACAGTGAATGACGATGCACTAGCAGAACAATTAGCACAGTTACACAATATGATTGGTGCTACACTATCACCTTTCGATAGTTATTTACTACAACGTGGCTTAAAAACACTACACATCAGAATGGATCGTTCAGAATATAACGCTAAATTACTCGCAGAACGATGTAGTAACTTAGACGCAATTGATAAAGTACTTTATAGCGGACGTACTGGCATGTTGAGCTTACGTTTAAACAAAGCCTATAAAGCTGACAAATTCTTAGAACATTTAGAAGTTTGTTTATTCGCCGAAAGTCTCGGTGGTACTGAAACATTTATAACATTTCCATATACCCAAACCCATGTCGATATGCCAGATGAGGAAAAAGACAAACGTGGCATTGACGAACATTTACTTAGACTATCTATCGGAATTGAAAATTATGAAGATATTGAGAAAGACATCGTACAAGCATTACAAAAATCTAACCAAGGAGTGATTTCATGAGTTTATCAAAAGAGACAGAAGTAATATTCGATGCACATAGAGGTACAGATTATGATTCGGCGAACCCTCCTTTATATGATTCTTCTACGTTTCATCAAAAAGTGTTAGGTGGCAATGCAAAATACGACTACGCACGAAGTGGTAATCCTAATAGAGCATTATTAGAAGAAAAATTAGCCAAACTAGAAGGTGGCAGTCACGCATTTGCTTATGCTTCAGGTATCGCCGCAATTTCAGCAGTATTGCTTACGTTAAATGCTGGTGATCACGTTATTTTACCTGATGATGTTTATGGGGGTACATTCAGACTAACCGAACAGATATTAACACGTTTTAATATTCAATTTTCAACAGTAGATACGACAAACTTAAATGAGATAGAAGATGCGATACAAGACAACACAAAACTAATTTACGTAGAAACACCATCTAATCCATTATTCAAAATTACAGATATTAAAGGTGCAGCTCACATCGCAAAACAACATCAACTCTTACTCGCAGTGGATAACACATTTATGACACCGCTTGGTCAATCACCATTAGCACTTGGTGCAGATATCGTTGTTCATAGTGCAACGAAGTTCTTAAGTGGTCATAGCGACATTATTGCCGGTGTAGCGATTACCAATAATCAAAGCGTAGCAGATGCACTTTATTTATTACAAAATGGTACAGGCACAGCATTATCTGCTCACGATAGCTGGACTTTAGCAAAACATTTAAAAACGTTGCCAGTGAGATTCAATCAATCTGTGGAAAATGCGCAACAACTTTATGAATTTTTAGCTCAGCGTGATGAAATTGCTGAGGTATATTACCCGGGAAATGACGCCTTACATTTATCACAAGCGCGTCACGGTGGTGCAGTATTAGGCTTTAGATTAAAAGACGAAACCAAAGCACAAGCATTTGTAGACGCATTATCATTACCACTCGTATCTGTGAGTTTAGGTGGCGTAGAAACAATTCTTTCTCACCCAGCTACAATGTCACACGCAGCAGTGCCTAAAGAAGTACGCGAAGAACGTAACATTACATTCGGATTATTTAGATTAAGTGTTGGTTTAGAATCTGCGGATGAATTAATTTCAGATTTAAATTACGCAATTAAGGAGGCTTTCAATGAGTCAACTCATCGACAAACTGAAGAACAACATATTAGTAGCTGACGGCGCGATCGGCACCATTCTTTACTCTGAAGGTCTAGATACATGTCCTGAAGCTTACAACTTAACACATCCTGAGAAAGTAGCACATATCCATCGTTCTTATATTGAAGCTGGTGCAGATATTATACAGACCAATACGTATGGTGCAAACTTTGAAAAGTTAAAAGACTTTGGCTTAGAACATAAAGTGAAAGAAATTCATCAATCTGCTGTAAAAATCGCAAAAGAAGCTGCAAAAGATGACACATTCATCTTAGGTACTGTTGGAGGCTTTAGAGGCGTTAAACAAGAAGATTTAGGTCTATCTGCGATTCAGTATCATACAGAAATACAAGTAGATACTTTAGTAGAATCTGGCGTAGATGGTTTACTTTTTGAAACCTATTACGACTTAGAAGAACTTACAAATATTATAAAAGCGACAAAACGTAAACACAATATACCGATTATTGCCCAACTCACTGCTTTGAATACAAATTATTTAAGGGACGGTACAGAGATTAATACAGCGTTACAACAAGTAGCAGCAAGTGGTGCTGATATTGTGGGATTGAATTGTCATCATGGTCCCCATCATATGCAACAATCATTCTCACATATTGAATTACCAGAAGGCGCATACTTATCGTGCTATCCGAACGCAAGTTTGCTTGATATAGAAAACAGCCAATTTAAATACAGCGATAACGCCGAGTATTTTGGCAATGTCGCACAGAAGCTTATTAACGAAGGCGTTCGCGTCATTGGTGGTTGTTGCGGTACAACACCTGAGCACATTGAATTCATTAAATCATCTATAGATAATTTGAAACCTGTAACACAAAAAAATGTAATACCGATCACAAAATATACGAGTACTTCATCTAAATCAAAACAATCTCAGAATCTAACATCAAAAGTAAAACAACGTCCGACGATTATAGTTGAATTAGATACACCGAAACACTTAGATACAGATACATTTTTCAGAAATATCAAAAAACTTGATGACGCCAATATCGATGCGGTCACCTTAGCAGACAATTCTTTAGCAACCGTAAGAATTAGTAATGTCGCTGCAGCAAGCATTATTAAACAACAATACGATATCGAACCATTAGTGCACATCACTTGTCGCGACCGTAACCTTATCGGATTACAATCTCATTTATTAGGGCTATCACTACTAGACATCAATGAAATATTAACCATCACAGGTGACCCTTCTAAGATTGGTAACTTACCTGGTGCTACAAACGTATACGATGTAAACTCCAAAGGTTTAACCGAAATTGCATCGCGTTTCAATCAAGGGATTAACACAGATGGTGATGCGCTGAAGACAAAGACAAACTTCAACATCGCAGGTGCCTTTGATCCAAATGTAAGAAAATTAGACGGTGCAGTAAAACGCTTAGAGAAAAAATTAGAGAGCGGTATGCACTACTTTATTACACAGCCGGTTTATAGTACTGAAAAAATTAAAGAAGTCTATGAAGCAACGAAACATTTAGATGTTCCTTTCTTTATCGGTATTATGCCAGTGACAAGTTATAATAACGCTTTGTTTTTACACAATGAAGTACCTGGTATTAAATTATCAGAAGAAGTGTTAGAACAATTTGAAGCCGTTAAAGATGATAAAGAAAAATCAAAAGAACTGAGCTTGAAACTATCCAAAGAACTGATTGACACAGTACATGAATACTTTAATGGTTTGTATTTAATTACACCATTCCAAAAAGCAGATTACACATTAGAACTTGCAGCTTATTCAAAATCAATTACTTCAACTAAACAGGAGGCAATATTATGACTATTAAAACATCAAACTTAGGTTTTCCAAGATTAGGTAGAAAAAGAGAGTGGAAAAAAGCAATCGAAGGTTACTGGTCTAAAAAATTAGATTTAGATACATTACATCAACAATTAACAGATTTGCATAAAGAAAATTTATTACTACAAAAAAATTACAATTTATCAAGTATTCCTGTCGGCGATTTTTCACTTTATGACCATATTCTTGATACATCTTTACTTTTTAATATTATTCCTGAACGTTTCCAAGGTAGAGACATAGATGATGATTTATTATTCGATATTGCTAGAGGTAATAAAGAACATGTTGCAAGTGCCTTAATCAAATGGTTCAACACAAACTATCACTATATCGTTCCAGAATGGGATCATGCCGAACCGAAACTTAATCACAATGTCTTATTAGAACGCTTTAATTATGCAAAATCTTTAAATGTAAACGCACATCCTGTCATTGTAGGTCCGATTACATTTGTTAAATTATCTAAAGGTGGCGACCAATCTTTCGAAGAAAAAGTAAACACACTGTTACCTTTATATAAAGAAGTACTACAATCACTAAAAGAAGCTGGTGCTGAATATATTCAAATCGACGAACCTGCATTAGTGACAGATGACAGCGCAGATTATGAAGCTATTACACAAGCAGCATATGAGTATTTCGCTGAGGCTGGTTTAGAAAATCATATCGTGATACAAACCTATTTCGAACGTGTTAATCTACAATTTTTAAACAGCTTACCTGTTAAAGGGCTTGGCCTAGATTTCGTTCATGACCATAACTTTAACCTTGAACAAATTAAAGCTGGCGATTTTGATAAAAACAAAACACTTTATGCAGGTATTATCGATGGTCGTAACGTTTGGGCTGCTGACATTGAAGCTAAAAAAGAACTTATCGACACGTTACAAAATTATACAAATGATCTTGTTATTCAACCATCAGCGTCATTATTGCATGTTCCTGTATCATTAGATGACGAAACACTTGAAGAATCAATTGCCGAAGGATTAAGTTTCGCAACTGAAAAATTAGACGAATTAGATGCCTTGAGACGCCTATTTAATGACAATGATGCTGAAAAATATAATCAATTAAAAGCACGCTATGAACGTTTCCAGAATCAATCATTTAAAAACCTTGAATACGATTTTGACAGCGTACGTACTTCAAGACAATCTGCTTTTAAAACGCGTAAACAAGCACAAGACAAACGTCTTAATTTACCAGATTTACCAACGACAACAATTGGTTCATTCCCACAATCTCAAGAAGTACGTAAATATCGTGCTGATTGGAAAAATGACCGCATATCAGATGAAAATTACCAATCATTCTTAAATAATGAGATTGCACGCTGGATTAAAATTCAAGAAGATATTGGTTTAGACGTCTTAGTACATGGTGAATTTGAACGTAATGATATGGTCGAATTCTTTGGTGAAAAACTACAAGGTTTCCTAGTAACTAAATTCGGTTGGGTACAATCATACGGATCACGTGCGGTGAAACCACCTATCATTTATGGCGATGTGAAATGGGCTGAACCACTTACAGTGAAAGAGACACTTTATGCACAAAGTTTAACAGACAAGCCTGTAAAAGGTATGCTCACTGGACCTGTCACAATTCTGAACTGGTCATTTGAACGTGTAGACTTACCGCGTGAAGAAGTACAAGATCAAATTGCGCTCGCTATTAATGAAGAAGTATTGGCACTTGAAAATGAAGGTATTCAAATTATTCAAGTAGACGAACCTGCTTTAAGAGAAGGTTTACCGCTTCGTTCAGAATATCACGAAGACTACTTAAACAAATCTGTGCATTCGTTTAAACTTGCAACATCTTCCGTGGCTGATGAAACACAAATTCATACACATATGTGCTATTCACAATTTGGACAAATCATACACGCAATCTACGACTTAGATGCAGACGTGATTTCTATTGAAACATCTCGTAGCCATGGTGACTTGATTAAAGATTTCGAAGATATTACTTACGATTTAGGTATTGGTTTAGGGGTATATGATATTCATAGTCCACGTATTCCGACTGAATCAGAAGTTACAGAAGCAATCCATCGTGCCTTACAAGAAATTGATCGTTCGTTATTCTGGGTCAACCCAGATTGTGGATTGAAGACACGTAAAGAAGATGAAGTAGTAGAAGCATTAAGTGTCTTAGTAAATGCCGTTGATAAGTTACGAAAATCAACAAATACAGCAACAGTATAACGATTAAAAATGGTGGTGATACACATGAGTTATCCATTATGGGAACAATTAGAACAATTAAAATCATCAAAGTGGGTCGATTTGACCCACACATTTGATGAAACCATTCCATGCTTCAGTGAGTTTGAACGCGCTAAAGTTTCTACCCTGTTTAACGTAGCAGACGATGGCTTTTATGTTCAAAATTGGAATATAGTAAGTCAGTACGGTACACATATTGATGCACCTATTCATTTTGTGGAAAACACACGCTATTTACATGAATTAGATTTAAAAGAACTCGCCCTACCACTTGTTGTTTTAGATTTTTCACAAGAAGTAGCAGAGAATGCAGATTTCATATTAACTCGCACACATGTCGAACAATGGGAATCAACGCATGGAACAATTGAACCCGGCACATTTGTCGCCTTACGCAGTGATTGGTCGAAACGTTGGCCAGACATCGAACAATTCGAGAATAAAGACAGCAATGGCAACCTCCATTTACCCGGTTGGGGCCTCGATGCTTTAAAATACTTGCTCGAAGAACGACAAGTCAAAGCCATTGGTCACGAAACATTTGATACAGATGCTTCGATAGATGTAGCCAAAAATGGTGATATCGTTGGTGAACGTTACGTCCTAGGACAAGATACATTCCAAGTTGAGCTGTTGACGAATTTAGATCAACTACCCACACGTGGTGCCCTTATTTACACGATTAGCCCTAAACCTAAAGACGCGCCAGGATTTCCTGTACGCGCATTCGCTATTACACCCTAATAGCTAAATCTTTAAGATATCATTAGATATACACGAGCACCCCAAACTTAAAACTCTAGCTATTATAATATAAAAGATATTAAGAAATTGAGCACTTCTTATATATCAACTTCTCCTTTTAAAAGATATAATTTATATCCCCTAAATCATTCCCTACCAAGAATGATTTAGGGGAATTTATTATGTGCATTTTTAAAGGTCATCCACTTAATGTGCATTTGTAACCACTTAGTTAGCAATACTGACCGCTTAATTAAACTATGTAGTATTTAATGCTAATATTTGTTTTACTTAACTTAACAGGAGGCGTTGCATATGAAGGTCAGAGTTAAATACAACAATGCATTATCCGAAGATGAAGTTATAATACAAGCTAATGAAAACGCAGAAAATTTGCCAGATATCGTGCAATACATCAAACAATTATCCAACCGAAAAACATTTACAGGCAAACATAATGATGAAATTCACTTTATCAAACAGCGAGATATTATATGTTTCAGGATGGAAAATAAAATACTAACCATCTATACATGGAATCAACACTTTACCCTGAACGAAAGATTATATACTATTAAAAAACAATTAAGTTCAAACTTCCTACAAATATCTAAATCAGAAATCATCAATATCGATTATATCGACCATTTGAAACTCAATAAAACAGGTTGGTTTCCACTCCGAATCTCGGTCATCATCGTATTTATACTCATATATACAATGATTTACTTTGTTATTTGGTCTATTGAAAGTAGAAGAGCACAAAGAGATATAAATGAAATAAACAAGATCATTTCAGAGAATCAAAAACATTAATCCTATTTCAATTAATTAATAAAGTAATTCAATGATGTTATGATTTAAGGACATGATGTTTACACAAACCTCATACAATAAAAGAAGACGAGGTGAATGATTTGCAACTAAATGAAACCAATACTCCTTTTAACAAAGAACAATTGGCACTTATAAATCAACTTCTGCCAACATTATCTTCAAGTCAGCAACAATGGTTAGGCAGTTATTTAGTTAATCCTGAAACGCAGGATGATGAGGTGACACCATCAAACGCAACTGATAGTTCCGTAGCTGAACCTTTAGAAGTACATGTTCTATTTGGTACTGAAACAGGTAATGCTGAAGAAGTTGCCGATCAATTTGAAGCAAAATTAAAGGAACACAATTTAAATGTTCATTTGTCGGAGATGGATGATTTCCCGCTAGATGAACTGACAAATATAGATTACCTGTTTATCATATGTTCTACACAAGGCGTGGGAGAGCCCCCAATCAACGCGATAGATTTTCATGAGTTTATGCACAGTGATAAAGCCCCACGATTAGATGGATTAAACTTCTCTGTACTCGCATTAGGAGACGAAAGCTATCCAGATTTTTGTCAGGCAGGAAGAGACTTTGATGAAATCTTCGGAAAATTAGGCGGTCATCGATTAGCTGAAAGGGTAGATTGTGATTTTGATTTTGAAGAAATAGCAGAACAATGGATTGCAGATATGCTAGAGCTATTAACCAACGTTTCGCCAAACACAGATGCAAATGATGTGATAGACGATGAAGTCACAATTGAAGAACCTCATGGTCAGTATTCCAAATCAAACCCATTTCAAGCTGAAGTAATACAAAATAATGTACTGACTGAAGCCAATGCAACACGCGAAGTCAGACATCTTGAATTATCTCTTGAAGGTTACAACGAATCATATGAGCCTGGAGATAGTTTAGTAGTAATACCTGAAAATGACCCTGCCCTTGTTGAACACTTTATCGATACTTTAGGTTGGGACGCTGAAACACTTGTTTATGTTGATAAAGATGAACAACCATTAACATTACAAGATGCGTTGACACATTACTTTGAAATTTCAAAAATAACACCTGCCCTAATGAAAAGTGCTGCTGAGTTATTTAGTAATCCAATGTTAAACGCAAATGTTCAAAAAAATGATTGGATTCAAGATTATATTTATGGTCGAGATGTCATCGACTTGATTAAAGACTTTACACCCGTATCACTTCAACCAAAAATGTTACCGCAATTATTAAGAAAATTACCACCAAGAGAATATTCAATCGCAAGCAGTAACAACGTTAATCCAAATCGTGTACAAATCACAGTACGTGTCGTGAAATATGAAGCGCATCGTCGTGAACGTCTAGGCGTTTGTTCCGTTCAACTTGCTGAACGTACACAACCTGGTGATCATATGCCTGTTTATCTTAAAAAGAATCCAAACTTCAAATTTCCTTATGAAGAAACCACACCTGTCATTATGATTGGTGCTGGCACAGGCATCGCACCTTACAGAGCCTATCTACAAGAACGCGCACACTTAAAACTTAAAGGATCACAATGGCTTATTTTTGGTAATCAAAATTATAATACAGATTTCCTTTATCAGAGTGATTTAGAGGGCTGGCTGAGTGACGGTGTACTCGGTAAATTAGATTTAGCTTTTTCAAGAGATACTGAAACTAAAATTTATGTCCAACACCGTATTGAAGATAATAGTGCTGAATTTTATAAATGGATAACAGAGGGCGCTACGATTTATCTATGTGGAAATAAAGATGAGATGGCTTCAGGTGTCCATCAAGCATTAGTGAATGTACTGATTAAACATGGTAATTACAGCCAAGATAGTGCAGAAGACTATTTAAGAGATTTAATTAAAAATCAACGTTACCAACGTGATGTTTATTAGTATGTATGTACTATAGCCAAGAACAAAACAACATTAATTCATTTTCTGTTGTTTTCTAACAGCATAATTATCTAAGGTATTTGTAACTCAATTTCTTTTTGTTAAACAAGTCTGATACGATACTTTAAATCATAAACTTACCCAAAGGTAGCGTGATAAATATGGCTCAATGCGCAATCACTTATGACAATGCATTATTGCTTATTAAAAATGATGCACAAGGCCTTCATACAGCATTTAAATTAGAGGGCACTAACCCGATTTCAATAGCTCAAGATCCTTTAAATAGTAATATATTATATTGCGGCACGTTTGACCATGGTTTATGGAAAAGTACCGACAAGGGTGATACATGGGCTCCAATAGGCACAAGGTTCACTTACAATAGCCCATTTAAGAAAGATGATATTCATATGACATCAATCACAGCAGTGACAGTGGTTGATACTGGTAAATCTTCTGGCACCGTAATTGTTGGCACGGAACCAAGTGCGCTTTTCATCTCCTATAATGAGGGACAAACATTTGAACTCCTTACAGATTTTGAACATATACAAGGTAAAAATCAATGGTTCTTCCCGCCTAGACCATTTACGCATCATGTAAAATGGTTTGATACTAATATTAAATCTCCCGGAACAATCAATTTAACTATTGAAGCCGGCGGATTTATTCAATCCAGAGATTATGGTCAACATTGGGAGCTCCCACGCACAGATCGTGTGCTACCTATAGATATTCATGTGCTTAAGAGCCATCCTGATTACCCAAATCAATTGTACGGCGTTTTAGGAGATGCCTTTTTAGAAGGTGGTAGAGATACATTTATTGAAAGCGATGATTATGGTCAAACATGGACGACATTCATTGATGGTATAAAATATAGATACGGCTATGGATTAGCGCTTAATTCTAACAATTCCAGTAATATTGTCATCGCTACATCGAACTCACCGTTTAACGCACATAATTATGATGATGACACGTTTTCAACGATTTACTATGTTGATAAAGAACATGAAAGTGCTTGGACAGAAGCTGATGAAGGTTTACCTGCACCAGAGGGCACCTTAATTTCAGCCATCTCCGAAAAGGATGGTATATTTTACATTGCTAATAATAAAGGGGTTTTCTATTCCGAAAGCGGTGGAAAAAGCTGGACATCATTAGCAATCGAATGGCCTGAATCACTTACACATCAACATGCACATCAATTTATCACTTTGAATTAAAACCATAATAAAATAACAAATCATAAATTAAAACCCCTTAAGCATTTATCTTACGCTTAAGGGGTTATTTATTACATATTCAAACTACGATTATCTTACATATTCAAAAATGCCAGCAGCACCCATGCCAACGCCAATACACATCGTAACCATTCCGTATTTCGTATCTGGCTGTTTCTTCATTTCAGAAAGTAGTCTGCCTACTAACATCGCGCCTGTTGCGCCAAGCGGATGCCCTAGTGAAATTGCACCACCATTAACATTGGTTTTCTCCATATCTAAACCTGTTTCTCTAATGGAAGCTAATGTTTGAGATGCAAATGCTTCGTTTAACTCAACTAAATCAATATCTTTAACATCCAAGTTTGCTAATTTCAATGCTTCTGGAATAGCATACGCTGGACCAATACCCATTAACTTAGGATCTACACCCACAGCTTTAAAGCCAACAAAGCGTGCGATGGGTTTCACGCCTAATTCTTTTACTTTTTCACCAGACATGACTACGACAAACCCTGAACCATCTGTTAAGGGTGCCGAGGAGCCTGCGGTCACTGTACCGTTAGCCTTAAACACTGTAGGTAATTTAGCTAAAGTTTCCTTATTTGTATCTGGTCTGATTAATTCATCGTCTTTAAATACTTCTTTCGAAACGACTGGACCATTTTGATCATAAGTGACTTTATTCACTTCAATCGGTATAATTTCGTCATCAAATTTACCTTCTTGTTGTGCTTTTGTAGCACGTTGATGACTCTGTACTGCATATGCATCTTGGTCTTCTCTAGACACATTGTAAGTTTCTGCTACCATTTCTGCAGTTAGTCCCATTGGATAAGAAACACCTGAATCTTCATCTTGCAGAATCGGATTGTTTGTTGGTTCATTACCACCCATTGGTACTGCACTCATCAATTCAATACCGCCTGCTACAAGGATGTCTGCTTGATTCGCGTTAATCTGGTTTGCTGCATGCGCAATCGTTTGAAGGCCTGATGAACAGTAACGGTTAACCGTTTGTCCTGGTACTTCGTTTGGCATGCCTGCAAGTAATGCAATTGTTCTTGCAATGTTCTGTCCTTGTAAGCCTTCTGGAAATGAATTGCCGACGATAACGTCTTCTACCATACTAGGATCAAATGAACCTCCAACTCTTTCCAATACACCTTTTAATACTTTTGCTGCCACTTCATCTGGTCTTTCGTGAGCCATTGCCCCATTCTTTGCCTTACCAGCTGCTGAACGTCCATAAGCTACAATATATGCATCTCGCATTTAAGTTCACCCTTTCTTTTTACTCTCAACTATTAATTACGTAATGGTTTTCCTTTTTCTAACATGTGTGAAATTCTGTCATACGTTTTTTTATTTTGTAAAAGCTCTAAAAATCTTTCTTTTTCAAGTGTCTGTAAATATCTTTGATTCACGTATGTGTTACGAGGAATGTCACCGCCTGCTAATACTTCTGCCACTTTCAACGTAATTTCATAATCGTAGTCACTGATAAAGTTACCCATACGTTGTGCATCTAACTGACCTTCAGCTAATGCCTTAAAGTCTTTGCCTAAAGCAATATATTGTGATTTTGGTGTAGGTACATAATTAGTTTCTGATTCGTAACGCGCTCTATTTAATGCAACTTCAACACGTCTTTCAGTATTCAATATTACAGTATCCGTCTCTCTCAAATAACCATATTTCACTGCTTCATATGCATTTGTAGAAACTTTTGCGAAACCAACTTGCATTAATATTTTAGTAATTGAATCTTGTTTATCATTGTTTTTATGATTTGTGCGCAATACTCTATCCGTTAATTCTGCGAGTCCACCACCAGCTGGTAGTAAGCCTACGCCTGTCTCAACAAGACCAATATAAGATTCACTTGCAGCTACCACAAATGGTGAATGAAGTACAAGTTCGCAACCGCCACCTAAGGCTCTACCTTGAACTGCAGTAACAACTGGTTTCAACGCATGTTTCAGTCTAGTGAATATATAATGAAGTTTTTCGACCATGGCGCCTACTTCTGATACCACTTGGTTTTCTTCATGTGCTTTTTTCATTTGATACAAATTCGCACCGACACTAAAGTTGTTGCCGCCTGCATAGATGACCATGCTACTATAGTCTTCATCTTCTAATTTGTTAATTGATTCTAATAAATCATCAAGGAATCCGCCAGTAATCACATTATTTTTACTTTGTAATTTTAAAAGTAATTGATCTTTATTCGCCACAGATAAGTTAGAATCTGCTCTTTCCCAAATTTCTTGATCAATATACTCTGCGACTGGTGTAACACGTTCAATAGATTCACCTTCACTGTAGAATGGTTCATTGCGTTGCTCTATCCAATCTGGAAGTGATCCTAATTCTTCTTTCATGCGTGACTTCACACGTTCGAAGCCCATTAAGTCCCACAATTGGAATGGTCCTTGTTTCCAGTTAAAACCCCATACTAATGCGCGATCAATATCTTTAAAATCAGTTGCCGCTTTCGGCACGTTAATCGCTGAATAATAGAAATTATTTCTCAATGTTTCCCATAGAAATATGCCTGCATCATCTTGTGCATTAAAGATAACGTCTAAGTTAGAAGCCAAGTCTTTATTAAACTTGCCTAAAATCTCTAATTGTGGTGGTTGCGGTGGCACATAATCATTTTGCTCTGCATCAAAGACGAAACGCTTTTTATCTACTTTTTTATAAAATCCTTGTTTCGTTTTATTACCTAATGCACCTTTTGCCGCTAATTTTTCCGAAAGTTTTACATCGTGGAAAAATGGTTGTTCATCTGGAACGCTTTGCATACCTTTAATTACGGTCATAGCAATATCAAGACCAACTAAATCTGATAAACCATACGTTCCCATTTTTGGTCGTCCAATACTACGGCCAGTTAAAGCATCCACTTCTGTAATAGAAAAATCTTGGTTTTCAGCTCTGTACATAATGTCATTCATCGTTTGTGTACCAACACGGTTAGCCACAAATCCTGGGACATCATTTGCAACAATGACACCTTTCCCTAATACATCTTCTGCAAATGCTTGTACGCGTTCCACTACCGCTTCAGACGTTTTTTCATTTGGAATTACTTCGACTAATTTCATAATGCGTGGTGGATTAAAGAAATGCATTCCGAAAAAGCGTTCTTTATCTTTTCCTTCAAATACATCTGCAATCGACTCTATTGGAATACCTGATGTGTTCGTCGCAAATATAGCATCATCTTTTGCTACCTTTTTCACTTTATCCCAAACATTATGCTTAATATCCACTTCTTCTTTTACTGCTTCAATATAAATGTCAGCGTCATCTTGCTCAACTAAATCTTCATTAAAGTTGCCATAAGATAAATTTGAGGCAAAGGCTAAGTCAAATAGCTGTGGACGCTTTGGATTAGTTATTACTTCATAAGCTTTTTTGGAAATTTTATTAGGTTCATTCTCATCAATCACAATGTCTAATAATTTTACTTTTAAACCTGCGTTGACAAGGAGCGCAGCGATTTGACTACCCATCGTGCCTGCACCTAACACAGTTGCTTTTCTTATCGTCATACTAAAACCTCCAAATTGTTTTTTCTATATCTTCAATCGTTCATATTTTATATTAAATAAATGCTGAGTCTCCCGTGATTGCTCTTCCAATTACAAGTGCATTGATTTCATGTGTGCCTTCATATGTGTAAATCGCTTCAGCATCTGCAAAGAATCTTGCAATATCGTACTCTCCTGCTAAAATACCATTTCCACCATGCACACCACGGCCCATTGATACTGTTTCTCTTAATCTCAGTGCATTCATCATTTTAGCTGTTGAAGTTGCCACTTCATCATATTCACCTTTTGCTTGCATACGTGCAAGTTGCGCACATGTCGCCATTGCTTGAGCTAGATTGCCTTGCATCATAGCTAATTTCTCTTGAATTAATTGGAACTTACTAATTTCCTTACCAAATTGTTTACGTTGCGTTACATAGTCTGTCGTAGCTTTTAATGCGCCTGCCATCGCTCCTGTAGCCATGTACGCCACGCCTGCACGAGTAGAATATAATACTTTCGCAATGTCTTTAAAGCTATTAATATTTTGCAGCCTTTGTTCTTCTTTCACGACCACATTTTTCAGACGAATTTTGGCGTTAGGAACGATACGGAGTGCAATTTTATTTTCAATAAGTTCGATTTCCACGCCTTCTTGACTAGGCTCGACAATAAAGCCTTTAGGTTTACCAGTATCTACATCTACTGCGTATACTGGCATAACGTCGGCTACATTTGCACCACCAATCCATTTTTTCTCACCATTAATAACCCATTGATCGCCCTCACGTTTCGCAGTAGTTTCTAATCCACCCGCGACATCAGAGCCATGTTCCGGTTCTGTTAATGCAAAGCACGTACGTAATTCGTGTGATTGTAATTTGGGTAAATAATAGGCTTGTTGCTCTTTACTACCACCAAACCAAAATGAATTATGACCTAAGCCTTGATGTACACCGAGTAATGTCGCTAAAGAAACATCAAATTTGGCTATTGTGTATGACATAAAGAATTGGAATAGTTGACTAGGTGTTTTTTCTCCTTCACGTCCTTCAAATAGTAACGGATTTTGGAAATAGTTTAATTTACCCAATTCTTCAAAATAGTCTTCTGGCTCAGTCGCATTTAACCAATGCTCATTAACTGAGTCTCTATATTTTTCTTCTAACATATCATTAAGCTGTTTTAATAATTTAACTTCTCCTTCAGTTAAATCTTTTGCAATACTTAAAATATCCTCTGGATATAATGCTTTGATTACTTCTTCTTTTGTTGGCATAATTAAAACCTCCACTTTAATGTTAACGCTTACAAATCTTGTCAAAAAAATTTATAGTTATTATTTTAAAATATTTATAAAAGCATAAGTTATTTAAGCTAATTCATCATCTTGTTGACGCGCTTTGTCAGCTTTATTATTCATCTTCTTCTGTAACTCTAGCTTATCTGGTTTTGAAGTTGAGTTCAGCGGAATATTTGTTAATTTTAAATACATTCTCGGAATCTTATACCCAGCTATGTGTTCTCTCATGTGTGCGTCTAATTTTTGTTCAAAGTCTGGATCATCTTCAGTCAATACCACTGCTGCTGAAACAGATTCTCCATATTTAGGACTTTCATAGCTCACTACCACACCTTGTGCTACTAATGGATGTGTTGATAAGACCGCTTCTACTTCAGAAGGCAGCACATTTTCACCACCAGTGATAATCATTTCTTTACGTCTATCAACGATATAGATATCACCGTCTTCATCTATTTTTGCTAAATCTCCTGTTAAGAAATATCCATCTTTGAAATTTTTCGCTGTTTCTTCTGGTTTCTTCCAATAACCTGGTGTAACATTGTTACCTTTAACAGCTAATTCGCCAATTTCTCCAGTTTGTATATCTTCAAATTCATCATTTAAAATACGATAGTCCACAAACATGACAGGCTGCCCAATACTACCAGGTTTTTCAGCGCCATTTTCTGGCGTGTTAACCATTGTTAGTGGCGCTTCCGTCAAACCGTAACCATTAACGATAGATAGGCCCATACTGTTAAATTTCTTTTGCACAGCAGGTAGTGGTGCTGACCCACCTTGAAGTAAGAATTCAATGTTATCGAAGTTTTTAAGATCAAAATTCTCTGCAACTAACATTGCATAATACATCGTTGGTATCTGTATTAAATAATTTGGTTTGTAATGTGCCATGAGATCATTTAATGCTTCACCATTGAAGTAGCGTTGTATAATCAGTGTGCCGCCTGCCATTAGCAATGGTAACGTCAAATCGTTAAAGCCTAATACATGAAACATTGGTGTCGAAACAATCGTCTTATACGTAGAATTTATTTTATAAGTGAGCGCCGTATTTATTGGATTATTGACGAAAGTTTCATACGTAAACATAACGCCTTTAGGTAATCCTGTTGTACCACTTGTGTACATTAACGCTGCTAAATCATCTTTTTCTACATGTACCGTTTTGAATGGACGGTGATTGTTTGGATCGACCATATCATCATATTGTTTTGAATCGACATCCATATGAATGAGTTCGTCTGCGATTCCCTCTAAACTTGATAAATGCTTTTGTGAATAAAAAATTAATTTTACATCAGAATCTTGAATCACGCTTTCAATTTCCTGTGTTTTCAAACGCCAATTCATCGGTAAATATACTGCACCTATTTTAAATGTAGCGAATAATAAATCCAGAATAGCTACATCGTTTGGTGAGAAAATACCAACGACATCCCCACGTTCTATACCTTGATCTTGTAAATGATTTGCTAAGTTCTCTGCACGTTTATTTAAATCTTGATATGTCCATTCAGTACCTTTAAATGGATCGATAATTGCTGGCTTTTCCTCATCAAATACTGCTCTCGTTTTAATCCAGTCGTAATTCATATTTTTCTCCCCCTTATTTTTAATTCGATCTTCCGACTTAATTACCTGAGACAGACCTCCCCATGTTTTTTGATAAATATCATTCTGTGTTATGTTAATCTCGTCAGAAATGATTGGTTGAAACTCCATATTTGCTAAAATATCTCGCTCTAAATCTAAACCAGGTGCAATTTCAATTAATTTAATACCTTTGTCCGTCAGTTCAAACACTGCGCGTTCAGTAACAAAATAAACTTCCTGTGCTAATTTTCGTGCATTTTCAACATTAAAATCTATGTTGCCAACTTCTTTTACAAATTTAGGTGACTTACCTTGTGTTTCCACTTGGGCTTCACCGTTCACAAAATTTAGTTGACCCCCAACAACCATTGAAGCTGAAAAAACAATCCTTTTAACTGATTGGCTAATATCAATAAAACCACCACACCCATTCATTTTGTCTCCGAACTTAGACACATTAACGTTGCCATATTGATCCACTTCAGCAAAGCTTAGGAATGCGACATCTATGCCATCGTTATAGATAAAATCCCATGTTAACTCGTGTCTCATGCGTGCACTTAGATTGTAGTTCATACCAAAGTAATTACCGCTACTAATTAAGCCACCAAAAACGCCTGTATCTATATTCGTTTGAACTAAATGATTGGCCTGCTCCTCTTCTAAAACATTCGACAATTCATTATTAATGCCAAAACCAATACTGATTACATCTCCTTCAAGTAAATATTGAGCTGCACGTCTCAAAATCACTTTACGGGTACCTAATGCTATATATGGCTCTCGCATTTCAGTAATCTGATAATGTCCTGAAAGTGCTGGGTCATATTGTGTTTGGACAACCTGTCTGTGATATTTCGGATTGCTATTAACTACAACGTAATCTACAAGTTTACCCGGAATAAATACATCACTCGGATTGAAACGCCCACTTTGGATGACTGCTTTCACTTGCACAATCACTTTACCTTTATTCTTATGTGTAGCTGCTGCAACACTGTAACCCTCTCCAAGATGTGCTTCATGCGTCATATAAATATTACCTTCTGTATCGGCATATGTACCTCGTAACAATGCGACATCAATTTCTGGAAAATCATAATTTAAATATGTTTCTCCGTTGATTTCAATTAAAGATACTAGATCCTCTGTCGTACGCGTATTTACTTTGCCACCAGAATATCTAGGATCAACATTGGTATTCAGCCCAATCTTAGTAATTGTTCCTGGTGAAGCAGATGTTTGACTACGATAATGCGTCGTAATTACACCTTGAGGCACGTAATAGGCTTCAATATCATTATTGCGCATTGCATTGATAGTCTTAGGTGAACCAGTAATAATACTTGTGATTAATCGTTTGATCATACCCCTTGATACAAAAGAATCTAAATCATAACTGTCGCCACGATAATCACTAATATCGTTTGCCAACATAAAGGTGAAGGCTTTAGGCGTTTGATGCTCATCATATTGATCGACTAATGTTTTGAGAATCTCAGCTGGTAAGTTAGCCGTTGATAATGCTGCTAGGGCTATCACATCACCTTCATTAATGATGTCTTTCAAATCTGAAAACGGAATAATTTTCATACTTGCGACTCCTATCTTTGTTTAATCCGGCTATTTTATCTATCATTTTCCCCTTGAATAATCTCTCCCTTTTTAATAAATGTAAACCCTTACATGTAATATACCATTATTATTGAAAATTATGCAAAAATTCTTTATTTTACATAGTAAATTAATAAATAAAACAGATAATGGCGGGCATAAATTAGCGAATTAAAAATCCCTTCAAAATCCACACTTTTTCAGCGCACACCTTGAAGGAACACATACTTTTATAAGATTGTAGTACTTTTTAGGTCAGCATATATTAAAAATATTAGCATGATGCTTAGTTTAATAAGGTTTCTATGCTTTTAATCTTTATTTAACAATTAATACTGGGACAGAACTTCTTTTAGCAATCTTATGCGTAACATCTCCTAAAACGTGTTTAATATTCAAACTCACTCTATGATTACTCATAATTACTAAATCGTATTCACCTTTATCTGTATCGCCAGAAGTAATTTTGTCTAAGATTGTATCTTTAACAGGTCCAAAATCAATATCTACTTTATATTGAACCTTTTTTTCATCTAATTCGTGTAAAAATGGAGCAAGGCTGCTTTCTTTTTCTCTAATAATATCACTTTTTTGTTCAATATAATTTTCTAAATTAGTTGCAAAATTAGCTTCTTCAACAACATGATAAACTGTAACAATTGAATCTGTATCAACCATTTTTACTAAATGGTCAGGAATCGCACTAAAATCATTTTCAAAATCATAGGGTAATAATATATTTTTAAACATATACACTAACCTCCTAGTAGCAAGTATTTAGATACCTATTACTTATATAATACCCTCAAAAATATTTTTTAATTTAGTAACAACAAATGCCAACCATTGGAGAACTAAATTCAAAATAGTTGAAGTTAGAAACTTGATAATAACAGAGTTGTGTCTAAAATCATTTTACATTATGAAAGAATACAAAATTGTTTATCTTAAATATTCTAATTATTATTCTATAAAAAGTTAAATTTAGTTGTTTAGCAATTTGGATTTTAGTATTTTTCTATTTTCTTCTAACGAGTATGGGTCATTATACCAATAGTTTTCAGCTTTAACGTGAAATACATGACCTTGATTTACTGACGGAATATTCTTCCAAACATTAGTTTTTTCAAACTCTGGAGAGGATTTTCTCTCGCTCATTGTAATAATATAGTCTCCAGCGTATTTAGGCATTGATTCTAATGATAAAGCTTTATACCCATCTTTTTTCACTACCTTTTCTAAAGGTTCTGGCATTTTTAAATTAAATGCCTGATACAAAATTTCTCCTCCTCTCCCCCAATCTTTACCGAAAGCATAATATTCTTTATTAAAGTCATCAAAAATTGAAACTGTGGCATTAGTGCCAATGTGCTTTTTAATTTCATTAGCATCTTTAGCTGTCTGTTTCTTCCAATTATTCACCCATTGCTTTGCTTTTTCTTCTTTTCCTAATAATTTTCCTAATTGAATCTGAGTATCTAAATAATTTCTTTTACCATATTCCATCGGGATTGTTTTTGTGATTTTTTGGAACTTCTTCAAGTTTTTGTCATCAGTATCTGCAACAATAAGATCTGGTTTTAGTTCAGCTATTTCTTCTACATTTTCAGCGTTTATTTTTTTAACCTTTTTGAATTCTTCGTTTAATATCTCACTTTGCTTTATGTCTTTGTTCACACCAACTACATGTCCACCTAGTTGCTTTATACCTCCTGCGTATGTATCAGCTGCAACAACTATACGTTGGGGATTTTTGGGTATACTTATCTTTTTACCAGAGTCTAAAGTATACTTTTTTTCATCTTTCGCCTTTTCTTTATGAGCATTATTGCTACATGCAGATAGTAGCAATAATACTATTAAAAATGGTACTGTTAATTTTTTCATCTATAATCCCCCATATATAATTGATATTGATATTCATTATCAATTATATATTTTTTTGTTACTTTAGCAACTACTATTTAAAAGGCTAATGTTATTAATAATATCCTTCTCTTTACTTTAGAATATATTTTTAATTAAAATTATATTTTTATTATTAATCCAATTGTTTTATTACACCCAAAATTGTTTAAACGAGCAATCAATTTTTATAAAGAACTAGCAGTAGTCTGACCCACTCTTGTGGGAAAAATGCTATATGAAGACTACAAATTAAGGCATTACACACGAAATAAAGGGTGAAATCGTAAAAAAGTCGGAGCAATTGTCGACACACAGAAGCTTACTTTCAATAAAATATTTTAATCTACTCATAATTAAATTCGAATGAATCAATTATGTTTCTTTAAATGTTGAACTTTGATATAGTCGGATATTGAATATAAAATATCAGAATTATATTAAAAGTAGGTGTTTTTATTTCTTCAAATATTATTTCTATTCAAAAAATATCGGCTTTAGCACTTCACATTTTAATGTGGGGTGTTTTTCTATGTTTTTAAATCAACGTTTAATAATAGATGTTGTGAAGTCTATCTATTATATAAGTAAAAATTCTATAAGGAGCGTAATGTATGATTGTAAAGGATAGTATTACCAATCCATTTAATATAATTTGTAAAAATAAATATGAAGAAACAAATGCCTTCACATATAATAGGTTAATAAATTATGGAAGTGCTTATTATTATTTAAAAGATACTTCATTTGATTATATTTCTAAAAGTGTTGTTAGTAAGTGTGATGGTGTAGACAACGAGGAATTCAAATCTAGGTTTTATCATTATGGAGAAACTGAAAAATTTTGTATCGAAGAACTAGAAGTAACCTCTACATTTGAAAATAAAGGCGTTATGACCATTATGTTTTGTGACGTTATGCTAGCAATGTTAACTAGTGAATTATCACATCAACATCATATAGAGATTAAATTTATAAACACATCAGATTTGATAAAAGATGGCAAAATAGTAAACGTGTATCATAGTGTGATACCTAATTATGAATTATCAACAACTAAGCCTGATAGTACAAGAATATCTTTAGAAGGCCAACGTAATAAATCAAGCATTGAATTTTATCAAGATATTTATAATATATTTCCTTTAGAGACTAGAGAAGAAGATATTGAATATTATACAAGTCTAAGAGCTGAAAAAATAAAAAGCTTTAATGAAAAGTTAAAAGCTATTTAGAGAGTTAACAGCAACTATCCGTAAGCATTGTTATTAAGTATAAATTTGATTTTGAAACAATTAAGAGACCCCATTAAAAAATGAACAATAAAATCAGGTGAAAGAGATTTTTAAAGGAAAGGTAAGAAAAGAACATGATGAAAGAGATAATAGCTATAATAGTACTGTCTTACGGCATCATTACAGGTGTATGGTATTTATACGTAAGTCATGGAGAATTAGAAGGCTTGAAGAAAAAGATAACCACTGCCCTTTCAATATTAAACAGTCTTATAGTAATTATATTTGGGGGATTAACGCTTTTAAACCTTTTATAAATAATAAGTTATGATCAACCTTTAATATTATCAGCACTATCGATGTTCCAACTGTCCATATTAGAAGAAAATAAAATTAGAGCGTTTTATATTTACTTTGGTTTAGCCCTCCTTATAATAAATCTCTTTATACGTTAGATGGAAAAGATAAAAATATTGATATTTATTTAGTGTATTACTTTTAATTCCTTCGATTACTTTTAAAATAAAATAATTGTAGCCCAAAAGAAACATCTAGAGCAAGGCGACTTATATCAATGGTCAAAAGAAGACGATGCATTCCATGAAAAAATCACTCAATTAGCTAATAATTCTAAACTTATCAATATGAGAAATATACATGGTGATCAACTTTTTAGAGTTCGTTTATACACTATTAATGAAAGACCTATACCTGAATTTTCAGTTGAAGAGCATGAAGCCATGTTAACTTGTATGAAAATTGGCGATGCAAAAACCGCAAGACAATTAATGGAATATCATAGAAAAAGAGCTTGGAAGGAAATAAAACAGGTTCTAAAACACTTATAGATATATGGCTGTATTTTGCATTTCCAACCCTTATGATGTTATAATTCACTTAACAAGGAATCCAATATGGATACACCAAGCCCCTCACTATTACGAGTAGTGAGGGGCTTTTTGTAGGTGTGGCTATTGTCGCCTATTTTTCATTACGTTTACGCAGCCAATGCGTAAATAACGCAATGATACAATCACTGATGACTGTGATCGTCATGTGAACAAGGAATTCCAACATAGATAACACCTCCTCTCTACGTCGGCTTGACGCCTGAGAGATAGGCTACTCAACTATTATACCATCTGTAAATACGCAAGCATATGGACTTCCGATAAGTTGAATTATGCTGAATAGATTTCTAACAAACTATGATACATTTATAATCAAAAAGCGTATTCGCATTATAGTGTCTAGTTGATTAAATTTGTTCAATTGCCCGTTCAATTGCCCGTTTAATTATCCATTAAACTGTTACTACACCCATTAGAATAGCAATTATCAACAGAATAATCGCAAATCCCCAAATCCAGAAAAATGCATATTTAATATAAGTACCCATATTCGCTTCTGCTAATCCAATAGCTAACCACAAGGCTGGAGAAAATGGACTTACAAATGTACCAATAATATTACCTATAACCATAGAATAGGCAGTTGAAATAGCGGGCACGCCAAATTGACTTGCTGTTTGTTCAACTATAGGTAAGACTGCAAAATAATAAGCATCTGTACTTGTGAGTAAATCAAGTGGCACACCAAAAATGCCAACAATAATATGTAAATAAGGGCCTACAGCGTTAGGAATAATATGAATAAAGTTAACTGCAATAGCTTCTAACATACCCGTTTCATTCAATACTCCTAAGAACATTCCTGCTGCAATAATCACAGCGGCCATCATTAATGCATTTGGTGCATGTGCTTTCAAACGACTCATTTGTTCATCTACATTGGGAAAATTAATAACTAATGCGATTGCTACACCAATCATAAAAGCAAATTCTGGAGGCGCGATGTTTGCTAACATTACTACGATAATTACAATTGTAAGTAAAGCGTTAATCCAATTCATCCATGGATTATTAATAGCTACACCACGTACCGGAAATTTTATATCTTGGTCACGCTCATAATTTTCAACTATCTTATTTATATCTAAGTGTTGTGTATCAGCTACTTCACCTTTATTAATAGCTTGATTAATACGTAATTTTTCTCTAAAACCTAAAAATACTGCGAAAAGTAACACCAGAATAAATCCTGTGATTTGTATAGGAATGATACCATACCATAACTCATTAACATTTTTAACACCTAAAACTGATGCAGTACGTGCCATTGGCCCTCCCCAAGGCACCATATTCATAATTGCAGCACTTAAAGCAAGTAGTAATAATAGTAGATAACGGTTCATGTTAAGTGCTTTATATTAAAGGTAATAAAGCAGGAATAGAAAGTAAGAAAGTCGTAGCTCCAGCACCATCAAGTTGAGCAAAAGTGCCTATTAATGCGGTTACAATACAAACAACAATTACATTGCCTCTTGTTAGCAAAATTAATTTCTTTACGAGAGGTTTAAATAAACCACTATCACTCATAATACCAAAGAAAATAATAGCAAAAATAAACATAATAACGACATTTATCACTTGATCCAAACCACTATTGAAAAACTCAACTAAATCTCCAATACTATAACCTAATACTAATGCCCCAACACTAGGTATTAAAATCATACCTACCACTGGACTAATACGTTTTGCAATTAACAAACCTACAATAGATATGATAATTATCAATCCAACAATTGTTAACCAAATACTATCTTGTTGCATAAAAATCCCCCTTTAAATTATAAAAGCGCTAACATTAAATGTTAGCGCTTTTATATAAACATAATAATATTTGTTGTTAATTGTAACAAAGAATCGGAATAATTACACAATTAACTATATTTTTATACAAATCTAAGAAATTTAATAGATTTTTAATGAAAAAGTTATTTTGCTATTATTTAAAAAATATTATCATTCTGCAATTTTTGTTTTCTATTTTCTAGATGCTAAAGTATCTGAAACAAATTTTTAGTGGAGTAAGATTAATTTTTGTATAATTTTAGTTAAGCTAATAATGGCTAAGGTATGAAATATAAAGCAGTTGTAATTGAATATGACCCGTTTTTTAGCATTATGTGGAAGTAAACGCAAAAATTCACTAAACAAAAAGTTATTAATTGATATAGCAGAACCTCTCAGATGAACACACTTTTGAAATGTATGATGAAATATATGATTTTCCATTATTTCATTCTGGTATAGAATACGAAGATTACCCGAAGATTATAAAAGAATATATAGCTAAATTAGACAAAAGTGATCATATTGTCATGGCAATACCTGAATATATTCGGGGTGTCCCAGCTACTCTAAAAAATGCAATTGAATGGCTATTAGCCTCAAATATACTTTATAAAAAGCCTGTTTCTTTTAAAGTAAGCAGTGCGCGTGGTGACGCATGTTATGATAACTTGATTACATTTTTAAAATTCCTCAACCCAAAACTTCATGAAGATGGCATGCTATTGTTATCAGGAGGAAAAAGATTACGTGATGAAAATGGTCAATTCTTTTATACAGAGACTAACAATAAATTGCAAAACTTTGTCCAACATTTAGAACAAAATTAAAATAAGATGTAGAGATACTTAAAACCTTTATTAAATTTAAGTGATGCTATTATTTGGAGCGAAGTAATTGATAAGTTTCTTATATTACCGCTAAATATAAAGTTTGATTATGAAATTAAAAAGAGGCTTCCTTTTTAAGGAAATGAACTCTCTCTTTTGCTTCTTCCAATTGTTTAGAAGCGATATCTTTTAAATCCAAAAACATGTCATAACGTTCTTGAATTGTACTATCCCCTTGTAGGGATAAGTGAACATAATCTTGGGTTTCCTTAATAGACATGCCACACTTCCTTAAATGTTTAATACCAATTAACCAGTTTATAGATTCTTGATTGAATAAGCGTTGATTATTTTTATTACGCATTAATGATGGAATAAGTTCACAGTCTGCATAATAACGAACTGTATGTTCACTTATATCGACAGCTTTCGAAACTTCTTTAACTGTTTTCATTTTTTCCTCACCTTTATCATTCTTGACTTAGAGTAACTCTCAAGTAGTAAAGTAAGCATATCATATGAATATGATATACATATTTCAAGGAGGTTATTTAATATGAAAACACGAAACGTTAGAAGCTTAGAAGTTTCTCCGATAGGAATGGGATGTATGGGGCTTTCTCATGGATATGGCGAAGTTCCTGAAAAAGATTATAGTATAGAGGCGATTCGAAAAGCATATAAAAAGGTTGCACATTTTTCGATACAGCAGAAGTTTATGGTCAAGAGATGTTTTACCTTGGTCATAATGAAGAAATTGTAGGCAAAGCTATAGAACCATTTAGAGAAAATATAATTCTAGCAACGAAATTCCATATTGATGAAGACGAGCTTTCAGAAGATAAGGATTTATATACAATTATACGTGAACACTTAAATATTTCACTTGAAAATTTAAAAACAGATTATGTAGATCTTTATTATTTACACAGAGTAAATGAAGAAATACCATTAAAAGATATTGCAATAGTTATGGGTCAACTGATTGATGACGGGCTTATTAAAGAATGGGGTCTGTCACAAGTTTCTATAGAGATGCTTACTGAAGCACATGAAATAACACCTGTAGGCGCTGTTCAAAATCTATATAATATGATGGAAAGAGATTGCGAGGAAAAAATCATACCCTATTGTATTGAAAATGGTATTAGTCTTATACCATTTTCTCCAACAGCTAGTGGCTTTTTATCAGGTAAAGTTACAACAGAAACTAAATTTGAAGGTGACGATGTGCGTAAATTTGTGCCACAACTATCTAAAGAAAATATTGTTGCGAATCAACCAATCTTAGATATTTTAGAAAAATTTGCAAATGAAAAAAATGCAACGAACGCACAAATTTCACTTGCATGGATGCTTCACAAATATCCAAATATTATTCCAATTCCAGGTTCAAAAAACCAAGAACGTATTTTAGAAAACCTTGATAGTTGGAATGTTGAATTAACAGATAACGAGTTTGAAGAAATTGAATTAGCACTCAATTCAGTTGAAGTTTATGGACACAGAGGACATGTGGAATCACATCAATCAGGGTTTGGAAATAATTGGAAAAACTAACCATTTTAAATATCGTCTGTCACCATTAATTTTTGTACTTAAATATAATTTTCAAGACTCAACGAATAGACTATAACCTTCCACTTCTTTATAATTCCATAAAGTTTAGTCATATAGGCGACGGGAATATATTGTAAAGAAACAGATTATATTTATGCCACTTGATCACGAGAAATTCTATGAAAATTGTGAGCGTTATTTATGAAAGCTGTTACTTTTCAAGGTCAAAAACAAATGGAAGTTAAGCAAGTCAGTGACCCAAAGATTGAAGATTCAACAGACGCTATTATTAAAATAACGGCATCAGGTATCTGTGGTTCTGATTTACATTTATATCATCAAGGTGATTTAATGATGGATCCAGGATTTGTCATTGGTCACGAGCCAATGGGCATCGTTGAAGAAGTTGGTAAAAACGTTAAAAAACTTAAAAAAGGTGATCGTGTAGTGATTCCTTTTAATATAGGTTGTGGTGATTGTTACTATTGCAATCACGAAATGGAATCTCAGTGTGATAATTCAAATCAAGAGCAAGCCAATTGGCAAATGGATAATGGTGGTTTGTTTGGTTTCGGCAGTATGCACGGTAACCATTGGGGCGGCCAAGCTGAATATTTAAGAGTCCCTTACGCAGACTTTTCTTCGTTTATTGTTCCAGACAATGATATGAAAGATGAGGACGTTTTATTTTTATCTGATGTCGCACCTACTGCATATTGGAGTGTAGAACATTCTGGCGTTAAATCAGGTGATACAGTTGTCATCTTAGGCTGTGGTCCAATCGGGCTTATGGCACAAAAATTCGCAAAGCTTAAAGGTGCGAAACGTGTCATCGCTGTAGATAATATTGAGCACAGACTACAACATGCCAAGGAATATAACCAAGTCGAAATCTATAATTTTGATAAAGAAAAAGAAATCGGTAAATTACTGCGTGATACCACGCATGGTGGTGCGAATATCGTGATTGATTGTGTAGGTATGGATGGGAAAGTCAAAGCATCCGAACGTGACTTGAGTTCAGATTCTGCACAACGTGGCACAATCAGTCCTATTGATACTGCCGCAGAAGCTGTAAGTAAATTCGGTACGATTCAATTAACAGGTATCTATGCGACGCCAGCCGATGATTTCCCACTCAATTTGATTTTCAACCGTAATGTCCAAGTTAAGACCGGCCAAGCACCAGTGATTCATCTTATGCCAAAATTATACGAGATGATTCGCGAAGGTACATTTGATCCAACTGATATTCTTACCCATACGATGCCATTAGATAAAGCGGCAGAAGCTTATGAAATATTCGATCAGAAAAAAGAAAATAATATTAAAGTGATTTTAAAACCTTAAACAAAATAAAAAATTAATAACACTATTAACGTCTCCCTAATTCACAAAGAATTTGGGAGATATTTTTAATTGTTACACAAAACAATAAATATAATACGTATTTATTGCGAAAAGTTTAATATATTAAAATTGTGGAATATATACACCATAGCAGTAATTTCTCTTAAGTGTTTGAAGATTTAAATCTCATTCACAGTATATAGTTTATTAAAAACAAATAATCATATTTCCTCAATCTTCAATATAACTATTAAAATTCATGTCTAATAAACAAACGACTCAATATATTCCTTTTGTATAAACGACTTTTTTAACCTTTTTAACAATTTCCATTACAGTTTTAAATTTTCAATTCCAAAGCTACGATATAAAATTCAAAGTTTAGGTGTGATAATTATGAAAATAGAACAATGTATAGAAGATTTTATAAAAAGTATTATTAAAAAAGACCCAGAGTTATTTTGTAGTTTATTATGCCCTAAAGATTTATCTCTTTTAAGAAAAAAACTATATATAAAAACAGGACACCTTGGTGTAAATCGTTATATAAAAGATAAATACTTAAAAAAACTCACACGTTTAGTAACTACTTTTTACAAATACGAGTATTTTAAAGATGGCGATAAATATATAGTGAAATATTCTTTTGATCAAAACAATTCTTATCTTAAGACAGAATTCAAAATCGTTGACGATCAAAATACGCCATTATTTAATTTGAATATAAATAAAATGCAAGTGAAATTTTTCAACCATCCTTCTACTGTAGGTGATGTACATGCCACTTAATTCAGATTTACATTCCGAAACACAACGTCTGCCACGCATTGGAGAAAAGGCTCCATTTTTTAAAGGTCAATCCACACAAGGTGAAATAACTTTAGATGATTATAAAAATGACTGGGTGATTTTATTTGCTCATCCAGCTGATTTTACGCCAGTTTGTACTTCAGAATTTGTAGCATTACAAAATCAATATTCGGAATTTCAAGATTTAGGTGTGAAACTGGTTGGTTTAAGTGTAGATAGTCTTGCCTCACACGTGGCATGGTTAAACAGTATCGAAGAGTCTTTTGATGTACAAATTGAGTTTCCACTTATTGCAGATGCCAACAAGGTAATATCAGAAACTTATGGTATGTTGGCGCCTGAATCAAATAATACAGAAAGCTCAAGAGCAGTATTTATTATCGATGATGATGCTGTGGTTCGTGCCATGATTTACTATCCAATGACTACTGGTCGTAATATCGACGAACTTTTACGTGTTACTAGAGCGATGAAGACCTCTGATGAAACAGGAGATAACACACCTGCTAATTGGAAAAAAGGAGATAATTTATTAGCCGCCCCACCAGAAACGCTTGAAGATGCTAAAAAACGAATGAAAGATTCCAATTATGACTGTAAAAATTGGTATTATTGTGAAAAAGATGATGAACAAAACTCTAAAAAATTTTATAACCCATTTTTATATAATAATTAGTCCTACTCCAATAAGATGAGTTATTACTTCTCTCTATTATTCAAAATTAAAAGATAAAATGGAGGCAAAGTTATGACCTTGAAAGCAATTATTTTAAATGCATCTCTAAAACACGGTGATGAACTATCCAATACAGAAGGGTTAGCGCAAGAAGTCACTGACATCTATCATAAAGAAAATGTAGTGAGTGAGATGATTCGATTAAGTGATTATAATATTTCTTATGGCATCTCTGATGATATGGGCGGTGACGACGAATGGCCCCTCATTTTAGAAAAAATTAAAAACGCAGATATTTTAATTATTGGTACACCTTTATGGCTAGGTGAGAAAAGTAGTATCGCAACGCTTGCCATTGAACGTCTTTATGGCAGTACAAGTTTAACCAATGAAGACGGTCAATCCATTTTTTATAATAAAGTGGGCGGTGCGATTATTACTGGTAACGAAGATGGCGCAAAAAATGCCGCGGCTTCAATACTATATGCCCTATCTCATATTGGCTTAACAGTACCTCCAAATGTTGACGCTTATTGGGTTGGTGAAGCAGGCCCAGGCCCTTCTTATTTAGACATCGAGCACGTAAACGAATTTACCAAAAAACACGTTGAAATGCTCGCTTATAATACAATGCACTTAGCTAAAATTTTCAAGGATAATCCAATTCCGAATAAGGGTAATCAATTATAAAAAACAATATTAAAAAGCCAGTTGCTTCATGCAACTGGCTTTTCGCGTAGTATTTAAGCTTTTATATTTTTCGGTATAATAATCTGCGCTAAAATCACACCAATGATCATTAACATTATACTTGCCATGAAAGACCAAGTCGCTGCCACGCTTGCACTATGTGTCACTTGTACCGCCGCAAATATTGTTGTATTCATTGCAATGCCAAACGCCCCACCGAGTGAAGAAGTCATTTTATACAGACCTGAAGCTAGGCCAATTTTTTCATCTGGAATCGTTAAAATAGCTACAGTTAAACCAGGTGTCGCACATAAACCATTGCCAATAGCAAAAATAACAAAACCAAATGTTACAGCTACAATATACCAGTCAGATGGCAATACGGTTAAACTGGCGAAAATAATGCCTATTGCAGGAAATAATGGTCCTACAAGTAACATTGGTTTACCTCCATGACGCAGTGATATTTTTTCCCCTAAGCGAACCATTAACACTGCCATGATGACATACGGCACTGTCACTAAACCTGATTGAAAGGGCGTTAAGCCCAATTCTGTCTGAGCATAGATATTAAATACTGTTGTTACCCCTATACCTGTATTAAGTACAAAGTTAACCAAAGATGACCCAACGAACCCACGGTTACGGAATAATACAAAATCAATAAATGGGGCACGCTTTCGACGTTCAAAAAAGTAAAATACAATTACAGAAATAATAAATACACTACCACAAGTAATTGAAAAAGGACTCGTCCAGCCTTGTTCAAAGCCTTGCGTTGCAAATAAGGTGATGCTCCCTATTAAAACGGCAAAGATTAACATACCTATATAGTCGAATGGTCGATTATCGATTACTTCCTTAGCTTCTTCTTTCGTACCAAGTAATAGTACAAATGCTATGATAGCGATAATAATAGACAAGATGAAGTTAGACTGCCAATTGATATATGTAGCGATAAATCCACCAACCAATGAAGCGATACCTACGCCTCCAACAGTACCAATCATTAAGTAACTAATCGCTTTACGTAAATCCTTACCTTCAAATTGATCTTTCAGCACACCTACTGTTGCAGGTAAGAGTATGGCTGCTGATATACCTTGTATGACTCTCCCTATAATAAGTAGTGCCGTAATATCAGAAATAATAATTAATAATGAGGCGATAATACTTAAAATGATGCCCAAATAGGTCATTTTAAGTCGCCCTATTTTGTCTGACACATCACCTGCACCCACCATAAAGATACCAGTTGCGAAAGATGTGATACTCACTGATAAATTAATAATACCAGGCGTTGTTTGATATGTTTGTTGCACTGGCGTAGATATATTTATAAACGATTGAGCAAACAGCCAATACGTTAATACACTTAATACAATAGCTAAAATTAATTTGTTGCCAGATTGTTGTTTCGTACTCATGATGTTCTATGCCTCCATCTTATATAATTCATATATTTAAAAAACATATGTACTAGATAGATAATATCACATAAACAACTACTTATTGTTAAAAACTATTATATATATTTATTATTTAAAATTTAGTAATAAATTCAATGTTTGTACTACGCTATCAGCATTATTATTTATAGCTATTAAATTGGCTTCTGCTTTCAACTCTGGGTATGCGTTATCCATGGCCACTTTATATTTCGCTGCTTTAAATAAATCAATATCGTTTAAGCCATCGCCAAATGCAATTGTTTCTGCTGGACTGATTTGAAGTAAACTTTGAATTCGGTTAATAGTTGTCCCCTTGTTAACCCCTAAATCTGCAATATCAATCCATTCTTCATCAGATGCGATGATATAAACCTCTGACTCATAGTGTTTAATCTGCTTTGCAGTCTCTTTACACTTACCTGTTGCATCGTGTACAGAAATTTTTAAAATATCTTCTTCAATTTCATCATAACTATTAATATAAATTACATTTTGGAATGAGCCATGTACCAATCTCTTCTCTGATTCTTGTGTATCTTGTAAGACATATGCACCAGATGCAGTACATGCAAGTACAGTTTGCGCTGGATCAATATCTTTAATTACTTGAATAATTTCTTTAGCTTTACTATTTGCAATCGTGGCATTATAAATAAAATCACCGTTAAATTTAATTCTTGTTGCGCTATCTCCTACGATAAACGTATCTTGTGCTAAATCCCCAATAATACTTTCGACACGCTCACACTGTTTCCCCGTACAAAACACAAACCGAATATTGTGTTTCTCGCAATTTTCTTTTAATAATTGAAACGATTCACTATTAAATTGACTTTCATTATTTAAAAATGTTCCATCCATGTCCGCAACAATCAGTTTAATATCCATTGTAAATTCCCCTTTAATCATAATTAATATAATTGTATCGGTTTATAAATGAAAACCATAATATTTATCTTTATTTGATACGTCAAGCCAAATAAAAAAGGTAACTCAATGAGCTACCTTAGACTGTCTATATTGATTTGTGCATAGTTTAGTTGGAAATAAGTTTCAACTATTTCTTTATTAACTAGTCAGGAATTGCCTCAAATTACCTTAAGGATTTAAATGACTCTTAACTATACTCAAAATTAACATAAACAAAACTATGAGTTAGTAGATTATTTCCCGGGAATTAATTGAAATTACTTAATTACTATCTCTGAACCTTCTTTAATAATTGGAATATCTTTATCTTCAACATATAGTGTGCCAGATTGCTCTGCCACTGTGCCGCCATCAAATTTCACCGTTATATGACCTAAATCATTTAAATTTTTATTAACTGCTGAACCTACTTTGGTAATATCAAATGCTGTATTATCTATATAAAAATTTTGTTCCTCAGTAATACTATCTTCAACAGATTGCACTTCAATAATATAGCAGTAATCTGCTAATTCTTCAGGGGCATTGTCTCCAAATAATATAATCATTTTTTCTTCTTCAAATGCTCCTGCATCTTGCCCGATTTTTTTTACTAACGTTTTATACAATTTTAAAACCCTTTCTTCAATTTATTTATATAATCCAAAACTTGCGATCCAAGCTACAAATACACGAGGCATACCATTCAAGAACCTTGAATATAAAACAGAGGGAACGCCTACTTCGATTGTTTTCGTTTCCGCTTCTGCTAATCCTAAACCTACAGGGATAAAATCAGCACCATTTTGTGTGTTAATTGCAAACAAAGCTGGTAATGCTAAATTCGGAGGAATGTTGCCTTTACCAATTTCCACACCTATTAAAGTACCTAATACTTGGCCAATAACCCCACCTGGGCCTAACAAAGGACTTAAGAATGGCAATGAACAAATGAATCCTATAGCTAATAGCCCCCATATATTTCCAGCAAGAGGTGACATAATTTGTGCGAAAAGGTCACCGATACCAGATCCTTGGATAATACCAATCAATAAAGCTACGAATCCCATAAATGGAAGTATGGTATGTAGCATTGTATCTACAGCATCACGAGCAGCTTGGTAAAAAGTGTTTATAACCTTTCCTGCACCCAAACCAATTTTAGTTAAGAATGACTTGTTTACTTCTCCTTCTCGTGTTTCCATAATTTTTTTATCTTTAGAATAAGTGCCATCTACCTTTTCAGCTGATGTATTATCTTTTTGAGTTGTACTCTCACTCAAAGATGTTTCTTCTGTTTCCGACACTTCTGATACTTGTCCTTCATCTACGTTAGAAACATAAATATCTTCCGTAATATATTGACGCAATGGTCCACTTTTGCCTGTAGCCATAATATTAATAGTAGGTATTCCTTTTTTAGGATAAATACCACATCTTAGTGTCCCACCACAATCTATAACAGTTGCCATTACTTCTTCATCTGGCACTGATGTCTCAAATCCATTAACAATTTCTGCTCCTGTAATATCAGCAATTTTATCCACAACTGCAGGTTTATGCCCACCAGTTATATAAACTAATTTATTCTTTTTGCCTGCTACAGCAATTTTCAGTGGACCACCAAATCCTCCAGAACCTTTTACGATTTCTACTTGTTTACTCATTTTTTTCACCTCAACCTTCCAAATTAATTTCTTTACTCAGTTTAACTTTCTGTTGCTTTTCTACGTAACTTGTTGTGAAATCAGTAATCCAACCACCAATAAAGTTCATAACTAAACCTACTAATAAGTAACGCACTGCTAAGTCAGCTGTTGGTAAACCTAATTGTTGTATTCCATTGGCAATACCTAAGAAAATAAATAATTCAGCTGGGTTTATATGTGGAAATATACCATTACTTGTATGAGCGAACTGTGCTGCAGATGCATAATAACTCGGTTTGTATTTTTCTGGCATAAATCTTCCTAATGAATGAACCATCGGATTTGCTAACATAAATGATCCTAAAAATGGTAAAACTAAATATCTCATAAATGGGTTACGTGCTGATTTTTGTGCAATAATATTAATACGGTCTTCACCTATCAGTTGAATTAGAGTATTCATAGCTATTAATAACATAAGTACTAATGGAACTATTGTCCCCATCCAATCAATAAATGTATCCGCGCCCGTTTGGAATAATTTTATAAATCCTTCTGCGAATTTAACGATGTAATCCATGTTTCATACCCCTTTCATTTTTAAATAATTTGTTTACCTTTTTAACTGCTTTCATCAAAGGCGATGGAATTTTTTCAATTTCTCCACCTTTATCAATAATATTGAGTGTGTGTTGAGCATCTAATATTGCTTTAACTAGTAATTTATTATAATTTTTCAAATCTTTATCAGTAACTTTATTTAATTTAAAACCTTCTAACCCTTCTAGCTTACGAAACTTAGAAAATACTGTTACCCCTTGCATGTAACGGCCTTCTTCAATTTCATTTTTTCCGTTTAATTGGAATAAAACCAATGTTCCTGCTTTAAATATTGAAGGTCTTCTCCCAATCGCCACGCGACCATTACTACGTAAATCTGTATAATTTTTCGTGAAATTTTTTATCTGCAAAAGTCCCAATAAATATTGAACAACAAAACCAACTGCAGCTAATACGATGAGTATTATGAAAAACATAACTTAATTCCTCATTTCTTGATTTAATAATTGTGCAAAATCAGCAAAGGTAGTTTTCTCAGAAAACTTATTAATTAAAAATGCATTTGTTGATAAATTCAATATTTCCTCATACGTTCGAATTAATAATGCTTCATTTACAACTCTTTCAGGAGTAGCTATAAGTACGACAATTTTTAATTCAGGATAATCAATACACCCTTTTTCTAAAATTGCGACCTTGATATATATACCTTCTCTATTTTGACTAGCATGTGGGAAACCTAGATTTTTATTAACTGTAGATTTTCTTTTTTCTCTTTCGATAATATGTGCTTTGAAAGTGTCCTCAACTTTATTTTCGTGATATAAAATATCTACCATTTTCCCAATTACTTCTTCATAACTAAGTAGTTCATTTATATAATGCAAATCGTTATCAGACATGCTGTCAACAATGACACTTTTGTTAAAAATAGTTTTACTTTTTAAATCTTTATAGATTAAAAATTGTTCTACTTTGAGTTTTAATAATTGTTCATCGAATGCATCTTCTATATAAATAACTCTATTGAAAAGTCTGTTTTCTTTAGTCGTTGATATGATTAGCTCATAGTCATTTACTACATGTTCATTAAATTCTACCTTTTCAATCGTAGTAATATTGATGTTCGATCCAAAAACTTTATACAAATTATTTTTCAACAGTTTAAGGGTACTTAATCCATAATCTGTCACTATTGCAATATTAGAAATTTCATTTAATTCTTGTTCTAATTGCTCCAAATAAATACTGAAGTAAATGGTTAAGAATCCTAATTCTTGTTCTGAAACATCCAAACCAATCTCTTTCGTGATATTTTCACCTAATACTTTTGACAATTCATAAGCAAAGGGAAAACGTTGTTTCATATCATAAGAAATTTCGTTATTAAGTCTAATGTCAAAAAGCATACGGTTGATTAAATGTTTTATATGTAACCGTATATCTTTGGTAAATAACGAATAATCTATTTCTATTGCAAAGTTTTCAATAACGTCATCTACTGTGTTTGAAATAATACGATTAATTAGTGCTTCATCTGTGGATGAAATTAATTCATCTAATATAGAGGCACGTCGTCCCATTAATTGTATGACGATTAAAATCATCTCTTTATCTACATCAATATTTGTATATTTTTCATTCAAATAATCTCGAATAAAAAGTATTTCCTTATAGTCATTTGAAGAGAAAATATGATTGTCTAAAGTGATATCATCATCTATGAGTTCACTTTCTTCTATTCGCTCTATTGTCACCAATATAGAAACAAGAAAACGATTATAAGATTGTTCATCAAGCTTTAACGTCTCGCGAAGTTTAGTTAGATGTATAGATAATTTATCCTCTATTTCAGTATTGTTATACCGATCCATGAATTTCTCAATAATTAATTTTCGAATATCATACTCAAACCCACCGATAGATAAACCTACATTGGTTTTACCAATGACTGAAACATCGTATCCATCTATTTCTATTTTGAGATTACTCAATAAATTATTCACGCTCGTTTTACTCATAAAATAATACTCTGCAAGATCATCAATAGTAATGGGATGATTTTTTAGTATTTGAAAAAATATATCAACCATGGCGTTATAATTAGAAAAGTTATTTTCCTCATTATTTCTCACTAAATCTTCAAAGTGATTAAAAAACGCTTGCTCTTTCTTAATATAAAGCGTTAGAGTTCTATGATATTTAGATATAACAACCAAACCATCAAAATAATGATTAATTTGTTTTATATAATTTAAAATAGTCTTTTCTGAAACTTCTATGTTAAATGATAATTTCTCGATAGAAATATTGTCATTGAGCAGTAATTCAACTATTTTTATATGTTTTTCACTTAATTTCATAATTTCCCCCTATTTTATGGGGTTACCCTCTGGATTTACCACCTGAAATGTTAATTGTTGTACCAGTGATATAACTTGATTTGGTAGAACTCAAATAACATACTAAATCAGCAATTTCTTTCAATTGCCCCACTCTTTTTAGAGGAATGGATTTAGAATAATCCCCATTTAATTTATCTACAGTTGTATTTCGACTATACGCTAATGCCTCTTCATATTGAGAGGTGCGTAATCCAGTTTCTTCAATTATTCCTGGTGCTATAGCAACAACACTAATATTGTGCTTGCCTAACTCCTTAGCCCAACTTCTAGTTAAACCAATTAATGCAGCTTTAGTTGCTGAATATATACTTTGACCCTCAGAACCTTCTTGTCCCGCTTCACTTGAAACATTAACAATGTGGCCATGTTCTTGTTGAATAAAATATTTAGCAACTGCTTGGCTGAACCAGATAGGACCTTTTAGGTTTACATCAAACATAAAGTCCAAATCTTTGTTATTGATTTCGTATTCAGGATGTTCTTCTTTCTCATCCACTAATACACGTGGTAAGTTAATACCCGCATTATTGATTAAAACATCTATCTTACCTTCTTTGGAATAAACTTCATCTACAGCATTTTGTACGATGTCTCTATTTGTTACATCTACTTGTAAAAAATTGTATTTTTCATTATTTACTTCACTATTTTTCAGATCTGCATTATAAACAACCGCGCCATTATCTAATAAGTTATTAACGATTTCATTGCCTATGCCTGAGCTCCCACCTGTAACAATTATAATTTTACTTTCTAAACCTAACCAACTATCCATAACTGATGTCCTCCTACTAAAATTGATTTGTCCTCATTATATTTGTAATCGTTTACATAATTAATACAAAGATTTGTGCATATTTAAGAAAAGTTACAAATAATAGAAGAATTGTTGATAGTGTTTTCAATAAATTAATTAAGTATAAGGCTATATTCTTTAGGAAAATTCAAATTATAATGGAACCATTGACTGAAAGTCATTAATAAAATCCAAATCAAAAAGGTAACTCTATGAGCTACCTTAGACTATCTATATTGATTTGTGCATAGTTTCCAATGGTTCCACTTTAGAATATATATCGCCATTATTACTTTTCGTATATGAGTTACAGATCTTGCATAAGAACTACTTGTATTCATAAATGAGGTAGTGATTCTTTAAAAGCTTAATATAAGTGCATTTTCAAAGCAGTCAGCTACCCCGACATAATAAATGAGGCTAAGACATGTATGATGTCTTAGCCTCATATTAGATACTTTGAAGTAATTTCTACTATTTAATAATTATCATATGTTGAATTAAAGTGCCGTATAACCACCGTCAATAGTAAATACACTACCTTGTGCAAATGAAGATGCATCTGATGCTAAATAAACAACAATACCACCTAGTTCGTCTGGCATACCAGGACGTCCCATTGGTGTGAAGCCCATCCAATCTTCGATCATTTCTCCACCTTGATCAAAGAATGGTTTTGTTAGTTCTGTTTTCATGTAGCCAGGTGCAATAGTATTAACTTTGATATTATATTTTGACCATTCCATTGCTAAACTTTTCGTTAACATGATTACTCCAGCTTTAGAAGCATTATAAGAACTTTGCTCTTGAGGTTTATTCGCAATTAAACCTGACATTGAAGATGTATTAATGATTGAACCATATCCTTGTTTAATCATGACACGACCAACAGCTTGTGCTACTAAAAAGATGCCATTTAAGTTTAAATTGATAACCTTATTCCAATCTTCAAATGACATTTCTTCTGCTTTTGCATTAATCGTCATCCCTGCATTATTTACTAAAATATCAACTTTACCAAATTGTCCTAAAACATCTTCAACCATTTTATTAACTGCATCAGGATCTGTAACATCAACTTTTAATCCAATTGCTTCAACATTTTCGTTTTTCTTAATTTCTTCTGCTGTTTCTTCAGCTACCGCTATATTTATATCTGCAATAACTATATGTGAACCTGCTTGCGCTAATGCTGTAGCCATTGATTTACCTAGACCCATTGCGCCTCCTGTTACGATTGCTACTTTTTCATCTAATTTAAATTGTTCTAAAACGTTTGTCATAATATATCACCTTTCTATAATTAATGATTAGGTTGGTTAACTTTCATAAAGAAAGTTAAAATAAATCCTATAAAATAAATAATTGCATATGTCCAAATAGTTAATTCAGGCCCTGCTATAGGAACTGTTATTGTTGCAATAGCAGGGCCAATGAAGTTACTTAAGCCTGCGGATAAATTATGAATAGATACCGCAGCACCTTTATGATTAGGTTCTAAAATAGGGAAAATCGCAGACATCGGTACAAAAGCTGCTACAGCAAAACCGAACATAACAGCTACACTGCCAGCAATCCAAATATTAGGTCCTGACCAAATAGGTAAGTAATAAAAGGCTAATGTTGAAATAACCATACCTATACACCCAAACCACCGAACTTGTCTAACCCAACCGATCTTATCACCAACAACACCCCAAAATAGATTAGTGAAAATAGTTACAATGTACATGAGACCCCATATACGTAACCATTCTGATGTTGTAAATCCTACGGTGTCTGTAAATACAATCGGCATAATAACGACTAAGCCAAAGAGGGCTAATTGATTAATGGTTCTAACAACACTTGCAATTGCTATTTGAGGATTTTTCAAAATGGTAATACCTCTAGCAAACTCAATTAACATTTCTTTTGCTGTTAATTTATCAGCTTCTTTGTCTTCACCTTTTTTATCTTTAACTAAGAACATCGCCATCAATCCACCGATTAAAATAAAGATTATTGATGACCACAATGTTCCCATAAAGCCAATCCAAGGAATGGAAAAGCTAGGTATATATGTTCCTAAGAAACCTATACCAACAGAGTACATGGCCCAAAACCATCCCATCGCAGAAGCTAAACGATGTCGTGGTGCTGAATAAGTAATCCACACAACGAAACTATAAATAAACATTGGATATGCGAAGCCACGGATACCATACATGATCAGCATCATTGTATAGCTATGCTGCTCTATACCTAAAGTTAAGAAACCAACATGAAAGACAATCCAAATAATGAAAGCTAATATCATAATTTTTCTTGGACTAAAAATTTCTGCTAAAATACCAGAAAGCCATGATGCGATTGCTACTACTAAGCCGTAAAGCGTTAAAACGGTAGAAGCTTGATGGGCTTCAAACCCAATATTAACAATGTACTTAGATAAAAAGGCCTGCTCTATTCCATCACCTGTCATAAAGATGGCTATTGCAACATAACCCCAAATCAAAGTTCTCGGTAAACCTAAAAATTGCTTCGGCTTATCTGCATTTAATGATTCCACACTAATCTCTCCTGTGTATTAAAATATGCTTTATTCACTGTAACTAACACTTACATTAAGCGTGTTCATCTACTTGTTGTTCCAGTTGAAGAGATGATTTGAAACGTTGAATGTATTTTTTAAAGCTCTTTATATCATTCTCGTTAGGCTCTATAGTAAATTGCTCAGTATGTTTAAAAGCGTGGATACTTAAATAATCGGTTAAATTATTATGCTGTTCTTCTACCAAATATCGTGCTAATACAGCTATCCCCCATGCGCCGCCTTCACTTGCTGTCTTCATCACACTAACCGGACTCTCTAATGCTGCTGCTAAAAACGATTGCGCTACTTTTTCTGTTTTAAAAATACCTCCATGACCTAACATGGTATCTATTTGAATATTTTCTTTTTCTTTTAATAAATCAATACCTATTTTCAAAGTACTAAAAGCACTAAAAATATGTGTTTTCATAAAGTTTTCTATATTGAAATCGCTATTAACATGACGTAAAAACATTGGATAACCTTGTTTTACATCTGTTATAAATTCACCTGAGATATATCCGTATGATAATAGCTTGCCTAGATCTTCGTCTCCATTAAAAGCGCTTTCAAACAACTTTGTAAACAACTCATTTTTATCGTATTTCACATTCATTATTCTAAATACATCTTCAAAAAGTCCAATCCATGCATTAATATCAGAAGTACAATTATTCGCGTGAACCATAGCAACATCATAACCATCTGGTGTTGTTACTATGTCTACTTCTGGATATACATTTTTAATTGGTTGCTCTAATACAATCATCGAAAAGATACTTGTTCCCGCTGAAACATTGCCTGTTTTAGGAGCGACACTATTTGTAGCAACCATACCAGTAGCTGCATCGGACTCAGGAGCACACATTGGGCAACCTGATTTCAGCTGGCCATTTGGGTCAATCAATTTTGCACCTGTTTCTGTTAAATATCCCGCTGACTCACCTGCTACAATTACTTCTGGCAGAATATCTTTAATATCTTGTTGATACCCTAATCCTTGAAATAGTGTGTTAAAGCGCTCCATTAAATCTTCGCGTAACTCTTTTTTATCAGTATTAATTGGAAACATACCAGATGCATCGCCTATACCTAACACTTTTTTGTCTGTTAAATACCAATGAACATAACCAGCTAACGTTGTCATATATTTTACTTTGGATACATGATCTTCGTTGTTTAAAGCTGATTGGTATAGTTGGGCAATACTCCAACGTTCAGGGATATTTACATTAAAATCATTTCGTAATAATTTAGCGGCTTCATTCGCATTGTTATTTCTCCATGTTCTAAAAGGTACTAATAAGTCATCATTTTTATCAAAAACTAAATAACCATGCATCATTCCACTAATGCCTAAAGATGACAAATTAGTGATAGGTATACCGCATAAATTTTTAATTTTTTGAGCCATTTCATTATAACTTTTTTGAATACCTACCCAGACATCATTCATTGAATAAGTCCAGTAACCATTTTCATATTGATTTTCCCATTCATAAGAACCTGTAGAAACTGTATTGCAATGGGGGTCAATTGCTACAGTCTTAATTCTTGTCGAACCAAATTCAATGCCTACTGAAAGTTGACCAGTGTTAACATAATCCTTCAAGACTTCAATATCCATTTGCTTACCTCTTTCTTTATAATATGTAAACGGTGTCAAAAACGTAGATTACGCTTAAATTTCTTGAAAGTCAAAGTTTTGCCCTTATAAAAAAATTAAAATTTAAAGTAGACTATATTTTTATTCATAAGTCCTATATGATATTAATTTTGAATTAAAAAGGAAATTTCAAAAAAATATATAGTATCTACTTTTACAAATCTGTCTTTTAGATGGAATAATATAGCAATATTTATATTACATAAGCAATTATTATTATCTTTTTAAGCATTATATTTCTAACAATATATGTAAAATTAAGTATTAAAACCAATAGATTCATGTTAATTTAATTATAAAGTGTTTTTTAATTTTTGTTTTGGTATTAATTGATAAAGTAATTGTTTGGAGGCAATTAAAAATATGAATAGAACTAAATTAAGATTTTACATGCATATAGGGCTATGTATATATGCCATCGCTTACGGCATATTATTACTGTCGACTGACTGGATTTCTTCTGGTTGGTCACTAGCATTCGTATTAAGCTTTGCTGCTATCGGTATCTTAAGTGATATTGTCGCTCCAAAAAGGCGTAATAACTCTGAGAATAGTCAAAAGCGTCAAAGAGATTATATAAAATGAAAATAATTGAGTTAATAACTATTATAGCCATGATTTTATTTACTATTTTAGTAGCTATTGCTGTACCCAAATTCATTGCAGATAAAGACTATATAGTACTTATATTTGTAAGTATTTCCTGGGTAATTTCTATCAATTATTGCTTTATCTTTTTAAAACCAGAAAATAACAATAATTAAAACAGTGACAATTAAATGAATCAGAGGAGTATATCATATGAACTTACTTAAATATTTTATATTTAATTTAATCGTATTCTTTATTATATTTAGCATACTGCTCCTAATTTTTATAAATGAATATAACATTATCAAAACTATTCTAACGACTATTTTATTCGCATTTATAATGACTGTTTATAAATATGCAGTAAATCAATATAAAAAGAAAAGGAAAAGAAGGAGATGATGAACGTAATGATAGAAATACTTGCACTAATTTATGGTATCGCCATAAGTTTGTGGTTTTTATTCATAGATCGTAACGAGTCAGAAGGATTAAAGAAGAAAATAACCGCTATGTTTTTAATGTTAAATAGCGTTTTATTAATTATATTTGCAGTCATAGGGCTTTTAAAAATTATTGAACTGTCAAATTTTGAAGGAACTTTAATATTATTAGGAATAGCAATGATTCAACTTTCTCTATTAAATAAAAAGAAAGTTAAACCGATTTATATTTACTTTGGTCTAGCTATGCTTGTAATAAATGTGCTTATTAGTTAAAAAATTTTGTATGTTACATGAATCAAAGGAGGAAGTCACATATGTTACCTAAAATGTTAGTCGTTTGTTTATTACTTTTTTATCCGATTTTTGTTAAAGCTATGAATAAGAAAAAGAAAGATAGCTATGAATCATTAAAATAAAAAAGTTAAATAAATGAAAAGAGAAAGGTTCTTATGCTGAATATCAAAGATTCTAATTATTTTAAGAGATCGATAAAAATTTATATTATAACTGTTATTATTTTTATCCTTACTTTTATTTTAGCCATTATTTTTAGCCCATCCTATGAAACTTTGAAAAGCTTAGGCAGTTCATCACATAAAGGTATATCTGAAGCTTATGGGTTAAATAAACTTTGGCAATACATAATAAATAACGGTTTTAGAGTGCCTTTACAAATGTTTATACTATCATTGCTCCCTATTCCTTTTCTATACTATGTAAACCTATTATCAACGACGATAATGACAGGTATTGTATTTGGTTTTGTTGTTCATTTTGATTTATATAAAGGCAGCACAATGGTTATTTCATCTTTTCCACACTCAATAATAGAAATACTAGCAATGTGTTTTGTTATCAGTGGATTATATAAACTGAACAAATCAATAATAAGAAAAATCACAAATATTTTCAGAAATAATAATAAACCAAATCTTTCTTTTAAAATAGCTATAACTAATTTATTGAAAGTTTATATATTAATTGCACTACCCTTATACATTATCTCAGCATTCATGGAAACTTATCTTACTCACTTCATTTATAATCTACTCAACTAGTTATAGTACATGGCACCATTAAAACGCTCGCTTACTATAATATTAGTAAACGAGTGTTTTTTATGGATAAATTTTCCAATTATTCAGCAACAAATTTTTGATATAAATAATATGAATAGCAAAATGGTAACAGAATTAAAATAATGCATAAAGCTATAGTTATAACTGAATTAATTACACTAAATAAACCTAAGATTAAAAATGCTAAACCAACACTGATATAAACACGCGAACTAAACCTTTGGGCCTTTTTCCAAACTGCTTCACTACTTTTAACCCATTTATTTTTAATACCAAACAAACCATTTCTAGGCGCTTTGGGTAAATAATTACCTACAATAATTAATAAAATACCTAAAAAAATTGAAACTAAAAATTCTACAGATACAGATTGTCCTAAAGCACTGAAAATCATAACCATCGAAATTATATATATAAATCCATGTACTAATGGATTAAGCAATCGATTCAAAGATTCGTTATTCGAAAAGGTCGTTTGATTTTTATCTTTAAATATTTTGATATTAGTAATGATATAACAAAAAATCATAATCCCAATCATTGTTATGAAAGCCAAAAATTTATTAGCTGACCAATTTACATCTCCATTTGAATTGTATTGCATTGGAATAGAATTAGGTAAAAATGGTAGTGCAATTAACCATGTTACAATTGCTAAAATAATGATAGATAAACTTGTTTTTGACTGTCTCAGTACTTCTTTCAAAAGCGTACCCTCCTATTTATTCTTTATTAAATTGAACAATCCATTTAATAACTTCCTCAAAAACGGATAAATTCAAGTGATAATAAATATACTTTCCTTGCCTTTCTGTATAGACTAAATCGTTAAACTTCAATACTTTTAAATGCTGTGACACACTTGCTTGACTCATATCAAAGTGATTCGCAATTTCACTTGCTGTTAATTTGTTATCTTTAAGCATTTCCAAAATATCTCTTCTAGTTTTATCTGATAACGCTTTGAAAACGTCTCTCATAAATCCCACCTTCAGCCTTTCATTTAATCATTTAAGTATATACTTAAATGATATATTTTAATTTTCACATTGTCAAATAGCATCTTTAATTAAATGAATAGAAATATATCAAAAGCGCTTAACAGAGTATAAACTGTTAAGCGCTTTTGATCGGATGTTGTTATGAAAATATATTTTTTATCACAGTGATTAAGCCTCTAATTATTGAAAGTAATATATCTAGAATAATAGTCATAATACTAAATTTATCTTCTTTATCAAATTTTCTTTTTTTGTCTTTATTGGTCATATAAATTCACAATCCACCTTTTAGAAAATCAAAGTACGCTTAACTATGCTTTCTTTACCTTTATTAATTAAATTATAAACAACTTTGCTATGTGCTACTTAGCAATATTGGTAATTCAAGATTAAATATTGATAGTATGAGATTAGAAACCTTTTAGGTAATTTCATTTATCAACAATCTGTTTACTATAAGATGCTTTTCCTATAAGACACTTTTGTAGAAAAAATTAGGAGGAACATCATGCAAGCCAAATTACTACAAGAAAGTGTACAATCAACTTTTGCAGAAGGTCCTTTATGGGACGATGAAAATCAAAGTTTATTTTGGATAGATAATGTAGAGAATAAAATTCGCGCATATTATCCTCAAACTAATCAATATACTTTTTACCAACTCGAAAAATCTCCAATGTCACTTGCAAAATACTCACAAAATGAACTTATAGTGATTATGAAAGATGGATTTTATCTGTATAATTTAGAAGAAGAAACGTTAAAAGAGATTTTCAAACCAATGGATTTAAATAACAAAATACTTTTAAACGATGCTAAGTGTGACCCTCTAGGTAGACTTTGGGCAGGTACAGTTAATGATGATTTTAGATTGTTTAAAGAAAGCCAAGATAGCACTCAAACTGAATTTCATGGACAAATCGCTAGGCTTTATCGCGTAGAAAAGGATTTTTCTAATATTGAAACAGCAAAAGAGAAAGTAACACTTTCTAATGGGCTTGATTGGGACCCTGTTCGAAATATTATGTATTATATCGATTCTGCTAACCAATCCGTGAGTCAATTTAATTATGATTCGAAAACCGGTCAAATTTCAAATGAAGAGACTGTTTATACTTTTAAAGAATCAGATGGCTTACCCGACGGCATGACAATTGATCAACAAGGCATGTTGTATGTTGCTTTATTCAAAGGCGGCGTAGTAGCAAAAATTGACCCTTTCCAGAAAAAATGGATAGACAGTATTACTTTACCAACTTCTACCGTTACATCTTGTGCATTCGGTGGAGAAAATTTAAAAACTTTATTTATGACTACGGCATTGGCACCATTAAATGATTATGAAAAATACCAAGAACCCATGGCAGGCCACATGTTCTCAGTCGATTTAGAAGTTGGTGGATATAAAACGAATATATTCAGAACAACTTAGAAAGTATTGCAGTTTATTTCACCAACATAATTTAGGATATGCTATCAAAAACTGATAAAATCCCCTTCACTTTAGCTACTAGTGAAAGGGATTTTCATGTATTTTATAAAGCCTAAAGGTATAATACGTATTTACACATTTACCAATAATTAGCTATCTATTTCTGCTGACCATTCATCTTAATGGCATAAAATAAATAATATACAATACCAATAATAAACCAAATCAATGTATAGAATTTAGCTTGTCCGCTTAATCCCCAAAACACTGCAAATACACAGATAAAAATAAATATCGGCATAACAGGATAAAATGGTAATTTAAATGCTGGTTCTGGTAAATCTTTACCTTCTCTTTTGCGTAATGCATAAATTCCAATTGTCACAAACATGAATGCGACGAGCGCACCTGCCGAAATCAATTCCGCTAAAAATCCAAATGGAAATACAGATCCGATAACGACTGCGACAATTGTTAATATGACTAAAGAACGGTTAGGTTGATTCTTGGTATTTAACTTGCCTATCCAAGCCGGAAGAATGCCATCACGGCCAAATGAATAAAGCAAACGTGAACCCGCAAGCATCATACCAATAAGTGCCGTAAACATACCTATAACTGAGACAGCCTGTACGATAACAGCAACTGTGCCGTATCCACTCATACGTAATGCCCAACCTACTGGTTCTGCGTTATCTTTGTATGCTGAGTAATCAAACATACCTACTAACACGAGTGATACAGCAACAAATAATCCAACTGCAATAAGTAGTGACCCTAAGATACCTCGAGGCATTGTTTTCTGTGGGTTAATTGCTTCTCCGGAATTGGCTGCAATAGAATCAAAACCGATATAAGCAATGAAAATAACTGAACTCCCTGCGTATATACCTTGCCAACCACCAAAGGCACCTGCTGCTGTTTCTTTATATTCAGGAATAAACGGTATGTAGTTTCCAAGATTAATAACAGATAAACCTACAATAAGAAATAAGAAAATCGCTAATATTTTTAACACAACAAGTATATTTTGTACGCGTGCTGTTTCTGATGCACCTCTCGCTAACAAGAGTGCTGTGATAATAATTACAATTGCTGCAATAATATCCATTATGCCACCGTTAGTTCCAAGTGAATTGGATAAAGCGTTTGGCAATGATATATCGAAGGGGTCTAAAAGCCCTCTTAAATTGGCTGAAAAGCCTGACGCTACAAAAGAAACTGCAATAATATACTCTGCTATGAGCGCCCACCCTACTATCCAACCAAAAAACTCGCCGAATAATATACTAATCCAAGTATAAGCCGAACCTGCAAATGGCATCACTGAAGCCATCTCTGCATATACGAAAGCTATGAGTGCCGCTACTATAGCTGATACTAAAAATGACAGTGTTACAGCAGGTCCTGTATGATCTGCAGCAACAACACCTGGTAGTGTGAAAATAGCAGTCGATACAATCGTTCCGACACCTAATGCTAAAAAGTCTCTCACACGAAGTGTACGTTCTAAATTTGAATCTTTATTTTGATAACGGGATAAATCTTCTTTCCGAAATACTCTTTTAATGATACTCATTTTGTCTAACTCCTTGTTGTTTTAAAAATAAACATGTTTTTAAGTATAATGATTTTCTAATACAATGTACATGTTGTTTTAAGAAGAAATTAAATAAATTGAGAATGATATTCGTTTTAATTTGTATAATTGAGGAAATATTTGAAGATAAAGTGACAAACTCAAACATATGATAAAAGCGTCGACTTTCTATTATATAATATGGATGTCGCCTATCTCTCAGGCGTCAATTTAGACGTTGAGAGGAGATGAGCTGAATGGGCATATTTTTTATAAATGTCTTAGCCACAATCATCAGTGGTTGCATCATTGCCATGTTTACGCAATGGCTTCGTAATCGTGGCGAAAAACAATAGGCGATAGCGTAAGCCACACCATAAAAAGCCCTCACTATTATAGCGAATAGTGAGGACTTGGTGAACTAAATGGTCATATTTTTTATACCTATATTATAATCACATCGATTTAAAAAATCAATTGAAAATATGATTATTCATAAAATAGATACCTAGGTTACTTTAAAGTGCGTACTTACATTTCTAATCAATCAACGGTAATATAATTAATATAAACATTATTTGAAAATAATTTTAAATCAAAAACAGAAAAGGGAGAACAACTATGCAATATATTGATTTTCATAATGGTAATACTATGCCTCAACTTGGTTTAGGTGTTTTTAGAGTAGAAAATGATGACACTGCAAAAGATGCAGTGAAGCATGCAATTATTAACGGCTATCGCAGTATTGACGCCGCATTAGTTTACGGAAATGAAGAAATGGTGGGCCGTGGTATACAAGAAGGTATGGCTGCAGCCGATATTCGAAGAGAAGATTTGTTTATTACATCAAAACTTTGGTTTGATAGCTTTGGCAAAGACAATGTAGAACAAGGGTATCAAACTTCTATAGATAACTTAGGTCTAGACTACTTAGATCTTTATCTTATTCATTGGCCGGGTACAGATGAGTCTGTCATGATTGAAACTTGGAAAGGGATGGAAGCTTTATATGAATCAGGAAAAGTTAAAAATATTGGTGTAAGTAACTTCAATATTGAGCATTTAGAAGTGTTAAAATCACAAACTTCTATTAAACCTGTCATCAATCAAGTCGAATTTCATCCCTACTTTACACAACAAGAATTAAGAACTTACCTAGATACTGAATCTATATACATGGAGTCATGGTCTCCACTAATGAACGCGGAGATTTTAACAGATGAAACAATCAATGCGATTGCAGCAGAAATTGGAAAATCTCCAGCACAAGTTGTTATTAGATGGAATATAGAACATGGTGTCGTAACGATTCCTAAATCAATTACACCTCATAGAATAGAAGAAAACATTAATATCTTTGATTTCTCATTAACAGCTAATCAAATGGAACGTATTGATGCATTAAATGAAAATAAGAGAATTGGACCTAATCCATTAGAATTAAATGGTTAACAAAAATACAAATATATTATGCTATAACAGAACATAGACAAATCAAATGTGTACAGAACTAAAAAGCTGTACTTTGGGTTAGTATATAATTTTAAAGGTTTGTCTCCTATATTTCGTAGGAGGCAAGCCTTATATTTTTAATTGATTTGTTCATTGTTATAAAAATGTTAGTGATTTAGACCGACTCCTGTGGAGAAAGCATCAGCCGAAGACTACACGCTAAAGCTGAGCTGCTGGAAAGCACGCACAAAAAAGTACCACCTAACAATTACACAGTAGCAGTCTGATATCTACTCAGTCTTATGGGAATAGGAAAACGAAATCAAATTTCAACTTTTGATTTCGTTTTCCCGTTCCTTTTTTATGTTCTCATTGATATTTCTCATCATTTTTAACATTATAGACGTACTTTAGACAGCCTATCATACTAAAAAGGCTACTGATATAGTTCTAATTACTCCCTATCAATAGCCTTCATATGCTCATTTTATTATTCAATTGTATGACTTTAATCACTATTTCATGCGGTCCAGTATCTCTTCTTGAATTATTTGCAACGCTTCATTATAATCCGTATTGGTATTTTCTTTTGCATTTACAACTAATAAATCTATAAGTTCAATGTCACTCTTTTCACGAACTTCATTTTCAAATTGGTGTAAATGCTCTTCTGAAGTTTCCGTGTTTTGCTTTTCTATTTGATAATATTGATCGGCTCCCAGTCCGCCTTCCTCAATCATCACAGAAATACCGCTAGAACGTGTTTCATTTAATCTTTTGACTTTGATACGTTTATTTTCACGAATAACCATTTGAATCCCTCCTACATTATGCGCATTTTACAAATCCTTAATGCCTATAAACTATTTACATATTACTACTGATTGGATTGAATACAAATCGTCTTGGTGTCTTTATTTTTATGTATTAAAAACTATATTTACGAATCAAAATATCTAAAAAACTGGACCGCTTCATTTCAAGTTTGATTCGAGTGTAATACCTTAAGTGTAAATATACAATGTTTTTGCTCACTTATCTATACCCTAAATTCAAGGTTAATATATATTTCTGATAAATTTTATTATAAGTTTATTGAAATCTATGAACATTGCAATATTTTTTAACAAAATGTCCACAAAATTAAACTCTAAAACTCTTTTATAGTACAAAACTAAGTTGTATAATTGAAAACGATTATTATTTACAATTAAGAAAGAGTGATGACTATGCTAAATATCGAGACAGCGACTTTGGAAAACGTTATAAAATTAAAGAGCTAAACATCAAAAATCAGCATATGTTACAACGTTTAAATGCGTTAGGTTTAAATTACGGGACAGATGTGAAAATTAAGCAAAAATGTTTATTTAAAGGACCTTGTATTTTAGAAGTTAATGATCAGTGTTTAAGTATACGTGGTTGTGATGCATGTCATATTTTTTTAGAGGAAGCACATGAATAATAGCTATTGTATCCTAGGAAATCCTAATGTAGGTAAGACCTCATTATTTAATGCGTTAACTGGCACTTACGAATATGTAAGCAACTGGAGCGGTGTTACCGTTGAGAAGAAGGTCGGCCGTCTAAAAGAGAATGCTGGTAGCCTTATAGATTTACCTGGTATATACGAACTATCACCTATTTCTAAAGATGAAACTGTAGTAACCGACTATTTATTAAACAATGAGTTCTTAGGTATGATTAATATCATAGATGCAAGCCAACTCAAACGAAATTTACAATTAACAGTTCAATTAATGGAATTAGGTGCACCCATTATTATCGGCTTAAATATGATAGATGTAGCCACAAAACGTGGTATTCGTATTAATCAAACTGCTCTAATGAAAAAATTAAAACTACCTTTATTACCTATCATAGCTAGAAGTGGTAAAGGCACGACTCATTTATTACATTCGCTTAAAGACCATTCATTATCAAAATCTAGACCTTTGAAAATAAATTATGGCGATAAATTAGAAGATACAATATCTCGTATTGAAAAATATTTATCTGAACATACTTCTTTCGATAAACAGCTTTTCAGATTTATCGCTATACAATTCCTTTTAGATAATCCTAAAATTCATGAATTACTCGATAAAACCGTGTTAGAAAAAATCATCCCATTACGTGAAACATTATCTGATTTACTAGACTGTTCTATTCGTGAATTAGTACAACGTAAACGTAGCGACTACATAGCTCAATTATTAGACGGTGTGATTGAATATCCTGATGAAGAACAACAATATCTTTCTAATCGTATAGATAAATTGCTAACACATAGAATATTAGGTATCCCTATCTTCTTAGGCATAATGTGGCTCATATTCCACATTACATTTACATGGGTTGGTACACCATTATCTGATCAGCTTGATGAATTTCTTGGTGGTACATTTACCGAAACAGTTAAGTCAGCCATGGACAACCTTGGTGTTGTAGCTTTCTTACAGGACTTAATTACTGACGGAGTTATCGCAGGTGTTGGGGGTGTATTAGTATTCGTCCCTCAAATTATCGTACTTTTCTTCTTTATTTCTTTACTCGAAGATTCAGGCTACATGGCACGTATAGCTATATTGATGGATAGAATTATGGAAACCTTTGGCTTAAGCGGTAAATCCTTTATTCCTATGATTATTGGTTTCGGATGTAACGTGCCTAGTATTATGGCTGCACGTAGTATTGAAAGTGAGAAAGAACGTCTTACAACAATTTTAATTGCACCATTTATGTCATGTTCTGCAAGGCTACCTGTATATGCATTATTTGTTGGTGTTTTCTTCGAGCAAAATCAAGCGCTCATTGTGTTAAGTCTTTATGTACTTGGTATTGTCATCGCATTATTAACAAGTTCTTACTGACTAAAACTGTATTAAAAAATGATGATTCAGTATTTATCGTTGAATTACCAACATATCGTTTACCTTCTATCAAAACACTTTGGAGAAGTACCTGGGAAAAAGCAAAAGGATTTGTTAAAAAAGCAGGAACATTCATCTTTGCAGGTTCAGTCGTTATTTGGCTATTAAATTATACAGGAGCAAGTGGTTTCAATGTAGATGTAAACGACAGCTTTTTACATTCTATCGGAAGTTTCTTTGCAGTTTTAGTTGCACCGTTAGGATTCGGAACTTGGCAAGCAGGTGCGACACTTATTCCAGGATTCTTAGCTAAAGAAGTCATAGTTAGTTCGATGGCTATTATTTACGCTTCAGATGAAGACGGATTAGTAAACATCGTTCAAGATCAATTTACGTCATTATCAGCCTATGATGCATTTATGATATTTATCCTATTGTACATCCCTTGCTTATCGACTGTAGCAACCATTCGCAAGGTAACCTATTCTTTAAAATGGACCATATTCGCAGTAGCCTACCCTTTAATTGCTGCCTATGTACTGACATTCATCTTCTACCAAGTTTGCCAATTTTTTATTTAAGGATGTGATTTTATGTCGATTATCATTAACATCGTTATATTTTCAGCAATTTTTGGCTACACTATATTTACATTAACTAAATTTATGAAAAAATCCAAAGAAGGAAAATGCAGTTCATGCGGTTCAAAAAATGGTTGTAATACAAAAGAATAACAGTGAACTAAATTGAAATTACGAATTAAAGAACTTTATATTATAGCTGATGCAATGATTACAGATTATTCATCGACAATATTTGATTACGCTCACTTAAGTAAACCTATATTTTTACTTCAAGAAGATGATAAAAATTATCAAAATGATGTTGGTTTTTACTTTGATATATTTGAATTAGGTGATTTCCCTGAAGTACCATCTGATGAAAGACAATTAGCAAATCAATTGAAGAACATTAAAAACATCCAATATTCTAAATTGATTAACAGACTTATGACAAAAGATAAGCATGATACCAGCAAAAATATATTAAAAGAAGTCTTTTCATGAACTTAAAAACCAAAATTAAAATAGTCAGCCTCTGAGCTAACAATGTTTCAAATAAATGAAAAACCCCCCTAAAATTTAGATTTTAGGGGGGCTTCAAATTGTGGTTGTATCACATTTATTAAAGATAGAGTACTTTAATTATCTTGTGCGTTTTATCTGTATCATAATGACTTAGTCCTTTAGATATTCTTAAATTTCAGCACGTTTCCAAATTAACACTTTGTTTTCACCAGCTTGTAAACTTTCAATTGGTCCTAACAGTGTAGTATCCGTTCTCATATTTTCTACTAAATCAGTATTAATACTGATTGGCATTTCGTTCGGACTTTCAAAGTCTGCATCTACTAGTCTTACTTTAGGTAAAGTATCACTTGATTGGGTTTCTCCTTTAATTTCAAAAAATGATGGTGGTAATGAAATGTTAAGATATAAACCTTCTGATTCTTCTTCTAAAGATAATGCAGGATTAAAGTTCTCATCTATTAAATTATTTTCTTCTTTTTCAAAGTGTTTGGCTTTATTGAAATAAGCATTATTGTTAATAAAAACAGGTTGTTTTATTTTATGATACGCTTGGTGATCTCCTTCTTCTTGAGAGACCAAATACTTATATTCTTCTAAAGATGTTGTATAACCATTATACAGTTCCGTTCCAATATTATTTACAGCATTTTTCCCTATAAATATATTATTGTAGAATCTATCGTCTCCTCCATAGACTGGAGCAAATCCAGCGACTAATGTACTATGTGGCACATGATAAGGCGTTGATCTATCTAGCATCAATCTATGAACCATTTCACCGTTAATAATATTATTAACGTAAGCACCACCTTGTGCATGATTATCTAAAGCGTAATCAGCAGTTAATATATTATTATCGACGAGATAAGGTCCGCTTGTCACTTCTACAAAAAGATCCCTTGTATTTTCATTAAATATATTTTTACTAATTCTTGTTCCTTGAGTTTGCCAATCAAACCACATACCTAAAGAGCAGTTATGAACGTAATTATTATAAACTTGTGTATCTAAAGCCGCATGTAGTTTAATACCGGCAATTTCATATCCGAAAAACGCTCTTCTATTACCAATATTAAAGATGTGGTTATTATATATTTCACTAAAAGCGCACCCTAAATGTCCCACAATAGCATTTTGTCCACAATCGCTAATTTTATTATTTCTAATAATGTGTGATCCTATTGTTTCTTTATTCCAATCAGCGTTAACAGCACTAAAAACTGTTTCTATTTGGTATTGATAGCCAGGTTTATCTTTTCTAATTGAACTAAAGTTTTGTCCGGTAGATATCTCTTTACCAATTGAAACACCACTACACATTGAATCATGTATATAATTATTTTCTACGATCCATTTTTTACTCCAATTCGTATCAATCAAACCAGTTTGTTTAGCTGTAGGTGGAGACCATTGTGTTGCAGCATGCGCTAATTCAAAATTACGAATCGTTATATAATTAGTATGTGTTTGATTTGGCGAAAATACATGTTCTCTGACGTTTATTTCTATTAATTCTTCATTTGGATTATTGTTTTGAAAATTAGCGTAAATTGTAGTACTATTTTCATTTACTTCCGCATACCATAAAAATGTCGATAAATCAGCGTAATCAAAATCAACTTCTTTTTCAGTCCAATGATCAAATACTTTTTCGATTTTTTGTGGATTTTTCAATCTCTCAAAAGTACTTACTTCAAATAGTGCATAACCATTTAAATATACTTGCCCTAAAGTCTGGTTATTATCAACCTCAAGCCAATCACCAAATAATTTCACTGAAAACGGATTAAATGTTTTGAATAATTGATTAGGCACTTCTACTTTCCATATATTTCCTTCTACAAGATGCCAATCGTTTATTTCTTCAGAGCCTTTTATAGTAACTTTTTCATTTTTTGCACTTTCAAATGTAATTCTGCAAGACTCGCTTAATCCTGAATTTATGTCGTTTATTTCTTCTCTATATACGCCTTCATGAACGATTACAGTATCCCCTGGTAACGCAAGCGAAGCCGCTTTGTTAATTGTTAATAATGGCTCATCCTCAGACCCTTTAGCAAAATCTGATCCTGTTTTAGCTACATATAATTTTTTTGACATAATATAACCTCCGCTTATTTATATATTTGTTTATTTCTCAATTCTCCCACTTCATTATTTCTTATTTGGTCCTTAACTTTACCTATGAATTTTTCATAATTTAAAAAGAATGTGACAATCATTATTAGTGTAACCATTAAAAACGGAAAGTATATTTGCATCGATTTTATGGCAAAAATAGTACTTTCAGATTGTATTGAAGCTCCTGCGACATAACCACCGATAGACAATGACCACCCTACAATAGCTGACTGTAGACCGGATCCGATTTTCATCCCAGCACTAGCCAAACTAAACACTGAGCCTTGTACTGGAACTCCTGTTTTCCAATATATAATATCGCCAATATCTGCAACAATACCACTTAGTGCAGCAGTAAATGGTACGATTCCTATACCATTTATAACTAAACCTATAACTAACATAGTTAAGTTTTCCGAGAACAAACTCATAATGATATAAGAAATAATTGATATTACTAAACCAATAATGATACTTTTCTTAATTCCAACCTTTTCTGAAAATTTAGCTGCAAGAAGTAAACCTAAAATTGTTGGGATTAAAGTAGAAAAACTTAAAAGTGCCATAACATTTTCATCGTTAAAAATATACGTAGCATAATATATTCTCATGCTATTATCTGTTTGACGTAAATACCATAGTAAATATAAAACAATAGTAATAAGAAAGTATTTTTCTGTTATTAATGTTTTTATAATTAATGTAAAAGGTATGCGTTTTTTTTGTTTTTTGACACCTTTTTTATCAACGTGGTCATATTTCTTAGTCGCAACGTTTCTTTCTGTTACAAAATATCCTGCAATCATTAATGGTATAGCACATAATGCCCCGTAAATAATAGATGTAACCGTCCAACCTTGTTGACCACCACCAAATCCATTAACTAAAAATGTGGTAAATGTCGTAATACACAACACACTTAAGTTAGCAAAAATAAAACGAATACTTCCCAATGAAACACGGTCAGTTTCATTCTTTGTCATAAACGACACAAGTGAAGAATACGCAACGTTATTAGCAGTGTAAAAAACGACTGATATCAAGGAGTATACTACGAATATATAAGTGATTTTTCCAGTATCTCCAAGTGATTGTGGCACGTTAAATAATAAAATTGTTAAAATACCTAATATAGGAGCAGTCCAAAATACCCATGGCTTGGCCTTGCCCATCTTTGTATTTGTATTGTCAATAATACTTCCCATAAACAAATCCGAAAAACCATCTGCAAATCGACAAATTAGAATGATAGTACCGATAACAGCACCAGCAATTCCCACTACATCAGTCATATAAATTATTATAAAAGATGCAATAAAGGTCCAACTATAATTTGCTCCAAAATCCCCGATACCAAAAGTAAGTTTTTCTGGCATTCCTAATCGTTCATTCTTATCACTTTGTTTAGAATCATAACTATCGGACATAACCCCACCCCATTAATTTTTAATGTATGTCTGCTCATAGATGATTAACAAAACAACTATTCATAAATTAGAATGTCCAAACCAGTAATATGTATAGTTATTTTTACGCGTTAACTTTTAGCAATTCCCCCTTATTTTAGTTGGTTTGTTAATTTAACTAACCAAATTAACGTTAATATATCACCTTATTTATTATTTGTAAACGCTTTCTTAAATTAAGGTAGTTTTTTACTCTTTTAAATCAAATGCAATTTAAATGTAAAAATTCCCTTGATATTAATGATACTTTTTTGAAATGAATACCGATAAGCATGCATGTATCTTGATTTTTAAGGTATTTCATTATGTACATAATCTACAAATATATTTATTAAATTGTAGGGAGTTGATTACTACTAAACTGGTCATTCAAATCTTTATTGCGATAATTCTTAATGGAAGTTATAAAAACACTAAAAAGTTCATTCAGTCCCGTTTACATAAAAAAGCATCTCTCAAAATTTGAAAGATGCTTTTACTATATTTTTTATTTAAAAAAATACATACTTAATAACATAATGATTAAAAAACCGCCTACGGTTAATACGAAGGTATATATAAATGTTAGGGTATTTCTTAGTTTTGTAGTATTAACCTCATTAGGATCTTCACCCTTCATAAAAGCTACGATTCGATCGTAAGTTTGCATATTATTAGACTTCTTAATTAAATCTATTTTGATAGAAGCGTACATCGCAATAATAAATAGCACAACCTCAATGACTATGCCAATCGTTCCCCAATAATAAATTGCTGGACCAAATAAAATCGCTGCTAATAACATCGGCCACACCATTAAATGTGACCACAAGTTAAAGTTCGTTTGCTTTAATTTCTGTTCCATAATCTCCACGTCTCCTTTGACTAAATCGTCTAAAGAAACATCAAACAATGAACTAAGCATAAGTAAATTATGAACATCTGGATAACTCTTATCATTCTCCCAATTAGAAATTGTTTGTCGTGAAACATATAATTTCTCTGCTAAATCTTCTTGAGATAAATAATCACGCTGTCTGAAATACTTAATTTGAGAACCTAAATTCATTGTCATGCTCCTTTGACTTGAGATTAATATGGAAATCATTATTAGACTACCAAAGTTCTTTGACATATGCACCTTTTCAATTGTCAAAATGCTTTTACACCTATGATATCAATGTTTTTAAGACTACCTTTAGACATCACAAAGGGAGCGAGATAGAAATCAAAATCTGATTCCGTATTCCGCTCCCTAAAGACTAACTAACTATCATCCAAATACTGCCAATATAAAAACTTAAGTTGTTTGTTGCTGATATTGAATTTGGTGATCTAATTCAAATTCTTCACCTGCAGTGATTTTCTTATATTGATAACCAAAGTACAGAATCCATAGTATCGTCAGGCCAAACGCTAACACATAGCTTAATGTAAGATCTAATCCTAAACCAATTGGCTGACTAAGAATATACGTAAATATATTCCATGTCATGAACACGGCTGGTATTGCTGCAACCCAGAAATTCTTTTTAGCCATGAGTAGATACATAGCCCCGACCCATAACGCAACAGTGGCAGTTGTTTGGTTAGCCCAAGAGAAATAACGCCAAAGTACTGTGAAATCTACTTGAGTCAAACCGAAACTAATTACAAATAATGGTGCAGCTACGATAATTCTTTTGACAACACTACGTTGACCATAATTTAAATAATCCGCAATAATCATTCTAGCACTACGGAAAGATGTGTCCCCACTTGTAATCGGTAAGATGATTACGCCTAACACTGCCATTGTTCCAAATACAGAACCTAATAATAGATGAGAAGCTTCACTTACCACTAATGCTGCCTCACCACGGGCTAATACATCACTAAGTCCATTGTAACCATTAAATAGACTCATGCCTGCTGCTGCCCAAATCATAGCGATAATCCCTTCAGCAATCATCATGCCGTAAAAGATAAAACGACCATTATTTTCTTTTTTCGTTGTTCTAGAAATAATTGGTGTTTGAGTCGCATGGAAACCAGATAATGCCCCACAAGTAATCGTGAAGAATAATAATGGGAAAATAGACGCCCCATCAGGATGCATGTTTTTTAAATTAATTTCTGGAATCGGTGCGCCCGTTTGAATAAGACGGAACCCTATACCAACCGCACTGATTAATAATAATGCCCCAAATATTGGATAAATACGACCAATAATTTTATCAATAGGTAAAATTGTAGAAAGAACGTAATAAATAAAGATAACAAAAATAATGATACCTAATGCAATACGTCCGTCTAATAAATTATGTAATAATAATGCCGGGCTTGTAACAAATACTGTCCCTGTTAAAAGTAATAATAAAATAGAAAAAATATTAACAAAGTGTTTCATCACTTTTCCTAAAAACTTACCAGCAAGCTCAGGTAAATGAGCGCCTTTATTTCTGATTGAAATCATCCCAGTTAAATAGTCGTGAACCGCCCCTGCAAAAATACAACCCACAACAATCCAAATAAATGCGACAGGCCCATAAAGTGCTCCCATAATTGGTCCGAAAATAGGACCAACACCAGCGATGTTTAATAACTGAATCAGTGAATTAGATGATGTCTTCATCGGTAAGTAATCGACATCGTCCCTTTGATGAAATGCTGGCGTCGGTCGTTCTACTTTTGTGCCAAACATCTTATCGATGTATTTACCATAAGTGAAATAACCTATAACTAATAAAATAATAGATACGATAAACGTGATCATATTATCATCCCCCCCTTTAGATAATGTGTAAGCGTTTTCTTAATTTAATCACAGTTTCTGATTTATCACAATATTACAATGGAATTTTTATATTAACTTAATAAAATTTAAACATAAAAAAGACTGTTAGATTTCCAACTAGGATTCTAACAGTCAGTGATTTAATCTAGGATCTATTTCCCAGATTGTTTTATTTTGGTTATATTAACGTTTGTATAATTTAATCTTTATTTCATAATAGTCGTCATGATCTTTAGCTTGATGTTCATACTTAATACCGCTTTTTTCAATACTTTCAAGACTTTTACCAACTGCATCACGTGCGTCAGTTAAGTCTTTTTCAAATCCAAATGTTTGAGCCGTCACCTTTTCAGGGCCAACTTTTTGTTTCACTCGTGCTTCTGTTTGTTTTACATTTAGCTTCTGGCTAATAACAGTTTCAACCATTATTTCTTGATTTTCTTCTGACAAACTTAACATTGCACGAGCGTGACGTTCAGTAATCTTACCTTCACGTAAACGTTCGATGACTTTAGGTGCTAATTTTAATAAACGCAGTTTATTAGCTATGAAACTTTGACTTTTACCAACACTTTTAGCTAATTCACTCTGTGTGGTATCCCCGATTTCCAATAACTTTTTATATGCTTCCGCTTCTTCAACGACAGATAGGTTTTCACGTTGAATATTTTCAATAAGTGCAACCACTGCAGTCTCTTCATCATCTAAATATCTAATAATGACTTCTGCGTGTGTTTTACCAAGTGATTGAAACGCTCTAAATCTACGTTCACCAGCAATAATTTCAAACATATCTTCTTCTATTGGACGTACGACGATAGGCTGTAACAAACCATGTTCTTCTATTGATTCTGCGAGTTCTTTTATCTTATTTGGCTCAAATACTTGTCTTGGTTGATAACGGTTTGGCACAATACGTTCGATATGAATAGATTCGACGCTATTATTATGATCTTCTTCAATATAACCAACAATGTCATCTTTGTTCTTTAAACCAAATAATTTAGAAAAAGGTTTCTTCATTTTCCATGCGCTCCCTCTAAATTAATTGTATTGATTTGCATTTACTTGTTAAGCAATGGAGACTTATTCGGTGTTCCTGGTTTTCTAGGATACTTCTTAGGTGTCTGACTTCTCTTGTCTATAAGGATCATTTGTCTCTCGCCTGCTTCTTCTGGCAATTCATATGAAATTGTTTCTCGAACTTTACCACCCAAGATACCTAAACCGAAACGTGCTTCTTCTAATTCTTCTTCACCTTTAGAAGATTTTAAAGCGATGAATTGACCGCCTTTCTTAACTAAAGGCAGACACAATTCACTTAATACTGAAAGTCTAGCAACAGCACGTGCAGTTACAATATCATAAGACTCCCTGTAGACTCCTTTGCCAAACGTTTCGGCACGATCATGCACGAAATTTACGTTTTCAAGGTCTAGCGCTTCCGCTAATTGATTCAAAAATTTTATACGTTTATTTAACGAATCTACAATTGTAACTTTTAAATTCGGATAAATAATTTTCAAAGGAATGCTTGGGAAACCAGCACCAGCACCTATATCACAGATTGTTAATTCTTTAGTCAAATCCGTATAAAAACTTGGCGCAATTGAATCATAAAAATGTTTCAAATACACTTCATGTTCTTCAGTGATACTTGTTAAATTTATTTTTTTATTCCATTCAACAAGCATTTGATAATACGTTTGAAATTGTCGTTGTTGTTCTTCAGAAAGTTCTATTCCTTGTGTACTGAGTTGCTTAGTTAACCATTCTACACTCATCTTAATTTTTCACCCTTTGGATTTTTCCTTGTTCAAGAAAAACAAGTAAAATTGAGATATCAGCTGGATTCACACCAGATATACGAGAAGCTTGCGCAATGTTTAATGGCTTAACTTCTGTTAATTTTTCACGCGCTTCAGTCGCTAAACTATCTACCACACTGTAATCTAAGTCTTCTGGAATTTTTTTCTCTTCCATACGTTTTACTTTTTCAACTTGTTGTAACGACTTGTTGATGTAGCCTTCGTATTTCGTTTGAATTTCTACTTGTTCTTCAACATCAGATGGAAGTACATGTGATTCATCCAGAATTTCAAGAATTAGGTCGTAAGTCATTTCAGGACGACGTAACAATTCTAATGCTAAAATACCATCTTTCAAGCGAGAACCACCTTGTGCTTCAATAATTTCTTGAACGCGATCATGTGGTTTCACTCGGATGCTAGCTAAACGTTCTTGTTCTGATTTTATCATGTCTCGTTTTGCATTAAAACGTGCATAACGCTCTTCAGAAATCATTCCTAATTCATGACCTAAATCAGTTAGACGTAAATCTGCGTTATCATGTCTTATTAATAGACGGTACTCTGCACGAGAAGTTAATAAACGGTAAGGTTCATTTGTACCTTTCGTAACAAGATCATCAATTAATACACCGATATATGCGTCAGAACGGCTTAATACAACTTCATCTTTATTTTGTACTCTAGCTGCTGCATTAATACCAGCCATAATACCTTGTCCAGCCGCTTCTTCATAACCTGATGTACCGTTGATTTGACCAGCAGTGTACAAGTTTTTGATTTTTTTAGTTTCAAGTGTTGGCCATAATTGTGTAGGTACGAGTGCATCGTATTCAATTGCATATCCTGCACGCATCATGTCTGCTTTTTCTAGACCAGGGATTGTTTCTACCATTTGTCTTTGTACATGTTCTGGAAGACTTGTAGATAATCCTTGTACGTAAACTTCATTCGTATTACGTCCTTCTGGTTCTAAGAATAATTGGTGACGTGGTTTATCGTTGAAACGCACAAATTTATCTTCAATTGATGGACAATATCTTGGACCTGTACCTTTAATCATTCCTGAATACATTGCTGATAGATGTAAATTATCATCAATCACTTGGTGTGTATCAGCATTTGTATATGTTAACCAACATGGTAATTGATCTAAGATGTATTCAGTAGTTTCAAAACTAAACGCTCTACCTACATCGTCACCTGGTTGGATTTCAGTTTTAGAATAATCAATTGTTTTCGCATTTACACGAGGTGGTGTACCTGTCTTAAATCTAACAACTTCGAAGCCAAGGTTTCTTAAATTATCAGCTAATGAAATAGATGGTAATTGGTGGTTAGGGCCACTTGAATATTTCATGTTTCCTAAGATGATTTCACCACGTAAAAATGTACCTGTTGTAATAATAACTGCCTCTGCCCAGTATTCTGTTCCAATATTAGTACGTACGCCTTTAATCACATCATCTTCAATCATTAAGTCATCTACCATGCCTTGCATAATATCAAGGTTTTCTTCATCTTCAATTACTTTTTTCATTTCTTGTTGATACAATACTTTATCTGCTTGTGCACGTAATGCTCTCACTGCTGGGCCTTTACCCGTGTTTAACATACGCATTTGAATGTGCGTTTTATCAATCGTTTTGGCCATTTGTCCACCTAAGGCATCTATTTCACGCACGACGATTCCTTTTGCCGGTCCACCAACTGATGGATTACATGGCATAAACGCGATATTATCTAAGTTAATTGTTAACATCAGCGTTTTTGCACCACGTCGAGCTGAAGCAAGTCCTGCTTCAATACCAGCATGCCCGGCTCCTATTACTATTACATCATATTCTTGAGCCATACTATTTTCCTCCTTATTATTTTCCTAAACAGAACTGACTAAATAATTGATCTATCAATTCATCACTTGCGGATTCTCCGATGATTTCACCTAATATTTCCCAAGTTCTCGTTAAGTCAATTTGAATCATATCCATTGGTATATCTGATTCTGCTGCATCTATTGCATCTTGAATTGTATTCCTAGCCTCTTTTAACAATGAAATATGCCTTGAATTAGATACATACGTCATATCTTGATTTTGAACATCGCCACCAAAGAATAAATCTCTAATCTGTATTTCTAATTGATCTATTCCTTCTTGCTTTAACATAGAAGTTTGGATTAACGGCATATCTCCAACCATTGCTTTAACTTCATCTATATCCAATTGTTTATCTAAATCCATTTTATTTACAATAACAATCGCGTCTTCATTTTTGATTACTTCATAAAGTTTACGGTCTTCTTCAGAGAGCGCTTCGTTATAATTTAATACAAATAAGATTAAGTCAGCCTCGCCCAATGCTTTTCGAGAACGTTCAACACCTATGCGCTCTACAATATCTTCAGTTTCACGAATACCTGCTGTGTCTACTAATCTTAGTGGTACACCTCGAACGTTAACGTATTCTTCTAATGTATCTCGTGTCGTTCCTGGCACTTCTGTAACAATAGCTTTATTATCTTGGATTAGATTATTAAGCATTGATGATTTACCAACATTCGGTTTACCGACAATTACTGTAGACAAACCTTCTCTCATAATCTTACCTTGCGTACCAGTTTCTAATAATTTATTAATCTCTTCTTTAATTTCACTTGATTTACCTAATAAAAATTCTGTAGTAGCGTCCTCTACGTCATCATATTCTGGGTAATCTATATTAACTTCGACTTGTGCAAGGATTTCGAGAATGGATTGTCGCTGTCGCTTAATCATATCACTCAAACGGCCTTCTATTTGATTCATTGCAACTTTTGATGCACGATCGGTTTTAGAACGAATAAAATCCATTACCGCTTCCGCTTGAGATAAATCAATACGTCCATTTAAGAACGCACGTTTCGTAAATTCTCCTGGCTCAGCCATACGTGCCCCATTACTCATTGTTAATTCAAGCACTCTATTAATTGTTAAAATACCACCGTGACAGTTGATTTCAACAATATCTTCACGGGTAAAAGTCTTCGGTGCACGTAGCACAGAAACCATTACTTCCTCTATAACTTCTTCTGATTCCGGGTCAATAATATGACCATAATTAATTGTATGAGATGTTACGTCTACAAGTTTTTGTTTTCCTTTAAATAACTTGTCAGCAACGTTAACTGCATCAGCACCAGATAAACGTACAATACCTATCGCACCTTCGCCCATTGGCGTGGATATACTCGTTATTGTATCTAAATCCATCATCCATCTCGCCTCCTTTATTGTCTAAATTTTATCATTATAATATTGTAAAGAGTTTCCTATCAAAAAGCGAACATCTTGATTGAAAAAATACACAGTTAGTCTTAGGTTTGTCTGAGGTTAGACTAACGATAGTCTAATTAACCGCTCCCCTACCCTACTTAGATACGCTTATTAAAAGCCTTGGCTATTTTCAATACATGTTCAAGACTCGCTTGAATTTGTAACGTATCCATATCTTTAGCTGGCTTCCTCGCTATTACTACAATATCTAATGGTATCATGTCTTCTTTGTGTACCTTGAAGTTTTCACGAATAGCTCTCTTAATACGGGTTCTGACTACAGCATTACCTATTTTTTTAGAAACACTTATTCCTAGGCGGAAATGTTCTAAATTTTTGTTGGGTTTTGTGTATACTACAAATTGTCTATTAGCGACTGATTTCCCTTTTTTATAAATAAATTGAAAATCACCATTTTTTTTAATTCGATACGCTTTTTCCACCAACCATCACTCACTTATCTCTTCATTAGATGTATTATGTTTTATATATGTTTAATCTATATCACTAATTTTCTTAAATTACTAACGAAAATTAACGTAATTTCCTGTCATTTTCCTTCATTAAAACCAAAAAAAAGACCACTGATGAGTCAGTGATCTTATGCTGATAGTACTTTGCGGCCTTTACGACGACGACGCGCCAAAACTTTACGACCATTTTTTGTGCTCATGCGTTTTCTGAAACCATGAACTTTACTATGTTTACGTTTATTTGGTTGATAAGTACGTTTTACCATGCAAAAACACCTCCATCTTTATTCGGTTATCTAACTATTATAATAGATAAATTAATATACGCTTCTGCTCTTAAGTCTTGATTTAACTGTTATTAATTTCTAGTCATAATTCAAGCAACTTCTACAATATAACAAAATATATTTTATAAAGCAAGCATCAATTTGAGTCTTTGCAATTTTATAGGCAAAATCAAAACACTTCCAAATTCAATTGCATATAAGGAAGTGTTGAATTATAAATTCCCTAACTTCACCCTATTATAGTAGAAATATCACTATCTAAAAAATAAACCGCATTACCTTCATTTTTCTTTATACATTTTTCTTTATACATTTTCCATACAATCTTTATAAATTATTTCCCAAGCTCACAAATGGCTAAATTTTTGATATACTGTTTGTTCCTCTAAGTTATCCACTTATGCACAGTTAAGTTTTCTATTTTTGTGGATAATATATATGTTATTAACAAGGTCATCTACGTTTTAACAACATATTCACAGCCATTTGACATTGGTCATTGTTAAAAAGTATAATTGTGTGGATAAGTCATGTAAATATTGATAGATACAGGGTTTACTTTATTGAATTATATACTAAACAGCTGTGTATAAATCATAGTTAGTAAATAGTTATCCACTGATTGTGTGTAACTTGTGGATAATTATCAACATGCTGTGATTAGTTTTATTTAAGCCTGTTGTTTTTGTGTATAACTTTTAAAATTTATGAAAGTTGGAGTTTAATCAT